>CAWDIV010000041.1:0-44309 GCA_963802355.1 uncultured beta proteobacterium | reverse complement strand
TTGCGCATGGGCCATGGCCAGGCGATCGATCACATGTTCTACGACGGCCTGGAGGACGCGTACGAGAAGGGCCGCTTGATGGGTACCTTCGCCGATGATCTGCGCGCAGGAGTACCAGTTCTCGCGCGAAGCGCAGGATGGCTTCGCGATTGCGTCGCTCGAGCGGGCGCAGCAGGCGAACCAGCCAGGGCTGGTTTGCCTGGGAGCTGACCCCGCTGGCGATCAAGGCCGGGGAAGGACGAGAAGTTCATCGAGATGGACGAGCAGCCGTTCAAGGCCCAGATCGAAAAGATCCCGACGCTGCGTCCCGCGTTCCGCAAGGACGGCACGGTCACGGCGGCCAATTCCTCGCCATCGATCTCGGACGGTGCCGCGGCGCTGATCCCTGATGCGCCGCTCGAAGCGCGGAGAAACGCGGCCTCGCCCCGCTCGCCACGGTGATCGGTCACTCGACGCACGCGCAGGAGCCCGAGCAAGTTCACCACTGCGCCTGTGGGCGCGATCCGCAAGCTCTTCGAGCGCACCGGCTGGCGCGCCCAGCCGATGTCGACCTCTACGAGATCAACGAGGCGTTCGCGGTTGTAGACGCTCGCGGCGATGAAGGAACACGGCCTGCCACACGAGAAAGTGAACGTGCATGGCGGTGCCTGCGCGCTCGGCCACCCGATCGGCGCTTCCGGCGCCCGGTTCTCGTCCACGCTGCCTCGGCGCGCTGCGCAAGAACGGACGGCAAGCGCGGCGTCGCCTCGCTTTGCATCGGCGGCGGCGAAGCGACTGCGATGGCGATCGAATGCGCCTGACCGCGGGAACGATATCCGTATCCGAGATATGACATCGATTGAAAAGGAGTCGTCATCAACGAAACCATACAGCAGCAGGTGGACAAGGCCGTCGCAGAGGGGCCGTCGCGTCCAGGAAGCCGCGCAGCAGATACACTCAAGGCCCTCACCCCGGGCCGACTCGATCTCGAGGAAATGCGGATTGACGTGCGCAATGAGCGCCCGAGCAACGTGACGGAGACCACCATGAACCTGGTCACACTCACCACACGGGCCTGCCCTGCAGGCGATATGGGCACGGGATTCCTATGCCATTACGGCGGCGCGCATGACGTTCGCACGGCATCGCTCCGGACGAAGTCGTCGTCACCATCGAATACGCCGCGGGGACGCTCCAGCAGGCACCCACGGCGGAAGAACTGGTCATCATCAACACCGTTTGATACTCAGCCTGCGCGCCGCCCGGCGACGTCGACCGCCTCCGGGCCCGGGATCGAGCTTCTGCTCGAGGGCCGGATCACTGCCTACACGGCTGCGCCGATCTGGCGCTCGGCAATCGACACGCTCGCACGCAACACCGTGCGGACGGCGTCGACGCCTCACGACTCGTACATCGACGATGTCGGGCACCGCGCTCCTCTTCGATCTCATCCGGCGCGATAGCCCGGCCGGCGTGCCGGCAAGGAGGCGCGTGGAATCGGGACCCGTAAAGCCCCTGTCTAGCTCCGCCGGCGTCGGCAGTTCGATTCACCTGAGTGCGGAGAGGTTCAGGCTGGCTGCCGGTCAGATGAGACGGACGGTTATCATCAGCCAAACAACCCCGTCCGCAAGAGCACGAAGCACACGTACCAGCCGGTCAGCACCACGAGCGTGTAGTAGAAGCGCCCCATCAGGCTGCGCGCCCGATACCGCCACAGCAGCGCCATCGCGAGCGTCATCAAAGCAAGTGACAGCACGAAGGGCAGCATGCCCCAGGTCAGCTCCTTCACCCAGGCAGGCACCACGCCGACCAGCAGCAGCAGCTGGTTGCGGGACAACGCGCTCCCCACGCTGGTGACGACAGCGGCCAGAAAGCCCAGCAGCATGAGGCCGGTCAGCACCGGCACCCAGGGCGCGGCCGCAATCAGGCGGCCCCGCCATCCCTCAGGCAGCCTCACGACGCGACTCCTGAACACGCGCACGATCTCGGTCACCGCATACACGGGCACGGCGCTGAACAGCAGCGCGAGGGCAAGGGCGACCGCGATCGCCGGGCCCCGAAGCGCCAGCATGTGATCCTGTATCGTCGCGCTGCCACCCTGCTTTCTGCCGGGCAGGCTCAGGAGCTGATCCGGCGTGTAGAAGTTCGGCGGCGTCTCCTGCGCGCACGCGCCATCGGGCGCGGTTGCCGGTGCATCAAGAAAGGCGGCGATGATGCGGTTCGCGCAGGGAACGGTGAAAGCCTGCCCGTGTGTGCCGCCTGCAAAGGTGTAGTGGAATGCGTGCGTGAGCTTCGCTGCCACACGGTCGGCGTGCGCCGGCGGGGTTACCGGATCGAATCGGCCCGAGAGGAGCAGCGTCGGGATGTCGGACTGCACCGGCTCGAGCAGCGCCTTGTCCAGCAGGCGTATACCCCAGTCGCTGCACAGGCTCAGGACCTGTTTGGCCTCGGCCTCGGCGGTATCGGCGAGGTGCTTCAACACGCCCGGGAAGCGCAGCGCGTTCTCCGGCGTGTCGCCGTATTCGGAGCACACGACCGTCATGTACATGCCATCCGCCATGTCGTCCTGCGCGGCGCCCAGCCGCGCCGCCATGTTCAGCGCGAAGCTGAAATCGCCTTCTTCCGCGCGCTTCACAACGTAGGGTATGAGCGGGACCGCTTCGCGCATGTAGATCGACTGGTAAAGGACGCCGCCAAAATCCTTGCCAGTGAGCGATGACCGCGTAACCCGCGGTTTGCCGGACACGGCCGTTGCCTCCACGACGGCATAGGACACCGGTTCCTTGTCGAGGCGGTCCAGCAACGCCAGGAAGCGCGCCGCGAGCCCCGGGTAGGCGGCGCTGCAGGCCGGCGATTCTTCGCAGGCGCGCGCGTATTGCTGCATCACCTGCTGCTTGACGGCTGGCACATCGGTGACCAGGCTGAATCCCAGCGGCACAACGGCGTCCAGCACGACGCTGCGCAGATGCGGCGGGCGCAGGCGCATCAGGAACTGGCCGAGCTCGGTGCCGTACGAGACGCCGTAGAAATTGTATTTCTCGTAGCCCAGGGCCGCGCGCACGTCGTCGACATCGCGCGCGTTCTCCAGCGAGTTGAACGCCGAGAGATCGCCGGCCTCCTTCGCCAGGCGCTCTCCGCAGACGAAGAGAAGCAGAAAGAAGCGTATTGGTGCCGCCTCGGACGCGAGGTTTCGCGTCTCGCGGCACAGGAGCCTGGGCTGGGAAAAATAAGTCCCGCGTTGATCCCAGAGCACGAGATCCCGATTGAGCGATGGGCGCTTGTCTGGGTCGTCGAGCAGCATCTGACCGAAGCCGCTGATCGTCGAGCCGCCCGGACCGCCCTGCGCGAGGAACAACGGATCGGGTTGACGGCCGGCCTTGTCCAATGCCGGGATCACCACGACAGCGAGACGGATACGTGGCGATTGTGCATCCGCATGACGCAACGGCACCGACACGAATCCGCACACCGCTGCCGGCTCTTTCACGCGCAGCTTGAGCAGTCCGCAATCCTCGGGGAACCATGCATCAGTGAAGCGCAGCGCATCCTGGGCCAGGGCTGACGCGCCCGTTGCGGCCGCCGCGAACACCAAGGCTGCCTCGAGCCACCACCGCAGACAAGCGTGGATGCGCACGGCAGCGTTCGACATGTGGATTTCCCCTGGAGCGAGGCGGATCGGCCTGCCATTATCCCTTCGGTCACCCGTATTCGTCAGCCGTGGCGCGCCCACCAGGTGCCGATGTCCGACGTGCGCGAGAATCCTGCAAACCTCAAAATGCTCGAAGACTGAGCCCAAGGAGTTGTTCGACGCGCAGGGGCGGCTCGTGCCTGACTACGTGCGCTTTCGCCCCTCGGCGCGCGACGCACGAGCGCGCACGCGAACGGCGGATTGCTGCGCAAGGACCATCGATGCTGCACTCTTTACCTCACGAGACGTTTCCAAGAGCCAGGTAAGCCAGCAATCTTGAGGAGTGAGCTGATACGCCGATCAGCGAGGCGTGCAGCTCCGATGCGCAACATAAGCGTACGCGCAGTTTCTTGGCTGATGACCGGCAGGGCCTTGCCATACCGGCTGCGGACCAAGGTGAGTTCTGAAGCGCGCTCGATTGCACAGCGATCGCACTGAAAACCGGCGAGGTATGCGCACTGGACTACGCACGGTGTGCACGCTTCCGCACGGCTCATCCGACCGAATGGCGACCGAACCACGACGATTTACCGACGACTTCGCGTCGCCCGCGCGCTACCGTTGCGTCATGGTTTAGGGATGCTCATCGAGGACGGATATTTTCAGACCCAATCTGTTGGCGTGCGCAACGAGCGCATGAGCAACGTAACGGAGGACAACATGAACCTGATCAGACTGAAACACGGGCCGGCCCTGCAGGCGATATGGGCACGGGATTCGTATGCCATCACGGCCGCGCGTATGACGTTCGCACGGGCGCACGGTATAGCACCAGCCGAGGTCGTCGTGACCCTCGATGAGGACGCCGGGTTGTTCGAGCAGGCGCCCACGACGGCCGAGCTGGCCATCATCAACGCGGAATGAACCAGAGAGCGCAAGCGACAGTTACCAACTGATGGAGGTTGCGATGATGCTGGACGATGTATACGGCACCGACAAGGAGCTTACCCTGAGGCAGGAAGCCGAGTGGCGCGACGGCGTGCTGCCAGAGCTCGAGTGGGATGAGAGCGAAGAGTCGCTCATGGTTGAGGAAGTGCTTCGCCGCTCCCAACCCCGCAGCGACCAATATGCCTGACGCCGCGGTGTCCGCCGGGCGGGCCGGCGCGCATCCGTCGAGATGGCGAGGCCGGATCCAGATATGGCGACGATGACGTCCACGACCTCCGGACAGGAAGTCGAGCTGCTGCTGGAGGGCCGGATCACGGCCTACACGGCGGCGCCGATCTGGCGGGCGGCGATCGAAATGCTCACGCGCAATCCTGATCGCCCGGTCGTCGTCGACGCTTCGCGACTCGAGTACATCGACGATGTCGGCATCGCCTTCCTCTTCGATCTCATTCGGCGCGATCGGCCGGCGAACGCAAATGTAGAAGTCCGGGCCCTCGCCCCGAACTTTGCCGCCCTGGTGCACGCTTTCGACCCGGGTGATTTCAACCACCGGCCCCCAGCCGCCGGACTATGGACGTCCTCGAGCATGTCGGCCGGGCGACCGCGCAACAAATCAGTTACGCGAAAGCGATGGCCGCATTTCTCGCGCGTGCGCGGGTGCCCTCCGGCAGGCTCTCACCCGGCGCGGCGCACTCAAGTGGAACGACGTGCTCGACATCGCTACCGAAGCCGGCGCCAACGCCGTACCGATCGTTCTGCTGGTGGGCTTCCTCATGGGCGTGATCATCGCCTTCGAGATCGGGCTGGTCGCCCAGCAGTTCGGCGCGGCGATCTTCGTCGTGGACGGCGTCGGCATCGCCATGCTGCGCGAGCTGGGCGCCCTGATGACGGCCATCGTGTTCGCCGGACGTACCGGCGCGGCGTTTGCCGCGCAGATCGGCACACAGAAGGTCAACGAGGAGGTGAACGCGATCACCACTTTCGGGCTCGACCCGATCCACTTCCTGGTCCTGCCGCGCTTGATCGCGGCGACGCTGGTCCTACCGCTGCTCGCGGTCCTCGCCGACATCGTCGGACTCTTCGGCGGAGCGCTGGTGATGACGACCTTCGATGTCGGCTTCCTTCAGTTCTACAACCAGCTGCTGAGGGCCGTGACGGCAGGGGATTTCGTCCTCGGCCTCGCCAAGGCGTCCGTGTTTGGCCTGACCATCGCGGCAGTCGGCTGCCAGCGGGGCTCGCCACAGGCGCCGGCGCGATCTCGGTCGGACTCTCGGCAACTAGCGCGGTGGTCACCAGCATCGTGCTGATCGTCATGATCGACGGCGTCTTCGCCGTTCTGACGAGCTGAACGGACGGACGATGCAGGCCCGGCCCGCTCCCCAACACACTGGCACCGCTGCCGGCGATCAGCGTGCGCAACCTGCGGATGGGCTACGGCACGCGCGTGCTGCTCGAGGACGCTTCCTTCGACGTGCGGCGCGGGGAGATCCTGGTCATTCTCGGCGGGTCGGGCAGCGGCAAGTCCAGTCTCATGAAGAACATCATCGGCCTCTATCAGCCGATGGCGGGCGACATCCTCATCGACGGAAACAGCATCGTCAAGGCCAGCCCGGACGAGAAGGCGCTGTTGCAGCGCAAGCTCGGGGTGATGTACCAGAGCGGCGCCCTGTTCGGGTCGCTGAACCTGCTCGAGAACGTGCGCTTCCCGCTCGATCAGTTCACCGATCTCGCGCTCGCGGGCAAGAACCTCACCGCGCGCATGATCCTGCGGCAGGTCGAGATGGGCCACGCCGAATCCCTGATGCCGGCGGAGCTGTCGGGCGGAATGCTGAAGCGCGCGGGCATCGCCCGCGCGATGGCGCTGGGCTGCGACATTCTGCTCCTCGACGAGCCTTCGGCCGGCCTGGACCCCATTACCGGCGCCAACCTGGACCGGACCATCCTCTCACTCCGTAAGAATCTTGGGTTCACCTTCGTGGTGGTCACCCACGAGCTGCAGAGCATCTTCGCCATCGCAGATCGGGCGATCATGCTGGACCCGGTCTCGCGCAGCATCATCGCCGAGGGAATGCCGGCCGACCTGCGCGATCACAGCGGCGACCCGCGAGTGCGACAGTTCTTCAACCGGCGGCCTGACGCCGGCAGGCACAAGGAGGTAGGTCATGGACGAGACCAGACGCTACTACCGGCTCGGCGTGTTCGTGGCGGTATGCGTCACGATCCTGGCCGCGGTGCTCTTCCTGCTTGGCGGCCGCAAGCTGTTCCAGCCGACATTCACCTTCGAGACCTACTTCAACGAGTCGGTCGCCGGGCTCGAGCTCGGGGCGCCCGTGCGCTTCCGCGGCGTGCCGCTGGGCAGGTCTCGGAGATCCTGACGTCGGCGGCCACTTACGAAAGGGACGTCCCGCTGGACAGGCGCAGGGACTACATCGTGGTTCGGGTGAAAGTCGATCTGTCCGGGAAGGAAGCCGGCCGGATGGAGCAGGATGCGGTCGAGCTGGTGAAGAGAGGGTTGCGCGCCCAGACACAGCTCGCGGGCATCACCGGTCAGCAGTATCTCGCACTCGACTTCCTCGATGCGGCAAAACACCATCCGCTCGAGTTCCAGTGGATCCCGAAATACACCTACATTCCTTCCGCGCCGAGCCGCACCGGTGAGATCATCGCCAATGCCCAGGCATTTCTCGCGAGCCTCAACGAGGTGGACATCAAGGCGCTCGGCCGGAACCTGAACACGCTCATCGTCGACCTGGACCGGAAGGTCAACGACGTGCCGGTCGCGGAGCTCTCGGCAGGGGTCAACGACGTCTTGAGGAATGCCAACGCGACAATTCGAGCGCGTCGATCGCATCCTCGCCACGGCGCCAATCGACCATGCGCTGCGCAAGATCGACGCCGCCGCCACCAGGTTCGATGACCTCCTCGCCGATCCGGGCTTTAAGCAGACAGTCGACAACGTCGCTGCGATCAGCGGGCGCGTGCGGAAGCTCGCCGACGACGGCGACCTGGACCGCATGGTCAAGCGCATCGCTGACACGGCAGAGCGGCTCGATGCCCTCATCGGCGACAACCAGTACGACGTGCGCGTAACCGTCCAGGACCTGCGCGTGACCGCGGACAACCTGCGCGCGCTGTCGGAAACCGTCAAGCGCTACCCCGCCGGTCTGCTGCTCGGCGGCCCGCCCGAAAAGATCCATCTTCCCGGGAGTTCTCGATGAACGCCCAACGCATCGTCCTGGCGGGGTGCGCTGCCCTTGCCCTCGCCGGCTGCTCGATCGGCAAGCCGATTCCCCAAGCGACGACCTACGTCGTCGATCCCCCGCCGGCTGCCGGTGTCAGCGCCCCGCGACGCCCGGAAACGCTGCGCATGGGAAACGTGCGCGTCGCAGCCGCGTATGCCGGCAACGCGCTCGTCTACCGTCTAGACGATGTGCAGTACACCTCCGACCCGTATCACGCGTTCATTGCCGAGCCCGGGGCGATGCTGGGCAACCGGATGGCCGAGTGGCTCGAGCATGCCGGTCCGTTCAAGACCGTCAGTCAACCCGGCAACGGCAGGTCCGCTCCGTATGTGCTCGAAGCGACCGTCACCGAGCTCTACGGCGATTTCCGAAAGGGACGGCCTCCTGCGGCGGTGGTGGCCGTGCAGTTCACGCTGATCGACCAAGCCGGCGCGCGTCCGAAGCTGGTGCACGAGCGCACGATCGTCAGCCGCGTCGATCTACCGCAAGCATCGCCCGATGCGCTGGTGCGCGGGTACGGCAAGGCGCTATCCGGGATCCTGTTTGAGTTCGTTGCCGGTCTCGAAGGAGGTCTCTGATGAAGAACGATCGTCTCGCGATGCAGGAGCGTTCCGAGGTGCTCGCGATACCCAGAGCACGCGTCGCCATTGTGTTCGAGCGGCTGCCCATGTTGTGCGGCTTCCATGTGACTGACGATCTTACAGTCGTAGAGGTAGTGCTTGACGGTTCGGCGTCGGCCGACGCTTGATGATTGCGCTGATGAATAGCTTGCAGGACCGTGGGAGCAAAGTGCTCGAGGGTGACGCGCTTGCGTCGAACCGGAACATGCTCGACTTTGTGGCACGCCTCGGTTCGAGACCCGTTCGCACCCGGATCAGGCGCACGTCAAACGGTCGGTAGGCCGAAATCACTTTCGCCACGCCACTCGCGATCTTTGAAAAACAACCGGTTTTTAGACCGATTTACGCGTGTTTGGCGAAAGTGAAATTGGTCGAAGTGCTTGATCTGACGTTAAACTACTGCTGCCTGCAAAGCCGTGTACGCCGGTTCGATTCCGACCCCGCCTCCATGGAATCAGAAACTTACTAAAAATATTCGAGCCGAAAGTGCGCCTCTGAGCGGCTGAAATCGCCCAAAACTACCCGAGAAAGTGGCAAAACCATCCGTCATTTGGTCCTCATTGCCGTTGACGCGAGTTTTCCTTGTGTAATCTCACACTTGTTCGTGACGGCGGTCAGCAGTTCAATATCGTGCTGTACAAGGGCACGGCCCCGGCCCTGGTCGACGTCATCGGCGGTCAGACGCACGCGAGCATCGCGCCCATCCTGCCGTCCCAACCGCATTTCAAAACCGGCAAGCTCAGACCACTCGCGAGGGGACGTTGAACCGCAGCACCATGCTCCCTGATTTGCCGACGTTGGACGAGCTCGGCGTGAAGGGTTTCGATGCATCCAACTGGTACACGATCGCCGCCACACCTGGGACCCCGAAAGTGATCGCCGACAAGTTGTATACGGAGACCGCCGCCTACATGTAGTCCCCGGAGACGCAGAAAACCTTGACCAGCATGGGCGTCGAAGTGGAGGTGAAGTCGACCCCGGAAGTGCGCAAGTTCGTCCGCGATGAAATCGTGAAGTGGCGCCGGTGGCGATCGATGCCAAGATGCCGCGCGAAGGCAATTGAGGGGTGCGATCGTTAAAAGAGCGCCGGCCGAGACATCTCGATCTTCGTGCCGCGGATATCCCCGTCGAGCTCGTTCAGGCCCTTAAGGTCGCTCGATAGCGATGCGCTGGGACTCGGTCGCGTGGGCAAAGTCGTCGTAAAGATGATGTAGGGGAGGGAATCAACGTGAACGCCAGAGTGATGCTCTACAGCGCAGTCGACGACGAAGTCACGCATTACGACGTCGATGTCGAGGCCGCTACCCTTACGCCGCGCAGTTCCATCCGCGTGCCGTCGTTCGTGCAAGAGGGATGGGCGCATCCGTCGCGCAAGCACCTGTACCTGACCACCAGCAATCGTGGCCCGGGGCTGAAGGGGAATATGAACCACGTCAGCGCGTACCGCATCGACGCGGCGACGGGCGGCCTTACGCCTGACGGACTGCCGAAGCCGCTCCCGCATCGCGCAGTCAACGTCTGTCTCGATCCGTCGGGCAGTTACGCGATCAACGCGCACAATCTGCCGAAGAGCGGGCTGACGATCCACAGCATCAATCGCGACGGCACGCTGGGATCGGAAGTCGGGCAACCTGCGGGCCTCGAGTTCGGTCCCTATCCGCACCAGGTGAGGGTGGCGCGGTCGGGGCGCACGGTCGTGGTCGTCGACCGCGGCAACAAGGCGGAACACGGCAAGCCCGAGGATCCGGGCGCCCTGCGGGCTTTCACCTTCGAGAACGGCGTGCTGTCGAATCCCCAGGTTGTCGCGCCCAACGGCGGTTACGGCTTCGGCCCGCGTCACGTCGACTTCCATCCGGAAAAACCTTGGATGTACGTCTCGGACGAGAAGCGCAGCCAGCTCTACATGTTCCGCATGCCCGGGGATCGCATCGAGCCCGAAGCTGCGTATACGTGCGATATTCTCCGCGATCGTGCCAACGCCAAGCCCCGCCAGCAGCCGAGCACGATCCACGTGCATCCGAATGGGCGCTTCGTTTACATCGCGAACCGCGCCGACCACACGGTCGATTTCAACGGCAAGAAAGTCTTCGGCGGCGGCGAGAACACGATCACTGCCTTCACGATCGATTCAGCGACCGGTGAGCCCAAGCTCATTCAGCACGCCGACACGCACTCGTTCCACGTGCGCACGTTCGCCTTCGATCCGAGCGGGCGCCTCATGGTCGCTGCGAGCATCAAGCCGATGAACGTGCGCGAAGGCAACGACGTGACGACGGTGCCGGCGAGGTTGTCGGTATTTCGGTGCGGCCCGGACGGCAAGCTCGATTTCGTGCGCGCCTACGGCGTCGACGCAGCGGGCAAAACGCACTACTGGATGACAGTCGTCGGTCTTGATTAGCCCGTAGGCCGCGGCATCAGGACCAGGAGAAATTTCAGTCGTAACCAAAGTCATACGCGGCTCGAGAGCACAGAACGTTAATCTGCGCAGCGCGGTTGTCTAGGGGATGGCCGAGTAGACGGAGGTAGTGAAGCGCCGATCAGGCGTGGCCGGCGCCGCACCAGATGCCGGCCAATGTTGTGCTACGAATGGCAGCTTTGGCGCATTCTGAAATAAGCGATGACGGTCGCTTCCCGGGCCATGAGCGGACGTTCGCGCCCAACAACGATCAGCTGGGTCGCTTGGCCTTCGCGAACTGCGTCGCTTCGCGACCGGCGATGCGACCGAAGGTAATCGTCTCCGAGATCGAGTTGCCGCCGAGGCGGTTTGCACCGTGCACCCCGCCGGTCACCTCGCCCGCGGCGAAGAGGCCGGGGATCGCCTTGGCGTCCTGGCCCAGCACGCGGCAGCGCCCGTCGATCACGACGCCGCCCATCGTGTAGTGGACCCCGGGGCGGATCTCGATCGCGTAATAGCCCGGGTCCTTGACGGGGAGCTTCATGTCGGGCCGGCCGAACTCGTCGTCCTTCTTGGCTGCCTGGAACTTGTTGTAGCTCTCGATGGTGGCCGCGAGGTTGGCGCCGTCCGCCCCGATCGCCTTCGCGAGCTCCTGCGGCGTCTTGCCGCTTTTCACCAGCTCGAGGTGGAAGTAGCCCTCGATCTGCTTGAGCGACTTGCGGATCGTCTCGTCGAACACCAGAAAGGCGGTCTGTCCGGTCTGCTTGAGGATCGCGGCGCTGGCTGCGTCGCGCGTGGTGAGCTCGTTCATGAACCGCTTGCCCGCGCGGTTCACGCAGATGGCGCCGTTGCCGCGCACCGCCTCGGTAATCAGGATCTTGGAGCCAGCGGCCTGCGAGGGATGGATCTGGATCTGCTCCATGTCCACGAGCTTCGCCCCGAACTCGGCCGCGAGGTCGAGCCCGTCCCCCGTCGCGCCGGGCTGATTGGTGCTCGAGAACGCGCTGTACTCGGGCCGGTACTTCTTGACGCGTTCGAGGTTAGCCGAGAAGCCGCCCGAGGCCAGAATGATCGCCGGCGCCTCGATCGAGTACTGCTCCCCCAGCTTGTTCTGGACCAGCACACCCGATATCCCGCCACCCGGCGTCTCGAGGATCTTCACTACCTTCGAGTTGGTGCGCACGTCCATTCCACGCTTGATTGCGTTCTGGCGCATCACGTGGATGATGTGATGACCGACGGCCTCGCCGCCGGTCGGCCGGTGGCAGCGGTCCACGCTTGCGCCGCCCATGCGCCCGATGTCGCTCATGTCCGCGCCGATCTTCGTCAGCCAATCGATCGACGACGAGGAGTTGCGCGCGAGGATCTCGACGAGCTCGGGGCTGGCGAGGTTCTTGCCGCCCTTGAATGTGTCGTCGTACATGATCTTCACCGTGTCATTGATCGCACGCTTCTTCTGGAACACGGTCTCGGCGGCGTTCATGCCCCCGGCGGCGAGCTGCGTATTACCTCCGGTGATCGGCATTTTCTCCAGCACCACCACCTTCGCCTTCTCGTCGAAGGCGGAGATCGCGGCTGTCATACCGGCCCCGCCGGAGCCGATGACGATCACGCCGGCGCGCTCGTGGCGCGAAGCGGCGAACGCCTGCGGGCCAGTGAGTAGCGCGATGCTTCCGAGCTTGAGGACGTCGCGTCGTTCCATGAGATGTCTCCTGTCACTTGCCGGGCGCGGGCGTGGCCGCCTTGGCCGCCTGTCCCGGAATCGGCATGACGAAATTGGTATGGCAGTTGAGGCAGTACGGCTTCGACTCCTGGTGTCCCTGGTGGCATACCGTGCAGGCGATCTCGGGCCCGAGGTGCGAGCCGTGCGGGTTTATGTTCGGGTTCTTGAGCTTCGCCTTGGTCGCCGACGCAAGTTTGTCGTAGCCGCCGTGGCAAGCCGCGCATTGCTTGTTGAGTACCGTCTCGTTGTCGTCCGGGATGAGCTGCTTCTGGTGACATGCGCCGCACGACAGGTTCTGCTTGGTCCCGTGAATGGACGCGAGCCATGGCGAGCTCGCCCAAGTAGTCATCGCCTTGCGCACCCTCTCGTACTGCTCGGCGTCGAGCGCGCCCAGATTGCCCTCATGGCCCATCACCGCGAACCGCTTGCCCGGCGAATACGCGTGGCACGTGGTGCAATCGAGCCCGACCTTGATGTGCTGGCGATGCAGCCGGGAGGCGACCGGGTGCGGCTTCGCCTGTCCGGCCTGCGAGGCATGGCAGGATACGCACTCGGCAATGCTCGCCCCTGTGATTTTCGGGTGCTTTTCCGGGAGCGGAAGTCCCGAAGCATGGCAGCGTTGGCAGTTACCCGGCCCGTCTTTCGGCTTTTGGGCCGCAGCGTCTTTCGCTTGTTGTGCCGCCGCACTCGCCGTGAACGCGAGCACGAGTGCGACGCCGGCGGTGAGCGCGACGCACCTGGAAAGCAGGGAATAAAGAGTCATCATTGATTCCTCTCCCAGCGGGTCGCCTGCCGTTTCGTCACGCGAACCACGTATAGCCTGCGCCGATGACCATGATATTTCAAGTGAGGTTCTCAGTGGGTCGGTTCCGGCACTGACGACCGGCAGCTATCTGGAAATCTGAGGCTCAACCACACCGGTCGGCACGCGGCCAGTTCCAGACATTCGACAATTGTGTGTCGTCGACATCGAACACTGCCCGCGGTTTGGCGGCAGCTTGAAGATCATCGCCGCCCTCGAAGCGCGCGCCTTGGTCTTGGCCAGAGCGGATGGCTCGGCTTGCGCGCACGCTGGCGTGGGCATCGAGGTAAAATCGCCGCTAGGTCATCGTTGCAGCCTGATGAATGCGCGCCGGCTGCCTTAAGCGGTGCTGCCGCTGGAGTGCTCCGAGACTGACCCACCGTGTTGATCAAGCACGACTAGCTCGCCCTCGGCCACTAAGTCGTGGCGAATGGGGCCGATTTGGCCCTTTACGAGTTCCGGGATATATCGCGGCCGCTGCGTGGAGGCGACGGAGGCGGCGCGCTTCGTGATGAGGCAGCAGAAGCCGTCGTCTCTACTCGTAAATCCGGCCGCGCGCCAAGAAGGGCGTGCGCAACGCGCTCCGGTGGGTTATGCTGACCCGCACGCAATACGAGGAGGATCTATGGCCTATGCCGCCTTGGATGAGATCCCCAGCGAAGCGCCCAAGATTCTCCGTTCGGGCGCGCGTGCAGTCCGCACGAAGCAACGCATCGCACGTCACTTTGCCGTTGTACCTGCACTGCTGGCGTTCACGATGGCTGCCGATTCCGCGTCGGCAGGATTTCTTCCATTGGGTGATTTTCCCGGCGGCCGTTCCGAGAGCTTTGGCGCGGCCTGCTTATGCAATCCAGAGGCGAAGATGCCGTCCGGGGTTACGGTGATCGCCGAGGTCCCACGTGACTAATAAAGCGGGCACCGTTCTCTTGTCGTGGCGTGTCACGAGCCAGTACGCCAGGTCCGAAGCAGCCAGGCGCATACCGCCGTAGAAGATGAGCGATGACGAAGCTATGAAGTGGACGGCTAGATGGGTTGGTCTGAGTCTTCAATTCTTTCTATTTCTACGCGCCATCGCTTTTTCTCTTCTTCATCCACAATCAATCTAAGGACAAACAATAGGAATAGGCCAACGAGCACTGCTCCCACGACTATTCCACTAACGAATACCAACCAGCTCATTCTTTGCCTCCCGCTATATCCCGGAGCAACAAACGTGCCACGGTGGAAAGGGAGGCATTAGTTCCTGGGCGCAGGGTGAGACCAGGGCCGACTCGTGACGGATGTGACGATTTCCGCCTCAGGCCAAGGACACTCCTTGTCGAATTTCAGGCTTTTTAACAATCCATATTCCGCCGCGATGACGGAGCATTGCTCATCTCGCTCCCCCCGCTCGCGCTCTCGCTCACGGTTCACACGGCTGCGTCATCGTCATCCCGCCACGCGTCAGCTCGCACATGATGAGCCGACCACCCGCTGCTGCGTGTGGTGCATTCGCCCGAATGAAACGAACCTGTGGCCTCCGTTTGTGGGGTCGGACCAGCGCAATCCGTTGATCTAAGGTCGTAAGCACGTCAAATAGCCGTCATCCAAAGCCTTAGCGGTGCGTTTTTATGGGCAAAACCTGCGCTCTAAGGGCTTGTCTGGATGCCACGTGCCAACCGCCACTTTGCGCCCGGGCAGCTGTGGCACATCACTCACCGCTGCCACGAGAGGTCATTTCTCTTCAAATTTTCGCGTGACCGGCGCTGTTATCTGCGCTGGTTGTTCGAGGCGAAGAAGCGTTTAGGTCTGCGAATTCTCAACTACGTGGTGACCTCCAACCACATTCATCTTCTCGTGCAGGATACGGGCGAAGAGGTGGTTGCGCGGAGTATGCAGCTCGTCGCCGGAAGCACCGCGCAGCGATACAATCAGCGCAAGGAGCGCCAAGGAGGCTTCTGGGAAGATCGCTACCACGCCACCGCGGTTGAGGCCGACGAACACTTGCACCAATGCCTCGTCTATATCGACTTGAATATGGTGCGGGCGGGCGTTGTGAGGCATCCGGCCGAGTGGGCCCACGGCGGCTATGTTGAAATCCAGGATCCCCGTGAGCGCTACAAGCTGATCGATCTGGTGGAGTTGGGCGCGCTGTGCGGGTTCGCGAGCGTAAGTGATTTTCAACAAGCGCACCGTCAGTGGGTGGCGCACGCTTTGGCCGGCAATGCTCTGCAGCGAAACAAGTCCTGGTCTGAAGCGATTGCTGTGGGCGGCCCTGAGTTTGTGAGCAGGATGAAGCGCGAGCTTGGCACCGCGGCCCAACATCGCGAGGTCGAAGAAGTCGATGGCATGTACGCACTACGCGAATCGGGATTCCCTTACAGAGCCAGTTTCGATGCCAAAATCGGCCCTCTAAGGTCGGGAAACACGCGATTTTGAGCGGGAAATCTAGTTGGTGCAGATACTTAGCATGGTCCGACCCCAGATCAGGATGGACTCCAGGACAGGCGCACCCAACGGCCCCGAGGGTTCTTCGCTTCCCAGTATCAGAGGGTGATTGGTGATGTGGCCACTGTATCAATCTACAGTACATGGCAAAATGGCAAAACTCTGAAAGACGCTGGGGGTGTCGGCCTGCAGCGACAGTATTACCCTGCTTCCGTTAGTCATCTTCCCGACAGCATATTGATTTGGTGAGAATTGCTTAGTTGGCACGACACTTGCACGTCAGAATACGGGCGCATGTCATGAGGTATTGTCATCATGGGTACTTTCATACTCGCTATAGTGGTCTACTTAATTGTGATTTTCCTGGTGCTCGGTCTCGTAGCGGTCTTAGGACGAGCAAATCACAATATGATAAATAGGCGTCGTACACGCCGACACGTTCCGAAAGATTTCGAAGCTCACCCGGCCTAGTGCTTCGGTTTGCCTAGCGTGTCAAGAAAAGTAGCGGCGTCGCGGCGACAGCAGTCCGGAGCAGTCATCATCTAGTGCAGCGTTCTGTCCAGCGCGCTGGACATCACGTGCTCCAACATGGCGCGTTCCTCCGGCGTCGCACAGTATCGAACTACGTCAGGCAACAACGTGGCAACCATCTCCTGCAGGTCGTCAAGGGTGTCTGTGCACATGCGGTGACAGGTATCCACACCGGGCGCGTTTTCGTGAGCGATGACGCACAGAAAGGCGGTTTCGGACTCCCACTCGATAGGCGGGGTTGATTCCGCTTCCCGTGGGGACGCCAAAAAAATGCCGGCTCAGCCGGCATTTCTTGCTGGGAACAGCGGAAATTAAAATCATCACCTAGCTGAATTCAAAGCGCCATGCGGCGCGCCGCTCACGGTGCCAGGCAAAAGGCAAGACCTGATAATCATCTAGCCGACTCCAGAGTCGAGCGGTAGCGTTGTGATTGGGTATGTCACGACGAACGTTTCGACAGAGGAGCCGGTAATGAAACTATACGTGCCAGGCAGGTCGAAGACTTGTCCGCCCGACGAAGGCAACCGAGGCCTTGATCCTGATGGGTGACTGGTGCGGCTCAGCGAGCCAGCATCGTGAGAGCGAAAACTGCGGGCGCGTTCACGGCCCGATACTTGGGAGCAGCTAATTAGCAGGATGAAAGGCGCGCTGCGCGCGCCAGGGGTACGCTCACCTGCTTGACACGAGTCGGCTAATGGGTGACCCCTTTGGCCATTGGCGTGGAGCTCTCGATGGTGAGACGCATGCTCCACATGAACGCGGTCGCCATACCCGTCACGGACCACCCCGAGATCATCCGAGCGTTGAAGATGAGTAAGGTGCTGGCAACCGTGTACACCATGCGCCAGGAACTGATCGCGCTATGGGAGCGGTCGAGCGCGTCCAAGGAACAGTTGGTCCATCAGCTCGAGGACTGGTGCACCCGTGCCGAGGCGAGCGGAATCATCGGGCTGCAGGAATTCAGCCGCCGGTTGCGCGGCTACACGTAGCACCAGAAGGCCCTACCCGGGCCGACTACGGGGTGATCTTTTCAGCGCTTCGCACCCGCAACTTCCAAAGAGGGCCACTGGCATGGGGATCAGACCCAGCACTGGGCGTGCTGCTTGGCTTCGGACTCGATCGCATACCGGCGCTGACTGCTCGCGCCGACCCGAGGCCAGTCCCGCCATAGGAATGGCGCCATCGGCAACGTGACAGATAGATCCCTCTGGATAGCACCGGGTCGTCACTTTCGATCTCCGTAACGCACCTCCCGCTGATCGTGCTGATCTGTCGGTTTTGACTCAGGAGTCGCGCGACGCTGTCAGAATCACATGTGGAGCCCTAGTGAATTCAATTCTAACCGCATTCATTTTACGTGGCGTTCGTCAAAACGCTAGTGGTTGCTTCGGTTACCTGTCGGAAAAACGAGGGGCACCACACTCGACTCGCACTGAGAACGGCGTCTTTCGAGGTGGAAAATACGTCGTCCATTTCTGCGTCTTGATTGACCAGTCTTCGTCCTGCGCGCAGAAACCGTTCTTGACTGCATCGCCCACGGCCAAACCGAAGTCTGGATAAGGTCCAGAGGCGCGTTCAATCGATCCATCGATTCCTATGCGACGCCAACTCCACCTGTGCGAACCATTTTCATGGAGTACCAATTCCCAGCGGAAAGTCTTCTTCTCAAATGAGTTTTCCGAGCGCGGCTCGCCCTGGTGAACTGTTCCGCGCCGCATCATGCCTGCCTTGCTCGATCTGTCTCGCCATGCCCGCCGTGGCTTTTCTCGTCACGGAAGGCTGTGACATCGTGCTCCAACAGCAAATCGACCACCTGCAGAAATACGTCGCCAGGCGGCGAAGCGCCTCCTCTCATCCATATCCCGAGTTTGATCGGCGTAACGTCGAGGTAGACCCGCAATGCGTCAATTCCGCCAAGCAGCTCGGCGGCGCGCTGCAAGGCACGCGTGTGGACGGTTGGCGCCGGGTTTGAGTCCATAAATATCCCGAATTCTGCTGTATTCTGGCGAAGTTACCACGCCGAGGTTAGAGCCAAATGGCCCTAGATGCGATTGCGCGGTGTGAGTAATAGCGCCACCTGAGAGGGGCGCATGACGTCGAACTTCTGGAGGGCGTTGCTCGTATTCGACAAGTTTTTGTTGCTGTCTGCGTCGGCTAGTTCTTATTTCTCACGCCGCCGCAATTCTTTGCAGGATGTTGTTTTGGCTTTGGAAACTCGCTTACGTCCTAGGTGTCTGCCGGGAGCTTTTAATGTCTTCCAACTCGCCGATCTTATCTCGCTTCGAGTAAACTTCGTCCCAGTAATGCTTCCCGGTTGTGCTGTGCGTGACGCAGCCGAACGATCTCGATAGCATAGGCCTGAGCACATAAGAATTTCATCAATCTCCATGAGATCTAACACGAGCAGTCGTTCAGTCCGCAAGGCGTCACCACCAGGCCTACGCAAAGCACCGACCGGCATCTCCGGCCTCGACGAGATCACGGGTGGCGGATTGCCGCACGGACGTCCGACCCTCGTGTGCGGGGGACCTGGTTGTGGCAAGACCATGCTCGCAATGGAATTCCTAGTGCGCGGAGCCGTGGAATTCGGGGAGCCCGGCGTATTCATGTCTTTCGAAGAGACCGCGGACGATCTCGTGCAGAACGTGAGTTCGATGGGGTTCGATCTGAAGGCGCTACAGGCGCGCAAGAAGCTCGTTATCGATGAGGTACGGGTGAACCGCAGCGAAATTCACGAGACCGGCGAGTACGATCTTGAAGCGTTGTTTATCCGCCTCGGTCATGCGATCGATTCAATCGGGGCTAAACGCGTCGTGCTCGACACGCTCGAAGCGCTGTTCGGCGGATTCCAGAACAACGCTGTTCTGCGCTCGGAATTGCGACGCCTTTTCGACTGGCTCAAGCAGAGGAAGGTCACCGCAGTCATAACTGGGGAGCGCGGAGAGGGGCAACTCACCCGGCAGGGCCTGGAAGAGTACGTCTCGGACTGCGTAATACTCCTCGACCATCGCGTAGCCAATCAGCTCACGATCCGGCGACTACGCATCGTCAAGTACCGTGGGAGCATCCACGGGACTGATGAGTATCCTTTCGTGGTTGGTGACAAAGGGATCTCGGTCCTTCCCATCACTTCGGTCGGGCTTGCACATCGTGCCTCAAGCAGGATCTTGTCCAGCGGCATCGACGAGTTCGACCGCGCTTTGGGGGGCGGCTTTTACGCTTCGAGCACGGTGCTCATTTCAGGTCTTGCGGGAACGGGGAAAAGCACCTTTGCGGCACACTTCATAGCCGGCGCCTGCGCGCGGGGAGAGAATTCGCTCTATATTGTTCTCGAACAATCCCCTGATGAGTTCCTGCGCAACACGAAAGGCATTGGGATGTCGCTCCGCCCTTGCGTACGCAAAGGTCTGTTGCACTTCCATGCATTGCGCCCGACTGCCCATGGGCTCGAGCTTCACCTGATGAGGATACATCAGCTCATTGAGGAGCTAAGCCCTCGGGTCGTAGTGATCGACGCCATTACCAGCTTTCAGAGTATGGGTGTGAGCGCGGAAGTGGCCTCCATGATAGTGCGCCTCATCGATTTTCTGAAGAACAAAGGAATAACCCTTTACATGACGAGCCTGAGCGAGGATGGCGGGTCCCTCGATCGAGCAGGTGTCGACATCTCCTCTGTCGTCGACACTTGGGTGCTGCTTCGCAAACCAGAGAGGGACGGCGGTCGCATACGCACGCTTTCAATACTCAAGAGCCGCGGCATGGCTCATTCACATGCGACCCATGAATTCACGATAACCAACCAGGGCGTGGCGCTCAAAGGCGGCTCGACTGCACGAGCGTGACCATGAAAAAGACTCCCCCCAGCAGAACGCCGGCCAAGAAAACACGCACTAAGCCCGGTCCAGCGACTTATGACTTGTGCCTGTACGTCGCAGGCGAGACGCAAAGATCCGTGGCGGCACTCGCGAACCTGAAGCGCATTTGTGTGGAGCATCTCGGCGGCGAAGACCGGATCAAGGTGATTGATCTGGTGAAGAACCCCGCATTGGCACGCGCCGATCAGATTCTGGCGCTCCCGACGCTAGTACGTCGTCTGCCTTCTCCCGTCCGCAAGATCATCGGGGACCTGTCGAATACGGAACGTGTCTTGGTCGGTCTCGATGTGAAGCCACGGGTCTAGATCGACCGAGCGCTTCATAAGCTATGGTGGGCGTTCTTTCAAACACCCGCAAACGGCGGCAGGCATCCGCCAAGCGCAGGGTACGCAGAAGCGTTACACCTGCAGTGACGCTCTGGCCTTCGGATGACGAGCAGACGCTGGAAGCGCTCCGCTCCGGGTTGATAGATGCGCTTGTCCTGCCGAAAAGCCCGTCGCGAGCGTATTTATGCGCTCAAAACATTCGAGGAGCTCGAGCAAGCGAACGCGGAGCTGCGCGAAAGCCAGGAACGCCTGCTGCGACTAGTGAATGAGCGCGAGCGGCTCATGCAGGATTTACACGATGGTTGCATCCAGTCGATTTACGCAGTGGGCCTGGGATTGGAAGACTGTAGGGACCTGATCAAAATCGATCCCGCTCGGGCGGTCCACAACCTCGCTCAGGCCGAAGCCAGCCTGAATCTTGTGATTCAGGAGCTACGCGCATTCATTTCCGGTCACAATACCGATAGGCCGGTGGATCTTTCGCGAGAGATCAAGAGGATCAGCAAGACCGTCGGGGCACAGGGGCCCCGCATCGCCGTCGATATTGATGCGAAAGTCGCGGGCTCGCTTCCGCGCGAACACGCCGCTCAGCTTCTGCAGATCGCCCGCGAGGGTCTTGCGAACATCGTAAGACACGCCAATGCGAGGGCTGGCCGCATATCGCTGCGGCGGCGTGGCGGCTCGGTGCGTCTCGAAGTGGCTGACGACGGCATTGGCTTCAATGCGAGGGGCGAAAAAGGCAAGGGCTTGGGCCTCCATCACATTGCCGCGCGGGTGCGGAAACTTGGAGGACGGATGGAGGTCAACTCTAAACTCTCCAAGGGAAGCTCCATCGTCGTGGAGATTCCTGCGGAGGGATGAGTTCGAGAACATGCGTGCGCGAAAGATCGGATTGCTCCTGGTGGACGACCACGAAGTCGTGCGCATCGGGCTGCGCACACTGATCGACAAGTCGGAAAGCATCGAGGTCCTGGGCGAAGCAGGCACGGTAGCCGCGGCGGTCGCCGAGGCGCGCCGGCTGCGGCCGGAAGTGGTGTTGATGGACCTTAGACTCTCCGATGGGAGCGGGATCAGCGCCTGCCGCGAGATACTCTCCCGCGACCCTTCAGCGCGAGTGCTGTTTCTCACCTCCTACTCGGACGAGGATGCCGTCCGGGCAACAGTGCTTGCTGGTGCAGCGGGGTATCTGCTCAAGGAAATCGGCCCCCACGCGCTGATCAAGGCCATCGAAGCAGTCGCATCGGGGCAGTCGATACTTGATCCCCGATTGACCCAGACGGTGCTCAATCAGCTCAGTGATGCGGCGAAAGCGAAAAGCGGCGGCACGGAGGACCTTTCACCGCAGGAACGGCGGGTACTGGCACAAGTGGTGGACGGGAAAACGAACAAGCAAATCGCTCTTGCGCTCGGTCTAAGCGACAAAACCGTAAAGAACTACCTCAGCAATGCTTTCCAGAAGCTGCAGGTGAACCGGCGCTCCCACGCGGCCGTCGCCTACTCAAGGCTCTTAAATAAGGGGGCGCACACGTAACCGCAGTGGCTGAGCGGATCGTTTCGCTCACTGCACGCGCCGCCCGCTTCCTCGTTGTCCGCCCTCACGGCATGGTTCGCCGTTCGGCCGGGTTGGCATTTCGATTTTCACCTCGCCGCTCTTCGAACCGCGCCATCGCAACTCGCTTCCGCGAGGGGCATCAAGCACTGATACCGGAGCGCCATGCGTCTCACGGCGGCATGCCCGTCTTCTGCCACGTGGCGGAACAGCGTCAAAGCCCGGAAACGTATCCAGTGATGCCCGTCTACGTCGTCAAAACGCTACATCGGGCAGCGCAAGTAGTGACATAAGAATCACACAAGACGCCCTACTGCATCAGGTTTTAACAGCCTAACCTTCGCTCCGGATTTACCCGATAGGTATTCGCCGCTCAGCAGCGGGAAGCTGACGATTCTAAACAATAGAGGATATCCCATGGAACGCACCGTTACTGCCTCTCCCGCAACCTCGATCGTTCATACGGCACCTAATGAAGCCAACGTCCCTGGAATCTCGTGGGCAGCAGTGCTGGCCGGAGGCTTTGTCGCCGCGGCCCTTTCGCTGGCGCTGCTTGCGCTGGGATCGGGACTCGGGTTGTCCTCGGTTTCCCCCTGGTCCAACGACGGAGTGTCCGCCAAGGCGATCGGCTTCGCTGCGATCGTCTGGCTGGTTCTCATGCAGGCCATCTCCGGGAGCATAGGCGGCTACATGGCTGGCCGCCTTCGCACCAAATGGGTGGGCTTGCACACGGATGAGGTCGCGTTTCGCGATACCGCTCACGGATTTCTGGTATGGGCGCTGGGCGTTGTGGTGACGGCGGGATTCTTGACCGCGACTGCTACCGCACTGGTCGGCGGCGGCGCGAGGCTCGGTGCGGCCGCCATTACCGCGACCGGGCAGGCGGCCGGCCCGGTGGCAGCGCAAGCGGCCCAACAGGTCGTGGAACGCTCCGATTCGAGCGGCTATCTCGTCGACTCCCTCTTCCGCTCAGAAAATCCCCCGGACGATACGAACGATGCATCCATTCGTGGGGAATCAGCACGCATACTCGCAACTGGTCTCCGGCAATCCGAAGTATCGCCGGCAGACCGCACTCATCTCGCACGGATGGTCGCGGCCCGTACCGGTATGAGCCAGGCCGAGGCCGAGAAGCGCGTGTCCGACGTCATCACCCAAGCGCGCAACGCCGCGGCCCAAGCCGAGGAAGCCGCCAAGCAGGCGGCAGATGAAGCCCGCAAAGCGGCGGCCAAGCTTTCGTTCGTTACATTCCTGTCCCTGTTAATCGGAGCATTCTGCGCCAGTATCGCGGCGACTTGGGGCGGGCGGCACCGCGATTTCTCGGCGGTCTAGAAAGTATCAACCCTATAACGTTGAATGGAGATCTTTGTGGCACAAGCCAAAAAACAGGCACGCAGTCAGACGAAAAGTGACGCGGTTAAATTGCTCACCGACGACCACAATAAGGTGAAAAAACTTTTCAAGGAGTTCGAAAAGCTTACCGACGGCGATGGCAGCACCAAGGAAAAATCGGCCATCGTCCAGCAAATCTGCAGGGAACTCACGGTCCATGCCAAGGTGGAGGAGGAAATCTTCTATCCGGCGGTCCGGGATTCGATCGATGACGAGGATCTGATGGATGAAGCCGACGTAGAGCACGAGGGCGCAAAATTCCTCATCACTCAGCTGACAGCGATGAAGCCGGGGGATGAGCATTACGACGCGAAAGTTACGGTGCTTAGTGAATACGTCGATCACCATGTCAAGGAAGAGCAGGAAGAGATGTTTCCGAAAGCAAAAAAAGCCAAAGTGGACATGGCGGAATTGGGGGAGCGTATTCTGCGGCGCAAAGAGGAGTTCCACGCAAACCCGAAGCTGCTGTCCGCCGGAGATAGAGGAGCAAGAAAAGGCCAGATTCAGCCTGCGCCCTAAGACGATTCAGCGCGGTCGAGAACGATTGGGGCGTTAACGAATCCAGAAACGCGTGTAGCGGGGGGCTTCAAGGCATCGCGCTGTCCAACAACTGTTGCCCGCCGCCCGCCCATTCGCATAGAGGTTGGAAGAACACGGAGAAGATAATGGCATCCCGAAAAGAAGCACCGAAGAGACCGTCACGCAGGAATAATACGCCCAAGCCGGGCGCTCGCAGTTCCGGTGACGCCTCCGCGACAGCAGCGGCCCAGACTTCAGCCCGCTCCACTACCAGCGGCCCGGCGCACAAAGCTGGCGCCGCGGCGTTGCCGGACGCCGCGACAGCCAAAGTCGCAGGGACCGAAGCCCTTGCCGCGGGCTTCCCCTATAACGCCGCCAAGCCTTCCGAGTTCGGAGAGAACGCCCGCACTCCTGCCACCGGGCAGTCCGCCGAACCGGTGCATCCGTTGGTGACCGGGAGCACGCTTACCGAGTCGAATGCATCGGAAAAGGCCGGCAGTGGCAATCCGCAAATGAGCTTCAACCCGGCGAGCGCGTCTCTCGATCGCGTTCGCGTCGACTCTGGTGGCCGCGCCCTCACGACGAATCAGGGGGTGCCGATAGCAGATAATCAGAATTCGCTCAAGGCCGGCCTGCGCGGGCCGTCGCTCCTCGAAGATTTCATTCTTCGCGAAAAGATTACTCACTTCGATCATGAGCGCATTCCTGAACGCATCGTGCATGCACGAGGTTCGGGCGCGCACGGCTATTTCGAATGCTACAAGCCGCTCACGCATCTCTCGCGTGCCTCCATCTTTGCCGAGGCGGGCAAGCGCACGCCGGTATTCGTTCGCTTTTCGACGGTCGCAGGCGAGCGCGGCTCGACCGATACCGCGCGCGACGTCCGCGGCTTCGCCGTGAAGTTCTACACCGATGAAGGCAATTGGGACCTCGTCGGCAACAACATCCCGGTGTTTTTCATCCAGGACGCGATGAAATTCCCGGATGTCATCCATGCGGTAAAGCCCGAGCCGCATCACGGCATGCCGCAGGCCGCGTCGGCGCACGACACGTTCTGGGATTTCGTTTCGCTCATGCCGGAGACGACACACATGCTGATGTGGGTGATGTCGGACCGCGCGATACCACGCAGCTATCGCATGATGCAGGGATTCGGCGTGCACACGTTCCGCTTCGTCAACGAGGCTGGCGAGTCGCGCTTCGTGAAGTTTCACTGGAATCCGCTGGGTGGAACGCACTCGCTCGCGTGGGACGAGGCGGTCAAGATCTCCGGCGCGGATTCTGATTTTCACCGGCGGGATCTGTGGGAAGCGATCGAAGCCGGCGCGTATCCCGAATGGGAACTGAGTGTGCAGATGTTCAAAGAGGAGGAAGCTGAGCGCTTCAGCTTCGACGTGCTCGACGCCACCAAGCTTATCCCCGAGGAGCTGGTGCCGCTCACGCCGATCGGCAGGATGGTGCTCAACCGGAATCCGGACAATTTCTTCGCGGAAACCGAGCAGGTCGCGTTCTGCACCGCACACATCGTGCCGGGTATCGACTTCAGCAATGATCCTTTGCTCGCGGGCCGCATTCACTCGTATGTCGATACGCAGATTTCGCGGCTGGGCGGCCCTAATTTCCACGAGATTCCGATCAATGCGCCGGTTGCTCAGGTACACAACAACCAGCGCGACGGCATGCACAGGCAGGCGATCGCCAGGGGGCGCGTGGCGTATGAGCCGAATTCGCTCGGCGGCGGGTGTCCATTCCAGGCGGGTGTGAAGGGCTTCATGTCCTTCCCGCAACCGATGGAAGATGACAAGGTTCGCGGCAAGCCGGAAAAGTTCGCCGAGCATTACAACCAGGCCACGCTATTCTGGAAGAGCCAGACGGATATCGAGAAGCGGCACATCATTCGGGCATTTCGATTCGAGCTCACCAAGGTGCAGACCACCGCGGTGCGTGAACGGGTGGTGGCGCAGCTTCGCAACGTCGCCGAGGAACTTGCGAAGGCGATCGCCGACGGGCTCGGCATGTCCGAGTTGCCGGATCCTCTCCCCAAAATGCGCGAGCGCGGGCCAAAACCGGAAGTGCAAACATCCGCAGCCCTTTCTCTGTTTGTGCGCCCCGGGACACAAGGCATCAAGACGCGGCGGATCGCCATACTCGTCGCCGATGGCGTCGACGGTGCGGCGGCGCTGGCCATGCATCAGGCGCTGGCCGAGCAAGGCGCGGTACCCCGCTTCGTCGGAATCAAGCTGGGCCAGGTTCAATCGGGAAGCGGCGATCCCCTGGAGATCGAAGTCTCAATGGAGGCCGCGCCGTCCGTTGTGTGGGATGCAATGATTGTGTCTGACGGCGAAGCCGCAGTCGGCGTGTTATCTAAAAGCGGTCACGCGCTCGAGTTTCTGAAGGACCAGTATCGCCACTGCAAGCCCATTTTGCTCATGGGTGCGGCCAGGGCGCTGCTCGACACGGCTGGCATTCCGGCGGGCCTCTCCTCGGGTGAGGCAGATCCGGGATTACTTCAGTTCGACGGCGATGAGGCCAACGCTGCGATGCCGGCTTTCATTGATGCGCTGGCCAAACACCGGCACTTCGAGCGCGAGACCGACCCTCCGCGGGTTTAGTCCAGCCAAGTGCAAATTAACCAAACAGAGGACCCACAGATGGAATCTGCACAATTCAAGGAGCTTCTGCTCCAATCACTCGAGCACGAGCGCGGCGGCGTGCTCATCTATCAAACCGCCCTCGAATGCGCCGTTAATGACGACCTTCGCGAGGAATGGACGAAGTACCTCGAGCAGACCGAGAATCACGTCGGGGTATTGACGGCTGCATGCAGCGCTCTCGGTTTCGATCCCGGCGAGAAGACGCCGGGCTGCAGGATCGTTCATCACACCGGCAAGGCGTTAGTGGTTGCAATGAAAATGGCGCTTGCCGAGGGAAATCCCCAGGCCGCTGAGCTCGTGGCCTGCGAATGCGTCGTGCTGGCGGAAACCAAGGACCATGCCGACTGGGATCTGATCGGGGAGTGCGCCAAGGCGTTGAAAGGAGAAGCTGCTGCAGTTGTCAGCGCCGCTTACAAGCAGGTCGAAGATGAGGAGGACGAGCACCTCTACCATTCGAAAGGATGGTGCCGCGAACTCTGGCTGAAGTCGCTCGGTCTCAATGCCGTATTGCCGCCTCCCGAAGAAAAAAGAGACGTCAAGACTGCTGTCGACGCGGCTAAAGCGCGCCAGCAGAGGACGGCCCAGCGTACGTAAGAACAATTCCGTCTTCTCAGCGCCAGCAATCCTCTTACGACGCGAAGTACCGAATAGTGAAAGTGACGCTAATTCACAATCCAAATGCGGGAGCCGACAGCGCGGCGTGTCCTGCCTGGCGGTGAGTGCTGATGGTGCGTACGGTCGTCACCGGTTCTTTGGATAAAACCGTCCGTGTCTGGAACGGTCCGGACAGATCTCAACTTCGCGTGCTGCAAGTCGGGCATCTGGCGGCCGTCGATGCCGTCGCGTTCACCGACAACGGTGCGCTGCTGGCCAGTGGGTCAAAGGATGGGACGCTGCGAATCTGGCGCACGGAGTCTCGCGAACAGATCCTCCGTCAAGTCGTGCCGATCCCGCCGACTTCGCTGGCCTGGCGACCCGACGGCCAGGCGCTCCTCTATGGAACTGGCAATCGGCAGAATCTCGTCTCGGAGCCGGTGGCATTCGGCGCCGCCGGAGGTCGCATCGCTGCGACCACGGTCGGGAAGGGAGGCGCCGTCCTCTGGGATTCTCACGCTGGACCACCGTACTTCCTCGAGCGACATGGCGGGCCGATCTCCGCAATCGCGGTGACTCCGGATGGCCGCCGGATTCTGAGTGCCTCGGACGACGCCAGTGTCCGTGTCTGGGATTGGGCCAGTGGCCGTCAGATTCGTCTCCTGAAGGGTCATCGGGATCGAGTTTGGGGTCTGGCGGTGAGTCGGGATGGACGCACAGCAGCCACCGGATCCCTCGATGCGGATGTGAGGATCTGGAATCTCGAACGCGGCACGACCACGAAAATCATCGACGGTCACGCCGGTGGTGTCGGATGCGTCGCTTTCACTGGTGACGGCAAGCAACTCGCCAGCGCGTCGGCTGACAAAACGGTGCGCTTTTGGGATGTGGAGTCTGGTGGGCAATTGCGGGTTCTTGAAGGCCACGAGTCCCCTGTTAGCTCGCTCGCCGTGAGTCCCGACGGTCGCGTTGCCGTCACCGCTTCGAACGACGGCGACCTGCGCGTATGGAACTTCGCGGGTGCTGACGCGGTCTCGCGCCGGCTGCCCGGACACACGGGCTCGATCAATGGTGTGGCGATCACGACAGATGGACGCATAGCGGTCACTTGCTCCGAGGATGGCACGGCGCGCGTGTGGGACCTTGAGAGCGGAGAGACTCGCCACATTCTGAACGCCTTCAACGGCCCGGCGTGGAAGGTGGCGATCAGTCCTGACGACCTCACCGCCGCGTTGGGTTGCGAGGACTACGCCGTGCGACTCTGGGATCTCAAAACAGGCGAGCTGCGCCATATCCTGTCGGGCCATCGATCCGACGTATTGTGCATCGCATATTCTCGATCCGGCTCGCAGCTGGTCAGCGGATCACAGGATGCGAAAGTGCTCGTTTGGGATTCACAAAAGGACGAGCCGTTGCGCGAAATCGCCGGTCGTCTTGGTGACGTCCTATGCGTCGCACTAAATGCTGACGGTACACGTGCCCTTATCGGCGGCGAAACCGGCTTGCGCGTTTGGGATCCGATCCTTGGCGAGGAAATCACAGAGCTGTCAGGGCACACGGCGCCCGTAACCGGCGTCGCCTTCGGCCCATTCGGAACGACGGTGGCCAGTTGCTCGATGGATGGGTCGATTCGCCTCTGGGATTTGTCACGACGCCGTGCGCGCCACATTCTCACGCGCCACAAGGGCCCAGTCGTCGCGATTGCCTTCACCGTTGACGGGCGCGTCCTTATGAGCGGTTGCGAGGACGGGACCGTCTCCGCCTGGAGTGTGAGAACCGGCGTCTGTCTCGGCACCTACGGCAAAGAGACACGGGGAGCGTTTGAAATGCCTGCCGTCAGCGACAGCGGAGCAACGATGCAGATTGCCTTTCAAGTCGGCGACATTCCCCGCGCTCTCGCGGTGAGTCCGAACGGTCGAAATATCGTGGTGGGTTCGTCGCAGGGTGTCGGGCTGTTGTCACCGTTCCACCCCGAGACGCCGCTGGACCCACCGAAAGTCCATGGTGACGACGATCCTTATCGTGACTTTGCAGCGCTCTATTCTTCGCTCGGGTTTCGTGTGGCCCGAGACAGCTCGGACGCCGGCAGGCTGGAACTTTGCGGCTGACAGACGCCGGAACCATTCTCACCAGGAAGCGTGTGGCTGAGATGATCTTCATCGGTCAGGCGTCGATGCGTCGGGCGATCGCGGAGTACTGGTCGATGGGGTCAGACTCGTGTGGGGTTCCCGTAGGGCGGCTGATTGAAGCCGAGGCGCTGCTGGATCTCCTCCTCTAGGAGAAGGCGAGGCGCGACGCCCGGAAACTTCCTCGACTCGTTTTTTGAAATGGTCATTCCCGAGCGCCCAATTCCTATTGGTAGCCTCACGGATCGCATCGATGTCCGACTTCGACGGCTGTGAGCGAAAGAGCTGCCGGTAAGCCGCTTGCCGCTCCGGTGCCGATCGTCCCAATCGTTCGTAGAGTTCGTGATGTGTGACGAGGAGGTCTGGTGCGCCCAGCGCATCGGCATGGTAGCTCGACCAGCTATACTGCGCAGGATGCGCAACCATTCCTGGGCGCACGGGATTGAGCTCGATATACCGCATGCAAGTCAACAGATAAGTCTGACCCCGTTGCCGCTCATTCAGATTCTCTCGTCGACTCTCCGCGTGCCGCTTTGGCTGGCCATCGCGGTGGCGATAGCGGGTTGCATCGGGCTCATCGTCCTGGATGCGCTCGGCGCGCTTTATTCCATGCCGGGCGCGCAGTCGGTGCTCGCCTGGTTCTGGTTTGCGCTCATCGCTGTCTATTTTTCGGGCCGAGCCTTTCGCTACTACCACGGCCGCGAAACCTCCCTCCTCGAAATCCTCGGCACCGTCGCCGCATTGCACGCGCTCGCGCTCGCTGCGTTCTTCTGGGGACCGCTCGTTCACGGGACCGGTAGAGTCCTGGTTGCCGAGCTGATCGACCAGGACTTTCGCATTTTCATCGCGATCTTCGTTTCGCTCTGGATCTTCATCTGCATCCTGATTACGCTGCGCTACGAAAGGCTTGGTCGCTTCGATGGGACTCGTGCGCAGCTGGCATGCGCCATCGTGATTTGCGGGGTCCTGCTGTTGATCGTGGCCGGGGTGCAAATCGTGATTCCGGGATTCCAGCAGATCTACGAATCGTTCGGCGCGGACCTCCCGGAGCCCACGAGGCTGCTGTTCGCCGTCCATCCGGCGTGGCATGTGATTTCTGTTACGGCGGTGGTGATGGCCGGCTGTATTCCGGTCATCTCCAGGCTCCGGGTGACGGTGCGCAGGCGCATGTTCGACGGCCTGATCGGGCTCTTGGTGTTCACCAATCTCGCCTTGATCGCCGGCCTGAGCGTTATGTTTCTGCCGATGTTTCCGATGTGCGGGCCACTGCTGGAGACCGGCTTTACCGGGCCGCCCCATGGCTTTACCCGGCTGCACGCGGCTGCAAGCCTGGGGCGCGCCGATTCCGTGCGGCGGCTGATCGCACGCGGCGAGCCGCTCGAAGTTCGGGACATTCACGGGCTCACGCCGCTGCAATATGCGGTTTCGAGAAATCGCGTCGAGGCAGCGCGCGCGCTGCTCGTTCACGGCGCCGAGGCGGGCACTTTCGATCCATCGGGCAGGGTGCCCCTGCACTCGGCGGTCGCGGCGTTGGCCAACCAGTCCGATACCAGCCTGGCGCTGCTGGAGTTGCTTCTGAAGCACGGCGCTCCTATCGATGCACCGACGCAATTCGGAGTCACTGCCTTGCACATCGCCGTGCTGTCCGGCCGCAGCGATATCGCGACGCTGCTGCTGGCCCGGGGCGCCGATGTCAACGCAGTTGCCATGCAGGGAACCCCGCTCGACTCGGCCCACAAAGTAAAGAACAGCATGCTCGTCGAGCTGCTCGTTCAGCACGGCGCAGTACGGGCGACGGAGCAGGAGTGGGCGGCGAAAAAGGGCATCGTCCAGACACCCGCCGAGCGACCGGGGTTCTGCGGGTAACAGCTGCCATCCCGAGATATAGTCATCCTTCCGGATAGACAATTGCCTCAGTTCGTTCAATGGCGTAGCGTATTGACCAGGGACCGTTCCTTGGAGCCCGTATCAAAATGTCATGCGTCATGACCAATACGAAGAATGAAAAGTATCGCGATGAAGTGGCCGAGCTGATCGCCAGTTACGTGGTGAATGTGTCTGGGAAGCTCAGCCAGCGCACCGAGCGTGCTGCAAAAGCCGCCCTCATGGATTCAATCGCGGTTGCGGTGGCCGCGCTGCGGCATCCCGCCGCACAGAATGCACGGCGACATGCTTACCGCTTTCCGGTCAAAGGCGCCGGATGCGTGATCTGGGGCACGCAAAAACGCGCGGCGCCCGAGCTGGCGGCCCTGACGAATGGCGTTCTGCTGAGATGCCATGACTACAACGATTTCTTCGTGGGCGGGCGCAACAGCGGTCATTCAAGCGACATCATCGCCGGCGTGATTGCTGCTGCCGAATGGACAAACGCCCCCGGGAAAAAACTGCTGTCAGCGGTCGCCATCGGTTATGAAATGGTGGGGGCCGCATTCGATTCGTTCTCGACCGCGCCGGGCGGTTGGGACTATACGAACCTCTCGGCCCTCGGTGCGACCGCCGCCATTGCGAGACTGCTGAATTTGAATAGCGACCAGACTCGTGAAGCCATGGGCATGACCGTGGTTCCCCATTTCGCTAGTGACGAGATCGAATCGGGCGAGCTGAACAAGCGTGGCGACCTTTCGATGTGGAAGCGCTTCAACGGAGCTGACGCCGTCAGGAATTCGCTCCAGGCTTGTCTCCTGGCGCAGGTGGGAGTAGAGGCGGCTGTCAGGCCATTCGTCGGAAAGAACGGGTTCATACAAAAGCTTGCCAACAAAGAGGAACCCATCCCGGTGCTGCGCGAGCGGCTGGACCCGCGCATTCCTCTCGGCCGGATCACCGAGGCATTCATGAAGCGGTGGCCGGTCGGTTCCGTGGCGCAAAGCGCCATACAAGCCGCGTTGCAGGCCCGGTCCCGGATCAAGGATCTTTCCAGGATCAAGCAGGTGCGCGTTTTCGCCGAGGAGGGCGCTTACGACCACCTGGTCAAAATACGCCAGGATCCGTGGCATCCCATTTCCCGTGAGACCGCTGACCATTCATTGCCCTATATCGTCGCGGCAGCGGTGCTCGACGGGTACATCCGGGTCGAGAGCTTCAGCCCGAAGGTCGTGCTTAACGCGGAACGGCAGGCATTTATCCAGAAGGTCACCGCCGCGCCCGAGCTGGAGCTGGGCTCGCACGCCATCGGCAAGCACCAGCGCGTGCAGATGGGCTACCTGTCGCGTATCGAGGTCGAGCTCACGGATGGCACGGTCGTGCATGGTGATGCCCGGCCGTTTCCCGGCCACCACAAGAATCCATTCACCGATGCGGACCTCGATGAGAAGCTGCGCGAGAACGTCGAGCCGATAGCCGGCGCGCAACGCGCAACCAAACTGGCATCACTCCTGTGGTCTCTGGAAAAGGTCAAGAGCACGCGCGAATTGACCAAGCTCCTCGCATTTGGCAGCAGGATTGATGTCGACAGCGCCAGGGTGCGCGAGCGATGATGAAAGACCGTCATTCCCGCGGAGGCGGGAATCTAGACAAGGACTTGGTTTACTGGATCCCCGCCTTCGCGAGGATGACGTACGGGAGAGATGAACATGGTGAACGAAGAGACCAATGAACTGCTGACGCGTACCGGCCCCGGGACCCCGATGGGCGAGTTGTTGAGGCGCTATTGGATCCCTGCGCTGCTCGACTGGGAACTGCCCGAGCGGGATTGCCCTCCCGTTCGCGTGAAGCTCTTGGGAGAAAGGCTGATCGCCTTCCGCGATTCGGAGGGACGCATCGGGTTGATCGACGAGTTCTGCGCCCACCGCGGCGTGTCGCTGTGGTTCGGGCGCAACGAGGAGTGCGGGCTGCGCTGCGCGTACCACGGCTGGAAGTATGATGTGAACGGGCAGTGCGTGGACCTGCCCTCCGAGGCGGAGGAAACCGGCATGCGCGCACGCATCAAGCTCAAGTCCTACGCCTGCGCCGAGCTGGGTGGCGTGGTCTGGGCCTACATGGGGCCGCCGGCGGAAAAGCCGCCGCTGCCGGGCTTCGAGTGGGTACAGTTGCCCCCGTCGCACCGCGTCATCACGAAGCGCTGTCAGGAGAGCAACTACTTGCAGGCGGTCGAAGGCGGCATCGATTCGAGCCACGTCTCGTTCCTGCACAGCGGTGACATGGCCACCGACCCTTTTCACAAGAACACCGGCGGCGCCAGGATGGTGAAGGCTACCAGGACCACCTTCGATATCCTCGATTCCACCGGCGGCATGATCATCGGCGCGCGGCGCGATGCGGAGCCCGGCAAGCACTACTGGCGGATCACGCAATTCATCATGCCCTGGTACACGCTGATCCCGCCCTACGCGAACAACGCGCTGAACGGGCACGCATGGGTGCCTATGGACGACGAAACCTGCATGGCGTGGTCCATGACGTTCCATCCCACGGCGCCCATTCCCGAAAAGGATGTCGAGCTGCTCAAGGACGGCAACGGCGTTCATGCCGAGCTGATACCCGGCACCTTCCGTCCCGTGGCGAACCGCACCAACGACTACCTGATCGACCGCGCCAAGCAGAAGAGCGGCCGCCATTACAACGGGGTCAAGGGTCTCGCCATGCAGGATGCGTCGGTGCAGGAAAGCATCGGGTCCATCGCGGATCGGGGCAAGGAGAACCTCGTCTCGACCGACAATGCGATCATCATGGCGCGCCAGCGGCTGATCGCGGCAGTGACGACAGTGCAGCAGGGCGGTCGCGCGCCGGGACTCGAGCCCAACGACCAGCTCATACGCTCGGCCTCTTTCGTCCTGCCAGCCGACGCCGACTTCAAGCAGCATGCGCTCGATGCGGTGAAGTACCGCAAAGGGAAGCCGCACATCGCCGTGTGACCGGAGGGAATCCGACATGAAGCTGGGCAAATCGATTGCCGTGGCGTTTCTGTTCCTCGCCGCGGGTCTGGTGCGCTGTGTGCCGCGCGCAGGATTACCCTTCCCGGCCCATCCGGTTCATCGTGCCCTTCACGCCCGGCACGACCGCGGATTCGCTGGCGCGGCTGGTTGGACCGCACATCACGCAGCGCTGGAATGTGCCGGTCGTCGTGGACAATCGTGCCGGCGCCTCCGGCATAATCGGCATGGATCTGGTCGCTTCGGCCAATCCCGACGGCTATACGTTCCTCTTCGGCTCGACGGCCTTCGGCACGCTGGCGGCGGTGCATCCCAAGCTGCCCTACGACCCGCTAAAGAGCTTCTCGCCGGTGACCTGCTGGTCGGCACGAGCCCGCTCACCCTCGTCGTTGCCAACAAATTTCCCGCCAACAGCGTGCGCGAGTTCCTCGAGCAGGTCAGGAAGCAGCCGGGTGCTTTCAACTACGCGACCTCAGGCGCGGGCAGCGTGTTTCATCTCACCATGGAGCTGCTCAAGCAGGAGCACAACATCAACATCGTGCATGTCCCATACAAGGGCATGTCGGGCGTGCTGGGGGATCTCGCCGCAGGGCACGTGCAGGCGAGCATCCTGGTATTCCAGACGGTCGCACCGCTGGCGCAAGGCGGAAGAGTGCGCATGCTCGCCGTCATGGGACGGGAGCGGATGCCCCAGTTTCCGCAAGTCCCGACGCTGGCCGAATCGGGCATGCCCAACATGGTGGTCGAAAACTGGACCGGGGTGATGGCGCCGGCGAAGACGCCCCCCGCCGTCATCGTCAAGCTCAATGCCGAAATCAACAACATACTGGCGCTTCCCGAAATGAAAGAGACACTGGCAAAGATCGGCGTGAGCCCTGTGGGCGGCACGCCGGCGACGCTCGACGCGTTGGTGCGCAAGGAAATCAAGATGTGGACCGCGGTCGCAAAACGCGGGAATATCGTCCTGGAATGATCATGGAGGAAGCGATGGCCCATTTTTCCTACAAAGGCGTTCTCCCGGCGATGCAGGTGCCGTTCAAGCCGGACTATTCGATCGACGAACCGGAGCTGCGGCGCTTCGCGTCCTCCCTTGCGGGAACGCGCGGCATCACCGGGCTGGTGACCAACGGCCACACGGGCGAGGTATTCGCGCTCGACGCCGGGGAGCGCGCCGAAGTGACGCGCATCGTAGCCGACGAGGTGAAAGGCGCTATTCCCGTCATATCCGGCATCTGCGTCGAAGGCATAGGCGAAGCCTGCGAGCACGCAATGATGGCGAAGAAGGCGGGCGCCTCGGGCTTGCTCGTGATGCCGCCGCACCAGTGGCTGCGCTTCGGCATGAGACCGGAGCACGTCGTGGAGCATTTCGCGGAGATCGGCAAGGCCTCCGGGCTCGATCTCGTCGTGCATGTCTACCCGTCCTGGACGCGGGCCGCGTATTCGTGCGAGGTGCTGGCGCAACTGGCACGGCTTCCCTGGGTGAAAGTGTTCAAGGTCGGCACGCGTGACATGAATAAATACGTCCTGGACATCAACGCCATCCGCGCGGCGGCCCCGCAGAAGACGATCCTTACCTGCCACGACGAGTACCTGCTCGCCTCGATGGTGCAGGGCGTCGACGGCGCGCTCGTCGGTTTCGCGTCGTTCATCCCGCAGAAAATCGTCGCGCTATGGGAGGCGGTGCAGGCCGGCGAGCTGAAGCGGGCGATGCAGCTCCAGTTCGAGATCAACCCGCTCAAGCAGGCAGTGTACGGTTCCGGCGAGCCGACGGGCGAAGCGCACGCACGGATGAAGATGGCGATGTTCCTCGCTGGACTGATCAATTCCCCGGTCGTGCGCCGGCCGACCAATCAGCCTGCCGGTTCCGAGCTCGAAGCCATCAAGCAGGCGCTCAAGGGCGCGGGAATGTTGCAGAAGGAAGCGGCCTGAAGCTGGGGACCATACAAGCGTTACTTCTATCACTTGGTCAGCGCGAAAGTCCGAGAAGTACATTCCCTGGAAGCTTTACGTACCGAGAACAGCCGCCATCACGTAACTGGTGACGGGTGACGAGTGACGAATGGCCAGAGGCCGCGAGGCGGTCAGTTGTTTCCTTGTTTTTCGCGGGTTTGCAGTAGGTGCTTTACTAGCTCGTAGGCGTAGTCGCGCGCGCCCGGCCATTTGCTCGCCCGCGGCCCGGCGACGTTGAGCACCGCGACATTGTTGGCCGCGATGAACGCTGCGAGCCTCGCAGCGCGCCTCTTCGGGCGACGTCGAGGCGGCGTCGATCGTTTCGTGCGGCTTGCCGTGCTCGATGCAATGGACCATCGTCTGTTGTGTCCCGCCTTCGATCTTCCGGAAATAGAGAATGGCCGAGCCATCCGAAGCGAGGACGTTCTTGAGGGTACGCTCGGCGTAGCCGCCGCCGGCAATTTCCGTGAGCGGATAGCGCGCCGGAATCGGATTGTCCTCGGCCTGCCGGCCCTGTGGACACCATCCGCCGCACTGAAAGCCGGATTCGAGCGCCGCATCCAGCGCGCCGCGGTCCACGCCGGTCTGCCCGCCGGAAACGATCCTGGTAAGCGGCATGGATGACCTTAGAGAACGGATTTGAGCCACAGATAAACACAGATAAACACAGATAAACACAGATTTCAAAGACTGCTGAATCAAGAACGCTCGACAAGTGCGGAGCAGCGGCAGACTGGGTCCCCGCCTTCGCGAGGACGACGTTCGAAGATGGCCTTGAAACGATGTACGCCTTCTTGTTCTTGATTCTATCCGTGTGTATCTGTGTTTATCTGTGGCTTGATAAGTCTCAGTCGCAAGTCACTCTAAGGACTTGATGCCGAACTGTTTGACGGCCTTCGTCCAGCGGACGACTTCCGCCTGCAGATACTTGCCGAATGCCTCGGGTGTCGTCGGGGCCGGATCGTAGCCGCGCTTGCTCAACAACTGGGCGGCATCTCCTTCGGTCAGGATCCTGCCGAGTTCGCTGTTCAACCGCGCGATGATGGAGGCGGGCGTGCGGGCCGGCCCCACCAGTCCATACCAGCCGCTGATCTCGAACCCTTTGAAGCCGGACTCGTCGAGCGTGGGCAGGTCGGGCAGTTCACGCGAGCGCTTCAGCGTGGTCACCGCGAGGCCACGTATCCTGCCCGCGTTGATCTGCGGGATCGCCGCCCCTGGGCCCGAAAACAGCACCTGGACCTCGTTGGCCAGGAGCGCGGCCACCGAGGGTCCGGAGCCGCGATACGGTATGTGCTGCAGCTTGATGCCGGCAGTCTGGTAGAACACCTCCTGCGCGACGTGCGCCGTCGTGTTGCCCGATCCATAGTTGAGCGCGCCTTGCTTCGATTTTGCGAGCTTGACGAAATCGGCGAGGCTTTTCGCCGGCACCGAAGGATGCACCGACATGATGTAGGGTTGCTCGATCAGCTTGGTGATGGGCGCGAAGTCCTTTACCGGATCGAACTGCACCTTGTCGCTGATGGCAGGTGCGAGGGCAATGGCGCCGATCTCCGCTATCGTCAAGGTGTAACCGTCAGGAGCGGCTTGCGCGCCCAAAGTGGTGCCAAGCAAACCCTGCGCACCTCCCCGGTTGTCGATAACGACCTGTTGTCCCAGCCGCCCCTGCAACTCCGGCTGGATGGTCCGCGACACCAGGTCGGTGCCTCCACCCGGCGGAAACGGGACAATGAGGCGGATCGGACGGTCCGGATATGCCGATGCCGCTTCGCTTTCGCGAAGCGGCATCATGAGGTTTGACATCAGCATCAGCACCAGAAAGAGCAGCAACGGCTTCATGCGCCTCCTTGTATTCGCTCAGGTGCAATTGTTCATATTTGCGGAAATGGCGTCCAAACCGGCGTCACGCAGTTACGCAAAGCTCGATAGAATAACCCATTGTGACTCTTCTCATTATGACCCTGCGCGCGTCGGACACCTCCGGTTTCACCACGTCGTGAATCTGCGCGCGGCTTACAACATCGAAGATCTGCGCGCGATCGCGGAACGGCGGCTGCCGCGTATCGCTTACGATTTTCTGGAGCGCGGGGCCGAGGAGGAGACTACGCTCGCCGCAAACCGCAAGGCGTTCGAACGCATCCGCTTCGTTCCGCGCACGCTCGTGGACGTATCGCGGCGCTCGCAGAAGGTCACGATATTCGGCAAGACTTACGACAGTCCCATAGGCATCGCGCCCACCGGCGCGGCCGGACTGTATTGTTACGACGCCGACGTCGTGCTCGCGCGGGCGGCGCGCCGCGCAAACGTGCCGTTCGCGCTGTCCACCGCTTCATTCGTTCCGATGGAGCGCGTCATCGCGGAGGGAGGCGGCGATCCCTGGTTCCAGCTCTACATGTCCAAGGATCGTGATGCTGCAGAGCGGCTGGTCCGCCGCGCGCTCAAGTCGGGCTATGGCGCACTGGTCCACACGACGGACATCCCGGTAGCGGGCAATCGCGAGTTCAACCGCCGCAACGCCTTCGAGATCCCCATGCGCCTGGGACCGGCAAACATGCTCGACGGCATGCTGCATCCGCGCTGGCTCGCAGGGGTATTTCTGCGAACGTTGCTCTCGTCCGGGATGCCGCGTTTTCGGAACCTGGATGTGAATGTCGGGGGGCGTATCGTTTCGACCACGCTCACGGGGTTTCGCGAACGGCGCGATGCGCTCGACTGGGAAGACTTCGACTGGCTGCGCGGGCTGTGGCCGAAGAAGCTGCTCGTGAAAGGCATCATGACGGTGGAAGACGCGCGGCTCGCCGAGCAGCACGGCGCAGACGGCATCTTCGTGTCGAATCACGGCGGCCGCCAGCTCGACGGCGCCCCGTCGCCTATCGAAGTGCTGCCGCAAATCGCCGCGGCGGTGGGCGGGCGTATCGTAGTCATGGTGGACAGCGGCTTCCGGCGCGGCTCCGATATCGTGAAGGCCCTCGCGTTGGGCGCCGACATGGTGTTCGTCGGGCGCGCGACACTCTACGGTGCGGCGGCGGGCGGCGAGGAGGGCGTGCTGCACGCGCTCAACCTGCTGAAAAGCGAAGTGGACCGGGTCATGGCGCTGATCGGGTGCACGGGGATCGGGGCGCTGGGCTCCGAATTCCTGCGCTTCGAGGACCCGAAGATCGCTCCCGCCGCGTTTGCGAACAGGCAAATCTACGCTGCATGAGGTTTTACCGGACGGCGAGACGGGGGCGCCGTCGCCGTGCAAGCTGCAACTGTCGCGGCGCGCGGGCTTGCTGGGAGGCCGGACGACAATCTGTGGCTGAAATTTTGTTCGTGAATTGGGGGTAGACGTTGGGCATCACGGAGCAAATCTGCGAAATCATCACCGGCATCAGTTACGACGACCTGGGCAGCGCCTGCATCGACCGTGTCAAATTCGCGATCAAGGACGGATTGGCCGTCGCGGTCGCGGGCGCCGATCAGCAGCCCGTGCGAATAGCAGCCGCGCACGTAGCCGACCAAGGTGCCAAGCCGCGATCGACGGTGTGGGGGCACGGGTTCAAGACTTCGCCGGTCCATGTGGCGTTCGTCAATGGCATGGCAACCCACGTGCTCGATTTCGAGCCGATGTGGAGTCCGCCGACGCATTCGGTGTCACCGATCGTGCCGGTGGCCTTCGCGCTTGCCGAAGCCAACGGCTACTCCGGCAGGCAGATCGTAACCGCGGTGGCGAAAGGGCTGGAGATTCAGGGGCGCATGCAGTACGCGGGCGACCAGTACGTGCCCGAAGACCTCATACTTCATCCGCCTGGCGTAGCCGGGATAATCGGGGCGGCAGTCACCGCCGGTCACCTGCTGAAGCTGGATACCAACCGGCTGCGTCACGCCATCGGCATCGCCGGCTCGCGCGTGGGGGCGTTGCTCGCGAATATCGGATCCATGACCAAATCGACCCACTGCGGCAACGCAGCCGCGTCGGGGCTCGATGCGGCGCTCCTGGCGCGCCGCGGCTTCACGGCCAACATGGATATTTTCGAAGCGCACAAGGGGATCGTAGACACCTACTACCGGAAGGGCTTCGACACCGGGCGCTTCCTTGCCTACGGCAAGCCGTATCGCGTGGTCGACCCGGGTCATACGATCAAGCTCTTTCCGTCGCAATTCGCGACCCAGTTCTCCATCACGGCCGGGCTGGACATCCACGAGCAGGTCGGCGATCCGCGCCGTATCCGGCGCATCGCGATCAACGGGCCCGTGATGAAGTACGTCGATCGCCCGGCGCCGGTTTCCGGCCTCGACGGCAAATTCAGCTTGCAGTACACCGCCGTTGCTGCAATCCTCGACGGCAGCGTCAAGATCGACGCATTCTCCGACAAGCGGCGCTTCCGCGGCGACATGGTCGAGATGCTGGGCAAGACGAGCCTGACGCAGGACCCATCGATACCGAACGATCTTCACGACATGCGAATCGAGATTACCGTCGAAACGGATGACGGCGCCACGCACAGGGCCGTGTGCAAAGGCCCGAAGGGCACTTGGGGCATGCCGCCGCTGCAGCCGGCGGACCATCTCGTCAAGCTTCAGGACTGCTTCAGCAGAGTGCTTCCGCGGCGTGACATGGAAGAAGTGCTCGCGAAGCTTGATGGGCTGGAACAGCAGAGCGCCGATGGCGTGCGGCGCATCGTGCGCCTGATCGCCGGCGGGAGAAAGAGGACTTCCCGCAAATCGCCGCGGGAAAAGCGACAGAGGACAAAGCATTGACCCCGCCGATTCCTGATGGGGCTGGCTCTGGCAATCGGCCTCGCGCCACCGGTATCGGCGCAACCGTATCCCGGCAAGCCGATCCGCTTCATCGTGCCGCAGGCGGCGGGAGGCACCACCGACATCCTGTCGCGCACCGTCGCGCAGAAGCTGTCGGATACCTTCGGCCAGCAGATAGTGGTGGACAACCGCGCCGGCGCCAACGGCATTATCGGCACCGAGCTCGTGGCAAAGGCGCCGGGCGACGGGTATACGCTGCTTGCCGGCGGGACCGCCACCATCGCCATCAACGTGAGCCTCTACAGAAAGATTCCATACGACCCGGTGAAGGACTTTGCGCCGGTGGCCAACATCGCCTACTCCACGAGCGTGCTGGTGGTGCATCCGTCGGTTCCCGCGAAGAGCATCGCCGATCTGATCGCGCTCGCCAAGTCCAAGCCAGGCGAGCTACGATACGCGTCCGCGGGCATCGGCAGCTCGCCGCATCTCTCGGCGGAAGTCTTCCGGACCATGACGGTGACCAATATCGTTCACGTCCCCTACAAGGGAAGCACGCCCGGTGTCACCGCGACGGTGACCGGAGAGGCGTCGCTCATGTTCACCGGCATTGCGTCGGCCCTCGGCCATATCAAGGCGGGGCGATTGCGTGCGCTCTCGGTCAACGGTCCCAAGCGTTCGCCGGCATTGCCCGAGGTGCCGACCGCCGGGGATTCCGGGTTGCCGGGCTTCGAGGTGGATTTCTGGATCGGCATACTCGCGCCGGTTGGCACGCCCGCAGCCGTCGTGACGCGGCTCAACACCGAGGTAAACCGGATCATCGGGCAGGACGACATCAGGGACCGGCTGATCGTGTTAGGGACCGATCCGATCGGCGGAACGCCTCAGCAGTTCGCGGCTCTCATCAAGAAGGACATTGCCCGCTGGGCCGAGGCGATCAAGGCGTCGGGCGTGAAGCCTGAGTGAGCAAGGAAGGAGTATTCTTGAGACCGCATCTCGTCACCCATCACCCATCACTCATCACGCCTTTACCCCATTAGCGTGATATCGGAGCTATCAATGAAGCAGCTAAAGATTCCAGCAGTATTCATGCGCGGCGGCACCAGCAACGCCGTCGTGTTCAACGCGCGCGATCTTCCTGACGACCGCGCAGCAGTGGGACGATATTTTCCTTGCCGCGATCGGCAGTCCAGATCCCTACGGCCGTCAGCTCGATGGCATGGGTGGCGGCGTTTCCTCGCTCTCCAAGGTGTGCGTGATCGGACCCTCGACCCGTCCCGACGCGGACATCGACTACACCTTCGCCCAGGTGCAGGTGAAGGAAGCAAAGGTCGACTACGGCGCCAACTGCGGCAACATGTCCTCGGCCATGGGGCCGTTCGCCGTGGACGAGGGATTGGTGAAGGTGTCCGGCCAGGAAGCGCTGCGTGCGCGTCCACAACACCAACACGAAAAAGATCATCTGGTCGCGATTTCCGCTGGATGACGGTCAGGCGGCAGTAGACGGCGAGCTTGCCATCCCGGGCGTGGCCGGCACCGGGGCGCCGGTGAAGCTCGAGTTCCGCGAGCCCGGCGGCGCGACGACCGGCAAGCTCCTGCCCACCGGCAACGTTGCGGACACGCTCGACGTGCCGGGGCTCGGCAAGGTCGCGCGTTTCGATGGTCGATGCGGCGAACGCTTGCGTTTTCGTCCGTGCAGCCGACCTCGGCATCAAGGGAACGGAATTGCCCGGACGACATCGATGCCAATCCCGAGCTGCTCGAAGAAGCTCGAAGCGATCCGGGTCGCCGCGTCGGTCGCCATGGGCGTGATGAAGACACCGGAGGAGGCCGCGAAGCGCAAGTCGGTGCCGTTCGTGGGATTCGTCTCGGGGCCGCAGGATGCAAAGACGCTGACGGGCGAGGCCCTCGGCGCAGACAGCGTGCGGACCTTACCGGCCGCATGATGTCGAACGGCCAGCCGCACCGGGCGCTGCCGCTGACGTGCACGCTCTGCATGGCCGTCGCCGCGAGGCTGGAAGGCAGCGTCGTGCACGAGGCCACGCGCCCGACTGACAACCCCGAATCCGAAATCCGCATCGCCATGCCGTCCGGCGTGCTGACGGTGGCAGCGACGCGTGACGCAAGCTGGAGGGGCAGTGGTACGCGGAGCAGGGGGCGTTCTATCGTGACCCAGCGGCGCATGTTTGAAGGACAGGTCCTGGTTCGCGCTTCGCGTGTCCCAGGATTACGCGCCGCCGGGCGTTAGAGGCGTCGCAGATACGGCGTCTCAGATAAAGCGTCCCAGATAAAGCGTCCCAGATACAACGCTCGAGATTCAATCGCACTGTTCATAACAACCCAGGCGGATCCCCTTGAGTACCGATATCCCCGAACCCAGCCGCAAGGCGCAGATCGACGCTCTGCTTCTCGCCCTCCCGGGCGTCAGCGCAAGAAAAATCAACGGCCTTGACGCCTACTTCGTCAGCGACAAGATGTTCGCCTGCATCAGCGGCAACGGCGTCGGGCTGCGGCTGCCCGTCGCCACCGCGACCGAGCTGCAGTTTTCGAGGGACAACATCAGCCCGTTTCAGCCCGGCGGCATGACAAGCTCCAGGGAATGGGTGCAGATCGACCGCGCCGAGGCGTCCGAGTACGAGAAGGATCTCGATCTGTTTCGGGCCTCGCTCGAGTTCGTGAAAGCGACCCGGAGCCGCTAGGCGTGTGGTCACCATCCCGGCGAATCGCTGGCCGGAAACGATTCCCATCCCGCCTGGTCCACCGCATCCCATCCGGGCGTTGACTCGCGGGGCGAGCGCTCCATGGTTTCGGTAACATCGTCCAGGGAGTACGCACGATCTTTTGAGTCAGCCTCCTTTGCAGCTGCGGCAAAAACAAAGGTTACTAATGGCGTTAAGAAACGTAATGCCATGTGAGAGCCTCCTAGGCGCCAGCGTGGCCGTCGTTGGACCCGCGGACGGCCCGGGGCGAGCCCCAGGCCACTCCGCCGGAAATGACGCCATCAATCGGCGCTGTCGTCTGCGCCCTCGGGGAACGGCGACCCAACGATGCTAACGGGATCGTTGGCGTGACGGTCGGCGTGGGTGCTTTGCGCGGGAAGCGCGTATGCCCAATCGGTATTGGGGAACGCGGGATTTCCCACTCGAGGGAACGACGATACCAAGGCCTGCGCCGGCTCCCCGGTGTGGCGGTCGGCGTAAGTGCTGAGCGCGGGAAGTCCTTGCGGTTCTCCGTCTGCACCTTGGGGGAACGTGGATTCTGCCGCTACGGTGTGGGTTGCGGCGATGAGTGAAGCCAATTACCAATGCTGTTGCGATGCGTTTCATGACAATCTCCTGATGAATATTCGAGCTGTGCATTCCGCCTAAAAATTCCGAAGTCCCAGACGCGGAATACTGAAATCTGGTTTCGCCGTTCGCGCGCTTTC
>CAWDIV010000040.1:0-45871 GCA_963802355.1 uncultured beta proteobacterium | reverse complement strand
CAGGGTTGCAACGGCCGTGGTGTCGCGCGCTTCGGGCACTGGTAGGTGAGTCTCAGCATGAAACGGCCTTAAGAGTCTGTTCTAAAGGGGCGATGCCCCCTTGGGATCCCCTAAATTGGAGGCTGTCGAAAAACGCTTCCCTCGGACGCTCGACTTGCGCGCAAGTCGTTTCTTCGCGTGGGAAGCTTTTTCAACAGCCTGTTCAGAGTAACGTTACTCCGCTGCGCGTCGCTCAGCTCGATACGGCGTCGAAAAGCTCGCAGTATGCCGCACGCATCCGCTCGACGGAAAACTTTCGCTGGACGTGCCGGCGGCCATTCTCGCCCAGCCGGCGCGCGTAGGCGGCGTCCTCGATCAGGCGCCGAAGCGCTGCTGCGATTCCATCCGCATCACACCGGCGCAGCAGTATGCCCGTCTGGCCGTCAATGACCAGCTCCCGCGTGCCGCCCGAATCGTTGGCGATCACCGGCACGGCTGCTGCCAGCGCTTCCAGCACCGCGTTCGGACACCCTTGATGCTCGCCCAGCACCAGCGCCACCCCGAAGTCGGCGATTCGTTCGGGCGCGTCGAATGCCGCGCCGTGCAGAAATATGCGGCGCCCGCGCTCGGAACCGATCGCATCGAGCAGCGTAACGGCGTAGCCTGCGTGGCGCGGCTCCGCGCATCCGAGCACGTGCAGCTCGGCATGCGGACATGCGCGCCATAACAGGCGCATCGCTGCCACGATTTCGACCAGGAACTTGCTCGGTGCGATGCGCCCGTTTACGACGATTCGGTGCGCGGCCGCGGCGCGCGCTCCCGAGGCGCGCGCCGCGGCCGGGACGCCGTTAGGTATGACCGTTACCCGGCCCCTCGCTTCAAGAGGCGCCGTACCTGCGTACTTAGTACCAGCTGGGCCAGGCCTGCGTAGTATTCCCCCTCAGAGAATGCGATCGCCTGCTGAAACGCCAGCGTCGCCCGCATCTCCTCGTCCATGTAGCCCCCCGGCGAGACGTCTACCAGCTTCGCTCGCGTGACCATCAGCGCCTTCGCAACGAGCAACTTCACTTTTGCGTCTACATTCCAGAAGCACACTGTGCCATAGCAACCGGCGACGACGCTGCGCACGATGGCGATGGCATGATCGAAGCAATCGCGAGTAGCGGCGCTACGGTAAACCGTGACACCCGCCCGCCGCAGCCGGGCGCTGAAATAGTCGCTCGACGAATTGCCGCAAACAGCGATTTCGCAACGTAGCTTCCCGTTGAGCCTGATCGTCAGGTTGTAAAGCGAATGCTGGCGCCGCCTGCATTGAGGTTCGCCGTCACGAACAGCACTCCGGGCCGCACGGGGTATGGCCGTAGCAGGTGAAACAGCGTCCACACGCGGTGCGCGGGAAAGTCCCGCCAGGCAGGTAATGCCGGCCGGGCGCACAAGGCAGCGTTCACCGCCTTCACCCACTCGGCAACGGGCGCCTCGAACGGCACCAGCGCGAGTCCAGGCGCAGATATTTCGCCCTGCCCGCCGACATGGCTCGCCACTACCGGCAGCCCTGCCGTGAGCGCTTCGAGCATCGCAATCGACAGCCCTTCATAGCGGCTCGTGTTGAGGAGCACGTCAAAAGCGGGCAAGCAATCTGCAGCCGACGGCACGTAGCCTGGCAGCCGTAGACGCCCTTCGACGCCGAGCCGGCGCGCCTGCGCCAGGACGGCATCCCAGGCAAACATTCCATCTCGACCGGCCGGGCCGCCGACGATGGTCAGCCATGCGTCGCGACGCTCGAGCAGCGCGGCCAGCACGCACAGCGCGCGCGTGTAGGATTTCTGCGGCTTTACCGCGCCGACCATCCCGAGCACGACAGCGTCGCGGGGCAAAGCCCATCGCTCTCGCCATTTACGCCGCGCGTCTGGATGCGGTACCGGCGTGCGCGGCACGTGATGGATCACTGCGCACCGCGCCTGGCAACCCGCGGCGCGCAGTTCATGCGCCGCGCGCCGCGACACCGAGATCGCCCAAGGGGCATCGAAGAGGGTATCCGCGGCCTCCGGCCATCCCGCAGCGGCATTGTGCAGCACCGGCACGGCATAGGCACCGCCGCGCGTCAAGGCGTTGCGCTCTGCGGTCGTCAGCAGATGGCACAGCACGACCGGGTTCCCGCCTGCGGCGATTTCCGCGCCGCACTGCTCGAGCTCTCGCTCGACCTCGTTACCCGGCAAGCGCGTGATCTCCACTCCATGAGGAAGGGGCCACTCCACCCGCGCTTTGCGCAGGACAACCAACCGGACGCGGTATTGCGTGGCACAGCTGGCGGCCCAGTCGAGCACGATCCGCTCCGCGCCTCCCAGCGCCAGGCTAGCGACAGCGGCGCTTACCGCTGGCCGGTCAGCATCGAGCAACGGCGGCTGCAGGGGCTCGGTTTCCGGGACCAGTACCGTCTCCAGCGCCGCGTTCCCCGCTGCCAGCAAACCGTCAAAGGTTACAGTGTCCATCGTGACGCGCCGTCACGGATCTTCGCGCTAATGGAGTCCGACACTTACACTATCGAGGGTTCTCAAAATGGTTGACACGCTCGATCCCTCACTCCCAACCCCTCCCCCGAGCGGAGAGGGGAGCGAAGTGTCGGAAATGGTTTGTCAACCATTTGGCGAATGATCAAATAGGTACGCCCGGTCTACTTATTCGACTTGTATCTTGGCCGCCTTGACTACCTTGTGCCAGCGCGGCAGCTCGCTCTTGATGAGGGCGGCGAACTCCTCGGGCGTGCTCGATAGCGGCTCGATACCGCCGGCGGCATAGCGCTCGCTCAACGCCGGGGACTTGAGCAGCTTGTTGATCTCCGCATGCGCCTTCATGACGATCGACCGCGGCGTTCCGCCGGGATACATCATGCCGTACCAGACGTCGAAGTTGTACCCCGGCACGCCGGCCTCCGCCACCGTAGGCAGATCGGGCATCGCCATCGAGCGCTTGGAAGTGGTTACGGCGAGCGCCTTCAATCTGCCGGTCTTGACGTGAGGGATGACCGCGGATGTCCCGACCAGGCACAGCTGTATTTCGTTCGCCATCATCGCCGCCATCGCCGGACCGGTGCCCTTGTAGGGGACGTGCAGCAGCGAGATCCCCGCCGTCAACTGAAAGAGCTCGGTGCCGAGATGCGAAGCCGTGCCGCTGCCGCCCGAACCATAGCTGACCGTGCCGGGTTTGCTCTTCGCGAGCGCGACGAGTTCCTTGATCGAGTTTGCCGGCAACGTAGGAATGACAGCCACGACGAACGGCTGGTTCGCCACCAGCGAAACCGGCGCGAGATCCTTCTGCGGATCGTAGCCGAGATTGCGGCGCAGCGCGGGCGCGAAGGACAAATGGCCGACGCTGCCGAGCAGCATGGTGTAGCCGTCCGGGGCGCTGCCCCTGGCAACCGTCGCGACGCCGGGTATGCCGCCGGCGCCACCGCGGTTGTCCACCACCACCGTCTGGCCCCAGCTCTCGTAGAGTCCGTGCGCCATCATGCGCGCGATGATATCGGTGCCACCGCCGGGTGCGCTCGGCACGACCATGCGGATCGGCTTGTTGGGATAGCCTCCTGCCTGCGCCCATGCCGATGCCGCGTCCACATGCACTAACACGGCTGTCATGAGAGCCAATATCCAGCGCTCCGATCGGCGGCATGCACGACGCGGCATTACACGAGGAGCGAAATGATCAGACACGATACAGTTCCTCAATTCAGGCGGGCTCGATCGACGTTGATGGAACAAAGGAAAAACGCTCGATTGTGATTACATCCTAGAGCGCGAGATCGGTTCTCGATCCCGCCTAATCGTAGCCCGGCCGCGCGACCGGTGCCAAGCGCCGATGCATGGGCCGAGCCGAAGTTCACCATTCGAACCTGCTTGACGCACGGGGAAACGCCGTAGAATCCTTTCTTGCACAAAAATCGCGCCGCCGCGCTCGCGCGTGCGGTTGTTCGGAGCAAGTTCACGATGAAAGGAAAACTGTCATGAAGAAAGCCACAGGGCGGCGCGATTACGACGCCCGCTTCGAGCGCGGGATGCGGGTGCTGAAGAAGATGGGCCGGGAAGCCCTGATGGTCAATCAGAAAGAGCTGTATCCGGAAATGTACGATATGTCAGTGGGACACCTGTTTGGCGACGTCTGGGGAAGACCTGGCCTCAGCCTGCGGGATCGCCAGCTCGTCACACTGGCCGCGAACATTGCGCTCGCGCGCCCGAGCGGCAACCACTCGCATTATCTGAGCTCCATGCACCTAGGTATCACCAAGCGGGAAATCTGCGAAGTGATGATACAGGTCGGGCACTACGCGGGCTGGCCGACGCTGTCGAACGCCGTGCGCCAGTTCACCGAGATACTCGAGGAGCAAAAGAAAATGAAGAAGCTCGGGAAGCGCTACAAGTCCAAACTGCTCTGAGTGTTATGAATCAAGTCATCGTCGAGTCGATCACTAGCAAGCGGAGGTTGTCATTTACTTACAGTGGAAGAACGCGCATCGCCGAACCGCAATGTTATGGAATAGGAACCAAAGGAACCGAACTATTGCGCGTTCACCAAATACAAGGCGGCCGTCAGCGGGAGCCGTTGTTCGACGTATCGAAGATAAGCGATCTAGTTGCGCTCGATCAACATTTCACGAAGCCAGGTCCAAACTATAAGAGGAACGATTCAGCAATGAAGACTATCTTCGCTCAGTTATGAGTGAGCCGGTTGGAAGACGATCTTAAGTAATCAAAGAAAACTCGCGAGAAAGGCCCGCACCCAGGCACGCCAGAACTCCATGGTCATAGCTGACAGCTGGAAGCTCTACTCGACCCGCAGCCCTTTCAGGATCTTCGCGAGGCTGGCGATCTCGAATCTAAGGTATGCGGCAAACTCGTCGGGCTGGTCGCCGATGATGACGTATCCAAGATCCGTCAGGCGCTTGCTCACCGCCGGCGTGTTCATGCCCGAAACGGCGGCGTTGCGTATGTTTCCGATGATCTCCGGCGGTGTTTTCGCCGGCACCATCAGCCCGTACCAGTTGCCCGCCTGGTAGCGGGGGTATCCCAATTCGGCCACCGTGGGGTATTCCGGCAACAGGGGCAGACGCTTGGTGGACGTCACCGCGAGCGCGCGCAGCTTGCCATCCCGGACTTGCGGTAGCGCCGTCGCGAGGGGGGCGAAATACACCGAGGCCTCGCCGGTAAGGATGCCGATGATGGCCTCGCCGCCGCTCTTGTACGGCACGTGCAGCAGATCGATCTCCGCCTGCCTCTTGAACATCTCCCCGGCGACGAACGTCGGGGTGCCGATCCCGCCAGACGAATAGTTGATCGCACCTGGTTTCGCCTTCGCCAGTCGAACCAGCTCCGCTATCGACTTGACGGGCAATGACGGATGAACGACGACGATAGAGGGCGACGTCGCCAGTTGCGTGACGGGCGCGAAATCGCGCACGAGGTCGTAGGGCAGTTTCGTGTACATCGTCACGTTCGCGGCGTGCCCCATATTGACCAGAAAAAGCGTGTAGCCGTCGGGCGGTGATCTCGCCGCCAGTTCCGCGCCGATGTTGCCCGCAGCGCCGGCGCGGTTGTCCACGATGACCTGCTGCCCGAAGGCCTGGCTCAATCCGCCCGCGACGATGCGGCCTATGGTGTCGGAGCCGCTGCCAGCGGAGAAGGAAACCATGAACCGCACCGGCTTGACCGGGTAGCCCTGGGCCCAGCCGTCAGCCGCAAAGAGCGATATCAGGCAGAGAAGTAACGTTGCCGGCTTTCTCCGGCATGACGCCATCACGATACGCCTCATTTCTTCTTGTCTTTTTCCGCGTCCTCTTTCAGCACTTGGGTGTACTGCTCAACCGCCAGCGCCATCGTCGGCCAGCCGGTGTAGTGACCCACGTGCATGATCACCTCCATGATTTCTTCCTTCTTGATCCCCATGTGTTTGGCGCTGCGGTAATGCGAATGCGTGCCGACCGGGCGCGCCATGGCGACGTTCGCGGCGATCGTGATCAGCTCGCGCTCGCGCAGGGTCAAGTGTCCACGCGACCAGATCTCGCCGAACAGGTAGCCGACGGAAAGGTCGTAGAGGTCCGGATACAGCTCCTTCTGGTTCAGCATCGTCTTCTCGCGGCCCATCTTGGTGAGCACTTCCATCCCCTTGTCGAACCGCTGTTTCTCAAACTCGCTCTTGGCCATGTGTCGTTCCTTTGGGTTGGTGGAAAAGCTCAATCAGCCACAGATACACACAGATAAACACGGATGAAAACAACCCTAGAATCCAAACCCGATCAGCCACTGACGCACATGCCGATAAGATGAGACGACAACTGGAAGAGCTGCGTTAATTCCTTTTCCGCATGCTTGGTTTTCCTGGTGCTCTAGTCGTTGACGTATCTGTGTTCATCTGTGTTTATCTGTGGCTAATATCTTCGTCATCCCGCCTATTTCACCACCGAGGCGATCCGCTCGGCGACATTGGGAGATCCGGGCGCGTGCAGCAGCTTGCGCACGAGCCTGTCGGTCCACGCCTCGTCCTCGGGGTGACCCTTCTCGTGATCGGGGAAGTGTTTATTGCGCTCTGCCAAAGACACGAATTCATAAAGAACGCTGTGCTTCGCCCATCCGGAAACGGAAACGATCTTGCGGACTCCGACGCATCCCGCCAGCCTGGTCATGGCAGGCAAGCGGCACTGCGCGTACCAGGCGAGCAGATCGTCTTCGTCCCCATCGTCGGTTCCGGATTGGAAGGTGCCAAGCTGGATGCAGGGAGAGAGCGCTGCCTTCGATTCGCGCTTCTTCGCGTCGGGACCATCGGCCCGCGCCTCTTCGGTAAGGATGTTCACACGCTCCCCTACCCTCATGACCAGCATCTTCTGGTCTTCCGTGGGCAGCTCGGCGTGGAGCTTGCGCGGGGTCGGATGCGCGAAGGCATGCGCGTCCTCGGCGCCGAACAACATGATGTAATCGTTGCCCGTCCCGACCGCCGGATCTTTCGTGTGGACGAGCCGGCCGCCTCCGGGTGGCGCACCGGGCGTTATCACGGATTTATAGTGAGCCCCCCAGAGGAAGCCGGGCCGCTTGACCAGCTTGGGCATGTACGTGTTATGCGCCCACGCAAGATATGCGTCACGCCCCGAATCGGGCAGGTCGTTACCAGGAAACCCACAGTGCTCGGTCCAAATTACCTCCCTTGAGTTTTGACCAATTAGAGGATGGCCGCGGAGACGATCGCGGTCATGCCGCAAGAGCTGATTACATGCTTTCTTTTGAGCGAACTGCGGATTGTCGGTCGACACCCCGCAGCCCGCAAGCGATATCTCACATTGTGTGACACATCGAGACACATGCTCTGTACGATCCATGTGACACCTGTCTCGTTCAGGCCCCTCCTCTTTTGATCGGCGGGGAACGGAGGGTGTCAGGAACCCTAACTTCTAAGGTTCCTGACACCCTCCGTTCCCCCCGTGGCCCCCGTCGCGCAATGAGCCTTCTTCGCGGGGTTCAGCCAGAAAGAAGTTACCTAAGGTGTCACGTCCCGCTGTGACAGTCCCGATAGGCCCGCGCACTTCCAGCACTTTGTGTTTCTAATAAATGATGATCTGCAACAACGAGTTCGCAGTCAAACCCTCTAAATAGAAAGCGCTGGCACTGTCCTTGCTCCCTCCCAGGCCAGGATGACTCACTACGTGAGCACGCCGAGTTTCGGCTCACGGATCAGCGTCATTTGGGTAACCGGAGGGGCTTCGCACTTCCTATGACCAAAGTATCCGAGGAGTCGAAGCCGCTCGAGGCGCGGTATGCCAATTACTTTCAGGTAGGGCACAACGCTTTTGAATTCCTGCTGGATTTCGGCCAGTTCGCTGAAGGCAACGAGGAGCCGCAGATCAACGTGCGCATCGTGACGTATCCCGTCTACGCCAAGTTTCTGTTGACGACGCTGGCTGACGCAGTCGCTGCGTACGAGCAGGCTTATGGAACTATCCCTGAACCAGACGCGCCTCCTCCCCATTCCTAATGGCGTAGTTAAATGGCGAATAGGCTCGCGATCCATTCCGTAGGAGCTTCCCTGGCGAAGTATCTGAGCGACGCCTATCCCGCAGCGCTGCGCGTTCAGCATCCATGCCAGTTTCGCCTGCTGTCCAGCGGTCAGATGACGACGCCCGACGATGACGGCGCGATCCTGTCGTTATTTTTGTACCGCGTAACGATGAACGAGCACTTGCGCAACGTCGGCCGGGTGCATCAAGCGCCGGCGCGCGCCGTTCCGTTGTCCCTCGATTTACACTATCTGATGACGGTATGGGCGGACGGCGCGCTCGCCGAGCAGACGATACTCGCCTGGGCGATGCACGAGATCTATCGCCATCCGTTCCTTGACGAGTCGTCGCTTTCCATCAATTGCCGCATGCGAGGACTATCGTTGATAAACCTATCTTGAGCAGGCGAACTCTGAGCGATCATCCCTCCCCACCCTCCGTCACCTTCCTTTATCATATGACGCAGGAGGATTGCATGATCCGCAAGCTGAAGGACGGCCGCTATCGGCTTTATTCGCGGAAGGTAAATCCGCGGACCGGCAGGCGGCGCAACCTCGGCACGTTTTCCTCCCGCGCCGCGGCGTTGAAGCACGAGCGCGAAATCCAATATTTCAAGCGGCACTAGCGAGCGCCATTCCATTCGATTGCGACCAGCAGGCGACGGCTGATGAATGGCCTTCGACACGACCATCATCGCGGAATGGCGCTGAGGAACAACTGACAGCACAACAGGAGCGTAGTTGGCGCTTCTGAGAACACGCGTGCGGGCACGCTGAACAACAATCGAGGAGGTTCGGCATGAAAATCAAAGTTGCAATTCTTTGCGCTTGCGGCGCGTTTATCGCTGCCGCCGCCACCGGCGCTCTTGCCCAGGCCGGTTACCCCGCCAAGCCGGTGCGTATCGTAGTGCCGTCGTCCGCCGGCGGCGGGACCGACATCGTTGCGCGCATCATGACACCGAAACTGGCGGAGCGATTTGGCCAGCAGTTGGTGATCGACAACCGCCCGGGGGCGGGCACGATGATCGGCATCGAGATCGCGGCAAAATCCGCACCCGACGGCTACACGCTGCTCATCGCACCGTCGACGCTCGCGCTCAATACGGTGGTCTACAAGAAGGTCCCGTACGACGTGATGCGCGACCTGGCGCCGATCACGCAGCATAGTGGGATCGACCAGCATCATCGTGGTGCACCCTTCGATTCCCGTAAAGTCAGTAAAAGAATTGATCGCGTTCTCGCGCGCCCGGCCGGGACAGATGAACTATGCCTCGGCCGGCACCGGCACCTATCCGCACATGACCATGGAGCTGTTCAACAGCATGGCCGGCCTGAAGATGGTGCACATACCCTACAAGGGAACGGCGCCCGCGATGATCGACATGCTCGCGGGACACACCGCAGTCATGGCCGCAACGATCCTCACCGGCATGCCGCAGATACGAGCCGGGCGCCTGCGTCCGTTGGGAATCACCAGTTTGAAACGCAGCGCCGCCGCGCCCGAAATCCCCACGGTGGCCGAATCGGGACTGCCCGGCTTCGAATCGGTCCAGTGGTACGGCGCGATGGCGCCTGCTCAGACACCGAAGGATATCGTCGCGAGGTGGCACACCGAGATGGTCCGCGTCCTGCAGATGCCTGAAATCAAGCAGCGGTTCATTGCTGACGGCACGGACCCGGTCGGCAACACGCCGGAAGAATTCGGCCGCTACATCCAAAGCGAGATCATTAAATGGACCAAGGTCGCAAGGGACGCCGGCATCAAGCCGGAATAGGGGATGAGGGATGAGGATGAGGCGATCTGTGATGGTGATGCGGAAAATGAATTGTCCCTTGCGGCTGGGGTCTCGGAACTCTTTTTTCGCTTTGCTCCGTCCGCGTCCTTGGCGCGTTCGTCTCGTCTCGCTGTCACCCGCTTGCGCGCGGCACGTAGTGTCAGCTCGATGAGGTCACGTTGCGCGCGGCTGCCGCCGATGCGCTCGTGCTCCGCCACGTAAGGCTCGATCAGCCCGGCCGCGGCTTTCCAATCCTTGCTCGCGCAGGCCTCGAACGCCTGCGCGAGCGCGGGTACGATAGGCCCCGCCAGCAGCTTGCCCGCCGCTTCGCGCTCGCGGAGCTCCGCGACCAGTTTCGCCAGCGCCGCGGAATCGCCGGTCGCGGCATAGGCAAGCGCTCGGTGCACGTCGGCGAACGCGAGCCCCGTCTTCGGGAAGTTTTGCGTGCCGTACTTGCTCACCTGACGCCAGCGCTCGGCGTCGCGCGGCCACCCGGCCAGCTCCGCGCGCCAGAGAAAGGACGCCGCGTCGGTCAGCGCGTTGATCGGCGGCCCCCAGGAGCCGCCCGGATGCACGCCGCTCGCGTAAGTGCGGAGCGCTGCTTCGTAATCGCCGAGCTCGAGCTGCCACAGCCCCACGTGCCAGCTCAAGTGGCAGTGGAGCAGCCCCTCTCGCGCGTAACCCGCGAGCCATTGCTGCAGGCCGGCTAGTCCCGCCACGCGCTCGCCTGCTTCGTAGTGCACGTGCGCCCGCACGTGCGCGTTGTGCGCGCTCTTCGGATCGAGCTCGAGCGCGCGCTCTACCGGCTTGCGCGCGCCGGCGGTGTCGCCCGCTTCCACTCGCGCGAACGCGAGCTGCCCCAGGAACCAGGCGTCGTCGCCGTAGTGAGGCGCGAGGCCTTCCATGAGCTCCAGTAACTCCTGCTCGCGCCCCTTCCGGCCGCTAAAACCGATCAGCCCGAACACGCCCGTGCAGGGCGCCAGCACCATGGCGTCGCGGGGGTATTCCTCGAGATGCTCCCGTGCCAGCGCATAGGCTTGGGGCGCGCCGCCTTCGACGGTCAGCAGAACGACTTCCACGTTGTTGCGTTCCCGCGGCGGCAGCTTCTGAGCCAGTTCGCGCGCCTGCTTCGCGGCCGCTTTCGCCTCGGGAAGCTTCGCAACCAGGAAGAGCGTGCGCGCCCTACCCGCGTGCGCCAGGACAAAACCGGGATCGGCCGCGATCGCCCGTTCGTACGCACGCTCAGGCCCGGGACCCGCACTTAGCAGAAGATCCGTGCCCTCGACATAGGCATCGCGCGCGGCCGCAGATGCCGTCGACAGTGGAAGGCCATAGCGGTCCTCGAGCATTGCCTCAGTTTATCGATATCCGCAGGTGCATGTTTCGGTCTACGATGGGCAAATCCTCGAAAGAGGCGTGATAAGTGATGGGTGATGGGTGAGGGGTTTCCCGCACCGCGGAGGTCATCCATCCTTCATCCTTCATCCCTCATCCTTCATCCTTCCGTTGAAAACGCTCCTGATCGTGTATCACTCCATGACCGGTGGCGCACGCCAGATGGCGGAGGCCGCGAAGCGGGGTGCGTCGTCGGAATCCGAGGTGAACGTACCTGTATCTGCGGGCTGGCGAGGCGACTGGGGAACATGTCCTGCAGGCCGACGGCTATGTGTGGGTGACGCCGGAGAATCTCGCCGCGATTTCCGGCGTCATGAAGGACTTCTTCGACCGCACTTACTATGCGGCGCTGGACCGGATAGCGGGCCGGCCATACGGGACGATGGTATGCGCTGGCAGTGACGGCCAGAACGCAGTACGCCAGATCGAGCGCATCTGCACCGGGTGGCGGCTGAAGGCGGTCTGCGAGCCGCTCATCGTGTGCACGCACGCGCAGACGCCCGAAGCCATACTCGCGCCCAAGATCATCCCTGCGGAGGAACTGCGGCGCTGCGAAGAGACGGGCACGGCGATCGCGGCCGGAATGGCGATGGGAATCTTCTGACGGCGTGACGAGTGACGGAGTGACGGGTGATGCGCGTCGTAAAGCATCAGTCGCGCCCTTTCAGTCACGCTGTATCAGTCACGCCTTTTCTTACTTCGTGAGGCCCAGTTCCGCCATGATGGCGCGGTTCGCGTTGTGCTGGGCCTCGAGGTACTTGGTGAATTCCGCGCTGCGCAGAAACTGCGGGTGCCACTCGTTGGCCGCGAGCTGCTTGTTCCACTCGTCGCTTGCGGCCATTTTGCCCAGCGTGCCTTCCCAGAACGCCACCGGTGCGGGCCCGGTTCCCTTCGGCGCGAACATACCACGCCAGCTCGACAACCAGTTGTCGATGCCTTGCTCGCGAAACGTCGCCGTGTCCGCGAAGGCGCCGGCCATGCGCTGTTGCGCGGCGACGGCGATCGCGCGGATGTTGCCCGCGGTCACCTGCGGCCTAGCGGCGTTGACCGACGAGGAAACCATGTGTATGTGTCCGCCCATCATCGCGGCGATCGATTCGCCGTTGGTCTTGAAGACGACCATCTTTGTCTTCTTTACATCCACGCCGCCGGCCTTCAACGCGAGGACGAACGCGAGATGGTTCACGCCGCCGCGGGCCGCGGTGCCGAGAACCATGGACTCGGGGTCGGCCTTGAGGCGTTCCGCCAGGTCCCGCAGATTGCGGAGCGGCGAATCCGCGCGCACCGTAATGGCCGTATGCTCCACCAGCAGCATCGCGATCGGTGTCAGGTCCGCCACCGTCATCGGCGTGATTCCGCTGAGTGGATTCGTGATGACCGTCGGATTTCCCATCAGCAGATAGTGCGCATCGGCCGGATGCTGATTGAGATAGGCGAGCGCCAGCGTTTGATTGCCACCCGGCTTGTTTACCACCACGACTGGCGTCGCCAACAGCTTTCCGTCCTGCAGAACCCGCTGCATCAGGCGCGCGACCAGGTCATTGCTGCCACCAGGCGCCGTCGTTATGATCAGCTCCGCCGCCTTGTCCGGGCGCCAAGGAGTGGCCTGTCCCCATACCTGCGCCGCGGCGAGCATGGCAAGCCCGCCGACCCATCCCAGTGTTCGGATTCGCTCCCGCGTAACGCTACGCATCATGAGAATCCCTCGTGACTGGTGCTGCGTGACTAGTGATCCGTGACTGGTGATTCGTGACTGGTAATTCGTGATTGATAAAACGTGTAGCAAGACAACGATTCATCCGTCACGCCCTATCAATCACGCCTTATTCGTCACGCCCTACCAGTCACGCCTTTACAGCATCAGTCGGCGCGCAGGCCGATGGTTTTCACGATCTTGCCCCACTTCGCGACTTCGCTGCGCGTGAACGCCGCGTACTCCTCAGGCGTGCTGGTCACGATCTCGAAACCGGCGTTGTCGAGCCGGTCTTTCACGTCCGCAAGCTTGAGCACCTTCACCGTTTCCGTGTGCAGCCGCGCGATGACGTCCTTCGGCGTGCCAGCCGGCGCCACCAGCCCGTACCACGATCCCGCCTCGTAGCCGGGAACGCCCGCCTCGGCGACGGTGGGCACATCCGGCGTCGCGGGCGAGCGCTTGGCCGTGGTGACCGCGATCCCGCGCAGCCTGCCGTTCCGCACGTAGGTGACCGCCGACGGCATGGTCGCGAAACAGGCCGATACCTCGCCGCCGACCAGCGCGATCATGGAAGGGCCGCCGCCCTTGTACGGCACGTGGACCATCTTCACGCCGGTCATGCTGCTGTACAACTCCCCCGCGAGGTGCGCAGCCGAGCCGCTGCCGGAAGAGGAATAGGAGAGCTGCCCCGGCCTTGCTTTCGTGAATGCCGTGAATTCCTTGACCGACTTCACCGGCACCGAGGGATGAACGACCAGGATGAGCGGCGTGGTGGCGAGCAGCGTTACGTGCGCGAAATCCTTGACCAGATCGAAATTGAGCCGCGTGTAGAGGGTCTGGCCGATGGCGTTCGTGATAGTGGGGATCAGCAGCGTGTAGCCGTCGGGAGCCGCTTTCGCCACGATCTCGGCGCCAATGTTGGCGCCGCCTCCGGGCCGGTTTTCCACCACGACCTGCTGGCCAAGCTGCTCGGAGAGCTTGAGCGCCACGATGCGCCCTACGGTGTCGGTGCCGCCGCCCGGCGGAAACGGCAGGACCAGCCGCACCGTCTTGTTGGGGTACTGCGCCTGCGCCGGCGCAAGTACCGAGCATCGCAAGAAGAACCATCAGGCCGCAACGAATTGAAGTTGTCATGTGTCCTCCACTCTGTAAAGGTGAACGAGTGAACGGGTGAACGAGTGAGCCCCCCACCCTAGCCCTCCCCCGGGTAACGGGGGGAGGGAATTTCCTTCCCGTTCACCCGTTCACCTGTTCACTCGTTCACGGGTTCAATAGGACGTCAGTCCTCCATCCAGCAACAGTGTCTGCCCGGTGATGTAGGCGGCCGCCGGGCTGGCGAGATAGCTTACCGCAGCGCCCACTTCCTCGGGAGTACCGAATCTGTGCACCGGTATCCTGTCCATCATCGCCTGGCGGGCTTGAGGAAAGGCGTTGAAGTATTCCGCGCGCGTCTTGGTTTCGACTGTCCCCGGCGCAACCGCGTTTACGCGTATGCCATGGTCGGCCCACTCGTACGCGAGCATCCTGGTCATATGAATGATGCCGGCCTTGGAAATGCCGTACGTCGTGCGCTGAGCAAAGCCCAGCACGCCATGCGCCGAGGCGATATTGATGATGCAGCCGGGCCGACGCCTCTGCACGAGTTGCCGGCCCAGTTGCTGGCTCATGAAGAATGTGCCCTTGAGGTTGACGTTGATCACCTCGTCCCATTCCTCCGGCGTCACCTCGAGCGCGAACCTGCGCACCGTCACGCCGGCATTGTTGACGAGCACGTCGACCCGGCCGAAGGCAGCAACGACGTCCGCCATCGCCTTTTCCACACTGGCCATGGAGCGCACGTCGAGATGCACCGGAACCGCCTTCCGGCCGGTGGCCGCAATCTTGTCCAGCGTGTCGGAAAGGTCCTCGACCCGCAGCTCGGACACCGCGACATCGAATCCCTCCCGCGCCAGGGCAATTGCACTTGCCGCGCCGAGGCCGTACGACGCGCCAGTGACAAACGCAACCCGCTTTTCTTCAGAAGGCAATGGGCTCATCGAGAATGACCAGGGAAAGCATCAACGCCATGGACACGATGGGACTGCGTGGCCGGTAGCGCATCGCGATCATTCTATCGGCTTTGCGAAGTACGTGCGTAACGCGGCACCGCTTCCGCAAACTCGCGGTGCGGTGACAGTTCAGCGGTCAGGGACGGCCGACACCGCAATAGCGGCCGAAGTGAAAAAGCAGCGGGGGACGATCCGTGTGGCGGTAGCGTTCGACTCTGCCCACGATGATCAGGTGATCGCCGCCATCGTAGCGTTGCTCGCACCGGCACTCGAACACCGCGACCGCGTCTTCCAGCAGCGGCGTGCCCTCCAATCCCTCGGACATCCGCAGTCCCGCGAACTTGTCCTTCGACGGCCTGCTGAAGCGCGCCGAGAGATCCGCCTGGTCTTCCGCGAGCACATGGATTGCGAAATGGGTGGTGCGGACGAACACCGATCCGCTCGGTGCCGACTTGGCCAGGCACCAGAGTACGAGCGGCGGATCGAGCGAGACCGAGCAGAACGAGTTCGCCGTCACGCCCGCGACCTGCCCGTCCGCAGCGCGCGCCGTGACGATGGTGATCCCCGTCGCAAAACATCCGAGCGCGCTCCGCAATTCGCGGATATCGATCCCGCTGGCCGCAGCCGACGAGACCACCGTGCGCACCCGTTCCGCAGCGCCTGCGGCCGCGGGGGGTTCCCGACTCAACCCCCGCCGGTCATCCATGTCCCTTTTCCTTGAATCTTGCGTCATCTGCAAGCAAGTGTAGTAACTGGCGTTTGCCGCTGAAAGTGAGAGGATAGTAGAATGAGTTTTTCCTTTTGTTCCATGATCCGTGAACAAACTTCTGGCGATGCTCGCTTTTGTACGGGTGGCGGAGAGCGGCAGCTTTACCTCGGCCGCGAAGCAACTTGGCGTGTCGGTTTCGGCGGTCGCCAAGGCGGTCGCCCGCCTCGAGGAAGACCTTGGCACCCAGCTGCTGGCGCGCTCGACGCGCAGGCTGGCGTTGAACGACGATGGCAGAAATTTCTACGCGCGGTGCCAGCAGATCTTGAACGATATAGAGGATGCGGAAGCCTCCGTCAAGGCGGCCGGAGAAACACCAAAAGGGCGGCTGCGCATGGCGCTCCCGGTATTGTTCGGGCGCCTCACCTTCCTGCCGCGCGTGGCGGAATTCCATGAACGCTATCCCGACATCCTCCTCGACTTGAGCTTCGACGACCGGCCCGTCGATCTCATAGAACAGGGTCTCGATATCGCCGTCCAGGTGGGCAATTTGAATGATTCCCGCTGCATCACGCGGGTGCTGAATCACGGACCGCGGGTCACGGCCGCGTCGCCGTCCTATTTGAAGCTGCATGGAGAACCGAAAGCGCCCGCGGATCTTGCAGCCCACAACTGCATTATCAGCAATTTCGGCCCGGCCTGGCCCTTCAACGACGGCGTCAATCGCATCGAAATGCTGGTGAGGGGCAATCTCGTGGTCACCGGCGGCGACGCGTTGCGCGAAGCCGTGCTGCTCGGGCTCGGCATTGCGCAGTCGAACTGGTGGACTTTGCGGCACGATCTGGCGGTGGGAACGTTGAAAGAGCTGCTCGAAGCCTACGCGGTCGAGGGACGCCCGATCAGCATCGTCTATCCGCCGACGCGGCACGTGCCACGCAAACTGCGGGTGATGATCGATTTCCTGGTCGAGATCACACGGCTGCCTGCGCCGGCGGCGGCGGGGTTGAAGGGGCAGCCCGCCAGTAAAGACGATGCCAAAGCGCGCCCGGTGCGTCCGGGCAAGGCCGGCCACCGCGTACGAGCAGGTAAGGCCAAGTATCCCGCCCTTTCCTAGCAGCGCGATCACACAACGCGGAAATTACGGACAAACAGTTTTTTCCTGCGGTTGATCATTCGGGAAGCAGGCCTAAGTATCATCTCCAGTATGAGCGGCGGGGAACGGGCCCCTTCCGGCTAGAACCTATCTCAATAGTAGGCACGTGTGTTCCCCCCGCACCCCCCGTCGCACGATGAACTTTCTTCGCGAGGGACGAGACGGAGGCGCCGTTTGTCTGCGGGCGGTTTTGCGTAAGGAGTGTGTCGGAAACCAAGTCCGACACACTCCTGGATTGAGGAGACGATAAATGCGGCTCGGCTACTTCACGATGCCGGTCCATCCGCTGGACCGCAATCCCACCGAGACCCTCCACGAGGATCGTGAAGCCATCATCCTCGCAGACAGGCTCGGCTTCTACGACGCATTCGTCGGCGAGCACCTCACGGAGAAGACCGAGAATATCGTGAGCAGCATGCTGTTCCTCGCGACGCTCATCAGCGACACGCGGACGATCAAGCTCGCCACGGGAACGTCCAATCTCTCGCAGTCGCATCCGGTGCTCATCGCGTCGCACGCCGCGATGTTCGATCATCTCGCCAAAGGGCGTTTCATTTTCGGTATCAGCGCAGGCGTGCTCTCGTGCGACGCCGAGGCTCTCGGCAACCTGAACGAGGACCGCAACAAGATGTTCGCGGAGGCGATCGACGTCATCCTCGCGATCTGGGAGCGCGAATCGCCGTATGACATCGATTTCCCCGACAACCGCTACAAGGTCTCGGTCGCCAAGACCCGCGATCTATCGATCGGGCGCGGCCATCTGTACAAGCCGTACCAGAAACCACGGCCCGAGATCGTGGGAACGGTCGTCGCGCCGCACTCGAAAGGCGTGATCGCAATGGGGCAGCGCGACTTTCATCCGCTCTCGGCCAATTTCCTGCTTTCGCAGTGGCTGCCCAGCCATTGGGCCAACTACTCGGAAGGCAAGCGCAAGGCCGGGCTCGCCGCCGACCGGAGCGATTGGCGGATAGCGCGCACGATTTTCGTCGCGGACGACGACAATGTCGCGCGCCGCTATGGCCGTGACGACGCCAATAGCCCCTATCGCTTCTATTGGCGCACGATGCTCTACAAGCTGATGAAGGCGAAGCGGCACATCGCGTTCAAGGTCGACCAGTCGCAGCCCGATTCCGACCTTACCGAAGACTACATAATGGACAACCTGGTGATCCACGGCACGGTGAACAAGGTCGTTGACGAGATCCTGAAGCTGCGCGAAGAAGTGGGCGATTTCGGCGAGATCGTATACGCCGGGATGGACTGGGTCGACCCGCAGCTCGCCCGGCGCTCGATGGAGCTGATGGCGACCGAGGTCATGCCCAGGGTCAACCATGCGATCGCCGGAGCGGGCAGCCGAACGCGCGCTGCAGTCACCGGCTGAGTAACGAAGTGGACGTCTGCTGGCTGCTGCCGCGAAGCAGCCGGTGGCGACGGCCTGAGCCGCGATCGCCGCCGACCGAGCGGCGACGCAGCGAGGAGGTACATGATGACAGCGGCTTCTATCGCTGAAACGCAACGGCGGACCCGGACCGCATGGTCGCACCTCAGCCGCGCTGTCCTCGCGGCGCTGTTGTGGACCGCTTGCCTCCCCGGCATCGCAGCGGCGCAGGGAGAGGTCTATCCCGTCCGCGTAATCAGGGTGGTCAATTCGCTCGCCGCCGGCTCGTCCGCCGATCACCTCAACCGCGCGCTTGCGGACGGGCTGTCGGCAAGAATCAATCAGCGTGTCATCGTGGAGAACAAGCCGGGCGACGGCGGCAATATAGCGGCCATGACCGTGGTCAAAGCGCCCCCGGACGGCTACACGCTGCTCATGGCGTCCACCGCGTCGCTCGCCATTCAAATGACCTACAGCGCGGGGCGGCTTGAATACGATCTGCGCCGCAGCCTGGCGCCGATTTCCAAAGTCGCCGAAATACCCAACGCCCTGTTCGTGACCCCGGTCCTTCCCGTGGACAACCTCAAAGCGTTCGTGGCTTACGTCAGGGCCCGGCCCGGGGAATACACCTGCGCTTCTTCCGGCGTGGGTGGCTTGCTGCACTTGACTTGCGAGCTGTTCAAGAAGACGGCGGGCATTGACGTCCTGCACGTGCCCTTCAAGGGCTCGACGGCCTTCCGTCCCGAGCTAATCGAAGGTCGCATTACCATGGCTTTCGATAACGTTCCCGTGTATGTACCCCTGGTCGCGGCCGGCAAGCTCAAGGCGCTGGCCGTCACCACGACGCAGCGCGCGGCGATTCTGCCGGAAGTCCCCACGACCGCGGAGCTTGGCATGCCGAGCCTGCTGTCGATGGGGCTGTTCGGGCTTTTTGCGCCCCTGAATACGCCCGCTGACGCCATTACGCTGCTCAGCCGCGAGTCGATAGCAATCCTGCGCGATTCGAAAGTTCGCGAGACGCTGGTGAAGCAGGGCATCGAACCCGGTGGCAGCACGCCTCAGGATCTGCGGGCGCAGGTGGAGAACGAGATCACCCGGTGGGCGAAGGTAATCAAGGAATCCAATATTCCGAAGGAGTGACGATACGAAGGATGAAGACAAAAGGAGGAAGGAGGAAGTGAGAGCCGAACACCAATGGTTTCTGGCTCGGCTTTACCCCTTCTGCCTTCTGCCTTCCGCCATTCTCCTTGCAGTTGCGTCCGCGGACGCGGCGCAGCGGTTTCCTTCCCGGCCGATACGCATGGTCGTTGCCTCCAGCGTGGGGTCCGGCCCCGACATCATCGCGCGCCAGCTCGGTATCAAACTCACCGAGACCTGGGACGAGCAGATTGTCGTAGACAGCCGGGCCGGTGCGAGCGGCCTCATCGGCGCGGAAACCGTTTCCAAGGCAGCCCCCGATGGCCATACCCTGTGGATGGCGACCATGACACAGTTGATCAGCACGACACTGCATCAGAAATTCGCGCTGGCGAAGGAGTTCGCGCCGGTCGGCATGGTGGCCACGACGCCTTTTATTCTGGCTGCCAGCACATCGGTGCCGGTGAAATCGATTGCCGAGTTGATCGACTTAGCAAAAGCGAGGCCCGGACAACTGCTTTACGCCTCGGCCGGAGAGGGCACCACTCCGCACTTGTGCATGGAGATACTGAAAAAGATGACCGGGATCGATCTCGTCCACGTCCCGTACAAGAGCAGCCCCCTCGCCCTGACCGACATGATGGGCGGACAGGTGCATGTCAGTTGCGTTGCGGCGCCGGCGTTGCCCGCGTTCGTGAAAAGCGGCAAGCTGCGGGCGCTCGCGGTGACCTCCATGGCGCGCACGCCGCTCGCTCCCGGCCTGCCGCCGGTCGCCGAAGCAGTTCCGGGTTACGATCTGACGGGGTGGTACGGATTGCTGGCGCCCCGCAGCACGCCTGCGGAAATCGTCTCCCGAATCAACCAGGCGGTGAACAACGCCCTCAAGAATCGCGAGGTCGAAGAGCGTCTGCTCGCGGTCGGGGCCGAAGCCGCGCGCTCAACCCCCGCCGAGTTCGGGGCCTTCCTGCGCAAAGAAACGGTGCGCTGGGAGAAAGTGCTACGCGAGTCCGGCGTCCGGCCTCAGTAAAGCGACAGCTTCACGGTTAAGCTGTTCGTCTTCCTTCGTGGTTTCGCGTTCTTCGTGGTGAGGCTGTTCGCCTTCCGTCACTTCCATTCTCGCGTCACGGCTCCACCGCGCCGATCTGCTTCACCAGCACAGACCAGAACTCGGTCTGAGTCTTCATGAAGGCCGCGAATTCCTCGGGCGACTTGCTGGTGAAGATCAGCGCGCCTCCCAAGCTGTAGCGCTCGACGACTTCGGGGTCGCCCAGCGCCTTCATGGTAACGGCGTAGAGCCTGTTCACGACCGCGCGCGGCGTGCCCGTCGGCACGTAGAGGCCTTGCCAGGAGCCCAGGGTCAGCTCGGGAAAGCCCGACTCGATCATAGTCGGCACGTCGGGCAGTTGCGGCACGCGCTTCGGCGACACGACGGCGATCACCTTGAGCCGGCCGCTCTTGACGTGAGGAATGAACGAAGCCGTCGTCAGCATCGTCGCGGAGACCTCGCCGCTGAGCAGCGCGATGGTCGAGGCGCCGGCGCCTCCCTTGTAGGGAACGTGCTGCAGCTTGATGCCGGCCTTGCTCTGAAAGAACTCGAACGCGAGGCGCTGGGCGCTGCTCGATCCGGTCGAGCCATAGTTGAGTTGCCCGGGCCGCGTCTTGGCGTAGGCAATGAATTCCTTGGTCGTGGTACCCGGAATCGAGGGATGGATCGCCAACGCCCCGGGGACGTCCGAAACCAGCGTGATGGGCACCAAGTCGCGCAGCGGCCGCACAGGGAAGTTAGGGTACACGCTCGGGTTGATCGCTACCGAGCCGACGTTTCCGAGCAGGATGGTATGGCCGTCGGGGCCGGCGCGGGCGGCGACCTCGACACCAATGCGCCCGTCGGCGCCGCTGCGGTTGTCGATCACCACCTGCTGCCCCAGCGCGTCGGCGAACTTGGGCTGGATGATGCGAGCGATGAAGTCAGACGCGCCGCCCGGGCCGAACGGCACGACCATGCGGATCGGGCGTGACGGATAATCCGCAGATTGCGCATTCGCCGCCCCCGCAATTGCCAATAAGCAGGTAATCAGCGAGATATGTGGCAACTGGCGCATCATGACATTCTCCCTGCAGGGCGATCTGCGGATAACGAACCGCGATTATATGCAGGAATTCGCCGAGTTCAGAACATTCGGACCTGATCTGACAGATTTGGTCTGATCCAAGGTGTATGAAGGAACCGGCAACGGGTCAGGCCGACGGCGATGCCGTGCCCGTAGGGATGTCCCAGTTGTAGGTCTTGACGGCGCCGAGCGTGCCGTCCTTGTTGTTCTGCGGCTTGTATTCGATCTTCACGGTCTTGAAGACCATTTCGACCTTCTGCACCACGGTGCCTTCTTCCGTCCCGCTGTTGGTTACCTTGGTGATGAAGGCACCTTCCATCGTCATCGTGAAGTAGGTTTCCAGGCCGCCCTTGCCGGTGGTCTTCATTATCTGAAGTTGCACCTTGGGGAAGGCCTTGCCGCTACAGATGTAGCCCAGGATTACCGTCGACGAGGAGTCGAAATAGTGTCTGATGCTCATCTTGCCGGGATTGGGCTTGCCGACGCTCGCGCCGCCGCCCTTGGTCCAGCTCGTTTCAGCTTCGACTTCCCAGTCCCATCCTTGAATCTCGACCCACTTCTCCTTGCCCTTTTGAATCGACTCGCCGTCAGCCTTGTCGAAAAAACTGACGAACGCATTGACTGCCATGGTTTACTCTCCTTTGGTTCGTGAAGCGTCTTTACAGCGCCTTATCTGAAACACACTATGTGGGACGCCATCTGCGACGACGTTACTTTTTACTGGACTACGAGCCCCTGTACGGAGTACGGGACAGGCTTTCTGTCTGGGGTGACGGGACTCGTTGCCACTGGACCTCGGCTTTTGCCGGGGTGACGGGACTCGTTGTCTCGCCCGTCACTTGCGCGACCGGTCGATGAACCCGTCGCGATTCGGCATCTTCACCTGCGGCAGCGTCTGCGCGTTCATCTCCGCGTTCTCGGGAATGACGCCGTTCAAGTGCAAGAGGTAGGCCGTCACCGCGTACACCTCGTCATTGGTTAGCGAGAGCGGCTTGGTCGTCGGCATCGCGCGGCGGACGTAATCGAACAGCGTCGTCGCGTACGGCCAGAAGCTGCCTACGGTCATGACCTGCTTGTCGCTGCCCAGGCTGCCGATTCCTCCCACCAGCACGTCGGCCGGCTTGCCCGCTCCTTTCGGACCGTGACAGGCCTGGCATTGCGCCACATAGACGGCTTCGCCCTGCTTTGGAGTCCCGCTGCCCGCCGGCAGACCGGCGCCGCTCGGCGGTATGCTGATGTCCCACGCCGCGATTTCCTGAGCCGTAGCTGAACGGCCGAGGCCCGGTCCAGTAGTTGCCATAGGCAATTCGCCATCCGGCGTCGTGGCGCAAGACACAGTCATCGCGGCGACCACGAGTCCTGTCGCAGCACGCCTAAATGAAGACATTGGCGATGCTCCCGTCGGCTGCGACTTCCCAGGCCTGGATCGAATGATTGTGGTAGCGCGCCGGCTGCGCGTAGTTAGCTAACCACGCGGCGCGCGTCGGCTGGATATTGCCCTTCTCGTCTACTGCCCGGCTCGCCAGGACAGCCCGCGCGCCGTTCCAGTCCCAGGGCAGGCGGAAGCGCGTGAGGCTCTTGGAGAAGACCGGTCCTTGGAGTGCCGCTTCCTTCCACGTCGCGCCGCCATCCAGCGATACGTCCACCCGGCGGATGCGGCCGGCGCCGGACCACGCGATACCACTGATCTCGTAGAAGCCCGGCCCCGACAGCTTCCCGCCGAAGGACGGCCGCGTGATGACCGACTTCACTCCCATCTCGAACGTGAATTGCAGGGCCTTGCCACCGGGGATCATGTCGGAGTACTTCGAAGTTTCGTCCTTGGTGTGAGTCGGCCCCTGCGTGACCTTGATGCGGCGCAGCCACTTCACGTTCATATTGCCTTCCCAACCCGGCAGCAACAGCCGTATCGGGTAGCCTTGCTCCGGGCGCAGCCGCTCCCCGTTCTGATAGAACGCGATCAAGGCGTCATCGAGTCCCTTCGCAACCGGCACGCTGCGGCTCATGGCGGCCGCATCCGCGCCTTCGGCGAGCAGCCAGTCGCCGCCGGGTTCGACCCCCGCCTCGTTGAGCAGCATTGCGAGCGGCACGCCAGTCCATTCGCTGCAGCTCACCAGGCCGTGGATCGCCTGCGCGGTGACTTGTGGCGGTTTCGGGTTTACGGTATTCGGACCGCTGTTGCCGGAGCACTCCACGAAGTAAACGCGGCTCGTCATCGGGTAGCGCTCGAGCGTTTCCATGGTGAAAACCAGCGGCTTTTTCACCAGCCCGTGTATCAGCAACCGGTGCTGCGCCGGATCGATCTCGGGCACGCCGTTGTGATGGCGCTCGAAGTGCAGGCCACTCGGCGTGATCGTGCCTTCCAGGGCCTGCAGCGGCGTGCGCGACGCCCCGGCGCCGGGTGTTACCTTGGCGTATCCGGATGCCGCCACGCGCAACACCTTACCTTCGAACTTCGATGGATTGCCATAACCGCGCATCGGAGCGCCCATGGTTTGCATCCACGGGGGCACGGCGGGTGGCGCGGCTTCTGCCGCGTGCGCTACTTTCGCGGTCAGCCCCGCCGCTGCTGCACCCACAATCCCGGCGCTACGCGTGAGAAAATCGCGCCGGTCCTTCTTCCTGGAATCGTCGGAAAGCGTGCGCGCGGTTGGCGCTCGCGGAGATCGGTTTTTGCGGCCCATGGAGCCCCCTTAGGACGATACGACCACTCGAGTGCCAGGAAAACCCGGGGCTACGGCGGGTGGCGAGGCGCGCGGCCCCTGCGCTGGCACCGGAGTCCGTTATCTTTTTGTTCCGACTCTCCGGGGCCGTCACGCGCGAACGATGATACCCCTTTCCGGGCAGCCGGCAGCTCGATCGGTGGAATACCTTGGCGGCCACGGCTGTTTACGACTCCAGCCCCGGGGTCACGGGCCGGAGAATGAACCAGGAGCCGGGCGTCGACTCCAACCTCATTTACCGGCATACTGGTACGGCCGGGTTGCTCGCAGTAAACCGGACAGACTGTTTTCCAAAATTTCAGGAGGGTTTATGAGAAGGTTAGGGTCCATCGCGGCAATTGTCTTTGCGCTTTCCCTGATCGGCTTGCCCGGCATGGCGGTCGCCGTGGAGGTCGGTGAGAAGGCCCCGGACTTCGAGCTGACGAGCACCCAGGGGAAATTCAAGCTGAGCGACTTCGCCGGCAAGAAGAACGTCATCGTCCAGTTCTACGTCCTCGACTTCACGCCGACGTGAGTAAAAGAAATGTCGTCCAGTAGGGACGACTATTCGAAGTTCACGGCGGCCGACGCAGAGATCGTGGGCATCAGCATGAACCACGCGCTTTCGCAGAAAGCCTTCGCAGATTTTCTCAAGCTCAACTTTCCGCTGGTCTCCGATTTTCCGGACGGGAAGACGACCCAGGCGTATGGCGTGTTCAACGCCGATCGCAGGCTCGCGACGCGGTCCTATTTCATCGTCGACAAACAGGGTGTCGTCCGCTACAAGAAAGTGCTCGCGCCCAAAGAGCCGCTGGTTGAGAACGAAGCGCTCATCGCGGAAGTGAAGAAGCTCAAATAAAGGTGACGAGTGATGGGAGCGCGTCGAGGGGCGGAACAGGGGCCCCGAACTTGTTCGGGGATGTGACCCCCGGCGGCGCGCTGGCGGCCGACTGGATGAAGCAGGATGCTTGCGAACATCTGTCAGAGGCCGCCGTTGGGTGACGACAAGCGGTTTCGCCGCATCTCCGGCGGCCAGCTGTGGGTGCTGGCCGCTTTTCTTTTCTGCTGTGGGCCGCTCCACGCGCAGACGGGAAGCAAACCGCCCGTCGATTACACCGCCGTTCCCAAGCTGCAGGCGCTCAAGGATCGCGATCCCGCGCCGGACTTCACGCTGCTCAATCCGGACGGCAAGAAAGTCTCCCTCAAGGACTTCCGCGGCAAGGTGGTGTTTCTGAACTTCTGGGCCACGTGGTGCGAAGGTTGCCGGGAGGAGATGCCGTCCATGGAACGCGTCTACAAGGAGTTCAGGGGCAAGGGCCTGGAGATTGTCGCGGTGAATGTCAAGGAGCAGCGGCCGACCGCCTTGGCGTTTTACAAGAAGCTGCAGCTCACCTACCCCGTATTGCTCGATCCCGAAGGGGAAGTCGGCTTGCTTTACGGCGCCTTCGGCTTGCCCGTGACCTACTTGATCGATCGCAAAGGCACTCTCCTGGCGCGCCTGTGGGGGCCAGCGGATTGGAATAGTGCCGGCGCAAGAAATCTCTTCAAGACGCTGCTGGAGCAGCAGTGACGGTGATAGGTGATGGGTGATGATTAATGGATGGATGACGAGACCCTAGCCCCTCATCCCTCGACACTCGACACTCGACACTCCTCCCTCGGTTCACACCGTGGACCCCAGCGCTGGCCAGCGTTCGCCCTTAGCAGTAGAGTGCCCGTTCCGGAAACGCCGGCCATGAGCGGCGAGCCGAGTACCTTTCATTTTCCAATCCGAAAAAGGATAACCCATGATCTACGAGATCAGGACCTACCACGTCAAACCGCACTCGCTGCCCGAGGTCGAAAAGCGCTTCGGCGAAGCCTACGAAGGGAGGAAGAAATATTCGGAGCTGGCCGCGTTCTGGCACACCGAAATCGGGCCGCTCAACCAGATCATCCACGTCTGGGGCTACAAGGACCTGGCGGAGCGCGACAGCGTCCGCGCCGCCGCCGTGAAGGACAAGGTCTGGCCGCCGAAGATCGGCGAATTCATCATGAGCCAGCAGTCGGACATTCTGATCCCCTTTTCCTTCGCGCCGGAAATCAAGCCCGGGAAAATGGGACCGTTTTTCGAGATACGCACTTACACCTACATGGGCGGCGAGTTGCCGGTGATCCAGAAGACCTGGGAAGCCGCGCTGCCGGGCCGGCTCAAGGTCAGCCCGATCGTCACGTGCGGCTATACCGATCTCGGGGCGATCTCCAAGTTCATACACATCTGGCCGTACAACTCGCTCGATGACCGCTTACGCATCCGCAACGAGCTGCGCGCGGGCGGTAACTGGCCGCCCGCGGCGCTGGCGGAAAAATCAGGCGGCCGCGGCTACCACCTGCACTTCCAGGAAAACAAGATCGTGATGCCGTCGGCGTTCTCGCCACTGCAGTGAGGATTGAGTGTCGGGTGTCGAGTGTTGAGTAATGACGCCCCCTCGTTGCAATGAGGGGGCGTCAGAAAAGGCGCCGCCCGGGGGCGGCGCTTATTTTTTGTGCTCCACGGCATGCTGGGCGCGCGGTTCCCCGCTGAAAGTTTCCGCAAAATAATTGAAACCAACGTCGTGCTTTCCCCCTCTAAGCAATCGGAGAGGCCGGGAGGCGACCGTAAAGAGGAGGCAATCGTGGCATTGACTACGGCACAAAACATGGAGATCTCGAATCGGCTCGACTCACTGGGCAGGGAGGTCCGTGACCAGATACGCGAGACCGTTCCCCATATGGCGAATGAAAGATTCACCGACCTCGCCGGCTCGGTATACGACTCCGGAGATGAATCGGTGGCGAGCATGCTCGAAGAGTTCAATCACACCCTGTTGGAGCGCTACGTGCGCGAGCTGCGGCGAATCGATACCGCTCGCACGCGTCTGGCCGACGGCGAGATCGATGAATGCGTTGAATGTGGAGGCGACATCGGCTACAAACGGTTGCACGTCCACCCTGTCGCCACACGCTGCATCCATTGCCAGACGCGGCACGAGAAGACTTACGTTGGGGAATCGATGCCCAGGCTCTAGTTGGACGGTGAAGTGGTGAAGAAGTGAAGAGGTGACGAAGCACTGCTCAGATCCGGGAGGAAGGCTGCTCTCACAGCAAAACGCATGATACAAGCGTGGAGGCTATGTGACAGACCCTGGTATCTCGGCCGGTGTACACCGAACCAGCAGACGCCTGGACGGTCGGGATCGAGTACCAACTGCCGCGTTCAAACCGGCAGCTTAGTGAGCAGCAGTCCCTTCAACTCGGTCGGCGACTGGTAGGGAAGCACGCGCAGCTTCTCGATGTGCTTGGGCCGCACATCGACCGCATCGCGCCGTCGCACTGCGAGCACCGGGCGGCCGATGGCATGCGCAATGCCGAGCTCGATCATCACGTTCAGATTCGTGCCCGTGAGGTCGACGAGCACAATACTGGCGCGACACAGGTCATCCCAGATCGCGTGGATGATTCGGCCTTCTTCGGCCTCGTCGCCGCGCCGATAGACGAAGCCGCGTACTTTGCAGGCCGCTCGTGCGACGTCGCGTACCTCATTCGCCCAATCCGGCCCGAACGGCATGACGTGGAAGCAGCGTCTTTGCGCCTCGTCGGGGTAGGCCGCCAGCCAGGCAGGGCGCAGCAGCCGCCACGGAGGCGCGGGCAGCTCACGAATCAGCCCGTCGGCCAGAGCGACAAATCCGGCCGGGTCCTTTGCCAGCGCCGGGTCGAGCCAACCCATACCTTTGAACGCCTTGCGTTTTTCGTGGCCATTGGTCAGGCGATCGAGGAACGCGACGCTTTCGGCGATCGACGAATGGCGGTCGCTGCGCTGCGGCACGTAGAACGCCTCGTCGACCGCCTGTTGCAGGTGCGCGGCATCGTCGTCGTCACCGTTGAGCGCCAGCGGTGCGAGGTCAATGTCAAAGGGCATCTCCTCGCCCGCGTCGCCGATCACCACTAGCGGTTTGCCGAGCGCGAACGCGAGGCCGAGTTCGTACGCCGCGGCGGTGAGTTCGCGCGCCCGTTTGGGCACCTTGGTCGTGAGCGTCGCGATCTCGCTCGCGCCGCGAAAGTCGAACACGGCGAGATGACAGCGGTTCAGCTCATCCCAGCGCGACTGACCATGGTTCTGCAGCCGCTTCGTATTGAGCACGATGAGCTGCCGCGGTGCAAGCGCGGCTTCGAGCTGCCGCTGCAGGTCTTGGGCCCCGGAGTAGGCGATCGCATTGACCTGCGGCATGTACTCGACGCTCTCCCACAGCGGGCGCGCGATTAGCGCATGGCGAGCCATCGCCAGATCATGGCGTGCCCGTGCCGCCGGACGCAGCAGATTGGACTCGAGTTGCGCCAGCGCGTCGTCGTCGGCATTGGCCACCATTTGCTGAAACTTCGCGAGGTCGCCGAGCACCGCGCCCAGCGCCTCTTGCGTGGCTGCAGGCGGTGACTCCATCAGCTCACGCCCGAGGGCGGCTTTCATCGCACCCGCGTAGGCGTCAACTTCATTGAGGCGCGGGCTGCCGCTGGCAATGCGTGCTTTCGGGCCGGGGTCGGCAAACAACTGCGCGGTATCGGCGTAGATCAGCTTGATCCGGTGATTGACCTGCGCGGGATCGATCTCGCCGCGGTCGGCGGCGGCCAACACACCCTCCATCTTCTCGAGCGTCCGCTGCAGCGCGACCGCACGTTCCCCTCGCACCAAGCCACTTCCGAGTTGCTGCTCAAGCATCTCCTTCATGGCATCGAGGTCACGCAGCTGGACGCTGCGTTCGGGAGCAGGAGGCGGCACGGGGGGCTCAAGGCGCTGTTTGATCGCCACACCGACGACATGGTGCAACGTCTCGAACATGCGCGTACATCCCTCCATTTCATGCAACCGCCGTTGCCACTCCGGGTCGTGCTGGCGGGTCGCTTGCACTGACAAGTTGTAGTTGATCTGGTCCTCAATAAAACGGCCGGCAACTATGCGAGCTTCGTTATCGCGGTGCGCTTTGATGTTCGTTGTGCCGTTCTGGTGCATCGTTTCAAGATTTGCACGAAGGCTTTCGAGCCCGTCTATCTCCAGCGTATCGAGATAGGCAATGAATGCGTCGCCACGTTGATCATCTCCCAGCTCGTACCAGTCGTTGACGCGCTTTAGGTCGTCTTCGAAGGACGATTGAGGCGGGGCTGTGGGTCGCAGGGCGCGGGCTGTGGGTGGCGAGGCGGGGGGTGCTGGCATCGGAGGAAAAGCCGCTTTCGGGTTCGCGAGCGCGGTGCGCAGCGATTCGATGAAGCGTTTGGCTTCAGCACTGCGTTCGTTGTTTGCCAGCGCGGCCAGTGTCACCGAGAACCCGGCGCGAGCGGTGCTCGACAGCCCCTGCACATATTTCGTAAAGCGTGCCTGCGCTTCCTCCGGCGAGAGTTGCTTCAGTTCGTTGACCACGCGCACCTGCTGCAAGTACGCCGCACCGGTCTCGACGAGTTTTGTCCCGAGCGCTTTCCAGAAGCCCTCTGCCATCGCGCAACCCTCCGCGTCTAGGAAGTCGCAACCCCATTTTTCGTGCACTGTAAATGTATCCCCCCGGCTGACGCAGGGTCAACCGAGCGATTTTTTCAGTCAAGCCTCGATGATCTTCTGGTAATTTGAAGACAACCACGAGCGGTTATTTTATTTTCTTCCCAATCGACGCGCGCTCGCGCTAGCGCGCCAAGACGAAGCGCTTGTGGACAAGCCCAAAGACGTGAGGATGGTTACGATCACTTCCGCCTCGAGAACATCTGCAACGAAACACGTCGACCGGTTGCTCTTTGCCGGTATCAGGGGTAAGCGAATGGCTGCTTTCGAGGCACCCCTCCTTTGACCGGTTTTTCCCGTTCTCGGCCCTTCAGAAACGCTTTTATAGCGGACTTGCTCAGACTATGTCCGTCAGGTCGCGTCGCAACTATTACACCTCAGAGCAATCTCAGCGATAAGCATTAGTAACTGCTCCCGCGGCGTGTTCTGCACTGCTCCTTGCTGCTTGTTGTTGCTTCATATATCCATACTCCGTGGATTCGTGTCCTTCGTGTTGAAGCTTTACCTCGTGTCTTTCGTGGCTTCGTGTTGAAGCTTCGCCACATCATGGACCGGCGAGGCCGAAGTGGCCGCAACAAGGGTAAGATGTCGCGAGCTTTTCCGACTAACCAGTCTGCGGGAATTGTAGCCGTCCGCCCACCCTCACCCCATGCCCCTCTTCCTGAGGGCGAGAGGAAGGAATGGTGCGGAATTGCCTGATGCATCAATTCCGCACCTACGAATGGAGAGAGCCGTGAATTCCACCGCCGGGCCCGAACGCATGGGCCTTATCGAACCCGAGAAAATGACCGACGCGCAGAAGAAGGTCGCAGCCGACATCGCTTCGGGACCGCGCGGTAGCGTGCGCGGCCCGTTCAACGTGTTGCTGCGCAGCCCCGGCCTGGCAGGCCCGGTGCAGCAGGTCGGCGAGTACCTCCGTTTCAAGTGCCCGCTCGAGAAGCGCATCCTCGAGTTGACGGCAATCATGGCGGCGCGCGCCTGGACCCAGCAGGACCAGTGGTTCGCCCACTCCGTGCACGCGGTCGAGGCCGGCGTGAAGCCGGAGATCGTGGAGGCGATCGCCGAAGGCCGGCGGCCGCAGGGCATGAGGCAAGATGAAGAAATCGCCTACGACTTCGTGACCGAGTTGCTGGCGACGAAGGGCGTCTCCGACAAGACATACCAAAGGGCCAGCGCGAAATACGGCGAGCAGGGCGTGGTGGAGATTACCGGCATCGTCGGCTACTACTCGCTGCTCGCGATGCAGATGAACGTCGCGCGAACGCCGATTCCGGACGGGAAGCCGCTGCCGCTGGCCCGCTTTCCTCTTTGAGGGAAGAATAGGTAACTATAGGTCACTTCCTAAATAATTAGTGCGACTTGACCGAGCGTACGAGGGTGTCAGGAACCTTAGAGTTTAGGGTTCCTGACACCCTTACGATAGAGGAATTGAGCCCGGCACGACTAACTTGCGAAGAATGTGTTTCTCCTCGGCGTTGCGCGGGGTCGAATGAACATCAGCCATTCATGAAATCAGTTCTGGTTGATGACTTGCTACTTGTTACTCGCTACCGGTTACTTTGCCGCAATTCTCCTATTTCGGTTGCGGCCGCAGCGCGCGATGATCGACCATGATGCAGCGATCCTGCACCACCTGGATGCCGGCCTCGGCGAGCTTCAGCGCCGCCGCATCGTTGCGGATGCCGAGTTGCAGCCAGACCGCCCGGGGTCTCTTTGCGAGGATGTCGTCCACATGCGGTGGCACGTCGTTCGGGCGACGGAAGATATTGACCAGATCCACAGTCCCGGGAATGTCTGTGAGCCTGCGATATACCTTGCGGCCGAGTATCTCGGTGGCGTCGGGATAGTAGACAGGAACGGGAATGACTTCGTAGCCCGCGGACTGCAGATACCGGGGCACGTAATATGCAGGCTGTTCGGCCTGCGCTTGCGTCTTGATGCCGAGGACGGCGATGGTTTTGGTTTGCGTCAGAATGTCGCGAATCCCGGGGGTTGATTCGATGATGTTGGGGTGCGCAGGCATGGGGTGAACTCTGGTAGAGCCGTTGACACTAACTGGTCGCACCGACTAACGCAATACTGAGCTCGGCATCGATCGAGCGTTTGAAGACGAGGAGCAGTAGTCATGCGATTGCTGTCGGGATTTTTTGCTGCTGCAGCGCTGGTTGGGCTGGTTTCGGCTCCCTCCGCGCAGAACCAAGCCAATCGACCGTTTAGACTGGTGGTCCCATTGGCGCCCGGCGGCACCAACGACACGCTGGGTCGCATCGTCTCCGACAGGCTCGCCGAGCGCCTCGGCCAGCAGATCGTGGTCGACAACCGGCCCGGAGCCAACAGTCAGATCGGCTCCGCGATCGTGGCGCGGGCCGTTCCCGACGGGCGAACGTTGCTCATCACGGGAGCGGGCCACGCCATCAATCCCAGCATCCACCGGATGCTCCCGTACGACACTGAGCGCGATTTTGCTCCGATCGGTTTGGTCGGCGGCGGCCCCTATCTGCTGGTCATCCATCCGTCGGTGACCGCGCGAACGCCGAAGGAATTCGTCGCCTGGGTGAAGGCGCGGCCGGGACAGGTGAACTATGCCTCAGCCGGTGTGGGCAACCCGACGCACCTCGCCGGCGAATTGTTCAATATCGCAACCGGTACCGACATGCGGCACATCCCCTACAAGGGCGGCGCTGCGGTGTTGCCGGACTTGATAGGCGGCCGCGTAACGGCGTTTTTCTCTTCGATCACGACCGCCCAGACGCACGTTCAGGCGGGCCGGCTGCGTCCGGTTGCCGTGACGACCGCGAAACGTTCGCCCTTCATGCCCGAAGTGCCCACGTTAAACGAATCCGGCATCAGGGGCGCCGAGGTCAACGCCTGGTACGGCATCCTGACGACAGGCAAGACGCCGCGCGCAATCGTGAATCGCATCAGTGCCGAACTGCGCCAGGTGCTGAGCGATCCCGCTACGCGCGAATCGATACTCAAGCAGGGCATTAATCCCGAGCCCAATACCACCGAGGAGTTCACGGCGCTCATACGCAGCGACATCGCGAAATGGGCGAAAGTGGTACGCGAGGCGGGAATCAAGCCGGAGTGATTTGGCGGGAAACCAAGAATTTTTCTACCGCCGAGGCGCGGAGAGATTAAGTCTTGGCGGTTAGAGCTGATTTCATAAATGGCTGATGTTTATTCGACCCCGCGGAAGGCTGAGGAGAAACACATTCTTCGCAAGTTAGTCGGTGCCGGGCTCAATTCCTCTATCGTAAGGGTGTCAGGAACCCTAAACTCTAAGGTTCCTGACACCCTCGTACGCTCGGTCAAGTCGCAATAACTATTTATGACCTCTAGTGTCTTTTTGGACCTGAAGGGAAGAGCCGCCCCATGTCACAGCGCTTCGCAAGTAAGATCGCCATCGTCACCGGCGCCGGCAACGGCATCGGCATTCCCACCGCAACGCGACTCGCCGAAGAGGGCGCGTCGGTGGTGCTCGCCGACAAGGAGGAGGCGGCGGCGCAGTCCGTTTGCCGGCAGATTACAGCGGCCGGAGGGAAAGCGGTCGCCTGCCGGGTCGACATTTGCGTACCGAAAGACGTGGAGGCGATGGTGGCCTACGCCCGCGAGCAGTTCGGTCCGGCCCATATCATGATCAACAATGCCGGGATCGGGTCGCAGAAACATTTCCTTGCGGAACACAACATCCGCGTGAATACCGTTGCGCCGGGGACGGTCGCGACGGCGCGCATCAAGAAATCACATAACGACGAGCGCCGCGAGGCGTGGCTGCGCTCGATCCCGATGGCTCGCTACGGCGAGCCGGACGAAATCGCGGCGGCCGCCCTGTTTCTCGCCTCGGACGATGCGGCTTACATCACCGGCCAGACGATTGCCGTGGATGGCGGCTTCACCGCGGCCGGATTGCGCGTAAAGAACCTCTCGGCGCGCGATGGATCGTATTGATCGCGGCCCGATCCCTCTCAATGTAAGATGCCCGTCTTTCGCGAGCGAGGAGAACAACCATGAGCACGGGCAAGGAAGCGCGTTTCGAAGTCGCGCCGGAGCGCATGCCGGAGATCGCGGCTGCAAAGATGACCGAGGCGCAGAAGCAGGCGGCCGCCGAGATTTCCGCCGGCCCGCGCGGCGAGGTAAAGGGGCCGTTCGTAGCGCTCCTGCGCAGTCCGGAATTCATGCGCCGCGTGCAGAAGGTCGGCGAATACATCCGCTTCGTTTCTCCGCTCGACAAGCGGTTGAACGAATTCGCGGCAATCATCGCTGCCAGGGCCTGGTCGCAGCAGTTCGAATGGTGGGCGCATTACCGCCAGGCGCTCGAGGCGGGACTCAAGCGCGAGATCGCCGATGCGGTCGCCGAGGGCCGGCGCCCCACCGGCATGGCGGAGGATGAGGAAATCGTGTACCAGTTCCTGACCGAGCTCATCAACACCAAGGGCGTGAGCGACATGACCTACGGGCGCGCTGTCGCCAGGTTCAGCGAGCAAAACCTGATCGACCTGATCGGCGTCGTCGGCTATTACACGCTGCTCGCTATGGTCATGAACGTCGCGAGGACCGGCGTGCCGCAAGGGCCGTCGCTTCCGCTGGCGGCGCTCCCACTCAGAGCGAAGCCGCTCTGAAAGAACGCGTAGTTTTAGGATCGTTTAGGGCGCAATCCAGTCTCTAATACCGTCTTATCAAAGAAACCAAGACGCGTTCCCCAATTGCGCAGCCATTCAGGTATCTGCCAACCATTCGGGGTTAAGAAAGCAAATACCTGAACGAGGTTATAGAAGTCTTCCTCAGTAATCATACATCGGAGACTGAAAGCACGACTCGTACCCGCCTAAACAATCCACGAGATTTCAAAGAGTTGATGTGGCTAAGCTGGATGGGTAGGAGCCAGACTGTAAAATTTTCCGACAAACGCTACCTCTTTCACCATTGCTTCGTCACCCCTCGAATTTCGGGCACCTCGACGATACGCACGCCGGCTGTCGAAGGCTCTTCCACCGCCCGTGTCAGGGCGGTGACCATCTCGGCTAGCGTCACCAGGCCCAGCCGCTCGGCGCTTGCCCGTGTAGCGGGCAGTTGCCGCAGCAGGGCATAGAACGGCAGCAACGCATACGGCCACCAGTGGCCCGGCCCCAGGACATACCACGGCCTCACTATCGTCGCCGGGATACCGGTCGCTCTGACCAGGTCTTCGCCTTGCTGTCGCACCGCGATGTACTCCCGCATGACCGGTGCCGGATGGGCGACGCTGACATAGATCAGGTGGTGCACGCCCGCGCTTCGCGCAGCAACGGTCGCGGCCCGGATCGACACCAGGTCCACGCGCCGGAATTCGGTCGCCTTCGCCGGATTGGGATGCGGAGTGCCGACGAGATGCACGAGAGTCGCGGCAGGCGGAATCGAAGCGGCATAGCTGGACTCGTCGAGCGCGTCGCCGACCACGGCAATTGCGGCCGGCGGCGCCAATTTTCCTTCCGAACCCCGCCTCACGAGCGCGTGAACGGCGTACCCTTTCGCCGCCAGCGCCTCAATGAGCGGCCGCCCAACATAGCCCGTGCCGCCGGTAATGAAAACAGGGGACATTGGTTGAGGGACGAGGGACGAGGGATTAGGAAAAATCAGCTCTTCTGGTACGAGTCAACGTTATTGGCTGCCTGCGCGTTCTCCCACGCAGGGGGCACGTAAAAACCAGCACCCGGGTGGGTTGAACAATGGACGATCAAAGGCGCAACGCAATGCGGGCAAGAACGAGGCGATTCGCCCTGGCAATAATACGGCTCCATGTATCATTGCCTAGATCGATCAGTTAGCGCTTCTTGCTGCCTCCCCCGTCCCTCTGCCCTCGTCCCTCGTTTTATTCGGCTTTGATGCCGGCGCTCGCAATTACCTTCCGAAACTTCTCGGTCTCGCTGCGCACGACCTTAGCGAATTCCTCCGGCGTGCTGCCGATGATCACGAAACCGAGTTGGGTAAAGCGATCACGCACCTCTGGTGCGTTGAGCGCCTGAACTGCGCCCTTGTGCACGGCACGAATCACGCGCTCCGGCGTCTGTGCGGGGGCAAAGAGTCCGTGCCAGATCTGAACGTCGAAATCCTGCACGCCAAGCTCAGCCAGGGTCGGCACGGTGGGGAGCACCGGCGAGCGTTGGGCGCTGGTGACGCCCAGCGCTCGCATCCTGCCGGAGGTGAGATGTCCCGCGGTGGCGAGCGGCGTGAGTATGCTCGCGTCGACCTCGCCGGAAAGCACCGCGAATTCCGTGGGGGAGCTGCCTTTGTAGCGCACGTTGTTCAAGCGGATCTGCACTTGCGCCATCAGCGCTTCGCCGGCAATCTCGCCGGTCGCTCCGGCGACGCCCATGGCGCTTCCGAGCGCGTGAAGTCCAGATCGCCACACTGGCCAGAGCACAGCGTTCGTCCAAGCCGAAGTCAGGTTCGCAGGAACTTGCGAAGGCTCGCGTATCGCGTCCACTGTTGCGACTTGACGTCGATCGTCCTGCCCTCGGCGAGCGGTGGCAGTTTCCGTCTCCGACCGGCGGCAGCCGCTCGCATCCACGATGAGCCTCGGTCACGGCACGTGATCGTTGGGCGATCCGCTCAGCCCCGCGCCATTATCACTTATCACGCATTTCTGCCTTCAGGCTGCGAACTGCAGCCGCGCGAGGTGGGCATAGAGCCCGTTCGCCCGCAGCAGCTCCTGATGCGTGCCGACGGCGTGGATGCGGCCGCGGTCCATGACGATGATACGGCTCGCATTGCGCACAGTCGCCAGGCGGTGCGCGATCACGATGGTCGTGCGCCCGCGCGCGAGCCGCTCCAACGCCTCCGCGACCTGACGCTCGCTTTCTGCGTCGAGCGAGCTCGTCGCCTCGTCGAGCAGCAGGATCGGGCGGTCGGCGAGCAGCGCCCGCGCGATCGAAATGCGCTGGCGCTGCCCGCCCGAGAGCTTGACGCCGCGCTCGCCGAGATCGGTGGCGAAGCGCTGCGGCAGGCGCTCGACGAACTCCAGGGCGTGCGCCGCCGCGCACGCTTCGCGGACCATCTCGTCCGACGCGTCCGGGCGCCCGAAGCGGATATTCTCCGTAACGCTCGCCGCAAAGATAACCGGGTCCTGGGGAACCAGCGCTACTGCCCGGCGCAGATCGTGCGGATCGCAGTGCCGGATATCCGCGCCATCCACCAGGATGCGCCCCGACGACGGGTCGTAATAGCGCAGTATCAGCGCGAAGACCGTGGATTTGCCCGCCCCTGACGGACCGACCAGCGCAACACGCTCGCCCGGATCGATGGTGAACGAAACCGGACCGAGCGCGATGGTTTCGGGGCGCGCCGGGTAGGCGAACGACACCTCGTCGAAGCGGATAGCGCCCGTCACGCGCGTAGGTAGCCGGATCGGCGGCGGCGCGACTTCGAGCGCGGGCCGGGTATCGAGCAGCTCCATCAGGCGCTCGGTTGCGCCGGCGGCGCGCTGGATCTCTCCCCACACTTCGGAGATCGTGCCGGCTCCGCTCGCCACGATGACGGCGTAGAAGACAAACGCCGAAAGCTGACCGGCGGTGAGCCGGCCGGCGAACACATCGTGTCCGCCTATCCAGAGGATCACGCCGACCGCGCAGAAACCGATCAGCATCACCGAAGAAATGAGCCACGCCTTTACCCGCACGCGATGCACCCCAGCGGCATAGGCCGCTTCTACCGCCGCGGAAAACCGGGACAGAGTGCGCGCCTCGTGACCGTAGGCCTGAACGGTCCGGATCTCGTGCAGCGACTCGTCGACGTGCGACGACACGTCAGCCACCCGATCCTGGTTGAGGCGCGACAGGCGCCGCACGTGCCGCCCCATCAGCAGTATCGGCACCACTGTCGCCGGAACGCCCAGCACGATGAGCGCAGCGAGCTTGGCGCTCGTCAGGAACAGCAGCACCAGCGCGCCCAGCATCATGAGCCCGTTGCGCAGGAACATCGAAAACCCGAATCCGATCACCTGCCGGATCTGCTCGGTATCGTTGGTGAGGCGCGAGCCGATCTCGCCGGTGCGCGCGGAATCGAAGAACGCGGGCGAGAGGGTCAGCACATGGGCGAAGACGGCCTCGCGCAGATCGGCGATCACCCGCTCCCCGACGCTCATCATGAGATAGAACCGCACCCACGTCGCGCAGGCCAGCACGACGGACACCGCTATTATCGCGGCGAGCGCGGCATTGAGCAGGCGCGGATCGCCGCTGCCGAATCCGGCGTCCACGACGTGCCTCAGCCCCTGCCCCAATACGAGCACGCAGCTCGCTGCGACCACGAGCGCGCCGAGCGCTGCGAGGATGCGCAGCCGGTACGGCACCAGAAAGCGACCCAGGCGCGCGAGATGATGCAGCTCGCCCTTGGGTGGAGAAACGAAAGTCGACGTCATTGCCATGCACTTATCGTAACACCAAAAAATCCCGCTGCCGCGGGGATTTTATTGTTTTGTAACCGTCAGTTATAGCGGATCGTTACCGTTCTGTGTCAGGCGTCACCCGCCACCTGTTGGCCGGTCGATTGATATTCGCCCGAGCCGGGCGTAGCATGAATCCACAAGCTCAAAGACAACAGCAAGCGCAGGCTCATTGACCTTCAACGGAAAGGAGTCTCGTCGTGTGCTACGAATATGACTGGATGCAAAAGCCGCAGGAAGACGAGGAATTACGCAAACGCCAGGAAAAGCTGGATCTCCTGAAACAGCAGAGCGATAAAATCCCACCCACACCGGCAGAACCGACGCGGACCCAAGAACCCGTTCCCGCCTGACCTACCGACTCTAATGAAAAACCCCGCGAACGCGGGGTTTTTTTTCGCAAGGTGCTGGGAACGTTAGGGTGTCAGGAACCTTGAGCTTAAGTTCCTGACACCCCGCCTCGCCTCAAGGGCATGGCGCTGTGCTCCGCGGGTTCGGGCACCAGTCAGGGCTATTCGAGACGCCCACCGATATCAGGCCACATCCCGCAATCACCAGGCATAACGCCAATGCCGCAATGGACAGAGCTAATGTTGCTTGCTTCATCCTTCGATGCTTCCCCGTCCCTCATCCCGCATCCCTCGTCCCTCGTTCCTTCATCGCGCCCGCATCGAAAACGCGTAGAGGACGATGGTGATGGTGAGCAAAGCGAGCGCGCTCAGCGCGAGCGACCAGTGGATCCCGATGAGGCTCCCCAGGATGCCAACGGTCACGCCGCTGAAAGCGCGCAGGCCGTTGTTGGAGACGTAGTAGAGCCCGATCAGCCGGCCGCGCAGATGAGGTGGAGCCTCGAGCTGGATCAGCGCCTGCGCCATCGCGACGAAAGCGAGATTCAGGAAACCGGCCACGAACATGAGCGCCACCGCCAGCGGGTAACTCGTTGCAGCGGCGAAACCGGCGACGCTGATGCACCACAGTATCGAGAGCACGATCGCCGTATTCGGACGCGCCTGCAGCAAAGCCCTGGCCTCGAGGGTCAGACCCGCCGCCAGGGCGCCGGCAGCGCTGGCGGCAAGCAACACGGTGTAGGAAGTATCGGCCGCTTCGGTCCCCAGGTCGTGCGCGAACTCCGGCATCTGGGCCTGGAACGCGTTTCCGACCAGGAACGAAGATGCGCCCACCAAGACGATCATGGAGACGATCGTGCGGTTGCCGGACACCTCCCGCAATACCGCGAAGGCGTCTGAGACACCGGCCCGGCGCGCCGCCGCGGCTTCTTCGCGCCTGCGCTCACCCGCATAGGGGGTCTTGCGCAGCCACCACACCAGCGGCGCGTAGAAGAGCACGTTGACCAGCAAGCCGGCCACCGGTCCCAACAACAGCATCAACCCGCCACCCACTGCCGGGCCGAGGAGTATTCCCAACTGCCGGCTGGTGGCGCTCAACCGGACCGCGCTGACGATGTGCTCGCGCCCCACGATGTCGTGTATCAGGACCTGGGCGGCGGGCGACCACATCACTCCCGCCATTCCATGCACGACCAGCAGCACCGCGGCGTGCCACATCTCGAGCGTATCCGTTAGGAACAGCAACGCCCACGCCACGGAAACGCTCATGAAAAGCAGTTGCGAGATCTGGATGATCCGCCTGCAGTCGTAACGATCGGACAGCGCGCCGAAATACACGGAAAACAGCAGGAAGGGCAGCCAATGGCTCAATACCGCGAATCCCGCCAGCGCCGGGGAATGGAACTTCTCGAACATCACCCAGTAACTGATCACGTGCTCGATATTGTCGGCCATCATCGCCAACGCCGTGGTCACGAAGTAGGCACGAAACCCCGGTTGACGAAGCGCCGCGAAAGAACGTGGCTGCGTTCCGCCCGGCCCCCCGGGAGGCGCCTGATTGGCGGCGGGCGGTGGAGTCGTGCTCACGTGGACTTACTGATCATTCACCAAATGGTTGACAAACCATTTCCGACATTTCGCCCCCCCTCTCCGCTCGGGGAGAGCCGCGAAGCACGCGAGGGCCAGGTCGGGGTGAGGGATCGAGTGTGTCAACCACTTTTGAGAACGCTCGATGGAACGCGCTACCCGCGGCATGCGGCTAGAGATAAAGGCCGCGCGGCGAGACGCGGCCTCAAGCGCCGCGGCACGGCGGCAAGCTGGATCGAGGCAGTGTCTGCTCACAACTCCAAGCCGACAGTCATCACTCGATCACCCGATTCGCCGCGCAACAGGACGGACTGCGGGATCGTGATCCCCAGCGCCTTCGCCGTCTTCATGTTGACCACCAGCTCGAACTTGGTCGGCTGCTCGATCGGCAGGTCGCCGGGTTTCGCGCCCTTGAGGATCTTGTCCACGTAGGTGGCGGCGCGCCGGAACATGTCGGCACGGTCTGGCCCATAGGTCACAAGACCGCCAGCGTCCGCGAATTCCGACAAGTGATATATCGACGGCAGGCGGCTCTTTGCCGCAAGGCCCGCGATCCGTTTTAGATTCGTAACGAACAATGGGTCTGCGCGTGATGAAGAGCGCGCCAGCGCGCGCCCGGTCGCGTCTTCGAACGCTTTGTCGAAATCGTCGGGGCTCCGTACCTCCAGCGAATGAAGCTGGACTCCCAGCTGCCGTGCTGGGAGTTGAAGTTCTTTCCAACTGAGTGTGGAGCCTGCGACCTGTGGATTCCAGAGCACAGCCACACGGGAGAGCTTGGGAACGATTTCCTTGAGCAGCTCCAGCCGTTTTCCGCCCAGCTCCGGCGGCTATTTGGGACAACCCCGTGACGTTGCCGCCGGGTCGCGCCAGGCTCTCAACCAGCCCACTTGCAACAGGGTCACCCGCAGCCGCCATAACGATAGGGATTGCCTTGGTAGCCTTTTGGGCAGCCAGAGCATCGGTAGTAATGGAAGCGACGATGACGTCAACCTTGAGACGGACGAGTTCGGCTGCGAGGTCAGGGAGGCGATCGCTTTTACCCTCCGCATAGCGGTACTCGATGCTGATGTTCTTTCCCTCGACCCATCCGAGGTCGCGGAGACCTAGCCGGAATGCCTGGTGCCAGGGCGCGGCATCGGAAGGCAGAGAATGGCGAGAGCAGTCCTATCCGGCGGACTTTTGCCGGCGCCTGCGCGCGCACTGCGCCCGCCCAAGCGAGCGCGCCTGTTCCGAGCGCAATGAGAAATTCCCGACGTGTGGTCATGCGATCCAACCGGGTTACCCGCTGCCGTGGCTTCCTATGACCACGCGATTCTAACCGCGTCTCAGGAAATCAGCAGGACGTAGCGCCAAGCTCCGAAGTTGTGAAATATTCAAACCAGGACCATGCCGAAGCAGTGTTATCGCTTCCGCCTTCCCCCGGCCCGCCGCGCTGCATCGCGTCGGGCGTTCGCCGGCTCAAACGTGCGCAGGCACGTTCTTCGAAACCCCGGCTCACCCTTCATCCTTCATCCTTCTCATCGCGCGCCGGCGCGATGAGCTCCGGGCCGTCGTTGTTCGCGTTGTTGACACGCGGACCGACGGGGTAGGCGCGCATTTCTTCAGCCGGGAATGGTTTGAGCAGAGGCTTCGAGCGCAGCCGCATCCTGATCCCGCGGCGTGAGCCACGTCTCGTAATCGGTTTCGTGGAGTATAGCGGGCATCCGGTCGTGCAGAGTCACATTACACTTCGTTCGACGTCTGTCGTGATGATCGTGTCAACTCTCGATGGGCGGAGCCCCGTCCCTGCCCGGCCTTCCGACCGGCGGAAACGGGAGCTGCTGCGTCGGCGCAGCGTATAGTCGCTGCGTCCAGCAGGTCCAGTGTCTTCCGGTTATTTCTGGAGATGCAGGCCCGTAAATGGCGTAGCGGCCGCACATTGCTTGATGAGGCGTGACCGATGAGGCGTGACTGGTGACTGGTGACTGGCGTTGAGACGAATCTCCGAGTGCTTACCCATCACCCATCACTCATCACCCATCACAACCTTTCTCGTGCGTTCCTGCGCGATGCGGATCGGCGGCACCCATGGCTTCTCCGCCCATGCCACGCCCACGCGCGCCACCTGCGCATCGATGAGGTACGGCTTGCCGTCCGCCGTCGCTTTGCGCGCCCGGTTCAGCGCCTCCTTGAGCTGCGCCGCCGATGTGACGACTTCGCCGTCGACTCCGAAGCCCTTGGCGATGTAGGCCATGTTCATGTCCGGATCGCCGAGGTAGTCGTGGACGAACTGGCCGGTTTGGACCATCCGTCCGCCGGGCACCCGCTCGATGACTCGGCTGTGCGGGCCGGAGTACGCGTGATTGTTGTAAACGACGGTAATCACCGGGAGCTGCAGGCGGGCCATGTTCCAGAGCGCGGTCGGGCCGAACACGAACGATCCGTCGCCCATGAGACAGATCACCTGCTGGTTTGGCCGCGCCAGCTTGACGCCCGCCGCCGTGCCCACGCCGGAGCCCAGATGAGCGCCGTAGTAGAAGAACAGCTCGCGCCCGCCGAGCGGGATTGAAGCCGAACCCGTGGAGCACGACGGAACCCGCTTCGTGAACGATGACCGCGTCCTTGTCCGCAAACTGCGCGATCTCGTAGGTGACGCGGTCGGCCAGCATCGGATTGCGGTCCCAGTCGGGATTCTTCGCGACCAGGGCGCTCAGGAGCCGCCGCCCGTTTCGCTGAAGCGCCGCACCTCCTGCGTCCGCTCCTCAACCTTCTGCCTGAGCGCCGGCGTCATGATGCCTTCGACCGCGGCGATCAGGTCGTCCATCCCATGGGCCACGTCCGCGACGAGCGGGACTTCCGTGGGGATGACGTTTCCCATGCTCCAGCTGTCTATCCGCAAGTCCACGAGCTTGACGTTGCGCCCGCACCATCGGCGCCGGGACTGTTGTGCTGGAGCTTGTTGCCGATGTTGAGCACGACGTCCGGCTGTCCTTCGGGAAAGTCGAGCGTACTCGAGCCTCGCCGCCGGTGGAGCGCCGACCCACAGCGCATGGGTCTGCGGGAAATTGGCGAACATCTGCCGCGCCTGGGTGACCGGCATGCCCAGCAGTTCGGCCAGCTTGCACCGCCTTCGCCACGGCCTTCGCCGTTGTAGATCTCGTCGCCGACGTTCATGAGCGGCATTCTTCGCTTCGACGAGCAGCTTCGCCGCCCGCTCGACTTCCGCCGGATTCGGCCTGACCCGCATGCGCGGATCGATCTTTTCGTGGGCGATGATCTCGGTCCTGACCTTTTCCTCGTTGAAGTCCGATGCCAGTTGCGTAGGTCGGGCCGTACGGCGGCGTCCACGCGGCCTTGAAGGCGCGGCGCACGGTCTCCGGCGATCATGTCGGCACGGCGCGCGAGTCCAGTCGTACTTGGTCAGCGGCGCCACGAGCTGCTCCTGGTTCGGCGACCTCCTCGAAGCCGTCGCGCCCCGCGCGGCGCGACTGGTCGGTGCGATAGCTAGTAGAAGACGAGCGGCGTCTGCTCCTTGAACGCGTTGTAGATCTGCCCATGGCGTTCAGCAGCCCGACGACCGCCGCCTGCATGACGACCGTCGGCTCGTCCCGACGCCTTGACGTAGCCGGCGGCCATGGCGGCTCCCGGGCCTTCGTGCGGGGTCAGGATGTACTTGAGCTGCGGACGATCGACGAGCGCTTCGTAGAACTCGGCGTCCTCGCTCGCCGAGTTTCCGAATACGTACCTGACGCCCGAAGCGATGAGCTGCTCAGCGAAGCATTCGCCGCCAGTACCCTCGACGACCTTGATACCGCCGGTCGCCGCTGCCCGGGTCTGCTGGGCGTGGGCGACCGGGACGAGCGACTGGAGGATCGCTTCTGATGCCGCCGCCGAAATCCCCGCCGCCGTCAAGCCCTTCAGGAAGTTGCGGCGCGAAATCGAGTGTGACAGGTATCGTGCAACAAGTTCTCTCATGGTGCCTCCCATCAATCAACGCGTTCACCGGCCCGCGGGCCAGTAGGAGTACAGTGCCCCGCTCCCCTCGGGTATGTCCTCGCCCTCTCACTTCGAAGCGCCTGCCGGCCGCCCGTATACGGTGGCGAGGTAGCCGGCCATGGTATTGATCTCGTCCTCGGTCCAGAGCGCGCCGCGCCCCCACCATGCGATAGAGCACGCCCTCCCATCCCCGGCGGTCCTGGCGGTGATCCCGCCACATTGCGTCGCCGTGGCACTGGAAGCAGCGGCCCAGCAGGAGATCCCGGCCGGGACCGTCGGGAAAACCGGCAGGCGCAGTTTGCTGCGCCTGCGCTGCGCAAGGAATGGGCAACCAGCGCGATCCCGAGCAGACAACCCGGGAGAATCTTACGGTAAGAATACATCTGGGCACGCTCCTCTGCGGCCGCGCGAACGCCAACGTAGCACGGTCCGCTCACTCGATTCACTCACTATTCACCGCTCTTAGTAAACTGCGCCGCAAGTTCCGGATCGAACTTCCCGTCGATCAGGATGTAGAGCATGCGCACCGGCTTGCCCGAGCGGTTGCTCCAGGCGTGGTTGGTGCCGCGCTGGATGACGACGTCGCCTGCCTTCAGCACCACATCCTCCTCGTCGAGCAGCATGGTGATCTCGCCTTCCAGCACGACGGCGTAGTCCACCGACTCGGTGCGATGCATGAACGGATGGCGCCCGCCCTCGCGGAAAGTCGAGGCCGACTCGTTGCCGCCCGACTTGAAGAATTCGCGCGCCTGGGCTGGCGTCAAATTACGAAACGCAGCGGGTTCCGGCGGAATCTCGGCGATGCGTATCTTGGTCCCCATGACGGGAACGAAATCCCGCGGGCCCTGGGTGGGATCGGGCTCGACCGCGGCGATCGGCACCGGCATGGCGGTCGTTTTCCAGATATCCGTGGACTTGTGGCCGGGCCGGTTGGGATGGGTCTTGACCGAAGTCGCCGGACCGTCGGAAATGATGATCGCCTTGCCGTTCTTGTCGTGACCGGTGACTATGCGGCGAATTTGTCCAGGTTCTGCCATTGCACTTCCCTTCAAAAATCGTCGGTGATGCGTGACGGATAAACGTGCCGGGTGATGCGTAGCTGGTAATGCGAGCAGTCCAAAGATTGACACGAGTCACGCCCTATCGCGTCACGTTGTATCCGTCACGCCCTATGGTCACGCTTCATTCGGGCTGTATCCCGGCCAGCTTCACGATCTCGCCCAGCCGCTTCACCGCGTTGGCGACGAACGGCCGGAACTCCGCGGAGCTGTTGCCCACCGTGTAGAGGCCGATCTTGTCGAAGCGCTCCTTCATCTCGGGCAGCGCGAGCGCCTTGCGCGCTTCGGCCTCGATCCGCGCGAGGGTCGCGGCGGGGTCTTCACCGGCGCAAAGAGGCCGTGCCAGCTCGCCTCCATCTCCATGCCGGTCACGCCGGCTTCGGCCATCGTCGGCACGTCGGGCAGGATCTTGGAGCGGCTCGTGTGGTTGTAGGCGAGCGCGCGGAGCTTGCCGGACTTGATATGCGCCATGGAGAGCGGCGGGGTCCCCATCATCATCTGGATCTCGCCCCCGAGCAGCGCCGTGATCGCGGGCCCGGCGCCCTTGTACGGAACGTGCACCATGTCCGTTCCCGCGCGCGCGTTGAAGAGCGCGCCCGCCAGGTGGCTCGTGTTGCCGATACCGGGCGATCCGTAGGAAAGCTTCGCGCCCGGCTTGCGGGCGAGCGCGATCAGCTCTTTCACCGTGGTCACGCCGAGGGAGCTGTTCACCACCAATATGTGCGCGTCGGAGCCGGCGATCTGCGTGATCGGGGCGAAGTCCTTGAGCGCGTCGAACGGCAGCTTACGATAGATGCTGGGGTTCACGGCGAAG
>CAWDIV010000039.1:0-464294 GCA_963802355.1 uncultured beta proteobacterium | reverse complement strand
ATTCGCAGGCAGTCACGCGCCGGATCGACGAATGAAGTAAGGCCGCGGGCCGGGCGCACAGCTATTACGACGAAATAATCAGACCGACTGTATGGCGCGCATCAGGTCGACGAGGCCGGCACCCTGGAAATAACGGTCGCGCCGCAGGTCCGTGGCGGTGGTCACGAAAATGTTGACGCGCTCCGCCTTTCCGATGAACTCGGTGCGCACGGAGAGGAATGCACCGGACTCATTCGTGGTCCTGCCGCTGCTGCTAAATCGGGTATCACCCACGCCACTCGCGGCTGGCACCGCTGCCGCACCGGTACACGGACTGTAACCGGCGGGCGCAGCCCTCAGCCCGCAGTTGCTAGGTCGTCGCGATCGCGGAGAGCACCGCCTGCGCCACTTCCGCTCGCGCGACGTCGCCGTGGTCGGTGATGAACTTGTCCGCCACCAGGTTGTGAATCCGCTTGCCCGCGGCGAATTGATACGCCATGTCCACCGCTAGGAGCTGCCCGGTGGCTGCCTCTGGCGTGAACTTTGCCAGCGCCCCATTCCGCCCTATGCCGCCATATGTGTCGTTCTCGTCACCCAGCGCCGACGCCTTCTGAGACGCTAGGCGCGATGCCATGGGATACGCCAGCCCCACCGCCCGGTCATTGCGCGTGTGCGTCACGATGATCGGACCCGTGACCTTGCCTTCCGTCACTACCTTCCGGAAGTGCCCGTCGTTCTTCTTGTCGAACTTCGTCGCAAAGGCATTGTGCGAGAACGCCGCCTGGAGCAGCGACATGGAATTCACCGGCACGGCCGGCTGATTGTTTGGCCCGTCTGCGGCCGCCGTCACCAGGCGCCCCCCGAAGCTGTGGCCCACCAGATGAATCTTGAGCGACGGCTTGCCCGCCTTCAGCTCCCGCAGCACGCGGCTCAGGCCATTCGTCCCCACCGTTCCAGCGCGGGCCTTCATCGCGTAATACGTCGTGAAGTTCAAGACGTTCTTCGCCGCATTCTTGATCCCGCCCAGAAAGTTGCCGACGAACCCTGCCGCACCTCCACCTGGTCCACTCGCCGCTACACCCATGCCACCGGCCACGCCCCCCGCTGCGCCACCGCCGCCGCCGGGCACCGGCATCGTGAAGAGCGGCTTCGACAGCTCCGTCATCACGTCTCTCGCCGGGCGCGCGAAAAACTGATCGGACGCGTCGTCTGCGCTGGCTGCCTGCGTCCCGACGCTCGATCTCACCAAGTCTACGAACGTCGCCTGATCGGCGACATTATTCTGAAGACTCGGGATCAGCGCCTTCGCCGCGTCCAGCTTCCCATCGGCCGCCGGCGACTCGAGATACGCCTTCAGGTCATCGACCAATTTCCGGAGCTGCTCATCGCTCGGGCCCGGGGCGCCACCCGGTCCGGCACCCGCCGCCCCACCTCCGATTCCGCCGCCCGCGCCGATGGACCCCAGACTCGCGGCGCCCCCTGGAATCAGATCCGCATCCTCGAACCTCTTCGACGGCCACAGCACCGCCACAACCGCGAATGTTCGCGACGCAGCGGCCATGATCGACCCCTTGTCGAGCCGCGCCCTGAAGTTCGCGAAAAAGTCGTCGTACAGGCGCCGCGCCTCGTCCATGTTGTTGTTCCAGCCATGGGAGATCGCGATCACGTCCGTGACTCCAGCCGCAGCCGACGTGATGAAACCTTTGCATCGCTCGCGTGCGCCGGCTTGACCAATCCACCCTCGGTGTCGAACTCGATCTCGAAATAGGGAAATCCGTGCAGTGTCTTCATGTTTGGCTCCTTGGCGCTTGACCACAGGGTCGACGGTTACGCTTCAAACGGACTGGATCGCGCGCATAGGTCGACCATCCCCCGCCCCTGAAAATTGGCGTCGCGCTTGAGATCCGTTGCCGTCTCCAGGAAAATCCGCTTCACCGCCTCGGGCTGGCCGATGAACTCCCGGCGGATCGAAAGAAACGCTGCGATCGCGCCGGACACGTGCGGGGCAGCCATGCTCGTCCCGCTGTCTTCGCGGTAACGTGCCACATCGGGCGCCGCTTGCTTTCCTGCCGACGCGCCAGCTTCGCCAGCCCCCGCCACCTCTGCGCCGGTGTGCGGGGGGCCGGCTGCGACGGGCGATGCGCCCTGCGCAGGGACAATAGCTGCCCCCTCCCGCCGTCTGCGCCTGGACCACGGGTGGGGGCGGCGGTGAGGCCGGTTGCGCGGCCCGGGCCGCTTCTCCGCAGCTCGCCGCCGAGATTATTTTCTCCCCCGGCGCGACCAGATCTGGTTTTTGACGACCATCCCCCGTCGGCCCCTTTGAAGAGAAATACGACACCCCGAACATGTGGGGCATCTCCCGATGCGTGGACCCGACCGTGATGGCCAGCTCCGCATTGCCCGGATCGTTGATCGTCAAATCCATGCCGGCCGCCACGGCTCCGCGAAACGCCGTCTGATTCCACCCGTACCCGGTGTTTCCCGCAGCCACCACGACTACCACGCCGCTGCGCACCAGGCGGTCCACCTCCACGCACAGCGGGCTGTGCCCGCACGCAAACCACTCGGGCTCGAAGTCGTACCCGACGCTCATGTTCACGCCGTGGATACGAATGCGTCGGCCATGCCCGTTGATCTCCTGGATCGCTTCGATCGCCGCGATGAGATTGCTGACCGCGCCCTGCCCGTTGTCGTCGAGAACCTTCAGACTCAGCAGCTTGCACCGCGGCGCCATCCCCGAGATTCGAGGAACCTCCACTGCGCGCGTCTTCACGTTGTCCCCCTCATCGCGAAAGCGCGTCTCTGCCTGGATCGGACCATCACCCTCATCTCGTGCACCCGCGATGATGGCCGCCACGTGCGTGCCATGCTTGAGCACGTCGACGAGCGGAAACCCGAAGCCGTCCAGCACGGTAAAATCGTAGTGCCGCAGCGGCGCCTCCAGTTTCAGGTTGTTGTGCCGGATGAAGTGCGGGTGGCTGCCGTCGATGCCCGAGTCCATCACCGCCCAGACGATATCCTCACCGAACGCCGCAAACGCGTTGTGCGCCGCGTCCGCCTTCACTGTGCTGATCGACTTCGTCGTCAGCCGTGCGACCGGAAAATCGGGCCAGATTCGATAGATGGCATTTCCCGCAGTGGCCTGCGCCTGGACGTCCTTCATCTCCGAGGGATTCCTTCCCGAGCTATCCCGACGCACCAGTTCCTGGATCTCCCGGGCCCCGAGTCGGGCAAAGATGTATTGATGGCTCAACCGGCTCTTCACCTCGTGTATGCCCTGCCCCGGTAACGAGTGTTGCTTGATTACCTGACCCACCAGCCTTTCCACTTGCTTCCGCGCCTCCAGGCGGCCGTCGGGATACAGGAGGTTGATGTCGATGATCACGTCCCAGGGCTCGGGTGGAACATTTTCCCCGCGCTTGGCGCTCTTACCGGTGATCCTGTCCAGCAGCGGAATTGCGATGACGGTTCTGTCGAGAATCTCGGGATCGAATACTTCCCGTGAGGATCCTTTGTCCGGCTGCGTCTCTTTGGCCATGGAACCTCCCTGTCTCGATCTCCGCGGTGCCTGTCGTCGAAGTATGGCGCATCATACTTCCGGCGTTGCCGTGCTGCCCTTCAAGAAATGCCGGGATTTGGGCGGACAGCCGTGTCCTGGTCCTTTTCCGTGAAGTTTCGGACCTCGTGCTGCGATCGGCGAGCGCATAGGCTACGCCGCCTACGCGCGACGATCAACCTGGCGTCATGGCTAGTTGCGCGCTGTCGCCGTGCGGCGTATGCGATTGGCGAACAGCCGGGATTGCGGCCGCGCCTGGCGATGTGGTACGTTGAATCTCCCCGCCCCTCATCCCAACCCGTGCCGCGCGTTGTTGCTCTGTACCGCTACCCAGTGAAGGGATTCACGCCCGAAGCCCATGAGGTGCTGACGGCGCTCCCCGAGGGGCGTATCGCCGGCGACCGCGTCCTGGGATTCCGTTTCGCCGACTCGCGCGCGCCCGATGCGGCGTGGAGCAGGAAGCATGAGTTCGTCGCGCTCGCGAACACGCCCGGTCTCGCACGTCTCCAACTCCGGTTCGATCACGAGGCGCAGCGGCTGCGTATCGGCCTCGACGGGGCCCTTCTCGTCGAAGACGCGCTCGACTCCGGCGGGCGCAAACGCATCGCCGCCGCCATCCAGGACTTCGTGCTCGGGCTCGGCGAAAATCCGCTCGCGAGCCACCCGGAACGCCTGCCGCTGCGACTGGTCGGGAACGGCGTCCAGCCGCGCTATCAGGACAACGAGGCGGGCCAGATCACGCTGCACAGCCGCGAGAGCCTGGCCGCCGTCGCCGCGGCGGTCGGCGACCCCGCCCTCGACGGGCTGCGCTTCCGCTCGAATATCGTCATCGAGGGTGTCAGCGCCTGGGACGAGCAGGAGTGGCTGGAACGCAAGATTCACATCGGCGGCATCGCCTTCGACGTGGAGAGACAGAAGACCAGATGCCTGGCCACGCACGCGAATCCACGGACGGGCGAGCGTGACCTGCCGGTAATGACGACGCTCGTCACGGCGTTCGGTCAGAAGCAGCCGACCTTCGCGGTGGGCATCGTGCCGCGCGGGCCTGGCGGAGAAATACGCGTCGGGGACGACGTGACCGTCGAGTGACGAGTGACGGTGATGAGTGACGACTGATCTAAAGCTTCACCGCGACGAACGCGAAGCCGCGAAGGAAGGCTTTTGATCTACCTGTCAATCGGTAAATGGAGGGCACGCAGATGAAGGTACACGACCTGGTGGCGCGTTTCGCGAAGGCGAGTGAAAGCGCGGATCCCATGGGTTCGGCGCGGCAGGTGTTGGAGGGCCTCCGCGGCGACATCAGCGCGATCGAAAGCGCGCTCGCCTACATTTCGGGCGTCGGCGGCAACGCGCGCCAGGTTTTCTACCGCTCTCCCGGACTGACCATGCTCAAGGTGTGCTTCCCGAGCGGCCGTCGCACCCCGCCCCACGATCACGGCACCTGGGCAACGCTACTTCTCCTTTCCGGAGAAGAGAAGAACACGCTCTATCGGCGCCAGAACGGCGCATTGCGCAGGGCGAGCGACGTAACGCTCGCGCGCGGAGCCATTCTGTCCATGCGGGCGGAGACGGTGCATGTGGCGGAATGCCTCGGTGAGGCGCCGGCGATCGGCCTGCACGTCTACGGCGGCGATATCCTAGAGCTGCCGCGCCGGATGTGGAACCCGGAAACCCTCGAGGAACACGCGCTCGACTGGACGCTGTACGAAAGCTTCGCCCGCATCGCTTCCAAGGCCGCAGGCGCACCGGCGCCTTGAGACTGACGGCTGACGACCAACGTAAAGCTTTACCGCGAAGGACGCGAGGGCCGCGAAGGAAAATAACAGCCTCGACGCGAAGGACGCCACGGCCGCATCACTCATCACTCAGCCCCAAGGCTCTACCGCGGGGCTGATTCAGCCACCTGCTGCTCCAGTCTCAGCTGTGCCGCACGGGCGCAACCCTGCATGACCTGGAAATAGCGCTGGACCATATCCGCCCCGACTTCGTATGGGTGGGGACCGTTGCCGCGCCCGGCGAGCATTCTGTTCTTGTTCACCGCATTGTCGAACTCGGAATGATTCGAGAGAATGACGGTAGCCCTGGTAGAAGCAGCTTGGGCGGCAATGTGCCGCTGCGAATCGATGTAGGTCTGGAAATTCTTGATGCCCGGATCCGGCGTGTTGTTGGCAAAATTGAATGCGGTGCCGCCCGAATACGCCACGTTAAGCGGCTTGCCGCGGTCCAGCACGGTAAAGGTGTAGGACAGCGTGCCCGGGGTATGGCCGGGAGTGAGCCAGGTTGTCACGGTCGTGTCGCCGAGCGTTACCTTCATGCCGTCGGTTGCGACGATGTCGCGTTTCGGCGACATCGTCTTGTACCGGTTCGGATACTTTTCCACCAGATCCCAATCGGCCCCGCCCATGACGACCCGCATGCCGTATCGCTTCTGCAGCATCTCGGCGCCCCCGATGTGATCGCCGTGCGCGTGGGAAATCAGCATGTACTTGATGTTTTTTGGATCGAGGCCGACCTTCTGCATCCCGCCGATGATGAGTTCCTCCGAGTTGTAGGTGTAGATCGTGTCGATGAGGATGATCCCCGCGCTCGTCGTCAAAGCCCAGGCCGAGTGCAGCTTGCCGCCGACGAAGTAAAGATTGTCAAAGACCTTGGCGGGCTCGGCGTACCAAATCTCGCGCGGCGGCGCGCTGGCGGGGTTCGCGACGTAGGGCGGCACGTTGTCCGGGGTATCCACGGCACCGCTCTGAGGCAGCAGGCAGATCCGCGCCAGGGTGCCGAAGAACTCGAACCCGGCCGCTTTCTTGGCCGATTCCAGCGCGGCCCGGATCTCCGCGTCAAAGTTCCTTTTGACCGGGGCTTGTTGCGCATACATGCTGCTGGCCGCAAGACCGCCGAGTATGCCGATTGCCACAGCGACACCTGCTGCGCGATATTTCATGGTTCCTCCAGAAAGGGCAAGACCATGCTACCGATCCTGACTCCATACCTGCAATGGGCAGTGCGCGGCAGCCCGAACGAAGTCTTCATCGGTCGTCAGCAGTGTCAACTTGTGACGGATGCAGAGCTGTGCGAGCAGGGCGTCGATGGTGCCGACCTGCAAACCGGCGCGACGGCAACGATTGCGCAATTCCGCGGCGTCGATGTGATCCTGTCGGTGCGGAGCAAGTAGCGGCAGGGCCGTGAACCGGTCAATGATTTCTTCGCGCGCACGCGGGCCTGCGAACCCCTGCAGCAATTCCTGCAGGATCAACCCGGTGGTCACGATGACTTCGCCGCTCTCCAGGGCGCGGCGCAGCGCGCGTACTTCCGGCGCGGTGGAGGGTCTGTCGCGGCGGAAGGCGAGCGACCAAACGCTGGTATCGACGAACAGGGTCACCGGCGGGAGCGCTCGGACTTATAGTCGAACGACTTATCCCATTCGAGCTTGTCCATCAATTCAACCAGGCGCTTCTGGCTGCGGCGGGCGATGAACTCCTCCAGCGCGCGGGTAACCGCCGCTTTCTTGGTGCGTTCGCCGCTCACTTCCACGGCGCGTTCGATCAAGCGGGGGTCCAGGGAAAGGTTGGTGGCCATGTGTCACTCCTTACACACAAGTCTACACAAAGAGGGTTTCGCCGGCAAGCCACGGGCACTTGTTGTTAAATAATTGTCTTTCTGTTTTTTCCTCCGCCCCTCGGCGGTTCAATTGTTGTTGTTGCTCTTCTCGGCGGACTTGGCGTTCCCGGATCGAGTCCGGGGCAGGCTTGGCGGTTCAATACAATCGGTGATAGGTCATGGGTGGGGGATGCCTTCATGGGGGCTTTGGCGGTTGAGTGCTTGCCTTCGTCAGTCGTCACTCGTCACTTCGTCACTCGTCACTCAGCCTTAATCCCCGCCTCGCGGATCGCCTTGCCCCAACGCGTGAACTCCGTGCGCAGGAACTCGGCCGCCTGCTCGGGCGTGCTCGAAGCCGGCTCTGCGCCCATCGCCGCGAGCCGCTCGCGCGTGTCGGGCGCGGTCATGGTCTTCACCGATTCGGTATTGAGCCGCTCGATGATCGTGCGCGGCGTGCCGGCAGGCGCGAGCAGCAGGTACCAGTTCACCACCACGAGCTCGGGCAGCCCCCCTTCGGCGGAGATGGGCAGCTCGGGGAGCGCGGACACTCGCTTCGTATCGAGCACCGCGAGCGCGCGCATTCTTCGCTGCTGGACGTAGGGCACGATGCTCGATACGACCACGACGACGATGTCGACCTCGCCGCCCGCCGCACTGACGAGTCCCATCGTCGCGCTCTTGTACGGGACGTGCACGATCCGCGTCTTCGTGAGCGACTTCAATAGCTCGGCCGCCAGGTGATTCGACGAGCCCACGCCGCCGGAACCGTAGGTGAGCTTGCCCGGATTGTTGCGCGCAAGCTGCACCAGCTCGCGCAAGTTTTGCGCCGGCACCGAAGGGTGGACCACGATGGCATTGGGCAAAGTGCCGAGCAGCACCATCGACGTGAAATCGCGCAGAGGGTCGTAGCCGACCCTGGGGTTAAGGTGCGGATTGATGACGAGTGGCGGCGCGGCCATGAGCAGCGTGTAGCCGTCAGGCGGTGCTTTGGCGGCGGCCTCGTAAGCGATGTTTCCACCGGCTCCGAGGCGCTGCTCGGGCACGACCTGCTGGCCGAGGGCGGGCCCGAGCTTGAGTGCGAGCGCGCGGGCAACCACGTCGGTGCCGCCCGCGAACGGCAGCAGGATGCGGATTGGTTTCGCGGGATAGCTCTGCGCCATTGCGGCGGCTGGCGCGAGCGATGCCGCTACAACTGCAAGGAGGAAGTAGGAAAGGAAAAGGAAGATGTGTTTGAGCCGCATCTGGGCATGATTCTTGTTCTCGTGCCCGCCATTCTAGCTTGCGGCGCGTAGCGGAGAAAGATTCGCTACACGCACTCGACGTCCTGGCGGTTCAATTCTTGCTTTTCGTCACCCGTCACTAGCGAAGCGACGTCACTCCGTCATGAGGTTTTCTTCGCCCTGACTTCGTTGAACGCTGCGCCGAACAGAAACACCTGCACGGCGTAGTAGATCCACATCACGACCACGACCAAACCGCCCGCCGCGCCGAACGTATCGGAAAATGCGGCGCGTCCCAGATAGAGCCCGAGCAGCTCCTTCCCGATTTCCAGCAGGACGCTGGCCAGCAGGGCACCGCCCCAGACTGAACGCCAAGATTGGCGTTCCGAAGGCAGCCATCGCATCAGCATCGCGAACAAAACCGCGAGCAGCACAAGCGAAAAGAGGAGATTCAACCCGAGCGCAACGATACCCAGCACGGGAAACAATGCCGTGAGCCATGAGCCCATCGCCGCTATGATCGGCGCTGGCGATCAGCGAGACGAGCAGGAGAAACCCGACCGCCAGCACCAGGGCAAACGACCAGAGCCGGCCGCGGACAAACCACGACACGAAACCCTCGCGCCCGCGCTTGGTACCCTGCATAACATCGAGAGCGTTTCTTAATTCGACGAACACGCCGCTCGCGCCCACGAATAGAGTGATCGCACCGGTTATTCCGGCCCACGGCGCCTTGTCGGAGGACTTTTCCGCGGCGCTGATCATGGTTTCCACCGCATCCGCCGCGCCCTGGCCGAGGAGACCGGCCAACTGGTTGAGAAACTCGATGCGGGCGAAAGTGGCGCCCAGAAAAGCTCCGGCGACGAGCACGGCCATCAGGACCAGCGGGGTGATTGAAAAAATGGCGTAGAAAGCGACCGCCGCGCCCAGACGCGGAGCCTGCCGGTCGCTCCAGACGGTGAAGGTCCCCTGCACGAGCCGCCAGGCTCTCTTCGCGATCTCACTCGGCAATTGCGAGAACGATTGGACGAGGGAACTCATCAGTGGGTCAGACTCCACTTTGCCCCGAATGTTTCCGCCCCGGCGGTTGCGCGCGAATCTAACTTGCCGGGCGCGGTCTAACTGCGGAACATCACGTGGTTTCGTGTTCTTCGTGTCGAGGCTGTTGCTTCTTGCCCGTGGAGGCTAGAAGCCGAACAAGCTCACGTCGTTGCTGCTGGACAACGCTTGCGCCGCACGCAGCAGGCAGAGCTGGTTCGTACCGTCGGAGTGCAGGAAGCTCGCGGCATCGCGCAGATATTTCTCCACCGGGTGGTCGTGCATGATCGAAGCGCCGCCCAGCACCTCTCCCGCCAGCTTGCACGCCTCGAACGCCGTCTCGGAAGCGTTCACCTTGGCGAGCAGCCCGAGCACTCTCGCCTCTGGCTGCTTGCGGTCCGCGAGCCAGGCGGCCTTCCAGATTTGCGCGCGTGCGGCGTCGAGCTTCATCGCCATCTGCGCCAGCATCATCGCCACCGCCTGCTGCTCGACGATGGGTTTGCCGCCCTGCACCCGCTGCCTGGCGTATTCCATCGCGTATTCGTAGGCGGCGCGGCCCACGCCCAGCGCGGTCGCGGCGGCCTCCGCCTTGCTGCCCCACATGAACTCGGCGCGCAGGCGCGCCATGAGCCCTTCGCCTCCCAGCAGATTCTCCGCGGGCACGCGGCAGTTCTCCAGGTGGAACGTGCCGTTCGTCGCCAGCCGCTGGCTGCCTTTTTCGTGGAAGAATCCGGCGCGGAATCCGGGTGTGTCGGACGGAACGATGAAAACGCTCCCGCCCTCGCGCAGAGAACGCGCGGGATCAGTGCGCGCGATGATGAAGTAGAGCTTCGCCATGCAGCCGTTCGAAACGTAGCGCTTGGTCCCGTTGATGACGTAGGTATCCCCCTCGCGCACTGCAGTCGTGCGGAAATCGATGTCCGGAGAATCGTAATAGCCCTGGTGGTCGGAGCCGGCCCCGACTTCCGTGAAGCCGATCGCGAGCGTCGCCTCGGGATCGGCGACGAATGGCGGTATGAATTTCTTCTGCTGCTGCGGTGTCATCGCTTCGCCGAGGAGGTGGGCCATCTTCCAGCACTGGTCCATGATCACCGCGAACCCGAGGTCGCCGGCGCCCAGTTCCTCGCCGACGAGGCACAGGGTTACGATTTCCGCCCCTGCGCCGCCCCAGGCCTTCGGCACGCCGAGCGTGCGCAACCCGAGCTGATCCGCCTGGCGGATCCAGTCCCAGGGTATGCGCTCTGCGGCAGTCGGGAGCCGGTCACGCCGCAGCACATCCGGCTGGATCACCTTCTCCGGCAAAATCGCGCGCGACCGCGCGCCAGCGCAACTGCTCAGCGGTGAGCGTGAAATCCATCGGATCCCCCGGTAGCTCTTCGATTGCAGAGCAACAAACCGATATATAGCCACAGATAGATACAAATGGACACCGATCTGACTTTCGCGGTTGCGCGCTTCCTGGAAGGCGGGCAACAAAAAACCCCGCCGCGCGGCGGGGCTTTTTTGGGATCGGCCTGTTCGTTACTGATTCGCCGCTAGTCGGTCTTCTTTTTCTTCTTTTCAAGCCACCAGAAGTAGACGAAAAATCCGACGATCATCGCGAAGAAGCCGACGACGAAAATCACCACCCAAACCACATCCACCGTCTCGACCGGCGCGTTGGCGCCCGATTCGATCTCCTTCGTGGCGGCAAACGCCCAGCAAGACATCAGGAACACCGAAACAGCGGACAGAAATCTACGCATAACCCTCCCGAGCGCTCACTCGCGCAGTAACATTGGTGCTGAAGCGACCTCCTGCAATCCCCAAAGGCATGACCAGGAGAACCCCGACAGCACAAAAAATTATTATACAACGCGCTTACGCCAACCTTACAAAGCAGTCCATATGCTGGCGAAAAATTGGTTGGACGAGCACCCTGCTGTGGCCGAGCGTTCACATTATGATGCCTCGCGGGTCTTTCCTGTCACGATGCGGGTATTTCCTAGTTGCGCGACCCGAGTGAACGTGGGTATGTCCGGCCGCGCGCAACTTGCGAGCCACTTGCCGCCGAATTCCGTGATCTCCGAGACGACTTTCGCGCCCAATTGCTCGAGCCGGTCCAGCTCCTCCTCCACCCGCGAGCGGATATGCGCGGTAATGACGAGCTGGTCACCCGCTTCGAACACTTCCGCGGCGAGGTGCGTAAGCGCCTCTTGCAACGCCTTCGGCTGCTTGGGCGGCGTATTCCTTGCGACCGATTAGACGTCGTGTTCACGCACGGGCTTGTCCTTGCGTGCCCCCTCGTGCCTGAAGAGTTTGGCGTGGTCGGTGTCGAGAAAGAGCACGCTGCATACCAGCGTGCGGCCGACGTTCTCTGCCATTGCCAAGCTCTTTGGATCCTTGGAATCGTAGCCGGCCCAATTATAGAAGGGTTTCCTTTCGACCCATCGATGGAGTGTCACGGATAACCGACACCGCGCCACGGAACAGTTGGTGGACGTTGATGAATCACCGGATTTCAATGGAACTAGCCTCCCTCGGAGAGTGCCAAAGAAACATGCGGAAACGCATATTATCTGTCGTGATGATGATCCCCGTCGGGCTGATCCTGGCCTCCTGCGCTACAGCCGGTCCGGAGTATACGCCCGTCCAGTTCTCGCCGAATTCGTCGCCTCCCTCCGCGCCGGCCTCGACCGTGCCTGCGGAATACGTCGCCCCCCAACGTTCCGCTCCGGCCAAGGAAGAGCCCAAGGACGAAAAGCGCGGCAATACGCCGCCAGGAACGGACCGCACGGGCGGCGGGCCTGCGAGCGGTGCCATCGTGGATCCGGCGGGCGTCGTCACCAAAGAACCCGTTCTGCGCGAGCGCGAAGCGCCGCGGTAGTCCGGAACGGACGTAATGGGAGAGGGTTCGCCTCCCCCCAGGTTTTTGCGTACCGTTCGATAATCTCCGAATTCGGAATTGCCCGAGCCTCTTTCGCTTTAGCGTCCTGGCTCCAGCTGCGATCTCCGAACCCTTCGCTTCAGGCTATTGTAATCTGCACGTTTGCGCGAATGGGGGCGTCGGCGGCAGCCGTAGATGTGCGTGGTCAAGCCGGAACGATGCCCGGAGCGCCAACCCCGGCTGTTCGCAATCTCGGCCTCGCAAGGGACCAATCATGAGCACGAGCAAGTACCGCGCACGCCTGCCCCAGTTGACGGACCGAATGTTCATAACGGACGGTGGGCTGGAAACCACACTGGTGTTTCACGACGGTATACCGTTGACATCTTTCGCGGCTTTCGATCTGTTGAAGGATGACGACGGAACAGCCGCGCTGCGCCGTTACTTCGTGCGGTATGCAGAGCTTGCCCGCTCCAATCGCGTGGGGGTCGTGCTGGAAAGCCCGACCTGGCGCGCGAACCCCGATTGGGGCGCCCAACTCCGCTACGAAGCCGTTGCGCTGGCTCAAGTGAACCGGAAGGCCATCGGTTTGCTGCTCGAGATTCGCGCGGCATTCGAAAGCGGCGAAACTACGGTCGTTATCAGCGGCAACCTCGGGCCGCGCGGCGACGGCTACAAGCCCGGCTCGCGCATGAACGTGGAGCAGGCGCGGGACTACCACTCAGCGCAGGTCGAAACGTTCGCGCAAACGGACGCCGACATGGTCGCCGCCTTTACCATGAACTACGTGGAAGAAGCGATCGGCATCGTGAAGGCGGCGCAAAGGAACGCGATGCCGGTAGCGATCTCTTTTACCCTGGAAACAGACGGTCGCCTGCCTTCGGGTGATACCCTCGAGCACGCGATTGGCAGTACCGATGCGGACACCGGGGGGTATCCCGTTTACTACATGATCAACTGCGCCCACCCGACGCATTTCCAAAACGTACTCGCGTCCGGCGGCGGGTGGCGGAACCGCATACGCGGGCTGCGTGCCAACGCGTCGAAGCGCAGCCACGCCGAGCTCGACGAGAGCCCCGACCTGGATGTCGGCGATCCCATCGAGCTTGGGGAGCAGTACCGCGCCCTGAAGCCGGTGCTGCCGCACCTGTCAGTCGTCGGCGGCTGCTGCGGCACCGATCATCGCCATGTGGAAGCGATATGCCGCGCGCTCGTCTGAGCGGGTGGCGGGTGTCGAGGGTCGAGGGAAGCACATTGTCGTTTTTCACTCGACACTCATTCCTCGACACTCCGGGCGACGCACGATAGACGCGCAATTTACGCAGAGGACTCGGGTCAATCTCTCAGAGGCCGCTGTTGGGTGGTGGGGTATTCACTCGCAGGATCCCCGCACCAACAAACCCGGCAGGCCCGTTAGCGCGATGGCGATGAGCGCGAGCATCGCGACGATCATCGCGAGGCGGCCGAGAAAAGCCGACGCCGGCGCATCTTCCTCTGAAGCGGCTCTGGCAACGACCGCCCGCCGGGCGCCGGCAACGATTAGCGCTATGCTCGCGGCAGCAGCAGCCGCCGTCGCCAAGGTGCTCGCGAACGGCACGATATCGAATCCGAGCACGGTCGTGTGAACGAAACCGCGAGCGCACGCCAGCGCCGCGAACACGTAAATAAACAGGAAATCCGTCGCCCAGATCAGTAGGCCGGCGGTCACTGTCAGCGTCGTTCTCGGAAATCGTGGCTCGATCATATCTTGTGCAATTGTGCGAAGAGCCATTGCACCTCGACGCTCCCCTCTCCTTCCGGGAGAGGGGTTGGGGGTGAGGGCAGCAACGCCTGGGCGTTGCCCGCGAGAGGGGTTGGGGGTGAGGGATTAGCGACGTCTAGCGATCGCATGGCGCTCACCCTAACCAGCGCGGAACCGCGTGCACCAGCAATATGGCAGCGATTCCCTGCGCAACCATGTAATGCCAGAGCAGGCGCGTATTGTCGAAGGTGATTCGCCTCGTGCCATCCAGCAGCCCGCTCCACGAGCGCGCGAGCGTGTAGCTCGTCATGAGAAGGAGTACGCAGGCGTGAAGGCCCTGCCAAGCCACGACCGCGTACACAGCTGCGCCGTAGGCATGTGCGTCGGGCCGCAGCCCGGTGCTCCAGATTCCGTATAGATCGACGCCGAAGGCGGCAAGCATTAAAGCTATCGCTGCAACCAGTGCCATTCGGAAACCGGCCTGCCCATGCTGTCCGGATTCCAGTGCACGGCGCGCCCATCCGAAAAGCCCGCTGCTCGCGAGCCACCCCAGCGCCGCTGCCAGGGGCCACGCCATAGCCGGCAATGAGGTGCCCGACGGTGGCCACGTTGTCTGCGTCACCGTCCACAGGTAGAAATAGGAAAAGACCAGCGAGGCGAACACCGTCGCGTCGACCAGGATGAGCACGATCATCGCCCACCATGAATGCGTGACGGTTCCGAAGGCGTACACGGGGAGGCTTATCCCGCCGCCGATGTCTACGGGCGGATGCGTCACTCCACGATCCAGATCCCACATCCATCGAAAAATCGCCGCGAGCGCAACCAGGGCGCCGATGAACGCGGGCAAAACCATCTTCACGGTCAGGAAGAGGAAGAACGCCGCCGTCCCCACCCCCGCAATCAATGGCAGAAAGCTCCAGCCCGGGAGAATGAGAATGTATTGAGGGCGGGCGTGGATTGGACTGGTGACTATGGTTTCGCGTCCGCCGGTCGCCGTGCGCGGCAGGTAATGCTGACCGCTATCCACTTCCTCAGCCAAGCCCGGGACGGTCCCAGAGCGGCTCGCGGCTGTGTATTTGGGGAATGCTGCGCACGCCGTAGTCGTCCGCGGGCAGCCACTCGAGCGTGCTCGCGCCCCACACGTTGGCGTCGACCTTGCCCGCGACGCGCAGGTGCAGGAGCATGTCGACCAGCACGACCAAGACGCCGGCCGCGAGGACAAACGCTCCGATAGTGGATACGAGATTCAAGCCCTCCCACCCCAATCCTTCGGCATACGTGTGCACGCGGCGCGGCATGCCCAGGAGACCGGTGACATGCATGGGCAGAAAAGTTACGTTGAGGCCCGCGAACATGAGGCCGCACGCCCACAGGCCGAGCCGTTCGGAAAGCGCTTTTCCACTCACCAGCGGCGCCCAGTAATAGAGTCCTGCGAACAACGGGAACACCATGCCCCCGATCAAGACGTAATGGAGATGCGCCACGACGAAATACGTGTCATGCGCCTGCCAGTCAAACGGCACCACCGCCAGCATCACGCCGGTGAGCCCACCGAGCACGAAGGTCGCGAGGAACGCGAGCAGGAACCAGGTCGGCGCGGCGAACCGCACCTTGCCGCGCCACAGCGTTGCGATCCAGGCGAAGATCTGTATGCCCGTCGGGATGGCAACCGCCATGCTCGCAGCGGAAAAAATGCTGGCCGAGATGTGCGGCATGCCCGTCGTGAACATGTGGTGCGCCCACAGCCCGAAGCTCAGCACGCCGACGCCGATGAGCGCCATCACCACCCACCGATAGCCCACGAGCGGGGTGCGCGCCATCACCGGAATGATCATCGACACCATGCCGGCGGCCGGCAGGAAAATGATATAGACCTCGGGATGCCCGAACAGCCAGAACAGGTGCTGCCACAACACCGGGTCGCCGCCTTTCTCCGCCATGAAAAACGGCCAGTGAAACGCTCGCTCCAGCTCGAGCAGCAGCGTGCCCAGTATCACCGGCGGAAAACCGAAGACGATCATCGCCCCCACCACCAGCATCGCCCACGCGTAGATCGGCATCTTGTCGAGGGACATTCCCGGCGCCCGCGTGCGCAGTATCCCTACCACGAGCTCGATCGCGCCCGCGATCGCGGAAATCTCGATGAAGCCGATGCCCAGCAGCCACCAGTCCGCACTGCTGGAAGGCGTGTACTCGTAACTGGTGAGCGGCGGGTACATGAACCAGCCGCCGTCGGGCGCGACGCCGAAAAAAAGCGTGCCGAAGAAGATCAAGCCGCCAATGGCATACGCCCAGAACGCGTAGGCGCCCAGGCGCGGAAACGGTAGGTCGCGCGCGGCGAGCATGCCCGGCAGCAGATAGACGGCCATCGCTTCTATCACGGGCACGGCAAAGAGAAACATCATGATCGTGCCGTGCATGGTGAAGAGCTGGTTGTAGGTCTGGGGGCCGACGAAATCGTTGTTCGGCACGGCGAGCTGGGTGCGCATCAGGAGCGCCAGGATTCCGCCCAGCACCAGAAATAGCAGTGCAGCACCGACGTACAGCATCCCGATGTGCGTATTGTTGACGGCAGCGGGGAGACGCCATCCACGCGGTGGCTTCCAGGCGCGCTCGAGCGCTTCGAGCTCACCCGCAGGGCGCGGCAGGAGATTGGGGAGATTCTTCACTTCAGGTTTTCCAGATACGCGGCAACCGCGCGCAGATCCTCGCCGGACAAGGTGCTGATTGAGGGCATGAGATTCCCGGGCTTGATGCCTTGGCTGTCCGCAATCCAGCCGGCGAGCGTACCGGTATGGTTGTCAAGTCTCCCGGCCGCGAGCGAGAGGCGGCTTCCCACGTGGGTGAGATCGGGGCCGAGCATTCCGTTTGCGGGCGTCCCGCGAATGGTGTGACAGGCACCGCAGCCCTCGCGCAGGAAAACATCGCGTCCGCGCAGAAGGAAGGCATCGGCGGTCTCTCGCGCGGGCGCTGCCTGCCCCGCGAGCCATTGCCTGTACACTTCTTCCGGCACGGCGACCACGTAAAAGGCCATCCACGCGTGCTGCATACCGCAGTACTCCGCGCACTGGCCCCGATAAACACCAGGAACGCGCGCTTCGAGCACGAGCCGGTTTGTCCGCCCGGGAATCATGTCCACCTTACCGGCGAGCGCCGGAACCCAGAAGCTGTGGATCACATTATCGGTACGCAGCGCGATCTCGACCGGCCGTCCGACGGGTATGTAGAGCTCGTTGGCGAGCACGGCTTGCGAGCCGCCACCGCTGGTATTCCCTTTGCCGTACCGAACCTCCCACCACCAGAGCTTCCCGGTCACCTCGATCTCCGCAGGACGCGGCGCCCCGGCCGACAGCGCATTGCCAATGTGGATTTCGCAGATGAGCAGCGCCGTCAGCACGACGGTCGGGAAAACCACACCGCCGCCGATCACCCACATCTTCGCCGATATTTCACGGGGACGGGAAAACGCTCCGTAGAGCGCGAGCGCCAGCACCAGCGCCAGGATCACCGCAGCGCCGATGTAAAGCACGAGTCCCAGCTCATGGATCAATTCGGCGGCCGCGCTCGCCGGGTCGAGCACGGACTGCAGCCGTTCGCCCGGTTTCAATGGCGCGGCCATGGTCAACGCAGGCGGTACAAGTAGGCCACGATATCGCGCGCGTCCGTCTCCGTTACGCCGACGTTGGGCATGGCTGTGCCGGGAGCGAGTGACGGCGCATCCTGGATCCAGCGGGCGAGCAGGAGCGGATCCTGTGGCAGCTTTCCGGCAATGTAGACGCGCCGCCCGTATGCGGTAAGCGGCGGACCGACCAAACCGCGTGCGTCTACGACGCCCGGAATGGTGTGACAGACACCGCACTGGTAGCGCTCGATAGCGCTGCGTCCGGCCTTCGCGTCGCCTACAGCCATTGGCTTGACTTCCGGCTCGCCGCATGCGGTCAAGGCCGAAGGGCATAGGACAGCCACAGATACACACAGATAAACACGGATCTTGCGCGCGCTCGACAAACAGCCCGCAGCGACGATCTGCAGGAGTCGTTTCTCGTCATTGTCTGTGTGCATCTGTGTTTCTCTGTGGCTTCAATCCAGCCTTATTTGAGGGTGTAGAGATATGCCGCCATGTCGCGCGCGTGCTCCTCGCTCACCTTGAGGTCCGGCATGAGCGTCGTCGGGCTCACGCTCTTGGGATCGCGGATCCAGCGCATCATGCTTTCCGGCGAGTTCGGCAGCCGGCCGGCAAGGTATTTCCGGCTGGCGACGCCATCCAGCGGCGGGCCCACGTACGCGTAAGCGCCCACGATGCCGGGGATCCGGTGGCAGGTCGTGCATGCATACTGCTGCATCGCCACCAAACCCTGGCGCGGGTCGCCCGCTCTCACGGAGGCACTTGCTTCCTGCCGGGGCTGACTCTCAGCAGCGCTGCCGTCGAGGCCTTGATAGTCGGCTGCCGTCAAGCGCGGCAGTACCTTCAGGAACGCAACGATCGCCCACAACTCCTCCTCGCTGAAGCGCATGCCCCACGCCGGCATGCCCGTCATCTTGAGACCGTGGCGCGTCACCCAGTAGAGTTCGGAGGGCGTCCACTCCCGCGCCGTCTGCGCGAGATTGTTGGGGACGGGAAGCAGCCCCTTGCCGACGTCATGCGGTGCCACCCCTGGCGCCCCGTGGCACAGCACGCAGGTGTCGCGATAGATGAGAAATCCCCGGCGGATAAGCGCCGGATCGCCGAGCGGGGGCGCCTGAATGTCGCGTGCGCGCCGTCGCACGGCCTTCAACATGGCGGTTTCGAGCGCCCAGTACACCGGCGCGGTGTGCTGTTCGGTCGCCGAGACGTTGTAGACGCCCGAATAAATCATGCCGAGCGCCCCCATAGCGAGCGACAACGCCACCACGGCCAGTGTCGCGAGCACTGTGCCGCCCCTTCCGCTCCAGAAGCGGCGCAGCACTCGAGGACCGAGGGGCGAGATCCGCTCCAGGTGCAATTGGGCTTGCTTCAGGACGTTGGTATACCGTTGTGACCGGCCACGGTGCGGGCAGTTCCTTACCATGGAATGCGGATTGAACTCGCAGCGGTGGACGAGGCCCAATCTGTCAGCAGGTCGCGGAGATTCCTGCGTCCCTTTCTCGAACGTCATGAGAGCAATTCACGTCATCCTGGGACTAGTGCTCGCTCTCGTCCTCGTCGCGGCGTTCGTGGTATTTGCCTGGCGCTCGGCGATCGCGCCTGTCGATCCTCTCCCGCCTCCGTCTTTCGACGCGGCGCTCGTGGCCAAGGGCGCGGAGCTCGCGATGATCGCCAACTGCAACGTGTGCCATACCGCGGAGAGCGGCGAGGCCTATGCCGGCGGACGGCCGTTGAAAACGCCCTTCGGAACGATCTACGGCACCAATATCACGCCCGACCCGGTGACCGGGATCGGCCGCTGGTCGGAAGCGGCGTTTTTTCGCGCCCTGCGCGAAGGAGTGGATCGCCAGGGACGCCACCTGTATCCGGCATTTCCCTACGATCATTACACCAGGATGAGCGACGAAGACATCAAGGCGATCTACGCCTTCATCATGACGCGCGGTGCAGTCCGGGCCGAGGTGCCGCCGAACGAGCTCGCTTTTCCCTTCAATATCCGCATGCTGGTGGCTGGATGGAAAGCGGCGTATTTCCGCCCAGGCGCGTTCCAAGCCGATGCCGCGCAGAGCCCCGATTGGAATCGCGGCGCCTATCTGGTGGAAGGTCCCGCGCATTGCGGCGCGTGCCACACGCCGCGCAACCTGCTCGGCGCGGAAAAGAAGCGCCGCTATCTGGCCGGTGGCGAATCGGAAGGCTGGCATGCGCCGGCGTTGAATACCGCGTCGCCTGCCCCCGCCCCGTGGACCGCGGAAACACTCTTTCAGTATCTGCGTCACGGTGTCGCCGACAAGCACGCGGTGGCGGCAGGTCCCATGTTGCCCGTCGTGCGCAATCTTTCCACAGTGTCGCAGCAGGACGTGCAGGCGATCGCGGCTTACATTGCGTCGTACGCCGGACAGGTAACCCCCGAGCGTCAGCAACGGGCCGAATACAGCGCAGCCCGCGCGCAGAACGACGCAGTGGCGCAGATAACGGGTGAACCCGTCCCGGCTTCCGACGGCGGCGATCCAGCATTGCAAATGGGACGCGCCATCTACGCTGGCGCTTGCGTCGGCTGCCACGACAGCGGCCGGCAGACGTCCTCGTCCGGTACCGCGCTCAATCTCGCGCTCGCCTCGGGGCTCACCCTCCCGACACCGAGCAATCTCATCCGTATCGTGCTGGACGGCATTACACCGCCCGTGGGCGAAACCGGCTCATGGATGCCCGCTTTCGCCGGCGCGCTGACCGACGAGCAGGTCGTGGCCCTCGTGCGATTTCTGCGTACCGATGTTGCCAAAGCCACGCCCTGGCGCGATGTAGAGGGAGAATTGAAGAAGGTGCAGCGCGACAGGGAACGGCGCGTCGCGCAGACACTGACGAAGTGATGAGGTGACCAAACACCCATCACTCATCACCCATCACTCATCACGCATCACTGTTCTTCATATGATTACACTCACCATCAACGGCCGCTCGCAGCAGATCGACGCCGAGCCGGCAACGCCGCTGCTCTACGTCCTGCGCGACCACCTGCAATTGAACGGCGCCAAGTTCGGCTGCGGCCTGGGGCAATGCGGGGCGTGCACGGTGCTGCTCGACGACCAGCCGGTCTTCTCCTGCCTGGTGCCACTTTCGGCCCTGCACGGACGCCGCGTGAGGACGCTCGAAGGCCTCGGCACGCTCGAGCAACCGGGACCGGTCCAGCGCGCTTTCATTGAGGAGCAGGCAGCGCAATGCGGCTTCTGCATACCGGGCATGATCGTGCGCGCGCAGGCGCTGCTCGAGCGCAATCCCTCCGCGACCCGCGCGCAGATCCGCCGCTACATGAGCCCCAATCTCTGCCGCTGCGGCACGCACATGCGCATCCTGCGCGCAGTGGAGAAGGCGGCGGGCTTGATAGCCGCGGGCGACAAGGCACGCGGGAAAGAGGAGACCAAGCGATGAATGAGCCCGTGGTGAGCGGCGTTACGCGGCGCGACTTCCTGGCGAAGAGCGGAGCGCTCATCGTCAGCTTCACGTTGTTTCCGCGCTTGGGAGCTGCCCAGGCATCGAAGCCGGGCGACAAGGCCGTCAAGCTTCCAGGAAGCCTGCAGAACACGCCGATGCTCGACTCGTGGATACGCATAGCCGAGGACGGCAGCATTACCGTGTTCACGGGCAAGGCCGAGCTGGGGCAAGGGATCAAGACCGCGCTTTTGCAGGTGGCGGCCGAGGAGCTCGTAGTCGAGCCTCGCGCCATCACGCTCGTCATGGCAGACACCGGCCGCACGCCCGATGAGCGCTACACTGCGGGCAGCCAGTCCATGCAGGACAGCGCAACGGCGATCCGCCACGCGGCTGCGCAGGTACGCGCCCTGCTGGTGGGAGTGGCGGCGGGAAAGCTCGGGGTCTCCGGCGAAAGTCTCACGGTCGGCGGTGGCGCCGTGCGCGCCCCGGACGGGCGTCGTGCGACGTACGGCGAGCTGGTGGCCGGCGCGACGCTCAACGTGCAAGCACAGGCCCAGTCGCCGCTACGAGTGCCGAGCACCTACACCGTTATCGGCCAGTCATTCCCGCGCATCGACATCCCGCCCAAGCTCGCCGGCGTCGCCACCTACGTGCAGGACCTGCGGCTGCCGAACATGGTGCACGCGCGCGTTGTCCGCCCGCCGAGCTACGGCGCGCAACTGCGCGCGGTGGAAACAGCACGCATCGAGAAGATGCGGGGCGTACTGAAGGTCGTGAAGGACGGACGCTATCTCGCCGTGATCGCGGAGCGCGAGTACCAGGCGGTGACGGCGATGCGCGCGCTCGCCAAGGCGGCGAGCTGGGAGGAGAAGCCTGCTCTCCCTCCGCCGGAGGATCCTTACAGCTACTTCCAGCGCCTGCCCGCACAGGACACTGCTATCGTCGACGGGCCTGCGACGCCCGCCGGAACAGGCGCGGTCGAGGCCACTTACCGCCGCCCGTATCAGATCCATGGCTCGATCGGTCCGTCCTGCGCCGTTGGCCTCTACAAGGATGAGGCGCTGATCGTGTGGACGCACAGCCAGGGCGTTTATCCGCTGCGCACCGCGATCGCCGAAATGATGCGTCTGCCGGCCGAGCGCGTGCGCTGCGTCCACGTGGAAGGGTCGGGTTGCTACGGTCACAACGCCGCCGATGACGCGGGTGCCGATGCCGCTCTCCTTGCCATCGCCTTTCCCGGCCGGCCGGTCCGCGTCCAGTGGATGCGCGAGGAGGAGCACGCGTGGGAACCCTACGGCTCCATGATGGTGTCGAGCGCACGCGCGCGGCTCGGCAGCGGCGGTGAGGTCACCGACTTTCAGTACGAGGTGTGGAGCAACTCCCACAACGAGCGTCCGGGGCCGGCCGGGCAACTCGTGCCCGCCTGGCACCTGCAAGCGCCGTTCGAGAGACCGCCACCCAAGCCGATTCCGCAGCCGACGGGCGGCGGCGACCGCAACGCCATTCCGCTCTACAGATTTGGCAAGACGCGGATAGTGCATCATTTCATCCCCACGATGCCGCTGCGGGTGTCGGCGCTGCGCGCGCTCGGCGCGTATCACAACGTGTTCGCGATCGAGAGCTTTATGGACGAGCTGGCAAAGGCGGCGAAGGCCGATCCAGTCGAGTTCCGGCTGCGTCACCTGGATGACACACGCGCCGGCGATGTCATTCGTAGCGCCGCCGAGCGTTTCGCGTGGGCGGGTTACAAGCGGCAGCGCGGCCGCGGGCGTGGTTTCGCTTTTGCCCGCTACAAGAATCTTGCCGCGTACTGCGCGATCGCTTGCGAAGTGGAGGTCGATCGCGAGAGCGGGCGGGTACGCATGGTGCGCGCCGTGGCAGCCATAGACAGCGGGGAAGCCGTCAATCCAGACGGCATCCGCAACCAGACCGAAGGGGGCATAGTGCAGGCTCTGAGCTGGACGCTGTATGAAGCCGTGACCTTTGACGCCACCCGCATCACCAGCGTCGACTGGGCGAGCTATCCCATCATTCGCTTTCAAAATTTGCCCGACACTGTTGACGTACAGGTGATCAGCCGCCCGGGTCAGCCGTATCTGGGAACGGGCGAAGCCGCCCAGGGACCCACCGCCGCAGCCGTGGCGAATGCCGTTGCCGACGCGACGGGCGTGAGGATCCGGGACCTGCCGCTGACCAGCCGTCGCGTGAAAGCGGCGATCGGGATCTGAGAAGAGAGATGGGTGATGAGTGATGGTGATGGGTGATGGGTGACGGGTGATATCCGCACTCTGGCAAAAGCCTCGCTCGACAGCCTTGCCGCCATTTCCAACGATCTTGTGATAACGCGGTTTACCGCGAAGCTGAACTGCGGCTTTCGGAACTACTATGAAAGCGGCATAGCCGCCGCCGCTCGCGCGCTGACAATCGCGGCGATGGCAGTTCAGCATAACGATCGGATCGGCATCTGTTTCGTATCGTATGGCACCGCAGGCACAACCCGCCAGATAGTTTCTGTCCCCATCACATTTTCCCTTCATCCAAGCGCGTTCGATCAGTGTAGCACCCACTGTATTCAGTCATGGGTAGCTACTACCTGTCGCAGACCAACATTGCGACAAATCGAATGATCGATGTTGACCGCTTACCGCTTGATCGCAACCAACCTAAAGCGCTCATTCGCGCCCATTACTCGATCACCCGATCGGCGCGAAACCGGACTGACTGCGGAATCGTGATGCCCAGCGCCTTGGCAGTCTTCAGGTTTACCACCAGCTCGAACTTGGTCGGCTGCTCGATCGGCAGATCCCCGGGTTTCGCGCCCTTGAGGATCTTGTCCACGTAGGTGGCGGCGCGCCGGAACAAGTCGGCACGGTCTGGCCCATAGGCCACAAGACCGCCAGCGTCCGCGAATTCCGTAAATTGAAATATCGACGGCAGGCGGCTCTTTGCCGCAAGGCCCGCTATCCGTTTTAGATTCGTAGTGAACACTGCGTCTCCTAGGATGATAAGAGCGCCAGCGCGTGCCCGGGTCGCGTCTTCGAGCGCCTGGTCGAAATCGTTGGGGCTCCGTACCTCCAGCGAATGAAGCTGGAGTCCCAGTTGCCGTGCCGGGAGTTGAAGTTCTTTCCAAGTGAGTGTCGAGACTGGGTTCTGTGGATTCCAGAGCACAGCCACGCGGGAGAGCTTGGGAATCGTTTCCTTGAGCAGCTCCAGCCGTTTTCCGACCAGTTCCGTGCCCATTTGGGACAACCCCGTGACGTTGCCGCCGGGCCGCGCCAGGCTCTCAACCAGCCCACTGGCAACAGGGTCAGCCGCAAACGCCACAACGATAGGGATTGCCCTGGTAGCTTTTTGGGCAGCCAGAGCATCGGTACCAGCGGAAGCGACGATGACGTCAACCTTGAGACGGACGAGATCGGCTGCGAGGTCAGGGAAGCGATCGCTTCTACCCTCCGCATAGCGGTACTCGATGCTGATGTTCTTTCCCTCGACCCATCCGAGGTCGCCGAGACCTTGCCGGAACGCCTGGTGCCAGCGCGCGGCATCGGACGGCGAATATGGCGAAAGCAGTCCGATCCGGGGGACTTTTGCCGGCGCCTGCGCGCGTGCTGCGCCCGCCCAAGCGAGCGCGGGCCACGCAGCGGCGGCAAGCAGGAAGGCGCGTCGCGATGAGCGGCTGGAGCATTCCCGACGTGTTGTCATGTGATCCACCCGGTTTACCCGGCTCCCTGTGGCTACCGATGACAAGGCGATTCTAACCGTCTTCCAGAAATCAGAAGTAAGTAGCAAAGCTGCCTTGGTCAGATAGCTTTGCCAGACTATGGGGTCGTCACTCGTCAGTCGTCACCCGTCACCTCCTTTCATCCTTCCTCCCCAACCGTCCCTCCCTGCGCCTCGTAAATGCGGCGCACCGTATCGATCGTATCGGCCTCGTCGGCCCGCTTGTCGGGACGATAGGCTTTCACCCGCGCGAAGCGCAACGCCAGGCCGCCGGGGTACTGGCTGCTTTCCTGCACTTCGTTGAATGCCACCTCGACGACGATCTCGGGCTTCAGGTACACCGTCCAGTCGTCGCGCCTGACTTCGCGCTTCACGAATTCCTTCGTTTGCCACTCGAGCATCTCGTCGGTAAGCCCCTTGAATGTCTTACCCAGCATGACGAAGCCGCCGCCGGCCGGATCGCGGGCGCCCAGATGCAGATTCGACAGCCATCCTTTGCGCCGTCCGTTTCCCCATTCGGCGGCCAGCACGACGAGATCGAGCGTATTGGCGCGCTTGATTTTGAGCCACCCTGCCCCGCGGCGCCCGGCTTCGTACCGTCCATCGAGCGCCTTGGCCATCAGGCCTTCATGACCGTGCCGCAGCGCATCGTCGAAGAAGCGCTCCGCCTCGCCGCGGTCCGCCGCAACGAGACGCGGAATGATCGCCGGAGCAGGCAACGATTCGGACAGCGCGCGAAACCGGTCCTCCGCCGGGCGATCGACCAGCGCTTCACCGTCGCGCAGCAGGCAATCGAAAAAGAACACCGACAGCGGGAGCTCCCGCCGCATCGCTTCGACCTCGAGCTTGCGGCCGAACCTGCGCATCGTGACCTGGAACGAATGGGGAAAGCCGTCGGGCTTGAGCGCTATGGCTTCACCGTCGAGGATCAGCGAATTCCGAGGCGAACCCCGTGCCACCTCGACGATTTCCGGCACTCTGGCGGTGACGTCGTTCAGATTGCGCGTGTAGACGCGCACATCCTCGCCCGCCTTGTGGACCTGGACGCGCGCGCCGTCGAGCTTCCATTCGAACGCAGCGGTGCCGAGCCGCTCGAGAGCTTCCTCCACGCTTTCTGCCGACTGCGACAGCATGGGCAACAGAGGCTGCATCAGCCGGATGGAAAAGCGCGCCAGTCCGGGAAGACCCGCCGTGAGTGCGGCGCGCGCCACCTCGGCTATGCCGCCGGCTGACATCGCTGCCCTCCGCAGCTCGGCGGCGGGAATTTCCGCCGCAGCCGCGACGGCGTCGAGCATCACCCCCTTCAACGCGCCTTGCCGCAGCTCCCCGACGATGAGCCGGGCGAGAAAATCCCGTTCCCCCACCGTCGCGCGGGCAAAGAGCGCGGCCAGCCGTTCGGCGCGCACGGCGCTCGTGCCCGCGCCTTTCGTGGCGGCAAGCTCGGAAAATGCCGCATCGACTTCGCCGAGCGTCAAGGATGGTTGCGGCGCCGGCGTGGCGCTCGCGCCATAGTGCAGAGCGGCATAGGCGAGGCCCAGCTTGCCTTGGCGTGGTTCGCCGGTCAGGAATGCGATGGCGAGCGGAATCTCGTCGGGCTCCAGACGGCGCAGGAATCCCGCCAACTCGCGGATTTTCGCGAGCCGGCTTGACGTCTCCGCTACTTTCCGGGACACCGCGGCGAGGTCAGCGAGGAGAGTCATGCAGAAAAGACGGCGGGTCGAACGATCGGTTCAGCAGTCACGTACAAATCATGATTGCGCGCTGGCAGCTTATTGAATAGCATGGCGGACTCAAGTGGGCGAGAACGGATTCCACAATCCGGGATGCCAGGCTTCCGCCCGTTCTGCTACCAAATCCGGAGGACTAGGTTACTCATGAACAAGACTTACAAAATTCTGATCATGGGCGCTTCTTACGGCTCCCTCTTGGCAACCAAGCTGCTGCTCGCGGGGCATACGGCAAAGTTGATTTGCCTTCCCGCCGAGGCGGACCTGATCAACAAGGAAGGCGCATTGGTCCGCATGCCAATCAAAGGCCGTAACGGCCTCGTCGAGATTAATTCGCAGAAACTGCCGGGCAAATTGACCGCCGGCGGTCCCGCAGGGGTGAATCCCGCCGAATACGATCTCGTCGCGCTGGCCATGCAGGAGCCGCAGTATCGATCGCCGGGGGTGCGCGAGTTGCTCGACGCCGTGGCAAAGGCGAAGGTGCCGTGCATGTCCATCATGAACATACCGCCGCTGCCCTACCTGAAACGCATTCCGGGCATCAACACGGATGCGCTCAGGAGCTGCTACACGGACCCGTCGGTATGGGACAGCTTCGATCCCAAGCTGATGACGCTGTGCAGCCCCGACCCGCAAGCTTTCCGCCCGCCGGAGGACAAGGTCAACGTGCTGCAAGTGAGGCTGCCGACCAATTTCAAGTCGGCCCGGTTCGATTCGGACGCGCACACCGCCATCCTGCGCGAGCTGGAAGCCGGAATCGAAGCGGCGCGCTTCGACACGGGTGACGGCAAGATCGAGTTGCCGGTCAAGCTCAAAGTGCACGATTCGGTGTTCGTGCCGCTGGCGAAATGGAGCATGCTGCTCGCCGGCAACTATCGCTGCGTCCAGAAGGACGGCATGCGATCGATCAAGGAAGCCGTGCACAGCGACCTCGAGGCCTCGCGCTCGGTGTATAACTGGGTGTTCAACCTGTGCAAGTCGCTGGGTGCGGCCGAGAAAGACCTCGTGCCGTTTGAAAAATACGCTCAGGCGGCGGAGTTTCTCGTCACCCCGTCATCCGCAGCACGGGCATTGGCTGCCGGAGCGCCCAATATCGAGCGGACCGACCGCCTGGTGCAAGCCATAGCGGCACAGAAGGGCATGAGGTCCGACATCGTCGATCAGACAGTCGCCTTGGTCGACGGCTGGCTGGAAACGAACCGGAAAAAGGCCGCTTGAACGAGGGCGGGGAACGGGCCCGAAGGTGTCAGGAACCTTAGAGTTTAGGGTTCCTGACACCTTTACGGGGCCTTCCCGTTTCCCCCACACCCCCTTCGCCGCTAGAGTTCGGGCACTGTGTGATGGGCAGGAAGCTGGAGGACTCCGACAATGGCACGTAGGCGCAGCGCTATAGCCGCAATCGCTTTCCTGCTCTGCGGACCGGCGCCGGCGCAGCAGACCGGCGTGGACCCGTTGCTCGGTGCGCGGGCCGCGCCCGATAGTCCCGTGAACAAGACGGTCAGGATCGACGCGAAGACCCGCTCGGTGAACGTGGTGCAGGACGATATCGTCAAGTTCATCGTGAACGGTCCGGACGGCGAGAAGATCTTCGCCTGGCACTTCGCGACCAACCGGCCTGCCGTGGATCTGACCAAGATCGCGCCGGCCGGCACGATAGACCGGTTGATCTACGTCTACGTATCGCCCAATCCCCGCTACATGTGCGGCTGATCCCGTCATTCGCTGCTTCTCCCGGCCGAGCAGATACGGGAGGATGAAGGATCCCTGCTCGCTCGGATAGACTCCCGGTATATGAGCGAGATAGCGAAGCCCGCCGCTGCCGCGGGCACGCTCCGGCTTGGCGAGCTGACCGTGAATCGCATGGCGTTTGGCGCGATGCGCGTTGCCGGCCCCGACGTCTGGGGCGATCCGAGGGACCGCCCTGCGGCGCGCAGGCTGCTTGTGCGCGCGTTCGAGCTGGGCCACAACTTCTTCGATACAGCGGACAGCTATGGCCCCGAAGTTTCCGAAAACATCATCGCGGAAGCGCTGCACCCTTATCCCACGGAGCTGGTAATCGGCACCAAGGGCGGTCTCGTGCGGCCCAGCCGTCATCGCTGGGACGAAGACGGACGGCCCGAGCACCTGCGCCGGGCCGTGGACGGCAGCCTCAAACGCCTGCGGCTCGAATGCATCGACCTCTACCAGTTCCACGGCCCCGATCCCAAGGTGCCGTTCGCCGAGTCCGTCGGCACGCTTGCGGAATTACAGCGCGCCGGCAAGATCCGGCACGTCGGCGTCTCCAACGTGACTGTGAAACAGTTAAGCGAGGCGTGCCGCATCGCTCCCGTCGTTTCCGTGCAGAACGAATACAACATCGAGCACCGGGACGATGACGACGTGCTCGCGGCATGCGAGAAGACCGGCATCGTCTTCATTCCCTGGTTCCCGCTCGGCGCGGGCCGCGCTCTGCGTTCGGGACGCGTGAAACGCATCGCCGCGCGACTCGGCGCAACGCCCGCGCAAGTTGCGCTCGCATGGCTGCTCGCGCGCTCGCCGGCCATGCTGCCGATCCCCGGCACGACCTCGATCGCTCACCTGGAGGAGAACGCCGCGGCGGCGGCGATCCGACTTTCGCCGGAAGATCTCGCTGCGCTTGATAAAGCGTGACTGATCCGGCATGACTCGTGACTGGTATGGCGTGACTGATACGACGTGACACGAATCACCAGTCACGAGTCACCAGTCACCAGTCACGCAGTATCAAGCAGGCGGAGCGGTCTTCTTGAACGACTCGCGCTCCTCCAGCGTTTTCCACAGCCGCGTGAGACCGGGATAGGTTTCCCGCGAGAAGAAGCGTGGCGCGCGCAGCGCGATGAAGCCGAGATGGCAGGCGATGGCGATGTCCGCAAGGCTCATCGCCTCACCCACGCACCAAGAGCGATTCCCCAGCATGTCCTCCAAGGCGGCAAGTCCCGCGTCCACTTTTCCGCGCTGGCGGGCCAGCCAGTCCTGGCTGCGGGCCGCCTCGTCGTGAAAGCGCATCTCGTACAGGCTCGCGCTGACCGCGTCCATCGTGCCATCGGCGAGCACTTCCCAGCGCTTGACCTCCAGCCGCAGCTCCGGATCCGCAGGGATGAAGCGCGGGTCCGGAAACCTTCCATCCACGTAATCCGCGATCAGCGGCGAGTTGATGAGCACGCGACCGTCGTCGAGCTGCAGGGCGGGCACTTTACCGATCGGATTCGTCTTCTTGAGCTCGTTGGGCTCCCACAGGTTGACGATCTCGAGATCGTGCCGTACGCCCTTCTCGATCAACATCACGCGCACCTTGCGGGAGTAGGAGCTGGCGGCGGAGAGGTAAAGTTTCATGGGGGATGAGTGTCGAGGGTTGGGTGTCGAGTGTCGAGGGATGCGAGTCTGTGCGGGATTATGACATCTGTGCATAGTAAACTGGGATCCACACCTCATGGACAGAAGGCGATTTCTCCGGTCGGCGAGCGCATTCGCGGCATTGGCGTTGGCGCCGCGCGCAGCTCGGGCGCAGGCGCGGCCGCTGCGCTTTGCGGATATGCACAGCCACATCGGCGTGCGCAAACCGGTCGATCTCCGCGAGGAAATGACGAAGAGCGGCATGCTGGTCGTGGCGCGCAAGATCGTCGCCGACGGCCCCGTAATCCGCTCTGTGCCGGGCCAGGGATGGCGGCTCGCTCGAGACCCGACGCCAGGAGAGCTGGGCGGAAACTTCGACACGCTGCTGGAACGGATGCGCGCGCAGCACAAACGGGAAGGGCTGGTCGAGGTCGTCTCGGTAGAAACGCTGGACCGCGCCATGGCGGGAAGCGCTCCCGCAGTAGTGCTTGCGGCAGAAGGCGGCGACTTCCTCGAAGGCGATCTCAAGCGGCTGGAGGCGGCGCGCGCCGTGGGCCTCGTCCACCTGCAGCTAGTCCATTACCGCGTTTCGGAGCTGGGCGACATCTCGACCGAGCGTCCAGTGCATGGCGGTCTGACCGCGTTCGGCAAAGAGGTGATTGCCGCCTGCAACCGGCTCGGCATCCTTGTGGATATCGCGCACGGCACCTCCCCCCTGATCGAGCAGGCGCTCGAGCTTGCGGCCAAGCCCATCGTCTATTCGCACGGGCACGTGACAACGGCCGAGCCGTACTTTACGCAGAACGTCATACGCGCGCGCGCCATACACCGGCCGCTCGCCATGAAGATCGCGCAGAAGGGCGGCGTCATCGGCATCTGGCCGCTCGGCTCCATGTATCGCTCGCTCGATGCCTACGCTGGTGCGCTCATCGATGCGGCAGAATTACTGGGCGCCGCCCATGTAGGCGTCGGCACGGACCTCGCCGGATTGCCCTCGTCGGTGATCCCGAACTACGCGGAGTTCGGCGCGCTTGAAGAGCTGCTCGCGAAGCGCGGAGCGAAAGCACCAGATATCGATAACATGCTCGGCGGGAACTACCTGCGTGTGCTGCGGCAGTCCCTCACCAGCTAATAGGAGCGTGATCGATACTGCGTGACTGGTGACTGATGGAGCGTGACTCGTGAATGGTTAGTGGTTCGATCACTTCGTCATTTCGTCGCCGCGTCACCCTTATCTCGTCACCCTTATCTCGTCACTCCGCCTTCAGGCCGAGCGCTTTGATCAGCTTGCCGTTGTTCAGGATCTCCGCCCGCACGAACGAATCGAATTCCGCAGGGCCCATGGGGGCCGTAGAAAGGCCGAGGCGGCCGAGCGAGTCTTTCACTTCCGGTAGCTGCAGTGCGCGCGTGATATCGCTGCTCAGCCGTTCGATCGCGCTCTTCGGCGCTGCCGAGCGTCCCATGACGCCGTACCACATGAGGGCTTCGAACCCGGGGTAGCCGGATTCGGCCACAGTCGGTGTGTCCTTGAGAACGGCTATCCGCTCGAGCGACGTCACCGCCAGCGCGCGCAGCCGCCCCGACTGCACGTGCGGCACGGTTTCCGAGACATTCACGATCAGGATGCTGGTATGCCCGCCGATCACGGCGATCACTGCCTGGTGCCCGCCCTGATACGGCACGTTCACGAGGTCGATTCCGGCCGCCGCCCTGAACCGCTCCGCGTTCAGGCGGAGCCCGCCCGCTGCAGTACCAGACGCGAACGTCAGCTCGCCGGGGCGCGCCCGTGCGAGCGCCACCAATTGCTTCAGGGTTTTGGCGGGCACGGACGGGTGGACGGATACGACCAGCGGGTTCGACGCGACGCGCGCGACGCCGGTGAAGTCCTTCACCGTGTCGTACGGCAGCTTCGTCCGCAGCGTCGGGTTCATTGTGAAGCCATTGCCGATGAATAGCACCGTGTGTCCGTCCGCCGGCGCGCGCGCGACCGCCTCGGTGCCGATGATCCCGCCCCCGCCGCCGCCGGGGCGGTTCTCCACGATCACGTTCTGGCCCAGCGACCGGCTTGCCGGCCCCCCCACCGTGCGCGCGATGATGTCCATCGTGCCACCGGGCGGCAGCGGAACGACAAAGCGCACGGGATTCGACGGAAATTCCTGAGCGTCGGCCGGGGCTCCCGCCCCAGCCGCCGCTAATATGAACATCACGGCGTACGATCCCTTCACGTCCCGCCTCCTGGTTTCAGTGCTATATGCAATGATATCCCCGGCCTGCACGATGAGATTCGCATAACTGAACCGGGAACCGGTCAGTTTATCGACGGCGTTGAAAACGCCGCCGATCCGTCAATGATATCCTCCCGCCTCAGATGTCGCAGGAAAAAACGCTGATCCTGGGCGGTTTGGGCCTGCTGGCCTTGCTGCTCCTCTCCGGGCTGCTCCCCTACGATCGCGCTACCTGGTAATGGAAGTCGCTCCGGTCCTCATCGCCGGTCCGATTCTGGTTGCGACCTACCGCAGGTATCCGCTCACCTCGCTGGTCTACGCCCTCATTTTCGCGCACGCGGTGATCCTGATCGTCGGCGGAACGTATACCTACGCGCGGTACCCTTCGGCTTCTGGCTGCAGGACCTGTTCGCCCTCGGCCGCAACCCTTATGACAAGATCGGACACTTCGCCCAGGGCTTCGTGCCGGTAATGATCGTCCGCGAAATCCTCATTCGCGGCCATCATGTTTCCGGACCGCGAATGGCAGCGTTTCTGTCGGTGTGCGTCGCGCTGGCAGTCAGCGCGTGCTACGAATTGATCGAATGGGCGGCGGCGCTCGCGCTCGGACAGGGCGCCGACGAGTTTCTCGGGACCCAGGGCGACCCGTGGGATACGCAATCCGACATGTTCCTTGCACTCGTGGGTGCAATCACGGCGTTAGCCGTCCTGTCCCGCCTGCACGATCGGCAGCTCGCTCAGGTAGCAGTGACGAGATACGGGTGACGAATAAGGGTGACGAAGTACGGCTGGTCTGTGCCCTATTCGAACTTAGTGATCTGAGACAAATATTAGAAGTTCCGGTGGCGCAATACTAATTGGCCCGACCAAAGAAAACTGGTGTCTTTGCCAAACAGTGATCCCGAATTGCCGACATAACACAGCCCTGGATCGCCTTTTGGCCGTATCGGCCAGTACCACGTCATTGACATTCGCTCATCGACCGGACCCCGGGTTTAGGACGCCGAAAAAGGTGCCGTGAACAATTCCTGACACCTTTTCCGATCGTTTCCCCTATTTGTTGTGTTTGTTTGGACTATCTGACCGGATACCGGTCAGTTTATTGACGGCGTATTGACGGCGAAAGCACACTCAATACGCCGTCAATCCGCCATCGAGCACCAGCGTCTGCCCGGTGATGTACTCCGCGGCCGGGCTCGCGAGGTAGCGCGCCGCGGCGGCAACTTCGTCGGACTCGGCAAACCGCTTCAACGGCACCCTCGCCAGCATCTTTTCGCGAAAGCCCGGCTCGGCGAGCGATGCTTCCCGCGAGACCGTGTTCACGCGGCCGGGCGCGATCGCGTTGACGCGGATTCCGTGCTCGGCCCATTCGTAGGCGAGCATGCGCGTCATGTGCATGACGCCGGCCTTTGCAACGCCGTAGACGAACCGTCCTTCGAGCGCCACCAGCCCGTGGGTCGATGCGATGCTGATGACGCAGCCGGGACGGCGGCTCGCGACAAGGTGCCGCCCCATGTGCTGGGTCATGAAAAACGTGCCGGCGAGATTGGTGTCGATCACCGTATCCCACTCCTCCGGCGTGACGTCCAACGCACCCTTCTTCAGCGCCACGCCGGCGTTGTTGATCAGCACGTCGACGTAGGCGAGCCCGGCAACGACCTCGGACATCGCCTGCTCTATGCTAGCCTGCGAGCGCACGTCGAGCTGCACCTTGACCGCGCGCGCGCCGGCAGCCTGGATACGCGAGGCGACGGGCGCGAGCTTGTCCGCTTCGGTGGATGAAACCGCCACGTCGTAGCCGTCCCGCGCAAATGCGACGGCGATCTCCGCGCCTATGCCTTGCGATGCTCCCGTCACGAACACCGTTCTTTTACCCACTCACTTTTCCCTTTCCTCGTACCAGAACCTGGCCAAATCAAGCCACAGATAACACACAGATAAATAAGATATCGATGAATCATTCATACATTCCCATGATTCATGGCCTGCGGCTGAATTGCATTTAGCTTTTTGTTTCGCATCCGTGTGTTATCTGTGTGTATCTGTGGCTAATTGCGTCTCACGTTCGGCCCAGCCGGGAAGCGCCTTGCAGCGCGCCAGCCAGGCGAGGATACCGGGATACGGGTCGAGCGACACGCGCGCTTCCGGCGCGGTCTCGACGTAGGGAAAGCACGCAACGTCCGCGATCGTAGGGCGTCCGAGCGCAAGCCATGCGTTGTCCTTCAAGCGCGTCTCCAGCACGTTGAGCGCGAGGCGGCCCAGCGCCTGGCCCTGTTCCAGCGTCCCCGCCGTCCAGCGATCCTGCAGGACGCCGCGGCGCGCGTACTGCAGGCCGAACTGGATCTCGTTGCCGGCCAGCGCAACCCACTGCATTACCTGCGCCATTTCCGCGGGCGCGCTCGGCAGCCACAAGTCGCCGCCGTGCTTGCGGGCGATATACACCAGGCACGCCGCTGAGTCCCAGAGTACGGTGCCATCGTCCTCCAGCACCGGTACCTCGCCACGCGGATTCAGCTTTAGAAACTCCGGTCGCTTGTGCTCCTTCGCTGGCCCGCCCTTGAGTACGACCCTTTCATAGGGAACCTTCAGCAGCGCGAGCAGAATGCGGACCTTGTACGAATTGCCGGAGATCGGTATGTAATATAGCTTCATCGGCTCGTTTCATCCGGCGGTGAGGATTCCACCTCGCCAGGATCTCAATCCTTTCGTATGCGCGTCATCCCCGACTTTTCGCGCAGCGAAAAGTCATAAGTGATGGGCATCGCAGCGCATTCTGCGATGGCCATCACTCAGGTTTGACTCCGGCGATGCGCATCTGCTCCGCAGTGTCTTTCAGGTAAGCCTTCAGGTAAGTCTTCAGCTCTTCCGGCGTGCCCGCAACGGCGGCGTGCCCGCCGGCCTCCAGATGCTCGCGCATCCGGGGCGAGTGGACCACCCTGCTGACCTCGTCACGTATGCGCGTAACGATCGCCGCGGGCGTGCCGGCCGGCGCGAATATGGCATGCCACGACGCCTCATAGACGAAGCCCGGGATGCCGGACTCCGCGGCCGTCGGCACGTCGGGCGTGCCCGAATAGCGCTTCGCGCCGGTATAGGCGATCGCGCGCAACCGTCCCGCTTTGATGTGCTGGATGACGGTGACGGGCGAGCCGAACGCAACCTGGATCTCGTTGCCAAGCACGGCGTTGATGATCAGGGCGAATCCCTTGTACGGCACGTGGGCGAGCTTCGCGCCGGTGCGGGCGTTGATGAGCTCGCCCAAAAGATGCTGACTGTTGCCGACGCCGCTCGAACCGTAGAACACCGGCTTTTGCGTGTTCTTGCTGAGTTCGATCAGTTCCCGCATCGATTGCGCCGCGAGCTGCGGATGCACCAGCACCAGGTAGCCGGGGAGACTCGCCACGAGCGTCACGGGAGCGAAATCCCGGGTGACGTCGAACGGGATCTTCTTGTAGACCAGTTGATTGTTGGCGAGGGAAGCGGACGTGTAGAGCAGCGTGTAGCCGTCCGGAACCGCTCTTGCGAGCGTTTCCCCGGCGATGATGCCGTTTGCTCCGCTGCGGTTGTCGATGATGATGTTCTGCCCCAGAGCGCGCGACATCGGATCGGCCACGGCGCGGGCAACGGTGTCCATCGTGCCGCCGGCCGGCTGTGGAATCAGCATCCGGATGGGCCGCGCGGGCCAGGCAGCGATCTGCGCCCACGACGGGGCCGCGAGTACCCATGCGAGCAAAACCAGAGCAGACGCAATCAACAGGCGCAGCACTATGGTTCCTCCGTCAAGTAAGCTTCATGGTAGCGCCGGATCGGCTGCGGCGGCCAACATTTCGCTAGATTTTGGCCGTCGCGGAATATAGAGTTCAGGTTACGAAAGGAAAAACACAAATGCCAGTTGCCCGTAGTCGAGTAACGCGCTCGCACAAAACCAGAAAGCCGGATGGCAGCGGACGATCGTCGCCGCACCGGCCTGGGCGCGCGGCGCCGGCAGAAGAACCAGGGCTGTTTTCCGAGATGATCGGTATCGAACCGCCCAACGTGCGGCCGCTCAAGGCCTACGCCTTCGATCCCAGCCTGGGGAAGTACGTCGGCAATGAGATGACCCTCAAGGTCAAGTACCGAAGAACTCCTTCCCGGGCCGGTCGGCAGGCGGATCGCGGTCATCGACTATGACGGAGCCAATCAGGTCTTCTACAAGCCGGTAGACCTCGACGACCCCAGCCTCCTCATCCGCGGCGGGCTCGATCCGTCGGAATCAGACCCCCGCTTTCACCAACAGATGGTCTATGCCGTCGTGAGCGACACCATCCAGCACTTCGAGTCCGCGCTGGGGCGCCGCATCCGCTGGCGCCTCGACGAGCGGTTCCCCGACGCGAGTGGCGACATGCCCGGTGGCGAGATGCCGGGCGACATTCATCGGCTCAACCTGTATCCGCACGCGATGATAGCCGCCAACGCCGCCTACTCGCCGTCGGCCAAGGGCATCCTGTTCGGCTATTTCCGCGCCAGCCAGACCGATCCGGGGCGCAACCTGCCGGGGCAGACGGTGTTCACCTGTCTCTCCCATGACATCGTCGTCCACGAGACGACGCACGCGGTGCTCGACGGCATACGCACCTACTTCTCGGAGCGCACCAATCCGGATGTCCCCGCGTTCCACGAGGCATTTGCGGATCTCGCGGCGCTGTTCCGGCATTTCTCGCACAAGGAAGTGCTGCTCGACACCGTCCAGAAGACCGGCGGCCGGCTCTACCAGTACCAGCTCCAGCCCGACGCGGGCATCACGGCCGAAAAGGACGCGAGGATACAGGCACAGCTTGCCTACGACAATCCGCTGATCGGGTTGGCGCAGCAGTTCGGCGAGGCGCGCGGTACGGGCAAGGCGTTGCGCTCGGCGTTGGGCGCTCCGCCTGACGCCAATTTGATCAAGGACCCCGATCTCGAGCCCCACGCCCGCGGCGCGATTCTCGTGGCGGCCGTGTTCGACGCCTATTTCACCATCTACGTCAGGCGGACCGCAGATTTGTTCCGTATCTTTCGCGCCGGTGGCGGGAGCGCCAATCCGGTCGAGCTGCCGGGGCCGATGGCCAACCTGCTCGCCGACGCGGCCAGCCGCACCGCCAATCAGTTCTTTCAGATCTGCGTACGTGCCATCGACTACTGCCCGCCGGTGGACATCACCTTTGGCGATTACCTGCGCGCGATCATGACCAGCGACCGTGACCGCTTTCCGACGGACGAGATGGGCGTGCGCGACGCATTCATGCAGGCGTTCCGCCTCCGCGGCATCGTCCCCGGCGATGCGCGTTACTTTTCGGAGGAATCGCTGTGCTGGCCGCAAGTGCCTCCGAATCAGTTGCCGCCCGTTGAAGGGTTGATTTTCGGCGACCCCAACGGCCTCACCACCGCGGAGAAGGACCAGAACGGCGAAGTGCTCCGGGCCTACGCCAAAAAGCACGCCGCCAAGCTCGGCTTTCGGCCAGACCTGTATATCTCGGTTCCGTCGTTCCACCCGACGTTCCGGCTTGCCCCCGACGGCAGCCTCCACGTCGACATGGTGGTGGAGATGTCGCAAACGCACGAAGTGCCGTTCGATCCGAAGAAGCCCGAGCTCGGCAATTTCCCGATGCGCGGTGGCGCGACGCTGTTGATCGCCAAGCCGCCGCTACAGCACGGCCGGTACGCACCGGGCGAAATCCGCTATTTGATCGAAAAGCGGCTTGACCGCGACGCCGGCAAGAAGCGAGAGGAACGCCAGCGCCGCTACTGCCAGCGCGAAGGACTCCTCGAGGGCAGCGATCCCAAGCGCTTCGAGCTCGACTTCAACATGCTGCACGGGAGTATCTGACATGGCGAAACGCTCCGCAGGCGAGAAGGCGGCCCGTAAGGCGAAGACGGGGCGCGGCGGCACGACGTCCGGGACCGCGCGCGCGAAAACCACTCGCCGGGTGAACAAGGCCGCTGGCGCCGCCACGGGCGGCGCCAGCGGCCTGAAGGTGCGCATGTACCGCGTAGGCTTCGGCGATTTCTTTCTCGTCACGGTGCCGACCAGGGCCGGCGATCGATACATCGTGATCGATTGCGGCGTGTTCAAGGGTACGACGGGCAAGGGCGATATCGGCTCGATCGTGGAAGCCGTCGATGATCTCTTCGAGACGACGCGCGGCCAGCTTGCGCTCGTGATCATGACCCACCGCCACGCCGATCACATCGCCGGCTTCAGCCGCGCCGAGCGCTTCAAGGACTTCAAGGTCGGCATGGTGTGGATGCCCTACTGGGAGCAGTTCAACGACGCCAAGGATTCCCCGAGCAACCTGCAGTTGGATATCAGCCAGGTGGCGCTGCAGCTCGCCATGCAGTTCCACGGACGGACCGACGAGGTGGCGCAGCAGGCGTTCGACATGCTCTGGAACGCCACCGGCATCGATTTCGACGCCGCCGCCAAGGGCGGAAAAAAGGGCGGCGGCAACGCTGCGGCGCTCGAGTTGCTGAAGAACCAGTTCGGCGACAACGGCAAGAACGTCAGGTACTACGCAGCCGGCGACAAGCCGGAGCTGCCACAGGAACTCGAGGGCCTCTCGGCGGAGATCCTCGGCCCGCCGCCGAAGGACGCCAAGGCGTTCATGAAGCTAACCGACTTCAAGAAGGGCGTCGGCCAGTATTTGGATTCCACGATGGCGAGCGACACCGGCGCCAAGGCTCTACACCCCTTCCGGCAGCAATGGTTTGCCGACCCGCGTCATGACTATCCGGATAAGGACGCGCTGGGCTATGCCATCGACTACCAGGGGATCATGGAGGCGGTGGACAGCGCTCAGCCCGACATGCTCGCTGCCGCCGCCGCCAAGATCGATACCTTCCTCAACAACCAGAGCCTCGTCGTGCTGTTTACGTTCGGCGGCAAGAAGCTGCTCTTCGTCGGCGACGCCCAGGCCGGCAACTGGGAACACTGGCTCTACAAGCTCGACGCACCCACCAACGATCCGACCAAAGCCGGCGATCTCACCGAGATGAGCCAGCAAATTCTCCAGACCATCGACTTCTACAAGGTGGGCCACCACGGCAGCACCAACGCCACGCCCATCCCGGCGGTCAATGCCCTCGGCAAGGACCATTCCGCCGCCGGATTCGTTGCGATGTGCTCGACGCAGATCGACGTCTATGGGAACAGCGTCAAGGGCACCGAGGTGCCGCGTGCCCCGCTGATGACGGCGCTAGGCGGCGAGTGCGCCCTCATACGCAGCGATTCGTTCGACATAACCACCAAGAGTGGCATCATTAAGGCAGCGCAGAGCGCAGCCGCCGCTCTGCCTAAGCCCAAAGTCGGCAAGCTGACCAAGGGCAAGCTCTATGTCGAATACTCGTTTTGAGTAAAGTAAGGTGTCAGGAACCCTAAACGCCAAGGTTCCTGACACCTTCTCTATTCCGGCTGGATGCCGGCCCGGCTGATGACCCGGGCCCACTTGGCGACCTCCCGCCGTATCATCCCCGCGAATTCCTCGGGACGGGTCCACGCCGGTTCGGCTCCTTCCGACGCGAGCCGCTCGCGCATCGTCGGCGTCTTCAATATCGCTTCCAGCTCGCCGTTGAGCTTGCCGATGATCGAAGCCGGCGTACGCGCAGGAGCGAAAACGCCGTTCCAGGTGCTTTCATCGTAATCCTGGAGCCCTGCCTCCGCCATGCTCGGCAGCTCGGGCGCCACCGGCGAGCGCTTTCTGCTGGTGACCGCAAGGGCCTTGAGCCTGCCGGCTTTCACGAGCGGGAGCGCCGATGGCATCGGAGCGAAGTAGAGCTGGACCTCTCCGCCGAGCAGCGCAGTCATTGCCGGTCCGCCGCCCTTGTACGGCACGTGGACGAGACTGATGCCTGCCATCGAACCGAACAACAGTGCTCCCAATTGGGTGCCGGTGCCGGTTCCGCCGGATGCGTAGTTGAGCGTTCCCGGCTTGGCTTTGGCGAGCGCGATCAGCTCTTTGATGGAATTCACCGGCAGGGAGGGGTGGACTACGACGAGGTTGGGATACCAGGACAGCGTCGTTACCGGGCTGAAATCCCTGACCGGATCGAAGGGCACTTTCCGGTACATGCTCGGAATGATCGTGAGTGCCGAGGCGGCAACGAGCAGCGTGTATCCGTCCGGCACGGCCTTCGCGACCAGATCGGTACCCACCAGGCTGCCTGCGCCCGCGCGGTTATCCACCACCACGGGCTGGCCGATGCGCTCCGAGAGCCGCGGCGCCACCACGCGCGCGGTGAAGTCCGTCGTTCCTCCCGGGCTTTGCGGGACGACGATGCGAATCGGCTTTGACGGATAGCTTTGTGCCGGCGCGGCAACAGAAACCGGCGCCGGCACCGCTATAAGGATGAAGGCGGAAGGAGGAAGGAGGAAGGAAGAAACGAAACTCATCCCCATCAAACGATGAGATTACCCGCGTTGACATTTAGGGTCACGCCGGTGATGTAGCGACCCGCTTCCGAGGCGAGGAACAACGCCGCCTCGGCCGTATCCTCCGGCTCGACGAGTGCCCTCATCGGATTGGTCGCAATAAGCCTCTCGATGCTGGCCGCATCTCTCACCTTGCGCACCCGCGGCGTCAACGTCGTTCCCGGCGCAATCGCGTTGACCGTGACTCCGTAGGGCCCCATGTCGCGGGCGAGCACCTTGGTAAAGCCGATCACTCCCGCCTTCCCGGCGCTGTACGGCAGGTAGGTGGGCGCATGGGGATTGGGAGCGATTCCCGCACCCGACGCGATGTTGATGACGCGTCCCCTTTTCTTTTCCATCATGACCGGCGCGACCGCCTTGGTACAGAGAAAAGTGGTCTTGAGATTGAGCGTGATGACGCGGTCCCACTCTTCCTCGGAAATCTCGGTGATGGGCGCGAACTGGTGAAAGCCACCCGCTGCATTGACGAGGATGTCGACCGTGCGGAAGCGGTCGAGCACCTTCTTCACCATGTCCTTCACTTCCTGCGCGCGCGTGACGTCCGCCTGCAGCACCAGTACCGATCCGCCTTGAGCCTCGATCTCGGCGCCCACGCGCCGGGCTTCCGCCAGGTTGATATCGGCGATGGCCACGGAAGCGCCCTCGCGGGCGAATATCTTCGAGATCGCCTCGCCTAGCCCCTGGCCGGCCGCAGTAACGATGGCTACCGCCCCGGAAAGTCTGCCTGTTTGCGCCATCTAACTTCTCCTTCCGGACGCCTGAGTAGGAATTAGCCACAGATACACACAGATAAACACGGATAGAAATGCCATGGCATCGAACACTCTCGGGAGCAGAGGCGCTTCGATTGAGTGCGTCCGGTTCTCGCGCGGCCGAGCGCGGCGTGCCCTATCTGTGTTCATCTGTGTTTATCTGTGGCTCGAATGAGGTCTAACTCGTTTCCGCGCGCTCGGGTGGATTGCCGATCTCTGCGAGCCTGCCCTCCTCCCGCACCAGCTCCACGAAGATCTTGAGCGCGTGGAGCATCGTCGGCATGCCGTAGTTGACGGCCGACTGGAGTACGACTTCCATCACCTCTCTCGGCTTCGCCCCGGCGCGCATCGCGCCTTTCATGTGTGCGCGTCCCTGCACCGCTTCGCCCACCGCCACGCAATTGCCGACCATGCATAGCAGGCGCGTCTTGTCGTCGACGATGCCTCTCGAATACATGCCCTGGTAGACGAATTTGACCCAGAGGTCCGCCCACTCGGGGTCGAGCGCGTCCTGCCAGCCGAGCGTGTTCAGATGGTGGCGCGGACGCAGCGCCAGACCGCGTCCGACTGCGAGCCAACCATGGCGCCTCATCAGATCGTCGAAGCGCGGATGCGCCACGTCTTCGGCATGCCACCGTTTCCTCTCCTCTTCGTAGGAGCGCTGCTGGTCGTTGCCGTCGAGCGGCAATTGCGTGGCCTCGAGCTCACCGAGCAGCCCGAGCTCTTCCGCGATCCGGTGGAAGACCTGGATCGCCGGCTCGAGGGTCGTGTGCCCGCCGTAGATCACGCATTGCAGGATGATCTCCAGGATCTCGCGCGGCGCGACTTTCGCGGCCAGCGCGGACCGGACCGCGTCCTCGAGCGCCTCGTGGCTCTTCGACATCGTGAACTGCCCGATCAGCACGAGCAGCCGCGTGCGCGTATCGAGCACCGTTCTTTTACTCATCCCGGTGATGGCGAAATCGAGCCACAGCTTCGTGAAGTGCTGATCCAGGCTGTCGCGCTGCGCCAGGCGCCGCTCGAAGGTCTTCGGTTGCAGCTCGAGGCCCGCTTCGTGCGCGTGCGCGCCGTACTTGGCGCGAAGATCGGAATCAGGCATGCGGCCATCCATGTTGTGAGTGATGGGTGATGGGTGATGGGTGATGGATGATGCGGGGGTCCCGCGGAGTTCGTAGTGAACGTGTTCAATAGAATAATTTGTGAGCTTTCGCCATTACCCCCCCTGACTGGTTAATATTTGCGACTTACTTTAACCCTGAAAGAGATCGCATACATGTTATAGCGGAATTGATTTGCATTCGAACAACAGCGTGGTGGTCGTGATTGACGAGCGGACCGGTGCTTTTCGCGCGCTTCCCAATGAGCTCTCGGGGATCACGGCGGCACTGGAGCCGTATCGCTCGGAGCTGGCCGGGGTGGTGGTGGAATCGACCTACAACTGGTATTGGCTGGTCGACGACTGAAGGCAGCGGTCACCGGGTGCATTTGGCGAACCCGGCGGCGATCAAGCGCTACGAGGGGATCAAGCATAGTGGGGACGAGAGCGACGCGCAGTATCTGGCGCACCTGCTGCGTCTGGGGATTCTGGCCACCGGCTACATCTGCCCGCCGGAGGAGCGGGCGGTACCGACTTGGCGCGAAAGCGCCTGCAGCTCGTTCGTACGCGTAACGCCCAGGTGGTCTCGGTGGAGAGCAACCTGGCACGCCAGACCGGGCAGGCTCAGCAGCAACGCGGTCAAACGCATGACGCCGCCGAGGCGGGCGCACTGGGCTTGCCCGAGGACGTTACCTCGGCGATGGCGGCGAACGTGGCGGTGATTCAGGCGCTCAACATTCAGATCGCCAAGCTCGAAGCACGCTGCGCCAGCGGGTGCGTTGCGCCGCCAGTATCGGGTGCTCATCACCGTACCGGGGATCGGCGAGGTGCTCGCCACTATCATCATGCTGGAGACCGGTGCCATCGAGCGCTTCGCCGCGTCGGGAACTTCGCCTCGTACGCGCGCTGCGTGGACTCGGTGCACCGCTCCAACAACAAGAAGAAAGGCGCGGCAACGTGAAGAACGGCAACAAGTATCTCGCCTGGGCGTTCATCGAGGCGCCCATTTCGCGCGCCGCTACTGCCCGCAGCCAAACGCTTCTTCGAGCGCAAGCAAGCGCCACCAATAACATCGTGCACCAAGCGCTCGCGCACAAGCTCGCGCGCGCCTGCTACCACATGCTTAAAGAAGCCAGCCCTTCGACGTGAAGCGCTGTTTCGCGTAACGCGACGATCACGCGAACCGCACAGCCATTAAAACACTAACCGAACCAAGTTTCTGAATACTGCCGCTCTCGCACCCCGATCTCATCGTATCCGCATCGCCTGCACCGCGAGCAGCCCAAACTGCGCCAGCGTATCGCAACCCGCTCTGTAGCTACAGTATTAACGTGCACAAGTTTTCTGGTGCATACACAGCGCGCAGCACTGTGCACACCCCCGCGCTTGATCCCGATGGGTGCGCGATCTCAGCAACAGCAAAACGCAAAAAAATCAAACACCAACATCGTTCTCCCTTCCGCCTCGTGTGTTTCCGTGGCTGTGTTGTTGTCACTTCACAGGCGGCCACAACCGGGTACCCACCACCGGCGACTCCGGCGCGTGGAGTAATTTCGGCGTGAAGCCGTCGCTCCAGGCGCCAGCTTCCGGGTACAGTGTCCTCAGCTTCGGCATGTTTTCTTCGCGGTCTTTCAGCGACGTGAATTCATAGAGGACGGCGTGCTTGGCCCAGCCGGATACGGAGACGAGCTTGCGGATGCCGATGCAGCCGGGCAGCGCGCTCAGCGCGGGTATCCGCCAGTCGCCGTACCACGACATCAACTCGTCCTCGCAACCCGGGGCGTTGAAAGTGCCGAGCTGCATGACCGGCGCCAGGGCGAGCGCTCCTTCCCGCCGGCTTGCTGCGGGCCCGCCCGCACGCGCTTCCTCGGTGAGGATGCACACCCGCTCACCGACACGCGCCGCGAGCATCTTGCGGTCTTCGTCGGTAAGACTTGCATCCAGTTTGCTTGGGGCCTGCTTGTAAAAGGACTCGGCTCCCCGCGTGAAGGCGTGCGCCGTTTCTCCGCCGAAGATCAGGATGTAGTCGTTGCCGCCCGGCACGGACTTGTCTTCCGTATGGCGCAGATGGGGATTCGGGGCTATGCCCGCGTTTGCATAGTGCGCCGCGTACAATACCCCCGGCTTCTTGAGTATCTTGGGTAGGTAGGTTCCGTGCAGCCAGGCGAGATGCGCGGCCCTGTCCTTTTCCGGCAGGTCGTACCACGTTACCCAAAGCCCTCTATCCGACGACATTTCGCTTCTCCTCTATCATTGATCACCAACCGGATTCAGCAGCTGCGTGCGGTCAGATGCGGTCCTTCGTGATCGGCTCGAAATGCTCGGCGAACGGCGGCTCCGCCCAGAATTTCCCGATCAGGTCGCGAAACTGCTGCCGCTTGGGAGTCTGGCGGAAGTTGACCTCGTGCGCTTCCACGCTTTCCCAGCGGATCAGGTAGAAGTATTTCCCCTTGGTCTCGACGCAGCGCTGCATCTCGTGCGAGATATAGCCCTTGCAGCTCGCGGAGATGGCCGCCGCCTGCGGGAACACTTTCTCGAATTCCTGCATTTCTTCCGGCTTAACCTTCATGATCGCGACTTCGAGAATCATGGCTGGCTCCCTTTGGATTTGATTATGAATAACCGGTGTGGATGTGTACCTGCGAATCGGCAATCAACATGCTGTTCCTTTCGCCTTTCCTTTCGCCTTCCTTTCGCCTTTCCTTTCGCCTTTCGCCTTGCCCTATAACCCTCCTCACCATCCCCGCGGTTCCGAGCCCAGCGCGGACAGTCCGTGGAACCGCTCCGCCAGCCGGCCATGATCCACCTCGCGCAGCACGTCATGGGGCGGGCGGGGGTCGCCGCAATCGCGTCCCATCGCCCGCATCGCCGACTTCAGTCCGGCGAATCCACCGCCCTTCACGACCTGGTACAAAGCGGCCATCTGGTTCTGCATTTCTCGCGCGTCGAAGTATTTCTCCTGCCGGCACGTCTCGTAGAGGCGGCGGGCGAGCCGCGGGGCGACAGCGGAAAGCGGCGAGAAATAGCTGGTCGCGCCGTTCGCGCCCGCAGAAACCATATAGTCCGTCCCGGATAGCAGTTGAAAATCGGGCCGCACACGCTGCGCGTTGGACAGCACATTGATCTGGAACTGCCAGTCCAGGCTGGAGTCCACGACGCCCGCGAAGTTATCCAGTCGCTCGATCAGTTTGAGCGTGATTTCCGTGGTTATTTTCGGGCCGGCCATTTCATCCGGGGCGAACCAGATGTAGAAGGGAATCCTCACTGCGGCGCCGACCTGCGCAAAATGCTCGAGCAGCATGCCGGGCGGCGGCGTCCAATAATAGGGAGTGGTCATCACGACCGCCCTTGCGCCGGCTTTCTGCGCCTTGACCGCGCGCGTCAGCGCGATGCTCGTGCCAGAGTCGCTGACGTGAGCAATGATCGGCGCGCGTCCCCGCACTCGCTCGATGCCGAAGGTCAGGAGCTTGTGCTGTTCCTCGTCGGAGAGGCTCACCGACTCGCCCACGTGCATGGGCAGCGCGAGCGCTTCGGCACCATGTGCGAGGTGAAAATCGAGCAGCTTTCCGTAAAGGTCCCAGTCGATTGCCCGCTCGCGCGTGAACGGGGTGACGGGCGTATGTACCAGGCCTGGAACAAAATCACGCATCAATCGATCTCTTTTCCTGAACGGATCTCATATCAGGGGCAATGAGCGTTTATCTGACCTCGCATAAGTCACCAGCCATGCGGCTCGGTCTCCATGATCCCCAGCTCCTCGAGCTGCTTGCCGATGTACGCCTGGCGCTCCCTGGTCGCGGTGGGCAGCGGCGGACGAGTCGGCCCGACCGGACGCCCCATGAGGACCATGCCGCCTTTCAAGGACGACGGATACTGGTCGCGGAACAGGTCCCACAGTTGCTGCAGCTTGAACTGAAGCCCCCGGGCCTTCACGCTCTCGCCAGCTACGCACGCGTCGTAGAGCTGGATGCACAGATTGGGGCAGATCGCCCCCGCCGATGAATACGATCCTGCACCGCCGAGCGGTATGGCCGGCGCCAGAAATTCCACGCCGGAAATGATCGCAAAGTCCGGCCGCAGCTCGAGCGCCGCGCGGGCGATCTCGAGATATTTTTCGCTGTTGAAGCTTGCTTCCTTGATCCCGATGAAATTCGGCAGCTTCTCGATCAGCCGCCTCACCAGCTCCCCATTGAACTCGATGCCGTCCAGATAGCTCGGAGAGTTGTACGCGATGAGCGGCAGGTCGATCGAAGTGCCGAGACGGACGAAGTAATCGTAGATCGCCTCGGTGGACGGATTCCAGAAATACGGTGTGATCGCGATGATCGCGTCTGCGCCGACCTGCTGCGCGTGCCGTGCCAGCTCCATCGAGTCTTCCACCGCGAGCGCGCTCACGTGTATCGATACCGGTATGCGTCCCTTCACTACTTTTACCGCCACCTCGGCAAAAGCCTTGCGTTCCGCGATCGTGAGATTGAGCGACTCGCCCTTGTGATGCGGCCACGAGATGGCGGTCGCGCGGGTGCGCACGTGGAAATCCAGCAGCTTCTCGAAGGTCGTCAGGTCCGGACTGAAGTCCTCCTTGAGCGGCGTTACGGGGCTCTGCATCACGCCTTTGAGTTTTAATGCCATGTGAACGTCCTTCGCAAACGGTCGAGCGATTCTAGCAGGAACAGGCCGAAATCAATTTAGCCGCAGATAAACACGGATACACACAGATAACATCAAGGATCCGAGAAACTCTTCGAGAGGCGACAAACTGATCACACAGTCTGCCCGATGCGAACAGGCGGGCCTATCAATTCCATCTGTGTTTATGTGTGTGTATCTGTGGCTAGATTTGTTCTGGGCTTTTTTCGTGTCTTCCCGTGTGATTCGGTGGCTGATAATTTTGTCTATCTGCGGCTAATCCACTTTGACGCCTGCCCTGCGGATCACCTCTCCCCATTTCTCATAATCGCCGGCGATCACCGACTTGTATTGCTCCGGTGCTCCCGGCTGCGTCGTAACGCCGTCGGCGTAGAGCAGAGCTTTCACGTCCTCGGACCCGAGGAGTTTGTTCAACTGCGCGTTGAGTCTCTTGATCACGTCAGCGGGCGTTCCCGCTGGGCCCGAGAGGCCGTAGTTGAGCACCGCCTCGAAGCCCGCGAGTCCCGCCTCGGCTACGGTCGGCACCCCCGGCAGGGCGGGCAACCGCTCCGGGCTCGTGATCGCCAGTGCGCGCAGCGTACCGGCCTCGATGTGGCCGCGGACCGGTGGAACGACGCTGAAGACGACGTCGATCTCCCGTGCGAGCAGGTTCGTTACGGTCTGCGCGGTGCCTTTGTAGGGCACGTGCGTGAGCTTGGTCCCCGACATGAACGCGAACAATTCAGCGCTCAGGTGAGAACCGGAGCCCGAGCCACCCGATCCGTAATTCAAGGTCCCGGGCGATATCCTGGCGAGATCGATGAAGTGCTTCATGGTTTTCACGGGCGCCTGGCTGTGGACCACCATCACGAGCGGTATGCGGCCGATCAGCCCCACCGGCGCCAGGTCGCGCCGGGGATCGTAGCTGGCAGACTGGTACAGGTGCGGACTCATCGCGAGCGAACCGGTATGGCCCAGGAGCAGCGTGTAGCCGTTCGGCGCCGACTTGATGACTTCGACGGTGCCGACCATGCCGCCTGCCCCGCCCTTGTTGTCGACCACCACGCGCTGCCCCAGCGTGTTGCCCAACTTCTCCGCGACGATCCTGCCCATCGCGTCGTTCCCGCCGCCCGGCGGGAAAGGAACGACGAGTCGTATCGCACGCTCGGGGTACGTCGCGGCGCCGAGTTCACTGCAGAGACCGAGCGTAGCAACGATTCCCGTCACCATCGCGCCGCGCGCGATCATGTGGAGTGGGTACTCCATTGCCTCACTTACTGATCGGGGGGTGACTAAATCGGGTTCGTTTCGCCGGCCCGTCGCGCGCGGCTAGTTCGGGTAGGCGCCGAGCCCGTAGACGATGATCAGGATCGGAGTCGGCTCGAGACCGGCGCCGAACGCGCGCCGGAAGATCTCCACGATCTCGTCGCTGCGGTAGATTTCCGAAAGCGCCCGGTTCACGGCGACGCGGAAGTTGCCATCGCCGCGCGGCAGGACGATCGCATACGGCTCGAAGGAAAGATCGTCGGCGAGCAGCGCGTACTGCGACGGATCCTTCATCTTGCTGGCAAGTCCCACCAGGAGCAGTTTGTCGCTTGCAAACGCGTCGACCGATCCGGCCTGAAGCGCGGATAGTGCCTCCTCGCGGCTCTTCACCCGCACGACGGTCGCGGCCGACCCCGAGCTTCTTCACGGCTGCATCGACCGCAGCCTGATTGGTCGTGTTGCCGATGACGGCGACGCGTTTGCCCGCGAGATCCTTGAACGCTTTCGCCCCTGAGGCGGTACGCACCAGCACGCCGGTCGTGTCGACGAAGACGTAACTGGAAAAGTCCACCTCGGACATACGCGACAGCGTGACGGTCGTCGAGCCGCACTCCATGTCCGCCTGCCCCTTGCGCACCAGCTCGAGCCGGTTCTGTGATGTCGCCGGAACCCACTTGATCTGCAGCGGCTGGACCTTCAGCTGCCGCTCGAGGTTTGCCGCGACGCGCTTGCACAGATCGACGGTGTAACCGGCGGGTTGCTTGTCCTTGCCCTCGTAGGCGAACGGCAAGGCGTCCGTGCGGTAGGCGATCGTAACCGTCTTCGAATCCAGAATTTTCTTCAGCGTGCCGTCCACCGTCTGGGCATACGGTGTGGCATACGAGGCGATCAGAGCCAGTGCGGCGAAAAAGCGAATCATGGCGCGGGTCTCCCTATTGGTGAAACGTCGTGCGCGAGGCCGAGCAGGAATCTAGCGCAGAAAGGCTACAAAAGATAGGCATGGAGGCCTATTGAACATTCGGGTGAGGGATCGAGCGTCAAGCAAATTGCTCGATAATGGTGTTCCTGTCGACCGCTCACTGCTCACCGCTCACTGCTCACGGTTTGGCCAGCTTGGCCTGCGCTTCCATCACGAGCGCTCCTTCGTCGTCCTCGGCCCACAGCTCCACGGTATCGCCTTTCGGCAGGCCGCACACGATGCACGGCGAGGGAGCGAACATCGGCCGCACCGCCCGAAAGCTGAACGCCGTAACAGTTGCGTCCGTGTTTCGGCGCACGAGATCCGCGAGCAGCGTCGCGATCAGCGGCCCGTGTACCACGAGGCCCGGGTAGCCCTCCTTCTCGCAGTATGGCTGGTCGTAGTGTATGCGGTAGGCGTTGAAGATCAGCGCGGAATAACGGAACAGCAGCGCTTCATTGGTCGTGATCGCGCGCCGCCACTCGGGCGCGCTCGTGGACCGGCGCAGCTTCCAGGGCAGCGTGCGGTCGCGCGGCCTCCCGGTAGACGATGTCCTGCTCCTCGACGATCGCAGTGCCGTCGGCGCCACCGTATTCGTGCCTGACCAGCAGGAAAACCAGGTCGCCGCTGGCGCCCTCTTTCGCTTTCAGATCGGCGATCGTGGAAACCCGCTTTGCCGCCTCACCGATAAACAATGGCCGCTGAAAGGCCATCCTTCCCCCTGCGTACATGCGCCGCGGCAACGGGACCGGCGGCATGAAGCCGCCCAGCCTGACGTGCCCGTTTTCCGCCAGCTCGGAGGTCTTGTGCGGCTCGTGGCAGTAGATCCATTGCCACAGCGGCGGCAACGGCTCCCCGTTCCCGGGCGGGTCGTCCCGATCGAGCGTAGCGGTCAACGCGGCGGCGGGAAACGGCGCGATCGTATCGCTGACGGTTTCCTGCCGCCCGATCCAGGCCCTAAGCTCCTCGATGTCCCTTGTCATCGTTGAATCTCGATTCCGCCGGGAAGAAGGTTCATTGTGCGACGGGGGGTGCGGGGGGAACGGGAAGACTTCATAAGGTGTCAGGGACCCTAAACGCTAAGGTTCCTGACACCTTCGGGCCCGTTCCCCGCCGCTCCTTTTTCCATTCTACAGACCCTCCACGGCGCCGGCGCGCGTGGGACGCCGCTGCCACAGCACGGCTTTGAAAAGACGCGCCTACGGCTTACCATTCACCACTCGCTAATCACCATTCAAGCCGTCAAGGAGTAGCTATGGCAGCCGAAGTCACTCAAGAACTCGCCCGATTTGCCGCGACCCTGGGTTACGAGCAGATTCCGCAGTCCGCGCGCGAGCACTGCAAGAACCTGTTGCTCGACGCGCTCGCTTGCGCGATAGCGGGAGACCGGGGTGAGGAGACGCACCAGGTCGCGGCGCTCGCGGCAGGCCTGGCTCAGTCGAAGGAGAGCAGCGTCATCGGCGGCGATCGCCTGTCGCTCGCCGGCGCAACCGTATTGAACGGCTATCTCATTACTGCGGTCACGATGTGCGATGTGCATCGACCGACACTTACCCATATCACGCCGGAAGTCATGCCGCCTGCCCTGGCAATCGCGGAGCGCGACGGCGCCTCCGGGCGCGATTTGCTGGTGGCGCTCGCCGCCGGCTGCGAGACGGCGACGCGGGTCGGGCTCGGCTGGGATTTCCCGACGGCACGCGCCCGGGGCTGGCACGGGCCCGGCATCATCGGGCCGTTCGGCGCCGCAGCGGCGGTGGGACGCCTGCTCGGCTTCGATGCCGACACCATGGCGCGGGCCTACGGGCTCGCGGGCAGCCAGGCCGCGGGCACGTTTGCTGCGTGGGGCACGCCGACGGTCAAGTTCCACCAGTGCCGCGGCGCGCTTTCGGGATTGATGGCGGCGCTTCTCGCCCAGCAGCAGTTCGTCGCCACCCGCGAGTTTCTCACTGCCCAAGACGGCGGGCTCTACAACACCTATTCGAACGGCGGGAAACCCGACGCCGCCATCGCAGACCTCGGCAAGCGCTGGGAGCTGGAGCAGATCGCGCTCAGGCTGTGGCCTTGCGCCTCCGGCATCCAGGGCATGGTTACCGCGATGTTCGATCTCGTCGAAAAACACCGTTTGGGCCTCGACCAGGTTAAGAAGGTGCGCGTCTCCCTGCCCAAGACCATCTACGACATGCACGGGATCTTCCCCCGCTACAAGGGCAAGTTCGAGGCGCTGCTCTCGACCCACTACGTCGTCGCGGTGATCCTGCAGGACAAGACGCTCACGCTGACGCAGTTCGAGCCGGCGCGCTATGAGGATGCGAAGCTGCGCAAGTTCGCGGCGGAGCAGGTGGAGATGAAGCTGGATACCGCGCTCACCGGCGTGCAGGCGGCGGTGGAAGCGGAAACGACCGACGGCAAGACTGTCAACGTGCGTTGCGAGCATTCCAAGGGCTCCCCCGAGAATCCCCTGACGCGCGCGCAGATCGAAGAAAAATTCCGCACCTACGCGAATGGCAGGCTGCCCGCCGCGCAGATCGAAGAGGTCATCAGCACTGTCGCCCGGCTGGAAGACCTCAAGTCGACGCGCAGGCTGATGGACGTATTGAGAGCGCCCGCGGACGCACGCATAGGCTTGTCGGCGGTCGCTTAATGAAGAACACGACGGATCAGACTATCCACGAACGCGCGTGACTTCAGAAGCTCACGGAAACGTGGGGCCAGCAGGTGATCGTCGACAACCGCCCCGGCGCGAACGGCATGATCGGCATGGTGATGGGTAACCGGTAAGTCTGCGAATCGCTACGCCCACAGCTCGTGGACAGCGCCGACACGCCTGCCCCACCACTCGGGGCCTTCGCGTACGTAATTCCATTCCGGGTTCTGCGCGCGGTCGCGCAGGCCGGCCATGACGGACCGGAAGACGTCCGCGTCGGATTGGGCAAACTCGAAATACCCGATGAAGTCATAGCCATCGCCCAGGCCGTACCCACCTGGGTGATGGTAGAGACGCCGGTTGATGCAGGGGATGCCTTGCTCGCACGCCAGCGCATGGCCCTTCACGATTATGTTGCCGCGTTCATCGTACTGCGGGAGAAAAAAGCGTTCCCGCCGCATCCAGTCCATTTCCCACCACTCGCGGGTCTTGTTCTGCGGCGTGACGACGCCGAACGCGTGTCTTGCTCCGGCAGCCGGCGCCAGCGCGCGGGCATAGGCGAACTGCGTCATCGCGTAGCTCGTATAGCTGCGCGGCTTCTGAACCGCTGCCCGCGCATGCACGAGACCGCCGCGCTGTCCGATGATGGCGCGCAAGCCGTCCTCGTAGGCAGCGAGCGGCCGCAGCGCGCTCCCCTCCAGTCGGATCAGTACGTTCGCGGGCGAGATTCCTTCATCGCCGATATCGCGCTCGCCGGCCATGGCGGGTTGCGCGCGGAGGTACTGGATCCGGCCGCGGCGTGCCGCATCCTCGGCCGCGGCCCCGTCGACGAAGTGCATGTTCTCGAGCCCGGCGGCTAGCAGTTCCAGCCCCCGAAGCAACACCGGGTCCACCTGCTCGGAATCGAGGTGCACGAACAGGAACCGCCCGTGACCGAGGACTTGTATCGTGAGGTTGAGTGCTGCCGGATCCATGTGCCAGCCCGCCGTCACACCGCGCGCTGACTTGCCGACTCGCGCGACGCGAGCCAGCTGCGCAGCACCGGCGCCAAGACAACGATCGTTCCGAGTATGAGCAGTCCGGCGCTGATCGGACGCTCGACGAAGGTGCTGAAGTCCCCCTGCGACAGGATCAGAGACTGCCGCAGTGATGTCTCCATCAACGGACCCAGCACGAAAGCCAAGACCAGCGGCGCCAGGCTGTAGCCGAATTTCTCCGCGACGTAGCCGAATATCCCGAAGCCCAGCATGATGAAGATATCGGCCGGGTTGTTGTTGACGCCGTAGGCGCCGATGATGCACGCGAGCACGATAACCGGGATGAGATAGTCCTGCGGCAAGCGCGTGACTTTCGCGAACAGGCCGATGAGCGGCAGGTTGAGCACCAGCAGCATGAGATTGCCGATGAACATGCTGGTGATGATGCCCCAGAACATTTCGGGCTTCTGGACGAGCAGCACAGGTCCGGGTGTCACGCCGTGCAGCATGAACGCGCCGAGCATGAGCGCCATCACGACGTTTGCGGGCAGTCCCAGCGTGAGCAGCGGAATGAAGCCGCTCGAGGTCGCCGCGTTGTTCGCCGCTTCCGGCGCCGCGACGCCTTCTATCGCGCCGTGGCCGAAACGTTGCGGATGGGGAGAACGCCGTTTTTCCACGGCATAAGCCACGTAGCTGGAGATCGTCGCGCCCGCGCCCGGCAGGATCCCGACCAGGAACCCCACCACCGTGCCGCGCAGAATCGCGCCGATCGCGTCGCGCCATTCCTCACGGTTCGGGAGCAGGTTGCGCAAGCCAGACGGGGCTTTGACGATCTCGTCCACGCTCGGGCGCCGCTCGAGCATGGTAAACACCTGCGCGAGCCCGAAGAGCCCCATCACCATCGGGATCAGCTCGATGCCTGTCTGCAATGAGAGCGCACCGAAAGTAAAGCGAGCCTGGCTGCGCACCGGATCGAGCCCGACGGTACCCAGAAGCAGACCGAGCGCGGCCATCGCCAGCGCCTTTTGCCAGGAAGTGCCGCCTAGGAAGCTCACCAGCGTCAGCCCCACGAGCGTGAGCGCGAAGTATTCCGGCGGGCCGAAGTCGAGCGCGAACTCGGCCAGGGGCGGTGCAAGCAGGATCAGGCCGATCAATCCCAGCGTACCGGCGATGAACGATCCGAAAGCTGCGATGCCCAGCGCGGCGCCGGCGCGGCCGCGCTTTGCCATCTCGAAGCCTTCGATGCACGTCATGACGGACGCCGACTCCCCCGGCACTCGCAACAAGATCGACGTCGTCGAGCCGCCATACATCGATCCGTACCAGATCCCCGCCAGCATGATCACGGCGGAAGTCGCTGGCATACGGTAGGTAAGGGGTAGCAGCAGCGCAATCGTCGCGGCGGAGCCGAGGCCCGGGAGCACGCCAACCAGCGTGCCGAGCAACACTCCGATGAAGCAGTAAGCGAGATTGGCCGGCTGCAGCGATACGGAAAAACCCAATGCGAGATTGCCGAGTATCTCCATGGGCTAGCAGCCTGTCGGATCTCAGAATCCCAGCAGGCCGCGCGGCAAAGGCATCCCCAGGCGCGTGAACAGGAGGTAGCATCCGGCGGCGCCCACGGCTGCGACCGTGACCGCGCGCAGCCAGCCCACGCGCCCCAAACCGCCCAGCACTGTTGTAAGCAGGACCCGTCGTGCACAAGACGAACCCGACCGATGGGAGGAACACGGCATAGGCCAGGAGCAGCACGGCAAGTATCGATACGCGGATGGCGCCGCCGCGTTCAACCGGCGGTTCCCTTGTGCCGGAGTCGCCGCCAAAAATGGAAAGCGCAGCAAAAAGTATCAGTAAGGCAGCCACGGTCAGCGGGAAAAACCCCGCCCCGGGCTCACGCAGGGTGCCAAACGGAAGGTTTCTGGCCGTGAACAGCGCGAGCAGTCCGACTCCTATCAGCGCGGCCCCGAAGACCCGCTCGCCGCGCCCTGCCATTCGCATCACCTGCGGTTGCGCGGATCGAGCGCCTCGTAATGGCCCCACACGTGGGCGAAAAACTCGTCGTAGCGCGTGCCGGTCATGACGCTGCGTACCTCCGCATCGGAAACCGCCTCGACCTTGCCCAGTTGCGCCGCATAATAATGCAGCTGCGCTGTTTCCTCGAGCGAGAACAACGAGATGCACACGTTCTCGATGGTATCCGAGGTCACCACCACCCCATGGTTCTTCAACACGACTGCGCAGCCCTTGCCAATCGCCTGCGCGACCATCTTGCCGCGTTCCGGCGTGTCGATTTGCTTGTCGAATTCGAGTATCGGCACCTTGGGGGCGAAAATCGCGCCGCGATTGCCGACCGGTAGAATGTTCACGCCCGCGATGCCGAACGCCGTCGCCATCGTAGGGTGGGCGTGTATGACCGCGTGCACGTCCGGCCGCACTTTGTAGACCTCGGTGTGCGCGTAACGCTCGTCGACCGCCTCGATGCGCCCCTCGATGAAAGTGCCTTCGATGTCCACCGTAACGATGTCATCGACATCCGTATCCGCGAGGTTCCGACCCTCGGCGTGTATGTGGCCGAGGATCAGCGCGTGATCGGTCCCGGGCACCCGACAGCTGACATGTCCCTTGGTTACCGGCCACAGGCCGCCGGCCGTAATGATGCGATGCACCTTGGCGAGGCGCTTCTTCAAAGCAAGCACCCGGGTTTCGTATCCTGTTTGCGGCATCGTGAGCTGGTTCATCGCGTTCTCCTTGGTGTCTTCGCTGTCTGATTCATCCGGGGTTGACCATGAGCCCGAGCCGCTGGATGAGCGGCTTGAACTGCGCGTCCTGGTCGGCAAAAAACGATGCGAAATCCTTCCGGTTCATGTAGCGCACGCCGAGCAGCAGCTTCTCCATCTGCGCTGCGAATTTGGGGCTGCGCGCCACCCTCTCGACGCTGGCGTCGATAGCCGCCAGCACCAGCGCTGGCGTTCCCCGCGGCGCGAATACACCATGCCACGAGTGGATGACGAGGTCCACACCCTGCTCACGAAAGGTCGGAATGTCGCGGTAGAGGTTGACACGCTGTTCGGCGGCCACGCCGAGGACTCGCAGCTTGCCTGCGTCGAGCAGCGGCTTCATCGGCGCCACAATATCGAAATCGAGATCGATGTGGCCACCGGCAATGGCGGCGGCACGCTCTGAACCGCCCTTGAACGGGACGTAGAGCACCTCGAGCCCGGCGGCCCTGGCAAATGCGCCAGCGAATATGTGCGCGGAGTTTCCCGGATTGATTCCCACCCGCACGCTTCCCGGCTTGGCCTTACCGGCCGCAATCACGTGCTGCAACGTCGTCCAGCCCCTGGCGATATTCGACGCGACCGCCGCCGGGTCGTAATTGATCAACGAAACGAGCTCGTAGTCCTTCACCTGGACCGGGGTGGGTACTGTGTATTGCGTCGTGAGAAATCCGATTGAGAAAAACCCGAACGTGTAACCGTCGGGCGCGGCGCCCGAGACTTCCTTGGCACCCAGCACCCCGCTCGCGCCGGGCTTGTTGACGACCAGGACCGGTTGCTTCAGCTCGTCCTTCAGGTTATCCGCAACGGCGCGTGCGGTCAGGTCCGTGCGCCCCCCCGGCGGGAAGGGCACGATGAGCGTGATCGGTTTCGTGGGATAAGCCTGCGCGTACGCGCCGGTGGTGGCGACCGAGGCGACGGCCAGGACCAGAACGCAAAACACCGCGCCGGTTCGGCGCTCGGCGTGAGCGCCATGGATTTCGTTACTAGGCTCCTCCCGGTGTGCCGGCGAAAGCCGTGGCCGGCGCGTGAATCGCGGTGCGCTCATCCGCATCCTCCTTCCAGAAGCACCCTCCTTATCGGGACGACCGCTCTCATTTCCTGGCCACGGTCATGCCCAGCTCATCGATGAGACGGCGGTAGAGTTCGTCCTGCTGGGTGAGATAACGCGCGGTGTCTTTCTGGTCTAGATAGGCGATCCCCAGGCTTGCCGCGGCCATCTGCTGCTGGAGCTCCGGCTCCTTCATTGCCTTTGCCAGCGCATCGGCGAGCCGTGCCTGCGGTTCCGTGGCGGTACCCTTCGGAACGAAAACAATGTGGAACGAGCCGATGACGAGGTCGACGCCGTTCTCGCGAAACGTCGGAATGTCCTTGTAGAGCGTGGAGCGGCTGTCGGCCGCAATGCCGAGGATGCGAACTCTCTTCGCTTCTGCGAGCGATTTGTACGAGACCGGAACCGCCACGTGCGCCTCGATGTGGCCACCGGCCAGCGCCGCCACGCCGTCGGCGTCGCCCTTGAACGGAACGTAGACGGTCTTCACATCCGCGGCCTTCGCGAATCCTCCCGCGAAAATCTGGGCCGAGGCGCCCGGGATCATACCTACACGCAGCTTGCCGGGATTGCTCCTGGAATACGCAACGAGATCCGCCAGAGTCTTCCACGGCGCATCGAACTTCACCGCGAGCGCCATCGGGTCGATATTGACGACCGCGATCGCGATATAGTCGCCGAGATTCGTCGGTGTCGAAACGGTGTACTGCGCGGTCACCACGGCGGTCGAGAACATGCCGAGCGTGTAACCATCGGGCGCCGCGGCTGCGACTTCCTTCGCCCCCAGCACGCCGCCGGCGCCGGGCTTGTTCACCACGACCACCGGCTGGCCGAGGGGCTTGGACAGATGCTGCGCGACGACGCGCGCGGTCAGATCGGTGCGCCCGCCAGGCGGAAAGGGCACGATCATGCTTATGGACTTCTCGGGATAAGCGGCGAGGGAAACGGCGCCGGATATCATCAAACCTGCCGCGATCGCAATGGTGAGCGCGGCGCGCATGAAGCTATTCATTTTCTTTCGCTCCTTCCGTGTGCTGGTAAGCACCCATCCCGGACCCGCGGCGCGCCGTGCCAGCATGCAAACTGTTTACTGTATATCATGCGATTTTTCGGCCGGTCAAACGCCATAACACTCTGTTTGCAGGACGCAAAACGCGTTCTCGTGCAGAACGTAATGCGCCGCGGCGCGACGCCATGAAGACCAAGCCTTCCGACAAGAAGATCACCGCCGACAAGTTCGGGCGCCTGCGGTGGGACCCGGCGCTGAAGGAGCGCAAGACCACCACCGACTACCTGGCATCGGCCCTGCGCACCGCCATCTACGACGGACAGTTCGCCGACGGCGAGGAGCTGAACCAGGTCGAGCTCGCGAATTACTTCAACGTTTCGCGCGTGCCTGTCCGCGAGGCGCTGCGGCAGCTCCAGGCCGAAGGGCTCGTGCGCATCGTGGCGCACAAGAAAACGGTCGTTGCGGGGCTTACCCTCGATGAGATTCTCGAGCTGATCGAGATGCGGGCGGTGCTGGAAGCGTATCTCGTCCGCAAGTGGGCACCCAGCATCGAGGGCTCGACGATGCGCCGCCTGCGCACCCTCTGCGACGAGATGGACCGAATTACCGATTACGGGGCGAACTGGGTGATAAAAAACTCGGAATTCCATCGCGTGCTCTACCGGGCAGACGACTCGGCGACGATGATGGAAACGGTCGAGCGCATACACTTGAAGGTCGAACGCTACGCCAGGGAAGCCGGCACGGACAGGAGGCTCATCAAGGCGGCAGCCGAGCACCGCCAGATCCTCGACTGTATCGAGGAGAAGGACTACGCCGCAGCCGCCGCCCGCATGGAGCGTCACATACTGAATACCGGAGAAGAGATCCGGCGCTTTCAGCAGAAACGGCGCTGAAGCCCGGCCCCGCCGGCTACCCGGCCCCACCCCGCGGCTTTCGCGCAATCGTCCTCCGGCGGGCTCCCGCGGCGCCTAGATCCTGTTGCAGACCAGGCCTTCGTACTTCGCGTCCCGACCTACCAGGTCCCAACCCACCATCCAGCTATAGGCGCGCTCGAACTCCTCCTGCGTGTATGGCTGCGGGTCGACGTAACGCAGGCGCGGCAGATAGAAGTCATCAGGCGTAAGCTGCTTCGCATACTTTTCCGGAATCTCCTCGAGCATGTAGTGGAGGTATTTTTTCTTGTCCTGCGCGAGCAGCTTCACGGCCTTACGCACGGCGCGCAGCGCGGCCTCCCACACCTGCGGATCCAGGTCCTTGCCGGCATTCTCGGTGCCCTGATAAAAAGTCCCGATGATCTCCTGGCAACCGTTCTTGTGCGCCAGCGAGACCCACGGTTCCATGAGAGTGGCAGCGTCGACTTCCTTGTTCATGAGCGCTTCGTAGCGCTCCTGTACGGTACCCGCGTGTACGACGCGGATCTGATCGCGCGGCATGAAGCCTTCCAGCATCGCGAGCGAGGCGTAATGCGAGCCCTGGTGATACTGCACGCCCACCAGCTTGTTGGCGAGACCGATCGTCGCGTGGATCGGAGACTCAGGGCGGACGAAGATTCCCTGGTAGACCATCGCCGGGCGCCGTGCGACGATCGGCCCGTCCGGATTGTCGTAGGTTCTCCGGATCTGTCCCCACTCGCAGGCGCGATAGATGTCCGCTTTGCCCTGCTCGAACGCCTTCTGGTAATTCGTGGAGCTCACGAGGTGATGATCGCGGCTGCGGGGATCGGTCCATTCGAACTTCGTCTTGATCCCCGGCGTGATGATCTCGATGTCCAGTCCTTCGCTCTTCGCGGTGTGATCGCGCGCGACAAACCAGTGCAGTCCCAGCACCGCCTCAGCGCTTTCGACGACCAGTTTGGTCAACGTGGTTGCAGTCATGAATTCCTCCGTGTGGACGAGGCGGGAACCCCGCCCGTGAATCGATAATAGCGCCCTGCCTGCTTACTGTCTACAGTATGGGTATCGCGGTGGCGGCCGCATCTGTCAATATTTATCAATTACTTATCGGAACGGTCAAATGGATCTCATAGACCTGGTTCAATGGCCGGCGATGGTGGTGACGGTGATCGCGGCCTGGCTGGTTGCCTCACAGTCGAAGCGCCGCCGCAACTGGGGCTTCTGGTGGTTCCTGCTTAGCAACGTGCTCTGGATCATCTGGGGCTGGCACGCCCACGCCTACGCGCTGATACTGCTGCAGGTATGCCTGGCCGCACTCAACGTGCGCGGCGCCCGCAAGAACGATCCGGAAGCGGGCCGCGCTTGAACAAGACAAAGCGGCGCGGGCTTTCCGCGTAAGGGATCTCCCAGCTTAAGGCCCCGCCGGCGGCCTTAGCCGAGGATATAGCGGCTAAAGCTTCACCGTTAGTATTTCCTTCGCGGTAAGGCTTTTCTTTTCCTCAGCGACCTTTGCGTCCTTCGCGGTAAAGCTTTTCTTTTCCTTTGCGGATTAGCGTCCTTCGCGGTAAGGCGCGCCGCAGGCGCCCCTACGATTGCGCAGGCGCGATACACGCCTACTGGCGGTGAGCCTTCGCGGCAACGCCGGGCAAAGGTTTTCTCGGCACCAAGAACTCTATCGCGCCGCGTATTATCGTGATTTTTATCGCGGCGGGCGGCCGCGGCTTTTCCTTGCCCTTCTTCGGCCAGAACTTGTCATCGATATGCACGGAGAATCCGGTCCACTCGATCTCCAGGCGCTTTCCCCTGCCTACTCCCAGCTCCATCGGCCATAGCTTGCCTTCCTGCCACGTCGCGAGGTGCTTCCTCAGCTTCTTCCTGTCCTTTTCCTGGACGAACACCACATCTAACAGGCCGTTGTCATGGGTCACGTCAGGAGCGAGAAAGAGGTTCGGGCCGATGTAGCGCGTGTTCATGGCCTCGAACAGAATGTATTTACCCGAGAGGTCCTTTCCATCCAGCGTCGCCTTCAATTTCATGGCGGGACACTTGGCAAGTTGCTCCTTCAGTATCTGCAGCGCGTAGGCCACTTTTGCTTCAGCGTCGATCAGGTTCGCCATCGTCCTGCTCTTTCTGATGGCGGGCCGCGCGCGCGGGAACAGACCTACGCCGACGCTCTCGATGAAGTAACGCGAACCCCACGGGCCGGTCGCGCAGCCGGCGTCGAACTTCAGCCGCCGTGCGGTCTCCCACGTGGGGATGAGCTGGGTTACCTTTGCGCCGGCGATGCCGAGCGTTCTCGAAATGTTGTTGGCGGTGCCCATGGGCAGGACCGCAAGCGGCAGGCGCCGTCCAACGAGGCGCCGCCCTACCCTGCCTACGGTTCCGTCTCCCCCGGCAACGGCAACGACATCGGCGTTCTTTTTCAGCACCTTGCTCCAGCCCTTCTCCTCAGTCGACTGGTAGCGCACCTTGTGCCCTGCTTCCCGTATCAGCGCGATGAGCTGCCCGGCGGTGGGCTGCGTGCCGTCACCCGCACCGGGGTTATGAATCAGCGTGACTTTCATAGGCTGACAATCTGGACCGCGTGTTTTTGATTTCATATGACTTCTACACGGAACTAGGACCGGATAACGGGGCCAAAATTCATATCGGCATCATGAGCGGAGCATGGCAATGCGCATACTGGTTGCAAATGACGATGGCGTCTACAGCCCGGGCATAGCCGCCCTGGCCGAGGCCGCTGCGGAGTTCGGCGAGGCCCGCATAGTGGCGCCCGACGTAGAGATGTCCTCCGCCGGGCACTCGATCACCGCGTCGCGTCCCCTGTCCTACAAGCGCACGCCCAATAAGAACGTCGAGGCTTATCGCGTGAACGGCACCCCCGCGGACTGCGTGGCGCTCGGCGTATCGCAGTGGGAAAAGGTGGACGTCGTGCTCTCCGGAATCAATCTCGGCAGCAACCTGGGAAACGCCATCTGGCACTCCGGCACACTGGCTGCCGCCAAACAAGCCGCCTTGATGGGATTGCGCGGGATCGCGTTGAGCATACCCGTGCCGAAAGACGAGCCCGATTTCGAGAAGCTGAAGCCTTCGGTGCGAGCGGTCCTGAAGGTCCTGCTCGCGGAAGTATCGCACCCGCTCATCAACGTGAATTTCCCGAATGAAAGCCCCAAGGGCATGGTGTGGACGCGGCAGGCGGTCAAGTTTTACGACGGCAAGATCGTGCCGGGGAAGGATCCCATGGGACGCCAGCACTACTGGTTCACGGTCGTCCCACTTACCGAGACCGAGGAAGGGACCGACCTGTGGGCCGTCGAGCGCGGCTACGTGTCGATAATGCCGCTGCGTCTCGATCTCACCGATGAGAGAGAGCTGATTAACCTGCAGAGGAAATGTCCGCTCGACACCGTCAGAAAACCATCTCGGATCTCCCGGGATCCCGAGCGCCGCGCCGAGCAGGAATTGAGCGCTGCGGGGATCAAGGGCTCCTCGAGCAGATAATACTTGCGGGTAGGCGGACTGAATCGAGCCGCGGGCACGTCGGCCGTTTCACTCATCACCCATCACCCATCACGCCTTTGGTAAGATGGCGCGATGGCTTCGATTACCTCAGATACCCTCATTGAAATCAGCGGCCTGAAGTTCGCGTACGGCGAGCGCGAGGTCCTCAAGGGAATCGATTTGAAAATCCCGCGCGGCAAGGTCGTTGCGATCCTGGGAACGAGCGGGTCCGGCAAGACGACGCTGTTGCGGCTCGTGAGCGGCCAGCGCAAACCCGACGCGGGGTACGTGAAGGTGGAAGGTCAGGTCGTCCACGAGCTCGATGACGAGGGTCTCTACCAGATGCGGCGCAAGATGGGCATGCAGTTCCAGGTGAGCGGGCTCTTCAGCGACCTCACGGTGTTCGACAATATCGCGTTCCCCATGCGCGAGCTCACCGATCTGCCGGAAGTCGTCATCCGCGACCTCGTGCTGATGAAGCTCCACGCAGTGGGCCTACGCAACGCCCGACACCTGATGCCAAGCGAGCTATCGGGCGGGATGCAGCGGCGCGTCGCGCTCGCGCGCGCGATCGCTCTCGATCCGATGCTCATCATGTACGACGAGCCGTTCTCGGGCCTCGATCCGATTTCTCTGCACGTGATCGCCAATCTCATCCGGAAGCTCAACGAAGCGCTGGGAGCGACCTCGATCATCGTGACCTACGACGTCGTCGAATCGCTGAAAACGGTGGACTACGTGTACTTCATTTCCGACGGCGTCGTCGCCGCGCAAGGGACCGTCGCAGAGGTGAACGCCTCGCGCGATCCTTTCGTGCGACAGTTTGTCGACTCCCTGCCCGACGGCCCCGTCGCCTTTCACTACCCTGCCCGGCCTCTGCCCGCGGATCTCGGCATCCCGGCCTGAGAAGTGTCGGGTGTCGGGGGGACGCACGCTGTCACTTTTCTCTCATGGTCCCAATCGAGCCCCCTTGGGTCAACGTTCTAGTCTCTCACTCGACACTCATTCCTCGACACTCCTCCCTCACAACTGCCTCAGAAACAGGTCGTAAACGGTCAGCAGGATCTCGACTACGATCAGGATCACAATGTAGAGCTCCAGGCGCAGCGAGTGGCGTGCTTCCTGGAGCTGCATCAGGGTCTGGACCACGCGGCCGATCAGGTCGAGCTTGCGCGCGAGGTCCTCGCGGCGCTCCTTGATCTCGAACTCGTCCTCCAGGCGGATGTACAGCCCCTCGAGATCCGGGCGGTCCCACAGGAGTTCGGGCTTCTCGGCGACGGCGAAGCGGCCGACCATCATGTGCTCCGACAGGAGCATGCCGCCGATCTGGCGCGCCAGATCCTTCGGCCTTTCCGCGATGCGGCCATGCCGCTCCAGCTCGACCGCGAGCGGCTCGACGATTTCGAAGCTGCCCGCGATGCGCGCTTCGTAAAGGGCCAGTACCACGCTCTTCGCCAGGATGTCCGCGACGATCTGCAGGCGCTCCACCTCGTCGTTCGCGAGCCGGATCCTGTCGCCCTGCATGCCTTCGTGCGCCCGCGAGTCGACCCGGATCTCGACCTCTTCCGTCTCGGGCGTGGGCAGCGCTCCGCCGACCAGCCGCGAGATCTGCTCGATGAAAGCGGCTTCCTCCTCGGGGGTAACGTCGAAGAAGACAACGACGCCATAGCGAAAAAGGACCGCCGCCCCGCCGCCCGAGACGGCGACGGTGAGCGGATTCGATGCGAGCCGCTCCTCGGCCTGCCACGCGCGCAGATCGATACGGTCGGCGAGCAGTACCGCGCGCGCCTTGAAGTCGGGGCGATAGGGCGTCCTGCCGGAATCTCCCTGATCCGTCGTTCCCTGCCGCGGCAGCCTGACATTCATGGCTCAGAACCCGATGTCCTGTTGCGTTTGCCCGTCATACACCAGCGCGCCCTCGCGCAGGCGCGCGATGGGGTTGAGACTATGCTCCCGGGCGGCAGCTTCGCCGATCAGATGGACGACGCGCGTCCCGTGCGCTTCGAGATAGTCGGAGACGAGAAACCGGTGGCATTGCCACGGCAGCCGTTCGGCGCACATGATGGCCGTGCGGCTGGCGCGGCCGATACCGGTGAGACGGTCGACCGCGTCCTGGAATTCCCCTGACATCATGTGATCGGCGTAGGCGCGGAACTGGGGATTTCTCAACGCGACGTGCGGTGATTCCTTCGCGGACTTCCGGCGTCCGCCGAGGGCCCGCCCCTCCCACACGTAGCGAATTTCCGCGGCCGCCAGCGTTTTCTCCAGCGCCTCGCGTGCGAACTGCGGATGACGCCGCGACGCGGGATACGCGCGCACATCCACCAGGCATTCGATATCCGCCCCATTCAGCAGTGCCAGAAACTCCTCGAGCTGGCGGTTGCCGTGACCGACGGTCCAGACTGTGGTTCGCGTCGTCATGCCCTTGATGCGTCGGCGTTTATCGGCGACGGAACCAATCTGCGAAATGGACGGCCAAAGTAACAAGCGAATGTCATATGCGAAGGAGTCACCATGGACTTCGGTATAGGCGGCATCTTTGGACTAGTGATCCTGATCCTCGACGTGTGGGCGATCGTGAATATCGCGCAGAGTGGCGCGTCCACGGGACACAAGGTGCTGTGGATCGTGCTCGTGCTGTTGCTGCCGCTGCTCGGCCTCATCATCTGGGCCCTGCTCGGTCCCCGCTCGGGCAAAGCGTAGAGGTCTGCAAGTTGAGGGTATGCGTCGCCCAGACGCATCTCATTTTCATTCCGTGTCTTCACGTCCGGCAGCTTCAACAGCCTTACCGATTCGACATCCCCCCACGACTCCTGTTCCGGCGGGAGATCCCCTTTGACGCCATCGGTCTAGACTCTCTCAACCGCGAGGGGGTGCCCGACGCGCAGCCCGTATTTTGCCGCAGCGCTAGTGGAATTCGCGGCAATTTCGACGAGGCCGAGGCTGTTCTCGTACCAGAATACCGCGCCCCGCTCGACCCCCGAAAAGACGCGTGCATGATCGATGCGGATGCTGCCGGCTACCAGGCGTTCTGTCGCCGAGATGCCGCTCGCGCGAATACCCGTGAACGCATTGCCGTAGTGGTCCACGTAGATGATCTCGGCGAAATCCGACGGGCCAAAGCTCACGGCGAGGCCCGCCGTCTTTCTGAGCCTGACCGCCTTGCGCCGGCCGCGCGCGAGCATTGCGGCCACCGGCGCGAATAGATCGCGTCCGTGAAACGATACGGACACGTCATCGGGCCACCATCCAATGACGAAGAATTCGCGCCCTTTGGCCCGCTCGGCGACGACCGAAATCAGTCCGTTGTCAGGGCCGACGAACCAGCGGCCGTCCGCCAGCACTGCGACCGGATCGCGGGGCCCGCCCACCCCGGGGTCCACCACCGAAACCACGACGCCACCCTTCGGCACCCGCGCCGCGAGCGCCGCGAGCAGATGGGCGCCCGCCTTGACATTGAATGGCGGCGCATCGTGCAGCAGGTCCACGACAGGAACGCGCGGCGCACGCTCCCGCAGCACGGCCTTCACCTGGCCGACGTAAATGTCCGCGGCGCCGAAGTCGGTGAAGAGGAAGATCATTGAACCGCCAAGACGCGGAGGCCGCCAAGAAGCTCAACAATCAAACCGTCGATAAATTTCAACCGACGAACAGCCTCATGCCGCAGTTGAGCGGCGCGCCATCAACCCCTAGGAATCATGCTGCGCGTTCGCTCGAACAATTTGTTGGGCGGCTTTGCGCAAATGTCTCATGGGTATCGCTTTCCGAGCATGTTGCTACCTTCATTGTTGAGCCCCTTATAGATGAATATGAGATTGTGATAAAAGTGCATAGCGATGATATGCCTATCAAAGTAACTTGGTGTGTATTCATCCAGCGTGAATTCTTCGTAGTTCAATCCATCAATTAAAGACTTGAAAAAGTTAATGCTGGTATAAGTTGCCGTTAAGTCACTCGAACCGCCCCACTGTACGCCAGCAACGCTAGACCAGTACGATGTTTGTGTGTCTTCTACTACATAGATTCCTTTAGGAGCGAGTAGACGGAACAGGGTTTGGAACGACGCAATAACATGAGTATTGTAATGACTGCCATCATCAATAATGATGTCAACAGGACCGATTTCTTCTACGACTCTTTTTAGAAAGTTCGCGTCCGTTTGGCTCCCTTGAAAGGTCCTGATGCGTTCCTCGTCGTGATATTTCTTGTCATAAATATCGATGCCAAAAATGCGACTCTTGGGGAAATATGCCTTCCACATCCTTAACGACGCTCCACCACTTTTCGGATCTTCATAGCCACCAATTCCAATTTCTAAAATGTTAAGCTCTTTCCGGCGCAAGGCTTCAAAGTGACGTTGATAATGTTGGGTGTAATAGTGGCTACCCTGCTTGTCGCTTCCGTACAGCAGAGCCAGTTTAGAAAGATCATTTCTGTATAAAAAACTTTTCACCGAGCGACGTTGTCGCTCAAAAAGGGTACTCCTAAACAGAGCCTTGACTATCTGCGGAAGAATCATGGGGCCTCCCAAGTTCTTGAACCTGACTCTGCTGCAGGTGCAACACTCGATACGGGCGGGTGGCTAGCCCTTCCCCGGCCTGGACTTTCGCCCGGCAAGATGCGCCAAGCTTATCTTGGCGCGATAACGTCGACGCGCGTTGGGGGCGCGAGCCCGCCGGCAAACGGCCCGGTGCATCGAGGGGTTGGGTAGTACCCTTCGAACCAAGCTTCGCGGTACTCGATGAGACCGTCAGCCAACTTAACCCAGTTACCTCGTGGTGAAGAAATAGTAATCCGCCGTGTAGTTGATGCGCGCCGGTGTCCCGACAACGGCCTGAGAACAAACCTCTCTCGGTGCGACACCGCCGACGGTGTTTACGCGCTGGATGCTCGTGATCTTGCTAAACGAGCCTTCTGGGCCGACAGACTTTGCGTTGAGCAGCAGCCAAGGTATTGCATTGGCCAATGGTGCGTCGGCGCGTTCATTCAGTGTGCCCACGATCTTGCTGCCATCGGTCGATTCCCAATGCGGACCGGCATAGTGTCTCCCAATCTTCTTCCCGGTTGCATCAAACAGATCGGCCTCTGGAGCAACGAATGCCCATTCATAGGCACCGGCTTGATCCTTTTTTACACGGCACTCGTAGATTTGTACGCCTTTAGCGGGAACGATCATCGCCAGAGATTCGCTCGCACGAGGCTTGAGCTTATCCGGCACATTGACCGTGGGAGCAGGTTTTTGCGGACCCGCGCAGGCTGCGACGAGGAGAGACAGAGAAAACGCGATGAATGTTCGATACATGCCGTTCTCCTTTCGTAAAAACACGTTTCAGGGACGCTTTATCGTCATCCGTCAAGTTTAGTGTTGTATTCCGTGTTTCGGATATCAGCGATTCCAGCCAGATATACAAAAAAGCCGGCGCTTGGCCGGCTTTGACGCTTGAAACGTATTGTGGAAAAGGGGGCACGGGGGATTTGGGAAGGCTCCACACGCTTCAAGTGGAAGGAGCCCGCATCCCACGTTCCTTCATGCGGCTGCCTTCTCCCCTTCCTTCTTCGTCCCCTTCGTCGTTCTCTCCTTGGATTCTTCCTGCTCGACCTTGGCCGCCCCGGCATCTCCCTCAGGCCGGTCCATCAACTCGACCAGCGCCATCGGTGCATTGTCGCCGTGCCGGAAGCCGCGCTTGAGGATCCGGAGATAGCCGCCGTTCCTGTTGGCGTAACGGGGGCCCAGCTCGTCGAACACCTTGACCACCACCTCGCGGTCGCGCAGGCGGTCAAATGCGAGCCGGCGGTTGGCAAGCGACGGTTTCTTGCCGAGCGTGATGATCGGTTCCACCACGCGCCGCAGTTCCTTCGCCTTGGGCAGGGTGGTATTGATGAGTTCATGCCGCAACAGCGAATTCGCCATGTTCCGGAACATCGCCAGGCGATGGCTGCTGGTGCGGTTGAGCTTTCGTAGGCCGTGTCTGTGACGCATGACAGTTTCTTTGGTGAGCGGTTGGCGCTGGTGCGCGATCCTGAACCCCTCATCTCTCATCCCTATACTTTTTCCAGACCCGCAGGTGGCCAATTTTCGAGCTTCATGCCCAGCGTAAGCCCGCGCGAGGCGAGAACCTCCTTGATCTCGTTCAGCGACTTGCGCCCCAAGTTCGGCGTCTTGAGGAGCTCCGTTTCCGTGCGCTGAATGAGATCGCCGATGTAGTAGATGTTCTCCGCCTTGAGACAGTTCGCGGAACGCACCGTCAGCTCGAGGTCGTCCACGGGCCGGAGCAGCACCGGGTCGATCTGCGAGGCCTTCTTCTCTTCCACCTGGGCCGGCAGGCCCTTTAGATCGGCGAACACCGTAAGCTGCTCGACGAGTATCCTCGCGGCGTAGCGCACCGCTTCCTCGGGGTCGATCGCGCCGTTGGTCTCGATGTCGACTATGAGTTTGTCCAGATCGGTGCGCTGCTCCACGCGCGCAGCTTCGACCGAATAGCTCACCCGGCGCACCGGGCTGAACGACGCGTCGAGCAGTATGCTGCCGACGCTGCGGCCGCTTTCTTCGATCACTTTGCGGCTGGTGGCCGCGATATAGCCGCGCCCCTGCTCGACCTTGATCTGCATGTCGAGCTTGCCTCCGGCAGCGAGGTGCGCGATCACGTGGTCCGGATTCACGATCTCCACGTCGTGAATCGCCTCGATGTCGCCCGCTGTCACGACGCCCTCGCCGCTCTTCTTGAGGTTCAACAGCACCTCGTCACGATTGTGGAGCTTCAACACGATGCCCTTGAGATTGAGCAGGATGTCCACCACGTCTTCCTGCACGCCGTCGAGCGTCGAGTACTCGTGCAGCACACCGTTGATCTTGACCTCGGTCGCCGCCCAGCCGGGCAGAGAGGAGAGCAGCGTCCTCCGCAGCGCGTTGCCGAGCGTGTGGCCGTAGCCACGCTCGAACGGCTCCATCGTGAGCTTGGCGTGGTACGGGGAAATATTCTGGACGTCGATGATGCGGGGCTTAAGGAAAGCACTGCTTGGCATGGCTGAATTACCTCTTACAGTCGGTAACAAATCTAAGGGGATATTCAACTCATGCTCCCCCTATTTTTCCTCTCGGTCAGGAGCGTTCCAGTCACTCTGAAACGGCCTATTAGCGGAGATTACTTCGAGTAGAGCTCGACTACGAGCGACTCGTTGATGGTGGAAGGCAGCTCCGAACGCTGCGGCCGCGCCTTGAACTTGCCCTTCAATGTCTTTGCGTCCACCTCCAGCCACTCGGGATGTCCCCGGCTCTCGGCCGCCTCGGCCGCCGCCTTGATGCGCAACTGGTTCTTCGCCTTTTCGGCGACTTCGACCATGTCGCCCGGCCGGCACACGAACGAAGGCGTGTTGACGCGTCGGCCGTTCACGAGTATCCCGTTGTGGCGCACGATCTGGCGCGCCTCCGTGCGGGAGGACCCGAATCCCATGCGATAGGCCACCGTGTCGAGCCGGCTTTCGAGCAGCTGCAGCAGGTTCTCGCCGGTGGCGCCCTTCTTCAGCTCCGCCGCGTGATAGGTCTTGCGGAACTGGCGCTCGAGCATGCCGTAGATGCGCCGCACCTTCTGCTTTTCGCGCAGCTGCACGCCGTAGCCCGAGAGGCGCGAATTTTTCTGGCCGTGCTGGCCGGGAGGATAGTTGCGGCGCTCGATGGCGCACTTGTCGGTAAAGCATTTCTCGCCCTTGAGAAAGAGCTTCTCGCCTTCCCGGCGGCACTGCCGGCACTTCGCGTCGAGATTCCTTGCCACGTGTTCTTACCTCCTAGAGCCTTTCGTCATTTGCAGGGGAGCATCAGGGGAGAGCGATAGCGAGGGATCCATCCCCTCATATCGTCCCCTAAACGCGACGCCGCTTCGGCGGGCGGCAGCCGTTGTGCGGAACCGGTGTGACATCGGAAATGGACGCGATCTTGAAGCCCACGGCGTTCAAAGCGCGCACCGCCGACTCGCGGCCCGGCCCGGGGCCCTTGATCCTGACCTCGAGATTCTTGACGCCGCTTTCCTGGGCGAGCCGGCCCGCCCGATCGGCCGCAACCTGCGCTGCGAACGGCGTCGATTTGCGCGAGCCCTTGAAACCGTTGCTGCCGCAGGTGGCCCACGCGAGCGTGTTTCCCTGGCGATCGGTGATCGTCACGATGGTGTTGTTGAAGGAGGCGTGTATGTGGGCGATGCCTTCGGCCACATTCTTCTTGGCCTTCTTGCGCACCCGAGTGCTGGCTTTTGCCATGGTGGATGTCCTAGATGGTGACCGGCTTGATGACCTTGATCGCGGCCTTGCGCGGGCCTTTGCGCGTGCGCGCGTTGGTGCGCGTGCGCTGACCCCGCACCGGCAAGCCAAGGCGGTGACGCTTGCCGCGCCAGGTGCCAAGATCGATCAACCGTTTGATGTTCATCGACACTTCGCGCCGCAGATCGCCCTCGACCGGGATCTTGGCGACCTGCTCGCGCAACTTGTCCATTTCGTTGTCGGACAAGTCCTTGATCTTCGCAACGCTTTTGACGCCCGCCGCCTCGCAAACCTGGCGCGCGCGCGCGCGTCCAATGCCGAAAATCGCCGTTAACGCGATCTCAGCGTGCTGGTGATTCGGTATGTTGACTCCGCCTATCCGGGCCATGCTCTATCCCCGCAAAGAAAAGCCTGTGATTGTAGCGCCTATGAAAGCCCAAGTAAACGATAAACCGTTAACAGTAAACGGAAAACCCCGTTTTCAGCGCCTGCTGGCCGCTCCTTTGCGGTTCACCGTTCAGACCGAAAACCTTCAGCCTTGGCGCTGCTTGTGCCGCAGATTCTTGCAAATGACCCGCACGACGCCCTTGCGGCGGATGATCTTGCAGTTGCGGCAGATTCGTTTGACCGATGCCAGCACTTTCATTTCCAGCTCCTAGCGGTCAGCTATCAGCCGACCAAAGCGTCCAAACATCCCCGTCTCAAGCTGACAGCTATTCGCTGACAGCTAACAGCTACTTCGCCCGGAACACGATCCGACCGCGCGAGAGGTCGTAGGGCGTCAATTCCACCGTCACCTTGTCGCCCGGCAGGATGCGGATGTAGTGCATGCGCATCTTGCCGGAGATGTGGCCGAGCACCAGGTGGCCATTTTCGAGCTTCACCCGGAATGTCGCATTCGGCAGGGTTTCCACGATTTCACCCTGCATCTGTATCGTTTCTTCCTTCGCCATCGCTAAACGTCGCCTCCTGCCCCCGTCCCTAGCGTGTCGGGAACATCCCCCCTTTGAAATTGGCCTTCTTGAGCAGGCTTTCGTACTGGTGCGACATCGCATAGGCCTGCACCTGCGACATGAAGTCCATCGTCACCACCACGATGATGAGGAGCGACGTGCCCCCGAAATAGAACGGTACGTTCTTCCACACGATCAGGAATTCGGGCAACAGGCATACCAGCGTCACGTAGATCGACCCAGTCAACGTGAGCCGCATCATGATGCGTTCGATGTAGCGCGCGGTCTGCTCGCCCGGCCGGATGCCGGGCACGAATGCACCGCTCTTCTTCAGGTTGTCGGCCGTCTCCTTGGGATTAAATACGAGCGCCGTATAGAAGAAACAGAAGAAGATGATTGCGGACGCATAGAGCATCACGTAGATCGGCTGGCCCGGAGACAGGGTCCCTGCGACGTTGCGCAGCCAGGTGAAGCCCTTCGCTCGCGCCGAACCATCCGACGAGCGTCGCCGGAAACAGGATGATGCTCGACGCGAAGATCGGCGGGATCACGCCCGACATGTTGAGCTTGAGCGGCAGGTGCGAGGTCTGCCCGCCGTAGATCTTTCGGCCCACCTGCCGTTTGGCGTAATTCACGAGGATTCTGCGCTGCCCGCGCTCGACGAAGCAAACGAAGGCAGTGACGCCCAGTACCAGCCCGAAGATGAAAAGCGCGATCAATATCGAGAACGCGCCGGTGCGCACGAGTTCGAGCGTGCCGGCGACCGCCTGCGGCAGCCCGGCGGCGATGCCGGCGAAAATGATGATCGAAATGCCGTTGCCGATGCCGCGCTCGGTGATCTGCTCGCCGAGCCACATCAGGAACATCGTCCCTGTGGTGAGGGTGATCATGGTCACGATCCGGAACATCAGCCCCGGGTCGATCACGAGGCCGCGCTGGGACTCGAGCGCAATCGCGATGCCCATGCTCTGGAACAGGGCGAGGCCGAAGGTGAAATAGCGCGTGTACTGAGTGATCTTGCGCCTGCCCGATTCGCCCTCCTTCTTGAGCGCCTCCAGCGACGGCGACACGACTGTCATCAGCTGCATGATGATCGAGGCGGAGATGTAGGGCATGATGCCGAGCGCCAGCAGCGAGAAGCGCTCCAGCGCTCCGCCCGAGAACATGTTGAACATGTCGAGGATGCCGCCGCGCTGAGATCGAAACAGCTCGTTCAGCCGCTCGGGATCAATACCGGGCACCGGGATAAAGGTACCGATGCGGTAAACAATGAGCGCGCCGAGCAGGAAGAGCAGGCGCTTTTTCAAGTCGCCCATCTTGCCTAGGCCCAGCAGCGAATCGGTGGCAGCCAACGCTATTCAGCCTTCGGTGTGCTCGCTGCCTCGCCCCCGGGCTCGCCCGCGGACCGGCGTTGCAACTTGCCATTCGCCGCCGCAGCGGGTGCGGGCACTTCGACACTGCCGCCCGCAGCCTCGATCGCCGCGCGGGCTCCCTTAGAAACGAGCAGGCCTTTCAGCGCGATCTTGCGCTTGATTTCGCCCGCCAGGATCACTTTCGCCCTGGAGGAGTCACGAGGGCACCACCCCTGCCTCCTTGAGGACCGCGAGATCGATGTTGTCGCCGGTCAGCTTCTGCAAGTCAGAAAGGCGCACTTCCGCGGTGTCATCGCGGCTGAGCGAGGCGAACCCCCGCTTCGGAAGCCGCCGCTGCAGCGGCATCTGGCCGCCTTCAAAGCCGACTTTGTGAAATCCGCCCGAACGCGACTTCTGACCTTTATGCCCGCGTCCCGCGGTCTTGCCGTGGCAGCCGAATCCACGGCCTACCCGTTTCTTGCTCGTACTTGGAGCCCGGGGCCGGTTTGATTCCATTAAGTCTCATGTATATGTCGTTTCGAGTTTCAACAATGCCGTTCGAATCCGGGGAAACCACCCCTAAGGAATATCTGCGCGCTTATTTGCGCAGAGATTCCTCGCACTTCACCAAATAGAAAACGCGTTCGATCATGCCGCGCATGGCCGGGGTATCGGGCACTTCCACCGTCTGGTTCAGCTTGTTCAACCCCAATCCGCGCACGCACGCGCGGTGTGCCTGTTTGCTGCCGATGGGACTGTGCACGAGCGTAACTTTCAGCGTCTTCGTCTGTTCATTGGCCATGCTTACCCCGTGATTTCCTCGATCGTCTTGCCGCGTTTGGCGGCGATTTCCGCCGGGGTGTTCATTTTCGTGAGCCCGTTGATCGTCGCGCGCACGACGTTGTAGGGGTTGGTGGATCCCAGGCATTTGGCGAGCACGTTTTGCACGCCCATCACCTCGAACACCGCGCGCATCGGACCGCCGGCGATGATGCCGGTACCATCTGACGCTGGCTTCATGAAGACACGGGACGAGCCATGGTGACCGATCACTTCATGCTGCAGCGTGCCGTGCTTCAGGCTCACCTTGACCATCTTGCGGCGTGCTTCTTCCATCGCCTTCTGCACCGCCACGGGCACCTCGCGCGCCTTGCCCTTGCCCATGCCGATGCGGCCGTCGCCGTCGCCGACCACGGTGAGCGCCGCGAAGCCCAGCACGCGGCCGCCCTTCACCACCTTGGTGACGCGGTTGATCGCGACCATTTTCTCGCGCAGCCCGTCGCTGCGCTCTTCGCCCGTGTGCATCTTGGATGCGTGTAGTTTCGCCATAAATCCTCAGAATTTGAGTCCACCGGCGCGCGCGGCATCCGCGAGCGCCTTGATGCGGCCGTGGTACCGATAACCGGCCCGGTCGAATGCGACCGTCTCTATGCCGAGCTTCTTGGCCTTCTCGGCGATGCGCTTCCCCACTTCCACGGCGGCTTTCACGTTGCCGCCGTACTTCATCGCCTGCCGCACCTCGGGTTCCCTTGTCGACGCCGCCGCCAGCACCTTGCTGCCGTCCGGGTCGATCACCTGGGCGTAGATGTGGCAGTTGGAGCGATGCACGGTGAGCCGCACCGCCTTCAGCTCCGCGATCTTGGCGCGGGTCTGCCGTGCCCGGCGCAGCCTTGATGCTCTCTTTTCCAGCATGATCGTTTCCGCCTACTTCTTCTTTGTTTCCTTGATCACGACCTGCTCGCCGGCATAGCGCACGCCCTTGCCCTTGTAGGGCTCCGGCGGGCGGTAGGCGCGCACTTCCGCAGCTACCTGGCCAACCTGCTGCCGGTCCATGCCCTTGAGCAGGATCTCGGTCTGAGTAGGAGTCTCGACCTTCACGCCTTGCGGCATCGGGTGCACGACCGGGTGCGAAAAGCCCAGCGTGAGATTCAGCTTGTCGCCCTGCGCCTGTGCGCGATAGCCGACACCGACCAGCATCAACCTTCTCTCGAAACCCTTGGTGACGCCCACCACCATGTTTGCAACGAGGGCGCGCACGGTTCCCGACATCGCGTCGGCCTGGCGGGAATTGCCGGCAGGCTTGAACTCGACGCGGTTATCCACCTTCTCCACCTTCACTTCGGGCGAGAGCCGCTGGGTGAGCGTGCCTAAAGGACCTTTGATGGAAATTTCATCCGCGGTCAGCGTCAACTCGACTTTATCCGGGAGCACGACGGGGGCGTTTCCGATTCTCGACATAGCGGCTCCGTTACACCACGATGCACAACACTTCGCCGCCGACACCCAGCCCGCGCGCCTTGCGGTCCGTCATCACGCCCTTCGACGTCGAAACGATCGCCACACCGAGCCCGTTCAACACGTTCGGCATGTCGCCGCTGCCGCGGTAGATGCGCAGTCCCGGCCGGCTCACGCGCTCGAGCTTCTCTATCACCGGTTTTCCGGCGTAATACTTGAGGCTGATCTCGAGTAGCGGCTTGCCGGCGTTTTCGCGCACCGCGAAGTCCTCGATATAGCCTTCGTCCTTGAGCACCTGCGCGATCGAGGCCTTCACGCGGCTGGCCGGCATCGCCACCGACTGCTTTTCCGAACGCTGCGCGTTGCGGATCCGCGTGAGCATGTCGGAGATGGGATCGCTCATCGTCATCTGCGCATTCCTCCTACCAGCTCGCCTTGATTACGCCGGGTATCTCCCCGCGCATCGCGATATCGCGCAACTTGCTGCGCCCCAGCCCGAACTTCTTGTATACGCCCCGGGGACGCCCCGTAAGCGCGCAACGGTTGCGCAGCCGGACAGGTGAAGCGTCGCGCGGCAGTTGCTGCATCTTCAGCCGCGCCGCATAGCGATCCTCTTGCGAGAGCCTCTGGTTGCTGATGATCTCCAGGAGTTCCTTACGCTTAGCGGCGTATTTCTTGACCGTCTTGCGGCGCTTCTTGTCGCGATTAACCAAGGCCGTTTTTGCCATGTGGGTGTCGTCCTGAAGTTCCTGCTCAGTTTCTGAACGGAAATCTAAACGCCGCGAGCAGCGCCTTCGCTTCCGCGTCGTTCTTGGCGTTCGTGGTAACGGTGATATTCATGCCGCGTATCGCGTCGATCTTGTCGTACTCGATCTCGGGAAAGATGATTTGTTCCTTCACGCCGATGTTGTAGTTGCCGCTGCCGTCGAAAGCCCTGCTGGAAACGCCGCGAAAATCGCGGATGCGTGGCATTGCGATGCTGACCAGGCGGTCGAGAAACTCGTACATCCGGCGTCCGCGTAGCGTGACCTTGCAGCCGACGGGATAGCCTGCACGGACCTTGTAAACCGCAATTGATTTGCGGGCCTTCGTGACGAGCGGCTTCTGCCCGGCGATCTTGGCCATGTCCGAAACGGCATTGTCCATTATCTTCTTGTCCGCGACCGCCTCGCCCACGCCCATGTTGAGCACGATCTTTTCGATGCGCGGCACCTGCATCGTGGACTTGTAGCCGAACTGCTCCATTAACTGCTTCACCACCGTATCGCGGTAGTGAATCTGCAGTCGCGGCACCGGCGCTGGACGGGATGGCTTCGTCTCCTTCGGCGCTTCCTTCTCGGCGTCCCGGGCGCCGCGCTCTCGCGCGCCCGGCTGCTGTCTGCCTTCCTTCGGCGCCTTGCCTTCTCTCGGCGGCCGCGCTTCCTTCTGGCCCTTCGTGTCCTTGGCGGGCTTCCCGTCCTTGCCGGTTTTCGCTTCGCTCATACGTCGATCACTTCACCATTGGACTTGTAAATAACGCGCCCGGCGGCCGTCTTCCATGACCCGGATGCCGACCCGATCGGCCTTCCTGGTCGCGCGGGTTGTAAAGCGCGACGTTCGACAAGTGCAGCGGCATTTCCTTGTCGATGATGCCGCCGGTGATGCCTTTCATCGGATTCGGGCGCTGGTGCTTCTTCACCTTGTTGGCACCTTCGACCAGTACGTGCTCCGCGTCGACGATCCGGAGCACCGTGCCGCGCTTGCCCTTGTCGCGGCCCACCACCACCACGACGTCGTCGCCTTTCCTGATCTTTTGCATGAGACTCCTCCTACTCTCCCGGCCTACAGCACTTCCGGCGCGAGCGATACGATCTTCATGAAGCGCTCGGTCCGCAGCTCCCGCGTGACCGGCCCGAATATGCGGGTGCCGATCGGTTCGAGCTTCGGCGTCAACAGCACGGCGGCGTTGGAGTCGAACCTGACGACCGAGCCGTCGCTGCGGCGCACGCCCTTGGCAGTGCGCACGACGACCGCGTCGTAGATCTCGCCCTTCTTCACGCGCCCACGCGGCGCGGCGTCCTTGACGCTCACCTTGATAACGTCGCCAATGCCTGCATAGCGGCGCTTCGAGCCGCCGAGCACCTTGATGCACATCACGGAGCGCGCACCCGTGTTGTCGGCCACGTCCAGAACGGACTGCATTTGTATCATCGTGTTCTCGCCAAAACTCTTCTCCAACTTGACCCGCGGCGCTCGCGCCGCGGCCAGTATTGGAGCCCGTCCGGGTCAGGTCGCCGCTGCCGTCGCCAGCGCGGCGGAATGCCACATTCACACTGCAGGCGCCCACTCATTCGTTCAATGCGCGGGCGCTGAAAGGATGCGGATTATACGGATTCCCGGCCTTACCCGCAATGCAAGACGAGGAACTAGGTTCCTAGACAACCTTAGCCTTGTCCACGAGCTTCACCACGCGCCACGACTTGGTCCGGGAGAGCGGGCGGCACTCCTCGATCGTCACCAGATCGCCTTCCTTGCACTCATTCCCCTCGTCGTGCGCGTGGTACCTGCCGGAGCGGGTAATGACCTTGCCGTAGAGCGGATGCGTGGTGCGCCGCTCGATCAACACGGTAACCGTCTTGTTCATCTTGTCGCTCACCACGCGTCCGGTCAGCTGTCGTTTGTTGGCCGTTTCGCTCATGCTCTGTCCATCCTTAAATTGTGAGGGAGTGAGCGTCACGCATCTACCGACGCTCACTGGCGGTGGATTTCTCGGCCATCACCGTGCGCACGCGAGCGATGTCGCGCCTTACTTTCTTGAGCTGGCTCGAGTTATTCAACTGCTGCGTCGCTTTCTGCATGCGCAAGCTGAACTGTGCCTTGAGCAGCTGCGGCAAGTTCCTGATGCAACTCGTCAGGCGACTTTCGCTCTCAATTCCGATGCCTTCACGGCTCAGCCTCCCAGCAGCCGGGTGACGAACAGCGTGCGCAGCGGCAGCTTCGCCGCGGCGAGACGGAACGCTTCGCGGGCTTCCTGCTCCTCAACGCCGTCCATTTCGTAGAGGACCGCGCCCGGCTTGATCTCCGACACCCAGAATTCGGGATTGCCTTTGCCGTTGCCCATGCGGACTTCGGCGGGCTTCTGCGACACGGGCTTGTCCGGGAAAATGCGGATCCAGATGCGTCCGCCGCGCTTGATAGCGCGAGACATGGCCCGCCGCGCCGCCTCGATCTGCCGCGCGGTGAGCCGGCCGCGCGTGGTCGCCTTCAGGCCGTAGTCGCCGAAGCTGATCTTGTTGCCGCGGGTGGCGATCCCCCGGTTACGGCCCTTCTGCTCCTTGCGGTATTTACGTCTTGCGGGTTGCAGCATTCTTTGCTCCTGCTCTGGGCTTGGCCGGCGCGCGGCGGGGCTTTTTCGGCTTATCGGTTGCGGCGGCGGGCGCGGCCGGCGCTGGTGCCTGGGAGGCGTCGGGGCGGGCACCGGTGCCGCGGCGAATGCGCCGCCACGGCGGGCGCGATTACCGGCTGTTCGTTTTTCTGCATCACTTCGCCCTTGAACACCCACACCTTGATGCCGATCACGCCGTAGCTGGTCTTGGCCTCGGAGACGCCGTAGTCGATCTCGGCGCGCATCGTGTGCAGCGGGACACGGCCCTCGCGATACCATTCAGTCCGCGCGATCTCGATCCCGTTCAGCCGTCCCGCGCTCATGATCTTGATGCCCTGCGCGCCCGAGGCGCATGGCGTTGGTGATCGCGCGCTTCATCGCACGGCGGAACATGATCCGCTTCTGCAGCTGCTGCGCGATCGAGTCCGCAATGAGCTGCGCGTCGAGCTCGGGCTTGCGCACCTCCTCGATATTGACGTGCACGGGGACGCGGAGCATCTTCTGCAGCTCCACCTTCAGCGCTTCGATGTCCTCGCCCTTCTTGCCTATCACCACCCCGGGACGGGCGCTGAACACGGTAATGCGCGCGTTCTTGGCCGGGCGCTCGATCACGACTCTCGATACGGCTGCGTGGGCGAGTCTTGACTTGAGATAATCGCGCACCTTGATGTCATCGAGCAGCATGCTCGAGAAGTTCTTGGTTGTTCGCGTACCAGCGCGAGCTCCAGTTGCGATTGAGCGCCAGCCGGAAACCGATCGGATTTATTTTCTGGCCCATCTGTCATTTTCTCCCGTCGCCGACCGTGACCATGATATTGCACGTCGGCTTCATGATTCGCGCGCCGCGGCCCTTGGACTGGGCGCGGAAGCGCCGCAGGAAGGCGCCGCGCTCGACGCAGATGCGCGTGATTGAAAGCTCGTCCACATCGGCGCCGTCGTTGTGCTCGGCGTTGGCAATGGCCGACTCGAGCACTTTGCGGATGATCACCGCGCTCTTTTTGGGTGAAAACTGCAGGATGTTGAGCGCTTGCTCAACCTTCTTCCGCGAATGAGATCCGCCACGAGCCTGCCCTTCTGGGCGGAAAGGCGGACGCCGCGCAATTTCGCTGTCGTATTCATGCCGTCTGCTTTACGCCTTCGGCGCCGCTGCCGCCGGCGCCTGACGCCGCCGGCGCTCCCGGCGTCGGCGTGGATTTCCTGTCCGCGGCTGCAGCGGCGGCGGCCGCAGCGGCCTGCGCCGAGCCGGCCTTCGAATGGCCCTTGAAAATACGGGTGTGCGAGAACTCGCCGAGCTTGTGCCCGACCATGTTCTCAGTGACGTAGACCGGCACGTGCTGCTTGCCGTTGTGCACGGCGATAGTGAGCCCGACGAAATCGGGCAGTATGGTCGAACGGCGCGACCAGGTCTTGATCGGACGCTTGTCGTTCGTCTTCTGCACCGTCTCCACCTTCTTTACCAGGTGATGATCGACGAACGGGCCCTTCTTGATCGAACGCGCCATGGGATCAGCCTCCAGCGACCTTGTCGTTGCGGCGCCGGATGATCATGGCGTCGGTGCGCTTGTTCTTGCGCGTCTTGTAACCCTTCGTGAGCACGGCCCACGGCGAAACCGGGTCGCGCGCCGCAGCTTTCTTACCCTCGCCGCCTCCATGCGGATGGTCAACCGGGTTCATGGCCACGCCGCGCACCGTCGGACGCACGCCGCGCCAACGCATGCGCCCCGCTTTCCCGACCGACTCCAGCGAATGCTCCTCGTTGCCGACCTCTCCGATAGTGGCGCGGCAGTTGATGTGCACCTTGCGGATCTCGCCGGAACGAAGCCGGATCTGCGCGTATTCGCCCTCGCGCGCGAGTAGCTGCACTGCGGCGCCAGCGGCGCGGGCGAGCTGTGCGCCCTTGCCGGGGAGCATCTCGACGCAATGGATGGTGGTGCCGACCGGGATATTCTTGAGCGGCAGCGTATTGCCAACCTTGATCGGGGCATCGGCTCCCGATACGAGCTGCAGCGCCCGCCCCGACGCCCTTCGGGGCCACGATGTAGCGCCGCTCTCCATCGGCATAGCACAGCAGCGCGAGAAACGCGCTGCGATTGGGATCGTATTCGAGCCGCTCGACCTTCGCCGTGATGCCGTCCTTGTTCCGCTTGAAGTCCACTTTGCGGTACAGCTGCTTGTGGCCGCCGCCCTGGTGGCGCATCGTGATCTCGCCGTGCATATTGCGGCCGCCCTTGCGATTCTTGCTCTCGACGAGATGCGGCACCGGCCGGCCCTTGTGCAGGTCGGGATTGACGACCTTGACCTGCTGACGCTGGCCGGGGGTGATGGGTCTCAACTTGACCAGCATTACTTGGCCTCCACCTGTTCGGCAAAATTGATTTCCTGGCCGGCTTTCAGGCGCACATACGCCTTCTTCCAGTGATTGCGCCGTCCCGCCAGCTGCCCGAAGCGCTTGCCCTTGCCGTGGACGTTGGCTACCGTGCACTGATTCCACCTGCACCTTCTGAACATGAACTCGACCGCCGCCTTGATCTCGGGCTTGGTCGCGTCCGGTACAACACGAAACGCCACCTGGTTGTTCTTGTCGGCGATGAACGTGCTCTTCTCCGAGATCACCGGCGCGAGGATGACCTGCATCAATCGCACCTGCCGGCTTCCACTGGGAGCGGCGGCGGCCTGGCTCATGCGAACATCTCCTCGATCTTCGCCACTGCGCTCTTCGTCATCAACACCTTCGCATGCTGCAGGAGATTCAACGGATCGGCATGGCCCGTCGTCACCACGTTGACGTTGGGCAGGTTGCGCGAAGAGAGCCGCAGATTTTCATCCACGCTGTCGGTGACGATGAGCACGTCGTCCAGACCCATGCCTTTCAGTTTCTGCGCGAGCAGCTTGGTCTTGGGCGAGTCCACAGTGAACTTTTCCACTACGGCCAGCCGGTCCTCGCGGGCCAACTGGGAGAGTATCGAGCTCAATCCGGCCCGGTACATCTTGCGATTGATCTTTTGCGTGAAGTTCTCGTCCGGAAGGTTGGGAAAAATTCTTCCACCGCCGCGCCACAACGGCGAGGACGCCCTTCCGGCGCGCGCGCGCCCGGTCCCTTTTTGCCGCCACGGTTTCTTGTTCGATTTGTTGATTTCGCCGCGCGTCTTCTGCTTCCGCGTTCCCTGCCGGGCGTTGGCGAGATAGGCCGTGATCACCTGGTGCACGAGCGACTCGTTGTAGTCCCGCCCGAATGCAGCGTCGGACGCGGCAACCGATGCGGTCGATTTGCCCTGGTCGTCTATGAAGCTTGAGTTCCATGCCAGCCTCATTTATGCCCTCATTTCCCTCATTTTTCCCCTCGTTTTCCCTTGGTCGCGGGCTTCGGGGGCTGGACCGCTCTCGCCGCCCGCACGGTGGGGCGCACCATGACGTCTCCGCCACGGGACCCGGGCAGCGCACCGCTGATCAGCAGCAACTGGCGCTCGGCGTCGATGCGGATGATCTCGAGGTTCTGTACCGTGCGCCTGGCATTACCCAGATGGCCGGCCATGCGCTTGCCGGGAAAGACACGTCCCGGGTCCTGGTTCTGGCCGATGGAACCCGGCTTTCTATGGGAAACCGAATTGCCGTGACTCGCGCGGTTGGAAGAAAAATGATGGCGTTTGATAACCCCGGCGAAGCCCTTGCCTTGCGAGGTGCCGCTTACGTCCACCTTCTGTCCGACCTTGAAAATGTCGACCCCGATCACGCCGCCCTGCTGGAGGTTGGCGAGATCCTCGACTGAAACCCGGAATTCCTTGAGTACGTGGCCGGCTTCGACGCCCGCCTTGGCAAAATGACCGGCCGCCGCCTTGTTCACCCGGCCCGGCCGGCGCCGCCCGAAGGCAACTTGCACCGCGCTATACCCGTCGGTTTCCTCTTTCTTGATCTGGGCGACGCGATTGTTCGAGACGTCCACGACGGTCACCGGGATGGAATCGCCATCGTCGGTGAACACGCGGGTCATGCCGACCTTGCGGCCCACTAAACCCAAACTCATGTCCTTCGCCTCTTGTCCAAAGGTGTCGACTGCAATTAGCCGGTGCTAAAGCTTGATCTCGACGTCCACCCCTGCCGGCAGATCGAGTTTCATCAGCGCGTCGACCGTCTTGTCGGTGGGATCGATGATGTCCATCAGCCGCGAATGCGTGCGGATCTCCAACTGCTCGCGCGAAGTCTTGTTTACGTGCGGGGAGCGCAGGAGATCGAAACGCTCCTTGCGGGTCGGCAGCGGCACCGGACCCTTTACCACGGCGCCGGTGCGCTTCGCGGTATCCACGATCTCGAGCGCGGACTGGTCGATCAGGCGGTAGTCGAACGCCTTCAACCGGATCCGGATTTTCTGACTTTTGACTGCCATTGTTTACCCCAGGATTCGGGATTCAGGATTCGGGATTCGGATTCGGTGGCCACGCGTACGGCGCGGTTTTCCCTGAATCCTGACTCCTGGCTCCTGAATCTCACTCGATAACCTTTGCAACGACGCCGGCACCCACGGTCTTGCCGCCCTCGCGCACCGCAAAACGCAGCCCCTCTTCCATCGCGATGGGCTGGATCAGCGCCACCGTGATCGACACGTTGTCCCCCGGCATCACCATCTCCGTGCCCTTCGCCAACTCGATGCTCCCGGTCACATCGGTCGTGCGAAAATAAAATTGCGGCCGGTAGCCGTTGAAAAACGGCGTGTGCCGCCCCCCTTCTTCCTTCGAGAGCACGTAGATCTCGGCGGTGAACTTGGTGTGCGGGGTGATCGTCGCCGGCTTCGCCAGCACCTGTCCACGCTCCACTTCCTCACGCTTGGTGCCACGCAGCAAAATCCCCACGTTGTCCCCCGCCTGCCCCTCGTCCAGCAGCTTCCTGAACATCTCCACCCCCGTGCACACCGTCTTTAACGTCGGCTTCAACCCCACAATCTCCAACTCCTCGCCCACCTTGATCTGCCCCCGCTCCACCCTCCCGGTCACCACCGTGCCGCGCCCCGAGATCGAAAACACATCCTCCACCGGCATCAGAAAAGGCTTGTCAATCACCCGCTTGGGCGTCGGTATGTAGGAATCCAAAGCCTCCGCGAGCTTCATGATCGCCCCTTCGCCCATGTCGCCCTTGTCCCCCTCCATCGCCTTTAACGCCGAGCCGATAATGATCGGGGTCTTGTCCCCCGGAAACTCATACTTCGACAACAGCTCGCGCACCTCCAGCTCCACCAGCTCCAGCAGCTCCTTGTCATCGACCGTGTCCGCCTTGTTCAGAAACACCACGATGTAGGGCACCCCCACCTGGCGCGCCAGCAGTATGTGCTCGCGCGTCTGCGGCATCGGCCCATCCGCCGCCGACACCACCAGTATCGCCCCATCCATCTGCGCCGCACCGGTGATCATGTTCTTGATGTAATCCGCGTGCCCCGGGCAGTCCACGTGCGCGTAGTGCCGGTTCTTCGTCTGATACTCCACGTGCGCCGTGTTGATCGTGATCCCGCGCGCCTTCTCCTCCGGCGCCGAGTCAATCTGCTCGTAGCTCTTCACCTCGCCCCCGAACTGCTTCGCCAATATCATCGTCATCGCCGCCGTCAGCGTGGTCTTGCCGTGATCCACGTGCCCGATCGTGCCCACGTTCACGTGCGGCTTCGTCCGCTCAAACTTACCCTTGGCCATTTTTTTGCTCCGTCTTCGCTAGTCCACACTCAATTACGACCACCACACCTTGCTCTGTTCCGACGCCGCACGCTGCAATTCGCAAAAAAAAATGTGGCTTCCGTCAAGGAATGCTGCGAACCGAGATTCCTATTTTCTCTCTTCCTTGCCGGTCAGCTTGTTGATGATGGCCTCCGCGATCTGCTTCGGCACTTCCGCATAATGCTTGAACTCCATGCTGTAGGTCGCGCGTCCCTGCGTCGCCGAGCGCAACGTCGTGGAGTACTGAAACATCTCGGAGAGCGGCACTTCCGCCCTGACCGCCTTTCCTCCACCGGGCAGCTCTTCCATGCCCTGGATCGTGCCGCGCCGCGAGCTCAAGTCGCCCACGACGTTGCCCATGAAGTCGTCCGGCGTTTCCACTTCCACTGCCATGATGGGCTCGAGCAGCACCGGGCCCGCCTGGCGCAGACCCTCCTTCAGCGCCATCGAGCCCGCCATCTTGAACGCGTTCTCGTTCGAGTCCACCTCGTGGTACGAGCCGTCGAACAGCGTGACCTTCACGTCCACCACGGGAAAGCCCGCGAGCACGCCGTTCGGCAGAGTTTCCAGAACGCCTTTTTTCACCGCCGGTATGTATTCGCGCGGCACCCTCCCACCCTTCACGGCGTCGACAAATTCATTGCCTTTACCCGGGCCCTGCGGGTCGAGCCTGAGCCATACATGGCCGTACTGGCCGCGTCCACCCGTCTGCTTGATGAACTTGCCTTCGACCTTCTCGCAGGCCTTCCTGATCGTCTCGCGATAGGCAACCTCGGGCGCGCCGACGTTGGCTTCCACCGCGAATTCCCGCTTCATGCGATCGACGATGATCTCGAGGTGCAGCTCGCCCATTCCGGAAATGATGGTCTGCCCGGATTCCTCGTCGGTGCGCACGCGGAACGAAGGATCTTCCTGCGCCAGGCGATTCAAGGCAATACCCATCTTTTCCTGGTCCGCCTTGGTCTTCGGCTCGACCGCGACGTGGATCACGGGCTCGGGAAATTCCATCTTCTCGAGCGTGATGATTTTCTGCGGCGTCGTTAGCGTGTCGCCGGTCGTGTAGTCCTTCAGACCCACCGCCGCCGCGATGTCGCCGGCGAATACTTCCTTGATCTCCTCGCGATCGTTGGCATGCATTTGCAGTATGCGCCCCAGGCGTTCCTTGCGGCCCTTGACCGGGTTGTAGACCGTGTCGCCTGTATGCACCACACCCGAATAGACGCGGAAAAAAGTCAGCTGCCCGACGTAAGGGTCGGTCATGATCTTGAACGCAAGCCCGGAAAACGGCGCGTCGTCCTTCGGTGCCCGTTCCTCGACCTCGCCGTCCTCGTTCACGCCTTTCACAGCGGAAATATCGATCGGCGAAGGCAGATAATCGATCACCGCGTCGAGCATCGCCTGCACGCCCTTGTTCTTGAACGCCGAGCCGCACAGCATCGGGAAAATCTCGCCGTGTATGGTACGCAGTCGCAGGCCTTTCTTGATCTCCTCGACCGAGAGCTCGCCCTTTTCGAGATATTTGTTCATCAGCTCTTCCGAAGCTTCGGCAGCGGTTTCGATCATCTTTTCGCGCCACTGCTTCGCATCCTCGAGCATGTCGGCGGGCACGTCCTTCGCCTCGAACTTCATGCCCTGCGTCCCGTCATCCCAGTAGATCGCCTTCATCCTGACGAGGTCGACGATCCCCTGGAACTTCTCTTCGGCGCCAATGGGCAGCTGGACCGGGACGGGATTGGCCTTCAGCCGCGCCTGGACCTGTTCGTGTACGCGCATGAAGTCGGCGCCGGTGCGGTCCATCTTGTTGACAAAAATCAGGCGCGGAACGCGGTACTTGTTGGCCTGGCGCCAGACGGTCTCGGTCTGAGGTTGCACGCCGCCGACCGCGCACAATACCGTGCACGCCCCGTCGAGCACCCGCAAGCTGCGCTCGACTTCGATGGTGAAGTCGACGTGGCCCGGCGTGTCGATGATGTTGATGCGATGCTCGGGATAGGCCTTGTCCATGCCCTTCCAGAAGCACGTGGTTGCTGCCGAGGTGATGGTAATTCCCCGCTCCTGCTCCTGCTCCATCCAGTCCATGATGGCAGTGCCGTCGTGGACTTCGCCGAGCTTGTGCGAGACACCCGTGTAGAAGAGCACGCGTTCGGTGGTCGTGGTCTTGCCGGCATCAATGTGGGCAGTGATGCCGATGTTGCGATATCGTTCGATGGGTGTCTTGCGTGCCACTTTAATAAACCAGTGCTGGATGTTGAATGTTCAATGTTGAGTGTCAGAACCATTAACTTGCTGCCCGCATCGTTAAGTTTCAATAATCGACACCCATTGCTCGCTACGCTCTCACCGCCACTTAGAAGCGGTAATGAGAGAAGGCCTTGTTCGCTTCCGCCATGCGGTGCACTTCCTCGCGCTTCTTCATCGCACCGCCCTTGCCCTCGGCAGCCTCCGCCAGCTCGCCGGCCAAGCGGGCGCCCATGGATTTCTCGCCGCGCAAACGGGCGGCATCTCGCACCCAGCGCATCGCGAGCGCTACGCGCCGCACGGGACGCACTTCGACCGGCACCTGATAGTTCGCGCCGCCGACCCGCCGGCTCTTCACCTCCACCATCGGCTTCACGTTATTGATCGGCCTGATTGAAAACTTCCAGCGGTTCCTTGCTCGTGCGCTTCTTGATCTGCTCCAGCGCGCGGTAAACGATCTGTTCCGCCACCGACTTCTTGCCTCGCGTCATCAGCACATTGATGAACTTGGCGACGTCCTGGCTCGTGTACTTCGGGTCGGGCAGGACTTCGCGCTTCGGAATCTCTCTGCGTCTTGGCACGGTTTACCCCAATGCTTAATTCTCAATTCTTAATGCTGAATGACGGAGCGTTGGACCGATCTTCATTCAACATTAAGCATTCAACATTCAAAATTGGCCTCATGCTGCCTTCGGCCGCTTGGCGCCATATTTGGAGCGGCTTTGTTTGCGGTCCTTCACACCGGCGGTATCGAGGCTGCCGCGCACCACGTGGTAGCGCACTCCGGGAAGATCCTTCACGCGCCCGCCCCGGATCAACACCACCGAGTGTTCCTGCAGGTTATGGCCTTCCCCGCCGATATAGCCGATGACTTCGAATCCGTTGGTGAGCCGCACCTTTGCCACTTTGCGCAAGGCCGAGTTCGGTTTCTTCGGCGTAGTGGTGTACACCCGGGTGCACACGCCACGTCGCTGCGGGGAACCGGCGAGCGCGGGCACTTTGCTCTTCCACGGTTTCGGTGTCCGCCCTTTGCGTACTAGTTGGTTGATGGTCGGCATACTCAAGCTGCTCGCTCAGTTTGTAGATAGTTCAGGAACCAGGACAAGACCTTGAATCCATTGCATTCATGGTCCAGCGACGTCGCTTTGGCCGGCTCCAAAAAAGCGGGGACGGCGTCGCCACCGTCCCTGCCTTGTTACATCGGTTGATGCCGCGCACCCCCTGCAGGGGCTGGCGGCCAAAAAAGACCGTAGATTCTATGGAGTTAGTGTAACTGTGTCAAGCAACTTGCTCCTGATTTTCGGTGTTGGTGACGACGACTTCCTGCACGGGCGGCGCCGCAGCTTCGCCCAGTTCCGCTGCCGCAGCCTGCCGGCGGCGTATCCGGTGATAAGCCAGACCGGTGCCGGCCGGGATCAGACGTCCGACGATCACATTTTCCTTCAGCCCGCGCAATTCATCGCGTTTGCCCATGATCGCCGCCTCGGTGAGCACGCGCGTGGTCTCCTGGAACGAAGCGGCCGAGATGAACGAATCGGTGGACAGCGACGCCTTGGTGATGCCGAGGAGCATGTAATCGTACGCCGCCGGCTTCTTACCAGTGCTTTCCATCTTCTCGTTTTCTTCCAGCACTTCTGCGCGCTCGAGCTGTTCGCCCGTGATGAAGCGGCTGTCCCCCGGGTCCGCAATTTGAACGCGGCGCAACATCTGGCGCACGATCACCTCGATGTGCTTGTCGTTGATCTTTACGCCCTGCAGCCGGTAGACGTCCTGCACTTCGTTACAGATGTAGCGGGCCAGTGCTTCGACACCCAGCAGCCGCAGGATGTCATGCGGATCCGCCGGGCCGTCCACGATCATCTCGCCCTTGTTCACCACCTGGCCGTCGTGCGCCATCACGTGCTTGTCCTTCGGGATCAGATACTCATTCGGCGTGCCGTCGAGATCGGTGATCACGAGACGCTGCTTGCCCTTGGTATCCTTGCCGAACGAGACTGTGCCCGTGATCTCCGCAAGCATGCCGGCATCTTTGGGCGAGCGCGCTTCAAACAGCTCGGCCACCCGCGGCAGGCCGCCGGTAATGTCGCGCGTCTTTGACGTTTCCTGCGGGATCCTCGCCAACACTTCACCGACGCCGACGTCCTGCCCGTCGCGCACGGTGATGATCGAGCCGATCTGGAAAGTAATGTTCACCGACTGGTCCGAGCCCGCCATCTTGATGTCGTTGCCGGCCTCGTCGGTCAGCTTGACCTGCGGGCGCAAACCCTTGGCCTGAACGCCGGCCCGGCGCTTGGGATCCACCACCACGAGCGTGGAAAGGCCGGTCACCTCGTCGATCTGCCGCATAACCGTGACGCCTTCCTCGACATTCTCGAACCTGACGCGTCCGGCGTACTCGGTGATGATGGGGCGCGTGTGCGGATCCCACGTGGCGAGCACTTGCCCCGCCTTCACGGCTTCTCCGTCGTGTGCCAGCATCGTCGCGCCATAGGGCACCTTGTGGCGCTCGCGCTCGCGGTTGTTTTCGTCGTGTATGACGATTTCGCCGTTGCGGGAGATCACGACCAGTTCGCCACGCGAGTTCGTGACGTAGCGCATGCCGGCGCTGTAGTGAACGGTGCCGTTCGACTTGCTCTCGACCTGGCTCACCACGGCAGTGCGCGAAGCGGCGCCGCCGATGTGGAACGTGCGCATCGTGAGCTGGGTTCCCGGTTCGCCGATGGACTGCGCAGCGATGACCCCTACCGCCTCGCCCACGTTGACCGGCGAGCCACGGCCCAGATCACGGCCGTAACACCTGGCGCAGAGCCCGTAGCGCGTATCGCAGGTGAGCGGCGTGCGAACCTTGATCTCATCGATGCCCACGGCTTCAATCGCATCCACCGCATCCTCGTCGAGCAGCGTACTGGCCGGATGGACGGCCCTTCCGCTTTCCGGATTGACGATGTCGTTCGCGCTGACGCGGCCGAGAATGCGCTCGCGCAGCGATTCGACGACTTCGCCGCCTTCGATCAACGCCTTCATCGACACCCCTGCGTAGTGCCGCAATCGTCCTCGGTTACCACGAGGTCCTGGGTGACGTCCACGAGCCGGCGCGTGAGGTAGCCCGAATTCGCCGTTTTCAAGGCGGTATCGGCGAGACCCTTGCGGGCGCCGTGCGTGGAGATGAAGTACTGCAACACGTTCAGGCCTTCGCGGAAATTTGCAGTAATCGGCGTTTCGATAATGGAGCCGTCGGGCTTCGCCATCAGCCCACGCATGCCGGCGAGCTGGCGGATCTGCGCGGCGGAACCGCGCGCACCCGAGTCGGCCATCATGTAAATGGCGTTCAACGATTCCTGCATCACCGTGTTGCCCTTCTTGTCCTTGCGCTCGGTCCACTCGGATTTCTTCCGATCCCAGTCGAGCACCGGCTCGACGCCGAGCTGCTCCATCATCGCCTTGGCGACGAGGTCTCCGGCGCGTCCCCAGATGTCCACCACCTTGTTGTAGCGCTCACCCTGCGTCACCAGGCCCGATGTGTACTGCTTCTCGATCTCCTGCACCTCCTTCTCGGCATCCGCGATGATCTCGTGCTTCTGCTGCGGGATCAGCATGTCGTCCACGGCGATCGAGATGCCCGCCCGGGTCGCCATCGAAAACCCGGTGTACATCAGCTTATCCGCGAAAATCACCGTCTCCCGCAGACCGCAGCGGCGGAAGCTCGCGTTAATGAGGCGGGAAATTTCCTTCTTCTTGAGCGCCTTGTTGATGAGATCGAAGGGCAGGCCCACGGGAAGAATGTCGGAAAGCAGCGCACGCCCGACGGTCGTTTCGAAGCGCGAAACCTTCTCGCGTTTCTCGCCGTGCTCGTCGATCTCGTACTCCTTGATGCGCACCGTGACTTTCGCGCTGATTTCGACCTGCCCTGTGTCATACGCGCGCGAAACTTCTGCCACATTGGTGAAGGCCGAGCCCTCGCCCCGCGCTCCGACCTTCTCGCGCGTGTTGTAGTAGAGTCCCAGCACGATGTCCTGCGAGGGCACGATGATCGGCTCGCCGTTGGCGGGCGAGAGCACGTTGTTGGAGGACAGCATCAGCGTCCGCGCCTCCATCTGTGCCTCGAGCGACAACGGCACGTGCACGGCCATCTGGTCGCCGTCGAAGTCCGCGTTGAATGCGGCGCACACGAGCGGATGGAGCTGGATCGCCTTGCCCTCGATCAGCACCGGCTCGAACGCCTGGATGCCGAGGCGGTGCAGCGTGGGGGCGCGGTTGAGCATCACCGGGTGCTCGCGGATCACCTCTTCCAGGATGTCCCACACGATGGGTTCCTGGCCTTCCACCATGCGCTTCGCCGCCTTGATCGTGGTGGCAAGGCCCATGACCTCCAGCTTGTGGAAGATGAAGGGCTTGAAGAGCTCGAGCGCCATCAGCTTGGGCAGGCCGCACTGATGTAATTTTAGCTGCGGGCCCACAACGATCACCGAGCGGCCGGAGTAATCGACGCGCTTGCCGAGCAGGTTCTGGCGGAAGCGGCCGCCCTTGCCCTTGATCATATCGGCGAGCGATTTCAGCGGCCGCTTGTTGGCGCCGGTCATCGCTTTGCCGCGGCGGCCGTTGTCGAGCAGCGAGTCGACCGCTTCCTGCAGCATGCGCTTCTCGTTACGGACGATGATCTCCGGCGCCTTCAGCTCGAGCAGGCGCTTCAGGCGGTTATTCCGGTTGATCACCCGCCGGTAGAGATCGTTGAGATCCGAAGTAGCGAAGCGCCCGCCGTCGAGCGGCACCAGCGGCCGCAGCTCGGGCGGAAGCACCGGCAGCACTTCCATGATCATCCACTCCGGCTTGATGCCGGATTTGTGGAAGGCTTCGAGCACCTTCAGCCGCTTGGCTATCTTCTTGATCTTGGAATCCGAGCTCGTCGCCGCGAGCTCCTCGCGCAGCGTCTCGATTTCCCGGCGCAGCTCGAGGCTGCGCAGCAGCTCGCGTATGCCTTCGGCGCCCATCATCGCGACGAACTCGTCGCCGAATTCCTCGACCTTGGCGAGATAGTCGTCCTCGGTCATGAGCTGCGCGCGCTTAAGCGGCGTCATCCCCGGATCGATCACGACGTACGCTTCGAAATAGAGCGCCCGCTCGATGTCGCGCAGCGTCATGTCGAGCACCATCCCCATGCGCGAGGGCAGCGACTTCAGGAACCAGATGTGAGCAACCGGGCTTGCGAGCTCGATATGGCCCATGCGCTCGCGCCGCACCTTCGATAGCGTGACTTCGACGCCGCACTTCTCGCAGATCACGCCGCGGTGCTTGAGCCGCTTGTACTTGCCGCACAGGCACTCGTAGTCCTTGACCGGCCCGAAGATCTTTGCGCAGAACAGACCATCGCGCTCCGGCTTGAAGGTACGGTAGTTGATGGTCTCCGGCTTTTTCACTTCGCCGTACGACCACGAGCGGATCTTCTCAGGCGAGGCGAGCCCGATCTTGATCGCGTCAAACTCTTCTTCCTGCGTGACCTGCTTGAACAAATCGAGCAGTGCTTTCATCAAACCTCCGGTTCCAGCTGTCGGCTTTTGGCTTTCAGCTATCAGCCTTCAAATAATATTTCTTCCCAGTTCGCTTCCGGTGATGCGAATCAGTAACGGTCCCGGTCGAGATCGATGTCGATCGCGAGCGAGCGGATTTCCTTTACCAGCACGTTGAACGACTCGGGCATTCCTGCTTCGATGCGGTGGTCACCCTTCACGATGGATTCGTAGACCTTCCGCCGGCCCTCGGTGTCGTCCGATTTGACGGTCAGCATCTCCTGCAACGTGTAGGCCGCGCCGTAGGCCTCCAGCGCCCAGACTTCCATCTCGCCGAACCGCTGGCCGCCGAATTGCGCCTTGCCACCCAGCGGCTGCTGGGTCACGAGGCTGTACGGCCCGGTGGAGCGCGCGTGCATTTTGTCGTCGACAAGGTGGTGCAGCTTCAGCATGTGCATGAAACCGACCGTGACCGGCCGCTCGAAGGCGTCGCCCGTGCGCCCATCGTGCAGTGTGACCTGGCCGGAGCGCGGCATGCCGGCGAGATCGAGCATTTCCTTGATTTCCTTCTCGGTCGCCCCGTCGAAAACCGGGGTCGCGAACGGCACGCCGTCCTTGAGGTGCTCGGCAAGCAACTCCATTTCGTCGTCATTCAGCGATTCGAGGTCCTCGTTTCGACCCCCGCTGTTGTAGATCCGGGTGAGCAGCTTCCTCAGTTCGACATGCTTGGTCCGGCCTTTTATCAGCTCGCCGATCTTCAGTCCCAGGCCCTTCGCCGCCCAGCCGAGGTGCGTCTCCAGAATCTGGCCGACGTTCATCCGCGAGGGCACGCCGAGCGGATTCAACACGATGTCGACGGGCATGCCGTCCGCCATGCACGGCATATCCTCGACCGGCACGATCTTCGAGATGACTCCCTTGTTGCCGTGGCGGCCGGCCATCTTGTCGCCGGGTTGCAGACGCCGTTTCACAGCCAGATAGACCTTCACCATTTTCTGCACGCCCGGCGGCAGCTCATCGCCCTGCGTCAGCTTCTTTTTCTTTTCTTCAAAAGCCTTGTCGAATAACGACTTGGTCTGCGACAGGCTGTCCTTGATGCTTTCCAGCTGCGCGGCCACCTTGTCGTTCGCCACGCGGATGTCGAACCAACCGTGCCGCTCGACCTCGTTCAAGTAGACCTTGGTGATCTTCGCGCCCTTGGCGAGCTTCTTCGGACCGCCGTTCGCCGTCTTGCCCACGATGAGCCGTTCGAGACGTTCGAACGCGTCGTTCTCCACGATGCGCAGTTGGTCCGCGAGATCTTTCTTGTAGCGCTTGAGCTCGTCGTCGATGATCTGCTGCGCTCGCTTGTCGCGCTCGATACCCTCACGCGTGAATACCTGCACGTCTATCACCGTGCCTGACATGCCCGACGGCACTCGCAAACTGGTGTCCTTGACGTCCGATGCCTTCTCGCCAAAGATGGCGCGCAGCAGTTTTTCCTCGGGTGTCAACTGGGTTTCGCCTTTCGGCGTCACCTTGCCGACCAGCACAGCGCCCGCCTCGACTTCGGCGCCGATGTAGATGATGCCCGATTCATCGAGGCTGGCGAGCTGCGACTCGGACAGGTTGGAGATATCGCGCGTGATTTCCTCGGGTCCGAGCTTGGTGTCGCGAGCCACGACCGAGAGCTCCTCGATGTGGATGGATGTGAACCGCTCATCGGCGACCACTCGTTCGGAGATCAGAATCGAGTCCTCGAAATTGAACCCGTTCCAGGGCATGAACGCGACCAGCATGTTCTGGCCCAGCGCCAGCTCGCCCATGTCCGTGGAAGCACCGTCGGCGATCACGTCGTTGCGGGCGATGCGGTCGCCCACCTTCACCAATGGCCGCTGATTGATGTTCGTGTTCTGGTTCGACCGCTGGTACTTGACCAGATTGTAGATGTCCACGCCGACCTCGCCTGGCGCGGTTTCATCGTCATTCACGCGCGCCACGATGCGGGACGCGTCGACGTAGTCCACCACCCCGCCACGGCGCGCTTGTACCGCCGTACCTGAATCAACCGCCACGGTGCGCTCAAGACCGGTGCCGACCAGAGGCTTTTCCGGACGCAGGCAGGGGACCGCCTGACGCTGCATGTTGGAGCCCATTAGCGCGCGGTTCGCGTCATCGTGCTCGAGGAACGGAATCAGCGAAGCCGCCACGGAAACCGCCTGGGCGGGCGCGACGTCCATGTAGTCGATGCGATCAGGCGCCGACATGGTGAATTCGTTGTGATTGCGACACGACACCAGCTCATCCGTGAAGCGGTTGCTCTTGTCGAGCGCCGCATTCGCCTGCGCGATCATGTACTGGCCTTCCTCGATCGCCGAGAGGTAATGGATTTCATCCGTCACCTTGCCGTCCTTGACTTTGCGGTAAGGCGTTTCAAGAAATCCGTACTCGTTGGTGCGGGCGTAGAGCGCGAGGGAGTTGATGAGCCCGATGTTCGGACCTTCCGGGGTCTCGATCGGGCATACCCGACCGTAGTGCGTCGGATGCACGTCGCGCACCTCGAAACCCGCGCGCTCGCGGGTAAGTCCGCCCGGACCCAACGCGGAAACCCGCCGCTTGTGGGTGATCTCCGAGAGCGGATTGGTCTGGTCCATGAATTGCGATAGCTGGCTCGAGCCGAAGAACTCGCGGATCGCCGCCGACACCGGTTTCGCGTTAATCAGATCGTGCGGCATCAGATTTTCGGACTCGGCCTGCGAGAGCCGCTCTCTGACCGCCCGCTCGACGCGCACAAGGCCCGCGCGGAACTGGTTCTCGGCGAGCTCGCCGACGGAACGAACACGGCGATTGCCAAGATGATCTATGTCGTCGATCTCGCCCCGGCCATTGCGCAGATCCACCAGGATCTTGATTACCGCGACGATGTCTTCCGCGGACAACGTCTGCTTGCCAGTCAGTTCGGCGCGCCCGACGCGGCGGTTGAACTTCATGCGCCCCACCTTGGACAGGTCGTAGGTGTCCTCACTGAAAAAGAGCCGGTTGAAGAGCGTCTTCACTGCGTCTTCCGTTGGCGGCTCACCCGGCCGCATCATGCGGTAGATCGCGACTTGCGCCTGCATCTGGTCGGCGGTTTCGTCGCTACGCAGCGTCTGCGAAATATACGGACCCTGATCCAGGTCATTCGTATAAATCATCTGGATCTTTGCCACTCCCGCTTCCTTGAGCTTGCCGAGTAGCTCCTCGGTAATCTCGTCATTGGCGTTGGCGATGACCTCGCCGGTCGCCTTGTCTACCACGTTATGTGCAAGCACGCGCCCGATGACGAACTCGTCGGGCACCACGATGCGATGCAGCCCCGCCTGCTCCATCTCGCGTACATGCTTCACCGTGATGCGCTTGTCCTTCGCGACGATTACCTTGCCGCCCTTCGTCGTGATGTCCAAGCGCGCGATTTCGCCGCGCATGCGCTCGGGCATCAGCTCGAATTCAATGCCGTCCTTGCCGAAATGGAAAGTGTCGAACATGAAAAATTCGGCAAGGATCTTCTCGGGCGAGAAACCGAGGGCCTTCAGGAGTATCGTCACCGGCATCTTGCGGCGCCGGTCGACCCGGAAATACAGGTAGTCCTTCGGGTCGTACTCGAAATCGAGCCACGACCCGCGATACGGAATGACGCGCGCCGAAAACAAGAGCTTTCCGGAAGAATGCGTCTTGCCCCGATCGTGCTCGAAGAATACGCCCGGCGAGCGGTGCAGCTGCGAAACGATCACCCGCTCTGTGCCGTTGATCACGAACGAGCCGGTCGTCGTCATCAGCGGAATCTCGCCCATGTAGACTTCCTGCTCCTTCACCTCTTTCGGCGTCGGTTTCGCGGCCTCCCGGTCCATGATGACCAGGCGCACCTTCGCGCGCAGCGGCGCCGCGTAGGTAAGGCCGCGCTGCTGGCACTCTTTCACGTCGAACGGCGGCTCGCCGAGCGTGTAGCTCACAAACTCGAGCCGCGCGTTTTTGGAGTGGCTCTCGATCGGGTAAATGCTCTTGAATGCTGCCTGCAAGCCCTCGGTCTTGCGGACATCCGGCGCGGTGGCCTCCTGCAGGAACGCAGCATAAGAATCCAGCTGCGTCGCCAGCAGGTACGGCACCGGCAGGACGCTCTCGCGCTTGGCAAAGCTCTTGCGTATGCGCTTTTTCTCGGTGAAGGAGTACGCCATATCAGCTCCAGAAAAGAGTTACGCTCCGGATATGCAAGCCGCGGCACACCGTGCTGCCCCGGGGCGGCACGGCAAAAGGGGAAATTCGCAGCCTGTTCAAAATAGATCCGGCCAGCGGTGACCGCCAGCCTTGGCTACTTTTCGGATTACTTGATCTCCGCGGTCGCGCCAGCTTCGAGTAGCTGCTTCAGCAGCGCATCCGCGTCCGCCTTGGAAACGGCTTCCTTGACCGGCTTGGGAGCACCGTCCACCAGGTCTTTGGCCTCCTTCAGGCCGAGCCCGGTCACTGCGCGCACCACCTTGATTACGTTCACCTTGTTGGGGCCGGCACCGTTCAACATGACGGTAAACTCGGTCTTTTCTTCGGCTACAGCGGCGCCCGCCGCACCGCCTGCCCCGGGTGCCGCCACCGCCACGGTCGCAGCCGCGGCCGACACACCGAATTTCTCCTCCATCTCCCTGATGAGCTGTGACAGCTCCAGGACGGTCATGTTCGCAATCGCGTCCAGTATTTCCGCTTTGGCAATAGACATAAGTCCTTACTCCTGTCAGATCTGATAGTTACACCATTTGAAATCGTCAAGCAGCGGTCTTTTCTTTCTCGTCCCTGCACCGCCGCCACCGTGCGCACGAACTTGCCCGGCACTTCATTCAACGTGCGCACGAACTTTGCAATCGGCGCCTGCATCGTGCCAAGAAGCATGGCGAGCAGCTCTTGACGGCCAGGCATCCGCGCGAGTTCCGCCACTTCCTTCGGGGTCATCATCACATTGGGCATTGCCCCGGCCCGGATCACGAACTTATCGTGGTCCTTGGCAAACTCCTGCAGCACCTTGGCGACCGCGACCGGATCGCTCGAAATACCGTAGGCGAGCGGCCCGACCATCTTCTCGACGAGCCCCTTGAACGGCGTTTCGGCGACCGCGCGGCGCGCCAAGGTGTTCTTCAGCACGCGCAGATAGATACCCGAGCTGCGCGCTTTCTTGCGCAACGCGGTCATCTCGCCCACCGGTAGGCTGCGGTACTCGGCCAGTACGACGGCCTGGGCCTTGGCGAGCTCACCGCTCACCTCGGTCACCACCGCTTGCTTCTGTTCCAGATTGAGACCCAAGATCTAACCTCCTTTCAAAATGACACGGCGACCTTGGATCCAGGAGTCAGGCATCAACTGTTTCACCTGTTTCGGGTGCACCGTCTGCGTAGGATTTCAGCTCTCAGCTGTCAGCCGATCGGCTTTCAGCTTGCTTCCCAAAATTAAACCTCACGGTTCCTACGGTCTTTGACAACCCGCCGCGGCTCGCGCCGAGGCAGCCCAAGCTCTTACCTTCCTCAATGTTCTCTCAATTCAACAAGCTCGACTGATCGATACGCACCCCGACACCCATGGTGCTCGACACGGAAACTTTCCTCAGATAAATCCCCTTGATGTGCGGCGGTTTCGACTTGTTTACCGCGTCAACCAGCGCTCTCAAGTTCTCGGCAAGGGCCTCTACCGTGAATGAGGCGCGCCCTATCGTGCACTGTACGATCCCCGCCTTGTCCGCACGATATTGAATCTGACCTGCCTTCGCATTCTTGATCGCAGCCGCCACGTCCTGCGTGACCGTCCCCACCTTTGGATTCGGCATCAGCCCGCGTGGTCCCAGAATCTGACCAAGCTGGCCCACGACGCGCATCGCATCGGGTGTCGCGATCACCACGTCGAAATCCATCTTGCCGCCCTTAATCTCGTTGGCTAGATCCTCGAAACCAACGAGGTCGGCGCCTGAATCCTTGGCCTGTTGCGCCTTATCGCCCTGTGCGAAGACCGCGATCCGCACGCTCTTGCCCGTTCCCTGAGGCAGCACGATCGACCCGCGCACGGTCTGGTCCGACTTCTTGCTGTCTATGCCCAGATTGATCGACACATCAACCGACTCATTGAACTTGGCGGTTGCGTTTTCCTTCACCATCTTCAGTGCCTCCGGCGCAGAGTAGGTTCTCGCGGGATCTACCTTCGCTCGTATCACCTTATAGCGTTTGGAAATCTGCGTCACGGCTAGCCCTCCATATCCACGCCCATGCTGCGCGCGCTGCCGGCGATCGTCCGCACCGCCGCCTCCAGATCCGCCGCCGTCAGATCCGGCATTTTGGCCTTTGCGATCTCCTCGGCCTGCGCGCGCGTGATCTTTCCCACCTTTTCGGTGTTGGGACGCGCGCTGCCCTTTTCGATCTTCGCGGCCTTGCGGATGAGCACGCTCGCGGGCGGCGTCTTCATCACGAACGTGAAGCTCTTGTCGTGGTAGGCCGTGATCACCACGGGAACCGGGAGCCCCGGTTCCAGCTTCTGCGTTTGGGCGTTGAACGCCTTGCAGAACTCCATGATATTGAGCCCGCGCTGGCCAAGCGCCGGGCCGATCGGCGGACTGGGGTTTGCCTTGCCCGCCGGCACCTGCAGTTTGATGATGCCTACTACCTTCTTTGCCATGTCGCTCTCCTTCCGGGTCCAAACGGACGCTGGAATGCGTCCTCCCCAAGCTCAAAACCTGCTGAATGCTACTTCCGGCGTTTCTGCGGTCACGCTTTTTCTACTTGGCTGAAATCGAGCTCAACCGGGGTGGAACGTCCGAAAATCGTGACGGATACTCGCAGTTTGTTCTTGTCATAGTTCACGTCCTCGACGTTGCCGTGAAAGTCCGCGAACGGCCCTTCCTTCACGCGCACCGCCTCACCTACTTCAAACAGCACCTTCGGGCGCGGCTTTTCAACGCCTTCCTGTATCTGGTGCAGTATGTTCTGCACCTCTTTTTCCGATATCGGCGTGGGCTTGGTAGCGGTGCCCCCCACGAAACCGGTCACCTTCGGCGTGTTCTTCACGAGATGCCAGGTGTCGTCGGTCATCTCCATCTCGACCAGAACGTAACCGGGAAAGAACTTGCGCTCACTGATCGCCTTTTGGCCGCTCTTCATTTCGACCACTTCCTCGACCGGCACCAGAATCTTCCCAAAGCTATCCTGCATCCCGGAGCGCTGGATGCGCTCCTGCAGCGTGCGTGCGACGCTCTTCTCGAACCCCGAGTAAGCGTGAACCACGTACCACCTCTTGCTCATCGTCGGGTCTAGCCCAGCAGCTTCTTTACTACCCATAGGAGGCTCGCATCTACCATCCATAAAAATAACGCCATTACCACCACGAAAGCAAAAACAATCCCGGTCGTCTGCAGCGTTTCCTTTCGGGTCGGCCATACCACCTTCTTGGTTTCGGCAATCGACTCCTGGGAATACTCGTAAAACTGCTTGCCCGGCTCCGAAGTCAAAAACACCACCGCACCGCCGGCCAACCCCGCCAGCACTGCTGCCACGCGAATGATCATCGCGCTGTCGCCCAGATAATAAAACCCGGCAATTCCCGCGACCAACAGGACGAATGCCGCGGCAATCTTGATCTTGTCAGCCATCGAATCAGCCCCGTGCGCCGAGTTGCGGCTTGCGGTTGCCTCTTTCAAACCCATGCCTATGCTGCTCCGGGACTCGTTACTCGTGACCAGCGACTTTGTCGCTGGCAGGCCAGGAGGGTCTCGAACCCCCAACCTTCGGTTTTGGAGACCGACGCTCTGCCAATTGAGCTACTGGCCTTTGAAAAGCAGGGGCTAGGGGTTAGGGTAGATTAGGGGCTCGCAAAAACATGCGTTTTTCCTAGTCCCTAGCCCCGAATCCCTAGTCCCTATTCGATAACCTTTGCAACGACGCCGGCACCCACGGTCTTGCCGCCCTCGCGCACCGCAAAACGCAGCCCCTCTTCCATCGCGATGGGCTGGATCAGCGCCACCGTGATCGACACGTTGTCCCCCGGCATCACCATCTCCGTGCCCTTCGCCAACTCGATGCTCCCGGTCACATCGGTCGTGCGAAAATAAAATTGCGGCCGGTAGCCGTTGAAAAACGGCGTGTGCCGCCCCCCTTCTTCCTTCGAGAGCACGTAGATCTCGGCGGTAAACTTGGTGTGCGGGGTGATCGTCGCCGGCTTCGCCAGCACCTGTCCACGCTCCACTTCCTCACGCTTGGTGCCACGCAGCAAAATCCCCACGTTGTCCCCCGCCTGCCCCTCGTCCAGCAGCTTCCTGAACATCTCCACCCCCGTGCACACCGTCTTTAACGTCGGCTTCAACCCCACAATCTCCAACTCCTCGCCCACCTTGATCTGCCCCCGCTCCACCCTCCCGGTCACCACCGTGCCGCGCCCCGAGATCGAAAACACATCCTCCACCGGCATCAGAAAAGGCTTGTCAATCACCCGCTTGGGCGTCGGTATGTAGGAATCCAAAGCCTCCGCGAGCTTCATGATCGCCCCTTCGCCCAGATCGCCCTTGTCCCCCTCCATCGCCTTTAACGCCGAGCCGATAATGATCGGGGTCTTGTCCCCCGGAAACTCATACTTCGACAACAGCTCGCGCACCTCCAACTCCACCAGCTCCAGCAGCTCCTTGTCATCGACCGTGTCCGCCTTGTTCAGAAACACCACGATGTAGGGCACCCCCACCTGGCGCGCCAGCAGTATGTGCTCGCGCGTCTGCGGCATCGGCCCATCCGCCGCCGACACCACCAGTATCGCCCCATCCATCTGCGCCGCACCGGTGATCATGTTCTTGATGTAATCCGCGTGCCCCGGGCAGTCCACGTGCGCGTAGTGCCGGTTCTTCGTCTGATACTCCACGTGCGCCGTGTTGATCGTGATCCCGCGCGCCTTCTCCTCCGGGGCCGAGTCAATCTGCTCGTAGCTCTTCACCTCGCCCCCGAACTGCTTCGCCAATATCATCGTCATCGCCGCCGTCAGCGTGGTCTTGCCGTGATCCACGTGCCCGATCGTGCCCACATTCACGTGCGGCTTGGTCCGCTCAAACTTACCCTTGGCCATTTTTTTGCTCCGTCTTCGCTAGATTCATCACCGCCACGGCTGCTACCGTTCGCCCTCTCCCCACGCCGTACATCGAAAGCCGCAAAAAAATAATAGAGTTCAATCTCTATTTACAGACTATTTACAGAATTCGCCGCCGACGAATGTCGAAGGCGAATTCTGGTGCCCACGGCGCGGATTGAACGCGCGACCTCTCCCTTACCAAGGGAGTGCTCTACCACTGAGCTACATGGGCGTCTCGGATGGTCTTGCTCAGGATCATCCGCCTGATCGCGCACCCGTGGAAACTCTCTGGAGCGGGTGAAGGGAATCGAACCCTCGTCGTAAGCTTGGAAGGCTTCTGCTCTACCATTGAGCTACACCCGCCCACCTGTCGCGCCGAGAATCCCCGCGCCCTTGCCCGCAAAACCTGGTGGAGGGGGTAGGATTCGAACCTACGTAGGCGCATGGCCAACAGATTTACAGTCTGCCCCCTTTAGCCGCTCGGGCACCCCTCCGAACGAAACCCGATATTATCGAGAGATTTTCCGTTAGTGTCAAACCACTTAGCGTTGATTGCGAGCCTTTCGCGTGGCCGCACCCCAATGGTGCGGGCGCCGCACGAAAACACCTGCCGATGCGGTCCTATTCCAACTCGCATTTGGTGCCCTGTCGGACTTAGCGACAGGTCTATTACGAAATGGCATAATCCTTCGAGCGCTTAAAAAAACGGCAGATCTTGGGCATACCGGTGAGCCGGCCGATACCGAGGAGGAAATCTCAGTAAGAATTTCGGTTGCGGACTCGCGCAGGGCGTGGATGTGCGTGATCGTCCGTCACGACAAAGACTAGCGAGGAGCGATAATCAATGCGGATTAAATCCAAAAAAGACCTTTACTCAGGGCTGATGTTCATAGGGCTGGGGCTCATATTTGCCCTCGGGGCACTGAACTATCCGATGGGCTCCGCATTACGGATGGGGCCGGCCTACTTCCCAAGCGTGCTCGGGTGGATACTGACACTACTCGGCGTGATCATTGCATCCTGGGGTCTTATTCATGAAGGCGACGCGCCCAAGAAGACCGGATGGCGCGGCTTGCTGTTCATCCTGGGTTCTGTGGTCTTGTTCGGGATTGTGGTGGATCCGCTCCACGGGGGGCTAGTCATCGCCTGCATTCTCACGATGCTAGCGAGCGCGTACGGCGGGTGGGAGCACAATTGGAAGGAGGCGATCATTAATTCCGTCGTCCTCACCGCGGCAACCGTCGGCATATTTTATTACGGGCTCGGCTTGCCGTTCCGGCTGTGGCCGTGGTCGTATTGAACAAATCTGCGATTCGAAAATATAGGACACAGCCTGGAGATGCCATGAAGAAACTCATCCTCGCATGTACGATCGTCGTGGGGCTCACCGCCGCGTCGCTGGCGCTGGCGCAGGCGCAAGGCAAGCCGGCCGACTACGTGGATCCCGGTTTGTTCAAGAACCTAGTCTTGGGATTCTCGGTCGCATTGACCCTTCAGAACCTCATGTACTGCTTCATCGGCTGTTTCCTCGGCACGTTGATCGGCGTATTGCCCGGCATAGGCCCGGTCGCGACGATCGCAATGCTGCTGCCGATCACGTTCAATCTCCCGCCCACGCCGGCGCTCATCATGCTAGCGGGCATCTACTACGGTGCGAGCTACGGTGGCTCGACAACGGCGATTCTGGTGAACCTGCCCGGCGAGTCGTCCTCGGTCGTGACGTGTATCGACGGCTACCAGATGGGCCGGCAGGGCCGCGCGGGACCCGCGCTGGCGGTCGCCGCGATCGGATCGTTTTTCGCGGGCACAGTGGGCACGCTCCTGATCGCGCTGTTCGGCCCCCCGCTGGCAGAGCTTGCCTTCGAATTCGGCGCGGCCGAATACTTTTCGATGATGGCGCTGGGTCTAGTGGCGGCGTGCGTGCTGGCGTCCGGATCCCTGATCAAGGCGATCGCGATGATCATACTGGGGCTCTTGTTGGGCCTGGTGGGCACCGACGTCAATTCCGGTATCGCCCGCTACAGCTTCGGTATCTCGGAGTTGACCGACGGCATCGGCTTCATCTCCGTGGCGCTCGGCATGTTTGGTTTCGCGGAAATCATCGGTAACCTCGAGCAGAAACAGACGAACCGTGGTGACTCGATCTCCAAAGTCCACAGCTTGATGCCTACCGCAGACGATTTGAAGCGCTCGGTAGGCCCGATGCTCCGCGGCACGGCGCTCGGCGTCGGTATTCGGCATCCTCCCCGGTTCGCATACCGTCATCGCAGCGTTCTCGTCCTATACGCTCGAGAAGAAGCTCTCCAAGACGCCGGAGCGCTTTGGTAAGGGTGCGATCGAGGGTGTGGCGGGCCCGGAATCCGCCAACAACGCCGCCGCGCAAACCTGCTTTCATCCCGCTGCTCACGCTGGGAATTCCCACCGGCGCGGTGATGGCGCTGATGGTCGGCGCAATGACCATACAGGGCATCGCCCCAGGCCCGCAGGTCATGACACAGAAGCCCGATCCTCTTCTGGGGCATGATCGCCTCGATGTGGATCGGCAATGCGATGCTGGTATTGCTCAACCTGCCCCTCATCGGCATCTGGGTCAAATTCCTAACCATTCCCTACCGCATACTGTATCCCGGCATCTGCCTGTTCTGCTGCATCGGTGCCTACAGCCTGAACAACAGCGCGATGGAAGTGTACCTCGGGGCACTGCTTCGGCATTTTCGGCTATTACGCAATCAAGTGGGGCTGCGAGCCGGCTCCGCTGCTGCTCGGTTTCGTGCTGGGGCCGTTGATGGAAGAGAACCTGCGGCGCGCGCTCTTGATCTCGCGCGGCGATCCTTCGATCTTCTTCACCCGCCCGATCAGTCTCGGCATGTTGCTTGTCGCCTTCGCGCTGCTTGCCATGGTGCTGCTGCCGTTCATCCGCAAGAAGCGCGAGGAAGTCCTCAAGGAAGAAGAGGCGCTGTAGTTTCGTCCCTGTTCGATGGAACGCCGCGGCGTGTGCCGCGGCGTTTTTTTTGGTGATGGCCCGGCGGCGCCCCGATCCCCGCCGATGATGACGCAAGCTGAAACCTTTCCGCTGTTACGGACTGCAGCGGGTCTTGCAAGCGACCATGCATTACTGGTACAAATTCTGGGGCAATACGAACTGATCATAAAATCAAGCATGAACTCCGGTCGTGAAGGAATCCGGTGCGCGCGCTGAATGATGAACTGTCGCTGAAAGCGCTCGCCATCGCCGGCATGATCGCCGGCGGACTGCTGTTCGACCAGACGGTCGAGTTCTGGGGGCAGACGCTCACCAACATTGCGTTGTGGGCGCTGCTTCTTCACTGGTTGCGCGGCGCGTTGCCCGAAGAACGGTTGAGCTTGAGCGTTTGTGTGCTCTACGCGACGCTTGGCGAGATCTTTCTGTCGCTGGTGTGGGGCCTCTACGAGTACCCGGCTCGCCAACATCCCGCTGTTCGTTCCGCCGGGACACGCGCTACTGTTCATGCTCGGCGGCATACTCACCCGCTACGTGCGGGACTGGATCGTCTGGTTCGTGCCGCTCGCCGCAACACCGTTCGTGTTCCTGCTTGCGGTAACCGGGCTCGGCACGCTCGACGCGCTGCTCTTTGCGCTGTTCCTGCTGTGCCTGCTGTCGGGGCGCGCCAGTAAGCTCTACTCGGTGATGTTCGTGCTGTCCCTCGCGATGGAGATTTATGGCACCTGGCTCGGCAACTGGACGTGGGCCGAGGAAGCGCCCTGGCTCGGATTCACCACCGTCAACCCGCCGCTTGCCGCCGGCGCGTTCTACTGCATGCTCGACATGCTGGTCGTGGCGACCGTCGCGGCGCGCAAGCCCTCGACGGCGATTGCGACTGGCTCGATCCCCATCTACGCGGTGCACCACCGGCACGAGCTGATCGAAAACCGGAGCGGGCCGCCGTTGGAGCGGCCAGTCAGGCCTTCTGATAGGATTCCGCCCCCCGGAACCGGCGCAGGAAGAAAGCGTCCAACGTCTACCCGCCCGGTGGCGCCGGTGCCCGTTTTCAGGAGGAGGAATCCACTATGTTAGCCCAGCTCTTTCGCGTCCTGCTGGCTTTGACACTGGCAGCGGCAGCCGGCGTTTCCGCGCAGGACTATCCGACCAGGAACATCGTGCTGATGATACCGTTCACCGCCGGCGGACCGACCGACACGCTCGGCCGCAACCTCGCCGTGGCGTTGAGCGCCACGCTGAAGCAGCAGGTCATCGTGGAAAACGTGGCCGGAGCCGGCGGCACCATCGCCTACACCAAGGCGGCGAAATCCAAGCCCGACGGCTACACCGTTCTCTCGCGCATATCGGCATGTCAACCGCACCGGCGATGTACCGCCAGCTGCCTTCAACCCGCTCACGGACTTCGAGTACATCGGACAGGTCGCCGACGGGCCGATGACAGCTGATCGCGAGCAAGAAGGTCCCAGCCGACAATCTCAAGGACCTCATCGCCTACGTAAAGGCGAACAAGGCGAAGATCAACTTGGGCAACGCCGGGATCGGTGTCGCTTCCCATTTGTGCGGATTGCTGTTCATGTCGCCATCGAGACCGATTCAGACCGTTTCATACAAGGGCACGGCGCCCGCCATGACCGCGCTGATGGGAGGGCACATCGACCTGATGTGCGACCAGACTACCAACACGACCGCGCAGATCAAGGCCGGCAAGGTCAAGGTCTACGGCGTAACTTCGACGGACCCGCGTCCTTCGCTCAAGGAGCGTCCCACCCTGCAAAGCAGGGCTCAAGAACTTCGAGGTGGTGCGTATGGCACGGCCTCTACGCGCCCAAAGGCACGCCGAAGCCGCGATGGACAAGCTGGTCGCCGCGCTGCAGACCGCGGTAAAGGACGCCGGCATCAAGACAAGCTCGCGGAGCTCGGGGTGGAGCCGGTCCCCGTGACAAGGCCAACCCCGAGGGCCTGCAGACGCATCTCAAGACGGAAATCGACAAATGGGGGCCGATCATCAAGAAGGCCGGTGTGTACGCCGACTGAGTTGACGAAAAGCGCTGATAGGTCGATGAGTGATAGGTGATGAGGTTCCTCGCAGCGCGGGTGGGTTTCCCTTCACTCATCACCCATCACTTGTCACGCAGTGTCTTCGTCAGTGATGCGTATCCGGCTCGGGCGTCGGCGCGCCGTGGTGCAGGAAGTCGAAGTCGCAGCCCTTGTCCGCCTGGGTGACGTGCTGCGGGAAGACCGCGCCGTAGCCGCGGGAGTAGTGCGCCGGGCGCGGCTTCCATTCCGCGCGGCGCTTCGCCAGTTCCGGCTCGCTCACCTTGAGCTCGAGCTTGCGCGCCGTCCACATCGAGCTCGATCAAGTCGCCGTCGCGCACCAGCGCGAGCGGACCGCCGACATGCGCCTCCGGCGCACGTGCAGCACGCAGGTGCCGTAGGAGGTGCCGCTCATGCGCGCGTCGGAAATCCGCACCATGTCACGCACGCCCTTCTTCAGCAGCTTCTTCGGGATCGGCAGCTGGCCCCACTCGGGCATGCCCGGGCGCGCCGTGCGGCCCGGCGTTCTGCATGACGAGCACCGAGTTCTCGTCCACCTTGAGATCGTCGGCGTCGATGCGCGCCCTCAGGTCGTCGTAGTCGTGAATACGACGGCGGACCCGTGTGCTTGAGCAGGCGCGGCTTCGGCGGCGAGCGGCTTGATTACCGCGCCATCGGGCGCGAGATTGCCGCGCAGCACCGCGAGCCCGCCGGTCTGGGACAGCGCTTTCTCGCGGGTGCGGATCACGTCGGTGTTGTAGTCTTCGCGCTCCGGCGATGTTCTCGCCCAGCGTCTTGCCGTTTACGGTACGGCAGTCCAGATTGAGATCGCTCGTCGATCTTCTCAGCGAGCGCTCGCAAGCCGCCGGCGTAATAGAAATCCTCCATCAGGTACTCTCCCGGCGGGCCGCAGATTGGCGAGCACCGGCACGCGCTGCGCGATCTCGTCGAAGCGGTCGAGCTTTAGCTTATGCCGGCGCGCCCCGCCATCGCGATCAGGTGGATCAGCGCGTTGGTCGAACCCGAGAGCGCGTGCACGACTGTTATCGCGTTGTCGAAAGCCTCGGGCGTCAGCATCTCGTCCGGCCTCAGATCCTCCCACACCATCTCGACGATGCGCCGTGCCGGTCGCGCTCGCCATGCGCGGATGGCTGGAGTCGGCGGCGGGGATCGAAGCCGCGCCCGGCAGCGTCAAGCCCGAGCGTTTCCACCGCCGAGGTCATGGTCGAGGCGGTGCCCATCACCATGCAATGCCCGTACGAGCGCGCGATGCCTTCCTCGACCTCGCGCCAGTCGTCGTCGGTGATGTTGCCGGCGCGCAGCTCCGCCCAGTACTTCCAGCGGTCGGTGCCGGAGCCGAGCGTGCTCGCCGTGCCAGTTGCCGCGCAGCATCGGTCCCGCCGGCATGTAGATGAACGGCAGCCCCATCGAGGTCGCGCCCATGACGAGCGCGGGCGTCGTCTTGTCGCAGCCGCCCATCAGCACCGCGCCGTCGACCGGGTGCGAGCGCAGCATCTCCTCGGTCTCCATCGCGAGGAAATTGCGATACAGCATGCTGCTCGGCTTCTGGAAGGTCTCGGACACCGCCATCACCGGCAGCTCGACCGGGAAATCCGCCCGCCTGCCAGACGCCGCGCTTCACTTCCTCGGCGCGCGTGCGGAAATGCGCGTGGCAGGGCAGCAGGTCGCTCCAGGTGTTGATGATCCCGATCACCGGCTTGCCGCCGAAATCCGCGCGCGTATAGCCCATCTGCAGCGCGCGCGAGCGATGGCCTTGCGCGCTCAGATCCCCGCCGCCGAACCAGCGGTGGCTGCGCAAGTCTTCCGGGCGCATTCTCGAGCGTGCCATAAGGGATTCCCGATGTGAGTTTGTTAGGCAGCGGTGGACGCCCGCGCCCGAGGTGCGTCCCTATTCTAACCTTCAGGGATGTACTGCTTGCCGATCGCCGGTTTGCTGCGACCCATGCCGGGCAACTCCCAGATCCCCGCCCCGCCAGGATTCATGTCGCCGTCGATATTGGCGTCGATGACGCACGGTTTGCCGCTTGCGATGCCTGCGCGCACGGCTTCCGCAAGATCGGCGGCGCGGCTCACGCTCACCCCCGCTATGCCTGCCGAACGCGCCATCGCAGCGAAATCCGGGTTGTATGGCTTCGTCGTGCCGGGATGCCTGAAATCGGTGGCGAGCTCGCGCCCGCCGAGATAGCCGCGCTGCAGGCCGCGGATCGAGCCGTAGGCGTAGTTGTTCCATACCACGTAGACGACCGGTATCTCGTACTCGTACGCGGTCCCGAGCACGTTGGCGTGCATCAGGAACGCGCCGTCCCCCACTACCGCCACGCACGGCCGCTCGGGAGCGGCGAGCTTCGCGCCCAGCGCGCCCGCCACGCCGAAGCCCATCGGGCCGAAGCCCATCGAGCCGATCAGCGAATCGGGACGCTTCGGCTTGCAGAACTGGATGCAGCCAGTTGTGGTGCACGCCGATGTCGCTCACGAGTATCGTGTCCTCCGGAAGCACGCGGTCGATCTCGTGCGCCGCGCGCTGCGGCGCGATCGGTGTCGTGTCCGCCTTGAAGCCGGGAGCGATGAAATCCTCCCACTCCTTGCGATAGCCGGCGATGGCGTCCAGCCACGCGCCGCGCTCGGCCGGGCATCTCCCCGCGCGCGAGGCGCGCGTCGATCTCGGCGAGAAGCTGGCGCAGGAACGTGCGCACGTCCGCCATCAGCCCCAGCGCCACCGGATAGTTGCGCGCGATCTCTTCCGGGTCGATGTCGACGTGGATCAGTTTCGTCGGCGGAATCGTGAACGAGTAGCCCGGTATCCACGAGCTCGAAGTGCGGTCGTCGAAGCGCACGCCCGAGCGCAAGCAGCACGTCGGCCTGCCGCGCGGCGTGGTTCGCCTGGTACGGGCCGTTGCGCGCGACCAGACCGAGCGCCAGCGGATGCGCGCTGTCGATTGCGCCGATGCCGCTCGCGGACATGGCGACCGGTATGCGGAGTTTCTCCGCAAGCGCACGCAGTTCCTTCGTTCGCGCCGCCGTAGCGAACGCCCTGCCCGACGAGGATGACTGGGCGCTGCGCCGCCATCAGCATGTCGGCCGCCTTGGCAACCCCTTCCGGATCGGCGCCGCAGCGGCACGAAATGTTGGCGTTCCAATCCTCGGGCCGCGGCGTTTCTTCCGGTATCGGCTCGTTGAACATGTCGAACGGCACGTCGAGCACCACCGGACCCGGACGCCCGGTAACCATCGTCTTCCACGCCAGACGCACCGCGACCGGCAGTTGCGCTGCGGTCGTGGGCTGGAACACGCGCTTGCAGTAGGCGCGCACCGTCGACGGAAAATCCGCCTGATAATGCCGGTAGGTCTCCTGGAACGCACCGCGATTGAACTGGCTGGTCGGAACGTTGCCCGTTACCGCGTAGAACGGCACCGAGTCGAAGAACGCGTTGGCGAGGCTGATCGGCAGATTCGCCGAGCCCGGGCCCGCACGAAGTAAACGTCGCCGTCGGCTGGCCCGACACGCGGTAATACACGTCGGCCATGAATCCGGCGACGCTTTCGTGATGCACGGATACCGTCTTGATCTCGCCCGCGCGCGCATGCAGCGCGTCGATGAACCCGATATTGCCGTGGCCGCACAGGCCGAAAACGTACAGGCACTTTCTCCCGGATCAGGTAATCGACGATGACGCCGGCGCCGTCTCGCACGTCCTTACCGGTGGAACCACGCGAATCCGGTCCGCCACCCGGCACGGGATTGCTCGGCGCATCCATTGAATCTCTCCTCCTAAACGGATACCAATGAGAATAGCAGATTCGCGTCAACGATCGCATCGGCAACGTGCTGGACCGCGCGGCGCATGTGCCCCGAATGCGTGACCAGATAGACCTTGCCCATCCCGGCTTCGCGCAGTATCCGCCCGCTGGCGCGCGCATTCTCGAAGGTGTTTCCGGATTCCACCTCGACCCACCGCACGGGCGTGGCGAACTCCTTCTCCAGCATGGATTTCATGAATTCGGCTTCCGGCGCAGAATCCCCATAGGGACCGCCCGAAGCCAGCAACGGCAGCCCCGTTTGCCGGACCAGCCAGGCGGCGTATCGCACGCGCTCCAGGGTTCGCGAGTTGACGGTGTCCGCTCCACCATATTCGGGGGTGTTGCGGCAGGATTCGGCGCGGCGCTTCGCTGCCTCGCCGGAGCCTTGCTGTGGTTTAGGTGCGCATCGCCGGCGCAAGCGGCTGGCCCGGACTAATCGTTTCGAGAGTGCGACGTTGTCGCGCGCTCGATAGAGAACCAGCAGCGCTGAGTGCCTCGTCCCAGCACATCGCGCTGATCGGCTTCGGTGCGAAGGACGGATGTTACCTCCGCGCCAGTCCCACCGTCCTTGCGCCGGCGGGATTCGTTACCAGTAGAATCCTCCCCGTGGAGCGCGACGAAATGACTGATTTGGCTCGTAGCCAGGGCATAGCTACGACCCGATCGCTCCCTTATATTTCTTCTCGAGCTCCTCACTGGGCAGAAACCGGGCCTCCAACTCCTTGAACCGGGGAAACCCGGCGAAGTCGTTGATCGTGCCCAACGGGTGCTTGAGCACTTTCCGCTCCAGCTCGATTTCCGCCGGGGTGCCGCGCGCTTTCAAGTCCACCGCGTAGTCCCACACCGCGAGGAGGCTCGGGCGCAAGCACGCTTGCGAAACGTGCATAGCCTTGTAGCCGATGTCCGCGAGGGTCTCGAAAGTCGTCAGCGGGTGCTCATGCCATTTCAGGTTGGCCGAATAGTTGAAGTAGAGCGGAAACCCGGGATACGCCTTGTGCATCTCCTGCGCGAATCTTCTAGGGTATTCGAGGTCGGCGGAGGGAAATTCGCAGAACACCATATCGCAGCCGATGCGCGCGTACTCTTTGCCGCGCCTGATCGCCTCGTCGAGCCCGCCGCCCGTGGCCGCTACCGCGTCGGTCCGGGCCATGATCACAAAGTCCTTGTCCTTGCGGGCATCGAGCGCCGCCTTCAGCTTACCGACCGCCTCCTCGAGGGGTATGATCATCTTGCCGGCCACGTGCCCGCACCGCTTCGGACTCACTTGGTCCTCGATGTGGATGCAGGCGACACCGGCCGCCTCGAAATTCTGGACCGCCCGCATCACGTTGATCGCGTTACCGTAGCCGGTATCGGCGTCGCAGATCACCGGAATGTCGACGGTCCTCGCGACGTTGCGTGCGGCGGCCACCATCTCGGTCTCGGTGATGAGCCCGACGTCGGGCAGACCCAGCAGCGCAAGCGATACGTCGTAGCCACCCAGGTACGCGTAGTCGAAGCCCGCCTGCTCCACGATCTTCGCGTGCACCGGGGTATCTATCCCCATGCTGGTGATGAACTTCTTTTCTTTCAACACTGCTCTTAGCGCCTTTCCCTTGCTCATACGTTTCCCCTCTTGATAGTACGTTGCGGCCGCCACGCGCCTAAGTAAGGTCTGAACAAGGGGCCACAGGCCCCCTTTGAATCCCCAATCTCAGCTGAAAACCTCCTCGGCGCGTGGCGCCGAGCAGGTTTTTCAGAGGTTACTTAACGAAAAGCCGGCAGAAAAACCTTTAACACAAGGGTGTCCGACGTTCAAGGAAAGCACGGTCGATCGCGGCTGCGCCGTGGGCATGAGCCATGCAGGTTTCTGTTCGGGGTAAGATAAAACGTGTTGCGATGCCACCGCGAGCACATCGCAAAGCTGAACGTGACGCAGTCGCGGAGCAATAGGCAGATCGAGGAAGAGTTATGAAGTTATCGCGCTGCGTGACATGTCTGCACTTGGCGTACGTAACGGCGTTGGGTACGGATATTGCATCCGGCCAGGACTATCCGAGCAAACCGGTACGCATGATCGCCACGCAGCCGGGAGGCCTCACCGATGTCGTGGCGCGCCTGATCGCACCGGGCCTCACCGCCAACCTCGGCAAGCAATTTATCGTGGACAATCGCACCGCGATCGTGGCCGTGGAAACCGCCGCCAAGGCGCCGCCTGACGGCTATACGATACTCGTGAACGGCAGCGCTTTCTGGCTCATGCCGCTACTGCGGGACCACGTCACCTGGGACCCGTTCAAGGACTTCGTCCCGATCACCATGGCCGTGAGATCACCGAGCATACTGGTAGTGCATCCGTCGGTTCCGGTCAAAACCGTGAGCGAATTGATCGCGCTCGCCAGGGCCAAGCCGGGAACGCTCAATTACGCGGCGGGCACTATCGGCGCCACCCCTCACTTGGCCGCTGAACTGTTCAAGTACATGGCGGGCGTAAACATGGTGCGCGTCGGGTACAAGGGCACGGGACCGGCGGTCACCGCGGTGATGGCCGGTGAAACGCAGGTGAGTTTTCCCAACGCAGGCTCGGTCATGCCTCACGTCAGATCGGGCAGACTGAGGGGCCTCGCCGTGTGCAGCGCGCAGCCCTCGGACCTCGCTCCCGGCCTGCCGACCGTGGCGGCGACGGGTCTGCCGGGGTATGAATCGGTGTCGCCTCAGGCGGTATTCGCGCCGGCCAAGATGCCTCCGGCGCTCATCAAACGGCTGAGCGAGGAGATCGCGCGGGTCATGCACGCGCCGGACGTGAAAGAGCGCTTTTTCAATACCGGCCTGGAGGTCGTCGCCAGTACGCCGCAGGAGCTGGGTGCCGCGATGAAGGCCGAAGTCGTCAGAATGGGCAAGGTCATCAAGGAAGTCGGCATCCGCGAAGAATAGGAGTGGTGCGCCTCGAATCCATCCCGTCCTGGCCGCAACGCATCCCTATGAGGCTGTTGCGGTAATCTGCAACAGCCCCATACGGAAATCAGCCAGGTACCGGTTATCGCATGCTGTTCAACTCCTATACGTTTCTCCTCCTGTTCCTTCCGGCTGTGCTCGCCGGGTGCTTCGCGCTCGCGAGCTGGCGCACGTCGGCGGCGGTGAGGGGGCGGGAACGGGCTTGCTCGTGGGCAGGGTTCAGATCCTGTGGATCGTCGCGCTGCTCGTCATTGTGTGGTTTGCGCCGAACACGAGGCAACTCATGGAGGGCGCCGACGCCATCATTGCAGACCGCAGAGCCCAGCCCCGTCCGACGGCCCTGCGCTGGACGCCCGGCCCGACCTGGGCGATTGCTACCCCAGGCATGCTCACCGCGTCGTTTCTCAGCATGGCCCGCGTCAGCGAGTTCCTGTATTTCCAGTTTTAACTCACCCATGTCGCCGCGGCGCAATCTCGGGTTGGCTCTGGGCACGACGCTCGTCGCAACGATGGCGATCCTGCTGGCGAACTGGCATGTCGATCCTTTCGCACTCAGGGACACGGGCATGGAGACGGGCTTACCGGCAGAGGGAGGTATCGCCGCCCCGCAACTTCATTCCACCTTGGCGCCGGATTCCTTGACCACTTTGGCCCACTTCTTGATTTCGTCGCGGGTGATACGTCCAAACTCGTCCGCGCTCGTCGGCGCGGCCTGTGACCCGAGGCTGGATAGCCTTTCGGTCACATCCGAAGCCTTCATCGCCGCCCCGATCTCCGCGTTGAGCTTTGCAATAATGGGACCGGGAGTACTCGCCGGGGCGTACATCCCATACCAGGAGCTCACGTCGTAGTCCGGCAACCCGGACTCGCCGACGGTCGGCACGTCGGGCAATATCGCAGAGCGGGTCCTGCTGGTTACGGCGATTACCCGCACTCTCCCCGCTTGCACTTGCGGCCAAATCGACGGAACGCCCAGCGATGCGAGATGAAGCTGGCCTGCCACGAGATCTATCGCGACCGGTGCCGCACCCTTGTAGCCGATGTGGATCATCTTTACCTTCCCCATGGAATTGAACAGCTCCATCGCCAGGTGATTCGGCGAACCGGGATTTGCGCCGTAGTTGAGCTCCCCGGGGCGGGCCTTCGCCAGGGCAAGGAGCTCCTTCACCGACTTCGCTGGAAGGGAAGGATGGACGACGATAAGACTGGGGAATGTCGCAAGCTGACTGATCGGCGCGAGATCTCTCACCAGGTCGTACGGCAACTTGCGGTAGAGCGTCATGCCGATGGCGTGCACAACCCCCGCAACCAGCAGCGTATAGCCGTTCGGCGGAGACTTGACGACGACCTCGGCGCCTATGTGACCCCCGCCGCCCGGCCGGTTCTCCACCACGAATGTCTGGCCGAGCCGTTCGGTGAGCTTCTGAGCGGAGATTCGCGCGAGCACGTCGGAGCCCCCACCGGGAGAAAACGGATCGATCACCCGCACCGCTCTGCCGGGGTAATCCTGAGCCGCGGCGGGCGCTGCTGCCAACACAAGGACAACAATATAAGCTGCCGGCACGATGATGGTCTCCTCGTTCTTTATCCGCGCCCGCCGAACAAATGCGCGCCGCGCATTTACTGCTTGCTCCACCATGTCGCAAAGAGGCACCCGACGAATGCGATAGAAGCCGGGAAGCGATGCGGCCGCTAGAGAATTCACAATAGATCGCTCGTCCTCCGTCGATGATTCGCGCGCTTCGGCGAAGCGCGCGCGAATCATAAATCATTGTAGAATTGTGGCCCGCGCCAAACAACCAGGGATAGAAACATGAATGCGCCGCATCAGGCTCCCGTGCTGTCAAGAAACTTGACCCGCCTCTCCCATTTCGTTCTGCCGGGCGCCGGCCAGGTGTACATCGCCGGCAAGTACGCCTACGTCGGCCACGTCACCAACAAAGAAGGGCTGGGCACCAGCATTCTGGATATCTCCGACGCGAAAAACCCGAAGCTGTTGTCGCAAATCCCCGTGGGCGACCCGGACTCGCACAGCCACAAGGCGCGCGTGATCGGCGACATCATGATCGTGAACAGCGAGCAGAACGGGAGCGCGATCGGGCGCAAGGCGGACGAGCTGCCGAAGCTGCGTGCCGCGCTTCGCGCGGCGCTGGGCCGCGATCCCAACCACGCAGAACTCGCCGAAAAGCTCGGGGTCACGGCAGCCGATATCCCCGCGGTCGAGGCCGCGGAGAAGAAGAAGTACGAGGCCGGCGGCTTCAAGATCTATGACGTGTCTGACCGGACAAAGCCGAAGCTGATCCACTTCGAGAAAACTCATGGCCGCGGCGTGCATCGATTCGACATGGACGCGGATTACGCCTACATCTCCACCGAGATGCCGGGTTACGTCGGCAACATTCTCGTGATCTACGATATCCGCAATCCGGCCAGGCCGCAGGAAGTGTCGCGCTGGTGGCTGCCGGGACAGCACATCGAAGGCGGCGAGAAGCCGACGTGGTCGGGCCGGCAGCACCGGTTGCACCACGCGTTGAGGCAAGGCAACCGGATGTGGGCGGGGTGCTGGCACGGTGGGGTGCGCGTGATCGACGTCTCCGATATCCGCAAACCGCAGACGATCGGGGAATACAACTACCATCCGCCCTTCCCCGAGCCGTCGCACACGTTCATGGGCGTACCCCCGATCGACGGCAGGCAGATCGCCGTCGCGATCGACGAGGAAGACCACGCCCATAGCGCCGAGGAAATGGAAAAGCGCCGCGGCCGGCCGCACGGCTGCCTCTGGGTGTTCGACGTGACCGACCTCAAGAAAATCCAGCCCCTCGCGATCTACGAGGTGAGCGAGCTCGATTCCCCATGGAGCCGCGCCGCGCCCGGGCGCTTCGGCGCGCACCAGTTCCAGGAGCACATGAAGGGCGGCGACACGCTCATTTACTGCGCGTGGTTTGCCGGCGGCCTGCGCATCGTTGACATCGCGGACCCCACCGCCCCGCGCGAAGTGGGTCACTACATCCCCGAGCCGGCGGCGGGCAAGGCCTGTCCGCAGAGCAACGACGTGGATGTCGACGAGCGCGGCCTGATCTATCTCGGCGACCGCTATAACGGCTTCGACATCCTCGAGTTCGACCGCCGGTAGTGGCCGAACTACGCGAAATCGCTAGCAGTGTGTCGGGACAAGTCCGACACACTCCTAGGAAATCCCTGTTGCGGCGAAGACTTTCTTCGCCGAGTCTGAAGTAAGTTTTTGCGCGAGATCGCGCGCCGCCTCCGGCGCGCCGGTCGTGGCGGCGGCATCGTACCTCGTTACATTCTGTATTTCGTCTGGCAGAGGCGCCGCGAGCTTGACCGCGCAGCCCTTGTCGATCATCACCATGACTTCCGAGATCTGCGCGAGCCCGACCGCGCCGGGGTGCGCCGCGACGTACTCCATGATCGCCGCACCGGTGTCCACGACGACAATGCGGGTGCCGAGCTCGCTGGCGAGCCCCAGCTTTTCCATTAGCTTGGCGGAGTACAGGCCGCTGGAAGCCGTGTTGTAGACCACGGCGGTTCCGCCCTGCAGCGCTTTTTTGAACGCCGCCGTATCGGCGAGATCCGGAGTCTCGGCGCGCGCGTGCACGATCACGCCCATGCGCGAGCGGCCGAGAAACCCGCGGCTTTCGGCGGCGATCCCTCCCTGCTTCTGGAACTCGTCCATGATGGCGGGCGGCACCACGATCACGTCCGCCGTCTCGCCCGCCGCGATGAGCTTGCGCAATTCCGGAGCGGTCTGGAAGCGGACAGTGACGCGGTTGCCGGTGGCGCGCTCGAACTCCGACGCCACCAGCGAGACGCCGCGCTTCACCGCTCCGGCAGAGAGAATCTTCAGATCCTTACCCGTCACTCGTCACCCGTCAGACGTCACTGCTTTACTCGATTCCTGCGGCGACGAACAGCGGCTTGCCGGTCGGGCCGCCGAGGAAACGCACGTACGCTTGCGCTACCTCCTTGCTGCTTCCGGCGCTCATCGGGACCGCAACATAGGACGTGTAGTTCTGTATCTCCGGCGGGAGCGGGCCGACAAGGCGCACGCCCTTGTCCCTGAAGAGCAGAATCTCGGTGATCGGGCCAAAAGCGAGTTCCCTCCCCTTGCCTTTCGCTACGTGTTCCATCACGGCAAAGGCGTCGGGATAACGCGTGGTCTTGGATTCGATTTGCTCGTAAACCCCCATCTTCTTGAGCATGTTCTCTATGTAGATACCGGTGGAAGCACGATTGAACACGATCGATTCCGCCTCCAGCACCGCGCGCTTGATTGCCTCAGCGCTGGAGATGTCCGGCACGGGAGCGCCGGGGCGCACCGCAATCCCCGATCCCACGCGGCCGAGAGTAATCCCGCCGTCGTCGACCTTGCCGGCCTTCGCGAATTCCTTGATCGCGGCGGGCGGCGCGATCACTACGTCGAAGGTATCGCCCCCCGCGACGCGCTTGGCAATCTGCGGCGACGTATTGAACGTGATCTTCACCGCATGGCCGCTTTCCTTTTCAAACACGGCAGTCGCGGCTTTCAGCCCCGGTTCGACCGCCCCGCCGGAAAGCACCGTGATCTCCGCCGCATGAACCGTGCTCGAGAGCATGAAGAGGAGAGCCATCAAAACCACGCTTGTTCGCGCCATATCAACGCTCCTGTTACGTATGCAGTCCGGTCAGTCGATGCCCGTTGCCGCGAAAACCGGTTTGGCCTCGGGCGCGGCCAGAAAACGGGCGAGCGAGCGCGCAGCCTCCTGCTCGCGGCTGGCCGCCGTTACCGCGGCATGATAGGCCGTCACGTTCTGAGATCTTCTCGAATTCAGCGGCCAGCCGCGACACGCCCTGCTTCACGGGCCCCGCGCCCAGTATTTTCAAAGTAATCGTCATCCGTCAAGCTTAGCACGGGGCCGCGCCGTGACAGCGCTCGCCGCCGGCTGTCTTGGGATGGTCACACCGGTGTGCTATTCTGGTTCGCAAGCGTTACCCGGCGGCCGGTTCTGGTCGCTGCCACAGTCATACATCGAGGAGAAACACATGAAACTACAGCCGCAACGCATACGCGGCGTGCTGTCGCCCGTCGTCACCCCGTTCAATCGCGATCTCTCCCCCGATCCCCAGCGCTTCATCGCGCAATGCCGCTGGCTCACCACGCAGAACTGCGGGCTCGCGGTATTCGGCACCAACAGCGAAGCGAACTCGTTGTCCGTCAACGAGCGCATCGCCCTGCTCGACGCGCTGCTCGCCGCCGACGTCGAACCTGCTCGCATGATGCCGGGAACCGGCTGCTGCGCGTTGACCGACACCGTGCGCCTTACCGAGCACGCAGTAAAAGCGGGCTGTTCGGGCGTGCTGATGCTGCCGCCGTTCTACTACAAGGATGTCAGCGAGGACGGCCTCTACCGCAACTTCGCCGAGGTGATCGAGCGCGTAGGCGATGCGCGGCTGCGTATCTATCTGTACCACATCCCGCCAGTCGCGGTCGTCGGCATTACGCCCAAGCTGGTGGAGCGGCTGCTGAAGAGCTACCCGACCGCCATCGCCGGCATGAAGGACAGCTCCGGCGACTGGAACAATACCAAGACGTTTCTCGACGCTTTCGCGAAGAGCGGCTTCGATGTGTTTCCGGGCAGCGAGTCGTTCCTGCTCGCCGGCATGAAAAACGGCGGCGCAGGCTGCATCTCGGCCACCGCCAACGTCAATCCTGCGGCAATCGACAAGCTTTATCGCGAATGGCAAAGACCCGACGCCGAGCTGCAGCAGGAAGCATTGAACACCGTGCGCAAGACGGTCGGCCAGTACGTGATGATCCCGGCGCTCAAGCAGGTGGTTGCGTACTATTCCGGCGATCCGCAGTGGGCAACCGTACGCCCGCCGCTCGTGGAGCTCACGGTCGAGCAGGCGAAAAACGTGATCGACGGGCTGAAGCGCCTCGACTTCACCATGCCCGGACTCGGCCGCGACCCGGCGAGAGCGGCAGCGTAATGTCGGAAAGGCGTGATGAGTGACCAGTGACGGATAGTTGCAATGCAAGAAGGGCGGCTCAGCCGCCCTTTCTTTTGTACGCGTTCGGAAGAAGGTCAATCCGGGCTCACCAGCTTCACCGTCGGGAAATACCCGCGAAAACGGGCGACGTCACGTGTCAGTATCGGGATCTGCAGGACCGCAGCGTGGGCGCCGACGAGAAAATCCAATGCTTACGATCTCCTGCGACGTGAGGAACCACCAGACACTGCCGCGCCCCAACGGGACAGGAAAGTGGTGACAAAGCCGTGTTCTCCCGCCGGCTCCACCGCGAGCGGCGCAAGCGCCAGCGCAACGGAAAGGGCAATGTGATAGCCCTCCGAGCGCGAAGCGGCGGCGCGTTGGTACGCCGGGTGCGCCCGATTGATGAAGACCGTTGATTCGACCAAGCGCCCCAGTTCCGCATCGCCAGGCCGTTCTTCAAACTGGACGGCGAGCCCCAGTTTGACCGGCCGCCTTGCCGCCCGCGATTCCGGTAGCGCAGTGCCGCTGTCCGGGGACTCGTCCTCGGGTGGCTGTCGAGGTGGCTCCGGTTCTTTCGCGACTTGTTCTGGTTCGGTTTCGGCCGGCGCATCCTCTGTGCTTTCCGTTACCGGGGGCGGTTCCGAGGAGAGTGCGCCGCCGAAACCGGGTCCGTCTCCGAACTCCGTTTTCGGCGCCAATGGCAGGCGCTTCTGGCCGCCGCGCCGTTGCTCGACGAGCGATGCGAGCAGCGGAAAGCCATCGCTCAATTCCAGCAGCACGCGCTCGAGGTCGCGTTCCAATGTGCGCATGGAGCGCGATCGGGGCGCTTCCGGCTCTTCGCGGTTATCTCCCCAGGCGGCGAGCTGGCGCATGACGACTTCCTGAATCGCCTTCCGGAACGCCAGATAAGCGGCCCCGCGGTGGCCGGTCCGGATGAAGTCGCCCTTGTTGAGGGTGAGCGAGCCCGCAAGCGCGGGCGCTTCGATCAGCCCGCCGATGCGGTCAGGCGCTTTGGGCGAAATTCCCAGCCAGTCCCAGCCCCGCTTGATGATCTTTCCATAGGTGCTGACCGCCACGCCGCGTTGATCCTCGGGCAGGGCCGCAGGCTCGCGATAAAGGTATCCCGCAGCCGATGGTTTGCGTTTGCGCCCGGCATGAATCGCGAGCGCAGCCGTCTCCGCCGCGCGGAAGGTCTGCTTGTGTAATTGGTCGCCGTTGACGCCGAAAACGATGCCGTGACGATAGATCGCGGCGAGCATCGGTTCGCACGCCGGGTCGAGCAGCGGCTGGTAGTGCCGTCGGACGGCCGCCTCGATGAATCCGCGGTCGGTCAGGGGCGACAACGAGTCCGCGAGCTGCAGCCTGACCGCTGTTCCTTGCTCGGCGACAAGCCCCGGAGGAGGAATCCATTTCCATGGCGCCCTGTGGCGCGAGGCGAGATGCCACGTCGTCGCGATGTGAGTCTTGCCGCGCTGCGTCTCGGTCACGACTTCCTTGCAGATGAGCAGCGCCAGCTTCATCCCGACGCCAGCGAAGCCGATGCCCTGTCCTCTTGTCTTCGTGCTGGCGGCGAGATCGTGGTATCGGCGCAGGTCGCGCCGCGGCATCCCCGAACCATTATCGGATACCGTTAACCTAGCGTCGGCGGCGTTCGCCTCGATCCGGATGTGACTCGCACCCGAATCCAGAGAGTTAGCAAGAATCTCCGTGAGGATCGTTTCCTCTATGGCTCCGGGGTATGCGTCGCGCAGATCCTCGAGGAGGTGCAGCAGGTCAACTCGGGTTTCGGCCACAAAAAAGAACGATTTCGGAGAAATTTCTGAGGGTCAGACTCGATTTTCGCGTATCTTACGCGGAGCGCCGGTGGCGCCTACTCCAGGCGCACATTCGCCTCACGGATGATGCGCCGGAAACGCTCAGCGTCAGACTTGATGAGCGCGGCGAATTCTTCGGGCGTGCCCGGCGTCGCCACGATGTTCAGCGTGCGCAAGTGGTCGCGCACCTCGGGCAGATTGAGTGCTTTGACCGTCTCGGCATTGAGCCGCGCGACCGCGCTTGCCGGCGTTGCCGAATGCACAACAAACCCGCCCCAGTTGATCGACTCGAGCTGCGGCAATCCGATTTCGCGCACCGTTGGCACATCTGGCACCGCTTCAATCCGGGTGGGCGAGAGCACGGCCAGCGCGCGCAGCTTGCCGGATTTGACGAACGGCGCCACGTCGGCAAAGTTCATGAGGATAGAGGTGACGTGACCGCCCACCGTGGCGGGCACCGCGGCCGCGGCGCCCTGGAACGGCGTATGCACGATATCGGTCTTCGTAGAAAGTTTCAGCGCTTCGATCAGCAGATGCTGGGCGGTGCCTAGGCCTGGCGACGCACAACTGATTTCGCCGGGACGCGCGCGCGCAAGGGCCACCAACTCCTTCAGCGATTTGGCCGGCAGCGAAGGATTGACCGCAATCGTCTGCGCCATTCCGATCACCGGGCCTACCGCCCTGAAATCGCGGTCGGTGTCGAAGTTGAGCCGGCTGCGCAATACCGCGTGTGAGGTGAAGCTTACGCCGATCATCAGCATGATGTGACCATCGGGCGGCTGGCGCACGACATACTCCGTGCCGACCACAGTGCCGCCGCCCGGACGGTTTTCGATGATCACGTTTTGGCCGAGTCCGGCCTGCATGCGCGGCGCGAGAATGCGTGCGGTCACGTCGAACGATCCGCCGGCCAGGAACGGCACCACGATGCGCACGGGTTTCGACGGGAAAGACTGTCCTGAGCCCGTCGAAGCGGCCTGCGCCCAGGCGACGCCGGGCGCGCCCGCCGTGCTGAATAGCGACAGCGCCGCGATGGCCGCGAGGGCGGGCTTCATGCATTACTTGTGGGGCCGGGTCCGCGCCCACTCGGTGTACTTCGCCGCCTTCGCGTGCAGGTCGCTGTAGTACTTCGCATACTCCTCGCCGACCATGATCTTCAGAGCCAGGCCTGCGTCCTCCATTTTCTTCAGGTGATCCGGATCGTCCATCGCTTTCTTAAAGACGTCCGTCAGCTTCTTGATGACGGGCGCCGGCGTGCCCTTGGGCACGGCGATGCCACGGGTCGAGTTCGAGATGATGGTCTTGAACCCCAGCTCCGGCGTCGTCGGCACTTCGGGCAGGAAGCGCGAGCGCTGCGTGTCCATCACCGCCAGCGCGCGCAACTCGCCCGTCCTGACGCGCCGGTAGACGCTGCCCACGTTGTCGAACGCCACATCGATGTGGCCACCCAGGATGGCGGTCATCTGCGCTGCGCCGCCTTCGAGGTGCACGATGCGGAAAATGGCGCCCGGGAACGCCTCTTCCGCCATCAGAATCGCGAGGTGATCATCACTCAGGATGCCGGTCGTGGCCGCGCTCAATTTGTTCGGCGTCCGTTTGGCGGCCTCGAGAAGATCCTTGAGGCTCTTGTAGGGGCTGTCGGCCTTGACCCAGATGATGCCGGGATCGAGCACCTGGTTGATGACGGGAAGAAAGGCGTCGGCTTTGAACGCCGCCTTGCGCTCCGGATCGAGTATGACCGTGTTCAGCGCGGGCAGGTTGATGAAGCCGATGTAGTAGCCGTCCGGCCTCGCCCGGCTCATATCGGTCCAGCCCACCTGGCCGCCCGCCCCGCCCCGGTTCACCACCACGATAGGCTGACCCAGTTGTTTCTCAGCGATCGATGCGACGATGCGCGCCGCCACATCTGTGCTGCCGCCTGCCGGGTAGGCGATCATCAGTTGCAACGGCTTGGTCGGGAAGTCGGCTGCGGTCGCCGGGCCCCCGGCGAGCGCGAGCAACGTGGTCAACATGACGATGATTGCTCGCCTGCCTGGATTACGCTTGATCTTCATGGTCCTCCTCCTGTGTGTGCGGTTCGGGCGGTCTCTTTTACTTTAGATCCGCCGTTCTGATGGCCTTCAAAGCGGCAATCCTGAAAGTCGAGACGACAATGATCAGCGCGGCGCAGACAAGCAGCGTAGCCGAAATGGGGCGCGTCAGGAAGATGGCGAAATCCCCCCCGGACATCTCCAGCGAGGTGCGCAGCGATTTCTCCATGAAGGGCCCCAGGATCAACGCCAACACCGCCGGCGCGATCGGCAAGCCGAGCTTGCGCAGAAAGTAGCCGATGATGCCGAACACGAGCATGACGCCCACGTCGAAGACCGTGCCCTTGAGGCTGTAGGCGCCCACGATGCAGAACAGCAGCGTGCCTGCGCAGAGATACTGGTAAGGCACCTTGAGGATTCTTGCCCAGAGCCCTACCAGGGGGAGGTTAAGGATGAGGAGGATTACGTTTCCGGTAAAGAAGCTCGCGATCACGGTCCATACCAGGTCGGGACGTTCCTTGAACAGAAACGGGCCCGGCGTCAGCCCGTTGATGATGAAAGCGCCCATTATGATGGCGATGGTGGGCGAGCTGGGAACGCCCAGCACGAGCAGCGGGACCATCGCGGCGTTCGCATAGGCATTGTTCGCCGACTCCGGCGAAGCGACGCCTTCGATGACGCCGGTGCCGAACTTCTCCGGATGCCTGGAAATGCGCTTCTCGAGGATATACGCCATGAAGGTCGGGATCACGGCGCCGACCCCGGGTATGAGCCCGAGCAGAAAGCCGATGATGGTGCCCCTCCCGATGGCGCCGCTGGAGCGCTTCCACTCCTCGCGGCTCGGCCACAATCCCTTGATCTTCGTATCGATGACCTGCCGGAACGGTGTTTCGATCACGAGCAGGATTTCGGCCACGCCGAACAGCCCCATCACCACGGGCACAAAACCGAGGCCGTCGTAGAGCTCGGGAATGCCGAAAGTAAATCGCGGCGCCCCGCGAACGGGATCGATCCCGACGAGCGAGAGCAGTAGCCCCAGGATGGTCATCAGCAACCCGGCCACCAGCGACTGGCCCGCCAAGCCGGTGACCAGACACATCCCCAGGAACATGAGGGCGAAGAACTCGGGGGGGCCAAACGAAAGCGCAAATCGCGCCAGCGGCGGCGCCACCATTGTGAGCGCGAGGGCAGCGAAGATGCCGCCCACGAACGAACCCATGGCCGCGATGCCGAGCGCCGTGCCCGCCCGGCCTTGCCGCGCCATCTGGTATCCGTCGAGGCAGGTGACCACCGAGGCGGCCTCGCCGGGCACGTTGATCAGCACGGAGGTGATCGTGCCGCCGTACATGGCGCCGTAATAGATGGCGGCCAGCATGATGATGGCGCCGGTGGCGTCCAGGTTGAAAGTGAGAGGGATGAGGATGGCCGTGCCCGCCGCAGGCCCGAGCCCCGGCAGAACGCCAATGAGCGTGCCCAGCAAGCAGCCGATGAAAGCGTAGAGCAGATATTGCAGGCTCAGTGCCGCTGCCAGACCCGTCATCAGATGCTGGAGGCCTTCCAAGGTTTCCGCCTAGCTGCTAAAAACCAAAGATGCCGACGGGCAGCGGCACCTTGAGCAGGTGGGAAAAAACGTGGAACACGCCGAAGCTTCCGGCGCCGGCGCAAATGGCGATCGCCACACGATTCCGCACGCCGAGGACAACGAGAAGGTAAGCGATGAGCAGCAGTATGGACAGGCTAAACCCGATCACTTCGAGGAGCGCGGTGGCCGCGGTCAAGCCCACGAGCACCAGCACGACGCTCCGCACCCCGGCCCCATCGAACGCCAGCGCCGCCTCGCCAAGGTCCACCCGGTTTCGATGCAGCTGGGCGAGCAGGACCACCGCAAGCACGGCACCCAGCAGGCCCAGCCAGAACGGAAAAAACCCCGGGCCAGGGCCCAACGTATCGCTGAGCGAAAGTTGGAAGGACTCGTACGCGAATAGCGCGAAGGTCGCGAGCAGCGTCCACGATGCCACCTGCCAGCCGCGTTTCAACGAAGCCTCCCTCCCCCATGCTCCGCGATGGATTATAGGCTGCCGTTTGTCGCAGAGCATGCAAATTGTGCGAAGATCGGGTTCCCCTTACCATTTCCGCAAAACGCGGCGCTACTAGAGGCAAACGATGGATACCGGACTTAAAGGCAAGAACGTGCTTATCACCGGCGCGAGCCGCAACCTGGGCAGCGCCGCGGCGCTTGCGTTCGCGGGCGAAGGTGCGAATCTCGCGATCTGCACCAGCGCGAAGATGAAGGAATTGAACGAGGTCGCAGACCAAGCACGCAAGCTGGGCGTCAAAGTCGTGGCGGAGAAAAGCGATGTGACCGATGGTGCCGCGGTGGCCGCTTTCGTGAAAAAAGCGCGCGACCAGCTCGGCGGCGTGGACGTGGTGGTCAACATCGCGGGATTCCGGGCCGAAAGCAAGTTCCTGGAGGCGAGCTTCGAGGAATGGACCCGCGCGATCGACGTCAACCTGACCGGGCCGTATTACGTCTGCCGTAACGTGCTGCCGCTCATGATCGAGCGCCGCTGGGGCCGGATCATCAACATCTCCGGCGTTTCGCCCTACATGGGCGGGGGCGCCACGAAGGCCATGGTCAAGCTTGGCATCGTCGGCTTCACTCGCGGCATCGCGCGCGAGTTCGCGCCTCACAACATCACCGCCAACTGCATCGGCCCGGGGACGATAGGCCGCGCCGAGAAAGATGAGCGCGAAAGTGAAAAGGAAGTGCGCCCTTCGCAGCCGATACGCCGAAAAGGCAGACCCGAGGAAGTGACTTCCCTCATGCTGCACCTCGCCAGCGAGAACGCGGGCTACATTACCGGTCAGTCCTACCTGGTGAACGGCGGCATGTATTTCCAGTAGGCCTATCCCGCCAGACGAGCCAATGTCAGAACAAAATTTGCTTTCTGTGTGCTTCCGTGTGTTTCCGTGGCTGATTCTGCTCTCAAGACGGTATCCCGTCACTTCAACAGGCCGATTTCCCCCATGTCCTTGAGCACGCCGGGATGTATCAAATCCCGGCGCGGCGCGGCGGCGAGGGTGTTCGCCAGCGTGGATTCCTGCGCCTGGTCGAGCTTCTTACACAGGGAAGCGTAGCCCTTGTGCAGCGCCCTCGCCAGGCGATAGGCGACGTCTTCAGGCAGGGACGCCCGCGCCAGCACGAACGGCCATGAGCCGACCGACTCGATCGGCCCCGCCTGCCCTGGATAGCTTCCGGCCGGCATCGTCGTCTGCTTGAGGAACGGATGCTTCGTCTGGATGCGCTTGATCTCCTCCGGGCTCGGTCCGATGAAGCGTCCGCCCGCCGGGCCTTTCGCGATCGCCATGAACGGCGGCCAGCCGACGCCGCCTCCCCACATCGCCTCAGCGCGCCCGTCCAGCACCATGGGCGGGCCGTCTCCCGCTTTCTCGAGCAAGTGCGCTTCGAAATCTTTCTTCATGTCGAGCCCGAGGCCGTCCATTACGTAACGTGCCAGTCACGATAAAACCGGAGCTCGCCGCGCCCCAAGCGATCGATTTGCCTTTGAGGTCGGAGATGCCGCGATAAGGGCTATCGCCGCGCACCATGAACATACCGGCCTGCGAGTAAGTAGCGTTGATGATGCGCAGGTTATCCGCCTTCGGCCGGCCCAGACCGCTGATCGCCTCGTAAGTGACTTCACCGGTAACGAGGCCAAGGTCGACCTTGCCTGCATCGAGCGACAGCACGTTCTCGTTGCTGCCCTTGGTATTGATCGGCTCGATTGCGAGCGTGCCGTCCATTTCGTTCAGCGTCTCGGCGTACCGGCCAGCCGTAGGCCGGAAAGCCGCCGCCCGGCGTCGCGGTGGCCAGCACTACCTTCGTCTTGTCTCGCGCAGCACTCATTCACGCCTCCGAATATATGGGTGAACGAGTGAACGGGTGAACGAGTGAGCCCCCTCACCCTAACCCTCTCCCCGGTAACGGGGAGAGGGAGGTCCTTACCCGTTCACTCGTTCACTCGTTCACTCGTTCACGGTCTTTCAAACTTCCTTCCGTGCTCCACCCAGTAAGCCGGCAGCGTCGAACAGTTCCGTGGTCCCCACCCCGCCTCGGACGCCTTGTTGAAGACTTCCAGCGCCTGCGCCACGACCGGCAGCGGCTTGCCCTGTGCCCGCGCTTCCTCGAGCATCGTGCGCAGGTCCTTGCGCACCGAATCGACGTCGAACATGACGCCGCCGTCGAGATTCCCCCTGAGCGCATTCGCGATGCCCGGCCCCATGGGCTTGAGCAGGTTGGGGCCGCCCGAGGATTCGGCGAAAACGCTGACCACGCGGTCGGGGTCGAGACCCAGCGCCTGGATCAGTGAAAGCGCCTCGCCGAACGATTGCCAGTACACGGCGAGCGGCAGATTGATCGCGAGCTTCATCACGGCGCCAGCGCCGATCGGGCCTACATGCTCAGCGCGGCGGCACAGCTGCTCGACGATGGGCCGCGCGCGCGCCACGTCGGCGTCGGCGCCACCGATGAAACCCAGCAGCTTGCCTTCACGCGCGGGGCCTACGCTCCCCCTACCGGACACTCGACCAGTGCCGCGCTCTTGGCCGCGACGGCGGGCGCCAGGGCGCGCTCGGTCGCGGAGGAAACCGTGCTCATCTCGATAAAGAGCTTGCCGGCAACGTTGCCTGAAAGGACCCCGTCCTTGCCGTTGTAGACGGCGTCGATTGCCGACGCATCGGTCAATATGGTGATAACCGCATCGCAATGGCTCGGCGAGCTCTGCGGGTGTCGCGGCCAGCTTGGCGCCTTTGTCGGTGAGCGCCTTTGTCTTCGCCGGCGAGCGGTTCCACACATGAACGTCGTGTCCCTGGTCCATGAGCCGGGCGCCGATCGCCGTGCCCATTCTGCCCGTGCCTGCAATGCCGACTTTCATTTTGTCTCTTGGCTCTTAGCGGTTGGCGGTTGGCTCTTGGTTGTTTAGCTGCTAGCTAAGAGCTAATAGCTGATAGCTGACACCAATGATGCCATAATGCCAACCCGCGCGAGGTATCACCACCAGTTGCGAATACACCACAAGAGAGGAGAACCGCATGAAGCTCTACGGCTACTGGCGTTCGCAGGCGACGTTCCGCGTGCGCGTCGCGATGAATCTCAAGGGCATACCGCCTTCGGAGAACGAAGCACTCGATCTGGCGAAGGGCGAGCAGTTCAATGAAGCCTATCGCAAGCTCAATCCTCAATCGGTCGTGCCGGCGCTGATCGATGGCGAGGGCCCGCCGCTCACGCAGTCCATGGCGATCATGGAGTACCTCGAAGAAACCCACCCGAACCCGCCGTTGCTCCCGCGCGATCCGCGCGACCGGGCGCGCGTGCGGGCGCTGGCAATGATTCCCATCGCCGAGATCCATCCGCTGATGGTGCCGCGCGTGCGCAACTATGTCGAAAAGGACTTGAAGCTCGGTGAAGCGGTGCGCGTCGAATGGATCCGCCATTGGGTAGGGTTAGGCCTCGCCGCGATGGAGACGCTGCTCGCCGACTCACGCACCGGCAAATTCTGCCACGGCGATACGGTAACTATGGCGGACATCTGCCTCGCCGGGCAGGTAATCGGCGCCCAGAATTCCGACTGCGACGTCAAGCCTTATGCGACAGTCATGCGGATCTTCAACGAGTGCATGAAGCTCGACGCCTTCTCCTCGGCGCACCCGCGCAAGCAGGCCGACGCGCCGAAGGCGTAGCCGCGCTGAACGTTAAGAACTATTCACCGCCAAGACGCCAAGGCCGCCAAGAAACCAAATAACAATAAAACGAAAGCTTCATCGCAAGAGGACGCGGAGAAGTAACGATCCTGCGACTGGCCGTATGAATAGCGCGGTGATCGCGAAACTTATCACCCATCACTCATCACCACATCACTTCTGCGAAATGACGATGAGCGAGAAGAGCGAAGTCCGCGACGGCATGCGCATCGATTGGGACGTGCCGATCACGATGGACGACGGCCTCGTCCTGCGCGCCGACGTTTTCCGGCCTCCGACGGACGGTCGTTACCCGGTGATCCTCAGCTACGGCCCGTACGCGAAGGGCCTTGCCTTCCAGGACGGCTACCCGAGCGCCTGGCAGCGCATGGTGGCGGAGCATCCCGACGTCGCTTACGGCTCGAGCAATCTCTATCAGAGCTGGGAAGTCGTGGATCCGGAAAAGTGGGTGCCTCACGGCTACGCATGCGTGCGCGTGGACTCGCGCGGCGCCGGCCGCTCGCCCGGTTACATCGATCACTTCTCGCCGCGGGAGACGCAGGATTTCTACAACTGCATCGAGTGGGCGGGCGTACAGCCGTGGTCCAGCGGCAAGGTGGGGCTGAACGGCATTTCCTACTACGGCATGAATCAATGGCACGTCGCGACGCTGCAGCCGCCGCATCTCGCGGCGATGTGTATCTGGGAAGGCTCGGCGGACTGGTACCGCGACATGACCCATCACGGCGGCATCCTCTCCACCTTTTTCGCCAATTGGTACGACATGCAGGTGAAGACGGTCCAGCACGGCCTGGGCGAGCGCGGTCCACGTTCGCGCGTCACCGGCGAGCTCGTCTGCGGCGATGAGACGCTCTCCGACAAGGACGCTCGCGAAGAACCGCTGCGATTTCGGCGACGACATCCTCGCGCACCCGCTCGACGACCAGTATCACCGCGACCGCTCTCCCGTCTGGGAAAAGGTCATCGACGCCTTTCCTTTCGGCGGCCAACTGGGGCGGACAGGGGCTGCACCCGCGCGGCAATTTCGAGGGCTTCGTTCGCGCGGCGGCGAAGAACAAATGGCTCGAAGCGCATGGTATCGAGCACTGGACTCACTTTTATACGGACTACGGCCGGCTCCTGCAGAAGCGCTTCTTCGATTATTTCCTCAAGGGCGAGAAGAACGGCTGGGAGCGCCAGCCGAAGGTGCAGCTCCAGGTGCGCCACGTCGATCGCTTCGTCGAGCGTCACGAGAACGAATGGCCGATCGCGCGCACGCAGTGGACGAAGTTCTACCTCGATCCAGCGGCGCAGAGCTTGGAGCGAGCGGCACCGAGCCGATCTGGACAGGTAACGTTCGACGCACTTGGGGATGGAGTGACGTTTCTCTCTGCGCCGCTTATCCGAGAGACCGAAATTACGGGACCTTGCGCGGCACGGCTGTTCATCTCCTCTTCGACCGCCGATGCCGATTTTTTCCTGGTATTCCGCGTGTACACGCCGGACCTGCGCGAAGTCACATTCATGGGGGCGATCGACCCGCATACGCCCATCGCGCAGGGATGGCTGCGCGCCTCGCACCGCAAGCTCGATCCCAAGCTCTCCACCGACTACCGGCCGTATCACACCCACGACGAGAAGCAGCCGCTGAAGCCCGGCGAGATCGTGCAGCTCGACGTCGAGATCTGGCCGACCTCCATCGTGGTGCCCGCCGGCCATCGCATCGCGCTCACCGTGCGCGGCAAGGACTACGAGTGGCAGAAGACGACCGGCGCGAAGCTCTCGAACTTCAAGAACGAGCTACTCGGGCTGCGGCCCGTTCCTGCACAACGACCCGCGCGACCGGCCGCAGGAGATTTTCGGCGGGAAGACGACGCTGCACTTCGGGCCAGGACAGCTCGCTTATCTATTGGTGCCGGTGATACCGCCGAAGTGACGGCAGGCCATCAACGCGAGAACATCACATGGAGCACGCCGTAAGATCCGGGGCGGGCCGGCGGGAAGCGGGATTGATGCTGCTGATGCTGGCGCCGCTCCTCTACCTGCTGTTCCTGCATGGCGGCCCCATACCCCAGGACCGGGGCTACCACGTATTCGCTGACGTCCGGACGTGCCTGGGGCTGCAGAACTTCGGGAACGTCGTGTCCAACTTTCTGTTCCTGCTCGTCGGCGCGACGGGGGCCTTATGGTGCTACCGCCACCCTGGACTGGGCGCGACGCGCTCGTGGATGGTATTTTTCCTCGGCGTGGCGCTCGTGTTCTTCGGATCGGGGTACTACCACCGCACGCCCGATGACGACACACTGGTCTGGGACCGGCTGCCGATGACCGTGGCGTTCATGGGCCTATTTACGGCGCTGTTGAGCGAACACCTCGGAGAGCGGGTGGAGCGCCGGTTGCTCATACCCGCTATCCTGGTCGGCATCGCCAGCGTTTACTGGTGGAAGTACAGCGACGATCTGCGCGTCTATGTCTGGGTGCAGTTTGCGCCGCTGCTGGCAATACCCTTCGTGCTCGCCGCGTTTCCCGGCCGGTACACGCATCGGCACTACCTGCTGTACGGGGTCGCGTTTTACGCGCTCGCCAAGGTCGCCGAGTACTATGACTTTGGGTTTTATACGCTGAGCTCGAGCGTCCTGAGCGGTCACTCCCTGAAACACCTGCTGGCCGCAGTGGCGCCGTTCTTCGTCTATCTCATGCTGCGGAAGCGGGGACCTATGGCATCGACAGAACTGTCATGATCAGATCGATCATTGCTCTGTTAGTGAGAAACGGTTGCTTGAGTTTATTTTGATTCTCTCCGCGTCTCGGCGGTATGTGCGTCTTTTCCTGGCGTGCTTGGCACCTTAGCGGTGAAAGTTTTTCCTGTACTGCGTTCCTGGATCCCGGCCCCGTATGGGCTACGGGGCAAGCTTTCTGTCCGGGATGACGATCTACGCGCGCGCGACCTCGACCAGGCAATCGTAGTACGTCGCCGCGCCGCCCATGTCGGCGACGGCTTGGGACGTGACGTCGTTCGCGTTGCGGCCGTCCGGTGAGAGCTTCTTCCACCACACCGAGGGGGCGACCACGACGCCGGGCCGAGTGCGGTCGGAGACCGCGGCCTTTAGGCTGTATGCGCCGCGGTCGTTGAAGACGCGCACGCGCTCGCCGTTGGCGATGCCGCGCGCACGCGCGTCGTCGGGATGGATGTCGAGCCGCGGTTCCTTCTCGGAGGCCAAGGCAAACGGCAGGTTCGCGAAGCTCGAGTTCAGGAAATTGCGGCACGGCGGGGATATGAACGCGAGCGGGTAGCGCCGCGCCAGCTCGGGCGCGGAATGGACGTTCTCGCGCGGCGGGGTGTAGGCGGGCAGCGGATCGAGCCCCAGTTTCGCCGCCGTTTCGCTGTAGAACTCGCACTTGCCAGAGGGCGTCGGGAACCCGCCCTCGGCGAACGGCGCGTAGCGCTCCGGCACCGCGAGCCGCTGCCAGCCCTGCTCTTTTACGGTGTCCCACCCGATGCCGCGCATACGCGGCTGCTGGGAACGCAGCGCCTGCCGGCACACCTCCTCGTCGGAATCGTCGAAGCACGGCTCGTCGAATCCCATGCGCTTTGCCAGAAGGCGGAAGACCTCGATATTCGGCTTCGCCTCGCCGAGCGGCGCGATCGCCGGGTTGTTGGCGACAACGTAAAGATGGCCGTAGGACTTGTGCACGTCGTAGTGCTCGAGCTGCGTCGTCGCCGGCAGCACGATGTCGGCGTAATCGCAGGTGTCGGTGAGAAAAACGTCGTGCACGACGGTGAAGAGATCCGGGCGCGAGAAGCCGGCAATCACCTTGTTCGAATCCGGGCAGACCGCGACCGGATTGTTGTTGTAGACGTAAATCGCCTTGACCGGCGGCTTCGCCGAGGTCAGCGCGTCGCCCAGCGCGGACTGGTTGATCGTGCGCGGCCTGCCGCGGATGAGATCGGGTCGCTCGAGCGTTTTGTGATCCAGATTGTAGAAGTCTGCGGTGGAGAGCACGACCCCGCCCGCGGCGTCGCGCCATGCCCCGACGAGCGCCGGCAGGCACGCGATCGTCCTCACTGCCATGCCGCCGCCGGCGTGCCGCTGCAGCCCGTAGTTCACCCGGATCGCTGCCGGGCGCACCGACGCGTACTCGCGGGCGAGATTGACGACTTCTTCCGCTGCGATGCCGCAGATATGCGCGACCCTCTCCGGCGGGTACTGCTTGACGCGTTCCTTCAGCTCCTCGAAGCCCAGCGCATGGCGTTCTACATAGTCGCGGTCGATGCGGCCCTCGTCGATGATGACGCGCATCATTCCAAGCGCGAGCGCGGCGTCGGTGCCCGGCAGCGGCCGGATGTGCTGGTGGCACTTCTCGGCCGTCTGGCTGCGCCACGGATCGATCGCGACCAACCTGGCGCCGCGGCGCTTCGCTTCCTGGCAGCGCGACCAGAGGTGAAGATTCGAGACGACCGGGTTCGAGCCCCAGATGAGAATGAGCTTCGCTTCGTCGAAACGCTCGGGGTCCATACCCACGGAACCGCCGAGCGTCACCTTGACGCCGGCCTTGCCCGCGGAAGAACAGAGCGTGCGATCGAGCAGGCTCGCGCCGAGCCGATTGAAGAACCGGCGATCCATGGACATGTACTGGAGCATTCCCATCGTCCCGGCATAGCTGCAGGGGAGGATCTGCTGCGGATCCTCGGCGGCGACCGCCTTGAACTTCGCAGCGATCTCGTCGAGCGCCTCGTCCCAGGAAATACGCGCAAAACCACCCTGCCCCTGCCCTTTGGCGCCGACGCGCCGCAGCGGATGGAGCAGTCGGTCCTTGGAGTAGGTGCGATCGAGGTATTTCGCGACCTTGGTGCACAGCGTACCTTGGGTGAAAGGCATCGCGGCGCCGCGCACGTCGACGGCAACGCCGTTCTCGACGGTGATCTCCATCGCGCAAGTGTCGGGGCAGTCGTGCGGACAGGCCGCTTTCACGATGCGGCGCTGCCCCGTGCCCAGCTCGTCGGCTCCCATAAGGACCCCTACTCGTTCCACCCGTTTCGACGATGCGATTCTACGCCATTGGGAGCACGGGCCGTCCAACTGGAACGTGTCTCAAGAACGAAAAGCAGGGCTTAGCCACGGATACACACAGATAAACACGGATAAATTCAAGATCATTTCAGCCACGGAAACACACGGAAGCACACAGAAGCTACAAAAGGCGAAGCAACCAATCAACGAATAAAATCATTTCAGGCGTTCCGCTTCGTCCGTGTATTCCGTGTGATTCCGTGGCCAATTTGTCTTTGGTTTCATCTGTGTCCATCTGTGTTTATCTGTGGCTCCAAGGATGTTTTTTAGACTTTTACACAACCGCCACGCAGTCGATCTCGATGTCGAACGGACCTGGCCAGGACGGAACGCACAGGAAGATGCGCGCCGGCGGATCTACAGGAAAGTACCGGGCATAGATCTCGTTAAACCTGCTGAAATGAGTATCGTCCAGGCAATAGACATTGCACTTGATCACCTGTTCGAGGGACGAGCCTGCGGCCTCGACGCACCGCTTCATCTGGTCGAGCACGATCTCCATCTGCCGCTCGATGGGCTGTCTCTTTACCTCCCCGGTCTCCGGATCGAAGGGCGGCAGCCCGCATACGAAAATTAGGTCCCCGGCCCGCATCACCGGCGTTGCGGGCACCTTGCGCGCCGCCAGATACGTCGAAAACGGCTCAACTCGAATTGGCACTCGTTTCATACGTGTCTTCGTCAATGTAAAAATCAATCGGATACAGCCGCGACGCAATCGATCTCGATGTCGAACGGACCCGGCCAGGAGGGAACGTACAGGAAGATCCGCGCAGGGGATTCGACCGGGAAATAGCGTGCGTAGGCCTCGTTGAACTTCGCGAAGTGAGTCTCTTCGGCCGTGCAGTAGACGTTCAGCTTGAGCACCCGCTCCATTGATGAGCCGGCAGCTTCCAGGCAGCGCTTCATCTGATCGAGCACAATTTCCGCCTGACGCTCGAAAGGAAACCGCTTGAGCTCGCCGCTTTCCGGGTCGAACGGCGGCAGGCCGGATACGTAAACGAGCTCGCCGGCAACGACGACCGGGTAGATCGGTCCTCGACGGCGTCTCTCGAGATAAGTTGCAAATGGTTCCACCCGTAGTGGCACGCGTTTCATACGTCATCCTTTATTTGTGCGTTAGATAAGCTCTAAAAAGCCACACACCTCTGGACATCATTGTCTACGCGCGGTACCCTTGACGTTTAACGATACGGTGAAATATGAATGACGAGTCGGATATCCCGCGCATCGCCGCGCTCTTCGCCGATCCGGCGCGCGCGAGAATACTGCGAACCCTGATGGACGGCACCAGGCGCCCGGCGGGAGAGCTGGCGTACTCCGCGAATATTTCAGCGCAATCGGCGAGCGCGCATCTGGCCAAGCTGGTGGGCGGCGGATTGCTGGCTGTGGAAGCGCAGGGGCGGCACCGCTACTTCCGGATCGTCAGCCCCGAGGTCGCGGATGCGATCGAAAGCCTCGCATCGCTCAGCGTGGCGGTCGGGCCGCGCGCTCCACGCAACCCGCTGCCATCGAAATCGGTGCCGATCCAGTTCCTGTACTCCCGGACCTGCTACGACCACCTGGCCGGCGAGATGTCGGTCAAGGTCCTGGAGGCGATGCTGAGAGCGCGCTGGCTCACCGCTTCCGGGCGCGACTTCCGCGTCACCCGGCTCGGGGAAGAAAAACTGGCGGCGCTCGATATCGATCTCGCCGTCGTGCGCGAATCGCGGCGCGTTTTTGCGCGTGCCTGCGTCGACCTGACTCAGCGGCGGCCGCACATCGGAGGCGCCCTGGGTGCCGTGTTGCTCGGTCTTTACGTCGCGCGGGGCTGGATCCTGCGCTCACGGCGCTCGCGCGTGGTCAGCATCACGCCCAAGGGCCAGGAAGCATTCCGGCGGGTGTTCGAGGTCACTCCAGCGTGACCTTCGTGCGGGGACAAGGCTCAGGAAGCTAGAGGCGAACGCCTGTAGCTTCCTCCCAGTAGCGCACGATTTCGGTCTGATCGCGCTCGGGGCCGAGCTTTTCGGCAGCGGCAGACCACAGCTCCAATACCCGCTCGCCTAGCGGCGCGAACGCGCCGATCGATTTCGCGGTGCTGACGGCAATCTTGACGTCCTTGGCGATGAAGCCCATCGCCGCCCCCGTGCCGTACTTCCGCGTGAAGATGTGGGGGACTACCTTCTTCTCCACCGGATGATTGCGCCCGGCGCACATCGTCGTCAAGGCGTTTGCCATCAGCTTGGGATCGAGCCCGAAACGTTTCCCTATGGTCAGCGCCTCGATCGCGTTGATGAGCGCGCAGGCATTTACGTAGTTGGCGAGCGCTTTCAGGGCGTGCGCGTTGCCGACGCCGCCGCAGTGAAGGACGGGCCGGCCGATGGCCGCGAGGAGCGGACGGCAGCGCTCCACCGTTTCCGCGTCGCCGCCCGCCATGATGTCGAGCGTCGCGTCCTTCGCGAACACCACGCCGCCCATTACCGGCGCATCCACGACTGCGATGCCGCGCGGCTGCAGCGCCTCCGCCAGTGCGCGCGTGCCGACCGGGTCGGAAGTGCTCATGTCCATGACGATCGACCCTGGGCGCAGGACCCGCAGCCACGCCTTCACTGCCGTCGCCAAGTATGACCTCACGCACTACTTTGTCATCGGGCAGCATCGTGATGACGGCATCCGCGCCCTCCCCGATCTCCCTGAGCGATTTCGCTCCCTTGCCGCCATGCTGCGCGACGAAGATCTCGACCGTTTCCGGGCGGATGTCGTACACCGTGACGTCGAACCCCGCCTTGACCAGATGTCCGGCCATGGGGTTGCCCATGTTTCCGATACCGACAAAACCCATCTTCCTAATTGGTGTCATGCTGAATCTTCCCGGATGGATTCCATGAAGAAGCAGTGACAAATGAGGGTGCCGACTGATTAGGATAACGGACAGCTTTGTTTACCAGAAACTTTCCCCTTATCGCGTCACCTTCACCTCGTCATCCATATCTCGTCACTTCTTACCACACCGCGCCGCGCCCCGTGATCGGCCAGAGCGCCTCCACGCGGTCGTTGCGCACGCAGATGAAATGGTCGTAGAGGTTGACCGTGGGATCGCAATGGCCCGGAATCAGTTTGAGCTTGTCACCCACGGCATAGGTGCGCGCGCCGCTTAACCGCAGCACACCGTGCTCGTCGGAGGCTTTGACGTATTCGACGCCCTCCTCATCGGCCACCCGTGGCATGCCTGAATCCACGCTGGAGGCTTTGAGCCCCGCGTCAAGGATTGCGCGGTCGGGCGCGGGGCGGCTCATGACCGTGGTCCATACGAACAGGCTGTGCTCGAAGCGCGGGATGCCGCTCTCGGTCCACTCGTTGCGGCCGTAATCAACGTCCATGAAGATGTACGACCCGGGCTGGATCTCGTCGTAGACGCCGCTTGCCGCCTCGAACAGATACGTTCCGGTGCCGGCGCCGGTCACCTTCTCGCACTTGATCCCCGCCTTGGCCAGCGCCGCAACAGTATCGGCGACCGCGGCGACCGCTTTCTCGATCGCGGCACGCCGCTCTTCGACCTTACGCAAATGCTGTGCGCCACCCTGGTACGCCTGCAGGCCCGCGAAACGCAGATTCGCGCACGCCACGATCTGCTGCGCGAGCTTTACCGCCGGTGCGCCCGGCTCGACGCCGCAGCGATTAGCGCCCACGTTGACTCGATGAGCACGTCGAGGCGCACGCCGAATTCCTGCCCAGCTGCCGCGTTCAGCGCCGCGACGTTTCCGCTCTCCACGCACACGGATACGTGCGCCTGCCTGGCGAGGGCGACGAGCCGGCGCAACTTGGGCGCGCCGACGACCTCATTGGCGATCAATACGTCTTTTACCCCACCCAGCACCAACGCTTCCGCTTCGGTCACTTTCTGGCAGCACACTCCCACCGCGCCGCGCGCAACCTGGGCGAGGGCGATCTGCGGGCATTTGTGGCTCTTCGCGTGCGGACGGACCTTGACTTTCTTGCCCGCGAGCGAGGCATCGAGGCGATCGAGATTGCGCTCGAATACGTTGAGATCGAGGATCAGCGAAGGCGTGTCGACATCGGAGAGGGACATGCCCACTTCTGCGGGGAGATAGGCGCTCATATCGCTATGCTGTTCGTCACTTGAGTTCCAAGCATAACAGCGCAGGCGAAGGCGTCAACGGGCGCTCGTGACAAAAAAAAGCGCCAGATATACGATGATGCGATACGCAGTTATCAAGCTTGCGTAACTTGTTTGGACGCTCGACCTTCGCCTCGCAGCCTCGCTGAGGGGCGAGGGAGCGTCGGGCGGAACCGGGCTGTCATCCGGTTTCAAAACAATAACGGAGGAGGACATGCAGTCCACTAGGCCGCTCAGCAGGCTGGCTGTGTCGTGGTTGTGCGCAGCCTTGGTCGCGTTAGCTGGCGGCAGCGCCAGCGCGCAGGAATGGAAGCCCGCGAAGAACGTCGACATTGTCGTCGCCTCCGCCGCGGCGGGCTCGTCGGACAGAACGGCGCGCGTCGCGCAAAAGCTGCTCCAGGCAAATTCGGCGTTTCCCAGCGTCAGCGTCACCAACCGTCCGGGCGGCGGCGGCACCATTGCCTGGACGTTCCTCACCCAGCATCCCGGGGATGCGCACTACATTGCCACTTTTTCCTCGACGATGCTGACCAACCACCTCCTGGGCATCAGCAAGTTGAGCTATCAGGATTTCACGCCGCTCAACATACTGCTGCGCGAATACATCCTGCTTGCGGTCCGGACGGAATCCCCGATCACCTCGGCGAAGGATTTGCTCGAGCGTCTGAAGAAGGACGTGACGTCGGGGGGTTTGCGTTCTCCTCGTCCCGGGGCAATCACAATCACGTCATGATCGGCATTATCGCCAAACCGCCGGCGCCGACCCCAAGAAGACCAAGGTCGTAATCTACAATTCCGGCGGGGATGCCCTCACCGCCATGCTCGGCGGCCATGTGGACGTGCTGGTTGGCGCACCCGCCAATTCGATGCCGCACATAGAAAGCGGCAAGGCGCGTGCCATCGGCATGACCGCGGTTCAGCGCCAGCCGGGCAGGACCGCCGGCGTGCCCCACCTTCAAGGAGCAGGGAATAGACGCCGTTTTTTACAGCTGCCGCGGATTCGTCGCCCCCAAGGGACTCACCCCAGGGCAGGTCGCCTTCTGGGATCAGGCGTTCGCCAAGGCCGTACAGGCGGAAGAGTGGAAAAAGGATGCGGAAAAGAACGCGTGGGCGGAGGATGATGACGAGCGCGGAGACCCGCAAGCATCTCGACTACGAGAACGACGTGATGAGCCGGCTACTCGTCGACCTGGGCGTCATCACCAAGTGACCGGTAGCCAACGAATGGATACATCGACTGGAGGAGCTATGCATTCCGGAAAGACCGTTTTTGCAACCGCAGCATGGTGCCTGGTTACCCTGTTTGCCGTGGCCGCATCGCCGGCCGCGGCACAGGAATGGAAACCCACGAAGACCGTCGAGCTCGTGGTCGGGTCGTCGCCCGGCGGCTCGCCCGACATCATGGCGCGGCTCGTTCAGCGGATCTTCCAGAGCTCCGGACTTGTCCCGACCTCGACGGTGGTGAACAAGCCGGGCGCCGCGAATACCATAGGCTGGGCCTACCTCAATCAACACGCCGGCGATGGGCATTACATCGCCACGTTCTCGCCGCACTGATCGGCAACCGGATCATGGGCACGACCCAGCTTACCTACACCGATTTCACGCCGCTCAACATCCTGGCGCGTGAGTACGTCGTCCTCTCGGTCAGAGCGGATTCCCCGATAACTTCGCTCAAGGACCTGACGGCAAGGCTCAAGAAGGATTCCCAGTCGGTGAGCTTCGCTTTCGCCACCGCGCGCGGCAACCACAACCACATCGTGCTCGGGATGTATTTGAAGTCGATCGGCGTCGACCCCAAGGTGGCCAAGGCGGTGGTCTATTCCGGGGGCGGCGAGGCGACAACGGCGTTCCTCGGCGGTCACATCGACATTTACGTGGCCTCACCGCGCAGCATGGTCCCGCTGCAGAAGGAAGGCAAAGCCAGGGTGCTCGGCATGTCGGCGGCCCAGCGGCAGCCCGGCGGGCTCGCCGATCTGCCCACCTTCAAGGAACAGGGCATAGACGCCGTGTTCTTTACGTGGCGCGGATTCATGGGACCCAAGGGGCTGAAGCCCGCGGAGATCGCCTACTGGGACGCCGTCTTCGCCAAGCTTGCGCAGACCCCGGAATGGAAGAAGGACACCGAGGACCAGTTCTGGAACGCGGACTACATGCTCTCCGCAGCATTGCGCAAGCAGCTGGAGTTGGAGAACGAGCAGACGAAGGTCATTCTGACGGAGCTTGGGCTTGCGAAGCAGCAGTAGGTGACGAGATATAGGTGACGAGATACGGGGGCGGTTAGCGAAGCTAGCAACTTGGTTGTCGTCACCCTTATTCGTCACCCTTATTCGTCACCCTTATTCGTCACTTCATTCTAGGCCGACGCGTCAGCGGTAAGGCCTGCCGCTTCAATGCCGGCGACGCAGCACGCTTCGTCTTCCTCGCCCGTGCCGCCGCTCCCTCCCGCGGCGCCGATGATGACGCCTTGCTCGTTCTTGATCAGCGCCGCTCCGGTCTGCGGCAGGAATTTGCCGCTTGCCGTCGCGGCCAGCGTTACGAAAAAGTTCGGGTTGTCCTTCGCGCGCTTGGCGAGCGCCTTGCTGGAAGCGCCCATCGCCACCGCAGCCCACGCCTTGCCCTGCGCGACGTCGAGTCGGAACATGCTCGCGCCGTCCTCGCGCTGCGCCGAAATGACGTGGCCGCTTCATCCAGCACGATGACGCCGAGCGGCTTGATCTTCATCTCGCGCGCTTTCGCGAAACCCTTTTCGATTATGGTGTTGGCCTGCTTCAACGTGAGCTGCGCCATGACGATCTCCGTCGGTTAAAAAGGCGCTATGTTAAGGGCCGCGATCACGAACAAGAGAAAAGAAGGGGTTGCTGGCTAGCTGTAATAACGCTACTACCCGCCACACGAATCGGATGTTAAGCGACAATTGTTCTTCGAAACTGCAGTTGCCCCTGCGAACCATCTGGCTCGTAATCGGCTGGATGCTGGTCCTGCTTCATCGTCTATGTGTCGCTTGACGCCGAACCCATAGAAATACCGGTGGAGCAGGAGACAAGTTATCGCATGCGGCGGCATATCTCGCGCTCATGTCCTGGTTTGCGAACGTATATGAGGGCACGCCTCAACGCATCACCTGCGCGCCGGCTGCATCGGGCTCGGCGTGGGTCTCGAATTTGCGCAGCGCTTGACCGGTTATCGCATCTTTCGAATACGCCGACATGGCCGCCGGCGCCGTGGGCGTAGTCATCGCGTGGATACTCGCCCCGCCGCGTTTGCCGAATTACCTGCATCTGGCGGAAAGGATCGTTCGCGCGCGGCCAATGTGAAACTGGAAAAGCCGCCGAACGATAACACGCATAAGGAGCCCTCATGGCACAGACGGCGAAGAAGGATCCACCCGTACTTCATGTATTTCCCCGGCAACTACCGCTGGTCGGCGGCGATGCTGGGCATGTTGAGCACGGCGGGCTGGGGCGGGTCCGACATCAACGAAGTGGACAAGATCGGGCGCCTGCTGAGGGCGCGCGGGTCGACGACGACGACGCATGGTTCGCCGCCTGCTGAAAGTCGCGGAGCGAGGTGCGTGCGCATGCCAGGCGGTTCGATGCCGTCGGGGCATCCGCACGCGGCGGCGCCGGTCTACCTGCGCGCATGCAAGTACTACCAGATGGGCGAGCGCTTTCGCACGCCCAAGGACGAAAAGGCCCTCGCAGGCATATCGCATCTCAGTCGAGTGTTTTCACCGCTTTGCCGCGCTGACCGACGCCGAGATCGAGGTCGTCGAGGTGCCCTACGAAGGCGGCAGCCTGCCCGGCTATTTCGTGCATGCGCGCAGCGCCGCCGGCAGCGCACGCCGTGCGTGGTCCATTTCGACGGGCTCGACGTCACCAAGGAGCTGCTATACATGCGCGGCGTGCCGGATCTGGCAAAGCGCGGGATCTCGGTGCTGCGTGATGGACGGCCCGGGCACCGGCGAGGCGATCCGTTTCCGCGGCTATTACCTGCGCCCCGACTACGAGGTCGCCGGCTCGGCGTGCATCGACTACCTCGAGCGGCGCGGCGACGTCGATCCGAAGAGAATCGCAGTCGTCGCCAACAGCCTCGGCGGCTATTACGCGCCGCGCTGCGCCGCGATGGAGCCGCGCTTCGCCGCGTGCGTCGCATGGGGCGCGATCTGGGACTACTACGCGACGTGGAAGCGGCGCGTAGATGCCGCGTTCAACGCCTCGATGTCGGTGCCGGGCACCACATCATGTGGATTCTCGGCGTGGACACGCTCGAGGAGGCGCTCAAGAAGCTCGAGCCGTACCGGCTCGACGGCGTCGTGCAGAAGATGCGCTGCCCGTTCCTCATCACCCACGGCGCCGACGACGAGCAGGTGCCGCTCGCCGACGCGCAGGCGCTCTACGACGCCGCGGGATCCCAGGACAAGACGCTGCGCGTCTTCACCGCCGAGGAAGGCGGCGCGCAGCATTGCATGCGCGACTATCTGACGCTGGGCGTCGCGCGAGATGTGGAACTGGCTGGAGGACAAGCTCGTCCGGGCCAATTGATGCGTGTCATGTGGAACGATGTCAGGCTTGTTTGATACTTCCCTATCCGTTCCTGGCGAAGTGACGACGCGGCGGTGCGCAGTCGACCTAGGGTCCGGGTCTGAGAGCATTTGATCGAGCGTAGGGCATTGGCAGTGCTTCATGCCGCTGGAATCTTTAGTGAGCCGAGATCCTTCGAGACTACGATCCGGCAACCGCGACATATATTCAATCCGATCCCATCGTGCTCGACGTCCGATCCGTCATGTCGGGATTGCGAACCTCAGATGTTCGCCCTCTAATCGATCGTCATCGCAGCGCCTCTGCAAACGCCGGCAGCTTGACGACCCTCTCCCAACTCGCGATTTCCTTCTCGAAAACGCTCCTGAATGCCAACGGCGTGCTGGAACCGGCAGCTTCGGCGCCGTCCTTGGCGAACATCGCCTGGACTTCCGGACTGTTCAGCGCGTAACCGACCTCCCGGTGAAGCGCGTAAACGATCGCGGGCGGCGTCCCCGCCGGAGCAAAGAGCCCGTACCAGTTGATCAGCTCGAAGCCCGGCAGACCAGATTCGGCGATCGTGGGCACTTCGGGAAAGGCTTGCGCGCGCGCGGTGCTCGTCACGGCGAGCACTCTAAGCTTGCCGCTTCTGACGTGCGGCATGCCGGAGATCGTGGCGGTGAATCCCAGCTGGATCTGCCCGCTGATCATGTCGATGAGCACCAGACCGCCGCCCTTGTACGGGACGTGCACCATTTTCACGCCCGCCATGGAGCTGAACAGCTCGCCGGCGAGATGCCCGGCGCCGCCGACGCCAGATGAACCGTAGTTGAGCGCGTTGGGCTTGCTCTTCGCATATGCGATCAGTTCCTTGATCGAGTTGACCGGCACCGCGGGATTGACCATCAGCATATAGCACAACGTGGTCAGCTGCGTGACGGGCGCGAACGCTTTGCGCGTGTCGTATGCGAGTTTCTTCTGCGCGGTCGCGCTGCCGATCAGGCTGCCCGAGGTGACGAGCAACGTGTAGCCGTCGGCAGCGGCCTGCGCCGTCAGATCGATCGCGATCAGTCCGGCGCCGCCGGGCCGGTTATCCACGATGATGGAGCGGCCCCAGCGCTCGGTGAGCTTCTGCGCGACGGCGCGGGCGGTGATGTCGATGCCGCCGCCAGGGGCGTTCCCCACCAGCAGCCGCACCGGCCGGCTGGGATACCCGCCCGGCAGCGGCTCCGGCTTCTGCTGGGCGTGCACCGCGCCAGTCGCGCACCCAAGGATCAGAATCGCCGTCGTCGCCCTCATCCAACTCACTCCTTCGCCAGGCCGGCGTCGATCAGCGCGCCCTTGAGCTGCTTGTAGAGCACGGCCAGACGCTGCGGGCTCTGTTTGCTTCCGGCGTAGTCCGGATCCAGGTGATTCTTCTGGATATCGTTCTTCCACTCGTCCGTCTGCACCATGCGCGCCAGGACGCTATCCCAGTACGCCGTCTGCGCCGGGCTCATGCCCTTGGGACCGAGCATGAACCGCGTGTTGGTGAAAACGACGTTGTATCCCTGCTCCTTCAACGTCGGAATGTCTGCCAGTGGACCGTCGCCGCGGCGTTCCGTGGTGATGCCGATGATCCGCAGCCTGCCCTGCTGCATGGCGTTGAACGCCGCCGCGACCGACATCGGCGAGAGGTCCACGTGTCCGCCCATCAGGGCAATTGCGGCTTCGGCATTCGCCTGAAACACCACCGTCTTCAACTTCTTCACGTCGACGCCCATCGAGCTCATGACCAGTGAAACCGCGAGGTGATTCGTTCCCCCGACCGCGATGCCGATCGCAATGGCGAGAGAGTTGGGATCACTCTTCAGCCTTTCCTGGACATCGCGGGCGGTCTTCAGAGGGGAATCCAGCCGCACCACCAAAGTCATCGCTTCGCCGAAGAGTATCGCGAGCGGCGTGTAATCCGTGTAGTTCACCTTAGACCGCCCCAGAATGTGGCCGGTCATCAGGCTCATGGTGGAATTGAGCAGGTAGTGGCCGTCGCCCGCGTGCTGATCCAGGTAGGTCATCGCTATGGCCTGGCCACCGCCCGGCTTGTTCACCGTGACGACCGGCACTTCGACCAGGCGGTTGCTCTGCAGAATCCTCTGCATCAGGCGTCCGGTAGTATCGATCGATCCTCCCGGCGCGGTCGGCACCACGATTTCCACCGCTCGTTGCGGCCGCCAGGCGGCCTGCTGTGCCTGGCTATCCGTGACTGCTCCGGCGAGCACCATCGCCACGGTCGCAAAGCAGCACGGACGTTTGAGACGGGTTATAAGAATCCTATGCGGCCGCAGCATGGGAGACGCTGGCCGACTTCTCTTGCGAGGACGGTCGCCGATAACCCGCGAGCGCCTCGGCGATGCGAAATTTCGCCACGCTGTTGCTGGTGCCGGAATGAACGAAGACCAGCGCGTCGTGCACGTACTTGTGCAGCGGCATGTCGCGCATGATCCCCATCGCGCCGAAGCACTCGGCGGCAAGCTCGGTCGCTTCGTGAACCACTTCGGACGTAAACACTTTGGCGATGGTCTGGAGCGGGAGATCGGGCAGGCTGCGGTCGAGATAAGCATCAGGATGATCCGCAGCCCATGCCGCCTGCCAGATGATGCTGCGCGCAACCGTCAGCTTGATCGCAACTTCAGCGAGTATTGTGCCGATCGCCTGATGCTCGACGATGGGGCGCCCGCCTTGCACGCGGAGCTTTGTGTACTCGATTGCCGCGTCACAGGCGGCGCGTCCTATGCCTAGATTGATCGCCTGGAACTGCGGAGTTCCGCGCCCCGACGATCGTGTCGCGTCCGTGAAAGGGCTTTCGCCCTCCTTGCCGAGAAGCTGGTCTGCGGATACCCGGCAATCCTTGAACGTGAGCTCACCGCGGGTGCCCTGATACCAGATCAGGTTCGGCCTCGCGTCCGGCGCAGCCGGCCGCGCGGCGGCCGCATAGTCGCTGATCGTGAGGCCAGGAGTGTCCCGCGGCAGGAGGAAGCTGCTTACACGGCCCGCTTCCAACCCGCTCGCGCCGGTCGTGGCCTGGACAGCGATTAGCTTGGCGAGCGGCGCATTGGCTACGAAGTTCGCGCTACCGTTTATCACCCAGTCGTGGCCGAGCCGCGCTGCGCTCGCCTTGACGCCCGCATCGATCGCGGACGGCCGGTGATAGCCCCAACCGAGCTCCGGATCGTGCTCGGGACCGGCAACGGCAAGGTGGAAGCTATCGTCCGCTACGAACTGCGGCAGGAACCGGTCGCGTTGCGCGGGCGTCATTGCGTGATCGAACAGGATGCTGCCGAGCCGCGCGGTTTCCGCCAACGTGACGGCGACGTCCACGTCGCCCGCCGCCAGCTCCTCGAGCACAATGCAGGCGGTCAGACTGTCGGCGCCCGCGCCCCCGGCGTCCTCGGAGAGCGCGAGCGTGCGCAGGCCCATCCGCGAGGCCTTGTCCACCAGCTCCAGCGGCAAGCGCCACTCGAGCTCCTGCAGGCGTTCCGGATGCAGGACGACGGGCTTGATTTCGTGCTCGACGAAATCGCGCACCGTATCGCGTATCTCCAGCTGCTCGGCGGTGAGATGAAGATCGTACATATCCGTTCCTCCTCAGCCTGTCGGACTAGCGGCTATGAGCGATGCACGTAACGCGCAAGGTTTCGCTCTGATCTGCGCCGAGCCGACAGGCTGTAAATGGGACATCTGATGTTTCGAATTTATCGCCGACATTCAGATGACAGCTACAGATGGGCTATCCATATAAGGAATGTGTTGGCAGAGCAAAGCGCGACACATTCCTACCACTTGAGCCGCCGGACGGATTTCATGCGCTGCACGGAATCGCCCGCGAGATGCGTCCACATGACCGCATCGCGCACGAGCTTGTCGGCGCGCGCGTTCATGCGGACGACGCCCGCGCCGCCGTGGATGTCGAGATTGAGCGCGGTGACGCGCTGGATCGCGTCGCAGGCGAAGTTCTGCAAAAAGATCGCGTTGATTCGCGTACTGACCGGTCCTTCTCTTTCCTTCGGCCGCGACGCGGAACACGAACGAGCGGAGCGCCTCCGTCAACGCGCCCATTTCGGAGAGCTTCAACTGCACCGTTTGATTGTCGTTGAAGTAGCGCGCTTCGTGCCAACGCTGGTCGACGTGCTCGCGGGCGAGGTCGCACGCCGCGTCGCAGATCCCGAGCGCATGCGCGCGCCAGCTCGAAATCCCCGAACGGCCGTGCCGACCCGGCGCGCAGATAGTGTCCCTTGTTCACCTCGCCCACGAGATTCGCATGCGGCACCCGCGCGTTCTCGAAGATCAACTCCGCGTTCTGATAGAAGCGCCAGCCGCTCTTGTTGAAGATCTTCCCGATGCGCACGCCCGGCGTGTCGATCGGGACGAGAAACGTCGTGCCGCCTTCCTGCTGCCGCACGTTGGGATTGGTGCGCGTGTTCACGAAGAAGAGCCGCCGACGGAGCCGTTCGCGATGAAGCACTTCTCGCCGTTCAGGATCCATTCGTCGCCCTTGCGCTCGGCTTTGAGCCTCCAGCCGGCGCGCGGATCCTCTTCGGGCGGCAACCGATGGTCCGATCCCGTGTTCGGTTCGGTGCCCGCCTGTCCGAGAAGAAACGTGTCGTCGGCGATGAAGGGCGGAGGAACCGCTCCTTCTGCTCGTCGTTGCACTGGGCCATGATGAGATGGCTCCATTTCCAGCATTGGCTGAAGGTCTTCGCGATCGGCATGTCGCCGCGCGCAAGCTCCGCCATGACGACCGCCTGCGTAACGAAGTCGATGCCGTGCCCGCCCCACTCCTTCGGCACGATCGCGGTGCGGAACCCGAGCTTCGAACCCTTCTTGATCACGTCCCAGTCGAAGGCGCGTCTGCGCCGGGCGATCCGGTCGCGTTCGACGGATACCGGGGCAATTATTTCTTGCGCGAATTGGCGCGCCTTCAATTGCCACGCGCGCTGTCCTTCGCTCAGAGAGACATCCATGCCACCTCCTTTGAGTCAGAACACTACGAGGGGATACTTCCGGCGGCGGGCCGACGACCGCTGTGCGTACCCGCGCGCGTTTCTTGTTTTCGTTCGAAGAACGCTGGCCGAAAGCTACCATATACCCGCGGCAACCCATAGATCAAATGGATTTTCTTTATTAGACTTCGGTGAGTCCCCGAAGAGATTGCGATGAGAACAATGTTGATCACGCTGGCGCTGGCCGGTATGGTTGCAGCGGACGCAGCGGCGCAGAGTTATCCCCATCGGCCGATCCGGATGATCTCCCCCGAATCCTGCAGGCGGCGCGAACGATGTGATAGGCCGCATCGTCGCGCAGAAGTTGAGCGAACGGCAATGGGGGCAGCAGGTGGTGGTGGATAACCGGGGGGTGCTGGCGGCACCATCGGTACCGAGATGGCCGCGAGGGCGGCGCCGGACGGCTACACGCTGTTCGCCGCATCCCAATCCACGATCACGGTCGCGCCGCATGTTTACGGCAAGCTCGCCTACGACGTGCTGAATGATCTCGCCCCGGTCGCGATGTTCGCGGAAGTCCAGAATCTGCTCAATACCACTCCCGCCTTTCCACCCAATACGGTGAAGGAGCTGATCACACTCGCCAGGGCGAAGCCTGGCGCCATCAACTATGCCAGCGCCGGTTCCGGCTCGGCCAGCCATTTCGCGGGCATCCTCTTCGCCAAGGCGGCCGGCATCGAGTTTCTCCACGTCCCCTACAAGGGCGGAGCGCCGGCGATCACGGCGGTCATGTCGGGCGAAGCCGATTTCAACTTCGGCCCGATGGCCGCTACGACCTCGTTCGTCAAGGCCGGCCGGCTGAAGGCGATCGCAGTGAGCGGCAGCAAACGTTCGCCCGCGTTTCCCCACGTGCCGACAGTCATCGAATCCGGCGTGCCGGGATACATGGTGATCGGCTGGTTCGGATTGATGGCGCCCAAAGGCACGCCAAATACGATCGTGAAACAGCTGCACGCGGCGACCGAAAGGCCGTCAACAGCCCCGATACCCGGCAACAGCTCATGCAGGTTGGCGCGGATCCGGCTCCAAACTCACCCGAGGAATTCGGTAGATTCGTGCGCCAGGAATACGAGCGTTATGGAAAGTTGATCCGCGAGGCGGGAATCAAGCTTGATTAAAGCCTCACCGCGGAGGACGCGGAGGACGCAAAGGAAGACAACAGCCTCACCGCTAACGGCGCTAATCCGCGAAGGAACAGAAAAGCCTTACCGCCAAGGAAGCGGCCGGGAAGCGCCGGACAGCCTCACCACGAATACAATATGGCCTTCCGTCGTCGTCTTCAAAGTTAGACCGCAATGAAAGAACTCTACGATGCCTGGTCAATCGCAAGCTGGCGCGAGAGCCGTTCCGGCCACTGCGAGAATGGGTTGTCTCGCGACGTTGGCGCAGAATAACTGGTCGTGAACTATTCGGTGGCATCACACTGCGCGTGAGGCCAGCTGAGAGCTTCGTGTTTGAATCAGCCTGTCTGGCCGGGAAGCAAGGAGGAATTTGAGGAATCTATTCTTGATGGAATTCTGGATGCACTGCTGGTAGATCTCACGTCGGCGCCGGGAGCCGCTGCCTTTGACGCGAAATTATTCACTTGCGTCCTTCGCGATAAAGCTTTTTATTTTCCTTCGCGGCCTTGGCGGTAAAGCTTTTCTCTTCCTTCGTGTCCTTCGCGTCCTTGGCGGTGAAGCTTTACGTCCGCTTGGCGGTGAAGCTTTAACGCCCGCTACGCAGCGAAGGCGTAGCGGTTGTCCTGCACCATTATTACGAGCGCGTCCTGCCCGCCGTCCGCCGCAACCCTATGCGGCACGCCGGGCGGAATGTGTGCGATGCAGTGTTTCTCCACGATGAAATCCTCGCCCGCAAGATCTTACTCGCACCGTCCCCTCGACGACGAACGCGCATTGCTCGTTCAGGATGCGATGAAGTTGCGTGGTCCCGCCGCGGAGATACTGCAGTAGCGCGACGTGGAGTTTCTCGCCGGTCAACAGCGTACCGGTCGCCGGCGACTTGGCCGAGCCCACCCGCGGCGCTACCGCTGGCGCTCGACGCGCGCCCGCTGGCTGTTTTCCAGATGCGCAAAATCGTAGACATAACGAATTTTTTCTCCCGCCGGATCGCGGCCCGATTCGGCGATTAATTCGGCGGTGGATCGCATGCGCTCATCGGCGCGCGTACCGAAACCGGGAAGGTAGTTCGGGCCCTGTACTTGCCGTCCAACGACGGGCCGGTGATGCCGTGCCGCGTATCCTTCAGCGCAAGGAACACCAAGTCTTCCTCGGAGCACGCGAGCCCCGTGTGCACGACCCCGCCCTGGCGTGTGCAGCATCGTCCCGCGCGGCGCGAACACCAGCTCGCCGGCGATTTCCCCCATCATGGTGCCCTGCACGATGTAATTGAATTGCTCGTTCGAGTGCGTGTGCGCATTGGCGCCGGAGCCCCGGGCCTGTGTTCCCAGCGTAAGGATGATATGGGTACCGGTAAGCACCGCCCCGACAGTGGAGGACTTTCCCGTCTTGAGAGTAGGCCCCGACAACAACCGCTTCGCGGCGACCTTGGCGCTCGTCGGACCTTCCGGGACGCGATCGAGCGTCGCGAAGTCGTACACGTATTGAAGGTGGTTTTGCTGTGCGAGGGCGCTCATGAGTTATTGCTTACTGTGCCTTTTGCATCCTATCACGGCCATCATCAAAAACAGCGTCGTGTGTGACACTATCCGGATTCGGATAACGCCCTTTGCGCCGCGCCAGACAGGAAAACAACATGTCGCACAGGCCGACGGAAACACCGAATCCGGAACATGAACTGCAAAATGAAAGGGGGATTGCTTGAGCCCGCAGCGGAAGTCCGGCCATTCATCACTCATCGTTCATCATTTCGCGTTGATAATGTGCGGCGCCCTGGTCGGCGCGTCCCCGGCGCCGCACAACAATATCCGGTGCGCCCGATCCGCGTTGTCATTCCCCAAGCACCGGGCGCTACGACGGACATACTGGGTCGCATCGTCCTCACCCGGATGTCCGAGCGCCTCGAAAAGCAGATCGTGGTGGACAACCGGCCTGGCGCCGGCGGCACGCTGGGCATGGAGATTGTCGCGCGCGCTGTGCCCGACGGCTACACCCTTGCAGGCGTTGCCGCCTCGATGCTGACGATCGCTCCCCATACCTATCAGAAGATCGCCTACGATCCGCTCCGCGATTTCCTGCCGGTCGGCATGTTCGTGATCTCCCAGACTGCCATCTGCGTGCACGCGAGCCTGCCGGTGAAAACGGTGCGCGATTTCGTCGAGCTGGCGAGGCCAAACCCCGGCAGCTCAACATGTCCTCCGCGGGAGTCGGCTCGACGAGCCACCTCGGGGGATTGATGTTCGCGACCTTCGCAGGAATCGAAGCCAATCACGTTCCGTACAAGGGCGGCGGTCCTTCGATCATGGCGCTCGCGCAGGGAGAAGCGCACTGGACGGTCGCGCCCATCAGTGCGCTCATGCCCCAGGTGAAGACCGGCCGCATACGCTGCCTCGCGACCGGCGGGGAGCGCAGATCGGCGGTGACGCCCGAACTGCCCACTATCATCGAGAGCGGCGTGCCCGGATTCCGCTTTCACGGCTGGAACGGCGTGGTTGCTCCGCGGGGAACGCCCCGCGCGATCATAGTGAAGCTCAACCGGGTCATGGGCGAGGTTCTCGCCACGGCCGAAGTGCGCAAGCTGTTCTTCGAAACGGGCGAAGAGCCGCTGCACGGCTCGCCGGAGGATTTCGGTAAGTTGATCCGCGAGGAATACGAGCAGATGGGCAAGCTCGTCAAGCTCGCCGGTGTTCGCGCGGAGTAAACCCCTTACGAACCTCTGAAAAACCTGTTCGGCGCGATGGGCCGAGCAGGTTTTTCTGCTGAGATTGGGGATTTAAAGGGGCCCGTGGCCCCTTTTTCAGACCTTCCTTAATGCAGATTCGGCTTCTTGAGAAAGTCATTGCGGTCGGCCGACTTGACCGTGATGCGAAGCACATCGCCGCCGCGCGCGAGGGTGAGCGGCACGTCAACGCCGGCCGCGCCGAGCCGCCACACCGCCCGGAAGAATTCCGCCAGCCCGTGCACGCGTAGCGCGCCCACACCGAGCACCATGTCACCCACCTGGACGCCGGCGCGCTGGGCCGGGCCGCCGGGCGAGAGTCTGCTGACCACCAGCTTGCCTTCCGGATCCTGCGTCGACATGCCCAGCCACGGGTGCGGCGGGTGCGGGCTGCGGCCGGTTTGCAGCATCGCATCGAGAATGGGATCGAGCAGGTCGATCGGCACGAACATGTTGGCGTGGATCAGCTTCGCCGTTCACCTCCTGCTGCACCAGCAGCGAACCGATGCCGATCAGATTGCCCTGTGCATCGAGCAGTGCGGCGCCGCCCCATTGCGGATGCGCCGGTGTGGTGAAGAGCGCCTCGTCGAGCACGTATTCCCAGGAGCCGGCAAACTCGCGTTTCTCGATTACCTGTGTCTTGAGCGCGTGCGCGAGACCGCCATGGCCGATCACGAATGCCGAGTCGCCGACCTTCACGTTGGACGCGAGACCGCGCGGAAGGTGCGGCGCATCGAGCTTGCCCAGGGGCTGAATCAGGCCGAAGCCGGTTGCCTGGTCATAGGCAAGCCGGTAGCCGGCCACGACCGCACCGCGATTGCTGGTGAGCCAGATCTGCGACGCCTCGTTGATGAGATAACCGATGGTGAGCACGAGGCCATCCTCGCGGATCACCACGCCATAACCGCCGCGCTCGGTGCCCAGAGTGGCGGCGGTGAATCCATCGGCCGGAACTTCCGCACGCACCAATACCATCGCATCGCAACGCGCGCGCGAGGTCAAACTGGGTTTCGTCGGCCTTCGGTTGCAGCGATTCGAGGAAAGGCCCATTGCTGTGGTTCGGACATGCGGCGATTCTGCCACGAAGCGTCCTTGGGCGCGCAGTCGATCGGGGATTTCTTGCCTAGAGTCGCTAAAAAAGGGCGGAAATCGTTAACGCGGTTACTGCCGCATCCGCCATCCGTAACTGTCGGCTATCATCAATCCCACGGTCCGGTCCTCGTCAATCGACTGGCATTCAATTTGAAAATACCCTCTGACCAACGTCGTCGTCGCTCGGCTTGGAGAGCCACGGCGCGGAGACATCGTGACTTTCTTCTCTCCCAAGGATGGCACTCGGCCGATTAAGCGACTTGTAGCACTTCCGGGAGACACGGTAGAGATGCGCGACAAGGTCGTGATCGTGAATGGACGAGAGGCGACCTACACGCCGATTGGAACGGTCGTGGAGCGTGTCTCGGAAGGCATCGAAGTTAACGCACTCCGCTTGGATGAAGGCATTGGCGAAGAGAACGGCATTTGTACAATGGCTGCACACCCCGGATAGGGCGCAAAGAGATAGCTTCGGCCCGGTGGTAGTCCCCGCCTGATCATTTTCTGATGCTTGGCGACAATCGCGATAACAGTGCCGACTCTCGATACTTCGGCATGGTGCCACGCGAGCTTCTGATCGGCCGTGCCGTAGTCGTCCTGGTGTCAGCGAACATCACCGGCAATTGGGCGCCACGGCTTGAGCGCTTTGGGGAACATCTGAATTGAGTCCGGCCGAAAGTCTGTCCGACCGGCTCGGGTCCGACGGCCGCCATTCGTGAGAGGTGCCGAGTGGGCTCACGCTTCGCCCTTTCCGCCTTCCCCTCGCCAATTGTCGGGCCGCGCCATGCTTCCTGGTCGAGGGAAACGTGTGTCGAAGTCAGTTTATTGGATACACTAGGAATCTGTCGAATCACAACGCGCCAGAGGAGTCCTCATGGCTGACGAACTCTCGTTTCTACACCATCGCGCAAACGGCGCAGCTGATCCGCTCGCGGAAACTCTCGCCCGTTGAGCTCACGCAAGCCGCACCTGAAGCGGATCTGCCGACCTCGAGCCGCAGCTGAACGCCTTTATCACCGTCACCGCCGATCTCGCGCTGAAGCAGGCGCGCGAAGCCGGAGCAAGAGATCACGAAAGGGCGACTACCGTGGGCCGCTGCACGGCATCCCGTTCGGGCTGAAGGACATCTACAACACCCGCGGCATCCTCACCTCCGGCGCATTCGAGGGTCTGCGCGGACAACATTCCCGACCGAGGACGCCACGACCACGACGAAGCTGCTCGAGGCGGGAGCCGTGCTGCTCGGGCAAGCTCGCAACGCACGAATTCGCGCACGGCGGCCCGTCCTTCGACCTGCCGTGGCCGCCGGCGCGCAATCCCTGGCACCTCGAGCATTTCACCGGCGGCTCCTCGAGCGGCTCGGGCGCGGCGCGTGGCGGCGGGGCTCGCGCCGTTCGCGCTCGGCTCCGACACCGGCGGCTCGATCCGCGGGCCGGCGTCGCATCTGCGGGCTCGCGGGACTCATGCCGACCTACGGGCTGGTGAGCCGCGCCGGCGTCATCCCGAACTCGTTCACCTTCGATCACTGCGGCCCGATGGCGTGGACGGTCGAGGACTGCGCCATCGTGCTGCAGGCGCTCGCCGGCCACGATCCGCGCGACGCCGGCAGCATCGAAGCGCCGATACCGGATTACCGCGCGGCGCTCGACGGCGACATCCGGGGCCTGCAAGATCGGCGTGCTGCGCCACTACTGGGAGGAGGACGTGCCCGCGCACGAGGACCTGCGGCGCGCGATGGATGAGGCGATCGAGGTCTTCAGCAGGCTCGGCGCGAACGTGGAGGACGTGCCGCACGCGCCCGATGAGGGACTCCATCGACGTCAAGGTCATCATCGCCGAGAGCGAGATCTTCTCCATCAACCACGGCGACCTCGTCAGCCGCCCCGGCGATTTCGGGCGCGACTTCCTCGGCCGCATCCTGCCCGCGTGCCTGTTCCAGGCGGCCGACTACGTCGCGGCGCAGCCGCGAGCACCGCCGCATCATCGCGGAAGGCGCGCGCGCTCTACGGCAAGTACGACGTGCTGCTCACCGCCGGCTTCGGCCCCGCGCCGCGCCTCGACGCGCACCGCACGCTCGCCTTCTGGCAGCGCCCGAACGTGTTCACGCCGTCGAACGTCACCGCCGGCCCCGCGCTGGAGCTCTGCAACGGCTTCAGCAAGACGGGACTGCCGCTCGGCATGCAGATCATCGGCCGGCCGTTCGACGAGGCGACCGTGCTCAAGGCCGGCCATGCCTACGAGACAGGCGACGGCGTGGCGCGACCGGCGGCCGCAGCTCGACGCCGGGCACGCCGCAGCCGCCGATGACGCCCAAGGGCAACGAGCCGGAGCGTCCCGGCCGATCGAATGCCGAAAACGCGCGATCTCGCGCTCGACATGGCGGCGCGCGCGGGGCTGAAGCTCAACGAGCGCGAGCAGGCGATCCTGCTGGAACCGCCGTACGCGCTGGAGATGGCAACCGCATACGCAAGGACCGCGCCGTTCGAGGAGCCGGCGCTGGTCTTTCGCTTTCCGAGCTGAAAATCCTTGCCGCAGATGACGAAGATAGAAGAAGATAGATGAAGATGAGCTCAGATAGGGCCAGAAGGACTGATTTTCTGATTTTTGTTCGCTCTACCTCACCCCGTCTCTTCCGCGTATTTCCGTGGCTGAATGGTTCAGGGTTCTGACATGAACGCTGCCAACCCGTTGTGGGCGAACGGAGAAAGAAGGCCGTTTTTTCACGCGCATCGAAGTCACCACGATGCTCAACGGCGCGATGCTCACGCTGCCCCTGCATGTGGTTACCGGCCGGCACTCGGGCCCAACGCTCGGGGTCATCACCAACGTGCACGGCGACGAGTTTCTGCCCACCACCGCCATACGCGACTCTCCTCGCCGAGCTCGATACCGGGCGGCTCAAAGGCCGGCTCGCGATCGTCTCGGTCGCAAATCCGCTCGCCACCGCCGGCTTTCGGACGGCTTACGCCCGAGCAGCACGGGCGGACCGATCTGCACGAAGTATATCCCGGGAAATCCACGCGGCAACACGACGCAGATGATCGCCGCCGCGATCGTGGAGAACGTCATCAACTACGCGGACGCCTTCATCGATTTTCACTCCGGCGGCAGCGGCGGACGCCTGCAGGCGCGGGTGGACTACAACGCGAAGGCGACCGACGAGGCTGAAGGCAGCGAAGCCTCGCAGCTCGCGCGCGCGTTCGGCATGCCGTTCGTGCACGAGAACGATCTCGCGCGGCACCGCCGCGAGTTACGCTCAACTCGCGCGGCATCCCGGCTTTCAATCCCGAAATGGGAGGCTCCTACCTCGGGCCCCGAGAACACCGCGCTGTATCGAAGGCAGGCATGATCGACGGGCTTACCGACATGATGGCGACCTCGGCATGCTGAATGGAGAGGTCAAGCCGCCGCGGCAGCTCCACTTCGGGCTCAAATCGCGGCGCGAAATCCGGCCGCGGCACAGCGGCTACCTCGTTTCGAACTACGAGCAGGCGGACGACCTGGGCAAGCTCGTCAAGGGCGGCGCCAAGCTCGGCGAAGTCGTGGACATCTACAGCTACCAGGTGCTCGAGGAGCTCACGGCGCCTTTCGACGGCTATCTCTTCTTCTCGCGCTACTCGGGCGTGGTCGGCGCGCGGCACGCAGGCCTTCGCGATCGCCGAAGCAGCCACCTCGGAGTGGCTGGACTGAGAGGGCGCAGTTTCGAGGAATGAGTGTCGAGTGAAGAACAACGCTCCCCCTCGACACCGTCACCCGTCACCCGTTTATCAACCAGGCGTCGCGCACTCTGCTTCGTCTATTCTATTGCAAGCATGAGCAACGTCTCCTCTCGCGCTTACAACATCTTTGATCTGCGCGAGCTGGCGCGGCGCAGGTTGCCGAAGGGAATTTTCGAGTTCGTAGACCGCGGCGCCGAAGACGAAGTCACGCTGCGCGACAACAGGGAAGCGATCGAGCGCATCAAGTTGAAGCCCCGCGTGCTTGCCAACGCCTCGCAGCGCAGCCAGGAAATTACGCTGTTCGGCCATCGGCAGAAGATGCCGATTGCGATCGCGCCGACCGGTGCAGCCGGCATCATGTGGCACGAAGGGGAAATCGCGCTCGCGCGCGCGGCTGCGGCAGCCGGCATCCCCTTCACCCTGGCAACCGCCTCGATGACCGCGATGGATAAAATCGCCGAGCAGGCGGGCGGCAGCCTGTGGTTTCAGCTGTACATGTACGCCGACCGGTCGCTGTCGCACGGGCTGGCCGAGCGTGCAAGATCGATCGGCTACGAAGCCTTGGTGGTTACCGTCGACAGCCCGGTCTTCGCCAACCGCGAGTACAACCTGCGCAACGGTTTCACGATTCCCCTCTCCTTTACCCTGCGCAACACCACCGACGTGCTGGCGCACCCGCGCTGGCTCGTTTCGGTGCTGATGCGCTATTTGCTCACCACCGGCTTGCCGCTCTACGCCAACTATCCCGAGGAAGTGAGGAAGAAGATCACGGCCCAGCCCATGGGGCGGGCGTTGCGGCTGAACGACTCGCTCACCTGGGAAGACGTGCGCGTGCTGCGCGAGCTGTGGCCGCGCAAGCTCGTGCTGAAGGGCATGCTGCATCCGCAGGACGCCGTAACGGCCGTTCACTATGGCGTCGACGCCGTCGTCGTATCCAACCACGGCGGCCGTACTGTCGACGGCGCGGTGGCGCCGATAGAAGTGCTGCCGAAGATCGTCGATGCCGTTGGCAATCGCATGACCGTGATCGTCGACAGTGGTTTCCGGCGCGGCAGCGACGTCGTCAAGGCGCTGGCGCTGGGCGCCAAGGCGGTGCTCATCGGCCGCTCGACCTTGTATGGCGTTGCCGCGGACGGCGAAGCCGGAGCGGCCCGCGCGATCGCGATTTTTCGCGAAGAGATCGACCGCGTGCTCGCTCTAATCGGCTGCCGGAGCATCGCGAGGTTGAGCCGGGATTATCTGGCGCTGCCCGAGGAAATGCACGAGCAAGCCGCCGGCAGCGCGCAGGCCGGGCCCAGGCTGGTCGATAGCGCCAAAACCGCTATCGAAATGTGAGTGACGAACGACGAAGTGGCGCAGTAATGCGATGAGGACGTGAGGAAACGTTCCGTCACCTCGTCACTCCATGAAGACTTTCAAGCCGAAATCTCCAACATGGCAGCGAAGCCCTCCCGTCTGCAGTTGCTGATCCCGATCTTTCTCGTCTGGTTGGTCCCGGTCAAGACGCCGAAAGAAACGATCGCGGCGATCCGCGGAGCGGCAATTTCGACGGTGAGCAATCCGGACGTGAGCAAGCGCCTGAGGGACCTGGGCTACGTCGTGATCGGCGACCAGCCCGAAGAATTCGCCGCGCATATCAGGTCCGAGATCGACAAGCTGGGCAAGGTGATCCAGCGCACCGGCGCCAGACCTGATTGAAGGTGACGAAGTACGGGTGAAAGAGGTAGCGCGTCGAGGGGCGGAGCAGGGCCCAATCATGGGGATGCGACCCCCGGCGGCGCGCTGCGGCCGACACGAAATGTCATGATCCCGGCATTGCCAATAGCGAGGCCGGAGGTGACGAGATGCGGGTGATGGGCATAAAAGAGCAGACTTGTTTGACGTCACCCTTGATCGTCACCCTTAATCGACACCCTTAATCGTCACCTTTATTCATCACCTGTCGGAACGACAATGAGCGGACCGCGCAGTCTCCTCACCGTCCCTGCCAACCGCGCGGACATGCTGGCCAAGGCGCCGTCGTACGGCGCGGATGCGCTCATCTTCGATCTCGAGGATTCCGTGCCGATTGCGGAAAAGCCCAAGGCTCGCGAGCTGGCGCGGGAATTCATCGGCAGGCACAAGGCGAACAGCATCCTTTACGTGCGGGTGAATGCCCTCCAAACCGGCATGATGGAGGATGACCTCGACGCAATCGCCGTCGACGGACTCACCGGGGTCAAGCACCCCAAGGCCGAGTCGGTGGAGACGATCCGCGCGCTGGATGCCATGCTTGCCGCGCTCGAGCAGAAGCGCGGCCTGACGCATGGCTCGATCGGAATCGAAGTAGGCCTGGAATCCGCGAAAGGCGTCTGGTTCGCCTACGAGATAGCATCGGCATCGCCTCGCATCCGCTCGGTGATGGTCGGTACCGCGCAGGACGGCGATCTGCAGACCGACCTGGGCTACACCTGGACGGCGGAAGGCAACGAGGTGCTCTACGTCCGCTCCCGCGTGCTGCTCGCCGCCCGTGCGGCGGGTGTGGAGCACGTGCTCGACGGCGCCTACTCCAACGTCCGCGATCCTGAAGGGCTGCGGATTTGCTGCGAGGCAGCGCGCAAGCTGGGCTATCGCGGCAAATCGGTGATTCATCCGAACCAGATCGAAACGGTGAACCGCGCCTTCACGCCCACCGCGCAGGAGCTCGACTACTACCGGCGGGTCATCGAGGCCTTCGACGCCGCAGTGGCGCGCGGCTCGGCAGCGACGACGGTCGACGGCAAGCTGGTGGACTACGCCATGGTCGGCATGGCGAAGCGGGTGCTCGCCTGGGCGGAGGACGGCGATGGATGACGAGACGAGGCGAGATACAGGTGACGAGATAAAGCGCTTTCCTCGCCACCGCATTCGGGAAGGGTGACATTAGCGGCAGATGAGGCATGAGCGACAATGACCGCAGAAGCGAAGACCTGCCGCTGAGCGGCATCACGGTCATCGACTGCGGCCAGGTGGTCGCCGGGCCGACGATCGCGATGATCCTGGGCGATTTCGGCGCCGAGGTGATCAAGGTCGAAAACCCGGACGGCGGCGATCAGGGACGCTACTTCGGGCGCAGCAAGAACGGCGTGCCGCTCACCTGGAAGCAGCTCTCCCGCAACAAGAAAACCATCACCCTTTCGCTGAGCAAGCCGGCGGGCCAGGAGCTCTTCTGCCGCCTGATCGAGAAAACCCAGACGGACGTACTGGTGGAGAGCTTTCGCGCGGGGACGTTCGAGCGCTGGAATCTGGGCTACGAGCGCTTGCGTGCGCTGTCGCCGGGCCTGACGATGATCCGCGTATCGGGCTTCGGCCAGACGGGCCCGTACAAGGATCGCCCGGGCTTCGGCACCCTCGCCGAGGCGATGAGCGGCTACGCCCACATGACCGGCGAGCCCGATGGTCCGCCGACCCTGCCATCGTTCGCGCTCGCCGACACGACGGCTGCCCTCTATGCCACGATCGGGGCATTGCTCTGCCTTTATCAGCGCGACGCGAAGAAAAGCGGGCGCGGCCAGAGCATAGACGCGAGCCTGCTCGAGGCTCTCTATACGATGCTCACCGGCCACGCCGTGTCGTACGATCAGCTCGGTTTGCCCGGCAAGCGCACCGGCAGCCGCACGCCCGGCTCGGCGCCTCGCAACACCTACCGCACGAAGGATCAGCGCTGGATCGTTATCGCGGGTTCGACGCAGGCGATCACCGAGCGGCTGTTCAGGGAAATGGGCCAGCCGGAGCTCATCACCGATCCGCGCTTCAAGACCAACCGTGACCGGGTGGCGAACGTCGAGGCGCTCGATGAGATCGTCGGTGCGTGGGTGCAGGAACGGACCCAGGCGGAATGTATCGAGCAGCTCGTCAAGGCCGAAGTGGCCGTGGCGCCGGTCGCCGATTTCAAGGACCTCGCGGAGGATCCACACCTCATTGCGCGCAAGGCGCTGGCGACGATCGAAGATCCGGAGCTGGGAACGCTGCGGATGCCGGACGTTCTGCCGCGGCTGTCGGAAACGCCCGGCCGCATCAGATACGCCGGACTGCCGATGGGCGTTTACAACAAGGAGATCTACCAAGAGCGGCTCGGCTTGACGGGGGCCGAAATGGAACAGCTCAAGGCCGAGGGGGTGATCTAGCGTGCTGAGGCCGCTCCTCCTCGTGGTCGTGCTGCTCGCAACCGGATTGGCAGTCGCGTGCTACTCGTTCCTGCGGATGAGTCTGCCGCTGCTCGATGGGGAAAGAGCGCTGGGCGGACTCGGCGCTCCGGTAACGGTGGAGCGCGATTCGAATGGGGTGCCAACGATCCGCGGGCGCAGCCGTATCGACGTGGCGCGGGCCACCGGCTTCGTGCATGCGCAGGACCGCTTCTTCCAGATGGATCTCGCCCGACGCCGCGCGGCGGGCGAGCTCTCTGTGTTGTTCGGGCCCGCCACCGTGAAATTCGATCAGAGACATCGCCAGCACCGGCTGCGCCACGTGGCGGCGCGCATCAGTTCAGGGCTTCCGGAGGGCCAGCGTGCGCTGCTGGCCGCCTACGCGGAAGGCGTAAACGAAGGCCTCGCGCAACTCGCCGTACGGCCGCCCGAGTACCTGTTGCTCCGCGCGTCGCCCAGGCAATGGTCACCGGAAGATACGCTGCTGGTCATACACAGCATGTACTTTCAGCTTTCGGATGCCGATGGGGCGCTCGAAGCCCGCAAGGCCTTGCTCCACGATTGCGTGCCGGCCACCGTGTACGTTTTCCTCTCCGGCAACGACGCGACCTGGGCGGCCCCAGTGGACGGCAATCGCCTCGAGGAAGCTCCGCTGCCGGATGCCTCGGAGTACGACCTGCGCCGCCTCGCGGACGCCGATTTCGAGATCAAACGATCCTTCGGCCAAACGTTGTCCACCGATCCCGAATTTCCCGGCAACAGCAACAGCTGGGCCGTGGCCGGGAGCCGGACCCGTGATGGCCGTGCGCTCGTGGCAAACGACATGCATCTCAAACTGAGGGTCCCCAACACCTGGTACCGGATGCGCCTGGTCGTGGATTCCGGCGATGCGCCGCTCGATATCGCGGGTGTGAGCCTTCCCGGTATCCCCGCCGTGGTCGCCGGGAGCACGGGAAAAATAGCGTGGGGCTTCACCAACAGCTATGGGGATTGGTCCGATCGCGTGCTTCTCGAACTCGCGCCGGGCGATCGGGAGCGGTACCGAACCGCAGAAGGATATCGAGCACTGGAAGTTCACAATGAAGTCATCGCGGTGAAGGGTGCTGAACCCGTTGCCTATCCGGTCCGGTGGAGCGTATGGGGACCGATCGTGCGCGACCACCGTGACCGCCCCGTCGCCATCCGATGGCTGGCCCACGATACCGCGGCCACCAACCTGCGGCTGATCGACCTCGAGCGGGCTGCGGACGTCAATGAAGCGCTCCGAATAGCGGCGGAAAGCGGTATTCCACCGCAGAACATCGTCGTCGCCGACGCGAGCGGCAATATCGGCTGGAGCATAGCGGGGCGAATTCCCCGCCGGCAGGGCTACGATGCCAATCTCCCTGCCCGGTGGGACACAGCCGGTACTGGATGGCAGGGCTGGCTTGCTCCCGAAAAGTACCCGCGCATTGTAAATCCCCCGGACGGCCATATCTGGACCGCCAATCAACAGGTCGTGACAGGAGCGGCTCTTGCGACGCTCGGAGACGGAGGTTACTGGCACGGCGCCAGAGCGCGGCAGATCCGGGATGATCTGCGCGGCCTCACGCGAGCGACCGAGAAAGACATGCTTGCAATCCAGCTCGACGACAGAGCGCTTCTGCTCGACCGGTGGCACCGGCTATTGGCCGGCCTGCTTGCTCCGGAGGTGTTGTCGAAGCATCCGCGGGCGGCGGAGTTCAAGGAGACCGTCGAAGCGTGGAGCGGGCGCGCCGGTGCAGAATCTCCTTCCTACCGCCTGGTGCACGCGTTTCGCGCGCGAGTGCGCGATGTGCTGTTCGCCGCGGTCACCGCGCCCTGTCGAAAGGTGGATCCACAGTACCGATTCGAGGGATACCGGCAGGACGAAGGTGCGCTCTGGACGCTCGTCGAACAGCGCCCGCGGCACCTTCTCAATCCGCGCTACCCCGATTGGGACGCCCAGCTTCGCGCGGTAGCGCTGGAAACCATCGATTACTTCGACCGGAATTTCCAGGGACCTTTTGCGCGACGCACCTGGGGCGAGCACAACACGCTTGCCATGCACCACCCGCTCTCTCTCGCACTTCCATGGCTGGCACCTTTACTCGACATGCCCGCAACGCCCATGCGCGGCGACCGGAACATGCCCCTGGTGCAGCAGCCCGACGATGGCGCTTCCGAGCGCTTCGGGGTCGCGCCGGGCCGCGAACGAGACGGCTACTTTCACATGCCCGGCGGCCAAAGTGGCCACCCGCTGTCTCCGGTACTATCGCTCCGGGCACGAGGCGTGGGTCCGCGGTGAAGCGACGCCGTTTCTGCCAGGGGAACCGAAACATAGGATTCTTCTCAGATGAAGCGTCGCAGATAGACCGTCTCAGATGCCGCAGCAAACTCACGCGTCAGACCAAAGATTCGGAGACCGAAAGGCTTCGTCCACCGATCAGTCATCACGCCTTCGGACCTATCAGCCCTTCTTTCTCCAGCAACGGATAGATCCCCCCCGCCTTCACCAGATCGAGCAGCTTCGGCGGGATTTGCCGTCCGGTGAGCGCCGTGCCGGTCGTGACGTTGCGCACGGTCGAGCTCTCGAAATCCACTTCCGCGATATCGCCCTCGTCGAACGCCCGATGGATACCCGGACACTCCACCGCGGGGAAAGCGAAATTTACGCAGTTGCGGAAAAAAAGACCATTGATCGAATCTGCGACCAGGCAGGATAGCCCCAGATTCTTGAGCGAGCGCGCGGCGGGCCGGCTCGAGCCCATGCCGAAGTTCTTGCCGCCGATGATGATGTCGCCGGGCTTCATCTGATCGACCCAGCCGGGACGGTTCGCGCTAAATACGTAGCGCGGCTGCTCCTGCGGCGGCAGGTAGAACGCCGCGGCCGGGAGCATGAGATCGGTGTTGATGTTGTCGGGAAACTTCCAGACTCTGGCTGTGAATTTCATCGCATACCCCTTATCAACCGCCAAGACGCCAAGGCCGCCAAGAAGTGCACTTCATATCAACCGCAGAGGCGCAGAGAGACAGGGAAGGCAGAAGGCATGCACGGGACGCCAATCCACCCACGCCTGGAGAAGTTTGCATTGTCCGCTTGGCGGTCTTGGCGTCTTGGCGGTTCAATTCAGAAATTCGCGCGGATCGCAGATCGCACCCTTCACTGCCGAGGCCGCCACCGTCGCCGGCGAGGCCATATAGATCTTCGCGCTCGCAGCGCCCATGCGGCCCTTGAAGTTGCGCGTGCTCGCCGTGATGCACGTTTCGTTCGGTCCCAGTATGCCGAGGTGCCCTCCCCCGCACGCACCGCAAGTCGAAGGCGTCACGACGGCGCCCGCCTCCGCGAGCGTCGCGAGTATGCCCTCGCGCGCGGCTTCGCGGTACACCATCTGCGATCCTGGAGTGATGATGAGGCGCACCGTCGGCGCGACGCGCTTGCCTGCGAGCACCTGCGCCGCGAGCCGCAGGTCGTCCATCGTGCCGTTCGCGCAGGAACCGATGAAGGCCTGATCTATCTTCGTGCCCGCCGCATCCGCCACCGGGCGCGAGTTCTCGACGACCGTATCGGGGAATGCCACCAGCGGCTCCAGCCTGGAAAGATCGACCTTGCGCACTGCCGCGTACTGCGCGTCCTTATCCGGAACGATCGCTTCGAACGGCCGCGGGTTGCGCGCGCGCAGCCATTCCTTCATGACGTCGTCGGCTTCGAAGGTCGAGAACTCGGCGGACAGCTCGGCCGACATAGTGGTAAGGGTCTTGCGTGCCGCGATGGAGAGCCCGGCAACCCCGAACCCTCCCCACTCGATGTTCTGCGTCGCGTGATCGCCGTGCTTGCCGGCAATCTGCAGGAACGCGTCCTTCGTCGTCACGGCGGGAGAGAGCTTCCCCTCCAGCTCATAGCGTATGGTTTCCCCGACCCGGAACCACGTCTCCCCCTTGATCGCCGAATAGAGGACGTCCGGCTCGCCGACGCCCCGCGCGAGGCAATTGAAAACCCCCGCGCTGCAGGTGTGCGAGTCGCTGCAGACAAGCAACGTCCCCGGCAGCGCGTAGCCGTGGTCCGCGACGAGCTGGTGGCTGATGCCCTGATCGTAGCCGACGTCGTGAAAGCGCTTGATGCCGAATTTCGCGACGAACCCGCGGCCCGTGCGGTGCGCGGCCGCGCTGTCCTCGGTCGAAGCCGGAACGCGGTGATCGAACACGACGACGATCCGGTCGGGGTCCCTCACCTTCTGGATGTCGCGCCATCGGCCGGCGGTGAAACTGTTGTCGATCATGACGACGGTGTCGACCTCGACCGTCACGAGATCGCCCGGCCCGACCTTGGCCTGCCCGCTCTTTCGGGCCAGGATCTTTTCTGCGATGGTCATCCCCACGTGCTGCCTCCTTTAGGATCCCGCGAGTTACTCATTTCTTCATGTCGGCAGCACGAATCGCGCCGCCCCGCAGCGCGAACCAACGGAATATTCGAACTCATGATTCTCGATCTCACTGGATGTCTGCGAACGCAGACATATTCACGTTTTAACGGTGGCGTTAGCCGCCGTTAAAACGTCGTTCCATCTCGTCCAACTCGCCCATCCCCATGAGATCGTTGCACTCCTCGAAGGACACTTGCAGGTCGGTGCGGTCCACCAGCTGATTCTTCGCCATCACCTCTCCCGTGAACACCGCCAGCGCGTTCATCATGCCTTTCACCGCCGCCGTGGTCAGCATGCGCGGGTAACTGACGACCGCAACGCCCGCTGCTTCCAGTTCCTTCGGCGTCATCAGAGGGGTAGTCTTGCGCGAGCGCATGCCCATGCCCATGTTGACGATGAGCGGCTTGCGCACGTTCTTCGCCACCTTGGCGATGTCTTCCTTCGACAGCAGCGCGTCGGCGTACAGGCAGTCGGCGCCCGCCTCGGCGTAGAGATTGAGCCGGCGGATCGCCTCGTCCACGTTGTGCGTGCCGGCGGCATCGGTGCGGGCGATGATGATGAAATCGGGATCATGCCTTCCATCCACCGCTGCCTTCACTTTCGAGACCATCTCTTCCGCGGGAATCACGGACTTGCCCGCCATGTGGCCGCAGCGCTTGGGCCAGACCTGGTCTTCGAACATGACCGCGGCCACGCCCGCCTTCTCGAACGCGCGCGCCGCGAAATACACGTTGATCGCGTTGCCGTAACCGGTATCGGCATCGGCCCGCAGTAGCAGGTCGGTGCAATCGGCGATCCGCCGCGCGTTGGCCAGGTTCTCCTCCAGGCCCATGATGCCGCGATCGGCCCACCCGAGCCGGCTCTCGGAAGTGCCTGCGCCCGTGATGGAAGCGGACTTGAAGCCCGCCTTTTCGACCAGCCGCGCGCTGTAGCCGTCAAAGACACCGGGCGCGACAAGAATTTCCGGTGATTGAATCAGCTCCTTCAGACGACGGCCTTTGCTGGCGGTGCGCGGTGTCGATTGAGTGGAGACAGTGTCCATGGTTCGTCCTTCCGGAATTTCGGATCGAGGATGATATCCTAGTCCCGTTCCACGTTGCCGGACCAGATGATGCACGGATCGGCGGATGACGCATGCGGGCTGATTGATTTTTGGCAAGAAGTCAGTGCGTTGGAAATGACCGAAGGGTTGCCGCTTCAGAAGCTCCCGAAGTTGTTACCCGCGAAACATGCGGGCTAGGGCGGCGTGCCGGCGCCGATCGGAATGGCAAGACTGCTCGAGCGCAGCTTGACGGTGGGAAGCACTCCGACCGTCCTCGCAGCCGCAATCAAGGTGCTGCGATCCGTGACCGACAGCGACGCAAGATCTCCACCTTCGAAATAGACCAAGGCCTTGAGTGCGGCTGCCGGCGAAAATGCTTTGCCGAACAGTGCCCGGGCACCCGCGAGCCCCCGCGAGACCGGGCAGCCGGCCCGTATCATCGCGGCGATGTCCTCGTAGTCCTTCTTCTCCGGCCGATCCAGTATGACTTTGAGCTTGTGCGCCATCAGGTCGTTCAGGGAGGCGACCTCGAGCACGCCGTCGCGCGTGAGCAGCGGATCACCTATCCGTCCGAACGTCAGCCCGCCATATAAGGCCACTTTCACGGAATTCTTGCCGCGCACGGGGACCAGCACGACGAGCGTGTCTTCGGCATCCTGCAAGACCGTGGCCCTTTGCATGAATGGGAATGCCCTTCGAATGGCGTTCTTGTCGAGCGGCCGGGCGCAGAAGAAGTCGAAGTCGATCGACGAGCGATGTCCGAGATGGAGGGAGATCGCCGTGCCTCCGTAGAGCACCAGGCGCAGCTCGACACCCGGCCGGAGCTCGGGCCACAGCCGTCTTTGCCCTGTAGGCAGTCTCGTGAGCTTCGGAACGATCGTCGCGATCACCGGAACGCGCGCTTGGGCAGTGGCGGGACCCGTCCCGGCCGTGCAAGTCCCAGGCGATAGTGCCAGAACGCCCACGACGGCGCGGAGAATCGACCCGACTCCGCTTCCCGAAGCGCAGCAACGAGAGCGACACGACCGACCACGCATTCGAGCCGGAGCACGTCGTCGTAGTCACCCAGTTCCATCACCTGTGAAGTCACTAAGTGGGTTCGCTTCAGTGCGTCCGCAGGCGGGAGCCACCATACGTACTTCCTCGCCAGGATGCGCAGAAGTCGGTTAGCGCCGGCGGCGTTCGCCCGAGTCTTCGGACGACCGGGGGCATGCCGGTCCATCGTCGTGCTCGCGGGTATCACCCAGTGATGACCGATTCTCCGGGCGCCGGGGAGGCGGCCGGCGGCGAGTAGCTGTAGCACGCGTGCGCGGCTGACCCTCTCCCGCATAGCGAACTGCGAAACCGAAAGTAGCGGGTTTTCTGCATCCCTCCGGGCGGTGACCATGCTCCAAATTTTAGCAGATATGCCTTGTCGAATGATAAGGGATTTATCGTGGTTTGCTGGAGAGCGACGATCCGCAGGCACTGGGTCGTCAGTCGTCACTCGTCAGGCTTCACTCGTCAGCCGCCACTTCTTTGCTTCGTGGCCATTCTATAATGGGTCAACCTGCGGCAACGAAGCGAAAAGGGAACGAATATGGCCCGCGTGCCTTACGTAGAACGAGAGCAGTTGGACGCCGAGGGACAGGAGATTTACGACCGCATCCGCCGCGACCGCAACGCACCCGCGGTGGGCCTTCAATTCCGCGCCCTGCTGCACAGTCCGAAAGCCGCAAGCTATCTCACCTCGCTGGGAGCGCAATTGCGGTTTCAGAGCGCCATGCCGGAAAACCTGAAGGAGCTGGCGATCATCTTGGTCGCCCGCGAGTTCAACAGTGCGATCGAGTGGACGGGCCACGCCGTGCTGGCTGCCAAGGCCGGCGTCGGCGCGGCATCCATCGAGTCCATACGGACGGGTAAAGCCCCGGCAGGGCTCACCGCGCATGAACAGGTGATCAGCCGGTTCGTGCACGAGTTGCTGCGACGCAAGGAGGTGCCGGACGAGGTCTTTGCCGCAGTCCATACATTGCTGGGCACGCAAGGCGCCGTGGACCTCACGCTGACGTGCAGCTACTACACCGCACTGTGCCTCGCGCAGATCGCGCTCAAGCCCGAGCTGGAACCGGGGAAGGTGTCGACTCTCTGATTCGATAGTAATCGGCCACCCATTCCGCATCGGCTGCCTGACGCAGTGCTAGGCCGTATCGCCCAGCGCCCGGGCGTGTATCCCCCAATGGGGACGAGATCATCGAGAGCTACACCAGTAGGCGAACTCCAAGCTGTAGATCGCTTCGTCGCTTCGTCACTGCGACGGCGGCCTCGGACAGCTCATTGCGAGATCTTGGGTCGATTGTCTCGGCCGCCCTGCGCGCCGCCGGGGGTCACATCCCCGAACAAGTTCGGGGCCCCTGTTCCGCCCCTCGACGCGCCCTCATCACTGCGTTGCCACTTCACCACGCCACCGTTCCGCCATCGACCGGAATGATCGCCCCGGTGATGAAGTTGGAGGCGTCGGAAGCGAGCAGCACCGCGATCCCCTTCAGGTCGTTTTCTCCGCCGGTGCGCCCGAGCGGGATCTCGCGCAGGATCGGCTCCGGGTTTCGCTCGAACAGCTTCTGATTGATGGGTGTCACAAAGAAGCCCGGGCAGATGCAGTTTACGTTGATGTTGTGCTGCGCCCACTTGACCGCGAGATCGCGTGTGAAGTTGACAAGCGCGCCCTTGCTCGTGCTGTAGACGATCGAGTTGTATGCCCGGGGGTTGCGCCCGATCAGCCCGGCGATCGAGGCGATGTTTATGATCTTGCCGCGCCTCGCCTTGATCATCTCGCGGCCGAACGCCTGAGAGCAAATGAAGGGCGCCGTAACGTTGAGGTCCATGGTTTGCTGCCAGCGCTCGAGCGGCATCTCTTCCGGCGGCGCGACCCAGGCGCGCCCCGCGTTGTTGACCAGCACGTCCACGCGCCCGAACTGTTTCAGCGTCGCGTCCTTTACCGCCTCCACCTGATCCGGCTTGGTTACGTCGGCGGCGAGTCCCAACGCCTGCACCCCGAGCTTTTCGATACCCTGCGCCGCCGCCGCGCAGTTCTCGAGCTTGCGCGAGCAGATGACGACGTTCGAACCGGCCTCCGCCAGTGCCGTCGCCATTTGCAGACCTAAGCCGGTCGCGCCGCCCGTCACCACGCTCACGCGACCCGAGAGATCGAGCAAGTCCTTCACGCTTGCCATATATCAGTCATCGTATGATTCGTGTTTTCTCTCGCTCCGCAAGACTTACAGGGAATGTGCTTCTTGGTTCACTTACGCTCGGTTTGGTAAGAAAAGATTAGCGTGCAGTCGGGCTTCTACCCACCTATTTCACCACGCCGATCGCTTTGAGAAACTCCTCCTGCACGACACGGTTCACGGCGAGATATTTTCCGAAACCAGCGCCGTCGAGATACCCATTGTCGAACATGTTGCGGTGGGAATACTCCTTGTAGGCCTCGCTGTCGTAGACGCGCTTCAAGGCGGCCTCCATCGCCGCGGCGGCTTCCTTCGGCACTCCGGCGGGCATGGCAAACCCGCGCCCGGTGGCGGCGATGATGTTGTAGCCCAGCTCTTTCGCCGTCGGGATATCAGGCGCCTGGATGAAGCGCCGCTCGCCCGCCACCGCGAGCACGCGCATCTTCTTGACTTCGACGAGCGGCAGCATCTCGCTCATGTTCTCCCCGGTGACCTCGACGTGTCCGCCGAGGGTGGCGAGCACGGCTTCGCCGCCGCCCTTGAAGCTCACGTACTTGAACTTCGTGCCGGTCACGCGCTCGATGATGTGGAACGCGAGGCGCGCGGTTCCGGTCGGCCCCGTGATGCCCACCGACATCGTTCCGGGCTCGCGTCTTGGCCGCTTCGACAAGCTCCTTGAACGTCTTGAACTTCGATTCGGCGCGCAACGCGATGACCTGCGGATCCGTCGCGAACATCGCGAGCGGGGTGAAGATGTCGAGGGGCAATTCGAGTTCCGGCCGAACTGCAGCGTTCAGTACTCCGCCGGTGGCGATCGTCTGGATTACATGCGGATCGCCCCGCTTGCTCTTGATGTAGGTGTACGCGACGACGCCAGCTCCGCCGACGCGGTTGGAATTGAGGAGCGGCTGCGAGAAGGCCTTCTGCTTCGTGAGCATATCGGTGATGGCGCGCAGAAGAGGTCGGTGCCGCCGCCCGCGGACGATCTGCGCGACGAACTCGATCGGCCTGGACGGATACGTTTGCGCCGGCGCGGACCCCGCAACTACCGCGGCTGCGCAGAACATGCCGATGAGCGACGAACTAACACGATTGCGGCTACGAGTCTCGTTCATGATGTCTCCTCCAATCTTTGGCTGTTGTCAGTCCTGTCGGACCTGCGGGATCCGGTCCTGCCGGCCCCCTGTTCTCCGTGGTCAATTGTCCTTCAACAACTGTCCCGCGATGATGTTGCGCTGGATCTCGGAGGAGCCCTCGTAGATGCGCATGATGCGCACGTCGCGATAGTACGGTCTCGATGCCCGCCTCGCGCATGTAGCCCATCCCGCCGTGGATCTGCACCGCGGCGTCCGCCACCTTCGCCGAGCGCCTCCGTCGCGTAGAGCTTCGCGACCGAAGCCTCCATCGTCGCCCGCTCGCCGCGCATCAGCGCTTCGATCGCGCGCTCCGTGATGAGCCGCGCCGCGTCCCGCGCTGACCGCCATGTCGGCGAGCATCCACTGCAGGCCCTGGTACTCGGCGAGCTTCCTGCCGCCCTGCGTGCGCATCTTCATGTAGTCGATGCAGCGCTCGATCAGCTTGTCCATGATGCCGCAGCTGCGCGCCGCGATGGTTACGCGCCCGCGCGTGAGCGTCTTCAAGGCCTGGACGTAGCCCATCCCCTCGGCGCCGAGCAGGTTCTCCGCCGGCACCTCGCAATCGGTGAACGCCAGCGGCGCGGTGGTGGCAGCCGTGCATGCCCATCTTGAGCTCGTTCTTCCCGATCGGGAAGCCGGGGAAGCCGCGCTCGACGACGAACGCCGAGATGCCCTTGATGCCCTTCGTCTTGTCGGTGATCGCCATCACCGTGAAGACCTGCGCGATGCCCGCGTTGGTGATGAAGATCTTCTCGCCGTTCAGCACGTAGCGGTCGCCCTTCCTTACCGCGGTCGTGCGCATCGCAGCCGGGTCCGAGCCCGCCTGCGGCTCGGTCAGCGCGAAGCAGCCGACCCATTCGCCGGTCGCCATGCGCGGCAGGTACTTGCGCTTCAGCGCCTCCGAGCCGAGGGTGACGATGCCGATGCGTGCTGATACCGGTATGGTTGGCGATGACCGTCGCGAACCCATAGTTGCTCGCGCCCGAGCTCCTCCTCGATCGCGCACTTGCCCGCGAGGTCGAGCCCGGCGCCCGCCGTATTCCTCAGGGATGGTGATGCCGAACAGTCCCAGCTCGCGCGCCTTCGCCATCAGATCGTCGGGTATGGCGTCGTGCTCCTCGATCCAGCGCGAGCGCGGCTCGACCTCTTTCTCCACGAATCGGCGGATCTGCTGCCGGAACTCTTCTGTTTCAGGCGATAGTTTCATGGCTCAACCTCAGGGGCAACAAGAAAGTGATAACGCATGCGATCTTCGCGCGTTGCAGTCTTGGTATGCGCGGCCAAGATGCTCTTGCTACTGCTTCCGTGTTTTCCGTGTGATTCCAGTGGCTAATGCATTTCCGGTTTGGGTTTTATCTGTCTTCATCTGTGTTTATCTGTGGCTTCATTCGCCTTTGGATCGAATGAGAGCGTCAACCGCCTTCACGCCATGCCCCTCGGGAAATACGAACAAGGGGTTCACGTCGAGCTCCGCAACGTGATCCTTGAGGTCGACCGCCAGCGCCGACAGCCGCACGATGGCGTCCACCAGCGCATCCACGTCCGCGGGTGGCCTGCCGCGCGCGCCGGCCAGCACCGGATAGCCCGCAATCTCCTCGACCATTTCGCGCGCGACCGACGGTGTCACCGGCGCCAGCCGGAACGAGACGTCCTCCAGTACTTCCGCGAAGATGCCGCCCAGCCCGAACATCACCGCGGGGCCGAAGAGCGCGTCGTTCGTCACGCCCAGTATGGCTTCCATGCCGTCGCCCACCATCTCCTGAACCAACACGCCCTCGATAGCAGCGTCCTTCATGTAGGCACGCGCATTGGTGATGACCTGGTCGTACGCAGCGGCCAGTTCAGCATCGGACGCGATCCCGAGGTGTACCGCGCGCGCCTCGGTTTTGTGCGATATGTCGGGGGACTGCACCTTGAGCGCCAGCGGATAGCCCAGGCGACGGGCGATGGCGAGCGCGTCGCCGCCGCTCTTCGCCAGATCCTCGCGCGTCACCGGAATACCGTATTCGGCGAGTATGCGCTTGGCCTCGTATTCCGCAATATGCGACCGCCTGCCCGTCAGCGCCCGGACCGCGCCGGGCCGGTGCAGCGCCAGCGGCTTCTCCGACCGCCGCGCTTCGTTCCGGCGCTTTGCCTCCGCGTACCACGACACGGCCGCCATCGCCCTGCCGCAGCGCACCGGCGATTTGTAGTGCGGGAGACGGGCAGCGTCCAGCGTCGCGTAAGCGTCGGGCGCCATCACGTCGCGCGCGCTCCAGGTGAGGTAGATCGGCTTGTCGGTCGTGCCGGCGACAGCCACGATTTCGGTCGCGATCTGCGCCGCAATCTCACCCTGCAGCGATGCGTTGATCATCGCGACGCAATCCACGCCGGGGTCATCGATGACGCACTGCAGGGTGCGGTTAATGAGAGTGAGATCGTTGAAGATCCCCGCGGTAACGTCCACCGGGTTCAGGAGCGAGCCGAAACTTGGCACGAACTCGCGCAGTCTGGCCATCGTTTCCGGCGCGAGCTGCGCAAGTTGCATGCCGCGCGCTATGCACTCATCGGTCATGAGGATACCCGCGCCGCCGGAAATGGTGATGATCGCCAGCCGATTCCCCCTGGGCAGGCGACCGCTGCGAAACGCACGCCCGTAGTCGACGAGATCCTGGACGTCTTCGACCTGGATGATGCCGTTCTGCCGGAACGCCGCCTTGTAGAGCGCCATCGCGCCGCCCAGGTTGGCGGTGTGCGAGGCCGCGGCCCTTTGCCCCTGCTCGGTGTTGCCGACCTTCCACATCAGGATCGGCTTGCCGGCGGAGAGCGCATTCTGGCCGATCTCGGGCAGTCGCCAGGCGTCTTTTGCGCCTTCGATGTAGCCCGCGATGATCTCGGTTTGCGGATCGCGGATGAAGTACTCCATGAATTCCAGGGACGATATGCCGATCTCGTTGCCGGTCGTGACCATCTGCCGGAAGTTGAGCCCGCCGTCCTTGGACGACAGGTTCATCACCGAAAAGCCGAATCCTCCCGATTGCGACACCATGCTCACCAGGCCGGGCGCGTAGTCGGTGAAGAACACCGAACCGAAGCCCGCAAATACGCCGTCGGCAACGTTTATCATCCCCTGGCAGTTGGGGCCGATCACGCCGATGTCGTAGCGCCGCGCGATTTCGATGAGCCTGGCCTGCATCTCGACCCCGGCCCCGCCCATCTCGGAGAAGCCCGAGCTGAAGATGATCACGTAGGGTGCCTCCTTGCGGCCGCACTGCTCCAATATGTCGGCCACGCGCGAAGCGTTGACGAGGATCAGCACGAGGTCGGGTGTCTCCGGGATATCGGCGAGCGAGGGGTAGCATTTGACGCCCGCGACTTCCTGATAGCGCGGATTCACGGGGTACAGCCTGCCCTTGTAGTGATGCGACTGCAGATGCTTGAGCGGCTGGCCGCTGATGGTGATGAAATCCTGGGACGCGCCGATGATGGCGATGGATTGCGGATTGAAAAAGCGTTGGAGGTCAGATTTCATCAGGTTTATTAGGAACGGCGGGGATGACGCCTTCCGGCAAATCACATCGCCTCCGTCGCCCGAGCGTAAGCCCTGCGCCGGGTCGGATGAACATCAGCCATTTATGAAATCAGTTCCAGGTACCATCGGAATGCGCACAACTGCGCCGCTGCTATCGCGCAAGTTCGCGAGCTGCCTGGACCGATCATGAAAAAGATTTTGCGGGACGCGATACTAGTCGACGCGGACGAACTTCTGCAAGCGCCGTCCGAACCCCGCCTCGCCCGTATAGAGATTCCCCTTCGAGTCCGTGCCAAGGTTGTGGAGCGAGCGGAACTCGCCGGCCTGGCGGCCGTGACGGGCAAAGCTGCCGAGCTGCTTGCCGTCGCTGCGGGACAGAATGTGGATGTAGCTGCTCTGCCCGTCGGCGAGATAGATATGACGCTGCGCCGCGTCCGGCGAGAAGACGAGATCGGCGGTATCGGTCAGGGACAGCTGTACCCCGAGAAGCTCGGTCACGAACGCCCCGTCTTTCTTGAATACCTGTATGCGGTTGTTTCCCCGGTCGCAGACGTAAACCAGTCCGTCCCTGGACAATCGCACGCAGTGCACGGCGTTGGCGAACTGCTTCGAAGGCGGCGCAGAGGCGCTGTACGCGGGCAGCTTCTCGTCGCTCGGCGTGCCGCCGTACGCGCCCCAGTGCCGCTTGTAGGCTCCGGTCTTCGCGTCCAGCACCAGGATCCGTTTGTTGCCGTAGCCGTCGGCGATGTACAGCTCGTTCGCGGCGACGTCCATCTCCATGTTCGCCGGGCGCCCGAGCTGGGTCCGGCTGGCGCTGCCTTCCGACTTGCCGGGCTTGCCGATCTGCATCAGGAACTTGCCTTCGCGCGTGAACTTGAGAATCATGTTGTCGGCCGCGTCGTTCCCCGCGACCCATACGTAGCCCTCGGGATCGACGTATATGCCGTGCTCGTTCTTCGGCCAGTCGTAGCCCTGTCCGGGACCGCCCCAGCCGCGAACGAACACACCTTCCGTGTCGAACTCCAGTCACGGCGGGCGCGGCTGCGCAGCAGCGCCTCGCCTGATCCGGCTTGGCAACCTTCTCGTCGGCGAGCAGCGTGTTGGGGCGGTGAAGGATCCAGACGTGATCGCGGCTGTCAACATGCAGCCCGGCCACCTGGCCGATGATCCAGTTTTCCTTGAGCGGCTTCGGCCAGAACGGATCGACCACGAAGCGCGGCCCGCCCTCAACTCCCTGCGGCGTGGCGCCGCGCGGAACCGGCTGTGAACAACCCAGCGCCAAGAGCACGCACGATGACCGGTGCGAGTACGAGATGCGTCTTGTTCATGATCTTCCCCTGAGGTGTACCGCGAACGACGATTTCTCCCGGCCATCTAGTGCTTTGAGTTCATGTTAGGCGCGCAGGGAAGGCGCGGCAAGCGCGCGCCGGCGGTCACGCCCGCGGGAGTAGTTCTCATCGTGGAATCAGGAAGCCGGCGCCCGGCGTAACGGTGCAGGAATTGAGAGTGTTATCATTCACAGAATCGCGATGAGCCCTGAGTCCGTATCTTGAGCACCGTTGCCGCATCGCCGTCCGTGCTGTCACGTTCCTTCAAGGACGTGTGGCTGATATCCGCCGGGCACGCCTTCACCCACTGGTATACCGCGACCTTCTACCTGCTGCTGCCGCTGATCGGCAAGGAGTTGGGGCTCTCCTATACAGAGATCGGCCTGATCATGACCACGCAGCACATCGTGAGCGCGATCTCCAACCTCCCTGGCGGCATGGTGGTGGACATGGTCGGCAAGAAGGGCTACCTGATGGCGACGTCGCTCTTCTGGGTCGGCTTTCCCTACGCGCTGATTGCCCTGACGCACAGCTACTGGATGCTGCTCGTGTGCGTGACGCTGGTCGGCATCGGCAACAACCTCTGGCATCCCGCCGCGATCACCACGCTCGCTTACCGCTATCCCGAGCGCAAGGGGCTGGTGATCTCCTTCCACGGGATGGGCGGAAACCTGGCCGACGGGCTCGCCCCGCTCGTCGTGGGCGCGCTCCTCGCCTGGTTCAGCTGGCGCACGGTGGTCGTCATGAACGTCGTGCCGGGACTGGTGATGGCGGCGATGATTCTCGTCATGCTGGGCGCATTCACGATGAGCTCGTCGCACGACCACGTCAACGCCGGCGGCAAATCGCGCGGCGTGAAGAACTATCTGAAGGATTTCGCGAGCCTGCTCAAGAACCGTGCGCTGATGCTGGTGTCGATCGGCTCGGCGTTCCGCACCATGACCCAGACCGGACTGCTCACGTTCCTCCCGGTTTATCTCGCGTACGAGCTGGACTATTCGCCGTTCGCCGTCGGCGTCTGCCTGTCCTTGATGCAGGTCGCGGGCTTCGCCGCGAGCCCGATCGGCGGGCACCTTTCCGACAAGATGGGCCGCAAGCGCATCGTCATGTCGAGCATGGTCCTCACATGCGTGATGATCGTGTTCATGGCGCTTGCCGGCAAGAGCTTCGCCTTCGTGTTGTTCATCGCGCTGGTCGGCTTCTTCCTCTACGCCATGCGCCCGGTGCTGCAGGCGTGGGCCGTGGAAGCCACCCCCAGAGACCTTGCGCGGGCAGCGGCGTCGGGCTGCAGTTCGGCATCCAGCACCTCGGCGCGAGCGTCGCGCCCGCGAGCCTTCGGGATGATCGCCGACGCCTCGGACATCTACACGGCGTTCTATTTCCTCGCCGGTACCATACTCTTCGCCAACGTGCTGATCGTCTTCATGCCGAAAGACGAGCCGAAGCACGCCACGCCCGCCGTTGCCTGATCACTCCGGTTTGATTCGGGCATCCCGGGTGTCTTGACCCTTACCACCTATCACTTGTCTCAAAGCGCCCGCAAGGCGTCGACCACCTTGCGCTCCAGCACTATGCCTTCCTTGCGCCGGCGCTCCCGCTCGCGCATCGCGCGCTCGGAAGGAATGCGGATTTCCTCGACGCCCGGCTGGCGCGGCGTCGCCTTGATCTGACGCACGAACTCGGACATCTGGCTCTTGAACTCGCCGCCGGGCAGCATCGCATTCGGATCGACCGCCCAGAACAGGAAGCCGTAGTCCCGCACCTGTCCCTTCGCGAGCGCCGCGCCCGCCAGTATTCCCAGCGCCTGGATCGCAAACGACAGGCCGTAACCCTTGTGACCGCCGAACGGCACGACGCCGCCCTTCAGCACCGCTGCCGCGTCGCGCGATGCCCGGCCGTGCTCGTCGAAGCCGACGCCCTCGGGCAACGGCTCCCCGAGATGCGCGTGCAGCATCACCTCGCCCCACATGAGGGCGGCAGTGCCCATGTCGAAGATCACCGGCCCGTCGTCGGACGGAAAGCCGAAGCAGATCGGGTTGGTTCCGAGCATCGGGCGCGCGCCGCCGGGCGGCAGAACGCGCGGGTGCGCGCTCGACGCGTGGAATGCCACCAAACCTTCGCGCACGATCTTTTCCACGAAATAGGCGTTACGGCCGCTGTAGTAGCCGTTGTAGGCGCCTACCGATGCCATACCGCTCGCCCGCGCCTTCCCGATCGCGACTTCGGCAGCGCGGTACGCCACGACGTAACCGACGTTGTTCCCGCCGTCCAGCAGCGCCGACACGGGCGTCTCGTGCACGATCTTCACGGGGGAGCGCGCTTTGCGCGTCTTCTCGTCGCCGGCGATGGCCAGTATCCGCGGCAGCCCGGCGAACTTGTAGCCGCACAGCGCATTGTCGACGAGCTGGTCCACGATGATGCGCGCCTCCTCCCCGCCGTAGCCGACGCGCTTGAGCGCGCGCTCGCCCAGCGCGATCGCCTCAGCGGCGCTCAGCCGCACGCTCTCGGCCGTGTCCGCGTCGAGCAGGTTGCTTGCCTTCGCTTCCAATTACTCTGCTCCTCGGCCAGGACGTCGCTGGGCGCCCCCGCCGAAAACGGGAGGATAAGCCGTAGCGTGGTCACCTCCGCAGAACCGAGTTCGATTTTCGGTGCGAGCGATGTTCGGGTCAAGCACGCGCAGAGTGACGAGGAATGAGTGTCGAGGGACGAGGGAAGATCGCGTAACACTCGACACGCGACACTCGACACCCGACACTCCGTACGACATCATGTCCGAGTCACGAGTCACGGTTCTTTACTGGAGGAGCGAGAACATGAGGACGACACGGAATGGTTTTTTTTGGGGCATGGCCGCGGCCGGCATCGCCGCGCTCCTGGCCGCGTGCGCGGCCGACATGAGTTCCCAACGCAGTGCCGAGGGCGTCAGCATCGGCGAGAACGACCTGGGCGGCGTGGTCACGGGCGCGAAGGGCCCGGAGGCCGGCGTCTGGGTGATCGCGGAAACGACCGACCTGCCGACCAAGTACGCGAAGATCGTCGTCACCGACGATGCGCGGGCGCTACGTCATGCCCGAACTTCCCAAAGCCAATTACAGCGTATGGGTGCGCGGCTACGGACTGGTCGATTCGCCCAAGGTGCGGACCGCGCCCGGGAAGCTCCTCAACCTCACCGCGGTCCCCGCGCCGAATGCCGGCCGCGGCCGCGGAGTATTACCCGGCCATCTACTGGTACTCGTTGCTCGAAGATTCCCGCCAAGAGCGAGTTCCCCGGCACGGGCCCGAAAGGCAACGGCATCGCCGAGGGCATGCGCCGCAAATCGAATGGCTGAACTCGGTGAAGACCAATGGCTGCATGTCGTGTCACGCGCTCGGCACCAAGGCGACGCGCACCATGCCGCAAGGATTTCGCGCACTTCAAGAGTTCAACCGAGGCCTGGGCGCGGCGCATCGCTTCGGGACAGGCGCATGAACAACATGATCAACGCGACGAGCCGCCTCGGCACCGAGCGGGCGCTGGAGCTATTGGCGACTGGACCGATCGCATCGCCGCCGGCGAACTGCCCTTCGCGCAGCCGTCGCGGCCGCAGGGCGTCGAGCGCAACGTCGTGCTCACGCTGTGGGACTGGAGCCGTCCCACCGCCTACATGCACGACTTGATCGGGACCGACCGGCGCAATCCCACGCTCAATGCCAACGGCAAGTTTTACGGGGCGCCGAGAACAGCACGGACTATGTGGCCGGTCCTCGACCCGGTCAGGCACACTGCGACGGAAGTGAAACATCCGGTGCGCGATCCGAAGACGCCGTCCCACCGCACCGACCCGATGGCGCCTTCGCCATACTGGGGCGCGGAGCCGATCTGGGACAGCCAGACGCAGCATGCACAACCCGATGATGGACGAGAAGGGGCGGGTGTGGGTCACCGCGCGCGTTCGTCCTCCCGGCAACCCCGATTTCTGCAAGAAGGGCTCGGAGCCATCCCTCGGCGAGAGTATTCCCGCTCGAAACGCGCGAGCCGCCATCTTTCGATGTACGATCCCGCAGCGAACAAATGGACGCTCATCAGCACCTGCTTTCCGACGCACCATCTCATCTTCGCCGAAGACGCCAACAATACGCTGTGGACCTCGAGCGGCGGCGGCGGCATGGGCGTCATCGGCTGGCTCAACCGCAAGATGTTCGAGGAAACCGGCGACGAGGTCAGGTCCCAAGGCTGGACGCCGTTCATCCTCGACGCCAACGGCAACGGCAAGCGCGACGAATGGGTGGAGCCCGAACCAGCCGGTCGACCCCAACGAAGGACAAGCGGGTCGCGGTCGAACATGCTACAGCGTGGTCGTCAATCCCAAGGACGGCTCGGTCTGGGGCACGTCGCTGGCGCCGTTCCCGAGCTACGTCGTGCGCGTTGCCCCGGGAGCCGAACCCGACCCAGACCGCGCTCACGGAGATCTACGAGCCGCCGCTCCCCGGCTACGGGCGCGCGCGGCGGCGACATCGACAGCAACGGCGTCTTCTGGGCGTCGTACGCGAGCGGCCATCTCGGCAGCTTCGACCGGCGCAAGTGCAAGGGGCCGTTGAACGGGCCGACACGGCAACGGGCAAGCACTGCCCCGAAGGCTGGACGCTGTACCGCCTGCCCGGACCGCAGTTCAGGGACGTGACGGACGATGGCAGCGCCGAGGCGAGCTATTACACGTGGGTCGACCAGTTCAACACGCTCGGCCTGGGCGAGAACGTGCCGATCGCCACGGGCAACATCAACGATTCGCTACTTCGCCCTCGTCGATGGCAAGTTCGTCACCCTGCGCGTGCCCTACCCCATGGGCTTCTTCGCCAAGTGGGCGGAAGGGCGCATCGACGATCCCGAATGGCGGCTGGAAGGGCAAGGGCGCTGTGGGCGACGAGCTCCAACCGCGACGGTCTTCCACGTCGAAGGCGGCAAGGAGAACCGGCCCAAGGTAGTGAAGTTCCAGATGCGGCCCGATCCGCTGGCTAGGTGAAGCGTGACTCGTGACCGGTGACTCGTGACTGTGTTTGAGAATGAAGGATGAGGATGAAGGATAAGCGACGGCTGCGAAATATCGGAATGAAGCGAATCATCGCGACGTTGGCTCTGCTCGCGTTCGCGGGGGCAGTCGTCGCTCAGCAGAACTATCCCAGCCGGCCGCTGCGCATGGTCATACCGTGGCCGCCCGGGCAGGCGACGGATCTCGCCGGGCGCGTGGTCGCGCAAAAGCTGACGGAATTGCTGAACCAGCAGGTGGTGGCGGATAACCGTCCGGGTGCCGGCGGGATGATCGGCACCGACGTCGTCGCGAAGGCCGCGCCGGACGGCTATACCCTCCTTGCAGCCTCGGCCGGTCCGATAACGATCAGTCCCCTTCTTCAGAAGGCGCCTTACGATTACGAGCGGGACCTCGCGCCCGTCGCGAACGTGGGCTTGTCTCCGTTCGTGCTGGTGACCAACCCGTCGTTTCCGGCGAAGAATGCGCTCGAGCTCATCGCCTTGGTCAAGGCGAACCCCGGGAAATACACCTTCTCGTCCTCGGGCACCGGCGCGAGCTCGCACCTCGTTGCAGAGTGGTTCAATAACATGAACGGGTTGAAAGCCACGCATGTACCGGTACAAGGGCAGCGCGCCCGCCCTCATCGACGTCTCCAGCGGCCAGATCTCCTATGCGCTCGAAACGGTCGCCGCCACGCTGCCGCACATCAGGGCAGGCCGCCTCAAGGGTTACGGGATCACGATCGCGCGGTCGAGCGCACTCGCGCCGGACCTCCAGCCGCTCGCGACGGTCGCCAACATGCGCGGCTACGATGTCGCGGCGTGGATCGGGGTCATGGTCGCGGCGGGCACGCCAAAGCCGATCATCGATCGGCTCTCGGCGGCGGTGGACCGGGCCATGCAGTCACCCGACGTGCGCGAGCGCATCGCGACGGCCGGCCTCGAAGTGGATTTCCGCCGCACGGAGGATTTCGCCCGCTACCTGAAGGAGCAGAAGGCGCGGTTCACGGACATCATCAGGAAGGGCAACATCAAGATCGAGTGAAGCGGTGAAGAAGTGAAGCAGTGAAGCAGAAAGTGGAGCAATCCGCCTACGTCACCTCTTCACCCCTTCACCTCTTCACCTCTTCACCGCTTCACCCCGAAACACCAACTCTGAGGAAAACGATGGAGCGGCAATCCACCAAGCTGCGCGCGCTGCTGCGCAACAAGACTTTCCTGCATATGCCTTCGGTCTACGATGCGATCGGCGGGCGGCTGGTCCAGTCGCTCGGCTACGAGGCGGCCTATATCGGCGGCTACGTGACCGGCGGCTCGACCGCGATCACCGAGCCGCTGCTCACCATGACCGAGCAGGTGCGGCTCGCCGCGGACATCGCACAGGCCATCGACATTCCATTGATCGCCGATGCGGGCGCCGGCTGGGGCGAGCCCGTGCACACCATGCGCACCATGCGTGAGTTCATACGCTTCGGCGTCGCGGGCATCCATATCGAGGACCAGCTTTTCCCCAAGCGCGCCCACTATCACAAGTACGTCGTGCACGGCATACCGGTCGAGGAGTTCGTCGAAAAGGTCGAGTACTCGGTCAAGGAGCGCGACCGCAGCGACCCGGATTTCGTCATCATCGCGCGCACCGATACCTGCCGCGCGCTGGGTCTGGAGGAAGCGAGCATGCGCTTGAACCGAGCCGCGGACGTCGGCGCCGATCTGGGACTCCTATTCCCGCGCAATCCCGCAGAGGCAGAAAAGGCGACCAAGGTCTGCCGGCTGCCGCTCGTCTACGTGCAGAGCCGCGGCAACCGCGACGGTCGCCCGATATTCTCGCGTCAGGAGTTGCAACAGATGGGCTACGTCGGCTGCATCGAGGCGCAGGTAGTGCTGTGCACCGCGTTCCATTTCCTCAAGAAGGCGCTGGCCGAACTGCGCGAGACCGGCAACTACAAGGGCATCTCCGAGGCCGACTTCGTCAAAGCGCGTCAGGACGTCGAGGATATCATCAGCCTGAATGAGTACTACGAGATCGAGGAGAAAACCGTCGAAGCGCGCCAGAAAAAAGACGAAACTACCCGCCATGGCAACAGGTAAATCAACAACAGCCACAGAGAGCATGACCTATTTGCGCTGGCTTCCGGTTTTTATCCTGGCGCTGGCGGCGGCAATTCCCGCCGGCGCCCAGCAGTACCCGACCAAGACCGTCCGCATGATCGTCGGCTTCCCGCCCGGCGGCGGCACGGACATCGTCACGCGACTGCTCGCGCAAAAGCTGACGGAAACGTGGAAGCACCAGTTCATCGTCGACAACCGTCCCGGGGCGACGGGAATGATAGGCGCGAGCATCGTCGCGAAGGCGCCGCCCGACGGCTACACGCTGCTGACGGGCCACGTGAATTCGAACGCGATCGCACCATACATGGTGTCGAAGCCGCTCTACAATCCGCTGACCGATTTCGCGGCAATCGCCTACATCGGCTACGCGCCCAACGTGCTCGTTGTCCATCCATCGACCCCGGCGCGCAACGTCAAGGAGCTGATCGCGCTCGCCAAGGCGCATCCGGGCGAGCTCACTTTCGCCTCTCCCGGCGTCGGCAGCACCAACCACCTCGCGGGCGAGATGTTCATGCGCGCCACCGGAATCAAGCTCACGCACGTCCCGTACAAGGGCAGCACCCCCGCGATCATCGACATCCTGGCCGGACACATCGTTATGAATTTCGACACCCTGTCCTCGGTCGCCGTCTACCTGAAGCAGGGAAGAATGCGCCCGCTCGCGGTCACCACCGCCGAGCGCGATCGGCAGATCCCGGAGGTGCCGACGCTGCGCGAAATCGGCCTGAAGGAATACGACGTCAGGAACTGGTACAGCGTGATGGGCCCGGCCGGCACGCCGCGCGACATCGTCGTGAAGCTGAACGCCGAGGTGAACCGCATCCTGCAGCTCCCCGAGACCAGGACGAGGATCGACGACCTCGGGGTGCGGCTCGACCCGATGACGCCGGAGCAATTCACCGAGTTCGTGCGCCGGGAAAACACCAAGTACCAGAAGGTCGCGAAGGATACCGGCGTCAAAATGGAATAGTCCGAGGGATCGGGAGATCGGGAGAGCGGCAGCAAGGGAGGGGGGGTTCGGCCTTGTCGCTGTTCGATCTCCCGACTTCCGCTCTCCCGCTCTCCCGAGTTTTCTACAAGGAACGAGAGGATGATCCAGAACCGGGTAAAACGCATCCTGAGCGAGGGCGGGCTCGCGTTCGGAGCCTACGTCGGCGGCATCGCCGACCCGCAGATCGTCGAGATCATTGGTCACGCGGGATTCGACGCGGCCTTCATCGACCTGGAGCACACCAGCTTCGACCTGCGCGACGTTCAGCTCATGGTCATGGCCGCCGAGCGCATGGGCATCGCCCCCATCGTCCGCACTCCCGGCTTCGACCCCGCTTTCATCCTGCGCCTGCTCGACATGGGCGTGCAGGGCCTGCAGCTCCCGCACATCAACAGCGCCGCGGAAGCGCGCGAAGCGGTCAAGGCGGTGCGCTACGCCCCGCTCGGCGAGCGCGGCATGATGGCGGGCAGCCGCGCCGCGGATTTCGGCAAGATCCCGGTCGCCGAGCACATGGCGCAGTCCAATCGAGAGATCACGCTCGCGATCATGATCGAGGAGCTTTCCGCGCTCGAGGAAATAGACGAGATCGCGTCCACCGAAGGCGTGGATCTCCTCGTGGTCGGGCCGGCGGACATGTCGCGCGCACTGGGCGTTACCGGCCGGACGGACCATCCGAAGCTCGTGGAGACCATCAACCGGGTGGCTGAATCGGTGCGCCGCAGCGGCGTCACTCGACTCGCGCTGCCGATGAACAACCCTGTCTTTCCGCGCAACGCGGCGCAACTGCGCGCGCTGGGCGTGGGCTACGCCAATTGTGCGCCGACGCCCGAAGCACGCCTGCTGAAATCCCTGCATGCCCAAGTCGAAGAGGCCCGAAAGCTCCTGGCCACTTGACCAGTGACGAGATATGGGTGACGAGATACGGGTGACGATCAAGGGTGACGAATAAAAGTGACGTACTGGCGGTTGTCGATGGTCTAATTGCTTTTCACCCCCTGTATCGCGTCACCTATATCTCGTCACCTATACCTCGTCACCCGTATCTCGTCACCTGTATCATGCTAGGCCGCGCGTCGCACAAACTTTGGAGGAGTCGATGAAACACCGATTGCAGTATCTGTTGATCGCACTCGCGGGTCTCGCGGCGCTGGACGCAGCGGCGCAACCCGCCTACCCATCGAGGAACATCACGATCATCGTGCCCTACGCGGCGGGCGGCTCGATCGATCTCTATGCCCGCGCCATCGCCGTGGACCTCGGCAAGATGTGGGGCAGGAACGTGGTCATCGACAACCGGGCCGGCGCGAGCGGCATGATAGGCACCGAGATCGCCACCAAGGCCGATCCCGACGGCCACGTGCTTCTCGCCCATACCTCTTCCTATCCCGCAACCGCCGCGGTACGGGCAAAGTTGCCCTTCGATCCGGGCAGGGCGATCGTTCCGGTCGCTACGATTGCCCGCGCCCCGATGCTGATCGCGGTCCATCCTTCAGTACCGGCGAAAAACGTCAAGGAGTTGGTCGCGCTCGCGAAGAAGATACCCGGCAAGCTCAACTACGGGTCGTCGGGAGCGGGCGGCAACAATCATTTCTCGGGGGCGCTGTTCGCCTCTGCCGCGGGCGTCAAGATGACCCACATCCCCTACAAGAGCATCGCGCCGGCGGTCACGGCCCTCGCCTCCGGGGAAATAGAAATCTTGATCGCGAGCCAGGCTGCGCTCGGCCCGCAGTTGAAGGCCGGGCGGGTGCGCGCCCTCGGTGTCACCAGCCTCGAGCCCTCACCGCTGTTTCCGGGCATCCCGGCAGCCGCGCAGGCAGGAGTCCCCGGGTACAGCTATGAGCTCTGGTGGGGAATCTTCGCGCCAGCAGGCATGCCCGCAGACCGCATAAACATCGTCAATGCCGCGGTCAACAAGATACTCGCGACGCCCGAGATGAAGAAATTCCTCGACGGAGAGGGCGCCGAGCCCTGGCCGCGGACCCCCGCACAGCTCGAGGGCTTCCTCGTTCAGGAGATCGCGCGCTACAAGAAGGCGGCGCAGCTGGCGGGTATCGAACCACAGTAACAGGGATGAGGGCGGAGGGATGAGGGATGAGGGACCCACTTCATCTTTCGTCCCGGCGTGTGCCGTGAAATTCGACATTTATGGACGATTCCAGGTGGAGGTGGTCCGCGAGGCAGATGCCTGGGCCGTCTATCAGCTGGATTTGGGGAAGCGCTCACGGGAAGACTCGTTCGTCATCCCGCCGTCTCTCGCGACGGACGAAATAGCCGCCTTCCTCGACGACATGTACCACGAGCTCGCCCGCCCCGGTCAGCGCGTGCAGGCGCTGAATGACGCATGAACAAGGAGTTCTGATGAACCCATCGCCTATGCCCAAACTCTCTTCCCACGGCGCCGAGATTCCCGTCGTCGGTTTCGGCACGTCGCAGTTGGGGAACTGCGGCGAAATCGTCGCGAACGCACTCAAGGCCGGCTATCGGCACATCGACACCGCCTGGAAGTACGGCACCGAGAAAGGTGTCGGCGCGGGCATCAAGCTCTCCGGCGTCCCGCGCAAAGACATCTTCCTAACCACCAAGGTCTCACACGAGTACCTGCGCGCCGCCGATTTCGCGAAATCAGTGGACGAAAGCCTGCACAACCTGCAGACGGATTACGTAGACTTGCTGCTTGTGCACTGGCCGGCCATAGACGGCACGCCCCTCGCCGAGACCATAGGCGCGCTGGCAAAGGCGAAGCGCGAAGGGAAGGCACGCCATGTCGGCGTGGCGAATTTCAACATCGCCTTGACGCAGGAGGCGATCCGGCTTTGTCCGGAGCCCCTGTCGGTGTTACAGGCCGAGTATCACCCATATCTCGACCAGTCCAAGGTGCTGGCGTTTTGCCGCAAGGCCGGGCTCATCTTCATGGCTTACTGCCCGCTCGGCCGGGGCCGCATGTTCAAGGAGCCGGTTCTCGCGGACATCGCGCGCAGTAAAGGCAGGACCGTCGCCCAGGTCGCGCTGCGCTGGCTGGTCCAGCAGGGCAACATCGCCCCCATTCCGCGCTCCTCGAATCCCCAGCACATGGCCGAGAGCCTGGATGTCTTCGATTTCACGTTATCCGAATCCGAGATGAAGCGGGTGAGCGCGCTCAAACGATCCGACGGCAGGATTGCCAATCCAGCGGGACGGGCTCCCGCCTGGGACTAGCCGAAGGCGAAAGGCGGAAGGAGGAAGGAGGAAGTAGAACAGCTAGCAGGGTTGTTGCGCCTTTCGCCTTTCGCCTTTCGCCTTTCGCCTTCCGCCTTCCGCCTTCCGCCTTCCGCCTTTGACTACTCCGGCAGCCCCAGCCGCACCGCTACCTCCGCGGGCTTTTTATCCGCCCGCACCAGTGTCAGCTTGACCGTGTCGCCGGGCTGCCGCTGTTCCAGCGCAGCCAGTAGCTCATCCAGTGTGGCAATCGGTTTCCCGTCCATGGCGGTGATGACGTCGCCGACCATGAGTTCGCCGCTGGGTGCGCGCTGGAACGGCTGTATGCCCGCCGCCGCGGCGGGACTTTTCGGAAGCACTCCCACGACAGCCACGCCGCTCTTGATTCCCAGCGCGGTCTGAAACGCCGGCGGCGCAGCCTGGATGCCGAGCGCCGGCCGGATGAACTTCCCGTCCGCGATCAGGCGCGGCACGACACGATTCACTTCGTCCACGGGAATTGCAAAACCGATTCCCGCGAACGCACCCGACGGGCTGGCGATGGCGGTGGTGACGCCGATCAGCCGCCCGGCGGAATCGAGCAGCGGCCCGCCCGAGTTGCCGGGGTTGATCGCCGCATCGGTCTGGATCACGCCGCGTATCGCACGACGCGTCACGGACTCGATTTCCCGGTTGAGAGCGCTGACGATGCCGGTCGTCAGCGTCTGATCCAGTCCGAACGGGTTGCCTATGGCATAGACTTTCTGTCCCACCACCAGGTCCTTGCTCGTTCCTATCGAAATCGGCTTGATTTTGTCCTTTGGCGCATCGATGCGCAGTACCGCCAGATCCCGATCCGGGAATGCGCCCACCAGTGTCGCTCTCCAGTTCGACTGATCGGAGAGCGTGACGTGTGCCGCGTTGGCGCCCTGGATGACGTGGAAATTGGTCACCACGTGACCCCGGTCGTCCCACAGGAAGCCGCTCCCGGTGCCCCTGGGAATCTGCAATACGTCGAGCGAAAAGAAATTGCGCGCCGCTTCGAGCGTGGTGATGTGCACGGTCGACACCGATGCCGTCCTGAATACCGCGATGTTGTTCTGCTCGTCCTCGGCAAGTGAGCCCCGGGCGAGCACCGGACGCGGCTCAACTGGGACGCCAGCGGGCGCGCCCGATTCCGGTCCCTGTCCCCACGGCCAGTACCACCACGCGATGAGAGCGACAACAATCAGCAGCAGCAGCAAGCCACCGGCGGCGCCGCGCTCCCGGCGGCGGGCGCGGCGCGAGGTACATTGAACGGCCGGCACGGCAGGAATCGGAAACAGCGATTTCATTCCTTCAGCTCCTCGTGGGGATGAGGAATCGGGGGAGGCCGATTGTATTCCGTTCCGGCTGAAGTGTCTGGGGGTGCCGCCGTGATGAAGTGTCGAGGCTGCGCGCGGAATTTACGGGACAGCACACCAGCTTTGGTAGGATACTTGCCCGGGGAAACCGGTCGATCGCGTGAAAGGGCTCGCCATGAAATACCTCACTGCCGCTTTCTTGCTCGCGGCTGCGTTTCCGGCCGGGGTGTCGGCGCAGGCATTTCAACCGACCCGTCCGGTCGAGATCGTTGTGCACAACGCGCCGGGAGGTGGGTCGGATCTGCTCGCACGCCACTTGAGCACGCTCCTCGAAAAAGAAAAGCTGTTGCCGGTTCGCACCCTGGTGATCAACCGCCCGGGCGGCGGCAGCGCAACGGCGATGTCGTACATGACCGAGAAGCGCGGCGAGCCGCATACGATCGCCCTGTTCACATCCGCGTGGATGATGACGCCCATACTGTCGCCCGAGGTAACGGCGGGTTTCTACGACATGACGCCCGTCGCGCGACTGGTGCTCGAATCGGCCGTGGTCCTGGTCAAGGCCGATTCTCCCTATCGGACACTCCGGGATTTCATCGAGGCGGCGAAGAAGGAGCCCGGGAAGCTCAAGCAGGCGGGGGGATCGGTGCAGACGCGGGGCAATTTCGTGCGGCTGATCCTGCAGCGGTCGACCGACGCACGCTGGGTTTACATCTCGTTTCCGGGCGGCGGCGAGCGCACCGCCGCCCTGCTCGGCGGGCACGTCCAGCTCCTGGTAGCGGAGCCGGCCGAAGTGAGCGAGTACCTGCGCAACGGATCGCTGCGCGCGTTGGCGCAAATCACCGAGAAACGGCTGCCGGCATTCGCCGACGTGCCGACGCTGCGGGAGGCAGGCTTCAACGTGCTGAGCGATCCGACGATCCGCGGCGTGGTGGCCCCTCCCGGGACCGCGAAGAACATCGCGACCTATTGGGAAGATGTCTTTGCGCGCCTGGTGAAGACCGATGCCTGGCGCAAATATCTGGATGAGAACATGTTCGAGGATGGCTTCCAGCGCGGTGAGGAGCTGCGAAAGTCATCCACCGAGTTCGTCGCGCGAATGCGCGAGATGCTCAAAGACGCGGGATTAAAAGTTTATCGGTAGGAGCGTGCCGGCTTTTGTCCCGACACGCTCCTAAGAAGACCTACTGCTGGCTGGGACGCTTTATCTGAGGCGCGTTATCTGAGACGCTTCATCGTGGATGCTTCATCTAAGACGCCCTTACACCCATCACTCATCACCCATCACCCATCACTGGAGTTCATATGCTTACCCTTTATTTCAGTCCTGGCGCTTGTTCCATGGCCTCCCACATCGGCATCGAAGAAACGGGGGCGCCGTACGAGGAAAAGCCGACCCTGCTCGCAAAAGGAGAGCAGAAGACCGAGGCGTATCTCAAGATCAACCCGCGCGGCAAGGTTCCGGCGTTGAGCGCCGACGGCAAGGTCATCACCGAGAACACGGCGATCCTCACTTATCTCGCCCGGCGCTTTCCGGAAAAGAGGTTGCTGCCGGCCGACCCGCTCGAGGAAGCTCGTTGCATAGGGGCCATGGCGTGGTTCTCCAATATCGTTCATCCCTCGTACCAACGAAATATACGGCCCGAGCGCTTTGCGGAAGGCGAGGCGGCGCAGGCCACGGTAAAGGAACTCGGGCGGAAATCGTTCTGGGACAATTTGAAGGAGATCGACTCGCTCCTCGGCAGCAAGGAGTGGATGATGGGCAGCCAGTACACCGTCGCCGATCCCTACGCGCTCGTGTTCTACGGCTGGGGCGTGCGCGGCGAGTTCCCGATGAAAGAGCTGGGCAACTACACGGCCTGGAAGGACCGGATGCTCAAGCGGCCGGCGGTGAGGAAGATACTGGAGAGCGAGAAGAACGTGCTGGTCAAGCAGCAATGATGGGGCGCGTCGAGGGGCGGAACAGGGGCCCCATTACTCTGCTATGGGGATGTGACCCCCGGTGACGCGCAGGGCGGCCGACATGGGTAAATAAAATCTTGCGATGATATGTCGGAGGCCGCCGTCGGTGACGACTGACGGGTGACGACTTACCGTCCTCGAGTGGGACGCTGAGACGCTTTATCTGGGACGCTTCATCTGGGACGCTTCATCTGGGACGCCCTATCTGAGACGTCTCATCTGATTTGAGCAAGGTCTGTCTTGCGAACTCGACAGTGGCGTAGAACTGGTAGTCGACATTGGGCTTCTTCACGAAGCCATGGCCCTCGTCCTTGGCCATGAGGAACCACACCGGCGTGCCGCGCTTCTTCAAGCTGGCGACGATCTGCCCGGCTTCGGTATAGGGCACACGCGGATCGTTCAATCCCTGCACCACGAAGAGCGGCTTGGTGATCTTCTCGGCGTTGTTGAGCGGCGAGATCGACTCGAGGAAGGCGCGCATCGCCGGATCGCGCTCGTCGCCGTATTCCACGCGGCGCAGGTCGCGGCGGTAGCTTTCGGTGCGCTCGAGGAAGGTCACGAAGTTGGAGATGCCGACCACGCTCACTGCGCCGGCGATGCGGTCGGCGAAATGCACTGCGCAGGCGAGCGTCATGTAGCCGCCGTAGCTGCCGCCGGCGATGCTCACGCGCGTCAGCGTCGAGATCGGGCTGCTCCTTGATCCAGTCGAGGAGCGCGCCGATGTCCTTCACCGAATCCTCGCGCTTCATGCCGTTGTCGAGCTTGAGGAAGGTCTTGCCGAAGCCCGCCGAGCCGCGCACGTTGGGGAAGATGATCGCCACGCCCAGCTCGTTGATGAAGTAGTTGTTGCGTCCGATGAAGCCGGGGCGGAACTGCGCCTCGGGGCCGCCGTGGATGCTGATGATCACGGGGCGCTTGCCGGTGAATTTCGCCGGCGGCTGGTAGTGAAAGCCCGTGATCTCGAGGCCGTCGAAGCTCTTCCACTTGATCGGGCGCGGCTCGACGAACTCGCTGGTGTTGAGCTCGGGGTTGTTGCCGTTGGTCCAGCGGGTGACCTTGCTGGTCTTCACGTCGTAGGAGAACACGTCGCCCGCCGAGCGCGCCGAGCTCATGTGAAAGCCGACCTCGGTCGACTTCAGCCGCCATTCGAGACCGCCGATCACGCCCGGCACCAGCGGCGGCCGTGGCTGCTCCTTCAACGTGGCGAGGTCGATGAAGCGCAAGCCGCTCGAGCCGCCCTCGTTGGTGAGGAAGGCGATGAGGTTGGCGTCGAACGAGAGTTCGAAGCCGTCGACGTTGTGCTTGAGATTAGGGGTGAGGACACGTTCCTTGCCGCCCGCGGCCGGCATCATCGTCAGGCGCCGGTACTCGCTCGCGCGGTCGCTGATCGCGAAGATCGACTTGCCGTCCTTCGAGAAGCGCGGCGACTGGTAGGCGACGAGCTCGCCCTTGCGCGCGGGCGTGACGCGCCGCCGTTGCCCCGTCGCGAGGTCCATCACCCAGATGTAGCTCTCGTTCACGCGAGACAGACTCGATGAACGCGATCTTGTTGCCGTCCTCCGAGAATGCGAAGTCGCCCCAGCCGCCGCCTTCCAGGGTAGCGAGTGCGCGGTCGGACTCGGGCTTCAGCGGATCCATGACGTGGATCGTCGTGCGCGCCGTGCGGCCGGGATTGTTGCGGTCGACCGGTTGCGTCGAATAGACGATGCGGTCGCCCTTACGATTCCAGACGGGCGCCGCCGCGCGCATGCCTTCCGGGCTCAGCGGCGTCACCGCCTTCGTGGCGACATCCTAGCGATAGATCCGGAACACCTCGTTGCCGCCCTCGCCGCGCGCGAAGAGGAAGTAGTCGCCGGTGGTCGGCTGGTACGCGGCGTTGCCGACCGCGTCGGGAAAATCGGTGAGCGGGCGCGGCGCCGTGCCCGGCGCGGCCACCACGTGCACCTGGTTGGTGGCGTTGAGGCGGCGTCGCACCAGCATCTCGCGGCGCTGTGGATGCCACGAGAGCATGCCGTGCGGGCGGAACTCCCCGTACGGATTGAGCTTCGCCGCCAGCTCCGCGGGAATCGAGGGAATGCCGTCCACGATGAGCGCGGGCGGCGGCGTGACGACATCGCCTTGGGCGAAGGCGCCCTGGAAAACAAGGAAAGTCCAAGCAAGAAGGACGAGAGCGCGCCTTTTCATTCTTCAGGTGGGTGAGGTTTCAGGTTCGAGGTTCGACGGGGCGGACCGGATCGGCGCATCCATTGTGCGCCGCGGGTTTGGCACCTTCAATCCCCGGACGTTGCATCTGAGACGTTTCATTTGAGACGCACTACTTGGGACGCCCTATCTGAGACGCATACCTGGGACGCACCAGGTAACCACGGGCATAATGGCGACACCCATGTCCGCCCTTCCCCGCACGATCGCCGAAGCCTCACGCCTCATCGAGGCGCGCTCGCTGTCGCCCGTCGAGCTCGTGCGCGGACTGCTTCAGCGCATCGAAGCGCTCGATCCCATCATTTCGTCGTTCATCACCATCACGGCCGAACAGGCGCTCGAGCAGGCGCGCAAGGCAGAAGGCGAGATCGCGAACGGACACTACCGTGGTCCGCTGCATGGCATCCCGTTCGGCGCGAAAGATAATTTCGAGACCCGCGGCATCCGCACGACGGGGCATTCGAAGGTCTATGAGCATCACGTGCCGCGCGACGATGCGGCGGTCATCGATCAGCTCTATGCCGCAGGCGCCATCCTCCTCGGCAAGCTCGCGCTGCATGAGCTCGCGCACGGCGGCCCTTCGTTCGACCTGCCCTGGCCGCCGGCACGCAATCCCTGGCACCCGGCGCATTTCACGGGCGGGTCCAGCAGCGGCTCGGGTGCGGCGCTCGGCGCGAGTCTCGTGCTCCTTGCGCTCGGCAGTGATACGGGCGGTTCGATACGCACGCCCGCCTCGTTGTGCGGCGTGGTCGGCATGAAGCCTACATTCGGGCTGGTGAGCCGCTACGGCGTCATCCCGAACTGCTACAGCCTGGATCACTGCGGCCCCATGACGAGAACGGTCGAGGATTGCGCGATTGTGTTGCAAGCCATCACCGCGCACGACGCGCGGGATCGCTCCAGTGCGCCGGGCCATCGTCCGGACTATCGCGGCTCGCTGCGGCGCGATCTCAAGGGCGTCCGTGTCGGCGTGGTGCGCCACTTCTGGGACGAGGACCTCGCGGCCGGCAAGGGGCTCGCGAACGCCACCGATGAGGCGCTACGCGTGCTGGAGAGGCTGGGGGCGCACCTCGAAACCGTACGGCTGCGGCCGGTGCGCGACTACTGCGACGTGTGGACCCTGATCGAAGCACCCGAAACCTTTTCCATTCAGCGCGCCAACCTGATCGAGCGCCCCCTGGATTTCGGGTCGGTCTTTCTGGAGCGCACGCTCATCGCCTGTCTCATCCAGGCCGCGGACTCCATGGATGCGCACCGGGTCCGCAGCCGGATGGTGGACGAGATGGCGCCCGTCTGGAAAAAATACGACGTCCTGGTGACTGCGGGCGCCGGGCCCGCACCTCCGCTGGATCCCAAGCTCGCTGCCTGGCCGAGCCTGAACCGCTACTCGCCCTTTGCCATACTGGGGGCGCCGGCAATTGTGGTGCCGTGCGGCTATAGCGAGGCCGGTCTACCGTTGTCGATACAGTTCGTCGGCAAACCGTTCGATGATGCGAAACTGCTCGGGATTGCGCACGCCTACGAGCAAGAGACCCAGTGGGGGCTGCAGCGCGAGCCGGCGCTGTCCTCGCATTCTCCGCCCGCTCCCATCACATTTGATGCGCCGGCCAAGGCGACCGCCGCGATGAACCCCGAGATCGTGAACTTGTGCGAGCGGGCAGCGCGTAGCGCCGGTTTGCGCCTGGGCGATCGCGAGCTCGCCATTCTCTGCGGCGCGGCGCCCAGCCTGCTCGAGATATTGCATCGCGTGCGGCTGGCTGCGGGAACAGCGGAGCCGGCGAACATCTTTTTCTGTCTGACGGCAGAAGCCACAGATAAACACAGATGATCTGTGGCCAAGTTGTCCTTTTCTTTCTTGAGATAGGCTTTAGTCCGACAGGCTGCTAAGGAGGGATTGATGTCTGCCATGAAGCTCGTTTTGCATGCGCTATTCACCGCGTCGATTGCCGCTGCCACCCTGATACCCGCGAGCGTTACCGCGCAGCCGCCGCCTGGCCGGCAGATGCGGGTGATCCTCACCTATCCGCCGGGGGGCGCGTCAGACATCATGGGGCGGATCATGGCCCAGAAGCTGGGAGAAATCTGGGGCCAGACCGTGCTGGTCGAGAACCGGGGGGCGCGAACGGCTCGATCGGCATCGAGTACGCGGCGCGCCAGCCCGCCGATGGTGCCTCGTTCGTGATCGGTAACATGGGCCCGGTAGCGATCAATCCGCAGATTTCCAAGGTGCCTTACGACATGGCGCGCGACTTCCAGCCGGTCGCGCTCGTCGCGATCGCCCCTACCGTGCTGGTCACGCATTCCAGCATACCGGCAAAGAACCTGATGGAATTCGTGAAGCTCGCGCGCAGCAAACCCGGTGTGGTGAACTGGGGCACCGCGGGGCCCGGCACGCTGGGCCATCTGGGCGGCGAGATGATGAAGCGCCTCGCGAAAATCGATATGGTCCACGTACCCTATAAGGGCGGCATCCTCGCGATCCAGGATTTGCTCGCGGGCCAGGTCCATATCGTGTTCGCGGATCCGCAGCCGATACTCCAGCACATACGCACGGGCAGGGTGCGCCCGCTCGCGGTCACCAGTGCAAAACGCTCCAAGGTCCTGCCCGAAGTGCCTACCTTCGCCGAAGCGGGGTTGCCCGGTTTCGTCGCGGAAAACTGGTGGGGCGTCTTCGTTCCGGCCGCCACGCCCAAACCGCTGGTGGACCGCTTGCACGCGGATCTCGTCAAGGCGATGACGAGCGCGGACCTGCGCGAAAAATTCGACGGCATGGCTGTCGAGGCGCTCGCCAGCACGCCTGAGGCGCTGCGTGACTTCACCCGGACCGAGATTGAAAGGTGGGGTAAGCTCGTTCGGGAGGCTGGCATTCGCGCCGACTGAGCAAAGAAGTGACGTGTAGAACCTTTCTCAAAAACGAAACATAGCAATTAGCCACAGATACACACAGATAAACACGGATAACTGCAACCCGGGCTTAGAGTCCTCAGTCGTCGATGCAGGCCGACCTCACGACGGTTTTGCCATGCGTTTCGGTGGCCAATGTCTGCCGGTTTATTTTTCTGTTTTATCTGTGTTCATCTGTGTCTTATCTGTGGCTTCGAATCAGATTTACTGTCATTCGTGACGAATTCGCGCCGCGCAATACTGAAGCTGATCGGCCTCGGGACCTCTGCACTGTATCTGCCGGGACTCGCGGGTTGCGGTCCCACTCCCACGGACGCGCCAGCCGCGAAGGGGGCGGCGCAAAGCGTCGCCGATCCGTTCCAGGCCATAAGTCCGATAGACCGCACGCTGCCGGAGAAGGCGCCGCTCAGGTACTCGGGTGATGATCCCGGGCGCGCCCATCGCATCCTGTGGGACAAGCCTGGCTACGTCGCGGCCAAAGGCGGGCTGCCCGAGCCGTCGGAGAAGGTTCCTCTTGCCATCGTCGGCGGGGGCCTGAGCGGGCTCGCGAGCGCGTACCTCCTGCGCAAATACCGCCCGGTGGTTCTCGAGCGTGCCGAGCGCTTCGGCGGCAACTCGCGCGGCGAGTCCTGGCGGGGCCTCGATTACGCCATCGGCGCCGCGTACTTCGTGAAACCCGAGACCGGCACGCCGATCGACGGGCTCATCCGCGAGCTCAAGCTCGGCGAGCGCTGCCGCGAGCGCACTGCTGAAGACCCCGTGGTGTGGAACGGCAAGCGCCACTACGCTTTCTGGGACGGCGAGACCGATCCCGCGCATCCGCGCCAGTTCCAGCGGCTCAAGCGGCATTTCCGCGACGTGCTCGAGGAGAAGAACGGATGGTTCTACCCCGATATCCCGGTGACCGACCCGGCACTGCGGAAGAAGATCGACGCTCTCGACAGGATGAATTTCGTGCGGCACCTCGAGAACATCGCCGGCGGCCGCCTTCATCCCCACATCGAGACCGCGATCGAGCACTTCTGCTGGTCCTCGTTCGGCGCCAGCGGGCGCGTGGTGAGCGCGGCGTGCGGGCTCAACTTCTACGCGGCCGAATTCGAATCGCTGATGGTGTGCCCGGGTGGAAATTCGGCGGTGGCCGAGGCGCTGCTCGGACGCCTCGCCGCGGATCTGCCCTACTCACACTTGCGCACGTCCGCTGCCGTTATCGACGCGCGCGTGCGCGGAGACGGCGTGCAGGTGAGCTACGAAGATGCGCAGGGCAATTTCCGCTCACTGCTCGCGCACGCGGTGATCCTGGCGTGCCCGAAATTCGCGGCGGCGAAGTTGCTGCACGAGATCGAGGCGGACCGTCTCGCGGCGATCGGCAAGCTCCGTTACAACGCCTATCTGGTTGCGAACGTGCTCCTGAAAAACACCGTCAAGGACGATTTCTACGATCTCTTCCTGCTGGGCGAGGGTCAAGTCGGTGCCGACCTGCCGGCGGCCGCGCTGCGGCAGAAGGCAACGGACGTGGTGCTCGCCAGCTACGCGCGGCCGCAGCCGGATCGGGCGGCGCTGACGCTCTACCGCGCCATCCCGCACGAAGGCGGCAGGAGCCTGATCCTCGGGGACGATACGCTCCCGAAGTACCGCTCCGATTTCCAGGAGCAGATCGAGCGCGAGATCCTGCCGCTCGTCGGACGCTCCGCCGCCGACGTGGTGGATATCCGCGTCGCGCGCTGGGGTCATCCATTGCCGGTCGCGGCGGCAGGGCTGATCGCGAGCGGCCTGCCGGAGGCCCTGCGCAAACCGTTCCGCGGTCGCGTCTTTTTCGTCGAGCAGGATAACTGGGCGCTGCCGGCGTTCGAGACCGCGGTGACCGAAGCGCTGCTCTTCGCGCCCCAGGTGGAGAAGGCGCTCGCCGCCATCTGAAGGAACGGCGCCATATCATTGGGCGGAAGCCGCTCAAGAACTCAGCACAAGTGCGGACTAGACCTGAGAACAGACAGGATTGACAGGATGTTTTGTGCGGGAATCTTGTTTATCCTGTTCATCCCGTTCATCCTGTCGGTTTTCCGTTTTTTGGTTTCTAATTGCTTTTCGTCTGGTTCTACGTCACTCGATGCTATGAGCAGCATTCGGACCGTTGCGTTAACTATCGTTTCCGCGCTGATTTTTCCGCTCGCGGGCATCGCTGCGCCGCCTGGCGCAGTGCCCGAATCTTCTCCGGAAGCACGTAGCGCCCCGTATCCCACGCGCCCGGTGCGCGTGATCGTCCCGTTTGCGCCCGGCGGCTCGGACATCGCCGCGCGCATGCTGGCTCAGAAGCTCACGGAAAAACTGGGGCAGACCTTCGTCGTCGACAACCGTGCCGGCGCAGCGGGCGTGGTGGGAGCGGAAATCGTTGCAAAGGCGCCGGCCGACGGCTACACGCTGCTCTTTTGCACCGCGTCGCATGCGGTCACAGCCGTCTACTACAGGAAGCTGCCCTACGATCCGGTCCGGGACTTCGCTTCCGTGGCGGCGGTGGGCTCGGTGCCGTTCGTGCTGGTTACGCACCCGGCGCTGCCGGTCAGATCGATCAAGGAGTTCATCGCCCTCGCCAAAGCGCGACCGGGACAGCTGTTCTATTCCTCTGCCGGCACGGGCGGCATAGGGCATCTCGCGAGCGAGCTGTTCGCCGGGCGCACCGGCATCAAGGTGACGCACGTCGGCTACAAGGGGACGGGGCCGGCGTTGACGGCAATCCTCAGTGGAGAAGTCCAGTTCGCGATGCTCAATCTCGCCGGCGTACTGACGCAGATACGCGCCGGCAAGTTGAAGCCGCTGGGGGTGGCGAGCGCCGGGCGCTCGCCGCTCGCGCCGGATCTTTCCACCATCAAGGAAGCCGGCGTCGATCTGGTAAGCGGAACCTGGTACGGCGTGCTGGCCCCGCGCGGCGCTCCCCAACACGCGATCGATCTTCTCAACCGGGAGATCAATGCGCTCTTGAAGACCAGAGAATTCCACGAGCAATTGGCGGCCCGCGGTGTCGTAGCGGACATCATGAGCCCGCAGGAATTCTCCGCCTTCGTGCGCTCGGAGATCGACAAATGGGGCGGCGTGATGAAGGACGCCGGGATCAAGCAGGAGGACTGAGCCACAGATAAACACAGATACACACAGATAACGTCAAGGAAGGTCTGGAGAAGTGAGAGTTCTCCCTCAAGACGATTTGTGAAATCTGTGTTTATCTGTGTGTATCTGTGGCTTGAATTATTCTGGGATCTTAGGCGTGCATCTGCGTTCATCTGCGGCTGATTGGTTCTAAGCAACGCTCTTGGCGGGCTGGGTCACCCCCGCTTCACGCAGCCGCTCCATTTCTTCCCTGGAATAGCCGAGCCAGCCCAGAATTTCCTCCGTGTGCGTGCCTGCCTCCGGCGCAGGGGTCCGAATGTCTCTCGGCACGCCGGTGAAGTTGAGAGCCGATGCCACCATGCGGGTGTCGCCGAAGAGCGGGCTATGGATGGGAGCGCCGATCCCAAGATGTTGCACCTGCGGATCCGCGAACACCTTGTCGATGGTGTTGATGGGGCCGGCCGGTATGCCCGCTTCCTCGAATTTCTCTACCCAATGCGCGGACGGCTTGTGCCGGGTGACATCCGAAATCGCCTGGTTGATGGCAGCGCGGTCCTTGGTACGTCCGACGGAGGTGGTCCACTCCGCCCTGTCCTTCCATTCCGGCTTGCCGAGCGCGTCGCACAACCGCGGCCACAAGCGCGATGAGCTGGCTGCGATGTTCATGTGGCCGTCGCTGGTGGGGAAAACGCCGGTGGGCGTGAAGGTGGGATGGTCGTTACCCGCCTGTTTCGCGACTTCGCCTCTGACGAGATATCGCGCCGCCTGAAAGTCGAGCATGAAGATCATCGATTCCAGCAGGCTGGTATGCACCCACTGGCCTTCGCCCGTGCGGCTGCGATCGAACAAGGCCAGGGCGATGCCCAATGCCAGGAGATTCCCGGCGGTAAGATCGGTGATCGGAATCCCCACGCGCATCGGGCCGTGTTCGGCCGCGCCGGTGATAGACATCAACCCGCCCAGGCCCTGCGCGATCTGATCGACGCCGCCTCGCTCACTATACGGGCCGGTCTGGCCGAACCCGCTGATGCTGCCATAAACCAGGCGCGGATTGATCTTCTTCACGTGGTCCCAGCTGATCTTGAGCCTGTGCTTGACCGGCGCGCGCATATTCTCGACGAGGACGTCGGCACGTTCGACCAGACGCTGAAACACGGCGTACCCCTGCTCGGACTTGAGGTTGAGCTGCATCATTCGCTTGTTGCGGTGGAGATTCTGAAAGTCCGGCGCATGGCGCCGTCCCACGACGTCCTCCCCCATCGATTCCGGCGGCTCGATGCGTATCACGTCGGCGCCCCAATCCGCGAGGTGCCTCACGCAGGTGGGACCGGCGCGTGCGAGCGTCAGATCGAGAACCACTACGCCTGTCAGCGGTAGACGTATTTCCTTGCTGCCCTTTGCAACCATTGCTCGTGTCCTTTGAACGTTCGATTGATCATTACGAAGATAACATGAGCCCGGCGGCGCATGTCACAGCCGATGCCCACCGCCCGCGTCATTCCACCCGGGCGCCGGAAACCTTCACGACGTGAGCCCACCTGTCCCGCTCGGATCTGAGATGCGCCCCGAACTCCGCCGGCGTGCCGCCTGCGATATCCATCCCCAGGTTGGCATAGCGTTCCCGCACCTCGGGCAGCGCGTGGTTCATCGTGACGTTGAGACGCTCGATGATGGCTTTCGGCGTCTTGGCCGGAGCGGCCATGCCATACCATCCCGTCACCTCGTAGCCCGGCACGCCGGCTTCGGCGATCGTCGGAATTTCCGGCGCGAGAGGCGTGCGCTTACCGCCGGTCACGGCGAGAGTCTTGAGTCTGCCGGCCTTGGCGTGGGGAATGATCACGCCACTGGTGAAGGAAACTTGAACCTCCCCCGCGATCAACGCGCTCAGCGCGGGGGCGCCGCCCTTGTACGGCACATGGACCATGTCGATACCGGCCATCGTCCTGAACAGCTCGCCCGAAAGGTGATTCGCGCTGCCGATGCCGGAAGACGCATAAGTGAGGCGCTGGGTCTTCGCCAGAGCGATCAGCTCTTTTACAGACCTCGCGGGCACTGCGTTGCTGACGGACAGGTAATACTGTGCGTACACGATGAGGCCCACCGGCGCGAAATCCTTGATCGCGTCATACCGCACGTCGCGGTACAGGCTTGGGTTGGTGACGTGCGTCGGCGTAACGATGATGAGCGTATGACCGTCCGGCGTGGCGCGCGCGGCAAGCTCCCCCGCGACGTTTCCCCCAGCGCTCGGCCGGTTATCGACGACGAACGACTGGCCCAGGGCATCGGAAAGTTTCTGCGTCATGATCCGCGCAACGGAATCCGTGCCCCCGCCGGGAGCGAGCCCGACGAACACTCTTACCGGGCGGTCGGGATAAGACTGTCCTTGAGCTGCACTCGCCGGCGCGGCGCAGATCAGTATCAGCGCCGCAGCTAGACCATTCCCATACTTCATCGACATTCCCCCCCTTGGTTTTATCTGTGTTCCCCATATTAGCAGCGTCTCGCACGCGATGTCCGACACGCTGTTGACGCCATTGTAGAATGGTCCGTTTTCCGGACACCCCTTTTCAGGAGCAAGGCATGGGTAAGCGCATCGCATTTGTCGGGGCAGGAGCACTGGGCGGCTATGTAGGGGGCTATCTCGCACATCACGGCCAGGACGTGACGCTGATCGACATGTGGCCGGAGAACATCGAAGCGATCCGCTCGCGCGGAATCGAGCTCGACGGGGTTACGCCCGAAGAAAAGTTCACCGTGACGAAGGCCAAGACGATGCATCTCACCGAGGTGCAGTCGCTCGCGAAACAAAAGCCCATCGATATCGCATTCATCGCCGTCAAGTCCTACGACACCGAATGGGCGACCATGCTCATCAAGCCCCACCTCGCGCCGGACGGCTACTGCGTGTCGCTCCAGAATTGCTTCAACGACGAGAAGATCGCCGGCGTCGTGGGTTGGGGCAAGACGCTCGGCGTCATCGCCTCGATCATCTCGGTGGACATGTACGACGTCGCGCGCATCCGGCGCACCGCTGCGAAGGGCGGCGACAAGCACACGGTGTTCCGCATCGGCGAGGTGCACGGCACGATCACGAAGCGCGTGGAAGAGCTGGTCGAGATGTTCAAGGTGATAGACAGCGTGAAAGGCACCACCAACCTGTGGGGCGAGCGCTGGTCCAAGCTCACGCAGAACGGAATGAGAAACGGCGTCTGCTCGGTGACAGGGCTGACCAGCGCGCAATGCGATCAGAATCCCGTCCGTGCGCCGCTTCTCGATCATGCTGGGCGGCGAGGGCGTGCGCGTCGGGCAGGCGCTCGGCTACCAGCTGGAGAAAATGCACGGCCTACAGCCCGAGCGGCTGGCGGCCGCCGCAACGGGCAGCGCGGACGCGATGGCGGAGGTCGATAACCTGCTCGCTTCGCGCGCGAAGGATAATCCGCGCGGCAACATGCAGTTCCCATCCATGGCGCAGGACGTGCGCAAGGGCCGGCGCACCGAGATCGAGTTCATGAATGGCCTGATCGTCGAGAAAGGCCGCTCGCTCGGCATCCCGACGCCCTCCCACGAGAAACTCGTGGGCCTGGTGAAGCGGTTGGAGCGTGGGGAAATTAAACAGTCACCGGCGCATTTAGGAGGGTGATTCGTCTCAGATGCGGCGTCTCAGATGAAACGTCTCAGATGAAGCGTCCCAGATGGGGCGCCCCAGATGAGATGTCCAGATAGCACGTCTGAGATAAGGTGTCCTGACGCGGGAATCGGCCGGGCCGGTCACTCAGTCGTTCCCTCCAAGTGGCCTATTTCGATATTCCTGCGTGCAACAGCCGGATACACTGCATGATCGGACGCAACGTCTTGATGCTCCATACGTTGTTCACAGCAATGCCATAATAGGCTGCATTTCGGCAGTTCACTATACGTAGATGTCATGGAAATTCTCCTTGCCGCGGTCTTCGTCATCATAATTGGGATGAATTTGATGGCCACTCGCGCCATAGTTCGGGACGATTTTTCCGAGCGTGGCCAGAAAATTCTCCAGCTTCTCCTCGTCTGGTTGTTACCGATTCTGGGATCGATTGTCGTACTCGGCGTACATCGCCGACCGGAAAAATTATCCGGCAAGTACCGCGAGGTGCCGGATCCAGGTGATGACTTTGCAGCTTCCGGGAGAGGGATACGCTCTATATTGCGAGGCGACGCGGATGGTCCCGATTGACATGACATCTAACAACCGGTTCGAGAACGACACGATTCGGCGCTCCGCACCTCATGGTGCGTCTCAACCGGAACGTTAAGTCACGCAAATGCTACAACTGCCGCGACGAACGCGATGGCGAATGCAGCCGGGAAGGCGAGCGCAAGCGTGAGCGCGGTAGCGGGCGCCCGGTGCAATAAGGCCAACGCAAGCGCTGGTGCGCCGGTAACAAGGAATAGCGCCGTCACGATCCAGCCCGCAGCCTGGTCCAGTCCCCTGGTCGCGGCATCGGATCCTGAGAAGAAGGTTGCGAAGGCGACGACGGCCCATACGGCGGCGTCGAAAAGGGACACAACGATAGTCACCGTTCGGCGTTTCATCGATCACGCGTAATACGTGCGCTCTGAGCCGCCATATCTGGGACGCTTTATCTGAGACGCCCTATCTGGGACGCTGTATCTGAGACGCAGTCAGACAGGAACCTCTGGTCCCACCGTCAGCCGCCGCATGTGCCGGCGGTAGCCATCGTAATCGTTGATCGCGTTGTGCATCGTGCAGCGGTTGTCCCAGATCGTGAGCTGCCCCGGCTCCCAGCGGACGCGGCAGCTGTATTCCGGCTCGATGCAATGGTCGTTCAGCCACTCGATGATCGGCCTGCTCTCCTCCTCGGTCATCCCGTCGAAGTGTAGCGTGTGGAGCGCGCTTACGTAGAGCGCCTTGCGGCCGGTCTCGGAATGCGTGCGCACGATCGGGTGGCGAGACTCGAAGCTGTCCGCCTTGTCGGCATTCTGCAGCGTCATGCCTCCGATGTTGGCGTGGTGAGCCGCGCGCGAGCCGCTCTTCTTGTGCTTCAACTCGCCGCTGTTCACGCCGACGAGCCCCTCGATCATCTTCTTCATGCCGTCGGATAGTGTGTCGTAAGCGGCGGCGGTGTTCACGTACAGCGTGTCGCCGCCTTTGGGCGGCGTTTCCAGGGCGTAGAGGAGAGTCGCGCGCGGCGGCTTGTCGAGATACATCGTGTCGGTATGCCAGTCGTTCCCGAAATTCTCCTTGTCGCCCTTCTCCTTGATCACTTCCGTGATGTAGGGATAGCCCTCCATGCCCTTGGCGAAGGGATAGAAGTTGGGCTCGCCGAACTTCCCGCCCACCCGCATGAGGTCGTCCAGCGTGAGGTCCTGGCCGCGGATCGCGATGACGTGGTACTCGATGAACGCCCGGTGCAGCTCGATCCACATCGGGCTGTCGTCGCGGTCCTTGAGGTTAGCGCCGTAAATCTCGGCGCCCAGCGCCCCGGCGATCGGACGGATTTCCATGGTCTGGTAGGTCACGCGGGCTCTCCTCCGCTAGGCTGATAGAGAAAAGTATACGTCGACGCGCCGGGATGACGCAGCACCCGTGCAGCCGAACTCGTCGCCCGGCGCGAGCTGCTGAACCTCAATCTAACCAGTGGACATTGGGCTGATAGACTAGAGCGTTTCTCGAAAATACTCCCTCGCCCCGTGTGAACGGGGAGAGCCGCGAAGCACGCGAGGGGCCGGGTTAGGGTGAGGGGCAACGTGCCGGAGAATTTCAGAGGGAAAAGCGCGGCGTCACGCGCCCCCCTCACCCTACCCTCTCCCCCAACCGGGGGAGAGGGGATTTTTTTAGACGAGTTCTACCCGCACCATGCGCTACATCGCCCATCTGGATATGGACGCGTTCTACGCGTCGGTGGAGCTGCTGCGCTACCCGCAGTTGCGCGGCAGACCGCTGGTGATAGGCGGGCGGCGGCGCACCGCGGAGGAAACGGCGATTCCGACCCTGCGCGACTATAGCGGCCGGGGCGTGATCACGACCGCCACCTACGAAGCGCGGGTCTTCGGGCTGCACTCGGGCATGGGGCTGATGAAGGCCGCCAAGCTCGCTCCGGATGCGCTGCTGCTGCCGGCGGACTTCGACGAGTACCGCCGCTACTCCCGTCTATTCAAGGATGCCGTGCGCGTGATGGCGCCGGAGATCGAAGACCGAGGCATCGACGAGATCTACATCGACTTGACCGGTGTCGTACAGGCGAGCGCGGTTGAGGGCGCCCCCGACCCATGGGCCCGTGCGCGAGTGGTAGCGACGGACATCCAGCGCGCCGTGCGCGAGGCGACCGGCTTGTCGTGCTCTCTCGGCATCACTCCTAACAAGCTGCTATCCAAGATCGCCTCCGATCTTGAAAAGCCCGGTGGTCTGACAGTACTCACCGAGGCCGATATCCCGGCCCGTATCTGGCCGCTTTCCGCGCGCAAGATCAACGGCATCGGTCCCAAGGCGAGCGCGCGGCTGGCGAGCCTCGGCATCAATACCATCGGGGAGCTTGCGCACGCCGATCCTGCGCTGCTCGTCGAGCACTTCGGCAAGAGCTACGGCGCGTGGATGCACGAAGCGGCGCACGGACACGACGAGCGGACGGTAACCACCTACAGCGAGCCTAAATCCGTCAGTCGCGAGACGACATTTGAACACGACCTGCACCCCGTCCGCGACCGGGAAAAACTCTCGCGCATCTTCACCGATCTCTGCGTGAGATTGGCTGGCGATCTTCAGCGAAAAGGCTGCGTCGGCAAGACCATCGGCTTGAAATTGCGGTACGACAACTTCAAGACTATCACCCGCGATTGCACGGTCGATGAGCCGACGGGTGATGCCGGCGAGATCCGCCGCGCCGCGGGCGAGTGCCTGAAGCGCGTGCCGCTCGACCGGCGCATCCGGCTGCTCGGCGTGCGCGTAGGCGCACTGAGCATGCCCGGGACTCGAGTGGGCCCCGAGGCCTCGTCGCGGGTTGTCGATACGCCGACGTTGTTTGGTGAAGAAAGTGACAATTAGCTGTGTGTTTCCGTGGCTGAAATCACTTTCAACGCCCCGCAAGCAAAGGATACGGGTTGATCGCGGTTCCTTGCCACCAGCGCTTTCCGGTCCGTGTCACTGTGCCGTTACACCCGCTGCCTTGACGACCTTCCCCCAGCGCTCCGTTTCTTCCCGTATCTTTCTTCCCAGCTGTTCCGGCGTCAGCGGCTCGGGGTCGACGCCGGCTGCGATCAACTTCGACTGGATATCGGGAGTGTTCACCGTCTTGATCGAATCCTGATTGAGCCGGTCGACGATCCCGCGCGGGGTACCGGCGCGCGTGAGCACGGCGTACCACGACCCCGCTTCGTAGCCCGGAACGCTTTCGGCTACGGCAGGCACGTCGGGCAGCGCCGGCAGGCGCGCGGGGCTCGTGACCGCAATCGCACGCACCTGCCGTGACCTGATGAACGGAAAGCCCGACGACAGGCCGGATATCAGCATCTGGACCTCGCCTGCCGCGACCGCTATGAGGGCCGGGGCGGCGCCCTTGTAGGGGACGTGCGTGATGTTGATCCCTGCCATCGTCTTCAACATCTCGCCGGCAAGGTGTCCTGTTCCAGCCTGCCCCGATGATCCGAAATTGATCGTTCCCGGACGCGTCTTGGCGAGCGCGATCAACTCCTTCACCGATGCCGCAGGCAGGGCGGGATGGACCATCAGCGCCAGCGGACTGTTGCCGATCAGCGCCACCGGTGCGAGGTCTTTGGTAACGCTGAACGAGAGCTTGAGAAAATGCGGCGCGATCGCGACGGTGCCGTTCGCCGCCGCGCACAACGTATAACCGTCGGCCGGGGCGCGCGCGACGATATCGCCGGCCACGCTGCCGCCGGCACCCGGGCGATTGTCGACGACGACCTGTTGCCCCAGCAACTCGGACATCCTGGCGGCATAGATCCGGGTAACGACATCGGTGGGGCCGCCCGCCGCCTGTGCGACCAGCACGCGTATCGGTTTCGTGGGATAGCCCTGCGCGAGCGCGGAGCTCGCGCCAATCGCGCCGAGTATCGTGAAAAGCGTCACCGCGAAGGACGCCAATCCGCGAAGGAAGGCAAACAGCCTTACCGCGAAGGCCGCGAAGAAATGAAGGATTGCCATGCAAGCGTTACGGCTCAAACACCCAGCGCGTAGCACGGCCGCCGAGGGTCCGCGCCGCCTTCCAACAAGCCGGTTTCGGGATTCACGCGGATCGCGCACACCGCGCCGGCACGCCATTCAAGCTCGGGCCACGGCTTGACCTGGTGTCCCAACGCGGCGAGTTGGTCGGTAGTCGAGCGGGGTATCCGGCTCTCGACATTGAGACGCCCCGGGTGGTAGGCGTGCGGCTCCGATGACGATGGATAACTGTATGTCGCAAATCGGGGCGCTTCCACCGCGGACTGCGGATCCATGCCCCACAGCACGATATTCAGAAACACCTGCACCATCGCCTGGGGCTGTATGTCGTTGCCGGGCGACCCGAAGGGCATGTACACCTTGCCGTCCTTCAGTGCGAGCGCCGGATTCGGCGTGAGCCGCGGACGCTTGCCGGGCGCGAGCGCGGCGGGATGGACGGGATCCGTCCACGACTGCGAGCCGCGTGAAGAGGGACACAAGCCGGTGCCGGGAATCACGGGCGTTGCGCTCGACCCGTCGCTGGGTGTCGCGGAAAACGCGTTGCCGGCGGAGTCGATGACAGAGACGTATGAGGTATCGGCGAGCGGAGCCGGCTCGCCGAGCGCCGCCTCGGGCAACGTAGAGGCGCCGGAGTAACCCTTGACGTCGCCCGCCGGCGGCAGCTCCTTCCACGCTTCTTCCTTCCTGATGAGGCGGCGGCGAGCCGCCGCGTACTCCCGCGACAGCAGAACATCGAGCGGCACGCGCACGAACTGCGGATCGCCGTAGTAGCGGTCGCGGTCCGCGAACGAAAGCTTCAGCGCTTCCGTGAGGTGATGGATATAAGCGACGGAGTTGTGCCCCATCGCTTTCAGGTCGTAGCCCGAGAGCAAGTTCAGGGTTTGCGGCAGCATGGGCCCCTGCGACCACGGACCGCAGGCGTGCAGCTCGATGCCGGCGAATTCGGTCTTCACGTGTCGGCTCGAAGCGCACCTCGTACGTCTCGCAGGTCCTCGAGCGTCACCCAGCCGCCGTGCTCGCGATGATACCTGGCGATCTTCTGCGCGATATCGCCGCGATAGAACGCATCGCGCGCAGCTTTGAGCCCTGCGGCACGGTCCTTGCCGCGGTGCGCCGCTTCTTCATCGGCCATGTACTGTAACGATGCCGCTAGCTCGCGCTGGAAGAAGAGCTCGCCCGCACACGCGGCGGCCTGCCTTTCGGCAGAAACACGGCGGCGCTCTCCGGCCACCGCCGGTACTCCTTTTCGTGGTCGCGGATGTACTCCGCCATGAACTCGTGCATCGCGAACCCATCCCGCGTCAGGCGTATGGCCGCTTGCGCGCACTTCGCCGAAGGACATGGTGCCGTACTCGGTCGAGCGCCTTGATCCATGCAGCGGGGGCGGCCGGCATGACGGTGCGCAATATGCCGGGAGGCATCGCGCCGCCATGCTCGCGGCGAAAATAATCGATGGATGCGGCTCTCGGCCACGTGCCCAACCCGTCGATGTTGACGACTTTTCGCTCACTCGCGAGGTAAATCATGATCGGCGCGACGCCGGCGAAATTCACGCGGTCGGTCTGCAGCACGCTCACCGCGATACCTGCGGCGACGCCCGCGTCGATCGCGTTGCCGCCCGCTTCGAGTATCTGAAACCCTGCATGAGCCGCGGAGTAGTGACCCGCGGAGACCATGTGGCGACTGCCCGTGATGGAAGGTCGATAAGTAGGCGTGCTTGCTCCTCACTCTAAAAATGCGATGGCGAGCGCGGCGTGGATTTGGCTGCGTCTTCCTCACAACGGCGAAACGACGGATGCGAGCGATGTGTACAGGTTTACTGCCCGCCCGGTACCCCATTACAGCCTGTCGGCTCGACGATAACCAAGATCGATTTCCCCATGCGCTCGCATCCACCGTTCATGACGTAAGGTCCGACAGGCTGCTAGTTGCCGCCGCCCTGCCCCTGCAGGCCGGCTTCCTTCACCAGCTTCCCAAACTTGGCATATTCCGCTCTTACGTAATCACGGGCCTGCTCCGGTGTGCCGCCCATGATCACGGCGCCCGCTGTCGCGTGCTTCTCCTGGATGTCGGACATTTGCAATATGGCCCCCACTTCCTTGTTCAATCGCTCGATAATGGCGCGCGGTGTGCGGGCGGGCGCGCCCATCACGGTCCAGGAGGAATTTTCGTAGCCGGGAACGCCCGCCTCGGCGACCGTAGGAAGATCGGGCAACGAAGGCAACCGCTTGGCGCCGGTCGTGGCAAGCGCGCGCAGCCTGCCGGACTTCACGTGCGGCAAAGTCGTGATCACCGTGTTGAACATGACCTGGGTATGGCCGCCCATGACCTCCGTCATCGCAGGCGCGGCGCCTTTGTACTGCACGCCCGTCAGCCTGGTCTTGGTCATGTAGGCGAACAGCTCGGCCGATACGTGACTGTAACCGCCAATCCCGCCTGACGCATAGTTGAGCTCGCCGGGCTTCTGCCGGGCCAGTGCGATCAGGTCCTTCACCGTTTTCACCGGAACCGACGGGTGGACGACAACCACGCCGGGCGTGGTCGCAACCTGGATGATGGACGCAAAGTCCTTCAGCACGTCGTAGGGGAGCTTGTTGAAGTGCGGCGTCACCGCCCACGAGCCGACCGTTGCGCTGACGATGGTATAGCCGTCCGCGGGCGCGCGCGCGACGATTTCCATGCCGATGATGCCGCCGCCACCGCCGCGATTGTCTACGACGACTCCCTGGCCCAGCCTCTGCACGAGCTTTTCCGACAGCATGCGTGCCTGGATATCGGGTGTTCCGCCCGGAGGGAACGGTACGACGAAACGAATCGGCCGGCTGGGGTACGCGGCCTCTTTGGAACCAGTCTGCGCACCGGCTTCGATGAAGACGCCAGCAGCGGCGAGCCCGAGCGCGATCTGCAGGACGGTGCGTTTGTTGACCATTTCGCCCCCCCTCGCCTCAGTAGACAGCTTCACCACGAAGCCGCAAGGACGCGAGGTAAGTCAAAAGCTTTACCACGAAGGCCGCGAAGGAACGAAGGAATAACATTCAATTCTTCAAATCCAAGGAACCGCCCAAGCGCGGCAAGCCGCACGAAATCCCGTTGCCCGACCGCTTGGAGGACGGAGGCGTATCCAATGGCACCTTCATGATCTTCTGCGCAACTCCTTCGATCTGGGATTTTTGTCTTTATCTATACTCCCTTCGTGGCTTCGTGCCCTTCGTGGTGAGGCTGTTCGCCGTCCTTCGCGGTTTCGACTCCTTCGTGGTGAGGCTGCGCTCTAAGTTCTAGTGACCAGATTGAGCATCTCGGACGAGCGGCCCTCGAGGAAGCGCGTCATGTTCGTTTCGATGATCGGCCAGGTCAACTCGAGGTTGTCGTCGCTGCTGCCCGAGCAGTGCGCGCTGATCATAACGTTGTCCAGGTCCCAGAACGGGCTCTCCGGCGGCAGCGGCTCCGTTCGAAAGACGTCCAGGCCCGCGCCCGCAATGCGCTTGCTGCGCAGCGCATCGAGCAGCGCGTTCTCGTCGCACACGGCGCCCCGGGCGAGGTTGATGAGGAACGCGCTCGGCTTCATTGCGGCCAGCACCCGGGCATTGATGATGCTTTCGGTTTCCGGGGCGTGAGGCGCGAGAACGATCAGGAAATCCGCCAGCGATGCCGCCTGCGCCAGTTCCTCGTAGCGGAACTGGCGGTCGAATCCAGGCACCGCCCGCGGCGTGCGGGTGACACCCAGCACGTTCATGCCGAGGGCCTTGCAGCGCACCGCCAGCGCCTCGCCGATCACGCCTATGCCCAGGATCGCCACCGTCTTGCCGTACAACCGGATCTGGGTCCAGCGTTGCCAGATGCGGCGCTTCTGGTTCTCGACCATGCGCGGCGTCCGGCGCGCCAGGTTCATCATGTACATGATGGCCATTTCCGAGGTCTGCGGCCCGTGGATGCCGCGGGTGGTGGTGAGGAGCACGTCGGGCCGCAGGGTGCGTGATCCGACGATCGCGTCGAATCCCGTGGTCATGGCATGTATCCACTTGAGCTTGCCGGCCATTCCCAACCTTCTGTCGGTGAACAAGTGGCCGGCTGCGACGATCACATCGGCCTCGGCGAGCCGGTCATCCGCTTCCGGCAAGTCCATGGCCGTGAGGATCCGCAATATCGGGAACCTCTCGCGCAGCTTCGGCGCCAAATAATCGGCGTCGCGGTGGGCAAACAATACGCAGCTCATGCGTGCTGCATGGGGCCGGTGCTTACGTCACCGGGCGCCGCGGGTGCGACCGTCACGCCCTGCACGCCGTTCTGCTCGATGACCTTGGCCACGAGCCCCGTGGCTTTCACGTCTTCGACGAATTCGCGGAGATACTGCGCCCCGGCATCGCGTCCTTTCGGCGTGCAGACCGCCTGCTGAACGGCCGTGAACCGGCCGTCGAGGATGCGCGAGCCAGGGAGCTTCTTCGCCTCTCCCACGAGCCGCGGCTTGAGGCTCGCGAGCGCTTCCAGCTTGTCCCTCACGAACGTATCGAATACCTCATCCGCTCCCTTTATCCGTACCAGCTGCGCGTGCTTGATGTTTCGGCTGAGATAGAGGTCATAGGCACTCTTCTCTGAAATGGCGATGCGGTTCCCCGCGCGGTCGACGTCTTCGATCTTGCGTAAAGAGGATCCAGGCGGCACCAGGTAGGTGGCTTCGATCTCGAGGTAGGGAGCGGTGAAGGTCATTTCGGCGGCGCGCTGCGGCTCGGCGCCTAAGAATGCGACGTCCCAGGCTCCCGTCCGCACCGAGTCGGCCGTAGCGCCGGCTGAATCGTAGCGGTGGAACTCGAGCGGCACGTCCAACCGTCGCGCCAGTTCGCGGGCGAGGTCGAGTGCAATGCCGCGTGGCTCCGGGTCGTTCCTGGTGCTCTGCTTGGTGAGCAGCTCATTACTGAAGTTGATACCGACGCGCAGCTTGCCCGTCGGCGTGAGTTCGGCTTTTGCGGCAGGAGAAATCATTCAAAGCTCCGTGATGGTTGGTAAGGTGTCAGGAACCCTTACCTAAGGTTCCTGGATTGTTGGTAAGGTGTCAGACACCTTAAGGTTCCTGACACCTTAAGGTTCCTGACACCTTACTGCTGCTGCATTCCTGACTCGGTCATGATCCGCCGGGTCTTTTCGATGTCGCGCTTGACCTTGTCGGCGAGCTGCTGCGGAGTGCCCGCAATTACGCGATGTCCGGTCGAGACGAGGCGCTCGTTGATCTCAGGGGTGGCCACGATGCGCACGATTTCCTTGTATATGGCCTGCACCACCGCGGCCGGCGTTTTTGCCGGGGCAAAGAGGGCGTACCACTGTTCAAGATCGTAGCCGGGCAGACCGTTCTCGGCGATCGTCGGCACGTTTGCGAGCTGCGGCATGCGCTGGGCGCTGGTGACGCCGAGCACTCTCAGGCGTCCCGACTCGACGTGGGGCGCGATGACGACGTACGAGGTGAAAGTCATGTCCGCCTCACCGGACATGACGGCGATCGCCGCCGCCGAGCCGCCCTTGTAGTGGATGTTGGTCATCGGGGCCTTCCCCTGCACCTGCAGCGCATTGCCCATCAGCTCTCCCGACGCGCCGGCGACGGCGACGTTGAGCTTGCCGGGCGATTTCCTCGCCACGGCGATCAACTCCTTGACGGACTTTGCCGGGACCGACGGGTGAATGACGAGGGCGAGCGGTATCGAAGCGATCTCGGTGATCGGCGCAAAATCGCTCACCGGATCGTACTCCAGTTTCTTGTACAAGGCCGCGTTGATCGCGTGAGTTCCCGCATTGCCGATCATGATCACCGAACCATCGGCGGGACCGCGCGCGGTATACACGGCGGCCAGTATGCCGTTCGCGCTCGGCCGGTTCTCGACGATCACGGTCTGGCGCCATGCTTCGCTCAGCTTGGGCGCGAGCAGGCGGGCGATAAAATCGGGGCCCGTGCCGCCTATGCTGGCCGCAACGATGCGCATCTGCTTCGGAACGGGCGAGGACCCGGTGTCCTGGGCGAGCGAAACCACGGGGAGCATCGCAAGTCCGGCAACCAGAGGCACCGCGCGCCTCCACGATGAAAGTAAAGGCCTCATCACCTGCATGACACTCTCCTCGCTTGGAATTTATTCGGACTACGGCGCCTTATCGCGCCGTGCTCGAAAATCTACTCCGATGCCGCGGCCTTGGCCAGCAGACACTCCTCATCCCTCATCCCTCTGGCCTCACGCCGCCTTGGCGAACGCGTCGAGCACCTGCTTCTCGTAGGCGACCACCTTCTGCACGCTGGGACGCTGCTGCATGCGCTCGAAGTGGGCCATGCAGTTCCTGAATGCCGACACATCGAGCTTGAACGACATCGCGCGGCGGAAACACCAGAAAAAATGCGCGTCGACGGCGGTGAAGTGCGCGAGGAACCAATCACGGCCGGCGAGCAGATCGTCGGCGACTTTGAAATCCTCGAATAGCAGTTGATTGCCCACCCGCTTCACGCTTTCCTCGGACCCGGGCAGATCGCAGTAATTCTGGGGCCGGGCGTTTGGCGTGATATGTGGGTGTATTCCCGAGGCGCACCACGACATCAACGAAATGGCCTTGATCTCCTCTTTCGATTCCGCTGGCAGCAGCCGAGCCTTGGGGAACTGGCGCGCGATCCATACCTGGATGGCGACGTTTTCCGTCAGCGGCTCGCCGTCGATCACCAGCACCGGGACCTTGTGTTTGGGATTGAGCGCCAGGAACTCGGGTTTGCGGTTCTGGCCTGTGCGCGTGTTCACGTTGTGGACATCGAAATCGGCGCCCGCCTCGGTGAGCGTGACATAGGGCACCAGCGCGCAGGTCATGGGAGCATAGTACAGCGTCAACTTCATTCGTCGATCTCCTCGCTTGTGGAGCGTGCTGAATGCTGCATTCTACCGCCGGCGCGTAAAGGATAATCGCGACACCCCGTCACTGAAACACTGCACCGCTGAGACCGTCGAAAAGCGTTACAACACGTGATCTGCCTGAAACCTCGATAGGTGTTGATGTCTAACCTATGGCGCAGTCATCGCCGGAAGGTAGCGCTCAACCGTAAACGAGGAGATCTCTATGTCCTTCGCGCTTTATCTCATTGGATTTCTGATTTTTATTGGCGGCGTTGCATGGGCACTGGCGACCGCCGGCATGGCTCAGCAATGGATCATCATCATTTGCGTGATACTCGCGGGCCTGGGCATCCTCACAGGCGCGACGCGCACGCGCGCCAAAGACGACTAAATCATCCGCGCCGTCGCCGGCGCAGTACGGGGGCGAGGCGCGCGCATGATCTGGCCGCGGATCGCCGGTGGTCAGAGACTCGCCATCACCTTGCCCCAGCGCGGATCCGGACGGTGCAGCATGCGGTTGCCCGCCGCATGGAGCGCCGCCCAGGTCGTCGAGAGGATGTTGAGCAACACCGGCCGGCCGAACTCGGCCTCGAGCAGAGGCACGGCATGAATGGCGTGCCACAACCCGCCCGGCATCAACAGCGCCTGGGCATCCGGCGTTTCGCGTAAGACCTGACTTCCCAATTCCAGCGCAAGCAGGTGATCGTCGGCCGGGCTGGACTCCTTGTTCGCCTGTAGCGACCGTGCGCGTGAACGGAAGCCGATGACTTCTATCCCCGCCTCGCTGAGGTAGCGCGTCAGCGCGGCGTTTACGGCGTCGGGCCAGCGCGTGGCGAGCGCTATCCTCGTTGCGCCGAAGTGCTGCAGCGTGGCTATGTGCGCTTCCAGATCCGTGTCGCACGGCACGCCGGTTCGGGACTGAGCTTCGGCAAGAATTTCGCGCATCTTTTTCCGCCCCAACGCCGACGCTACCGGTACGCCGCTCAAGGAAAGTCGATCCACCTTCTTGCGCGCCAGCAGGTCGAAGCGCTCCCACAAAGTGGGCAGCTCCTCCTCGACGGCCGCCAGGGAGTATTCCTTCAGGTTGAGACCGGTCGTCAGCAACATCATGCCCTCGGGGGCGACCCGGTAGAACTGGTACGCATCCAGGTCGGTGTAGAGGTGCGGGATGACGTAGCCGAGCTGATACCACGGATTGATGATGCTCACTCTCGCGATCCTGTAACGTGCTTCAGGTCGAGGGCTCTACCTCAGTCCTACGCTCGGTCAAATAACATAGAAAGAAATTCGACCCTCATGGGCCGCGAGACCGTTCATTCGACGGCATCGTGGAGAGTCCCTTGAACACGAACTTCTGGATGCGCTTGCCGTCCTGAACTTCGGTCGTGTAGAGGTTGCCCTTCGAGTCGACGTTCATATGGTGAAGAACGTAGAACTCGCCGGGCGCCACGCCGGGCCGACCGAAAGAGTCCAGCGGCTCCAGGGTCTTGCGGTCGAGCACCCAGATACGCGCGGGGCTGCGGCTGGCGACATACAGGAAGCGCTGTTGCGGATCTTGCGAAAAGGCGGTGCTTGCGACCGTCTGGCCGTTGCCGCAGTGCGGCGCCTCGCACCAGCGGTCGATGAACATCTGCGTCAGGTACTTCCCGTCTATCGTAAAGACCTGCACGCGCTTGCCGCCGCGGTCGGAGACGTATACGAGCCCGTCGTTCGATACTCGCGCCGCGTGCACGGGCGGATCGAATTGCTGGGGTCCGGTTCCGGTGGCTTCCTTGGCGGGAATGCGCGACGCCTCCGGCACCTTCGGGACCGGCGGCACCGTATCGGCAGGCTCGTTGCCGAACGCGCCCCACATACGCTTGAACGCGCCAGTATCCGCGTCGAACACGATGATGCGCCTGTTGCCGTACCCGTCGGCGACAACAAGCTCGTTCGTCTTCGCATAGACGAACGTATCGGCCGCCATGTTTACATTTTCCGTATCCTTGTTGCCCTTGCTCTGGCCCTTGCGCCCGATCTGCATCACGAATTTGCCGTCTCTCGTGAACTTGACCAGGTGATGGTCGGTCTTGCCGTTGCCGCCGATCCAAACGAAGCCCTTGGGGTCGACGTAGATCCCATGTTCGATCTCCGGCCAATCGTAGCCCTCGCCTGGGCCGCCCCAGCCCTGGACGAAGTTGCCCGCTGCGTCGAACTCCAGCACCGGCGGCGCGGCTCTCCCCTTCTGGTCGGTCCGTATGGTGCGTGGCCGCTGCAAAATCCAAGCATGGTCCCGCGAATCGAGAGACACGCTGGAAACCTGGCCCCATACCCACTTGTCCGGCAACTTCGGCCAGGATGAATCCACCTCGAATCGCGGTATTTCACGCGCGGCGCGGGTCTGCGCCGCCGCATCCTTCACCCGTCCGTCGTCGCCGGGAACGATGACGAGGGCGAGAAACGCCGTGATGACGACACTCATTGCACTCAAATGCTTCATATCGCCCTCCCTTTTGTTGATGCCGGCAGGGTGATAAGGACGAAGTGACGAAGGGACGAAGTGACCGGCGGATCATGTTCTTGGCTTTTCCTTCATCCCTCATCCCTCACTCTGGGCGCACGCCCGCGCGCTCCATGACCTTGGCCCAGCGCGCAAGGTCGGAGACGAGCAACCGCGCGAATTCTTCCGGCGTATTGGTCTGCGGGTCGACGCCCTGGCTCGCAAGACGCTCGCGGATATCCGGCAGCGCGAGCACGGTGACGATCTCCGAGTTGAGCCGCTTCACGATGTCCGGGGGCATGCGGGCAGGCCCGACGAATCCGTACCACAGGCTCGCCTCGTACCCGGGCACCCCGGCTTCGGCTACCGTCGGCAGCTCGGGATAGGCCGGGGAGCGTTTCGCGCCCGTCATCGCCAGCGCTCGCAGCCTGCCGCTGCGCACGTGCGGCACCACCGACAGACTGGTGCCGAAGGTCATGTAGACCTGCCCGCCGATGATGTCCGAGATGGCGATCGCCATGCCCTTGTACGGAATGTGCACCATCGACGTTCCCGTCATGGTGTCGAACATCGCACCGGCCAGATGCCCCGAGGAGCCCACGCCCGATGAGGAATAGGTGAGCTGACCGGGGCGGGCCTTCGCGAGCGAGATGAGATCTCGAACGTTCTTTACTGGAACCGACGGATGCACCGCGAGCACCAGCGGGCTCGAGCCGACGAGCGTGATAGGGGTGAAATCCTTGATCGAATCGTATGGCAGCTTCTTATAGAGGGTCGCGTTGACCGCGTGGGCGCTCGGTATGAGCGCTATCGTGTAGCCATCGGGCGCGGCGCGTGCCGCAATCTCCGTGCCGATGATGCCGTTCGCGCCCGCGCGGTTGTCGACTATGACCTGCTGCTTGAGACTTTCGGAGAGCTTTGGAGCGATCGTGCGGCAGAGGGTATCGTTGCCGCCGCCCGGCGGGAACGGCGAGATGATACGCACGGGCTTGACCGGGTACGCTTGTTGAGCCGCAGCCGGCGCCTGCCATACAGACGAAATGATTGCAGCCACCACCAGCGGAGTGAGTGCCAACGCCACACGAAGACCAAGTATTCGTGAATCGCGGATCGTGATTCGATAGCTCATGCTCTGTGGTCGCGGTCGGGCTGATCGGAGATCAGCCGGGATTCTGGCACAATCCCTCGTTCGAAAGGACACACGAATGCCTATCACAGGCAAGAGATTGTCGTTGCCGTTCGTAATCATGCTGGTCGGCTTGCCGGCGAGCCCCCTCGATGTTGCTGCTGCCAGCGCACCTGAATCCCGCTCCCACGCTGCTACCGCCTACCCCACCCGACCGGTCCGCATCATCGTGGGGAACCCGGCGGGCAGCGGCACCGACATGATGGCGCGCTTCGTCGGAGCGAAGTTGACCGAGCGTCTCGGTCAGCAGATCGTGGTCGACAACCGGCCGGGGGCTAACGGCATCATCGCCACGGAGTTCACCGCCAGGGCCGCGCCCGACGGCTATACGCTGCTCTTCATGTCGACTTCCCACACGATGAACGCCGCCGTCTACAGCAAGCTGCCGTTCGATCCGGTGAAGTCGTTCACGCCGGTGATGATGCTCGGCGCCGGACCGCTGGTTCTCGTGGCGCATCCGTCCTTCCCCGCGAGCAGCGTAAAGGCGTTGATCGATCTCGCCGCAGCGAAGCCGAACACGATCACCTATGGGATCTCCGGCAGCGGCGGGATCAACCATTTCGCCGGCGCGCTGTTCGCGCGCATCGCGGGCGTGCAGCTCACCAACGTGCCGTACCGCGGCGGCCCACAGGCGTTGACCGACGTGATGGCGGGGCAGGTGCAGCTCATGTTCGGCACACTGGCGATCACGCAGGCACAGATCCGCGCGGGCAGGTTGAAGGCGCTCGGTGTCAGCACGACGAAGCGCACGCCGCTATTGCCGGAGGTACCGACCATCGCCGAGTCCGGTGCGCCCGGCTACGAGATCAGCATCTGGTGGGGTGTGCTCGCCCCAGCGGGCATGCCCGCGCCCATCGTCGCGAAACTCAATACCGAGATCACCGGAATTCTCGGGCAACCGGAATCCGCGCAGCGCCTCACCACCGAGGGTGCCGAGCCCTCCCCCTCGTCGAGCGCGGCGTTCGCCCGCGTGCTCGTTTCCGAAATCGAGAAATGGCAGCGCGTCGCGCGCGAAGCGAACATCAAAGTCGAGTGACGAGATACGGGTACGAGTATAGCGACCTTTCACCGATGACAATGGTATGCGGACGGTGTCTAATACGCTGTCGCGCCGAGGCGGCACAGACCAGGTCCGCTCCCAGAGACGGACTGGGGTTGTTCTCCGCCCGCTCCGAGCTGAAGCAGGTGGATGATGGGACCGGCAGGCAAGCCGTGGCCGAATGCACTCGCGCGGAATCGAGTTTTTGATTCCCTGGTCGGTTTTGCCAACGCGACGCGCGCGCATTGACTATCGCGCGGTCACAGGAACCCCATCTTCAGATTACTCGGTCGGCTTGACGTCAAGCCGGACCGCGATGCCTTCGAGTTCTTTCGAAACCGCCGGATAGCGAGCCATGACCAGCGGATCGTGTCCGGGAACGATGTGCCGCGGCGACTCCGCCAGCTTCCGCAGCGTGTCGTAGCCTTCCAGTACGCCTCCCAGATCGACGATCGAAGGAAAGCAGCGTCCCGTCTCGAAGTGCTCGTAGTAGTGGGTCGCATCCGAGGCCAGCACGACCCAGCCGCGCTGCGTGTGGACCCGTACCGATTGCAGTCCCGGCGTGTGTCCGCCGATGTGATGGAGGCTGACGCCGGGAGCGATTTCATCGTCGCCCTTGTGGAAGACGAGCCGACCCTTGAACAACGCGCGCACCATGCCGACCACGTCCTCGACCTCGATCGAGTGGGCGAAGCGCGAATGGCGCATGTAGCGGCCGGTAACGTAGTTCATCTCTTCGTCCTGCAGGTGAAAGACGGCTTGCGGGAAATCGAAAAATGTTCCGACGTGGTCGTAGTGCATGTGCGTGATGACGACTTCGCGTACCTCTTCGGCCTTGACGCCAAGCAGGGCCAGCCCGGCTTTCGGTGTCCGGATGAATTCGCGCTTGCGCTTTACGGCCACCTCCGCGGTGAAGCCCGTGTCCACCACGATGGTCCGCTCCTGATTGCGGATCAACCAGACGAAATAGTCCATGGGCATCGGCGCATCGTGGAGATCGCCCCCGATGAAATGCTCATGGCGCCGCGCATCGCGCCGCGCGTACTTGATCGCGTAAACCTCATATTTAGGACGTTCCATGGTCAAACCTCAGGTACGAATTGAATCTCCGGATCTTTGGGACATTGGATATTTGGATCATTCGGCCATCGCGCAAGGCGGAGGAGAAACACATTCTTCGGAAGTTAGGCGGTGCCGAGCTCCCTCTCACGACACCCTCTAACGTGCTTTAGGTCGAGGGCTCTACCTTAGTCCTACGCTCGGTCAAATGAATGAAATTTATTTCTATCTTTGGTCTTCGGAGCATATGACCATCGCGTAGGACTGAGGAGAAACACACTCTTCGTAAGTTCTGCGTGCCGAGCTCCATGCCTCGCGATCCTCTGACGTGCTTTAGGTCGAGTGCTTTGCCTCAACCGTGCACTCGCTCAAATCAAGTAATTCACCTCTGTCATAGCGTGGGAAATGAGGGGTACTACACGTTATCCTTCCCGTTCGATTACTTTCTGGATGTCTTCTGCTGAAACTTTTATGTCGACCTTCGCGCGCTCCTCCTGCAGCAGCAGGAAGACCCGCGAATCCCTGGCGCCCCAGCCCCGGTTCATCGCCTCGGCCATCTCCGCGTGGGCGAGGGACGTGAGGCGCATCGGCACGCCGATCTCGCGCGCGAGTTCGGTGGCGAGCGTGACGTCCTTGAACGCGAGATTGAGCGCGAAATCGGGCGGCTCGAACTTGCCCTGCAGGAACTGGTTCGCCATGCGCTCGAAGCTGCGCTGGCGCCCGAGGGCGCCTTGGCGTATGGCGGACCAGAGCGCGAGCGGCTCCACGCCCGCTTTCACACCCATGGTGAAGACCTCGGCTACTGCGCAGTGCATCGCGTAGCCCGCGGCGTTGTGCACGAGTTTCGCGACCGAGCCGGCGCCGATCGGACCGATGTAGCGCACCTGATCGCCGATGGCATCGAGCGCCGCCCGGAATTTGTCGAACACCGCCTTGTCCCCGCCGACCCATATCGCCAGCTTGCCGCTCTTGGCGCCCCGCGGCCCCCCGCTAACCGGAGCGTCGAGCATCGGTATTCCCTTTGCGGCGAACCGCTCATGCAAGCGGCGTACGACAGTCGGCGAGTTGGTCGAGAGGTCGAACCACACTGCGCCTTTCTTCATGCCCTTGATGAGACCCTCCGCGACCGCCTCCACCTCGCGCGGCCCGGGCAGCGACGTCAGCACGACGTCAGCATCCTTCGCCACCGCTTCGGGTGTGTCGGCCCAGACGCAGCCCTCGGCGAGATGAGACGCGGCCGCATCGCGTCGCAGGTCGTTGACGACGAGATCGTGGCCGCCCTTGCGCGCATTGAGCGCCATGTGAGCGCCCATCGTACCCAAGCCTATGAAGCCGACACGCATATGTCCCCCTTTTTCAACCGATGATACCCTTACACTCCGATCTTTCGAGCAATCATACACACGGCAACCAGGGAAATGTACATGATGCGCAGCGTTATCGTTATCCTCATCGCCCTGGCGGCGACAGCCTGCGTGCCGGCGCTCGCCCAGACCTATCCGGTGAAGCCGGTCCGCCTCATCAATGCCTTCGCCCCGGGGGGCGCGAGCGACGTGGTCGCCCGCAACTTCGCTGCCAAGCTGACCGAATCCATGGGACAGCAGGTCACGGTCGAGAACCGCGTGGGCGCCGGCGGCAACATCGCATCCGAGTTCGTCGCCCGCAGCCCCGCCGACGGCTACACCATACTCATGGGCACGCTCTTCCTCGCCACCAATCAGAGTCTTTACAGCAAGCTCACCTGGGATCCGCATAAGGACTTCGCGCCGATCTCGATGGTGACCGCATCCCCGCTGATCCTGTGCGTGCATCCGTCGCTGCCCGTCAGGAACACGAAAGAGCTGATCGCGCTCGCGAAGAAGCGCCCGGGCGAGTTGAACTTTCCGTCCGCCGGCAACGGCACCTCCATGCATCTCTCCGGCGAGCTCTTCAGCATGATGGCCGGGATCAAGACCCAGCATGTGCCCTATAAGGGCTCGGGTCCCGGGGTTCTCGATCTCGTGAGCGGTCGGGTGCAATTCATGCTGAACCCGATGCCCGAGCCGGTGCCCTTCATCAACGCCGGCAGGCTGCGCGCGCTCGCGACCTCGACCGCAAAACGGATCTCCGCCCTGCCCGATCTGCCTCCCGTCGCTGAGGCGATCCCCGGCTTCGAGACGATTACCTGGCAGGGTTTCCTGGTGCCGGCCGGAACGCCCAAGGCCATCGTCGACCGGCTGCACACCGAGTTCGTCAAGGCGCTCAAAGATGCGGACTTCGCCGCGCGCATGCGCGGCATGGGACTGGAAATCTACGGCACCACGCCCGCGGAATTCGCCCAGTTCATACGGGACGAGAATGCCAAGTGGGGGAAGGTGATCAAGGCGACGGGGGCGAGGATAGACTAGGGATGAGGGATGAGGAAGGATGAGGCGTCGTAGGAAGTGCGTCCCAGATACGACGTCCCAGATGAAGCGTCGCAGATCGTGTCCGGTTGTATTCGTTTCGCCATTTGAAGGGCACGTTGCAACGCGTTGATTGGCTTGATGGTATGCATCTCGCGGCGGAAAATGCCGGCTCATAAACGGCTTCTCGGCCGTTCACTTCAAAGTTAGCGAGAATACTTCATGGAGGCTCCGATGCGCCGTGTAAATGTGTTTGCAGTCGCTGCAATTGTTGTCCTTGAGGTCTTTGCCGGATCCGCTATCCCGGCGTCCGCGCAGTCCGTCATGGCGTTCGAGGGCGCACGGCTGATCGTGGGCGACGGACGCGTGATCGAGAACGCGACGTTGGTGGTGGACGGCACGAAGATCACTCAGGCCGGCGGGGCCGCCGACGTTCGCGTGCCCGCTGGCGCGACCCGTGTGAATCTCGCCGGCAAAACCGTGATGCCGACGATCATCGACACGCACGTCCATCTCAGCAACACTCAAGACGGAATCCTGCGGGATCTGAGACGGCGCGCCTACTACGGCGTGAGCGCCGCGCTGAGTCTGGGAACGGACAGCTACGATGTCCTCGACCTGCGCAGCCAGACGATTCCCGGCGCCGCGCGGTTTTTCAGCGCAGGACGCGGGATCACGATGCCCGAACCGGGACGCACAATAGCGCCACAGTGGGTTACGTCGGAAGCGGAAGGCCGCAAGGCGGTGGAGCAGAGCGCGGCGCACAAGGTGGACATCGTCAAGATCTGGGTCGACACGAGGGACGGCAAGTACAAGAAGCTGACCTCTGAAATCTACGGCGCCATCATCGACGAGGCGCACAAGCGAGGCCTCCGGGTCACCGCGCACATCTTCGATCTCGAGGACGCGAAGGGGCTCATTCGTGCAGGGGTCGACGCGTTAGCGCACGGCGTTCGCGACCGGGACATCGACGACGAGCTGATCGCCATGTTCAAGCAGCGTCCGAAGCTGATCCTCACGCCCAATCTGCCGGATCGGGGCGTGAAAGTGGACCTGAGCTGGCTGCGGCCGAGCCTTGCGCCAGACGAGTTCGCGAAGCTCGAAGCGGCCAACACCGACCGGCCGGTGGCGCAGGCTTTCTACAAGCTTCAGGCGGACAACCTGGCGAAGCTGAACGCGGCGGGCGTGCGCATTACGCTCGGCACCGACGGCAACAGGCCATGGGGTCCGCACGAGGAGATGCAGGACATGGTGCTCGCCGGGATGACGCCGATGCAGGTCATCGTGGCGGCGACGCGCAACTCGGCCGAGTTCCTGCGCATCGCCGACGCGGGCACACTGCAAGCGGGCAAGAGCGCCGACTTCATCGTGCTCGACGCAAACCCGCTCGACGACATCACTAACACGCGACGCATCTCGACGGTGATCCTGCGCGGCGCGGCCGTGGACCGCGCTCAGCCGGTCCGCTGACCCGTTATTGGGAACACGTCATGATGCCTGCCGAATTCGATGTCACCGGGAAAGTCGTCTTCATCACGGGGGCCGGACGCGGTATCGGCAAGGGCATTGCCCAGGTGCTCGCCGAGGCCGGCGCCGACGTCGCCATCAATGCGCTGACGCCGAAGTACGTTGATGGTACGGCGGCGGCGATCGCGGCGGCGTCCGGAAGGCGCGTCGTTCCGGTCATCGCGGACGTGACGAAGGCTGACGAGGTTCGGCGCGCCGTTGATTCGGTCCTCGCCACGTTCGGGCGCATCGACGTCCTGGTGAATGCGCTGGGCGATTCCATCCGCAAGCCGCTGGTGGCGCTCCCGGGCAAGGAGGGCGGCGGCGCTGCCGTTTCCGACGACGAGCTCCGGTTCATCATGGACATCAACCTGACGGAGGCGCTGCTCTGCACCCGCGCCGTCGGCCCGCACATGCTTGCGCGCCGGTCCGGCAAGGTGATCAACATCGCGTCGTGGACCGCGCATCAGGGCGGCCGGGATCTGGTCCTCTACACCACGGCCAAGACCGCGCTCGCCGGATTTACGCGGGCGCAGGCGCTCGAATGGGCGCCCTACGGCGTGCACGTCAATGCCATTGCGCCGGGCATTTTTCCGGACGTCGTGACCTCCGGCGAAGAGCGCGTGAAGCAGACCACGCAGCGCGCGGAGCAGACCGTGCCGCTCAGGCGGCCGGGGCGGCTGCGGGAAGTCGGACTGCTGGCGCTCTACCTCGCGTCAAATGCGTCGGACTACATGACCGGGCAGACCATACTGCTCGACGGGGGTCTGGGGCTGTAACGAGCGGGTATGTCTCGCCGAAACGATTCCTTACTTCATCGCTTCGTCACTTCATCACTTCGTCACTGGCTACAGATCGCCGCTGCCGGCGAATCGGTCGAGGCTATCCAGCGTCTCCAGCGTCATGCAGCTTTGCCGTATCTTGCGGGCGAACGCCTCGCCCCAAAGCGGCAGCGCCAACTGATAGAACTTGCGCTCGATTTCTTCGGGGGAGTGCGGGTTGCCGCTCTCCCCTTTCGGCACGTCGCATTTGCCTTCGTATACCGTGCCGTCCTTGAGCACGATCTTGAGCCGGGCGGGTATTTGTTGCGGGAAGCCCTTGTTGAGCTCCTGGTCCTCTATCATCTCCACGCGCTCGGCCAGATCGAGAATGGCGGGATTGGCGAACGCCTCTGCGCCGAAAACATCGAGGTCGGAACGGCCATGCCAGAGGATGGTGGCGACGGAGAACGGCGTCGAGAACTGCGTCCCGAACATGCTCTTGGGACGTTTCTCGCCGCAAAATACCAGCATGCGGTAACCGTGCACCTCCACGCGCTCGATCGAGTCCGGAGCGAGTCGTTTTCCGGGCACTTTGGCGAGCGCGTCGAGCAGCGCGTCGATCGCGCAATGCACGTAACGCGCGCTGGGGTAGAGCTTGATATAGTCATCCGTGAGCAACCAGCGGGTGCCCAAGTCCGCGGCGGCCCGCACGGTGCTGAAGTCGTCGGCGAGTATCTTGCCGTAGGTCACGCTCGGTGCGTCGATCGGCCCGGTGAAACCGGACCGCACCAGCCGCACCGCCATCTGGCCGGTGAAATTCGCGTGCCCCGGGTAGTAGTTGCGGATCGTCGCGCCGTCGAGCATCGTCTGCCGGTTGCCGCCGAGCGGCGTCGAAGCCGCGATGTTGATCGCTTCCCGCATCTCCTTCAGGCTCAAGCCGGAGAGCCTGCCGACGGCCACCGCGGACCCGATGACGCCGAACGTACCGTGGGTCTGGACCACGACCCTCATCTTGTAGGCGCCGCCGATCCTGCCGCAGACCTCGTAGCCGAGCACGATCGCGAGCAGCAGGTCCCGGCCCGACAGCCCGTTCTCCTGCGCGTGAGCGAGCGCGGCCGGAATGACGTGTATGCCCGGATGGCCGTTGGTGTAGAAGTGGCCCTCGTCGAGCTCGAGCCACACCCCGGCCATCGCGTTCAACATGGCCGCGTCGAGCGGATTCGCGCGCTTGCCGGTCCCGATCACCGATGCGCGGCCGGGCGCAACCCTGGGTAGCTGGCGCTCCACCAGCGAGCGCATTTCCCTTTGACGCATGCCGGCGCCGATCACAGGGACCGTGTCCGCCAGTATGAGCTTGCAATGCTCGACGACATGGGACGGGATGTCCGAAAACTGCGTCTCGCACGCGAACTGCGCCAGCGCGTCGAGATAGTCGGTCTTGGGGGGGATAGCCATTAGCGGTTAGTGGTTGGTAGTTGGCTAGAGGTCAATTCATAAATGTTATTGCGACTTGACCGAGCGTACGAGGGTGTCAGGAACCTTAGAGTTTAGGGTTCCTGACACCCTAACGTTAGAGGACCGCAAGAGATCGGGCCCGGCACCGACTCACTTGCGAAGAATGTGTTTCTCCTCAGCCTTGCGCGGGGTCGAATGAACATCAGCCATTTATGAAATCAGTTCTAGCCAATCGCTAAAGTTGTTACTACTGGCTGAACTCCAGTCCGGCTTGCTTGATTACCCGCGACCATTTCTGAGCTTCGGATTTGATAAAAGCCGCGAACTGCTCGGGCGTGCTGCCCACGGGCTCCGCGCCTTGCCGCATCAATGCTTCTTTGAGTTCCGGTGTGGTCAGGTAGCGGGCGACCTCGCTGTGCAGCCGAGTGACAATCTCGCGCGGCGCACCGGCCGGCGCCAGCAGTCCCGACCAGCCGGTGATGACGACGCTCGGATAGCCCGCCTCGAGCATGGTGGGTACTTTGGTGAATATCGCGTCGCGCTTCTCGCCGCAGGTCGCCAGCAAGCGCAGCTTTCCTGATTCCACGTGTATCGATGCGCCCGGCATCGGCGTGAAGAGCAGCGTCACTTGCCCGCTGATCAGGTCCGTGACGGCGGGCGTCTGTCCTTTGTACGGCACGTGCGTCATCTTGATCGCGGTTGCGATGGCGAAGAGCTCGCCCGCCAGGTGCGTCTGATTGCCGACACCGAACGAGCCGTAGTTGAGCGCGCCCGGGCGCGCCCTGCCCAGGGCAACGAGCTCCTTCACCGACTTCGCCGGCAGCGAGGGATTGACCACCAGGCCGAAAGTGTTGGTCGCGGTCTGGGTGATCGGTACGAAATCGCGAAAGGTGTCGTACGGCAATTGCTTGTACACGTAGGGATTCATCGTCAGCGCGCTCGGCACCGCGAGGACCAGCGTGTAGCCGTCGGGCTTCGACTTGGCCGCGGCTTCCATGCCGATGATGCCGTTGGCGCCCGCGCGGTTTTCCACGACCACCTGCTGGCCCCAGGACTCGGTGAGCTTCTGTCCGATAGTGCGGGCCATGAGGTCAGGCCCGGACGCCGGCGCCTGCGCAACGATGATGCGGATCGGACGGGTCGGATAATCCTGGCGCGGCTGCGCGATTGCACCGGTCGCGAGCAACAATGCGACTGTGCCAACACCGGCGGAGCACAAGTCGGGCTTCATCGATCTTCCTCCCACATGCCGGATCCGGGCCCTGGCGAAGAGCCGACAGCGCGAATGGATTCCCACGCGCAGAGAACTGATCCTATTGGCCTGTCGGTAGAATAGCATCAAAGAACGAGCCACAGAGGTGCAACGCATGAGCAGGAAGATAGCGGTACTCGGCGCCGGCGCGATCGGCAGCAGCATCAGCGCCGACGTTACGAAAGCAGGTTACGACGTCACAGTGATCGACCAGTGGCCCGCGCAGGTCGAGGAGCTGAAGAAGAACGGCCTGCACATCCAGATGCCGGATGGAGAGGTCAAGGTGCCGATCCGCGCTCTGCATTTATGCGATCTCGCGTCATCCCAGCTCGCTTTCGACATCGTCTTTCTCGCAGTCAAGTCGAACGACGACCGCTGGCTGGCGGAATTCATCAAGCCCTACCTCAAGAGCGACGGCGTGCTGGTCGGCACCCAGAACGGCATGAACGACGACACGCTCGCCTCGATCGTCGGCCGCGACCGCACGGTGGGCTGCGCCATGGAGCTGTCGGCCGAAATATTCACGCCTGGGCTCGTCAAGCGCAACACCACGCACAAGAGCACCTGGTTCGCGGTGGGCGAGCTCGATGGGCTCTACACCCCGCGCGTGAAAGAGATCGCGGGCATCCTCGGCAACGTGGGGCGGTGCGACGTGACCAACAACATTTACGGCGCGAAGTGGACAAAGCTCATCGCCAATACGATGACGATGGGGCCGTTCGGATTGCTGGGCCTGGGAAACTCGGACGCGGCCAACCTGCCCGGCATGTTCGACATCTCCGTGCAGCTCGGCAGGGAATCGCTCGCGGTGGGCACAGCGCTCGGCTACCGCACCGAGGCGATATTCGGCCTGCGCGCCGACGAGTTCGCCGGCTCCAGCGATGAGAACCTGGTGACGGCGATGAAGACGCTGCTCGGGCATGTCAGCCGCGGCCGCACCGCCCCCATCCACGATCACATCAAGGGCCGCAAGAGCGAGATGGAGTTCATCAGCGGCGTGGTCGCGCGCAAGGGCAAGGAGCTCGGCATTCCGACGCCGTTCAACGACGGCCGTGGTCGAACTCGACCGCCGGATCAACCGGCGCGAGATCGAGATGGACCGCTCGAACTTCGACCTGCTCAAGAGGATGGTGTCGACGAAGTGATGGGTCTTAACCGCCTGTAGCTAAACTAAAGCGCTGTTTCCATATATGCTTGGAGGTCCAGGAACTGGACTGGAGGCTGCCTAATCGTCGACAAGAAGAAACGACCTCAGACTCGCACAAAAGCGAGTCGGGGAATTATCGATAAGCATCGAGGAGGTAACATGGAACAGCTCTCAGCGCGGCGCGCGTTGGCGACTGCCATCGCCGTTGCGGTATTGACCTTGGTTGCTTCTCTTCTCCTGTCCGCCCCGCTCGCCGCTGCGGGCGTATCTCCTAACGACTACCCGACGCGGCCCGTCCGTCTCGTCATCGCGCAGGCGCCCGGCTCGTCCATCGATGCCATGAGCCGGGTGATCGCCGCCAGGATGAGCGAGCTGCTCGGCGAGCAATTCGTGGCGGACAACCGCACCGGCGCCGGCGGCACGATCGGCGGCGCGATCGTCGCGCATTCCGAGCCGAACGGCTACACGCTGTTCTGCGCGGCGACGGCCTCGCAGGTCATAGGCCCCCAACTCTACAAGAAGCACGTCACCTACGATCCGTTCAAGGATTTCGCGCCGATCTCGATGTTCGCTACCACCCAGAACCTGCTGGTCGTAAATCCCAAGACACCCTTCAAGAGCGTGGGCGATCTGATCGCCCATGCAAAGGCCAATCCCGGAAAGCTCAACTGGGCGAACGCGGGCAGCGGTTTCCAGAGCCATCTCGCCGGCGTGCTCTTTACGCACATGGCGGGCATCAACGCGCTGCACGTGCCATACAAGGGCGCCGGCGCCTCGCTCGGCGCCGTGATCGCCGGCGAGTCCCAGGTAACGATCGTCCCGGCGCCGTCGGTGATGGGTCACGTCCGGTCGGGCCTGTTGCGGGCGCTCGCCATCGGGAGCGAAAAACGGTCACCGATCGCGCCCGACATTCCCACCATCATCGAATCCGGCGTGCCCGGTTACGTGTCGAACGGCTGGGGCGGATTGATGGCGCCGGCGAAAACGCCGAGCGCGATCCGGAGCAAGCTCTACGACGCTCTCGTCAAGGCGATGAAAGACCCCGAAACGAATGCCGCCATGACGAAGCTGGGGGCGGAACCGATGACCAGCACGCCGGCCGAATTTGCCGAGGTGATCAAGCGCGACTGGAAGGCCTTCGGCGAGGCGATACGCGTGTCCGGCATCACGCCCAATTAGCCCGAGCCCGCACGTGTCACAAGCAAGACGGGCCGTGCGGTGGTTTCGTACTGAATCACCACGAATTGGTGCGGGAACGTGCGGGCTAATGAATGTATGCGAATGGACCGCGCCTGACGGAGGGTTCTTGCCCTGGAATTCCATCAGCCCGCGTGCTCCCGCCGCTGATCGAAGCGGCGCCGCGTAAGATCGCGCGCTCTCAATATGTGTAAGCCACGCGGGCTTAGAACACCACGCGCGCCTGGGTTACCAGGTTCTTCCATCTCTCCGCGTCGCGGAGCATGAATTCCGCGAACGCGGCGCGCGTCATGACCTTGACTTCCAGTCCCTGCTCGACGAGGCGCTCCTGCATGTCCGGCATCTCCAGGATTTCGTTGATATGCCGGTGCAGCAATTCGACGACCTGCCGCGGCACGCTGCGGTGAGCGACGATGCTGAAGAAGCCCACGGCCTCGTAGCCCGGGACGGTCTCCGCGATCGCCGGCACTTTGGGAAGCGCGGGGTTGCGTCTCTCGCTGCTCATACCCAGCGCTTTGAGCCGACCTGACTTCACGTGCGGTATAGCCGGAAGCAAAGGGCTGAAGCTCAACGACGTCTCGTTGCTCAATGCGGCGATGATCGACGGTCCCGAGCCCTTGTAGGGCACGGTCGAGATCTGAATCTTCGCCATGTAATTGAGCAGATGCACCCCGAGATCATTGGTGGTGCCGACGCCCGACGTAGCACAGTCCACCTTTCCCGGCCGCGCCTTGGCATACGCGATCAGGTCCGCGATCGATTCGACAGGCAGCGACGTGTGTGCCAAGAGCACCGACGGCGCTGTGCCGATCATGCTCACGGGGACGAACGTTTTCATCGGGTCGAACGGGAGCCTTTCCTTGCGGTTGGCCATGATCGTTATCGCGGAATTGCCGAGAAGCAGCGTGTAGCCGTCCGGGGCCGACTCCGAGACGTAGCTCATGCCGACGATGCCGCCAGCCCCGGGCCGCGCCTCGACTACGATCGGCTGCCCCAGGCGCGCGCCAAGCTTGTCGCCGATCATGCGCGCCAGCGTATCGCTGACGCCGCCGATGGAGAATCCCTGGATGATGCGTATCGGCTTGTAGGGATACTTGTCAGCCCGCACCTGCGGCGCAGCCAACGCGCACGCGAGGCCAAGCGAAACCGCAGCGGAGCGTAGCAGCGTCTTGCGCATCGCTTCCTCCAAACGAGCGTCGTGAAAATCCCTGACGACGCTCATCCCTCACCCCCGACCCCTCTCCCGGGCGGAGAGGGCAGATTCGCGGTACAAATGCCCTGTCAGGCATTTGCACGAGATTCAATAGGGTCACTGCACTCGTATCCCTGCCTGCTTCGCAACCGCCGGTCCACTTCTTCACGTCGTCGTGGATCAACTTGCGGAACTCGGCGGGCGTGAGCGCCTTCGCCTCGGCCGCCTCGCCGGCGAGCATCTTCTGCGTCTCCGGCTCCTTCAGGACCGCGTTGATCTCGCGGCGCAATTTGTCGTACACGGGGCGGGACACGCCGACGGGCGCGGAGATGCCCCACCAGACGTACACCTCGTAGCCCGGGAAGCCCGCTTCGGCGACGGTCGGGACATCGGGGATCACCGAGCTGCGTTTCGCGGCGCCGATCGCGAGCATCCTGATCCTTCCGGCGCGCACGTTGGGCAGGACCTGAGTGACCGAAGTGAACATCACCGGGACCTGGCCTGACATCACGTCGATCATCGCCGGGCCGCCGCCCTTGTACGGCACCATGACCATGTTGACGCCGGCGACCTTATTGAACAGCTCCCCGCCGAAGTGATTGAAGCCCCCGACCCCGGTCGAGGCGTAGTTGATCTTTCCGGGATTGGCCTTCGCGCGGTCGACGAGCTCGCGTAAGGTGCTCACGCCGAAGCCGGGATTGACCACGACCGCGTTCGGGGACGATCCGATCGTGGCGACCGGATCGAACGACTTTTCCACGTCGTACGGTAGCGACCGCACCGCCGCGTTCATCACGAACGACGTTGAGACCATGAGCAGCGTGTAGCCGTCCGCGGGCGCGTTGGCGACCATCTCGGCGCCGATGATGCCGTTCGCGCCGCCGCGGTTATCGATGACGACCTGCTGTCCGAGACGCTCGCCGAGACGCGCGCCGATAAAGCGCCCGAGGAGGTCGTTGCTGCCGCCCGGCGGGAACGGGATTACCCAGCGAATCGGTTTATTCGGGAAGTTGGACGCGGGCGTATCAGCGCAATACGCCGACGGCAATGCGCCTGCGGTCAGGGCAAGTACGACGAGCAACGACCGAGTGAGCGGTGTCATGCTGAACCTCCTCGTAAGAATCGCTGTGCCCTGAGAGCGATTTCGTTCTCGTTTCGAGGAAGTATAGTCCGCATGTTGGTCGAGCTCAAATAGTGAAGTATCTCGCCGGGGCGTCTCAGGTGAGGCGTTCGGTAAAACGTTCTTGGCTCGCCGCGTGTACAACGCCGTATCTGATACGCCCTATCTGAGACGCGGTATCTGGGACGCTTTATCTGAGACGCTCTATCTCGGACGCTTCTTCAAAAAACCAGTTCGATCAGATACGGCCCGCGGCGCGAGAACGCCCGCTGGAGTTCCAGTGCCAGCGCATCGAGCGTGCCCGCGCGCGCGGCTTCCACGCCGTGGCCGCGAGCGAGCGCGACCCAGTCGAGGTGCGGCCGGTCGAGCGTAAGCATGTCGGTCGCTCGCTGCCCCGGCGTGCCGGCACCCATGTTGCGAAACTCGTTGTGCAGGATCTGGTACGAGCGGTTTGCCAGCAGGAGGACGGTCACGTCCAGGTTTTCGCGCGCCATCGTCCACAGCGACTGCATCGTGTACATGGCGCTGCCGTCGCCTTCCAGCGCGACGACTTTTCGATCCGGCGCGGCAATGGCGGCGCCGGTCGCAACGGGCAAAGCCCAGCCGATGGAGCCTCCCATGATATTGAGCCACTCGTGGGGCGCCGCGCCCATCATGAAGGCGGAGAGGTTCCGCCCCGCCGTAATGGACTCGTCCGCCACGACGGCGTTTTGGGGCAGGAGCGCGGCAAGTATCGTCGCGATGCCGTCGGGCGTAACCGCGCCGCTCGGCAGCGCGGTGCGCCGCCGTTCGTTGACCGGCGCAGGCGGCGTGTTGAGTGCGCCCAACTCCGCCGCAAGTGACGCGAGCGCGCCTTCGATGTCTTCCTCCACACCTGCCAGCCGGGTGGCGGCGCAATCCTCCGGCATCGCCACACTCGGCTTTCCGGGATAGGCGAAAAACGTTACCGGAATCTTGGCGCCCGCCAGCACGAGCTGACGCGTGCCTTTCATGGCCGCAAGCGCAACATCGACGACATACGGCAGCCGGTCGACTTGCACGCGTCCCGCGCCGCATTCCATGCGCGCGTTGTTGTATTCGCCCATGAGCCGGCAACCGGTCTTCGCTGCGATGCGTCCCGCCAGCTCCAGCGCTCTGCCGCGCAGGGCGGCGCCGCCGAGCATGAGCATCGCGGGCTCACCGCCGGTCAATGCGCGCGCTGCGGCGCTGACCGCATCGCTCGCGACGGCCTTGCGCGGCGCGGGCGGCTCCGCCTCAACGGGTGCGTCGGCGTCACCCCATGCCGTATCGGCCGGTGCGATGAGCGTTGCGATGTGACCCGGCGCTTCGCGCGCTTTCTTTATGGCGAGCGCGCAATCCGCGGCGAGGCTCTTCGAGGTCGGCGAGGTCTTCACCCAGTGCGACATCGGACGCGCTACGCCTTCGATGTCGGCGGTGAGCGGCGCATCGTGCTTCAGGTGATAGGTCGCGTGCTCGCCGACGATATTGACGATGCCTGAGCGTGCCTTCTTCGCGTTGTGCAAATTGGCGAGGCTGTTGCCGAGTCCCGGACCGAGATGCAAGAGGGTAGCGGCGGGCTTGCCGGACATGCGGTAGTAGCCGTCGGCCGCACCGCTGACGACGCCTTCGAACAGGCCGAGGACGCAGCGCATCCCCGGCACCTTGTCGAGCGCGCCGACGAAATGCATCTCGGACGTGCCGGGATTGGTGAAGCAGACGTCCACGCCGTTCATGACGAGCGTGCGTACCAGGCTTTCAGCGCCGTTCATAGGTTCTTGATGAAGCGTCTCAGGTAAGGCGTCTCAGATGAAGCGTCTCAGATGAAGCGTCCGAAGTAAAGACGTGGCGTTGTCCCGGTCACTACTCCGCCCGACCTGGTCCTGCCATAATGTGGCCGCAGCGGCCCAGGAGGGAATATGCGCGCTATCGTTTACTCGCGAACCATCATCGGTGCGGCGCTCGCCGCCGCAACTCTCTGCTGTGCAGCCCAGAGCTATCCTTCGCGCCCGATCCGGATGCTCATTCCGTTCCCGCCGGGCGGCGGAGCGGACATCAACGGGCGCCTCATCGGCAAGGCGCTCACCGATCGCTGGGGCGTGCAATTCGTGATCGACAACCGTCCCGGCGCAGCCAACATCATTGCCTCGGAGATCGTCGTCAAGTCGACGCCCGATGGCTACACCCTGCTCATGGGGACCGCCACCCATGCGATCAACCCGAGCATGTTCCACAAGCGGCCGTACGATGAATTCAAGGATTTCACTCCCCTCGTGCTGGTATCCAAGACGCCCAACATGATCGCGGTCAATCCGAACACGCCAATCAAGAGTATTCCCGAGTTCGTCGCCTGGGCCAAAGCCAACCCGGGCAAGATGAACTACGGCACCGGCGGTCACGCCACCCACCAGCATATGGCGGTGGAGATGTTCCGCGCGCTGGCCGGCATCGACATCACGCACGTGCCGTACAAGGGCGGCGTCCCCGCGATCAACGACGCGATCGGCGGCCAGCTCATGATGGCATCGGTGTCCGTGTCAGGGCTGGTGCCGTACGTGAAGTCCGGGCGGCTGCGCGGGATCGCGGTGACGAGCGCGAAGCGTTCGTCGCTGGTGCCGGACATACCCACCATCGCCGAGCAGGGATACCCGGGATTCGACGTCATCTACTGGCTGGGGCTGATCGGCCCGGCGAAAATGCCGCCGGCGGTGGTGAGCAAGATCAACCAGGACGTCAACGCCGCGCTCAAGACGCCGGAGGTGCGCGACCAATTCCTCGCGCAAGGAGCGGAGCCGGCGGGCGGCACGCCGCAGGAGTTCGACGCTCTGATCAAGCGCGAGATCAAGGAGTGGATCGACATCGTGAAGAAGGTCGGGATCAAGCCGCAATAAAGGCAAGGATGAGGGACGAGGAATGAGGGATGAAGGATGAGGGACGAGGAATGAGGGATGAAGGATGAGGGATGAGGGATGAGGGATGAGGGATGGGGACGAGGGATGAGGGACGAGGGATGAGGGACGAGGGACGGGGACGCCTTCGCCTTCCGGCTTGTCAGTTCACCTTCATGCCGATTTCCTTGATCAGCCGGCCGAGCTCGGCGTATTCGTCGCGCTGCATTTTCTCGAAGTGCTCGGGCGGGCCGAACCCCGGCTCCGCGCCCTGACGCACGATCTTCTCGCGCGTGGCCGGCTCTTTCAGCACGCTCACCGTATCGGCATTGATCCTGGCCACCAGCCTCCTCGGCAGCGCCCGCGGCGCGATGATGCCGAACCAGGACTCGGACTGGTAGACCCCGAACCCCGCTTCCGCGCTCGTCGGCAGCTCGGGCAGCGCCTCGGCCCGCTTCGGCGAAGCGACCGCCAGCCCCTTCAGCGTGCCGGCCTGGAGCATGGTCATGATCGCGGGCAGCGGATAGACGTAGAAATGGATCGTGCCGGTCACCAACGCAGTACCGACTGTCGGCGCCTTGCCGGAATGGGACGTGGACGGCGTCGATTTTCGCCTTCGAAACGAACAGAGCGCCGGCGAGATGCGAAGAGCTGCCCACGCCGGCCGAGCCATAATTGAGCGCGCCGGGCTTGGCTTTGGCGAGCGCGATCAGCTCCGGGATCGTCTTCACGTTGACGCCTCTGCCAAGCACGATGACGTTCGGCGTCGAGGCGACCAGCGAAATGGCCGCGAAGTCCTTGAGGGGATCGTACGGCTTGTCCTCGCGCAGCAGCACGTTCGATAGATGCGGCTGCCCGACCATGGCGAGCGTGTAGCCGTCCGGGGCAGCCTGGCGCGTGAGCTCGCTGCCGATCAGGCCGCCGGCACCCGGCCGGTTATCGACCACGAATTGCTGGCCGTAGATTTCGCCCAACCGCTGGCCGACGATGCGCCCGAGCACGTCGCTCGCCGAGCCCGGAGTGAACGGCACGATCATGCGTATCGGTTTGGACGGCCATTTGTCCTGGCTCAGCGCGACGCCCGGTGCAACTGCCAATGTGATACCGAGCGCCGCTGCGGCGATACTGCGAGATGTGTGCATGGCGATGCCCTTTGAGGGAAGTTATAGTTGAGAACTGCGGCGAATCCGCTACCACCATTACACCCCAAAACAATAGCGGCAAATGGCATCCCGCCTGAATTGATAGTAGCATTTGCCAAGCATCCGTCTCATCTCCACCACCTCATAGGGAGGCTATATGGCTTACCATCTTGAAGGCCGTCTGCTCGAAGTCTGCAACTGCCGCGTGCTGTGCCCCTGTTGGATCGGTGAGGATCCCGATAACGGCACTTGCGACACCATAGTGGCCTGGCACTTCGACAAGGGAAAGATAGAAGGCGTCGACGTGACGGGATGCACTATCGCGTTGATCGCGCACGTTCCGGGAAACATTCTTCAAGGCAACTGGAAAGCCGCCGTCTACGTCGACGACAAGGCGTCGCCGCAGCAGAAGGACGCGATACTCAAGGTCTATACCGGCGCGCTGGGCGGACCGGTCGGCGATCTCGTCAAGCTCGTGGGCGAGGTGGTATCCGTTGACAGCGTGCCGATCACTTTCGACGTGCAGGGCGGCAAGGGAACGCTAAAAGTGGGGGATGCCGGATACGCGGAGCTCGAACCGTACATGGGCGCCATGGGGGGCACCACCACGCTGACCGACACGATTTTCTCGACGGTGCCTGGGGCGCCGGTCTTCGTCGGCAAGGCGCCGCGTTATCGCTCGAAAAACGCGAAGCTCGGCATCGATCTCGACATCAAAGGCCACAACGCGCTGCAAAGCACGTTCGCCTTCGACGCCTGATGCCGTGAGCGGTGCTGCGCGCGCGGCACCGCTCAGCCCCATCCGGATTTACCGATGACCACGCAAGCGAGCGACGCGCCAGGCGTCGTTGCCGGTTGCGCTCGCCCCGCTGACCGGCGCACGATTTTTCGCGCGCTGATGGCGGGCTTGGTGATATCGGCCTGGGTCACGCTGTGGTTCTGGTCTAACAGCCCGTACGGCAGGTATCTCGATCACGGGCGATGGACCGATTTTGGTCTTGGGGCCGCGATCTGCCGGGCGATCCCCGGGGGCGATGTGGTGGTTCCCGCCTTGCTTTACGCGACGGGCTGGCTATTGATGATCGCGGCGATGATGTTGCCAACGACACTGCCCGTGCTCGAGATCTTCCGCCGCATCACCGCCGGGCGGCCCGACGCGAGCCGGCTGGTCGGATTTCTCATATCCGGCTATATGCTCGCGTGGTTCGGCTTCGGCCTGGCTGCGCATGCCGCGGACTGGCTCCTGCATTCCGCGGTCGAGCGCAATTCGTGGTTCATCGTAAACGGCTGGGTCATCGGTGCAGCAGTGCTCGGTATCGCGGGCCTGTTCCAATTCAGCGCCCTCAAATATCGCTGCCTCGACAAATGCCGCACACCGTTCGGTTTCGTGGTCGAGCGCTGGCGCGGCAAGGCCCCGACGCGCGAAGCGCTGCGCCTCGGTTTTAGCCATGGCGCGTTCTGTGTCGGCTGCTGCTGGGCGCTGATGTTGCTCATGTTCGTCGTTGGTACAGGCAACGTCGGCTGGATGCTCGTATTGAGCGCCGTGATGGCGGCCGAGAAGAACCTGCCCGGCGGGCAACGCCTGAGCGTACCGCTTGGCCTTGCGTTGATAGCATGGGCGGGCGTGGTCTCGTTCCATAACTTGTGATCGTTCAAGCTGCGGTTTTCAAAACACATACACCACGCAATCACAGTAAAAAATGGCAATTGCAAGACCGGAACGAATCGCAAATTGATACTTTCGAAACTCGACAACACTCCGGTTTAGCTTGCTGCTGCTATCCCTATAGAATTACGACCTGGGGAACTCCAAATGAAAAGCGATCACGACAAATTCGCGCTGTTCGCCGCGCCGGGCTGCAAGGTGCTTATCGAAACGATCGGCGCACGCTAGCGCGCCAGGAAACCTACGTGCAGTTCGGTCCGCTAAAGCTCAAGCGCTGCCTGTATGGGTGGATGCTCTATTCGGGACCGTTCATCGGCAAGTGTTTCGACCTCTATGGCGAGTACAGCGAATCCGAGGTGGCGCTGATGCGCGCGCTGCTTCAATCCGGCGATACCGTACTCGACATCGGGGCTAGCATCGGCGACCTGACGCTGCCGCTGTCGAAGGCCGTGGGCGACAGCGGACGCGTCTATGCCATCGAATCGCATGCCGAGGTGTTCAACGTGTTGTGCGCAAACCTGGCACTGAACGGCATCACAAACACCAAGCCCATTAACGCGTTCGTCGCGAGCAACGATCAAGTAGACACTGCTTCAAAGGTGTGGGGCAAGCACGCTTTCGTCAGCGAGAAGTGGAGCGTTCCGTTCATGGCCATTGACCAACTCGGGCTTTCCAGCTGCAAACTGATTAAGGTCGACGTGGACGGCAAGGAGCGCGAGGTCCTGAAAAGCGGCGAGAGGTTGATCGAGCGATGCCGCCCGTTCATTTACTTCGAGAACGACGTACGCGAGGTTTCAGCCGATCTGATCTCTTTCGTCCAGCGGCACCTGCGCTACGATCTCTACTGGCATCCGGCGCCGATCTTCCGCCCGGACAACTTCTTCGGCAATCCGGTAAATCATTGGGCGCCCCGGTCCATCGTATCGCAGATGATAGTGGGACTACCAACGGAATCCGGTGCCAAGATGGAAGGCCTTCGACGTGTCGAGGGACCGCAGGATTGGTGGACCTCGAGTGACTCGCGAGTTGAACGATAGTGGCGGCTGCGAGTTGTCGGGCAAGAACTCGGGACTACGTGAGGTCCCCGTTTTCGCCAAGGGCGGCAAATACGTATTCGGACAGGATCTCGACGTCGTCGGTGACACGGCAACTTCAGAACCCGACGCCAATGTTTTTCCTGTATCCAGTTTGAATTTTCCGTGGCCGATTGGATTTTGCCGACGTCTATCGTTAGTTAGTGTTCTGCATTCTTGCTGGTTTCCGCCCGCGCCAGCGGTGCGATGGCCAGCAACCCTAATATCGGTCCGGGCAGCAGCAGCCACGCGACCGCCGCGCCGAGCGTCGTCCAGCACGAAGTCGCGAGGAAGATTGCCAGCACGGTAATGAAAAACCCGATGCTGTTCTGGATGGCGAGCGCACTGCCGACCAGCTCTGGGGGACAGGCGCGCGCCGAGAGCGCTGAAAACTGCGGCGAGTCGGCAACGACCATTACGCCCCAGAACAGCAACGCCGCAAGCAGCAGCCACACCGGGGCAGCCGGTGCCGCCACTGGAAAGACGAGGCACATCGCACCCGAGCCGGCGAGTGCGCCGGCGGCAACGCGCGCGCCGCCGAATCCGCGGCTCAACCTTCCCCCGAGGATGCAGCCGAGCGCACCCGCGCCGATGATGGCGAACGACCAGGCGGACACTTCCAGCGGCGCCGCCCGCCCCCCGCGCGCAAGCACGGCCCCGAGCAGGAACGGCACCAAGGTCCAGAAAGCGTAGAGCTCCCACATGTGACCGAAATAGCCGAATGCGGACGCGCGAAACGCGGGCACCCGGAACGCCTTGATCACCCCTCCCCACTGCGTACCTCGGTCATGGCCGGAAAGCCTGAGATGGGGGCCGTCACCCAGCCGCAGCACCATCGCCGCTGCCACGAGCGCGAGCGCCGAGGACGTAAGCACCACGAGATTCCACGACCAATCGCCCCCCGCAGCGCGCACCGCGTGCGGAAGAGCGGTGCCGAGCGTCAGCATGCCGACCAGCCACCCGAGCGCTTCCCCCGAGCGGTCCGGCGCCCAACTCACCACCAGTTTCATGCCCAGCGGGTACACGCCGGCCAGCGCGACGCCGGTCGCGAAACGCCAGGCCCACGCATCAGCGAGACCGGTGGCCACGAGCGCAAAGCCCGCGTTGGCCACCGCCCCGGCGCCGGCGCACACCGCGAAAATGCGGCTCGCCGGAAAACGATCGGCCAAGCCCGAGAGCGCGAACGCAAGCGTCCCGGCGATGAAGCCAAGCTGCACGGCGCTGGTGAGCGCGCCCAGGTCCGCGGCGACGATGCCCCACGCACGCTGGAGGTCGTCTGCGGCGGCGTTAGCGCTGAACCAGAGCGAGGTGCCGAGGAACTCGGCGATCACGACGACCGCAATAGCCAGACGAGGCATATGAGGGAGAGATAGAAAGGGAGAGGCGAGGCCATGGTCCATCACCCGGCACGGATTCTAAACAAGAATCGCAGCGAGCAAATCGTTTCACAAGTACGACACTGGCTACTCAAGCCGGATGTTTGCTGCCTTCACTACTTTCTCCCAGCGCGTGAGGTCGGCGCGGATCTGCTCCGCGAACTGCTCGGGCGTGTTCCCCACAGGCTCGATGCCCAGCACCAGGTAACGCTCGCGCACCGGATCGGTTCGCAAGACCGCGGCGATCTCCCGCTGGAGCCTGTCGATGACGGGGCGCGGTGTCTTCGCGGGCGCCAGTATGCTGACCCACGAGGTCACATCGAAGCCGGGCTGCCCGCTCTCGATGAATGTCGGCACATCGGGCAGCGCGGGCGACCGCTTCGCGCCCGGGACGCCGAGCCCGGTCAACCTCCTTGCCTTGACGTATTGCTGCGCCGTGGCGATCGCGGTGAAGACGAGCGGGATCTGCCCGCCTATGACGTCGATGATCGCCTGCCCGCCGCCTTTATAGGGGATGTGCTCCAACGGGATGCCGGTGCGCTGCTTCAGGAGCTCGCCGGCGAGGTGCGGCGTTCCACCGGTGCCCGACGTGCCGTACGGGAATGTCGCCGATTTCGTCTTCTTGGCGAAAACGACGAACTCGGCGAGGTTCCTCGCCGGCACGGAAGGATGCGAAACGAGAATCAGCGCGGCGTCGCCGAGCTTGGTGACCGGAGCGAAGTCCCGCAACGTGTCGAACGGGAGCTTGGGGAACACGTGCGGATTGATGACCATGGTGCCGTCGAATCCCAGCACGAGCGTATAACCGTCAGGCGCGGACTGCGCTACGACCTGCGTCCCGATGTTGCCGCTCGCGCCCGGCCGGTTCTCGACGATGACCTGCTGGCCCAGCCGCGCAGCAAGCGGCTCGGCGATGACGCGCGCGCTGTTGTCGGTCACGCCCCCGGGCGCGAACGGCACGATGATCCGGACCGGCTTCGCTGGATATTCCTGCGCCCCGGCGGCGGACACGCAGGTCACCAGCGAAACGAACGCGGCTGCCGCCGTGGAATGCGACCACCAGGAACTCATCCGGCTCTCCTCCGTAGCAACGGCTCAATCCATTTTGAGCCACAGATAAACACAGATGAACACAGTCCATGGCTGAATCTTGAATTTCAGGTTTGAATCTATCCGTGTTTATCTGTGTGTATCCGTGGCTAATTCCAACCCTTCTCAGACACGCTTGAGTCAGCGCGTGCGGCCGAGGGCATGCGCGCCGAGCAGCTCCACGATCCGCTGCGGCGTGATCGGCGCCTCGGCAATAGTCACGCCGAACGGCGCGAGCGCGTTCTCGACGGCGCCGATGATCGCCGCAATCGCGGGTATCGTGCCGCCTTCCCCGGCGCCTTTCATTCCCAGCGGATTCAATGGTGACGGCGTTTCCAGGTGCACGAGGTCGACGTGCGGCACGTCGGTCGCGAGCGGCAGCAGGTACTCGCCGAAATTCGTGGATAGCGGCTGCGCGTTGTCGTCGTACACCATGCGCTCGAACAGCGCGTTGCCGACGCCGTGCGCGACGCCGCCGACGATCTGGCCGTCGACGATCATGGGATTGATCACGCGGCCGCAGTCGTGCGCCACGGTATAGCGCAGGATCGTGACCGCACCGGTCTCGATGTCGACCTCGATCTCGGCGACGTGCGTGCCATTCGAATACACCGACTGCTCGGGCGTGAAATACGCCGTGTGTTCCAGGCCCGGCGGCGAACCCGCCCGCCATGGAGAAGCCCGGCATGCCGATCGATTTCACTGCGATCTCGCGCAAACTCTTCCTGACGTCCGGCGCGCTTTTCAGACGCACGTAGCCGCCGGCGAGCTCCAGGTCGTCTCCCAGACGCACTCCATCATCCCGGCGGCGAGTTTCTTCGCCTTGGCCGCGACCGCGATTGCCGCGAGGTGCACCGAGGAGCCGGCGTTGACCGCGGTGCGCGCCGCGAAGGTGCCCATGCCGAGCGAGATCGCCGCCGTGTCCGCCGGTTACCACCGTCACGTCATCGAAATCGACGCCGAATTGATCGGCCGCGATCTGCGCCAGCGTCGTCTTGTGCGACTGTCCCTGCGGCGTGGCGCCGGTATAGACGACGATCTTGCCGGAGGTCGAAACGCGCACCGTGGCGCCCTCGTACGGTCCCAGCCCCGTCGCCTCGACCGCGTTCGCCATCCCGATGCCCAGATAACGGCCGGATTTGCGCGCCTCCGCCTGCCGCTGCGCGAAGCCCTCGTAGTCCGCAGCTCCAGCGCACCTGCCTGGCACGCCGGGTAGTCGCCGCTGTCGTAGGTGACCGGCCGGCCGTCGCGGAAGATGATGCCGACGTTGTACGGCATCTGCTCCGGTTGAATGAAGTTACGCCTGCGCACCTCGGCGGGATCGAGCTTCAACTCGCGCGCGACGCGGTCCATCAGCCGCTCCATCGTCATCACCGCCTCGGGCCGTCCGGCTCCGCGCACCGGCGTCGTCTGAATCTTGTTGGTGAACACCGAAACGACGTCGAGCTTGAAGTGCGGGATCACGTACGGCCCCGGCACCGTCGTTGCGGTGATCCAGGGCAGCACGATGCCCCACGGCACGTAGGCGCCGGTCTCGTGGATCAACTGTCCGCGCACGCCGAGGATCCTGGCGTCGGCGTCGACGGCGATCTCCATGTCCCAGGTACTGATCTCGCTCCTGGTGCGTGGCCAGGAAATTCTCGCGGCGGTCCTCGATCCATTTCACCGGCCGGTTGGTGAGCCGCGACGCGACGGCGAGCGTTGACGTACTCGGGATAGAACGATCCTTTGGGCCCGAAGCCTCCGCCCACTTCCGGGGTAACGACGCGCACCTGGTGGTCACCCAGCTCGAACATGTCGAGCATGCAGCGCTTCAGCCGGTGCGGGCCCTGCGAGGAGACGTACAGCGTGTACGATTGCGTGGGCGCTTCGTAGTGCGCCACGGCTCCGCGGCATTCCATGAAGAACGGCCCGCCACGGTGCTGATAGAGCTTCTCGCGGAACACGTGGGCGGCTCCGCCGAACGCGCGATCGGCGTCGCCGACCTTGACGGGAAATCGCGCCGCGACGTTGGAATCGGCGCCCGCGTGGGCAAGCGGGGCGCTCTGCTCCAGCGCCGCGCGGCAATCGTTCACCGCCGGCAACGGCTCGTATTCGACCTCGACCGAGTTGCGCGGCGTCCTCCGCGACATAGCGGCTGTCGGCGATCACGCACGCGACCGGCTCACCGGCATAGCAGGCCTCGTCCTTTACCAGCGCATACGGCATGGACGGCTGCTTGATCGACGGATGCGGCACGCAGGAGCGGCAGCGTCTGGCCGCGCACGGATTCCGGCAGATCGGAATACACAATGACGGCGTGCACGCCGGCCACCGCAAGCGCCGCGGATTTGTCGATCCTGCCGACTTTGGCGTGCGCGTAGGGACTGCGCACGAACGCGGCGTGCAATGTTCCGGGCAGGTGAATATCGTCCACGTACTGCCCCTCGCCGCGGAGCAACGCCGGATCCTCTTTGCGCTTGACCGACGCGCCGAAGCCGGTGGTCTTCACTGGGGGTGTCTCAACAATCTGCAAGGGAAATTAGCCACGGATACACACAGATAAACACGGATAGATTCCATCCTCAAATTCAAGATTATTTCAGCCACGGAAACACACGGAAGCACACAGAAACTACAAAAGCGAAGCAACCCAGTAACGAATAAAATCATTTCTGTTCTTCCGTTCTGTCCGTGTTTTCCGTGTGATTCCGTGGCCAATCTAAGCCCCCCGCATGCGCTTCGCCGCGTCCAGGCCGCCGCGACAATGCCCTGGTATCCCGTGCAGCGGCACAAATTGCCCGAGAGCGCGTCGCGCACTTCCGCTTCCGTGGGATCGGGGTGGCTGCGCAGGAACTCGGTCAAGGTCATCAGCATGCCCGGCGTGCAGAAACCGCACTGCAGGCCGTGATTGTCCTGGAACGCCTGCTGCAGCGGGTTTAACTTCGCGCCATCCGCGAGCGACTCCACAGTGACGACTTCCTCGCCATCGCACTGCACCGCGAGCATGAGACACGCGCGCGCGCTCGCGCCGCCGATGAGCACCGTGCACGCGCCGCATACGCCGTGCTCGCAACCGACGTGCGTGCCGGTAAGATTCAACTCGTGACGCAGAAAATCCACCAGCGTAAGGCGCGTCTCCACCTCGCGTCGATACGCCTTGCCGTTTACGGTGACGGTTATCGTTCTCGTATCAGCCATTGGATAACCTGAAATTCAAGATCTTTTCAGCCACGGAAACACACGGAGCAACAGAAACCAAAAGAGCGAGGCAACCAATCAATGAACAAAACATCTCAGGCCTTTTGTTCTGTCCGTGTTTTCCGTGTGATTCCGTGGCCAATCTGGCCTTTGGTTTCATCTGTTGCTGATCTATTGCTCAAGCCGTGTTCATGAAATGGCCTCCGCCCGCTCCGTCGCGCGCGCCGCCGCCTGTTCCAGCGCACGATACGTGAGCACGCGCGCCAGATGTTGTCGATATGCCGCGGTCACGTAGGCGTCCGCCGCCGCATCGAGCTTTCCCGCCTCCGCTGCGGCAGCCTTGAACGCCGTTGCACCCGGCTTTTGCCCGAGCAGCGCTCGCTCGATAGCGGCCGGCCGCACCGGCGCATGACCCAGTCCGGAGATCGCCAGCACCGCGTGCGCTATGTCGCCCCTGGCATCGAGCCCGATCAACGCGGAACACGCCACGATCGCGAAGTCCCCGTGGCGCCGCGCGAACTCGACGAATGCATGGCCATGGCCGCGCTTCGGCAGCGGCAACGTGACGGCGGCGAGCAGCTCGTCCGGCTGCCAGGCCCGTCGTCATGTAGCCCGCCGCGAACTCCGCGACCGCGATATCGCGCGCGCCCCGCGTTGAAGCGGCGTGCAACGTGCCGCCGAGCAGCGCGGTCACGTTGACGAGCTCCGCGGACGGATCGAGATGGCACAGCGATCCCCCGATGGTGCCGCGGTTGCGCGTTTGCCGGTGTCCGACATGGTTGAGCGCCGCGTGCAGAATCGGGCAGCGCCGCCCGACTTCGCTCGAAACTTCGAGCTCGCGCTGGCGCGTCATCGCTCCGACGCGCAGCGTGTCGCCTTCAAACCGCAGGTAGGCGAGCTCGCCGACCCTGTTCAGGTCGATCAGATGATCCGGCATCACGTAACGGAAGTTCATCATCGGCATGAGCGACTGGCCGCCGGCGAGCACGCGCGTGTTGTCGTGCGTCGCGAGCAGATCGCATGCTTCGGACACAGTGCGGGGATCGTGGTAGATGAAGGGCGCGGGTTTCATAAGCTCGAGTCAAAACCAATTAGCCACAGATACACACAGATACACACAGATAATTCAAATCAGGAAAGTCCCCTAGAGCACCTAACAAAATGAGGCATACGGGCGAAGCCGTTCATGGTTCGAAAGGCTCACCACGAATGGCTCGTTCTCCCTAAGCTTGGTCGAAAAGGTACGGCCGCGGTCATCCTGCTAGGCACTCTTGGCCTAGGAAAGCATCCGTGTTCATCTGTGTTTATCTGTGTTTATCTGTGGCTCAAATCGGCTCTCAAGCCTGCTTCTAGTCCAGCTTCTCCTTCTTCCGCGTCGACATTTCCGGCGTGGCGTCGTTACGCTGCCGCGCCTGCGTTTCGATGCCGTTCTGCTCCCAGTCGCCGGCGGCCGCGCGCTGCGCGTAGCGTTCCCAGGTGTTGGTCCAGTCACCCAGCGTGTAGCCGTGCCACGGCGACTTCGCGGAGAGCGCGGGAAGTCCGAGCTCCTCCCAGATCGAGCGGGCGGCTTCCATGTAGGGGCGGGTGGGCAGCGCGAGCGGCGCCATCGCGTGCTTCTGCGTGGCGTCGATCAGCAGGGTCGATTCCGATTGCTCCGGGCCGTACTGCGAGCCCTGCACGCCGTGGCGGTGCGGGGCGACGTGCACGTCCTCGCTGGGGTTGGAACGATAGGCGAGCGACCAGAACACCGCGTCGGTGTTCTCCGGATTGATGTCCTCGCTCACCGCGATCACGATCTTGCCGCACTCCGGGCGCAAGGTCGCGGCCCCGTGCAGGCCGCGCCACACCTCGGTGCGCGGCGTCTCCCGCGCGTACTGCACGAATATGACGGGCCGCAGGTTCGAGAGCGGCTCGTGCAACACGACGCGGCGCACGCTCTTCAGCGACAGATGGTCGCGCAGGTGCGCGAGGAACAGCGGCTCGTACGCGACTTTCTTGACGACGCTCGACTCGCTCGGCGTGACCTGGCTGATGATGGCCACGAACACCGGAGAGCGCTTGTGCGTGATCGCGGTCACGCGCATCGGCATGTTGTAGGCTTCGAGCGCGACGTAACCGTTGCTTTCGCCGAACGGCGCTTCCGGCTCGAGCACCGCCGTGTCGATCAAGCCTTCGATGACGATTTCCGCGTCCGCCGGCACGTCGATGTCCACGGTTACGCACTTCGTCTTGCGGATCGGCGCACCCGCCAGCCCGCCTGCCACCGTGAGCTCGTCCTTGTCGACCGCGAGCTTCTGCGGGCCGGTGAAGAACACCACCGGTGCGCAACCGAGGACGATGGCGATCGGCATCGGCTCCTTGCGTTCGCGATACTTGAGCCAGTGCACGTAGCCGCCCGCGCCGCCGGCGGCACGCGCGACCATGCGCACGCCGAGCCGGTCGGTGGCCTTCAGCGCGGCGCGGTAGGTACCCATGTTCTGTATGCCGCTTTCGGGATCGCGCGTGATGCACAGCGTCGCCGTCAGGTACGGCGCGGCGTCGAAACCGGGCGTCGAGATCGGAACGGGAAGGCGCGCGAGCCCGCCGCCCGGCTCGCGCAGCGCCTCGCCGGTGATCACGACCTGTTGGCACGCCGGCCCATCGGTCACGACGGGCTCGATCGGGTTCGCGATGGCGTGCAACCACGTCGCGCCGATCTCCTCGACCGGCTTGCCCATGCCGGCGGCGTAGATGCGCGGCGAGGACGCGAGCGCGCCGATCGCCACCGGGATATCGTAGCGGCTGTCCCTTGGCGTCGACGACGTTGGTGAACAGGAACGCGCGGCGCTCGTCTTCCGGTATGCCGCCCACGAACTGCCAGCGCACGAGCGGTTGCAGCTCGGTGTCCTTGTTGATCGGCCGGTCGACACGCACGAGCAGGCCCTCCGCCTCGAGGTCGGCGAGGTGCTCCTGGAAATCGAGCCGGGGCCGCGTTTCAGGTGGCGGCGCGTGGCGTTTTCGTTCGGTATCGTCCGGCATATCGACTGCTCCTTGCAGGGCCTTTCGGGCGAGTAGTAATCAGTTCTCGAGGTTGCCTCTATAGAAGTCAATTCACAGACAGTTATTGCGACTTGACCGAGCGTACGCTGACCATGAGGGTGTCAGGAACCTTAGAGTTTAGGGTTCCTGACGCCCTACGATAGAGGATCGCAAGAGATCGGGCCCGGCATTGACTCACTTGCGAAGAATGTGTTTCTCCCAGCCTTGCGCGTGGTCGAATGAACATCAGCCATTTATGAAATCAGTTCTAGTTGCTGAAGCCGGCGCTCTTGATGACCCGGCTCATCCGGTCCATCTCGGATTTTATGAAGCCGGCAAACTCGTCGGGGGAACTGCCGACGACCTCCACCCCGGCGTTGAAAAGGACTTGCGGGTCCGCAGTCTTGAGCGACTGGATGATCTCCTGGTTGAGGAGCTTGATGATAGCTGCCGACGTTTTTCGTGGGACAAAGAAACCGATTGCCGTCTCCGCCTCGTAGCCGGGCAGCGCCTCCGCGACCGGGGGCAGGTCGGGAATGAGCCGGGATCGCTTGGGGGTGGTCACCGCCAGAGCTTTCACCCTGCCCTGCTTGACGTGAGGCAGGATCGGGCCCACAGCTGCAAACATGAGCTGCACCTCGCCGACGAACAGGCCCATCATGGCCGGGCCGGTTCCTTTATAGTTGACGCGCACGATGCGCACGTTCGCCATCTGCTTGAAAAACTCCGCCGCGATGTGCGGCGTGGAACCGCCTCCGCCCGCGCCGTAATTGAGCTCTCCCGGCCGGCTCCTCGCCAGCGCGATCAGCTCCCTCACCGACTTTGCCGGCAGCGATGGATGAACGACGAGCACGTTGGGAGAGGTTATCGCCAGAGTGATCGGCGCGAGATCAGCGATCGGATCCCAGTTCGGCCGGCTGAGGTAGGGCTGCAGCCAGACGACGGCGCCATAGAACAGCAAGGTATAGCCGTCGGCCGGCACGTCCTTGGCAACGTATTCGATCGCAATGCTCCCGCGATTCTCGACTATGACCCGCTGACCCAGCCGCGGCGTGAGCTCTTGCGCAACCAGGCGCGCGCCCCAATCGTGGTTGCTTCCCGGCGTCGCCGTGACGATGCGAATGACCCGGCTCGGATACTTTTCCTGGGCCAGTGCCGCATCCGCCCCGAGTATCACGATCCCGGCGGACAACACTCCAGCTGCCAGACGTGCGGGCAACATCATACCTTCCCCTTCACAGCGCCACTCTATCACTGTAGCGACGGTGTGATTGAACAAAGAGCGACTCGTGACTCGTTGCTCGAGTCTGCAGATATCTTCATCCTTCATCCTCATCCTCATCTCATCCTTCATCCTTCATCCTTCATCCTTCATCCTTCATCCTTCCGCCGTGTTTCTCGGCGTCAGTCCAGAAACACGGCGTATTCGTCTACTCCTATCCGCGGCGGCTGGAAGGTGTTGATCAGCGCATCCGGATCGGCGTACCCCATCGCCATCCCGCAAATGACGATCCAATCATTGCTGATGCCGAGCTCTCGCCGGACGATGTCGGGGTAGCTCGCGATGGCGGCCTCGGAGCAGGTGTGCAGCCCCCGCGCGCGGGCTGCCAGCATGATCGTCTGCAGGAACATCCCGTAGTCGAGCCAACTGCCTCTCTCGAGCCTGCGCTCGATCGTGAAGATGAGCCCGGCCGGCGCGCCGAAGAAATCGTAGTTGGTCGCGCGGTAGGCCTTCGACTTCGCGTGCTCGCCGCGCGCTATGCCCAGGGTGCCGTAAAGCCCCCACCCGCATTGCCGCCGACGCGCCAGGTAGGGCTCTTCGATGGGATCGGTGTAGTAGTCGTAGTCCCGCCGGTGCCCCGGCTCGTCCTTTTCGAACGCCTGCCGGATCGCCGTGCCGACGCGCTTCAACGTCGCGCCCGTCATCACGTGCACGCGCCACGGCTGGATGTTCGAACCGCTAGGCGCGTGGCGCCCCAACGCTACGATCTCGCGCAGCGTCGCAGCCGGCACAGGATCGGACTTATAGGCGCGGATGGAGCGGCGCGTGCGTGCCGCCTCGAACACGTCCAGCGCGGGCTGACTGATGTCGTCCGGCATGTGAACCCCGAGAATGCGATGAATAGTGAGTGGTGAGCGGATTGTAATCAAACTGCACGGGTGACGAAGTGACGCAGTGACGGGAGATGATCACGGGAAAGGGTTTGTCAATTATTTCCCGAAACCTCGATAATGCGACGATGCACGCCGTGATATTCGATGTCGATGGCACCCGTGAGTCCGCTCTTATCAAGTTGGCTTCTGCCCGCATCGAACATGCCGGGGTCCCGCTGTTCGCCTCCGACGACCATCATTCCCGCGTCGAAATCATGAGGCTGGCACATGGCGCCTTGGGGAACGATCTCGACGGCATCACTTACTATGGCGATGCGCTCTGGGATGAGCTGGCCGTAGCGGCGCTCGGCTGGCACTTCGAGCCCGTGGGGCCGTACTTGAACGGCCTGAAGAGCTACGACGGTGAACTTGAACGTCTAACATGGCGCTGCCGGCAGGGCGAAGGATTCGTGACGGGAGGAGCGTGACGGATGGTTCGTGACTCGTTGATGTTTGTGGCACGGCGTTCATCGTCGGGATTGCTGATTGGAACGCTGTTGATGGGGACAGCGCCGGCTACTGCCCAGCAATACCCCGTGAAACCGATCCGCCTCATCGTGCCGTTTGCACCGGGCGGCTCGACCGACATCCTGGCGCGCATGGTCGGACAGAAGCTGACCGAGGCCTGGGGGCAGCAGGTGCTCGTGGAAAACCGCCCGGGCGGGGGCTCCGTGATCGGCACCGAGATCGTGGCCAGATCGGCGCCGGACGGTTATACCCTGGTGATGACATCGACCAGCACCGTCACCGCGCCGAGCCTGGTACGCAAGCTCCCCTACGACACGCTGCGCGACCTCGCCCCGGTGATCCAGCTGGTGTCCACGCCGAACGCACTCGTAGTCCATCCGTCGTTGCCGGCGAAATCGGTGAAAGAGCTGATCGCGCTGGCGAGAGCGCGCCCGGACCAGATCGCGTTCGGCTCGGGCGGCAACGGCACCTCCACGCACCTGGGCGGCGAGATCCTGCGCCTCATGGCCGGCGTGCGGATGGTGCACGTGCCATACAAGGGCGCGGCGCCCTCGCTGACGGCCTTGATCAGCGGCGAGGTGTCGTGGGTGTTCGGCGCCATCCTGCCCACTCTGCCTCACATCAAGTCGGGAAGGTTGCGGGCGATAGCCGTCAGCAGCGCGCGCCGGACGGTCGCACTGCCCGACGTACCGCCGGTCGGCGATACCTTGCCGGGCTTCGACACCAGTCCCTGGACCGGAGTATCCGCGCCCGGCACGACGCCGAAGGATGTGATCGCGCGGTTAAACCAGGAAATCGCCCGGGGCTACAAGGCGCCCGATATCCGCGAGCGCCTCGAGCGGGAAGGCAACGACGTGGTGGTCGGCACGCCGGAGCAGTTCGATGCGTTTTTCCGCGCTGAAATGGAGAAGTGGGCCAAGGTGATCAAAGAGGCGGGCATCAAGCTCGAATGACCAGTATCCAGTTTCTTGTGAGTAGAACTGATTTCATAAATAGCTGATGTTCATTCGACCCCGCGCAAGGCTGAGGAGAAACTCATTCTTCGCAAGTTAGTCGGTGCCGGGCCCGATTTCTTGCGGTCCTCTAACGTTAGGGTGTCAGGAACCCTAAACTCTAAGGTTCCTGACACCCTCGTACGCTCGGTCAGGTCGCAATACCTATTTATGAATTGCGCTCTAGTATCGATTGGCGCTTGTTAAACTGTTCCGCCACACGGAAAGGAACCAACATGATCTACGAAGTGAGGACCTACGATCTCAAGCCGCGCTCGGTGGAGGAATTCGAAAAGCGCTTCGGCGAAGCCTACGAAAAACGCAAGAAGCATTCCGAGCTCGCCGCCTTCTGGCACACCGAGATCGGCCCGCTCAACCAGGTCATACACGTGTGGCCGTACAAGGACCTCATGGAGCGCAACCGGATCCGTGCCGACGCGCAGAAGGACGGCACGTGGCCACCGAAGACCGCCGAGTTCATCCTCGCGCAACGCTCGGACATCATGTTGCCGTTCGCGATGTCGCCCGAGTTGAAGCCCGGCAAGATGGGGCCGTACTTCGAGATGCGCATCTACACCCTGGCCCCTGGCGATCTGCCGAAGATCGCGCAGACATGGGAAAAGTCGCTGCCCGCGCGTCTGAAGTTCGGTCCGCTGTGCGCAGTGTGGTACTCCGAGCTCGGCGGCATCAACAAATTCATGCACATCTGGCCGTACCCGAGTCTCGATGCACGCGCCGACACGCGCGCGAAAGCGCAGGCCGCGGGCGCCTGGCCTCCCTCGGCTCAGAAGCACGGCACGCCGCCTTACCAGCTTCTCCACCAGGAAAACAAGATACTCATGCCGGCGGCGTTCTCGCCGCTGCAGTAGAACGAGTGTCGGGTGTCGAGTGTCGGGTGTCGCGTGTCGGGTGACCGGAGGGCGAAAAACTTAGTCAATTGCCTTTTTTCACTCGACACTCAATCCTCGACACTCGCTCCTCACCCCTCGACACTCGACACTCGACACTCATTACTCGAGCTTGAGCCCCGTCTGCTGCACGACCTTTTTCCACTTGGCCAGGTCTTCGCGGACGAACCTGCCCAGTTCCTCGCTCGTGCTCGGACGTATCTCGGCGCCTTGCGCGGCGAAGCGCTCGATGACCGTCGGGTTGGCCAGGGCCTTGTTGAGCGCCGCATTGAGGCGCTGAACGATCTCCGGCGGCGTCCCCATCGGGACGAACACCCCGATCACCGTGCTCGCGTCGAACCCCGGCATCCCCGATTCGGCGAGCGTCGGCACGTCTGGCAGGAGCTCGGCGCGGCGCACGGTGGTCACGGCGATGGCGCGCAGCCGGTTCGACTGGATATGGGACATCGACGAGGGAATCTGGTCGATGCGCCCGTCGACATGTCCGCCCAGCAGGTCGACCAGCGCGGGACCGGCCCCTTTGTACGGCACGATGAGCACGCGGATGCCGGTAGCGACCGCGAACAGCTCCGTGACCAGGTGGCTGGTCGTGCCCGTGCCGCCGATCGCCATCCGCAGATCGCCCGGCCGCGCCTTGGCGAGCGCGACGAACTGCTTCGTGGTCTTTGCAGGCACCGCGGGATGCACCACGATCACGAGCGGCACCTCGGACACTTTGCCCACCGGCGCGAAGTCCCTCACCATGTCGTAGCGCAGCTTGGAATAGACCGCCGGCCCGTGGCTCATCACGCTGCTCGACACCAGCATCAGCGTGTAGCCGTCGGGCGGAGACTTGGCCACCGCTTCGGCGCCGATCTGCCCGCTCGCCCCGCCGCGATTGTCCACGACTACCTGCTGGCCGAGAATCGTGGAGAGCTCCGGCGCAATGCCGCGCGCCATGATGTCGTTGGTGCCGCCGGGCGCGAACGGCACGATGAGCCGCAGCGGCTTTGCCGGGTAGCCCTGGGCACTGGCCGTCGCTGCGAACAACGCGAGACACGAGCATGCCGCCCACCGCACTTGCATGCGCATCCTCCTGCGAACATTCTGATCCGATGCAGCTGAGATGGATACGGTTGTCGCTCATCTGGCTTGCGCTCTGCGCCTGTGCCCCGCTCCCGCCCAGTCCTGCACAGCATCGGGGCGCCGGGCCGTTTGTGGCGTTCTATCTGGTGGCCCACGACGGGCACACGGGAATCGCGATGCGGCGCACGGACATCCCGGGCGGCCTATGGCCCGAGAGCCGCGATTTCCCGCAGGCGGAGTATCTCGAGATCGGCTGGGGCAACCGCGATTACTACTACGGACGCAATCAGGGCGTGTGGGGAACATTGGGTGCGCTGTGGCCGACGCCGAGCGTGCTGCACGTGGCCGGATTCAGCGGCCCGCCGGTGAATTACTTCCGGGCGAATGAGATCGTCGAGCTCGCGATCCCGGTGGATGGCATCGAGCGTCTGGTCCGCTACATACACGACGCCTTCGAACGCACGGGTGCACAACCGGCTCCGCCGCTGGGCCCGGGACTCTACGGCGAGAGCCGCTTCTACCCCGCGTGGGAGTCGTTCCACCTGTTTCGCACCTGCAACGTCTGGACGGCGCGGGCGCTGCGCACCGCAGGACTGCCGTTCCGCGACTCGATTACGATGGAAGGACTGATGTCCCAGGCGCGCGAGATCGGCACATCGGTCCCGCGGCGCTGACGCGGGAAACGGACGCCATTTGTTGTTCGTTCGGGCACGCGCTACACTCCGCCGGAAATGCGCGTTCCGCATAGCGGACCACGAGGAGACGCGATGGGCACGGCTCGAATTCTCGCTTGTTGCACGGCGTTACTCTCGTTTGCCGGAGCTGCGGCCGCGCAGACCGATCGGTATCCGGACCGGCCGGTCCGCATCGTCGTGGGGTTTCCGCCGGGCGGCGCGGCGGATTTCAGCGCGCGCATCCTCGTCACGCACCTGCAACCGGCCCTGGGAGGGCAGACAATCGTCATCGACAATCGCGGCGGCGCGTTCAGCAACATCGCGAACGACCTCGTTTCCAAGGCTGCGCCCGACGGCTACACGCTGCTCATCACGGCTGATGCGACGATCACCATCAGCCCCAGCGTGTACTCGAAATTGCCAGTACGATCCGCAGCGCGACCTTACGCCGATCACGCTCCTCATCACGTTCGCCAACGTGCTGGTGCTGCATCCCGTCGGTGCCGGCCAACTCGGTGCAGGAGCTGATCGCGCTGGCGAAAGCGCAACCCGGCAAGCTACGCTACGCGCACCCGGGCATCGGCAGCCTGCAGCAGATGAGCGCGGAGCTCTTCAAGATGCGCACCGGCATCGACTACGTCAGCGTGCCGTACAAGGGCGGCGGACCGGCGATCATAGGCCTGATGGGCAACGAGACCCAGCTCTCGTTCGCCACGCCACCCTCGGCCATTCCGCACGTGAAAGGCGGCAGGTTAAAGGCGTCGCCGTGACCAGCGCGAAGCGTTTCGCCCCGTTGGGTGATCTGCCCACGATCGCCGAGTCGGGCCTCCCCGGCTTTAACGTAGAGGGCTGGATCGCCCTCTTCGCGCCGTCCAAGACGCCGCGCAAAATCATCGACCAATTATACAAGGAGTCCGCCCGGATCATGCACCTGCCCGACGTGAAGGAACGCGTGCTCGCCGGCGGCGCGGAAAGCAGCGGCATCCCGCCGGACGAAGCACGCGCAATCGTGCGCAACGAGACCGCGATGTGGGCCAAGGTGGTCAAGACCGCGAGCGTGAAAGTCGAGTGAACGCGCGCAACGAGACTTCATCACTCGCCATGATCAAGATCGCTTTCGTCCTTGTCGGTTTGGCACTGCTCGGCTCGTGCGCAACCACGCCCCAGGTTCCCCCGGCCGCGCTTGCCGATCTCGCGCCGACCGGCAAAGTGCGCGTCGGCATCAACTTTCAGAACATCGTGCTCACGCGCAAGGATCCGTCCACCGGAGAGCCCGGCGGCATCGCCGTGGACCTGGCGCGGGAGCTTGGCAGGCGCCTGGGCGTACCCGTTGAGATCGTCCCCTACACCACCGCCGGCAATCTGGCCGCCGCCGTGAAGACCGGCGCGTGGGACGTTGCGTTCCTCGCGGTCGAACCGCAGCGCGCGAACGAGATCGATTTTGCGCCCGGCTATCTCGAGATCGAGACGACCTACCTCGTTCCGGCCGGTTCGCCGCTGCGCTCCGTCGACGAAGTGGATCGAGAAGGTGTGCGTGTTGCAGTGGGCGCGAAGGGCGGCCCCGATCTGATCCTTACCCGCACGCTGAAGCGCGCGCAGCTCGTGCGCGCGCCGACTAGTGCGGGAGCATCGAAGCTGTTCGTGTCGGACAAGCTCGATGCATTGGCCGGAACCAGGCCCTCGCTGGTACTCGCTGCCGAGCAGATACCCGGGTCGCGCGTGCTCGACGGCCGCTTTGACGTGGTTCAGCAGTCGGCTGGCACGCCTAAAGGCCGCAACGCCGGAGCGAAATACCTCCGTGAATTCGTCGAGGACATCAAAGCTTCGGGATTGGTCGCGCAGCTCATCGAGAAGAATGGTGCGCGGGGAGCGAAGGTGGCGCCGCGGGCAGCGCCATAGTGACAAAGTGACGTAGTGACGGGGCGTCTTCGTCCCTCGTCCCTCATCCCTCGTCCCTCATCCGTATCTCCTCGAACACATGCCGTTAATCAAGCGACCCGGACACCCCACCCTGCATTACCGGATCGACGACTTCACCGACCCGTGGCAGAACTCCCCCGCAGTTCTGCTCCAGCACGGCTATGGGCGTTCGTCCAAGTTTTGCGCGAGCTGGGTCCCGCATCTGGCGCGCTCCTACCGGGTGGTGAGGCCCGACCTGCGCGGCCACGGGGAGTCGCCGGTCGATTTCGATCCCGCTACGGGCAGCACGCTGGAAGGCTACGTGGACGATGTCCTCGCGGTGCTCGACGAGCTCGGGATAGCTTCCGTCCATTATTGCGGCGAGTCTTTCGGCGGGATCATCGGCATGGCCCTGGCTGCGGAGCACCCGCAACGCGTGCGCACGCTCACCCTAGTGGCGTCGCCCGTGTACCAGAGCCAGGCGGCCCAGGACTCCTTCGCGGCAGGCTTCCCCTCACGGGAGCAAGCCTTGCGCACGCTGGGTGTGCCGAAATGGGCGCAGGCAATATACGGCGCGCCCGGCTTCTTACCGGAGGGAACCGACCCGGCATTGCGCGATTGGTACGTCGCCGAAATCGGGAAATCCGACGTCGAGGTGCTATGCGGACTGTGTGGCCTGCTGCGGCACGCCAGCGCGCAGGAATTCCTGCCGCGTATCAACTCGCCGGTGCTGGGTCTATATCCCACCTCAGGCGCCATTACCAGTTCCGAACAGGAGGAGCTCCTGGCCGCGGGAATCAAGAATCTCGAGATGATCCACCTGCCGACGAAATCCCAAGCCATCGTGACGCTGTATCCCGGCGAGTGCGCGCGGCATTTGCTGCAATTCGCTGAACGGCACGACAGCGGTGCCGCAGATGATTGGAAGCTATCTCAAAAATGTTGAAGGACGCCGCTCAAGATCGAAAAATTGACGGGATTAACAGGATGTACAGGATGGTGTAACTGCGTTCTTATCCTGTTCATCCCGTTCATCCTGTCCGTATGCCTTTTTGAGATGGTGTTGTAGTGTCCCGAGTCGCTATGGCCAAGCATCGGAAATGGACCTGGAAGATCGTCGCTGCCGCGGTCGCAGTCACCCTGCTCGCGGTCTTCATCGTGTTGAACGCGGGATTGGCGGACAAAAAGATCGAGCGGCGGATCGAGTCGCTTTACAGCGTCGACGATCCGCAGTTTCTGCGCACGATGGGCGTCATGCTTGGGCCGGCCATCCTGCCGGGCAACCGGGGGGAGACACTGTTGAACGGCGACCAGATCTTTCCGGCCATGCTCAAGGCCATCGGTGGAGCCCGCAAGACCATCAGCTTCGAAACCTATATCTATTGGCAGGGAACGATCGGCAAGCAGTTCGCCGACGCGCTGAGCGAGCGCGCCCGTGCCGGCGTGAAGGTACACGTGCTGCTCGATTGGGTCGGCAGCGGAAAGATCGATTCGGCGTATCTCAAGGAGATGGAAGAGGCCGGCATCGAGGTCAAGCGTTACAACCGTCCGCATTGGTACACCTTCGGACGGCTCAACAACCGCACTCACCGCAAGCTGCTCGTCGTCGACGGCCGGATCGGCTTCACCGGCGGCGTCGGCATCGCGGACGTATGGTCGGGCAACGCACAGGATCGGGACCACTGGCGCGATACGCACTATCGCATTGAAGGCCCGGCTGTGGCGCAGATGCAGTCCGCGTTTCACGACAACTGGGTCGAGGTGACGGGCGCCGTCTTGCATGGCCCGGATTACTACCCGCTGCTTGCGTCCGCGGGACCGCACTACGCGCAGGTATTCACGAGCTCGCCCGGCGGCGGCGGAGAAAGCATGCAACTCATGTATCTCCTATCGATCGCCGCGGCCGCCAAGAACATCCGGTTGTCCGCTTCGTATTTCGTCCCGGACGAGCTCTCGGTGGAGACCTTTATCTCCGCCCTCAAGCGCGGCGTCAAAATCCAGATCATCCTGCCGGGTCCCGTCGTCGATACCGACGTCGTGCGCCGCGCGTCGCGCGCCGCCTGGGGACCGCTCCTGCGTGCCGGCGCGGAAATCTACGAGTACCAGCCGACGATGTTCCACTGCAAGGTCCTGGTCGTGGACGACGTCTGGACGTCGGTCGGCTCGACCAATTTCGACAATCGGTCCTTCAGCATCAACGACGAGGCCAACTTGAACGTCTATGACCGCGAATTTGCGCGCGTGCAGATCCGCGTCTTCGAGGAAGATCTCAAACGCTCGCGCCGGATCACGCTGGAGGAATGGGAAAACCGGCCGTGGACGGAAAAGCTGTGGGAGAACACTGTAGCGCTCTTCAGCTCACAGCTTTGAGCGACGCAAGCCTGCGCGCCTGTCCCATCGTCACCGCGTCACTGGTCACGGGTCGCAGTCGTTGTGCCATCCCAGCCGTCACTCGTTACCCCGTCACCCGACGGCGGCCTCTGAAAGGTTAACGCAAGAAATCTGCTTCATTCGGTCGGCCGCCCGGCGCGCCGCCGGGGGTCAGATCCCCCCAAGAACACGGGGGCCCCTCTTCCGCCCCTCGACGCGCTCCCGTCACTCGTAACCCATCACCCGCCACTCTATAATTCCCGCCGGTTGCCTGGAATTGTGTCGGACTTCGTCCCGACACGCTCCTTACGCAAAACCGCCCGAGGAGACGCAATGAAAACTACACGCAAGATTGCGGGCGCGGTGCTGGCTGTGCTGTTGTGTTCGTTCACCGGCCCCGCCGCCGCGCAGGCCTATCCCAACAGGCCGATCCGCATCGTCATCCCGTGGCCCGCCGGCGGCATCACCGATGTCATCACGCGCGGGGTCGCCCTTCGCTTGACCGAAGTGTTCAGCCAGCAGATCGTGATCGACAACCGGCCCGGCGCCGGAAGCACATTGGGCGCCGCCCTCGCCGCCAAGGCCAACGCGGACGGTTACACGCTGCTGATGAACGACGTCGCCAGCCACTGCATCTCGTCCACGCTCTACACCAGGCTCAACTACGACCCGGTAAAGGATTTCGAGCCCATCATGCTGGTGGCGGGCTCGCCGATGGTGCTGATCGTGAATCCCACGCACAAGGTGACGACGCTGCCGCAGCTCATCGAGCTCGCCAAATCGAAGCCTAAGCAACTGAACTACGCTTCCTCCGGCAGCGGCTCGATCACGCACCTGGGAGCGGTCCGGTTGCAGCGCATGGTCGGCATCGACCTCGTGCACGTGCCGTTCAAAGGCAGCATCCCCGCCACCTCCTCGGTGATGGCCGGCGAGACCGCCATCGCGTTCTCGACCATACCCGCCGCGGTGCCGCAGGCGAAAGCCGGAAGGCTCACACTGCTTGCCGTTTCTTTTCCCAAGCGTTCGCCGCAGCTGCCTGACGTCCCGACCGTCGCGGAAACAGTAGGCGAGTTCGACCTGGGCCTGTATTCCGGGTTGTGGGCGCCCGCCGGCACGCCCCGACCCGTAATCGAGCGGCTGCACGCCGAAGTCACGAAATCCATGGAGCAGCCGAGGGTCAAGGAAGTACTGGCCGCGAACTCCGCCGAGCCAGGGCGCATGACGCCGCCGCAGTTCAAGAGCTACCTGGCGAAGGAAGTGAAGGCGTGGGGCGAGGTGGTGCGCGCCTCTGCGGTGAAGATCGAGTGAGGAGGACATAACAGAATGGATCTCGGCATCAAGGGTAAGGCAGCCATCGTCACCGGCGCGAGCCGGGGCATAGGGAGGGAGACGGCACGCCAGTTTCTCGAAGAGGGCGTGCGCGTGACGATCTGCGGCCGCAACAAGGAAACGCTGGAGAGCTCGCGCGCGGAGCTCGCCAAAGCGACCGGCGGCGAAGTCCACGCCATCGTCGCCGACATGACGAAGGAAGACGACATCGCGCGGCTGGTGGAGAGCGCGAAGCAGCGCTTCGGGAACGTGGACATTCTGGTGAACAACGCCGGGCAGATGTACTCTGGGCGCTTTGCGGTGCTCAACGACGCCGGGCTCAGGGAACAGCTCGAGACCAAGTTGTTCGGTTTCATGCGGACGATCCGGCTGGTGCATCCGATGATGAAGGCGCAGCGCTGGGGGCGCATCGTCAACCTGATCGGCGGCGCGGGCAAGGAGCCCGACCCGTACATGTTCGGCAGCGGCATCACCAACAGCGCGCTGCTTAACATCACCAAGTCGCTGTCCGCCGAGTTCGGCGAGGACAACGTGCTCATCAACGCCGTGTGCCCGGGCTGGGTGGACACCAATCTCTGGCGCCGCAACGCGCAAGGGCTGGCGGCGGAGTTGAATGCGAAGAGCGAGGAAGAGGCGCGCCGCCTCGCGGCGCGCAAGAACTCGCTCAACCGTTTCGGCAGGCCGGAAGAGCTCGCCAACGCGATCGTATTCCTGTGCTCGGAGCGCGCGAGCTATATCACCGGGGTCTCGCTCAACCTCGACGGCGGCAGGTTGAAGAGCCTTTGGTGAGGAATCAGGGCCGTTCCGCCCCTGATTCCTTCGTATGGCTAATCCGTGACTGCCGCGTTACAGCATGTGCGCGCATGACGCTGGAGTAATATCGGTGGCGGACGAAGACTTGCGCTGACTTCCCGATCATGACCCGCATCCCCAGATCTGATCTGGACGCCGCAGTGCGCGAGGGGATCGTCAGTTCAGAGCAAGCGGACCGGCTGGTCGCGTTTCTCGCGAGCGCTCCCGCCAGCACGGTAGAAGCGGAGCAGCCGCGCTTCAGCTTCGTACACGTTCTGTACTACCTCGGCGGCATGATCGCCATCGGGGCGATGTCGCTGTTCATGACGCTGGGCTGGAACGCGCTCGGGGGATGGGGTGGATTCTTCACCGCGATCTTCTACGGCATGCTCGCGCTAGCGCTCACGCACTGGTTTCTCGAGCGCAAGCACCTGCCCGTTCCCGCCGGCATCATGGCAACGCTCGCAGTCGTCACGGTACCTCTCGCCGTCTTCGCCGCGCAAATGGCGCTCGGCCACTGGGATACCTCGAAGCCCTTCCGCGACTACCACGTTTTCATCGATTGGCGCTGGATCATGATGGAACTCGCCACGCTCGCCATCGGCGCGGTGCTGCTGTGGCGCTACCGGTTTCCCTTCATGTTGATGCCAATCGCGGTGACGCTGTGGTACATGAGCATGGATCTCGTGCCGTTCCTGTTCGGCGACTGGCGCGACTGGGAGATACGCAAGTTCATTTCGCTCTGGTTCGGGCTGGCGATGGCGCTGGTCGCCTTCTGGGTGGACGTGCGCTCGCGCCACACGCAGGACTACGCGTTCTGGTTGTACCTGTTCGGCGTCATCACGTTTTGGGGCGGGCTCTCTCTGATGGACTCGGGCAGCGCGTGGGGAAAGCTCGCTTACTGCGGGATCAACGTAGCCATGATCTTCATCGGCGCCGTGCTCGGCAGGCGCGTCTTCGCCGTGTTCGGCGGGCTGGGTCTCGCGGGCTACCTCGGACACCTCTCCTACAGCGTGTTCAAGGACAGCCTCGTCTTTCCGTTCGCGCTGTCGGTGCTTGGGCTGGCGATCATTTGGGCGGGGGTGTTATGGCAGCGCCGCGAGACGGTATGGTCGGCGCGTCTGCGCGGTTACCTGCCCGCGCCGCTGCGTGAGCTCATCGAAGCGCGGGCAGTGCGTTAGCGCGGTCTGAACGTTGCTTCGTCATATCGAGCAGATCACTCTACAAGCGCGCCGGCCCGCTGCGGAGGAAGCTCCAGGGACGTGGCCATCCGCACCAGGTTACTTGCGGTCGGAGATTCCTCGTCGGCCCGGCACATCAGCGTGAGCGGTGCGACGAGCGCCCGTCCGGAATCGATGACACGGCAGTAGACGATCTTGTCCTGAAGCACACCCAGCATCGAGGCGGGAACAGCCGAAACACCGACGCCGGCCGCGACGAAACTGATAGCGGGCAGCATGCGTTCGACCTCTGCAGCTATCTTTGGGGTAAAGCCCGCGTGCTGACAGGCTTCCAACAGGTTCGAGTACATACCCGGCGCGCCCGGTCTCCGCACGAGTATCAGCGGCTCGCCGGCGATCGACCTGAGCGGGATCCGCGGCAGCTCGGCCCCGGTTTCCCTGCCGAGCAGGCGGTGGCCGGCCGGAAAAATCAGCAGCATTTCTTCGTCCAGCAGGTGATGAAACGTCAACCGCGGGGACCGCGTGACGGGCGCACGCAGAAAAGCCGCGTGCAACCGGCCCTCCTCCATCGCGTCCGAGAGATCGGCAGCGCTGCCATCACTCAGGATAAGTTTCACGTTAGGGTACGTCTCGCGGTAGGTGTTGATGATCCGGGGGATGGCCGGATGGGTTGCGGCGGAACTGGTAACCCCCACGGCAATCGAGCCTTCCAGACCGCGAGCCGCAAGGCCGGCCTTGGCTACTGCAACTTCCAGGCGCGCCAGGATAGCCCGCGCTTCCGGCAGGAATGCCTTTCCGCCCGCGGTCAGTTCTACGCCTTTCGGATGCCGCTGAAACAGCTCGCATTCCAACTCGGCCTCGAGCGCCTTGATCTGCTGGCTTAGTGGCGGCTGCTGAATTCCTAACCGTTCCGCCGCTCGCGTCATGTGGCGGGCTTCAGCGACAGCGAGAAAGTATCGAAGATGTCTCAGTTCCATACGTCCGGGGCAGGCGCCATATTTGCAAAGTATCGGCTGCGCGGTTTTCGCATATTGGACTTCCCAAGAACGTCTGTATAGGCTCGGACGTTTCCGCACTGTATGGAATCGCCATGATCGCCCCCCTGCATAAAGCCTCTCTGCAGCGCACACCCGCTGGAAGCGTGCGCGATATCCTCGTGAATCTGCGCGATGCAATCGTGACCGGCCTGGCTTCGATCGCTATCGCCACCGCCGCCTGCGTGCCGGCGGTCTGCGCGGACCCGATATCGATACTGTTCGTCGGCAACAGCTACACCTTCGGCCGAGTGGACCCGGTGATGAGCTACAACGCCGCCAACGTCCACGATCTCACGGCGGCAATGAATGCCGCCAACTCGACCGGAACGAATGTCTTCGAACCGCATCCCTGGGGTGGCGTTGCCGGCATTTTCAAGCAGTTTACCGTCCAGGCGGGACTGGACTACGACGTGTCGCTTTCGACGCGCAACGCGGCCTCGCTGCGCGGCCATTTTCTGAACACGAACGGGTTCTGGGATCTCCGCAGCAACATCGCGTCGCAGACATGGAACAAGGTAGTACTGCAGGAACAAAGCGACGAGCCGCTGCCCAAGCAACCTGGACTGAGCTCGAACCCCGATTATTTCAAGAACTACGCCAACAAGATCGAGGACTTCGTTCATACGGGCGGAGCGGAATCGTTTCGCGAGCGGGACTTCTTTCCCGGAGCGACCGCTTCGGACCGGACCGCAGCGTGTCAGGCTGCCACCGGTGCGTCGGCAGGCACCTGCAATCTGCTGCGTGCCATTCCGGCCAATTCGAATGCGAGCGCCGCGACTGATGTATACCTGTACCAGACCTGGGCGCGTCCGAACCTCATCAATGCGCCGTTCACCACGACCACGGATCCAGTGACCGGTGCCGTGAGCTTTACCAGCACGCCCGCCACGTCGTTCTATCCGTCGCTGGAGACGATGACCAGTGACCTGCACAACGCCTACTTCGGCCTTGCCGCTTCGAATCCGGACTTCAAGGGCGTGGCACCAGTGGGTGACGCCTTCCTGAGCGCGGTAACTAGCGGTATTGCGACCCGCAACATGTACGGGGCGAACGCCCTGACGGACGGGCTGATCGACCTATGGTGGGACGATGGCACGCACGCGAGCAAGTACGGGTCCTACTTGAGCGCGCTGGTGCTGTTCGGGACCACCACAGGTCTCGATCCCCAGCTGCTGGGCAGCCAAGAACTGGCCGCCGCCGATCTCGGCATCAGCCCATCGGATGCGCGAGCTCTGCAGCAGGTCGCCGCCGTGCAGGTCGGGTTCGAAAGAGTATCCGAGCCCGCGAGCCTCGCATTGGTGTCGGCCGGACTGGGCCTGCTGGGATTCATGTCCCGCCGCCGCAGGCGGTAGCTCGACCCCAGTCTCCAATCGATCCCGCGCTAGATCTTCGCCCCCAGGCGAAGCGAGCGGGGATAACCCGAGATCTTCAGCCACAGCACGGCTTGCACCATCTCGTCGAGCTCGGCCGCGCCGCTCGGCAGGCTGTCGAACGCGGGTGACACCCACGGGGGAGTCAGTCGGCGAAGGGAATACCACCAGTCGCGCCGGTGTTTATAGTAAGCTGGTCACGAGTAATGGGTTGTGCAAAGGTTATGCTGTACGACTATTATCATCACCCATCACCGGCTACCCATCACCATCACCGCACTGATTGGAGGAGCGCAATGAACAAGACTAGAGTTGGCATCGTCGTTTCAGCCGCGCTGCTGACGCTGGGCGTCGGCGTCGGCATCGCCGCGCAAACAACACAGGAACCCGACATGACGTTCTTCATCAGCAGCGCCGGTTCCGGAAAGGGAGCGGACTTTGGAGGGCTGGCGGGCGCAGACAAGCATTGCCAGTCGCTGGCAGAGGCCGCGGGCGCGGGCAAGCACACGTGGCGCGCTTATCTCAGCACGAGCGGCTCTCCGGCCGTCAATGCGCGCGATCGAATCGGCAAGGGCCCGTGGTACAACGCGGAGGGCAGGCTGATCGCGCGCGACGTCGCCGAGTTGCACGGCGTCAACGGCATCAACCGGATGACGGCGCTGACGGAGAAGAAGACCAAGGTCAACGGCCGCGCCGAGTCGCCCAACCAGCACGACATCCTCACCGGCTCGCAGCCCGATGGCACGGCTCACAGCGGCAGCGGGGACACGACCTGTAACAACTGGACGAGCGGCGACAAGGGTTCGGCGTTCGTGGGGCATCACGACCGCTGGGGCCTGCGCGACGATGCTGCCTCCGTATCCTGGAACTCGTCGCACGCCTCCAAAGGCTGCAGTCAGCCGGCGCTGGTCAGCACGGGCGGGGCGGGCTTGATCTACTGCTTCGCCGCGGACGGAGCCGGGGCAAAGAAGGAAGGGGCCAAGGCGAAGAAGAAGAAGTGACGAGATACGCAGAGGGTCCCTCTTCCGCCCCTCGACGCGCCCGCTTGCGGGGATGTGACCCCGGCGGCGCGCTGCGGCCGACGTGATTTCGTGAAAATGTTGCGATGACGTTGGTGTGGCCGCGGGTGACGAGATACAGGTGTTGGGTAGACGTTAGCCCGTCACCATTATTCGTCACCCTTAATCGTCACCTTCTTGTTAGAGTTGCCGAAGCGGGCGGCGACCACCTCGCCGAAGATGCTCACGGGCGCCTTCAACCTGCCGAGGAACGGCGGGCGAATGAGCCAGATATCGAAATCGAACGCAAAGTCCCTGACGCGCAGGATACGGAGCTTCTCGCGATAGCGGCTTGCCTTCACCATGATCTCGGAAACGAAGCCGAGTCCTGCTCCCGCCGCGACGAGCCCCAATTGATGTTCCAGGCCGAAATCGGATACCGCGATATCGAGACTTAGGCCGCGCGCCTGGAACGCGCTGCTCAAAGCGGCACGGCAGATGCATCCCCCTTCCGGATACAGGACCCAGGGGTAGGCCGCAAGCTGGCGCAGCGCCACTGCTCCCTTCAGCGGAAAAGTCTTCGCCGCCACGATCACCGTTCGATGCGTGCCGATCCGCTCGCCGGCTACACCCGCCGGCAGCTGCGCCGTCAGCGGCAGCATGACCGCGGCGGTATCGAGCCGCCCGAGTTGGATCTTCCGAACGAGCTCGACGCTCCAGTCCGATTGCATCTCGATGCGCAGCCTGGGAAAACGGCGCTTCAGCAAGGTAACCGCCGCCACCGCCGTCGTATTCGAGATCGATTGAACGGCGCCGATGCGCAGAGTGCCGTCCGGCTCGCCGTCCTCGCTCATCAACTCCTGCAGTCCGTCCACTCCCTCCAGCACGGCCTTCGCGCGCTCGTACAGATGCCTGCCGAGCGCGGATACGCGCGGCGGCTTCACCGAGCGGTCGAGCAGGCTTCCCCCCAGCGCAGCCTCGAGGCGCTGGATGCGGCGGGTGATGGCCGGCTGCGTGAGCTGCATGTGCGTTGCCGCCCGGCTCAGCGAGCCGTGGGAGATAAACGCGACAAAGGCGCGGAGGTCGTCGACGATCATGTCAGTAGAACATAATATCCATGAATAACATGCATGTGTTTTATAACGATAGCATGTCGACGACGCTTGCAGAAGGTGTGGTGACGCATGTCGATGCGGTCCGCGGCCTGTCTCCTCCCGAGTCATCCGCATCTTCCGGCCATGCGGCCACCGGAGCGCGCAGGGTGACCGCTCTCTTGTTCGCGCTGGCGGCCGCCGTGTGCTTCGGCGCAGCACTGGTGGTAACGCATCTCGGCTTGCGTCATGCCACGCCCCGCTGGGGCGCTGCGATCAGCATTGCGTTCACGCTCCTCCTCTGGTGGCCGCTCTCGCGCTTGCTCGTCGACTGGTCGGAATGGCAGGCCAGCGCGCTGGCGATCTTTGTCCTCGTCGGGCTGTTCTATCCGGGAATCGTCATGATGCTGACCTACCAGTCGAACCGCATCCTTGGGCCCACCCTGACGGGCGCGGCTTCGAGCACGACGCCGGTGTTCGCCGTGGCCTCTTCCCTGCTGTTGCTGGGCGAGCATCCCGCGGCGCAGGTCACCGTGGGCGGCGCCATCGTCGTCGCCGGCCTCGTCATGCTGTCGCTGAAGGCCCCGATGCGATTTGCGCCGGGATGGCATCTTGTGCTCCCGCTGTCGGCGGCAGCGCTGCGGGGTATCGCCCAGAGTCTGATCAAGCTCGGCCTGCTGGTCTGGCCGAGCCCCTTCACCGCGGCTCTGATGACTTACACGACCTCGGCAGCCGTGGTATGGAGCGCCGCGGCGGGAAGATCGGCACCCGGTGCATCCCGGGTAACCAAGCAAGGCGTGTTGTGGTTCGCTGGAGTCGGCGCGCTCAACGGAACGGCGGTGCTGCTGATGTGTTACGCCCTGCACCACGGCAGCGTCGGCGTCGTATCGCCCATCATCGCGACGTATCCTCTCTTTACCATGGTGTTCAGCGCGGCATTGCTCAAGCGGGAGGAGTTGACGTGGAAAAGCGTCGCCGGCGCCGTGCTGACCGTAGCCGGGGTCACAATCGTAGCTACCGGGGTCGGATGAAGAGAGCAAAGCTTACGAGGGTCAAGGGCTTTTCCTAAGACCCATGCGTGGCTCGGATGGAAAAAGTTTCCGTAACATGTTCTTCACGTACGACGCCGGAGAAGCACATCCTTCGCAAGCCTTGAGTGCCGAGCCACTGATTCATCTCTCGCGATATAAAACTTACAAGGGTCGAGGGTCTTTCCTAAGACCTATGCGGGGTCGGATAAACGAGAGCATTTCGTTAATCTGGTCCTTGTCGGGCATGGTATTTGCGTGAAATGTTGCGCAAGCGTTACGAGCAGAAGGGTGGCGCACCGCGGAAGGCCGTGAATGGAACCTGTTGCATCGATTCCAGTCGAATTGCTGCGTAAGGCCCCCGTAAGTTTGCACCCATATTCTTGCCGAACCTTCCTGTGGTTTCACATTGCGCCGGAGCGCGCGTAACGCGCCGGCGCCACGCGAGATAGATGAATCCCGTTGGCTCGTCCACCGCTGAATTGGCGGCGAGACCCTTTCAGGACCTGTGGGACTGGGTCATCGTCTGCGCGATCTTTATCGGTATCGGTGCTCTCGTGTTCGCCGCGCTGCGGACGCCGCTTTTCACTCACTGGATCGAGCTCGCTCGGCAAGGCCAGTGGTCGTCCCTCCTTCTACGGCCGACCATTTTGTGGGTGTCGATGGGCCTGTTTCTGCTGGTTTTCCGTACTTCCCTTTGGTTGCGATACCGCGCGTTTCCTGCGGCGACCGCCGCAGACGCGCCGGCGCTTACCGTCATCATTCCCGCTTACAACGAAGGCCGCATGGTCGAGAAGTCCATCGAGTCGGTAGTCCGCGCCGAATATCCGGAGCAAAGGCTGCAGATCATCGTGGTGGACGACGGCAGCCGTGACGACACGTGGACCTACATCGAGCGCGCCACGAAACGACATCCGGGCCTGATCACGGCAGTGCGCTTCGACAGCAATCGGGGAAAAAGGGCGGCGCTGGCCGAAGGTTTCCGCCGCGCGTTGGGGGACATCTTGGTCACGATAGACTCCGACAGCGTGATCGAGCGCGGCACGCTGCTCGCGATGGCCGGCCCGTTTCGCAATCCGCGGGTGGGCGCCGTGGCCGGGAAGGTCGCCGTCTACAACCGCTTCGATGGATTGCTGCCGCGGATGCTGCACGTCCGCTTCACGCTGTCGTTCGATTTCCTGCGCAGCGCCCAGTCGACGCATGGCACCGTGTATTGCTGCCCGGGAGCGCTCGCAGCCTACCGCACTTCGGCGGTGCGCGAGGCGCTCGAGCGCTGGGAGAACCAGCGTTTTCTCGGCGCTCCGTGCACCTACGGCGAGGACCGCGCGCTCACCAATTTCATTCTGGCCGCGGGGTACGACACGGTGTATCAGAAAACCGCCGTGGTGCACACGGTGGTGCCGGACACTTACGTCAAGCTCTGCATGATGTATCTGCGCTGGGACCGCAGCTACGTGAGGGAGGAGACCCGCTTCGCCAGGATCGTGTGGAAGCGGCCGCTGTTCGCGTGCGCGATCTCCCTGTTCGACACGACGGTCACCAACCTGCGTTTCCCCATCGCCTACACCTCGCTCGCGCTGTTCGCCGTGTACAGCATCCAGGACCCAATGACTTTCGTACGCATGCTCATCGGGATCGGACTGGTCTCGACGTTCTACATGCTCTATTTCCTCAAGAGCGAGCGTTCGTGGGAATTCGTGTACGGCGTGCTCTACGCCTATTTCTCGTTTTTCACGCTGTTGTGGATCTTCCCCTACGCCGCCCTCACCGTCCGCGCCCGCTCCTGGCTAACCCGGTAAGTACAGGGGTTGAGGTCTTTTCGTTAGAACCGTGCGAGCTTAGTAATACAGGCTTTATTGATTTGGGTATCACAAAAGGCATCGGAGAAGCACATTCCTTGTAAGCCTTATGTGCCGAGATACTCACTCATCTCTCGCGACACAAAACTTACAGCTCGCATCATTGCGTAAGCACTCCGGTTTGATAATCTGTTATTGCTTGTTCGATCTCCTCGTGCGTGTTCATCACGAACGGGCCGTACTGCGCGACGGGCTCGCGCAGCGGACGCCCGGCGAGCAGGATGAAGCGCGCACCGTCCCGCGTCGCCCTGACCTCGATCTGGTCACCGCCTGACAACACGCCCGCGCTATGCCTCTTGAGCGGGCGAGCTGCGCCTGCCGGTCCGACCTCGAGACCGCCTTCATAGACATACACGAAGGCGTTGTGATCGCTCTTCACCGGATGCGTGAACACAGCGCCCGCAGGCAGCTCAACATCGAAGTACAGGGGCTCGGTCGTCAAGCTCTGCATGGGACCGGCAGTCGCGCGGCCGTCCAGCTCGAGCGTGCCGGCGATGACCTTGACGCGGCCGCCGCCCGGCAACTCCGCGATGGGAATGGCGGAAGCGGGTATGTCACGATATCCGGCGGGCTTCATCTTCTCCCGCCCGGGCAGGTTGATCCAAAGCTGGAACCCGCGCATGCGCCCGCTTTCCTGCTGCGGCATCTCGGAGTGGATAATGCCGCGGCCCGCGGTCATCCACTGCACGTCGCCGCTCCGCAAGTCACCCCGGTTCCCCATGTGGTCCTGGTGCAGCATGTGGCCGTCGAGCATGTAGGTCACGGTCTCGAAACCGCGATGGGGGTGGTTCGGGAAGCCGGCGATGTAGTCGTCCGCGTTCTCGGAGGAAAACTCGTCCAGCATCAGGAACGGATCGAGCCGCAGTTGCTGGGATCGGCCCAGGCTGCGACGCAGTTTCACTCCTGCCCCGTCCGAGGTGGGTACGGACTTGATGACTTGTTGTAATGTGCGGGTACTCATGGCTACTCCTTTACGCAATAAATCTGTTCACGCAGCGATCGCCTCGCGCACCGGCGCGCTCAACCGTTCGATCGCCTGGCGGGCCCGGGATAGCGCGGCCTGCTTGCTCGCTTCGCTGATGGCCAGCCCTTCGGCGTATACGAACTCCACGTCCTTCAGTCCGAACGGGCGACGAATTCGTCCGCCAGTCGAGTGGACTGGCAGCTCCGCCATATGAGGCTGGCATTCAGTTGCAGTAGGTTCTGTTTCATTTCGGTCTCCGTAAAGAGTAAGTATGGCTATTAGATCATTTACTCAATAGATTGATAAGCGCAAAATATCGATTAAACTTAACTATACAATAGATAGATTGCCTGCACCTCACATTACCCTGGAGCAATGGCGCGCCCTGATCGCGGTGGTGGACGCCGGCGGCTACGCGCAGGCGGCGGAAGCTCTGCACAAGAGCCAGTCATCCGTCACGTACGCCGTGCAGAAGCTGCAATCGGTGCTTGGCGTGAAGGCGTTCGAAATCCAGGGCCGCAAGGCCGTGCTTACGCCGACGGGACACCTTTTGTATCGCCGCGCCCACGCCTTGCTCCACGACGCGGGCGGACTCGAAAAGGCTGCGCGCACGCTCTCAGCAGGCTGGGAGGCGGAAATCCGCGTGGTGATGGAAGTCGTCTTCCCCACCTGGCTCATGTTGAAATGCCTGGACCGCTTCGGCGCGGAAAGCCCGCACACCAGGATCGAGCTCATTGAATCGGTCCTGGGAGGAACGCAGGAGGCGTTGCTCCAAGGACAGGCGGATGTCGCGATCGCGGGGTCCGTGCCGCAGGGATTTTCCGGTGAACCGCTGATGCGCATGCGCTTCGTGCTGGCGGCGCATCCGGACCATCCGCTGCACCGGCTCGGGCGCAAGATCACGATCCAGGACCTGCGCTCTCATCGGCAGCTCGTGGTGCGCGAAACGGGGTCGCAGCGTGCGACCCCCACTGCCATCGAAGCCACGCAACGTTGGACGGTGAGCAACATGTCCACGTCCATCATGGCTGCCCGGTCAGGCTACGGCTATGCGCGGTTTCCGGAAGACAAGATCCGCGACGAACTCGCAAACGGCAACCTGAAACCGCTGCCCATGCTTGACCCGGACGAGCGCTACGCGGAACTGTACCTCGTCTACGCCGACCGCGACGCTGCAGGCCCGGGTACGCTACATCTTGCTGAAATCATTACAGAGTTAGTGAGGAGCGAGTGCTCACATCACGCGCCTCCGGCCCCCCCACGCGGCGAGACCTGAAGGGACGGCCCGCCCTCACTTTCTCATCACTACTCCGTTACTCATCACTACCCGGGAGCGGCTCCAGCCCGTCCAGAGTCTCGAAGCACCTCGCCTTGGCGGTGGCTATGAAGTCCGCCGCATATGCCCGGCGGGCGGTCTCCTTCGTCATCGTCGCGTGCAACTCGCTCCAGAGGCCGCTCTTCCCGATGGGTCGCGCGATGACGTATTCGTAATCCGTGTAGTTCTTGATGCCCCAATTGGGCAAGGCGGCGATGCCACGCCGGCTTGCCACGAGCTGCAGGATCGCGACGGTCAGTTCCGCGGTCCGGCGCTGCGGCCGTATGTCTGCAGGCTTCAGTACTTCTCGGATGAGATCGATGCGCTCGTCCGGCACCGGATACGTGATCAGGGTCTGGCCATTGAAATCCCGCGCGTCGAGGTAACGCTTCGCCTTCAACGGGTGGTCCGTAGACAGCACGGCCATGATCTCGAAGCGGAACAACGGCTGAACAACGAGACCGCGCCGGCGCCTGGGCTCGGACCCGATCGCGAGGTCAGCCCCGTCCGACGCGAGCAGCTCGAACGGATCGGGATGAAAGCCCGAAACGAGATCCAGCTCGACTTCCGGCCAGTTTCGACGAAATGCGTCCATGACCGGCATCAGCCAATCGAAACAGGTGTGGCATTCGAGCACGATGCGCAGCGTGCCGGAGGGCTTCCCCGCGAGCCTGACAAGGTCGCGCTCCGCGTCGCCGATAGCCGCCGTCACCGAGCGCGCCAGCGCCAGCAGCCGCTGCCCCGCCTCGGTGAGCTCGACCGTCTGGCCCTTGCGTTTCACGGCGGCAACGCCGTAGTGCGCGTCGATCGCCCGCAGCTGGTGGGATAGCGCCGACTGCGTAAGGTGTACGCGCCGGGCGGCGGCGGATACCGTGCCGGCCTCGGCCAGGGCGATCAGGGAACGTAGATGCCGGATCTCAAGCATCAGGTCGGCGGGGAACGGGTCCGAGGGTGTCAGGAACCTTAGAGTTTAGGGTTCCTGACACCTTAGCTTTCCCGGTCCCCCCGTGCCAACCGTCGCACGATGGATTTTTCTCGCGACATAGCACATTCGAAACGGGCCCCTTCCCGCGCGATACGTTTTTCATCGGAGCCTCCGTAACTTATATGAATTACATTCATATTTTACTCCAAAAATATCATTGGATTCATAATTGGGACTGCCGCATGCTTGCCACCCGCTCCATCGGATAAGGCAGGCGACTCCCATGGCTATCGCACACATTCTTGGCTTCCCCCGGATCGGCGCGCGGCGCGAGCTGAAATCGGCCCTGGACGCGTACTGGAAAGGGGATATCACGGAAACGGATTTGCTGGCGGCGGGCCGCGAGCTGCGCCGCCGGCATTGGGCACTCCAGCGCGCTGCAGGGCTCGACTACGTAACCGTCGGTGACTTCGCCTGGTACGACCATGTGCTGCATACCGTCGCCCACCTCGGCTGCCTGCCCATCCGATTCGGCTACCGGCCGGAGGCGCTCACCCTGCCGCAGTACTTCACGCTGGCACGCGGCGATACGGACCACCCTGCCATGGAGATGACGAAGTGGTTCGACACAAACTATCACTACCTGGTCCCCGAATGGAACGCGGGCATGCGTGCGGACGGCGGCGTCTCCTGGCTGTTTGACGAGGTACGCGAAGCACAGCAGGAGGGACACGCCGCCAAAGCTGCGATAGTTGGACCGCTCACCCTGCTTCACCTTGGCAAGATGAAAGGCGGGAATTTCGACAAGCTCGACCTGCTGGAGCGGCTGGTGCCCGCCTATCGGCGCATGCTGGAGCGCCTGAAGGCCATGGGAGTCGAGTGGGTGCAAATCGACGAGCCGATACTGGGTCTGGAACTCGAGCCTGCTTGGCTCTCCGCGTTTCAGCCGGTCTATGCCGCACTTGCGCCGTCGTCCCCGCAGATACTACTCGCCACTTACTTCGAATCGGCCGCCGCCCACTGCGATCTCCTCATGTCGCTGCCGGTGGACGGGATCCATCTCGATCTCGTTCGCGGCCCGGATCAGCTGGACGGTGTTCTCCAAAGTTGCCCCCCCTCAAAGGTGCTCTCGCTGGGAGTGGTGGACGGCCGCAACGTCTGGCGTACCGATCTCGACGCTGCCCTCGCCCTGCTCGAACGAGCGCGCGAGAGCCTGGACGAGCGCCTCTGGATTTCCGCGAGTTGCTCCCTTGTGCACGTGCCCGTCGATCTGGGGCAGGAAACCCGGCTCGACCCGGAGATCGGCGGATGGCTCGCGTTCGCGGCGCAAAAACTCGACGAGATCGTCGCGCTCAAGCACGGGCTCGCGTCCGGGCATGGGGCCATCGCGCCAGCGCTGGCGTCCTCGCGCGCGGCAAAGGGGTCGCGCCTGAGTTCTGCACGGACCCGTTCCGATTTCCTAAGAAGACGCCTTGCCGCAATTGCCGACAGCGACTTTCGCCGCGCATCGCCATTCGAAACCCGCGTCCACCGGCAGCGCGAACGGCTCAAGTTGCCGCTCCTGCCGACAACTACGATCGGGTCGTTTCCGCAGACCGCGGAAATACGCCGGGCGCGCGCCGCGTTCAAACGCGGGGACACGGGATTCCTCGAATACCTCCAGGCCATGCGCGCGGAGATCCGGGTGGCCGTGGCGCGGCAGGAAGCGCTGGGGCTCGACGTGCTGGTCCACGGCGAGGCCGAGCGCAACGACATGGTCGAGTATTTCGGGGAACAGCTCGCAGGCTTCACCGTCACCGGCAACGGCTGGGTGCAAAGTTACGGCTCGCGCTGCGTCAAGCCGCCGGTGATCTACGGCGACGTGTACCGGGCCGAACCGATGACCGTCGAGTGGGCCCGCTACGCCCAAAGTCTCACCGACCGGCCCGTGAAAGGCATGCTCACCGGACCGGTGACGATGCTGCAGTGGTCGTTCGTACGCGACGACCAACCCCGCGAAACGACGGCATTGCAAATCGCAGTGGCGCTGCGGGACGAGGTGCGCGATCTCGAGCGCGCCGGCGTCGCGATCATCCAGATCGACGAGCCGGCGTTCAGGGAGGGGCTGCCGCTCAAGCGGCGCGACTGGCCGCGTTATCTCGACTGGGCGGTGCGGGCTTTCCAGCTCGCCTCGTGCGGCGTCGCCGACACTACCCAGATACACACCCATATGTGTTATGCCAAGTTCAACGACATACTTCCGGCGATCGCCGCGTTGGACGCCGACGTGATTACCATCGAGACATCGCGCTCCGAGATGGAGCTTCTGGACGGGTTCGGGGAGTTCAGCTATCCGAACCAGATCGGCCCGGGACTGTACGACATCCATTCGCCGCGGGTGCCGAGCGTTGAGAGCATGCTGCGGCTGCTGGAACGGGCTGCAGAGGTGATCCCGCTTGAGCGCCTGTGGGCTAATCCGGATTGCGGCCTGAAAACGCGCGGGTGGCCCGAAACGGAGACGGCCCTCGCCAACATGGTCGAGGCGGCACGGCAGCGGCGTCTCAGATAGAGCGTCTCAGATAATACGTCTCAGATGGGGCGTCTCAGATACAGCGTGTTAGCCAAAACAACCCAACAACGCTTCACTGGGAAGCTTCGACCGACGCCTGGGACGCTTTATCTCACCTGGGACGCTTCATCTGGGACGATTGCCTGTAACACTTTCTTACACACTACACGCGCGGATTCCGTTAGCATGAAGAGCAGGAGACTCCTTCCGCCGTGCGCCCGCACAGATTCATAGTACTCGCCATTCTCTTCGCCGCGCCCGCCGCAGCGGATCTCTACAAGTGGGTGGATGAGCGCGGAGTGACTCACTATTCGGACCGCCTACCGACAGCACTCACGGCCGCAGCAAAAGTCCAGCCCGTCGAAAACCGCGTTTCCGTCTACACCTCCGACAAGTCCCTGCTGCAGGCGGTAGAAGCTGCTCGCTTGAAAAAGGGCCAGCCGGAATTGCCGATCGAACCCTACCGTGGCGCGGCGTACGCCGCTCCCATGCACGGCGCGTCGCCGCTTACGTACGAACCGTGCGTGCTCGCCGACTGCGCCGCGGGCGTTGCCTATCCGTACCCAGGTTTTCCCGTTCGGCGCCGCCCGCACAATCTGGTGCAGGCCGTCCTGCCCCCGGGCGCGATCGCCGGCACCATCAACAGTAACGGGGCGATTCCCGGAAATACCGCCGGCATAAGCAACGTCCCTCCAGGTTTCATGAAAGCCGGTCCTCGAGTGAGGCCAATGGCGACACGGCACTCTCCCGATCCCCGGCGGTAATAACGAAGCACGCTGCAGGCTCGAAGGGCGTGATGGTGATAGGTGATCGGTCTTTTGCGCTGTAAGGCTTTCCTTCATCCTTCATCCATCCTCAGTTCGCGTAGCGCTGAAACCGTCCTGCCAGGGGGAGAGCCTGCGGAGCCGGCGAGGGGGCCGATCAGAGGGGGTGGGTCGCCCTAATCCGCCTAACCCCGCCGCCGGCTCCGCTCCGTTCATAGGATTCGGGCCAGGGCGGACGAGAACGGCATGACCAGACGTTGTGCTGTGGCTTCGCTCCCGCGGTCCTGGCACCCCGCTCAATTCGATGGGCTACGAAATCGTCGAAGGCCGGGTTTCCGGAAACAGAATTGCGGAAGTGCGGCGCACCAGCTTCTCGCCGTGCTCCGGTTTCTACGGCGAGTGACGACACTACCTAACTAAGGAACGTCTCGGAAATAAAACGGCCCAGGATGCGCGCTCGGCGGCCTCGGGCGCGGCTGGTATCAAGAATGCTACCCTGTCGTTCCGGATGGAGAGCTCATGGGCTGCGTTTTGGGGCGGAGTGTCGAGGATTGAGTGTCGAGTGAAGAAGTAACAAAACAACAACGCTTTTCCCCCTCGACACCCTACACTCGTCACTCGCCCCCGACCCTCGACCCTCGACACCCGACACTCGTCACTCGAACCAGAGGAGCCAGAATGAACATTTCCCGATTGAACGGAATCATCAAAGTGCTCGAGCAGGGCAAGAACGTTTTCGTGGGCTTCGCGCCGGCGGAGCCCGCCAACAGTCAGCTCGTTGCGACCGAACGCTACGACGGTATCGTGATCGAAATGGAGCACGGCACGTACGACATCAGGACGCTGCGCGACTGTCTGCAATACCTGCTCAACCGCCGGCAGATAGTGGAATCGGGAACCCTGGCGCCGGCGGTCACGCCCATGGTGCGCATACCACCCAACGGGTGCGAAATGAACCAGTGGGTCGCCAAGCAGGTGCTCGACAGCGGCGTGTACGGGATCTTGTGGCCTCACGTGAGCACGATCGAGGAGGCGCGCAACGCCGTTTCGTCCTGCCGCTACGCCCGGCCGGCCGGCGCCCCGCGTTACGAGCCCGCGGGGCAGCGCGGGGACGCGCCCGGGTATGCCGCCCGCTACTGGGGGTTGACGCAGCAGGAGTACTACGACCGCGCCGACGTCTGGCCGCTCGACCCGCAAGGGAGAAATACTCGTCGCCATCATGTGCGAGGACGTGGTGGGCTTAAAGAATCTGCCGAAGATACTCAAGGAGGTGCCGGGAATAGGGGCCGTCATTATCGGCGAAGGCGATCTTTCGCAGAATCTGGGCTTCCCGCGCCAGTACCACCATCCCACGGTGGTGTCGGCGATCGGCGAGATTCTGGCCATCTGCAAGGACAACAACGTGGCGTGCGGTCATCCTCACGTCGAAAAGGACAACGTCGACGAAGTGGTCGCCCAGGGCTTCCGCTGGCTGATGCCGAGACCGGCGCGTTCGAACGCCGTCCTGGAAACGGGACTCAAGCTATCAGCGCGTTAAAGAAGGGATAAAAAGGGTATCAGTATCGCTTTTTTTCTTACCACATAAAGTAGGCTTACTTGGCAGCGCGGAGGGGAACGGAGAACCTACGTGCCACGAAGTTTTAGGGAGCGAGCTGAAATGGACGACGATATCGAACCTTGCCTGTGAAACCGTTCTTTGAATAGCTCGGCATACAAAGGTTCAGCGGCGTGAAGCCCTACCGGCGGCCTACGCGTGGTCAAGTAAACCCAACCCTCCAGCAAGTGCCTACGTGAGCGGACAGAGGTAACCTCGCTGTCTACCAACACGATCTGCTGGTTCAAGTGGCGAGGTTGGAAGGCCTGTTAAAGTCGACCGCGGTGGTGTTGCCGCCGCACACCAGAACGCCGACGCGTTCGCCGCGTTTGGGCCGGTAGCGGCGCGCAAGCAGCGCCGCGAAAGCCGCCGCTCCACCGGGCTCCGCCGTCACTCTCAGCACGCTCCATAGCGCGCGTTGTGCTTCCTGTATCGCCTCGTCCGTGACCAGCAGGACGTCGTCCACCCAGGCTTGCGCGATCGGAAACATCATTGCGCCGACACGTTTTGGTGCAAGCGAGTCCGCCGCGATTCCTCCCGCCGCGGCATCCACCGGACGACCGGCTTCCAGCGCGCTGGTGAGGGTGGGCGCCCGTTCCGGTTCGACGCCGATGATCTTTACCCGCCGCCCGTACCAGGCAGCGATGCCTCCGATCAGCCCTCCCCCGCCGACAGCCACGAGCAGCGTGTCGAGCCCGGGATCCTGCTCCTCGAGCTCCAGACCGACGGTGCCCTGCCCGAGCAGCGTTTCGACCTGGTCGTACGCGTGCACCGGCAGCGCTCCTGATTTCGCGACCCACTCGTCGCTCGCCGCCAGCGCGTCGTCATACCGGTCCCCGGCCACGACCAGATCTGCGCCGTACGCGCGTATGCGTTCGATCTTTGCCGGCGATGCGACGCTCGGCACGAATATCCTTGCCGCCTTTCCCAGTTTCAGCGCCGCAAAAGCCACCGCGGCGCCATGATTGCCGCCGGAAGCCGCGGCAACGCCCGCGCTTGGAACCTCCCGCATCAACAGGTTGGCAAACGCGCCGCGCGCCTTGAACGAACCGGAATGCTGCAGCGATTCCAGCTTGAAAACGGCGGTCGTGGAGTCCAGGCTGAAGTCGGCGCCGTCGGCTTCGATGAGCGGTGTGCGCCGGATGTGAGGGCGGATAAGGCGGTGGGCCTCCGCTATCCGTGTCCGGCTGAACAGGTCGTGGCTCACTCCCGGATCCCCTAATTTGCAGGGCTGGATTATAATTAGTGATTTGGCTAATTGTCTATATGAGTATCGACCTCGCGCTCCGGGCCCTCGCGAACGACCGCAGGCTGCAGATCCTCGATTGGCTCAAGCAGCCGAGAAAACACTTCCCGCCTCAGGTGGATGGGGATCTCGTGAAAGACGGGGTGTGCGGCGTGCTGATCGCCGACAAGCTCGGCGTCAGCCAGCCCACGGCGAGCGAGCATCTGAAGATCCTGTCGCAGGCCGGGCTGATCCGTGGCAAGCGGATCAAGCAGTGGACCTTCTATCAGCGCGACGAAACGGGAATCAGGCAGATCAAGAAGCTACTGGCTAAAGTATAGCGGCGGAAGCAGATCAAGTAAGGGGCGCGGCACACAAGACTTGCGAAGAATGTGTTTTTCCGAAGCCTTATGTGATAACCAAATTGACGAAATACTCGTTATTCGGCCCCGCGTAGGTCCTAGGAAGGCCCTCGGCCCGTTGTAAGTTTTATATCGCGAGATAGGAGCCAGCGTGCCACAAGGAGGGTCCTGGCGGCGGATGCGACCTGAAATCCTCATCAGCATAAATCCCTACGGCGTCTATCGCCACTCCACGGCGCCGAACCGGTCGTGGCCGAGCAGCGTGTAGAAAATCCCAAAAGTGCCGCGCTGCTGGGTCTGGTCGCCGATACCGGGGAATGTCGCATCGCGGCGGGATATGATGTACCTGGCCGCGATCGCGTGTTGCTTATGAATGCGCCAGGTCAAACCGACATCCAGCGCGCGCGATGTTGTCGTGTCCACCCGTGTCGGCAGCGGCGACGCGGGTCACGAAGTACTCACGCCCGGTAATATCGAGCGAGGCCGTCTCGCCGAAAATCAGGCGCAGCGCCAGGAGGGCCTGTGGCGCTACCCCATAGTGGTAATCGCTCTCGCCGGTGCTGTTAAGAGAACCGACCGCAGCGTAACCCGCGCCCAACATGGCCGTTCCCTGCAGCGCAACTGTATTGGACAGCCACGCCTGCCCCGTCGTGCCGAGCGACAACGCCGTGCTCGATACGCGGAAGAACTGAGGTGAGAGGTAGTCATAGCTGCCGTAAAGGCCCCACACGCCCCGATAATGCTTTCCGACGTCGTAGTCCTTTCCGAAAAGCAACCCGCGGGTCATCACGTTCTCGAAGACGTTGGAGCTCGAGGCGGTGGCCTGAAAGGTAAAGTAGTCGAAAGGACGCTTGTAGTTGTAACCGGGCTTCCCCGGCAGCCCGTAATCGATGGAGAAGTCTGCCTGGATTTCGTTGCCTTCGGACTTCGTCGAGGTGCCCGGGATGTTCTGCCCCGCGATGTTCGCGCCGAGCGCGAAGCGGCTGTAATAGACCGCGTCGTTGCTCGAAAAGATGGTGTCGAAACGGTCGCCAAAGGCGAGGCGGTTGAAGCCGGTAGACGGAGAGATTACCGCCGCGCCGAGCTCGCGCCAGAACCGCGGCGTCCCGTTGGCGTTCTCGAGCACCAGGCTCGACATACGGAACAGCGCCTCTCCCAGGAAGGTCCCGCCGATGCCGCTAGCGACCTGGTCGTTCTTGGAGGGTGTCGTGGTTTCGCCTGCGATCTCCCAGAATATGCTGCCGGCGAATGTGTACGCGAGCGACTCCCAGTAGGAGAGGCCCGCGGACCTTGCGAATCCGTGGTACATCGAACCTTGGTAGGGATGCCCCAGCTGGTTTACCTGGAAGGGATCGTTCTCGGTAACCCAGCTACTGCGCAGGTTGCGCTTGATCGTCGACCAGTTGGTGTCGTAGTCGCAACAACCGAAATAGTTCCGGTTGAACACGTTCAACAACGTGTCGAAGGCGATGATTTCGAGGGCGGGGATCCAATAGCTCTTTCCGGCGCCGGTTTCCCAGGACAGCTTCGGACCGGCAGAGGAAGAGGAAGCGGGTGCCGCTGTGGCGGCGGAAGCCGGTGCCGCCGCCGCGGCGGCTTCGCGTGACAACGAGTACCGGGGACGTGGGGGACACAGCGGGCTCATTAGCCCTCCCCGCGCATGGCGCCATCAATGCAAGCGCCAGGGCGCCACTCGACAAGGCCCCGACTGGGTTATGCACGAAAACGCTCACGGCTGGTCCCCTTTCTCTTAGGTTCTGGCGTCCGCATTTCCTCCCTTTGGAAAGCGTTTCGCGTCCCGAACAAAAAGGTCTGCCGCGAGGATTGTACCCTGCTTCGTCAAACTTTGGCTTGTAGCTGTCTGACGGCAGTATGCAGTCGTAGCTACATACCGCCGCTGTCCGACTATGCGGGACGTCCCCCTCACTTCTTCTCCGCATCCCCCACTCTCGCGCCGACCACCATCTCGGTGAGCCAGTTCGTAAGGACCGTCGAATATGCTTTCTGGCACGCCTCTTCCGTCAGTCCGTGATCCGCCCCTTTGATCACCCGCGAGGTCAGCGAATGCGTTTGCGAGAACGCCGCGACGTAGTTCGCGACCGTCTGGTGCGGCACTCTGTCGTCGTGCTCGGACTCGACGATGAGCACGTCCCCTTTGAAGGTCGCGCACGCGCGCAGCACGCGGTTTTCCTCGGCGCGCAGCTCCCGTTCCCGGTACGCCGGCAGGTCGGGATCGGCGTTTAACTGCCGTTTCGGCAACTCCCAGCCGTCGTCTTTGTAGATAGCTGGAGCGCGCAGCGCCAGCCAGCGCACGGGGCGCATGGACGCCGCGATCGCGGCGAGATACCCGCCATAACTGCTGCCGATGAGGGCGATCGCCGCCGGATCTATGCCGCGCAACCGGACGAGAAAATCATAGGCTGCCAGCAGATCCCGAAGGTTGGCTTCGCGGGTCACCGTCTCGCGCTGCCCTTCGTAGCGCGCATGTCCGCGCAGGTCAAAAGTGAGGCAGAGGCAGCCCAGCCCGGCTGCCTCGCGTGCCCGCGCGAGGTCCTGCGCCTGGCTGCCGCCCCAACCATGCGCGAAAAGCGCGCCGGGCATGGCCGTTGCGGGCGCCAGCAGCGTTGCGGCGATGCTGTCGTTGTCGACGCCGATCTCGAGGGGTTCAGCTCTTGTTTCCATACGGCGCAACGATGGCATATTTCGTGATGGGTCCCACGCGCTCGTCCTTTCCGCTGAAGTAAACGATTGCGTGCGGCGGAGGCTCGCACTCCCCGTGCACTTCCACGGTCGCCGCGCGCACGGCGCGCAAGTCCGGATCGGCGCGAAAGGCCTCGAGTGCGGCGACCTCGGCGGCGCTCGCGCCGCCGATACGCCAGGACTGCTCGAGCACTCCGGAGCGCCACTGTCCGCCGGGATCGCGTCCCCGCGCTACATCGTAGTTCCTGCGAGAGGCAAGCAACCCCTGAAATTCCTCGGTAGCGGCCACGTCGTACTTACAGGCCTGTTCTACCGCCAGCCGGATCTCCGGCGCATGCTCCAGACCGAGCAAAGCATCGAAATCGCCCCGCACGACCAGGAGGTCGGAGCCGCCGTACACGGGTTGGCCATCGTTACCCTGCGTCAGGCGCTGCGTTCCACAATATGTCGCCATGAGACCCGCCACGCGCACCTGCCCCACGCTGTAGGTCGCGACTTCCTCGAGGTGCTGCTCGATCACGATGCCGAAGCGGGCCAGTTCCGCAGGGTCCATTTCATCCAGGGCTGCGTCGAGCTCGCGGGCTTCGGTCACCATGGTCTGGCCGCGTCCCCCGATGCCGCGCGTTTCCTTGACCCGCGCCGGGCCGCTTTTCAATATGCGTTCTCCCGCCCGGCGGGCATCGTCGAGCGAGAATGCGGCGTAGCCGAGAAGAATCGAATCAGCCACCCGCCGGCCGAAATCGTGCGACCAGCCTTCCGGCGCCTGCGCCTGAGCATCCATTAACGGATGGGTGATCGCTTTGGTCGCCACGAATCGATAGGGAACCACGCCGCCGAACAGATCGTCCTCGGTGCGTATGCCCAGTTCGTGCGCCGTCTCGATACTGACGAGCGTTTCGGCCGGCACGAAATACACGTGCCCGCCGTAGCGGGCCGCGGGATCGTACTCTCCGGCATCGTCATAACCCTTCAGTGCAGCCAGCCTGCCGGCGATCCAGGCACGGCTTGCATTCTCATGGCTGCCCGGACGGTTCGCGGTCGTGTTCGAATAGAGCACAACGCTGCCGCGAGGGGTTTGAGGGTTGTCCATTGCAGCATGCCGAGGGAATATCCCCTACCCAAAGACCCCAATTCTCGAGGATGGTTTCCTCGCGGCGATCATTCTCTCTCTCATTACTTCGTCAGCGGATTAAGGCCGCGCGCAGCGCTGCGCGATCGATTTCCGCTCCGTTGATGTAGATGCTCGCGATCCGCCGCGTGTTTCTGATGTCGTCGAGGGGATTCGCGTCGAGCACCAGAAAATCGGCGCTCTTGCCGGGCGCGAGGCTCCCCGTGTTCCGCAGTCCCAGATATTCGGCTGGCCGGCTCGTCGCTGCAACGATCACCTGCGCCGGCGTCATGCCGGCCGAGACCATCAGCTCCAGCTCGCGCTGCTCGGCATAGCCGAAAAAATGATCTGGAAGACCGGTATCGCAGCCCAGAATGATGCGCGCCCCCGCGGCGTTGAGCTGCGCCAGGCTCGCCCGCATGTTGGCGTAATTGCGGCGAACGGGCTCGACCATGGCGGCATCGCGGCCCACGAACAGCGTCCTCATGCGTTTGATCGCCTCCGGCGACACCGTGTCTGTCAACAAGCCCAGCAAATACGGTTCATCCATCCACGCGGGAGTCACCGTGTGCGTATTGCGCTCGGCGCCGCCAAGGTTGGGCATGACGTAGACGTTACGCCTCACGACGGCTGCGATGAGCGCATCGTCCATGACCCGGTCACGCACCAGGTGCGCGAAGCTGTCGATACCGGCCTCGGCGAGTTCCACGGCATCCGTGTGATGGAAAATATGGGCGCCGACCCGCAGGCCATGCTTGTGGCCTTCGTCGATTGCCGCGCGGAACAGCACGGGGGACAGCCGCGGCGCGCGCCCTCCACGGTCGTCCACCCACACCTTTATCGCGTTCACTTTTCTTGCGGCGAGCTCCCGCACGGCCTGTCGCGTTTCAGCTTCAGTGGTGACCTCGTACGCGATGCCCGCATACGCCGCCGCGCCGGGCCCGGCGTTGGGGGCGCCTATCCCACGGCCCGCGACTAGCAGTCGCGCGCCGCCCACCCTGCCGGCTTCTTGCTCGGCGCGGATCTGGTACGCCAGATCCCCTCGCTCGATACCCTGCGACATGACGGCCGCGACGCCGTAGTAAAGGGCAAGATTGAGGTCGTTGATCACAGTCGCCCGCGTGTAATTCTCGCCTGAGTAGCTCAGCCCCTTCTGAAAGCCCGGATGTACGTGTGCGCTCACGAGCGTGGGCATCACTGTCTTGCCGCTGAGATCCACTCTCGTCGCACCGGAAGGAACGTCGAGCTCACCCCTTTTCCCTATCTTCGAAATCGCGCCATGCACGACGGTGAACGCTGAGTCTTCGAGGGACGCGCTTCCGTCGCCCGGAATCAGGCGCGCCCCCTCGAACAATACGGGCGGCGGATACGAACCGACGGGGTCAGTTACCGGCCGGCTGGAACATGCCGTAATGGCAGCGAGCAGGCCCGCCACAAAAGTCAGTTGTCGCCACATCTGCAGTAACGTCTTACGGAAGGGGCCCGTTTCAATGCGCTATCTCGCGTAAGGATTCATCGTGCGACGGAGGTACGGGGGGACTGGGAGGGCTAAGGTGTCAGGAACCCTAACGTATAGATCGTAGGTCATGAAGGCGTCGACCCGCGTCCGCGAGCCCCGCGCCATCAGCAGCGTCTTGCCTTCGGGGTCAACGAACATCCAAGCAGGCACGGGGCTTCCCTTCAGACGCTTGATCGCCTCGGCGCGCGTGAGCTGCTGGCCAGCTGGGAGTGTGATGACGTCTTCGGGATTGCCGCGGATATCGAAATAGGCAAGCACGTAGTTCGCTGTGTAGCGCTTGCGCAGCGCTTCATCACCTTTTCTCCAAAGGCCACTGTACCAGCGTAGGCCGCACACTGCACCTTTCCTGCGATTCCGATCGGTCATAATCCGGACTTCCGCGAGGCGCTGCGGCACTGTTGTATATTCAGGCCCAGAAAAAGGTGTTTCATGAGTGCGAGATTCTTGGGGCTTGTGGCGTGCGCATGGGGCACCGCCCTCTCCGGTGCGGCCGCGCCGGTGGCAGACTGGCGGCCCGGCAAGCCGATCGAAATCATCGTCGGAACGCCGCCGGGCGGCCCGCTCGATGAGACCGCGCGACTGCTGCAGGCGCTGCTGGAAAAGAGAAACGTCGGCGTCCCGGTTGCCGTCATGAACAAGCCGGGCGGCGGACACGCCATCGCCATGGCGTATCTCAACCAGCGTCCCGGCGATGCGCACTACCTCTCGATGGCGCTCACCAATCTCATCACCAACCGGATCGTGGGGAGCCATCCGCTCACCTATACCGACGTGACTCCGCTCGCGCTGCTCACGAGCGAATATATCGGGATGTCCGTGAGGACTGACTCGCCGGTCAAGGACGCCAGGGATCTGATCGGGCGACTGCGCGCCGATCCGGAAGCGCTGAGCTTCGCGATCACCAACCGGGCGAGCGGGAATCACATCGCCGCCGGAACCGTGCTCAAAGCAGCGGGGGTCGATTTAAGGAAGATCAAGTTCGTGTCCTTCAAGGGCTCCGCCGAAACGACCGTCGCCGTGCTGGGAGGGCACGTCGACGTAGTCATGGCTACGCCGGGGTCCGCATGGAAACACGTGCAGGCCGGAAAGCTGCGCATGCTTGCGGTGTCGTCGCCGAGGCGGTTAGCGAGCGATTTCGCCGGCGTCCCGACGTGGAGGGAGCTGGGATACAACGCCGTATCATCCAACTGGCGCGCGGTGGTGGGCGCCAAGGGCCTGTCCGCCGCGCAGATCGCCTACTGGGACCAGACCTTCGCGGCGCTGGTAAAGTCAGCGGACTGGCAGCAGACGATGCAGAAAAACCAGTGGGAACATGAATACATGGGAAGCGCGAGTACGTTCAAGTTCATGCAGGAAGAGTACCGGCATCTCGAATCGCTGCTCACCGAGCTGGGTGACGCAAAGAGGTAACTTTCATCTGTTACGGAATCAGCGACCACGGAATCAGCGCGACTGGAAACAAAAGGCATGAACAGAGCGAAGGAAAAGCTGCGCCGCGGCGGGACCGTCCTGGTCTTCAATCCGAATTTCCCATCGCCTTCCCTGATCGAGCATGCGGGAGGACTGGGATTCGACGTCGCCTTCATCGACTGCGAACACGGGTCGGCCGGATTCGAGCGGGCGGAGGAGCTCTCGCGCGCGGCGCGCGCCGCCGGCATGACTTCCATCCTTCGGCCATGGTCCGGGGAACGCGCGATCGTCACGCGTTTTCTTGACTGCGGCGTGGGCGGCATCCAGTTCCCCGGTATCGACGACGCAGCGGCGGCCCGTGAGGCTGTCGAGCACGTGCGCGCGGCGCGGGGACCTCGCTTCGAGGATACGCTGGTCACCGCGATGATCGAGTCCGTCGCCGCGGTGGAAAACCTTCCGGGCATACTCGCGGTCGAAGGCCTGGACGCCGTGGTCGTCGGCCTGTCGGATCTCGCGTACTCTCTCGGCTACCCCGGCGAGAACGAGCATCCGGAAGTCCGCCGCGCGGCCGATCGCGTCATAGCCGCCGCGCGACTATCGAACCGCGTGGCCGCCGGATTCAACCTGCATCACTGGGAAGAAGGCCCCGAAATCATGGCGAAGGGCGTGCGGTGGATCACCATCCACGCGAAGACCATGCTCGCTCGCGGGACCAAGGAACTGCTCTCGAAACTCGGCAACATCGACGGAGCGCGTTAACCCGCGCTTCAGTCACGCCGTATCTGTCACGCTCAATCCGTCACGCCGTACCCGTCACGCCTCATCAAAAATATGGACCGAGCGCTTTGGATCACGTGGCACGACCTGGCGGAGGATAAACGCGATGCGTATTGCTCCTGGCTGCACGAGACTTACTTGCCGCGATTGCTTGAACGGCCGGGCTACCTCTGGGCGGCACACTACGCCTCCGAAGACCGCCCGATACGCACCGACAAGAAGGATGGCGGGCGCCGTTACCCGCCACCGGGATCGGTGGCGGAGGGGTATCATTTTCTGGTGCTGATCGGCGGGGAAAGCGCGGATGCCTTTGCCCATCCGACTCCCCGGCAACTTCACGAGCAATTACCGGCGGCCGACCGCAACATGCTCGCACTGCGCGCCGGGGTATCCACGAACATCATGATCGAGCAGGCGCGCGTCTCCGGACCCGATGCAGGGTCCCACGAGCCGGGGGCGGCACTGAGTCCTTGCATACAACTGGGCAGCTTCGTGTTCGACGGCGACGAAGAGGACTTGTTCGCCTGGTACGCCCAGTGGCGGCTGCCTTCGATGACGGAGATCCCGGGGTGCGTCGGCGTGCGCAAGCTCGTATCGGTCGCCGGGTGGGCAAAACACGGGATCCTGCACGAATTCACGTCGGTCGCGGCGCGCAACGAAAATTTCGTGAACCACGAGCAGAAGCGGCATCCCGAACGAGCGGCCTGGTCCGAGATGATCACCGGGCAGGTCATACACGCGCCGGGCTCACCCAATGTCGCCCGCCGCATCTGGTCGGCGGTTAAGAGGTGACGGGTGTGGTTAGGCGACGATGCCATTACGTGAGCATACCAATTGCCAGGAGCGGCCCGCCAAACAAGATGCATTCGAGGCCCCAAAGGCCTGCGCTCCAAGCAGCCGTAACCCACGACACCCGGTCTTTGCGTATTGCAACAAAAACAGGCGCCGAGACCAAGGCGATCCCCAAAATCCAACCCGCGAGCGAGCCATGAGTTGAAAAATAGATCAGCGTAGGCCCGTCACTGGTCACTGGTCACCGCTGGCGGGTCATTGTCACTCGCGCTCGGCACCGGCGCCGACTTGATCCGCATCCAGGCCCACACCACCGCCCCGTACGGATCGAAGCGTCGCGCGCGCCCGCCGAGGCAACGCTGCAGGAAATCCTCGGTCTTGCGCAGGACCGCGCGACGATGGACCCAGTAGCCCAGGCTGTGGGACATGCCCGGAACCGGCAAGTACTCGACCGGCTTGCCAGCGCGCCTCAAGGCTGCAACCATGCGCTCCGCCTGGTCGATGCGCACGCGCGCGTCGTTCCCGCCATGCACGATCAGAACCGGCCGCTGCGCTTGCTGCGCATAATGCAGCGGCGACTTGAGGATCATCTGCTCGCGGTCTTCCTGGATGAGGGGATCGCCCACGTAGTCGTGCCAGGTGGACAGGTCCGTCGTCGAGTACGGCGGGAACGACTCGATCAGCGACGCGAGATCGGTCGGCCCGTTGAGCGACACGCCGCAGGCGAAGACTTCGGGTGTCATGGTCAAGCCGACCAACGCGGCATAGCCGCCATAGCTGTATCCCATGATCGCAACGCGGGCTGGATCCGCGACGCCACTGTCCACCGCCCAGCGGAGCGCGTCGAGTAGGTCCTCCTGCATCCGTCCGGCAAATTCGCCTGTCGCGGCGCTCATGAAGCGGCGCCCGTAGCCGGTCGATCCGCGGAAGTTCACTTGCAGCACCGCGTAGCCGCGGTTGGCCAGGAATTGCGCGTAAGCCGCATCGTCTGACCCGATAGGATCGCCCCACTGCGTACGCGACCAGGGCCCGCCGTGCACGAACAACACCGTGGGCAGCGGTTTGCGCGTAACGCCCCGCGGCAGCGTCAGGTAGCCGTGCAGTTGCAGCCCGTCCCGGCTGGAGATCGTGACCGGTTGCATCGGGGCAAGCGCCTGCGCGAGATCCTCCGCTACGCTTTCCGCAAGCAGCAGGTGGGTACGAGAGGACCGATCCACGAGATAATGGCTGCGCCTGGCGCTGGTGTAGATCGAGACGATCAGCCGCTTTTCGGCGTCATCGCGGCTCACGATCTCCAGGCCGAAAGGTCCCGCACCTTGGGCCTTCAGGAGCGGCTGCAGGTCCTCGCGCAACTTCGGGTCGAGGATCTCGAACCGGGGATAGCCGGGATACGCGTACGCAATCAGCGGTGCGCGCGTCACGTTGCTTATCACGACGTGGCTCACGTCCACCTGCGGATCCTCGAACAGCACTTTTTCCCAGCCGAACGCCGGGTCGGCGGCGACGAGCGCAAGGCGGTCGCGGCCGCGGTCGGACAGCGCCCATAGCAGTGAGCGGTCGGCGCTCATGCCGAGCCGACGAAATGTCTCCTCGGGTTTCAGCGACAGGGCCGGCCGGCGGGCCGCGAGCGGCTTGCTGGGGCCTTCGGCCAGGCGCTGCGCCGAGCGCGAACGTCTCCAGCCTTTGAAACTGCCGTCCAGCGCGGTGATCGGCGAGACCGCGTCGCCCGGATTCCGGGCCACCAGCGTCTCCTGGCGCGTGGCAAGGTCGATGCGGTAGAGATCGAACACCTTGCGATCACGGCGGTTGTGATAGACGAGGACGCGCCCCGGATCGGCGGCGACGATCGCGTGAATGCCGGCCTTGACCCCGGGATAGGGTGTGAGGTCCACCGGCTGGGCCGCGACGTCGTCGGTATCGAGCACGAGCAGGTGGTAATTCTCAGCACCGGTAGGGTCGGCCAAGAACAATAGCCACCGCCCACCGGGAGTCCATTTCACCTCCGCTGCCCCGACACGGTACTTGTGAACCTTTCCCGTCGTATTTTCGCGCACGTGCAGTACGGTGCGCCCGAAGGACGGGCCGAACCACGACAGCTTGCGGCCATCAGGCGAAAGCTGATAGCCACCGTGCACGTCACCGTGATAGGCGAAACGGTGCGCTGGAATGAGCGACGGCAGTGCCGCCTGCTTGAGCGTCGGATGTTCGGGAGCGACGTCGCAGCCGGTAAGGAGCGTCAGCGCGACCAGCGTCAACGCCCGGCTACGCATAGCGCGACCGCTGACGTCAGCGCGCGTCGGAGCCGGCATCCTGCCGCGCGCGTTGCTGCGTCTCGTCCATCGCCCGATCGATCTTCTGTTGGACCTGCTCCAGGGTCTTCTTCCCCTGCTCCGCCTCCTGCTTCTTGATGGCGGCGCCGGTCGCTGCGGTGGTGGCGGTCTCGACGCCGCACCCGGCGAGCGCGCCGACTGCCAGTACGGCGATGAGCTGTCTCATGGATACGCTGCGTTGACTCTTCATCCTTCCTCCTTCTGACTCTGCCTTAGAGTCTCTAACAAAAATCAGAGGCTACTCCGGGGCCGTATCCTTCACTTCGATACGGCCTCATACGTAAACCGGTAGAGTTCCGCGGGGTTCGTCACGAGTATCCGGTTGCGGCTCCCCTCATCCGGCGCCCAGTCGAGCAGCAGATCGAGCAACACCGCGCCGTCGGGCTTCTGTAACCTCCGCGTGACAGCGGATGCGGCCAACTGTTCGCCCATACCACGCGTTCGGGCACGCGCTTCACCAGCTCGTTCGCGAGCGAACCGATATCAGCATACAGCGGCGGGCCGCTTTTCGACATCATGTATCGAGCATGCGGAATCGCACGCCGCGCCAAGAAAGCCGGAAATCGTTGTATATCACGGATCTAATGGCCTGGCTCGGGACTTGCTTTTACGTCAGCCATGACACGCTCAAAAGAACTCAAGGCGATCTTCAGCTGCATGCTCGCCTCAATGGCATTCAGCGGACCCGCAGCTGCCGCTCCTCTCACCGTGGACGGCAATCTTTCGGATTGGGGCGTCACAGTAGCAGACAACAACGGTAGCAGCTTCCCGCCGTATGGTCCCACGCTCTACTTATGCGATCGAGGACACCAGCGATAGCGCAGGCGACAATGGGTTTGTCGGCCCGAACTACGGCGGGCAGAATTACGACGTCGAGTTTCTCGGCGTGAAGCAACAGGGCTCGCGCATCTACCTCGCCATGGTTAGCGGCCTCCGGCCGGACAACGGCTTTGAGCGGTTCGGTCCGGGCGACATCCGCCTCGTCGTGAACGGAGTCACCTACGGCATCGAAGTCGGTGGAGGCGTGGGCGGCGGCGCTGGCGGGATGCTCACCGGAGGCATGGAGGGCTCCACTGTACAAGCTCGACGCCAACGGTTTCACGAGCGGGCACAACGTTGCGGCGCTACCGCACGCGGCCGGGCAGACCACGGGCTCCATCTGGAAGAACAGCACGTGGATCATGGACCCGATCGCGCCCGAGACGCCCGTGCAGTTCCAGGGTGGCACTTACGTCGGCATGGCGGACTACGTATACACGCGCAATACCGTGACCACGCAGCATTCCATCATCGAGGCGTCCTTCGAGACCGGATTGTTCGGAGCAATAGACTCGATCGAGATCGCGTGGGGCCCCGCCTGTGGCAACGACGTGCTGTCGGTAACGAGCGATGTCAGTGTGCCCCGAGCCGCACGTGCTCTCGCTGCTTGCGTTCGGGCTCGCCGGGCTGGTCATGCGCCGCCGCAGTCTGGCCGCGCAACGCGAAAAGCCGTAAATCACTTTCACTGGGCTGCAGCCCAGCCTCCCGCGCCACCTCGCCCCACACCTAGAGTTGCTCTTTCAGGAACGCCGCCAACGCCTGCGGCGCAGGAACCCTCAGGGACCGACCACGGTTTCCGCCCGACCATTCTCAGCCCGCATGCTCCGCACGCTGATCGAAGCGTTGCCGCTCCAGCAACCTCCCAACCCTACTATCCGTGAAACATGCGGGCTAGGCGCAGGCGACGGTATAGACATCCTGGACGTTGCCCGGCAGCGGGTACTCGCGCCATGACGCCCCGGCATCTTCGGTGCCAAATACCTGGCCGCAGCGCGAGACGCAATATATCCGCGCCGGATCGCGCGGGTGCGCGGCCACCGCCATCATCGTGGCGCGGGCCTTTACCCCGTGATCGAAACGCCGCCACGTCCGCCCCACGTCCGTGCTCCGGTAGAGCGAGCCGCCATCGCCGCGGGCGGCGACAGACAGGCAGGCGTACATGACCCGCGGATCGTGCGGCGAGACGATGACGTCGCGGCAGTAGGTCAATGGCGAGTAGCGCCCGATCTCGACGTCGCTCCACGTAGCGCCGCGGTCGTCGGTCCGAAACAGCCCCATGCGTACGGCGAGAAAAGCCGTTCCAGGTGCTGCCGCGCTGACGGCGAAGGCGTGGGAGTCGAGCATGCCTTCCGAGTCGAGGTCGCTCCCGATCCGGCTCTTGAGATGCGGCGCCTCCGAGAGCTTGATGAGCGGCGCGGACAGGTCGGTCCACGTTTCGCCGCCGTCGGTACTGCGGATGACGCCGCTCACTTCGAGCGCCGCGTAGACGACGTCGGGCATGACCGGATCGACGACGATGCGGGTCACCCGCGCGGGAAACCCCATCTCGCAATGTCCGGGCGACTTCGCGCCGGGGAGCTTCGCCCAAGTATCGCCGCCGTCCTCGCTGCGATAGACGCCCACCGGCGCCACCCCCGCATACATGACCTGCGGCTGCGTGGGATGGAACGCGAGCGACCAAACCACTGCGCCACGATCGGGAAACTCAAGTCGCTCCCAGTGCGCGCCGCCGTCGTTCGTGCGATATGGACCGTCCTGCGTGCCCGCATACAGCACGTCGGGCTCGCGCGGATGCACGGCGAACGCGCGGGCCTCGACATCGTCCGGGAGCCCTGCGGTTAGCGGCTGCCAGTCATCGTCCCCGGGGGAGCGCCGGAAAAGCCCGCCGGTGTAGCGTTTGCCGCCGGACACCCAGTGCCCGGCTCCAGCAAAGATGCGCGTCGTACCGTTATCACTCATGAGAACTCACAGGATAAAAGAGATAGGATTCTGATGGGCGATACGGGATTCGGGATGTTTTCGGTTTCCGCATGAACTCCGAAACTCGTATCTCGCATCCCGTATCTCGTATCTCGTATCCGCGCCTCAGGCCGGCACCGACACACCTTCCTGCTCACAGGTATTGGCGACGTCGCTGACAGTGGCGCGTTGCATGTCGCGCACCCACCGCAGGTCGTCGTAGTCGGTACCGCGATGCATCGTGCAGCGGTTGTCCCACATGACGAGATCGTTCGGGCGCCAGCGGTGGGTATATACGAACTGTCGCTGGGTCGTATGCGCGATCAATTCGTCCAAGAGCGCGCGCCCCTCCTCCTCCGGCATCTCGAAGATGCGCCCGGCATGAGATGCGACATAGAGCGATTTTCTTCCGTTCTGCGGAATGGTCCGGACCAGCACCTGCGGCACGGGCGGCAGCCGCCTGTCCTCGTCCGCGGTGAAATCCGTGAATCCGCTCTTGCGCCGCGAGGTGGCGATCGAATGCTCAGCGACGAGCCCCTGTAATTTCTTCTTCATCGCTTCCGGCAGCGCATCGTAGGCTGCGCGCTGGTCGGCGAATTCCGTGTGACCGCCGACCGGCGCGACGGTGTGGGAATACAGCAGCGAGCACAAGCCCGGGAGGAACTTGAAAGAGCTGTCCGTATGCCAGAGCCTGTTGCCGGCTTTGTACATACGCTGCCGGCTGTCCTCCGCCCATATCTTCCCTTCCGGTGTAAGGTTGGAGATGTCGGCAAACGCGTCGTCGAGCCGGTGCGGCGTCTTCTTGGGGTCGAGCACGCGGTCGGTCTCGACCGGACCAAACGTTCGCGCAAACACCAGGTGCTGCTCCGGCTGCAAATGCTGATCGGGAAAGATCAGCACGGCGTACTTCCAGAACGCCGCGTGTATGGCTTCGAGGTCGGCCGGCGCAAGCGGCCGGGACAGGTCGACATCGCCGATCTCGGCCACGAAGCTCGGGGTGACTGGACAGATCGTGATCGCCATAGGAACCCGAGGAATGAGTGTCGAGGGTCGAGGGATGAGAATCGAGGGCGAGGGTCGAGGGTCAAAGGATAAGGCGTCGCCCGTCGCTTGTCACCTTCCACTCGACACCGACACTCGCCACTCGCGTCATCGTTCCACCGTCTCGCTTTCGATCCGGTAATACTCCTCGAGGCCGATCAGGTCCTCGACTTCCTTGCGCCAGACGATCATCTTCTCGTTGTCGTGGCCTGTCACACCCTTGGTCCGGAGGTTGGTGATGACGCGCTTCAGCTCCTGTGTCACCGGGCACAACAATGCGGTGGGATAGGTGGAGAGCTTGTACCCGATCTCTTCGAACTCCTGGACCGAGAACAGCGGGCGGCGCAGCCGGTTGCCTTCGCTGTTGGTATAGGCGAGCAGCCCCTTGATCTCCCGCGGCGCCTGACGCGCCTCGTTCTCGGTGTCCGGAAAAATCATGACCATCTCTGCGCCCGCCTCGAGATACAGGTTGGCGCGCGCTACGCCTTCGGCAAAGCCGTCCGTGTGCATGGCATCGGTGCGCGCCATGATCACGAAATCGGGATCGGTGCGCGCCGCGAGCGCCGCCTTGATTTTGGCCACCATCTCCTCCCGCGGCACGACGTGCTCTATCCCTTTGTGATAGTGCGCCCGCTTGGGATAGATCTGGTCTTCGATGTGCAGGCCCGCGGCTCCCGCTCTCTCGAGTTCCCGGACGCAACGCATCACGTGCAGCGGTTCTCCGAAACCCGCGCCCGCATCGACGATAACGGGAATCTTCACGGCGGAGGTCACATAGCGCGTGGTAGTGGCAAGCTCGGTGAGTGTCAACAGCGGTTCGCTCGTGACGTAGTGGGCTCCGAGCTGATAGCCGCCGATGTGCACGCATTCGATCCCCAGCGCCTCCGCAACGCGCGCCGTATACGGGTCCCATATCCCGAGCGCCGGGATGAACCGCGGTCTCGCCATGAGCTCACGAAATCTCTTTAGCGGGGAAATCGATGCCATGCAAAGATAGAAAGGAACAGGGTAGTTTCTCTTCATCCTTCATCCTTCATCCCATCCCTCATCCTCTTCATCCTTCAGTCCGCGCCGCCGCTGCCGACGGAGGCGGCCGCGCTCCTGCCGATACGCTTCAGGACCTTCACCCGCTGCACGGTGTCGCCGGCAAGATGTGTCCAGACCATCGCGTCGCGCGTGAGCTTTTCGGCGCGCGCATTCATCATGCAGCCCTCGGCGCCGTGCACCTCCATGTTCAGCCGCGTGACGCGCTGGATGACGTCGGTCGAATAGTTCATCACGAGTCCCGCGTTCGCGGAATGCGTCGCCCTGGTCGTGCTGCCAGGCAACCCGCATCACGAACGAGCGCAGCGCCTCGGTCAGCGTGTGCATCTCGTTGATCTTCAACTGGACAGCTGGTGCTCCATCAGGTACTTGCCGGCGCGTTTGTGGGTGCGCGCGTAGCGTCATGGACATCTCCACCGCGTCGTCGCAAACGCCCAGCGCGTTGGCCGCGAGCTCCAGGTCGCCGAACATGTCTCCGCCGGTGGTATCGCCTTTGCCCGCCTTGACCGAGCCCGTGCCCACGTCGCCGACCACGTTGGCGTGCGGTACGCGCGCGTTCTCGAAGATGAGCTCCGCGTTCTGGTAGAAACGCCAGCCGCGCTTGTTGAAAACCTTGCCGATGCGGAATCCGGGCGTGCCCTTGGGCACCATGAACAGCGTTCCGCCCTGCTTGATGTTGACGTCCGGGATTGCTGCGCGCATCCACGAAGAAGAGCGAGCCCACGCTGCCGTTGGCGATGAAGCACTTCTCGCCGTTCAGGATCCACTCGTCGCCCTCGCGTTCGGCTCGCAGACGGTAGCCGGCTTTCGGGATCGTCCTCGGGCGGCAGGCGATTGTCGGAGCCGGCATTGGGCTCGGTGATGCCGCGGCCCATGACGTAGCGGTGGTTCGCCATGAAGGGCTTGAGGAAGCGCTCCTTCTGATCCTGCGTGCACGCAGAGGCGATGAGATGGCTCCACTTCCAGTTCTGGCTGAAGGCCTTGGAAATCGCGCTGTCGCCCGCGCGAGCTCCGCCATCACCAGCGCCTGGCTCACGAAATCGGCGCCGGGTCCGCCCCACTCTTTGGGAACCGCCAGCGTGCGGAAGCCGAGCTTCGAGCCCTTCTCCATGATGTTCCAGTCCCACGGCTCGAACGCGCCCTCGATCTGGTCGCGCTCGAGCGATATCGGGCGGATCTCGTCTTCGGCGAACTTCCGCGCCTCCGTCTGCCAACCGCGCTGCTCTTCGTTTAATGCAAAGTCCATCTCGACTCCTTAACTGTCGTAATGAGTGTCGAGTGATCGGATGTCGGGTGGAAACAGCTCTCTCGCCTCCGTCCCTACCTCCCTCGTCCGCGTCTAGGCGGCCAGTGGCCGCCGGTAGCCCGCGACCGCCTCGGCAATCCCGAGCTTCGTCGCGCTGTCGCTGTCCTCGGCATGCAGGAACACCATCGCGTCGTGCACGTACTTCTGCAGCGGCATGTCGCGCATGACGCCCATCGCGCCGAAGCATTCCGCCGCGCCCAGCGTGACTTCGTGCACCGCTTCCGCGGTATAATACCCGGGCGATGGTGTGCAGCGGAAGATCGGACACGCTGCGGCTGGCGACCGCATCGGGATGGTCGAGGCTCCAGGCCGCTTTCCAGATCATGTTGCGCGCGAGCTCCAGCTTGATCGTGCTGTCGGCGAGTATGGTGCCGATCGCGTGGTGCTCGATGATATTGCGCCCGCCCTGGCGGCGGATCTTCGCGTAGTCGATCGCGGCTTCGTAAGCGGCGCGGCCGACGCCGAGATTGATCGCCGCCAGCACCGGAACGACCCGCGCCGCGTCCGCGCCGCCGGCGAGGGGACTCAGCCCTTCCTTGCCGAGAAGGTGATCGGCCGGCACGCGGCAGTCCTTGAACGACCACGCCGGATCCCGTGCCGTGATGCCAGCGCCGGGTCTCTCCTCCGTTGGCAGCGGAACCGTTGAAAGTCTTGCCGGGCTCGCGAACTGTGAATCCCGGCGTGTCGCGCGGCACGAGCAGCGTGCTCACCCCGTTCATGCCCGTCTTCTTGACGTCGGTCGCGCACCTGCACCGCGAAGAGCCTGGCTACCGGCGCATTCGCAACGTGCGAAATGGCGCCGTTCACTATCCAGTCGCCATTGCCTTGTTTGACCGCCACCGGTTCCTCGCCCGCTTCCTCGACGAGCGGACGGTGATAGCTCCACCCGAGCCCGTTCTCCGCGTGGCGTCCCGCAAACGCCAAATGATAGCGGTCTTCCTGAGCGAACTGCGGTAGAAACCGGGCGCGCTGCGCGCCGTTCATCAACCGGTCGAACAGCACATGGGCGAGCGTCGAGGTATGTCCCAGCACGGTGGCGATGTCCACGTCGCCCGCCGCCAATTCTTCCATCACGATGCAGGACGTGAGGCCATCGGCGCCCGCGCCGCCCGCGTCTTCGGACAGCGTGAGGGTGCGCAATCCCATCTGGGCGGCCTTGTCGAGCACGTCAGTGAGCAGCGGCTTCTCGAACGGCTGCAGGCGGTCCGGATGGAGGGCAACGGGCTTGACCTCGCTTTCGACGAAGTCGCGGAGCGTTTCGCGGAACTCGAGTTGCTCCGCAGTGAGATTCAAGTCATACATATGTGATTCAACGATTCAGAGTTAGGAAGTGCAATCTTACTCGATAGCCGAGGAGTTGTCGGACGTGCGTCCGACAACTCCTCCGCCGTTTCAGGATATGGAACCGGGGACGAGGGAAGGCGTGGGGATGTTGGGATGCCTCGGCCCTAATCATCTTTCTCTTTACGTACGTCGATCCTCAACATGAACGCTCTCAAAGAGTTATGTTCAATTACTCGCGTGCCTGAGCCCCTTTCTTACTCGAATGACTTCGCATGGTGAGCGTCCACCATGGAAGCGTTTGCTCCATCGGCGACTGACGCTTCAACAATCGCCGCCATCATTTTTGGATCGCAGACGTTCGTCAAACGGAACCAATACCGCATACACTGGAGGTTTTATACTCAGATACGGTGCATCCAAAGCTCTGGACTAGAGCCACGCATGTTAGTCCCGCGAGAATACGGTGTACCCGCATTGTAAAGTTCAGCGTCGTTGTTCCTGAAGCCATCAAGTCGAGGCAGTGAGGATTAAGAGAGGCTGGGCTCGATTATTTCATGCCCGCGATCCTGCGCGACATGCATGAGTTCCACAGCCGCCGGGCTGGTCAGGCATTGCAAGAAAAGTGTCCTCACGGCTTTTGATCTTGGGGCCCTGAGAGGCGCCAAGCAGCGCAGAGCAGCCCGGGGTTTCGGTCGAGCACTGTCGAACCAGAGTGTCCGCGTTTCACGTGACCAAGGAACCGTCCACGACCATGGGGAGCAAAGAGAGTCACTGGGCCCCGCGAGGGGACCATATAACGAGGCTCACGGATAAAGAGTTGGAAGCGATCTTCATCACTCGTCACCTGTCACCCGTCACTCGTCATCGATAGATGGCAACTGAAAAACGCCCATTCCGCACGCTCCCGCGGTACATCCCTTCGCTAACGAACGGCATGGCGATATTTCCGGCGCGGTCCACGGCGATCAGCCCGCCATCGCCGCCGAGCGCGGCAAGACGCGCGAGAGCGCGGCGCGCCGCCAAGGCCAGACTTTCCCCACGGTACCGCATGCGCGCCGCCACGTCGTAAGCCAGGACGGCGCGGATGATGTGCTCGCCGGATCCCGTGGCGGAAACCGCGCACGAGGCGTTGTCTGCATAAGTGCCCGCTCCCACCAACGGGGAATCTCCGACGCGGCCGGCCATCTTGTTCGTGAAACCGCCGGTGGAGGTCGCCGCGGCCAGATTCCCGGCATCGTCCAGCGCCACGGCCCCGACGGTCCCGTGGCGATCGGCCGCGGTAGCTGCTGCATGGAGGCGGGCGCGGGTCAATGCTACGGCGCGTGCCGTCGTCGAAAAATAGCCGGGCGGGACCATAACGAGCCCGGCAATGCGGGCAAAGCGATCAGCTGCGGCCCCGGCGAGCAGCACATGCGGCGTTCGCTCCATCACGGCACGGGCCGCGAGCACCGGGTTCTTGGTTCGGCGGACGCCCGCCACCGCGCCGGCGCCGGCGGTCGCGCCGTCCATTACGGCGGCGTCGAGCTCGTGCCGGCCCGCGGCGTTGAAGACAGCGCCGCGCCCGGCGTTGAATAGCGGGTCGTCCTCGAGCACTACGACGGCAGCGATCACGGCGTCCAGGCTCTTGCCGCCGCCGTCGAGCACTGCGTAGCCGGCGCGCAACGCGGCGGTGAGCGCCGCGAGGTAATCGCGCTCGCGCCGCTCCGTCATTCGCGCGCGCCCTATGGTGCCGGCGCCGCCATGGATGGCGAGCACAGGATTCTGCGGTCTAGCCACAGATAAACACAGATACACACGGATAAAACACAAACCCGAGCCTTTTCATGCGCATTTTCGACGTCGGCTCTTCTGGATGAAATCTATCTGTGTTCATCTGTGTTTATCTGTGGCTCAAATTTCATTTGATGTTGGACTTGATCTGCATGTACCCGGGTTTATCTGCGGCTCGAACTGGTTTGCTTCGCCAATTCCCGCAGCTCCTCGTGCAGCGCGTCCGGAATTTCCAGTCCTACCGTCCGCGCGCGAGAAGCTGCTTCCTGCCGCCGCGCGCCCGGAAGCCTGACGCCTGTGCCCTCGAGCATGGCCGAGATCATGACTTCCAGACGGGAATAGTACGCATCCGCGCCGGCAATGGCCTCGGGATCTATGGCAAGGATGGCGTGGCCGATGCGCGGCTTGTTGCCGGGTTCGAAATACGAGTCGTTCTCGAAGCTGAACGCCGCGCCGGTCAGGGCGGTGCACAGCACCTCGACCATCAGCGCCAGCATCGTGCCTTTCATCCCGCCGATCGCGGCAAGACTACCGGTCAGGGCCGCTTTGGGATCGGTCGTCGGGTTGCCGTCCTTGTCCACCGCCCAACCGAGGGGAATGGGTTTTCCCTCCTTGGCGTACAACATGATTTTCCCGCGCGCTACTTCCGTAAGTGACAGGTCCACGACGATCGGGGCAGCGTGATGCCGCGGAAAGATTGCCGCGATGGGATTGGTGCCAAAGAATGGTTTCTTTCCCCCCCACGCGTTGATCGCCGAGGGCGAGTTGGTGAATGCGAGGCCGATCAGCCCGGCTTGCGCCACCGGCGCGAGGTGATAGGCCGCGACGCCAAAATGATGGCTGTTCGTGACGCCGGCGAAGGCGACGCCGTAGCGCCGTGCGCGCTTTGTCGCCTCCTTCACCGCAAGCGCAGCCGCCGCAAAAGCGAGCCCTCCTGCCGCATCCACCACGCAGACTGCGCCCTTGCGCTTCACGATCGCCGGCTTCGCTTTGCCGTCCGCGCGCCCCTCGCGCAGGTGCTGCGCGTAGAGCGGGACACGCGAGAGTCCGTGGCCCGTCAGTCCCTCCGTCTCCGCCGCGACGAGGGCCTGAGCGGTCGCCAGCGCCATCGGGCGCGACGCCCCCGCTTTGCGCAGCGCCCGCATGGCAAGCTGAGTTGCCTCATCGACAGAGCATCGCACGGACATGGATCACTAATCGGTATCGATCAAAGCGGAGGATTTCACGACAATCACCTGACTGTCGCATCTGTCATTGTCAGTCAAGCTTGGTTCCCGACCGCTTCGCAACCTCGGCCCATTTCTCCGCCTCGCTGCGGAAGAACGCCGCAAACTCGCCCGGCGTGCTGCCCACCGGCGTCGCGCCTTCGGCATCGAACCGCTGCTTGACGTCGGGCAGGTGGACCGCCTTTGCCACCTCCCTATGGAGCCGGTCGAGGACGGGCTGCGGCGTGCGTGCCGGCGCGAAAAAGCCGTTCCATTGCATCGCGACGTTGTCCTTGACGCCGGCTTCCTCCATCGTCGGCACTTCGGGCGCCGCCGGAGAACGGGTGGGCCCTGCGACACCCAGCCCGCGCAGCTTGCCGATCTTGATATGGGGTGCGGCAACGGGCATCACGAGAAAGGCAATCTGGCTTTCCCCCGGCGAAAGTGGGAAGCGGGGAGTGTCGCCCGACCCGGCGCGCGAAGCAAGCGCCGTAGTAGAGCGGCGATCACCGTCATAGCGGCGCGTTCGCCCTGTGACTGATACCGCGTCCAGGGGCGCTACAATCCGATCAGAACAAAAAAGGTCACGAGGAGGGTTCATGTTTGCAGGCACGTGTTACGGAGGCTTGGGTGCGCTGGCCGTCCTGCTGTCGAGTGTGGGAATATCGGCCGGCGCCCAGGCCTATCCGACCAAACCGATCCGCCTCATCTCGCCGTTCGCGCCGGGCGGGCCGAACGACATCATCGCGCGCTTTCTCGCGCAGCGGCTCGCGGAACCGCTCGGACAATCCATCGTCGTCGACAACCGGGGCGGGGCCGGCGGCAACCTGGGAACCGATCTCGCGGCGAAATCGACGCCGGACGGCTACACGCTGGTCATGGCCGGGGCCGGCAGCCTGACGATCAACCCGCACATCGGGAAGGTACCCTACGACAGCCTGCGGGATTTCGCGCCCGTCACGCTGGTCGCGATCGCGCCACACGTACTCGCCGTGCATCCGGGAGTGCCGGCGAAATCGGTCGCCGATCTGGTCCAGCTCGCGAAAGCGCACCCCCGCAAGCTCAACTACGCCTCTGGCGGCGTGGGCAGCTCGACGCACCTCGCAGGCGAACTGTTCAAGGTGATCGGGGGAGTGGACATCGTGCATATCGCGTACAAAGGCACCGGCCCCGCCCTCGCCGATGTGCTCGGCGGCCAGGTGCAGATGGTTTTCTCCGGTATTCCGACCGTGCTGCCGCACGCCCGCTCTGGCAAGCTGCGCGCGCTCGGAACGTCGATGTTGAAGCGCGTGCCGGCGCTGCCCGAGGTACCGAGCATCGCGGAGACGCTGCCAGGCTACGAAATGAACCCGTGGTACGGCGTGCTCGCTCCGGCCAGAACGCCGCGCGCGATCGTGCGCAGGCTGCACGAGGAAATAGTGCGCGCCGCGTCCATACCAGAGTTCTCCGCGTCACTCACCGCCCAGGGCGCGACGCCCGTTACGAATACGCCGGAGGCGTTTTCCACGCTGATCAAGGACGAGCTGGAAAAGTGGGGGCGGCTGATCCGCAGCGCAGGGATCGTGGCCAACTGACCCGCACCAGGAAGGGAACTTCGCGCGGGTCATCCCGGCGAAGGCCGAGGATCCAGGCGAATACTAGGTTCACTGGACCCCGGCCTGCGCCGGGGTGACGGATGCCGCGAGAGCCGTTTCCTTGAGCAATGTCTCCCCCGGCTTCACGCGCGTGAATTGCACTGGACGCATAGCGATGCCGAAGCGTCCGTCCTTCCATGTGACACAGGTATAGCGCGAGTTGGCGAGGTCGCGGGTATCGGGAAAGTCGGACCGGAAGTGCGCCCCGCGCGAGTCCTCCCGCGCCGCCGCAGCAAAGCGGATCGACTTCGACACGAGTATGAGATTCTTCAGGTTCAGCCAGTCGTGCCAGGTCAGGTTGAACGCGAGATCGGAACCGGGCACGCCGATCGCATCGAGCCGCGCCTCGAGCTCATCGAGCGCCCCCGCAGCGCGCTTGAGCCCCGCCGCATCGCGGATGATGCCGACGTCGTCCCACATGAGGTCATAAAGCCGTTCGCGGATTTCATTGATGTCCCCGGGTGTCCTGCCAAGTGGAGCAGTCGCGGCGGCGACTGCGTTCTCGACGGTCGCTGCGTCAGGCTCGTGGAAAATTCCGTTGGAGCGTAACCATTCGGCCATGGCATCCCCCGCAATTGCGCCGAAGACCGTCGAGTTCGCGACGCCGTTGCCGCCGAGCCGGTTCGCGCCGTGCACGCCGCCCGTATCCTCGCCCGCTGCGAACAATCCCGGTAGCTCGCTCGTGCAGTCCGGTTCGAACACCACCCCGCCCATCATGTAATGCGCCGTCGGAACGACCTCGACGAGTCCGCCCGCGAGATCGAAACCGCAGTCGGTGCAGCGCTCGACCATGCCTTTGAATTCCCTGCGCACGTTTTCCGGCCCAAGGTGCCCCATGCTGATATAGACGCCGCCGTGCGGTGTGACGCGCCCCGCGCGCATCTCGGCATAGATCGCGCGCGAAACGATGTCGCGGGTGGCGCGCTCGCCCTTGGCGTCGTAGCGGCCCATGAAGCGCTCGCGCGCTCCGTTCAGGAGATACCCGCCGGACCCGCGCAGCCCTTCCTCGAGCACTGTGCCGGTCATGCGCGTGCCGGGACCGGCGAGCAGCCCGGTCGGATGGAACTGCACCATTTCCATGTCACGCAGCGTGAGGCCCGCGCGGAGCGCCATCGCCATGCCGTCGCAGGTCTTGTCTCCCGACGGGGTGTGGTACTTGTACATGGTCGGACCGCCGCCGGTCGCGAGCAGCACCGCCCGCGCCTGCACGAACGCGAACTCGCCGGTGCGCATGTCTATCATCAGTACGCCCGAAATCGCATTCCCGTCGCGGCTGCGTATGAGCTCCACGGCCCGGTGCTCCTCCAGCCGCCCGATGCCGCGCGCCCATACCTGCTCGGTAAGGCGATTGATGATCTCGATGCCCGTGAGATCGCCTTTGTGGACGGTGCGGTCGAAGGTCTGGCCCGCAAACGCCTTCTGGTGGATGGTGCCGTCGGGATTGCGATCGAAGAAGCAGCCCAGCTCGTTCTCCAACTCGCGGATGCGCTCGACCGCAACCGAAACCAGGGTCCACGCCAGCTCCTGGTCGGGCAGCCACTTGCCGCCTTCGATCGTGTCCATGAAGTGGCGCTCGACCGAGTCGGCGGGCGCGAGCGCCACGTTGTAGCCGCCCTGCACCATGCGCGTGCAACCGCATTTGCCGAGCAGGCCCTTCACCGCGACGGTGATGGAGAGCTCCGGATTGGCCTGGTGCGCGTGCAGCGCGGCGAACAACCCCGCCCCGCCAGAGCCGAGTATCAGGATGTCAGTCTTGAGCTGTCTCATCAAAAAGCTTTGCCGCAAAGGACGCGGAGGTCGCAAAGGAAAATAACAGCCTCACCGCGAAGGACGCAAAGTCGCAAAGGATGTCGAACAATAAGGATGGAGAACCTCAGAATATTTGTCTTGTCGGACTTCGCGACCTTAGCGTCCTTGGCGGCGGTTCAGCTTTGGCTTTTCACGCCGAGCGAGGCCAGCGCGGCGGCGCGCTTCGCGCGCGCCTGCGCGTTCACTTCCGTGTAGAGGCTGCCCCCGTGGCTGTCCATCGACACCAGCAGCGGCCCGAAGCCCTTCACGCGGAACTTCCACAGCGATTCGGGGTTGAGATCATCCAGATCCACGTCCTCGATGCTCTCGATCCACGTGGTCTCCAGCGCAGCCGCCCCGCCGACGACGGCGAGATAAACACCGCCCAGTTCCGTGAACGCCGCCGCCGAGCCCTCGCGCAGCCCACCCTTGCCGATGATGACGCGCGCGCCGTACTCACCCATCAGCGGGCGCGTGAAACGCTCCATGCGGTCGCTGGTGGTAGTGCCGATGCAGATCGGCGCGTAGCCCACAGGGTGCTCCTTCGATTTCTCGACCTTTCTGACGTTGGGAGCAGTGTGGATCAGCGCGTGCCCGCGGAGGTCGAAACGGGTCTTGCGCCCGCGGTCGAACATATGGATGTGCGTCGCGTCGCGGATGCCATACAACGTGCCGTTCAAGGTGACCGTGTCGTTGACGCGGAGCGCGCGGACCTGCTCTTCGGTAACGGGCGTCGTGAAATCGTAGTGAGACATTTAGTTGTGATTCATGATCTACCGAAGGTCTTCAATATGCATCCCTAGGTCGAGCGTTTCTTCTAGCGATTCGTATCCGTATGCGTGGTCAAGTAAACAATACGCCTTCGCTTAGCTCGCGTTAAAGCTCGTTGCTTGTTCAAAACCCATATTCCACGCCCTTGCGGCGTGAAAGTGGCGCGGGCGCGGCGGGCAGAGTGGCACTGCATGTTGACCGCGACCGGGTTCATGGTGATGTGCGTTGCGGCGGTTTCCACGTGCACCGCGAACGCCGTCGAGTCCCCGCCCAGTCCTTGCGGTCCGACACCGAGCTGGTTTACCGCGCGCGTCAACTCCTCTTCCAGCTTCGCGCCTTCGGGATCCTCACAACGGCTGCCGAGCGGGCGCGTCGCGGCGAGCTTGGAGAGGTGCACGCACAAGTCGGCCGAACCGCCGACGCCGACCCCGACGATCGTCGGCGGGCAGGTCTTGCCGCCCGCATCGAGCACGCAATCCACGACGAAGGTCTTGACCGCGTCCACGCCATCGGCCGGCACCGCCATCTTGAGCCAGGAGTTGTTCTCCGAGCCCGAGCCCTTGGGGATCATCTCGATCTCGAGCGTGTCGGCGCGGTCGGTGAAGTCGAAGTGGATGACCGGTACGTTGCGGCCACACGAGGTTTGCTCGTTCACGCGGGTGGTGGGATGCACGATCGAGGACCGGAAGGAATATTCACGGGTCGAGCGCGCGCAACCGCGCCGGATCGCTTCCTTGAGCGCGGCCCCGTCCACGTCGACGTTGCGCCCGATCCAGACGTTGTAGATCGGGATACCGGTGTCCTGGCACAGGAGGTTGTTCGTGTCCTCAGCCACCCGGATGTTCGTGATCATGGTGCCGAGGATGGCCTTGCCGGTGGCGTGAGTCTCGTCTTTGTCCAGGCGCTTGAAACCCTCCTTGATATCAGGCGGCAGCATCTTGAGGGCGCGGATGTAGAGTTCCTTGCACGCCTCTTCCACTTGCTTGAGATCAACTTTCATCCGTGCGTTACCAGGTCATCCTTCATCCCTCATCCCTCGCCTTGTCAGTCCACCTGCAGCTTGCGCTCGCGGATCACTTTCGCCCACACCGTCCGCTCTTCCTGTATCTGGCGGTCGAAGGCGGCTGGCGCGTTGCCGACCGGCACCATGCCGATCTCCTCGAAGCGCTTGCGGGTGTCGGGGGCCTGCAGCGCCTTCACCGAATCCTGGTAGACCTTGTCGATCACCGCCTTCGGGGTATTGGCCGGGGCCATCAGGCCGAACCAGCCGAGGTTCTCGAAGCCGGGCAACGCGTCGGCGACCGGCGGCACGTCGGGCAGCTGGGACGAGCGGGTCTTGCTGGTGACGCCCAGCGCGCGCAGCTTGCCCTGCCGCACGAAGCCGATCGAGGCCGAGAGATTGGGCGTGGCGAAGAAGATCTGGCCCGCCACCAGGTCGATCAGCGCGGGGCCTTCTCCCTTGTACGGGATGTGCACCACGTCGATGCCGGCGGTGTGGATGAAGTTCTCAGCCGCGAGATGCGTCTGGGTACCGAAGCCGGCCGAGCCGAAATTGAGCGACTTGGGGTTGGCCTTGGCGAGCGCGATGAACTCCTTCACCGTCCTTGCGCGAAAGGTCGGATGCACCGCGACGATCTGGGGCCCGCTCGCGGCGTTCGTGATGGGCACGAGATCCTTGTCGGGATTCCAGTTGAGCTTCCTGAACATGAACTGGTTGGCGGCGATGATGGAGCCCGAGGTCATGAACAGCGTGTAGCCGTCCGCTGGGGATCTCGCAGCGAGCTCGGCGCCGATGTTGCCGCTGGCGCCCGCGCGGTTGTCCACCACCACGGTCTGGCCCCACGTCTCGTTCAGCTTCTGGCCGAGGATGCGCGTCACGATGTCGGTCGCCCCGCCCGGCGAGAACGGCACGATGATACGGACTGATTTCGCGGGGTACGTTTGGGCGTGGACTGCGAATCCCGGCGCTAATGCGATCGCCGCCGCAAGCAGTTTTACTAGGCGCATCTTCAACCTCCAGCAGATTCTCTCCAGAGCCCGGCCGGGAAACCGGCCTGTCGGCAGGTTCAGTTTACAGCCCGATTGCTTCGGTGACGAGCCGCCGGAGCTCGCGCCGCAGCCTCTCGCGCACCGCGCGGTACGCCGGGCGATCGATCAGGTTGACGAGCTCGAACGGGTCCCGCTCCAGATCGTAGAGCTCGTCGAGCTCGCCTTTGCGGCCGCGATTCACCCAGTGGATGTACTTGTGACGATCGGTGCGCACCGCCTTGTAGGTCATGGCGATCAACCAGGGGTACGCGTTCTCGGCCCAGTATTCGATGAGGAACGACTTGCGCCAGGCCGGGGCGGACTTACGTGTGCCGCCCGCGAAGAGCGGCAGCAGCGACCGTCCCTGAATCTGGGGTCCGGGCTTGCCGCCGGCGAGCGACATGAGCGTGGGCGCAACGTCGAGCGTCAGCACGAGCTCACGGATCCGCGTTCCGGGCTTGATCCTCGCCGGGTGCCGCGCGATGAATGGCGCGCGGATTCCCTCTTCGTAAGCGAAGCGGCGCTCGGGCCCGAGCCCGTGCTCGCCGAAGAAGTAGCCGTTGTCGCCGAGGAACAGGATGAACGTGTCGTCGAGCTGGCCGGTCTGCTCGAGTGCGGCCAGGACCATGCCCACGCCCTCGTCCACCGCGGCCATCATGCACGCGCGCAGGCGAATCTCCTCCTGCTCGCCGGCGTGGATGGCATCGAGGAGCGCGCGGGACTGGGCGGAAGTTCTGAGCTCGAGCGCCTCCGCCCAGGCGGGCTTCTGCTTCACGATCTCCGCAGGCGTCAGCATGTTCGGCTTCTTCGGGAACACGCAGCCACGATACAGGTCCTGGTGCCGCTCGGCGGGGCGATAGCCGTCCATCTTGAATGTCCCGTCTGCGGCCTGCTCGGCGTCGGGATGCACTGCCTTGTGCGCGAAGAAGAGCGACCAGGGCTTCTCGTGCTTCCTTTTCACGAACTCCACCGCCATACGGTTCATGATGTCGGTGACGTAGCCCTTATGCTGCACGTAGGTTCCGTTCTCGTTCAAATTAGGGTCGTAGAGCCGGCCGTGGCCGTCGAACGCGACCCAGTAATCGTAGCCGGGGCGCGGTTTGCCGTCGTTTCCCATGTGCCACTTGCCGATATGCGCCGTTTCGTAGCCCAGACGCTGCAGCTCGAGGTGATAGTTGGGCAGCCGGTGGCTCGCCGCGTCGCGCGCCACGTTGTCGATGATGCCGTGGCGGCTGGCGTACTGGCCTGTGAGTATGGAGGCCCGGTTCGGAGAGCAGATCGGAGTCGGGTGAAAAGCCCGCTCGAAAAGCGCGCCTTCGTGCGCGATGCGATCGATGTTCGGCGTCTTCATGTACGGGTGCCCGCCCGCGCCGAACTCATCGAAGCGGAGATCGTCGATCAGGATGACCAGGAAATTAGCTCGCCGCGGCATGCTTTGTCGTCAAGATCAAATCAGCCACAGATAAACACAGATGGACACAGATAATTCTCTGCGATCTCGGTGGCTGCTACTCTTGATTTTGACTTTGATCCTATCCGTGTTTATCTGTGTGTATCTGTGGCTCGAATCAGCGCTTAGACAAGGTTGAGCAGGAACGCGAGACCGAGGACCAGCGTTACCCCCGCTGCGGCCGCGAGCAGGGTCTTCTGCCAGTCGCGCCAAGCGAGGAATTCCAGCGCCAGCAGCCGCACGCCACCCGCCATATGCGCGGCGAGAAGCACTACGAGTATCGTTTCCGCGACTTTCGTGAGCGGCTGCTCGGACCAGCGCAGGAAGCTCTCCAGCTTCGCCTCGCCCTGTAGCGCCAGTCCGAGCGCCCAGAAGTGCAGCGGCAGGAAGAGCGACAGTAATACTCCTGACGCACGGTGTACCAGGAAAGCCCAGTACGCGGGATGGTTCCGTGCGCGGAAATCTTGTTTCATGACGGGCCATTCCCCCGCGCAGCCGGTTCATTGTGCGACCGGGGGTGCGGGGGGAGGGTGTCAGGAACCCTAAACTCTAAGGTTCCTGACACCTTCGGGCCCGTTCCCCGCCGCTCCTTGTGACTTGCGTTCATCGGCGGTCAAACGAAAACGGCGTAGACGGCGCGGAAGCCCCACACCGCCAGCAAGACGCCGATGGCGAGCACTGTCATCTCGAGCCCGCGCCCGCGCCAATTGAAAGTCTCGGATAGAACGTTGCGTAAACCGATCGGCGCGTGTACCGCCACGGCCAGGACGAAGAGCGCATAGAAAGCCGCCCATGCCGCGTTGCCGCGGGTGCGGCCGAGAATCTCGGCGGCGCTCAGTCCGTTGCGCACCGCATAAATCACGGTGACGAGATGCACCACGACGCAGACCGCCAGCACCGCGGCAGTCAGGCGTTGTGCAGTCCACAGCAGCACCTGACCGCGCGTATTCAGATACCCTCGCTCGAATATGCAAAGGATGAAGGATGAGGGATGACTCCTGCAGTGCGGGAATCAAGGTCCGCCTTCATCCTTCCACCTTCATCTTTCAGGCGCAGCCGTAGATCGCTCATCCTTCCGCCTTCATCCTTCATCCTTAAATCTCGCCTTTCAGCGCCGCGATTGCCGCGGCGCGCTTAAGCCCGGCAATCGCAGCCGTAGGCGAGATTTGCTTAGGACACCTCTCCGTGCAGCTCATGTGCGTGTGGCAGGCGTGGCAGCCCGCGTCGCCCGCCACTGCCGCGAGCCGCGCGCGGTTGCCGATATCACGCACGTCGTTCAGGAGTGTCCACGCGCGGTTCAACGCCGCCGGTCCGAGATAATCGGGATTCCAGGCCACCACGTCGCACGAGCTGTAGCAGACGCCGCAGCCTATGCACTCGATGCCGGCGTCGGCGAGCCGGCGCTCGGACGAGGATGGCGCCACGCGCGCGAAATCGTCCTTGCGCGTCGCCGCTCCCTCGAACCGCCCGCGCGCCTGCGTCCATTTATCGAAGAAGACTCCCATGTCGGTCACGAGATCCTTGATCACCGGCAGGTTCGCGAGCGGCGCGATTTCGAGGCGGTCGTGCTCGGCCACGTTGGCAATGTGGGTGCGGCAGGTCCACCGAGCGCGGCCGTTCACCGTCATGGCGCACGACCCGCACATCCCGACGCGGCAGGCGAAGCGGTAGGAAAGCGTGGGATCGAGCTTGCGCTGGATGTAGGTCACGACGTCGAGCACGGTCTGGCTCTCGAGCTGCGGAACCTCGTAAACGCGAAATTCGCCGCTGGCCGCGTTGCCGCGCCAGACCCTGACTTGAAGTATTCCCGTCATATGCCCTTGGAAGGAGATTTCAATGCGTAGCCGCCGCAGAAGCGCCTGCCGGCCGGCGCGAAACTACCGGCGCCGCAGCGCGCTCGATGGCGACGTTCACGCACGCTGCCCGGCCCGACCTTGCTGCGCGTGCCAGCGCTGGAGAAAGATCTTCGGTGCGAGCGACGTATTCACCGTGACCGCCGAATGCCGCCGCAACCTGGTCGTAACGCAATGGCAGCAGCTCGCAGCCGATCGCGCGCGGCTTGCCGTAATTCCGCAGCTGAATCTGATACTCGGCGTTCCAGCACGCGTCGTTGCCGACGATGGCGACGAATGCAAGCCCGTTGCGCGTCGCCGTGTCGAACTCCGCCGCGTGAAAACCGAACGTGCCATCGCCCAGCATGGTGATCACGGTTGCGTTGGGACATGCAAGACGCGCCGCAAGCGCGAACGGTATCGCGCTGCCGATCGAGCCGGCCGGTCCGTTGATCAGACGCTGCGGCGCATTTACGCACGCCTGCGCCCACTGACCGAATTCTCCACCGTCGATCACCAGCACGCACTCGGGTGCGCTGTGGACAAGCTGCTGGACCGCGCGGCTCACTTCAATCGCATGCAGCGGCCCCTTTCCGGGGGAGGCTGGCGTCGACCAGGCAGCCGGTCGGTACGCGATTGCCGTCCGCACTTCGTCGTTCCAGCCCGGATTCCGCATTCCACCTCCGGTCGCCAGGTCGCGCAGGCGTTCGGCCGCCGCTCGCCCGTCGGCTTGCAGCACTTCCAGCACGCGGTCGGCACCGAGGGTGTTGCACGATCTCTCCCGGATCGCCGGATCAGGATCGATGACGATGAAACGGCTCGCGGCGTCCACCGCCGGGGGCCGGCCGAATTGCAGGGTGAAATCGGGCTGTTTGCCGAGCAGCACGATCAAGTCCGCCTCCCGGAGCACGTCGGCGAAAGCCCCGAGCCCCGGATCGTTGATCCCGCGCGGGCTTTCCATGGCGACTACCGGACAACCCGTGGCAGCAGCCAGTTCCGCGCGCAATGCCGCACCGCGCGCAGCAGCAAGCGCAGGACCGGCGAGGATCAGCGGGCGCGTCGCGCGGGAGATCCCGGTGAGCACGGCATGGACGGCCGGATCGTCCGGCGCGAGAAGCTGCGGCTCGAAATCCACCACGGCCGGAAGTTGCGTTCTATCGCGATCCACGGTCGCTTCCAGCACATCGAACGGCAGGCTCACGTGCACAGGTCCCGGCCGCCCGGAACAGGCAATACTCATTGCGCGCGCAATTTCCGCACCAAGCGTAGCCGCACTCGCCGCCGTCCAGGACGCTTTGGTGACGGGTGCGGCCATCTCCGCTTGCTGCATCTCCTGAAATGCCCCTTTCCCGAGTTCCCGCAGCGGAGCGTGCCCCGACAGCAATACCATCGGCGATTCCGCGGCCAGTGCGGTTGCCAAAGCGCCGATGGCATTCGCGTGGCCCGGCCCGCCGGTGACGAGCGCGACGCCCGGCTTGCCGGTCAGCCGGCCCCATGCGTCGGCCATGTGCACCGCGGCGCCTTCGTGCCGGACGTGAACCACCGGCAGATTCGCGTCGAGCGCGGCGTCGTACACCGGCATGATCTGGTTTCCGGAGAGCGAAAAGAGGTGGCGGACACCAGCGCGGGCGAGCGTCTCCGCCAGCACGTCCGCACCGCGTAGCTGAGCGGGACATCTTTCTCAAGGCGAAAGTCGAAAGGCCAAAGGAGAAAGGGTGAAGGACTGAAGTCGCATCTGCCTTTCCGTCATCCTTGCGCCTTTCGCCTTCCGCCTTGTCCGTCAGGCCGCTTTCGTAGAGCCGCGTCATCACGAACTCGCGATGTCCCAGCGCCTCGGCGCAGGTCAACCGGCCGTTGCAGGTGCGCAGCATGACCTCGATCAGCTCGTCGCCGCACTGATCCATGTTCTTCTCACGCTGCAGCAGGCCAGACACGTCGAGGTCAATGTGCTCACCCATGGTGCGTGCGGTGCGCGGATTGGCCGTGAGCTTGATCACCGGGACGATCGGATTGCCGATCACGTTGCCCTGGCCGGTCGGAAAGAAATGCACGACGTAGCCCGAAGCGGCGCACAGCGTCACCATCTCCGCTGCCGCGGACGAGGAATCCATGAACCACAGGCCGGGCGTGTCCGGCGTCTCGGCCTTGTCGAGCACACCGATCACCTTGCACTTCTTGCCGATCTTCTGGATGTTCCCGAGCGCCTTTTCCTCGATGGTCGTGAGCCCCCCGGCGATGTTGCCCTTAGTCGGCTGCGACTCGGACAGGTCGTCCGTCTTGTGGCGCTCGATCACGTCCTGGTAGCGGTTGAACATGTGCATGAAGCGCTCGCGCACCTCCCCCGTCGCGCATCGGTCGGCGACGATACTTTCGCCGCCGGTGATCTCCGTCGTCTCACCAAAGCACATGGTCACCCCGAACGGCTCGAGCTTGTCGAACGCATTGCCGACCGTCGGATTCGAGCCACACCCGGAAGTCGTGTCGGACTCGCCGCATTTGCATGAGACCCACAGCTCGTTCAACGCGCAGTCCTCGCGTTTGAGCCCCGAGGCCCACTGCACATATTCCTTCGCGACCTTGGACGCGCTGCGGATCGTCTCGTGATCGCCGTGCCCCTCGATGCCGAAGAACGAGACCGGCTTGCCCGTTTTCGCGATGCCGTCCGCGATGCGCTTCGCCCATCCGTCCTCGATGCCTACCACGACCACTGCGGCGACGTTCGGATTGGATCCCGCGCCGATCAGCGTGCGGAAATGGAGATCGAGGTCGGCGCCGAACTGCAGCCGCCCGTAAGGATGCGGGATGGCCATCGTGCCCTTGATGTTGCTGGCGACGGCCTCACAAGCCGTGTTCGACAGGTCATCCACCGGCAGAATGATGACGTGGTTGCGAACGCCGACCCGGCCGTTCTCGCGGCGGTAACCGCTAAACGCTGTTTTACTATTGATCATTGCAGCACCTTGTATGAGTTGTTCTTCAACTGTGAAACGCGCGAATAAAGATGCTTCCGGCGCGACGACCGCTGAAACGCGCGTTTCACCATCTCTTGGTCTTGATGTTGTGCACGTGGGCGTGCTCGCCCAGTTTGATCTCGGCGACCGCTCTTCCGATGTCGAAACCATACTTGATGATGGTGTCGCCCTTGCCGATCGCCTGCGTGGCGAGCTTGTGCCCGATCGGTATATCGTTCACCGCCTTCAGCTTGATCGTGGAATCGTCTTCCATCAGCCAACCGGTGAGATCCTGCCCGGCTTTCACGCCTTCAACGACGATGACGCCGACGGTGTCCTTCTTGTCGTGAACCACAAAGTGAATCATCTCCGATCCTCGTAGCAGGAAATTTGACGGCCACCACAACAGCCGCTTGCCTCAGGAGAACTGCGGGTGGGGTGACATTATAGCTTTGCGAGTTCGCGGCGTGCGATCTCCCGCTGCGCCGGGTCCGTGGCGTTCTGCAGCAGCCATTGGAACTGCGCACGGGCGTCGTCCCGGTATCCGGCGCGGGCCAGGTTGAGCGCCGCGGCGAGTCGCGCTTGCATGGCCAGCGCATCGGGCGCTCGCGCACCCGCCAGCAGCGCCGAGCGCAAGTAGTAGTCCGCGGCGAGCTGAAACCGCATGCCGTTCTCCGCCATCCGGCCGAGCGTGAACAGGATGTCGCGCTGCTGCCGCGCATCCGTCAGCGGCAGCAAACCGCGCAGCAAACCGTCGGCCTGATCGGACTTGCCCGCGGCGATCATTTCCTGGACGAGCACCGTCACTTGCCGGGCCGTGTCCGGCGGGAGCATCTTGCCCGCGCTCAGCAGCCCTCGCAACGTGGTGACCGCCGCGTCGTTCATGCCCCCGCGCCAGTACACCGCGGCGAGGCGCGACTGCCAGTCCTCCTCGCTTACGCCGGGCGGCGTCGCGAGCCCCTTCCAGAACCGTCCGGCCAGAGCGGGCAAGTTGCTGCGCTCCGCCATGGCGCCGAGCAGGTAGCGCGCCTGAGCATCGAGCGCGCCGTCATCCGTCCGGGCGCCTTCGAACAGCCGCAGGGCCGCGCGTTCCAGTCGCGCCTGCTGCAACGAGTACACCAGCTGCAGCTGGGCGTTCAAACGCGCCTCGCGCTCCCGGCCGCGCTGCACGAGGTACGCGTAGAAGGCGCGCGAAAGCTGCGGACTGGAAGCCAGCCGCCGCGCCGCGAAATCGCTCCACGCGCTATCGTCGCCGATCAGCATCTGGTTACGGTTGGCGGCTTCCTGCGCTCCTGCGAGATACGCGTGCCACAATTCCGCCGCGAGCGGCGCAGGGGCCTGCGCCGCAGTCTCCTCCCCGAATTCGAGCAGCCGCTCCAGCGCTTCGATGCGCAGCAGCGTGTCCTTCTCGCGCTGCGCGACCTCCGCCAGGACACGCCAATAACCGGGGCCCCCGCCCTTCGCCAGCTCGGCGCGGGCCTGAGCGGCGACGCCGCTGCTGCCCGTGAGTCCCGTCCTCAACCGCAGCATGAGCTTCACCGGGCTCGCATCATCGAGGCTCGCCAGCCAGTTGACCGCCTGCTTCTCCATATCGAGCGCAAGCAGCGCCTCGACGAAACGCGCCGCGATGGCGCGATCGAGCGGCGCGTAGTCCTGCTGGAAGCGCAGCATGGCCCGAAACGCGGTTTCCCCTTGCCGATCGGCGACGTAGCTATCAATCACCGTGAGCCGCGTGGCGCGAGTTTCCTCGGCCGAGGGTTCGAGTTGCCAGAGCATCCGCGCGGCATGCCGGCGGGCCGTCGCGCCCTGTCCGGACGCAACGCCGGCCTGCGCCGCGGCGAGCAGACAGGCACGAAGCAGCGGGCGCGGCATGCTCGCGGGCAACGCCTCTGCCCGCTTCAAGGCTTCCGCGTGCCGCCCAAGCCCGACGAGGAGGCGCATGCGCAACGCTTCCCACTCTGCCCAGAGCGGCGCAGCGGGATCGCGTGGTTGCAGCTCTTCGATACGGGCGAGCGCGAGGCCGGGTGCGCCGGACGCGGCCAGGCCGCGCGCAGTGTCCAACGCCGAGGCCGCGCCGCTACAGAGAAATATGAGAAGCGCAAGAAAGACCCGCATCGCTCAATTCTAGCTCCGACTGGCGCGGCCTCACCGTCAGGAACGCCAACGGGAAGGCGGGAGGCACAAAAAAGGCGGCCTGTGCCGCCTTTTCGACCGGAATTGCGGTGGGCTATTCAGTCGTCGTTCCGCCGTCGCCGCCTTCTTCGCCGCCGACCAATTTCTCACGGATGCGTGCAGCCTTGCCGGTGCGCTGCCGCAGGTAATAAAGCTTGGCGCGACCCACGTCACCGCGGCGCTTCACCTCGATGCTCGCAATGAGCGGCGAATGCGTCTGGAAGGTCCGCTCCACCCCTTCTCCCGAAGAAATCTTGCGCACGACAAACGAGGAGTTGAGCCCACGGTTGCGCTTGGCGATCACCACGCCCTCGTACGCCTGCACGCGCTTGCGGTCGCCTTCCACTACGTTCACGTTGACCACTACCGTGTCTCCGCTCGAGAACTGGGGTATCGCTTTCGCGAGCCGCTTGACTTCTTCGTCTTCGAGCTGCTTGATGATGTCCATGTTCATGCTCCTTCGTTTTCGCGCTTGAATTCTTCCAGCAGCGCCCTCTCGTCGGCCGAGAGCCGCCGGCTTTCCAATAAGTCCGGCCGGCGCTGCCACGTGCGTCCCAACGCCTGCTTCAGCCGCCAGCGGCCAATCTCGGCGTGATTGCCGGAGAGCAGCACCGCCGGCACCGTCTCGCCCTGGTACGCTTCGGGCCGCGTGTAATGCGGGCAATCGAGCAGGCCATCCACGAAGGAATCCTGGCTCGCTGAATCTGCGTCCCCCAGCGCCCCCGGCATCTGGCGCACGATACAATCCAACACCACCATCGCCGCCAGCTCTCCACCCGAGAGCACGTAGTCGCCGATCGAGACTTCGTCGTCAACGTGGCGCCTGATCAGCCGCTCGTCCACGCCCTCGTAGCGTCCGGCCAGCAGGACCAGTCCGCTGCCCGCCGCCAATTCCATCACCACCCGGTGCTCCAGCAACCTGCCCTGCGGTGACAGGTAGACCACCCGGGGCTCAAGCACGCCGGAGTCCTTCTGCCGCTTGCGCGCCGCCGCGATGGTTTTCGCCAGCGGCTCGGCCATCATCACCATGCCCGGCCCGCCTCCGTATGGCCGGTCATCGACGGTCCGGTAGCTGTTGGCCGCGAATTCCCGCGGGTTCCACAGCTCGATCCGATACAACCCCTTGTCCCGCGCCCGCCCGGTCACGCCGCTGCCGGTCACGGCATCGAACATCTGCGGAAACAGCGTAATCACGTCAAACTGGAACATGGCTCCTTCATCGGGATCCGAACCGGTCCACATATGGAGCAGATGCGAACACAATACCGGGGCTGGCATCCTCGTTCCCTAGTAATCCGCGTCCCAATTCACCCGCATCACGCCGGCTTCGAGGTCGACGTCGCCGATGACCTCCGCGATAAACGGAATCAGCCGTTCCCGCTCGCCCTGCACCACCAGCACGTCGTTCGCCCCGGTCTCGATGATGCTGATCAGGCGCCCGAAATCCTGCCCGGCTTTGCTTACTACTTTCAAGCCGATCAGATCGGCCCAGTAATACTCGTTCGGCTGCGGTTTCGGCAACCGCGCCCGCGGCACCGCGATTTCCTTACCCCTGAAGCGAAAAGCCGCGTCGCGATCCTCGCAGCCCTCGAGCCGCGCGACCACCGACCGGCCCTGCGCCCTCGCTTCGCTGACCGCGAGCTCCTGCCAGTCGTCGCCGCCTCCGATCCACCAGGTCGCATAGGCCAGCAGATTTTTTGCCGTCGCCGTGAACGGCTGGACCTTTACCCAGCCCTTGACGCCAAACGGGGCGGCGATGCGCCCCATTACTACAAGGTTTTCAGGCGGCGCTTTGGCTCACCAAACTGCTTGACCAGCCGCACCACGGTATCGGAGAGCTGCGCGCCCTTGCCCTTCCAGTGCGCCAGGCGCTCCCGGTCGATGCGCAGCCGCTCGACGCCTTCCGGGGCCTTGGGATTGTAGAAACCGATCCGCTCGATGAAGCGGCCGTCGCGTGCGCGACGGGAGTCGGCTACAACGAGGTGGAAGAACGGGCGCTTCTTGGCGCCGCCACGCGCGAGACGTATGACTACCATGTGTTCCTGTCAGTCCAAAAATGCGGAAAGGGCGTGATTTTACGCCAGTTTTTGCCAATCCGGCAAGGCGAATGGGGCGCGTGGCCGCAGAGTTATCAAGGTAATCGGTTACCTCTAGGAGTGTGTCGGGACAAAGTCCGACGCACTCCTCGCGCCATCAACTCGATGATTCTCATCGACTTAGGAATGTGTCAAAGGAAACGCTCCGACACATGCCTGGAGCAGTCCCTGCCTTGCGGTAACATGCACCGCTCGATTGAGGAGCCGCTATGGATCAGGCCAACGAAATCGTCAGCCGTATCGATCGCGCCATGACGGAGCGATACGGCTCTCAGATCAATGTTTCGGCAGACTGGCCGGGCCTCGATGAGCTCGCCCGCAGCCTCGAGCATCGCACGCACCGCAAATTCGCTGCCCGCACCGTGGATCCGGAATTGTTGCGCCTGCTCTTCGCATGCGCCCTGTCCGCTCCGTCGAAATCCGATCTGCAGCAGGCCGACATCGTTCACGTCGTCGACCCCGGAAAACGCAAGACCATAGTGGACACGATACCGGACATGCCGTGGATCATGGATGCGCCGGTGTTCCTCGTCTTCTGCGGCAACAACCGCCGCATCCGTAGCATCGGCGCATGGCGCGGCAAGCCGTTCGCGAACGAGCATCTCGATCATTTCATGAACGCGGCTGTGGACGCGGGCATCGTGCTCACGAACTTCATCCGCGCCGCCGAGGCGGTGGGTCTCGGCACCTGCCCGATCAGCCACGTGCGCAATCGCGCCGATGTGACGAGCCGCGTGCTCGAGCTGCCCGAAGGCGTGTTCCCGGTGGCGGGCCTCTGCGTCGGCTATCCCGCCGAGGCGGGCCGCATCACCCCGCGCCTGCCGCTCGATGTGACGGTGCACACGGACCGCTACGACGAATCCCGGTTCAGGGAGAGAATCGAATCCTACGACCGCCGGCGCAACGCACTCCTGCCTTATCGCAGGCAGCGCGACGTCGAGCGCCACGGAAACGCAGACTTCTATGGATGGTCGGAGGACAAGGCCCGCCAGTACGCCGTGCCCGAGCGCGCTGATTTTGGCGCCTTCATACGCAAGCAAGGCTTCAGTCTGAAATAGAAGTCTGCAGTGACAAGTATCGAGTAGCGAGTAATAGAACTGATTTCAAAAATGGCCGATGTTCATTCGACCCCGCGCAAGGCTGAGAAGAAACACATTCTTCGCAATTCAGTCAGTGCCGGGCTCAATCTCCTGCGATCCTCTATCGTAAGGGTGTCAGGAACCCTAAACTCTAAGGTTCCTGACACCCTCAGGCGTACGTTTGGTCAAGTGGCAATAACTATTCATGATTGACCTCTAGTAAATAACGAGAGCCGTCCTGACATTACTGCCCGCTAGATGATCCTGGACATTACTTCCTCGTTTTTTTGTGCCGCTTCTCACTCTCGCTGACGCCCAGCTCGCCTACGGCATGCTGCCGCTGCTCGACCGCGCCACGCTGACGGTGCAGGAAGGCGAGCGCATCGGCCTGATCGGCCGCAACGGCACCGGCAAATCATCGCTCTTGAACGTGATCGCCGGCGCCGTGCAGCTCGATGACGGCGAGCTGCGCAAGGATGAGGGTCGGCGCATTGCGATCGTCGAGCAGGAACCGGATCTGCCTGGCGCGGCGAGCCTGCGGGAAAGCCTCGTAGCGCGCGGCGGCATCTCGCGGATCCAGGACGAAAGGGAACGCTGGCGGGCCGATGCGCGTCTCATCGAGTTCCTGCATCGCTTCCGGGTGGATGGCGACATAGCGCCGGCACAGGCTTCCGGCGGCGAGACGAAGCGCGCTGCGCTCGCGCTGGCCTTCGCATTGGCGCCCGATCTGGTCCTGCTCGACGAGCCGACCAATCACCTCGACATCAACGGCATCGCGCTGTTGGAAGCCGCGCTCGCGAGGGGGCCGGCTGCAATCGTGGTCACTCACGACCGGTGGTTCCTGGATCGTTTCGCGACGCGCATCGTCGAGCTCGACCGCGGCATCCTGCGCTCGTACGACGGCAACTATTCGCACTACGCTCGCATCAAGACCGACGAGCTTGCCGCCGAGGAGACGGCCAACCGCCGCTTCGACAAGTTCTGGGCGCAGGAGGAGGCGTGGATCCGGCGCGGCATCGAGGCGCGCCGCACGCGCAACCAGGGCCGCGTGACGCGACTCGAGAACCTGCGCCGCGAGCGCGCCGCGCGGCGCGAGCGCATCGGTGACGTAAAGCTCGCGATCGATGCCGGCGGCCGCAGCGGCAAGCTCGTCGCCGAGCTCGAGGGCGTCGGCAAGCGCTACGGCGGGCGGGCGATCGTGAACGATCTCTCGCATGACCATCCGCCGCGGCGACCGCGTCGGTCTCATCGGCCCGAACGGCGCCGGCAAGTCCACTCTGCTCCAGATCATCCTGGGCACGCTCGCGCCCGACACGGGCAACGTTCGCCTCGGAGTAAACGTGCGTGCCGGCCTACTTCGACCAGATGCGCGAGCAGCTCGACCCCGACCGCACCGTGGCGGAGACCGTGAGCCCCGGCTCGGAATGGATCGAAGTGAACGGAGTGAGGAAGCACGTGCTCGCGTACATGGGCGATTTTCTGTTTTCCCCGCGGCGCGTGAACTCCCCGGTGCGTATGCTTTCCGGCGGCGAGCGCGGCCGGCTGCTACTAGCACGCCTCTTCGCGCGGCCGGCGAATGTGCTGGTGCTCGATGAGCCCACCAACGATCTCGACCTGGAGTCGCTGGAGCTGCTAGAGCAGGCGCTGCAGGACTATCCCGGGACGCTGCTGCTGGTGAGCCACGACCGGACCTTTCTCGACAACGTCGTGACCCAAACGCTCGCAGCGGAAGGCGGCGGCGTGTGGCGCGAATACGTCGGCGGCTACAGCGACTGGCTGAGAGTAGCCGGGAGCGCAGTCCGCGATGCAGAATCCCCGCCTCCTGCCGCGTCCCTTAAAACTCCCCTTCTGCCTGAGGAGGGGTCGCGCGCGCAGCACCGCGGGGGTGGTGGGAGTCCCAAGCTCACCTACAAAGAATCCCGCGAGCTCAATTCCCTGCCGTCCGAAATCGAAGCGCTCGAGACCGAGCAGCGCACCCTAGCCGAAAAGATGGCCGCACCCGACTACTACCAGGCGGGCGGCGCAGCAATAAAGGCGGATCAGCAGCGCACCGACGAAATCGAATCACTCGTACACGCCAAACTCGAGCGCTGGGAAGCGCTGGAGGAGAAAGCCAAAGCCGCCGCGCGCGGCGAGCATAAACTGTAAGGTTCCTGACACCCTCAGCAACCGGTTCAGGGGCTCCTCCTCGTTAAGAACCCGATGCCAGCGCTCGCCAATTTATGCCAACCGCGGGCGCGCGGCAAGCGTTTACCCGTTCCCGCGCATTGTCACGCACACCGGTTTAGGCGTAGTCTGCTGCGGGCGTTTGACGCTCGAATCGACTACGGGGAAAACCATGGCAAAAATGAAAGCCGGCGAGGCAGTGCTCGAAGCGCTGCGCGCGGAAGGTGTCGAGTGACATTTTCGGCATTTGTGGGACCACTACGAATAACATCGTTACCGAGCTGTTCGGCCGGACGGACATCCGCTTCCTCGATACGCGTCACGAGCAAAATGCCGCACTGATGGCTCACGGCTACGCGCGGGCATCCGGGAAACCCGCTGTCTGCTTGACTACATCCGGTCCCGGCACCATTAACCTGCTGACGGGCGTCGCCCTGGCTTACAAGGCTCGCGCGCCCCTGGTTGTCATCGCCGGCGATACCGAGCGCGACTTCATCGACCGCGACGGCAATCAGGCGTTCGACCTGGTGGGAATGTTCAAGCCGGTGACGTACATGGCCCGGCACGTTCACAAGACCGAGCGCATCCCTGCGGCGTTGCGTGATGCGTTTCAGGACCGCGATGAGCGGCAAGCGCGGCCCCGTCATGGTGAATATCCCACGCGACCTGCTGGATCACCAGACGATCGATTACGTGCCTCAGGCGCCTGCGACATACCGCGCAACCGCGGGGCGAGTTCAGGGCGACCGGGAGGCCGTGCAGCGTGCGGCGGCACTGCTCGCCGGCGCGAAGCGCCCGCTGCTTGCTGGCGGGTGGCGGCGTGATCGATTCCCAGGCGACCGAAGAGGCGGTCAAACTGGCGGAATTGCTGGGCATGGCGCTCATTCCGACCTACTCGCACAACGATGCTCTACCCAACAGCCACCCGCTCTTCGTGGGCATGCCGGGATGGCGGGGGTCGCCCGAGGCGCATGAAGCGATTCACCGGGCGGATGTGATCCTCGCGCTTGGTTCACGCCTGAGTCAGTCCACGACGGCGTGGAATTTCAGCATCATCAACAAGGCGACACGAATCATCCAGGTCGATATCGATCCGGCGGAAGTCGGCCGCAACTTTGCCGTCGAGGCGGGCATCGTGGGAGATGCGAAGGCGGTCGCCGAGCAACTGCTCGAGGCGCTGCGCGCGAAGAGCAAGGGCGGGGATGCCAATTCAGAGTGGCGCAGCGAGATCGCGGCACTCAAGGAAAAGCGCAAGGCCCGTCTGCGCGCCGAACAGGACCTCGCGGGCGATCCCATGCTGCCGCAGCGCGTTTTTCCCGAGTTGAGAAAAGTGCTGCCGCGCGATTGCATGGTGACGATAGACGCCGGCGTCTGTCCCGGCATGGGCTACGACCGGCTCGACTTCGAGGTTCCCAAGACGCTCTTCAATTATGGCGGACACGGCGGGCTCGGGATGGGTCTGTGCGTCGGCCTGGGCACCAAGCTCGGACTGCCCGATCGGCCCGCCATCAGCCTGCAAGGCGATGGCGGCTTCCTGTATACAGCGCAAGAGTTGAACACCGCGGTGCGCTGGAAAATTCCCCACGTCGCCATCGTCATGAACAACTCCTGCCACGGCTCGGAAAAAGCGCAACAGATGCGCTACTGGGAAAAGCGCTATGTCGCCGTGGACCTCGATAATCCGCGTTTCGACAAGTTGGCCGAGGCCTACGGCGCGCGCGGCTTCTACGCCGAGCGCCCGCAGGATATCGCGGGTGCCGTCAAGGCGGCCTTGGCCGTCGATGGCCCGACCGTCGTCGAAATTCCCGTGGCGCAGGACTTCCCTGCTCCAGCGGCAGCCCCGGGAGGCAGCAGCCGGGCCAACTGACAGACAAAAGGTGACGAATGTGGGTGACGATTACTCCGCCTTCAACCCAATCCGCGACACCAACTTGCCCATGACGTCGTACTCGGCCTTGAGCATCGCCTCGAAGTCCGCCGGGCCTTTGCCCGAAGGTTCGGCGCCCATCGACATAAGACGCTCGCGCATGGGCTGACTCTCCAGTATCGACGCGATTTCCCGGTTCAGTTTCGTTACGACGGCCTGCGGCGTGGCGGCGGGCACGAATAGGCCGATCCACGTGACGTGACTGTATCCCGGATACCCGGATTCGGCGACGGCGGGCACGTCCGGCAGACCGGGCCAGCGTTTCTCAGTCGTTACCGCCAGCGCGCGCAACATTCCGCCCTGGATGTTGGACATGACCGCGGGCAGCGCTGCCATCGCCAGCGGAATCTGCCCGGCCACGACGTCTCCGTTCGCCTGCGCCGCGGTCTTATAGGGAACGTGGACGAGATCGATGCCGGCTGCTCTCTTGAGCAACTCCATCGCGATGTGGGTCGGCGAGCCGTTGCCGGCAGACCCGAAAACGAGCTTTCCCGGTTGCGCCCGCGCCGCGTTCACCAGGTCCTTCAACGATTGCAGCTGTGAGCGCGGGTGCGTGATGAGGACCGAAGGCGCGCCCGTGAGCTGGATGACCGGCGTGAAGTCCTTGCGTGGATCGTAACCGGGATTCTTGTAGATGAAGGGATTGATCTCGTGACTGTTGGTGGTGACCATCAGCGTGTAACCGTCGGGGGTCGATTTCGCCGCGTGCTCGGTGCCGATGTTACCGCCTGCGCCCGGCCGATTCTCCACCACGACCTGGCGGCCGAGGCTGCGGGTCAACGGATCGGCAATGAGGCGCGTCACCACATCGAGTCCGCCGCCCGCCCCGTAAACCACCACGATGCGCACGGGCTTGACCGGGTAATCGGACGGCGCCTGCGCGTGCGCCTGAATGGCCGCCCCCATCGCAACACACAACACCAGTGCGGTTCCGGCGAGTCTTGCAGACAACAGCCTCACCACGACTCATTCTCCGCGAATTCCCGCCTGCTTTATCACGCGGCTCCACTGGTTGTGCTCGGCGCGGATGTGCGCCGCGAATTCCTCGGGTGAGCTGCCGACGGCTTCCGAGCCTTCTGCAACAAGGTTCTTCATCATGTCGGGCGATTTCATGGCTTTCGTCGCCTCCCGGGCAATCTGGTCGATAACGGCTTTGGGCGTTTTGGCGGGCGCGATCAACCCATACCAGTTGACCACGACGACGCCCGGGACGCCGGCCTCGGCAAAGGTAGGCGTAGAGGGCAGCGCGGGCACGCGCTTCGGCGGCGTCACCGCCAGCGCGCGCAGGCGCCCGCTGTTGACATGGACGATCGAGGAAATGATGGTCGGAAACGACACCTGCACTTGTCCGCCGACCAGGTCCGTGTAGGCCGCGCCCATGCCCTTGTACGGGACGTGGGTCATACGGGTGCCCGTTGCAATCTTGAACAGCTCGCCGCTCATGTGTATCGGACTGCCGACTCCCGAGGAGCTGTAGTTCAGCTTGTCGGGATTCGCCTTCAGATACTGCACGAACTCCTTTACCGATTTTACGGGTACCGACGGATGCACGACGAGCACGTAGCCCTGCGCGGTGCACTGCGATATCGGAGCAAAATCGCGCACGATGTCGAAGCGCGACTTGTAGAGTATCGGGTGCACCACCGTTGTTGCGCTGATCATCATGAGCGTGTGGCCATCGGGCGCCGCCGCGGACGAGGATTTCCAGCCCGATCTGGCTTCCCGCGCCGGGACGGTTGTCGACCACCACGTTCTGGCCGAAGGGATCGCCCAACTTCTGCGCCAGCACGCGCGTGACCGTATCCATGCCGCCGCCGGCAGCGAGTGGCACGATGATCCGCACCGCCCGGCTCGGGTAGGCCTGGGCGTGCGACGGCAGCACCAAAGCCAGAAAGAGCGGCACGAGCGCCATTGTGAAAGGGCGTGTTTTCACCATCATTTGATCATTCCTCACTCGTCACCTCGTCACTTCGTCACTGGTTCTCGCACTACTTGTTTTCCCTCATTCCCGACGGCAGCTTGAATTGTCCGGGCGGATACTTCTCCAGGAATCCGAGCACATCGGCGCTGGAGCGAACATCGGCGTATTTTGCATTCATGTCGCAGAGATTGATCGCATGCGAGGCCTGCGACCGGTCGAAGCAGCCGTCCTCGACTACGGTGACGCGATAATTATTGGAGAAGGCATCCAGCACCGTCGCCCGCACGCACCCGCTCGTGGTCGTGCCGGTCACGATGAGGCTGTCGCAGCCCAGCAGGACGAGATAGGAGAGCATCGGGGTGCCGAAGAACGCGCTCGGCTTGTCCTTTTCCAGAACGATATCCTGCGGGGCCGGCGCAATATCCGGAACGATGGTGTTGCCCTGCACGCTGCGCGGGCGCTCAACCGCGACGTCCTCGCCGGCGCGGCTGTTCTTCCAACGCCAGCTCCCTCTATTCCACATGTCGGGGCGGAAACTCCCCGTGGTGTAGATCACGGGCACGCCTTTCCCGCGCGCGCTGTCGATCAACCGCTTGAGGACCTTGATGGCGGGCCAGGCATCCTCGCCGCACGAATTGCGCCACCGCTTGATCGACTCGAGAATGGGCTCCGGACGGTCACCACAGAAGAAGTAATTGACGTCAACCACCACGAGGGCCGGACGCTCGCCAAAACCCTGCTGCGCTCCGTAGCCGGCAGCAGCGAATACCAGCCGGTCTCTTTCAGTGAGGAATTTGTCCCATATGCGTTCTGTCATCGAAACTCCTGTGATTCGTCACGACTTTAGTTTAGTGGCGCCAGCGGCTTCCCCGTCGTCAGCAGGTGATGCAGCGCGAACACCCACCCGCGCATGCGGTGGTAATTTCGGAAGTGACTGTACTGCGGCATCTTCACCGTCTCTGCCAGCTCCTCCCGGCTCTTGCCGGCGGCGATGCCGTCCTTCATCACTTTCAGAAAATCGTTGTGCATCTGCGCGTATTCCACCAGGTCCGCGCGCTTGGATATGTCGCCGTGACCGCCGATGAACATATCGACATCGATATCCGACGCTTTCTTCAGGATCGCGATCCAGTTCTCGACGGACGGCGTGAACGAGTAGTTCGACCAGTTGCGCTGCGAGTACGGACCGCCGAGGAACAGCACTCGTGATTGCGGAAAATGGACCAGCGTGTCGCCCGGGTTCTGTCCGGCGCCCATATAGATAAGCTCCGCCGTCTGGCCGCCCATGTTGATGGTGAAGCGCGAGTCGAAGGTGACATCGGGCAGCACCATCTGCAGTTCCTTGGTGTCGAGCTTGTTGTTCTTGAAGTAGTCGGCGCGCCGGCTCACCTCGTCCTTGTAGTACTTCTGCATCATGAGGCGCGTGTCGCGGTGAGAGACGAGCGTCGCGCCCTCGGCCTTGAACACGGGATTCCCGAGGTAGTGGTCGCCGTGCGCGTGCGACACCACCACCCACTTGATCGGCTTGTCGGTTACTTTGCGGATTTCGGCCAGCAACCGGCGGGCATCGGCCGGATGCTGCTGCGTGTCGATCAGCAGGACCCCTTCGTCCGTCACCCAGAATACCGAGTTCGATGAGGCGTCGTTCCAGTAGAGGTACAAGTCGGGCGCGACGCGCTTGACCTGCAGCGGGCGCCGATCGGCTCCGGGCTTCACCGACTCCGGCGCGACCTGCCGGAGTTGATCCGCGTACTGCGCGCCGGACTCGCCTGCCGCGAGCAGCGCCCCACCCATCAGCAGCACTCCTGTCCAGCCACTTCCTTTCATGGCGTTCCTCCCGTCGTCGCAGGAAAAAGTGACGAATAAAGGTGACGATTACGGGTGACGAGCATTACTTTGGTAGGACGTCACCGCGGCCTCAGCAATGTCATTGCAAGATCATGGCGTGATCATTTCGGCCGCAGCGCGCCGCCGGGGGTCACATCCCCGAACCAGTTCGGGGCCCCTGTTCCACCCCTCGACGCGCTATCTCTTTCACCCGTATCTCGTCACCCGTTAGATGATCTTATACAGCGTGTGATGCCGATTGCGCGTGTAGGGCCGTACGTGCGTCGGCCAGCGCCCCTGATCGACAGCCTGCGCGAACGCGGGGCTGGTGAGCACGTCCGGGCTGTCCAGCTCATAGATCGCGGAATAGCGTGGTGCGCCTTGTGGATCGACGGTCTTCGTTTCGCCGCCCATCGTGATGCGCAGCGTGTCGAGCTTGAGGCGCTTCACCGAGATCACGCCCGGCACCTTGCTGATCAACGGAATGTGTTCCTGGTCGTAGACCTGGTTGAAGACGTCCTCCTTGTCCGGGTCGACGTCCATGGCGGCCGTAAAGATCCACTTGCCTGTAATTGGCATGGCGTGCGCCTCCTTCGTCGGATGATCGAGGGTAAGTATCGTAGCAGAGATAAATCAGAGATATACCAGACGTCCTGTCCCTGGAAAAATTCCCGTTTCCAGTCAGCGATGAAGAACTTACGAGGGTAAGAGGGTAACTCACACCCTTACGTGATGACCAGGTGAAACAAATGGACGTATTGAATTGGCTTGCGGGGTGTGCCGCTCATTTGCGCGGGAGACTAAACTTCTCACTACACGTTGCGGGCTGCCTTGAACTCTTGCGTTGAGGAGAAGCTAATGAAAACCGCGCTTCTAGCCGCTGCCGTCGTTCTCGTTTCTACCTTTGCCTCGAATACGTTTGCCCAGAAGTATCCGACCAGGCCCATACGGTTGATCTCGCCTTTTGCGCCCGGCGGTGGCACCGACATCCTGTCGCGGGTGATTGCGGTGCCGGTATCCGAGTCGCTCGGACAAAGCGTCGTGGTCGACAACCGACCCGGCGCCGGCGGCGCGATCGGCGCCGAGATCACTGCGCGCGCCGAGCCCGACGGCTATACGTTCGTCACGGTCTCCAGCAGCTACACCGCGACCGCCGTGTATCACAAGGTTCCATACGACCCCGTGTACGGAATTCAACCCATCATCCTGATCGGCACCACGGGCCTGATAACGGTCGTGCATCCTTCGGTACCGGCGAAGAGCATCAAGGAGTTAATCGATTACGCGAAGGCGAATCCGGGTAAGCTCAATTACGCCTCGGTCGGGGCAGGCAGCGTCGTTCACCTTGCGCACGAGCATTTCAAGCTGATCAACGGCATCAATATGGTTCACCTGCCGTACAAGGGCGGGGGTCCGGCCTTGCTTGCGGTCGTCGCAGGAGAGTCACAGCTCACCTCCATCAGCATGGTTCCCACCCTTCCGCACGTAAGGGCGGGACGGCTCCGCGCCATCGCCATCACCAGCCCCAAGCGCTCGACGCTGCTGCCCGATGTCCCGACCATCAGCGAGACGGTACCCGGGTTCGAGCTCGTTCACTGGTACGGTATCTGGGGTCCGAAGGGCCTGCCGGGCCCTATCGTCGCACGCTGGAACAAGGAGGTTGCGAAAGTACTGCTCACGGACGAGATGAAGCGCCAGATGCAGGGAGAAGGACTGGAGCCTGCCGGCGGCCCCCCGGAGGAATTGCTCAAGTACATCAGGCGCGACGTGGAAAAGTGGCGCAACGTGATCAAGGAGGCGAAGATCCAGAGGGATTAAGGTGTCAGGAACCTTAAAGTCTAGGGTTCCTGACACCCTGTCCTTGCCGCACCCCCCGGTCGCACGATGAATCCTTTTCGCGGGCTGACAGCCGAATTACCACATGGCCCTTAACATCCCGGCGACATCCACCGCCGGGGCGTCGCGATTCGGCGCACCCGTTGCTTCAGCTCCCGGCCATGCGACTTCGTCCATGCACGCCATTACCGACCGCGTGAGGAAGCGGCTGCGCACACCGTAGACGTGCCGGTCGCCGTTACGCGCCTGCTGCGTTAGGTAGTACTTGAGCGGCACCATGAGATGGAGATCCGTCTTCGCGCGCGTCATCGCCACGTAGAGTAACCGCCGCTCCTCCTCGATGAGCTCCGGCCGGCCGGTCGAGAATTCCGATGGAAAGCTGCCGTCGGAGACGTTCAAGACGTACACCGCGTCCCACTCCTGCCCCTTCGCCGAATGCACTGTCGAGAGCACGAGCCAGTCCTCGTCGAGATGCGGCGCGCCCGCGAGGTCGCCGGTCGCCTGCGGGGGATCGAGTGCGAGCTCCGTCAAAAACTGCTCGCGGGTCGCGAACTGCTGCGCGATGCGCTCGAGCTGAATGAGATCCGCCGCGCGCACGTGCGCGGCATCGTAGATGCGCTCGAGGTGCGGCTCGAACCACTCGCGCACGCGTCCGACCTGTCCCTGCCACGGCCCCTGCGGCGCACCCCAGCGACACCATCAAGTCCACGAACGCCGCCCACCCCTCCGACGGAGGCTCAGCGTCGTGCAGACCGGTCCATGCCGACATGCCGGCCTCGAACCGGATGTAAACGCGGTCTGCCCATCCCGGGCCGATTCCGGGCAGCAACTGCAACGCGCGGAACGCGGCGACGCGGTTCCTGGGGTTGTCCGCCCACCGCAGCACCGCCAGCAGATCCTTCACGTGCGCGGCCTCGAGGAACTTGAGCCCGCCGTATTTCACATAGGGTATGTTCCGCCGCACGAGCTCGAGCTCCAGCACGTCCGAATGATGCGAGCTGCGGAACAGCACCGCCTGGCGCCGGAGCAGCATCCCGCGCTCGCGCGCTTCCAGCACGCGCGTGACGACGTACTCCGCCTGCCCCTGATCGTCCGCCACGGTGACGTACTGCGGGCGCCCGCCCTGCCCGCGCGCCGCCCGCAGGACCTTGCGGTACTGCCGCGCGCTGCCGGCGATGAGCGCGTTCGCCGCGTCGAGCACGGCCTGCGACGACCGGTAATTCTCTTCCAACGTGATCACAGCCGCGGGAGGGTCGTAGCACGAGGGAAAGGACAGGATGTTTTCCACCGTGGCGGCGCGAAACGAATAGATCGCCTGCGCGTCATCGCCCACGACCGTCATACCGGCCCCGTCCGGTCGCAGGCGCCACAGGATTTCTGCCTGCAGCACGTTCGTATCCTGGTACTCGTCCACGAGGATGTGGTCGAACTGCCCGCCGATCTCGAGCGCGAGCGCGTGATCCCCCATCATCGAGTGCCAGTACAGGAGGAGATCGTCGTAATCGAGCGCCTGGATCTTGAGCTTGCGCTCGACGTACGCGCGATACAGGCGCGTGAGCTCTTCCTCCCACTCCGCGCACCAGGGAAAGAGTCGGGCCAGCGTATCGGCGAGCTTGCCCTGCGTGTTCACACGGTGAGAATAGATGGCGAGGCACGTGTCCTTGCGCGGAAAGCGCTTCTCCGCCTTGGAAAAGCCGAGCTCGTGCCGCACGACGTCCATGAGGTCCGCGGCATCGCCCCGGTCGAGCACGCTGAAGCTGGGATCGAGGCCGACCCGCCCGCAATGACGGCGGATCAAGCGATTGGCCATGGAATGAAAGGTCCCGGACCACGGCAGCCGTACCGCCTCCGCCACGGCTGCGGCGCGATCGGTTTTTTCCGCCAGGGCAACGCCGACGATGCGCTGCGTGCGGCGTATCATTTCCGCCGCCGCGCGCCGACTGAAGGTGAGCAGCAGGATCCGCGCGGGCTCGACGCCTTCCAGCACGAGATGCGCGACCCGGTGGGCGAGCGTGTTGGTCTTGCCGGTACCGGCGCCCGCGATGATCAGGAGCGGCCCGGCTCGAAAAGCCTTATCGTCGCCGTGCTCCCCATGGCGCACCGCCCGAAGCTGGGCCGCGTTCAGCATGGAGCGGCGGGGAACGGGCCGAAGGTGTCAGGAACCTTAGAGTTTAGGGTTCCTGACACCTTAGCCTTCCCGTTCCCCCCGCACCCCCTGTAGTCGAAGGCGGAGAAGGTGGTCATGGATGGAGACTATAAGCGATAACTGTATATGCATCCAGCCTCCCGTGGCGGCTATAGCATTGTCATCACTGAAGTTGAGCGTACGCTGCCACCGGCAGCGTGGGCTGCTCTAACGACCCGGAGGAGATACGATGGAATATTTGAACCAGGTATTGTTCTTGGTGGCACTGATCGCGTGGATAGGATGGGTGTTCACCAGACGTTACTACAACCCCGATCTCGATCACCACGAGACAAGCGCACCGCCCACGGATGCGCAGATCCGCTGGCATGTCTGGAACATTCGTAAAGACATAACCAACTTCGCGATCCTGCTGGTGCTGGTTTACGCGCTCGTGCTCCGATTCTAATCCCAGATCAGCTCACTGCTTGACCAGCCCGAGCTCGATCATGATCACCTTCAGCGCGGCCGCTTCTTCATCCAGCCATTTACGCGTTTCTGCGGCCCCTTTGAACTCCACGAGCCACAGGTTCTTCTCAGCATACTGGGCGATCTCGTCGCTTTGTGCTGTCCTGCGCATCACGTCCTCCCAGAATGCGATCTGCGCGGGGGTGAGGCCCTTGGGCGCGATTACGCCTTTCCACGAACCGGAGCTCTGATAGCCCAGCTCCTGCCACGTCGGCACCTGCGCCATGACGCCGCCGAGCCGCTTGGATGAGCTGATCGCGATGGCGCGCATCTGACCGGCCGTGACGTGAGGCACGCTGGTCGACACCGAGGTAATCTGCACGTCCGCGTGCCCGCCGAGCACCGCGGTAGTCGTTTCGCCGCCGCCCTTGAACGCCGGCATCCTGACACCTTTGATGCTCACTCCGGACTTATGCAAGGGCAGTCCCACGGAAACGCGGTGCCCGGTGCTCGTGAGAGCGATGCTCACCGCTGCCGGATTCTTCCTCAGCGCTTCGACGAGATCCCTGCCGGTCTTGAGCGGGGAATCCGCGCGCACCACAGCCACCATGGGCTCGGTGATCAGATAGGCGATCGGGGTGAGGTCGTTGTGCGTCATCTGCGTGCGGCCTTCGATGGCGTTCACGAGCATCGGCGTGGACATCAGCCCGATAGAGTGCGGATCCCCGGTACGCTGCATGACGTAGGTATAGGCGATGATGTGCTCCGCGCCGGCACGGTTCACCACCGAACTGGTCACCGGCAGGAGCTTCAAGTCAGTCCACAGCTTGTGGATCAACCTACCCGCGATGTCGTTCGATCCTCCCGGGGTGGTGGGTATCGTCAGCTCGATATTCCGCTCCGGCTTCCAGCCCTGCGCCGACGCCGTCCCGGCCAGCGCGACACCGCCTCCCGTCAGCAATACCACAGCCACCCAGCTCACCAATTTCGTCTGCATCCCGTCTCCTCGTTTTTTCCCTCATCTGCAAAAGAAAAATTAGCCACAGATATCTGTGGCTAAATATGTTTTTGGGATGTTTCTAATCACCTACGCTGGGGCGCGCTCGCGTCGCCGACCATGCGCCGGCGGCGCTGCCCTTCATGCTGCCCTCCATCGCGCCGCCATTCACGCGACCTGCGTACTCGGCGCCGCCAGCCGTAAAGCTGATTTGGTCCCCGCGCAGCCGGCCGTTCGTAATCGGCGATATGCGGTCGCCCGACGAGAGCGTGCCGGAAACCTTCTGGTAGCTCTGCTCGAGCTTGAGCTCTCCTTGCGGGAGGCGCCAGGTGCCCGCCACTTTGGCCGGTACGATATACAAGTAAGCGGTGCACCAGCTTCCGCAGTCACCGTCTGCCCTCTCGGTCTCGTCGGCGTCCCAGCCATCGATCCTGAACCCATTCACGACGATGCGGGTGCCCGCCTTCATGTCCAGGAACTTCGGTGCCAGCTTGTTCAAGTTTTCGGTGAGCAAGAACAACGCGAGCACCGTGGCCTGCGAAATGTCGGCTTCGTACATATCGCCCTGAACGAACGTGGCTTTCTCGGCTACGCCTTCCTCGGCCGCGATGCGCTTCGACAACGCGACCATGTCGGGGTTGTATTCCACGCCCAGCGCCCGCGCCCCGCGCTTGGCGGCGGCAATCACATTGCGGCCGTCGCCCGAGCCGAGATCGATGACGTAGTCTTGCGGCGTCACGCGTGCTACGTCGAGCATCTTCTCCACCAGGGCGGGCGGGGTCGGCACCCAGACCACATCCTTGCCTTCCTGGCCTACGGTCGGCTCGTACGGTTTTTCGGCTGTCTGGGCCAGTGCGGCACTGCCGGCGACCGAGACGACGCACAGCGCCAAAAACTTGTGAAATGCGCGACGGGACATATTCAAGTTGGGTCTCCCATGGGTCTGCACCATTTATCTTCAATCAGCTCCGGTATCGACTCCGCCGTCACCGGCGCCTCAGTGGGCACAACGGTGAGCACAATCGAGCACGGAAATATAACCCATAGCACCGAAGTACATACAGCCCCCTTGCCCGGGCGTGGTGACTTTTTCGCCCGCCCATGTATACGCGCCTCCGCAAAGCGGCTCATAATCCGGTAAAAACGTGGTCTGTTCCGGACTTTTCTCTCATCTAAGCCCATGCAGGAACGCCTGCGCGCCCTACCGCCCGCGCTGCTCGAGAGCGTGCGCCGCGGCATCGAGAAAGAGAGCCTGCGGGTGCGGCCCGACGGCACGCTCGCCACGACGTCGCATCCGCAGGCGCTCGGCTCGGCGCTCACCCACCCCCACATCACCACCGACTTCAGCGAAGCGCTGATCGAACTCATCACCGGCGTGCACGCGCGTGTGGACCCTTGCCTCGAAGAGCTCGAGCGCATCCATCGCTTCGTCTACCTTCATATCGGAGATGAAGTGCTGTGGTGCGCGAGCATGCCTTGCCGCCTCCCCGACGAGCACGGGATTCCGATCGCACGCTACGGCAATTCCAACGTGGGCCGCGCCAAGACCGTATATCGCATAGGCCTGGCGCACCGCTACGGCAAGCGCATGCAGATGATCGCCGGCCTGCACTACAACTGGTCGTTGCCCGAGGCCGCGTGGCCGCTGCCTGGCCTGGGCGGTCCGAATGAGGCGTACTTCGCGCTCATCCGCAATTTCCGGCGGCATGCATGGCTGCTGCTCTATCTCTTTGGCGCGTCGCCCGCAGCGTGCTCGAGCTTCGTCGAGGGCCGGCCTCACCGGTTGCAGCAACTCGCGCCCGACACGCTGTACCTGCCGTACGCCACGTCGCTGCGCATGGGACGTCTCGGCTACTTGAGCGAGGCGCAGGACTCGCTCCTCGTGAGCTACAACAGCCTGGAAAGTTACACCGCCTCGCTTTACGATGCGCTCACGAAACCCTATCCGCCGTACGCATCCATCGGCATCCGTGAAGATGGCGTCGCGGGCGAAGACGTGGAAAGCTACCGCCAGCTCGCGACGAGCCTGCTGCAGATCGAAAACGAGTTCTACAGCACCATCCGCCCGAAGCGCATCATCCGCCCCGGCGAGCGGCCGTTTCATGCCCTGCGCGAGCGCGGCGTTGAGTACGTCGAAGTACGCGCCATGGATCTCGACCCGTTTGCGCCGGCCGGCATCACGGCGGGCACGATGCGATTCCTCGACGTCTTCCTCCTGCATTGCCTGCTCACCGAAAGCCCGCCGGACACACCGCAGGAGATCGAAGCGATCGGACGCAACAAGCAGCGGGCCGCCGCGCGCGGCCGCGAGCCGGGCCTGCGACTGGAACGAGGCGGCGCTACCGTGGAGCTGCGCGTATGGGCCGCGCAGTTGCTCGCCGAGTGCGAGCCGGCCGCCGCCGCGCTCGACGCCGCGCAGAGCGGCAGCGTGCACCGTGATGCGCTCGCTGCCGCAGCGGCGGCGCTGGCGGACCCGGCGTCGCTGCCGTCCGCGCGCGTGCTCGCTGAAATGCAACAGCATCATGGCGGCTCGTACGCACGCTTTGCGCTCGCGCGTTCGCTGGAGCACCGCAGCGTATTACTGAAAGAGCCGCTGCCCGCCGACGTAGCAGCGCGCTTCGAGCATATGGCGCGCGAATCCCTCGCCGAACAGCACCGCATCGAAGCCGCCGACACCGTTTCGTTCGAGACCTATCGGCGGCGCTACCTCGCGACCGACAAACTCCTGGCCTGACCCCCGAGGCGTAAGGGTAAGGGTTGTCAACCAACCGGCTCCTGCGCCAAGATCAAGACCGCGTTTGCCAAAGACAAGGACGTCAGCGCGCTGAAGATCAACATCGATACCGATAACAAGGGGGTCGTCACACTGAAGGGCGACGTCAAGAGCCAGGCGGAAGCCGACAAAGCGGTCAAGATCGCGAAGATACCCAAGGCGTGACTTCGGTCAAGAGCGAACTCAAGGTTCAAGCCAAGTAAGGATCGGCGGGGAACGGGCCGAAGGTGTCAGGAACCTTAGAGTTTAGGGTTCCTGACACCTTAGCCTTCCCGTTCCTCCCGCACCCCGCAACAGCGGATAGGGATTCCGGAAGCCAGGCCGCGGGTTTGGCGTCCTCTGAAAAACCGCTGAAAGGCGGTTTTTTTGGGTCTTATCAGCCGGGTGTATGATCGAGCCCCTCATCCTGAAGGTCTGCAAAGAGCCGCGATGAACGAAGCGCCCGTTACACCGCCTGCGAGGGATTCCGGTCATTTGGACGATGGCCCGTACGTGCACGTTGCAGGCGACGCAAGCGAGGTAACGCTGCCACCCAGCGTCGCAACGCGCCGCGAACAGATCTTCCCAAAATTGAAGCCCGATGAGATCGACCGGCTGCGGCGTTTCGGCACGGTGAAGACCTGGCAGCCGGGCGAGTTCTTGTTCGAGGCCGGACAGCCCGGGCAGGGCATGTTCGTATTGCTTCGCGGGCGGGTCATGGTCAGCCGCAAGAATGGCATGAGTGATCGCTCGCCCGTAATCGAACACACGCCCGGCCAGTTCATGGCCGAGGTCGGATCGCTCTCCGGCCGTCCTGCCCTCGTCGATGCTCGCGCTATCGGCCCCGTCGAGGCGCTATTGATCGATCCGCCCTCGTTGCGCGCGGTGGTGGTGGCGGAGGCCGAGCTCGGCGAGCGCATCATGCGCGCCCTCATCCTGCGGCGCGTGGCGCTGTTCGAAACCGGCACCGGTGGCCCGGTGATCATCGGCATACCCGGCAGCGCACGCCTGGTACGGCTGCAGGGATTCCTGTCGAGGAACGCCCATCCGCATACGGTGCTGGACGCGGCCCGCGATCGCCACGCCGAAAAAATAATGGAGATTCATGCGCCCCGCCCCGAGGAATTGCCGCTGGTCGTGTGTCCCGATGGAACGGTGACTGAAGCGTCCGACCGAGCAGGCGCTCGCGCGGATCATCGGCCTGTTGCCGGAACTGAGCGCCGATCGTACCTACGACGTCGTCATCGTCGGCGCAGGTCCCGCCGGCCTCGCTGCGGCGGTATACGCGGCGTCGGAAGGGCTGTCCGTGCTGGTCCTGGAGACCCGCGTGATCGGGGGCCAGATCGGGGCGAGCTCGCGGATCGAGAATTACCTCGGTTTCCCCACTGGCATTTCCGGTGCGGCGCTGGCGGGACGCGCCATCGTCCAAGCGCAGAAATTCGGCGCCGACATCGCAGTACCGACCGCCGTGACGAAGCTCGATTGCAGCGGCTTCCCGCTCAAGCTTTATGTCGATGGCGGGTTGTGCCTGTCGGCCCGGACCGCGGTCATCGCCACCGGCGCGAAATACCGGCGTCCCGATGTTCCCAACCTCGCCAACTACGAGGGGCGGGGCGTGCATTACTGGGCTTCGCCAATCGAGGCCAAGCTCTGCCACGGAGAAGAGATCGTGCTGGTCGGCGGCGGCAACTCCGCGGGGCAGGCCGTGGCATTTCTCGCGGGACACGCAGCGCACGTGCATATGCTGGTTCGCGGCTCCGGCCTCGAAAGCACCATGTCGAGCTACCTGATCGCGCGCATTGCATCGCTCGCCAACGTCACGCTGCACGTCGAGTCCGAGATCGTCGCGCTCGAGGGCGGCAGAAAAGACCTTACCGGCGTGCGCTGGCGAGATCGCAAGCGCGGCAGCGAAGTCATGAAACCGATCCGGCGCGTGTTCCTGTTCGTCGGCGCCGATCCGAATACCGGGTGGCTGGCAGACTGCGGCGTGAAGATGGACAGAAAGGGCTTCGTCGTTACCGGCAACGATCTGTCGCTCGATGAATTCGCGGGACCCGCGCGCCCCGCGCGCGATCGCCGCCCATTGCCCCTGGAGACCGCGGTCTCGGGTGTATTCGCGATTGGCGATGCGCGCGCCGGCTCGACCAAGCAAGTCGCTTCCGCCGTCGGTGAAGGCGCGGCGGTGGTCGCGCAGGTGCATGGGTGGTTGGCTGCGCACGAAGACCGTCCCGCGTGATGGGTAGTGGGCACCGGAAAGCTGCTGCTTGACAGCGGTGCCGGGGAGGCGGAGCTTTTGGTAGTGTCTCAAGAGGCACTACCAAGCTTTTGAACCGATTGCTGAAATCGCCGCCGGATGGTATGTTAGTTGGAATGATTCTGGCACCGACCAGCGGCGCACCGTGTTACGGAGAGAAACGACGATGACCAAAACCATGAATGCCGCCAAGGCATGTACCGCGATAGTGCTGGCGATCACGCTGACCGCCTGCGCGACCGTGCTGGGACGCGATTTCGATGACGCATACGCCCAGCAGATCAAACCCGGCGCAACGACCAAAGCGGAGGTTACCGATAGGCTCGGACGTCCGCCCATGCGGAAACTGACGGGGGACGAGGAAACCTGGACCTATGCGCACTACAAGGGCAGGGGCCTGGGCTTGGGCCTCTTTGATACGTGGGGCCTCAGCGATGAGGATCTCCAGAGGGGCGGCGTGGGGTCGCAAAAACGTCTCGTGGTCACCTTCAAGGGTGACGTGGTGCAATCATCGAAGTTCACGCAGGAATTGCCGCTGCCGTACCCCTAGTCATTCTTCGCCGCGCCAGCGCAGCAACTCACGCCTCTCACGCTTCGTCGGCCGGCCCTTGCGCTCGCCCCACTCGCCGGCATGCGCGCGCCGATCCGCGATCTGGGCGATGCGCCGCGCGCGGCTCTCTTCGCTTTCGCTATAGAGCTTGCGCGCAATTTCGGCAGACCCGCGGCGGTCGGAGAGCCCGCGTACCGTCACACGCCACTCGTACTCTCCGATGCGGATTTCGATCTCGTCTCCGACCCTGACCTCTTTCGCCGGCTTGACGCGCTCGCCGTGTACCTTGACCTTGCCGCCGCCGACCGCCGCGTGCGCGAGCCCCCGGCTCTTGAAGAAGCGCGCGGCCCATAGCCACTTGTCGATGCGCACGCGTTGCTCCGTGATGGGTTGACGAATAAGGGTGACGAAAGCTTCTCGCACCTCGTCACCCGCGGCCTCGGCATGGTAATCGCGAGATCATGGCATGCATGTGTCGGCCGCAGCGCGCCGCCGGGGGTCGCATCCCCGCAACACGGGCCCCTGCTCCGCCCCTCGACGCGCTATCTCTTTCACCCGTATGTGTCACTGCTGTGAGCGGCTCAGCAGCCTTACCACCTCTGCCGCGACCTGGCGCGCTTTCTCAGTGGTTTCCGCATCGGAGTCGCTCGCAGGGGCGTCCTGTTTGTACACAAGTGTCGTAGGGTTCGTGGCCCCGAGGCTCTGACACTGGGCGGTTGCCAGGATCGCGAATGGCTCGTGAACCAGCACCACGGCCGGTATACCCTGCTTCCAGGCTTCAAATGCGTCGCGCACGGCGGCGCCAGTGCAGGACCCTCAAGCACCGACACCGATAACCAGGTAGTCGACGGCCGCGGCCAGATCGTTGAATTGCGTCTTATCCAGGGGGGTCCACGTGTTGCTCTTGTATGCCCGCTGCACCGCCGGGGGATTGCAGAGCTCCTCGACGGCGCGCTCCAGGCGCGGCCAGAAATGCCTGGTGGCCTGATACTGGTTCCATATGAATCCCACACGCCGGCCAACGGGAGTGTCCAACGATCGGCGCCTGGCCTGACCTTCGATGCGCGCGTGTCCGACAGGACTGATGAGTTCCAGCACGTTACCCTCCGCCATTACTTGGGAAACTGTATCTTGTTCGTCAACATGGGCTTGCCGGCGGAACTCCGGCTCGAGATGGACACGCACTGGCCCATCTGAGGTGCGACTCCGCCGCCCACGACCACACCTATCTCGTCAGGCGTCACTGGTGACATGAAGATATCGCGCTCGCTGGGCGCGTTCGTGTACGGATCGGGAAATGGGGCCACCTCGCCCTGTTTGCTGTCGTTTTGCCAGTCGTACGAATATTTGAAGGCGCGCTCAGCGATCGCCGCCCGGAGCTTCTCTCTCGAGTAGCCCGCCTCGGCGCACGCTCGAGCAAGCGTCGGATTGATCACGAACACAAAGGCCCGCTTGCCGCCGCTGGTGGTAATACCAAGGCGGCCGATGCCGCGTGCCAGCAGAGTAATGCATTCGTTGAGGCCCACGGTATTGAGCGGCGCCGCGATCTGGGAATGTTCACCCGCCTTCATCACGGTGACCGCGCTGTCCGCGGCGTGCAGGCCAAAATCGACATGCATCGGCGCCCATGGGGTGAGTTCCTGCTCCTCTCCTATGCAGTAGCTCCATGATGCCGGGTGTCCCATGGTTCCTTTGACCAGCTTGCCCGGATGCGCGCGTCCAATGTTCCAGAGTATCAATCGGATCGCCCGACCAATGGCGGCGTTCGCGCGTCCTCCGTTGGGGCCGAATATCCACTCACGAGTATGGAACTTAAGCGCGCTCACGACGGGACCCGTGACTATCGTGCAAATGGACGCCGAACCGGTCGACTGCGTCGTCGTGATGAGCAGTGCAGGATCGACGAGACACTCCACCGCGGCGAGCACCACGGGCATGTACTCCGGCAGGCAACCCGCCATTGCGCAATTTGCGGCGATGTTCTCGAGCGTTGCTTCGCCGTCACCGGGGAAAACGGTGCCCAATACCTCTTGCGGATCACGCCCGACGTAGTCGAGCATGCCCTGGACTACCTGGCGCGTCGGGGGAAATACGGGCAGACCATCGGTCCACCCCTGCTCATAGACAAACTCGGTAAATTGCTCGATCGAGTCGACCTGATAGCTTTCAGCTTTGCGCGCCATCGGCGACCCTGTGATGCGGGTTGTCGGACATCATCCAGACAGCGTAAGTGATTATCCGGATTTGTTCAGCTGAGGCAGGAGCACCCGTTTTCATCATCTCTTCCTGCTTCGAGCCACTCGGTGCGGTCGTGACAATAGCGCATAGACTCTTCTTGCGCCAGCGCTTTGTTGACCATGGCCATTGTCAAGGTCACGCGCGGCGTTGGGATCATCAGCCTACGCGAGTACTGGCATCCCTATTTCGACCGCGTGTTGAATTATTGCTTTACGTCTCTCCTTGGTGAGCGCGGTGGTGCGCGGAGCGTCGGGATGGTGGGAGTTCCCTCAGCACTCAACACCCATCACTCGCCTCCACGACGACCTCGTTCCCCTCCACCCTGAACCGGTGCGGGTGCTGGTCAGACACCCACTCCGTGAATTTCAGTATCTCGCCGAACTTGGCATCGGCGGGCGCCACGACATACGGCTGGGCCCGGGGATTGATGAATGCGGGCAGAAACGAGACGCGCTCGACGCCCTTCTTACCGATCACCGCTTTCGGCACCATCGTCATGCGGCAATGCGCCGGGAAGAAATACCTCCCCTGCGGCGGCAGGCATTCCGGGTCGATCTGGAACCAGACGAGATTCCACTCGAACGTCGAGGGCGCGGTCTTCGGGGAACCCGTGGTCATCAGGTTGCCGACGCTGTAGAAGCAGACCTTGCCCTTGTAGACCTCCACCGCCTTGATGGAGTGGGCGTGATGCCCCAGGATGAGATCGGCGCCGGCATCGATCGCCGCGTGCGCGATCGGCGGCTGGTAGGTGCAGATAGTTTTGGGAACGAGACGCAGGCCCCAGTGGAGCGACACGATCACCGCGTCGGCCTGCTGCTTCGCCTTCCTGATGTCTTCCTGCATCGCATGCACGTCTTCCTCGTACGGCACGGTGATGATCCGCGGCGGCGTGCCCGGCTGGAACTCCTCCGGAGAGTAGTACGTATGCACGCGCAGCGGGGCGACGCCGGCCTTGTCCGTGCCCGCCGCCTGGCCGTCCCGCAGCACGGAGCAATAGGCCAGGAACGCGATCTTCACGCCGTTGCGCTCGACGATGGCGGGCTTGCGCGCCTCATCCGCATCCCGGCCGGCCCCGATCACGAGCTTCCCCATTCCGCGAAACAAGTCCGCGGTGTCCAGCAGCGCCTCCGCGCCCCAATCCATCGCGTGGTTGCTGGCGAGGGAGACGATGTCAAAACCGGCCGCGTTCCACACCGACGCCATGCGCGGGTGCAGGCGGCTGTGCTGCCCGCCCGGTCCGCTGGAAAACTGCGGCGCACATCCTCGCTCGGAATACGTCCGCTCGCACTGTCCCAGCCTCAGGTCCGCCTGCCGCAGCACGGGAGCGATCAGCTCCGCGAACTCCTCGGTAGGCGCGTACACGGGGCCGACGTCTCCCCCGCTCATGAGCGTCACGGTGTCATTGTTCTTTTGCGCCATATCGACCTCCTTCGATTTGCTTAAGAATGCGCCGCGCGGTTTCGTCATTCCCACGCAGGCGGGAATCCGATCTCGACTGCATCACTTCATCACTCCATCACCAGCAGTTACAGCTCGTAGCCTGCGGCCAGATCCTCCCACGCAACGCTCTTGATGCCGCGCTCCACTTCCGGGTCGATCGGCAGCGCAAATTGCGGCTGGAACCAGATGATGCACAGACGCGAGCCGAATTCGTCCGGCCTGGACTTGAGCATATCCGACGCGAAGCACCCGAAGCAGATGACCCGCGGCAGTTCGGGGACGTAGAGCGGCGGGGAAATGTTCGACCCCGTCATTCTTTCCCATTGGCGCATGAACTTCGGTGTCAGATTAGCCTGCTGGCGGTGGATCTTCGGTGGAATCAACGTTACCGGAGCGTTGGCGCTCAGCCACGGCCTGGCGCGTGCGTGCGCGACGGCTTCCTCACACATCGCGTTGTTTCGTTCGGCAGTGGGCCCACCCGCCGGGACCCCCTCGTAGGTATAGCGCTGGTAGAGGCGGAACAGCGCAACCTCGCGGCCATCGAGCAACGTGATCTTGGACATGAATTTCCTGATGAGGTGATGTGCTTCGCTAGTGATTCACCAAGTTTCCACAATGGTAACAGCACGATACGCGGCCATGTCCTCGATGCGAGTGCAGTTTCGCACAACCAGCACGTGAATACTAAATAGCAGAGCTACGTTGCCGGCGGCTAAAGTGGTCTCGCTGCTTCCGCAATCAACATAAACAGAAGGTGCAAATGTTTCGTCTCCCGCCCATACAGTCATCGCTGGAACTTGGGAAATGGTGCGCGTACGCTTTGGTACTGCTCGTTCCAGGTTCGTTTGTCGTACTCCCGGCGTTGTGGCTCGTCCGGCATCTGGCGCCTCGCGTGGCCTCTAAGGGGTTCGATCGCGTCGGGCAACGCCCGGCCTCAGACTGACACGCGGTATCCGGCTCGCGGTGTAGGCGCCGAGCGCCGCGATCGCGGCAGCGAACAGAAAGCCCCAGTGGAAGGCCCGCACCACTTGCTCCGTTTCCAGCGCGCTGGCGCGATGCAGGAGCGACTGTCCGTCTACGTCGGGCACCATGCCGAATATGAGCGCGCCGAAGAGCGCCGCGCCGGCCGCTCCTCCCGTAGAGCGGGCTAGCGACATCATGGCGGTCGCTGCGCCGAGCCGCGCGCGTCCGGCCACCGTCTGCACCACCACCTGATTGACCGGCATGACGGTGCCCAGTCCCAGTCCCGTCATGAATCCGAGGGCGATCACGACGCCCAGGTGCGGCGACAGCAACCCCAGCAGCAGTAGCGCGCCGCTCGTAATCGCCATCCCGGCGACGGGGATGGCCCGCGCCTCGCCCGTGCGTCTGACGATGCGCGACGCCGTCATCGCGCCCGTCACCTGTCCCGCGCTGACAGGCAGCAGCAGCAGACCGGCGACATCCGCGCTCACCCGGTGGCCGAGCTGCAGGTAGACCGGCAGAAAGAACACCACGGCGAACAGGCATGCCGCGAACAGCGACACCAGGACCACGGACAACCCTATCGTGCGCTCGCGCAGCAGGTCCACCGGGAGAAAAGGCGACTCGTGACGGCGCTCGTGCCAGAACAACGCCGCGAGCGAAACGGCCGCCACCGCGAGCAGCGCCAGGCTCGTTCTCGAGCTCCACTCAAACCGATGGCCTCCGGAGGTCAGCCAGAACAAGGCTGCGAGTGCGCCGATGGCGAAGAGCGCGTGCCCGGCCACATCGGGGCGGCCGTCCTGGTGCGCCTGCCGTTCGCCTCGCGGCAGCGCGCACAGCCGCCAAGCTGCGATCGCAGCGAACGGCAAGTTGGCGAGGAACAGCCAGCGCCAGTTGAAGTGCGACACGACGAGTCCGCCAATCACCGGTCCGCCGATGCTCGCCGTAGTGAACACGAGTGCGAAATAGCCTTGGAACCGGATGCGCTCCAGCGGCGGCACCAGCTCGCCGATGAGCGCGTGCGAAAGCACCATCAGCCCCCCGCCGCCCAGCCCTTGAAGCACGCGCCCGGCAACGAGCTGCGGCAGCGATTGCGCCAGGCCGCACGCGAGCGAGCCCAGCGTGAAGACACCGAGCGCGATGAGCAGCATCTTGCGGCGGCCGCGGGCATCGCCGAGCCGCCCGTAGACCGGCGCGATGACCGCTGCGGCGAGCAGATAGGCGACCATGATCCACGACGTGTCGCGCAACCCGCCAAGACTGCCCGCGATCGCAGGCGTCGCCGTCGCGAGCAGCGTCTGGTCCACCGCCGCCATGAACATAGGCAGGAACACCGCGGCGAAGAGATTGAGAAACTGCGCGCGCGTGACCGGGACGGGCGCGGCCGGCGCTTCTGCAACCGGCGCGTCGGTCTCCGACCTGATAGGGCCAGCGGCGGGGCGGGATTTCATAGGGGATAGTCATTCGCTAAATGGTTGACAAACCATTTCCGACGACGCTTCGCTGCTTGTAACGCTTCACCTGAGACGATTCATCCGGGACGCTTCACCTGGGACGCTTCATCTGCGACGCTTCATCTGAGACGCTTCATCTGGGACGCTTCATCTGAGACTTCGCCCATCACTTCATCACCGCCTTCAGGCCCGCCTTGCGCTCCTTCCAATCAGGCATCGCCTCCGACAGCAATCGATAGAACGCCGCGCCGTGGTTCGGCTGCTCGAGATGGCACAGCTCGTGCGTGACGACGAGCTCGATGCAGCGCTGCGGCGCTCGAATGAGGTCCGCGTTGAGGCACATCCGTCCGCGCGGCGACATGCTGCCCCACCGGCGCTTCATGGGTTTCACGACAAGGGCCGGCAGCTCATGGCCCCGCCGCTCGAAAAATGCCCCGTAGCGCTCGCGGAGGATGACAGGAAACAATTCGGCAGCCCGATCGAAATACCACGCGCGCAGCAATGCATGGACCGCTCCCGGGTCCGTGCCGGTCTTCGACGACACCACAATATGCCCGTCGATCAGCCGCACGTCCGAGGTCTCGCCGCGCACCAGCCTCAGCGGGCACTGAACTCCGAGGTAGCGGTGCGCCTCGCCGTTCACGTACCGCAAGGGTGGCGCTGCCGGGCTGCGCCGGCGGAAGCGTTCAAGCTGCCGCTCGATCCATTTCGCGCGCGAGCGTACCCACGACGCAACCATGTGGGTAGTGCAACGGGTCGGCACACGCACCACGACGCGCGAGTCGGCATGCACCTCGATGCTCATGGTTCTGCGGCGGGCGCTGGGCCGGACTTCGTAACGAATCGGCTCCGCCCCATGGTCTGACAGGTCGAAAAACTTGCTCATGCGCCCGGATTCAGATTCTCAGGATATTCGTACTGTGGCAGCCGGCGCCTGCGCGCGCAAGGCTGACTTACCGGCGGCGTGGTACGTGCCCTACGACTGCGAAAGAAAACTCTCAAGCAGTCGGGGCTGGACACCCAGCGCGGCCGGGGCGCGCCGCGGATCGCGGATCACCTTGTCAGTCTTCAGCAGTCGCACTTGATCGACGGTCAGGGGCGCATGCGGCAGCCACTGCGTCGAATACGCCCCCGCTTCCGCGAGCGGGAACGGGATCGACACGAGCCACGGCCGGCGCCCGATGGCCCGGCACAGCCGCTCGATCAGCTCACGAAAGCTGAAAATCTCACTCCCGCCGAGCTCGAACAGCCGGCCGACGGTGGCCGGCTCCTCGAGCACCCTTGCCATGGTTTCGGCAACATCGTCGACATGCATCGGCTGGAACCAGGTGCGTCCGCCGCCGATCAGGGGAATCACGGGCGCACTGCGGGCAAGCTGGGCAAATCGCGAGAAGAAGTGATCGCCCGGCCCGTACACCAACGCAGGGCGCACGAGATTGGCTTCAGGAAAAGCCTCTCGGACAGCGATCTCCCCGGCAGCCTTCGACCGATCGGCCATCGACGGCGCATCGAGGCCGATGCCCATCGCCGAAACGTGAACAAAGCGCCCTACGCCTGCAAGCCGCGCCGCTTCCGCGAGCCTGCCGGGGATGTCACGATGCAATGAGTAGAACTGCTGTTCGCTCCTCGCGGCTGTGGTGCCGATCAGGTTGACGACCGCCGAGGCGCCGTCAACCGCGCGTCCGACAGTGGACGGGCTTTCGATATTGCCGACGACGCGTTCAATTTGCGATGCCGGACCGCTGTCGTCTTGCGCGCGCCGCGAGACGATACGCACCGATACGCCGCGATCAACTAGCCGCTCCACGAGGCGGCGACCGATGAAGCCAGTGCCTCCGACCACGGTGACCCGCGTCGCTACATCACTACGGCACGTCACGTTCGAGTGAGGAACTGCCATTGGCCGCCGAGTCTAAACATAGTGTGCAAGAACCATTCGGAATTGTTTCTAATTGTTTCTTGCTGCAACTCTTGGAGGAAAGATCATGTTCACGAAAAAAGTCTTGGTGTCCGCATTGATAGCCGCCGGAACGCTCGGCGCCGTGGCAACACCGCTGCCGAGCGTGGCCGCGAGTAATGTTGACATACAGTTGAATTTCGGTCCGCCGGAGCCTCGCTACGAAGCCGTGCCGGCGCCGCGCCGCGGCTATGTGTGGGAACCCGGACATTGGCAATGGAACGGTCACCGTCACGTGTGGGTCGCCGGCCACTGGATTCGCGAGCGCCCCGGGTATGCCTACTATGCGCCCAGATGGGTCGAGCGCGACGGACGGTGGCACTATCAGGCCTCGCGTTGGGACAGGGACGGCGACGGCATTCCGAATCGCAACGATCCCACGCCGAACGGAAGCCGGTCTTGGGACAGGGACGGCGACGGCATTCCGAATCGCCGCGATCCCACCCCGGACGGCGCCCGGCCCAGGGACAGGGACGGCGACGGTGTTCCGAATCGCTACGACGCCGCCCCCGACAATCCGTACCGGCGCTAAGCCGTAGCCTCGGCGTGCGCCGGGGTCAAACAAATTCTGTCTCGGCTGAACCGCGCGCGCCTCGCAAGGCGCGCCGGTTTAGCTCGTCCTTGACGCCATATACTGCCGCCCGTCAAAAGTCGGCGTTGCCAGCGGTCATGTCCATACAGTAGCGGGATTACCGCGGGCGGTTTCTGACCACTGAGTCGTGCTGGCGACCCGCAGCGGCGTGCGGGAGATTCTTACGGCGGACCGGCGCGACTTCGCGGTTTACCGTATCGCGGGTCGGGCGCGCTTCATCGACGTGCTATAAATACGCCGTCACTCAAGCACGCCAGGAGGGCGCATGAAAAATCTGTCACGCACAGTTCTGGTCTCGGCGCTTGCGGCCCTCGCCCTCCCCGCGCAGCTTATGGCGCAGAGCTATCCCGCCAAATCCGTGCGCGTGGTCGTTCCATTTCCCCCTGGCGGGGGCACCGACGTTCAGGCCCGTGTGCTGTTCAAGGAACTGTACGAGCAGTTCAAGCAGATCTTCATCATCGACAACCGCGCCGGGGTGAGCGGGCTCCTCGGGGCGGAAGCTGTGGTGAACTCCCCGGCCGACGGTTACACGCTGTTGATGACCACGGCCACGCTCGCGATCAACACCACGCTCTACGGCAGCACGATGAAGTTCCATCCCCTGAAGAATCTCACGCCCGTCACCCAGGTCAGCACCACGCCGATGGTGCTGATCGTGCACCCGAGCGTGCCGGCAAAATCGCCGAAAGAGCTGATCGAAATCGCCCGCAGGAAGCCCGATATCTTCAACGCCGCCATCAATGTTCCCGGCAGCACCAGCCACATGTCCGCTGAAATGCTGAAGCAGCTCGCGGTGGTCAGGTTCACGACGGTCCCGTACAAGGGCGGCGGTCTGTCGATGGTGGCGACGATCGGCGGGGAAGTCGACTTTCAGTTCGCCGAAGGACTGCTCGCGATGCCCCAGATCAAGGCCGGGAAGGTGCGCGCGCTCGCGGTGACTACCCCGGAGCCGGTCGCGTTCTTCCCGGGCCTGCCGACGATGGCTTCGATACTGCCTGGATTCATATCCGACAACTGGTTTGCGATGTATTTCCCGGTGGGCACGCCCCGGGAGATCGTCGGGACGATCAATGCCGCCGTCAAGAAAGCGTTGGAAACGAAGGACCTGCGCGCGCTATTCGAGCGCGACGCCATCGTCCCCATCGGCGGCACGCCGGAACAGCTCGGCGCGCACCTGAAGAGCGAGATCGCCCGCTACGCGGAAGTGATACGGAAGGGGAATATTTCCTTGCAGTAGGTTGACCGACCCTAGGTCCCCCTTCATCCCTCATTCTTCATCCTTTGGAGCGCATCGCGCAGATGCGCTTCGCGCTCCGCCCACTTGCCAGGTCTCTTCCTCCTCTTCCCCATCGTCTTCCTCGTCATCTTCGTCTTCTTCGGACTTCTTCTTCTCCTCTTCCTCCTCCTCGTCGTCCTCCGGGTCACCCACGGCTTTCAGTCCTGATGATGCGTGACGAGTGATGGGTGATGGGTGATCGGTCAAGCCGAACCTTTCCTTAGAAGGGAAGCTTTCCGTATCCCGATAAACAGCCTCAACCAAGTTCATGGCTTCCTGCCATGCAATCAGGTCGTAATGGGTAGTCGGACCTGCCATTCCCAACAGCAACGAACGACGCCGGAATAGGTGTACAGCCACTGATCACCCATGACCCATCACCATCACCCGTGTTCTCGTCACCTGTATGATCTGGAAGGCATGACATCGCCTATCCATATACTGCTGGCCGGATGCTTGATGCTGTCCGTGACGGCGGCATCCGCTCCCGCGCAGGACAAGACAGTCATGGGCATCGAGCTCGGATCTCGCTTTCTCTTGCCCGAATGCGGCGGCGGCGGCACCGGCACCTTTACGTCCAGGCTGTGCGTCAATGCCGGCTTGACCAACCGTAAGGCCTGGGGAGCCGATGAGTATTACGTGGCACTTCCCCGCTCCGGGGTGCCGCCCTACGTCCGCGGCGAGCTCAAAGTCGCCACGGTCCAGGGTATCGTCGAGTCGGTGCAGGTCGGCACGTGGGGCCTCCAGTCTCAGAGCGGAGCGCTCGCTGCGCTCACGAATCAATACGGCAAGCCGACGCGCACCAGGGAGCAGAAGAAGATGGCCAATTCAAGGTTTGCCGCGCAATTCGCCGAATGGGACCTGGAGGACTTCTCGGTAAAGCTCGACGGGAGCACAGGGTCGATCGATTGGGGCCTGATCGAAGTGTCTACCCACCGCTACCAGAAGCTGGTGAAAGACTACGAACGCCAGAAGAAGTGACAAGTCATCGAAGGGCAACGCCACCAGCAGCGCGAGTCCGAAGCACCAGTGCGACCAGCGGGTTCGTCCACGGCTGTCGAGATACAGCCCGAGCGCGGCGAGCGCGGTGACTACGCCGGCGGCGGCAAAAGCGATGCCCGCGGCATCGGGCACGAACGCACCGAGGGCGGCCCACGCCGCTTCACCACTTCAGCTGTCAGGTAAGATCTTCCTGACCCTATCCATTCGCCGCTACCAGGAAATCCATTGCCCAATCTTCCCGCGTCCGGGGACGCGCATCGCAGTCTCATCGCACTATTGATCGTGTCCGCTTTCATTGTGGCAGGCGGCATTCACTATCAGACCCCGATGCTGGCGGCGATAGCGGCGGAGTTTCAGGCAGATGCCGCGACAACGGGCTGGATACCGACCTGCTCTTTCGGCGGCATGCTGCTGGGCATGCTGTTTTTCGTGCCGCTTGGGGATCGTATCGACAAGCGCGGACTGGTGCTGTGCAAGATCGTCGTGCTCACGCTGGCGCAGGCACTGATGGCGGCAGCGCCGTCGATAACGGTGCTCGCGGCAGGCAGCCTGGTGTCTGGCATCTGCTCGTCGCTGTTGCAGAGCTTCATCGCGATCACCGCGGAGACCGCGCACCCGAATCATCGCGGGCGCGCGCTGGGCACGCAACTGACGGCGATGTTCAGCGGCATACTGTTCGCGCGCATCGTCGGCGGATTGATCGCCACGCACATCGGCTGGCGTTACAGCTACGTGCTGTCGGCGGGCATGTTGCTCATGATCAGCCCCGTGTTGTGGGCGCGGCTGCCCAATACACGGTCCACCTCGCAGGCGTCGTATCGCGATCTGTTATGGTCGATCTACCGGCTTTTGCGTGCGCATGGCGGCATACGGCGCGCGGCAGCGATACAGTTCATGTTCGGTATTTGCTACGGCGGATTCTGGGCGGTAGCCGCACCCATGCTCGCGATGCTGCATGGCGTGGGGCCGACCGGGGCGGGCTTGATCGGCATCCCCGGTGCGGCGGGCATCTTCGTGGCCCGTCCGGCGGGGCGCTGGATGGACCGTGCCGGAGTCATGCCGGTGGTGCTGACGAGCATATGCTCGATGCTGGCCGCGTGGATAGTCATGGGTTTCGGCGTGTGGTCCGTTGCCGCGGTGGTCATCGGCGCGATATTGCTCGACTGCGGCCTGCGCGCGGCGATGGTCGCCAACCAGACGCTGGTCAATTCGGCGGTGCCGGATTCACGCGCGCGCGGCAACACCCTGTTCGGATTGCATGTGTGGGGCGGAAACGCCGTGGGCGCGTTTCTGACCAGCTGGACATTCGCGCATTTTGGCTGGCTCGCCGTGTGCGGCGTTGCGATGACTGCGGTCGTCATCGCGCTACTGATACATCTGGGCGTTTTGCCGGTGGGAAAAGCGCAGTGAAGGAGTGAAGACCGCTTCACCTCTTCACCACTTCACTGCTACGACTTCATCGCTCCACCTACGCGCGTTGATATCCGGTAACACGACTAGTGGTTTGTCCCCGCAGGAGGTTCTTCGGGAGGTTCCGCTTCAGGTTCCCGCTCGCGCGCCTTTGGCGGCTTGTCCAGCATGACGGCATACTTTTCCTCCAGGTACAAGTGAAGCAAGCTCATTGCCTTCTCAGCGATTTCCGTAATCATCACGCCCGCACCGTCACTGTTGGAATGCATGACCTCGATTTTGCAGTCGAGAACTTTTTGCGGATAGGGCTCGCACCTGAAATCGAGGATCTGTCCGACCGCAAGCTGTTGGTTGGACACCATCAGGAAACCCCTGCTGCTCATGTCCAGAACCATGCACGGGAACCAGTCGTCCCCGGCACTCAAGTTACCGCGCTGGATAACTGAAATACGGGCTTCGGCGCGCAACTCACGTGTCGTCATAGGCACCCCAGTCGTCGACCGTTCAAGAATAGCGGCGCGTAACAGGCTTGTCACGTACTAGTGAAGAAGTGAAGGAGTGAGAATAGCGCTTCACACTCCGCCTCCCTTGCTGCTTGACGGTTGCACCCCCTCCACCGCTTCACTGCTTCACTGCTTCACTGCTTCCCCAAATCGTGATTTATTTCCTCAGGAACGAGGCAACCAGCCTAACCATAAAGTCGTATTTTCACCGTCCGCAACCAACCGCATACTCGCTCCCAGCGGTTCGGCGGGGCGGGATCGTGGCTGGATCGAATTTCCCGGCATTCTGGACGAAGCAGCAAGAGGCCTTATCAAACTGGCCTCTGCCCTGGACGAAAATGAGGGGAAGCATGAGGACTATGACTACTCCAAGAGGCCGCATCAAAATGAACGAAAAAATCGTTCTGGCCGTGCTGACTTTCCTGGGACTCGTAGTGGGGCCGGTGGCCTCCAACCTCGCCACGAGGCCGATGGACGTCTGGACAACGGCGGTGTGGTGCCTGCTGGTGCTGTCCGTTGCGGGGGTGGCCTACTACATTCTGCGCGAGGAAAAAGCGTCCCGGAGCGGCGTTCCCGTGGACAAGCGATCAAGACCGGCTGCTTTCGAGCGGCAGGCAGCGGACGCGGTCAAGGCCAGAGCACGCCGCGCCATTAAAGGCGACCCTGTCGCAGCGGACCCGCCACGCGCGGTCAATAGAGCGGCTCCAGGAATGGCCGCCTTCGGCTCTGTGACCAAAGGCTTTCTCTACGTGCTGGCCGCCGCGCTGTGCTGGAGCATTTGCAACATACTGCTGCGCGTTACCGCGCAGAAACTGCCGGACGCAAGTTTCGATATCGCGGTCATCAACTATTTCGTCGCGTCCCTCGTGCTCATCGCCGCCGCCTGGGTCATCTGCAGGATACAGGGACAGCCGTTTCGCATGCCGCGGCTGAAGCACGGAGGAAAGTTCTGGCTGGTTGCCGCTGCCAAGGGTCTCAATACTTACACTTGGATACTCTCTGTCGCGATTATCAGCGCCGCCGCTGCCGCCACGCTCGAAGGCTTGCATGTGGTGTTTACGATTCTGCTTCTGATCGTCATCTTCCGGGTGAAGGTCCCGACAGGCAACTGGCTCGTCTTCATCCCGGGCTCGGTCGTAATGGTGATAGGGGCCGTCCTGATCCTGGGCATGCCGGCCCTCGTGCCCGGAAACGAGACGACGCTGGGTATTGCCTTCGGCGTGCTGTCGGCGCTCTTTTTTTCGCTGTTCTATGTGCTCTGGGAACAAGTCGGGGAGAAGTCGCCGGCCCTCGGCCCGCGAACGCTGGAAACCGGTGTGCTCCTGCTTGCTTCGCTGCTCTGTCTTTTTCCCATCCATATCGGGATGAATATGCTGTTAAAGCAGCCGGTCGTCGTTCCTTTCGAGGGAATGAGCTGGGACGACATCGGCCTGCAGGCGGTGTGCGGCCTGATCGGTATAGGTGGGACCTACTTGTTCATCAATGAATCGCTCTTTCACCTGCGCAAACACAAGCTGTGCAGCCTCCTGCTCGGCATCGGCCTCTCTTACTCTGTGCCGTTTACCATGATCCTGCAGTCCGTGTTCCTGGGCGAGGAGCTGCGTCCCGTGCAGTGGATAGGAGGGCTGCTCTTCGGATTGGCCTTCGCGGTTATCTATAGGGATATGCGGGACTCGCGCCTGCTCACGCCGGCGCGCGAGCATGCTAAGCGCGGCGTGTGCGCCGTTTAGGAAACCCGGCGGGAAACAGGGAACTGCGTCGCTACGTCACTGGTTCGTGGCTTCACCGCTTCACCGCTTCACCGCTTCAAATCCCGGCTCCGGCTTCAGGTTGCGTTGGGCAGGTAATGCCACGAGAATGACCCCGCATCTAATTGGGGCGCCTCATGCCGTTTCTTGACAAGCTTCTGAGTGTCGCGGGCCGCAATCCGCGGAAGGCGGTTCAGGAGATATGCGAAATCCTCTGTGTTTTCGTGATGGACTTTCCTGACGAGGATGAGTTGCGAAGAGTGATGGGTGAACAAGCTATAGATGAAGCAGAGGCCGTTCGCCTCCGGTTCACCCTATCTGTGGCAAACGTAGCGCTGGCAACCGCGGCAATGAAGGCCGCGCTAAAAAAAGACTTTTCCCCGCTCTTGACGCAGAGTGTCCTTAGCAAACTGGGTGATCTCAACGTGCCGGTAAGAGTAGGTGACTATGTCAAGGACATGACTGAGTTAGTCGCACTCAATGCCAGTGTCGAGGTGCCGCTCAGTGCGATGCTCGAGAAGACAAGGGAGCGAAAGTTAATGGCAGGAGAGCTGTTCGCCATGCTGGGGCACATTCGAGGCCCTGATTACGCCAGCGCCATAAAGCGCGATGCGAGCGACACCAGCAGCCAGGGGTTCCCGCTATTTTCCAGGATGGTCGCTGTTCACTATGTCGGCGAATCTCTGATCGATGGGCACACGGGGGAGTTTGTGAACCGCCTTGCGGACAGCCTGAACGTCATCTATCGCTCAGGCTTTAACGAGCTGGTGAATAAGATAAAGAAGCTTTGGTAAGGCATACATCACCGCTTCACTGGTTCGTGGCGTCGCAGCAGATCGCGCAAGCTCAGTCCCAACGCCAGCGCGGCGTAGATAGGTGCGAGGGCGAGGCGCGGCAGCCGAAGCTCGAACCCGGGCATCAGTCGCTTGGGAACGAGGTGATAGTCGGTCACATAGGCGATGGCCGAGACGATCGCGCCGAGAAAAGCCGCCTCGCGGACGCCTGTCTCGCGGCGGCGTGGCACGAGCGCTTCGTAAAGCAGCGCCCAGAAAACCGACGCGCCGTAATTGGTTACCAAACCGGTTGCGGTGTACTCCAGGAATGGTCGTCCTGCTCAGCGGCTTTTTCACCCCACAAAACATGGCTGGTGGCGTTGATCGCGGCCGGATAACTGCCGGTAGCGCGCCGGCTGGCGAGCGACGCCACCACCGTCACGGCCGCGGCGGCCAAAGTACCGGAGATCAACGCGCGGGCGAGAGAGGGATTTCACGGGGTCTGGCGGCTCCGGTTATTCGGCAGACATAGCAATCTGAGGCAAGTTCCTCGAGCATCGTCTGCTGTCGAAAATTCGATAAAGCGTCGAGCGCGAGAGCGGTCGGCCTCACCCTCGAGTGAGAACTAGTTGGCCTTACTGTTGAGGAGTGGTCGCGGGCATTCAATGCAAACAGAGAGTTGCAGTCACTTCGGTCCTCAGGCCGACCCTGGCATGGAACATGCATTGTTCAGCGTGAGTGAATCGAGGGAGCATGACATGGTCATTGGGCACCAGGAAAAGAAGGCGGCGAAGCGCACCGAGCCGACGCGCCGCTACGACGAAGAGATTTTGAGCGTGAACTGGAACCCCGCGATAGCACTGGTCGCGATGTCGTGTTACCAGACTGAACAGGGACTGCGCCCACGACTGCCCGAGGACTTGACGACGATCGACGTCGATGCCTTCCTCGACCGCGTCTATGCGCTTGGATAGCCAACCCTAAACGAATTGTCTCCCCCGGAGGCGGGCCGGGCCATTTTGGCCGGTCCGCCTGTTTTTTCCCCGAGCGCAGATTATCTTCGCCCGCCGCAGCGCGTGTCGGAGCGGGTGATTCTGCTTCCTTCTGAAACCGGGAAACCTTCCGGCGTAAGAAACGCTCGCGCAAGACCTCCTCTTTCTTCTGCTCGGGCCTTGCCTTGAGTGGCAATAATTTGTTACGCAATGTTACTTCCTGCTGCCGAACACACCCATCCGGCCCGGGTCGAAAAAGACAGGCAGGTTCGGTTTTTCGAGTCCTGCAAATTAGAACAGGAGGAAACGATCATGTTGACGAAGAAACTGCTAGTGTCTCTGGTGCTGGCCGCCGGAACGATCGGTGCAGCGATGACGCCACTTGCGAGCTCCGCTGAAACGAATATCGAGTTCGGCTTCGGCGCGCCGGCGCCCCACTACGAGGCTTATCCTGCGCACCGCCCCGGCTATGTCTGGGTGCCGGGGTACCGGGCCTGGGACGGCTACCGCTACGTGTGGTACCGCGGCCACTGGGAACGCGCGCGGGGTTACGCCTACCGCGACGGCTACCGCGGCTACGCGCAGCACGTGCCCCCGCGCTGGGACCGCGATGGTGACGGTGTTCCGAATCGCTACGACGCGAGGCCGAACAACCCCTATCGGTATTGATCCGGGAGTGCGGGAGGGCGGGCGAGGGTAACAAGCGTATCTTCGCTCGCTCTTTCGCTCTCCCTTGCGCTTTGCGGTGAAGCGGTGAAGAAATGAAGGAGTGAGGTGTAACTGCTTCACCCTTCACCGCTTCACTACTCCTCCGGCGGCTGTAATATGTGGGGCCCTTTCTTCTTCCCTGCGAGAAAGTCACTGCCATGGCAGCATGCCCGCGCTGCACCAGGTTTTTCGCCGTGGCGAGCTGTTTTCTACTCGGCACTCCGGGCGCGCTCGCCCAGAAAGGCGCCCCGGGGGCGCAGTACCCCGACCGTCCGATCCGGATCGTGGTGCCGTTCACCCCGGGCGGCCAGCCCGACATCTTCACCCGCCTGATCATCCCGGGACTGGTCGAGTCGCTCAAACAGCAGGTGATCGTCGACAATCGCCCCGGCGCCGGGGGAACGATGGGCTCGAAAATCGTCGCCGAGGCCGTCCCGGACGGCTACACGCTGCTCTCGGTATCCAGCGGCCATACGATCAATCCTGTCGTCTACAAACTGCCCTACGACACGCTGAGGGATTTCGCCGGCGTTACCCGGACCTACAGCGCCCCGTTCCTGCTCGCGGCGCCGATGTCTCTCGGCGTGAGGTCGGTGAAGGACCTCATCGAGCTGGCGAAGGCGAAGCCGGGCCAGCTCAATTTCGCTTCGGCGGGACCAGGCAGCGGCACCCATTTCGCCGGCGAAATGCTCAAGCACAGCGCCGTGATCGACGTGGTGCACGTGCCCTACCGCGGCATCAACGAGTCGCTGACCGACCTCGTGGCGGGCCGCGTGCACTTCTTCATGGCGCCCATCGGCAGTTCCGCGCAGCTCGTGCGTGACGGCAGGATCCGCGGCCTCGGCGTCTCCTCGGCGAAGCGGGTTTCCGCGCTCGCGGATATCCCGACGATCGCGGAGTCGGGCCTGCCGGGATTCGAATGGGATGCCTGGGGCTCGATTTTCATGCCGGCCAAGACACCGCGCGCGATCATCAACCGGTGGAGCCAGGAAGTCCGCCGCGCGGCGGGCGCACCGGACATCCAGAAGCGCCTGCACGCGATCGGCATGGAAGCAGCCCCGACCGCCCCCGAGGAACTCGATGGCCTCATAAAACAGCAGATGGCGATCGTCGCAAAACTCGCCAAGACGGCAGGCCTCAAGCCGGAGGAGGAGAAGTGACCGCCGCTTTCTACATCACCAGCCGACCGATTGCGGATTCCTGGCTCTTGCTAGAACATCCGCTTTCAGGTCCTGCGGCCGGAAAAAATGGAGGCAAAACAGGATGGCGACGAGCGGTAACACCGGCATCGGGCTGGCCATGGTCTGTGCCCAGAAGGGCTACCCGCTGGTAGTGACAAAGTGGCTGCATCCACGCTGACTTCACTGTTTAATTGCGCGTTGACACTTCCCCGCAGCAGGCCTACGCTTTTCCCGGGTAACCCGCGTTCCACCACCACTTCCCGGAGGACAGCATGAGCACACATCTGAGCCCCGCGAAAATCCATTCCCGGCTCAAGCATCCGGTCGTCGACGGCGACGGCCACTGGCTCGAATTCAACCCGGTATTCAGCGACAAGATGCGCAAAGCGGGCGGCGACAAGGCCGCGGACGGATTCCTCGCGGCACAGAAAACGACCGCCGACGCGCTCAAGTTGACGCAGGAGAAGCGCGATGAGCGCCGCGTCGCCCTGCCCAATTTCTGGAACCGCCAGGCCGAGAACACCCTCGACCGGGCGACGGCGATGATGCCAAAGCTGCTATACGAGCGGCTCGACGAAATCGGCACGGATTTCGCCGTGATCTATCCGACCGCGGGGTTGCGCCTGCCGCGCATCAAGGATGACGAGACGCGGCGCGCCGTTATTCGCGCCTACAACATCGTGTCGGCCGATTATTTCCGCGGTCTCGAGGACCGCATGACGCCGGCGGCGATCATCCCGATGCACACACCGGAAGAAGCGATCGCGGAGCTCGAATTCGTCACCAAGCAGCTCGGGGCCAAGGTCGGCATGTTCGGCAGCGGCATGCCGCGACAGGTGGCGGCGGCGGCCAGCAACGATCCCGAAGCGGCCCGCTTTACGGTGTGGTACGACGTGCTTGGCATCGACAGCCCATACAATTACGACCCGGTATGGGCGAAATGCGTCGAGCTCAAGTTCGCTCCGACCTTCCACAGCAGCTCCAGCGGCCAGGGATTGCGCAACTCGCCGAGCAACTTCGTCTACAACCATATCGGCCATTTCGCGGCGGCCGGCCACGCGGTCGCCAAGGGCATCTTCCTCGGTGGCGTGACGCGGCGCTTCCCCGAGCTGCGTTTCGCCTTCCTCGAGGGCGGGGTCGGCTGGGGCTGCCAGCTCTTCGGCGACCTGATCGAGCATTGGGAGCGGCGCGGCGCACCCGCGTTGAAGCGCATGGACCCCGACCGGCTCGACCGCAAGCTGCTGCTAAGCCTCGTCGAAAAGCACGGCTATGAGGACATCGCCACGTTCTTGCGCGCGCACGACGGGTGGCCCGACCCCGAAGCCAAGCGCCTGACCGGCAACCGCACCGAGCTCGACGACTTCGCCGCGTGCAAGATCACTCGCAAGGAAGACTGGATCGACCTTTTCGCCAAGCCGTACTATTTCGGCTGCGAGGCGGATGACCGGATGAATGCGACCGCCTTCGGCCGTGGCAACCCGTTCGGAGCGAAACTGAACGCGATATACAGCTCCGATATCGGGCATTTCGACGTGATCGATTTCCGCGATCCGCTGCCGGAAGCGTACGAGCTGGTGGAGGACGGTCACATCACCGAGGATAATTTCCGCGACTTCGTATTTGCCAACTCGGTGCGGCTGTGGGGCACGCAGAACCCCAACTTCTTCGACGGCACGGTTGTCGCCAAAGAAGCCGCCGCGGTGCTGGCGGCGCAGATTCCGGAGCGGGCGGCGGCGTAAGCAACGAAGTGAAGCGGTGAAGCAGTGAAGGACTCTTCACTGCTTCGCCCTGCGCGCCTCAGTTCTTCACTACTTCACCGCTTCACCGCCCCCCGCAGCCACAGCGCGAGGCCGGCGACGGTGATCACGATGTTGAGCGCAAAGTAGGCGCGCAGCCCGAATGCAGGTCCGACCAGCCCTGCGGTGAACGGCGCGAAGCCCATGGCCAGGAATTGAAACGATGAGGCGTAGGCGATTGCACGCGCATCCATCCCCTTCGGCGCGTGCAGGCGGATGAGCTGAAGGATCGCCGGCTGCATCGCCGACCCGCACAGGCCGAAGGCCACGCGCGCCAGCACGAGCTGCAGCGGCGTCTCGAGCGCCAGCAGCGGGACGTGCGTCGCGGCCGCCGCTGCCACCGCGACCGCCAGCACGCGGGACGGTCCGAACCGGTCGAGGGCGCGGCCCCAGAACGGCATCGCGACTATGCTCGCGACTCCCAACCCGAGCGCGGCCGCGCCGACCCAGTATGCCTCCGCGCCCGCCGGATGGATCTCGAGCAGCTTCAGCATGTAGATGGCAACGACAGGCACGCTTCCGTGCCACAGCATGGCGAACACCAGGGACAGCAGGTAGAGCGGCGCCATGCGCGGCAGCGCCAGCAACTGGCGCAGGCTGCCGATCCACTCCGGACGCCACCGGCCGGGCGCGAGCTGCTTCACCTCGTGCGCGAACAGGAACACCAGCACGCCTCCGACGAACAGGAGGCCGCCGCTGATCCAGAACAGCCAGCGCGGCTGGCCGAGCACCACCGCGAGCAGCGCGCCCACCGCCGGCCCCAGCGTATGCCCCACCAGCGCGCCTGTCTGCGCCAGCGACAGTGCCCTGCCGATGCGCTGAGGCGGCGTATTCGCGACCAGCAGCGCCATGCCCGCCGGCACGAAGCCGTTGAAAAAGCCGACCAGCACGAACAGGCCCGCGAACCACAGCGGCGTTGCGGCGAACGGCACCAGCGACATGAAGATGCCCATGCCCAGCGTCGCGCGCAGCACCATGATCTTGCGCCCGTAGTGGTCGGCGATGCCGCCCCAGATCGGACTCATGACCAGGCCGACCATGTAAAACGCGAGCATCATGTGCCCGATCCACGTTTCAAGGTTCTCCTGCACGCCGAGGCCGCGCACGATCAGCGGCAGGAACGGAAACGAGATCGAGAAACCGATCGTGCCCAGCAGGTTGGCGAGCGGCAGCACGCGCAGGTTGCCGCGCCAGTACGGGAACTGCCGCGACTCTTCGGCGTCAGCCGCAGCGGCGGGAGGCGGAGCAGTAGCGGCCATCCCCCATGATAGCTAGCACGGAGGTGAAGGAGTGAAGAAATGAGGAAGTGAAGTCCTGCACCACTTCCACTTCACTGCTTCACTGCTTCACGCTTCTTTTGTTGGCTGCTCTAAGAGGCCGTATCAAAATGATGATACGGCCGATGATAGATTCCAGGAGCACGAGCGAGTTCGCCTCTCGATTTGTAAAATTTAAGAAATGTGTTTTTAGGTTCCGGTATGTGACGCTCAAGTAACCCTAAACGCCGTCCCCTTCTGCTCGGCGCTCCAAAGGATCTGACGTCCCACAATTCTTCTCAGAAAAGATCTGCGACCCTTTTGCAGCTGAAAAAGCTCGAACGTAAGGATGGGGATGTTGTCTATTCAAGGAGGACCCCGGACGCCCCCTGTTATTCGGCCAGAGCAGGGTACGACAAGAGTTTGTAACGCCGAACTTTAGAGGAGACATCCATGAATGCAATATTGAGAAGCGCGTTGGTTGTGGCCGCAGTGGCCGTCTCCACGCAGGCGGCCGCAGAGGTCATCTTTTATGCACGTGAAAACTTCGAAGGCCGGTCTTTCACCGCTGACAGACCCGTCGGCGACTTCGAGCGCTTTGGCTTCAACGACCGCGCCTCGTCGGCCGTGGTGCTCCAGGATCGGTGGGAGGTTTGCGAGGGCGACCGATTCAGCGGCCGGTGCATCGTCTTGCGTCCGGGCCGATATTCGTCGCTGGCTGCGATGGGCATGAACAACAGCATTACCTCGGTGCGGCCCGTGAACCGGGACGCGCGCGTCCGTGACGATCGTTATGCGCCCCCTGCTCCTCCGGTCTACGACAACCGCCGTCGCAACAACGAGCGGCTGTACGAGGCGAACGTCACGTCGGTGCGCGCGGTGGTCGGACCGCCCGAACAGCGATGCTGGATCGAGCGCGAACAAATCCCCCAGGATCGAACCAGCGACCTCAATGTTCCCGGGGCGGTTATCGGCGCCGTAATTGGCGGCATTCTCGGTCACCAGGTCGGTAGCGGAACCGGCAGGGATGTCGCCACTGTCGGTGGCGCGGTCGCGGGGGGCGCGGTGGGCTCCCAAGTCGGTCGCGGCGGCGGTCAGCAGGCGCAGACCCGGGAAGTCCAGCGTTGCGAGCAAGTACCCAGCAACCGGCCTGCCTACTGGGATGTCACCTACTACTTTCGGGGGCAGGAGCATCGCATTCAGATGACCACTCAACCCGGACCCACGGTGATCGTCAACGAGCGGGGCGAGCCCCGGGCCTGACACCTGATGCAGCGGACAGAGCAACACGGCCCTTCGGGGCCGTTTTGCTTTGACTTCGTTAGCTTCGCTATCTCACGGCAAGGTATTGTCTCGCCTGCTGCAGCTCCGGCCGGCCCTCCCCGTCCTGAGCCAGCGCCGCGAGCTTCCCGTAATACGTCTTCGCTTTCGCGGTGTCGCCCGACTTCGCGGCGGCCGTCGCGGCGCCATACCAGCCACGGAATCGATTCGGCTCGCGCTGGTGTGACGCCTCGTACTCTTTCAGCGCCAGCGCCGGCTGGCCGATCTCGAGCAGCATATCGCCGAGCAGTTCCCGGGCAGGCAGAATCGGCCCGGGGGATATGGACGCCTTCTCGGTCGCAGTCTCCTTGTCAGCGGCTGCACGCATGAGCTTGAGCGCCTCATCGCGCCGCCCCTCGGCCAGTGCGGCCCACGCCGACGCGCCCAACCGCTGAATGTCCACCTGATCCGCCCAGTACATGTTCTTAGCAGCCGCGAGCTGATCGCGCAATTCCACCAGACGGGCAATGTCCTCCTTTGCCGCGCCTGCATCGCCGGAACGCGCGGAACCGATCGCGCGCGCGAAGTGCGTAATGGCGTTCGCGTGGAGGATCTTCGTAGGCTTCACCGGCAATTGCGCAGCGGACCTCCAGTCGCCGCGCTCGAGCGCGTAGCGTGACGGTGCCGCCGCCTGCGCGAACGGACCGGGCGGGCGGTAAAAGGGAAAGCGCGCCGCGTAGTCGTCGCCGCGTTCAACCGCCTTTTTCGCGTCGCCGTCGCGTGCCATCTGAAGGTAGGCGTAAACCTGATAATCGATTGCGTGCAGCGCTTCGTCACCGCTCGACTCGGCGCGCGCGACGTCCTCCGACCTCCGGTTGGTAGCGGCGGAGTCCTCCCATGCCCCGATGCGTGTGAAGATGTGGGAAGGCATGTGCTGCGCGTGCGCTGCGGACGGAGCGATGCTGGCGTAGCGGCGTGCCGCGGCGAGCCCCTTCGGGGCAAGGGCGGGAAAATCATAGCTGTGAATCAGGAAATGCGCGACACCGGGATGGTCCGGATGAGCCATCAGCAGCGGTTCGAGAAGCTGCGCCGCCTTGAGCGGCTTTACGTAGGTCTGGTCGTTCAAGTCTGCGGCAAAGTTGAGCGCGAGGGCGTAGAAGATCTTCGCTTCGACGTCCGCAGGATATTTGGCTACGACCTGCGCCATGGCCTGTTCGTAGGCGACCGCTCGCTCGGGCCAGCGCTTTGTCCCGACGTCGGTGTAGAGGAGCGCGACGGCCTCTATGTAATCGCGCTCGCGCTGCGTCTTCGCGCCTACGGCCTTTGCTTTCTCGACGGCCGCCTGTCCCGCCTTGACGAAGTTCGGCGCTGCTTCCCCGTTGAACGGGTTCAACAACCGGTTGATCGCGATGCCCCAGTACGCCATCCCGCACGCAGGGTCCTGCTCTGCCACTGCCGTGAAAGCCTTGAGGCCTTCGGGGAACCAGAACGAGTGCAGGAGCGCGACGCCACGCTCGAACAGCGCCTGGACCTTGGCGTCGCATGAAGTCGGAAACGAAACTTTGCCGAGCCTCTGGGTTGGCTGCCCTGCCGCGCCACCGTGATCGTGATCCTGGGCAGCCTCGACGGGCAGGGCGAAAACCAGAGCAAGAACGAAAATAAGCCGTTTCATGTCACCTCCTGAAGATGGTTTGCACTTTATCCAGCAGCCGTATTGAACGGGACGCCGGGCATGAAAGTCCCGAAGAAACGCCTAAGGTTTGGCGAAGACGCGAAACACGTCATAATTCAGCAGGCTGTTTGGGTTCCCTGTTGGGGCGAATTTATGCCTGATGGCGCGGAAAACTCTCCGGTGCGCGCCGATGAGACGCTGCAGGTCGGCGGCTGGACCGTCGAACCCGCCCTGAATCAGCTCTCGGCTGCGGGTAAAACCGTGAAGCTCGAGCCGAAGGCCATGGCGCTACTCCGCTATCTGGCCGAACGTCCGGGACAGGTCGTAAGCCGCGACGCGCTGCTGTCTGCGGTATGGACAGGCGTCGTTGTCGGAGACGATTCGCTCACCCAGGCCGTCATCAAATTGCGAAAGGCGCTGGGAGATACCGCGGAATCGCCTGCCTATATTCAGACCATCCCGAAAGGAGGTTACAGACTGGTCGCGCCGGTGGTCAGAGGGCAGGAAATTGTCACGCCGGCAGTACGGGAACAAGCGGAACCCTTGACCGCCCACAACTCGCGCATTCCGCCGGTCATGGTGGCAGGCGTAACAGCACTCCTGGTTATCGCGGCCGGCATCTGGTGGGTCACGGATGATCGCGGCGTCCTCCCTGGTCCGGCAACCACGGCGAGTGCCGAAGCGACCCGCGGAGCGCAACCTGCGGTCCACGTCAAGCCATTCGAGGCGCTGGGCGACGACTCGCAAGCGGTGTTGCTCGCGCGGGGCATAACAGCAGACCTCGTCACGGACCTCTCTAAGGTGTCCGGGCTCTCGGTCATCACCGAGACACCGTTGACCGGGCAGCCGGCCGGCGGCGCTGACGTTCAGGCCTCGCCGAGACGATATCTCCTGTCGGGCACCGTGCAGCGTATCGAGGACCGGCTGCGGCTGCACGTCCATCTCATCGACGCGCAGACCGGCAAGCAGCTCTGGTCCGAGCGATTCGATCGCCCGGTAGGCAGCCTCTTTGCGATGCAGGACGAGCTCGTTCCCAAGCTCCTGCAGATCCTTCCCGCCAAACTGAGCGAGGCGGAGCTGCGGCGTGTCGCGCAGCATCACACTCTCAATCTGGAAGCCTACGAGTATTACCAGCGCGGGCAGATGGCGCTTCTGGTGCGGCAGCAAGAGGAGAACGAGATTGCGCGTGACATGTTCCGGCGCGCAATCGCGCTCGATGCGTCGTTCGCTCTTGCCTATGCGGCGCTCGCGCAGACCTACGCCGCAGATCATCGCAACCAGTGGACGAAGGATCGCGCTGCCGCGCTCGAGCGTGCATTCGAGCTCGCGCGCACCGCGCACGAGATCAACCCGGACGTGCGTGAGACCTACTGGGTCCTCGCCTTGGTGCATCTGGAACGGCGCCAGCACAAGCAGGCGCTGGATTACCTCGAAACCGCTGTGCGGCTCAGCCCTTCGTTCGCCGACGCCTACGCCCTGATGGGAGGCATCAACGCGTACATGGGCCAGGCGGCGCATGCCTTGCCTCTGTTGCGCACGGCGATGAGGCTCAATCCCGAGGCTGGGTATCTCTACTTCCTCATTCTGGGCCGCGCCTACTTTGCGCTTGGCGACATGGAGCAGGCGCGAATCAATCTCGAGCACGCGGTGAGGCGCAATCCGGTCAACCTCGAGGCGCGTGTGTACGCAGCGGCAGCGTATGTGTCCGCCGGCAACAAGGCGGAGGCGGCGTGGCAAGCGGAGGAAATCCGTGCCCTGCAGGCTGATTTCGCGACCCGGACCTGGCTCGCAACGCATCCGCTGACGGACGTGAGGACGCAGGCCAAACTTGTGCAGTCGCTCGCCGAGCTGGGTCTCTGACGACTCGTTGTACGGTGCCCTCCGCGGCGCGCCTGATTGCTTCTGCTTGAACATCGAATCGTTCATTGTTCACAGATTCAAGGCTTCACTGTTAAGAAGTTCACGAGCGCCGTGTGCGAAAAATCGCACTCAAGACCTCTCTAGTCCCTTGGTTATATAGCGGAAACCCTGTTCTCGCCCTTAGACTGCTGCTCGCGACTTTAACCAGGAGACAGTGATGACAATCGCTAATTGGAAAGTTGTTTTCGCGGCGCTGCTATTGATGTCCACGGCGCTTTCGGCAAACGCGAGCCTGACCGTCGGAACCAGTACCTGCAGACGCGCCTCGACTGCAGGGCGAATTCGTAGTCCACAACCCGACGAGCATGACTATGGTCTATGAAGTGCAGTGGGGCAGCAAAGGGGAATGGAAACGATACACGATAAGTGCGAGGCAACAGCGGCGGCACTGGCACCCGCTGGATGGTAACGGCCGCGCTCCGTCCCCGTTCCTGCGGTTCGACACCCGAGCCAATGACAGGCAAGTGACCTGGAAAAGTTACGACATCGATTTCGGGAAGGTCGGTTACGCCGGATTCGGGCCGCGCGGACACATCAACCAGGCTCTGCACTATGAGTTCACCGCCCGCGGCAATGCGCTCGAACTGGTGAAGCGGTGAGCGTCGACCAGGCAAAGTCCGGTGCTGCAACCGATCTGGTGTCAGCTGACGTGATTGACCGAGCCTCTTGGGCGGCATGCCCAAGAGGGGGTGAGGAGTGATGGGTGATGGGTGATGGGTGATGAGTGTCTGTACACCTGTACGGGGCTTCGATCGTTGCTGGCAGGAATGGAAACTGCGACCACCCATTGCGATCTGATCGCGTGCCAGGAAGCCATGAACCTGGTGGAAGCTGTCTACCGGGATACCGAGAACTTCCCCCGCAATGAGGCTTTCGGTTTGACGGCACAGATGAGGCGGGCCGCCATCTCCATTCCATCCAACCTCGCCGAGGGATCGGCAAGAAATTCGCGAAAGGAGCTGATCCAGTTCGTAGGAATCTCCTGCGGTTCGCTGGCCGAATTGCAAACCCAGCTACAGCTAGCAATACGCTTGGGATACTTGGCGGCCGAGTCAAAGAGTGTCAACCAGGCAACGCTGGTCGGCAAACTGGTACGAAGCCTGCGCAAGTCGCTCCAAGCCTACTAGACACTCATCACGTTTTCCGTTCTCATCACTCATCACTCATCACTCATCACGCTCTTTGTAAGGAGTAGGCCATGCCGTTCTACAAGATTTCGGAAATGGAAGCGAAGCGTTCGAAGGTCGGCTCCGCGGTGGGGAAAAGCGTCGCGGGAGAGCTCATCAAGGTGGGCGTCACGACCTACCAGGAAGGCGAAGGCCCTCCTCCCCACTTTCACCCGAACGAGGAGCAATTCATGCTCGTGCTCGAGGGCAGGATGAGGATGGTGGTCGGCGACGAGGAGCGGATCATCGAGCCCGGCGACCTCGTCCACATCCCTCGCAACATCAGGCACGGAGTCTGCGCGATCGGAGGCCCTGCGGTTTTCTTTGCGGCCAAGAGTCCGGTCGGCACGGGCGAGATGGCCGGAGACTACAACAAGGCCAAGGATGCCGAAGAGGTCTGGAAACGGCTTTCTACTACCTAGTAATGCGGACGCGCGAGTCACAGGCACCCATCACTCATCACACATCACTCATCACGCAGTTGAAGGATCCTCCTTCCACGTTCATCCTTCATCCTTCCAGAGATGGGTGATGGATTTCCCGCACTGCGGGGGTCATCCTTCCGCCTTCATCCTTGTCTTTCCTCATCCCTTCCGCCTTCATCCTTCGGCCCTGCCCTGCCGCGTCAGAAATCGATCGAGCTGATCCGCGAATCGCTTGCGATCGGTCAGATCGAGCGGCGCCGGACCGCTGGTCTGCACGCCACCTGAGCGCAGTGCGTCCAGAAAATTGCGCAGCGCCAGGCGCTCCTGGATGTTCTCGGGAGTGTAGAACTCCCCTCGCGGATTGAGCGCGTGTGCGCCGCGCTCGACGACTTCCGCGGCCATCGGAATATCGGCGGTGATCACCAGATCGCCCGGCTCGAGACGCCGGACGATTTCCTGGTCGGCCACATCGAGCCCGCGCGCCACCTGGACCATCCGGATGAAGCGCGAGGGCGGGGTGCGCAGCGGCTTGTTCGCGAACAGCGTCATCGGAATCTCCGATCGCTCCGCCGCGCGGAACAGGATCTCCTTAATCACCGCCGGGCAGGCATCGGCGTCGACCCAGATGTGCATGCGCTCGATGGTAGCTGAAACCGGGATAGACCACTCTAAGAAAGGGATGAAGGATGAACTTGTCCCTACCGACCGCCGTGGACATAATGGCCATTTTGTCTATAATGGGCAGATTGGACCGCCAACGACGAGACCGCACCATGTCCACGATCACATTCCGCAACAGCCGAGGCGAGCTTGTCGACGTGTCGAGCATCCCGGCTACTCGCTTGAAGAACGAATTCGGCGCGGTCCTGGAGCAGGCGATCCGCGGGGGGGCGGTCGCGATCACCCGGCACGAAACCCCCAAGGCCGTGCTGATCGCATACGACGAGTTCCAGGCCCTGGTGAACGCGCGCTCCCACAACTTGAGCGATCTCCGGGCGGAATACGATACCTTGCTCGGCCGCCTGCAGACGCCCTCGGCGAGGAAGGCGATGGAATCGGCGTTCAACGCCTCGCCGGTCGAACTGGGCCGCGCCGCCGTCAGGACGGCAAAGGCGACTATCAAGCGCCCAAAGCGCGCCAAGCCCGGATAGGCCGGATTGACGACCGCTGGCCGGCCGCCGCGTATCTATGTGCTCGCCGGCGTCAACGGCGCCGGCAAGAGCAGCATCGGCGGCGCGGCCTTTCGCAGCAGGGGGGCCGACTACTACAACCCCGATGAAGCCTCCCGCGCGTTACGCGCTTCCCAACCTGCTTTGAGCCGGCTGGAGGCCGACAGCGAGGCCTGGCACCATGGCCGGCGACTGCTCGAGCGGGCCATTGCGGAGCGGCTCGACTTCGCACTCGAAACCACCCTCGGCGGGAACACCATCGTGCGCTTGCTGGCAGAGGCAGCCGCGAAAGGAATCGAGATCTACGTCTGGTACGCGGGGCTCTCCAGCCCGGAACTGCACATTGCACGCGTGCGCGCGCGCGCCCGTCGCGGCGGGCACGACATCCCAGAGGCGGACATCCGCCGGCGCTACGACCACAGCCGGCTGAATCTCATACACCTCCTGCCGCGGCTCGCCGGCCTGCGCGTCTACGACAACAGCGTCGAAGCGGATCCCGCGGCGAGAAAGACGCCGATGCTCTTACTCGTGATGCACGTGGAGCGCGGGAAGATATCGAATCCGCACGACCTGCCGCTGGCGCCGGACTGGGCGAAGCCGATTGTCGCCGCAGCACTTCACTGCTTCAGACTCTGAGCCTCACTACTTGAGGGGCAACTCGGCTTCCTCTAAGCGCCACACGGCATAGGCGAGCGCCTCGTCAAGGTCAGCGGCTTCGAGATACGGATAGAGTCGCAGGACGTCGTCGCGCGACTTCCCGGCGGCGAGCAGCCCAACCAGAGTGCCTACCGTCACGCGCAATCCTCGGATGCACGGACGCCCGCCCATGACCGCGGGATCGAGGGTGATGCGTTTCAGCTTCATCATCGGGATACTCCTATCCGCTCACAAGCAAGTCTACTCTGAAGTCGTCAGTAGCGAAGCGGCCTCATCCCTGCTTCACTGCTTCACTGCGTCACCGCAGACGCCTTGTGTTACAATTGTCATCCATTGTAAGACAATCAAAGGTGAAATGCCATGGGCGACATCATCAATGCACGCATTCCACCGCGCGTGGAAGAAAAGCTGGCGGAGTACTGTGCGAAGCGTGGGGTTACCCGGACTGAGGCCGTTGTGCGCGCGCTCGACGATTATCTAGATAAGGAAACCGGAGGGGCAAGCTCCTACTCGCTCGCGGTTGACCTGATTCCGCCGCGAGGCGTCAAGAAGCTGCAGTCGGGCAATGTCCGGAAACTCGCGCGCAAGGCATTTCGTGGCCCGCGCGCTCGTTGACACCGGCGCCGTTGTCGCGCTCATCAACCGTGCTGATCGCCACCATACAGCGGCGGCCGAGTGGTTCCAACGGTTTCGCGGGCAGTTGCTCACGACCGAGGCGGTGGTAACCGAGACCGCTTACGTGCTTGCCGCGAGCCAAAGCCATCAACGGGCCGCACTCATTTGGTTCGAGCGCGCTCGCGCGGCAGGGCTGCTGGTGGTAGAACCCGTGGCCGACTATGCGGCGGTCGCGCGAATCATCGCCCAGTATGCCAACCTGCCTTGCGATTACGCCGATGCCTCCCTCATCGCGCTCGCCGAGCGCTCCGTCGTGACCGCGATCGCAACCATCGACCAACGGGATTTCTCGATATACAGGGTGCGCGGCCGCAGGCGCTTTCGGATTCTGCTTTAACAAGGCCAGGATGGATTTTTCGCTCAACGAGGAGCAACGCGGCTGGCAGACGGAAGCGCGCCGATTCGCGGAGGAAGAGATACGCCCGATCTCGCTACAGCGCGACCAGGTCGCCGATCCGGGCGCGACGCTGGACTGGGAGATCATCAGGAAAGGATCGACGCTCGGCTTTCGCACCGCGGCCGTGCCCCGGGAGTGGGGCGGGCACGGCATCGACTTCGTAACGCAAGCGGTGGTGATCGCAGAGCTCGCCCGCGGCGACAGCGCGATCGCCAAGACCTTCAGCCAGTGCTGGAAATGGTGCCACCTGATCGCGGACCGCTGTACGCCGGAGCAGCGCGAGCGGTTCCTCCGACCGTTCCTGGAGGACGACGCCTTTCTCCTGGGCGGCGGCATCACCGAGCCCAACGCCGGTTCCGACAACCGCCTGCCGCCGCCTGACGATCCCCGCTCCGGCCTCCGGCTGCGGGCGGAACGCCGCGGCGACGAGTGGATCCTGAACGGCGAGAAGTGTTACATCGCCAACGCCAACGTCGGGAAGCTTTTCTTCGCCTACACGCGCACCGATCCCGGGGCCGCGGTCAGCGACGGCACCAGCATCTTCGCAGTGCCGATCGACACGCCGGGACTGCGCGTGGGCAAGGTGTTCGACAAGAGCGGCTGGCGTTTCTACCAGAACGCGGAGCTCATCTTCGAGAACGCGCGCGTGCCGCACGAGAATCTCCTGGGCGAAGTGAACAGCGGCTTGAAGGCGCGCGGCGGCAAGAACGCGAAATTCGGCCTGCTCGAGTACGCCGCCAACGCCGTGGGCGTCTGCGACGCCGCGGTCGAAATGGCGACCGGCTGCGTGAAGACCACGCAACGCGGCGGCCGGGCGCTCGCCGAGCAGCAGCTCGTCCAGCTCAAGCTTTCGGAGATGCACATGCACACCGAGGCGCTGCGCTCGTTCGTCATGCGGCTCGCGGCCGAGAGCGACGCCACGCCCGCGCACCACGCCCCGCACGGTCACCTGCTCATGAACTTCGCCACCGACGCCATCCAGCGGGTGTGCTATGCCAACCTGGCGATCCACGGCTACGCCGGCGGTACGGCGATGCACGCCGGTGCCGACAAGCTCGTTCGCGACGCGATCATCTGGACACACATCGCGGGCGATGCGGTGCAGCGGGTGAAGTCGTTGCAGATCCTGCTCGGAAAGTCAGGCAACCATTGAGCATTCGGGAAATGGTTGACGACCATTTCCGGCATTGCTCCCCTCTCCACTCGGGAGAGGGGTCGGGGGTGAGGGATCGAGCGTGTCAAGCATATGGCGGACGCTCGATAAAGCGATCTCATCGCGTCCGCTTGCTCTTCTTTCTGCTTTTGCTTTTGCTCCTGCTCCCGCGCCTGCCCGATGGCGGCGGCTTCACGAGCTTGCCCTCGTAGAGGCTGCGCCCGAGATCGGCATAGGCGGCCATCGTCGGCCGTATCATTTCCGACATCTTTTTCGCCATCGCTTCGAGCGTATAGCCGGCCCGCTTCGATTCCTTCAAGTACGCTTCGGCGAGACGACGGCTCGAGAAGAACGTCAGCACCAGGAGGCAGGCGCCGAGCCCTCCATCGAGATCGCTCGGCAGTTCCTCGGGCCAGCTTTCCTGCAGCCAGTCGGTGCCCTCGCCAAACCCCCGCGCCCACCGGCCCAGCGGCGCGCCCTCTTCCAGGTTCGCCAGCGGCTCCGGTAGCACGTCACAGCCCCAGGGTAGGTCCGGGCGCCGCTCCAGCACCCCGTGGTTGATGTGGTTGTAGAACCGCATTAGAAGCTGCAGCATCCGCTGCGCCTCCTCCAGGTCGGCAACGTCGCCGTAATTCTCGCCCAGGATCTCCGGCATCCATTCCGATGGCTGTACCATGTCCGGGTTGCAGCAAACCGCGAACAGGAATCCGGCGCTTTCAAAATACCCCATGGTAGCCTTGGGCCGGGACGGGGAAGCTAGGAAGTCCTGCAACGCGAGCGCGTCTTCGCGGCCGAATTCCGTGACGGGCTTCATCCGGTTATTCTAATTCTAAGAGGAAGTGATCACTCATCACTCATCACGCAGTTGAAGGATCATCCTTCATCCTTCGGGGTGGGAATGCGGCATTGCCGAACTCAGCGCAGCGGCATCACCGCTCTAGGGCCCCGCCTTCGTCAGCGTGTCCAGCTTGACGGCATTCTGTTGCTCCAGGTACGTCTGCAGCAGCCTGGTTCCGTTCTCATCGATTTCCGTAATCATCATGCCCGCACTCTCGTCGTTGGAATGCATGACCTCGGTCATGCAATCGAGCACCTCCCCCGGATAAAGCTCGCACCTGAACTCGAGGATCTGTCCAACCGCGAGCTGCTTGTCGGCTGCCATCAGGAAACCATTATTGCTCATGTCCAGAACCGTGCACGGAAACCACGCGTACCCGGTGCTCAATTTGCCGTGCCGCGTAACTGCAATACGGGCTTCGGCCCGCAATTCTCGCATAGACATGGGCGCCTGACTCTTCGATCACTCAAGAATAGCGGCGCGCGTCAGACTTGTCACTTGTGACGGCAAGTGAAGAAGTGCGGAGGTGCGGTGATGGGTGATAGGTGATGGGGAATAGGTCTCCCGCACTGCGGGGGGTCATCCTCATCCTTCATCCTTCATCCCTCATCCCCCAGGAAACATCTCGTTACCAACCACTACCTTTCCTTGCGAATTACCCCGGTCTTCGTCGTCTCCAAGGAAGCAAGTGGGAAGGATTTTCTCACTGCCAACCTTCGAGGAGATGAGACATGTTCGCGAAAAAGACACTGGTTTCCGCGTTGATCGCCGCCGGAGGGCTCGGCGCCGTAGCGCTGCCTCTGCCGAGCGCAGCGGCGAGCTTCGACTTTTTCTTCAATACCACCCCCGCGCGTCACGACACCTACTACGGCCGCGGCCACTACCAGCCTTCGCGCTTCGACCGGGACGGCGACGGCATCACCAACCGCCGCGACCCGACGCCCGACGGCTTCGGCCCGCGTGGGGACCGGGACAACGATGGAATCGCCAACCGCTACGACCGGACGCCGGACGGCGAAGTGCGGATGAGGGACCGGGACGGTGACGGCGTGCCCAATCGCTTCGACAACTATCCGAACAATCCCCGCTGGAAATGAGCGGTGCGGAAAGCAAGGGACGAGGTGGTGCGCAACATCACCTCACCCCTGCTCCGCCAATATCATAAGAGGGAGGAACCTCATGTCTTATCTTATCGAGCTGCAGACGCCCGCCGGCATCCCCGGCTACGTGATCGCGGACGGCGCCAATCGCGAAGAAGCGCTCGCGCATGTTCATGAGCAACTCGGCATGGACGACGAGGGCGAGATCGTCGTTCTTGCGGTGCATACCGTCCATTGATTGGAGCGGTTTTCCACGGGGACAGACCACTAAGCCGTCATCCGAAGGGCGACATGCCCCGCGCTTAGTGGTCTGTCCCCTAAGAATTCTAGCTTCCATGCTTACGCCAGAAATCGGCCGGCGTAATGATTGAATAGCGGCTTGCAAGTACCAGTAGATCGTCATCGCCGGTAATGAGGTAGTCCGCCCTCGCGGCGAGCAGGGTGCCGAGCACCGGGACATCCGCGGCGTCGCGCGCGTCGGAACCTTCGAGCGGCCGTGGTTCGACGAGGTCCGCCTGAATGGCGAGGATGTCTATGAGGTCGGCAAAGTCGTTCGGTTCCCATTTCAGGCGGCGGTTGAGCCGCGGCAGGACGCGGGCCAGTTCGTCGAGGATGTAGCGGGACAGGACGACGTCGAGGGCGCCCTGGCGCCAGGCGCCGACGATGCGGCCGGGCACGCTGGCGGGATAGGCAAGGCCCGACACCAGGACGTTGGTGTCGAGCACCACCCGCAGATTGGGCAAGGCTCAGCCTTTCTTGCGCTTGCCGGAGACTTTCGGTTTAGCGCGTCCGGCTGCCACGGCGCGCTGGATTTCGGCCATGCCTTCTTCCTCGGGCACGGCGGCGTAGGCTTCGGCCAGTCGCGCGGCGAGCTCGTCGAAGCGCTCCTGCATGCGGCGGATGCGCTCGAAAAGCTTCGCATCGATCAAGACCGCGACGGCGCGCCCGTCCTTGTTGATGACGATGCTGTCGCGGCGGAACTGCACTTGGCTGATCATTTCGCCGAGGTTCTGGCGGAAGGCGACGGCATTGGTTTCCTTGATCATGGCGTGCCCCTACGGCCGGTTCATATTGACCATGCTGACCATTATGATCGTACTGAACGCGCTGTCAACCCCATAGGGACAGACCACTAAGGATCCCGCGAATATCTCGCCAAGCCATACTATTTCCTGCTTCACCGCTTTGGCACTTAACTGCATTGCTGCTTCACCCCTTCACCATTCACGGTTCACCGCATTTCTCTTGGTTAGTCCGGCCCGGATGATGGGTTTACCGCACTGCGGGGGTCATCCTTCCGCCTTCCGCCTTCGATCCTTCATCCTTCATCCTTAGAGGATCGGCCATCCACCAATTGCAATGATTTCCAGCAAACCCTTACCTTCCGGACCCGGAGCCGCGGCACGACCGACATCACCGCCCAGGTCGGAGCGTGTGGTTGCCGCAAGCGGCGTGCGCACCGGCATTTGCACCGCGTTCGTGCAACACACTACCGCGTCGCTGGTGCTGTGCGAGAACGCCGACCCCGACGGACGTCGCGATCTCGAAACGCTCTTCGCGCGCCTCGCGCCTGACGGCGACCCCGCCTGGCGCCATGACACGGAAGGCCCGGACGACATGGCCTCGCACGCGCGTTCGATCCTCGCCGGCTCGAGCCTCACCGTGCCCGTCACCGAAGGCCGGCTTGCGCTCGGCACCTGGCAGGGCCTCTATCTCTGGGAGCACCGCCACGCTCCGCACGAGCGCCGCGTCATCGTCACCGTGGCCGGTGAAAGCTAGCCCCGTGACGAGTGACGTCACTTGTCACGCATCACTGGCCCCTCCGGGCCTCCATCTCCTCCGCAGCGGCAATCGCGCGCGTAAGGGCGGCGGCAAGCTGCTTCGCGGAATCGAGCGTGATCTCGACCGCGGCGCGCGCGGAGGGGCCGAGGTCGTGGTTAACGAAATCGATCGTGATCGCTTCGTCGAGCAGGGCATGGTGCGGGTGGTCGTACGACACGACTGCGGTCGTGAGCGGGAACCAGCCGCCCTCGCCCTTGCCCGCGCCTTCCGCGCGGACGATCTCAACAACGGATGTACACACGCAGTCACTTCCCGAGCTGCTTCTCGAAGAACGCCCACACCTTCTTCCAGCCGTCGAGGGCCTGCTCGACGCGGTACATCGGCCGGTCGTAGTAGAAAAAGCCGTGGCCGGCGCCGTCGTAGCGGTGGAACTGGTACTGCTTGCCGTGCTTCTTCAGCTCGGCCTCGTGCTGGTTCACCTGCTCGGGATTGGGCGCGGCGTCGTCATTGCCGAACAAACCGAGCATCGGGCACGAGAGGTCCTTCGTGTAGTCGATCGGCGCGACCGGCGTCTTCGGGTTGATCTCTTCCTTCTTCATCACCACGCGGCCGCCCCACAGCTCGACCAGCGCGTCTATGCTCTTCGTCTGGCAGGCGTAGAGGAAGGCGAGCCGGCCCCCCGAGCATGAGCCGATGCAGCCGACTTTTTTTCCGGTCCAGGGTTGGGCGCGCAGCCATTTCGTCGCGCCCTCGGTGTCGCCCATCGCCTGCGCGTCGGGTATGCCGCCTTCCGCACGCACCTTTGCCGCGACGTCGTCCGACTTGCCCTCCCCGGCCCGCTCGAACAGGTTATGGCTGATCGCCGCGTAGCCGTGGTGGGCGAACTTGCGCGTCATCTCACAGTAGAACTCGTCCCAGCCCGGGTTGTGATGTATCAGCACGACCCCCGGGAACGGGCCCGCGCCCGTGGGCCGCGCGACGTACGCCGAGATCTTGTCGCCGTTATGGCCGTTGATCGAAACTATTTCCGCAATCATGCCTTGGTAAGCCACGGGTTTCCTCCTTCGGTGATGAGTGGTGAGTGCAGGGGCGAAATCTTAACCCATAAACCTCCGCCATGAGGAAGAGGTAACGAGATAAAGGTGACGAATAATGGTGCCGACAAAAGTGCCTTTGCGGCCCCTATAGTCACCTGTATCTCGTCACCAGTATCTCGTCACCATTACCTCGTCACCTGCACCTCGTCACCCGGATGCCGCTAACGCTCAACGCGATCGATGCAACCGTGCTCGATTGCCTTCGCGCCCTGCTTCCCGCCCAGCGTTCCGAGAGGACCGTCGACAAAGCCGCCTGTCGTGCAGCGGATTCCCACGCCGCCGTTGTCCTGCGCCGACTGGTTCGGCCCGTCGCGGCGCGGCTCGCTCTTGAGGTTGATGCCGAAGCCGTAGCTCGCCAGGATGGCATCGCCGCCATTAGCATTGATCGCGTTCGCCATGACGTCGGCGTGGGAGTTGCGATGCACTTCAATGCCACTGCCCTTGTTGTTGCTGATGGTATTGCCCACGATCCAGGCGCCTGAAGAGCGCTCGATGTTGATGCCGGCTCCGCCACTGTTGCGGACCGTAACGGGTGACAGCGCCGGTATCCGGGGAATTCTCACCCCGATGTAGGCGTAGGAAGCACCCGTGATATCGATTCCCATGGCGCCACTGTCCTGGACCGTGGTGTTGAGAACCCGCGCAATGCTGCCCTTGTCGATATGGACTCCGGCCCGGGCGGATTTCATGACTACAGCGCCATCGATTTCTGCCGAAGCAGGCCCGGAAAGATGAATACCGTCGAGGCCTCCTATCACCGTAATCCCCTTGATAAAGATGTCATTCCCCTTGATGAAGACGGTATGCGGGGACGCCGCGCCCTTGCCGGGGTGCTGGATCGTCGTCTTCTTCTGGCCGTCCAGCGTGATCCTCACCAGCTCCGGATTAAAGCTGACCTGCTCATTACAGGTCCCGCTGGCCAGCACGGTGTCTCCCGGTCTTACGTTGCCCAGGGCAGCCGTAATGGTGTTTCCGGCATCACAATCGACGGAAACCGTTGCCGCATTGACCGGTAGCGCCGAAGAGCAAAGGACTGCCAGGAGGACTGCCTTGCCTGTTTTCATGCGAATCGCGGTCTTGTCCATTGCATTTCCTATCCCTGTTGTAGGTTCTGGTCACTCGAACCCGGAATTTACCACTGCCAGTCGTCAGCGGCCTCTGAGCTGCCATCGCGAAATTTCAGCACGATCCAGTCGGCCGCTCTGCGCGTCACCGGGGGTCGCATCCCCATAGGAAATATGGGGCCCCTGCTCCGCCCCTCGACGCGCGCCATCAGTCGTCACTTAGTGGTCTGTCCCTGAGGTTTCCCCGCATTTTACGTTCTCAGACAGGCGTTGATGGCTTGGGCGCGCAGCGGTGGAATAGCGGCCCACGGTGTGAGGCGGTCGAGCCAGTCAGCGGGCGAGACCGACAGCAGGATGCGTCGTGCTAGCGTGAGCACGGAGATTTCTGGTCGTGTTCTGCGGCGTGTTGCCATGAAGTTGAGCTGAAGTTGATGTGCTTTTGCCTGTTCGCCGATGAGTCGTTGCACGAAGGCTGCCAGATGCCCAATCAGCAGCAGCATCTGCAGCCGCTCGCGCGTGCGCGAGCGTGTGATATGCAGGCCCTGGCCTACGCGCAAATTCTTGGTGTCCCGAAACGACTGCTCGATGCGCATGCGCTGCGCGTAGAGCTGAACGATGCTCGGCGCTGTCAGATGATTGAGCCGCGGCGAAGCTGCGAGCAGCCACGGGTCGCGCGCGGCACGTGCGCACTTCAGGCTGGTGCGCCCGGCGCGCCGGCGCCCGTAAATGTTCAGCCGATGTCGGCCACGAGCAGGCAGTTTCACCAGCACCAGGCGGGCTTCGAGCGGATTGGTGCGCGCGTAGGCATGCTGCCCCAGATCGCGCGCTTGTTCGGTGGCCTGCTCGTAAAGGGCGGTGCCCCGTATCCAAGAACCGGCGCCACGGCGCACCATCTCGCGGCCGCGGATCCGTCCGATAAACGCCCAGCCGCGGGCGGCGACCGCCTTGAACCAAGTGGCATGAAATCCGGCATCAGTCATCACGATCGGCTCGCAGCCCGGTGGCAGCAACTCCGCCACGCGCGCCAGAAACTGCCGATGCACCTTGGGGTTGCCCAACCGGCGCTGAGGATGCACTTCCTCATAGAGTGTCACACTGCGCCCTTCGACCGCGACACTGGCCCGCAACCAGTGCCAGCGTTGATCGGGCGTAAGGTCCGACCAGTCGATCACCAACAGCAATTGCTGAACCCCGCTGAGCCAGCGTGCCGCCAGCGCGGCATACAACTCGGCGCGCACCGCGTGCAGCGCCGCGTTGCCCAGCAAACGATCTACGCTCTTGACGCGATGCCGATAGCGCGTCCCCGCGCGTATCCCCAGCGCAATCGCGGACAAACTGAGTGCGGCCCCGGTCACCACTGACACCACCACCCGCTGACATGCCGCCGCTCGCTTGGCATGCAATCCGTGCAAGCACGGTCCCACAACTCGCGCTACGATACTGTGCGCATGCATGGCACGCTCCGCCTGTTCGTCTCGACAACAACAAGCTGAGCACCGAAGTGCCATGCATGCTTCGTTTTTGTGGCAACGCTACTCCACAATCAACTGATGTACAACGGCTAAATGCGGGGAAACCTCAGGGTCTGTCCTGGTCTGTCCCCTGAGACCGCGTTCCTAGCTCCAGCCTCGCGCGCGGCCATGCCGCCCTTGCCTCATCCAATAACCCCGTCGAGCCGTAAATGGGATCGCATGGGGAAATTCGGAATGCCGCGAACAATCGCCGCCGCCGCGCTGGCGCTGCTGACCGCGGACGGCGCGCACGCCCAGGCGGGCGGCTGCGCTGCCACGAGCGGGCCGGCCACTGCGGCCCTGGTCGAGCTGTATACCTCGGAGGGCTGCAGCAGCTGCCCGCCGGCCGACCGCTGGTTGAGCGCCCTGCGCGCGAGCGGCCTCGGGCCCGACCGGCTCGTGCCGCTCGCCCTGCACGTCGATTACTGGGACTACATCGGCTGGAAGGATCCGTTTGCCAAGGCGCTGTTCTCGGCGCGCCAGCGCGAGCTCGCGGCGATCGCGCGCAGCCGCGTCGTCTACACGCCCCAGGTCGTGCTCGCCGGCAAGGACTACCGCGGCTGGTCGTCGCAGAAAAGCTTCGCCCAGGCGGTCACGGCGGTGAACGGCGCCGCCTCGCGCGCCCGCGTCGAGCTTGCGCTCGGGCCGGCCGGCGCGGGCGCGACCGCGCTGCGCGCCGCGGCAGCCGTGCCCGCGCCCGCGGATCGCGAGAGCGCTGCGCTCTACGTCGCGCTGTACGAGAACGGAGTGTCGAACCGGGTGTCCGCCGGGGAGAACCGCGGCGCGACACTAACTCATGACTACGTCGTGCGCGATTGGTGGGGGCCTGTCGGCCTCGACAGCGCGGGCAACGTCGCGCTCGAGCGCTCGCTCTCCACGCAACGCGTCGCCCGCGGCGGCGTCGCGGCCTTCGTCCAGAGCCGCCGCAGCGGCGAAGTCCTGCAGGCGCTCGCCCTTTCTGCATGCAGCTGATCTTGCATAAACCGGGGACAGATCGGATCTGTCCCCAATCGCGCCTCACACTTCACTACGGGAGGCTTCTATCTCGCGTTGCTGATATGCATATTAATATGCATAATAAGTGACGATGAAGATCGCTTGGGACCATACCAAGCGCCGCACTAATCTCCGCAAGCGCGGCTTCGATTTCGCGGACGCGGAGGCGGTATTTGGCGGCATTACGCTGACAATGGAAGATCCACGCTTCGACTATGGCGAGCAGCGCTTCATCACCCTGGGCATGTTGCGAGACGTCGTAGTAGTCATCGCTCATACGGAAACCACGTCCACCATTCGCGTCATCTCAATGCGCAAGGCGACGAAAAGTGAAGAAATCCTCTATTTCGAAGGCATCTAGGAAGCGGCCCTCGAGAACCGACTGGCCGCGCGTCAGAACAATGGGCGGCGGCGATATAGACCTGTCTGACGTGCCGGAGGTAACGGCCGAGACCGCAGCCCACGGCGTGGTGCGTGTTGCCGGCAAAGTGGTGCCCCGCGGAAAGCGCCGGTTGACCATGTATCTCGACGCGGCCGTCGTGGAATTCTTCAAGGCACGGGCGGGAGAGCGCGGCTATCAGACTCTGATCAATGAGGCGCTCAAGCGGGCAATCGAGCGGGAGAATCTCGAAGACACGCTGCGCCGCGTGCTGCGCGAAGAGACCGCAACTTATAAGGCGGGAGGCGGAAGGAAGGCGTGAGGAGAGGTCAGAAGCGTGAAGAAGTGAAGGAGTGAAGAGGTGAAGAAGTGGGTTCACTACGTCACTGCTTCACTGCTTCACCGCTTCACTGCTTCACTGCTTCTTCGCTACTATTTTGATTTATAAAGCTTGTCCAAGTAACTGTCGTTCGTATCCATGATGCCCGCCACCGAACACTCGGGCTTGCCCGATCCACGCTTGATGGTCATGGTCCCGTTGATTTCTCCAGGCATCCCGCAAAATTTCTGGCGTCGCACTTTCTCAAACTCAAAGACGTAAGCATCGGCGCTCGTGCGAATGAGAAATCGGCCCTCGGGGGTATGCACGCGAACAGCGCCATTCGGGGTCATGCGCCATTTTGTGCCCGCGCCATTGCGCTTAACCTCCAGCGAACAGGTGCGGGGTTTCCATTTGCTGTAATACGCAAAGCTCAGCACCTGCCCGCCTTGCGCTTCAAACGCGATTCTTGCGTGCCAATCCGGTTCACCGCTCATGCAATCGATTCGTTCAATCGCGCCCTGCTGCACTGCTGGAACGGGCTTTTCTCCAGGGACATCGGCCATGGGATCAATTTTCAGCACGGGCAGCGCCTCTGATACTGCGGGTGGGGCAGTGCGTGGCTGCGGTTGAGTTGACTGCTCGATCGATTTCAGCGCGGCGCACCCACCCAACAGCACCGTGGCCATTGCAAGCGCCGCTGTCGATTTGAAGATAGTCTGCTGCAATTTGTCTTTGATGTTTGTCTTTGATGTTGTTTCACCTGGAAGTGTACCAGTGAAGAGGTGAAGAAGTGAAGCTGTGTAAACCAAAAGCCCGCCGGATCGTTCCCTACATAGGAATCTGGCGGCGTGGCGTGAGGCGATGACGCTGGTGGAGCGCGTGTATCGGCAAACCGCTTCCTTTCCCAGGAACGAGGCTTACGGGCTGACCTTCCAGATTCGACGTGCCGCGGTATCAATGCGGCTTTCGATGCGCCGGGTCGAAAACGGTCAGGGAACACCTGGTGAACCTCGGGATCCCGGCCGCCAAGATCGTCGCCACCCGAAAAGGCGAGACGAACCCGGTGACCAGGCCCGGCGAATCGCGACAACCTGACCAGGGAACTGATCGCCTGCCTGCAGCCTGACCGCTGGATTGAGGTCGAAGTCTCCGTCGCGAAGTAGCGTCCTGTGTTGTCCTCCCATGAAAGAGAGGAAAATCAATCCCGGCGCAACTCCGGTTCGCCGCGCCGAGCAAATATGGGCATGCTTGTATGCTCTGGCTACGCACCAAGCAAATTCCAGCGCTTTACCGCAGAATAATCGATCCGCTGATAGCGACGGCGCGCGCATTTCTGGAGGATGGACACTCGCTCGATCCAGTCGCTATCGTGGGCAATAGTTCAACGGATCAGGGCAGTACCGTACGGATCAAAATCGGCGACGATGAGGCTAAGGCCCGGTCTGCGCGAGCCATCCAGACAGCCGCCTCCGAGATCAACGCCGATTTCATTTTGACTATCATGGAAACCTGGGGACTGCCAAAGGACATGGTTGACCGACGTCAGGAAATCCTGGATCGCTACGGCGCGATCGCGAACAGCCCCTACAAGATCGATGCTGTGAGCTTCACATTGGAAATTCGGCGGGGCATCTGGACGGCGCAGCTACCGATCATGCCGAAGGACCCAGTCAATAGGACGCGGACGTTCGGCGAGGTTACTCTTAAATTCGTGGATAGCGCGCAAGGGCTCGCGAGATTGCTACCAGTGTCGGGCAACGCCCCATCCGGTGGTTCGTCACTTCATTGACGAGCTTGCGCCCAGCTTGATTGAGCGCACGCTGACAAGACTAAGGAAGGTCTGAAGAAGTGAGAGTTCGTCACCCCGGCGTAGGCCGGGGTCCAGGCAATTCAGTGCACTGCCCCCAATCCTACAAACGCGGGTTTTCCGTGCACCTGATTTTCAGAATCCCGTTGATCCTGTCAATCCCGTCTGTCGCGTCACCTTTGTGACACACCAGCTGATTTTTTCTCACCGGATACCTGAAATTTCATCCGCCACCTCCCGGAACCGTGATCGGCGTCACGCATCGAAACCCGCTGGACTTCACTTTCTCAGGGGGACCTCATGCGCCAACGCATCGGCAACGGTAAGCAGGCGAATGTATTCTGGAAGGAAGTAGCGGCTGCGCTCCCGCCCGAAGTGCGCGAGCGCTATGCCACGACGCTGGCCACGGGAGCGCGCGTCGAATACGCGTTCGATCTCGCCATCGCGGCGTGGCGCGTCGCCCGGCAGGCGCTCGCGACGGGCTGCCGCGCCGGCGCGCGCAACCTGCGCCGGGCCGCGCGCTCGCTCGACGCCGCGGCGCGGCGCGGCGCGTCACGCTTACGCACTGACAACTCTTCCGTCAGCATGACGCCTAACCCATCACAGGTCTTGGGCCGTCAGTCGTCAGTGGCGAAGCGGCGTCAGTCGTGACGCCCTAAACTGATGGGTAGCAGCGGCCGGATTCCTTCGTCCTTGCTCTTGAGCGTGCCGCTGCATCGCGTTAGGCACCGCGCCGCTCTTAGAGAGCGTTAGGGGACAGACCAGGTCTGTCCCCTAAGATTTCCATCGCACTCCCAGCTTCCAAGACCGACGCCCCGCTCATTCCTCAAACAGACTCTTTAAGTAGTATGCTCTTGAGCCGTCCCTTATCCTTACCCGGAATTTGGCAATTCACGACGTAGAAGCTCAAATAATTGCTAGCACCGTTCTTATAGGCGAGGTCGAGGATCACTTTGCCATCTCCAGAGCCGGTCCAGCCTTCTTGAGCAAACGCGAGAGAAGTCCCATTGTAGCCATGGCTGTAGGCCTTGCAGAAGGTGTGCTGCGAGCCAATGTGGGTGACGTACACCTCGATGTGGGCGCCCTTATCATTCTCCTGCTTGGCCCTCATCAAAGGACAGGTTACCCAGATCTCATAAAGTTGTTCATTCTCGACGTCCCCCCAGGGTGAGTAGTCGAGTGCCTGGTTAGGGTTCGAGGCCTTGCAGACGGTCCCCGGGTGACTTGTCCAAGGCGGCGAAATTTGTGTTTGTATTTGTGCATACGCCTTGGGCGCAGCACCCAAAGAGCCGAACATGGATACGGTAAACGCTAAACCAAGTGTGAGAGCTGATTTCATATTCATGTGATTCATGGTCATCTCCTGATGTTGAACGACTAAATTGAGTAGTTGTCATCTTCCGAGTGGACACCTGCGTGTATGACTGCAAGATCGTCAACCGGGCCCTGGAGAGAGAGGACAGCATGACTGTGTCCAAGCTTAAGGGCTCAGCAAGGCGCAATCGAAATCGGTTTTTCGTCGCCGATTCCTGCTCCAGGACGTACGAGAGAATCGTACTCAACTCCCGCGTTTGTGCTTGGTTCCAAACTACAGGAGACCAAGATGGGGGTGAATACGGCAAAAGAGGTAAGACGAAAGTATTAGCGGTAAGCGGACATGGGAGAGCTTCCGCCCTTGACTTGGATTATGACGATATCAAGCAGGTCAGTCCTCGCCGAAAATACCGGCCGTGTCTGTGCTGCTCGGCCGTCTCCAACGGGGCGCCAGTCTCAAGCACCATGTCTTCGACCCGCGTCTCGCTAAAAGTTGGAATGATCCCCCATCCCGCCCCCATCTCCCGGTTCGCTTCAATTCGAGATCACTGTGTCGCGGAGTGCGCAGCGGGCAGCTTTGGTATTTGCGGGACAACAATGAATCCATCGTCCGCAGTTCCGTACGCCTTGAAGCTACCTCGCAGCAGATGGTCAGCTGCCAAAGCACATAAGGCGGCATCGACATAGTCGATATTCGGAAGTTTGGTCACGTCCAAGTTGGCGGCGCGAAGCACTTCTCGGCGGTTCTGCTTCTTCTCCTTCGCCGGTAAAGCCTTCCCGGCCAGCGCGTATGCGACTGCCTGGGGAAACGTCTCGACGCACATCGGTTGCGCACTCAGCCGGCCGTCGAATAGTGGAAAGGCCTCTTCCAGTCGCTCATAGAGTGCCGCGCCGTTAATCATCCAGGCGTAAAACGGATTCCCACTCGCCTTCTCACGACTGGGGGTGGAAAAACAGGAGATACGCGCACCCGCCAGATCTCGCTCGCAAGCGCGTGCCTTGCCGTTCACGCGCCAGCGGCACGGCGCATCGATGGCCACAACTCGCGCGTCGCGCGCGCGGCACCAGGCGGCTATTTCGGCCGGGGAACCGGATTCGGTGCGATCGAGAAAGGCGCCGTCGCGGAGGGCGACAGCGTGGAAGCCTTTGCGGACACCTCCGACGTCAATTCCTACAACTGTTCGGCGTTCCCTCATCCCTCTGCCTTCCAGCTTTCGAGATGCACTCAACTCGTGTGTCCCTGCATCGCGTATGCGCCGCCCGCGCGGATATCTTAGCGCGTGCTCAGAGAAGGACTCTGCTTAGAAGCTTGGTTTCGCCGTCGAAAACGCTGCGCTAAGGCTCAAAACGGGCCGAAAAAAGGAAGCGTCTTAGGGGACAGACGACTAAGCCGCTAAGCTGCGTGGTCGTCTTAACCTGACCCCGTCGGCGTCATTCCTTCACTTGTGTTGCGCCGCAGGCAAGGCTATGACGATACAACTGCCCCGCCCTTGCCGATCTGCGCAGCGCGCCTCGCCGCCGTGCCGGCGCGCGATCTGCCGCACGAGCGAGAGCCCCAGTCCCGAGCCCTGCCGGCTCCCGGCGCGGTAGAAGGGCTCGAACACGCGCTCGCGCTCGGCCGCGGCGATCCCTGCGCCGCAGTCGCATACCGAAATCTCCGCGCCCTCCGGCGTGTCCGTCACGCGCACTTCGATCGGCGGCGCACCGTGGTGCTTCGCGTTCTCCAGGAGATTGCGGATCATGCGGCGAAGCAGCCGCGGATCACCACGAACCGCAACCGGCCGGCCGTCCAGCTCCGCGTTCTCGTAGCGCGCGCATTCTTCCGCGGCGAGGGCGAGCAGGTCCACCTCTTCGATCTTCTCCAGGTCCTTGACCGCATCGAGGCGGCTCGCGAGCAGGATTTCGTCTATCAGAGCGTCGATCTCCGCGATATCTCGCTCCAACTCCGCCTTGCGCCGCGGGTCGGCGTCCTCTTTCATCAATTCGACCGCCATGCGGATCCGCGCAAGGGGCGTGCGCAGCTCGTGCGAAGCATTGGCGAGCAGCGTCTTGTGAGCGCCTACCAGCTCTTCGATGCGGCCCGCGGCCTGGTTGAAGCTTCCGGCAAGCCGCGCCACTTCGTCGCGTCCTTCGATCGTTACGCGCGCCGAGAGGTCGCCGGCCCCGAGCGACTCCACTCCCGCCTGCAGACGCTCCAGGCGCCGCGTCAGGCGCCGCGCGACCGGGTAGGCGCCGACGCCCACGGCGAGCGCGAGCAGCGCGATCATCAGGAACAACCGATAGGCTGCGTATCCATGGCCATGCGGCACTCTCGCCGCCAGCCAGCGCCCGTCGAGCAAGCGCACGCCCCACACCGACCCGCTGCCCCAGCGGTGTGCCCATTGGCCTTCGCGGCCCGCTTCGGGCGCGGGCAAGGGGTCGCCCACTGCGGCGAGCAAGGAGCGATCGGGACCGAACAGCGCGACATCGGCGCGCAGGTCGGCGGCGAGCCGCTCGAGCGCGGCTTGCTGCACCGTTTTCGGCGCGTCGGCGGGCGGGAGGATGTTTCGCGCCAGGGTCGCCGCCACTTCCAGCGCCTGCGCCGGCGGGCCGTCACCGGCATAGCGATGCCAGAGCAGCGCCATGGCGAGCGCGAATATCGCGAGGCTCGCGAGCACCGCGAGGTAGATGCGCAGATACAGGCGTCGCATCAGTCCTGCGCTCTGGCGAAAACGTAGCCGGCGCCGCGAACCGTGACGATGCGCCGCGGCCTCTTCGGGTCGTCCTCGATCGCGGCGCGGATGCGCGACACGTGCACGTCGATCGAGCGGTCGAAGGCCTCCAGCGCCTCGCCCTTGACGAGGTCCATCAGCGTTTCCCGGGCGAGCACGCGCCCGGCGTTCTCGGCGAGCACGACGAGCAGCGCGAACTGGTAACCGGTGAGGACCCGCTCCTCGCCCCCCACGCGCACGCTGCGCGAGTCGCGGTCGATCTCAAGACGCCCGAACCGCAGGAGCGGCGTCCGTCCCTTCGACTTCCCGCGCCGCAGGATGGCGCGCAACCGCGCGAGCAGCTCGCGCGGCTGGAACGGCTTAGGCAGATAGTCGTCGGCGCCGAGCTCCAGCCCGACGATGCGGTCGGCGGCGTCGCCGCGCGCGGTCAGCATCAGCACCGGGGTGTCGGACTTCGCGCGCAGCTCGCGGCACACCTCGAGCCCGTCCATGTCAGGCAGCGTGAGGTCGAGAACCAGGGCGTCGAAAGGCTCGCGCGCGGCCCGCTCGAGCCCAGCGTGGCCCTCGGCGGCGACCGCGACGCGAAACCCCGCCTCGGCGAGGTACTCCGAAACCATCTCGGCGAGGCGGGGGTCGTCTTCGATCAGCAGAATGCGCTCGGCCATGCCGCCCTCGGCTTCGAGTAGGGTGGCACTGTATGCGCCGCCGCATTGCGCCGCAAGCCGGCGCGCGTCTCAGCCGTGGTGCCACCGATGGTGGTGGCGCTTTCCGATGTGCTCGGTGAGTTGCTTGCGCTGCGCGGGGGTCAGCACCTCGCCGGCGTCGGCGAGGACCTGCGCGATACGCCGGGACGCCTGCTCGGCGAGCTGGAGGTGCTCGGCGCGCAGCGCTTCGATCGCGCCGCGGTCGATGGTGTCGCCCGAAAACAGCTCGATCGCCTGGCCGCGAGCAGCGTGCATCCTGTCGTGTAGCGGCAGCAGGTCCTTTGCCGCCTGCTTCACGATGGGTGCCAACCTCTGCTTCTGCTCCTCCGTGGCGTCGATCTCGACGTACAGGTGCCGGAGCATGCGCTCGAGGTGCTTGTCCACCTGCGCCGGATCGAGCGGGCCGGCCGCGAAGCCGCCGCGGTGCCAGCCGCCGTAGCCGTCATAAGCAAAAGTCTTGTAGCCGACCCCCGCAGCGATCCCTGCGATAAGGGCGGCGATCGCGGCGCGCTTGAAGAAGCGGCGGCGTTTTTCCGAATTCGGGTTTTGCGTTTCCATGGTCGATCCTTTCCTGGGTTGCGGGGAACATCCCCCCGGGAAAGCAGTCTCGCCGCCCCAGGTAAGCGCGGTTTGTCCGGAAGGTAAAGTTATGTAAAGACGCCGGCGAGCTTCGCTGAAGTCGAAAATCCCCAAAGAGGTGCCCGGCTTCGAGATCCTCTCCTGGTAGGGCATCTTCGCGCCTGCAACACTCCCCGCGAGCTCGTGTCGCTGATACGCGACGATGTCGCGGGCGTGCTGCAGATGCGGAATGTCAGGGAGCGGCTGCTCGACATCGGCGGCGAGCGGACGGCATCTCCTAAGAGGTTTCGCCTCCGCCGACCCGCCGGTCCTCATGGTGCCGCAAAGCACGTGACCGAAGGGCAGGATAAAACCGTTGCCATGGGCGCCTGGGCTGGGCACGGCCTCGTCGCCCGACCCGGCGCCGCCACCTCGCAAGCTCGTAGCGGTAAACCCTGCGCTGCTCGCCCCGACCGGCGGCTGCGGAACTCACTTACCGGTGACGCCTAAATACGGTGTTGTGAACGCTTCCCGAGTCACGGTAAATACCGACACTCTGGTTCGACAGTCCTCGCCGAATTCCCGGTCGTGGCTGCGCTGCTCGGGCGCCTCTACGGGCGCCAAGTCCGCACCCAACCCAGGCGTTGGTCCTGCTCTTCTAGGGGAGGAAGAGGTTTCCCCCATCCCGCCCCCATCTCCCGTCTTTTCTCGTGTTGGGCAGAATGTCGCGCCGACGGGTCGGCTCCGGCGTGCCCTGCGATGCTTTTCCTGTTAGTGGCACCCCATCCCGCCCCCAATCCCCCGGTTGGAAGAGTTAGCGTCTTGGCACCTAGCCGGTTACAAGCGGATCTCCCGCAGCGCTCGGGTCATCCTTTGCCGCTCGGAGATCGCGCGGTGGCAGGAAGTGGCCACGGCGGCGGGGATCAAGCGGCAGTAGTTTCCGAAGGATGAGGGATGAAGGATGAAGGATGACCTGCTGGTACGGCAAGGTGGAGGGATGAAGGATGAAGGATGAACCTGCTGGTACTGCAAGGATGAAGGCGGAAGGATGAAGGCGGAAGGATGAAGAGCTACTTGGCGGGACACATCGTCAACGGCTCAGGGCTTGTCAGCGTTCTCCTTGATGTGCTGCTTGATCCTGTTCCCGACTTCGGGATCCGTCAGGGACCGTTTCAGGATCTCCTGGTACCGTTCGATCGTCATGCCTTCCTGCGTGACGGCCCGCGTCATCTCGTCGGTTGCCGCCAACTCCACCTGCTGCTGTTCCCTGATGGTCGGTGCCGCTTCCAGCTTCGGATTGTAGGTATCGGCGAGGCGTCGCACCTCCACTACAATCGCTGCGAACGATTTCAATTCGGCATCGCTGAAGCTCGAGGGCGGATCGACCCGCGGCTGGCCAACCTGCGCCATGGTGACCGGAACCCATGCGAGCAGGGCCAACGTCGCAATCATTGACGGAAATTTCATCCTGCCTCCACTTACTTGTAAGCTATCAGTCGGGGAACGAGACCCCGCCGGCCGTCGACCGGGCCGGTTTCAAAGGGACCGCCGAGGCAGGGATGGAGTTCCCATCGCAAAATACGATGAGGGGCCTGTCAGCTATTTGCCAGCCTTCATTTTCTTGACCGCGTCTCGCAAATCCTCTGCCCTAATGCGCATGTCGAGATACGTAAGGTAAGACTCGTAATATCGTTGAAAATATTTCCCGCCGCCCTTGAATATGCCTGTGTCGAATTCGCTCGGCGGAATAGGCTTATACGCGTTAGACGGCGGAGAACGGCCATCGATAGGTGCGTTGTGAACGAGATGTAGAGCCATGTAGTCCAATCGCGCCTCCGGGGTGTCTTCCCTGTCTGCAGCCGTCCTCCAATGTGTCCCATCAAGTTCGTTGTACAGTATTTGCGCCGCCTCGCGAAGCGGAATCCATTTCTCATTCTGGTACACCTCAAGCTTTGGTTTGCCTGGAACGGCGTCACGTATTCCCTCCGCTGATTGCCGGCGATCACTCCGAAATGCAGCAACGATCTTTCCGAGCAACGAACCGAAGGACCCGTGACGAAACGTAAACATGGGGAAACCTCCTGAAGCATAAGTATGCTCCGTTCGGTCTCCCTCTGGTTAGGCATAATCGCCCAAACGAGGTCCTATGAAGTGAAAAAAGGCGGCGCACACTTTTTTCACTCCGAATCGAGCGTGAAAAACTACCGATCGCTCGAAACCGTTTTCGCCGCAAGGCCCGGCCGGCGAGCGGAGCGGCTGCGAAACCGGGCTTCTCTCGTTAACTCCTCCCGGCGCCCCGCTCCTGCTTCACGAACAGGATAAATGCCGCGGGAACGTGCACCGTACCGAACCCGATCAGGAAAGCAAACACAGCGAGTAGCGGATCGTTCGGAAAGCTCTGCGCCCCCAGAAACCCCAGCGCAATGCCCGTAGCGATAAGCACCGTGCGGGTCAGCAGCACCTTGTGACTGCCTTCGGTAAAGGCGGGAACACGATATTGCGAGTAGGCGGCCGTCGCCACCATAGCGCAGGCGGCCAAGCACATCAGGAGTGTCGTCATAGAGCACCGTCGGTCTGAAGTCGGAGGTGGGTGTCGCTTGATAAGTAAGACCCCCCTGGCTCCTTGGTCGTTCGCACATCGCTTCACTACTTCACTGCTTCACCCCTTCGAGTCTCAGGCACCCATCACTCATCACTCATCACTCATCACGCAGTCGAAGGATCCTCCTTCCACGTTCATCCTTCATCCTTCATCCTTCCAGAGTGCCCGTTGCGTTGGTCCGACCCGGGATATTGGTCGATGCTCGAACAGCGTGAAATAGTGAAGCGGTGAAGAAGCGAGCCGGCTTAGGGGTCTATCCCCTAAGAGTTCTTCGCCGTGGATTTTACCGGCGCATGGTCAGAGCACTTCGTTGAGCATATAAAAGGCGTTGTCCTTCAGCTTGTGGCGCCATCCGCGGTTGCGCCACGCCTCGAGCTCGATTTCCTTGCAGCGTGGTGCGTACTTCTCGAAGACGGCATCGAGCCGTTGCGCCGTTGAGGCGTCCAGGATTGCAAGCGTGATTTCGTCGTTGGTCTCGAAAGACCGGTCGTCGAAGTTGCTCGAGCCGACCGCACTCCATACCCCATCGATGGTCATTACTTTTTGATGCAGCAGTGTGTGCGGATACTCGAACAGACGCACGCCGCAGCATAGAAGCTTTTCGAAGTTGCGATGTCCGGCGTGTTGCACCATGGGGTTATCGGAGCCGGCAGTGGAAGGCATCATGACGCGCACATCGACGCCGCGGGAAACCGCTTCTCCGAATGCATCGATTGCTTCGGGCTCTGGAATGAAATAAGGATTCTGAATCCAGATGCGCTTGCGAGCGAGGCATATGGCCGTGTGGTGGAGAATTTTCACGGCTGGCGGCGAACCTTCGGGCTTGATGAATGCCGCATGAATCAGCACGTCGCCTTCCGGTTCAAGGGCTGGAAATACCTCGTCTCCGAGGAACAATTCGCCCGTCTCCTCGACCCAGTTCTCGCTGAATGCGGCCTGCACACTGTGCACGATGGGCCCACGCAATCCGAGGCTGACGTCGGCGAAGTGTTCCCCGTCTTCGGCGTCGCCCAGCCAGTTGTCGACTATGCAATGGCCGCCCACGAATGCTTCGCGGCCGTCGATGACGACGAGCTTGCGATGGTCCCGGTCGTTCAGCACGCCGATGTTGCGGAGAGACTTCCTATGGAAGAAGACAACTTTGCATTTGGCTTCTTCCATCTGTCGCGTTGCCGCCTCGCCGATTTCCTTCGAGCCCGTTGCGTCCAGCATGACACGCACCCGCACCCCCGCGCGAGCGCGCTCGGATAGTGCGTCCGCCAAGCGCTGGCCGAGCACGCCTTCCTTCCACAGGAAAGTTTCGAAGTGCACCGACTTGCGAGCCGATCGAATTCGGTGCAGCAGTACCTCGAAGAAAGAGCCGTTCTCGAACACTTCGACAGAATTGCCGCCGACGGCTGTGCTGAGCGTCAGACCGGCCAGGGATGGAACGAGCTTGTCGATGGAGGAATCGCAATCGATGCGCAGCCTGGGATCGCGGTGGCTTCTGATCGACCATATGATGATCGATAGCAACAGTACCAACCCGATGAACCCAACTATCGCAACCGCGGAAAGTCCGTCCCAGATCGAATCAGTCATCGTATCGATTCATCACGCGAGGCGCTGATAACTATGCTTCATTTCGCGAAGATATTCGCGCGCGGTCCGGCACCGCGAATCTCGGTTTTCTGCGACGGATCGGACCACTAAACGGGCACGGCGTGGAGGCGGCTTAGTGGTCTGTCCCGTCTACTGGCAACGCCGGTGCGCGCTTAGTGGTCTGTCCCTGAGGTTTCCCCGCATTTTACGTTCTCAGACAGGCGTTGATGGCTTGGGCGCGCAGCGGTGGAATAGCGGCCCACGGTGTGAGGCGGTCGAGCCAGTCAGCGGGCGAGACCGACAGCAGGATGCGTCGTGCTAGCGTGAGCACGGAGATTTCTGGTCGTGTTCTGCGGCGTGTTGCCATGAAGTTGAGCTGAAGTTGATGTGCTTTTGCCTGTTCGCCGATGAGTCGTTGCACGAAGGCTGCCAGATGCCCAATCAGCAGCAGCATCTGCAGCCGCTCGCGCGTGCGCGAGCGTGTGATATGCAGGCCCTGGCCTACGCGCAAATTCTTGGTGTCCCGAAACGACTGCTCGATGCGCATGCGCTGCGCGTAGAGCTGAACGATGCTCGGCGCTGTCAGATGATTGAGCCGCGGCGAAGCTGCGAGCAGCCACGGGTCGCGCGCGGCACGTGCGCACTTCAGGCTGGTGCGCCCGGCGCGCCGGCGCCCGTAAATGTTCAGCCGATGTCGGCCACGAGCAGGCAGTTTCACCAGCACCAGGCGGGCTTCGAGCGGATTGGTGCGCGCGTAGGCATGCTGCCCCAGATCGCGCGCTTGTTCGGTGGCCTGCTCGTAAAGGGCGGTGCCCCGTATCCAAGAACCGGCGCCACGGCGCACCATCTCGCGGCCGCGGATCCGTCCGATAAAGGCCCAGCCGCGGGCGGCGACCGCCTTGAACCAAGTGGCATGAAATCCGGCATCAGTCATCACGATCGGCTCGCAGCCCGGTGGCAGCAACTCCGCCACGCGCGCCAGAAACTGCCGATGCACCTTGGGGTTGCCCAACCGGCGCTGAGGATGCACTTCCTCATAGAGTGTCATACTGCGTCCTTCGACCGCGACACTGGCCCGCAACCAGTGCCAGCGTTGATCGGGCGTAAGGTCCGACCAGTCGATCACCAACAGCAATTGCTGAATCCCGCTGAGCCAGCGTGCCGCCAGCGCGGCATACAACTCGGCGCGCACCGCGTGCAGCGCCGCGTTGCCCAGCAAACGATCTACGCTCTTGACGCGATGCCGATAGCGCGTCCCCGCGCGTATCCCCAGCGCAATCGCGGACAAACTGAGTGCGGCCCCGGTCACCACTGACACCACCACCCGCTGACATGCCGCCGCTCGCTTGGCATGCAATCCGTGCAAGCACGGTCCCACAACTCGCGCTACGATACTGTGCGCATGCATGGCACGCTCCGCCTGTTCGTCTCGACAACAACAAGCTGAGCACCGAAGTGCCATGCATGCTTCGTTTTTGTGGCAACGCTACTCCACAATCAACTGATGTACAACGGCTAAATGCGGGGAAACCTCAGGGTCTGTCCTCTAAGAGGCCCATTCCTTCAGGGAATAGTATCTTAACTTCCACTGGTAGACCTATTTCCAGAATGTGTCAGCCGCGATAGCAAAGTTTAGATTCTGGCGATCGCCAATTTTGAAGGTGGTGATTCCGATCAAGTTGCCCGTTGCGTCAAACAGCCCGCCGCCTGATGAGCCTGGTGAGATCGGCGCAGTCGTTTGTACAAGATACACGTCCGTTAGTCTTCGGAGCCCCGACACGATTCCCTCTCCTAACGTGTTTTCCAATCCGCGCGGCGAGCCAACCGTATAAACCCTTTCCCCAACGGCGAGAGTCGAGTACGGGCGTACTCCCGCAATCGGAACGAGCGAGCCGGACTCAACTTCCACAGCGCAGCGATCCGAGTTCTTGTCGCTAGCGGCAATAGTGACCGCGAAGACCATCTTGTTCTTAAGCAGCAAGTGCAACGTGTTTCCCTCAAGCACGTGACAGTTGGTTAACGCGATTCGTGGAGTCACTGCGACCGCTGAGCCTTGGCTTACCTTCGATTTCGTGCGCATGCTGTGCTCAGAAGGTGCCGAAATTAGTACGTAGACGGATTTTTCGACGAGGCTGAAAACCGCTTGAGGTGAAGGGCTGCCAGTTCGTAGATTTGAAGGCATGCTCGGCTTCTTAACGGCAGCCCATGAAACAGGAGGCGATTGCAATAGTTGATTGGGATGCAGCGGCACTTCCCGCGGCGGGATCGGGGGGCGCGCCGGTGAGAACGAAGGTGGCGCCAGCGGACGCGCACGTGGCTCTAGTTCAGGCTTTTTTGTGGCCGCGCCATCATCGCATTGGATCTTGCCATCGTGGCCTAGCACGACAATTCCGCATGAGGGTTCCGCAGCGCTGGATGCGGATGGACCGACTGCACACAAGAGCGCAAGAGCGATGCCACCTATTTCAGTGCGCATGCTCATGAGGCAAGAGTGACGATAACAACGATTCCCATACACCCCTCTCCGTTGTCGATCTTTCGCCGATGGAAATGAAAAGCCGCCGGATAGCCTCCGGTCGCTCGGCGAGGTCCCTCCCGAGTCCCCGCGTTTTCCGCCGTGCGGTGTAACGATGGTTACGGGGTCTTATCCGTTCCCGGCTGCGACATGCAAATCCTGTGCCCGCAAACGGTGATGGGATAAAGGAGTGCGTTGTGTCAGTAGTACGTCATCCGGGAAGCCGGGGGATCGGCAGCCCGGCGCGGATGGCGGCCGAAAAATCCTCCCGGTCCAGCGCGGCGCGCGCGCGATCGCCGATGCGGCTGATCGCCTTCAGCTCGACGAAGGGCCGGCTCGTATCGAGAGAGCCGCGCCGATACAGGAACTCGGGTAGATAGCCGTTCGCGAACAGCCTCCAGGAGAGAGGCAGCTTGCCGCCCGCCTGGATCACCCTCTGGTGGATGGTCGTCGTGCAATTGGCGACTAGCGCGTTGTACCAGCGCGGCTTGGCAGCGACCGCGTTCATCGCGGCGAAATACTCGAGCAGCAGGTTCCTCGCCGCCACCGCGCTGACCCGCAGCCGGTACAGGTACACGTCCTGGCTGCGGATGCCGGCACGCAACCCGATCAGGTCGCGCTCGTCGCCTGCCACGTACATCAGCTCGTACTGACGGAAAAAACCCTTGATCGCGGAGTATTGCTGGGTCTTGCTGCGGCGCGTCTCGACCGATATGGCGAGGTATTGTCCGTCCGAGAACGGCCAGCTCATGATGGTGTGCGCGTACAGCGGTGAGCTCCAGTGCGAGAAGAAGATGTCCAGCCCCTCGAGCTTGGCGAGATCGTACTCGCGCTCCTCCCAGACCTCGTCGAAGTCGGACTCGCTCCGGTAGCGGAAGTTGCGGACATTCCGCAGCGTGACCCGGTCGTCCTCGATGAGCGCGCTCGGTGCGCGCGCGAATGCGGGCTGCCAGTCGCGCTCGTTGGAGGGTCGCAGCGACTGCCACCACGCCAGGGCGACCGCCACGACCAAAACCGCCGCGGCGGCTGCGATGGAACCGGTGCCGGCGCCCGTCGCCGCGAGCCAAAGCAGGGCGGCGACGCAGCCCGGCATGCACAGTAGCGCGATCCAGTTCGGTTTCAGTGTCTCCGCCGCACGGATGTGGAGGATTTTTTCTTGTTCACCGGCTTCGCGCTCTTCTTGCGGAGCGCGGTTCGCGCTGGAACGCCCCCAAGGCGACTCCGGCGGCGAAGCGCAAGAAGACGATCAAGCGCCTACCGGCGAAGACGGAATACTAAGGCTTAGAGTCGCGGTTTTGGGCTGAAAAATGGGCTTCTAAGCGTCTATAGCCGGCCGAAAGACGCTCTTACTTCGGAAGATCAAAGCGTTGCGCGGGTGTGAATATGACGCACTCCGGCTGTGGAGGATCACGTCGCGGCACTGCCCGCTAACGCCGAGAATCGTCGTTAACAGGAGAGGCTTATGAAATCAGACGACAATCGAAACAGCCTGGGCGCGAAGCTATTGGAAGCGATCCGGCTGCAGGACGTTGAGCGGGTGCGCGCTCTCCTGACGGCTGGCGCCGATCCTAACACGCGCGAGCCCGACCGGATATACGTCTATCACGATGGCTATATGCCCACCAGCCAGGAGACGGCGCTCACCCTCGCCTGCAACGCAATCACCGAAGCCCGCATCGTCATCGTTCGGCTGCTGCTCGACTGTGGCGCGGATCCGGAGGCCCGGAACGGAAAAGGACTCAACGCCGGTCAGGTGACCGAGCGCACGCGGAAGGCTGCGGCCACTCGGCGGCGGGCGACCTGGCTGCGGGAGCAGGTCGATCTCCTAGGCGAACTCAAGGAGGCGGCAATCACGCGAGTCTTCGCGTAATTTTGCCGGTATACGGGGAAGCGGAGCATGTTGGTCCGACCGAGGATACGTAGAGTTATAGGCCTTTTTGGCTATATACGCGAGTGGCCCAGACGGTGAGACTGCGATCCGATTTGCCGCGCCGAACGTAATGTCATCCGGTATGCGCGGGCCAGGAATATTTTATTTTACTGTTATTTATGACTATATCAGGAGATACACATCATGAATCGCGTGAACAAGTACGACAAAGCACCAGACGACGTTGCGGGTGGAACCATACACACACGCGTCATCCAACTCACCGCGCTGGGGCTCGCCGTCGCAGTCGGATTAGCTATCTACCTTACGTCCGACACTGCACGATCGAGTCGGTTGCCGGTTACTGCTGCAGCGCCCGCCGCCATGGATTCATCTCGATTCATTCTCAACGCGTTTCTCGTGCCGGCCCTGGATATCGATGCCCTGCCGCTACGCTGGGTGGATCCACGACCGGCGTCGCGCTGTGGCCCGAATACCACGCTGCGCGTAAACGGCGAGCCGTTGCTTGCCGGTGCACTGGTGCCCAACATGCCGTTCGAGCTCGAATGGCAAGCGGATGGATGTCGTCCCTTTGGTGCGGCCGGACCGCGCTTCGACGGAGCGGTCAAGCTGATGGTGTTCAGGGAGGACTGGGGATTCAGCGCCATGGTCAAGCCTTCGGACCTGCGAGTCACATCGGTAGAAAACGTGACTGCCTTGATCCAGCTCGGCGCGGCGTCGCTGCACACGGACGCCGAGGCCGACAACGCCGTCAAACGGACGGCTCTCCGCGCAGACGGGTCACTACCACGTCGCTGACCATCCGGTGCTGGAGAGCTGGGCTTGGCCGTGGCGCGTTTCGACACTGCACGCGGCCTGCCCATTGTCCGGACTTCATTCGGCAAACAATTAACGCGCAGCGAAATCGCTTGGCAAGCTGCGCGAGATGGTCGAGGAAGAACAGGTAGTCGTCGTCAGCGAAGAAACACGCCTGACGATTGTTCCCGCGCTGGATGATGTGCACGGGCAGACCGGCAGCCTGAAGGCGTGCACGACGCGGCATGGCGGGCAGCTCTACTCATTCTCGATACCAGCTACAACTCGCTACTGCCGCAGTGGAGGACAAACCTACCGCCGTCGTTGTTAGCAATTCTTGGCATGCGATATGCAGTCTCCCGCGCGCAACGCTGTCGCCTTGCGGCTACACTCGAATTTCAGCTACAGACGGGACCCGGAACAACCTTCCTGCACCCGCGGTCGTAATACCAAATCGTTGCTGGCGAGTGACCGGTGGTGCACCCAGCGCGCACCCGGATACGGCCGGTTAGCCGGTTCGAACTCCCACAGAGCCACCGGCGATTCCCCCCTTCACTGGAGTCGCAATCGTCCCTCGATGGAAAGCAATCGGCTGCGTGCATAGGAGTGCAATTCCGCGCTCGAACTCAGCGATAAACGCGAGGCCGAGATCGGCATTGGCCTCACGGGCGTAGTAGAGAGCTGCTTCGGTTAGTTCCCAGTCCGCTTCCGGGCTAACCGTTTTACGGACGTGAAACGTCGTCGCTTCATATACTTGGCTAGGTCCGACTTGGAAAGACGCCGATTTTCCATATGCGCGCACTGGCGCGTCCGCAACGGGCGCGTCCGGGGAAGACGAGCGCTTCACGGACCGCGTCGTCTATATTGCCCTTGAGTTTCGGAATCGAGGTATCCGCCCGCCCGGCCTCCAGCGCCGCGTCCGGGTCGGAATCGGAGAGCACCGTTTCGCCCGGGAAGATTTCGTAATCCGCGAGCCAGTACTGGTTGCCGTCCTCGGGTGCGCCCACGCAAGGCCCCAGCGTCTCGTTGATGGCATCGCACGCTGCCGCCTCGCCCAGGCGCAGCGGCACGGCGAGCCGGACGGTGTAGATCTGGTACTCGGTGTCGGGTTCGATCGCGCGCATGATTTGATCCCTTACGTTGTTCGGAAGGTCGCCGGCTTTCAGAGCTGACGGGCATCACTCGGCTACACGTTGAGTATCGGACCTAATGAACCGGCAGGCTTTCCCTCGCGCGCCAATCGCTTTGCCTTATGTGCCATACAGGCGCTCGGGCAACACGATGAGGCGGTCATGGCGGCGGCCAGGCGACAACACTAACGCGTTCCCAGCGGGCTAACTGTTCTGGAAAGAACAAATTGGCACGAAAGGACAACAGAGTGGCGCGGCGGGTATCGCGGGTCTCACGTTGCTGCACGATACTTGACTCGCACACACAGGAGATAGAAATGAACCCCCGCCCGATTACGCAGAACTTGGACAAGCTCCCATGAGAGCAAATGCATACGACGCTTACAAATACCAGAACTTTCTGGGCACGGTCGAGCTGATCGACGGTGTGCTCCACGTGTCCGGCCCGGAGGCGGATTATCTGCGCAACCTGCTGTACAAGCTTGCGCCCAACGCCAAGAATGACACCGAGGTGTTTGAAAACATGCCCAACTATTTCAGGGGCATGATGCGCCTGCGCTCTGTGGAGAATGTGGCGGGCATCCTCGGGCGCGGCTCCGTGCCGAAGATATGAGCTACTACATGCGCTGAAGCAGGGCAAAGGTTCTCAACGCCCAAGACACTATTTCAAATCGAGTTCGGCCACGAAATCTGTTACGGACATGATCCGCGTCTTGCCGTGCTGCCCCACCTTCAAAACTCCGCTCTTGTCGCCCGACACGAGGACGTCGGCCTCTGCTGCCTGGGCCACGGCGAGAAGGAAATTGTCGCCGGGGTCCGGTGAGATCTCCAGTTTCGGTAGACGAGCGATCATCCGCGCCCGCTCGCGAATCCGGTTTACCAGCCATCCCGCCTCGGTCGCACCTATCAACTCGCGGATCCGGGGATAACGGGACACCCGAGACAACTCTTCGATCTGAGCGGGACTCGACGCTACATCGAACCTGCCATCGAGCCAGGCCTGCACGATCTTGTACGGATTCGAATCGACTCGAATGAATGCGCTGAGCAGAACATTCGTGTCGAGCACAACGAGCATGGGATGCGAGGCGGACTAGCGCTTTTTCCTGCCCACCGACTTTCGGGTTTTGCGCGTGCCCCACATCTCCGCGCGCACCTGACGTAAGGCGTCGTCAATAGCCTTCTCGATCTCGCCGTCCGGGACGCCCTCGTTCCTTGCCTGAACGGCGGCAACCGTCTGGGCGAACACCTCCTTCTGAACGGCACGCTCTATGAACTTGGAAAGATCGCCCTTCTTCAGTCCGCGCTGTGCCAGGAAGGTACGTAGAGAGACATCGGTATCCTTCGAAACTTTCACCGTCCACCGAACGAGCTCGTCCTCGACCTGATCCATGGGAGTTCCGACGTTTAGACGTCTAAGTGCCTATGTTACATGAAGCGGACCATAAAGCGTCTAAACGTCTCATACTAACGGGCAGTGGGTTTCAGACACCTTAGAGTTACGGTTTTAGCCGGAAATGGCCTTCTAAGCGTCTATAGCGGACCGAAAAGCCGCTCTTACTTCAGAAGATCAAAGCGTTGCGGTGGTCCGACCCAGGATGGCGGTTCAGGTCGAAGACTACAAGGTCCGCAGCGCCAAAACGCCGCCATCGGGCCGCCGAGCTTTGCCTTCCCTACGAGCCTTGGCTGGCAGAGCGGCTCAAAGACCCGGTGGAGGCGGCGGCATATATAGAGGCCGCGATCGAAGATGGCGACCAGGCGGCGCTCATCCTTCCACTGCGGCACGTAGCCCGGGCACAAGGCGGCGTCGCAAAGATCGCGAGGCAGTCACGGCTCACGCGCGAGGCCATGTACCGGATGCTCTCCGAGGACGGTAACCCGGAGCTGAAGAGTCTGACAGCGGTTTTGGCCGCTGCCGGCCTGCGCCTTTCCGTCAAGCGATCGAAGCCCGGCCAAAGAAGGCGGCGTGACCGGCGCACCAGGAATCAGGATGACGACATGAAACCTCGTGCCGTGGTGTTCATTAGGCAGTTCACACGAAAAGGCACTGATCGGTCAGGTCAGGAATACGTCGATCCGCTAAGCTTCATACACGAGCCCTTTCGCTAATCCATGGGTCGCGTGCTCTTTCCTGAGCCGCGATCGACAGCAAGACTGGATAAGTTCCGAATTGTCTCCTCGGCATATCGCTCGTACGCGGCGAGGTTGTCCAGCGCGTCAGAGCTGACGACAGTCGAAGCAGCTCCGTCCGAAAACTGAATGGCCGCGGCGGCGGCCGGCTTCTTACCCCAACAAAGGCCCTTTCATTTGACGCCTTGCGTTCGAAGACGATGGAAAAAAATGACGCAGCCTTCTGAAGTATCGGACGGAATTCCAGATACCCCACAAAGCGGCGGACAGCGGCGGATTGATCCGCTGGTAGAACTCCGAAAGTGGCAAGAGCTGAGCGATCAGTTTGTCGGCATCTTGTGAACGTTCCGAACGTTGCCACGACAATTCGGCTGGGCCGAAGATGCCCTCCTTTACCGCAGGCGCAAAAAGAGCAATCAGCAGCCGCTCGTCGAGCCGTTGCAGCACCATTTGCTGCTGAATGATCTTCTTCAGGCTGTCAGACACACCGTGATCTCCTGAAATGTAAGAGCGCGAGAGTTCCCACCGAAGAGGGAACTATATGAGCCAGCGATCCACTGCGCTTTCCCTCCAGCGCCATTCGTTTGCCCGATTGCGCCACTGAGCCATACACCCGCGATAGCGCCCTGCTGGAAATGAAAAGCCCCGCCGAAGCAGGACCAGGTCACGGTCTGATGGGAAAGGCAAGGGCCTGCTGCCGAGGCGCTAACGACCACGCCCACTGCCGCGCGCCGATGGCCATTGATCGGGCACGGCGCTCGCGCGCAGTCCGTGTGCGGCGCGCTCTTGGGCAGCAGCTTCATGTGAGAAGGTTCTTCGACTTCAGAGCCTTGGCCGTCGCCTGAAAATAACCGAAGTAATATATTTGAGCGTGCGTCATAGCAAGCATTTGTGCAGTTCCAGCTTCGGCAGGCGTGCCATCTGGGGATTGGATGTTGCCCCCAAACACCAGCGCAAGACGGCTCAGCGATTTGACGCCATCTCTTGATGCATCCTCGTCTTCGCGAGCAGCCTTTGCGTATTCTGGGCAGCGTTTGACGAACAATTGAAAGAGCGCCGCGCCCGCTGCACCGGAGTCAGCGACGTTTTGCCATGCCTCGCGATCGCCGGCGAGCACTTGTTGCCCACCCTCGGAATGTCCGATGAGTCGGAATATTGCGTAGTCCTGTGCGAACGCGGACAAGACCAGCACTTCCCGGTAATAGCTTTCAATTGGAATCTTCGCTGCCTGCGCTAAAGAACGCTCGCTGTCCGAGAACCCATCGAGCCTGCAGGACGTGTCGAGGATCGTGGCGAGGCTGCGGCCGATGTCTCGTGGAGATGGGGTTTCGGGAACCGCCGCAGCCTCTACGGTCGCCTCTGCTGCAGCAGGTGCGGGGCTTTCAATGCGAAAGCCCGTAAGTGCCCACATGATCAGGGCAAACATGCCCCCGCAGATCAACCCGAGCTTCAGGTCCGTTTGCCACGCACCAAGCCCAAACCCGACGATGCCAACAACGATTACCGAGGTGGGCACGGCGCATTGCTCCTCGACCGATTTACCTTCGCAGGCCAGTTGATCATGGCCGCACCTCCTCGCGCCGCTCCATCCCCGATGAGTTCGATCATGAACTGCTCTTTGGTTCTCCGGCCCATTGCCGACTCGGGAACTATATGAGCCAGCGATCCGGGGCGTTTTCCTCCTGCGCCAATCGTTTTGCCTTATGCGCCATACAGGCGCTGGGGGGCTAACCATTCTGGAAAGAAAGCAAATTGGCGCAAAAGGACAATGCGTGGCGCAGCGTGTATAGCGGGTCGCAGTTGTCGCACCGATACTTGACTCGCACATACAGGAGATGGAAATGAACACCTGCCAAATCACGCAGGCTGACCGCGACACCGCGCAGTGCGACCTGAAAATGCTCGATCTGAGCGATCTCGAACTGGGGGCCCTGATTGAAGAGCATCGCAACAGCCCGCTTTTCGCCTCGCGGGTCATCGCGAGCGCCGCGCGCCAGATCCTGGTGGCGAAGCGCACCATGGCAATGTGCGTGTACGAACGCGAGCCTGTCATACGGAAATCGGCGCAGCATCAATCAAAGTCGGTTCAAGTGTGACAGGCGGACACCTGGCCGCATCCCTCACGTCCCGAATCAACCGTATTGGCGTGTCCGGTAAAGCGCTTGGCGCGCAGGGCGAAGCGGGACTGACCTCCAAGGTCCATACTCGATGCACAAATGGTTTGGGCTGGAGCCGTCAGAAGAAATAGCTCGAACCTGTGGAGGGGGTATTACGGCCCGCCGCTTGCGGGCCTTTTTTTGTGCCGCGACGATGAATCTCGCCGGCTGCTGGTATCAGTCCGCCGATACAAGCGCGTCTGTCCAGGTCCAGATCTCGCCGTCGGTATGCTGGTTCACGAATGCATACATGGGCATGATGGCCGGCGAGAAAAATGCCGGTGAATTTCCAGGCTCGCGAGACCTTGGCTTCGTTCGGCGATGTCAGGGCTTTCTGGCAGAGCAGCTCGCTACGCAGCGGCCGCGCCTGAGATGAGGGGCATCACTCGCGGTTGGGGAGCGCTCGCCCCGCCATCTTTGCTTTCATCGAAGTCTTTTACAATCGGCAGCGCAGGCATCAGACGCTGGGGTAATCTCAGTCCGATGCAGTTCGAACAGCAGAGGTTTGCTGCTTAATTAACTGTCCGAGAAATCCGGGTCAGCTCAGTCCGTCCCCTATAGCTACAAGGGCTCCGTGCCTTGCTGCAGCAAGGCAAGATACGATTCGTAGCTGTACAGCCTGTTGCGCTGTCGCCCTGTTATCTCGCGGACAATGCCCGCGTTTTCCAGCCCGCGCAGAGCTGCCGTTACGGTGGGGACGGTGAGACGGGTTTGCTCTACCAGGCGGCCTATCGACGCCACCGGACGTTGCCGAAGCGCTTCATGCACCCTCAGCGCGGAGCTCGCTGACCTTCCCAGTTTCTGAATCTTGTCGCGATCCTGTTGAAACATCCGGCCAAGTGCGTGAGCAGTGGTCACGGCACCGTCGGCGGTCGTTTTGACCCCTTGCGCAAAAAACGCAGCCAGCGTTCCCAGTCGCCCTCGCGCCGCACACCATCGAGCAGCTCGTAGTGGGAGGACCGGTTCTGTTTCAAGTAACAGGCTGAGATAGAGCAGCGGCTCGCGCAGCAAGCCGTCCAAGGTGCAGCAATAGCGTAATCAAGAGGCGACCGATCCGCCCGTTCCCGTCCAGAAACGGATGAATGGTTTCAAATTGAACATGGGCCAGGGCCGCCTTCACCAATCGTTCCATCCGTTGCGGTTCATCATGCAGGAATCGTTCGAGTGCGCCCATGCACTCGGCAACTCTATCGGAAGGTGGGGGGACGAATTCGGCGTTCCGGGACGTGTGCCGCCAATCCAGTTTTGCGAACTTCGAAATTCCCCGGGCTGTTTGTTGGCTCCCCGCCCGCGCGACAACAGTATCTTGTGCATTTCGCACAGAAGGCGATTGGAGAGCGGGAACCCGCCACGCGCGCGGGCAAGACCATGTTCCAGCGCTGCCACGTAGTTGGAAACCTCCACGACGTCATCTATCGGCACGCCCGGCGCTTCATTCAGTTCGAAGAGCAGGAGATCGGACAACGATGACTGCGTTCCTTCGATCTGCGAGGAAAGCACCGCTTCCTTCCGCACATACATATAAGAGAAAGAGCTGCGTGTCTGGCAGCAGCGCCGTGACGCTGTCCAGGCGCCCCACGGCAAGGAGCGCCTGTTCCAGCACCTCGCGCAGATTCGCGTCGATAACGGGAAGCGGATCTGGCGGCAGCGGTTTCGGGACGAATGCCCTGACCGTTCTCCGCCGGCGGCAGAGATGGTTACGTAGTCTCCGGTAATCCCACGCTGCACTATTAATAAAGAGGCTTTATTAAGCCCGGTCCTTATTAAAGGAAATCGAGTTTATCTTTAATAAGATTATTCGTCAAAGACTTACTGGGAGGCATATTGGCGCGGGACTCATCACAATTTGGGATGAGTTCGCGCAAACATGGTGGTTTGGCCTAGGGCATCCAAGGCTACTGGAGCCGCAAGGCACGCGATAAAGGCATCCTCTCCGAGCGGGACCTCGAGCGAGCCGAGTGCGTCAACAGCGGTCGATATCATCCCAACCCAACCCCGCACCGCCTGGGGGCCGTCCTGGGCCACGTGGCGTTGCACGCAGTTTGAGCGCGCTTTGGATCTCCTCCCGGAAACGGCTGCTACCGATCGCATAGCCGCCGTGAGTCGAGGTTCGAATGTCGTGCAGCAACTGCTGGTCGAGTTCGGTCGTAAAACAAGTCCCGATAGGCCGCTTGGCGTTTTTCCTCGTCCGATCCGAGGGCGAGATACTCGCCATGCGGAGTCAGCCAGCGGAGCTGTAGGAAACCCCATCCCGCTGCCGTCGCTCTCCGTGAGGCGCGTGCGCTTTGGCAGAAAGCGGTTCCGGTCCCGGTAAGCCTTATTCTCCCCTCCCTTCGTTGAGAGGGGTGGTCGCGAAGCGACCGGGGTGGTGAGCGGGGGCTCGTTTATGCGACTGCGTCGCGCTTCGGCGGAGGGCGGCTCCGGTGACCTTCTTGTTATATGGTCCCCTCGCGGGGCCCAGTTACTCTTCTTGTCACGTCACAAGAAGAGTAACCAGAAGAAAGGCGCCCCGGGTCGGCGCTGAGGGTGCTACCTGTATTTCAGGCATATCATCATCAGGGTCTTGCGTACGTCTCCGGTGAGCGAACCCGCCCTGGTGTTGCAATACTTCATTGATTCCTCCGGTGAGGGCATTCTACCCAGTTGCCAGCCATTGGCATTCGCATAGTCGGCGAGGCTCATGCAAACCGCACGAAAGCTTCTGCCTTCGTCGACGCTGAGCGGCAGTTCCTGTGACCACCTGCTACACGCCCCCATTGTGTTCTTCATAGTCAGGCCGGATTGTTTAAGACCGAGCGTTCTCGCGTAATCGCCCATGCTGCGCGTCATGCTGCCGGAAAACTTTGGCATCGGCGCTGCAGCGGGCGTTGCTCCACTGCCTCGTGATGGAGCCGTCGGATTGTTCTTTGCCGCTTGAGCCGCTGCGGCAGCTATAGCGTAAAGACTCCCCGCGGCTGCGCGATCCCGATCTACCTGAGCCGCGCGTGCCGCAGCAGCGCGATCCCGCTCTGCCTGGGCCGCTCGTTCCGCAGCCGTGCGCTCCCGCTCTGCCCGAGCGGCTCGTTCCGCAGCGGCGCGATCGCGCTCTGCCTGGGCTGCTGCTGCTTCCCGGTCTCTTTCCTCTTGCGCCGCCGCAGCCCGAGCTTTTTCGGCCTGCGCTGCCGCCTGCTCTCGCTTTGCCTGAGCGGCTGCTGCCGCCCGTTCCTTCGCAGCCTGAGCCGCAGTCGCTTTCGCCTTGTCGGCCTCGATCTGCTCCCGCTTTGCCTGAGCGACCGCTTCTTCCCGTTCCTTCGCAGCCTGAGCCGCAGCCGCTTTCGCATCGTCGGCCTCGATCTGCTCACGAGCCTGCTTCGCCAACTCGGCATCGGCCCGGGCCTTTTCGGCCTCCGCTCGAGCGGCTGCGACCTCGCCTTCAGCACCCGCTTTGACCTTCGCTACTAGCCGCTCCTGCTCGATCTTGCTTGCTTTGCTGGCAGCGTCCATACGGTAGTAGAGAAATCCCCCACCTGCGACGGCCAGAGCCAGTCCCATGACGCTGAGAATCGCAAACAATGGCTTCCTGGCGGCCGGTTGAACTGCGGGTCCATTTGCCCGTAAACAGCTCGCATCCTCTAGCGTAGTTTCAGCGTGCGTTGGCCTTGTCAGGGTCTCTAACTCGTGGCTTCCCTTCGCATTGTGTTCCCTGCGCAGGCCCAACCGCTTGAACATTTCCCGAACATCGGACTCCCAGCGGTTATGGCTAAGTTCGAACCCATTGCGGTAGGCGAAGTCTTTGATCCTCTCGGGTAACTGATCGACGGTCGGCATTTGCGCGCCCTGCACGAGCACGGGCGCGATCGGGATATTTCGTTTAAGAGCGGCTTCGATTTCCAGCCGCACGAAATCGCTCGCATCATCCAGACGGCGAAGCCCCGATGCATTTTTCTCCTGGAGCCAATTCCTGCCGATGAGCGCCAGCATCAGCTTGCACGACGCGAGGCGTTCCTGCAGTACTTGCCGAAAGTCCCGCCCCAGAGTGATGTTGTCCACGTCCATGAAAACCGCATTCTTACCTAAAATGGCTGCGAGCTCATTGAACAATGCCCTCGCTTCGCCGGCGGTTTCTCCCCTTCGGTAATTTATGAATACGCTGTCCACGGAAGCCTCCTGTTCAGCAGAAAGAAGAGCTACGACCTCTTATGCGAGTTTTTCACGAGGAGTACTTTACGTGTCCTCCGGTCCGAAAAATATGATGCGGTGCGCGTAAACAGAGTGAAATCTGGCACGTCAGAGATGTGATGCCCGAAGAAGCGGGTGCTTCCGCAGTGCACAGTGATGAAGTGAAAAGTACGTTCAATCTCTCTGACATTCAAAGACTTGATCGTGAACCGGTCACGATCCTAGTGCCTGAACCCACTCCATAGGTCCGATGTCGTACTACCTGTTTCCCGTAATACGTGTCTTCTGGAAAGGAGAACGCAATGGCTAAGACGAAAGTCCGTGAAGCAATGACCGTTAAGGTCCGCATAGCCAACCCCGAACAGACAATCCGCGAAGCGGCATGCATCATGGCTGACTGCGATGCCGGCATTCTTCCGGTGCATGAGAACGACCGGCTGGTGGGTGTGATCACCGACCGCGACATCGCAATCCGCGCCGTAGCCCAGGGAAAATCCCCAGAGACACCGGTGAGCGAGGTGATGAGTAAGGAAGTTCTCTATTGCTTCGAGGATGAGGACCTCGAGCACGTAGCGAAGAACATGGGCGACGTTAAGGTCCGTCGGCTGCCGGTGCTCAATCGGAAAAAGCGTCTGGTAGGGATAGTCTCCGTTGGCGATCTCGCGTTGAGCGTTAATGCCCAGACGGCCGGTCGTGCGGTCGCGGCCATTTCCAAGCCGGGTGGCGCGTCACGCCCGGCTTCACCTACTTAACGTTCTTTGCTTAGAGCGCCGGTTTTGCCCCCGAAAGTGGGCGTCTAAGCAAGAAAAATGGCTCCTTCTGGATGCGTATTGACCGGAAATCAATCTCTTGCGTTGGTCCGACCCGGGATAGGAATCTCAAATGATGTCGGATCGCTTGCACTTCACGCCCGATCCGGCACGCTGTATCTGAGACGGTCCGTCCTCCCCTCCTTCCTCCTTCATCCTTCATCCTTCGGATGGTCCCTCTCGATCCGCCCGCGAACTGCGCGCGCCAGTGCGGCTTCTAGCTTCGTTGCCGCCAGCCGCGCGAGGAGAGTGCGCTTCGCCGTCATACCATGACGTGCCAGCTCACGCGTGAACTCGAGATCCTTTTCCCGGCCTGCCACGTACTTGGAGATCGCCAGGTCGTGCACTTCGAGGCACAGGCCCGCATACCCTTCCGTATTTGAGTTCTCAATCCGGATCAGACGGCGCTGCCAGCCGCGAGGCAGCGTGGCCGTATCGGGGGCGACACCTTGCGCAAGAACCTATCTCAATATCAGGCGCGTGATGCGTTGTGGCCAGGACGGACCGTATGCGAGGCGCACGGCGCAGGCCATATGTCGATATGGTCAAGCCGGGCAACGAAGCAGACGACCGTCCTGGCCGCAACCCGAAGGGACGGGGCAATCTGGGCGCATTTCGTTGTCGGGAGCCCTCGCAATATCGACATATTGCTTCGAGCTCTCCTCCTCGAACTGCATCCCACATTGCCTCCGTCGCACACGTGCCTGATATTGAGATAGGTTCTGGTAGCCGTACCGTTCGTGGAAGCGGGACCCCTCGCCGATGGCACCATCCACCCGATCTGCCAGCGTGGGTTCGCCTCTGGGATAAATATCGGCCTCCATGGAGCGCAGGAGTGCGGACGGTGCGTTGGGAAACTGACCCAGCACCGCTTGGCTGCCGATGATCACCATTTCCCGATCGCCCGCGATCTTGCCTGCTGCGCGGATCAGGTGCTCAAGATCGGAACGCTTCATAGATACGCTTGCGCTCGGCCGGTGTCAGAGCGCCGGCAAAGGGGGAGGACTGGCGCAGGCGGATCGCGGATTCGCCCGGGTCCATCATGATGGCGGCGACCTCCGGCCACGAGCGCTTCAGAATTTCCTGCCACTCATCGAGCGCGCGGGGCGGGCTGTCCCCATAGCGGGACCGCCACGAAGCGAGGTTGCGCCGGGCAAGGTCGATCAGAGCGGGATCCGCGGCGATTTTCTGCGCGATCATGCAGTGCATCGCGAGACTGCGCGCCTCGATGATGCGGTTCTTCAGCAGCCCTGGGCTGAGAGTAGCCGCAGTAGTGGGTTGCCAGCGCACAGCGGCGCGCAGCCCTGCTGCGCGTTGCCGCGCCCGGTAGCGCTTCATACGCTCGCCGGCGCTCATCGCCCGCCCGCTGGGCGGCCGCCCGGGGCCGCGACGGCGCTTGTCGGTCATGCAATTATCGTAACACGTTACGATAATAAGCGGCAAGGCACAACGGCAGTCGTGAACGCTCAGGAAAATTGCGGGCGTCCTTCCTTTGGCCCACACTCTCTTAGAACGCCCATTTCCCCGTTGAAACTGACCGTCTAAGGCTCTAAATCGGCCGATTTCTTGACCCTATTCGCAGCGAATCATCGCGTTGCGTTGGTCCGACCGGAGGCGTAGCCCGTTTCGTCAACTTTGGCGATCACTCTTGCGCTGTATAGCTACGCGTCGCGTGATGCAGTTCACGTTTGCGCGTCGTTCAGTTCATCTGTCCAACTCTCCTGACAAACCTTTCGCTTCCCCGTCAAGTATTCCGGACAGATCCGGCGGGCCTTTCCCGCTATCGTTCGCTCGCTCACTCGAAGCGGAAGCAGCACTCACGCAAGCGGGTGAGTGCTGGCAGGGCAATTCCACCCATCCTGAGAGAAAAGGTAGAGGCAGCAATGAAAGCAAAGCGCAGAACCGAGGTGCAGAAGCGGAGTGTTACTCCGACTACTCTCAAGGTCGCACTGAACGCTTACGCTGAGACCATCGCAGTGCACGACCGTCAGCGCGAGAGGTTTCGCCGGAAGTTCGGCCGCGATCCTGGACCCAACGACCCGGTATTCTTTGATCCCAACTCACCGGGATCTGATCCAGTACCGATAACGGAGGAGCGTATTAATCAAGAGATTCGCCAGAGCCTTCATCGCCGCGGGGACGCCGCCGGAGTTGGTGTATGCCTCGGAGAAGACCGGCTTTTTTCCGAGCGAAGAAAGCTACAAGAGGATGGGCCCCGAAGACCACGCAAAATGGGATGCGGCGATTGCGGAGTACTTCGAACTCGAGAAAGAAGCCTATACCCGCGGACTGCACTAGACGGAGGGGCCGCTGAGCCTTCCGGGCGCGTTTGTCGGATAGAGCGCTTCGTGACTACGCGCCATCCGCGCGAGATGAACCGAGATGAATTACAGAATCTATTGCCGCTCGACGGGCGAGCTGATCGATGCGCTGCCGCTGCACGCGCTGGCATTCGCCTACCGCGGTGCGTGGCGGTTCCTGCACGGGAGTGAGCCCCAGGGGAAGCACGTAATCGATGGACTCGACCTGCTGATTGAATTTACGCAACTGAACGTTGGAGAACGCCCTTGACGACAGGACAGGCAAATTCGCCGACGCCGGGTTCCAACCGGGACCGGCCGGAAGGAGCGCACATGAGGGGGGTTGCCGATAGAACCGTTAAGCGCACGTTTTGCGCGTATTTAACCCGTCGTCGCAACAAGGGGGAGAAGGTCACGGTGCTTAAACCTCCGTACAAAGAGGGAACATATATGTGCGCAGTGGTAGAGGTGGACGGCATGCAGATGCGTGTCTTCTTTAGTTGGTAGCCAACGAGGAGTGTCATGAGTTGTCCGTACTGCGGCTCAGATGAGAGCTGCGAGCATCACCTCCTGAGCGAGTCAGGGTGACTTTCTCGATGTGCGTCTGGCAGAGATCGAGGAGCGCAGTCTGTTTGCCCGCTATAGGTGACATGGTCAGGTCTTGACATCACGGTTTGCGAGCCCAGCTTGGGGCCGATGGCGCGACCGCAAGGTCCTCAAGGAAGAACGGTGACCGTCATGTCAAGCTGACCCTTAGCTGGGTAACGATCTTCGTCACGGTAACTAAATCGGTGAAGGCACTACCAGCAAAATAGCAAAGTCTTCCCTCATCCCTCATCCCTGCCTTTTTCCCTCATCCCTCATCCCTGTTCTTAGCCCCGCCGACAGCCCTTTGGCCTAGGCCATTCGGCCGGCCACGCGACTCATCACGACTTGTGATGAGTTCGGGAGGTCAACGCTCCTTCTTCCAAAACGTTCTCCTATTGTTGTGGGGGCACATGCGCAACAAGAAAACACCTGGGACTGTTGCCGTCGAGGCTATCGCAAGCCGCATCGTGACATTGCGCGGCGAAAAGGCGCTCCTCGATACCGATCTTGCAGCGCTGTATTGCGTGGAGACGCGAAGACTCAACGAGCAGGTTCGCCGTAACCGCAGTCGGTTCCCGCCTGATTTCATATTCCGCTTGAGTCGCCAGGAGTTCGACGACTTGATGTCGCAAAATGCGACTTCAAGATGGGGCGGACGGCGCAAACTGCCATGGGCGTTCACCGAGCATGGAGCGATACAGGCGGCAACTATCCTGAGCACGCGTCGCGCGGTGGACGTGTCGGTTTACGTGGTAAGGGCATTCATCCAATTGCGCGGCGTCTTATCCAGTCACCGGGAGCTTGCCAAGCGGTTGGACGAATTGGAGGGGCGAATCGAGAGAAAGCTCCAGACTCACGACCGTGCGATAACCGAAATACTCGATGCCATCCGAAGTCTGATGGCGCCTCCTGAATCACCGAAGAGGCGGCGCATCGGCTTCATTTCCGGCGACTGACCATGAATCAGGAAAAGCGCCAGGAGATGATGCATCACTGAGAGCGGACCTTTTCTGGGCGCATAGTGGTCGCCCCCGGGTCAAACACTCCCACTGCGCCCAAACAGCTTCTCGGCGAGCTCAGCAATGGTTTCGACGTGCTCAAAGCGCGATATCGGCACAACGCGGAGATTGGGTCGCAGGTTTTTTACGCCCTCTGATGTGCCTTTGGTATGTTTGGCTATTTTGAATCCGTCTAGTCGCGGGAGTGGAGCATTTGGAGGCCCACCAAACCAACGACATGGTCCGAGTTCCATGGTTCTTTGATCGAAATGCACACAGATGACACATCCACTAGGTTTCGTTGCCAGCCCAGAATTGATGTTGAATCGTCTTACAGTCGAATCCTTAAAAGTCCCCTTAAGCTGAACGTGCCGAACAACGCTATTTGCTTCCAACACTAGATCGTATCCGCCATCATCCACCTGAGGTTTCAAGATCTCCAATCTTTTCGGACCAGTAATCCAAACATGTCGCATTACTTCGCCCGCAAACAGATGTTCGAGAAGCATCTCTCGTTATGAGGAAGTAAACTGTGGGCTGTTGCGGTCATTTTGACGGCCATTTCAATTCGGCAAGGTTCGTTCTAGGTAGCGGCGCATTCCTTCGCCGGCTGTCTCATTCCCTGTCTTTCCCCGTCAACTGAAACTCAAATAGATCACAAGCCGCAGCAATTTCTCGCACGTACACCAAGAACTCGTCGGCGGTCAGACCAGCACCAGGCACCCACGATTCGCCAACTAAACGCCCTCGTTCGTCGATTCGAAACCCAACGAGGCTGCAGCGCAGTTGCGATTCCAGGCTGCTAGCGCTGGGTTCTCTTGTTCAGACCACGGCGCGACGCGCAACGACAGCGCGCAGCTCGATAGCATCACTCTTAGACTTCAACATCAACCCGGTGCTGACGGCCACGGCCAAGCGTTACCACAACGGCATCTCCGTCAATCTGGACGTCCCGTGCTCCCGCGCAGAGTTTGCGCCAATCGATCATGATTGGCTCCGACCTTCCGAAGAAGTTCCTCTCGAAACACGTCGAGCGAGCGGTCCTGCCCCGGTAGATGAATCAGTTCAAGGCGATCTGCCTCCTCGGTAACGCGCCCAAGCAACGCGCCTGGCCGAGCGGCATCATGTTCGGGGCCGGCAAGCAGAACGTCCTCCTGAACCGTGAGGTTGTAGGAGCCTTGGTCACGATCGTCACCGCACCGAGTCGCACGCGATTCGATGTGACGCTTGGATGCAATCGCTTCGCGCATGTCGTCAAAGTCAACGACGCCAACAGGGCTGACACACCGAAGCAGTAGCCGGCTCCCGAGGGAGTCGAGAAGAGCGTGAACGGCTGGATCCGTCCGCTGTTTAACCTCATTGTACCGAGCAACTGTCCTGCAATGCGGCTTGGTGACCACTCGATGTTGAGCGCATCGCCCACGGACAATCGCAACGCTTCAAGCCGGCGCTCGACGGTCGCACGCAAGCTCCGGCGTCACATCGAGTCTTCGAACCTCTCCTCTTAACAGGTCCTTTCCGATTCGAAAGGCCGATTCGAGCCGCTTCGTGATGACCTCGACAGGCCGACGCCCTCGGGCGAGGGTCTTCTGAACATCGATGTGCTTGTCCTCTGACCCGCTTGTGACCAGCCCTTCATGCATGAGGCGGAGAAATACGTTCATCCGTTCGAGCACGCGCTCGACCTGCAGGATCTCGACGGTGTCCTGAAGGTGTGGGAAATGCACCTGGAGTAGATCCTCGCCTTCGGGCTCGCGATCGAGGCTGACAAGTCGCCGATCCGTCTGAGACCGCACGCGGTCAATTCGACCAGTCCGCTGCTCCATCGACGACGGTGTCCACGAAATGCCGTAGTGATGAATCGACGAGCAGAACGTGTGCAGGTCCTCACCTTCCTGCAACAAGTCCGTAGTCACCAGCACCAACGGGTAGCCCGGCATTCTGAATTGCTGCACGAGCTTCTTGCTCACCTGGCCGAACATTCCGCCAACGGGCTGCTGTTGCCCCAACAGAGTTCCAAACAGCCGGGCCACTTCGCCGAGCGGTCTTGTCCGAGCCTCCGGTGCGTTGACATCGAGCACCAACGGAAATTGCGAGGCCACCTCGCGCAACTCGTCGAACGCTGCCCATCGTCGGCTGGACAACGGGGTCACCCTCTGCTCCTCCAGCATTCCGAGATATTCCGCGAGTCGCCGCGACTCCAAGTCCGTGCCCTCATCGTCATCTGACTCCAGGCGCCGCAGTTCGAGGCGTCTTCAGGCGCCCGATGGTCAGGAGGTAGATGTCGATCAGGCCGTGTCCGAGCCGAGCCGTAGTCGCCAGCATCTGCGCTCTAAGCTCTGACTCTCGGAACCGAGCTCGCAGCGTCTTCAGCTGCTGATTCGCGGCCAGAGATCAGCCCGCAGGGCCTGCCATTCGGGCTTGAGTAATTCAGTGAAGAATGTCCGTTCCTCCAGGCTCGGCAGACATCCAGTGGCTGGTTCGCGTGCGGCCTCTTAATCTCGCCCTGATAGACCTGCTCGAAGACCAGTCGCGCGAACTCAGCCTTTTCGCTCTTGCTCTCCCCCAGGAGCTCAAGAGCAGCGGCCTGAGCCGCGACGAAACGCGCATATGCCGGGTGCTTGGTCGTCCGTGCGCTCAGAAATCGCACCGCGCGCCTTTGAATTTCCGCGCTGAAGTTCCGGCAGGGAGCGTCCCAGCGCCGAGGCCAATCCGTCCGCCACCTGACCCGGCTCGACGCCAAGCACCTCTGCCACATGGTTTCTCTCGAAGAAGGTTCGGTACGCAGACCCAGGCTGCAATGAACCGCCGCGCAATACGCGCGCCACTGACAAGCCCTTTCGGCCCCTCACCACGGAAAAACCAGGCAAAGAACGTGTCGGTGCCCCCCGATCATCCTCGGGATCATCCAGTCGTTTCCTTGCCCGCCGTCATTCGAGCCTGCCGAGCCTCGTCAACCACCTTCTTTTCCGCGCGATAGCGAACCACAGCGGAATCGAATGCGCCAGTCACCTCCTGAGGCAGGTTCTCTCGGAGGAACGGAATCAGCCACTTGTCATAGCGCTCATTGAGCTTCTGTTCCAGTTCCTTGACCGAAGCAACTCGGCGAACAAACACCAGTGTCTTCTTGCCTGTCAGCCACGCCGTTGAGAGAGCCTCAACGACCTCGTCCATCTTCGGATGCGGCAGGTGCTCCTGAAACCGGTTGTAGTAGTTCCGCGCGAGGCGATTGACATCCCGAACGTCAATCCCTTCCTTGACCGCATCGCTGAGATCCCGCGTCTGATCTGGGTCATCGAAGTTGCCGGTTTCATCGTCTCGCCGCAGCTTGCTGGTCTGTAGAAAGCTCTCGAACGAGGCGAGCATGCCGATTTGGAACGACATGTTGAACTTGCCCGATCCCAGAAGCTCGGCCACCTTCTTCTGCACCAACGCCACGACAAGCCGCTTCCGCGGATCCGTGACCTTGATCGCCTTGTCGTGCTCGAGGACGCCTCCCTGCCGCCACTCGCGACGGTACTGGTTCTTGGTCAACTCAGCGCCATTGACCGGCATCGTGGTTACCCGGCGAACAAGGAACCGTGAGGCCGTCTCCTTCTTCGCCTCGTCCGTCGCATCGCGTCTCTTCAGCTCCGCGTACGGCCCGCCGATACCGAACACATCCAACTGGTTCCAAAGCTGCTGGTACGATTCCTCGATCGGCGTGGCGGACAGAAACAGTACGCGCTTGGCCCGGCGACCGTAGCCGGGAAACAATCTTGGATCCGCCTCGGCGTCCCGGCCCATCGCCAGGGCCAGCATTCGATTTCTGGCGGCGACACCCTCGCGGAAACCATGCTTCAGGTTGTGGCCCTCGTCAACAATCACCAGGTCAAACGTTGGAAGAGCGCAGCACACCGCGCGGGCGTAGTTGTCCTTGAAGGCCTCTTTGCTTCGCAGGTCGAATACCTCATCGGCCAACCACGGCAGTTCGCGCCGAAGTTGTCGACGTTGCTCCTTCCAGCCTTCTGTGTCGGCACTCAGCCCCATGCTGAAGGACGTCATCCGGAGAAAGAAATCCCGACGCGCGTCTACTCCGACTTCGTGAACGAAGCTATGCAGATTGTTGCACGGCACCATCGGCCTGGCCGGCCCGCCGCGGATGGACTTCACGCGAAGATCAGGAAATCGCACATTGTTCGCGCAGAAATTCCCGAGTTCCTTCATCCATTTCGTCTGGATGTTCTCGCGTGGCGCGATCACCAGAACGCGGAACTCCGGATTGAAGTGCCGGAACAATGCCATCGCGCCGAAGAGCGACGTAGGTCTTGCCCATGCCGACTTCGTCGGCGAGATAAGCAACGTTTTGCCTCTCCAGAATGTTGTGAATAGCAACGGCTCCCTCGAGCTGTTCTTCGGCTCGACGGCCCTCGCCGATGCTGGCGCCGAAATTGAGGAGCTGCCGGGCGGCTTCGAGATCGATCACGCCTCCGCCTCCTGCTCAACAGGTTTTGCCCGCTTGAGAAACCACTCCTCGAACCATGGCAGGAACTCAGCCATTGTGCGGTTCTCGCCCTCGCTCAGCCGCTCTCGCAGTTCGACCGCGATACCAAGTTGCTCCTCCAGCCGCTTGGCCTCCTCCGCATGCTCAGCAAAGAAGTCGGGCAGATCTTTGCGTAGCTCATTGACCATCTGTCGAGCGCAGAGCGCCATCACGTAGTGCTCGACCAGGTTGTCGGCGGTCTTGGCTCCATCCTCTTGAATGCGCGAGAGGAGGCGCCCGAGCGAGTCGTACTTCTGGCCGAACAGGCGATACTCGGCAGCGCGGTCCTTGCCGGCAGCCAGCGACTCGCGCACGCTTCGCTCAAGCTGACCGAATGAGATGAAGATTCCGGCAAATCGGTCGAAGAAGCTGTCGCGATCAACGAGGCGCGCGTGCTTCGTCACCAGGTCGGCGCCTTCGCCAGTCAACGCCATTTCGGGCGCATGGGCCTCAAGAAACGCCGCTCGCTGCTCCGTCGTCAGCAACGACCAGTAGCGCAGGATCTCCGCCGGCGATAGATCGAACAGCAGCGACGGTCGCTGTGCCATGCCTTCTTCCTGAACGAGAACGGCAGCTGGCTCCGGGCGATCACCTTGACCAATGAAAATGGATGTGGACTGCAGCTCCCGCTCCATTGCGACGGCGCTCTGGTCGTCTAGCGGCACCCACTGCCTTGGCTGCAGCGGCTCCGACCGCAAAGCAGCGGCACCCCGCTCCGCGAGACCTGAAGCGGCGGAGACGTCTCTCCGCTGTCCCAATATGCCTCCGCCCGTTTCGAGTCCCACCAGTACCGGAGCGACAGCCTCGAACCGGCATTGCTGGCGGCGCCTTCGTCCTCGCCTCTCGGCTCGTAGATCGTCGGCTTGCGTGCGGTCAGCCTCCAGCCACCAATCCGGACGACGTACTGGTTCCAGCTCAACAAGAAACCCCGTCTCGAGGTTGCCTCCTCTGTCGATGCGCCGGCCCTGTCAGATTGACTGAGCCCACGAACAAGATACTCGCGCTTCGGGTTGGCCTGAAAGAACCGGTATACCTTTGCGTGCACCGTCCGCGACTTGACGTCCTCCGACTTGCCGCCACGAGTCACATCTTTCGGCAACCTGCCCCAGCTGACATCAGGCTGTGATCGGACCCATTCGAATAGCTCCGCCGAACACAGTGCCTCGCCCGTGTCCTTGCGCGGCAGGAACACCCGCACTTCCTTTGGGCCGAATTCGGCAATGAGGTCACTGAGCGGCTTCGATTCGGGGCCCGCGTCGAAGTACGGCGAGATCACTTCCAGATAGAGGCCATCGATCGCGCTGCCGGCGGCCTCCCGAAGAAACTCGGGACGGTCGTCGTGCCATCAAAGAAGTGCGTGTGAAGCCATCCACTGGACGAACGAACAAGGCGCTGGTCTCGTGGATCTCAGGAAGCTCTTGATCGCCTTGATCGACGCGTGCCCATCGGCGGCCTTATCGCCCGCCTTTCGCTCGAGGCCGTCCAGGAATCGGAAGCAGATCCTCCTTGAGACGGGTGGCCTCGCCTTCACGAATCGTCTCGATGTGGCAGACCTCGACGTTCTCCCACCAGCCAGCGCGCGTCAGGTTCGCCGACATGCAGGCGACGATGAGCGACTGGGCGCGATGGCCGTCATCATCCGGCTCCACCTCTTCGACCAGGGCAAAAACGTTCTTGGGGTGAAAGATTCCCGTGCGGTGAACAATCGGCACTCGCGACACATCCAGCCGGGCCGGCTTCGCGTCAGCGATCCAGGCCGTTCTGGTCGTAGTACACCGCGACACGGTGGCGGACATCCTTGAGCGCTTCCTCCAACTGCACTCGGCGAATCGCCTCGGAATGGCTGGTCGGCACATCGAGGAATACCGGAAGCACCTGCTGCTCGAAGAACTCCGGATCGAACCGAAACGTAACAAACACCGCGGCCAGCAGACGCCGGCCGCCGAGGTGCTCTTCGAACTGCTCCGAGAGAACTGCGCGAGGAATGTCAGCCATCGCCTATGCCTCAAGCTCTTTTGTGACGGTGCGGAGCGAGTCGAGAAAGTAGGAATGGATCCAATGCGTAGGCAGTTCTTCCTTCGTCGGCAAATTGCCGGCTTCCGCGACAAATTTCACATGAAGCTTGCCATCGCGAATCTCACCCATGGCGCGGCGCCGCCGCGCATGGCCATGACTTCGCGGTTCTGATCGATGAGGTGCGTGATGGCCGTGGCGTAGTCGCCTGCGCCAAAGCCTCCGCGATAGCCAGCCATCGCCCAGCAGACTCACGCTCGCCCGAGGCGTCAATCAGTTCCGGCTCGAAAACGCTTCAAGGACCTTTGAATCCACTGTGCGAAGGCCCGCCCCCCACTGCTTGCGCACACTGACGGCTACGTCATCCAGGCGCTGATTGTCACTGCTCAGGAGATATCCAAAGAGGCTCACGCACGGAGCCAACAACTGCTCCGCAATCCTGATTCGATCGAGATACTCGGCCACTTGCCGGCCGGTATCGCCACCTTCGGCACGACATTGCTTCGCCAAGTGGTTCACCACAGGCTGAGGAAAACCGCCAGTCTTCTACCTCGAACGTCGTCTTCATCGCATCGGCGAGGAGACGCTGACCGCCCTGAGTTGAATCTGTCGGACCTCCTTCGATCAGGTGGCGGACATAGAAAGAGCGCTCGGCGCTACTGAATTTCCGCCGCAGCACTTTCGCGACAGCGTCGAACAGCACGCGGTCGCGCTCCTTCGGTCGGAGCTCAACCGCTCGCTTCGCGAGAAGATCGACCAGCGCTTCCCCGCGTGCCATCGCCTTGCCGTCGAGAACAGGCAGGTAGTTCTCCTCAACGAACTGGCGCGCTTCGGCACGTCAATCGGGTCGGACTGCCCTCTACGAGTCCTGACGATCGTGACGCCACGCTATAGAGACCCCAAAGCCCGTAGGTCTTCTGATCGCTCAGGATGAATGAGCCAGAGTCAACGCCAAGCCGGATGCGGTCAGCCGCGTCCCAGTTCTTCTTCGTGCGCTCGGTGCCACGGAATACCCAATCGTTGTTCCCTCCACCTCGTGCGTATGCCGCTAGCTGTTCCCAACGCAGAAAGACGTTGAGATCGTCGCTGACGCCAGTCTCTTCAGCGACGCGCTCAGCGAAGTAATAGCCAAGCATCGTCACCGTGAAATCCCGGACGGAGGTGCTAACAGTCGTCAGGTTGCCAACAACGTGCCTGCCCATGCGGGTCCAGATGGACTGAACGCCAAGCGGATCGCGGGAGCCCTTGATGAGCGGCGCGCGAGTCGAGGTCTGTAAGGAACGGCATCGAGCCCATAGCAGCTCTAGGAAATGTTGAGACCAGTGGCCGCGGACACCCACACTTCGGATACCCAAACGAGCGCGCGGCCGACCTTCCTGCCCCATTGGTCTTGATTTTCCTCTGTCGGTCGTTCCATCGGCTTTCCCATCCTGTCTTTGGTCTAGCGACGCGTTTCGCGCGTAACTGTGAAGCGTTGAGTTGGCGTCACTTCTGTGCGGCAAGGATGGCTTATGTCAACAGCTTTCGTGAGCCGTCTGTAACCAAACAGAACTGTCCATTTATCGCCAGTGCGTGTCAGACGTCACGGGGCATCCCGTCGCCTACCTCGGGCCTCGCGACATATGACAGCAAGTTGCGGGCCACCGCATGTAGGAAAACTGGACAAATCTCCAGCTTCGTGATCGCCGACTTTCAGAGCTGACCGCACTGGCACGTCCGAAACGGGCGCCTCCGGGGGAGACCGAGCGCTTCACGGATCGCGTGGTCTATATCGCCCTTGATTTTCGGAATCGAGATATCCGCGAGCGCGGTCTCCAGCGCCGCGTCCGGGTCGGAATCGGAGAGCACCGTGTTGCCCGGGAAGATTTCGTAATCCGCGAGCCAATACTGATTGCCGTCCTCGGGTGCGCCCACGCAGGGCACCAGAGTCTCGTTGATGGCATCGCACCCTGCCGCCTCACCCAGGCGCAGCGGCACGGCGAGGCGGACGGTGTAGATCTGGTACTCAGTGTCAGGTTCGATGGCGCGCATCATTTGATCCCTTACTTTGTTCGGAAGGTCGCCGGCTTTCAGAGCTGACGGGCATCACTCACACATTGAGTATCGGACCTAATGAAGCGGCAGGCTTTCCCTGGTGCGCCAATCGCTTTGCCTTGTATGCCATTCAGGCACTCGGGCAACACAATGAGGCGGCGAGCGTCTAAGTCGCTCCGATACGGCGAAAAGTCAGCCGAAGGTTCAATGGCCTGTGTCAGGCGCTGAACGGCACCAACTGCTTCTCGCGTCCGTCAGTGTCGAGACTGCTGATCCCGGAACGATGGATCAGGAGCGCTTGAGGCGGATGCCCGCCACACCGGGGCGACATGCCAACGTCGATGTCGAAGATCCGGCCGCCGTACACCTTGATGGACCTATGTGGCGTATGCGCAGTGACGATGAAGTCGACACCGACCTTGCGGCACAGCGCCGCGACGTCGGCAGGCGCGGCGGTTTCGAGCGTCCGGAACGAACGATTCCAGAAGAAGGATTCCAGCCGCGGGTGGCCCCACTTGGCGCGAGTACCACCGACGTCTAAGGATGGCAGTTGGCGTCGCTGGTCGATGAAGGCGATACAGCGATCGAGGATACGCTTGTCGCGCAGTTCGGCTGGCAAGTCGCCGTGCATGAATAGGATCGTCCGACCCGACACGCGCGCTTTGTACGCGGCGCGAAGCGCGCGGATCCACCCTCCAATGTCACCAGTTGACGCCATCCGCTCGACGTAGCTCTCCATCGAGCCGAACTCGCTGACGAATTCGGCTCCGCCGTTTCGACCGTGGCCGCTGTCCTCCGCGTAGGTCCTCAGCGCTCTCCGTGGCGACGTTCCGCCACGACGCCGCCAGATCGCGACGGCATCGTCATAGTCCTCGAGCGCCATCAGTTCGTGATTCCCCAGAAGGCACACGATTCTTCCGGGGTTGCATTCGCCGAGCTTCCTCAGCCGTTCGACGAGGGCTAGGGCATGGCGACCGCGGTCGATGTAGTCGCCCGTCACCACCAACGTCACGCCCGTTCGAAGTCGGTCGCTGCTGCGCGAGACGAACACACCGCGCCGCTCCTGGATGGCCCGCAGCAGTTGTTCAAGAGCGGCGTAGTGTCCGTGGAGATCTCCGATGGCAATCAGCATGGTTGGTGGCTCTTGCACATTGGTTCGCCTGTGGGTCATGGCACGCTCGGCGTTATCCGGATCGCTCCGGCCGCCACCGGCAGGACGATCCAGGTTTCCGTGACTGAACGGCCGGTGGCGCGCGTCAGCGCGTCGGCGTAGACGGTCAGCTGCCCACCGTGCTCCGTGGCGACCTGATCCCACCTGTCTCTCGGGGCGGGGTTCGCCTTGTGATCGAGAAGAACCCAACCGTCTCCTGTCTCCAGCAGCAGATCGATCCGCCCGTGCATGACTTGCCCGTTGGGGAGGTACCGATTCGATGGCAATCTCCGCATGGCGACGGCAATCCGGCCAGCGCGAGGAAATCCACCGGTCCAGTGCGCCGATCTGTCTCACCAGGCCGGACGGTTCGATCGCGCCCTCCAGTTCGAAGGCGCCGAGAATGCGCGCCGCGCGTGCATCATCCAGCGGCACGTCCGGATCGGTGAACGCCGTCGCGATGCAGGCGTGAATTGCGTTGCCGAGCGCCACCATGTCGGTTCCCGCCTTCAGCGCGATCCGCTCTCCCAAGGACGCGGTGTCCTTTACTTTGCACGGCCGAGCGACCGATGCCGACGCGACAAGCGTCGCTGGCAATCGCTCCGTGCGCGAGTCGGGAACAGGGAACCAGCGAAGGGATGAATCCGGTTCGGCCTGCGGCGGCATGGACGCGGGGACCGCGAACGACAGGAAGTCGCAGCCAATCTTCGAACCATCCGGCAGGGAGATCGATTCGCTTGCGGTGTCCGGCGCAAGCCAGGGGGCGTTCAGCGAGCCCAGCCATTCGCACGCGCCCTTCTTCTCGGGAAACGCGAGAACCAGACAGTCCCGCGCTCGGGTCATGCTGACGTACAGGAGACGCCTGGCCTCGTCGATCGCCTCCTCACGCAAGCGAACCCCTTCCGGCGACTGAGCGATGACGTCGGCGATATCAACTTTCTTCTGGGCGCCGAAGGGCCACGGCCAATAGCGGATCCAGCGGTCTTTCAGTGGCGCGGCGACATCGAGGCTCGAGTCGGATCGGGCGCCGACCGACCAGAGCCGATCCCGAATGTCCTTCTCCAGATCCAGAAGAATGACGATCGGCCATTCCAGTCCCTTGGCCGCGTGATGCGTCATGACCTTGACCGCAGCGACCGGCGGCTCCGCGAGCATGTCGAGCCCGCCTTGCGCCTGTTCGCCGAGCCAAAGGATAAGCCCCGAGACCGTGGCCGGTTCGCGTCGCGCCAGACACGCTTCCTCGTAGGACTTTGCAAGCGCCAGCACGGCTTGCAGGTTGGCGAGTCGCACGCGCGCCACGAGCTCGTCACGCCGCCAACGCAGGACGCGTCCGGCGAGATCGCACTGGGCGATGACGAGCTCCATCGCCGCGTACGGCGAAAGTAGCGGCGCCTGCTCGCGCAAGCTCGCGATTCGTGAAAGTAACGGGTGACCACACTCGGCTCCATCCCGCCAGAGGCCGCTCTCGCCACCGGTTTCGAGATAGCGCAGGCGATCCGCCAGCCAGACTTCCGGAGGCTCGCAGTCTGCGAGCGAGACGATCTCCGCGCTCGCCAGCGTGTCGCGCGGGTCGTTCAGTCGCCGCAGGCACGCAAGCGCCAGCACTGCCTCGGGGGTGGAGAGCAAGCCGGACTGTCGTGTGGCCCATGGCACGGAACCGAACCGAAGCGCTTTTGCCACGGTCTGCACGCCGTCATTCGTCTTGGAGAGCACCGCGATATCGCCGTAGTGCGCGGGTCGCGGCTTTCCAGTCGCGGGATCGACGATACGATAGCCGGAGGCAACTAGCGCCTTGATGCCCTCGGCGAGTGCCGCGGCGCGTTCCGGTATCTTCTTGCCGATAAGGACCCAGTTGGCAATGGCCGAGTCCGGCACGAGCTCCTTGCGAACGGCGGCGAGCTCCACCTCCGTGCGCGATAGTCCAGGCGCGAACACGTCGCCGAATGCGCCGTTGACCAGGCGCACCAGGTTCGGCCTGGAGCGGCGCGATTGCCCGAGAACCTCCTTGGAGCCCCCGAGAATCGACAGTTTTCCGAGGACGGCCTTCATCAATTCGGCGTCGCTGCCCCGGAACCCGTAGATCGCCTGTTTGACGTCGCCGACCCAGACCGTTTCGCGGGCGATGCGGGACAGCCGCACGAAGAGCTCCAGTTGTATGGGGCTGGTGTCCTGGAACTCGTCCACCAGAAGCAGGTCGAGCTCCTCCGACAGCGCCTGGACGACCGTCGGCTTCTCCAGAAGCCCGAGGAAGAGGTGCTCCTGGTCCACGAAGTCGATGACGCCCAGCTCGCGCTTTCGCTGGGCGTAAGCGTCGAGCGCCTTTGCGCCGAGCGCGAAGATCGCAGCCAGATAGCGCTCGACGTCTTGCCGCAGCCGCGGGTGCGCAACATAGCGGCTCGCGATGTCGCTCACGGGTTGCGCGACGGTCCTTAGTTCCGCTTCGGGCTTGCCCTTTGAAAGTCTTACCCAGTCGGCCCAGGCCGCGGTGCCGCCCCGAACAAGGCGCAGTGTCTCGCGTGCAAGCGCGATGTATTCGGCCGTGTTCTTCTTGCCGGTCGCGCGCTTCTCGATCTCCGGGACGGCGGTCTCGATCGCGCTTGCGAGCGACACGTCGAGGTCATCGGCGCTCGGCGCGGGAAAGTGCGCGAGCATGTCCTTGGCGTTGCGCCCGCCGAACGTGGCAAGGCGCGCAGGCGGGATGTCGTTCGCCCGCGCCTGGTCCATGAGCGACTTGAGCGCGTCTTCCCAGCTCTCGATGCCCAATCGCCGCGCGAGCTCGACGATGCTCCTGTACCGTGACGCTGTCGGAGACCGCATCGATCGCCTCTCGCACGAGCGCGCCGGACTGCGCTTCCTCCAGCACGCGTTGTTCCGGGGCCAGCCCAGCTTCGAACGCGAAGCGCTCGAGGAATCCCCCGCACACGCTGTTCACCGTGCCGATGCGCGCCTGGCCCATCGCGTTGGCAAGGGCGAACTCGCCTTTCTCCAGGAGCGCCGTGCGGACCCGCTCGCGAAGCTCCGTGGCCGCCTTGCGAGTGAACGTCGTGGCGATCACCCCGCCGGGCGCCGCCTGCCCAGACCTGAGCTTTTCGTGGAGGATCTGTGTGAGGCGGTAGGTCTTGCCGCTTCCCGCACCCGCACTGACGAACCTGAGCGTTCCGGCCATCGGTCAGCCCTCCCAGCCGGCAAGCCAGCGGTAATCGTTGTAGGCCTCCAGCTCTTCCGGCTACGAGCGCGTCTGGCGGCCCCGCCGATTCCGGTGTCGGTTCGATGCCCTCTGCGGCGACCTCGATCATTCCCGCATCGATCTGGGCACGGCGCCATCTCCAGGCAGTTATGAACTGGTCCCAAAGGAGCGGCGTGGATCCCGTTTCGCCGGATTGAACCGGCCGGGCCTCCGGAAAGAACGCCTGGTCCGGCGCAAGGAGGCGAGAGTCTTTGAGGATGAAATAGGAAACCTGCGGCCAGGCGCCTGTTTCCTGGCGAAGCGTCTCCGCGTAGACGGCCAGCTGCAGGTGCCGATTCTCCGCGAGCCGGTCCTGGTAGTAGTTGGACCCGGACCATTTCATGTCGACGATCGCCCGCTGGCCCGACTTGTTGCGCACGACCAGGTCCGCCTGCCCTTCCAGGGCGCCGCCCGGGAACGTGCCGGCGAGATCGCGCTCCGACTCCACCGCGTCGATCCCAGCCGCCCCGAACTGCCGCTGGATCTCCCCGACTGCGCGCTCCAGCGCAAAGCGCAGCCGCTCGTAATCCGAGCGCCGACCGGGCATTAACAGAACCGCGCCCTCCTCCGCCACGACCGCCTCGAATTCGCGCGAGAACCAGGCCTTCAAAGCCTCGCCCCGCAGCGCCTGCGCGCCGTCGGTGCGAAAGAACCGATCGATCAGCCTGTGGGCGAGATTGCCGTAGAGCCGGTTCTCGTCGGCCACCGCCAGAAGGTTGGACGGGTTGAGCCGCGCCTTGTATTTCAGAACCCACTGATAGGGGGCATTCAGGAAAACGTTGAGGCTGGAATAGGATTCCTTCGGGCGAAGCGACATCTTGGCCTCGGGTGGCAGGTTCCACCATCGGCTGCGTTGCGGGAGACGAGCGTGCGCAACGTCCGGAAGTTCGCCGGCGCGACCAGTGACCATATCTTCCAGGGGCTCTACTCGCACCCCGTCGACGAACCATTGGATCTCCTGCCAGAGCGGGTGCATCTCTTCGCCTGGCGGGGGAAGGACGAGCACGAGCTGCTTCCGCGCATTCAGAACCGGTCGCAGCCAGTCCTCTCCTCGACGCACCAGCAGATCGCTGAGCGGCGGGAGCTCCGTGCCGGCGCGGCCGAGCGCGTCCATCTCACTACGGCTCCAGGGGTAGTGCCTGGGAAGAGACGGCGCCCCCATCTGCCACCAGAGCACCCGATTGAAGGGCTCGACCAGTGCCCCGGGATCGGAAGCCGCCGGCACGCACCCGACCTGGCCTTGCATCGCGAAGTTCGGCGCACCGCGGGCCGTGCACTGTGAGATCAGCGCCTCGAGCTCCGCTGGTGTGATCGAGGATTCCCCCTGGGCGGCCAATGCATCGAGCGCCACAGCCACCGCACTTGCCTGTGCGTAGCCCGTCGCGCTCGCCGCGCTGCGAATGGGGTCCTGATCGGCAAGCCTGGCGGCGAAATAGTCGCGAACCCCACGGGTTCTTTCGAGCAGCACGGCAACAGGCGCGCCCTGCGCGGGGTTTACCGGGGATGCTCGACCCAGAACGAGACAGCCTTGCGCAAGTCGGCAGCCCGATCCGGGTAACGCAGTTCGATATCGCCGATGGCTTCCCGCCATAGCGGGCCGCCGATTCCGGGACGCTCCGCGATCACCTCCGCCAGCCGCCTGCGGGCATAGCCGGGGACCGGGCCTATCTGGTGCGAAAGAAACTGAAGGAGTGCGTAGACGTCGAGCGGTTCCCAAATCGTGGCGAGGGCAAGCGGCAGGACCTGAAGTGCGGGTGCCAGCGGGCTCGAATCCTGGAACCCCTGCCGCGCGATGTCGGACGCGTCGAGCGTGGCGTCGAGCAACGAGCGGTCCTGCTCGGCGACAATCGCGATCTCCCTCTCCCTCGAGGAAAAAGCCTGTGCCGCCCAGCGCGCCGCAACGAGTCGCGTCTCCGCGCGCACGACGCGGAGGCTGCCATCGTCCGACCACGCGATCTTTCCGTTGGGCTTTTTGCCTTCACGCGCCGACTTCAGTGCGATCTGGAGCTTCCCCAGAATCGTATTCGCGTCCGCCGCTGGTCCGAAACTACGTACCGATCGAACCGGCAACTTCGCGAGCACCTCTCGCCAGCGCTTCGGGAACGCCTCCATCGGGTCGACGAGCTCGACACTCTCGATCCTGGATTGCTGGACGGAGAGGGCCTTGGCAACGCGAATCAATCGCTCGCCGATAGATGGGACCAGGAGACTGCGGGCGGCGGTCTCGACGGCGGCTATGTCGGCAATCCGGACGCCTGCCCCGGATGGCAACTTGCCGCTCCAGCCGTGCAGATACCAGGAATCGCGCCACGACAGGAGCGAAGCGGACGTTCCTATCGGATCGATTCCGAACGAGGCATGGTAGAAACGATCCGGTGTGTTACAGAGCTTGAGACATTCGCGGTACTGTGTCACTCGTTGCGCCTGCGTGCATTCCGCGCGAAGCAAGCCGAGCCGCGTCTCGAGCAGGTTCAGGAATCCCAAGGGGCCAAGAATCGGCGCTCCCAGCCGATTCGCCGGACGCCAGCCGTGCTCGCCATCCAACAGTAGCCCAAGAGTGACTTGCATCTGGTTCTCTTATGGGAGACTTTCATCCCGCCCATATCCTCGCTTCGTCAGCGCATAGTGCGGAAATCGGGGATCGCGCGCTTTCCCCTACGCGCCAATCGCTTTGCCTTACGTGCCATCCAAACAGGGGAGCAATACATTGCGGCGTCATCGCGGCGGCCAAGGCGGCAGCTTTGACGCAATACCAGCGAGCTAACGGTTCAGGAATGAAGAAATTGGCGCGAAAGGACAACTGCGTGGCGCAGTCGGTATAGCGGGTCGAACGTTCCGCGCAGATACTTGGCTCCCGCTCAAACGACAGTTGAGGGAGTCAAAGCCGTCATGACAAAGAAAGTTGTCCTCGCCCTGCAGGGCTCGGCCCGCGAGGTGAACGCCGGCGTTAGGTGGCAGGCCGAATGCGAAGACAAGCCGATGGCAGCTGAGTTTTTCTCGATGGTCGCTTCTGAAGACGACTTCCGGCTGGGTTTTCGGAGATGGACAGGCAACGATGAGAACGACAGACATCACCATGGCGTAGTACCGCTGCAGAACAGCCCGCTTGAGATCCGGCTGCGATGGAAGTCCACGGCGAACGACAAGCCGAGATCCGTAGGGCTGCTTCGTCTCAACCTCGGCACACTACTTGCCAGTCATTACATCCGGCGCGATGGCAACGACCAGGTTCGCCTACGGTTCGTTCACGACCGGGACGGCGGCGTATATATCCAGGCGAGACGGGATGGTCCGCGGCTACTCGTTGGGCAGCCAACATGAGGACCGGTGGTCCGCAATCTAACTACAGCGTGAACCCGACGGTCCGTCCGGTCACGGGTCTTTCTCGCGCAAGTCCCATATCCTTCCCTCCCGCGGGCTACGCTGGGCGTTGGGCGTCATGCGCATGAAAAGGACCCTGATTTCACAAAAGCCAAGAGACATGCTAGAGAACTACCAGACGGCCAACTTAATCCCTCTGCTCGAGACCATCCGCAAACCCGGGCGATACGCAGGACTGAATGGCGTTAACGCGCTCACCAACGCCGCGCTAGGCGGAACCTACGACGAGACAGAGGTTACTCGTGAACTGCGGCGCGCGGTCGATGCTGGCCGAAGGAAAGACCATGCCTTCATGCCCGCGTTCACGCATCCGAAGCAGGGCTTAGCTTACGGATTGAATCCTTATACCGACTGGGCACTGGCACAGCTTGAAACCCGCCCTACACATTACTACCTCTTCCTCGGTCTCGATTGGTATGCGATCTCGGGGCTGGGACATACAAATAACTGGTTTGAGTATCTTCACAATCCATTCCTAGATACTAAGGACCCCTACTGGCACAGGGTCTGGGCCTGGATCTTGCGAAAATTCAAGGCGAATTCCACCGGAACTCGATCTTGGCAGACGCCAATCATGGAGCAAGAGGCAGCCGCCTTCATCCGCGCGGACGGCGGCGGATTCGTCTTCCATAATCGCATTTCCTATTTGCGCCCCGCTGGCTACGAAAACGCAAACACCGACTGGCCTGAAACCGAGTGGAAGAAGAAGGCAGTCCGCCAAGATGCTACCGACGACCTGCGCGTGCTTCGCGTACAGACAAATAGCCGAATCATCGCCATCTGTACCGGTGAGGAATCGGTGAAAACGCTCGTTGAGGCAGGCTACGACCTCCGGAAGATCGTCTCTTGGAAGGCGCATCCGTCACGCGTCTTTCACCCGTCGCGCTTCGTGAACGAGGACTTCTGGTTTCGGGGACCGGGCTACTTCAAAACTTGAAATCAACTGACAGCTCCGGCTCGATTGCATCTGGTCGCAGCGACCGGTATCGAGGAATCTGAATTCGACCGCATCGAGCGGCAGCCGGCCAAAACTTGTCATTCGAGAGGCAACCATGACACATCCAAAACAAAATGTCTCGCATCCCCATTGAAGACTGCGCTGCTGAGTATGCGCGCAAATGGAGCGAGAAAGAGCGCCCATTCGTGACGGCATTGGCCGGCGCGGACAAGCAGCAGCGATTGGCCGCGCTCCAACGCGCAGCCGGATACTTCAAGGTTTCCCGCAGCTTCAAGCTCGCATATGATGAGAAAGTAGGAATTCCACGACTGCAGCCTGCCCTCGATGTGCTTGACCGGTTACCCGTTGCTGCACTGACGGAAACAACGCTTGGCACCCTCATGAGGAATCTGCGGCGCGATCTCGGGGCTGCCTATGGGAAGCGCGATTTGCTATCCGCGGCAACGAAGTTCCTTTGGCTGTTGCGCCGAGACGTGGTGATTATTCACGATAGCCAGGCGCGACTGGCCCTCGCTGCGCCGGACGGAGACTACGATGGCTATTTGGCCTTGTGGCGCGCGACTTATTCTCAGCACCGAGACGAGGTGGCCACGGCTTGCGATCGTTTGAGCGTTCATGCGAAACGCCTCGCGACATTACTGGAGGCAGATCACGAAGTCCGTGAGAGCGCCAAGGCTGAATGGTTTCAACGACGCGTATTCGATATCTATCTTTGGAGATCCGGCGCGCCCAAGGCAATCGTCGCAACCTGATGCCAACGTGCGTTAGACCGGCGATCTAAGGATTGCGAGTGCTCTTGTTTGACTCGCCCGCCGCTCGACTCGAGCGTTATACCGCTTTCATCATCCATGGCGAAAAACAAGTTTGGAATTCCAGAAAACATACTTTCCGCAATCAGCGCGCGCGATAAGGCCTGCGTCTATTGTGGCAAAACCATGATTTACCCGTACCTCGTCACAAACCGGCGAGACTCCGCAACAATTGAGGCACCTAGGTGTCCGTTGCCCGCCGCGGTTTCGGTTTCATCTCATGCGGCTCAGATCGTCCTGCCTGGATCCCACAGATGGATCAGGTGGGCGCGTGCTCGTTGGTGAAAGCGGTTGAGAAAGGTCTGTCGATCACCCTCCTCACCGCCGGTCTGGCTCCGCGAGACTTCGCGCAGCGAGTGATGGCTGGTGATGAGGTGTTCGTTGCGCTTATGGAGGAGCGCGAGCAGCCGTGTCAATGGCACTCGATCAAACTTGCCGTTGGCACCCCGGTTACAGTTGCGGCAGGCCAAAAAAACGAGGTTCCAGATCTGATCGATCGCGAGCCCCAGATCAGTGCCCTTCAAGACGTGCGGAAAGAAGTGATCGACGTCGGGTAACCCGCGCCTCGGGTGTTTCGAGGGCCAGCAGCGTATTGCGCTTGCCTCCGGAATTTCTTGGCGATAGTCCATGGGAAGCCTACAACCGGCGGGGTCGGCTTACTTCACTTCCGACCGCTGGTCATCGGTAGCCACAGCGTCAAATATGATCTAAATCGGTCGATTGTCGGCCCGGGGAGGTGCCCCGTATGCGGCGATCGATCAGCGTCATGTAGCGAAGAACTGACAGAGCCTCACGAGCGCAAACGTGTCCATTTTGCAGTAGGCGCGCAGGTCGTTCACCAACTGCTCGCGACGATCCCCCGATATTGCTGGTCCTATTGCCTCCAAGTAGGCAGCCTGAGCTCCGGTTCCATCCTGTACTTCGCCGAGGGCGGCGTAACTCAGATCAGGTGCCACGGCAGGCAGCACCGCTTTCAGCGACCAGGAGCCTTCCATCGCAGGATGATAATAATGATCCCGAACAACGGGTAAGAGGTTCTTGATTCTCGATACGATGGCGCTCAGCGCAGCGGCAAGATCGGGAAAGCAGGCAATTAGCTGGCGGAGGATCATTTCCTCAAAGTGGCCATACACGACCACAGCTCCGCTATTGCCGAGTACCCTCTATCAGCCGCTCCGCGAACGCGCGCATCGGTGGCCCGCCGCTGACGTCGAGAAATTCCTTGTGCTCGATAGGGCCGCTCGCAGTCTCGATGTGACACGACCATTGGAACGGAAGCTGCTGGTACGGGCGTGTTCCTGGCCAGATCGGCACGGCGAACTGAATCGTCTCGAAATCGAGATAGTATCGAGTAAGGTCAAACGCGCGGACGAGATCGCACGCCTCCGGGTCGAGTTCCGCTCGTCCTGAGCTCGTCGCACGCCACACCCGCTGGTGAATCGCTCTCGTGAGCCGTTCGGAAGGGACGTCCCGCAGGTCCCGAAAGCCTTCCGAGAGTAACTGCTCAACCACCTTCCCACCGCGCGGCAGCATTTCCACCGGTGTGTCCGGCTGTCCCTCAGAACAGTGGTTCCAGAAGGGACAGGCGAATGGAGAGGCGCACTGCTTACCGATGGAGACCTCCGGCACGTCGCCAGCCACCACCTTCTGGAACTGCGTGATCCAAAGCGGCACCTGCTCTACGAGCGGAAGAATGTCTTCCGTAACGTTTACCGTCTTGAACAGGCCACGGTAGTCGCCATCACCCGGATACACGAACTCATTGTTGATGTGACAAATGGAAACGGAGCTCAGCGGAATCCCCGCGCCGGCAACCACCCAATACTGGATCGCAGCATCGTTGTAGTGATAGTCCTTGACCCCCGTTGATGACTTCACTTCCATCAACCGGGCCTTGCCGCGAAATGGGGACAGAACGTCTGCCCGAACCAATACGCCGCCATGCTGGAAAGCCGGCTCGAACAGCACGGTCTTGGGCTCGGCTTTGAGCAGTGCCTGAGTCTCAGCCAATGCCGCCTGCAAGTCATCGGCATAGCTGATCAGCTTGCCGCCAGGCCACTGGCTGCGCGCGATCTTGCCGACCCGATACCCGTTCGAAAACATCCGCTCGGTCTCGTCCGAAACCTCGGCAAGCTCCGGTCTATGGACCTCGAGATAGAGCCGCTTCGGGCATTGGAGGCCGGAAATGATTCTGGATTTTGATAAACCGACTCGGGCCATTGAGGCTGCTCCAGATAATGAAGGGTAGCTTTGTGAGCGCATAGTGCCGAAATCGAGGATTGAGCGCTTTCCCCGGTGCGCCAATCACTTTGCCCTATGTGCCTAATCCAAGGCAGCAAGATGTAGGCCACTGGGGTAGGGAAAGTTTGACAATATGAAGCTGGAGGTGGGTGAGGCGTTGAGAAGAATCTAAGAACGATTCCAGGGCGTCGCCATGTCGTAGAAATGCCCGCCTCGCGCAAGCGCCGGCGTAATCGCACCCGGGTCGTAGCGCTCGGCGAGCGTGCCGTGATGGAAGAACCCGGCGCCTTCCCTCCGGCCTCCGCCGGCCATGTCGTAGAACACGTCCAGCGGCTCGGGCCGGTTCGGCGCCCAGGCGAGGCGCACCAGGCATTCGCTCGCGCCCGAGCGCACCGCGCGCAGCGCCGCTTCGCGCGCCGCGTAAGCGCCGATGCGGTCGATGTGGGTGAGGTGCTTGCCCGAGAGCGCCCCGCCGCCGATCGGGATGCGCGGGCCGTAGAAGTCCATGGCGAGCTTGCGCCCGGTCTGGCCGTTGTCGCCGTCGCTGCCGGCGTGCACCATCGGTCCGTTGGGGTTGAGCATCAGCTCCACCTCGTCCCAGGGCGACGCCCAGCGCGGGTCTTCGTCGCGCAGCCGAACGTAGGCATCTTCGAGCACGCGTGCAATCGCACGGCAGACTTCCATGAACGCGGTGGCGTCGCTTTGCTGCAGCGTCACCAGCACGTGCTCGAGAGTCCAGCGCCGGCCCTCCTCGCGCAGGCGCACCATCAGCTTGCCGTCCGGCCCCTGGCCCGCGAGCAACCCGCCCCGGCAGGAGTGCAGCAATGCCTCGCGCAGCGCGTGCGCCAGGTAGTGCTCGGGCGGCAGGTAGCGCACCTTCGCGTCGTAGCCCGCCCAGCCGATGACCACGCTCTGGTCGTTGACGTGACGCGACCACTGAGTCGGGTCGCCGGTCCGCTCGCACACCGTGCTCGTCACCTGGTAGCGGGTGGCGTCGATGTGGTTCCCGGGCACGTAGCCGAGCGCCAGGCCGGTTTCCACCACGATGTCGCGCATCGATTTCGCGAGCGGCCTGCGGGTGCACACGCCGCCCGAGAGCCACACCTGGTCGGACCAGGTCGACACCTCCACCTGGCCGTAGGCGTCGGGGTCGATCGCCACGCACTCGGCGATCACCGCATCGGCCACCTGGTCGCAGAACTTGTCCGGGTGCCCGGGGAGCACCATTTCGCTGATGCGGATCATGCGGGCACCTTGTCGAGTTGGGTGTACGCGAGGCCGGCGCGGCGCAGTTCCGCAGGGCTGCCGTCGCGGGTGACGAGCACGTGCACGCGCGTGGCGGCGGCGCGCTTCACCAGGGCCGGGTTGAGCCGCTCGATGTAGCCGTCGGTGACCACCACCGCAGAGTCCGGTTTCGTGGCGGCGAGGTGCTCGAGCACGCAGCCCATGCTCGTGCCCCCGGAGGTGCTGGTCTTGAGCTGCCCGCCCTCGATCACCGCCGCGGCGACCATCGTGCTGAACGCCCAGAACGGCCGGCGGATGTGGCTTCGAGAGCCGGCCGAGGAGCGCGATGATCTGCGGCATCTCGGCGTTCATCGACCCGGAAACGTCGAGATACACCTGCGTGGTGCCCTCGCGCCGCGGCGACTCGCGTCTGCCACGCGGAATCCGGCAGGAACGGCAGCCACAGGGACTTCACGAACGCGCGCCGGTCCGAGGGCGACAGAACCGGTATGCGGTAGTCGTGCGTCGAGTTGCGCCGCGCGCGCGAGTGCCGGTCCGGCATCACGTGGGCACGCAGGATCGCCATGGTCCGGCGCTGCCAGCGGCGCATCGGCTCGTCTTTGCCGGTGAAGAGCGCCTCGTAGGGATTGGCGCCGACGCCGCGGCTCCCGGGCGCGCGCCAGATGCCCGAGCCGTTCATCTCCTTCAGGGTTCGCTCGAGCGCCTCCTCCAGCACGGCCGGGAGCGCATGCCCGAGCGTGTCGTGGCCGCCGAGAAGACCGCCAATGTCGTTCGGAATGCCGCCTTCGAGCTTGAACGGGCCGGGGTTGCTGCCGCCGGCGGCGGGGATGCCCTTGTTGCCGGGCGAATTGCGCGTGCCGGCGGATTTCTCGAGGTCGCTGGCGAGGGCTTCGATGTCGTCCGCGACCAGGCTCCCTGCGTAGAGCGCGTGCCAGGCGTGGGCCCACTGCGGAAGATTGTCGGCGGGATAGTCGTGACGCGTCGTACCAGTTGCGCTCGGCCGCGTTCATCGGCCGCAGCAGCTTGGCCAGGTCCGTCGCATCGGCGTAGTAGTCGGACATCATCGCCGAAGCGCCGGGGCCGCACTCGCGGTGGATGATGGCGTTGATCACCGCGTCGAATGCGAGGTGGCGCGCCCGGGCTGAGCGGCGTTCTCTGCTCGGTGTGGCGCAGGAGCACGTGCAGGAACTCGTGGCAGATCACCGCTTTCACTTTTGCGTCGGAGCGGCAGTGCCTGGACACGAATTTCAGGTTCACCTTGAGGCGCGGGCGCTCTTCGCAGGTGACGGCGAGCGTCGGAACGCTTTCGGTGAAGCACACGTCGAGGACCTTGAGCGCCGCGCGGATCGCGAACGGGTTCTCGTCGATCAGCTCGTCGAGCAGGCTGGCGGAATCGCTCGGCGTTCATGCGTAGAACCCCGCCGGATCGAAGAGCTCCAGGCCCCGCGTCAGGCTCGCCTGGGTCCAAAGCACCGGGCGCGCGGCGTCGAACAACTGCGCGGTGCACAGGCCGAGCAGCAGCGCCTGCTCGAGCACCTCGCGCTCGGGGCCGCCGCGCACCGCGAGGCGCGGCGCGTTCGGCTCCAGCGGGCGGCAGATCAGCCGGCCCCCGGGCAGCGCGAATGCGTCTCGCAGGTCTTCGGCGCTTCCGTAGCCGTTGCTGCGCAGAAGCGTCTCGATGGTTTTCACCGGATCGGCGCGGCGCGGAAACGCGAGCCCGAGGCGGAGGCTCCGCGGGCAGCGGATGGCGCCATCGTCGCGCCCGAGGAGCGTCGAGGCGATGCGCTCGGAGCGCGTGCGGCTCATCGGGCCGCCGGACGTTGGCGAGGCGCTCGTGCGGGACGAACCCGCCCGGACCGACGATCCGCTTGGCGGGACCGACGGTCGAGCGCACGGGGGATGCGCAGGCGCGGAAAGCAGGCTCATGCCAGCCCCCTTTCCTTCAGCAGCTCGACGCAGGCGTGGGCCCCCGCCTCGAGGGCGGCGGGATCGGCGGGCACGATCTTCTTCACCAGAAACGCGTTGAAGAGCTGGCTCGCCCGCTCGAGGCGCCCGCCCTTCAGCGGTGCGAGCACCTTTGCGTAGCGCGCGATCTCCGGATGCTGGGTGTTCTTCTCGCTCGTGCGCTCGGACCAGCTGATCTCCCCCTCGACCGAGAGCAGGGGTGAAGCGAGCTTGCCCAGGTCGTTCACGCCCTCCGCGCCAATCGGCAGACGCCCCAACGCCGCCGCCGGGTAGACCGAGAACGCGAAGGCCGCGGCGCGATCGGGCGGTTCGGTCGCGAGCAGCTGCGCGACCGCTTGCGAGCCCGAGTCGGGCGAATCGCAGTCGTCGAGCAGGATGCCGAGCTTGTGCGCAAGGCGGCTCTCGGCCATGAAGGCGTGCAGCCAGCGGTGCGCCGTGGCGTTCGCTACGTCCCAGGCAGCGCGGTGGGCCGCGGTGAGCGCCGCCGCAGCCGGGGTGACTCCCCAGCAGGGGTGCGGCAGGCTCGCATCGAGCACGCGCCGGAACAGCCGGTCGGAGGGCTTGCCGGCCGCAATCGACGCGGCGAGGAGGCTCCTCGCCATCATGCGCGAGCGCCGTGGCGAGATGCGGATGCCGGCGCCGTTCAACGCGGTGACCGCGGTGGTCACGTAGAGGAGGATCTGCTCGGGGCAGGTTTCGACTTCGGCGACGAAGCGCGCGCGCCAGGCGTCGATCTGCGCGCGCAGGCGCCCTCCGTCATCGGCGATGCGGCCCTCGCCGGCAGGTGCGGCGATCTTCGTGCGCTCCTCGGGCGTGAGCTCGCCCCAGTCGGCCGCGCGCACGAACAGCGCGAAGCGGTCGGCGAGCGCCGGGTCGAGCGCCTCGGACCCCGCGTAGTCCTCCGCGCCGTCCTGGTCGGCCGAGCACGGGTTCATCGCCGCCCAGCGAAAACGCAGCCTCGGCAGCGCAATGCCCTGGATGCGCCGCTCGTGCACCAGCGAGAACAGGCGGTTCTGGTGCTCGGGCTTGCAGCGGCTGATCTCGTCGATCAGCACCGACTGCGCGCCCCAGACGGTGGCCGGCGTCTCGAGGAACTTCACGCCGCCGCGCTTGGCGTCCGGGTAGGGAAAGCCGACGAGATCGTCGAAGGCGATCAGGCTGGCGTTGTAATGGCGATGCTCGAGCCCGAGCGCCTCGGACAGGCTGTTCAACAGGAAGGTCTTCCCGGTGCCCGAATTGCCGACGAGCAGCAGCGGGTCCTCGGTGATCAGCGCCGCGAGCACGACCGGTTCGACCTCGTCGAAACCGAACACGCCGAGCGCGGCGAGGTGGGACGAATTGGCAGCAGACATCAACATCTCCTCTTTAGCGGCTTTGCCGAGACGGCGGGGGCCGCAAGCTGGAATCAAATCCCCCCGGCCCGTAAGGTGGGCCAGTCCGTGCTGCATCATCCACTACGGCAGGCTCATGGCGTGAGCCTGGGCAAACAAAAACCCGTGCAGCTTGGAAGCTATCTCACAAATACCGAAGAACGCTGGTAAAGATCGAAAAACAGACAGGATGAACAGGATGTACAAGATGGTTTAACCGCGCTCTTATCCTGTTCATCTTGTTCATCCTGTCCGTATGCCGTGCTGATAAAGATCCAAAATCAGACAGGATGAACAAGATGTACAAGATGGTTTTAGCCGCGTTTTTATCCTGTTCATCTTGTGCATCCTGTCCGTATGCCGTGCTGGTAAAGATCGAAAATCAGACAGGATGAAACAAGATGTGCAAGATGGTCAGTTTCGGTGGTCCTAACATCCTGTTCATCTTGTAGATCCTGTCGGTATGCCGTGCTGCTAAGATCGAAAAACAGACGATGTACAGGATGCACAAGATGGTTTAACCGAGCTTTTATCCTGTTAATCTTGTTCATCCTGTCCGTATTCCGTTTTTGAGATGAGTTCTAGCTTCCTGGCCTTGCGTCTGTATTCCAGCCGTTGCGAGCCAAAGTTGAGCAGCAAGCCAACATCTATACCTGTGGCGGTAAGGTAATTGACCAGTTGCACTTCGTGCGCCCGCGCTAGGGCATGCACGGCCTTGTTCTCGATAAGGACCCGGTCTTGAACCACTAGGTCAGCGAAGAATTCGCCGACTACCACACCGTCGTATGTGACTTGGATTCGCCTGCCGCAGGCCACCTCAAGCTCGGCTTTCCTCAACTCAAGAGTGAGGGCATTCTGGTAGACGGATTCCAGGAAACCTGGGCCGAGGAAACCGTGAACCTTCATGGCGCAACCGATAATTCGCCTCGTAATTTCTCGGTCGTCCATTTCTCGGTCGTCCATTCCATATCCCCCGGTGCACATCGAACAGTGATCAACAACTTACGAAACGGGGGCAGCGCCGGAGCGGTTGACGCTTCGGCCAAAGGTCATAGAACCTTGTCGACCTGCCTGCTAAGATCGAAAAGCAGACAGGATGAACAAGATTTACAAGATGGTTTTAAACCGTCGTTTTTATCCTGTTCATCTTGTACATCCTGTCCGTATGCCGTTTTTGAGGTGAGTTCTAGGCAGCCGCGCCGAGTGTCATACCCAAGAACGCTGGTAAAGATCGAAAAGCAGACAGGATGAACAAGATTTACAAGATGGTTTTAAACCGCGTTTTCATCCTGTTCATCTTGTGACATCCTGTCCGTATGCCCTTCTTGAAGGCGGCTTGCCGGGCGAATGTGGAACTCATTGATACTCTCCTTCCACCCCAAACATTGGGCGTGGCCGGCCCCGGGGTTGGGAGAGCAGGCAACGCTTTAGCTGCGTTTGTTAGCCGCCCGCAAGTTGTCGCTTAAATCGGCGGCGTTCCGGGTGTTGGCCCGAAACGGAAAAGGGTCCGTTCAGCTTGCGCTAAAGCGGACCCTTCGTCCTCGCTTTAGCTGCATTTCTAATGCGCCCGCAAGCTGAACATCAAATCGGCGCAGACGGAAGTATACTGGAAGTGAACAGACAACTCACCCCCGCTATCACGGTGATCGTCCCGATCCCCGGGGCGGAGTGAGGTGGGTATTCCGGACAATGCGCAGTACTGGAAATGACCCTTCAAGAGTATTGCGCGCAGTTCTCCAACCTTACCCGTGCGCCGGGAACGCTCTGGACTGACCTCACTCGCAAGCGCGCCCCACATAAACCGTTGCTATTGCTCGCGGTCATGGATATGGTCGCGAGGAGTGTTGTCGGGTCCAAGTTCGTCAGCATCATGGAGGAGTTGGTCGAGCTAAACGAGTTGTTCACTGATTATTGGCGAAATGTAGTACCCGGTCACCCATACCAGCAGCATCGCTTTTCCGTTTTCGCGCCTACACAAGGAGCCATTCTGGAAGTTGGTTCCGAAGCCGGGAGAGGACATTACCCGGCCAATACTCGACTCGATCACGACTGTTACTCAACTTAGGAGAGTGGCGATCGGTGCAGAAATGGACGAAGACTTGTATCTGCACATGTCTGGCGCGGCCAGTCGGACCGCATTGCAACAAGCATTGCTCCGATCCTGTTTCTCAGAAAGAGGGAAGCCGCACCTTGAGTGGACTGCTCGGGATACACGCCGAAGCGTTTACCTATAGTCGCGAGCTGGAGGCGGTCGCTGATAGTTTTCCTGCTGGCGAGGCGCCGCGTTTAGAGCAGTATCAGCGCGTTGCGCGCGATCAGGGCTTCCGGCGTTCGGTCGTGTTCACCTACAACCACCGGTGTGCCTTGTGTGGATTGCGTATCGTGACACCGGAAGGCCATACCGCTGTCGATGCCGCCCATATCGTTCCTTGGAGCCAGACTAGGAACGACGATATCCGTAACGGCATGGCGCTTTGCAAGCTGTGCCATTGGAGCTTTGACAAGTGGCTAATCGGAGTTTCCGATGCCTATACCGTCATTGTTTCTCGACAGTTGATGCAAGAACACAACATGGCCGGTTTTCTAGGTGATCTGACTGATAAGGAAGTCTTCCGGCCCGAGGACCGAGCGCTTTGGCCGCACCAGAACTACCTCGGGGAACACCGTAAGAAGCTGAGGGCTTAGCGTTGCACGTGCCAAGCTGTTTGTGGGCGATTTCCTAACACGAAGCAGAACAAGGATGGACAAAAAGTAAGGGGCGAGGTCCTGATCACTCGCCCCGGATCCTGTCCTTCATTAGTAGGTCGGCTATCGCAGCGCCGAACGGGTGTGGAGAAGATGCGACGCCCTCCCAAGGAGATCGGCACTTAAGTCGATCTGAAGCAGGCTCGGCAATCCTAGTGCGTCAAGCATCCGAATAAGATTGGCTCGCATCGAACCCGCGAAACCGCCCGTTGCTTCGCGACCTGAGCAGCTTCCTGCACGATTTCCCGGTGTCCATCGAACCCCAGGCGCAGCAGTTCAATCGTGCGAGCTGGCGTAAAATCGCGTCCGCTCACGCTGGAGCGCGCGCGAGGTCACGAAGCCCGACCGGTAAACCAGGACCAGTGCTTGCTGTAGATTCTCGCTGGGTCACTTGGGAACTGCTTCGGCAGCTTCTTCGCCTGCGACAGCTGTCGGTAGGATGCCGCGGTCAGGCCTGTACTTTTGGAAGTAACTCCTGACGACCTCGAGTTTCACCCAATCCCTTCTCTCGTTCCCCGAGAACCACGCCCACGGCTTGTTGTAGACGCTAAGCGGATTGCCGGGAAAACCCTTCGGCAACCTCCCCGCCTTCCAGAGCGGTTGATACGACGGCCTAGTCAATCCGTGCTTTCGAACGTAGTCCCGAACAACCTCGAGTTTCACCCAACTCCGGTCGTTCCCCGTGAACCACGACCACGGCTTCTCGTAAATTTTGGCTGGGTCGCCGGGGTATCCCTCTGGCAGTCTCTTGGCCTTTCGGAGTTTGAGGTACGACTGCCACGTCAGTCCGTTCTTCCGCACGTAGTTTCGGACGATTTCGGGCTTCACCCAGTCCCGATCGCGTCCCGTGAACCACGACCACGGCTTGTTGTATATGTCACGCGGATTCCCAGGGAACCCCGTCGGCAGCCTCTCCGACTTCGAGAGGTTCTGGTAAGTCATGGTGGTCAATTTGTGCTTCCGAAAGTAGTCTCGAACAATTTCGGGCCGGACCCAGTCTTTCGTGCGTTCATTCCCCGAAAACCATGCCCAGGGTTTCTTGTAAAACGCTTGCGGGGTTTTCGGGAAGCCGGTCGGCAGTCTCCCTGCCTTGGCTAAATTCGAGTAGGCCTCGCTGGACAGGGCGTGCTTGCGAAAATAGCCCCGGACGACCTCGGCCTCGACGAGTTGCCAGACCTTCTTGCCACCGCAGTACGGGCAACCATTTCCCTGCACGACACTGTCATAGGAAGTCTTGTATTGATGCTCTTTGGGGCACTCCCACCAAGTCGAAGTCTGGCTGGTCGGGACGTTGCTCACGCGTTTGCCCGTTTCGCCAGTTGCTCTAGGACCCAAGGGTGCGTCGGTTTCTGAATCCACTTGAACCCTGCCCCGAGCCTCGCCGCCGCCGCGTGGAAGTCGGTCTCGGTTAGTCTGCCGCCGCTATCCACTCGCGATTTGTGGATAAAAGTGAAGATATCCTCATACAGCGCCTCCATCTGCTTCACAGTTTTGCCGACCATCCGGGTATTGCCGACAAAGCGGTTACCCCGGCCCAGGTACGCTCGGATGTCGGATTTCAGGATAGCAACGACCTCGTCGCGGATTGCGCTGTCAACCGTGGCGAGATGTCGGATGACTTCGGCCAGCCGTGCCCACGGCCCCTTCTCCAAGTCATGGAAGTCGACACCTTCCTCGAGGAACGTGGGCACGATGACCCAGCCGTATGCCTTTTTCTCCCCTTCCGGGCGGCAGCGGAGGGCTCGTCCGATGGACTGGACGAGGTCTATCCTCGAGGACCTTGTGTCGACGAAGCACACGCCATCGAACCGCTTCTCGTCCACCCCCTCCTGAAGGCAACGGGCATTGGTCACCACTGAGTACTCGTTCGAGATAGCGCGGTCGATGACGTCGGCGCGATCGGCTACCTTGGTCGACGCATCGACGGACTCGGCGTAGAAATCGGGGAGGATGCCGAGCGTTTTGTTAAGGCCCAGCAAAAGTGACCGGAAGAGCCTCGAGCGGTGGATGGTCCGGTGGTAGGAGATAACGTGCTTGATGACCGTACTCCTTCATCGCCCGGAGCAGTCCTATCGCTGCTGCTACCTGGTCCATCGAGAAGGCGCGGTCGGTGCGAACCTCGTTCGCCAGGACGAAGGAGTGTTCCTTGATCTCCTCGTTCGAGGACACAAGTGTGGCAATTCGGTAGTCCACCAGGAGCCTCGCCTCGATAGCCTTGCGAAAGGGGAGCTCGTAGGCTTCGGAACCGGTCCTCGGGCCCGTCCATGTCGACTACATCAAGGTCGTGCCCGTTCTTAAAGATGCGGGCGTCGCCGTCATGAAAAGGCGCTTGCGTATGGGGATGTTCTTATCGTGGAGGAGGTGGGCGAAGAGCCCCGAATGCTCGCCGACAGTTCGATGGGCCTCGTCGAAGACGCCTAGGTCGAGCACCAGTCCGGCCTCTCGTGCGCAATCGGCGAAGAGTGGGCCTGAGTGGTACGGGAGGGCGACATGTACCTCGTGCTTCGACGCCCTCACCTGCTTTAACGCCTGGATGATGGCAGTTCGGTTTGTCCCGAAGGTACTCGCCCTGGATGGTTCGAGGGTCGATGTTCAAGAGGTCATAACGGTCGCGTTGGTCAATCACCGAGGCGTCCGAGCCGATAGCCAGGTAGCGGGCCTTGATGCCGCGCGATTGATCCTCACGACGGACCTCGTCAAGAACCTGCTTCTCCAGGTGCAGGCTGGGCACGAACCATCCCGTGACGCGGTACTTTCGCGACACGAGATAAGCCGTCAGAGTTTTACCGGTGCCGCAAGCCATAATGAGCTTCGCTCGGTCGCCTTCCCTCATCGCCTTGGCCACTTTGGCAAGAGCCATCTTCTGGTGGGGCTTCGGCTCCCGGCGCGGCGACTTCTTCGTCTTGTGACGGAGCGCAGCATGGAGGCGAGCCCAGAAGTCGCCGTCGAGTCTTGCCGTCCAGTGAGTGTCGAGCAGCCGCGTGTACTTGTCAGACTGCTCGCCTTGCGCTTCGTCGAAATTCAGAGTGACCGATTTCGCATTCGACGCGATGATGGCTTGCTCGAAGCTAGGGTGCGCCGCGACGTCGCTCGTGAACGTGGCGAGGTCTGCGTGGCCGAGGGCGGCCGTCGCATAGAGCTTGCACTGTACAGCGCGGTATTGAGGCTTGCCGTCGTAGATAGCCTCGACGACGAGGTCGATACCCAGGTCGCGATGCCCAACGCGCAAAAGGTCCCGGACCTTGCGGGCAGGCTCCTCCAAGCCCAGACACGAACACCCGGCTCCTCGCCGAGATGCGCCTGAACGACAGCCTCCCATACGTCCCCCTTCTCTTTATTGGAGAGATCGGCGGTGCGGTCGAGAACATCCTGGTAGGAGTGGCAGGAGAGAAGCAGGTCTCGAATGTTCACGCTGCTTTTTTTCTCACTACACTGTAGAGCCCATTGACGGCGCTCGGCGGTGCTCGCGGAACGACCCTGCATGAACTTCACCCGTCTCTCTTTGCCGTTTCGAATGTCTCTTGCTGCGGTGGTGCTGCTTTTCTCGCAGCCTTCGGTTCTGCGGCGTGGATAGGGCCAGCACCGGTAAGTGCGGCCGCAACTGCGACTGCAATTGCAAAGCGTTTCATTATTGCTCCTTGGTTTTCCGGCCCCGTTGCCTACTCGGAAACTATATGGGTCAGCGATCCACAGCGCTTGCCCTCCTGCGCCATTCGGTTGTCCGATTGCGCCAATGATCCACACACCTGCGATGGCGCCCGGCACTCGCAGCGCCACCCCCTACTTGCACCTGAAACTGAGGCTCGACTGCCCCGGCCCAGAAGGAGCTGTCGTTCAAGTCAGCCTGTCTATAACTGGACAGAAACTGTCGATTGATCACCAGTGGATACTCAGGCGACCCAGATCTTCCGGTCGCCTACGGCACGCCAAACAGCCTTATGGCAGCAAGATGCGGGCCACTGGGATGTAGGGAAAGTTTGACAAAAATGAAGCTGGAGGCGGATGAGGCGTTTTAGCACGTACTGCGACTATTCATCTTCCTCGTCGCCTTCTTCCTCCTCGGGCCAGATCGCATCGCAGAGCGCGTGAGCTTCTGCCTTCCCAAGCGAACCGGGATCCAGGAGATCGGCCCAGGGTCCGATCTGGCAGTCCCGCTGCTTCGACCACCAGGCTTTCATGATCGTCCTCGCGGCCTTCTTCCAGTCGGTATGCGCATCGAACCAGCCGATTGCATAGGACGCAGCAGCCGTACGGATCGTCCGAGTCTCGGGAAGCAGTAACGATGTAATCGCGTCGAGCCAGAACTGGCCGCGCGAAACCGCAGCTATTTGTCATGTTCTCCCTACATCCCAGTGGCCCGCCTCTTGCTGCGTTAGGGTGTATGGCACATGGGGCAAAGCGATTGGCGCACCGTGGAAAGCCTGCCGCTTCATTAAGTCCGATACTGAATGTGTAGCCGAGCGATACCCGTCAGTTCTGAAAGCCGGCGACTGTCACCTGATAAATCAACTAACGCTCTATGACGCTCGCGAGGTCATGAAGTACCTCCCCGCGCTCGGGCGCTAGGTAACACATGCGCGCGAGACTTCGATCATATGCACGACCGCGATAGTGATAATCCACGACAAGGACGCGAGATAGCGTCCCGAGCTCCTTCGCTCGATGAGCGCACAGCGCTCCGGCTCGCAAGGGCGCAGGGAGCCGCGCTACTAGAATCGATGCGCCCAGGAATAATCCGGGGCGAAAAGCGCGGTAAGGTTCCTGCGTCGGATCGCCGAAGAAGTGCGCCGTGTCTACATCCTCGTGGACTTGTACCTGAACAAGCGCAATGTGTTGGCTTTTCATGTTGTGCCCGAAAAGCACGGGGATGCATTGGTAGTGGTGCAGTCCATCGACGCCCGCCCTGACCGCGGGATTAACATATATGAGCTCCTGTACCTGACCGCGCATTGTGTCGCGCGCATGATGGAGCGCACGCGGAGTGTAAATCTTGAGGAGACATTGCGCGCGGAATTCGCCGAGCAACCCACCTTAGCTCTATCACTCATGCAGCTGGATATAGATCGGGAAGAGGCGTCTCATGCGCGGCTTGGTACTCGCAACGGTGTGCTGCGGATCATGTTGCCCGAAGAGGGGGAAACGCCAGTGGCTAAGACATGGATCCCCCGGCGCACCGTGGGCACGTTAGATCAGGACGTCGAGCCGGGCGAACTGCTGTTCATTATTGATGATGAAGAGGACTGATACGCCATCCGCGACCTCAGCGTTGATACCGAGGGCGATCAGGCGCTCGCTCATGGCTTCCTCGTGGGCGCCGAGCACACGCGCCAGAGCACCCAGTTCGCTTGACCGACTCGCGTTAGACCGCACTACTTGAGATTCGCGCTCGCCTCCAGTAGTTGGTCAGCGGAGGGGCCGCTGCGTTGCAAGTCGACGTGCATTAAAAAATCCTTCTCCTCGGCTCTTCCAATCTCGCGCATCCCCTTTGGTGCATCGTTCCAAATGATCTAACAAGAACAAGAGTAGGCCGTTCAATTCCAGTGTCGACCTGGCTACCGAATAGAGCTGCCAACCAGCCCCCGCATCGTATAAGGCGACGTATGCGTCCATGAGAAGTAGGGCCCTGATCCGCGAAGCAACCTTCGAAATCCCAGGCTGCAAGCGTGCATCCTTGGTGGATATGCTTAAACTGTCTTACAGCGTCTCCCGCACGAGAGTCCAACTCTAATTGTTGGGCGACAACCGGAATATCGATCAGATTTTGAAGCGAATCCGCCTCTTCCTTTCGTCGCGCTTTCAAAGCGTCAATGCTGATGCTTCTTTCCTGGCCCACAATGGCACCGTAAGCGATATGTAGAGTGCTGCGGGATGTCCTGACTGAAGGACTGCAGCGTTTTTCTTAGAGGTCTGTTCCTAAGAAGTCTCTCTTAGCACACCACTTTCATCTCGGCACCATATTGGTTGAGCCCTTCCCATTTTCGTTGCTCTTGCCTTTCAGTTAGCTCGCGACTTTTTCTTGGTCATCAGAGCGCGTGCTACGTCTACGGTTGGGTTTTGTTGAGCGAGCTCAAGTAGGTATACCAGCATCTTTATTACCTCCCTAACTCCCATGTTCTGGCGCTCAGTCTCGTTGACAAGGATTTCTAGAAACTGATCGGAGATACGTCCGTTCCACGCAAACGCCTCTTCGTGGTAATTACGAAGGCGTCTGCAAAGATTCAGAATATCGACTCGGTTTAGCCGCCGGAGCTGAAGCAAGTCAACCTTGCCTTCTTGCCACTTCTGGATGAAGCGGCAACCGTCCGCGTACTCATCGGCGTAGTCTTCTCGATAGGCCACATCTAGCTCGATTTTCCCTCCGAAATCTGGTGTCGCGCCAAACGCAAAAAAACAGTGAGGGTGTTTGCGACCATCAATCAGCATGTTGAGAAAACCGTAAGAGAGAAAGCGTTGGCGGACCGAAAAGAGAAGAGTAGCCACCGTTTCAAGCTCATCGAAAGATATACGATCCCGTTGAAGCCCGCCGCGCGCAGTAGTGCACCTATGTCTTGGATGCGTTGACTTACAGTATCGAATGAAGGTCTCCCGCTTCTATTCATGATGTCTCGGCTCTCCATCCAGGCTGCAAGACTGGGTGCTTCTTCCACCGCATCAAGGTGCTTCAAACAGAAAAGGATCGGATGGCTGAGCCAAGACGTCGATTGCCTCGCCCACGTCGCAACCTGATCGGATTTCTCTCCTCTAAGCCAGCACCTAACTAGCGATGATAGGCCGCGGATAGGCAAATCTGGCACCCTGAGACTCTCAAGGAACGAATGGAAGTACCTTGTCGGATGGTTACAGGCATGGTTCTGACCATCCAAGGTGACCCAAGAAACCCCGAACCCTCTTCTGAGCGCTAGGGCCTCTATCGCCTTCAGCATGTGAGACTTGCCGCGGCCGTAGGCCCCCTCTATGAAGGCGTGGCGGCTAGATCCTGCCTGAACATCCTTGAGGCGGTTGTCGATGGAAGCCAGCTCGGCCCCGCGACCAAAGGTGAACTCATCGATCGATTCTGGTGAGAATACGCCGCGCTTGAGATATCGGAAGGCCCGACGGAATTTCCTTGCGCGCTCATTCATCAGACCTCATTCCCATTGCTTCGTCTCGGGCTTCTGCACAAGTGAAGTGTGAACTGCTTGAAGCGTGTCCGTAATCAAGACACCCAAAGGCTGATCTCTATTCTGTTCCACGATTTCCAACATGGTTCGGTACACGATGCTAGAAGGCGCGCTTTAGACACAATGAATGCTCCAGATTCAACGCTCGCGACCAGCTGGCTAATGACCTCTTGGGTGAAATACTGTCGAGGATCCCACTCGCGTGCCGTGGCGTGTAACTCAACTACCCGGCCAGCAAGTTTCAAGAGAATGTCGTGTGGAAGTGGAGTCTTTGTTAGGTCCACGATAACGCTGCGCCAATCGATCAGATTGGCGATATTGAAAGCCGCGGCGTTCGCGAGTCGGGAACGAAGTGCGTCGTATTCAGGGAAGCCTTTCTCCGAGTGAAACATCTCAGGCGTACCTGCCACGTAGATGATGCTAGATTGCATTCCTCCCTGACCATCGGCATTGTCTAAAAGGTCCCGCATGACGCCGTAGCTCTTGTTCCGGACGGACCTCGACTGTTCCATTATGCGTTCAGCCTCGTCCAACAATACCAAGACGCCACCCGCGCCTGCCCTACGTGCAACGAGAACAGAAATACTCCGCGTCGCATCTCGCGACAGTTTTTGATCGATCCGACGCACGGGACCGGCATCATCGAAGCGAACGCTTGCACCCTCGAACCACGAACAAACAGTGTGCGCCCGTACCTTGTCGGATCTGATGACGGCTTCAACATACGCTGTGACGGCTCTCCCCATCATTTGGTGCAAGTCGGGATTGGCGGCCAACTCCGCAACTTTCTGCCGAAGAGCTTCGAGCACCCGCTCCTTCTGCAGCCCACTCTTGTCTGTCAAGCGGTACGCCTCGTGATAGAGGCGGGCGAATACAGCAGCAAGCAGCGCCAATGCACCCTTCGGTTTGGCTTGGCAAAGCCATTCCGGAAGAACTATATCCGGCGGCAAAGAGAGGTTCTTGACGAGTTCAGAATAGACAAGGTCGAACTTATGTAGCGGCGTATTCTCGGCGGTTACGTATGTGACCAGCCACCCCTTGTTGAACGCGATGGATCGAAGCATTCCCATAAAATGGGTCTTCCCATCGCCGTAATAACCGTTGATAAAGCGGACCATCGAGTCTGCATCGTCGTGGATCTCCTGAAACTGCCCGGCTGCGGCGACATACCAACGCTCGTTCCCTACATTCACGTGCTCGACACAATCTATCGGCGTAGTTCCTGCCTTTAGATGGGTAATGATTCGACGTGCCGTACCTCTTATCCGGAACCGTCACCGTGATGAATCCCCAAAGGTCACATGTCCTATGAAGCGAGTGCCCTCACCGACTATGACCGCTATTCCATCCTTCGCAAACGCCGTTGGCAGGAGTTCCATCCTTGCGCCGTCACGAGTAACAAATCGACCCGCTTCAATCAATCTTGCGAGGTCCCTGGAGAAATGCTCCTCCGTATATTCAGCAAGGTATTGTCGTTGGGGGATCGCCAGAACTTGTCGGATTGAAGCGTGATCACCAACTCGCGGAGAGATCCTTGATTGGGATCGAGGCACCTATCTTTGCGTTTCGGAGAGCAATTGCTCTCTTATATGCGGTTTGACATGATGCGAGGAAGCCGTCGGGTGTGCCCCCGCGCAGCCTCTCTTCCTTAATGGCCGAAGTTATTTCTGGCCAGATGCGACTGGCCAGTAGGGTCTTCATCTTTTTGCCAACCAACCGCACACGTGCGATCGTTCGGGAACAACCGCACATTGAGGAAGCCTTCTAGGACGTAAGAAGGAAATCGCCCCTGTACGGAGAGGTTGTTCTCGACACACAGTTTCCGCAATTCTCCATCAAAAGCGAGCGTTGCGGTCTGCGCCTCTTGGCGAGCCAGGCTTCACCCTTTGCAATCGCGGACTCACCGACTTGGGCTACGAAATTTGGATCCGCTCGAATGTCCGCGATCACGAGTAGCAGCGCGAACGGATCCATCACTTGGTCTCTTGCTTCGGTCTTGATTAGAGCGGCCTGAAGGGCGCTGTGCACAGCGCTCCAACCTTGGAGCGCTGCCCGCGTAGTCTCCATGAGACCAGCATACGGCAACCCCTGCACTACTTTACCGTCAATGTTTTCCTTTTTCTGCCGCATCGGGGTCTTAGTTGATCATCTCCCATATCGCTTTCTTGTCGAGGATATCGGCAGTGATCATTCCTTTGGACGGGTCTATCCCAGCGATTCGACATTCCTCGATGAGCTGCTGCATCATGTTAACCACTTTCCTGGGAGTGATCGAAACCATCTGCGAGACGCCCGCGCTGATGGCGTCCTCGGTGAACGGGAAATAGTCAAGCTTCTTCTTCGGGTCGACACGCGCGGAGTTGAGGATTTCCTTCACGAAGTCCTTACCTTCCTCCGGCTGCAGAAAATCGAGAACGATCTGCTTAGAAACCCGGCCGAGGACATATTCTGCAAAAAGCACGCCGATTTCGGCGGATGACGCGGTAAACCGAGCCCGAGGAAGAAGCAGTTCGGACACTGATCGTATATTTGGCGTATTAGACTGTTAACCTCTCTAGCCTCTTTCGCCGAGCAATTCGCCAGTTCGTCCAGCTCATCCATAAAAAGATACACCCCTTGCTTGAATCTTCGTTCACCGGCTTTAAGAGCGAATGGGTAGACAAATAGATTAGTTAGCCGACAGAAGAGGAGCATGGCTGCGTGGTCTCCGCTAGGCCTAAGCAGTTGCCGTACGTCATTTTCATTTTTGCAATTGAGTATTTCCCGAAGGAGATTCAGCATCTCCATGGATGGAACCATTTGCGCCGCAACCTTTTCCCATGACACGTCTGGTCCGAGTCCGTTGTCTCGCTTAAATTCCACGATGCATTCGTCAACAAATTGGTGGTAGTGCAAGATATCGCTGATGATGCTGGATTTGTTAACCACGTCTTCCTCGAAGGCAATAGCAAACGACATCTTTGCCTTGTCCTTCATCATGGTCTTTATATAGTAGGCAAGACTCCGGAACTCCTCCTTCTTGGAATGCAGGATCTGGAACTGCGACCACAATAAAGCGTGCGACTTTCCAGCACCAAATTCACCGTAGATCATTACGAAATTGACATTGCCTACTTTCGACGCCAAAGACCTCTCAAGGTACTTGCTCAAGACTTCCCGTTGCTTTGAATAACCCACCCAAATGCCCTGCCTCGGATCCGCATCCGCAGCCGGATTTGTGCGGAAGGGATTGTGCTTTAGATTGGCTGCAGCGTAGAACTCGTCGTGTGTCATTTTTATCTCCGGTTCCTTGCCGTCTTGAATGCGTGCTTGGTGTAGTCGTCTGCTGCAACCATTAGCTTCGTTACATACGTTCTAGCCTCTTCGAGCATCTTCCCAGGAAGCTTGCAGTTCAACTCTTCATTGCAATGCCCGTCGATAAAACCAAGACCCGCGTTTGTCAGATTCGATGAGCCAATGATGACGTGGCTTTGTACACCTTGCTGCCAAGCATTTAGTGAATCGGAATCGACATCGAACATATAGAGCTTCGTATGAAGACAGGAGAGGAAAAAGACACTGATGCCGCGTTCCTCAAGATTTTTGAAGAATGGCAAACTGTCGGTGTCCTGTTCGGAAGCTGTAATCAGAACAACTGATGTATCGTCCTCCACCGCCCGATCCAAGAATCGCCCGAATTTGTGGCGGCTTTCAAGCAACGGAAGGTCGATGAACGGAGATACAAGGTAAATCTCCTTATGCCGCACGTGGTACATCGACTCCAAGTGTCGCCCAATGAACCTTGCTTCAGACGTCTTCAGGAAATAAGCACTTTCCATAACATCGTCGTCAGAAATGGAGTGTTGCGCGACAGGGGCCGCTCCTACATTGAAACGTTCCACTCAGTGTATCAGGGGCCTTGAGATTGTCTTCGACCGCGTGGTTGCCGGCGCGATAGAGAAAAATATCGGGTCCTTTGCGTATAAATATTACACGGTAAGCCGTCGTCCCGCGACTGACGTAGCGAATCCAAGCATCCTTGATGCCGTCATACCGGTGGTCATCCCTGTGGGGCCTAAATGAGCCGTCGTGTGCGACCGTGTGGTTTAGGACCTCACGGACGAAGCGAGTGTTTTGCGCCACCCTGAGATCGTTCAGAAACTCTCTTGTTAAGTGAACCGGCATGTCCTACCTCAAAGAGAAGAAAAGAAGAGGGCGCCAGCCGTCCCTCGAATAATCATCTTCTGAACCCGGCGCACGTTCTTGGTATATTCTTTTTCGAGCATGTCATTGAGTTCAGGCAATTGCCGCCCCTCTGCGACGCACCACCCCGCGAGGTACCTGGCTCTGCAACATACAGGGGCAAGCTATTGCGGATCAGCCCTTTGGAGCTGTTGCCTTCCTTGTAGAGGTCATAGGTGCGACGAAGAAAAGCGAAGAGTTCATCAGGATTTGATGTCTCCGCTCTGGGCGACGCTGCGTTTCCTCTATGGGAATCAGCTATCGCACAGAGAAGATCCCACGCTTCGCAATCAAAATCACCAAGGCCTAATTTGTCTGGTTTTAAGTGAATTCTTTCCAGATCAGATCTATAACCCCAAAACAGTGCCGCAGGTGGCTTTGTGCTTGTCGAAATGACACACTTCTTAAGACTGTCGAGCAAGCGCTTACCTAGTTCGGTCTTTTCTCGATCGTCAAATAGGCCGAGGTCTCGCGCCCATCCTTTTCTAGTCTTACTCGCTTTATCGAGGTAGTCCGCCGGGATTTTGATCTCGCCCTCGGTTCCTAGCGTCAACGGCAAGGTCCTGCGAGAACTATCCAGCGGTTCAGTTCTTCGCCCGAATCGTCCTTGGGGAGCCGACCCTTGGCGGCTGCTATCGGGCTTGGATTCGTTCTTGATGTCAACGATTTGGTAAATCTTAGACAGCAATCCCGGCATCATGCCGATCAGTTGCCGGCGCTTTGTCTGCACCATTGCTTCCAAGAGACCTTTCATCTCATCAGGGCGGAAATCGCTGAGCAAGCCGTTCAAGAAGATGTCACCGTCAGCTTCGATGACGCACTGCGTGAGCACGACCTTTAGCGCTATGTTGTACTTATGTTCCTTGGCTTCGAACAGACGCCTTAGTATTGACAGCGAATCCAATTGATACAGTGGCTCCAGCGCCTTCGGGCCACGTTCCATACCCCCTACGAGAAGCGGCTTCTTCGTGTTAGAGCCACGCCCGACAACGCGCACAAGATTCAGCGTACTGTAGAAATTGGCAAAATGCTCAGCAGCATTCTTCCGGCCAAATTCCTTCTCGACAAGGTCGCGGAAAGCTCCCGGCGAAATCGAGCGGTCCTTTACATACAACGAGACTAGCTTCTTAACTCGATCAACCATTTCCTCGAGCCCAACGGAATAGCCGATCTTTCGGATTAGACTCTGGTAGGGATCAGCTTGGGCTATAACCGCCATGAGACGTTATCCTTGGCCTAATCGAAGCTAGTACCGTTCTGCTGGTGCTGTGATCACCGATAAAGCATTGACCGGCTTCTGAGATACCGCAGCATGTCGCCGAAGTCCGATACCTCCTTGCCCGCATACTTGAGTTCTCGCAATAGTTTTGTTGGAATTCGATTCATTACAGCGCTTATGTCAGCCTGAAAAGTTAGACGATGAGAGAACGTGACGTTTACTTGGCTGAGTATCCTGTCGTCAACGGCTGAGGGCTGCTGGGTAGCCATCACTAAGGAAAGACCTGCGTCGCGGCCTCTCTTTACGTAATCTATCAATGCGTCCGTGGCTGGTGATGGCGAACCACTCGGAGCTACGACATGGGCCTCGTCGATGAACAGCCACACCTTATCGGGTAGGCCATCACCCTTTTCATGCTTGTTGAAAAATCGACTCACTTTTGCTCGCTTATGGTGCCCCCCCATGACCGTCGACAGTTGCCGGGCGAGTATGCGCATATCAACGCCTTATCCTCATTACGGATATCTCGCAGGAGAAACACTGAGCACTGACCTGGCTTCAAAAGTTCACGAATGTCTATGCCTTTTGTCCCAAATAGACCAGTTCGACGATAACCGTCGAGTTTGTAGACAAGGGCATTTCGAGATGTTTCAGGAACGTTGCCCCAGTTGTGAGGATCCTTAATGTACTCGATCAGTTGTTCCAAAGAGTAGGCTATCCCTTGGATTGCCTCGATCGCTTCTCCGAGGACATGTCCTTGGGGGCTATAGACTGCCTCGCCGATTAAAGAACACCATTCCTCATGACGGACGTCTGACGCCTTAACCTGGAAGACCTGTTCAGTTCCCGTTATTGGTTCTGAATTTGGAGGTAGGAACAAGCGGCAGTTCTGGAGCGAGTTCGGTTGGATGTTCCACTTCTTAAGTTCTGCGAGTTGAGTCTTATTCTCCGAAACGGCTGGGTTTGGCTGGTAATTTAGCGTCCAGAACTGGCTTTGCGTGTCAATCACGATGGAGCAAATAGGTGTAACGCCATTCTGAACTGGCGAAGATTGACTCAACTGCGAAACCCCCTCAATCAAGACGCCAAGGTCGAAGCTCTTACCACTCCCACGCGTCCCGGTGATGTAAACGACATGTGGAAACGTGACGTCCAGCCACGCGTCAGCACTTAAGTAATTTTTTCCCGTGGTATTCTCAAGAATCTTCCCAACGTAGATAAGCTTCTCGAAGTCCTCGCCCATCAACGTTCTGCCGAACACTATGTTGTTGCCCTTCTGAACGTGCTGGATCTTTACTAGTGGGTCACCGGTTTGATATGGCGACCTGTCGAATACAGGTGCGAATTTTTCACTTTGGCTTGATACAAAACTCATCGATGTACTCCCTATAGGTCAGCGCTTCGGATTTGCCGTTGTACCGAAGGTAGATCACTTGAGTCGGTCTCAGTGCATCGATATAATGAGCATTGTTTGCCGCTGCCACAAACGCAATCCTACCTGTTCTGATGACATGCTTCCTCAGGTTGTTGGCGACAATGCGCGCCGTAAACGGATCAAGATCAGCGCAAAACTCGTCCATCAACCAAACCGATGCCGATCCAAGGCTCAAGGCGGCTAAGCGCGCTCGATATTGTTGACCGCGACTCAGTAATCTGTACGGCGCAAGTACACAAACGCTTCTGAAAGGCCGGCTTGATTGAGCGCAGAAATTGATGACTCCATACCCCACTGGGAACTGAAATACTCAATGAGAGGCTGCTCGCTTTGGATGTCATTCATCCACGCGGCCCTATAGGGCTTACCACCTGCATCTTTAAAGGAACGATTGAGCGTATCGTCTTTGTGATACGGATCGAGCGCCCCCAAAAGAACACTCTTGCCACTACCGCTCGGCCCCGTGATGAGTACGATGTTCCCGCCTGATGCCTCCACCGCTACCGGTCCGACTAGTGTCATTTTGAATATGCTGCCATCGAGACCAAAGCAATCTTGAACTGCGCGTGCTTGCGAGCTATCGGGGATTTCGTACGTGGACGATACGCGGATGTCCTTGAGGTGAATTCGTGTTCCGTGCGCGAGTTTTGCAACAGTCTCTAGTCGTGAGGGAGACCTAGCCGCGTGGCCTGAAACGAACTCTTCGGAGGGTTCATCAAGTCCACACATATAGTATGGAATGGGAAATCTGAGGACTTTCTTGAACCGATACCATTCCTGAGGGCTCAAATTGTTGAAGTTTGCCCTAAGGACCTCTTCGCCTTTGTTCTCTGTAATCTCTTTAAGCCGCTCCAACACTTGCGGAAGTGGCTGACCTAGCTCTTCGGCGAGAGCTTGGAGCTGGGTTAAATACCTCTTCTGAAGTGTCATTATCCCAAATGACACTTTTTGACCACGAAGCATCTGAACAAGATCGTCGTGGATGCGAGCTAGGTTGCCCTCGGTATGGCCAATGAAATGCAACCCCGCGGATGTGGCGAAATCCATGTACTTCAACATTTCCGCGGATATCTCCATGAAAAGCGGACGGCGTCCCTTAATGTGCCATCGCTCTTTGGCGTAATCCTTTGCAGCACCAATTAGGATTCGAGCCAGTCCGAGTCCACGAAGATCTGGGCTTGTTACAACACGAGCGATACGCACAATGAGGTTGACGTATTGACGCATGCTCGGGACGTCCCACTTATCCCACCTCACAGAACGCTTGGGATGGCGAAATCCGAGATTAAACAAGACGTGCCGCGGCTTGACCATCAGAAGGGGCATCTGAAGCTCGATATATCCAGCCGGCACCATTCGCCTGCCGAGCTGAAGATATGCGAGCAGAATGCCCTTTCGTCCCCCCACGCCGGATTTGCCTTTCTCTGCGTCACTCTCCTCACTGACGATCGCTGACGATGTCTTATAGTGAAACCCTTCTAGATATGCGAATTCGTCTAGATCCGTTTGGGTTGTCATCTCTTTGATGATAATTCGGTAGTCTGTAGCGCCTAAACGAAGGTGCGGACGCCGTTCAAAGTGAGGCGTAACGGGAATCAAGTCATCAGCGTCGTCCGTCGATAGGACAAACATCCGTGAGGAGTTCGTGGGGTCGAAATGAATTCGATCCTCTGGGCCAACAAGAGCCGTGAGATGCACCTTGAGTTGCGTATCCTTCCCACCCGCACTCCTAAGGGTCAAATGCCTTCGCAAACCGTTCGAGGAAGTCGACTTTACTAAATATGATGTTGACTCTCTTCGAGATTGGGCATTGGAGATACGAAAGGAAGCGCGCGATGAAGGCTTTCGTTTCTCGGATACGCGTCTTCCCTTAAGATCTTGTCTTCTGGCGGACAACATTGAGTTCCTTATTTGAATCGACTCTTGGAGATTTGCCTGTTCGCGTCGAGCATACATTACATTGATGTAGTTCTTCCTTCTACGATCTTCTTCCGGGGGAACGGACGGCGGTAAAACCCGAACAACCCGGACCGACTTTCTACTAGACGCTTGACCCGATTCCTCTCGGTCCTCGCCTTTCGTCTACCAATGGGTGCCCTCCCCTGCTTAAGATGATACGGTGAGCCAACGGCTATGACGAGTGGTGGTTGATGGTGGTTGAGTGACGATCCGGTCGGCCAACTCGTCCCCCTCGACACGCAGCGTGCCGTCCCGTGCGATCGATCCTTCCACGCTCAACTCGGCCAGAGTCAGCAGGAGCACGCACTTGTAGCTGGCAACGAACAGTCCCTCGCTGAGAATACGTTGAAGCTTCGTCAGGAAGTCCAGCTCCGAGATACCGCCGGCGGGCGTAGTCATTGAATCTCTTACCCCCGCCGCTCGCTATGCGAGAGCCTGTCGTTGTTCTGAACGCTCTTCTCGGAGTACTCATGGAGCCAACAGAGCGTATTGACCAGCTCCATCTGTTGCGCGCTGTTACAGCGAACGCGCAGTAGCTCAGGGTTCGCGACCACGATCGCAAGGCACTTGGCTCGCGACACGGCGACGTTCAGGCGGTTCTTGCTGTAGAGGAACTCGATGTTCCGCGGCAAGTATTCCCGCTGGAGGTCGTCATTGAGACGATGACCACTTCGGCCTCCTGCCCCTGGAACTTGTCGACCGTGCCCACCCGCGCGCCCGGCGGGCAGGATCGCTTTGAGCAGGTTCACCTGCACGTTGTAGGGCGCGACGACGAGGATGTTGTCGATGCGTCATCCGATGTTCGTTGCCGTTCTTATCGATGTAGCGCTGGGCCAGCGCGCTCTCGTAAGTCTCGCCGTGACCACGCGCGGCCTCCGCCTCGCTGCGCTTGCGAGCAACCCTCGTGCTGCACGGGCAGAAAGCACGATGCCCGCCGGGCGAGCGCAGGGTGCGCCTGTGCCGTCCAGCACGAGGCGTCGCTTGCGGTTGTCGACGCCTCGGCATCCAGCCGGCCCTCGTAAACCGCCTCCGAGATGAAGCGGCACACGGCCTGTGCATGCGCCAGCTCGTCGCCAGGAAGATGCCGCGATCGGGCGCGATGGTCGCCTGCCCGTCGAGCAGGTAGTCCAGCGCCGACTCGCCCGAACTGCCCGGGTGCACGCCTTGGATCGGCTGGCCGAGCTGCATCTGGTCACCGAGCAGCACGATGTTGCGTGCGCAGGTGCCCGCCGCCACCAGGTTGGCCAGAGCGACCTGGCCCGCCTCGTCCACGAAGAGATGTCGAGACTGCTCGAGCCGCGGCATCGGCAAACAGCCATGCGGTGCCGGCCACCAGCTGGGCGTTGCCGCCCCATACGTCGTCGATTCGTGAAGACGTTCTCGATGATCGGGATCGAGAAGTTCGCTGTCCGGATCGCCGCTCGTCGCCTTCTTTATCGCCGCGCACTTCGAAGTCCGCTCTTGACGCGCGACCTTCAAGCGCACGGCCAGCAGATTGTTGATCGCCTTGTGGCTGTTCGACATGATGCCCACGCGCCTACCCTGCGCGAGAAGGCCGGCGATCATGCGCGAGCCCGTGTAGCGTCTTGCCCGCGCCCGGCGGGCCCTGCACGTAGAGGTAACTTTCATCCATCGCCATGGACGGCGGCGAGGCCTGCGCCAGCACGTCTTCATCAGGCGCAGACGATCGGCTGCTCCGGCAGGGCGGCCGCTTTCAGCCGAGGCGGCTCGCTTGCACGGAGAAAGCCCTTACGAGCGCGCAAATCGCGGCCGTCGCCTAGCAACAGGCTTCGGCGAACCGGCACACCGCGTCGGTAGACTTCTCGCGTTGATGGGGCCTGTCCGGACCGAATTCAGAGCGCCTCGTGGCAGCGTCCTTCTTCGCCGCGACCTTGATGCTGCAGGCGGCGACTCTCCTCGTCGAACGCCAATGTCGCCAAGCCGCTTCGGCGGTGTCGGTGCGAGCGACCTTGTCCCGCACGGCAAGCTTGGTTTCCTGCTCCGGGCACGCGGTACGTGTGGAGGATGGACTTCTTCACCGCCGCCGGCGGCTCTTCCGGCATCCAGCTCGAGCCCCGCCAGGCACTCGGGATCACCTCGAGCAGCTCCTCTTCGGTCATGTCCATGCCGCGCAAACATCGCCCACCACGCCGGCTTGCCGGCACGGCGGTGAAAGTCCAGCAGCTGGTAGGTCGAGCTCGCGCGACACGCTCGTCGGCGGTCCAGGTAGCCTCGTCCTTCGGCAGGCCGTCGAGCAGGTGTTCGCGATAGCGCACGAGGCGCTGCTTCGACCTCTGGATTCTCGTCGACGCAGCATTTCGGTCTTCCTCTCCTGCTGCCCGTCGCGCCAGCCGGCTTACCACGGCAGCCCGGTCGGGCGCAGGGCCCAAGTAGCCACTCATGCAGCAGCTGCGTCGAACGGCACGTCGTCCCGTTGTAGTCCTCGATTTCCTCCAGCTCGCGCGGGTCGCCGGGTCTCGCGCCAGCGCTCGTAGTGCACGATGCTCGCGCCGGCCGTCTGGACCTCGCCCTTCGCGCGGGGCAGTGTAGAAATCTCGACGTCCTTGATCGAGTAGCCCGGCTCGGAGATGCGGATGCCTTCGCGCACCACCTTGTACAAGTCCACCAACTCGCCGGCGCGCAGGAAGTCGTCCATCTGCGACCTCCCGCGTGGCGTGCAGGCTGCAGCCGCTTGAGCGCCGTCGGCTCATAGCTGGCGTAGTGGTAGATGTGCAGCGCCCGGGAAGCGCCGCAGGCGCTCGGCGACGAAGTCCATGAACTGCTCGAACGCCCGTCTCTCCTCCGCCCGGTCGTGCGCCCAGAAGCGGCTGGAACGTCCAGCTCTCGCCTTCGAGAAAGCGCAGACCGAACAGGTATTCGAGCCCTCCGATCCTCGAGCGGATCGCCTTCCATGTCGAAATACATGTCGCCATCGTCCGGCATCGGCAGCCGGTAGAAGCCACGACGGCCGTCTGGATCGAGCTCAAGCACTTCGTGCCCTTCGCTCTCCGGTTTGGCGCTGAGCAACTGCAGTGACGCCTGCGACCGCAGCTTGTTGACCGTTTCAGGCGGTAGCCTGGCAACTCGCGCGGCGCCATCCAGTCCTGCGAGGGCTGCGAGCGTGCGTGTACCAGCCGCCTGAAGCCGGTCGCTCTGGTTACGGGTGATGCCCGCGACCTGGTTGAGGTGGTCGTCCTTACTCCAACGCTCGATGCAAAGGTCACGCCATGCGCAGATAGGACAATGCTCGCAACGCTCCGGATACGTCTCGTTGGGATTGCCTGTCACAAAAGCAAGAAATCTCCCGCGCACCTGGTGGAAGTAACGCGAGTAGTTGGCGAAGCGGAAGTTCCGCTCGCTCCCGTCGCCGAGCGCCAAATGCATCATCTTCGGCTCGACGCCTTGCGCTTCGGCAAGGAGATCGGAATAAAAGCAAAGCTGGACTACGAACTTCGCCTTAGCGCTGCGAGCGAGCTTCGTATCGAGCACTTCGTAGCTGTGCGCGCCGAGCTTGGAGGGCCGTTCCACCCGCCGCAGAAAATCCGCCCGCCCGTAGAGCGGACCGGAAAGGAATGTCGCCTGGAAGATGACGTCGTAGCCCTCCCGCATCGCCTTCTCGGTTTCTCGGGCAAGGTCTCCGGGCGCGCCCTCGGCCTGGATTTCTGCTACGCGCAGGCCCTGCGCCTTCAGCGCAGCGAGAAAATCCGCTTCGTGGGCAAAGCCCTTCTGCTGAACGAGAACCGCCGTCTCGTCGTCCTCGGCGCGCGGCAACGGGGTAACCAGATCCAGCAGCGCAAGCGTCGTCAGGTGCTCGCATTCGAGAAAGCCGACGAGATCGCTCGCCGAGAAGAGTGTTTTTCCGATGCGCGTCTGCATGGCGCCTACCCGCCTCCCATCAGGGAAGGCAATTGTCTGCCTCTAAAGATGCGTCCTCTGTGCGGCAGCGTACATAATTTTCGCCCTTCCCGCCGCTCCCGATATGGGTACGTTCAACCGAGAAGATGCTCTTTCCGCGCGTCTGCTTGGTCCGCTTATCCCGGCTGGATCTCGAGTTCCGCGACCTGGAGCACGCGCGGCAGCACCTCGACCTGCTCGACCTCGACGATCTCGCGTCCGTCGGGCACCGCTTTCAGCTCTTTGAAGCGCCGTGCGGAAACCAGCACGCGAGTTTCAAGCGAAGCGACCGCCTTGTTGTACGCGCCAACGGCGTCGCCGAGGTTCTTTCCGACCTTGCCCCAGTGTCCCGCCATGACCGCAATGCGCTCGTGCAGCTCCCGCCCCAGTTCGCTGATTTCCTGCGCGTTCCTGGCGAGCGCCTCCTGCTTCCAGCCGTAGGCGATCGCGCGCAGCATCGCGATCAAGGTAGTGGGGGTTGCCGGGATCACCTTTTGGCCGACGCCGAACTCGATCAGCTCGGCGTCCTTTTCGAGCGCAGCCGAGAAGAACATCTCGCCCGGCAGGAAGAGCACCACGAGCTCCGGGGTCGGGTCGAACTGCTCCTGGTAGGATTTGCGCCCGAGCCGCGTCATGTGATTGCGCACCTGGCGCGCGTGCTCGACGAGGCGCTGCTTGCGCAACTCGTCGTCTTGGGTCTCGACCGCTTCGAGATAAGCGGTGAGCGGTGTCTTCGCATCCACCACGATGTTCCGGCCGCCGGGCAGACGCACCACCATGTCGGGCCGCAGTCTCCCGTTCTCCCCCTCCACGCTCGCCTGTTCGATGAAATCGCAGTGCTCGAGCATTCCGGCAATCTCGACGACCCGGCGCAACTGAAGCTCACCCCACCGCCCCCGCGCCGCGGGCTGACGCAGCGCGTTAACCAGGTGCGAGGTCTCGCGGCGCAGATCTCCCTGCCCTTCGGCAAGCGAGCGCACCTGGGTCGTGAGCAGCCTGATACGCGCCCCTCGCGGACTTTCTCGATCTCCTGGATGCGGCCGTCGAGCTTCTCTAGCGACAGCTTAACCGGAGAAACGAGCTCTTGAATCGCCTGCTGGCGTCTTCTTCGAGATCGCCTTGAGCGCCCTGCTGGAACTTGCCGAGCGCTTGAGCCGCAAGGTCCAGAAACGTCTGGTTGTTCGCCTGGAGCGCTTGCGCGGACAACGCCCGGAACGCGCTCGCAAGCTGCTCCTGAGCCCGGTTGAGAACGCCGAGCTTCTCCGCCAGCATCGCGCGTTCCGCCTCCAGCTCCGCCTTCAGGCACGCGTTTTCCGCGTTCACCCCAGCGTTCATCGCGTCTTTTGCCTCGGCGGCACGGCCGGCTTCGTTGATTGCGGCTTCGAGCTGTGGAACGCGAGCAGCACTCTGCTCCGCTGCCGCCCGTTTCTGCACTTCTGTGCGAAGGCCGGCCTCCGCGGCTTCCCGGGACGTTTCAAGGTCCGAAACTTTCTTATCCAGCCTCCCGACCTCGGCATCGCGCCCAGCCAGCCGCTCGACAAGAGCGGCCCGTTCGGGTTCCATCGACGCCTTTCCGCGCTCGAAGGCGCCCTGTGTCTGCTGGCGCAGGCATACCCAGACGGCTCCGGCGCCCAGCGCGAGTCCTGCGACGACTGCGAGAACGAGATCCACATGGCACCCCGCGTTGTTGATGAGGCCGGAATACCGGCTGAACCAGAACACTATAGACGGCCGCTGGCTCAGGGCATGAGCCTCTCGAACTGCGCTGCTCCGGCGCTTATGGGGCGCGCTGTCGGAAGGCTGCTCTGGCCCTCACTTGCGGGGTATGCGGCGGTAGCGGTGCCCGACGGTGATGACAGCACCATCCGGGCTGAGAATCGCGTAGGTCCGGCGCAACCGGTCCGCCGCTCGCGCCGCGGCAGGGTTACGCCTCATGAGGCGGGCACGCGCCGGCTTGTCGAAGAAGACGATCTCGCGGCCGCGGTCTACGTGCGCCACTCTCCCGTAGTCCAGGAGCGCTTCGAGCGCGTCCTCGCGGATGCCGCGCTGCTGCATGCGCGTGCGGGCGTGGGGGGTGAGGTCAACCGCCACAAACGGCCCACTACGCGACCGCGAAACCTGCCAGGTGCACAACCCGGCCTTGGGCAGCGAGCGCACCGCCGGCGATTCCCTTGCCAGTGAGGCGGATGTCTTCGCCCTCCCCCAGCGCCGTGAAACGCTCGGCCGCGGCGGCCTGGATCGAATCGAGGAAACGGCGAACGTCGTCCAAGGAGGGCGCTACCGACTTATCGGCGTCAGTCTCGATCGCATCGAGCGCATAGCTGCGCATGAGTTTTTCGAGGTAGCGTGCAAAGACGGTGGCGGAGTCGAAGAGCTCCAGCCCAACGGGCTTCCCGTCGATGGCGACGACTGCGCCACGCTGGCAGGGTTCGGCCCGGAACGCCGTCACGTAGGCATCGAGTTGCCCGGCGCTCCCCTCGTAGACGTCACCCATGGACATCGTGCCTGATTCGACCTGGTAGAAGGCCGCCTTGCTCGCGACCTCCGCCCATATCTCCGACTGATTGGAGCGACGATCCCCGCTGGCACGCAGCGATTCGCTCACCCGCTGCATCTTCTTGGCCCGCGCCTTGCCGAACAGGGACCTGCCGGCGGAGCGAAAGTCCCTGCTGCGGTACGGCCAGCGCCCCTGCTCGACGCAGGAGACGGGGATGACGAGCTTCTGGCCCACGCCGACCAGAATGGTGAGATTCAGGACCCGGTTCTGCTTGGCGCCGACCAACTCGTCGCCGTCCACCAGCAGAATTTTCTCGCTCGATGCGTTCTCGAACGCCAGCTCGGGGACCCGCCCCTCGCCGGAGACCTCGGTCACGTGGGCGACCTTGCGCTCGAGCGCCTCGTCGAGCAGCAGGTAGTCCGGCGCCTTGTCCCGCTCATCCAGGAGCGGAAAGAGCGCGAGGTTGAGGTGGACCTGCGGCGAACCGAGTTTGAGCCCGACGAGCGATTCCTGGATTTCCGGTACAGCTTGCATGAGCGCCTCTTGCGTTGAATGGACGCCCATTATCAAGGGGGTGGTGGCTCATCCCGCGAGCTACCGCGTCCCCTATGATGCGTTCATGCACCAGGAACGCCTACCGCTGCAGCCCACCAGGACCAGCCCGCTCCCGGGCCGCGGGACACCACCAATCGGCTTTGCGAAGACTTATCGGGGCGAGCTCGACGAGGTGCTGGCCCGGCTCCCGGATTTCGACCGCCAGCCCTTGGCGACCGAGGCGGGTGCGGCGAACGCTTTCCTCGATGTCATCGTGCGCCGCGAGAATCTGGCTCTCGGATTGCCGGCGGTGCCAGTCGGTGTGGTCTCCACGCGATACGCCCTGCTGCCGCACTTGGAAGCCGGCCAGGCGCTGCGTAGCGCGGTGGTGTCCATCGGAGTGCACCCGCGCGAGATGCAGGCCGAAGCACATCTCTCGGGATATGGCGCACGCATGGCGCTGTTCGTGCGCCTGCCCCGCAAATACGACTTCGACCCCGGCGACGGGCACCCGATGGCCCTGCAACTGCTGTGCCTCAACTCGGTGGACGGCTCTTCTACCCTGCGACTGCTGCTCGGCTGGTATCGCTTCGTCTGCGCAAACGGCTTGGCCGTCGGTACGACGCGCGCCGAGTGGCGGATCGTGCATCGAGACGGCGTGGAGCCGGCCGACGTGCAGGAACTGCTCGGGCGCGGCCTCGAGCTGGCCGAGCGCGAGCGCGTTGCGCTCAAGGCGTGGCGGGCGCTCGCGGTGCCGATACAGCGCTTCGTGAGCTTCGCGGATGATGAGCTGGCGAAAGCCTGGGGCGTCAAGGCGGCCGCCCGGTTCCTGCACATCGCGACCACCGGGTTCGACGGCGAACTGGCGTTACCCTTCGAGCCGGGCCCGCCGCACGCCAAGACGATGCTGCACACGCGACGCGTTCCGGGCTGCCCCGCGCATTCGACGAGTGTCTACGACGCTTCGCAGATCCTTGCGTGGATCGCCAAAGACCGGCGCGAGCCGCACGAGCGGGTCGATCGCGTCCTGCAGATCCCGGAACTCATGCAAATGCTGCTCGGACGAAAGCTGGAATCCCGGAGATGTGAAGGCACAGCATAGACGCGAAGCTGCGGCCGGCGAGGCAAATTAGCACGGGGGTCCCGCCCTCCAATATGGTGCGGGTGGGCGATACAGCAAGACAAACTATCGATATCGCTGCGCGGCGGCGCCGAGGGCATCGCTAACCCGCTTCCGAAGCGTTACAGGTCCTATAACTTCGACATCAGCGCCGTACTTCAGGATCTCCATGACCAATTCCCGATCATCCGAGTACGGAATCTCAAGGACATAGCTGCCGTCCTTCTCGACACGCGCACGTTGCTTCGGGTGCCAGACTTGAAGCGATATCCACCGAGCAGCTTGGGCCGTGAACCTGAGCGTCGCCCATTCGACATTGCGACCCGCGAAGATGCCGTAGCCGCTGGCCAAGTGCTCGTCCAGCTCGGCCTTCGGGACCTCCCTGGCGCGGGCGTCGCGAAGGATTGCATCGCGGATCGCGTCCACAGCAAAGCTTCGCAAGCCCTCGCGCATGTGGCAGTACACATCCACGTACCAGTTTTCCCGGTAGTGAATGAGCCGTTGCGGCGATATCTCGCGCTCGGTCTCGCGATCCTCATTGCGGTTATAGTGGCGGATCCAAAGGCGCGCGCGCTTGAGGACGGCAGCGGCGATGGTGCTGAAGTGCGCTACCTTGGATTCCCGACGCCCCGGCTGGAAGACGCGGATGCGTTTCTCGACCTCCTCCCAGGAGTGGTCTCCCCTGCCGAGAATCCCCCGCAGACGTTCCACCAACGGCTCCACCTGGCCGTCCAGCAAGCCGGGCTGGAGATTGCCCAGCAGCTGCAGCGTGCCGAGCAGCGCGTGTATTTCCGCAGCGTTGAACCACAGCCCGGGGAGCTCGTAGCGGGGACCAGAGCGAGGCTTGCCGAAGCAGTAGCCGTTCCCCTCGCGGTCGTACTCGATCGGGGCGTTGAACCGGTCCCGCATGTACTCCAGGTCGCGTTTGAGTGTCGCGCGCGACACCCCGAGCGAATCGCGAAGCGCGGCAAACGACACAACCTTGCGGTCCTTCAAAAGCTGGTCGATCTTGTAGAAGCGCTCGGTCCGGTCCATTTCCTGCCTCCCTCCGGCCCTGCTCCTCTTTCCGTCCTAAGAGTCGCGAAAGCTGTAAACGCATTCTGCGCTTAGCTCGAAAATCGCGCTTCGCCCTGCGCGCCAAGCGCTTTACCGGACACGCCAATCCGGTTGATTCAGGAAGTGAGGAGTGCGGCCGGGTGGCCGCATGTCACACTTGAGGAGAGGGCGACTTAGAGGCTCGCCGCCTCATTGTGTTGCCCGAGTGCCTGAATGGCACACAAGGCAAAGCGATTGGCGCACGAGGGAAAGCCTGCCGCTTCATTAGGTCCGATACTCGATGTGTAGCCGAGTGATGCCCGTCAGCTCTGAAAGCCGGCGACCTTCCGAACAAAGGAAAGGATCAAATGATGCGCGCCATCGAAGACGATATGCACAACGTTGAACCAGTAGTCTCTGGTCCACCCACGAAGTACGCCGGTCGATACAGACGCGGGATCTCGCCTCAGGGTTTGGCACCTCACAACCTGGTCTCCTGGAAGATCATCGAGGCCATTCTAGATGCCTACGGGGTGGCCGATTTCTGGGATCTCGCCGTTGCCGTCCGGGGCCATAAGCACGGGACGAAGAAGGTCAAGGGTCCGCAAAGCTTCGTCGCTACTGCATAAGGAGTGGGTGGCTTGAGAGGGCCTAACCAGCGGTCGTGACCGCATACTGCCTGTCAGATCCAGGGACGCGACCATTAACTTTTTTCCGAGTGACATATGGCCTCTGCACCATCCTTTATTCGGCTTACATCCCAAGACGTTACTAAACTTGGAATAAAACTAGGAACAGACCACGTTTTCCGGCTTACCGGAACCACGTTCTCCATTCGCTCGTCAGCCGCGCCGTATGCCCCCTGCACCGCACCCACAGCAACGCACTCGCCCGCTCCGCATTCTCGTACGCCCACAGGGCAATGCTGGAGGACGCATCCGCATCGCACGGAAAGCGGGCGGCTCCGAATACCTGGCTGAGACCCGCTTCCTGAGCGTCGTTGCGCTCGATCCACCGCTGCAGATGGCCGCTGGCCGCCAGCATGTCCCGCTTGTCCTGGTTGCAGCTCGCGTGCGCCAGCACGAAGTTGTGTCCGAGGTCGAGCGGATACCGCGACCATGGGATGAAGTGATCCACGGCGCCGCCATCGCGCAAGGCGCTGTCGCAATAGAAACAATGCCCCTTCTGCAAGTCCAGCAATCCTTCGGCAATCACTCTCAATCCTGATCGATCGCATCCGAAAAGAAAGTCCGAGAGATCGCTCGTCAGCGAGCTCGTCCAGCTCGATGCGTAGGCTGCCATCCAACGCTATCGTCTTCTCCACGCTCAACTCCGCCATCGCCAACAGCAGTGCGTATTTGTAGCTCGCGGTGAAGATTCCCTCGTTGAGGATGCGCTGAAGCTTGGTGAGGAAGTCCAGCTCTCCGATCTTGCCAGCGGCGTCGCTCATTGCGTTTTCCAGTACGCCGCTTTCTCAGGAAGAACCCATCGCACCCCGCCGCGCTGATCCGGCGTATCACCCATGTAGCGTGGAATGAGGTGGATATGCAGATGCATTACGGTTTGGCCCGCCGCTGTTCCGTTGTTGATGCCAATGTTGTAGCCGTCCGGCTTGTGCTCCCGGTCCAGCATCGCCTTCGCCTCATCGAGCAGGAGCAGCATTACTTGCCGCTCGGCCTCAGTTGTCTCGAAGAAGGATTCGACATGCCGCCGTGGAATGATCAGCGTATGGCCCTTGCTTACGGGGTAGAAGTCTCTTCTAACGAACGCCAGCGGTTGCGCAATGAGGATCTCCTCAGCCGTTACCGCGCAGAAAGGGCAGTCGGTATTTGCCATATTGGGAGGATATCAAGGCGAAAGGCGGAACGATGCAAAGGTTCACCTGGTCAACCGCTAGCCGGCAACGGCTTCCCTGCCACCCCATACATTTCCCGTATCACCCGCTTCATGTCCTCCGGCAACCTCGAAAGTCCCTCCTGGCTTAGCTCGTCAGGAATCCCAAACAGCACTTCCGCCACCCCGCCCGCAATCGCGGCCACCGTGTCCGAGTCCCCGCCGATGGAGATGGCATTGCGGATCGCGTCCTCAAAATCGCTTGCCTCGAGTGCACACACCAGTGCTTCCGGCACTGTCTCCTGGCAGGTCTCGTTGAAGCGGTAGTTCGGCCGAATACCGTCGACCGTCCGCGCCAAGTCGTAGCCGTATTCGGACTGGATCGCCGCGCGGATTCTCTCGGATGGCGATCCCGCGCGCGCCAGGAAGATTGCGTGCGCCGTGGCTGCGGCTCCTTTCAGGCCCTCAGGGTGGTCATGCGTCACTTGCGTGACCTTCCGGGCCATGGACAGCGCTTCGTCCAGGCTCCTGGCGAGCAGTCCCGCCGGAGAAACGCGCATCGCTGCTCCATTGCCGTAACTGCCGTACGGCCACCGGTCACCCGTCTCCAGCCACCGGCGGAACATCCCCCGTATCCCCGCCCGGGATAGCGGCCGCACCAGTCATGGAGCGCTTCGGCGGGATCAATGCCATGCAGCAGCGCATCAGCCACCGCGATCGTGCAAACGTGTCGTCCGTGAAGTGCGCATCCGGACCAAGAACGGAAACTCCTTCGATCGACGGTTATTGAACTCCTAGATCGAGCCGACGATGTCGCCGATAATCGCGCCGAGCAAGGTGACCTCTACCAGCCGAAAGCCTCGCGGCCGCTGCGTGTTGCTACCACGCCCAATCCTTCGCGTGAGCGTCCCATTCCAGAGCCTGTATCTGCACAACCACATGCTGGTCCAACGGCAGGGCAAATTCTTCCTGGAACCACACCGATGTTGCAGCCGTCCGGCTGGTGCGCGCGGTCCAGGATCACTTTCGTCTCGTCGAGCAGCTTGAGCATCGCTTGCCGCTCTTCGTTGGTTTTGTCGAAGAAAGACACGATGTGACGGAAGGGGGGACGACTGACGACAGATCCAGCACGGCCGACTCTTACATCCCCGAAGGTCGAACCGGCCGGACGGAGCCTGCCAAGAAGTAAGCCACCTCCACCATCGCCCACGTATCCTGCCGCAGTACTTCCGCAGTTTCGCTTCGAGATCCGCTTTCCGTTCGGGCGTAGTGTCCGGATCGAACGTTAGATAGAGGTAGGCGACCTGCGCCGCAGTGCCTTCTTGTACTTCGTCAAGCGCTGCGTAGTTGAGGTCTGGGGCGATCACGCGCAGGACCTTCTTGATGGAGAAGGACCCTCGCATCTCAGGATGGTAGTAATGCTGCTTCACCAGCGGATGCAGGTCGACGAGGCGCTCGACGTACTTCTGAAGCAGCGCAGCGTGCTCGAGATGCCGGATAGCCAGTTCCTCGAGCCGCGATCGCTCGTACTCGCTGTAATACGCGAGAATCGGACCACCATCGTCCGGATTGATGACCTCGCGGATGCGTTCTATGCAGGCGAGCGACGGATCGTTCCCGGTCAGGTCGAGGAACTCAGCATGCTCGAAAACGCCGGGCGATCGTTCAATATGGCACGACCATTGGAATGGAATGTGCTCGTACGGTCGTATCCCCTTCCAGCGCGGCACGGGGAAGTCTATGGCCTCAAAATCGAAGTAGTACCGGGGATATTGCAATGCCTTGACGATCTCATCGGCCCCCGGCTCGAGGACCGGCTCCCAGTCCGGTGGGCGGTTTGAACGCGACGATGCAACTCGGCTTGGCTACCTTCCAGTTCTTCAGGTTCTGGCTCCAAGATCGAGGTGTAACCTCTGGTTTCGCGAAGCTTCTTCGCGAGTTTCTTGCCGGATCCGCCCGGGAGCAATTCGATAGGATGCTCAGGACCCGGCGGATCGAGTTTCCCGCAGTGCCCAAGAAACGGACAATCGTACGGATCCGAACACTGCTTTCCGGTGAGAATCTCTGGCATTTCTCCAGAAAGCATGGCTTCTGCCTGCTTTAGCCATGCCCCCACTCGGCCCTTACGCGCCCGTGCTTCGGCTGTCACATCGAGCTGTCGGAAGAGGCCTGAATAATCCCCGTCGCCGGGATAGCGCCACTGGTTGTTCAGCAGGTTCAGCTCAACACGGGCAAGCGGGATTCCGGATCCTTCCATTACCCACGCTTGAATGGCCACATCATCAACGAGATGCTTGTCCGGCGGCTTTGGCGTCGTCTTGTCTTTCCGGAGCTTGAAAGTCGAGGATTTGGTCTCTCGCAATACATAGCCCCCATCTTCCGGAACCAGCGCGTCTGCACGAGCATAAAGCCCGTGATGCACCATGGGCACTTCCACTGCGGGTTTGTTTATAGCTGCTGCAAGTAACGCTCTCGCTTGCTCTGCGGCGGCCAATACGTTCTCACCGCGTGGCGGCCAAATGAAGTCGGCGCCCAATTGCCGGCGGGCTTTTTCGCCTACGATGCGACCATCCGTCGCCCGTCGATAAGTAGTGAGATCACCGGGAGGGATTAGGTCGGGCCTGTGTGGTTCGAACCACAGAGCCGTCGTTTGCACTGAAGAAACGACTGCAAATCAGACTTGGTAAGCATCCCTTCCCTCCCAGGAACAAGTGTTATCGCTACATCCTGATTCCCGCGATTCCGCGCCTGCAACGCGCTCGCGAAGGAGTGAGGCCGAGGGATGAAGGACAAGGGGGAAAAGAGGGAGTCATATTGCCAATCTGCGTCCGGCCGCCTTCGAAGCGATCCGGTTCATGTCGATTCCTATGCCGGTCTTCAGGCGTCAATTGTCTGCTTCGCAAAATGCTTGTTCTGTGCGGTGGCGTACATGCGGTGCACGTTCTTCACCCTTTGCCCTTCCCATGCTGCTCCAGGATCTTGAAAGAATGCCGGTATGCGGCTAGAATGTTAAACATATTGAACATTACCCCGGGGTGCGCTGTGCGGCTGCAGGAACTAGGTTACGAAATCCGGAAGGCGCGGGCGGCCCGCGGCCTGACGCAGGCCCAGCTCGCCCAGGCCGCGGGGTTGTCCCGCACCACTCTCAACCAGCTCGAGAATGGTTTGTTCCCGGACCTCGGAGTGAAAAAGGTCCAGGCGATTCTGGATAACTTGGGGCTGGACCTGTCCGTGGAGCCGGCGCAGAGAGCGCGGCGCCCCGACTTCATTCGCATGGCGTGCACCACCGCGAGCATCAGCTTCAGGGAATCGCTTTCTCCCGATGAACTCGTGCATGCCCTGCTCTCGGGAAAGGTCCCGCGAAACCGCCGCCCACACTTGCGCACTCTTTTGGAAGAAGCACCGCGCCCGCTGCTTGAAGGACTCGTGAACGAGGTGAGCAAATGGGCGAAACCTGGGAAAGTCGCCGGTAATATCGCGAAGATCGCAGCCGAGCTGGGTGTTTCGCAAAGGACACGGGGTTGGCTCAAAGCCGCCTGAAAATCTGGGAAAGCCTCTTTCAGCGGGCGTTGATGCTGATCGATTCAGTCAGCGCAGCAGGCGTCACGCTGAACGACTGGAGCTTCGGCGGGGGAACCGTGCTCATGCGGCGTCATCACCACCGCGTCAGCAAGGACATCGATCTCTTTATTCCGGATCCTCAATATCTGGGCTACCTGAGTCCACGGCTCAATACGAAGGCCGAGTCGCTGACGGAAAGCTATGTCGAACAGGCAGGAGTTTTGAAGCTGATCTTCTCGGAAGGCGAGATCGATTTCGTGGTTTCCGCGCCGCTGACGAAGCATTCGACGGCCGTCGAAATGCTGTTTGGCCGTGAGGTCCACGTGCAGACATCCGCGGAAATCGTCGCAAAGAAGGTTTGGCACCGCGGTGTGGGGTTCAAGCACGCGACATCTTCGATCTGGCGCTGGTGGTCAAAAGGAGCCGAGAGCCCTGCAGGGAATCAGGCCCATCCTCCAGGACCGTCGCAGCGTAGTGTGAGGACTGTCGAACTGGAATGTGGGTGCCACGCGTGACTCGGGAACCGTCCACAACACTGGTCACAGTATCGTCACCGGTCAGTGAGTTCCGCAGCCGCCGGCCTTGGCGAGCAGCGGAGGGTTTACCGCTATGAGCTTGCGCGATAGCGGC
>CAWDIV010000038.1:0-28125 GCA_963802355.1 uncultured beta proteobacterium | reverse complement strand
CGCCTTTATGCGCGACCTGCCACGCCAGACGGCGTGGCATGGAGATTGCTGATCACCAAGTGCGAGCGCTTGCCACCAGGGCGAGCGCTCGCGCCACCAGTGACAACACGACGGGGGAGGACGTAACGTATGTTCTCGAACCAAGGCAATCTGGTTTACCGCATCGGGAAGCTGTGCATTCCAGTCTTGGCAGGTATGTGTCTGCAGCATGCCGCTCACGCGCAATGGAAGCCGGATAAGACCGTCGAAATGGTGGTGCCCACGGCGGCCGGCGGCGGCAACGACAAGACGGCGCGCGTCATCAAGAAGATCTGGGATGAGAACAAGATGGTCGACGCGGCGGTCACCAACAAGGTTGGCGGTGGCGGCTCGCTCACGTACACCTACGTAAGCCAGAAGACCGGCGATCCCCACTTTATCGCCATCACGCAGGCCGGATTGGTCACCAACCATATCAGCGGCCTGAGCCCGGTCCACTATTCCGACCTCACGCCGCTTGCGTTCATCGGCAACGAGCCGGTTGGGTTCACGGTACGGGTAGACTCGCCATTTAAGAGCGTCAAGGAATTCGCGGACCAGCTGAAGAAGGATCCACAGTCGCTGACGATCTCGGTCGGCAGCACGCGCGGCGCCATCAACCACTTCACCGTAGCGCTGCTCGCCAAGGCCGCCGGCATCGATCCCAAGCCCCTCAAGATCCTCGTGTTCGGAGGCGGCGCCGAGGCCACCACCGCCCTGCTGGGCGGCCATATCCACGGCACGTCGCTCGCCATCAACAACGCCATTCCACACCACAAGGCGGGCAAGCTGCGGATACTCGCGATCAGCACACCCAGAGCGCTGATCCAGCCTGCCCGATGTGCAAACCTGCCGCGAGCAGGGCTTCGACGTAGTAATGGAAGAGAGATCGGTCGCTCGTCGCACGGGACCGGAAAAAGCATTAAGCGCCTGCGCAGATGAGCCGTACTGGGAGGGGCACACTCGCCAAAACAGTCCAGCACCGAGAATGAAAAACGGATACTCCCTTTGGACCTTATTACTGGGAATCGGGTTTTCACAAATATCGAAGGAAACGCTTAAATATGTGGAGCGGGACTACGATAGAGTGGAAGGTGCTGCTCACCGAGCTGGGGATGACGATATTGACCACCGAGGTCACGGCCCGGAGCTGATTCACGAGCACGGCGCCCAGTTTCGCCGCCTCTACGAGCTGGAACCTGGAAGAGCGCGTGCGGCCGAGAGCTCGCGGAGGAAGTGGCGCGTTGCTGAACAATGCGGTGATGAATGCCGCGGACGAGCAGCTCGAATTACCGATGATGAGCCCCAACCGCTTTGCCGCGCTCCTGGTTTCCGCCGCGCAACCCGCGAAGGGCGACAAATCAGCGGCGACCTGCTTGAGCTCCCACTCACCCAAACTGTCGCCAGCGCGATCCGCAAGAAGAAGGTGTGGATGCGGTTGGAAGTGACCCGCCACATGTGCTCTGACCGCGCCAGGCGCCGTCCACGAGAAGTTGAAGCTGCTTCATCGCGATCGAGGACGAGGACGCCCTCGGGAGCGGCAAGGAAAAAGGCCGAAGCTGGTGCTGCTGACGCCCAGCGCCAAGGTCGGGCGAGCTGCACGGCGTGCCGCTCGCGCGCGAGGATATGTCGCTACCGTAAGGGCGAGATTACTCGACTTCGGCGGCAGAACGTGCCCCGGCGATCCGTCCCGGAGGCGTGCACGGCACGGGCCCGCGGTCGTCGAGCGCGCATGGAGCAGGCCAAGCGCGGAATCAGGATGAGCGACCTCAATATGGCCGAGTTCGCCACCAATCCCACCGGCCACAACGACCGTTAAGAGCAAGCTGCCGGCAACCCCCTGGAACCCGGCGCACGTGACCGGCGGCTCCTCGAGCGGGTCGGGAGCGGCTGTCGCGCGCCCGCGCCTGCTATGGCGCGCTGGGTTCCGACACCGGCGGTTCAGTAAGGCTGCCGGCCGCCGCCTGCGGCGTCGTGGGGCTGAAGTCCACGCACGGTCTCATCAGCCGCTACGGCATCATGGCGCGCTCCTGGTCCCACGACACGGTCGGGCCGCTCACCCGCACCGCGCGCGACTGCGCGCGCATGACGCGCGTTATCGCCGGCGCCGACCCGAAGGATCCGACCTGCTCTACACAACCCGTCCCGAACTACGAGAAGACGCTCGAAAGCAGCATCAAGGGACTAAGAATCGGCGTGCCGACCAACTACTATTACGACGGTGCGACGCCGGACGTGAAGCAGTGCATGGAGGCGAGCCTCACTGTCCTCAAATCCCTGGGCGCGCGCATCGTCGAGCTGGCCGTTCCCGATCCACAGGAGATACACCGGGTGTCGTCCACGGTTTCGCAGTGCGAGGCGGCGGCCCTGCACGCCCGATGGATGCGCGAGCGGCCGCAGGACTATTCGCTCTACGTGAGAAGCCGCGTCGAGGCGGGCTACCACATCCCGGCGACGACCTATCTCGAGGCGCTCAACCTGCGCTCCGACCTTTCTCGCGGAGTTCCTGGATAGCGTCTACACGAAGGCCGATGTTCTGCACACTCCCGTCATGGTGATGCCGCCACCCACGATCGCCGAATCCGAGCCCAAGGCCTCGGGCGACGTGGCCGCGCTCGTCGCGCACATCTCGCGCAACACGCGGCCTTCGAATTACCTGGGTCTGCCGGCGCTGTCGGTCCCGGGGGGATTCTCGGCCAACGGATTGCCGCTCGCCTTTCAGCTGATGGGGCGGCCGTTCTCGGAGGCGCTGCTTTTTTACATTGTCCATCTGTACGAGAACTAAATCGCTGGCATGCGCTGGTGCCGAACTTGTGAGTTGCAAAATATTGAACCGCCAAGACGCCAAGGCCGCCAAGAAGAGCAACAATTAATTCAAGAACAATTTAACCGCCAAGGCACGGGAGGAAGATGGAGACGACCAATATGAACTGCCAAGGCACCAGGAAGACCAAAGTTGCACTGCCCAAATACGAGAGGTCCCCCGCTTGTGACAACAGAACAGATCCTGGGTGACGTTGGCGCTTTAGTGGCTGGCTGGTGTGACCGCAGAGCGTTGAAGCCCCTTCGATACATTTTGAGTGGGTACCCAGTAAGTTCTGGCCTGACAGATGAGTGGGGCCAATTGTTGGATGCGATGAAGAACATCAAAGCGCAATGTCGCTCTGACATAACCCCGGAAGAGCTAGAGAAACAGATAGGCACTTACCTTTGATCCTCCCAGCCGACGGCAGGGAATTCTTTGGCGGCTTGGCGCCTCTTCCGCGGTTCGACATGGTTCGACATCGATGCTCTCCTCCTCTTCCTCCTGCGCTCTTCCTGCCGGCTGAATTATTGTCGTGTCTTGGCGGTCTTGGCGTCTTGGCGGCTAAATTCAATTTGTGAGCGAATGAGCGAAGCGCCCTTGGTCAAGGTCGAAGATCTCACGGTCAGTTCGTGAGCCGCGAGTCGATGTGAGCGCGGTGAACGGTGTTAGCTTCGATGCTCGCCAAGCGGCGAAGTGCTGGGAATCCTCGGCGAATCCGGCTCCGGCAAGAGCGTCACGCCGCGCGCCCTGATGCGTCTCCTGCCGGCCCGCAAGGCGCGGATTTCAGGGCGTATCGAGATCGGCGGACGCGACATCATGGCGCTGGCACGCAGTCGGACTCGCGAGCGTGCGCGGGCCGACCGTCGCGATGATCTTCCAGGAACCGATGACGGCACTCGATCCGGTTTTCACCATCGGCGATCAAATCGTCGGAGACGATTATGCGCCACGAGCCGGTCTGGCCGCGCCGAAGCGCGGGGCGCGCGCTCGAGCTGCTCGACTCGTGCAGATCCCTTCCGCATAGCGGCGGCTGGACGCTTATCCCCACCAGCTTTCGGGCGGGCTGCGACAGCGTGTAATGATCGCGCTCGCGCTCGCGTGCAGGCCGGCCTGCTGCTCGCTGACGAGCCGACGACCGCGCTCGATGCCACGGTGCAGATCCAGGTCCTCCTGCTCTTGCGCAAGCTCCAGCAGGAGCTCGGCATGGCCATGGTATCGGTGACCACGATTTGGGGTCGCGATCGATCTCGCACCATCTCGCCGTGATGTACGCTGGGCGGATGTCGAGACCGGGTCGCTAGCGACTTCGTGCGCCGGCCGAAGGACCCGTACACCGAAGGTCTTATGGGCTCGACCGTGCATGAGGTCCCGAAGGTGCGCGCCTCACGCCGATTCCCGGCTCACCGCCGACTTGGCCGCGCTCCCAGCGGGCTGCAGCTTCGCGCCACGCTGCGGCTACGCCGAGACCCGCTGTCGCGCTGAGTTTCCTCCCCCGCTCCGCGTAGGCGCGCATGCCGGCTTCGATCATGTCACGCGCTGCTTCTTCCCGGAACGGGTGGGAAGAGAACCATCGATTATTTCGAAAACGGATGACAATCCCGAGTCGCTCGATGCTCTCGTCGCCCCTCAGGGAGAGGGGTTGGGGGTGAGGGGTCGAGCGACGTAACGAAGTTATGTACAGCTCGATGGAGGCGGCGCCGCAATGACCAACGCACTCAACCAGCTTTCCGCAACCGAGGCTGCCGCGCGCATCGCGGCGGGCAAGCTCAAGTCCGAGGCGCTGGTCGCCGCCTGCATCGAGCGCATCCACCAGCGCGAACACGAAGTCCAGGCATGGGCGGACTTCGACGCGGAGCTCGCGCTCGCGCAGGCGCGCGCACGCGACAAGGAAACGCCGCGCACGCGGCTGCACGGCATTCCAGTGGGCGTGAAGGACGTGATCGACACCGCCGACCTGCCGACCGAATACCGGCTCGCCTACTACCGCGGTAACCGCCCGGCGAGCGACGCCGCGTGCGTCGCGCAGTACGCGAGCTGGGAGGCGTCATCCTGGGCAAGACCTTACGACGATTCGCTACAGCGACATCCCAACAAGACACGCAACCCGCACAATATCGACCACACGCCGGGAGGGTCGCTTCCGGTCGCCGCGGCCGTGGCCGACTGCATGGTGCCAGTCGCTTTCGGCACACAAACCTCGTCTTCCATCATCCGCCCCGCGGCCTACGGCGGCACGGTCAGCTACAAGCCGACGGTCAATTGCGTTAACCGGGCCGGAATGAAGCCGCTCTCGGACTCGCTCGACACTATCGGCGTGCTGGCCTGCACCGTGCCGGATGCGGCGCTGATCGTGGAGGAGCTGTCGGGTTCGCCGGCGGCCCCGTTCGATGAGATCACAATCTCGAAGCCGCGCATCGGTTTCTGCCGCACGCCTTACTGGACGAAGGCCGACCGGGCACGGAGGCCGCGCTTGAAGGCGCGGCGCCGCGTCTCGCCACGGCCGGAGCGCGGGTCGCCGAGGTGGCGCTCGACGGCGAGTTCGCCGATCTCGCTGAAGCGCAGATCCGCGTGAGTGCTTTCGAGTTCTACCGCGCGCTCGCCTACGAGCGCACGAAGTTTCCCGAGCTTATCTCGGAAAGCCTCATGGGCCGGTTATTGGCCGGTGGCTGCGTGACGCGCGCGCAGTACCAGGAGGCGCAGGCGATGGCGCGCCGCTGCCGCGCCCGGCTTGCGGACATCTACCGTGACTACGATGTGCTGCTGTCGCCCAGCACGACAGGCGAAGCCCCGAAAGGACTCGAGTCCACGGGCGATCCGGTGTTCGGGCTCCACGGACCCTCATGCTGGGTCCCGCCGTGACGCTGCCGGTCTTCACCGGACCGTCTGGCCTGCCGCTCGGTGCGCAGGTCACCGGCCCGCGCGGGAAAGACGCCCCGACGTTGCTGTGTGCCGAGCGGGTATGCCGCGCGCTGGCAGAGTAGACGGGACCCCGTCATAGACGCCGATTAACAGGAATTACAATGGTTCTCGGTCTTGGTTTGCCTGGAGGGAAACATGAGTCTTGCATCCGACTCGCCGTACTGCGCGCTGCTCGCGTTTGCGCCCGGGTCTCGCCCTGGCGCAGGGAAAGCTATTGCGTGTCGGCATGACGCTCTCCGAGATCCCGACAACGAGCGGCCAGCCCGACGGCGGGTTCGAAGGATACCGTTTCACCGGCTACACGATCTACGATGCGCTGGCGAACTGGAAGCTCGATGACGCCAACGGTCCGCCTACCCTCGTCCCCGGCCTGGCTACGGAATGGAAAGTCGATGACAAGGACAAGACCAAGTGGGTATTCAAGCTGCGCAAGGGCGTGAAGTTCCACGACGGGTCCGATTTCAACGCGGACTCGGTGATCTGGAACATGGAAAAGCTCTTAACAAGGCCGCACCGCAATACGATCCGAAGCAGACGGCGCAGGCGCGCGGGCGCATCCTGTCGTTGAAAGCCTGGCGCAAGGTGGACGATTACACGGTCGAGCTCACGACCGACGCGCCGGACTCCACTTTCCCTTTCCAGACCACCTACGTCTTCTATTCGAGCCCTGCGCAGTGGGAGAAAGTCGGCCGCGACTGGGCCAAGTTCTCGTTCCAGCCTTCCGGCACGGGTCCGTTCCGCCTCGAGCGCCTGGTGCCGCGGGAGCGCGCCGAGCTCGCGCGGTATTCGAGCTACTGGATCCCAAGCGCGTGGCGAAATCGGAGCGGGTGGTCCTGCTGACGATCCCGGAAGCCACCACGCGCGCGTCCGCGCTGCTCTCGGGCCAGGTGGACTTTATCGAAGCGCCGCCCCCTGATTTCATCCCGCGGCTGCGCGCGAAAAGTTCCAGATCACCTCCAACGTCTATCCGCACATCTGGCCGTACTTCATGAGCTTCAAGAGGACTCGCCGTGGCGCGATCTGCGGGTGCGCAAGGCGGTGAACCTCGCGATCGACCGCGACGGCATCGTCAAGCTGCTCGGCGGCTTCGCGGCACCGGCAGCGGGCGCGGTGGACAAGTCGAGCCCGTGGTTCGGCTCGCCCAAGTTCCAGATCAAATACGACCCGGCAGGCGCGAGGAAGCTGCTCGCCGAGGCCGGTTACACCAAGGACAAGCGGCTCACGCTGAAAGTGCTGGTTTCGCCGTCGGGCTCGGGCCAGACGCTGCCCCGGCCCATGAACGAGTACATCCAGCAGAATCTGAAGACGGGAATCAATCTCGAGCTCATCACCGCGGACTGGGAGAAGCTGCGCGATTGCCGCCGCGCCGGGGCCGGCTCCCCGGTCTGCCAAGGGGCGCATGGCATCAACAATTCCTCCGCGACCAATGACCCGTTTAGTGCGTTCAAGCGCATTTATTCCAGCGGCGCGGTGCCGCCCAACGGCTTCAACTACATGCACTACATGGACCCGGCACTGGACCAGATGATCGAGAAAGCGCACAACACCTTCGACGAACGCGCGCGCGACGAATGGCTCGCCCGGATCCACAGCTACATCGTCGACCAGGCGGTGGACGTCTGGGTCGTGCACGACGTGGGACCGCGCGCGATGTCGCCGAAGGTGAAAGGCTGGGTGCAGGTAAAGCACTGGTTCCAGGACCTCGCGCCGGTCTATGTTCAGTGATGCGTGATGAGTGATGGGTGATGGGTGATGGGTGATGGGTGATGGGACGGCAGCGGCGCAAAGATGCAGGGATGAGGAGACTGGCATGAAATCCACCCGAACCGGATTCGCGGCATGTAGCGTCGTGCTGGCAGCCGCTTTGCTGCCGGGTGCTTTGCACGCCCAGTCGAAACCCCTGCGGGTCGGCATGACGCTTTCGGACATCCCCTCGACGACCGGGCAGCCGAACGCGGGCGGCGAAGGCAACCGGTACAGGGCTCACGCTGTACGACGGCCTGATCAACTGGAGGCTCGACGATGCCAAGCGCCGCCGACCCTCGTCCCGGGCTCGCGACGGAGTGGAAGGTGGACGAGAAGGACCGGACGAAATGGCTGTTCAAGCTGCGCAAAGGCGTCAAGTTCCACGACGGCTCGGATTTCAACGCCGATGCGGTCATCTGGAACATGGACAAGCTCTTCAACAAAGCGGCCCCCCAGCACGACCCGAGGCAGACGGCGCAGGTGCGCCCGCGGCTCACCTCGCTCAAAGGATGGCGCAAGATCGACGACTACACGGTCGAGTTCACTACGGTCGCCCCGGACTCCACCTTCCCCTACCAGATTACCCAGGCATTCTTTTCCAGCCCCGCGCAGTTCGAGAAGGTCGGCCGCGACTGGAGCAAGTTCGCTGCGCAGCCTTCCGGCACGGGACCGTTCCGGCTCGACCGCCTAGTGCCGCGCGAGCGCGTGGAGATGGTGCGCAATTCCAGCTATTGGGACCCCAAGCGCGTGCCGAAATCCGAGCGCATGATCCTGCTCACGATCCCCGAGCCGACTACGCGCGCTTCGGCGCTGCTCTCCGGCCAGGTCGACTTCATCGAGGCGCCGCCGCCCGATTTCGTCCCGCGCCTGAAGGCGCAGAGTTTCCAGATCACGTCCAACGTCTATCCACATATCTGGCCGTACTTCATGAGCTTCAGGGAGGATTCGCCGTGGCGCGACATTCGCGTGCGCAAGGCGGTGAATCTCGCGATCGACCGCGAAGGCATCGTGAAGCTCCTCGGCGGCCTCGCGAGCCGGCCGAGGGCGTCGTCGACAACTCGAGCCCGTGGTTCGGAAAGCCCCAGTTCAAGGTCAAGTACGACCCCGAGACGGCGAAGAAGCTGCTCGCGGAGGCCGGCTATTCTCCGCAAAAGCCGCTCACGCTGAAAGTGCTCGTCTCGCCTTCCGGATCGGGCCAGATGCTGCCCAAGCCGATGAACGAATACATCCAGCAGAACCTGAAGAAGGTCGGCATCAACCTCGAGCTCGTCACCGTGGACTGGGAGAAGATCCGCAACTGCCGCCGCGCCGGCGCCGGCTCCCCTGCCTGCCTCGGCACCGACGGCATCAACAATTCGTACACCACGGTCGATCCCTACACGGCGTTTGCGCGCGTCTACAGCAGCAAGGCACTCCCGCCGAACGGCTTCAACTACATGCACTACAGGACCCGAACGTCGACGCGATGATCGAGAAGGCGAACGACAGCTTCGACGAGAGTGCGCGCGATGCTGGCTCGCCCGGATCCACGGCTACCTCGTCGACAACGCCGTGGACGTGTGGGTGGTGCACGATAGGGCCGCGCGCAATGTCGCCAAAGGTCCGGGGATGGATGCAGGCGCGGACTTGGTTCCAGGACCTGACGCCGGTGTGTGATAGTGCGTGATGGGTGATGGTGATGAGTGATGAGTGGCCTCGGGCGGCCGTTCAAGCGCAGCCAGACCTTACGCGGGATTTGCGAGCTGTCGCCGGCTCGTGGTCGCAAACGGGTTTTCCCATCACCCATCACTCATCACTCATCACGCCTTAAATGCTGAATTACATCCTCCGCCGCATCCTCTACACGCTCCCGATCGCGATCGGCGTTTCGCTCGTCGTCTTCACGCTGATCCATCTCGCGCCGGGCGACCCGCTGTCGGCGGTTGTCGGTGAGGCCGACCAGAAGCTGCTCGCGGAGATGCGCGCCTCTTTCGGTTACGACAAGCCGCTGCCGATCCAGTATTTCATCTGGCTCGGCAACGTCGTCACCGGCGACTTGGGTTATTCGCTGCGAACCGGCGGCCCGTGTTGAACGCGCTGCTGCCGGCCGCGGCGAATACCATCATGATCGGCGTTGTCGCGTCGCTCCTCGGCTTTTCGCTCGGCTCGTGAGCGGGCTGTTCGCGGGCTACAACCACGGCACCTGGATCGACAAGGCGGTGTCTTCCGCCGCCATCGCGGGCGTCTCGATGCCGCACTACTGGCTCGCGATCATCCTCGTCATCATTTTCTCGGTGCAGCTGGGCTGGCTGCCGTCGATCGGCCCGGGTCAGCGCGAACTCGCTCTTCTGCCTCGAAGCGCTCAAGCACATGGTGCTGCCGGTGGTGGCGCTCGCGCGATACCCGCGCCATCGTCGCCCGCACCGCGCGCGCCGCGTGATGGAGATCCTCAACATGGAATTCGTCGAGGCGCTGCGCGCGCGCGGTCTTTCCGAGCGCCGCATCCTGTGGCACGTCGCGCGCAACGCGCTGCCGACGGTGCTCGCCGTGATGGGACTCCAGTTCGCGCACCTGCTCGGCGGCTCGATCCTCGTCGAGACGGTATTCACGTGGCCGGGTACCGGCTATCTCTTGAATCTCGCGATATTCGACCGCGACATGCCGGTGCTTCAGGGAACGATCATGCTGCTCGCCATCTTCTTCGTGCTCACCAATCTGGTCGTGGACATCCTCCAGGCGTGGGCCGATCCGCGGATGATCAGGTACCTATGAACACTGTGGAAGGCGCCAGGATCACGCTCGCGTTACAGGCGCCGTTCGGCGAGCGCGCCGCACTCGACGTGCCGGTCGGGCGCGCGCGGCAGCGCACCTACTGGCAAACCGTGCGGGCCCGCGTCTGCGCGACCCGTGACGCTGCCTGCATCGCGATCCTGATCCTCCTGTCGCGGCGGCGATTTTCGCGCCCTGGCTGGGGCTCGACGATCCCACCGCCGCGAATTCGGCGAGACCGCCTGCTGCCGCCCGGCTCGCCCGGGCACCTGCTCGGCACCGACGAGCTGGGGCGCGACATGCTCTCGCGCCTCATCTACGGCGGGCGGCTCTCGCTCGCGATGGGCGTCCTGCCTGTGGTCGCCGCGTTGGTCATCGGCGGCACGCTCGGCCTGATCGCGGGTTTCGTGGGCGGGCGCACGAACATGCTCATCATGCGCGTGACCGACGTCTTCTACGCGTTTCCCTCGATCCTGCTCGCCGTGGCGATCGCGGGCTCGCTCGGCGCGGGCATCACGAATACGCTCCTCGCGATCATCATCGTGTTCATTCCCTCCATTACCCGCGTCACCGAGTCGGTCACGACGCAGGTGCGTTCGATGGATTTCGTCGAGGCGGCGCGCGCGAGCGGTGCGACCACCTACGCGATCATCCGCACGCACATACTCGGCAACGTGATGGGGCCGGTGCTCGTCTATGCGACGGTGCTGGTGAGCGTGTCGATCCTGATCGCAGCCGGACTCTCCTTCATCGGGCTGGGCGCGAGCCCGCCCGCCGCCGAATGGGGCCTCATGCTCAATACCCTGCGCGAGTCGATCTTTCTCGCGCCGCTCATCTCGATCCTGCCCGGCTTCATGATCTTCATCGCCTCGATGTGCTTCAACCTGATCAGCGACGGGTTGAGCAGCGCGATGGACGTGCGTTTTTGAAGGATGAGAGATGAAGATGAAAGGCACGCCTCAAGCTGCGACTATTCCCCGGATTCGAACCGACGCGCGATGAATGCGGCGCTGCTCGCAGTGCGGAATCTGCGCAAGTACTTCTCGGTGGAGGCCCAGCAGATTCGGCGCGGCGAGCCTTCGGTGCAGGCCGTCGACGGTGTGAGCTTCGCCATCACGCGGGCGAGACGCTGGGCATCGTCGGCGAATCGGGCTGCGGTAAATCGACGACCGCGCGGCTGCTCATGCATCTCATCGAACCGGATGACGGCGAAGTCGGATTTCGCTGGAAGACCGGTCGTCAGCGGGGACGGCCTCAGCGCGCGCGAGCTGAGGCGCCAGATGCAGATGGTGTTCCAGGATTCCTACGCCTCGCTCAATCCGCGGCTTGCGCGTGCCGGACACCATCGCTTTCGGCCCCATGGCGCACGGCATGACGAGGGACAAGGCGCGGGCAAAAGCGCGCGAGCTGCTCGCACTCGTGAAGCTCGACCCGACCAGTTCGGGCGCCGCTACCCGCACGAGCTCTCGGGCGGCCAGCGGCAGCGCATCAACTTCGCGCGCGCGCTGGCGCTCGATCCGCGGCTGGTGATCCTCGACGAGCCGGTGTCCGCGCTGGACAAGTCCATCGAAGCACAGGTGCTGAACCTGCTCATGGATCTGAAGAAGAACCTCCAGCTCACGTACCTCTTCATCTCGCACGACCTGAGCGTCGTGCAGTACGTGAGCGACCGCGTGCTGGTCATGTACCTCGGCAAGGTCGTCGAGTTCGGCCCGGTCGATGAGCTCTATCACCGGCCGCGGCATCCTTACACGCAGGCGCTACTCGCCTCGCGGCCTTCGATGGATCCCGACCCAGCGACTCGAGCGCTCACCGCTCACCGGCGACCCGCCGAACCCGATCAATCCGCCTTCGGGCTGCCGCTTCCGCACCCGCTGCGCTTACGCGGAAGCCGTCTGCGAGCGGGTCGAGCCGCGCCTGCACGAATTGATACCGCACATTCGGCTGCCTGCCACATGGTGATCCCCGACTCGGGGCACAGCAAACAAGCCGTGAGCGGTAAGCAGTGAGCAGGGAGCAGTAAAGAACCTGCGAAGTGGAATGCCCCGCTCACCGCTTACTGCCCACCGCTCACTGCCCTGATGAAACAGGTCCACGTCGCAAAGCACGCCCCCGAAGCGCACCTCGTGAAGGGCTTTCTCGAGTCGAACGGGGTCGCCGCCGTAGTACGAGGCGAGTTTCTCACCAGCGGCTGGGGCGAGCTGCCGGTGGACGTGTGCGCCGTGTGGATTACCGATGATGCGCAGGACGAGCGGGCGCACGCCCTGCTCGTATCGTTTCTAAAGGGCGATCTCGCGCGTGAATATCGGGGCGCAGCCTGGACCTGCCCAGCCTGCGGGGAACGCCTGGAAGGCCAGTTCACGGCATGCTGGAAGTGCGGCGCTCCCAGAAGCACGGAGGCGTGATGGGTGATGGGTGATGAGTGACGCGTGGCCCTCGCGATTGCTTAATACATCGCCCATACCGGACTTGGTATTGATGAGAATCAGTGCGCGCGCAGGCCGATTTCTCTGACCAGTTTGGATAATCTCTCGATCTGCTCGCGCAGCGACTTGTGGTGCTCCTCCGGTGTGCTCGTCGCGGGAGCAAAACTCATGTTCAGCATACGGTCCTTGATGTCGCGCAGATTGAGGATGCGCGCGACTTCCTTGCTGAGCTGATTCAGCACGGGGCGCGGGTCCTTGCCGGCGCCAACAGCCCATATGCTCCTTCATAGCCGAAGTCGCGCAATATTTCCGCCATGGCCGGTACCTCCGGCAATACGGGTGAACGCTGCGGCGTTGTCACCGCCAATGCAATCAACTTTCCATCCTGATGAAAGGCAACGCCGGGCTAAGGCCCGAGAAGCAATAGTGCGTGCGTCCGGCCAGGGTTTCGACGAGCGTTTCGGCGCCAGCCTTGAATGCCACGTTCACGACCTTGATTCCGGCCACGTACCGGAATTTTTCTCCATTCAGGTGGGATGGAGGGCCCGCGCCGCCGGAGCCGTAGATGATCTTGCCCGGCTGGGCCTGGCGAGCGCGATGAGGTCCTTGACCGATTAACACCCAGAGAAGGCGCCACGATGAGCGCCCCGGTGCTGAATCCGAGCTGGGTGACGCCTGCGAAATCCTTGAGCGGGTCATAAGGAAGGTTCGGCTGGAGCACTGCGCTGATAGCAAGAAACGATCCGGCGAACAGTAACGAGTGGCCGTCCGCGGTTGCCTTCGCCACCATGGCTGCGGCCAGCGTGCCGCCTGCTCCGGCGCGGTTGTCGACGACCACGGGGCGTCCCCAACTCTCACTCATCTTTTGCCCTGCCATGCGGGCCAGAGTGTCGGTCTGGCTACCGGCGGTGGCGCCCACTACCAGACGGATCGGCTTGCTTGGGTAGTCCTTCGCGACGTCGGCTCGCGCTTGTGCAGGTTGTCCCAGGCAGGCGCCGGCCAAAAAAGCTGCCGACGCCAGACGTAACTGCTTTTTCCGAGCGGTCATGTGTTTCCTCCTCGTTTTCCCAAGAACGGGGCTCAGTCACAGGCAGGAATGCGTCCCCATGTTGACGGCCGCTGGTCACATCCGCAATTATCCAGCTTTCATATAGTTATAACTTCTAGCTATGGGTTTCGAGCTGCGGGACATTCAATATTTCGCGGTAGTGGCGGAGCACGGCAGCATAGGCCGTGCGGCGGAAGCTCCGAGATGAGCCAGCCGGCCGTCAGAAGAGCTTGCGGCGGCTGGAACAATCCGTGCGCGCGGAAGGTAGTGAAACGCACCCCGAAAGGGGTCGAGCTGACGGCCGTGGGTCGCGCGCTACTGGTCCAAGTCCACCGTCTGCGCATGACGCTGGACGACATCTCGCGCGAAGCCGCTGACCTGAGCGAAGGACGCGCGGGCCACCTGCGGATCGGCACGACTTCCCTGCATGCCCTTCATTTCGTGCCAACAGCGTGCGACGCCTTGCTCAAGGAAGCGCCAAAGGTAACACTCACGATTACGGTCGTCGAGCGCGCCGGCACGCTGGCGGGCGTGCGCAATGGGGAGTTTGACCTCGCTATCACTACCGTCGAGCCACCCCGGCACGACGACGTGGTCGAAGAGCACTTGTACCGACGAGAAATTCGTGGTGTTTACCTCGCTCCGCCATCGGCTTGCGAGACGCAAGCAGGTGACGCTCGATGAGCTGGTGCAGGAACGATGGCTGACAGGTGACGTCAACGGCGCATCCCAGCGGCAATTGAGTCAAGCGTTCGAGGATCGAGGCCTGCCTGCGCCCAAGATCGCAGTGGAAACGCCCTTCTTGCCGATCCGCTACCACATGGTAGCCACATCCGACCTGCTTGCGTTCACTTCAAGAGCGGTGGCCCGCTCTGCTGGTGCTCGCTTTCAGATTGCTGAGCTGCGAGTAAAGGATCTCTCGATCATGCGCCGTGTTGGCGTGATCTATCGGAAAGACGCATACCTCTCCCCTGCCGCCCTGCGGTTCATCGAGATCCTGAAGACGACGGGCAAAAAAATCGCTGCCGACAAACGCTAATGCTGCCTGATTGATGCTATATGACCGGTAATCTTGACTGATTGCTGGTCTATGCCTTTCCAGTCACGCACAACCAGTCACGCCCTATCAGTCACGCTTCACCAGTCATACCTCATTACTCAACCTTCGCGCCCGAGCGCTTGATGACGTCGGCCCATTTTGCGGCTTCTTTCTTCACGAACGCCTCGAACTGCTCCGGGGTACCGCCCACAATTGTGTAACCCATCGCGGGAAACTTTTCCTTCAGCACCGGCGCTGCGAGCGCCTTGTTGATCTCCGCATTGAGCTTCGCGACTATCGGTTTCGGCACGCCGGCGGGCACCACCACGCCGCCCCAGACGGTCAGTTCGAAGCCGGAGACGCCCGCCTCATCGAGCGTAGGCAAGTCAGGAAGAGCGGGCGAGCGCTGCAAGGTGGTCACACCCAGCCCGCGCACCCTGCCGGCCTTGACGTGCGGGAAATCGAATTGAAGTTGTCGAACATCAGGTGCACCTGCCCGGCGATCATCTCGGCGGTCGCCTGCTGCGCCGCCTTGTACGGCACGTGCACCATCTGCGTGGCCGTCATGAGCTTGAACAACTCCATGCCAAGGTGCAGCGTTGTGCCGTTGCCGCTGGAGCCTGTACGACAGCTTGCCGGGGCTGCTCTTCGCGTAAGCGATCAGTTCTTTCACCGATTTGACCGGCAGCGAAGGCGCGACCGCCAGCAGGTTCGGCTGATAGCCGAGTTGCGCCACCTTGCGCAAGTCCTTCTCCGGGTCGTGCGGCAGCTTGGCGTACATGGACTGGTTGATCGCCAGCGCCGGCACCGTTCCATAGCCGATGGTGTAGCCGTCGGGAACCGCTCTCACGACCATCTCCGTGCCTATGCTGCCGGCCGCCCCCGGCCGGTTGTCGATCACGATCTGCTGCCCCATCTGCTTCACCAGCTCAAAAGCGAGCAACCGGGCGTTGATGTCGGGCGCACCGCCAGGAGCGGAGGGCACGATAAAGCGGATCGGCCGCTCCGGGTACGAGCCGCTGCCGCGACGTGCACGCAAAGAAATAACAGGAGTATCCATCCGCTTGGGCGCCTTGCCATGGTTTTCTCTCCCCTCCGGCCTGCCTCGTGCGACGCCTGACTTGGTTGCCGGGTATACCAGTCGCGCAGTTCTCACCGATCATTGCCTGGCAAGCCCCAGCTCGACCAGCACCGCTTTCATATCCGCGTGCTCCTTGTCGAGGCTCTTGGCGAGCGCCGGGCCAGTCAAGTAGTAATCCGACCAGTAGTTACGCTCGAGTTCCGCCTTCCATTCCGCTGTCTCGGTGACCTTGCGCAGGGCGCTTTCCCAATAGGCGACGTGCTCGGAAGCGAGTCCTTTGGGCCGATGATGTTGCGCCAGCTCCCGTACACGAGATCCACGCCCTGCTCCTTCCACGTCGGAACGCCCGCCATCGCCCCCGGAAGCGCTGGACCGAGGAGATTCCCACGGCCCGCAACTTGCCCGCGGCAACGTGGGGCGCGGCATTGATGGCGCCGGTGGAAACCAGTTCGATGTGGCCGCCGAGCACTGCGATGATGGCCTCGGCCGAGCCTTTGAACACCACCGGTTCGAGGTCGCGAACAGGGGCGCCGATGCCCTTCATGAAGAGCCCCGCTGCGATGTGATGGTGATTGCCGAGCGCCGATGAAAACCCCAGCGGCATCGCCTGGGCCTCCGTGCGCATCCTGACGATGAGGTCCTTGCCGTTTTTACCAGCGAGGCGGTATTGACGGCAAACACCATGTAGTCGTTGAAAATCGAAGCGATCGGCGTGAAGTCCGCGTGGCTCAATTTGCTCGAGCCCGTGATATGGCCACCGAGCAGCGTCGGCGTGCCGATCATCAGGTAGTGCGGGTCTCCCGGGTGCTGGCCGAGATAGACGGCGGCAATCTGGTTGCCGGCGCCCGCCCTGTGCACGATGGATACCGTCGAATTCACGAGCTTCCCGGTAATGAGAGTGCGCTCGACCGCGCGGGCGAGCTTGTCGTTGGTGCCTCCCGGCGCGCTGGGGACGATAATCTCCACGTTTCTTTGCGGGGACCAGCCCTGGGCGTGTGCTACGGCTCCCAAGCACAGCAGCGCTGATGCAGCCAGCATGCGATAAAATTTCATCGTCACCCCGTCGCTCGTCACTCCCTAGTCAACCTTGATGCCCGCCGCCTTGACGACCTTCCTGAGCTTGCCGACGTCCTCGGCTACGAGCTTGTTGAATTGCTCCGGCGAGCTCGATATGAGCGCTACGCCCTGCACCAGCATCTTCTCCTTGAGATCCGGGAGATTGACGACGCCGGAAACGGCCTTGTTGATCTGCGCGATGGTGGCGCGCGGCGTGCCGCCCGGCACGAGAACGCCATACCACGTGTCGTAATCGAACCCGGGCAATCCGGATTCCGCGATGGTCGGCACGTCCGGAAACGCGGGAGAGCGCTTCGCGGTGGTCACTCCTAGGGCCAGCACGCGGCCATCCTTGACGAACGCCACCGCCGGGCCCGTCGGGGAGAGCCAGTACCTGAACGCGCCCCGCCGCGGTGTCGACCAGGGCTTCCGGGTACCGCGGTAGGGAATGTGCACGACGTCGATTCCCGCCGCGAACTTGAACAGCTCGCCGCCCATGTGGGTGCCGCTGCCGATCCGGCCGAGCCGAATAGTAGCGCGCCCGGCTTCTGCTTCGCGAGCGCGATCAGGTCCTTCACCGACTTGACGCCGATGCTCGGGTTGACCACCAGGATCAGCGGGGTGCTTGCGATCTGGCCGACGCCGACGATATCCTTCAGGGGATCGTACGGCATTTTGGTGTAGAGGGCGGCGCTCACGGCATACGCGATCGAGGTCAGCAGGAGCGTCTGCCCGTCCGGGTTGGCGCCGGCGACGATGTTGCCGGCCACGATGCCGCCGGCGCCCGGGCGGTTGTCGGACACGACCTGGTGGCCGAGGTCTCGGCCAATTTCGCGCCGATCACGCGCGCGAGGACGTCGGTCTGGCTCCCGGCAGTGAACGGTATGATTATGCGCACCGGCTTGGTCGGATACTTCTGCGACTGCCCCTCACCGATTACTGTCAGCGAAAGTGCGCCAGCAACAGCGAGCAATAATGTCTTCATGGCTCTCCTCCCTTTTTTGTGGGGATCTCCTCGGCGGGTAAATCCCTCATCCTTCATCCCTCAGCCCTCATCCTCAGCCCTAGAATATGTCCCCCCGCTGGTACTGCGGCGGCCACGGAACCTTCGCTTTCAACACTTTCGCCGCGTGGAGCGGCCAGTACGGATCGTTGAGGAATGCGCGCGCCATGACGACGAGGTCCGCCTGTCCGCTCGCCACGATCTGCTCCGCCATGTCGGCACCGGAGATCATGCCCACCGCGCCGGTTGCAATGCCGCCCCGGCTGCGGACCGCCGCCGCGAAAGGCACCTGGTAGCCGGGATATATATTGACCTTCTGGCGCGGATCTACCCCGCCGCTCGAGCAATCGACGAGATCCACTTTGCCGCCGCCTTCAAGAGTTGCGCGAGCTTGATGCTCGCCTCCAGGTCCCAGCCGCCCTCCATCCAGTCGACGCAAGATATGCGCACGAACAATGGTTTGTCATCCGGCCATTCGGAGCGCACAGCGTCAACGACTTCCAGCAGAAAACGCACGCGATTCTCGAAGCTGCCGCCATAACGGTCCCCGCGGCGGTTCGTGATTGGCGACAGGAACGAGGAAATGAGATAACCGTGCGCGCCGTGGAGCTCGATGAGATCGAAGCCAGCCTCGCGCGCGCGGCGCGCGGACGCTGCGAACAGCGATACCGTGCTGGATATCGTCTTCTCGTCCATTTCCTGGGGCACGGCATGGCCCTCCGCGAACGCGATCGGCGAAGGCGCGATGATCTGCCATCCCTGCTCCGGGGGGAGCCCCTTGCCGCCTTCCCACGGGCGCGCTGTCGAGGCCTTGCGCCCGGCATGGGCGAGCTGTATTCCCGCGGCGGCGCCCTGCGATTTCACGAATCGGACGATGCGCGCATAGCCATCCCGCTGCTCGTCGTTCCACAGGCCGGCGCAGCCATGCGTGATGCGCCCGCGTGGCTCAACGTTCGTCATTTCCGCGAACACGATGCCCGCCCGCCCGCGGCGCGTGCGCCAAGATGCTGGAAATGCCAGTCGTTCGGAGCGCCGTCCGTTGAGGAATACTGGCACATCGGCGACACCACTATGCGATTGCGCGCCGTGACGGACCGGAGCGCGATCGACCGGAAGATGTGCGGGTTCGGATCGCGCTGCAGGACCTTGCGTTCGTTCTCCCCGCTGGTGGCATAAGGATGGGACTGGGTTTTCTGATCCATGTGGAGAAATCTACAGTTTGTCCAAGAGCAATGAAACCACGGATAAACACAGATGAACACAGATGAGGCCGGCACCGAACAACCGGTCTTGGGTTGTCATCCGCGTTTATCTGTGTTTATCTGTGGCCGATAAGAGGTATGCCATCCTGTTCTGCGACACAACGAAGTCTCCCATGAAAACCAGGCCTCAGGAAGTATCCGAGCTCACCTCAACGTTGAGCGCCTACATCGCCGGCGCAGTCAGGAAGCCGTTGCCCAAAGAGGTTGCGGCGCGCGCAAAGCTCCATTTGGTAGATACGTTCGCTGCCATGATATCGGGATCGCGCCTGCTTCCCGGGAAAACGGGGATCACCTACGTCAAAACGCTCGGCGGCAAACCCGAGGCCGGGGTCATCGGCAGCCGTATCGTGACCTCCGCGGCCAACGCGGCGCTTGCCAACGGCATGTCCGGCCACGCTGACGAGACCGACGACACCCATCCGCCATCGCTCACCCATCCGGGAACGAGCGTGGTGCCGGCAGCGCTGGCGATCGGCGAGCGCGGAAAGCTCTCAGGATCCGCCGTGCTGCGCGCGATCGTGCTGGGCTACGACATCTGCGCGCGCGTGCTCCTTGCGCTCAAGCCCATGCCGTTCCTGCGTTCCGGTCATCATGCCGGGGCTTTCGGGCAGCTGTTCGGCGCCGCGGCCGCCGCGGGCGCCACTACTCGGCCTCGATGCGCGGCGGGTGCGCTACCTCCTCTCGTACACCGGCGAACAGGCGGCCGGCCTCTACACGATGTTTCGCGACCCCGAACATATCGAGAAGGCCTACGCGATGGGCGGCATGCCGGCGCACAACGGCACGGCCGCGGGTCTGATGGTTGCAAGCGGTTTTACCGGCGTCGAAGACATGTTCTCGGGCGAGCGTGATTTCTTTTTCACGTTTGCTCCACCGGAAGGCGCCGATCCGGAAGCGCTCGTGCGCGGTCTAGGTAAGGACTACGAATTGTTGCGTGGCGGCATCAAGCGCTGGCCGGTAGGCGGACCAATACAAGGGCCGCTCCATGTCCTTCGCGACCTCATACAGCAACACAACATCAAGGCGGATGACGTGGAAAGCTCGTCGCGCGACTGCCGGACAAGGAGCTCGAGATCGTCAACAACCGCGATATGCCCGACATCTGCGTGCAGCATCTGCTGGCGGTGATGCTGCAGGACGGGACGGTGACGTTCGCTTCGGCGCACGACTTCAAGCGCATGAAGAACCCGCGCATCCAGGCGCTGCGCCGGCGCATCGAGGCCATCGGCGATCCGGCGCTCACCGACCCGGAGCGTCGCTGGCGTTGCGTGATGCAGATCAGGCTGAAGGACGGCCGCACGCTCGAGCACCGGACGATGGCGGCCAAGGGCAGCTACGAAAATCCGCTCACGCCCGCGGAAGAGAACGAAAAGGCGCTCGACCTGATCGCGCCGGTGCTGGGCAAGGCGCGCGCTCATTCCCTGCTCGAAGCGCTGTGGGTCTTCGAGACGATCAAGGACGTGCGCGCGCTTCGCAGGCTCTACGCGGCTTAGGCGTCTCCACACGCAGTATCGAGCCGGTCGGCTCGCTCGACGACCATCTTGATAACTACGTTTTGGTGAACCGCGCCACGACCGGGCCGGTGCGGCGCGTCCGCGACTTTACCTTGGGCCTGATGACCGGCATCCAGCGTCCCGTGTCGGACAGCGCCTGCCACTCGGGCGTGGTGTGCAGATTCTCCTTCATCATGAAGTAGAGCGCGCTGTAGACGAGGTAGCCCTTCTCGTTGCGGCCCGGGTCGCGGAAGCGAATGACCTCGGTCACGCCGTCGAGCTTCATGATGTTGGGGACGTGGTCGTTGTCGTAGACGTCGTTGAATTCGGCCTCGTCCTCGGGAGCGATCTCGAAGGTGATCATCATGCAGTAGGGCGCGCCAATTCTTCTCGAGACACTTGCCATGACCGTCGCATCCCGTGTTCAATTAGAACCTATTTCATATATAGGCGCGTGATGCGTTGTGGCCAGGACGGATCGTATGCAAGGCGCCCGACGAAGGCCGGCCTGCCTCCTGAATCAAATTCAGGAGCCAGGCTGTCGATATGGTCGAGGAGGGCAACGCAGCAGACGACCGTCCTGGCCGCAACCCCGGAGGGGACGGGGCGATCTGGGCGCATCTCTTTGTCGGGAGCCCTCGCAATATCGACATATTGCTTCGGACTCTCCTCCTCGACCTGCATCCCACCTCGCCTCCGTCGCACACGTGCCTATATATGAAATAGGTTCTGGCGACGCATCATAACGCGGAGGGATCACGATGTCGCGCGCACGGCTTTCGCCGACCACGGTGTGGGTTCCGGCCCTGCTGGTTCTGCTCTCCTGCGCTGCGCAGGCGCAGGACTTCCCGACCAAGCCGGTCCGCTGGATCATTCCGTATCCCACCGGCGGCACGTCCGACTTCCTCGCGCGCCTGATCGGCCAGAAGCTCACCGAGGCCTGGAAGCAGCCGGTGCTCGTCGACAACCGCAGCGGCGCCAACGGCAACATCGGCACCGAGATGGCCGCACGCGCGCCGGCGGATGGCTACACGATGCTGCTCGTCGCGAGCACGTTCACGATGAATCCGGCGGTGTACCCGAACCTGTCCTTCGACAGCGAGAAGGACTTCGCCGGCGTGACCACCATCCTGTGGCAGCCCTATTTGCTGTCGGTGCACCCGTCGCTCCCGGTAAAGTCCGTGAAGGAGCTCGTCGCGCTCGCGAAAGCGCGCCCGGGCGCGATCGATTACGGTTCGGCGGCGTGGGCAACGCGACGCACATCGCCGGCGAGCGCTTCGCGTCCATGGCGGGCGTCAAAATGAATCACGTGCCCTACCGCGGCGTGGGCCCTTCGATCCCTGCACTCCTCGCCGGTGAAGTGCAGGTGCTCTACGCCTCTTCGGTCGCGGTGCAGCCCTACATCGGGAGCGGCCGCATGCGAGTGCTCGCGGTGACGGGAGAGAAGCGCATCGGGCAGATGCCGGACGTGCCGACGGTGCAGGAGGCGGGCGTGCCCGGTTACGTCGAGGGCAACTGGCAGGCTGTGCTCGTGCCCGCGAAGACGCCGCGCCCGATCGTCAACCGCCTGAACCAGGAGCTCGTGCGCATCGTGAAGAGCCCCGATATCAGCGCGCAGATCCTGAAGGTCGGCGCGGAGGTGATCGCGAGCTCCCCGGAGGAGACGAACGCGCTCATCCAGGCGGACCTCAAGAAATACGCGCAGGTGATCCGGCGCCTCAACATCAAGCCCGAGTGATGCTTCCAGCCGCCGGCGCCGACCGGGAACCGCCCGCCTACCTTCGCGAGATCTCGCGCTTTCTCTGCAACACGCGCTTCGAGGACCTGCCACCAGCGGTGCGTCGATCGCGCGAAACGGCTGACCGCCGATCTCTTCGCGATCGTCACGGCGGGGAACCAGAGCGAGGAGCTGCAGGCGCTCGCCCGCTCCCGCCTGCGCAGCGTACAAGGCGGGCGAAGCTGGGTGATCGGCACCGCTGGTCGCGCGCCCGCGCGCGAAGCCGGGTTCCTGAACGGCGTCGCCAGCACCTGGCACGACTTCGACGAGGGCAGCACGGTCGCCTACTCGCACCCTGGCAGCCAGACGATACCCGCCACGTTCGCCGCGGCGCAGGAGCTGGGTGTGACGGGCCGCGAGTTCCTGGTGGCACTCGTGATGGGCTACGAGGCGTGCGCGCGCGTGGGCATGGCCTCGAAGATGCGTGTGTCGGTGCACCCCCACGGCACGACGGGCACGATCGGCTCGGCGGTCGCGATCGCGCGCATGAAGCGCTTCGATGAAGCCCGCACGATGCAGGCGATCAACGTCGCCGCCACGATGGCGCTCACGACGAACCGCCAGGCGATGCTCGACGAGGCGACGGTGCGCAACCTTTATTCGGGGCACAGCGCCCTCGCCGGTGCGACCGCGGTCGAGCTCGTGGAGGCGGGCTTCACGGGCAGCGCGACGGCATCGGGTTCACCTACGGCGCGGTGATCGCAGACGGGTTCGACGCAGCGCTACGTGCAGGGGCTCGGGCGCGACTGGCTGATCCTCGAGGGCTACTTCAAGCTGCATCCGGCGGGGCGCTATGCCCACGCGGCGATCGATGCGCTGGAGGACGCGCTTCAAGGCACGCGGATAGCGCCCGAGGAGATCGAGCGCATCGAGGTGAAGGCGTTCCAGATGGCGGCGCTCCTGTCGGGGAAGAACATCACGACCGCCTTTGGTACGAAGTTCTCGATTCCCTTCGCGCTGGCGACTATCCTGGTGCACGGCCGGTCGAGCGTGGAAGCGTTCGACATCGGCGCGGTGCGGAACCCGCGGGTGCAGGCACTCGTCGCGAAAGTCGAGGTACGCGAAGAGCCCGCCTATACGCGCGCCTATCCGGGGAAACAGCTCTGCGACATCGCGATCCGGCTGCGCGACGGGCGCACGCTCGATGGCCGCTGCGAAGTCATGAAGGGCGAGCCCGCCAACCCGCACCGGCTTGAGGACGTGGAAAGGAAATTCTTCGATCTCATGATCCCGGTGTGGGGCGTCGGGCGCTCGCGCAAGCTCTACGACACGCTGCTCTCCGTCGAATCCGTGCCCCACATGGGGGAGTTCGGGCGGGAGTTTGCGCTGTAGCGGTCGGTAACGGCTTATTCGCGCTTCGGGGTGCTCGAACCACTCGAGATCGGCGAGGTCTTGGGCACGCTCCAACGAAGTCATTGGGGAATGAGAAAAAGGTTCCTGACACCTTTTCGCATCGGAGTATCATCCCGGCAAAACAACGGCCCCTTAAGGGGAGCACATGTTCGTCAACGTACAGACCGAGGCGCGGAAGCTCCGCGCTAGCCTGAAGCACCCGATCATCGACGCGGATGGCCATTGGGCCGAGTTCGCGCCGGACATGCGCGCGGAGTTCCGCCGTATCGGCGGCGACACCGCCGTGGAGGCGCTGGCGCTTGCGAGCGCGCGCATTCCCAATTCGTTGTCGATGTCGGTGACCGAGCGGCGCCGCCGGCGGATCGGGCAGGAGGCGTTCTGGTTTCTGCCGACCAGGAACACGCTGGACCGCGCGACCGCGATGATGCCGCGGCTGCTCTACGAGCGCCTGGACGATCTCGGGCTCGACTTCTCCGTGATCTATCCGACCGCCGGCCTGGTTACTACCGTCTGCCTCCGGACAAGCTGCGGCGCGCCCTCTGCCGCGCCTACAACGTGTTCACCATGGACCAGTTCCGCCCGTTCAGCGATCGCATTATCCCCGCGGCCATCATCCCGATGTACACCCCTGAAGAGGCGATCGAGGAGCTCGAGTTCGCGTCGCCCAGCTTGGCTATCGGGTCGTGATGCTGGGCAGCCTGATCCGGCGCCCGATCCCCGCGCTCGTCGAGGGGCACCCGGAGGCCGCGAAGTTCGTGGAATGGTACGACCCGTTCGCCCTCGACAGCGCGTACGACTACGAGCCGGTGTGGCCGAAGCTCCGCGAGCTGCGCATCGCGCCGAGCTTCCACAACGGCGCGCGCTCGATCCTGCTTCGCAACTCACCCTCGAACTTCTGCTACAACCACATCGGGCACTTCGCCTCCGCCAGCGAGGCCATGGCCAAGGCCATCTTCTTCGGCGGCGTTACCCGGCGCTTTCCGGAACTGAACTTCGCCTTCCTGGAAGGCGGCGCAGGCTGGGCGTGCTCCCTCTATGCCGACCTCATCGGACACTGGGAGAAGCGCAACCGGGACGCTCTCGAGAACACGAACCCGGCGCAACTCGATCGCGCGGGACTGCTCGGGCTGGCCGAGAAGTACGGCAAGCCCGCCCTGGTGGAAGCGGTGCGTCGTGGCGAAGGCCTGGACGATAACGGCGACGGCACCGGTTGCGTGGAGGATCTCGATGACTACTCGCGTTGCAAGATCACGCGCAAGGAAGATTTCAACGACCTTTACGTCAACCGCTTCTACTTCGGCTGCGAGGCCGACGATCCGATCAACGCGTGGGCGTTCAATCGCATGGCCAACCCGAGGCACGCCCGGTTGAACGCGTTCTTCAGCTCGGACATCGGGCACTTCGACGCCCCGGATATGACCGCGGTCATCCTCGAGGCGTACGAGCTGGTCGAGCACGGGCTGCTCGACGACGACGACTTCCGCGACTTCATGTTCGCCAACGCGGTGCGCCTCTGGGGCAGGGCGAACCCCGACTTCTTCAAGGGCACGGTGGTCCAGAAGCAGGCAGCAGAGGTCCTCGCCCGGTCCCCGCATGAAATGAACCGGGCGGGCGTTGCCCCGCAGGCTATTCCGGCTTGAGGCCGGCGGTCTTGATGACCTTGCCCCACTTCAAGGTCTCGCTCTTGATGAACGCGGCGAACTCCTCGGGCGTGCCCGGACGAGGCTCGGAGCCTTGATCGACCAGCACGGCACGCAGCGCGGGTGTCTGCAGGACTTCGACGAATTCGCGGTTGAGCCTGCCGACGAGAGCCGTCGGCGTGCGCGCGGGAGCGAGCATCCCGATCCAGTACCTCGATTCCAGGTCGGGAACACCCGCCTCCGCCACGGTCAGCACGTCGGGCGCGCCGGGCAAGCGCTTGTACCGGTGACGATGTACGCCTTCACCTTCCCCGCCTGCAGGTGCGGCAGCGCGATGGGCGGCATGCTGAATCCCGCTTTCACTTCCGCCCCCAGGATAGCGATCATCGCCGCGCCGGTACCCTTGTAGTGAACGGGCACCAGGTTGGCGCCGGTCAACTGCTTCATCAATTCGCCCGCCAGGTGGTTGACCGTCCCTGGGCCTCCGGTTCCGTGAGTCATCCCTTGTGGAAGCTGCTTCACGTATGCCACGAACTCACGCAGATTGGCGGCGGGCACGGATGTATGCGCAATCAATACCATCGGCGAGGTGGCGACCAGCGTGATCGGGGCCAGGTCCTTCACCGGATCGTAGGCAAGGTTCTGGTACAGGCTCGGTGCGGACGCGAGTGCCGTCCGGTCCGACATGATGAGCGTGTAACCGTCGGGCGGCGCCTTCGCAGCAATCGCCGTGCCGATCGTGAGCCCGGCGCCGCCGCGGTTTTCCACCACGGCGGGCTGCCCCCAGCGTTCATGGAGCCGCGGCGTGATCTGGCGCGTGATGATGTCGCCGAGAGCGCCGTTGCTGCCGGTGATGATGCGGACCGGCTTCGTCGGATAGGTCTGTCCGGCGGCAGGCAGTCCGGCGGAAAGCAGGATTGTGATCACAAGAAATCTTGCCTCCAGAGCATGGTGCCTCCCAGTGTTGTTCGATATGACAAACGCGAGGCGATATTGACATTCGCATGCGTTCACCGCAATTATCTGACTTTCACTATGTACTCACTTTTAGTTAACACAGCCGAGGCAATATGGAGCTACGCGATATCGAGTACTTCGCCGTAGTAGCTGAGCATCTGAACGTGCGTCGCGCCTCTGAGGTCCTGGACCTGAGCCCCCCAGCCCTCAGCAAGAGTCTGCGCCGGCTGGAATCATCGGTCGGGCGAAGCTCGTCACCCGTACGCCAAAAGGCGTTGAGCTGACGACGGTCGGAGCCGCCCTTGCGGCCCAGGTCAGGCGGATACGCCTCACTCTGGAGGACGTGGCGCGCGAGGCCGCGGACCTGAGCCAAGGCCGGGCCGGCCACTTGCGACTCGCCATTGGACCGACGATCCCGGAGCAGCTGCCGCGCCTATATGCCGCCCTGCTGAAGGACGCGCCGGAGTTGACACTGGACATCATCGTTACCGACAACGACGAGACGGTGCCTCTCCTGCGCAAGGGCGAGCTCGACCTGGTGTTTAACACGCTTCCCACCCCGCCCTACGAAGGAACCGTGCAGGAGTGGGTGGTCCACCATGATGGGTGGTCTGCGCTTCCGCGGACCATCCTCTGTTTCGCCGCAAGCGCATCACCGTCCAGGACATCGGGAAGGAGCGGTGGGCGCTGTCGAACGTCAATCTTATGCCGCAATACCCGCTGCCGCGGTTCTTTCAAGGACAACGGCCTGCCGCCGCCAAAAGTCGCGGTTCAGACGCGCTCATTACGTCTGCGGCTGCTCATTTGGTCGTCTACCAACCTGCTTGGGTTCAATTCGAAGCGGGTCATCCAACACGCCGCGCCGCGCTTTCGTCTGAAAGAGATTCCGTTGAAGGAACTGACGTGGCGCCGTCCATTGGGGGTGATGCACCGCAAGGACGCGGACCCTCTCTCCGTCGACCCGGCGCTTCATCGAGATCCTCAAGTCCAGCATCATGGACATGGCTGCAGTGAGGCGGTAAGTGCCTTGGCGGTCACTCGGACCGGCCGATAGGATGCATGCCGTCGCTCCCGTCCCGTCGATCAGTACGGTCACGGGATCAAGGTCCTACACCTTTTCCCTGCTTCCGAAGTCGCCGGGCTGCCTTGAATAGATCGAGCATTGCTCTTCTATTGTGCGGTCGAAAGTCGCCAAGGCCACCATAATCGTTAAGAAACTGTGACGCATAATCTCGCATTGTGAAAACTTATTTTAGAATGTCTCTTTCGTTCCCGTACGCGTAGTCAAATAATCCTAAAATCTTCTGCCTCTCTTCTCATTCAACCACCGCCCCAGCAGCAGCAAGCCAGCCGCCATAAAGATCATGCCGACTAAACAAGGCCAAACCAGAACGCGATATCGGCACTCTACTTGATTCTCCTCAGCGTTGGTTTCTCCGCGCGCAACTCGGCCTGGGCTATTTCGTCTTTCCTGACCGCTTCTTACGACTGCACGCTCAAGCACCAGACGATGGCGGCGAGGGGCAGCTACGAGAACCGGCTCACACCAGAGGAGGAAAGTGAGAAAGCGCTCGACCTGATCGCGCCGCTGCTCGGCAAGACCCGCGCGCAAGCGTTGCTAGAGGCGTTGTGGAGCTTCGACCAGTTGCAGGACGTGCGCACGCTGCGCAGCCTATATGCCAGGTAACATCCGTTTGCACGGCGATTGATCTTGCGACGGGGGGGGGCCCCGCGGGAACGACCCTCGCGAATT
>CAWDIV010000037.1:0-20479 GCA_963802355.1 uncultured beta proteobacterium | reverse complement strand
TGTTGCGCTCACCCGATGGGAAGCCGGAGGCCGCTTTACGGCGGGGTGACGCGGTTCGATTCCGAAGGAGAGGACTGGCTGGGGCGTTTCCATTCCGCGCAGTTCGGCGACAGGCAGTTCATCGTCGCCACCGTGGCGCCGCTGGACGACTTCCTGCCTGCAGCCTTGCGGCGCGCAGCCGCGCTGGGTGGCGGCGTGCTGCTCGGCGTGCTGGCGCTGGCGGCGTTCCTCGCCGTGCGTATCACCCGCCGGGTCAGCGCGCCCCTCGAAGCGCTCGCGCGCGAGAGCCGCAGGCTTGGAGCGCTCGATCTCGAGCGCCCCATCAACGTGCACGCACCGTGGCAGGAGGCAGCCGACCTCGTCTCGGCGCAGGAACGAATGCGGCTGGCGCTGCTTGCCTCGACCGCCGATCTCGAGCGCGCCAACCGTGAGCTGGAGGACCGGGTCGAGCAGCGCACCCGGGAGCTCGCCGAGCGCGAAGCCCATTTCCGCGCGATATTCGAGAACACCGGTGTCGGCATCATCACCCGAGGGGCGGACCGCCGGATTCGCGGCGTTAACGACGCGTACGTCGAATTCCTGGGCTACACGCGGGAGGAGCTCGATTCCCTGAATGCCGCGGACTTTCTCATGCCGGAGGATCTGCAGCAGGTGCGCGACTCGCTCGCCCGGATCGAGAGCGGCGAGCTCTCGACCTATCGCATGGAGCGGCGCTATCGCAGGAAAGACGGCACGGTGCGTTGGGCGGGCGTTGTCACGAGCGCGATCCGCGATCCGCAGGGCCGACTGATCGCGACGGTGACCCTGGTCTCCGATACCACCGAACGCAAGCGGATGGAAGACGAGCTGCGCGAGGCGCGCGGCATCGCCGAGGATGCCACCAAGGCGAAGTCCATGTTCCTCGCGAACATGAGCCACGAGATTCGCACCCCGATGAACGCCATCATCGGCATGTCTCATCTTGCCCTGAAGACCGAGCTAAACCCGCGCCAGCGGGACTACGTACAGAAGATACACAACGCGGGCACCGCGCTGCTCGGCATCATCAATGACATCCTCGACTTCTCCAAGATCGAGGCCGACAAGCTCACCGTCGAGAGAGTGGACTTCGCGCTCGAGGAGGTGATGTCGAGCGTCTCCACCGTGGTCGGGCAGAAGGTGTTCGACAAGGGGCTGGAGCTGCTGTTCGACGTGGATCCGCACGTGCCGAGGCGGCTCCTCGGCGATCCGTTGCGAGTGGGCCAGATCCTCACCAACCTCGTGAACAACTCGGTGAAATTCACCGAGAAGGGCGAAGTGCAGCTGAAGGTCCTGGTCGGCGAGAGCGATGGGGAGAAGGTCAAGCTCGAGTTCTCCGTGCGCGACACCGGCATCGGGATGACGCCGGAGCAGGCGGCCCGGATGTTCCAGCCATTCGCGCAGGCCGACGGCTCCATCACGCGCAAGTATGGCGGCACCGGGCTCGGGCTCGCGATCTGCAGGAAGCTCGTCGAGATGATGGGCGGAAGCATCTGGGTTACGAGCGAGGCCGGCGTCGGCAGCGTTTTCGCGTTTACCGCGTGGTTCGGGATTGCAACTTCGACCGAGCGCCCGAAGGTAGTGCCCGAAGGTCTGAACGGAGCGCGGGTGCTGGTAGTGGATGACAACCCGAGCGCGCGCGAAGTGCTCGCGGACCTGCTCGCCGAATTGCCGTTCGTGGTGGACCAAGTCGCATCCGGAGAGGAAGCCGTCGCAGCAGTGCGGCAGGCACCCGCGTTGAACCCGTACAAGATCGTGTTCATGGACTGGAAGATGCCCGGCATGTCGGGGATCCAAGCGGCGCGCGCCATCAAGTCGGGGGAAAGCGTTGCGCAGAAACCCTTCGTGATCATGGTCACGGCGTTCGGGCGCGAGGACGTGCGCCAGGAAGCGGAGGAGGCGCAGCTGGACGGATTCCTGGTCAAACCGGTCAGCGCATCTTCGCTCGTGGACGCCATCATCCGGCTATTCGCGCCAGAGCCGGCCGCCGAGCGGCCCGCGGTGGCTGAGCGCCACTATGGCCTCGACGGCATGAAGGTGCTGCTGGCCGAAGACAACGAGGTCAACCAGCAGATCGCGACCGAGCTGCTGGAGTGGGTGGGCGTGGCAGTTGAGACCGCCGGCAACGGGCGCGAGGCCGTGGCCAGGGTGAAATCCGGCACGGCGTACGACGCGGTGCTGATGGACCTGCAGATGCCCGAACTGGACGGTTTCGCCGCCACCCATGCCATCCGTAGCGACGATCGCTTCCGGACGCTGCCCATCATCGCCATGACCGCTCACGCTATGGCCGAAGAACGGGAGCGGTGCCTCGCGGCGGGTATGAACGATCACGTCAGCAAACCGATCGAGCCCGACGCCTTGTTTCGGACGCTCGCACGCTGGTGGCGGCGCAGCGCGCCGGGCACCGAACTGAAGCGCGCGCCCGTCGGCGCAGCCCGAGACGAGGAGATTCCCGCCGTGGCCGGTGTGGATACGGCGTCCGGCCTGAAACGGGTGGTCGGCAACCGGAGACTCTATCTCAAGCTGCTGAGAAAGTACGTGGAAAGCCAGTCCGGGACGGCGAGGGCGATCAGCTGCGCGCTGGAATCCGGTGACTTCCCGACCGCGGAGCGCCTGGCGCACTCGCTGAAAGGCGTATCCGGAAACATCGGGGCCCTGGCGGTGCAGGACGCCGCAGCGGACGTCGAGCGCGCGGCGAAGCATGGCACCCATGCGGGCGATCCGGTCAGGCGCCTCGGCGCGGAGCTCGCGGCAGTTGTGGAGTCGTTGCGCCGCGCATTGGGAGCGGGACAGGACGAAACAGTGGCAGCGGCATCGACGCTCAATGCCCGAGAGGTCTTCGTGAAGCTCGACGCCTACCTCGCGGCCTCGGATGGCGAAACGTCGGAATACCTGGCGGAGCATGCACACGTCCTGCGCGCCGCCCTGGGCCAGGATCGCTTCGGCGACGTACGCAAGGCGATCGAGGAATTCGACTACGTGGCCGCACTGGACAAGCTGCGCGCGGCAGGGCGGGAATCCAATCTGACGGGGGAGGCGAACTCATGAAGAACGCGCTCGATTTCACGGAAAAACAAACGATCCTGATCGTTGACGACACGCCCGACAACCTCACGTTGATGACGGGGGTACTGAAGGACGCCTATAAGACCAAGGTGGCCAACAGCGGCGAGCGGGCATTGAGTATCGCCTCGACCCATCCTCTGCCGGATCTCATCCTGCTCGACATCATGATGCCCGGAATCGACGGCTACGAGGTGTGCCGGCGCCTCAAGGGCGAACCGCTGACCGCCGATATCCCCATCATCTTTCTCACCGCCAAGACCGAGGTGGAAGACGAGCAGAAGGGCTTCGACGTCGGCTGCGTGGACTACATCACCAAGCCGATCAGCCCGCCCATCGTGCTGGCGCGGGTCAAGACGCACCTGCTGCTGAAGAGCGCCCGGGACTTCCTCAAGGACCAGAACGCGTTCCTCGAGGAAGAGGTCGCGCGCCGCACGCGCGAAGTGCAGGTGATCCAGGACGTCACTATCATGGCGATGTGCTCGCTCGCCGAGACGCGCGACAACGAGACCGGCAACCATATCCGCCGCACGCAGCACTATATGAGAGTGCTTGCGGAAACACTCAGATCGAACCTGAAGTATGCGCAAGTCCTGGACGAGGCTACGATCGAATTGCTGTACAAGTCCGCGCCATTGCACGACATCGGCAAGGTCGGTATTCCGGACCGCATACTCCTGAAGCCCGGCAAGCTCACGCCCGAAGAGTTCGAGATCATGAAGACGCACACTACGCTGGGCCGGAACGCGATCCTGGCTGCGGAGCGGATGCTCCAGTCGCCGAGCTCGTTTCTCCGCTACGCCCGGGAGATCGCCTACTCACACCAGGAAAACTGGGATGGATCGGGCTATCCAGAGGGCCTGGTAGGTCCGCTGATTCCGCTGTCGGCGCGATTGATGGCGGTGGCGGACGTCTACGACGCGCTCATCAGCGAGCGCGTGTACAAGCCGGCCTTTCCGCACGAGAAGGCGATCCAGATCATTCGCGAGGGCAGAGGGCAAGTGCTTCGATCCTGATATCGTGGATGCGTTTCTTGAAATCACGGACAACTTCCGGGAGATCGCGGCCGTGTTCGAGGATTCCAAGCACGATCCCGAGCTCGATGCACAGGAAGCCGAAGCACGGCGGTGAACCGCGGTGGAAGTGCCCGACCAGGTACCATTGATCTAACATGACAGGAAGCGATGACCATGAGGATAGTTGCGATGCGCCATTTTGATTTTCGTGGAACCCTGCTGATTGCGGCCGCGGCACTGCTGGTGCAGGGCTGCGCATCAGCGCCGCCACGCCATGCGGCGGTGCCTTCCGAGTTGACCGCCAAAGCCGAGATTCCGGGGATGCCGGGCGTGCGCTATGTAGGGTTCGGCGACATGACCGAGTTGAGCAGAGTCGCGCTCGACGCGCTACGCCGCGAGCAGGAAATATTCGTCAAGCAGGGGGGTAAGGGCTCCCTCCCGCCTGTGGCTTTTCTGGCCGTTTCGGGCGGCGGCGACAATGGGGCCTATACGGCGGGACTGCTCAATGGCTGGACGGCGGCGGGGACGCGGCCCGAGTTCAAGCTCGTCACCGGCATCAGCACCGGCGCGCTGATTGCGCCGTTCGCGTTCCTCGGGCCGAAGTACGACGCGACGCTGAAGGAAGTCTATACCACCATTTCGCCGAAGGACGTCCTCGTGCCGCGCAGCGTCATCGCGGGGTTCATGAGCGACGCGATGGCGGACAACGCACCCCTGTGGGCCCTGACGCGGAAGTCCGTGACCGCGGACCTGCTGAAGGAGATCGCCGCGGAGTACGCCAAGGGCCGCTTTCTGCTGGTGGCTACCGCCGATCTGGATGCCCGGCGCGGGATCATCTGGGACATGGGGAAAATCGCGAGCTACGGCACCCCCCAGGCATTGGATCTGTTCGTGAGCGTCATGCTCGCTTCGGCTTCCATCCCGGTGGGCTTCCCGCCGACGATGATCGATGTGGAGGCCGGCGGCAAGCGCTACCAGGAAATGCACGTGGACGGCGGCATCATGGCGCAGGTGTTCGTCTATCCCATCTCGATCCGCATCGAGGAGGCCGCAGCGGCGATCGGGGTTACCCGCGAGCGCAAGGTCTACATCATTCGGAACGCCAGGCTGGACCCGGACTGGGCGAACGTCGAGCGCAGCACGATGAGCATCGCCGGGCGCGCGATCGCCTCGCTGATCCACAGCCAAGGCATCGGCGACCTCTACCGCATCTACGCCGCCGCCGAGCGTGACGGCGTCGATTTCAACCTGACGTTCATCCCGTCGAGCTTCAACTTTCCCCACAAGGAAGAGTTCGACAACGAATACATGCGCAAGCTCTACGACGTCGGCTATGACCAGGGCGTGAAGGGCGTTCCGTGGGCCAAAACGCCGCCCGGATTCACGGCGCCGGCGGCTGCTGGGGCAACGCGCCCCGCGAAGTAACACGTCGCAACGCCGTGATCTGTGGAACGTCTGATCCTGCGCGGGCGAGCCGGTTCGCCCGCGCGTCCCGCCGGACCGCACAGCGTAGGTCGTGAACGGCGAATCGTTCGTGGATCCTCGTGACCACTCGCCGCGAATGCCGGTGGCGTTCACGGAGAATTGCGAAACAAAATGAAATGGCTATTGGCAACTTGCGCCCTTGTTTCTCTGAACGCGCTAGCGGTAGAGGCCAGGCTCGAAATTGTTTCGGACGAGCAGCGACTGACTTTTTCCCAGTCTCAGTTGTTGTCCCGGCGCGACCTTAAGACGATCGCCATCAATGACAGCGATTACAAGAAACGATTTACCCAATTCAAGGCGATTCCCATCCCGAGTTTGTTCAAGGGTATAGCCATCCCGGACGACGCGGTGGTTCAATTTAGTTCCACGGATGGCTTTTCGGCTACCCTGGAGAAGACCCGTCTCTTGAGCACTGACCCCAAGGCATCGACAGCCTTCCTGGCGATAGAGGATCCCAAGAGCCCCTGGCCGCATCTCGCCGGAAAAAACGCTTCAGCAGGGCCTTTCTACCTGGTCTGGAAAAACCCGGAGGCGTCCTCCATCAGCCCGGAGGAATGGCCCTACCAGATTGCCTCCTTCAAGATCCTGTCAGACCCGCGTAGTGTGTTTCCAAAGATTTACCCTGCCGCCGATGCCGCGCCGAATGTTCAAAACGGATTCAAGTCGTTCCAGAGAAATTGCTTTGCGTGCCACAAGATGAATGGAAATGGAGCCGGTTTGATCGGGCCCGACCTGAACCTTCCTCTGAGTCCGACCGAGTACTTTGAAGCGAGGGCGCTCGAGTCACTCATTCGGGATCCGGCGAGCGTGCGGAACTGGCCCCGCAGAACGATGCCTGGGTTCTCCAAGGCAGCGATTCCAGATGCCGAACTTTCGGATCTCATCGCCTACCTCAGGCACATGAGCGCGCGGAAGGAAAGGGTGTCGCGCTGACCCGCGCGCGCTGCTCTTGCGCGCGTCGGAGTCGACCGTGCGCTTTGCCCGCACACGGCAGGCTCTCGATGCCGAAGTACGTTTCGAGCGGGAACCCGCCGCCTTATTCCACCTTGATGCCGGCCGCCTTGATCACCGGCCACCACTTGTCGATCTCGGCCTTGTGGTGAGCCCGTAGCACCTCGGGCGACTGCTGCTCGCCCGGGGGAATTTCCTGGCCGAGATCGGCCAGGCGCTGGCGCACTGCCGGGTCCGCCAAAGCTTCCATGATCGCGGCGTTGAGTCTCGCCGCGATGGCCTTGGGTGCGCCACCGGGCAGCCATATGCCGTGCCAGACCGCCATGTAAAAGCCCGGCAGGCCCGCTTCATCCACCGTGGGTATTTCCGGCGCGGCGAGCAGGCGTGTTTTTGCCGTGACGGCGTACGGTTTTATGCGGCCGCCGCGAATCTGCGGCAGCGCATTGGCGGCCTGGTCGAAAAACAGGTCGATTTGCCCCGCCAGCAGATCCTGCATCACCGGCGCCCCGCCGCGATAGTGGACGATCTGCGGCTGCGTGCCGGTGACCTTCTGGAAGTATACGGCGCTGACGTGCGACGGCGTGCCGGCGCCACCGCTGCCGATGACAGCCTTGTCCTGGTTCGCTTTCACCCAAACAAGCAGTTCCTTAAGGTCCTTCGCCGGAATTGCGCGTTTGGTGACGAATATCTGCGGATTGCTGGCGATCATCGCGATCGGCTCGAAATCCTTCAGCCGGTCGTCGATCTCATTTGTCGTTGGACGCGGCGGGCGCGACCTGTTGCAATACCATGAAACTCTTTAGGGACACACGAACAAGGGGCGAAGGCCCCTTTGAATCCCCAATCTCAGCTGATAGCCTGCTCGTCTCGACCGGGTCGAGCAGGCTATTTCAGAGGTTACATACACAAAGGAGCTTCCCCGATGGCGATCATCGATTCCCAGGTCCACGTCTATGAGGCGAACACGCCGAAACGGCCGTGGCACAGCGTGCCGAACTGGCCCGATCACGTCACGGGTGACGAGATGGTGGCGGCGATGGACAAGGTCGGCGTGGACGGCGCGATCTTCATCTCCGCCTTTTCCATGTACCGGTACGACGCCAGCTATGCGGTGGAAGTGCAACGGGCCCATCCCGGCCGGTTCGCCCTCGTCAAGCCGGTCGACCCGGATAACCCGGCGGTGGCCGATGTCATCGCCGACTGGAAGAAGACGCCGGGCACGGTCGGCATCCGCATCATCATGACGAAGGAGGCGAAGCGCGAGCCGACCGACCCGGGCCTCGACCGGATCCTGCGCGAAGCCGTCCGGCACGACTTCCCGGTCAACATCCTGTGCTGGGGCAACCTGGACGCCGGCACGGCGCTGATCGACCGCCACCCCGACACGCGATTCATCATCGACCATCTGGGCATCATGCAGCCCCGTACGCCGCCCGCCCCGCCGCAGCCCTGGGCCGACCTGCCGAAGGTGCTGGAGCTCGCCAAGCGCCCGAACGCGGTGATCAAGGTCAGCGGCGCCTGCACGCTGTCCCGGGAACCGTATCCTTACCCGGACATCTGGGACCCGCTCGCCCGCGTGTTCGACGCCTGGGGTTTCGACCGCTGCCTGTGGGGCACCGATTGGACCCGCGCCTTCGCGGTCGTCAACTACGAACAGGCCGTCGAGCCGTTCCGCCAGACCGACCGCCTGAGCGACAGTGAACGGGCGATGCTGATGGGCGGTGCCTGCGCCAAGGCCTATGGCTGGTCGCCGAAGCAGTCATTCACAAGATAGAGGTGTGCCAGTATGAGTTCGACCCTGAAGGATTCCCGCCGCATCATCACGCATCACCTCGCGGCGAGCGGCGGCATCCCCAATCACCCGCGCTGGCCGCTGCTCGTGTACCCAGCTGTGGTTGCGATTGCCGGAGCAGACCTCGCTGCGGCTTTCGAGGAACTGTTCGACCGCAATGGCTGGCCGGCGGCGTGGCGCAACGGCGTCTATCCTTTCCATCATTTTCACTGCGATGCGCACGAGGCGCTCGGCGTCTACAGCGGCGAGGTCACGGCGCAGTTCGGCGGCGACGCCGGGGTCGTGATCACTGCGCGGGCCGGCGACGTGATCGTGCTGCCCGCGGGCACCGGGCACAAGAAGCTCTCGTCGCGCGGTGCGCTGGGGATCGTGGGCGCTTATCCCGCGGGCCAGCGTCCCGACATGTGCACGCCGCTGCAGTCGAACCTGGAACGAGGTGCAGCCGCCGTAGCGCGCGTTGCGCTGCCGCAACGCGATCCGGTCTACGGCGAGGGCGGGCCACTGTTCACCCATTGGAATTGACGTGGAAGAGAAAGCCAATCCCCTCCTCGCGCTGAGGGTGCGCACCTTTCGCCTTTACTGGCTGGCCCTGGTCGCGCAGGTTGTCGGCCAGCACATGTTTGCGTTCACGCTGGGGTGGCTCGCCTTCGAGATCACGGGATCGCAGGCGCAACTGGGCTTTATCTATTTTTGCGGTTTCGTGCCCCAATTCGCCCTGACGCTGCTGGGCGGCGTGCTGGCCGATCGCGTCGATGCGCGCAAGCTCATCGGTGCCGCGCAGACCAATACCGCGATCGGAATGATCTTCGTTGGCGTGGCCGTGATGCTCGGCGTGGCGCAGCTGTGGCACCTGGCGCTGGGAGCATTTCTATTGGGACTGTCGGCCTCCATCGACGAGCCCGCGCGCGCGGCGTTTTTCCCGCGCCTGCTGCCTCGCCCACTGCTGCGCTCCGCGGTGCCGCTCATCTCGATGGCTTTCGGCGGCAGCCGCGTGATTGCCCCCTCGATCGCGGGATTTCTCATTGCCGCGGCGGGCGCGCCGACTACTTTTCTGGTGTCCGCGGCGGCTGTCAGCACCATGATCGCGGTGTTATTCCTGGTTCGCCCCGAGCGCGGCGATGCGCCTTCACATGGCAGTCTGCTCAACAACTTCACCGAGAGCGTGCATTACATACGCGGCAACGAAGTATTCGCCAAGGCCATCGCCGCGGCACTGCTCAACGCCACCGTGACCATGGGCTATATAAATATGCTTCCGGTATTCGCCAAGGATGTATTGCAGGTCGATTCGCGGGGCCTTGGAATCCTCGTCTCCGCCGCCGGCGTCGGCGCGTTGACCGGCTTGTTTTCCTATGCCTGGTTGCAGTCGCGCATCTCCCCGAGAAACCTGATGGTGGGCGCGCTGACCGTCTATAACGTGGCATTGATAGGCCTGGCCTTCAGCGACTGGTACTGGCTTTCGTTCTGCATGATCTTTGTCGCCGGCCTGTGCCATGCTTATTTCCTGACCTGCGTGCAGGTGATTCTGCAAACCCTGGTCGAGGACCATTACCGCGGGCGGGTGATGAGCGTGTTCACGCTGGTATGGAGCCTGGTTTTTTTGAGCGGATTCCTGTTGAATATCGCGGGGTCGTTGGTGGGTCCGCGCCTGGCGCTCGCGGGAGGCGCAGTGATTGTGCTTGCCTACGTGTGGCTGTCGCTGGTGCGCGCTACTGCGTTGAGAAATCTGGTCCTGGCGCCCAAACCAGGCTGAAGCTCCCAACTCTTTTCGAAAAGGCGTGCGTGCCTATTAGTGTCTTTTGTGGATGAAGCCACGCATAGGCGAGCCACCGCGCTTCAGAAGCACGGCGCGCTCGACCAAGCGGCCCGATCGATGTGAATTGTTCGATTGCGGGACCCGAACTCGAGCGCCGCGAATCCGTGCTCAAAGAAGTGAGCGTCACTATTGCAATCCCATTGGATACTCGATCATCCGACCGTCGCGAACGGATGAGGAAGGGCCCTCGACCTAAAGGACATCAGGTTGTCGCGAGACCAGCCGAGTCCTTATGAAATCAGACAGTGCCGTGGCTGCGCCGTTCGAGCGCCTCTACGGGCGACCTCCCGGCCCAAGTTGGCCGAAGGGGCTTAAAGCACTCACAAATATCTCATCAAACCATCCCTAGCCGGCCGGAAAGTTTCCTGCAGCAGTCTTAGAAATCCTTTCATGGCCCCGTGAATGTATTTGTCCTTGCGAAATGCCAAACATGAATAGACTTGAAGCTTGGTTCCCTCGACGTCGAGAGCTTTAAGGCTTCCTTGCCTGAGCTCTGTGGCCACTAAAGGTCTTGGCAGCAGCGAGACGCCCAATCCGAGCTCGGTCAATTTCTTTTGTAACTCCAACCCCATAACTTCCACCCCGACCTTCAACGCTTGACCGCGCTCTTTGAGCCGACTCTCTATGTGGCTGCGGTATACACACCCCTTGTGGTTCAAGATCCAGGGGGCCTCTTTGAGATCGGCCCAAGTTACCTTTTTCCTTCCAGCTAGACGACTATTAGGCGACGCCACAAACACCAGGTCAGTGGTTTCAAGCGGCACGAGCGTGAGTTGCTCGAGGCCCTGTGGTTTTGGAGACAGGAGCCGAAGCAGTCCCAGATCCAGTTCATACGTCATGACGCGGCCAGTAAGCTCAACCGACCAGCCCGAATGGATAGTGAGATTGACTTTAGGATATCTGGCTCTATAGGCCTCAATGAGAGCGGGCAAAGCGTAGGTAGCGACGCTATGGGCCGCACCGATGGAAGACGTCCGGCACGAAGTTCCTTGAGATCGGTGATTTCCTCCCTGGCTACCGTGAGAATCCGCGACAGGTGTTCCGCATGCTTCAGTAGGGCTGTCCCCGCTGATGTCAACTGAGCGCTCTTCCCCCGCTCGAAGAGCCGCTCGTTCAGCTCAGCTTCGAGGGCCTGAATCTGCTTACTAATGGCGGGCTGCGTGATGTGGAGGACGTCGGCGGCGCCGCGAAAGCTCCTGACGGCTGCGACCGCTTGAAAGGTCCGAAGTTGATCTAGCGTCATGGGGATATTCCGTGAAGTTATCGGATCTATGAATAAATACCATTTGCCATTATACGTGCCGGCAACGAACAATGAACCACGACTGAACTTGACCTTTAACGGAGGTAAGCATGCCGCACATTCAAATCACGTTCACCAAGGGCCGAACCACGGAACAAAAGCGTCGACTGGCGCAGCGCTTGGCCGATGTTCTCGCGGAGGAGGCGCAGGCCGCCCGAAAAATATCTCTATCTCGCTGGTCGAGGTTGAACCGGACTGTTTCTTTTCAACTGGCGAGCTCGCTCTGGACCGGAGAAGGCGCGAGGCGGGAGGCTAGATGGGCAAAGGGGCAAGTTGTCCCCGCGCTCCGCGCAGGCCAGGCGAATCCTGTCTGTAGTCGGGTGCGGGAAACTTGAGATGTTGCCATCGCTGAACGGACTCGTTCTCCAATGCGCGGGCCGACCGTGATCGGGGTTCGGCGAGGACTGTCGAACCAGAGTGTAGGCGTTCCGTGTGACTCAGGGACCGTCCACAACACCGATTCTCGAGCGTCAACGGTAAGTAAGTTCCGCAGCCGCCGGTCGTGGCGAGCAGCGCAGGGTTTAGCGCTACGAGCTCGCGAGGTGGCGGGGCCGGGTCGGGCGACAAGACCGCGTCCGACCCAGCGCCAAGTTGCAGCTCAGACCGGTCTGGATCCCGGTTTTTACCGGTATGACGAGGCGGGTCACAGACCAGCAATCACGGGTTACGTTGTTCCGGTCAGTCGCCAAATTCCCAGCGATAGATCCGCGAGTCGTCCTGGTAACCGCCGTTCGCCGCAAACGGCTCGTTGTTCCAGAAGTTCTCGGCCGCCGCGCGGTCGGGCAATTCGAGCAGCAGCGCGGTCCCGACATTCTCGGCGCCGTCGGGTGAACGCAGCGGTCCGCGGAATATGAAGCTGTCTTCGTACTTCTTGAAGTAAGTCTCATGGGCGTGCAGGTGCCTGGCAAAGAAAGGCGCTGCGCCGGGAATTTTGGATCCGGTGCAGAAGTCCCGCTGCATCCCCTTGCGCTTGTAGTCGGCCGCGCGCTTCAGGTAGCTGTTCGACCAGCGACGGATATCCGTCTTTTCGTAGACGCCCGCACGGTTCAAAGGGTCGGCCGCGATAAAAGCTTCGGCGGCGGCCCGTTCGTCGAGCTGGACGAACCAGGTAGTCGCAAGCGTTTCGGATGCGTCGTCAGACACAACGTGTCCGTAGCCGATCAGGCGCTCACCGAGCGCTCTCGCATAGTCTTTCTGTGCGGCGATATTGGCCGCGCGCGCGCCGGCCTGGCCGGCCCTGTCCCACGCAAAGATCACCCATTGCGCCGGTTTATCGCCGTCGTACCGCCGCAGTGCGTCGCCGCTCAGCCCGTACCGCGGGTCGCCGGGCAGGTAGCCGCCCGGTTTGCTTGGCGCCATCGATTCTCTCCTCCGTGTATTCCCTTAGAGGCCGTATCAAAATGACTGATACGGCCCCTGATGTAGGGGAGGATGAGGGGAGTATCCCCTCATTTTGTTACGTTCTCTTACCGGCACGATCAAGCCCGCGCTGCCGGCGGGTCAACTTGCGCATTAGACGCATTCAGGCAACCCGCAGCAGACGCGCGGCGGTCGTGCCGAGTATCTGCCCACGCTGTTCATCGTTCAGCATCGCCAGGCGTTCGACCATTTCCACCGGCCGCTCGTAGCCCATGTCGAAGCAATAGTCGCTGCCGAGCATGATGCGCTCGGCACCGACCAACTTGACGAGAAACTCCATGACGGCATCGGAATGGCTGACCGTGTCGTACGTAAAACGCCGCAGATAGTAGCTGGGCGGATGCGGCAGGTGTCTGCATTCGCTGCGCACGCGATGGCCCTGATCCCAGCGCCCGATCAGGATCGGCAGCACGCCGCCCGCGTGCGGCAGGCAGACTTCGAGCGCGGGAAAAGCGTCCAGCACACCGCCGAAAACAAAATGGGCCGCCGCGATTGCGGTTTCGACTGCGTTGCCGATCAGGTTGCCCAGATGGAACTGCTTGAGCCGGTCGTTGCCGCCGATCACCGTGAGCGGTGCGTAGTGCAGGAAAATCGGCAGACCCAATGCCGCGATACGCTCATACACCGGAAAGAACATGCGGTCCGACAACTCGCGTCCCGCAGCATGCGTGCCCAGTCCGACACCGCGCATCCCCGGCAGCCTGGCCGCACGCTCGAGTTCCTTCAGCGCGAGGTTCGGGTCGTGCATGGGCAGCGACATCAGCCCGACCAAACGGCCCGGATGCGCAACATGTGCCGCGCTTGCCGCGTCGTTGTAGGCGTGCGCGAGCGCGGCCGCGAGTTCGCTATCCTTCCAGAACACCCAGGGCGAAGGCACCGACAGCGCCTGCATCGTCACGCCCTGCTGGTCCATCGCGGCAATCCGCTTGCCGAGGTCCGTAAATGCGGAGTCGGGCCGCTTGTAGGAAGCCGTTCCCGGCGTCTGCGCATCCGCGGGCGATACATTCGAATAGACCGTGCCGTACGGGTAGCCGTACCGCGCCAGCACGCGCATGTAGCTTTCCGGGTAGTAGTGCGCGTGTATGTCGATGACCAGCGGCGTGCTCATGTTCGATATGGCAGCGGACGTCCGCACTGACCCGGAAAGACCGGAATGTCGGTCTTGAGGCCGGAGGGCCTCTAACCTATTCCGGGATAAAGGCGACCGCGTCGATCTCGATGCGGGCGCCCTGGAGCAGGCCCGCAACCTGGACGGCTGCGCTCGCGGGCAGGTTCGCGCCGAAGCGCTCGCCACGCACGCGTGCGTATTCGGCGTACTCGTCCAGGCTCGTCAGCCAGGCGGTGATGCGAACGACGTGCTCGAGCGAACCGCCGACCGTCCGGAGCGCCGCCTCGATCTGGTCGAAGCACCCGTTCGTCTGCTCGGCCATCGAGCGGCCGGGCGCGAGGTGCCCCGACACGTACACCGTCCTCCCCGCTCCACTGACCGCCACCGCCTTACTGAAGCTGGCGCCTTTCGCGCCCGGAACACGCTCTATGCCCATGTCTGCCTCCTGTCGAGTGGGGTCAGTGTACCGATTATCCGGCTGGCGTATGCCAGAATCCATTCCTGAACCGCTGAAAGTCCAACCCGATTCCGGGATCAAGGGAGCAGTTGCATGTCGAAAGTCGCAGTCATCGGTAATACCGCGCGCGCGATTGGCGCCGTGTGCGCGTCGGATCTCACGCTGTCGGGCCACGAAGTTCGCTATACGGTCTTCCCGGAGCAGACGGATCAGCTCCCGGCAGTGCGCAAGGCGGGAGGCTTCACCGTCGAAGGCGACGCGAAGCACCTCATCTCGAAGAAAACCGGCTTCGCGAAGCTCGACCAGATCTGCGACACCACTGCGGAAGCGCTGAAGGATGCCGAGGCCGTGCTGATCGAAGTCGACATCCATCGAGCTCGAAGAGAAGTTCAGCGCGATGATTCCCGAGTTCGCGCGCGGCGCCGTCGTGCACGTTCAGAGCCACGGCTACTGGCCGGCCGCGCGGCTTACGCCGCTGCTGCGCAAGGCGGGCCGCGAAGACGTGCTCGTGACCGAAGCGCCCGCGCCGACGCATGCCGCGCGGATCGACGGCACGGTGGTGACGCCCAAAGGGCTGCGCAAGGGCATTCGAGATCGCGACGGTGCCGGCTTCGCGCATCGGACGAAGCGCTCGCGGTTCTGAAGCCCCTGTTCCCCGATTTCGCGGCGGCGTCGTCGGTGCTCCAGACCGGGCTCGAGAACCTGAACCTGATCGTGCATCCGGCGATGGTGCTGCCGAACGTCGGCGCCATGGAGCGCGCGAAGCTCGAGGGCAGGAAGTTCGGCTTCTACCAGGAGGGCGTGGTGCCCGCGGCGGGCGTGCTCGGAGACGCGCTCGACGCCGAGCGCAGGCTCGTGTGCGAGGCCTATGGCGTCGAGCACACGCCGATGGCGAAGGCGATCGAGCAGTACTACGGCTTCAGGAGCAACACCTTCTACGAGGCGATGCAGAATCCTGTCTACAAGTCCTTCCCCGCCTTCCATCCCGACATCTGGCGCGAGTGGGAATTGGATGACTTGCCCTACGCCATCGTGCCGTGCGTGCAGCTCGCCGAGCAGGCGGGAATCGCGGTGCCGCTGCACCGCGCGTTCGCGGAGATCCTCGGCGTGCTGCTCGGCGTCGACCCGTGGAAGTGCGGGCCGTCGCTTGCGGACATGGACCTCGAGGGCACGCCGGAGGCGGTGAAGAAGCGGGTGCTCGGTTTGTAAACGTCACAGCTTCGGGGCACCTGGGTTCGCCGCGCCCTTGGCGTCCGAGCCGGCTGCGAGAAACAGGGATCTTTTTACAAACGCAGGAAGCCACGGCGCTTGAACTTGGTCCCCGGTCGCCGCCGCTATTTCGTAGGCTCGTAGCGGTAAACCTGCGCGGCTCAGTTAGCCCCGGCGGCCTGCCGCAACTCAGTCGTCGCCAGGGCGCCTGGGTTGGACGCGGCCTTGTCACCCGACCCGGCGCCGCTACCTGTAGCGGTGAACCCTGCGCTGCTCGCCAAGGCCGGCGGCTGCGGAACTCACCGACCAGTGACGCTCTTGTGATCGGTGTTGTGGACGGTTCCGGAGTCGCTCGAACGCCGACACTCTGGTTCGACAGTCCTCGCCGAATTCCCTGCCTTGTCTGCGCTGCTCAGGCGCCTCTACAGGTGCCAAGCCCGCGCCCAAGCCAGGCGAGTAGATGCTAGTTTTCTTAGAAGGGATCCCCCATCCCGCCCCCATCTCCCGTTCTTTCTTTGCCGTCAGTCGTCAGTAGCGAAGTGGCGTCAGTCGTCACGCCCTTCGTTGCACCCCATCCCGCCCCCATCTCCCGTTCTTGTCAAATCGCGGGAGGCATGACATGACCTGTTCTTCCCCTCATCCCTCCGCCCTCATCCCTAAAGTAGGCTCCCCATCCCGTCCCCATCTCCCGCTCTTTTCCGCGGCGCTGTACGCGCTCGGCACGTTCGGGTTTTTGGCCAGAGGGACAAGGCACAAGACACGAACGACAAAGTAAAATCCGTTGCATGAAGCTCCTTTGTATTCCTGCAATGGCACTGGCAGCATCCACCACGGCTGCCTTTTCCCAGGACGCCGTCAGCTATCCCAGCAGGCCGATCCGCATGATCGTGCCGTTTGCACCGGGCGGCGGGCTCGACATCAGCACGCGGCTGATCGGGCAGAAACTGACCGAGAAATGGGGTCAGAACATCGTGGTCGATACCCGCGCCGGCGCGGCGACCATCGTGGGGACGGAAATCGCATCGAAGTCCGCGCCGGATGGCTACACCGTGCTGATGATCACGACGACATTCGCGATCAATCCCGGCCTCTATTCCAGGCTGCCGTACGATCCAGGCAAGGACTTCACGCCCGTCACGCAGTTGAACTCGCAGCCCAACGTGGTCGTCGTCACGCCTTCCTTCGCGGGCAAGTCCGTCAAGGACCTAATCGCGCTGGCGAAGGCCAGGCCGGGCGAGCTTACGTTCGCGACTCCCGGCGCCGGCTCCGCACCCCATCTATCGGCCGAAATGTTCCAGCGCGCGGCGGGCGTCAGCATGATCCACGTGCCCTACAAGGGTATTCCGCCCGCCGTGACCGACGTCATAGGGGGGCGCGTCACCATGCTGTTCACGACGACGATATCTGCCGCGCCGCACATCAAGACCGGCAAGCTGCGCGCCGTCGCGATCACCAGTGCCAAGCGCCAGTCGAGCATGCCCGACGTGCCGACGGTCGGCGAGACCCTGCCCGGCTACCGTGCCGAAGCATTCCAGGGAATGGTCGCTCCCACAGGCGTCCCGCAGGCCATCGTCAACAAGCTGTCGGCAGAAGTCGCACGCATCGTGCAGTTGCCGGACGTGGCCCAGCGCTTCCAGCTCGACGGCGCGGAAGCGGTGGGGAGCACGCCGAAGGAATTCGCGGCGTTTCTGAAAGCCGAGATGCAGAAGTGGAGTAAAGTCATCAGGGACGCGGGCATCAAACCAGAACAGTGACTAGTGATCCGCGATCGGTGATTGGTCATCCGGACGAAGTGACGCAGTGACCGGTTGAGTTCTCGTCATCCGGCGATCGATTCAAGGAAGGGCAACATGGCCAGCAGCGATTTCCAGGTCACCGGCAAGAACACGAAGGCGCTCTTCACACTCAAGCTCCATCGCGGCGACGGAATGTGTCTTGTCGCGATGAACTGGAAGAACGGAAGGCCACCGAACAACTTCGTCGGGTTCGCGATTGAGTCCAAGCCACCCGGCGGCAATACCTTCTTTCCTCTGAACAACCGTCTCTCGTTCGCGGGCGCCGACGGCGAGGTCAATCCGATCCAGCTCTCGACGCTCGTTTCGCCGATTCAGAAATTCCGATGGGTGCATTTCCCGCGTAACGCCAACCTCGACGGCGAGTTTACCTACCGCGTCACGCCAATCTTCATGGACGAGGAAGATCGGCTCAGCCAGGGCGAGCCGCAGGCAGCCGCCATTGAGCTGCGGCGTGAGACGTACCCGGGCCAGGTCAACGTCACATTCACCCGCGGCTTCGTCTCCTCGCAGGCGTTCGTGGACCGGTACGAGAAGTTCGGCGAGATCGGTACCCTGCTCCCCGGAAAGGCGAAGGACGGCCTGAAATTCAAGGCGACGCATCCCAAGAAGGATGAGGCACTCGCGTGGATGGGTTTCGAGGCAAGAGAGACCATCCTCGACTTGCTGGATCAAGCCATCAAGGAGAAAGCCGACGTCCGGGTCATCGCCTATGATCTCAGCGAGCCGGAGGTCGTCGGCCGGTTCGAGAAGCTCAAGAAGAAACTGAGAATCATCGTCGACGACAGCAAGGAACACGGCGAATCGGAGTCCGGCGAAACGCAATCGGCAGAGCGTCTCGGAAAGACGGCTGGCGAAGACAACGTAATGCGCCAGCACATGAAGAGCCTTCAGCACAACAAGATGATCGTCGTGAACGGCTCAAAGACGAAGAAGGTCGTGTTCGGCTCAACGAATCTCAGTTGGCGCGGGCTGTACGTGCAGGCGAACAACGCCTTTATTGTGGAGGGAAAAAAGGCCGTCGATCTGGCGCTTGTCGCCTTCGACAACTACTTCGACAGGGAAGACGAGTTCGAGGACACCGACTCGGCCGAATTAACGAATCTCGGATTCGATAACATTGATGCGAAGGTCGCATTCTCGCCGCACTCGTCATCGAACGCACTGCTTGACAAGATCGGCGTGGACATCGGCGAGACTAAGTCGTCTCTGTTCTATTCCCTCGCGTTCCTCTCGATAACGCCCGGTGTCATCAAGGAATCGCTCAAGAAGATTTCCAGGAAGGCCGGCATTTTCGTCTATGGCATCTCCGATAAGAAAGTCGGGGGCATCGACCTTCAGATGCCGAACGGGAATATTGCGCCGGTCTTCGCCTCGGCGCTCGAGAAGAATTTCCCGGCGCCTTTCAACAAGGAGCCGGCCGGTGGCGGCGGCAACCGCATGCACCACAAGTTCATCGTGATCGATTTCGACAAGCCCACCGCGCGGGTCTACCTCGGCTCGTACAATTTCTCGATTCCCGCGGACAAGAAGAACGGCGAGAACCTGCTGATTATCCGCGACCGGCGCATTGCGGTATCTTATACGGTCGAAGCGTTGCGCATCTTCGACCACTATCACTTCCGGGTCGTGCAGAAAGAAGCCAAGAAGGCGAAGAAGAAGCTCCAGCTCGCGAGGCCGCCGCGCAAGGCGGGCGAAAGGCCGTGGTTTGCGGAAGACTACACGGACCCGCGAAAAATCAGGGACCGCGAGCTATTTTCGTAGGAGTATTTCATGAAGCGGGCACTGGCATTTATGGTTTTGGCGTTCACCGCGGGTACGCATTCGCTGCCGAGTATCCGACCAAGCCGGTCCGCATCGTCACGCCCTTTCCGCCGGGCGGCAGCGTCGATCTCGTCGCGCGCCTGGTGGGCGCCGATTTGAGCAGGCCGCTCGGCCAGCAGATTATCATTGATAATCGCAGCGGCGCCTCGGGCATGATCGGCACCGAGCTCGCGAAGAACGCCGCGCCCGACGGCTACACGTTGCTCGTCAACACTTTACCCTTCGTGACCAACCAGTTCGCGTATAGCAAGGTGCCGTATGACCCGATCAACGACTTCGCGCCCGTTTCACTTCTCGCTTCGGTGGCGTCCGTTCTGGTGTCGCACCCTGCGCTGCCGGTGAATTCGATGAAGGATCTGATCGCGCTCGCGCGATCGAAACCCAACGCGATCACGTACGGCACGGCGGGCGCGGGCACGAATCCGCACATTGCGGGCGAATTGCTCAACAATCTCGCGAAGATCAAGCTCCTCCCCGTGCACTACAAAGGCGGCGGCCCGGCGACGATCGCGACACTCAGCGGCGAGACGCAGCTGTCCTTCGTCAACGCGATCCCCGAAGCGCTCCCGCACATCGAGGCAAAGAAGCTCAAGGCGCTCGGCATTACCGCCACCAGGCGCAACGCGATCGCACCGCAGATCCCGACGATGGCAGAGGCTGGTCTGCCCGGCTACGAGTTCACCACGTGGCAGATCCTCGCCGCGCCAAAGGCCACACCCGGGCAGATCATCGCGACGCTCAATGAAAAGGTGCGAGCGGTGCTGAGGACACCTGATGCAATAAAGCGCTGGCAGGATCGCGGCCTCGACGTGATTGCGAGCACGCCCGAGGAGATGAGCGCTCACTTGAGCAGCGAAATCAAAAAGTGGCGCGTCGTGTTCAAGGAACAGGGAATCAAGGCGGAGTAACGGATGTCGAGAAGGTTCCAGAGCCAGTGGCGTGGCGAAGGCACCAACCGATTTCTCCGGTGATCGTCTCGAAAACTTCTGGAGAAGTTATCCCGCGAAAGCGGGATCCGGGTCCGTCCTGCCGCATCATGCGTGCTGAACATCAGGACGAAGATAGCTGTCCCTAGCCCCGCTTCCGCCGTTTGGAAGTAGAATCCCTTCAACGGAAGATCAGGGGGCGCGCCATGTTCCTCACCCTCGAGCATCATTTCCCCGCGGGTGCTGCAGCGGACTTGTCTGCGCGGTCCTGCGCCTAACTGATCAAAACCTATCTC
>CAWDIV010000036.1:0-776494 GCA_963802355.1 uncultured beta proteobacterium | reverse complement strand
AGAGGGAAATTATCGGCTCCTCGAACATGATATGAGCAGCCACCACTCCGCCTATCGCGCCCAAAACCTGAACCGCGATGTACGGCAGCGCATCCGGCCAGGACAACCTTTTGTTTATTGCTTCCGTAATGGTTACGCACGGGTTGAAGTGTGCGCCCGAGATCGGACCGAAGGTAAGGATCAGAGCCACCAGCCCAGCGCCAGTCGCTAAGGTATTTGCGAGGAGTGCTAGGGCGATATTGCCGCCAGAGAGCCGCTCGCCCATGATCCCCGAGCCGATGACGACCGCAAGGAGCAACGCTGTGCCGATGCCTTCGGCAGCCAGCCGCCTGGCGAGGCTCACGGTTAGCCTGGCCTATTGCGCGCACCTTCTGCTGCATGCAAGCCGATCGAGGCTGGATAACGGCAGGTTCACCAGCAGGCGAAAGCGATTCATGATCTGCTGATATACCTCTGAACTTCCCTCGCTTCTCCTCATCCGATCCTTCGAGCGCAGCCGGGTCCTCGAAACCCCAATGTGCGCTCATCGGCTGCCCGGGCCAGATGGGACAGACTTCCCCCGCAGCCTTGTCGCAGACGGTGATCACGAAGTCCATTTTGGAGCTTCCGGTTTCGCGAACTCCTCCCAACTCTTGCTGCGCAGGCCTGCGACGGGGTGGCCGTTGCTCCCCAGTAGCTCCAAGGTGAAGGGGTTTACCTTCCCCGCCGGGTGGCTCCCGGCGCTGTAGGCCTTGAATCGACCCTCCCCGAGCGTATTGAGGAGCACTTCGGCCATGACGCTGCGTGCCGAATTGCCCGTGCATAGAAAGAGCACGTTGTAGACACGCTGCGCCATGAGTTAGCAGCACTTTTCCTGGACAGTTTGCCGCGGGGTAACGGCGATCGCCTCGGATTTCGGAGCGCAGCAGGCGCCTGCCTGCTCCTTGGGTTTGGTGACCGTCCCGTAGATCTCGGCCTCGCCCAGCGTGTGGTAGGTCTCCCAGGCAACGCCCTGCGGGTCGGTGATCCAGTATTTGTCGGAACGGGCGTAGCAGCAGGTCGCGCCCGGCTGATCCTGTGCCGCGATCTCCGCGTCGCCCACCTGCTTGCGCAGCGCGGCGAGTTCTTCGTCGGTATCCACCTGGAAGCCCAGGTGGTTCACGCCGGCCGGCGAGCCCCGCTGGGAGATCGCGAAATTGACCCGCGGGTCCTCCATCATCCATTTCGCGTAGTCGTCCTTGCGAACTGTCGGTTCCTGACCGAACACGGTGGAATAGAAGCGGATGTTTGCTGCGAGATCGTCCACCGAAACGTGCACATGAAAGCGCTTCATGCTTTGACTCCTTTGCGTTTTGGTTTGACAGACCGCCCCGTTTGGGAGGGACGACAATTGACCTGCGGCAGGCACACGACACCATCGCGGGTGCAACAGTTTTCAGTGAGAAACGCGACCAGCGCGCCCATCTGCTCGAAATTGGCAGAATAGAAAATGAAGCGGCCCTCCTGACGGGCGGCCACCAATTCGGCGTGGTTCAGCTCTTTCAGGTGAAAGGACAGCGTGGCCGGGGGTATCTTCAACTCCGCGCCGATCTCGCCGGCGGACATGCCTGTTGGGCCAGCCTGGACAAGCAGACGGAAGATCCCCAGGCGCGTTTCCTGGGCAAGTGCTGCGAGTGCCGGCTGACCGCTTTGTTTTCCATGTTTCTAATATTATCGAAATGTAGAATGCCTGTCAACCCCCCCTCTCTCGCGTGTCTTCGAGCTCGCCGAGGCCGAGTGGGTTCAACAAGCGCAAGGCCGGTCGCGAAGCCAAAGCGCAAGTAGGCACCTCATAGTGGATAAAGCTGGGCACTCGTAGGAAACGGTATTACTACCGTAGCCATCCCGCGGTGCGCCGTACGGGGTTACTCAATGCCTTGCCGCAGCCGTCTTGGCCGCCGCGGCAATCAACACCGACCCCAGCAGAACCTTCAGGAAAGCCGTTGGGGCAACGGCTACCGCAAGAGCCCCGAGGGCGGCTCCGATCAGAGAACCCGCGCTCATGGAAGCTACGATGCGCTGCGCACCGCCCGTTGTAAGCAACGCCCCCGCTTTGTGATAGCGCCACAGGCCGGTTGAAACGATGGCCAGTGAAATGAGCAGGCTGCAGGTGCCCGCAATCCTGATGTCGGCGCCGAAGATAAACACCAGGGCCGGTATAAGCAGTTCGCCGCCAGCGACGCCGAGCATGCTGCTGACGACACCGACGACCAAGCCAAGCATCACGCCCGCAATTCCCCGAATGAGGACCGACTCTCCTCCGAGCAAGGCTCCCGCGAACGGCACGAAGGCCTCAGTGAGCAGCAGTACGCCCAGCGCGGCAAGGAGAACGGCCATCGAAATCGTCAACCTGCGGTCGCTCATCCGGGTGACCAGACGGGCGCCGTAAATGGCACTGAATATCCCGCCGACCGTGAGACCTATCATCTCGGGTACGTGGATCAGGACGCCCGCCAACGGGATGGCATGGTTTCGCAGCACCAGCGCGAAAGAGAGCGTAACCAGGCTGACGAGCAAGTTCAGCGGTATCGCGGCGCGCGCGGGGAAGCCAATGAACTGGGTCAGCACCGGCAAGCGAAACTCGCCGCCGCCTAGGCCGATAAGTCCAGCTAAGCCGCCGATTGGCACGGACCAAAGAAACGCTCGCTGAAAATATCGACAAGACAGCGTGGTTAACATGTCCCCGATCCAAGTTGGCGATGCAAGCGGCCGATGCGAAGGGCGCTGATCCCATGGCGGTCACAGATTACCTGCCGCCCATCATCCCATCCATCATGCCGCCGCATCCCATCATGCCACAGCCGATCATCATAACAAGCGCACCAAGCAGGACCAGTGCTCCCACTACGGCGAGAACTATGACTATTGCCTTGACGAGCGGATTATCCATCGATCATTTGACAGCCGTGAGCACGTTGTCCTTCCCCAACTCCACTTTCTTACCGGTCTGAAGCTTGTCGAGAAGCGTTCTTGTCCTTGACCGCAAAGGTCATGGTCATCGCGGACCAGCCTCATGCTCTTGATCGGCTCGTGATCGAGGGTTACGGCGTTTTTGGCGCTATCGACTTTCTTGACCACGCCGACGCCTTTGTGGACGGTGCCCTCAGTCTTTCTTGCCCGGGTCCTTGCCTTTCATGTCCATGCCCTTCATGTCCATATCCTTCATCTCCATGCCTTTCATGCTCCCGGAGGATTGGGCATGACTCACGACAGGGACGGCTACGAACAAGGCGAGGATCAGGGACAGTGCAACAGATTGCTTCATTGCGGATTCTCCTTTCACTTTTGAGTCAAGTTGGACATAGAACGTTCGGCATCAGACTGCTTCATCGGACGCGCTCTGCAAGATTGGTTTCTTTCCTCCTCGTGCGCGGCGCGGCTTGCGCAGCAGCAGGTATGCCGCCGGGACGACGAACATGGACAGGAGCGGCGCGGTAATCATGCCGCCGACCATCGGCGCCGCGATCCGCCGCATGATCTCCGAGCCGGTCCCGCTGCCGAACATGATCGGCAGCAGGCCCGCGATAATTACCGCGACCGTCATGGCCTTCGGCCGCACCCGCAGCAGCTGCGCCTTCGCGATCGCTTCCGTCGAAGTCCGGTACGGCGTCCGAGCCCTGCCCTGCCGCTCGGCATCCCAGGCGTGCTTGAGGTAGAGCAGCATGATCACGCCGAACTCCGCCGCTACGCCCGCCGAGCGCGATGAACCCGACTGCGCTGGCGACCGAAATGTGGTGACCGAGCAGGCATAATGAGCCAGAATCCGCCCACGAGCGCGAACGGCAGCGTCGCCATGATGAGCAGCGCTTCGTCGACACGGCGGAAGGTGAGGTAGAGCAGCACAAAGATGATCAACAGCGTCGCCGGCACGACGGTCTTGAGCCTGGCCGTCGCGCGTTCCAGAAACTCGAACTGGCCGGACCAGGAGATGCGAGTAGCCGGCCGGCAGCTTGACCTGCTGCGCGACCGCTCTGCTGCATGTCGCGCACGGCCGACTCGAGGTCGCGTCCGTGGATATCGATGTAGACCCAGCCCGAGAGGCGGGCGTTCTCGCTCTTCAGCATCGGCGGCCCGTCAGTGATGCGGATCGCCGCCACGTCGCCCAGCCGGATCTGCGCGCCGCGCTCCGTCAGCACGGAAAGATTGCGGATGTTCTCCGACCGAGTCGCGCACTTCGCGCGGATAGCGCACGTTGATCGGAAAGCGCTGCAGCCCTTCGACCGTTTCGCCGATGTTGTCGCCGCCGATCGCCGCGGAGACGATGCCCTGCACGTCGGCGATATTGAGCCCGTAGCGCGCCGCCCTGTCCCGGTCGATCTTGACGTCGATGTAGCGCCCGCCTGCGAGGCGCTCGGCAAACGCGGAGGTAACGCCCGGCACCTGCTCGCACCACCCGCTCGACCTCGGCCGCGATGCGATCGACCTCCTGCAGGTCCATTCCGGCGACCTTTACGCCGACCGGACTCTTGATGCCGGTCGCGAGCATGTCGATGCGGTTGCGGATCGGCGGCACCCAGATGTTCGACAGCCCGGGCACCTTGACGGTGCGGTCCAGCTCCTCGACCAGCTTCTCCGGCGTCATCCCGGCACGCCACTCGCCGCGCGGCTTGAACTGTATGGTCGTCTCGAACATCTCGAGCGGCGCCGGATCGGTCGCCGTTTCGGCGCGGCCCGCCTTGCCGAATACGCTCGCCACCTCGGGCACGCGTCTTGATCAGCCGGTCGGTTTGCTGCAGCAGCTCGGCTGCCTTGCCGGCGGATATGCCGGGCAGCGCCGAGGGCATGTACAGCAGATCGCCCTCGTCGAGCGGCGGCATGAATTCCCCGCCGAGGCGTGTCGCTGGATAGATCGTCGCAGCAGGATACCAGCGAGCGCAGCGACCAGCGTCGACGCTCGGATAGCGCGAGCACCGCTCGCAGCAGCGGCCGATAGATCGCGATGAGGATGCGATTGAGCGGATTCGCCGCTTCGCGGGAATCCTGCCCCGGATGAGATAGCCCATCAGCACCGGGATCAGCGTAACGGCCAGCCCCGCAGCCGCGGCCATCGCGTAGGTCTTGGTGTACGCCAGCGGCGAGAAAAGCCGTCCTTCCTGCGCTTCCAGCGTGAACACCGGGACGAACGACAGTGTGATGATCAGGAGCGAAAAGAACAGCGCCGGCCCCACCTGCGCCGCCGCATCGCCGATCACACGCCACCGCTCGTCGCCCTGAAGCTGCTCGCCGGGATGGTCGTGCGTCCAGCGCTCGATATGCTTGTGCGCGTTCTCGATCATCACCACCGCCGCATCCACCATCGCGCCGATCGCGATCGCGATGCCGCCCAGCGACATGATGTTGGCGTTCACGCCCTGGTAGTGCATCACGATGAAGGCCACGAGATGCCCAGCGGCAGCGAAACGATCGCGACGAACGCCGAGCGCAGGTGGAACAGGAAGATCGAGGCACACCAGCGCGACGACGACGAATTCCTCGATCAGCTTTTCGCTGAGATTCGAGACCGCGCGCTTGATGAGGCTCGAACGATCGTAGGTGGGAACGATCTCGACGCCCGGTGGCAGGCTCGGCTTGAGCTTCTCGATCTTCGCCTTGACCGCATCGATGGTTTCGAGGGCGTTCTTCCCCGAGCGCATCACGATGATGCCGCCGGCGACTTCGCCTTCGCCGTTCAGCTCGGCGATGCCGCGCCGCATCTCCGGGCCGACCTGGATGCGCGCCACGTCGCCCAGCCGAACGGACACGCCTGCTTCGGTCGTCATCAGCGGAATCTTGCGGAAGTCATCGAGCGACTGCAGATAGCCCGAAGCGCGCACCATGTATTCGGCCTCGCCCAGCTCCAGCACCGAGCCGCCGGTCTCCTGGTTCGCCCGTCTGCACCGCCTCGATGACCTTCATGTGCGGGATGTTGAACGCGCGCATGCGGTCCGGGATCGAGCACGATCTGGTACTGGCGCACCATGCCGCCGACGCTCGCCACCTCGGAAACGTTGGCGACCGCCTTCAGCTCGTACTTGAGGAACCAGTCCTGCAGCGCGCGCAGTTGCGAGAGGTCCATCCTGCCGCGTGCGGTCGATCAGGGCGTATTCGTAGACCCACCCCACGCCGGTCGCATCGGGACCGAGCGAGGTCTTCGCCTGCGCCGGCAGCCGCGACTGCACCTGGTTCAGGTACTCCAGCACGCGCGAGCGCGCCCAGTACGGGTCGGTGCCGTCCTCGAACAGGATGTAGACGAACGAATCGCCGAAGATCGAGTAGCCGCGCACCGTCCGCGCGCCCGGCACCGAGAGCATGGTGGTCGCGAGCGGATAGGTCACCTGGTTCTCGACGATCTGCGGCGCCTGCCCCGGATAGGTCGTGCGGATGATGACCTGCACGTCGGACAGATCGGGAATCGCGTCGAGCGGCGTCCTGAGCGCCGCCCACACGCCCCACGCGGTGATCATCAACGTCGCCAGCAGCACCAGGAAGCGGTTGTGCGATCGACCAGCGGATGAGCGCGGCGATCATGGCTTGCTCCCCGCCGGCGCGATCTTCTCGATCACGTAGTCGCCCTCCGGGTTGGGCTTGCCGCGCAGTTCGAATTGCGACCGCGTCGCCCTTCTTGAGGCGCGCCAGTTCGTCCCTTGTCCCTGACGGCGAAACCCATCTTCATCGCCGGCCACTTCATGGACGGGATCGGGCCATGATCGAGCTCGACCCGGCCTTTGGCGGGATCGACCTCGGTCACTTTGCCCTCACCGCGATGGCTCGCTCTCGCCGCCCTTCGCGGCGTCCGCTGTCCGGCATGTCGCTCATCCGCGTCGCCGTGCTTCTCAGGCTCGCTTCGGAGTCGAGCAGGAACTGACCGGACACGACGACCTTCTGGCCCGCCTGCAGACCTTTGCGGATCTCGGTGCTGTCCGTTTGCCTCGATCCCGATCTCCACGTCGACCGGGGCGAACTTGCCGTCGCTTTCAGCGAGCATCACGACGCTGCGTTTGCCGGTCTGAATCACCGCTTCGGTAGGCACCAGCAGCACTTCCTTGCGCGCGGCGGGTGTGAAATTGACTGTCGCGAACATCCCCGGCACCAGCCGATTGCCCGGGTTGGCGATCTCGACGCGGGCTTTGAGCGTGCGCGTCGCCGCATTGACCTCGGGAAGGATGGCGCTGACTCGCCCCTTGAAAACAGTCTCGGGCAGCGCCGGCGTACGGGCTTCGACGGCGTTGCCCGGGCGCACCAGGCGCGGCCTGGCTTTCCGGCACCTCGGCGTTCACCCACACCGTGCCGAGCCCGTTGATCCGGAAGAGCGGCGCGCCCGACATGACCGTCATGCCTTCGCGCGCGCTGAGCTCCGCCACCACGCCGCCTGTCGGCGCGGTCACCGTGAGCCGCGGGTGCACTTTGCCCGTCGATTCGACCAGGCGGATCTGCTCCTCGCTCATCCCGGCAAGGCGCATGCGCTGGCGCGCGGCGTCGACCAGTGTGTCGAGCCCTGTGCCCGCCATGCGCCGGACCGAGAGATACTCTTCCTGCGCGGCGACCCAATCCGGCACATAGAGCTCGGCAAGCGGCTGGCCCTTGCGCACCGGGTCGAGCGGCGCGCGCACGAGGAGTCTTTCGACGTAACCATTGGCGCGCGCCTGGACGACGGCCACGTCGCGCTCGTTGTAGGCCACGCTGCCCACCGCCTCGAGCGCGGGCGCGAGCACGCCGGTCGTCACTTCTGCGACGCGCACGCCCAGGTTCTGCTGCACGCGCGGACTGATCGTGACCTTGCCTTCATCGCCGCCGCCATCGGCGTAGACGGGCACGAGCTGCATGTCCATGAAGGGCGACTTGCCGGGCTTGTCGAATTTCTGGCCCGGCACCATCGGATCGTGCCAGTAGAGCACCTTCTTGCCGGTAGCCGGATCGACGTCGCCTGCCTTCTGGGCGCTGCTTCCTGATTGCGTTGCGGCAGCTGGATGCCGGCACTGCCATCTGCATCCCTCGGCTCATCCCGAACCGGTAGGCTCCATAGCCGCGGCACCGATCAAGCCGGCAACGACCAGCCCAACAACGAGCGTCTTCGCGTTCATTTGGATAGCCCCCGCGAGGGTGCGTGGCATGAGGGAGCAGGAAATTGACCTGCGCCCAGAGCCGCGCCTGCTCCATTTCAAGCTGCAGCGCCTGCATGCGAACTTCGATCTCGCTGCGCCGCGCGGCCAGCACTTCAGCAAGGCTCGCCTTGGCGCCGCGGTACGCCGTCAGCACGGCCTGCGTTCGGTCGGACGCGAGCGGCAGCAGCTCGCGCTCGTAGCGGGTGCGGCGCTCGCGCAAGCTCTCCCATTCCTGGATCATGCTGCGCACTTCGGCGACATGCGCCCGAAGCGCGTCGTCGCGCTGCGCCTCGCCTGCTCGGCCATGGCGAGCTTCGCCGCGAGCCTCGCGGTCCTGGCGGTTCTTCTGGTCCCACTGCAGTGGGATCGCCACGCCGACCGAAACCATGTTCGAGTAACGCGGGGCCGCGCTGGCTGTACATCAGCTCCAGGCTCCAATCCGGCTTCTTGTTCGCCTGCGCCAGCTTCGCCTCGGTGGCGGCGATCTCGACCTGCTTGGTGAGCGTCGCGATCTGCGGATGATGCGCAAGTTGGCTGTCCAGCTCGCGCGAGTCCAGCCCGACGGAATCGATATTCGGTTTGCCGGCGAGCGGCTGTCTCGGCAGACTCGCCGATCCAGCGGGCGAGAGCCGTCTTGGCGGTGCGGATCCGGCGGCCGATCTCGCTTGCGCGATCTTCGAGGGAAACCACCGAGGAGCGTGCCGCGAAGATATCGGCCTGATTGCCACGCCCCCCGCGATAGGCGGTCTCCGCAGCTTCGATCTCGAGCCGCGCGGCCTTGATCTGTTCCGCGATAACGCCCGCCATCGCTTCGGCGTAGTAGCGGTCGAGCCAGGCGAGCGCGGTATCGCGCTGGATCGTGGCGAGCGTCGCTGACTTTTCCGCCAAGGAGCGCTCGGCTTCCCGCTCGAAGCGCTCGGCGCGCAGCTGGCGTTTCTCTTCGCGCGTGAATTCCTGCATCACGCCGATGCGGCGCATCGTCATGAAGTCGCGCGTCAGGCTGAACGCGTCCGCTCCGTTCACCGGCAGGTTTTCGATGCCCGCCTTCAGTGTGGGATCAGGCAACTGGCCGGCCGCCACCGCCATTTCACGCGATGCGAACACCGCGGAATCCTGGGCGGCGAGCTGGCGCGAGCGCTCCGCCGCGAGGCGCTGCGCTTCAGGAGCGTGAGCGGGTTTTCGGCCGCGTGCGCGAGCGGCACGGCCGACTGGAACAGAACCAAGGTGCATAAAGCGCACAAGTGCCGGAGCACCGCGCGCAACAAGGGGGAACGCATGAATCCTCCGCATAAACGTGTTGCGCCGCACGACGGCCGAGATGGCCGCCGCGATGCTATGCGGAGGATCTAATTACGCAGACAACAGTGGAGGAGAGAGTGAGGAGGCGGCTCGATGCGCAGCAGCGTCGGTTCAACAGATTTGAGTGGCTTCTGCGCCGCCACTACATCAAAACGTATTGTGATTGCCGGCAAATCCGCCGTTGCGATTACGCTCGTGCCGGAGTCTGGTGTTGGAGAGGCATACTGGCAAGAACCATGCGCGCTGTCATTACCGGAACCGGATTGGTCCCCGGAGTCATGACAAGGCTGCATCGCGGCGGCATCCACCTGTTGTGCGCCGAGCATGCAAGCCTGTGCGATAGCCATGCTCTGACATAGGAACATGACTGCAGCGACAAGCACTGCCAGGTAGCGCCTTGCGGACTTACGAAGAATCATCGAGTGGAATGGTAGTCGTGCAGGGTATCCGATTGCAAACAACCAAGGAAAGCCTTATACGGCGTGACTCATAGAGCGTGACTGATGGAGCGTGACCATAGGGACGTGACTGGTAAAGCGTCGTTCCAAAAGCAGTCGTTACACGCTCCGTTCATAGTGCTACCGCTCTCCCGAAAGCAGAATCAGAATCGACTTCCGTTCAGTTTAACGCGAGCTGCTCTCCTCGCTATCCGATCTAGAACCGCCAGGGACGCGGAGAACAGGGGCAAGGTCACTCGGGCGGGGTCGGGCGCGCAATTGCCTAACGCTTTCACGAGCTCGTTCCGCCATGCGGATTTTTTCCGGCCACGTAATCGTTGGTCAGGGTGGTGAGATTCGAACTCACGACCTCCTGCGCCCAAGGCAGGTGCGCTACCAGGCTGCGCTACACCCTGAATGAATGCCGCGATTGCCCTCCGGCGCGGCATTCATGAATTGCTACCCCAATGGAATTGGTACGATGAAGGTCTTCCCGGTGCCCGAATTGCCGACGAGCAGCAGCGGGTCCTCGGTGATCAGCGCCGCGAGCACGACCGGTTCGACCGCGTCGAAACCGAACACGCCGAGCGCGGCGAGGTGGGACGACTTGGCAGCAGACATGAACATCTCCTCTTTAGCGGCTTTGCCGAGACGGCGGGGGCCGCAAGCTGGAATCAAATCCCCCCGGCCCGTAAGGTGGGCCAGTCCATGCTGACATCATCTACTGCGGCAGGTTCATGGCGTGAGCCTGAGCAAACAAAACCCGTGCAGCTTAGAGATGCTCTGAAAAACTGGCATTTCGTCATTCCCGCGAAGGCGGGAATCCAGGACGATCAGTGGGTTCTGGATGCCCGCCTCCGCGGGCATGACAGTAATTCAGAACTTCCTTAGATGCGAGCCACTGGCGTGGAGGGAAAGACACGGCGGCCATGGTGTGCCGGAGGCGACCGTCCGGAGGCGATACGCGCGAAGCCTGAGCAACTTCTTCAGCGGCGGTGCATGGTGCCGGGGTCAGGCTCCGGATAGGCGCCGTTAAACTACCTCCGCCCTCCATTGGCTCCACTCGCAGCCGAGCAGGACTCCCAGGAGGCCCAGGTAAAGCTCCATGGTCCTGGCGAACTCAGGTTCTCGACACACCTCCACAAACTTCCACTTCTCTTCCCAAGAGACCCGGCAGGCAGGGAACCGGATTCCCTCCTGCTCAACCACGTCGAAGACAACTCTAGCCTCACCAAGCGTCTCACTGTGAAAGACTACAGCGAAATCATTCAACGCCAGTTTCGCTTGGTAGTACTGAAAGTCGTCGGCATCGGGAAGGTCTCGACCGTCAGTTCCATCCTTCCGCTCGTGAGACTTGGTTGGCCCAAGGATAATCACTGCTGACGCGGAGGCGGTCAGCGCCCTCACTCTCACCGCCGTTTCCGGCGTTGCCCCGTGCATCCTCAACTGCCTGTCGACCTCATTGAGTTCCTGCCTGAAACGCTCAAACTTGTTCATGTAGCCTCCGCTTGTGTTCGCTAATCCGATGCGCCTCGACTAACCAAACAGAACCATCCATTTATCGCCAGTGGATGCAGGCGACACTGACTTCAAGCGCCGGCTGCCGGGTGAGCAATCCGTGTCGAAGCCGCAGGCGAAAGAACGCTCTGCCCTGCACCAGAAGGCAGCAAGTTGCGGACCACTGGCGTGTAGGGAGAACCTGACAAATGGCCCGCTGCGCAATCAGGCCGGACAAGCGCGATCTTCGGGGTCAGTCTGACCCTGAGGGTCCTTGTGTTTCGGCGGGGTTTTTCATTTCCGGTCTTGTAGCGCCTTCAGCACCCGCTCGATAACCTGGCCCCACTCGCGCGCCTTCAACGACGTAGCCAAGCGGGAAGGATCAACTCCCCGCAGAGTGTTACTTTTCGACTCGTAAACGGCGAAACGCCGGCCTTCGCGGTCAATTGCATACCAGTGTTTCCTGCCATCGGCGTCAGTCTCCTTTTCAAACCGCTCTATCGCCGTTGTATTCAACAGATCGCCGCTCTTGGTGCTGATGAACATGATTCACTCTCCATTTCCTCGCCTTGATGAACGGAAGTTTCCATGCTCAGGCCCGACTGCGCTTCGCCTAGTGCGCCAAGCGCTTTACAGGACACGCCAATCCGGTTGATTTCAGAACGGGAGGGGGGTGCCGCCAGGTGCAACAAATTCTTAGCGCTACCTAGAGCGACGATTTCGATGCCGAAATTGACGCGCGGCCAGCTCGTGCGGTTTCTTTGCTAGCCCATTCAGCACTTCGTTCTCCGCGCTTATGACCACTTCGCAAGCAGTCCTCCGAAGAGGACTGCGAAAAGGCAAAGCGCCGCGTACACAGCGCCGGTGATCGCGATAGCGAGTAGTATCTCCATGCTCTCCTCCTAGAACGGGACCTTGCGATAATGCGCAGCCATAGCTCCATTGTTGGCAGATTGGACACTTGAGGCTTGCCTTTACGCGCCTGTCGCTTGCCCAGGCGCGCCAATCGAAAACTTTGCGACTTAGGCGCTCGCCAAGGACTTGCTAGAGCGGTATTCGGACGGACTCATGCCCGTCCACCTTCGGAAGGCGCGCGTGAACGCGCTCTGCTGGGAATAGCCGAGAAGAAAGGTGATATCGGTAGCAGACTTGGAGAAGAAAGGCCTATCGGGGTCGGACCAGCGCAACCTATTGACCTCTGGCGATAAGCACACCAAGTAGCGGCTATCCAGACGTTTAGCGGTGTGTTTTTGTAGGAAAACCCGCTGCTCTAAGGAAATGCAACGAACGTCTGACCTGCTACGTCCCTGAAGGGTGCAGCGCTTACAACGCTAGCAACCTTTCATCGCCGCTGGCCGTGATGCCTTCGGCGATGCCAAATTCGACCTGGCGAGTGGGGTGGCCTTGTTGCAGTTCTGCGGCAACACGATGAACGATGGCACTCAGGTCCACTTGTTGTCGCTTGAGTTCGCTGTGCGAAAAGCGAGCCAATTGTAAGAGAGCCTCAATGAGAGCATTCATGCGTTCCACGGACATACAATGTTTGGAGAAGCCGCAAGCTGTCGGTACTCTGCTTGTCGGCATGATCTTCTCGTAAGGCTTCGGCGAAGCCGGCAATCCAGCGCAGGGCGCACGCAAATCATGGGAGACGGAATAGCTGAAGGCCTCCAGCTCTTCGTTGAGAGCTTGGAGCTGGGCGGTGCGTTCCTGCACACGTTGCTCCAGTTCAGCATTGAGCTTGCGGATTTCCGCCTCAGCTTGCTTGCGCGCAGTAATGTCGCGGATGATGCATTGGGCCACTTTCGTATGGTCGATAGGGTAGACATTGCTTATAAACTCCACGGCGATAGACTTTCCCATCCTTGTTTGGAGCGGCAGGTCTTCATAGCGGACATAGCCTTTGGTCTGCAATTCTTTGAAAGCAGACTTGGATGCCTCAATGTCTAGGAAGGCGCCGATTTCCCACAACTTCTTTCCCAAGAACTCTTCCTTGGAATAGCCGAGCATCTCTATCAAGAATGGGTTCACGTCCAGTATCTGACCTGTGTCTGAATCGAGAATTAATATTCCATCCTGGGCCGTCTGAAAGAGCCGCCGGTAACGAGTTTCCGAAACTTCTAGCGCAGTCTCCGCCTGTTGGCGGTCACGGCGTATCTCTACCTCGCGCAATACGCGTTCAATCGCCGGAACCACGCGGGGCAACTGCGCTTTCTGGACGTAGTCCTGTGCGCCCTCTTTCATCAGCGAAACAGCCAGATTGAGATCAATTTCGCCGGACACGATGATGAACGGCAGCTCCGGGCGTAGTTCCTTGGCCAACGCCAATGCTGCCGGAGCGCTGAACTGCGGCATGGCGTGGTCAGAAGTGATCACATTCCATTCCCGGCGTTCCAATGCAGCGCGCATGGCAGCCGGATTATCCACCACTGCGTGGTCGACCTCGTAGCCTCCATGGCGCAGGGCGCGTAGCAACAGGGTGGCGTCAGCTTCTGAATCGTCAACGATCAAGACGCGCAGAGGTTGCTTCATAGATCCTCCTGCGCACTCGCGCTGTAGGTCCTTCCCGGTGGAGTCGTCTGTCATGGTTTCTTTCATGCTGTTCTCTAAGAGTTGTGAAAGCCGTGAAAGCATTCTCCGATTAGCTCTGATTTATGGCTATCAAAAGCGCGCCAATCGCTTTACCTCACGCGCCAAAGGAGGCGTCTTATGGGGCTTGCCTTTACGCGCCTGTCGCTTGCCCAGGCGCGCCAATCGAAAACTCTGCGACTTAGGCGCTCGCCAAGGACTTGCTAGAGCGGTATTCCGACGGACTCATGCCCGTCCACCTTCGGAAGGCCCGCGTGAACGCGCTCTGCTGGGAATAGCCGAGGAGAAAGGTGATGTCGGTAGCGGATTTGGCGGGATCCTGGATATATCGCAACGCCATGTCCCGCCGCGTATCGTCCACGAGGGACTGGTAGCTCGCGTCAGCCTCCGCGAGCCGGCGCTGCAGCGAACGCCGGCTCATGTGCAGATCGCTTGCCAGGTCCTCCTCCGAAAACTCGCCATCAGTCATTCGCTCGAGGAGCGATGCACGAAAACGCGCGACTACATTCGTCTTGTCCAAACGGGCAAGCTGCTCGACAAGGATGCGGTCATGAGCCGCTGCAAGGTCGCGGTTCCCGGTCGGAAGCGGATGGTCGGCTTCGGCAGAGCCTATGAACAGGCGGTTGGCATCCGCGCCGAATGAGACCGGGCAGCCGAAAAGCGCCCCGTATGGGCTTGCATCGGCAGGCGCCGGATGCCGGAACGCCACGCGCCGGGGGCTGAACGCATGGCCGAAATTAGATCCGGCACATGTCGTAGATGATCGCCATCACGATATCGCCCCGAATTCCGTCGAGAGTGCTGTCGAGCTCCGGCGGCGTGTGGACGAATTCAACGCCCTCTGGCGTCTCATCCAGTCTGACTGCCACGTCTGCATTAACGATGCGCCAGTAGCGCACTAAGCGCTTCAGCCCCGTGCGCAGGGTTGAGCTGGAGAGCCAGGCGTATCCCAGCGTGCCCAGATTCGACGGGTGCCAGCATTGCGCGGCCTGCAAGCCGAATGCGGGATCGGCAATTCGCTCTGTCAGCGCCCGCATCAGCGCATCGCTCTTCGGGCGCGCTATGTACGCATACGGATCGTGGATGATCTCCGGGTCGATCCCTGCCGCCCGGAAAAGCGGCTCAGGCGCAAGATCGTGACGTTCGATCAAACGCCAGAGGATCTGGCCCATGCTGGCGAGGGTTTCGTCTTTCACGGGCGCAGGCGTGTCATGGAAGTCGAGCGACTATAGCAGGAGCGCCAGTTGACCCCCAAGGGCGCTATCTGTCGCTCTCAAGTCCTTCTGCCGAGAACACAAACAGTACGTCGAGCGAAGCAACGACGTGAGGGCCAACCGGATCCCTCGCGAAGAGCGACCGCCACGCTGCCCGATACGCTCGCGCAAGTACGTGCATTTCGACCGTATGAAGCGGTTCACCGCTTGAGTGGCTGAAGATGCTGCATTCCATTTCGGAACCTATGTCCGCGCCAGTAGTCGGGGCACTCGTTCATCAGCACGAGTCGACAAGGATGCCGAAAACAACATCAGCCAACTCATCACCGTTCCCCCATGGCGCGCTTTGCCGCCAGCACCTGCCGTGCGGCGCCAGCGATGACCTGCGAGGAGAAAGTCTCGTTGTTGCGATGCTCTTCGATCAGCGCCCCCAGTTCCGGGAGGTTCAAAACGGCCATTTTTAGATCGCGCTGCGCGACGTTGCGAACGTCCAGCGTGATTGGGCGGGTGTTCATTTCCATCTCCTGTGTGTGTGCGAGTCAAGTATCGGTGCGGCAACGTGCGACCCGCTATACCCGCCGCGCCAAGCAGTTGTCCTTTCGCGCCAATTTGCTTCCCCAGAACGGTTAGCTCGCTGGCATTGCGTTAGAGCTATCGCCTGGCTGCCGCCATGACCACCTCATTGTGTTGCCCCAGTGCCTGTATGGCACATAAGGCAAAGCGATTGGCGCGTCGGGGAAAGCGCGCGATCCTCGATTTCCGCATTATGCGCTCACGAATTTCGCAAAACGGAAGAAAGCGCAGTGAGGAATCCGATCAGCTACTTGGTAAGGTGGACTGGGGACGATTCTCCCCAATGCAGGGAGACTCGCGCTCGCCGGAGGTTCGCCTGGTGATTCACCCCTATGCATACATCGCGCTGGTGGATGATGAGGCGTGCATGCGTACCGCGCTCTGCCGCCTGCTGCGGCTGGCCGATTTCGAGGTGATCGCATTTCCGTCTGGCGAGGCGTTTCTCGCCTCCCTCGGTGCACGGCGCCCGGATTGCATGATTCTCGACATGCACATGCCCGGACTTTCGGGTCTGGACGTGCAAGCTCGCCTGCGCGCTGCGCACATCAAGATTCCCGTGGTGTTCATGACTGCGGCGGACGATCTCGCGCTCGACCAGGTGGTGCAAGAGGCAGGTGGCGCGCGACTGCTCCGCAAGCCATTCTCCGACGCCGAACTGCTCCGCGCGATCGGCGCAGCGCTTCGCTTCAAGCCGAGCGACGTGTCATGATGTTTACAGGAATTCTCGATCTGCCGTGGTGGGGTTACGTCCTATACGTCCTCGTCCTGACTCACATCACAATCGCCGCGGTCACCATTTTCCTTCATCGCTGCCAGGCGCATCGTGCTCTCGATCTGCATCCCGCTATCAGCCATTTTTTCCGCTTCTGGCTGTGGCTCACTACCGGGATTATCACGAAGAACTGGACCGCGATCCACCGCAAGCATCATGCCAGATGCGAAACCGACGAAGACCCGCACAGCCCCCAGATTGAAGGTATCAGCAAGGTGCTCCTGGAAGGAGCCGAACTTTACCGCAGAGAGGCGCGCAACCAGGAGACGCGCGAGAAATATGGTCGCGGCACGCCGGACGATTGGATCGAGCGCAACCTTTATGCCACTCACGACTGGATTGGAATCGGCGCCCTGTTCGTGATCAATTTCGTCCTGTTCGGTTTCGCCGGCATCGCCATCTGGGCGGTGCAGATGGCGTGGATCCCATTCTTCGCCGCCGGCGTGATTAATGGGATCGGACACTACTGGGGCTACCGCACCTTCCATCCCCAGGATGCCAGCACCAACATCGTGCCGTGGGGCATATTGGTGGGGGGCGAAGAGTTGCACAACAACCATCATGCCTACCCGAGTTCCGCGCGCTTCTCCCAGCGCTGGTATGAGTTCGACATCGGCTGGCTCTATATCCGCGCAATGGAAAATATGGGCCTGGCGCGGGTGAAGAAAGTTGCACCCGAGATCAAGCTCGACAAGGCCAAGACGAAGTGCGATTCGGTCACGGTTCAGGCGGTCATCACGCATCGCTACGAAGTGATGGCCAAGTACGCAAAATCGCTGAGCGCCGCTTGCGCAGAAGAGATCAAGAACTTGAAGGCACGCTCCGTGAGCGTGGACCGCTCGATGGTAAGACGCCTCCTCCACTTGAACGCGGTCACCCTACCCGCCACTGAGCACCCTGAGATCAGCCAGGCGCTGAAGATCAGTAGAGTGCTGGCAACCGTGTACACCATGCGCCAGGAACTGATCGCGCTATGGGGGCGGTCGAGCGCGTCCACGGAACAGTTAGCCCATCAGCTCGAGGACTGGTGTGCTCGTGGCGAGGCAAGCGGAATCATCGGGCTGCCGGAATTCAGCCGCCGGCTGCGCTGCTACACGTAAAATTAGTTTTCGCCCGGAGACGAAGGGCCGGACGAAAACTTGGTAGGCGGCCGGGGACTCGAACCCCGAACCAACGGATTAAGAGTCCGCTGCTCTACCAGTTGAGCTAGCCACCCACTCGGACACTTGCGTTGACCCCGCAAAGACGGGGAAGGGGCGTATTTTCTTCGTGATGCGCAGAAGCGTCAACTGTGACCGGCGTCGCACGCGGCCACTGTGCATCGAGTGCGATGGGGGCATTCGGATACAATCCGTGCTTTCCCCACCGGGCTTATGATGCAATCCAACTGGCGGACGCCGCTTGCGGTGTTGATCTGCGGCGGCGTCATCCTGACGCTCGCGCTCGGCACGCGCCACACCTTCGGCCTGTTCATGCAGCCGATGACCGTCGATCTCGGGTGGAACCGGCAAACCTTCGCGATCGCGATCGCGGTCCAGAACCTGCTCTACGGTCTCGCAACGCCATTCACCGGCATGATCGCCGACAAGTACGGCGCGGCGCGCGTGCTGGTGGGCGGCACCGTGCTCTACGCGCTCGGCCTCGTTTTCATGGCTTTTTCCGAGACCGGATTGGCCTTCGGCCTGAGTGCGGGCCTGCTGGTCGGCGTCGGGCTGTCGTGCAGCGGCTTCAGCATCGTCTACGGCGTGGTGGCGCGGGCGTTTCCGCCGGAGAAACGCACGCTGGCGCTCGGCATCGCGGGCTCCGCGGGATCGTTCGGGCAGTTCATCATGCTGCCCTACGGTCAGGTGCTCATTAATCAGATCGGCTGGCACTACGCGCTCCTGGTCCTCGCAGTCACCGTGGTACTGATCCTGCCGCTTTCTACCGCGCTGGTCGAAGACAAGAAAGCGCAAGCCGCCACCTCTCACAAGCAATCCATACCCGAAGCGCTGCGCGAGGCATTCGGACACAGCGGCTTCGTGCTGCTGTGCTCGGGCTATCTGGTGTGCGGCTTTCAGCTCATGTTCATCTCGGTGCACTTCCCGTCGTATCTGATCGACCAGCGCATGAGCCCAGAGACCGGCATGACGGCACTCGCTCTCATCGGCCTGTTCAACATCTTCGGCAGCTATTTCTGGGGCTGGCTGGGCAACCGCTATACCAAGAAGTACGTCCTTTCAGCGCTGTATTTCACGCGCGCCGCGGTGACGGCGGTCTTCGTCATCCTGCCCGTTTCGCCGTTTTCGGTGTACCTGTTCGGAGCCGTCATCGGTTTCCTGTGGCTGGGCACGGTCCCGGTCACGACCGGACTGATCGCCCATATATTCGGCGTCAAGTACCTTTCCACGCTCACCGGCGTCGCTTTCCTGTTCCACCAGGTCGGCAGCTTTCTGGGCGTATGGATAGCGGCTTATCTATTCGATACGACGGGGTCGTACCGGCTCATGTGGCTCCTCACGATTGCGATGGGTATACTCGCGGCGCTCATCAACCTTCCGATCAACGAGCGGCCGGTGTTACGGCCTGCAGTCAGGCCTGCCTGACTGAAAAGACGTCTCAGATGAGGCGCATCGAGTGAAGCGGTGCTTGCATGCGCATCCAGGACGCTCTATCTGGGACGCTCTATCTGGGACGCTCTATCTGAGACGTTCTGTTCGGTCTCGCGGGCAGCTTCCGCCAGCAGCCACTCCCTGAACCCAGCGACTGACGGTCGAGTCGCCACGGCTTCGCTGCACACGAGGTAGTAAGCGGATTCCAGCGGCACGCGCAGCGCGAACGGCGTCACGAGCCGCGCCGCGTTCAGGTCAGCCTCGGCCAGTATCGGCATGGTGGCGACGATGCCATGTCCCTCTGCCGCCGCTTCGAACGCCAGCACCGCATGGCTGAAACGCGGGCCCCGTGTCACGTCGATGCCCGCCACGCCGGCCGCTTTCAACCACACTTCCCAGAACGACACTCCGTCGTAAAGCTCGCCGGTGTCGTCATGCAGCAACAGATGGTGCTGGAGATCGCGCGGCCACAACAGGGGATGCTCGCGATCGATAATGAGCTTGGGGCTGCAGATCGGAGTGATAGTGAGTGGCAGCAGCTTGTCCACGCGAAAGCCCGGATAGTCGCCGCGGCCGTAGAGGATCGCCACGTCGGAATCGGCGAGCCAGGCATCGATCGTGGTGCGCTCCGCCGCCGCGCTGCGGCCGCCCGCGGCGGGTTGGCGCAAGCGCGCGGATACGCGCACATCGATTTCCGAACGCGCTTCGAAGAACCGGTGCAGCCTCGGCATCAGCCAGCGGGCCGCAAACGAAGGTGCCGCGCTGACTGTGAGCTGACCCGAACCTTGGTAGGCGCGCAATTGCTGCACTGCCTGCGCCAGACTGTCGAAGCCGTCGCGTAACTTGGGAAGGGCTGCGCGCGCGGCGTCCGTCAGCTCGAGCGCACGGTTATGCCGAAAAAACAGTTGCACGCCAAGATAACCTTCCAACGCCTTGATCTGGTGGCTCACCGCCGCAGGGGTGACATTCAGTTCGGCGGCGGCCCGCTTCACGCTGAGGTGCCGCGCTGCACTTTCGAATGCTTTCAAGGCGTTAAGGGGGGGGAGACGGTTAGCCATGGTTGCATCTATTTTAGGAAATCTAATTCGAGGAGGCATAATATATCAGGTGGTGCAATGCAACAATCACCCCCTATACTGGTCTATAGTTACACTCGTAAACAGAAGGATAGGTAACAAACCTAGAGCCCGATGAAGGGTGAGGTGAGTCACCGAAAGGAATGATGCCATGAGAAAAGCTAATCGCAAGAGAGTAAATGATGCCATCTATAAGCGACTCGCGGAAGTGCGGATGAGCGAGCGCGACCGGGAACGGGCCGCCTCCGCCATCCGGCACGCTGAGGCGATCGTCGATGCGGTGTTTTGGGTAAAGGAGCGGATTGCGTCGCTCGGCGCCGTGCTCCTGAAGCCCGGTTTCAAACACTGAAAATGACTTCTCCACCGGGGTCCTCCCCCCGGTTACGGGCCGCGTCAAGGCGGCTCTCTGGACGCGGCGGCATCCCCGCCGCGTCTTTTTTTTTGTACCCAGGATCATGTCCCGGATCTGGACGAGCATGTATCCCATGGCAGGCTGTAGCCGCAAATCGACACTGTTGTCGCCGGAAAACTACACGACAGGAAGTTCGTTCAACTACGGAAGTACGAACGATTACAGGCCAGTATGAAGGGACGGCTACGGTTCGGTGACACTTACGAAGCCATTATATTTGTTGCAGTTTTCCGGCTCGATCGACGCAACGAGCGGCAGTTTTAAGATTTTGCGACGAGAATCGAATTGACCTTCCACTCTCTCAAATCCATCAATTACTCGAATTCGGCGCGCTTTACGTCGTTATGCAGCGACAGTAAAGGGCAAATATCACGGTAATCCGCCCAAAAGCTCGAAATCGGTGTAGCATAGCGTACTGAAGCCACTGATTATAAGCAACAAAACTCGTCATGGCACGCTGCTTGCTAAAGAGCTTTCCTGGATTTGCATCATTCATCGGGAGGAAGAACCATGTTCCAACGCGACGGACTTTTTTCCAAAAAGCCAGAAGAGCTGCACAAAGATCCCAGAACACCCCTATCGAATCCGCAGCAGAATCCGATCCAAGGGGCCGCCGTTCGCCCTGCCCAAGCCGAGCCGCCCAAGCCCGAAGTCGTGCCCAGCCCTGCGCGTACTGGTGAAAGCAAGGGCAGCAAGCTGATCGTAGGTCCGGACATCAAGTTGAAGGGAGCGGAGATCACCGACTGCGACACGCTGGTGGTCGAGGGCCGGGTCGAGGCGGCGATGGACAGCCGCGTCATCCAGATCTCGGAGCAAGGTGTGTTCTCCGGCACGGTAGGCATCGATATCGCGGAGATCCACGGGCGCTTCGAGGGCGATTTGACCGCCCGCAAGCAGCTAGTGATCCACGCCACCGGGAAAGTGACCGGCAAGATCCGCTACGGCAAGCTCACAATCGAGGAAGGCGGAGAGCTGTCCGGCGACGTCGGCGCCCTCAACGCGACCGATCCCCTGCGCAGGGAGCGGCCGCTTGCGGCGAAGCCTGCTTCAGGCCTGAACTAAGCAATCTCCAGAGATGACGCGCCCCTAGCCACGCATTGGCGGCGGCGCAAAGATTTCGCGTTATTACCATTGGGGGGCGGTGCCAATGTACGTGGGGACTGCGAGCGGGGAAGCAATTCCGCAACTGGAGAGGAAACCCAGCCCGGAAGCCAAAAAAGACTTCGAAATCGTCCCGGCGTTTTCGGATGCGTTGAAGGACGAGGTGTTTCGCATACGCCACCAGGTCTATTGCGAGGAACTGGCGTTCGAACCGCGGCGGCCGGATCGGCGAGAGCGCGACGAGTACCGACGCACATTCGCTGCACCTGCTGCTGCGCAGCGCGCACAGCGGCGAATTCATCGCCTGCACGCGCATCGTCCGCACGCGGCCGGGGGATCCTCACTATCCACTGCCGTTCGAGAAATCTTGTGCCGCCACGCTGGATCGCTCCATCGTCGACCCGGCCAAGCTCCCACGCGATAGCATCTGCGAGGTTTCGCGACTCGCAGTCCTGGCTCGGTTTCGCAAACGCCAGGGCGAAGAAAACCACGCGACGGGCCTTATCCAAAACTTCGGCACGGACGCGCGCTTCCCCTACATATTAGCCGACCTCTACCTCGGCACCATCGAGCTTGCGCGCCTGAACGGCATCGACACCCTGTTCGTCCTGACGGAAAGGCGACTGGCAAGACACTTGCGCATGCTGGGCGTCAAGATTCAAGCCATCGGCGCCCCGATCGAGCATTGCGGCCAACGCCTTCCCTCGATGATGAGCGCCAGCGGCATCATCGACAACCTCAAGCTCATCGTCCGCCCGCTCTATCGCGCCATCGCTGCGGAAGTGGCGCAGGGATGTGCTCGTCCTCTGGTTGGATTGGGGGCTAGCGCGGCGTTGCAGCACTGAACTCGGCCAGCATCACCTCGTTCAGCGTGCGCGGCATTCCCGGTATGCCGTGTTGCAGGATCTTCAGCATCTGCTGACGCTGCTCGGCGGGGAGCTGTTCGGTACCTCGCGGCGCGCCTCCACCGCAATTGCCTTCATCTGCTCGGCCGACAACCCGGCGAGCTGGCGGTGCGCATCGCGCATGGCGATCGCTTGGCGCGTGAATTCCGCGAGTATCATCCCGCGCGACTCGAGGTACCGCGTATCGTTGAGTATGCGCATCAGGCTCATATGCAGCTCGTCGCGTTGCGCAACCGAGAGATGCGTGAAACTCTCGTCGATCAACGCCTTCAGCCATTGGCCCTCCGGAGCCGGCGGCTGCAGGCGCGGCGGCAGCGAGTCGAGTGGATTGGCAGGCTTGGACGGCCGCATGGCAGCATCGACGCCGGCTTCGATCGCTGAGGAGACCATCGAATCCCGGATCATCTTCAGCAAGAAGAGCACGAGCGGATCGATCGCTGCTGCGGTGCCGAACCACCCCGCGCACATCGCTCCGATGGCGACGACTGCGACACCCCGACCCAAACGGGACATATCCTCCCCCAGGAAGAATTACTGCGATACGGAGTTTTTACTCTAGAAATATAGCACCGGCCCGCAGGTGGGGGCTTGCTATCCGGTTCCGGGCCGTGACCGTTTTCACATTCCGGTAAGGAGTGTTGCGTAGAAACCGCATAACCCAGAGAATTCCATTCAGCCGCATGCCGGAGCGCCCAGACCGACCAGGTGCACCTCCCAAAATAACGAGACGCCGCACGATGAAAGCGCCGCCATTTGCATACGCCAGGCCCAGTTCCCTGTCGGAAGCCTTTGCATTGCTCGAGACTCACGGCGAAGGCGCGAAGTTGCTGGCCGGCGGACAGAGCCTGCTCGCGGCGCTCAACCTGCGGCTCTCTACGCCCGACATTCTGATAGACATTACGCGCATCGCGGAACTGACGGGGATCAGGATTGCGGGCGCAACGGTTCATATCGGTGCGCTCACGACGCACGCCGAGATCGAGCGGTCCCATGAGATCGCCCGACATTTGCCGCTGCTGGCGCAGGCGGCGCCGCACATCGCTCACGTCGCCATACGCAACGCTGGTACGCTGGGGGGAAGCATCGCCATGGCGGATCCCACGGCGGAATGGCCTGCGTGCTGCGTCGCGCTCGACGCGGAGTTCGTCATTGCGGCGCAAGCGGGAGAACGGCGCGTAAAGGCCCGCGATTTTTTCCAAGGCGTCTACGCGACCGATCTGCATCCCAACGAAATCCTGACTGCGGTCGAATTTCCCGTGTCCGGCGCACTCCATCGCAGCGCTTTCCTGGAGCTCGCGCGCCGCCGCGGCGACTACGCAATCGTCGGCGTGGCCGCCGCCGCGAAACTTGAACGCGGCGCGCTTTCCGACGTGCGGCTCGCGTACCTCGGTGCCGGCGTAACGCCGGTGCTCGCCCGCAAAGCCATGGCCGCTCTGGAAGGCAAACGGGCATCCCCCGAGGCGCAGGCGGCAGCCGCTTCGGCGCTTGCGCACGACTTGAGCCCCGCATCCGACATCTATTCAACTGCAGCTACGAAGCTGCATCTCGCGCGCGTGCTCACCGGCCGGGCGCTCGCAGCGCTCGCCGCATGACAACCTCAGCCGCAGATAGACGCCGCATACTTGTGGACACGACGGTTGAAACCACGCTCATCGTAAACGGCGACACGGTAACGCGCCGCATTTCCGCGCGCCAGCACTTGATCGATTTTCTGCGCGAAGAGCTGGGGCTGACCGGGTCGCACGTGAGCTGCGAGCACGGCGCGTGCGGGGCGTGCACCATCCGCGTCGACGGCAAGATCCTGCGCGGCTGCCTGATGCTCGCCGTGCAGGCCGACGGCAGGAAGATCGACACGATCGAAGGATTGTCCGACTCGGGCGAGCTCACCGAGCTGCAGCGGGAATTTCATCAGCGCAACGCGCTGCAGTGCGGTTTTTGCACGCCCGGCATGCTGATAGCCGCACAGGATCTCGTAGTGCGCCACCCCGCCGCGACGCGCGAGCAGATCCGCGAGCATCTGTCGGGAAATTACTGCCGCTGCACCGGTTACCAGTCGATCATCGACGCCGTGGAGGCCGTTCTCGTCGCCCGGCGCAAACCCAACCAGAACTTAGCCACAGATAAACACAGATGAACACAGATAGGGCAAAACCAGGCGGCCAAGAATGAAGCGATCTGTGGCTAATTGATTCCTGACATGGATTCCATCGCTTCCAACGGCGGCTACATCGGCAAAAGCGTTCCGCGCGCGAACGCCCAGCGCTTGCTGCACGGACGCGGGGCGTTCGTCGACGACCTGCGGCTCCCCCGCCTTGCGCACGTCGCTTTTTTCCGCAGCCCCTACGCTCACGCTCGCGTCGAGCAACCTCGATTTCGGAAAGGCCCGCAGCCATGCCCGGCGTCATCGCGGTCGTGGACGGAGGCACGCTCGCCGGATACTGCAAGCCCTGGGTCGCGGTGCTCGGGCACCTGAAAGGCATCAAGTCGCCGCCCCAGCACGCGCTCGCCATCGAGCGCGCCTGCTGGCAGGGCGAGGCGGTGGCGGCGGTCGTCGCCGAAACCCGCGCGCAAGCGGAAGACGCCGCGCAACACATCGAGGCCGGATGGGAGGAGCTGCCTGCCGTCGTGGAGATGGAAGATTCCTTCGCCGGCCGCCGGGTAATTCACGCCGATCTCGGCGACAACATCTGCTTCAAGCGCGAGCTCGACACCGGAGAAGTCGACGCTGCCTTCAAGCGCGCCGCCGTCGTGGTCGAGGAGACCTACGAGTTCGGACGCCACACCGGTGTGACGCTGGAGCCCCGCGCCATCCTCGCGGACTACAACGCGGCGGAGCGCACGCTCACCGTGTACCACTCGACGCAGGCGCCGCACATGATGCAGGACATCTTCTCGCGGCACCTCGAGATCCCCGAGGGCAACGTGCGGGTGATCGCGAAGGACGTGGGCGGATCCTACGGCATCAAGGTCCACGTCTACGCCGACGAAATGGCGACCGCGGCGCTGTCGGTCATGCTGCGGCGTCCGGTGAAATTCATCGCCGACCGGCTGGAATCGTTCGTGTCCGACATTCATGCGCGCGAGCACAAGGCGACGCTGCGACTCGCCTGCACCAGGGACGGCGAAATCCTCGCCTTCGACCTGGATGATCTCACTGCGATCGGTCCGTACTCCGTCTATCCGCGCACGAGCGGCATCGAAGGTAACCAGGTGGTGAACCTGACCGGCGGGCCGTACCAGCACAAGCAGTATCGCGCCCGCACTGCACGTCGTGTTCACGAACAAGAACGTGACCTGCCAGTACCGGGCCGTCGGCCATCCCATTGCGGTGGCGCTGACGGAGGGCATCGTCGATCTCGCCGCCGATAGGCTCGGCATCGATCCCGCCGAATTCCGCCGCAGAAACCTGGTCCCCGACGACGCCTATCCATACACCTCCGCCTCGGGCATGAAGTTCGAACGGCTGTCGCACCATGCCGCGCTCGACAAGCTGCTCGAAATAATGGACTACCGTACGCTGCGCGCCGATCAGGCGGCGCAGCGCAAGCAGGCGTCCATCGCGGGATCGGACTGGCCGCGATGATCGAGGTAACCAATCCGTCACCGGCATTCTATGGGGTCGGCGGCGCGCGTATATCGTCGCAGGACGGCGCGACCATCCGCCTGGAACCCACCGGCATGGTGACCTGCATGGTCAGCGTCACCGAGCAAGGCCAGGGCACCGAGGGTGTGTTCGCGCAGATCGCTGCAACGGCGGTCGGGGTGACCATAGACCGGGTGCGCATCATCACCGGAGACACTGGCGTAACACCGTACGGCGGAGGCACCTGGGCGTCCCGCGGCGCGGGCATCGGCGGTGAAGCGGTGCTGCAGAGCGGAAAGGTGCTGCGGGCCAACATCCTCGAGGTGGCGGCGGCCATTCTCGAAGCGAGCGGTGAGATGCTCGACGTGCGCGACAACAACGTGGTGGACGCGCGCACAGGCGAAATCAAGCTGACCCTCACGGAGCTCGGCCGTATCGCCTACTTCCGGCCCGACACGCTGCCGATGAATTTCCAGTCCGAGCTGATGGTGACGCGGCACTACACGCCCGCGCGGATATGGATTTGCTTTCACCAACGGATTCCAGGCATCGCTCGTGGAAGTGGACACCGGAACGGGCTTCGTAAAGCTGCTCAAGCACTGGTGCGTCGAGGATTGCGGCACGATCTTGAACCCGATGCTCGTGGACGAGCAGATCCGCGGCGGCATCGTGCAGGGCATAGGCGCTGCGCTCTTCGAGCACTGCATTTACAGTCCCGAGGGACAATTGCTGAACGGCAACATGGCCGACTATCTGGTGCCGATGGCCGTTGAGATGCCGGACATCGTCGTCGCGCACGTTTCCACGCCGACCAGACCTCGGAGCTCGGCGCGAAGGGCGCGGGCGAAGCGGGCACCGCGGGCGCGCCGGCGGCGGTCATGAACGCGATCAACGATGCGTTGAAGCCCTTCAACGCGCGTGTCACGGCGCAGCCGTGCACGCCGGAGCGGGTGCTCAAGGCGCTGAGGAAAGTGACCGGTACTGCGTGACTGATACTACGTGACTGAAGAACGTGACCGATCCGCGAAGCCGCACAACACGCGGCATCATCAGCTCGCTCGTCACGCTTCAGCAGTCCGCTTCATAGTCACCGGTCGCCGGCGGCGTCCGCCGCCGACGTCACCTTCTGCTGCTTCGCCGTCGGCGGCGGGCTTCAGCACGAATTCGTAGCTCGCAGCGTAGAACGGCGCCTTGAGGCCGACCTTCCTCGCCTCGGCCTCGGATTCGTTGCGCTTGAAGTCGATCACCAGCGAGTTCTTGACGCCGAACACGACATCGGACTCGAGATATGGGTCGCCTTCCACGAACAGGTGGGTTACGACCGTTTCGTAGCCGGGCGCCGTCACGATGAAATGCAGGTGAGCCGGTCGCATCGGATGGCGCCCCATGCGCTCGAGGATCAGCCCCACCGGCCCGTCGGTCGGCACCGGATAGGCGGTCGGCTTGATCGTGCGAAACCGGAAACGGCCCTGCTCGTCGGCATGCAGCTTTGCTCGGAGCTGCCTGCCGCCGGTGTCGGCGAGCTGCACGTCGTACCAGCCTTCAGTATTCGATTGCCACATGTCGAGCAGCGCGCCTGGAATCGGCTTGCCCTCGGTGGACACCACCCTGCCGGACACGTAGGTCGGCTCGCCTTTCCAGCCCGTTGCCATATCGTCGCCGTTGCGGATTTCGGGCGCGCCGTGAACGTAGAACGGCCCGAGCACCGTATTCTCCGTGGCGCCGCCCGACCGGCGGTGGTTGATGGCGTCGACCAGCATCGACACCCCGAGCACGTCGGAGAGCAGGATGTACTCCTGGCGCTTCTCGTCGCATTTCTGCCCGGTGGCGGTGAGGAACTTGATGGCCTCGAACCATTCCTCCTCGGTCAGCTCGACCTCGCGCACGAAGGCGTGCAGGTGCCGAATGAGGCTCGTCATGATTTGCTTGAAGCGGGGATCGGCGGTCTTTTCCAGCCGTGCCACCACGGCGTCGGTCAGGTTGGCTTCGGTCAGGTTGCGCATCGTGTCTCCTTGCGGAAAGGCGTGATTCGTGACTCGTGATTCGTGACTCGAAAATACTCCTCTGCACGTGGTCTCGCCACTCACGCCAGCGCCTGCGGCGCCGCGCTCGAATTATAGGCCACGGCATCCACGAGCCTGTCCGGGGACATTGCGCCGTGTTGGGCGGTGTCCCGCTGGGAAGCGCCAGCATATAATCGGGGCAAAGGGCAACGGCGCGACGGTGATCGGCATCACTGCGCCTTTGCGCCTCAGTCACGAGTCACGAGTCACCTCCCAATAGGACAGAATGCTGATCAAGTTTCAGAGTCAACGGCGACCCGGTCGAGGTCAACCTCAAATCCGGCGACCGGCTGCTGCTCGACGTTCTGCGCGAAGACCTCAAGCTGACCGGCACCAAGGTCGGCTGCGGCATCGGCGCGTGCGGGATCTGCACCGTCATCATGGACGGCGAGCCCATCGCCTCGTGCCTGCAGCTCGCCGCGCTCTGCGAAGGCGCGGACGTGCGCACCATCGAAGGCCTGGCGGGTCCTGGCGCTGCATCCGGTGCAGCAGGCGTTCGTGAATCGCTCCGCCCTGCAGTGCGGCATCTGCATACCCGGCCACGTCATGGCGGCGTGCGCGCTGCTCGAAAAATATCCCCAGCCCAGCGACGGAGCAGATACGTGGCGAGCGTCGACAGCGTGTACTGCCGCTGCACCGGCTATGTGCGCATCGAGGAGGCGTATCGCGAGGCGATCCGCCTGATAGCAAGGGCGATTCAGCCACAGAAAACACAGAAACACAGATGAAAAACAAGAATTCGGCAGCGAAGCCAGCTCGAACCGAACGCCAGAAATGTGCTCAATTTTCTGTCCGGCTTCAACCGTCTGACGTGTGTTCCGTGGCTGATTCCGTTACATGGCTCCAACCTCGACCCAATTCGCCGCGAGCCTGCCCGTCGTCGGCAAGGACGTGCCCCGCACCGACGCGATCCCCAAGGTCACCGGCGCGGCGCAGTACGTCGCCGACCTGCAACTTCCCCGGCATGCTGCACGCCGCCGTGCTGCGCAGCCCGCATCCGCACGCGCGCATCGTCAGCATCGACATGAGCGCCGCAGAAGCCATGCCCGGCGTCAAGGCGGTCGTGACGGGCGCCGACACTGCGAAGCGCAAGTGGGGCGCGTTCAGGCCCGACCTCTATCCGCTCGCCATCGGCAAGGTGCGCTACGTCGGCGACGAGGTCGCCGCGGTCGCGGCCATCGATCCCGCCACGGCGCGCGCAGCGGTGGATCGTATCAGTCGTCCACTACGAAGTCCTGCCCGCCGTGCTCTCGCTCGACCAGGCGCTCGCCCCCGACGCGCCTCTCGTGCATGACGACGCGGCCGGCAATGTCGCGCACCAGTTCGCTTTCGAGCGCGGCGACGTGGACGCCGGGTTCAAAGCATCGGACGTCATCGTCGAAGGCACGTGGGAATCCATGCGCCAATGGCACACTGCGCTGGAAACGATAGGCTGCGTGGCGAGCTGGACCGACGGCCGCGTGACGATGTGGTGCAACACGCAGACCCCGTTTCTCGCGCGCGGCCGTTATGCGACCGCGCTCGGCGTGCCGGAATCCCAGGTGCGCGTGATCCAGACCGAAGTCGGCGGCGGATTCGGCGGCAAATCGGGCGACGACAACGCTTCGGTGGTCTGCGCGCTCCTCGCGCGGAAGAGCGGGCGGCCGGTGAAGCTCATCCACACGCGCGAGGAAGAGTTTCTCGCGAGCCACCCGCGCATGCCGATGCGCTACTGGGTGCGGCTCGGCTTCTCGCGCGACGGGCGCATCAAGGCGAAGGAAATCAAGATGTGGGCGGACAACGGCGCCTACACCGGCAAGTCGCAGGCGATCCTCGGCGCGGCGACCGTGCGCCACGACGCGCTCTACCAGTATCCGCTGTGCGCGCGCGATTCGACGCTGGTCTACACCAATCTCGTGCCGACCGGGCGCGTTCCGCGGCTTCGGCAACCCTTCGGCGGACTGGGCCGTGGAGCAGGCCTGGGACCTCGCCGCCGAGAAGCTCGGCATCGACGTCCTCGACCTGCTGCGCATGAACGCGGTGGAGCCCGGCGACGTCTCGCCGCACAACCACAAGATCACGAGCTGCGAGCTGAAGCAGTGCATAGACAAGGCCGCCGGCTGATCGGCTGGAGCGAGAAGCGCAAGGAAGAAGGCCGCACGCGAGCCCCTCACCCCCGACGCAGATCCAAGGAACCCGCACGCGATATCAAGGAACCCGCACGCGGGTTGGGCATCGGCTGCAGCGTGCACGTCAACGGCCGCCGCAGCTTCGGCGACTGGGACGGCAGCTCCGCGATCGTGCGCATCAACGAGGACGGCCGCGCCACCGTCATCACCGGCGAAGGCGAAATCGGCCAGGGCAATCTCACGGTGCTGCGCCAGATCGCGGCGGAGGACCTGGGCCTCGCTTACGAGGACGTGGACATCACGCGTCCCGATACCGACCTGCAGCCCCACTCGCTGGGCGCGCTGGCGAGCCGCCTCACCTACGTCGCCGGAAATGCCGTGCAGCGCGCGGCCGCGGCGGCCGCAGCGCAGCTCATCGAGGCCGCGCCGACGCAGTTCAAGCTCCCCGCCCACGAACTGACCATCATCAACGGCGAGATCGGGCCGCGCCGCGGCTCGGAGACCGAGTTCAAGCCGGTAGCGGCGGTCGTGCGCGCGCATATCTATCAGCCCGGTGGCCAGCCGATCATCGGCGTGGGCACTTTCGACAATCCGTCCGAATTTCCGGACCACAGCCGCTACGGCAACGAATCGGGCGCCTACAACTTCGCGGCGCAGGCGGCGGAGGTCGAGGTCGATCCTGCGACCGGGCAGGTGACGCTGCTGGAAATCGCCACCGCCGTCGACTGCGGCACCGTCATCCACCCCGCCGCCGCCGAAGGCCAGGTGCAGGGCGCGGTGACCCAGGGCATCGGCCTCGCGATGATCGAGTACTTCGACTGGTAGAACGGCGAGCCGACCGACCCGCAGCTCAAGGACTATCCCGATTCCCGGCGGCCGCGATGATGCCGAAGCTGCACGTCGCGTTTGCGGATTCCTACGAGCCGAGTGGCCCTTTCGGCGCGAAGGGGCTCGGCGAAATCGGTCTCGATGCCATGCCCGCGGCCATCGCCAATGCGATCGCCGACGCGGTCGGTGTACGCATCACGAACCTGCCGATCACGGCAGAGAAAATCCACCGCGCACTGCATCCGGAGATCTATGCCGCCGAGAAACCCGCTCCGCCGGCGGAGCCGAAGGGCAGCGCCTGGACGCGGCTCGCCGCCGGCAGGCCGTCAGGGGCCCGCCCGGCGCCGGCCGATGCTCGTTTCCGCAAAGCGTGGAGGAGGCCGTAGCCCCTCGCGCCGGGGGACGCCATGATCGTGTCCGGCGGCATGTCGCACGCCCTGCGCCGCGAGCGCACCGGCTTTCCGCATGCGAAGCGCCTCGTCGCGATCGCAGCGGATCGCCGGAATTGAGGGAGCTTTCCATCGACGCCCACGGCATACTGCACATGGGTGCGGCCGTGCACCAGCAAGCGCTCTACGACGACGCGCGCGTTGCGCAGACACTGGCAGGCGATAGACGACGCGCTGGAAGCGGTCGGCCACACGCGCATCCGCCGCATGATCACCGTGGGCGGCAGCATAGGTCCGCTGATCGGCGGCTTCGATCTGCCAGTGGCGCTGCTCGCGCTCGGCGCCCGCGTCACAGTCGCCGGACCCACCGGGCGGCGCATCGCCACTCTGGAAGATCTATTCGAGAAACGACTCGCGAAGGATGAAATGGTCGTCAGCTTCGAAGTCGACCCGCCGCCGCCGCGCTCCGGCTCGAGTTTCTACAAATACATGGCGCGCCAGCGTGCTGGAAATCCCGACCGTCAATACCGCCGCTGCGGTCGGCCTCGATGCCAAAGGCGCTTTGCACCGGCGCGCGCGTGGTCGTAGGCGCGGTGAGCTGGAAACCCATCATCCTCGATCTGGCAGCAGCTGGCCGGCAAGCGCCTGACCGCGGAACTGCTGCGCGATGCCGTGCAGCCGGTGCGGCACCTGGCGCAGCCGATGTCGGATGTGCGCGGCTCGGCCGCCTACAAACGGGAGATGGCGGTCGAGTTTGCCGGCGCGCGCGCTCGCGAGGCACTGCAGCGCGCGCGACGGCAGGAAGCGTGACCGGTGAGCGTGACGTGATAATTCGTGACGTGAGTGACCTGCGTGACCGGTTTCCTCATGCCTGTCATCCGAGCTCGTCCGTCGTTCATCCCTGGTCTCGGCCGACTCGCGCTGCGCGCTGATGCTGATTGCAGCCTGCGCGCAAGCGATCGCGCAAGGCTATCCGAGCGCGCCCGGTGCGCGTGATCGTGCCCTTTCCCCCCGGCGGCGGCGTGGATGGCATGGGTCGCATCGTCGCCCAGAAGCTCACCGAGCATCTCGGCAAGATTTCGTCATCGAGAACCGCAGCGGGGCCAACGGCATATCGGCACTGAAATCGTCGCCAAGGCGCCGAAGGACGGCTACACGCTGATGATGACGGGCGCCGAATTCGTCACGAATCCCAGCCTGTACGCGAAGACGGCCTACGATCCGATCAAGGACTTCGAGCCGGTCAGCCTGCTGTCGGTCGCTCCCAACGTCCTGGTGGTGCATCCGTCGGTACCGGCGAAATCGGTGCGGAACTGATCGCGCTCGCGAGGGCCCGGCCGGAACAGGTCGGATTCGCCGGATCGGGCAGCGGCAGCACGCCGCACCTGGCCGGAGAGCTCTTCAACACACTGGCGAAGGTCAAGATGGTGCACGTGCCGTACCGCGGCACCGGACCCGCGATGATCGGGCTGCTCGCGGGAGAAGCGAGCGTCATGTTCATGCCGGCGACCAACGCCGTGCAGCTGGTGAAGGCCGGCCGCGTGAAAGGTCTCGCCGTGACCAGCACGACGCGTCTCCCCGCCCTGCTCAAGCTGCCGACGGTCGCGGAATCGGGGCTGAAAGACTACGAGTCGAGCCAGTGGTACGGCGTGCTTGCGCCGGCCGGCACGCCGGACGAAATCGTCAGTCTCTTGAGCGCACAGATCGTGAAGATCATGAGCAGCCCCGAAATCAGGCAGCGCCTGGGAGGCGAAGGCGTGGTGCCGGTCGGCAGCGCACGGGAGCAGTTCGCTTCCCACATCAAGGCCGAGATCGCGAAGTGGGCGAAGGTCATCAGGCAGTCGGGAGCCCGCATTGATTGAACCGTGTGACTGCGTGATTCGTGACCGTGACTCGATTTTCACTGAAGAGGAAGCTGCTTCCTCGATCCACCGTCACCAGTCACGGGTCACCCGTCACCTCTTGATCGAACTCCGCGGCACAATGGGATAATCCTGACGCGCATTCGCACACCCCAATGTCCGCCGTTCCGGGCCGACCAGGTCGGCAGCCTGCTGCGGCCCGCGGAGCTCAAGGAGGCACGGGCCAAGGTCGAGCGCGGGGAACTGGCCGTCGAAGCGCTGCGGACGATCGAGGACCGGTTGATCCGCGAAGTCGTGGCGAAACAGGAGGCGATCGGGCTCGAGGCCGTTACCGACGGTGAATTCCGCCGGGGCTGGTGGAACCACGATTTTCTCGGCCGGATCGACGGCGTCGAAGTCGTGCTCGATGAAAAATCGGTGAAGTTCGTCGGAAGCGACGATCCACGCTTCACCTCGCAGGTCAAGCGCAAGCTGCGCCGCACGCGCCCGCTGATGGTCGATCATTTCCGGGTCCTCAAATCAGTGGCGCGGCGCACGGCCAAGTTCTGCATCCCATCCCCTTCGATCCTCTATCACCGGGGCGGGCGCGCCGCGATAAGCGAGGAGGCTTATCCCGATCTCGAGGAACTCTGGTCCGACGTCGGGAGGGTGTATCAGGAGGAGATTCAGGACCTCGCCTCGGCAGGCTGCACCTATCTTCAGATTGACGACACGAGCTTCTCCTTCATGTGCGACCCGAAGTTCCGGGAGACTTGCCGCGCGCGAGGCGACGACCCTGCCGCGCTGCCGCACATGTACGCAAAGCGGGTGAACGCCGCGATCGCGAACCGCCCGGCGGGTATGACCATCGCGATGCATACGTGCCGCGGCAATTGGAAGAGCACCTGGCTCGCGGCGGGCGGCTACGAGCCCGTCGCCGACGCGATATTCAATGAAGCGGAAGTGGATGCCTACTTTCTCGAATTCGACAGCGACCGCGCCGGCAGCTACGAACCATTGCGGTTTGTCCCGCGGGACAAAAAGGTCGTGCTGGGACTGATCTCGACGAAGACGCCGGTGCTCGAGCGAAAAGACGACCTGAAGAGCCGAATCGACGCCGCCGCGAAATACGTCCCGCTCGAGTACCTTTGCGTGAGCCCGCAATGCGGTTTCGCCAGCAGCCACCATGGCAACCTGCTCGACCAAGACGATCAATGGCGGAAGCTCGAGCTGGTGGTCGAGATTGCGCGGGAAGTCTGGGGGTAGAGCCGTAATGAGTGACGGGTGACGAGTGATGGGGGGCGGATCATCCGCTAATTGATTGCTCACTCGGTAAAGCGCAGCGCTGCGTTTGCGCGCGCGCTGGCTCAATTACGCGTGGTCAGATAACGCCGTATATTTGTTCCAACCATTCTCCGTTAGTCCTCCATTTGCCTTGTCTATCGGTTAAGCTCGTCCCGGCCTAAGCAGGTGCAGTCGTGCCCGGCCGTGCGCGGCGCCGCACGCTCCGGTCCCCGTCACCCAAGACTACCCTCAGGCGATGCGTGCCCCCGTCATCGACGAGCGGAATGGCGCGCGGGTCTACCGGCTTGTCGTCGAGTTCCGCTTCCGCGATACCTCGGCAGCGGCGCTCCGGGTTCGAGACCGCGATCTCGTAGCGCGAGCGACCGAAGCGCCAGACGATCTCGTACTCGGGCCACGATGAAGGAATGCAGGGGTCGAGCTCGAAGATCGAGCCGCGGCGCCTGAGGCCCAGGATGCTCTCGAGACCGGTGCGGTACATCCATCCCGCGGCGCCGGTGTACCAGGTCCAACCGCCGCGCCCGGCATGCGCGGGGTGGACATAGACGTCTCCGGCGATGACGTACGGCTCGGTCTTGTAGCGCTCAACCTCCCCCGCGGTCCGCGTATGGTTGACGGGGTTGATCATGTGGAACAATTCGACCGCTTCGTCCCCGCTGCCGCGCTTGGCCATGGCCATCACGATCCACACCGCGGCGTGTGTGTACTGAGCGCCGTTCTCCCGCACGCCGGGGGCATAACCCTTGATGTACCCGGGATCCTGCGCCGACCTGTCGAACGGGGGCGTGAGCAGCGGCAGGACCTGCGGTCCGCGCCGGACCAGGTAGGTTCGTACGGCGTCCATCGCGCGGTCCGCAAGATGCACGGGAACGGCGCCCGAAAGCACGGCCCACGACTGAGAGAGCGAGTCGATCTTGCATTCGTCGTTCTGAGCCGACCCGAGCGGCGAGCCGTCGTCATAGTACGCGCGCCGGAACCATTCTCCATCCCAGCTCTGCTCCAGGATGGTCGTCAGGCGCCGGGTTTCGGCACGGTAGCGTTGGGCTCGCGCCAGGTCCCCACGGGCCTGGCACAGGGGTGCGAACTCGCTCAGCACGACGTGGAGGAAGAAGCCGAGCCATACGCTCTCGCCGCGCCCTTCGCGCCCGACGCGATTCATACCGTCGTTCCAGTCACCGCTGCCGATCAAGGGAAGGCCGTGGGCTCCGGCAGTCAGCCCCTTGTCGATTGCGCGCACGCAATGCTCGAACAAGGAGCCCTCTTCGCCGGACGCGCGGGGCTGTAAGTAGGATTCCTGCACGCCGGGAGGAAGCAGCGGGGCTTCCAGGAACGCCACGCGCTCGTCCAGAACGGCGCTGTCCCCGGTTACTCGCACGTAATGCGCCGCCGCCAGCGGCAGCCACAGCAGGTCGTCCGAACAGCGCGTGCGCGTGCCTCGGCCGCTCGGCTCGTGCCACCAGTGTTGCACGTCGCCCTCTACGAACTGCCGGCTCGCCGCGCGCAGCAGGTGTTCGCGCGTGAGATCCGGGCGGGAGAGCGAGAGAGCCATCACGTCCTGCAGCTGATCGCGAAACCCGAAAGCACCGCCCGGTTGATAGTAGGCGGACCGGGCCCACAGCCGGCAGCTCAGGTCCTGGTACAGCAACCACCGGTTCATGATCAGATCGAAGGAGTCGTCCGGCGTACGCACCTGCACCACCCCGAGCGTCTCGTCCCAGGCCTGAATCACGGCTTCGAGAACGTCGTGGGCCGCGGCCACCCCGCCGTGCCGGGTGACGAGCTCGCGCGCCTCCGCCGCCCCTTTTCCCTGACCCAGTAGAAATACGATACGCCGGGTTTCGCCGGGGGCGAGCGTAAGCGAGACGTGCAGCGCCGCGCACGGATCGAGTCCTGCACCGAAGCGGTTCGAAAGCGCCTTGCGGTTGAGCGCCTCCGGCCGCGCCAGAGAACCGTTGCGGCCGAGAAAGGCCATGCGGTCTCCCGTCGCCGAGCTCAACGGTTCGCTGGCGTGCGCGAAGGCCACGCGTCCCGCGAACTCCGAGTTATAGGCGTTGCTCGCCATGACCGCGCCGGTCGCGGCATCGAGTTCAGTGACGACATGGAGGTTGTGGGCGCCCCGCGGTGGCCCGAGGATCCACTCGTTGTAGGCGAACACGCTCAGCTTGCGCGTGTTCGCGCTCTCATTTGCGACCTCGAGAACCGAGAACTTCACCGGATCCTCCGGGTGCACGAAAACGAGCAGTTCGTGGCGCACGCCGTGCGTCGCGCGAAGAAAGCAGCTAACCCCGGCGGAATGCCGGATCACGCAGCGGCCGCTCGCGCGCGAACGGGGCATCGGCCCCGGTGTGGGTGACCACGTTTCTCCCGTCTCGTCGTCACGCACGAATAGTGCCTCGGAAGTGGGATCGGTCACCGAGTCGTTTGCAAACGGCGTGAGCCGGTTCTCCCGGCTGTTCTCCGACCACGTATACGCCGACCCGGATGCAGTGATCACCGTGCCGAGCACCGGATTGGCGATGACATTCGCCCAGGGCAGCGGCGTCTCGCGGTCGGCATCCAGGACGATCGCGTAGTCGCGCCCGTCGTCGGCGAAGCCGCCCATCCCGTTGGCGAGCGCGAGCGATGGCGCCACGACGTCGTCCAGCGAATCGGCCGCGGCACTGGGCTGCCGGGAGGGCACGAGCTCCTCCGGCTCTGGCCACTCGGGGGCTGGCCGGTCGAGCTGATTGGCCAGCTCGCCGCGCTCACCGTCCAGTACTGCCCGCGCTACGGTAGCGAGCAGGATGCGCTCCGCTTCGGTCATGCGGTCCCCGCGCAGCAGGTACGCCCCGCCTGGCTGGTGCTTCCAGGTCCGCCATGGCCCGTTGTCGAGGAGCGCCGCGAGCTGGGCGTGGATCTCGTCGAAATAGCTCACCGGGTGCTCGTTCAAAATCACGACGTCCGCGCTCAGCCCCTTCAGCCGCCAATATTCCTGCGCCTGGAGCACCTCGCGCACCAGCGGCAAGTCGTTTTCCTCGACGACGCGCACCAGCAGCATCGGAAGATCCCCCGAGATACTGTGCGGCCACAGGCCTTCCTGGCCCAGCGTGTTGCGCGCCAGAAGGTCCGGATTCGCGCGCAGTGATCCATCGGCGTAGAGCACCCGCGAGGCCAGGCGTTCGAAGCGCAGCGCCTGTTCGCTCGAAATGCCAAGATGGCGCAGGGCACTCTGCACGTGAGCGAAGGCTAGCGCGAAGGTGCGCGCCGTGGCGCTGGGATCGTGGTACCGCTCCGCAAGGGCTACGGCCGTCTCCCGGGAATTCGCCATGCCCGTGGCGAACGCCAGCCTTATGAACCCGCCCGGCGCAAGGCGTATGCGCTGGCGCAGGCTGACGATCGGATCGAGCACGACGCCGGTGCTGCCGGAGAGCGGGCGCCCATCGAGAGCCTGCGGGTCTTCCGGACCGCGCCCGCGGCCGAGGAAACGGGCGCGGTCGGTCTCCCATTCCACCGGTCCCTGCGTCCGGCCCTCGAAGCTCAGGACGTGTACCGCCCACGTCACCGGCTCATCCGCGCTGCGCGCCCGCCGATGGCATAGCAGCGCGGCGCTCTCCGGGAGATATTCCGTCTCTACGAACAGCTTGCCGAATGCGGGATGGGCCAAGTCGTCGGCCTGCGGGGCGAGCACAATCTCGGCATAGCTCGTAACTTCGATTTCCCGCGGGCGATTGCTGTGGTTGGTTACGGCCACCCGGCGCACCTCCACGTCGTCCTCGGTCGAAACCGCGATGTCGAGCTGGACCGCGATGTCGTCGTCGCGACGCCGGAAGGTAGCCTTCTCGGCAAGAAACGTGACGGCGTAGTCTTCCGGCTCCTTCCGGATCGGATGATAGGTCGCGGACCACACGACACCGCTGCGCACGTCGCGCAAGTAGATGAACTGGCTGCCCGCGTCGCGCGTGGCATCCTCGCGGTAGCGCGTGACCGTGCGGCCCCGGCAGAAGCTCGTCCCGCCCCCGGCATTCGTCACGACCGCGGTGTAGTTGCCGTTCGACAAGAACTGCGCGTACGGAAACGGCGTGTGCGGTGACCGGAAGCGGCGCATGGCGAAAGCGGGTGGCGGCCCCGCGACGCGGGTTTCTTCCACCGGGCGGGGCTGGATGATGGCCACCTCGCGCGGCACCCGCTCTTGCAACAGCAACTCGGTAGCCTGCACGCGCGGGTCGGCGTGGAAGCGCCTCACCATCGGATCGCCGAGAAGAACGTTGGCGAGGGCCACGAGTATCATGCCCTGGTGATGGGCCATGTACGCCCGTACGACTGTTCCCCCGGAAGGACTCGCTCTGCCGCCCGGGGGTCCTTCGAGCTCGTCGGACCTGCGGTGCGTGTAATCGATCGACTCGTAGTAGCCGTACTCGCCTTCGGCGCCTTCGCGAGCCAGGTAACGCAAGTTCCGCACCGCCTCGGCGGGTTCGAGCATGGCCGCGAGCGCGGTAGCGTAAGGAGTCACCACCAGCTCGTCGCCGAGGCCGCGCTTGAGCCCCAGGCCGGGAACGCCGAATGCCTTGTACTGATAGTTGTCGTGCCGGTCGACGAGGTTGTATGCGGCTTCGGACATCCCCCAGGGCACGGAGCGATCCTTCCCGTAGTCCATCTGCCGCAGCACGGCCATGCGGCAGGTCTGGTCGAGCAGCGTTTCCGGATAACTCCTCATTAGGAGCAACGGCATCAGGTACTCGAAAGCGGTAGCGCTCCATGACAACAGGGTGGGCGTCCCGCGCACGCTGGTGATGAGCCGTCCCAGGTGGAACCAATGCGTCTCCGGAAGATCGCCCTTGGCGATCGCGATGAAACTCGCGAGGCGCGCTTCCGACGCCAGCAGATCGTAGTACGAAGGATCCCGGCGGCCCGGTCCGTCGGCATCCGCGAGCCGATAGCCGATGCACAGAATTCCACGCTGGGGGTCATAGAGGAACTCGAAGCTCATCCCGGCGGCGAACGCATCCGCACGCCGCGCGAGCTCCTCGAGCCGGCCGGATTGATCCGCAGCGGTTTCAGCCGAAGGCTCAGGCGACGGCCGCGTTTGCCGGCTCAACTCCCGCAGTCCTTCGGCGAGCGTCATGAGCGCGCCCGCGAGGTTGCCGCTGTCGACGGTGGACACGTACGAAGGCGGGAGCGGAGCGAGGCTCTGCGTGTCGTACCAGTTGAGCAGATGGCCCTCGAAGCGTTCGAGGCCTTCCATCGTCGTCAGCGTGGCGTCGATACGCTGCACCAGCGCATCGGTCTGGATAAACCCCAGGTCGTGCGCGGCCAGAGCCGCCAGCAGCCCCATGCCGATGTTGGTGGGGGAGGTCCGGTGCGCCACCCTGGGCCCAGCCGTTTCCTGGAAATTGTCCGGCGGCAAACCGTGGTCCTCGGGTCCCATGAACGCATCGAAGTATCCCCACGTCTTGCGTGCAACGACACGCAGGAACTGCCGGTCCTCTGCATCGAGCTCGCGCCTCGCCTGCACGACGGGCCGGCTCAATGCCCACGCAATGAGTGGCGCGGCGGCCCAGAGGGCGAGCACCGCGACGGCCGTGGGCAGCGCTCCCGGCCGCCACCACCATACGAGAACCAAACCGGTGAGGGCGAGCGCCGGACTGGCGACCATCTCAGTGAGGAACATCCGCGCGCCTGCCCAGCTTTCCAGGCCGTTGCGCCGGGCCGCGCTCTCCGCCGCCGTCTCCCACTCCAGCAACCGGCGCTGCGTTGCCGTCAAGCGCACCAGCGTCAAGACGATCGCGTGCGTTCTCTCGCAGGCCTCGTTCGCCATGAATATGACCTGCAGCGATGCCTGGGCGAGTGCTGTCTGAATGTCCTCCGACACCGCTCGCAGGAACACGCGCCACGGCTGCTGGGGGCTGGGTCCGGCGAGCGCTTCCAGGAGCAGTGGATAGAGCGGATACGCGATGGCGGCAAGAACGGCCGCGGTCCAGAGCGCCGGATTTCCCGGCAGGATCGTCCAGGCGAGAAGCAGCAGGACGGTGGTCATAGGCGCCAGCAGGCTGCGTCGCAGATTGTCCAGTATCTTCCAACGCGAGATGAGCGACAGGTGATTGCGTTTCAAACCCCAACGCGTGGGAACAAACGGGAACAGCCACCACAGGATCTGCCAATCCCCTCGCACCCAGCGATGCTGCCGGCGTGCATGCGCGAGGACACTTGAGGGATAGTCGTCCACCACCTCCACGTCCGTGACGAGAGCCGTGCGCGCGTGTATGCCTTCGAAAAGGTCGTGCGACAACAGGGCATTCTCGGGCACTCGCCCCTCGAGCGCCGCCATGAAGGCATCGACCTCGTAGAGTCCCTTGCCGGTGAATATCCCCTCCCCGAACAAATCCTGATACGTGTCCGAAACTGCGGTGGTGTAGGGGTCGACACCGGTGTGCCCCGCGTACAGGCGAGCGAACAGCGAGCCTGCGGCGCTCGTCATGGTGACGCTGACGCGGGGCTGCAAGATCGAGTAGCCCGCGGTAACGCAGCCGGAATGCGGGTCGAAGTGAGGACGGTTCAAGGGATGAGAGATGACGCCGATCAGCTTCCTGGCGGCGTCCCGCGGCAGGCGCGTGTCCGCGTCGAGGGTGATGCAGTAACGGACCGTCGTGAGAATGTCCGCGTCTCCGACGAGAATCGAATAGCTCGTGTCCGTGGCGCCTCGCAGGAGACGGTTGAACTCCTCGATCTTCCCGCGCTTGCGCTCCCAGCCCATCCAGGTGTTTTCGCCGGGATTCCACTGGCGCACTCGATGGAAGAGATAGAAACGATTCGCGTGGCCCTCGCCGTAGCGCGCATTCAGGGATTTGATGCCTGCGCGCGCCGCCCCGAGGATCGCCTCGTCTTCCGGCATCTCGCGCGCAGGTGCGTCGGCGAAGTCGCCGAGGATCGCGAAGTGAATCTGCGGGTCGAGGTTGCCGAGCGCCTGGACCTCGAGGTGCTCGATCCGCTCGTGCACCGCGGACACACTCGTCAGCATCGTCGGCACGATCACCATCGTCCGCGCATTCTCTGGAATCCCCGCCTGGTAATCGAAGCGCGGCAGACGCCGCGGCGGTGCGAGGTGGGCGGCCAGGCGCTGGATGAAGGCAATGGCCACGTCGCTCGCCGGCAGGAGCAGGAGCAAAGCCACGGCCAGACGCATCGCCGGCGATGCGCCCTGCTCGTAAGCGTAGGCGACCCCGAGGCCGATGAGAAGAGCGGTCACGATACCGATCGATCCGAGATACACGCCGGTCGCGTGGGCGAACGCCATACGACGGACGCGGCTGCCGAAATGGGGACGGTACGCGAGGTCGGCTTCGAGATCGCGGCGGCCTTCACCGATCAAGTGATAGCCCACGTGCGCGGCGCGATCGGCAGTCGAGCCAGCCTCCGCGTTCAGGCGTGCGCTCTCGATCGCCCGCAGCGCCACGCGCAGCTGGGCTTCACCGGTGGCCTCGGCGAACTCCTCTACGGCCTGCCGGTAGCGATCCCGGCTCGGAAAATCCATGCTTCCATAAGCACCGGCCGGATCGCGCTGCAGTACCCGCTCGACCAGGCTCACCGCTTCGACATACTCGCTCCAGTCGAGCGTCGAGCAGAGACGAAGGCTCGTGATAACGTTGGCAACCGAGACCTGCGAGGCGGCCTGGCGTTGATGCTCGCTGCGGATCACGTCTTCCGTCGTCAGGTTGCGGGCGGACAATTGCTCGAAAACCGCGGCGCGAACGCCCGAGAGAGACGCGCCGTACTCGCGCATGCGTTGCAGGAGCTGGACGCCGAAGGCCGTATCGAGCTCTGCCGGCAAGGGTGGAGGCTTGCCGTTCCCTGCTCTTTCGATGCGTACGACGTACGCGTCGGCCGCACTCCGTGCGCCGCGGCTTACCAGCATTTCCTCCGCCAGCCGTCTGAGGTTCTCGACCAGCGCGAGTTTCAGCGTGCTCGGCCAGGCCCACAGCTCGCCGATCGTCAGCGGTGCTACGGTCTGGTAGCTCGAGATGAAGCGCAGGAGCTGTTGCCGGTCCAGGCGGCTGTCGCTGTGACGGATCAACTCGACAGCCATAGCGTAAACGCGCGCCTGGCCTGCCATCTCCCTCGAGGCAAGCTTGGGGAGCTCGCGGTAGTAGTTTCGGGGGAGGTTCTGCCGGATGTCCCGGATCTCGGACGCGACGAGATGGAAGTTGTCGAGCAGCCATTCAGCGGCGGGAGTGACGAATGCTCCCTGGTGCACGTCGTCGGCGAGCGTGCGGTACGCTTCGCTCAGAACACGAGCATTGTCATCGAGGCGCGGGAAGACGCTGAACGCTGCCCGCCGGGGATGCGGGTCGACCGTGAAGCGGGCGGCGAGCGCTTTGGCGCGCTCTTCCAGCCGCTCCATGCTGAGCAGCTCATCTCGCAGCGGCTTCTCGGCGCTCGTAGAGACGCTGCTTCCCAGCAACCCGAACAGCTCTTTCAACATCGGAGCCATCACGACGTTCTATTGATCATTACGTGCCTTGGGGCCCCAGCGGTCGAACCACACGCGACGCGGTGTGGAGGCGATTCGCGGCAAGCGCAGGGGTGTATCTACCATACATTCTTACCCCCGGGGAAGAACGCGGAAAAACAGCCCGCGTAACTCGCAACGCGACCGGGTCGCCTATTATTCGGTCGAGCTTGACAAACGGCCTACCCCTCGCATAATCGCCGGACAGGCTCGCGGGCGTGGGCATCCGCTCCCGGGTAAAAAAGGGAAGCACGCGCCGAAACGGGCGCAATCGGCGGTGGCATCCGCTGCACAATTCTGCGACACAGGTTAGGAGGAGGTCATGTCAGAAGGAATCCGAGGTTCGCTATCCGTCCTGGGCCGCGCGCTGGGCGCCCTGTTGCTGACTTTCATGCTGGCCGGCGCGGCGCTCGCGCAGCAACCACCGATCAAGATCGGCATGAGCATGCCGCAGACCGGCACGCTCGGCGGCGGCGGCCAGGCGGCGCTGCTCGCGATCCGCATGTGGGTCGAGGATGTCAACAACAAGGGCGGGTTGCTCGGGCGCAAGATCGACTTCATCGTCTACGACGACCAGACCAACCCGGCGCTCACCCCGGGGATCTATACCAAGCTCCTCGACGTGGACAAGGTGGACCTCATCATCGCGCCCTACGGAACAGTGCCGACCGCGCCGATCATGCCGCTCGTCAAGCAGCGCGGGTTGCTCCTCATGGGCAATTTCTCGTTCCAGGTGAACCGCACCGTCAAGCACGACATGTGGTTCAACAACTCCCCGTGGAACGACGCCTCGAGCTGGTCGGACGGCTTTTTCGAAGCCGGCAAGAAGCTCGGCGCCAAGACCATCGCCTTCCTTGCCGCCGACCAGGAGTTCGCCCAGAACCTCGTCAACGGCGCCCGCGACCTGGCCCACAAGGCCGGCCTGACGACCGTGTACAACCAGAATTACCCGCCCACGACGGTGGACTTTTCCGCCATGATCCGGGCGGTCCGCGCGGCCAAGCCCGACTTGGTGTTCGTCATGTCCTATCCGAATGACTCCGTCGCGATCGTGCGCGCAGTGAACGAGATCGGGGTGGGCGATTCGGTGAAGCTCTTCGGCGGCGGCATGGTCGGGCTGCAATTCACGCCCAACATGGTGTCGCTGGGCAAGTCGTTGAACGGCATCGTGAACTACAACTCGTACGTCCCGGGGATGAAGTACCCCGGCATCGAGGAGTTCCTGGAGCGCTACGCGAAGCGGGCGGCGGATGCCAAGGTCGATCCGCTCGGCTTCTACCTGCCGCCGTTCAACTACGCCATCGGCCAGATGCTGGAACAGGCGATCACCGCGACGAAGAGCCTGGACCACAAGGTGCTCGCGGACTACCTGCGCAAGAACGAGATGAAGACCATCGTCGGCCCGATCCGCTTCCGCGAGGATGGCGAGTGGGCGAACGCGCGCGTGGTGCAAGCGCAATTCCGCGGCGTCGTGGACAAGAACATGGACCAGTTCCGCCAGCCGGGCAAGCAGGTGGTGCTGTATCCTGAGCAATACAAGACCGGCGACGTGATGGCGCCGTTCGAGAAGGCGCGCAAGTAGGCCGATGCAACCGCTCCTGAGGGACGGCGCCCGGCGCGCCGTCCCTTTTTTTGTGAGCCGCGCGGGGTAAATTTTGTTCTCAATGGAGCTCCTCCGGGACGCAATCGTATTCGGCTTGCTCGTGGGCTGCTTCTACGCCGCGGTCAGCATCGGGCTTTCAGTCGCCTTCGGCCTGCTCGACGTGCCCCACATCGCCCACCCCGCGTTCCTGGTGCTGGGGTCCTACGGCACCTACGTCCTCAACCAGAACGGCTGGGACCCCATCGTCGCCGGCATTGCGCTGATGCCGGCCTTTCTCCTGCTCGGGATGGGGGTCTACCGTTTCTACTACGAGACGTTCGAGAAGCGCGGCACCGATGCCGGGCTGCGCGGCCTCGCGTTCTTCTTCGGCGTCGTATTCATCATCGAAGTGTGCCTGGTGCTGTGGTTCGGCGTGGACCAGCGCCTCGTCGAAGCTGGTTACATCGGCACGAGCCTCTCCCTCGGCGACATGCGGCTGCCGCTGCGCCTGATCGTCGCGTTCGGGATGGCCCTCGCCCTGACAATCGCCCTCTCCCTCTATCTGTCGAAAACGTTCACCGGCCGCGCGATCAAGGCGGTGGCGCAGGACGAGGCGGCGTTGCGGCTGATGGGCGCGAACCCGGTCCGCATCAAGCAATGGGCCTTCGGCATCGCCACCGCGGTGACGGCGCTCGCCGGCGCGCTGCTGATCATCGTCGGTCCGGTCGAGCCGACGACGGACCGGGTCTATATCGGACGCACCTTCTGCGTCGTCGTCCTGGCGGGGCTGGGGAGCATGTCCGGCACGCTCGTGGCCGGTTTGATCCTCGGCGTATCCGAGTCGATCGTGCTCACGTTGCTCGGCGCATCCTGGGCGCCGGCCGTTTCGTTCGGCCTGCTGCTCATCATGCTGGGAATACGCCCGCAGGGGCTGTTCGGCCGGTAGACGCTCTGAACCGCCTATCAAGCCACAGATAAACACAGATGGACACAGATAAAACCAGGTTCGGAAAGACATCGGCCACGGAATCACACGGAAAACACGGACAGAACGGAAAACCTGAAACGTTCTTGCTCGTCGATTGGGTTGCTTCGCCTTTTGTAGTTTTCCGTGTACTTCCGTGTGTTTCCGTGGCTGAAATGATCTTGAAGTTAAGGCTTGAATTTATCCGTGTTTATCTGTGTGTATCTGTGGCCGATTCCTGGTTTTCTGTGTGCGGATAGCGAAAGTGAAAGGGTCGAGTTACGGCTTCTGGATCGGCGCGGCGGGAGTGCTCGGCCTCGCGGCACTCGCCGTCGCGACCGTCCGCAACGAATACTATTTTTTTGCGGCGTACGTGGTGATTCAATTCGTGGTGCTCGCCACCGCGTGGAACATCCTCGGCGGCTACGCCGGCTACGTGAACTTCGGAACCAGCGCGTTCTTCGGCGTGGGGGCCTACATCGCGGTCATGATGATCAAAGGAACGGCGATCCCGCTCGGCCTGCAGATAGCGGCCGCCGCCGCGGTCGGGGGGGCACTCGGTTTCGGCGTGGGGCTGTTGACATTGCGGCTGCGCGGCATCTTCTTTTCCATCGCGACTGTGGCGATCACGATCATCCTGGAGACCGCAGTCATCAACTGGCGTTACGTCGGGGGCGCGACCGGAATACAGATCCTCCGCCCGCCGGTGATGGAGCCGTTCGATTCGTACATCAAGATGCTGTTTGTCGTCGTTGTGATGCTCGCGATCGCCGCCGTGGCGATCGCCCGCTACATCGAGACCTCGTGGATCGGGTTGGGCCTGCGCGCGATCCGCGACAACGAGGAAGCGGCGGAGTGCACCGGCGTCCCGACGCTCAGGCTGAAGCTCCTGGCGTGCACGATCTCAGGGGCGCTGATGAGCGCGGCCGGCGCGCCGCTCGCCATGTACCAGAGCTTCGTCGAGCCGGCCTCCGCGTTCAACCTGACCTACTCGGTGTCGGCGCTGGCGATGCCCATCATCGGCGGCACCTCGCACTGGATCGGCCCTGTGATCGGGGCGCTCCTGCTCGGCACGGTCCAGCAGGTCGTCACCGTCACCATCTCCTCTGAATTGAACGTATTGGTGGTCGGCGTGCTGCTGGTGGTGTTCGTGGTGGCGGCGCCCGAGGGCATTGTTGGTCTTGCGCAGAAGCTATGGCGCAAGACTTCAAAGGGGTGACTGGTGACTCGTGACTGGTGACCGGTGACTGGCCTTTCCTGTTTAACGTGAAAACCAAAACCTTTCGCATGTTGAAGATGCTTGAAGTCGAGTCACGAGTTACGAGTCACAAGTCACGCCTTGAGATCAATTCCCCGCGTAACGGATCATGAGCGAGCCCCTACTCAAGGTGGACCGGGTTTCCAAGCACTTCGGCGGCTTCGCGGCGCTGACGGACGTGAGCATCGCCGTGGCGCCGGGGGAACGCTTCGGCCTGATCGGCCCGAACGGCTCCGGCAAGACCACGCTCATCAACTGCGTCTCGGGCGCGCTGCGCAACGAAGCGGGAACGATCACTTTTGCCGGCGAGAACATCTCGACGCTGCCCGCGTACCAGCGCACCCGTCGCGGCATCGCCCGCAGCTTCCAGATCCCGCGGCCGTTCTCCAGCATGTCCGTGCTGGAAAACCTGATCGTGCCCCTCGAGTTCGTCGTGCACCGCCGTTCTCTGCACAAGGCGGACACGCGCGGCCGAAGCCATGGAGATCCTCAAGAACATCGGCCTCGCCGAAAAGGCGAGCACGTCTTCGAGCCGCCTGTCCCAAGTCGAGTTGCGAAAGCTCGAGCTTGCGCGGGCCATGGCCGCGCGGCCGCGCCTGCTGATCTCGGATGAAGCCATGGCGGGCCTGGCGTCGAACGAAGTCGGCGAGGTGCTCGAGATCCTGTTCAAGCTGAACGCAGCAGGCATCACGATCATCATGATCGAGCACATCATGCAGGCGGTGATGCGCTTTTCGCAGCGCGTGATCTGCCTGGATGCGGGGAAGATCATCTGTGAAGGCACGCCCGAATCGATCGTCGTCAACGCCGAGGTGCAGCGTGCCTACCTTGGCGCCTGAAACCGTGACAGGTGATACGTGACAGGTGGAGCGTGACAGGTGAAGCGTGACAGGTGCCTGGGGTCTGGTGGAGCCAAGTTGATCGTCAGGTTACGCCCTATCTGTGACGCTCTATCTGTCACGTCGTATCTGTCACGCTCTATCTGTCACCGGAAGCGATGAGCCTTCAACTGCGAATCGAGAACGTCGACGCCGGCTACGGAGCGGTGCGCGCGCTGCACGGCGTCTCGATAGCCGTGAATCAGGGCGAGACCGTCACGCTGCTCGGCACCAACGGCAACGGCAAGAGCACGCTCCTGAAATGCGTGATGGGAATGGTGCGCCCCACGCGCGGCTCAGTGACCCTGGAGATCGACGGGGCGCGCCACGACCTGACCCGGCTCGCCACCGAGCACATCGTCAACCTCGGAGTGACCATGGTGCCCGAAGGCCGGAGGCTCTTCCCCAAGCTCACCGTCGAGGAAAACCTGCTGCTCGGGGCGTTCCGGCCGCTCGCGCGGACTGAAATAGGCAGGAACGCCGCGTACTGCTACGAGATTTTCCCCGTGCTGCAGGAGCGCCGGCGCCAGCTCGCCGGTTCGCTCTCGGGCGGACAGCAACAGATGCTCGCGATCGCGCGCGCGCTCATGTCCTCGCCCAAGCTGCTCGTGGTCGACGAGCCCTCGGTGGGCCTCGCGCCCATCCTCGTGTCCCATACCATCACCAAGATCAAGGAGCTGAAGGATCGCTACGGCCTGACAGTGTTGATGGCGGAGCAGAACTTCCACCAGGCGATCCGCATCGCCGACCGCGGCTACATCATCGTGCACGGCGAGATCGTCTTCGAAGGCAAGACGGTCGCGGATCTTGAGCAAAACGAGCTGGTCAAAAACTACTACCTCGGCGTGTAGCCAAGGCGAAAGGAGGAAGGGCGTTCGCCTTTCGCCTTTCGCCTTTCGCCTTGCTTTCCTGTCGTTGTTATACGACAGCTCGAAGCGCCCCCGGATCAACCTCTTAGCGCACGTAGCGATCGTGGTTGTCGTTGTTCAGCGACGAGTTCTCCACTGCGGAACAGACTATGTATCTGAATAAATGACAAATTCTCGGGTGGCACGCGGGTTGCATAGCCTGGCATGCGCGACCCGAATTATCTGGCCGGGCGCCAGCAGCCCGGTAACGGTAGTCATCGTCTTTCTCATTCCCCCCTCCCCCTCCGAGGAAGACGACACTAGCCCCGCAGGAGAGCAATCTCCTGCGGGTTTTTTTTATATGTACGAAGGGGGGTCCGGGCCCCTCCCGGTAGATTCATTCGGGGCCTTCCCGGACCCCCTGCAACCCCCGGTCACCCTGCACAGGAGCCGTGCCGGAAATTACAAAAAACGCCGGGCCCTTCCCGGTAGAGTCATTCGGGACCTTCCCCGACCCCCTGCAACCCCCCGGTCACCCCGCACAGGCGTCGTGCCGGAAATTACAAAAAAGCGGGGCCCCTCGCGGTAGATTCATTCGGGGCCTTCCCGAATCCTCCCTATACCTCCCGGTCACTCCGCAATGGCTGCGGAGCCTAGTGAAACAATCGACCCAGCGCCCCGGTAGGGACCAGATGCCCCTCGTAAGTCATCGTGATCGGGGGTTGCAGGGGGTTCGGGAGGGGCCCCGTTCGAAGAACGGAAGGGGCCCGGAATTTTTCGTGGCGCTAGCGCCGCTCGTGTGTTCGTAGTGACCGGGAGTCGCGGGGGGTCCGGGAAGGCCCGCGTTGGGGGGTCTCAGGGGAGACCGGGAAGGCTCCGCCTGAAAAATGGAAGGGGCCCGGCCCCCCTCCCTATAGGCGGATGCGGCCCGGACCCCCTTCCTTATAGTATTACGGCGGTCCCTTCCCTCGCCGCGGAACACTTGATGTCCACCGAACGCTGTTCAAAATACTGTTTCGCCAGCACCTCCTTGCGTTCCACCGCTTCATCATCATGGCTGGGGTCGTGATGGAACAGGTACAGGGTCTTCACCTGCGCCTCTTCGGAGAGCTTGAGGACTTCCGTCAATCCCGAATGGCCCCAGCCCACGCGCGCCGGGTACTCGTCGTCGAAATAAGTCGTATCGTGAATGAGCACGTCGACCCCTTTCAGGAACGCGATCATGCGGTTGCGGTTGTGGGCATCGCCGTCGGGATAAATCTCGTGATCCGTAATGTACGCGACCGTTTTTCCCGATTCAGTCAACACGCGGTACCCTAGCGTCGCGCCGGGGTGATTCAGGCCGATCGCGCTTACCTGCAACTGATCGACCTCGTTGTCGCCTTCGACGAGCTCGTTGAAATAAACCCGCGAGGCATATTCCTTGATGGTGACGGGGAAATAGAGATTGTTCATCTGCCCGCTGATCACCTCGCGCAGGCTCAACTTCCCATGCGAGGTGCCGTGGATCACCATCTCGTTCCCCTGCCGGTACAGCGGCTGGAAGAACGGCAGCCCCTGGATGTGATCCCAGTGCGGATGAGAGATGAACAGATTGAATTTGTAATGACGGGTTATGTCGGATAGGGTCCGGCCGAAATCGACGATGCCGGTGCCGGCGTCAAATATGAAGACGCGTTCACGGCTCAACTCGACGGTGACGCACGGCGTATTGCCGCCGAACTTCAACGTGTCGTAGCCTGGCCGCGCGATGCTGCCGCGCGTGCCCCAGAATCTGACCGTTACCTCCTCTTTCAGCAGCTTGCGGATCGTCGCGTTCAATGCGTCGTGGTCGACCGGCTTCACGAGATAGGAATCGGCCCCCATTTCCAGGCAGAGCTTCTGATCGGATTGGTAATTTTTGGCGCTGCTGACGATGATCTTTACCGGCTCGTAGGCCGGATCGGCGCGTATCTGCCTCAACAGCGTTTCGCCCGATACGTTGGGCAGCAGGAGGTCCAGGATGACGAGATCGGGGTGGAACGCCACGATCGCTTCCATGGCGCGGGCGCCGTCGGCGACCTCCCGCACCTCGTAACCTCCGGCCTGCAGGCGCAACTTCCTGAGTGCCAACAGATCGGCGTCGTCGTCAACCAGGAGGATCTTTTTGCGCACCACTGCCCGGGCGGGCGCTGGATCATTCATAGGCAGGTTTCCGTTTTCTGTGACCGGCCATCCGGGGCACGGTTCCCGCCCCAGCCCCGGCGAAGTGTAGCACGGTCACACGCCGGATTTAAGCCATTGATGCGCCGCCGCTTCTTCTCGAAAACTTTGAACCTTGGATTATGCCATCGACATTCGGCGGCTATGGGGGGGTTGCCGGGGGTCCGGGAAGGCCCCGAATGCACTTACCGGGAGGGGCCCCGATCCCCCCTTTGTTCATCGGGGGGTCGCAGGGGCGTCCGGGAAGGGCCCGTCTGAATACCGTGAGTGGGGGGTTGCAGGGGGTCGGGAAGGCCCCGAGTGAATTTACCGGGAGGGGCCCGGCGTTTTTTTTTAATTCCCGGCGAGGCTCCTGTTCGGAGTGTTCGGGGGGTCGCAGGGGGGTCCGGGAAGGCCCCGCTTGAAGTTACCGGGAGGGGCCCGGCGTTTTTTTGTAATTTCCGGTGAGGCTTTTGTTCGGAGTGTCCGGGGGGTCGCAGGGGGGTCCGGGAAGGCCCCGAGTGAATTTACCGGAAGGGGCCCGGACCCCCCTTTGTCATGCTCCGCACCCGCGCCATCAACTCGTCGCGTTGAACCGGCCTGGCCAGAACATCGTCGGCGCCAGCTGCCAATCCCTGCATGAAGTCGCGCCGGCTGTCGAAGCTAGTGACCAACACGACCGGGATCCCGCTCGTCGCAGGATTGGCTTTGATTCTGCGGCAGACGTCGAAACCGTTCGTGCCGGGCATGACGACATCCAGCAGTATCAGCGCCGGCCGCGGGCCCTCCTCCAATGCCGCCAAGGCGGCATCGCCGCTGGCGAGGTACTTGACGGTATAGCCCTCCCTGGAGAGGTAACGGCTGATAATCGCGGCATTCATCTCCTGGTCGTCGACCACAAGAACGTCCGGACCAGCTTGTGGCGCCTTCTCGCTTGCAGGACTGGAGGTCGCGGAGGGCGCGGCCGGTGGGGCATCAATCGCCGGTTTGACGGCGTCGCGGTCCGAGGCCCGCAGGTCGAGATGAGAAAGGTACTCCTCCAGATCGCGGACCAGGCGCGCGATCTCTATGTGCTTTCCTGCCTTGGCGGCACGCTCGAGGTCGGCTCCTATCTCGGTCAGGCCGTCGAAGCCGAAGCTGGACCCCGATCCCTGCATGTTGTGACCGAGCCTGTCTATCGTCCCGAAATCACAGCGGTCGAGCGCCACCTTGATGAAGTCGATATCTCCGCGGCGATTCGCGAGGTACACCGGGACGAGATCCCGGAGCACCGGGTCCACTTCGACGACGATCCTGTTCAAGTTGGTCACAAGAGGTTACCTAGTGTCATGCGGCAAGCTGGCCGCTGATGCCGACCAACCTCGACTCGAGCGACTGGACCTCGTCCTCGAGCATCGTGTAGACCTCTTCCGCTTTAGCCTGCTCCGTTTCGAGATCGATTTCCTGGAGCATCGAGGCGACCTCCTGCGCGGAATTCGCGGCGAGATTGAGAAACATCCCTCGCAGCGAGTGCAACGCGACACCGAGGGCGGCGGCATCGCGATGTACGATCGCCTCGCGCACGCCCGCCATGAGCTTGGCGCAGTCCCTCAGAAACAATCGCGTCAGATCGCCGAGAAATGCCCTATCGCCATCGATACGCTCCATCAGCTCGAGTTGGTCGAGCACCGCCGGTTCCGACTCATGTTCCGACTCATCCAACTCAACTTCCAACTCATTTTTCGACTCATTTCCCGAGCATTGCTCCGGCCGCGCCGCAGATTCCACCGGCTCCATGCAATAGCGCTCGATGGCTTCGAGCAGCGATGCGGCCCGAATCGGCTTGATGAGATAGCCATCCATTCCCGCTCGCAGGCAACGCTCGCGGTCCCCGCTCATGGCGTGCGCCGTGAGCGCAACGATCGGAAGGTGGCCGCCGGCTTCCTGCTCTCTCTTGCGGATGGCTGCGGTCGTTGCTATCCCGTCCATCCTCGGCATCTGCACGTCCATGAGGACGATGTCGAAGCGCCTTAGCTCGAGCATCTCGAGAGCCGCGGCGCCGTGCTCCACCACCATTACGTGGTGGCCGTGCTTTTCCAGCACGCGCCGGGCAAGTATCTGGTTCGCGGCGTTGTCCTCCACGAGCAGGACTTCGAGCTTGTCCTTGCCGCTCTTCGCACCGACCGGCGCTTGCAGCGTAACCGTGCCCTCCGGGGTGCCGGGAGATACATCCGGCCCTCTGGCACGGGCCAGTGCCGCGGGCCTATGGCAAGCGCTGGCGGGTTGCGCCGCTTCCTGCAGGCCGAAGCGGACGACAAAATGGAAGACGCTGCCCTTGGCAGGTTCGCTCTCGAGCCACATGGTGCCTTTCATCATTTCCGTCAGCCGCGCCGAAATGGCGAGCCCCAACCCCGTGCCGCCGTAGACGCGCGTGGTCGAGCTATTGCCCTGCAGGAAAGGGGCGAAGATCGTCGCCTGCTGCTCCTCGGGAATGCCTATGCCGGTATCGCTGACCGTGAAATGACAGGTGACCGTCCCCCCAGCCACCGACTCCGGAGCCACGCGCAGCGCGATTTGGCCGCGGTTGGTGAATTTGATGGCATTGCTGACGAGGTTGATCACGATCTGGCGCAGCCTGACCGGGTCTCCTACGAGCGCGTCCGGTGCGTCCGGCGCGAACTCACAGGTGAGTTCCAACCCTTTCTGGTGAGCCTGCAGCGTCAGCGTCTTCATCGTGTCCCCCAGACTCCGGCGCAGGGAAAACGGGATGCTTTCGACTTCCAGATGGCCGGCCTCGATCTTGGAAAAATCCAGAATGTCGTTGATGATGGTCAACAGGGACTCGCTGGAACTCTTCACCAGGCTCACGTATTCGTGCTGCTCGGGCGTAAGCCGCGTCTGCAGCGCGAGCTCGGCCATGCCGATGATCGCATTCATCGGTGTGCGGATCTCGTGGCTCATGTTGGCGAGAAACGTCGACTTGGCGAGATTCGCAGACTCCGCGACCTGCTTCGCCCTGCGCAGGGCCTCTTCCGCCTCCTGGCGCATCTCGTTTTCCCTGCTCAGCAGGTCGTTCGCCACCATCAGACTGGCGGTGCGCTCGCGGATCTTGATCTCGAGGTCCTCGTTCGCCTTGGACAGCGCGCGCTCGGCGATCCGGCGCTTGAGGATCTGCGTGGCGAGTTCGGCGTTCTTGTTGTAGAGCTCGACGAACACCGCGACCTTCGACTTGATCACCTCGGGCTCGACCGGCTTCAAGATATAGTCCACGGCTCCTACCTCGTAGCCGCGAGCGACGGAAGTCGCGTCTTCGTACGCGCCCGTCAGGAAGATAATGGGAGTGTCCTGGGAGCGCTTGCGCCGCCGGATCAGCGTGGCGGTCTCGAAGCCGTCCATGCCCGGCATGCGGATATCCAGCAGGATCAGCGCGTAGTCCTGCTTCAGGAGCTGCCGGAGCGCTTCCGCGCCGGACGCCACGGTCACGATGTCCCGGTCCGGACTTTCCAGCAGGTCCTGCAGCGCCAGGCGGCTATGCGCCTCATCATCGGCAACCAGGATGTTGGCCTTGGCCTCGATCGCCATGTGCTATCTCAGTGGTTCCAGGATGGGGGTCGGCTCGACGATCATTGACCCCATCCCCACCCTAATCCTCCCCTTGAAGGGGAGGGAAGTACTTTTGAGACCGGTTCTCGTACTCGTCACTCATTACTCGACACTCGTTACCTCGTAAGCCAGACCCGCAGCAGCGACATCAGTTGCTCTATGTTGACGGGCTTGGCGATGTAGTCGGAGGCGCCGGCTTCTATGCATTTCTCGCGGTCCCCTTTCATCGCCCTCGCCGTTATCGCAATGATGGGGAGATTCTTGTTCTCTTCGAGACCCCGGATGATCCGTATCGTGTCGTAGCCGTCGAGCTCGGGCATCATGATGTCCATGAGCACGATGTCGGTGTCGGGATTGTCCTTCAGCGTCTCGATCCCGTCCTTGCCGTTCTCGGCGTTGACAACGGTGATCCCCTGCTGCTCGAGCGCGCCCGTCAGGGCGAAGATGTTGCGAATATCGTCGTCGACGATCAGCGCCTTCTTGCCGGACAGTTCAGTCCCGCCCATCTGCCGGTTGACAAGCACACCGCGCTGCTTCTGCGGCAAGTTCTTCAGCGCTTGATGCAGGAACAACGTGGTTTCCTCGAGCACCTCGTCCTGCGTGCTGACGTTCTTGAGGATGATGACTTCCGACAGCTTGCGCAGATTGTCCTGGTCCATCCGGGTGAAGCTCCCCGCGCCGTAGGTCACGATCGGCACTTCGGTGGCGCGCGGGGTCCGCGCGAACTTCTTGAGCAGATCCACCGGTACTCATGTCGTTCAGTGTCGGACCGACGACGAGGCAGTCGACGCGCTTCTCCTGCAGGGTTTCGAGCGCCTCCACGCCGGTGCCGACTGCGGTGATCTCTATCGTGTCGCGTAGCGAGCCGGCCATGGCCTCACGTTGCGTCTCGTCGCCGTTGGCGATCAACAAAGTCTTGACGTCGCGCTCGATGAAATCGCGTGTCTTTTGGAGGGCCTCGTCCAGCGTCTCCTTCCCCACCGGTTTGTTCATGGCCCCCAATGCCCCCATGTAGAAGCAACGATGCAGGTGATCGGACACCGATATCACGTTGACCGGGATATGCCGTGTGGCGGGATCGTGCTTGAGCAGGTCCAGCACCGCCCATCCGTCCATATCGGGCAACTTGAGATCCAGGGTTATCGCGTCGGGAGTGAGCTCCTTGATCAGGTTCAAGCCCGTTTGTGCGTCCAACGCGACCACGCCCTTGAACCTGTTTTCCCGCGCCACCTCAAGCAGCGTGGATGCGAACTTGACGTCGTCTTCCACAATCAGGACGACGCGGTCGCCGGCGTGTATGTTATCGCGGTCGTCGGGCACCGCAGGCTGCGCGAGCAACGAGAGCGCCGTCTTTACCATTTCGCCCTGGTCGCCGTGCTCCGGCGGGTAGGCTGGGCCGCGCTGCGCTGCGCCGTAGTCCTCCTCGGTCTTCTCCACGAGATGCGGCGGCTCGTGGGTGAGCGGCAGATAGAGCGTAAACGTGCTGCCCTTGCCGGGAACGCTGACGACGCGGATCTCGCCGCCCAGCAATCGGGTCAGCTCGCGGCTGATCGAAAGCCCGAGCCCGGTACCTCCATATTGCCGGCTGGTGGTCCCGTCCGCCTGCTGGAACGCCTCGAAGATGATTTTCTGCTTGTTCTCCGGTATGCCGACTCCGGTGTCGGTCACGGAGAACGCCACGACCTTGTCCGCGCCGTGCAGTGCCGGATGCCCGGGGCTCCAGCCCGGTTTCGCAAGCGCGATGCTCAACGAGACAGTTCCCCGGTCGGTGAACTTGCAGGCGTTGGACAGCAGGTTTTTCAGAATCTGCTGCAGCCGCTTGGCGTCGGTTTGAATCGTGGGGGGCACTCCGCGATCGATCGAAACGGCGAATTCCAGCCCCTTGTCGTGCGCGACCTGACGGAACGTGCGCTCGACATAATCGCGCAGGTCCGAGAAGTGCTCGGGTGCGATATTGAGCGTGACGGTCCCGGACTCGATCTTGGCGAGATCGAGTATGTCGTTGATGAGCGAGAGAAGGTCGGTGCCGGCGGCATGGATGGTACGGGTGTACTCGATCTGTTTCAGCGTCAGGTTGCTGTCGCTGTTGTCGGACAGCATCCGCGCGAGGATCAGCAGGCTGTTCAGCGGCGTCCTCAGTTCGTGCGACATGTTGGCGAGGAACTCCGACTTGTAACGCGAGGATAGCGCGAGCTGTTCGGCTTTCTCCTCGAGCGCGGCCTTGGCGAGCTCGACCTCGGAGTTCTTGTATTCCACTTCCTTCATCTGTTCCGAAAGCAACCCGGCCTTTTCCTGCAGCTCCTCGTTGGTGCGCTGTAACTCCTCCTGCTGCCTCTTGAGCAGCGACTCGGACTTCTGCAGGTTGTCCGCTTGCTGCTCCAGGCGGTCGTTGGTCTTCTTCAGCTCTTCCTGCTGGCTCTGCAGCTCGGTCGTGAGGGATTGGGATTGCTTGAGCAGGTCCTCCGTCCTCATGTTGGCTTCGATCGTGTTGAAGACGATGCCAATGCCCTCGGTCAACTGATCGAGAAACGAGAGATGGGTATCGCTGAACCGCCTGATCGACGCCAGCTCGATCACCGCCTTGACCTGGCCTTCGAACAGCACCGGCAGGACGATGATGGACAGCGGCTTGGTGGAGCCCAGCACGGAGCCCACCCGGAGGTAATCGTGCGGAACATCCGCGAGCAATATCCGCTTCTTCTCGAAAGCGCACTGTCCCACGAGGCCCTCGCCCATCCCCAGGAGCTTCGGCAGGCTCTTGTTCGGCTTGTGAGCGTAGCTGGCAACCAGCTCCAGGCAGGGCTCGCTGTCACGGGAGGTGCGCGTGTACAGCACCGCCTGCTGGGCGTGGACCAGCGGCGCCAGTTCCGAAAGCACCAGTCGCGAAACCGCGAAGAGATCGCGGTGCCCCTGCAGCATGCGGGTGAATTTCGCCAGGTTCGTCTTCAACCAGTCCTGCTCGGTGTTCTTGAGCGTCGTGTCCTTGAGATTGCGGATCATCTCGTTGATGTTGTCTTTCAGCGCCGCGACCTCTCCCTGCGCTTCCACCATGATCGACCGCGTCAGGTCGCCCTTGGTCACCGCGGTCGCAACCTCCGCGATCGCCCGCACCTGATTGGTGAGGTTCGCCGCCAGTTGGTTTACGTTGTCGGTCAGATCCCGCCACAAGCCCGCCGCCCCCGGCACCTTGGCCTGACCGCCGAGCTTGCCTTCGATACCCACTTCGCGGGCCACGTTGGTAACCTGATCGCCGAACGTCGCGAGCGTGTCGATCATGCCGTTGATCGTGTCCGCGAGCGCCGCGATCTCGCCCTTCGCCTCGAACACTACCTTGCGCTTCAGATCGCCCTTCGCCGCCGCCGTCACCACCTGCGCGATGCCGCGCACCTGGTTGGTGAGGTTGGCCGCCATGAAATTCACGTTGTCGGTCAAGTCCTTCCACGTGCCCGCGACCTCGGGCACCTGCGCCTGGCCGCCGAGCTTGCCGTCCGTGCCCACCTCGCGCGCCACCCGCGATACTTCCGAGGCGAACGCGTTCAGCTGGTCCACCATCGTGTTGATCGTGCTCTTCAGCTCCAGTATCTCGCCTTTGGCGTCCACCGCGATCTTCTTCGAGAGATCGCCTTTCGCGACCGCCGTCGTCACTTCTGCGATGTTGCGCACCTGGCCGGTCAGGTTCTCCGCCATCGCGTTCACGTTGTCGGTCAGATCCTTCCACGTGCCCGCGACCCCCGGCACCTGGGCCTGGCCGCCCAACTTTCCGTCCGTGCCCACCTCGCGCGCCACCCGTGACACTTCCGAGGCGAACGCATTCAACTGGTCCACCATCGTGTTGACAGTGCTCTTCACCTCCAGTATTTCGCCCTTCACATCCACCGTGATTTTCTTCGAAAGATCGCCCTTCGCCACCGCGGTCGTCACTTCCGCGATGTTGCGCACCTGACCGGTCAGGTTCGCCGCCATCGCGTTCACGTTGTCGGTCAGGTCCTTCCACGTGCCCGCGACTCCCGGCACCTGCGCCTGGCCGCCGAGCTTGCCGTCCGTGCCCACCTCGCGCGCCACCCGTGACACTTCCGAGGCGAACGCATTCAACTGGTCCACCAGCGTGTTGATCGTGCTCTTCAGCTCCAGTATCTCGCCCTTGACGTCCACTGTGATCTTCTTCGAAAGATCACCCTTCGCCACCGCGGTCGTCACTTCCGCGATGTTGCGCACCTGACCGGTCAGGTTCGCCGCCATCGCGTTCACGTTGTCGGTCAGGTCCTTCCACGTCCCCGCCACGCCGGGCACTTGGGCCTGGCCGCCGAGCTTGCCGTCCGTCCCCACCTCGCGCGCCACCCGCGATACTTCCGAGGCGAACCCGTTCAACTGGTCCACCATCGTGTTGATCATGCTCTTCAGTTCCAGTATCTCGCCCTTGACGTCCACTGTGATCTTCTTCGAAAGATCACCCTTCGCCACCGCGGTCGTCACTTCCGCGATGTTGCGCACCTGACCGGTCAGGTTCGCCGCCATCGCGTTCACGTTGTCGGTCAAGTCTTTCCACGTGCCCGCCACCCCGGGCACCCGCGCCTGGCCACCCAACTTTCCTTCCGTGCCCACTTCGCGCGCCACCCGCGATACCTCCGAGGCGAACCCGTTCAGCTGATCCACCATCGTGTTGATCGTGCTCTTCAGCTCCAGGATCTCGCCTTTGACGTCCACGGCGATCTTCTTCGAGAGGTCGCCCTTCGCCACCGCGGTCGTCACTTCCGCGATGTTGCGCACCTGGTTGGTCAGGTTGGCCGCCATGAAATTCACGTTGTCGGTCAAGTCCTTCCACGTGCCCGCGACCCCGGGCACCTGCGCCTGGCCGCCGAGCTTGCCGTCCGTGCCCACCTCGCGCGCCACGCGCGACACTTCCGAGGCGAATCCATTCAACTGGTCCACCATCGTGTTGATCGTGCTCTTCAGCTCGAGGATCTCGCCCTTGACGTCCACCGTGATCTTTTTCGAGAGGTCGCCCTTCGCCACCGCCGTCGTCACCTCGGCGATGTTGCGCACCTGACCGGTCAGATTCCCGGCCATCGCGTTCACGTTGTCGGTCAAGTCCTTCCACGTGCCCGCCACTCCGGGCACCCGCGCCTGGCCGCCGAGCTTGCCGTCCGTGCCCACCTCGCGCGCCACCCGCGATACTTCCGAGGCGAACGCGTTCAGCTGGTCCACCATCGTGTTGATCGTGCTCTTCAACTCCAGGATCTCGCCCTTGACATCCACCGTGATCTTCTTCGAGAGGTCGCCCTTCGCGACCGCCGTCGTCACTTCCGCGATGTTGCGCACCTGACCGGTCAAGTTGGCCGCCATCAGGTTCACGTTGTCGGTCAAATCCTTCCACGTCCCCGCCACGCCCAGCACTCGCGCCTGGCCGCCGAGCTTGCCGTCCGTGCCCACCTCGCGCGAAACCCGCGACACTTCCGAGGCGAACGCGTTCAACTGGTCCACCATCGTGTTGATCGTGCTCTTCAGCTCCAGGATCTCGCCCTTGACGTCCACCGTGATCTTCTTCGAGAGGTCGCCCTTCGCGACCGCCGTGGTCACCTCGGCGATGTTGCGCACCTGACCCGTGAGGTTCGCCGCCATAAAATTCACGTTGTCGGTCAAGTCCTTCCAGGTTCCCGCTACCCCCAGCACCCGCGCCTGGCCGCCCAACTTCCCTTCGGTACCCACTTCGCGCGCCACCCGCGACACTTCCGAGGCGAACGCGTTCAGCTGGTCCACCATCGTGTTGACTGTGCTCTTCAGCTCCAGGATCTCGCCCTTGACGTCCACGGTGATCTTCTTCGAGAGGTCGCCCTTCGCCACCGCCGTCGTCACCTCGGCGATGTTGCGCACCTGACCCGTGAGGTTGGCCGCCATCGCGTTCACGTTGTCGGTCAGGTCCTTCCACGTGCCCGCGGCGCCGGGCACCTGCGCCTGGCCGCCCAACTTCCCTTCGGTACCTACCTCGCGCGACACCCGGGATACTTCCGAGGCAAACGCGCCGAGCTGGCCGACCATCGTATTCACCACCTTGCCGATACGCAGAAACTCACCGCGCAGCGGCCTGCCGTCGATCTCCAGCACCATGGTCTGTGCCAGGTCGCCCTTGGCGACCGATTCGATCACGCGGGCGACTTCCGATGTCGGCTGCACGACATCGCCGATCAACGTGTTCACCGAGTCCACGCAGTCGGTCCATGCCCCCGTCGCGGCGGGCATCTTGATCCGCTGGTTGATCTTCCCTTCCTTGCCGACCTCGTCGCGTATCCGCGCGAATTCCTCGGCGAACGTTTCGTTCATTTCGACGACATCGTTGAACGCCTCAGCGATTTCGCCCTCGATGCCAACGAGATCGAGTGGCATCCGAACGGAAAAATCCCCTTTGCGGAATGCGCGCAGCGCCTTCAGCAACTCCCGCTGATCGAGCGTTGCCGGAGTGAATCTCAGGTCTGACATATACCTCGCCCCCTAGAATGTTCGTTCGCGACCGGCCTTGCCCAGCGTGACAACGTTGTCCGCCACCCCCTGCATGCCGCCGTCGACTGGTGGAAAGACAGCATCGGCCAGCTGCTCCAGGAACACCACGACCGCGCTTCCTACCGTGCGGCCGCCGAAACTTGCGGACACGTTCTCCGCTGCTTCACGCGTCTGCATGGCTATTATCGCAAACGGACGCGCGGACGCGCCGGCGCGTGCCGCATAGACCGTTACCTTGGTGACTGTTCCGAGTGGAGCGCAGTGCGCGGCCACCGCGCCCGCAAGCTCCTCGTCCGAGGAGCGCGCAAGATCCACTTTCAGCATGCAATCCCCCTGCCAAGTAATGCCGCTTATCGCGCGGCCCTTTTGCCGGTATCCGAATCCGGACCCGGCTATTTTCCCTGCATCTTTCCTGTATGCGAGGCTTCTGCGGAAGCCTCATGCGGTCATCGGCAACTGAAGCGGTCGATGCCCAGATCCACCAGATGTTCCCGGTAACGCGCCAGGTGCGCGTCCTGCACATAGCGCTCATCGCTCTGCACCAGACCCATCTCCCGTTCCTGTGCCGGGTTGCTCGAAACATAGCCGGTCCCGATGAACAGCGAGAGCAGAAGTACGAATATGCTTGTTACTTGAGTCGTCTTCATGGCAGCCTCCTTGTAGAGTGGACTAAGCGTTGGCGGGTCGAGAACCAGGCTTCTCGCCACCAACACGACTTCCCCTATCTCCATCGATTGATCGAAGAAATAGTCCGCTCCCCTGATCCGCCGTGCTTTCACTCCGGAGTTCGAAACCCGTATTCTCACGATTGTTAACAACCCGGCGGCCGGCTCCTCAACTCCGTCTAGAATAGGGTGGAAAAATTCAGTCCACCAGCCCGGAAACCGTGATTTTTCTGTAGCGGTCCCGGCGAGGCGGTGTAGGGACTCCCCTACATGCCGCCGGCACAGCGGAATTTTGGGGCCGGCCCCCGGGGAATTTGTCACCGATTTGTCACCGCCAGCGCGTGACGACTGGACCTTCGACAAGCAAGCACGCGCGCGCCGCTGCTGCGCTCTTAAGCGTGAATCATTCCTTTGTCATACCAAAAAGCGGTAAGCGGTAAATTGGACGTGTGCCTTGTTGTAGAAGTTCCGGCTCACCGCTTACTCCGCTCACCGTTCACTGCTCCACTGCTTACCGCTTACCGCTCACGGCGCTATTGAACGAGCTGATGCTTGACCGCGTAATGGACGAGCTGCGCGTTGTTGGCGAGGGCCAGCTTTTTCAGGATGCGCGCCCGATAGGTGCTCACCGTGTTCGGGGAGAGGAACATCTCTTTCGCGATTTGATTGATCTGTTTGCCCGAAGCCAGCAGCCACATCACCCGGTACTCCCGGTCGGACAGCGTCTCGTGCAGCGGCTTCTGCGTGCCGGGCCCTAACTCGAAAGCCAGCCGCTCGGCCAATGCGGGACTCACGTACTTGCCGCCGGCCATCACCTTGCGGATCGCCGCCGTCAGCTCTTCCGACACGCTTTCCTTGTTGACGTAACCCGCACCGCCGGCTTTCAGCACGCGCGTGGCGTGCAAGTCCTCGGGATGCATGCTCAGGATCAGCACCGGCCGCTGCGGATACTCCCGCTTGATATCCTTGAGCAGATCGAGACCGCTCTTGCCGGGCATCGAATAATCCAGAATCGCCACGTCCCACTCCACGCGGCGCGCGAGCTCCAGTGCCTCGTTGCCGTTCTTCGCTTCCCCTACCACCATCAAATCGGGATCGAGTGCGAGAATCTGCTTCAAGCCGTGCCGCACCACCGGATGATCGTCTGCGATGAGAATTTTCACGATGCACGTTCCCCTTAAATGTAAGCGCTAAGCGGTTAGCAGTGAGCGGAATGCACGAATCCTGGATGCGCTTCTTAGCGCTTACTGCTTACTTGCTCACCCCTTGCTGTTTGTAGAGAATACCCGCTCAATGCCCACCGGCCAAGGGGCATTCGGTGGACCTTGCGCGCCGCCGCGATGAAACATTCCGCCGTGCTTGCAGGGAAAATGTAGTGGCCTAGCTACGTCGCGCCATTACGCAACCACAACAAAATCGAGCTTGCGCGATAGAGGGCGCGCGCGCGAAGGATTACCATGCCATCGAATATCAGTTCTGCCTTGCAGACGCACAACCCTCCCTCCCTGTGCGTGTGTAGGTAGGAAGCCCCGGCGCCAGTCGGGGCTTTTTTTTGCTCCGCGGGGGCTGTTTTCGAGAAGTTACCAATTAAAATGCCGCTTCCGGCGCGCTTTCCCGCTTCTGGAAAGCGCGTTGTAAGAATAGCGGCTCCGCTTCGTGGTAGCCTCTATCTCCACGGTCTGCATCCGCAAGTGTGCAGGGGAGAGTGTGTGCCGGAATCCGTAATTTCCGTCGTGCGGATATCGTACCTCGGCCGCGTGCTTTTGCTCGCGACCGTGTACTTTCCTCACAGCGAAGGTCTCGCTGCTTTTTGCGATACCTCCTGGCTATGCGACTCCCCTTTGGCCGCCCTCGGGCATCGCGCTAGCAGCCACCTTGCTTCTAGGCAACAGCATCTGGCCCGGCATATGGGTGGGCGCCGCCCTTGCCAACCTGACGGTCGAGTCTTCGATCATCTCGGCGATGTTGATTGGTACGGGCAACACACTCGAAGCCCTGGTGGGCGCCACACTCCTCCGGCGTTTCATCGGAGTGCCCCGCAGTTTCGAGCGAGCGGAACAGGTAGTCGTTTTTGTGGCCGCCGCCGCCCTCGGCGCGGCGGTCGCGGCGACGGTCGCGTCGCTGCGATTGTCGTTCGCCCATCCGCTGTCGTCGACTGGAATTTTCTTCAACTGGTGGACTTGGTGGCAGGGAGATCTCTTCGGAATGATCATCGTCACGCCTCTTGTTCTCACCTGGAGCCGACGACACGACATGACATGGCCGGTTGCGAAAAAAGTGGAATTAGCTTGCTTCGCCGTGCTGCTGTTGGTCACTGTGCACTTTGTGTTTGCCGACGACATGACTGCGAAGACTGGCTCTGCGACGTGCTTCCTTATCCTTCCGTTCATGATCTGGGCAGCATTCCGCTTCACTCAACGCGAAGTGACGACGGCGATCGCCGCCGTATCCGCCATGGCTTCTTGGGACATGCTCCGCGATTCGAGCGCGGCAGCATCGCTCAATGCTTCTCTGCTGATGTTTCTGGCATTCACCAGCACCATGGTGGTAATGGGCCTCGTCCTCTCCGCCGTGGTGGGCGAACGCAGACGCGCGATGGAGGGCTTGCTCCGGAGTCATAATGAGCTCGAGTCCCGCGTCGCAGAGCGCGCCCGCGAGTTGGAGCAGATGAACCGTGCGCTGCATCTCGATATCGCGGAACGCCAGCGGATGGAACAGCTGCTGACCGAGAGCGAGCTGCGCTTCCGGACCTTGATCGAGAGCATCCAGGACTACGCGATTTTCATGCTCGACACCGAGGGGTGCGTCGCGAGCTGGAACCGGGGCGCACAGACGATCACGGGCTATTCCGCCGCCGACATCGTCGGACTATCCTACGCCTGCTTCTACCCCAGGGAGGAAATCGAACAGGGCAAGCCGCAGCAAGTCCTCGCAATCGCCGTGCGCGATGGCCATCACGAGGACGAGGGCTGGCGCGTGCGCCAGGACGGGACCACTTTCTGGGCGAATGTGATCATCACCGCGCTGCGCGACGAGGTGGGGGCCTTGCGCGGCTTCGCGAACGTGACCCGGGATCGAACGCGGCGGGTTGAAACGGAAGAAGCGCTGCGCCGCAGCGAGGAACGCTTCCGGCTCATGGTCGATACCGTGATCGACTACGCGATCCTGATGCTCGACACGGAAGGGAACGTAACGAGTTGGAATGTGGGAGCACAACGGATCAAGGGCTACAGCACCGACGAAATCGTCGGCCAGCACTTCTCGATCTTCCATCTTCCGGAGGACGTCGCGCGCGGGAAGCCGCAAGACGCGCTCGCTGCCGCCGCGGCGGAGGGACGATACGCGGAAGAAGGCTGGCGAAAGCGCAAGGATGGCTCGAGATACTGGGCATACGTGGTCATCACAGCGGTCCGGGATCCCAAGGGCCGGCTGATTGGCTACTCCGAGGTGACGCGCGATCTCTCCGAACGCAAGAGCATCGAAATCCAGATGGAGTCTGCGCGTGCCGCGGCGGAAAGAGCCAATCAGGCGAAATCGGAATTTCTCGCGAAGATGTCCCACGAGCTGCGCACGCCGCTGAACAGCCTGCTGATCCTGGCGCGGCTGCTGGCCGACAACGCGGACCGCAATCTCAGCCCCAAGCAGGTCCAGTACGCCCAAACGATATACGGCGCTGGCATGGATCTGCTCTCTCTCATCAACGATATTCTGGACCTGGCCCGGATCGAGTCGGGCGCAATCAGCGAACTCACTATCGAACCGGTGCGATTTACCGAGATCCAGGATTACGTCGAGAGCACGTTCCGCCAGCTCGCGCGCCAGAAGGGGTTGGAATTCGCTGTCACGATAGACGATCAGTTGCCGGCCGAGATTCACACCGACGCGCGCCGGCTGCAGCAGATTCTGAAAAACCTGCTCGCCAACGCCTTCAAGTTCACCAGGCAGGGCCGCGTTACGCTGCAGATCGCGCCAGCGTCCTCCGGCTGGCGGCAGGGTCACGCGCAGCTCGACGCGGCGGAAAACGTGGTCGCTTTTTCCGTGATGGACAGCGGTATCGGCATCGCGGCGGACAAGCAGGCCCTCATATTCGACGCGTTCCAGCAGGCCGACGGCAGGACCAGCCGCCAGTTCGGTGGAACCGGGCTGGGACTCTCGATCAGCCGGGAATTCACCCGGCTTTTGGGGGGCGACATCCGGGTCGACAGCAGTCCGGGCAGGGGCAGCACCTTTACGCTGTATCTGCCGCTCGTCTTTCAACAGCCCGTATCGCCGGGGTCCGTTCATTCCACTCCGCAAGATCTAACAGCGTGACGAGTGATGGGTGATGAGTGATGGGTGCTAGGTTGCCCGCAGCGCGGATTGCTCTGGTTTTCACCCATCACCTATCACTTATCACCTATCACGCCCTTTCCCACTCCCAGCTCCCATGGTGAAGACCGAAAAGGCCGGTCAGCTCCGCGTACTCTTTGTGACGCCGGAGTGCGCGCCGCTCGCCCAGATCGGGGGCTTGGGCGACGTCAGCGCGGCCTTGCCAGCGGCGCTGAAGAAGCTGCGTATCGACGTGCGGGTGCTGTTGCCCGGTTATCCATCCGTGCTCGCGGCGGCGGCAGACGCCAAGGTAGTCGCCACGCTGGCGGAGTCGGCGCCGCCGTTCGAATCGCGCGTGCTCGAAACGCGATTGCCGGGCGGCGTGCCGTTGCTGATTCTCGACTGTCCCTCTCTGTACCAGCGCGGCGGCGGGCCTTATCAGAACGAGGCCGGCGAAGACTGGCCCGACAATGGCCTGCGATTCGGCGCGTTTTCGCGGGCCGCGGCCGTACTCGGAAGCGCGGCGAGTCCTCTGCAATGGCGCCCCGATATCGTTCACTGCAACGACTGGCCGACGGCGCTGGCGCCGGCATACCTGCACTACCAGGACCGCCCGCATGCCGCTTCAGTGACGACGGTGCACAATCTGGCTTTTCACGGGAACTTCGCGCCGGAGCTGGTCGCGACCTTGGGGCTGCCGCCCGCGAGCTACGCGATCGACGGCCTGGAGTTCTACGGGCGCATGTCATTTCTGAAGGCCGGGCTGTTTTATTCCAACGCCATTACGACCGTCAGTCCGACTTACGCGCGCGAAATCCAGTCGGAATCGCACGGCTGCGGCCTGCACGGCCTGCTGCGCACGCGCCGCGCAGCGCTCACCGGCATCCTGAACGGCATAGATACGGCGCAGTGGAATCCGGCGACCGATCCGTTGATCGCCCGCCGTTACGGTCCGCGCACCGTCAACCTCAAACGCGTCAACAAGCAGGCGTTGCAGCACCAGCTGGGGCTTGCGGCCGATCCCGAGGTACCGCTGCTCGGTGTGGTTGGCCGCTTCACCCACCAGAAGGGCACCGACTTGATCGCTTCGGCAGTGCCCGAGCTTGCCGCCCTGCCGGTCCAGCTCGCCGTGCTGGGAAGCGGCGAACGCAGCTACGAAGACGTGATGCGCTCGGCAGCCGCGCGCTATCCCGGGCGGATTGCCGTGGCGATCGGATTTGACGAGAGGATGGCGCACCTGATCGAGGCAGGCGCCGATATGTTTGTCATGCCTTCCCGGTTCGAGCCGTGCGGCCTGAACCAGATGTACAGCCAGCGCTACGGCACGCCCCCCATCGCGCACGCCACCGGCGGACTCATCGATACCATAGGAGATTGCACCGCGGAAACGCTGGCCTCGGAGGCGGCGACCGGCTTTCTCTTCCACGAGCCGGCGGTGCCGGCCCTTGTCACGGCTATCAGGCGCGCCACCGATTTTTTTCGCGACACCCGAGGCTGGCGGATGTTGCAACAGAATGGGATGGCTTGCGACTTCGGCTGGCGGCGTTCGGCGGCGGAATATGTGGAGCTATACCGACGCATTGCGCCGAGCATCGAGGAAACCAAAGGCCAAATTGGCCACGGAATCACACGGAAAACACGGACAGAACGGAAGACCTGAAATTATTCTATCGGCTAATTGATTGCTTCGCTTCTTGTAGCTAGCCGGCGGTGCCCAGTTGGATCGTACGGTCGCCAGGCCTGGCAGGAAGCGGCCTCGGCTCCCGGGCCTGCACCGGAGGGCTCGCGCCGTGTATCGGCCAGAGCGGATTCGACAGATCGAAACGCGGCAGCGGTCCCTGGATGTCCTTCTGTGTAGCCGCGAGAGCTTCCAGCGTACCGACGTCGCGCCAATACGCAGGCTCCTCGTGCTTCTGGACGCCCGGGACGTAATTGGTCGAGAAATCGTAGGCATAGACGCGCGTCCGCCCCGGCAGCCGGGGCATGATGTCGCGGCCAAAGTCGAAACTGCTGCTGCGCTGGGCGCCGTGCAGCAGCCCGACCAGCACGTTGGTATCGAACAAATAGTTACCCATGGAGGCGTACGCCCGCGTCGAATTCGCGGGAATCGCAGGCGGCCGGACGGGCTTCTCCAGGAACTCGCGTATTTTCCCGCCGGGCCCCGGCACGACGATACCGAATGAGCCCGCGTTCTCGATGGGGACCGGGACCGCCGCCACGGTCACATCGGCATTGCGCCCCTGATGAAAGCAGACCATCTGGCCGATATCCATGCGGTAGATGTGGTCCGCAGCGAATACGGCGACCAGATCGGGCTTGTGCAGCTCGATCAGGTCGAGATTCTGATAGACGGCGTCGGCCGTCCCTCGGTAATAGCCACAGCCGACGTCCGGCCGCGGCAATACTGCCTTGATGAACCCTTTCTTTCGGGCGAGCCGCGGTACCCAGGCGTTCTCGATGTGCCTGATGAGCGACTGCGGCCGGTATTGCACCAGCACGCAGATCGCGCAGATTCCCGAATTGACCAGGTTGCTCAACGCGAAATCGATGATGCGGTAGCCGTTTGCGAAGGGCAGTGCGGGTTTCGAGTGCTCGGCGGTGAGCGGGTGGAGCCGCGTTCCTTCGCCGCCTGCCAGGACGAGCGCGAGTACTTTCATAAGGCCTAGGAGTGTGTCGGATTTTGTCCCGACACACTCCTTACGCAAAACCGCCCGCAGCAGAACTGCACATAATCGGATTCGAGGTGCAGTGAGGGAAAACGGTCGGCGCTCTTTTTTCACGCGAGCAGACAACCATGCGGAACAACATGATGATAGTGCGCGCGGTTCCCGCGCACTATCGCGGAAACTCGAATTTAATGTAGCGGCTCAACTACAAACTTCTGCGTAAATGGCTGATGTTCATTCGACCCCGCGCAAAGCTGAGGAGAAACACATTCTTCGCAAGTTGATCGGAGCGGGGCTCAATCTCTTGCGATCCTCTATCGTCGTAAGGGTGTCAGGAACCCTAAACTCTAAGGTTCCTGACACCCTCGTACGCTCGGTCAAGTCGCATAACTATTTATAAATTAACCTCTAAGAGCCTTCTGGTTGATACGGCCTTTCAGCAACCGGGATCGACACGCTCACCCGGGTGCCTTTCCCCGGAGCACCGTCGATATCGACTTTCCCTTCGAAGAGCAGCGCCCGTTCGCGCATCCCCAGGATACCCAACGACTTGGTGTTTTCGATCTGCGATGGCGCAACGCCTTTGCCGTTGTCGTGCACTTCCAGCAAGAGCGTGCCCGCATTCACCTTGAGGGCGATATCGACGCGGGTCGCGTTGGCATGGCGCGCCACATTGGTCAGCACTTCCTGAAAGATTCTGAATAACGCCGTCGCCCGCTCCTGATCCGGCTCGGGCGGCTCCGGCGGCAGGTCGATCTTGCACCGGATGCCGGTGCGCTTCTGGAATTCCTTCGCCTGCCAGCCGATGGCCGCCGCCAGGCCTACCTCGTCCAGCACCTCGGGCCGCAGGCCCGTGGCTATCCGGCGCACCGAGTGTATCGTATCGTCGATCAGACCGGACATCGCTTTCGCCTTGTTGGCGAGCGGCTTCTGCCCTGCCGGCAACCGTTTCAGGAGCCAGGTCAAATCCATCTTCAAGCCGGTCAATGCCTGCCCCAACTCGTCGTGGATTTCGCGCGCGATGCGGGTCCGTTCCTCTTCCCGCACGGATTGCAGGTGCGTGGCAAGCGCCCGCAGGTTTTCCTCGGACTCCCGCAGTCGCTCCCCGATGAGCCGGCGCTCGGCGACCTCCCGCGCCAGCATTGCGCTATTTCGATAGAGATCGACGAAAATGGAGATCTTCGAGAGCAGCACCTCCGGCACCACCGGCTTCACCAGGTAATCCACCGCTCCGGCCTCGTAGCCGCGGAACATCGACACGGAATCCTCGTAAGCGCCGGTCAAGAAAATGATCGGCGTGTGGCGCGAGCGCTCCCGTTCCCGCACCAGCCGCGCTGTTTCGAAACCGTCCATCGCCGGCATGTTGGCATCGAGCAGGATCACGGCAAACTCCTGCCTTAGAACCTGGCGCAGCGCCTCCTCGCCGGATTTTGCCGGCACGAGATGGTGCCCGGTAGCCTGCAGCAACTCCTGCATGGCCATCAGGTTTCTGGGCTCGTCATCGACGATCAGTATGCTGGCGTCGGGCGTGCCGGAAGGTTTGTTCATTGTCCGACTGGGCTGGATGATTTCGCAGTTGGCGGCGCTGAGTGTAACAACAAAAACGCCGGGATTTCCACTCGCAGGAGGCCCTCCGTACCCGCGCCGTGCAGCTCGAACGCCGAGAGCAGAGGGTGGCGGAAAAACCTTGCGTTAGTGGCTGTCGCGCGGCATCGGCTGGTCGGCCGCGATCACGAAACTCTTTCCATCCCGTTCGCGCAGCATCACCATGCGGCTGTGCACCGCGATCTGCGTGCGGTCGCGCAGGGTGTGGATCATCTTTCCCGCCCACCAACCCTGCTTGCGCAGCGCGTCATCAATGTCCTGCGGGCCCGGGGTACTCGCGAGCAGCTCGTGGCCACGGCGATCGAGCGCCTCTTCCCGGGTATAGCCGTAAAGTCGTTCCGCCGCCTTGTTCCAGTAGACGATAGGCCCACCCAGCTCCCACATCAGCGTGGCCTCGTGCGCGTGCTCGAGCAGCTCCGCCTGCCGGTGCAACGTATCCTGGTCGCGCTTCAAGCTATCGATATCGATGAAGACGATCACGACGCCTTCGATCCTGTTTTCATGTGTGCGGTACGGCCGCAGGCGCACCAGATACCATTTGTCCTCTTGATTCCGGATTTCGAATTCCCTGACCGTCACCGTATCGATGACCGCCTCGAGCTGGCGCTCGAACTCCGGTATCGCGATGTTGAGCTTGAGATCCTTGATCGGACGGCCGACGTCGGCGCGTATGAGATTCAGCATTCTTTCCGCGGCCGGCGTCAAGCTGCGTATGCGCAGGTCCGGCCCCACCATGACGATGGCCATCTCCACGCTCGCGAGCAGGTTCAACAGGTCGTTGTTGCTTTGCGCGAGCTCCTGGTTGCGGACCTGCAGCTCCTCGTTGACCGTAGCGAGCTCTTCGTTGGTCGACTGCACTTCCTCCTTCGAGGTTTCCAGCTCCTCGTTGATGCTCTGCAGCTCCTCGTTCGAGGACTGAATTTCCTCGTTGGCGGCTTGCAGCTCCTCGTTGGCGGCTTCCTGCTGCTCGATCACCGATTGCAGATACTCCCGCGTCGCCGCAAGCTCCTGCCGCACGTGATTCAACTCGCGGTCCGAGCGCGACTGCTCCTCTACCGTCGTAAACATTTTTTCCAACTGCCCGGTCGGCGCGCGGAGGGTGGACGCCGCTTCCTCGAACAGAACGAGAAGACAGCCCGCCGGCTCGGAAGCGCCCCTGATCGGTACCACCTCCACGTGGACTTCCCGGTACCCGCCATTGGATTTGACGCGCAGGTTTTCCTCGCGGACCGGCGCCTCGTCCTTCTGGGCCCTGTGCACCGCCGCGCGCAATCCGACGAGCAGACCCTCGCGCGCCATCTTCAGCAGATTGAGGCTCGCCCGCCCGGGCGCCGGGGCGAGAAACGGCCCGGTGTCCCCGCGGAACTGGAGGATTTCCAGATCGCCGCTGACGAGCACGCTCGGCGGCGCGTACTTGGCGAGCAGGACGCGCTCGGCCTCTCTTTGGGTGTCGATACCGCCTATCGGAACATCCCGTTGCGTCATCGCCTTGGTGGCGACGTGCCGCTCGCCGGGGCCGTACAGCGCAAGAGGAGCGGGCAGTTTCCGCCTTTTCCCTGTTTTTTTCCGGTAGAACTTGTGCCGCGGCACCTCCAGCTCGAAAAGATCGCGGTGGTTGCCTACGGTCTCGGACGAGCCCAGCCACAGGTAGCCCCCGGGTTGCAGGGCGTAATGCAGAATCGGAATTACGCGCTGCTGCATCTCCTGCCCCAGGTAAATCAAGAGATTGCGGCAACTGACGAAATCCATCCTCGAGAACGGGGGGTCGGCCAGGACGTTGTGCCGCGCGAACACGCAAATGTCACGGATCGATTTCCTGATCCGGTAGCCGCCCTCGTCCTCGACGAAGTAGCGGCGCAGCCGTTCCGGCGACACGTCGCGAACGACGTTCCGGGAATACACGCCGGCACGGGCTTTCTCGATGCCGTTGCCGTTCAAGTCCGTGCCGAAAACCTGCAGCGGAATCTGCCGGTTTGCCGCTTCCATGAACTCGGAAAACGCGATCGCCAGCGAGTAGGCTTCCTCTCCGGTCGAGCAGCCCAGCACCCACAGGCGCAGCGGGTCGTGCCGCGACCGGTTTTTTGTCAGCTCGGGAAATACGTCGGATTTCAGCGCTTCGAAGGTTTCCGGGTTGCGGAAGAAACTCGTGACGTTGATGAGCACATCCGCAAAGAGCGCGTCGATTTCCGCCGGATTGTCATTGAGCAGGTCGACGTACTGCTGCAAGCGGTCCGTCTTGCGCAACAGCATGCGCCGGGTGATGCGCCGGAAGAGCGTCGTGCGCTTGTAATTCGAGAAATCCACTCCGGTGCCCCTGCGCAGCTGTTCGAGCACAGGACCGATGTTCAACTGCGGCATCAGAAACTCCGACTGGTCGTCGCTGGCCCCGGCGACGTAGGGATGCCGTGCGATGCGTCCGATTTCGCGGGCGATTTCATCGGGAGGGAGCACGAAATCCACGCAGCCCGTCGCCACCGCGCTGTGCGGCATGCTATCGTGCATCGCGGTATCGTCCTGGGCGAAGGTGATTCCGCCCGCCGCCTTGATTTCTTCCAGGCCCAGCGTTCCGTCGGTCGCACTGCCGGAGAGGATCACGCCTATGGCTTGATGACCCTGGTCCTCGGCCAGCGAACGCAGGAATATATCGATGGCGCGATGCGCGCCGCGCGCTTCCGTGCGCCTGGAGGGGTGCAACTCACCGCGGGAAATGATGAGGTCCTGAGCGGGCGATATCACGTAGACATGGTTCGGCTCCACCGCCATCCTGGCGTTGACTTCGGTCGCGGGCATGGCAGTCGCCCGGGACAGAATTTCCGTGAGCAAGCTCTCGTGGGTCGGATCGAGATGCTGTACCAGCACGAACGCCATGCCAGTGTCGGCCGGCAGGGCCCGCATCAAGTTCGTTACCGCTTCGATGCCGCCGGCGGATGCGCCGATACCTACGACAGGGAACGACAACGTGCGCTTCGTACCGGCGACTGCGCGATCGCCGGCTGAGGCTGGAGCTGCCTGTCGTTTGCGCGGCGACTCTGTCGGTCGCCGGTGCTTGCGTAGCGGTTTCGATGTCTTTTGAGGCATAACCGCGCCAGATCTTGGGGACGAACAGGAACATTCAGGTTGCACTCAAACGCCGCACAAATCAAGCCACCACGATTCGGCAGCGCTCATCTGTCGATGGTTGCCAAAATGGACAATAGTCCGGAGCACTCCACTGCGCGTCATGCCACCGATGGAGGCGAGTCGAGTGACTCCAGAGCAAGTATCTGGAGCCGGTTGCCGTGCTCGCGCGCTTCCGCTGCCATTTGCGCGTACTGCTCCGCGAGTTGAACGCGCCCCGCATTGCGTTCCCGCACCGATGTGTTGGTCAGTAGATTGGCGCGCTGCCTGAAGAGCCGTATAGCGGCCCAGACGGTCGCTTCGAGCGCTTCATTCGAGCCGGCCAGCAATGACTGCGGGCTGAACGCATGGCCGACCAGGCAGCGATACTGATGGAAATCGCCCATGGATTCGTCCCGCAAGGGACCGCCGCATTCCGGACAGCTCAGTCCCGTCGCGTTCACCTGCTCGGGGGCGCTGATTACCGAGCCGGCTTCGGCGAACCGCGCCTCCAGCTCGAGTTCTCTAGGCACGTCCGGACTTTGTTCTGCCGATTCGCGCACCAGCCGGGCGAGAACATCGCCCATGTCCACGACCGCCAACCGATGGTCGATGTGGACGTTGGCAAGCGCGCTTTGCGGCATGTCCGGATAAGCCGCCTCTGACGGATCCTGGACCATCGCGATGCCGCCGCATTTTTTTATTGCGAGCAGACCCGCGGTGCCATCATCGAGCATTCCGGACAATACGATGCCGATGACGCGGGCACCATACGCAACCGCGGCGGACCGAAATAACGGATCGATCGCGGGACGCCAGCGGTTTTCCCGCGGCCCGTGAGTCACCCGGACTTGACCCGGCTTGATCAGCAAGTGACGGTCCGGCGGAGCAACGTACACGACGCCGTGACGAAACGCTTCGCCGTCTTCCGCAAGCTTCGCCGGGAGCGGCCCGGTCGAATTGAGGGTATCGGCGAGGTAACCTTCAGCGCCGGGAGGCATGTGATAAGCGATGAATACGGCGGCAGGAAAATCGTTCGGAAACTGCTTGATCAGCTCGGTGAGCGCGGTGACGCCGCCGGCGGACGCCCCGACCACAATGATGTCGTGGCCGACGCCATCCCGCATCGCGACCGGAGCCACGCGGGTTGCCGCCGGAGCATTCATATTCATGTTGGTAGGGCCCCTCGAGGGACCTGTAGGTTCCATGACGGCCGCCAGAACTTCCGGCCTCCTGGCAGGCCCAATATCGAGTCTCTCCCTGATAATCCAGCGATTTCACAGCCGTGGCTCTCGAAACCTACCGCAAGAAGCGCAATTTCAGGACGACGCCGGAACCCAGGGGGACGCCGGGGAAGCGTAAGTCCGCCGGCCCGCTCGGTTTCGTGATCCAGAAACATGCGGCGCGCCAGCTGCACTACGACTTTCGACTGGAGCTCGACGGCGTGCTGCTGAGCTGGGCCGTACCCAAAGGACCGAGCCTGGACCCCAGCGTGCGCCGGCTCGCCATGCACGTCGAGGATCATCCCATCGAGTACGGCGAGTTCGAGGGCATCATCCCGCCCAAACAGTACGGCTCCGGGCACGGTCATGCTCTGGGACCGCGGCACCTGGGTGCCGAAAGAAGATCCGCGCGAGGGCTACAAGAAGGGCAGGCTCAAGTTCGAGTTGCACGGCGAAAAACTGAAAGGCGGCTGGATGCTCGTGCGCAGCCGCGGCGGCAAGTATGGCGGCGACAAATCCTGGCTGCTGATCAAGGAGAACGATGAATTTGCGCGCCGCGAGAACGGCGCCATCGTCGCGGACGAGCCGGACAGCGTCGCAACCGGCCGCAGCCTGGAAGAGATCGCCGCCTCCGCCGATCGCGTATGGCATTCCAACAAGTCCGTCGCCGACAACGTGAAGGGCGGCGCGGTATCGGCCAGCCGGTATCCCCTTCCCCGCGTGGCGAGGGAGGCACGCTGGGGGGGCCGTCCGCGGACTCCGGCGGCCTCCGGAGTGACCAACGGCGATCCGGCGAGGCGCTGTCCCGCGTTCCGGGCGCAGTAAAAGCGCCCATGCCCGCCTTCATCGAGCCCGAGCTCGCCACGCTGGTGAAAGAAACACCCGCCGGCGCGGAGTGGCTGCACGAGATGAAGTTGGACGGCTACCGCATGGTATGCCGGATCGAGAACGGCAAGGTGAAGATCTACACGCGAAACCGCAACGACTGGACCGCCAAATTTTCCGCAATCGAGAATGCCGCCGCCCGCTTGCGGGTGAGTTCGGCGTGGCTGGACGGCGAGATCGTCGTGATGCGCCCCAATGGGCTCACGAGCTTCCAGCACCTGCAGAACGCCCTCTCCGGCACCGACGCCGCCAGGCTTCACTACTATCTTTTCGATCTGCCGTATCTCGACGGCTATGACTTGAGAAAGCTGCCGCTCGTGGAGCGCAAGCAGATCCTGGAGAAAGTTCTCTCAGGGGCGCCGGATGTGCTGCGTTACAGCAGCCACGTTCTCGGCTCCGGCGAGAGGTTCTATCAGCAAGCCTGCAACCTCAAGCTGGAAGGTGTCATCGCCAAGCGCGCCGCATCTCCCTACCGGTCGGGACGCGGCCGCGACTGGCTCAAGGTGAAGTGCGGCATGCGCCAGGAAATGGTCATCGGCGGCTACACCGATCCTGCGGGCTCGCGCAAGGGCCTTGGAGCGCTGTTGGTGGGGGTATACGAGCCCGACGGCAGCCTGAGGTATTCCGGCAAGGTCGGCACCGGGTTCGATGAAAAGACACTCGAGAGCCTGCGCAGGAAGCTCGACGCGCTCCTGCAGAAAGAGCCTCCGTTCAGCAACCCCCCGCGCGGAGCCGAAGCGCGTAGAGCGCACTGGGTCAAGCCGCAGCTCGTCGCAGAGATCGCCTTTACCGAATGGACGGAGGATGGGACGCTGCGCCATCCGTCGTTTCAAGGGCTGCGCGAGGACAAGAAAGCCCGGGACGTGGTGCGCGAGCGGCCGGCGGAAGAAAAGGCGAAAGGCGGAAGGCGGAAGGCGAAAGACGCAAGGACAGCGGCATCGCGTCCGAAAGCGGCGGCTCGGCGCGGCCACGCAGGCGCGAGCGCCGTCGAGCCGGCGAACGTCGTCGCGGGCGTGACGCTCTCCAATCCGGACAAGCTGCTCTATCCGGATGCGGGCCTCACCAAGATGGACGTCGCCCGCTACTACGAGACGATGGCCGACTGGATGCTGCCCCATCTTCGCAATCGTCCCCTGAGCCTGGTACGCTGCCCGAACGGCTGGCAGCAAAAATGCTTCTACCAGAAACACGCCAACGACTCGGTGTCCGATCTCCTGGAACGCGTCACCGTGCAGGAAAGCAACGGCCCGGGCATATACATGATGGCGAATACCACCGGGGCGCTCGTTGCGCTAGCGCAAATGGGCATACTCGAAATCCATCCGTGGGGCTCGACGGCGAAGAAACAGGGCTATCCGGATCGCCTCATTTTCGACATCGACCCCGACGACAAGCTGCCCTGGGGCAATATCGCGGATGCGGCGCGTCAGGTGAGGACGGTGCTCGAGGAGATCGGGCTGAAGTGCTTTCTCAAGACGACGGGCGGGAAAGGCTTGCACGTCGTGGTGCCGGTCAAGCCGGTCCAGCCCTGGGACACCGCCAAGGCCTTCACCAAGGCCATTGCCGACCTCTTTGTCAGAACTTTCCCCGACCGTTTCACCGCCCAGATGGCGAAAGCGACGCGCCGCGGAAAAATCTTCATCGATTACCTGCGCAACGACGAGGGCTCGACCGCGATCGCGCCCTACTCGCTGCGCGCCCGCGCCAATGCTCCGGTGGCGACACCGATCGGATGGGATGAAATGGACGAGGAAGTGCGGTTCGATCACTTCAATCTGCGCGACGTCCCGGAACGTCTGAAACGGACCAGGAAGGACCCTTGGGCGGACTTTCTAGAAACCTCACAAAGCGTGACCGGCGCGATGATGAAAAAAGTCGGATTCCGCGATGCCTGATGCAGCTCACTGATTGCTGGATCGTTATAGCGACCCTTGGTTACACTGCTGTTTTCTTTCGGTTTTCCAAAGTCGATTCGCCGCTGTACATGAACTCGCGCGTGAGCGGAAGAGACCACGCGCCATTTTCCGGGGGCCGCGTGGCCAGCATCTGGAAGACCGATATCCAGCCGCGCTCGAACGCATGCGCCGAACCAGCCATGTAGATGGTCCATATGCGACACGCTTTCTCTCCGACTGCCGCAACGGCAGCCCCGCGGTTCGCTTCCAGCCGATCCACCCAATGCCACAGCGTCTTCGGGTAATGGGGGCGCAGATTCTCGAGGTCGCAGCATTCGAGGCCCGCTCGGCACACTTCTTCGATCACCTTGGATATGTGCACCAGCTCACCATCCGGAAACACGTAGTCTTGCACGAAGTCTCCGATACCCCTGCCGAGTTCCACCTGATTTACCGCACCGGCCGCGATTCCATGATTCAACACCAATCCTCCGGGCCGCAGCAGACGGAAAAGCTTGCCGAAATAGGCCGGTAGATTCTTACTGCCCACGTGCTCAAACATGCCGACGCTCGCGATCTTGTCGTAGGGGCGAGTTTCCTGAACGTCCCGATAGTCGATGAGCTGAATGTCGCACACTTCCTGCAGGCCGGCATCCTCGATGCACTTTCTCGCATGATCGTACTGGCTTTGGCTCAGCGTGATTCCGGTGGCGCGCACCTTGTAATGTCGCGCCGCCCACATTACCAGCGCACCCCAGCCACAGCCCACGTCAAGGAATCGCTCCCCTGGTTTTAGCTGCAGCTTGCGGCAGATGTGATCGAGTTTCTGTTCCTGGGCGAGATCGAGCGAGTCGTTCGCAGAGCGAAAATAGGCGCACGAATACACGCGGCGGCCGGTCGAGCCACAAGCCGAAGAAATCGTTGCCGACATCGTAGTGAAAACGGATCGCGTTGCGGTCGGCCAGGCGTGAATGCAACCAGGTGCCGAGCCTGAAACGCCTGCGTTTCACAATCGGACCCGAAGTAAGCGTTTCGACCAAGCGCATCACCTCGCGCAAATCACCATCGATATCGAGTTCCTGTTCGACATAGTGCCGGGCCAAATTGCCCATGGTGGAATTGACCAACGAAGTCAACACCCGAGGGGAACGCAATGTGATCGTTACCCGCGGGCGCTCCGGCGGCATTACCGACTCGCCGCTCCACAATCGCAGTCCGAGCGGCAGCTTGCGCTCGCGCAGGAGCTCTTCCGCACGACCTAGAACGTGTGTCGCCAACATGATCTTTGGGTCCGCTACGACAACAGCATGTCACTGGACATCGCTGCTGCCATCGGAAACTCAATCGGATATGACATGGGGGAACCGAGCCTTGTTCCCGAACAACCGAAAGGGGATTGTGGATCGGGATTTACACGTCTCTGCCGGACGTCGCCATCGTCATGTAGTGATGCATTGACCATTGACGAGGCCTCGAGCTAGCGATAGGTCCGGAAACTCCCTGTTACCACTCCCACGATCTCGAGCGGGTCCGGACGCAGAACCGGATAAGCTTTGTTTTCGGGCCGGAGAATGAACCTGCGATTCTCGCGAGCGAGCCGCTTGACCGTATAGGCACCGTCCACCAGTGCCACGACGATATCGCCGACATTGGCAGAATTGCTCTTTTCAACGACGATCGTATCGCCGGGCATCAGGCCGGCGTTCACCATCGAATCGCCCTTGACCTTGAGAAGAAACGTGCGCGACGGACGCCGGACCAGATGCGCGTCGATAGCGAGCCCTTCGGCCGGCGCATCTTGAGGCATGCTGGGCAGCCCCGCGGCCACGCGGCTTTGCATGAGCGGACGCTCGAAAAATCGCGGGCGAGGCCGCAACCGCCGCTCCCTGATTTCGACATATCCTTCCGCCTGCAGGCGGACCAGGAACGCGGCTACCGAGCTGGTCGATTTCAAACCGATCAGCTCGCCGATAGCGGCATAGGAGGGAAACACCTGATCGCGCGCGTAGTAGTCCTGCAGCTTCGCAAGGTACTCGGTGTCGGAAACGGGCTGCCGCGGCATCTATCGAGCGTTCTCAAAGTGGTTGACACGCTCGATCCCTCACCCCCGACCCCTCTCGCGAGCGGAGAGGGGGGCGAAGTGTCGGAAATGGTTGGTCAACCATTTAGCGAATAATCAGTATGCATCTGGACGTTACAGAACATCTGTTCGATAATACCGAATACGCGTTCGTGCCGTCAACTCCGCCCAAACGTCGCCGCAAAATTCTTTTCGAGGCCACAGATAAATGCAGATGAACACCGGTACGTTCTAGTGAAACTTGCCTTTGTCGATCTCGAGACGACCGGCCTCGGCCCGAAGATCCATCGCATCATCGAAATCGGCGTCATCACGGTCGATGCGGACCGCGCGATCGAGTGGACCACATTGATCAACCCGCGAGTGCAGATTTCCGAGCATTCGCGTTCGTACCACCGGATCGATCACGAGCTCCTCGCCGCGGCCCCGCGCTTCGCGGACATCGCCGCCGATCTGGCCGAATTGCTGGCCGGGCGCCTGTTCATCGCGCACAACGCCCGTTTCGACTACAGCTTCCTGCGGGCGGAATTCCAGCGCGTAGGGATCGCGTTTAGCCCCCGGGTGCTGTGCTCCGTAATGCTTTCGCGCAAGCTGTATCCGCATTACGCCCGGCACGATCTGAACGCGCTCGCTGAGCGCCATGGATTTCAGGCAGAGATTCGCCACCGCGCGCTGCCGGATGCGCAATTGATCTGGCAGTTCTGGCAGGCGGCCCATCGCGAGCATCCGCAAGAGCGCATCGCCGGGATCGTCGAGAATCTACTCGCCGGCCCGGTTCTGCCGGCGCATCTGGATCCTGCGCTGATCGACCGTCTGCCCGAGACACCCGGCGTTTACGTTTTGCACAGCGAAGCGGGACCGCTGCATGTCGGCAGGGCGAGCAACCTTAAGCTGCATCTGCAGAACTATTTCAGGATCGACCGCACGTCCGGCAAAGCGTTGGCCATTTCGCATCTCGTCAGAAACATCACGTGGCGTGTCGCGCAAGGTGAGCTGGGTGCGCAGCTGCAATGGAGCGTGATGGCGAGGACGCTCCTGCCCGCGAAGAGGGTACGTGTAAGCCTGTGCTCCTGGCGGTTTGCTCCGGACGCCCATCCCGCCGTCGAATTGATATCGCTGTCGGATCGCGCCGCAACCACCATGCCGCTCTTCGGCATCTTCCATTCCGAGCGCAAGGCGTGTAATGCATTGTCGCGTCTCGCCGCCAGGCGCGGCCTGTGCCATGCGCTGCTCGGCATTTCTGACATATCGGGCGGGGCGTGCATCGCCTGTTCCGTCGACAGGCGGCGCGCCGGGTGCGGGCGGAAGCGAGACCGACTGGAGCATCTCACGCGCGCGTTGACCGCGTTGCTGCCGTTACGCATCGCGCCGTGGCCTTACCCCGGCCCCATCGCCATCCGGGAGCGCGCCGATCTGCATGTCGTCGAGAATTGGCGTTATCTCGGAACCGCGCGCGGCGATCACGAAATCCACTCCGTAATGGAGAACCGGCCCGGCGATTTCGACGAGGACGTCTTTGCCCTGCTCGCCAGAAAGATCCCCCGTCTTTCGCGCACGCGGATCGTTCGCCTGCCGCGGCGCGTCGATCGGAACGACCAATACAACGAGTGAGATCGCGCTGGTTCGGCACCTTAATTGTTCACCGCTGCTGGCCCGGTCTCAGGACCCTATGAAAGCATGCGGGCTAAGGGATCAGCTCCTTCACGATCTTGCTTAATTCCACCGGCTCGAAGGGCTTTTTTAGTGTCCTGACCGCTCCTATCTCACGCGCGACTTGAAGGTAGTCGACGCCCCCGCTCGAGGTCCACCCCGACATGGCGACGATGGGAATATGTGCAAAGCGCTTCTTCAGCTCGACGATCATCTCGATGCCGTCCGTTTCGGGCATGCATAGGTCCGTGACCACGAGATCGGCGGGATTGCGATCGAGGAGCTCGAGGGCGCTGCCGCCGTCTGGCGCGACAACCACCTCATAGCCCTCCGCCTGCAACCACACTTGCAGCATGGTTCTCAGGTCCTCGTGGTCATCGACGATCAATATGCGCATGCGGCTCGATTGAGGTAGCTCAATAATCTCGGGGCGTTCGGCAGCATTTCCAGATGGACGAGCATATTACCGCGTAACTATTCCACTACTCGGTGTCACCGATTCTTGCCGAGAATATCGGCGCGTCCTTAAATGAGCAACTTTACATCGTGGGCACGCGAATCTATGCTTGCCGCACGTGACGTAAAGCTCGATAGAACACCAGAATTGCGGCTTCGCAGCTTGCCATAGAGCAAATCTAAGCAGAATGCCCGGATAACACAACAGTGAATACAATTTCTGGACCTATCCGGTGCAAGGGCTTCCGAATACGCATCCCGATGGGTTCAAGATTCCTTTCGCAGCGGGGCATACCCGCCGCATGCCGCGTTTGACAAGCGGCCCTCGGCACCGCGCTCGCGGACAAGCTGATCGGAGGACGATAGTGTCCCGAGTCGCTAATTCGCTGATGCAACCGACATTGGCAAGATGACTGATCTATCAACGAACTAGCGACTCGGGACACTCATGTCGACGCAAGACAACGAAGAGGAGCTGCTGCGGTCTGTTGCGCTGCAGAACGCAAGCGCCATATTTCTCGCACGCCAGCGCGCCGACCAGGATCTGGCTCTGGCGAAGGAAGCACTGGAATTGAAGTCCGATGCGCTTGCCCATTCTCTTTCGATGCTGCGCGCCACACTGGAATCCACCACCGACGGAATTCTAGTGACAGACGATTCCCGCAAGGTAACGGGTTACAACCAGAAATTCGTTGAGATGTGGCGGATATCCCGCGAGATCATGGATTCGAGGGAACACCGCCAACTGCTGGAAGTCATTTCCCGCCAAATAAAGGATCCGCGGCAGTTCCTTGCCAGGATCGAGGACATTTACGCGTCTGCTCCGCCGGACAGCTTCGATGTGCTGGAACTCGCCGATGGAAGAGTGTTCGAGCGCTTTTCGAAAGTTCAGATCGTCAATGAGCGCCACGTCGGCCGCGTCTGGAGCCTGCGCGACATCACGGAGCGTGAGCGGGCGGGCGAAGCCCGCACCCTGCTGGCTTCCGTAGTGGAATCCTCGGAGGACGCGATTGTCACCAAATCGCTGGAGGGAATCATCAGCACGTGGAACAAAGGGGCCGAACGGATGTTTGGCTATACGGCCCGGGAAGTCACGGGACGACCCATCACCATCCTGATCCCAAGCGACAGGATGGACGAAGAGCCGACAATCATAGAGCGGCTCAAAAAGGGCGAGCGGATCGAGACTTATGAAACGGTGCGCAGGCGCAAGGATGGAACGCTCCTGAACATATCGTTGACTGTTTCGCCGATCAAGGACGCCAGCGGCAGGATTATCGGCGCTTCGAAAATCGCGCGCGACATCACCGAACGCAAGCGCGCAGAAGAAGAGCGATTGCGGCTCACGAGTGCGCTGGAGAGGCTGCTCGAAAGCGAGCGGGCCGCGCGCGCCGAGTCCGAGCGGCTGGGCGCGATGAAAGACGATTTTCTTGCGACCCTCTCGCACGAGCTGCGAACCCCTCTCAGTGCGATTCTCGGCTGGGCACAGGTTCTCCTGCGCCGCGTGACGGACGACGCCGAGCTTCGCCGGGGGCTGGAGACGATCGAGCGCAACGTTCGCGTTCAGACTCAGATGATCGAAGATCTGCTCGACGTGAGCAGGATTACCTCCGGGAAGCTGCGCCTCGACGTTCGGCGGGTGGAACCCGCTTCCTTCATCGAAGCCGCGCTGGAAACCGTAAGACCCGCGGCGGATGCGAAAGGCATAAGACTCGAGAACCAGCTCGATCCGGCGGCAGGGCAGATTTCCGGAGATCCTGATCGCCTGCAGCAGGTGATCTGGAATCTGCTCCTCAACGCCATTAAATTCACCCCGAGAGGCGGAAAAGTGCGGGTGCTGCTGAAAGGGGAGAAAGCCCACATCGAAATCAGGGTGGCCGACACCGGAATCGGCATCAACCCCGAGTTTCTGCCTTATGTATTCGAGCGGTTCCGTCAGGCAGACGCCTCGAGCAAGCGAGCCTATGGCGGACTCGGCCTGGGCCTTTCCATAGTGAAGAACGTTGTCGAGCTGCACGGCGGGACCGTAACGGTCCAGAGCCCTGGGGAGGGGCTGGGAAGTACGTTCACCGTGCAGCTCCCGCTTACCGTGGTGCTCTCCACGTAGCCCGTGGCAGCCTCCCGGCTGATCGCAGCCGTTGCGTGCATCGCCGGGCAGATCGATAGACCAACCTGTTGATCATTGAAGCTCAATAGCCGCCTGCCGCCGCCCGGCGACGAACCTTCGCGCCCGCACCATGACTAACCCGGTGCGAGGGATGCCCGGCTCATGAATCAGCTCTCCGATCTGCTCGATAGCTACAACCACCCCTGGTTGGTGCTGTCCTTGGCCAGCGCTGCGGCGATAAGCGTCGCGCTGCTCGTCCATGCCGTCTTGTTCAAGGCGTTACGGAGGTTGACGCAATTCAGCGTCATCGCCAGCACCGTCGTCGAATTCACGCGCGGGCCGGCGCGGTTCGTTCTGCCCCTGCTGGCAATGCAGTTCGTCATGGCGGCGGCGCCTCCCGATTTGCCGTTCGAAGCGCTCGCCGGCAAGACCCTGTCGATCCTGCTCATCGGCGCCCTCACGTGGCTGGGCATGCAGGCAGTGGCGGGCGTGGGCGAAGCGACGATCCGCCTGCACCCGGCCAACACGGGCGACAACCTGCACGCACGGCGCATTCAGACGCAGACGCGCGTATTGACGCGCACCGCGATGTTCTTCCTGCTGCTGATAGGCGCCGCGTCCGCGTTGATGACCTTCCCCGGCATGCGCCAGATCGGGACCAGCCTGCTCGCTTCCGCCGGGGTCGCCGGCCTCGTCGCGGGTATCGCCGCCCGTCCGGTGCTGGGCAATCTCATCGCCGGCTTGCAGATCGCGCTGACCCAGCCGATGCGTCTCGATGACGTGGTCATCATGGATGGCGAATGGGGACGGATAGAGGAGATAACTTCCGCGTACGTCGTCGTCAAGATCTGGGACCAGCGGCGGCTAGTGGTGCCCCTGCAATGGGTAATCGAGCACCCGTTCCAGAACTGGACTCGAACGGAGTCGGAGATGCTGGGCACGGTCTTCCTGTGGCTCGACTATCGCATGCCGCTCGCGCCGTTGCGCGCCGAGCTCGAGCGCGTATGCCGATCCGCATCGGAATGGGACGGCAGGGTAGCGATGATCCAGGTAACGGATACCACCGAGCGCGCGATCCAGGTGCGCGCCTTGGTCAGCGCTCAAGATGCTTCCAAGGCATGGGACTTGCGCTGCCGGGTGCGCGAGGCGCTGATCGATTTCCTGCAGCGCGAGCATCCCGGATCCCTACCCCGGCTGCGGGCGGAAATGAACCACGCGGACGAGCATCGGCAGTCGCGGCCGCCCGCCGCGCCGCCCGAACGCGCCGGCAAAGGCGACTCCTCCGCGATCAAGCAGCCCGCGAATCCCGAGGTCCGGGCCAAGGCAGACGCGCGGGCTGCCGCGGCGGACCGGGACGCGACGGTAGGAAAAAGCGGTTGATAGCGATTCCGACAGGCACTGCACCGCTGTGCCAAATCCGTCGTTGTCCGAACGCCGAAACCGACCGGATGAAACGGATGAACGGAATTTAGACGCCCGGATCGAGCTTCACTTTGACCCACCCGGGTTCGCGCAGATCGAACGCTTTGTACGCTTCGATCGCGTTAACGAGAGGCTCCGTCTGCGTGAGAATGCGGGAAGGGTCTATCGCATCGGTTCTCACCAACTCGACGAGCTCGGGCAGGTAAGCGCGATGATTGCAATTTCCCATTTTGATCGTGAGATTCTTCTCGACCGCATTGCCGAGCGGAAAAAACTCGTAGCTTTCGGGGTAAACACCGATGATTGACAAAGTGCCGGCCTTCGCGACCGATTCGACCATCCAGCGGCACACTTGCGAGGGGCTGTCTCCGGGCTTCCAGTTTCTGCCTCTGGCATTGGTCCGCGGCGCGACTTTTTTGACCTCACGCCGGGCTTCCGCCTTCCTCTTTCTGGCCTCGGCGGCCGCGGGCCCGCGGCTCGGCGCCCTCGCGTCGACACCGACCGCATCGATCGCCCGATCGGTGCCTATGCCGCCAGTCAGCTCGTGGATCGCCTCGATAGGGTCCTCCGCGTTGAAGTCGATGACTTCCGCCCCTTGAGCGCGCGCCATGTCGAGCCGCGACGCTATGCAGTCGACCGCGAGAACGCGACCTGCCCCGAGTAACCCCGCGCTCGCTATTGCGAATTGCCCCACCGGCCCGCAGCCGAATACCGTTACCGTGTCACCGCGCTTGATTTCGGCAAGCCGGGCTCCGAAATAGCCGGTCGGAAAGATATCGGACATCAGGATCGCCTGGTCATCGTCGATGTCCGCCGGCAAAGTTACCAGTCCGACGTGCGCATGCGGTATGCGTGCCCATTCCGCCTGCAGTCCCTGGAACGGTCCGCTTTCCTTCGGCCCGCCGTAGAACGCCGTTCCCGATTGCGGCCCGTTGGGATTGGCGTTATCGCATTGCGAGTGATATCCGTCGCGGCAGGACCAGCAGTAGCCGCACGCTATCGTCGACGGGATCACCACCCGGTCGCCGGGGCTAAGATTACGGACTTCCTTCCCTATCTCTTCAACGATGCCTACGCCTTCATGACCGAGGATGGTTCCCGCTTCCAGGCCCGGCAACGTACCGCGCACGAAGTGCAGATCCGTTCCGCAAATCGCACTCGCGGTCAAACGGACGATTGCGTCGGTCGGTGCACGTAGCTTCGGTTCGCGCACGGTTTCCAGCCGGATGTCTCCTACCCCGTGAAAGACGACGGCTTTCATACATGCAACCGGGTTATCTCGACCGGCGACGTTTTTTACGCGGCACTTTCGCTCCCGCACGACGGGCCTCCGAGAGACCGATCGCGATTGCCTGCTTGCGGCTGGTGACTTTCTTGCCCGAGCGACCGCTGCGCAGCGTCCCGCGCTTGCGCTCGTGCATCGCCCGCTTGACCTTCTTTTGCGCCGTTTTGCCGTACCTGGCCATGACTGCATTTCCTTTCCGTTGTTCTGCAGAGACTGACAAGGGGACCATTCGTTCCATTCATGCGTCAGCACGCGGGCCGCGGCCGGGAAATTGCTCTCATGAAAGTTCATTGGGGACAAAACCACCGCCGATCGTTGAACTTCACAGATCATCCTTTCTCTATCGGGTACACCGTGGGCACGCGGCAGGGGGAAATGGTGAGTACCCCTCTAACCATGGAGCCGAACACCGGCACGCGCACCACTTTTGCGCTAGAAAACCGCAACTTGATGCTTGCCGGCGTCAATATCCCTCATTCCGGGGCACGTTGGTCTATCCAAAGAGGTGTAGTTGCTTAGCGTCAATCGGCAATCAAATTGGAACTAGTTTTCGTCTCCGCAATCCGACCCGCATAGAGACCTGGAGAGTATCGGAGCACCGCAACAAGGTCCTGCATCGCCGTGATGCAATCGCCGATTGGTGCCACTTGATACGGAGGATTCATGACAACCGAGGAACGAGACCGCGACGAAACGGATCGTGATGAGAACGTTCCGGATCGAAAGCCGGATCCGGAAATCGCCGATTCGATGATCGAGCGCCGGCGGAAGATCTCGATAGCCGCTTACCACAAGGCGGAGCGTCGGGGATTCGACGGCAATCGGGAATTGGATGACTGGCTGGACGCCGAAAAGGAGATCGACACGCAGGCAAGAGGGGGCGGCATTCAGCATGAAGCGTCCAAACTGGCGGAAGGCCCCTCCGACGTCTCTGCGCCTGCCATCAGAGAAGCGCCGCACGCGCCATCCGAAACTGAACGTATAGAGCCCGACCAGGTGAAGACCTGGGCGAAACGGCTGAACGTGCCGGCGGAGCACCTGCGCGCGGTGATTCAGCGCGCGGGGCCCCTCGTCACCGACGTAAAGCGATTTCTCGAAGCGACGCCACCTCCCCGCTGAGTATGCCTTGACCACCAAGCTGCGTTCTCCGCTCAAGCGGGAAGTCGCCATAGCCGGCGACGATTACACGCTCACCATCACGCCGGACGGTTTCAAGCTGGTGCCGAAAGGCAGGCGGAAGGGGTACGAGCTCTCCTGGCGCGCATTGGTGACCGGCGACGCGGCGCTCGCTACCGCGCTGAACGCATCACTCCAGCAAGTAACTGACGCCCCAAAAAGCAGCCAAACCGCTTCCGGGAAAAAGCGCTCCGAATGACTCGGATTGCCTTCGAACCACGCCCTGCCCCTCGTGTCTCTCCTGAGTAATGAATGATCGCTTTACTTTCGGAGGTTGACCATGACGAGGAGCACTCTCAACCGCACCGGCGAGCAAAAATCGGAAACGGATAAAGGCCATGGCACCGAAGCGTTGGGCCCGAGCAATTCATCGGACAGCGGCAGCGACATCCTGGGCGGCCCCGGCTTGCGGCCGGAGAGCGAGACCCGCCGCGACATAGCCGAGGGATCGCTGCCGGCAGATCGGGGGCCATGGACCACGGCGGGCCCGGACGTGGGCGACCCCGAGCTCGACGGCGACAGCGACGCCGAGGGCACCGGCGAGCGCGCAGCCGCCGGCCGCGACACTACCCGGGCGAACCGCGACATTGCCCCAGATAGGGTGGAATCGGAGTCGGGAGAACTGCTCGAGCCGCTGGCCGATGCAGACGAGCTTCCCCTGGACGACAGCGATGAGCCGGAGCAGGAGGAGGAGTCCTGACGGAAAACGGGATGGTTCAGTCGGGGGCCGCGCTTTCCTTGTCTCGCAGTCGGCGTATGAGCCAGAGCACGGACTCGGTGATCCCGTATAACGCCACCGCCACGAACACTCCGGCGAGCAGGCCCGCCCACTCGCCTGTGGTGTTCCACCCGAACAGCGGGAAAGTCCACAGCACCAGAGTACCACAGGCGCTTCAGCATGCTGGTCGGCCCTCCTGACCGGTTTCCGGATCTTACCCTGGCGGTGGGTGAGTCAGACTCTGTAATGCGACGGGCTGCGCGCGACGTGAGGTCCAGGAACCGGGCACTACGGGGTCGAGCCTCACCTTGTGCCGTTTACCTGCGGGCGGTTTTGCGTAAGGAGTGCGTCGGGACAAAGTCCGACACTCTTCTCGGCGGTTTGGAACCCGCGACGAGATCACGCCTGCAGCGTGTCATGCTCCTCCGTAAAGGGTACGCTGCTGGAGGGATTACGCGGCGCATTCTGCCAGGATCGCTGCTGCCCGGCCGCTTGCCCCTGCCCGGTGCGCCCGGCGCCGGGGAACGAATTCTTGCCCGTGGCACCCGCCAATGCCTTCACCCTTCCAATCTCCATTTTCACGGCTTCGACGTTCTGCGGCTGCCCGACATCCAGGCCGCGCAGCCGCAGTGCTTCCGTCTCATGGGCGAGGAGCTCGTTCAACCGGTGAAGCGCCGAGCTGCATGACATTGCGAAACCGGCTGTCTTCTCCGTTTCCCGCCGCTTCATTTCGATGTCGGCAATCGCGTCGATCACTTCATCGGTCGCTGGTACGTCAGTTGTGGGTATTATTCCCATGGAGCTTGCGGACACTGCGTTTCTCCTTTTAGCGTGCCGCCTTGTCCTGGATCTTTTCCCCACCGCGTTCGACATCCTGCCCGAAGCCGTGCATCGTGTTGCAGCCTGCGATCGTGCCCAACATGCCCAACAACATCAGTGTCGCGAGGATTCTCTTAAACATGGTGTATCTCCTTTTCAGATATGAAATGTAAAACTGGTTACAGGGACCTTCGTCCGCCGATGACTCCGAGCAAGATGACCACGAGTGCGATCACCAGTAGAACGTGTATGAGGCCGCCGATGGTGTAGGAGGAAACCAACCCCAGGAGCCACAAGATGATGAGAACAACAGCGATGGTATATAGCATGGCAAGTATCCTTTACTTCGTTTGCGTTAGTCGGATGTCAGGCGATCGACTGGATCACGCCGTAGATGTGATGACTTGACCCGGTCGCCGTTGAAGCAATTGTCCCCTATGCCGCCGGAATGCTCTGTTCGTCAGCGTACATACGACTGAACTATTCACACTCCATCATTGCGATAATTATCACCCTCTCCCCAGGATCTTCTCTGTGCGCCGGCGCGCATAGGGACAGGGCAAATTTGCCGATATCCGTTGTCAGCGTCCAAGCAGTTCGCCGGCGGGCTTGAGCGATTCGACGCGATCGCAAATGACCTTGACGATAGCCACCAGCGGCGCGCCGAGCAACAGCCCCCAGATGCCCCACAGCCAGCCGAAGAACAGCAAAGCGATGAACAGAACCGCGGCGTTCACGCCCGCAAAACGGCTTTGCAGCCAGTTCGTGAACCAGAACCCGACGATACCCGCCACCAGGAGCGACACACCCGCTACCGCGAGCGCACCAAGCAGCGAGCCGAACTGTAAAAAGCCGGCCATGCCGCTGGCAAGCGCGATCAACACCGGGCCCAGGTAGGGGATAAAGTGGAGCACACCGGCGGCGACGCCCCACACTCCTGCCTGCTCCATCCCGAGCGCCTCGAACGCGAGCCAGGTACTAAGACCGACCAAGAAGTTCGAAACGAGAATGGCGAGCAGATAGCGCTGAATCTGCGCGTCGATCTCCTCGAGTATCCGCACAGCGTCTTTCTTGCGCGATAGCGACGGCCCGACGAAGCCTACCAGCTTACGGCGGAAGTGCTCGCCCGAGGCCAGCAGGAAATAGGTGAGCAGCAAGACGATCGGCGCCTGGCCGATAATCGCAAACAGCAGCGCCGACTGTGCGAGCGCGTAGTCGTGCAACCAGGTGGTGGGCTCGGACGTCCGGGCGGTGACCACGCGCCGCGATCCCGGCTTCGCTCCCGCGTCGGTGGCAGCGCCCTCGAGCTCTTTGGCGGCTTCCTGCATGTTCTGCAGCGCCGTCGGGCCGCTGGTGCGCGCGACGCTCAGGTTCTGCCGCAGCTTGCGCGCGGCCTCCGGAAGCTTTTCGATCATCGCCGTGGCATCGTCGCTCACGGAAAATGCGACCCAGGATAACCCGCCGACGAGCACGGCCAGCACCAATGCCGCCGCCGCGGGGCGCGGAACGTGACACGCCTTCAGCCAGTCGACGATCGGGTGCAGCGCGTAGCTCAAGAGGATGCCGATCAGCAAGGGCACGACGAAGGCGCGCGCCAGATACAGCGCGGCAACGAGCGCGATGACCGCCAGTACGCCGACCGCCACACCCATGCGCGCGTAGCGGAGCGCGCGGACTGCGACCGGCGCGGAATCCACGGCCGGGACAGTTGCCTCGGACACGGCCTTATCCGCTGGGCTATGGGGCGAAGTCACGGTCTCCGCGCCAAGCAGTGCGGCGGGATTCATCGGTTCGACGGCTTCACACAGAGGCCGTCTGATCGAGCGCGAGGATGTCGCCGGAATCGTCGGTCGAATTCGGGCCCCAACCCATCATGCGCGCAATGCCGGCAGTACCTGAACAGGACCACCGAGATGCCAGTGATCAACAACGTCACTACCCCGCGCGCCGTTCCGGCGCGGTCGAAATACGAGGACTTGTAGGCTTGCGTTTCCATGTTACGACTGCAAGGGGATTCAATACCGTTGCAGGTAGCCGTTTTCAACTCGCACCCGATCGCCCGGCCTGAAGCCGGTGTCCGTGTCTTGCATCAGCGTCTGATAGGACCCATTGTTCATACGAATGGTAAATTTGTAGGTATCTGCCGTGCGTTGTTGCCGGTTTTCCAGCTCGTGGCCGACATAAGCGCCGCCCGCGGCGCCGGCGACCGTCGCCACTGTTTGGCCGGTTCCGCTCCCTACCTGGTGTCCAAGGAGACCCCCGACTACGGCGCCGACGATGGTGCCCACGCCTATGCCGCTGCCACCAATGCCCGTATTGCCTTGGCTTACGCGTTCAATGGAGTCCACCACGCCATATCCCGAGTAAGCGCTTCCTGGGTTGACGGTTCCCGGGTAAGCGGTCTCCGAGCCGGAAGTATTGAAGGGATCGTTCATGGTTCCGCACGCACCGAACATGAGGACAGCGACGATTCCAAGCACTGAGCCGAATCTATTCATCGTAGTCATGACAAATCCTCTGAGTCATGTGAAGAGCCGCGCGAAAGGGATGGGCGCGTTGCGGCCAGAAAGCCGATTAACATGCCGGCCGCGGCGGCGATACCGATCGCAGTCCACGGACTGGCGTGCACGTAATCGTCAGCCGCGGCAGCCGTTTCCCTGGCTGTTCCGACGGCTGCCCGGGATGCGTCTGCCAGTCTCGCCCTGGCGCCCCCTAATTTCTCCTCGAATTTCGACCGCGCTACTGCGAAGCCGTCGCCGGATACGGCCGCGGCGGCCTTGAGTAGATCTTCGCTATCGGTGATGACCGTCTTGAGATCGCCGACTATCTTGCCTTTGGCCCGATTGAATTCATCCACCGTCTGTTTCATCATCGCTGTCTCCTTTGTTTTCGCTCCGGCAGGTTGTCCGGATCGCGCCTACTGTTACCGTTCGCTGTTCACCGTCTTGAATCCGCCCTGTCGGTTCTTGTCCGAGAGCGACTTGATGAGACCCTCAATACCGCCATCGCGAACTCTGCTCGCAAAGGTTTCGCGGTAAGTTGTGACCAGGCTTATGCCGGCGATCTTGATGTCGTAGACCTTCCACCCCGCGGGAGTCTTCTCCATGTCGTAGTCGATGGTCAGTCGTTCCGTCCCGGGCTGCTTCACTTCGGACTTGACCGTGACCTCGGTAGCGCCCGGCGCCGCGCGCAACGGCTTGTACTCGATCACGTGGTCGCGATAGCTCGACAGCGCGATGGAATAGGTGCGCACCAGCAGCGTTTTGAACTCCAAGGTGAGCGCCTTCTGTTGCTCGGCTGTAGCCAGGCGCCAGTTGCGCCCCATGGCGATCTGCGTCATCCGGGTGAAGTCGAAGTGCGGCAGGATCCGGGTTTCGACGAGCTCGGCGACCTTCGCGGGGTTACCGGCCTGGATGTCCCTGTCCTGCTTGATGATGGCGATCACCTCCGAAGTGACCGCATTCAGCAGCGCGTCCGGGGCGATGTCCTGCGCCGCCGGGATGTCGACCGGCTCCAGCTTTTTTTCGCTCTGCCACGGCTCTCCGCCCGGAAGCGATTTTGGCGGTACGCTCGGCGCGACGGCCTGTATCGGCGCGACCACCTGTGCCACCGCGATTGCTGACTTCGCCGGCGCGACCGCCTGTACCGGCGCAACCGCCTGTGCCACCGCGACCGCTGACTTCGCCGGCGCGACCGCCTGTGGCGAGATGTCGACCAGCTCCAGCTTGTTTCCGCTGTGCGCGAGCTTCTTGCCCGTAGGCAATTTCAAATAGGACTCGGATTCGAGAGCGGTGAGCCCGTATGTAAAGCTCATCGAGCCTCGACTGAAGCTGCCGGCACCGTGCCCGCGCCTCATGCTCAGACGCTGAAAATGAAATGTTGCGGCGGCGCCGTCACTGCATTGCAGTTGTCCTGAACCGCCGAGTGCAGCGCTGGAGGTGAACTGACCGCGGCAGGAAACAGCAGAGTTCTTTTGCGACCGTATAGCGAGTGTTCCTGCTCCACTGAGATGGCCTTCTGCTTCACCCAGGAACAGATCATCGGCCAGTATCGCAATGACAGGGCCCTTTGCGGAGAACAAATCCGCAACCGCCGGATTTGTCCACCCGGCAAGTCCGATGGACGCTGCAACGCCCGCCACCCATATCTTGTGCATTGAGGTCGATCTCGTTTCAGTAACTCTCGACGATCCTTGCGACTATTATCTGCCAGCCGCTCATAGGGGTCGGTGCGACAGCGTACATACCGTGGAAAAGTTTTGTCTTGCGTGAGCCGCATCAAGGTACCAAAGCAAAAACGCCCCGGCTTCGACCGGGGCGTTTTGCTTTTGGGGGCACCCTCAAAGCGAACTGGTCGAGAACGTGTCGCAGTCCTTCGGGCGGCCCGAGTCCATGCCACGCTTGAACCAGCGCACGCGCTGCTCCGATGAGCCGTGGGTGAACGACTCGGGCACCACGCGGCCCTGCGTCTGCTTCTGCAGGCGGTCGTCTCCGATCGCCGTCGCGGCGTTGAGCGCTTCGGCGATGTCGCCGGCGTCCAGCTGATTCATGGTGCCCGCGTGGTGTCCCCACACGCCCGCGTAGCAGTCGGCCTGCAGCTCCATGCGCACCGAAGTTTGGTTGTATTCGGCCTGGGAGACGCGCCCGCGCGCCGCTTCCATCTTCTGGAAGGTGCCGGTGAGCTTCTGCACGTGGTGGCCCACCTCGTGGGCGATCACGTAGGCCTGGGCGAAATCGCCCGGGGCGCGGAAGCGTGTTTGCAGATCGCGGAAGAACGCGAGGTCGATGTAGAGCTTCTCGTCGCCGGGACAGTAGAAGGGGCCCATGGCCGCTTGCCCCATGCCGCAGGCCGAGCGCACTTGCCCGTCATAGAGGACCAGCGTCGGGGGCCGGTACTGGCTGTTCGACTGCTGGAAGATCTTGCCCCAGACGTCCTCGGTGCTGCCGAGGATCTTGGAGACGAACCGCCCCATCTCGTCCGCGGGCGCGCCCTTGGGCGCCTCGCGCGTTTCGCGCTGCGGTACGACCTGCTCGGCCACGTTCACCACGGCGCCGGGGTCGAAGCCGAGGAAGTAGGCGATGAGGGCGATCACGATTCCGCCGACGCCCAGCCCGCCCCCGACCATGCCCATCCCCCGCCGATCCTCGACGTTGCCGCTGGCCCGCTGGTTATTTAGGTCCATGGTCGCTTTCCCGCCTTTTCTGGTCTATGAGCTACAGACCGGGCGGGGCCGGTCAAAGTTGCATCTCACTCTTGACGCTTAGCGCAGGCCGAAAAACCCCAAGATAAAGAGGATGATGACGATTAGGCCGACAATGTAGACGATGCTGTTCATGAGATTACCTTTCGCGTGGGTTAAAGGATGAATCGCGTAGAGCGATTCACTACACATCAATATCCACTCTACCCTTCTCGGCGCGGACGTTCCGTGCGCCAGCGCGCATAAAGCCCGATAGCTCTGGTTTCGTGGACCGCGGTGGGCGTCGCAAGCGCGCTGTGATGGCCGAGAGGACGGAGCGAGGCGAGCCGTGCGGAAGATCGTCGCGGCAGCCCGCCAGCGACTGCAAAAAAAAGGGCCCGAAACGAGTAGTTCCGGGCCCGGGGACTTCAGGTGTTCAGGGAGGGAGGGTAGAACACCCACGTTTATTCTCCCTCTCTTTCCCGAGACGCTCTGTACGACAGCACACATAAGGGGGAAAAAATCCGAACAGACTCCGGCCGTTCGGGGGACACGATGCGCCCCCCGGAGTGAACGACCACGCCACCTAAGGAATGCCTTGCAAAGTAGGATTTCGTTATCCATGCAGGCGGGAACCCAGGCTATTCAGGCCCTTAGAGCGGCTAACAAAATGAAATCCCCTCTCCCCCTGTTCAGGGGGAGAGGGTTAGGGTGAGGGGCACAAAATCGTCATTTTGTTAGGCACTCTTAGTGGATCCCCGCCTCCGCAGGGACGACTTATTCTGAGGTTCCCTAGCATAGCGAGCAGCGGTCGTATGCTCGCCAGCGCATGTATCAATTGTATGGTGGCGAACATAGGGGAGAGTAGACTATAGAAGATGAACCTGCCCCGTTGCGCTCCGTTTCGACCTTGGCTCTATCGGTCACACGCCCGCAAGAGATAGGAGGGAGCCGCCATGGCGTCACCACATAGCCCCAAGCAAAACCATCTTCTTGCGGCCCTGCCCGCGAAGGATTACGCGCGCCTGCTGCCCGATCTGGAACTCGTACCGATGGCGCTGGGATGGGCGGTCTACGAGTCCGGCGGCGAGATGGGCTACCTGTATTTTCCGACCACCAGCATCGTCTCGCTGCTCTACGTCATGGAAAGCGGCGCCTCGGCGGAAATCGCGATCACCGGCAACGAGGGCCTGGTCGGCATCTCCTTGTTCATGGGCGGCGAAAGCACGCCGAGCCGGGCCGTGGTGCAGAGCGCGGGCCACGGCTACCGGCTGGGGGCGAGTATCTTGAAAAAAGAATTCGCGCTGGGCGGTCAGTTGCAACATCTGGCGCTGCGTTACACGCAGGCGCTGATTACGCAGATGGCGCAGACCGCCGTGTGCAACCGGCACCATGCGGTGGACCAGCAACTCTGCCGCTGGCTGTTGTTGAGCCTGGACCGCTTGCCGGGGAAAGAACTGATGATGACGCAGGAGCTGATCGCGAACATGCTGGGCGTGCGCCGGGAGGGCGTGACCGAGGCTGCCGGCAAGTTGCAGGCGGACGGCTTGATTCACTACAGCCGCGGCCACATCACCGTGCTAGATCGCCCGAAGCTGGAAAAGCGGGTATGCGAGTGCTACGCGGTAGTGAAACGAGAGTTCGACCGCTTGCTGCCCTATAAAATCCACGGCCTGCCAACCACAACCAGGTAGCCGTTACCTGCAATCTGCAACGCTACTCCGCGATCGGCTGGCGACTGAAGTGTAGCCAGCGCCGATGCTTTCAGATCAGGACGGCGGCTTGACGATGGCGGGCTGCACGGGACTACCACCCTCGCTCTCCCATGTCTGCAAATCCGTCTTGTGCTGGACGGCTTCCAACCGGCGCGCGCGGCGTCGAGCGGCAAGCACGGCGGCAACCGCGGCACCCCCGGTCACGGTCAGCGCGAGTATCAAATTCCTGCTTAGAGTCATATCTTGCCCATCAAAAGCAGAATCACAAGTATCAACAGCACCAATCCGATACCGCCGCTGGGGCCATAACCCCAGCTCCTGCTGTGACCCCAGGTCGGAATCACACCCACCAGCACCAGCACCAGCACAATCAAAAGAATCGTTCCGATACTCATTTTGCTTCTCCTTGTTTCGATTTCACTTTGGGCGACTAGCTTCCCTCTCGGGAATGCCGCGCCGAACAGCGCTCACGTCAGAGGGGATGCTAGCCGCCTTGCCTGAAACACTCCGTGCGCTGACGCGCATACGGCGAATAAATTTCAGCTGATACTTCGCGATGGCGCTACGGGCGCCGATCGAAGGTTTGCTGCTGGGAATGCCAACTGAGGGTCGAGCGCATGAACGCAACAACGCCGGCGCACGTACGGTGATCGTCAACCCTGCGTAGGCTGCAGTCCCCCGGGGGCCAGCCGGTCACGCTACGCCCGATCCGGCCCGAGGATGCCAGGATGGAACAGGCGTTCCTAAGCGGCTTGTCGCCGGAGAGCCGTTACTTCCGGTTCATGGGCACGATGCGCGAGCTCACGCCGCAGATGCTGTTGCGCTTCACGCGGATCGACTACGACCGCGAACTGGCATTCGTCGCCACCGTGCAGGAAGACGCTCGCGAAACCGAAATCGGCGTATGCCGCTACGTCGCGAATCCGGACGGGGAGAGTTGTGAATTCGCGGTAGCCACCGCCGACGGCTGGCAGCGCCGCGGACTCGGCCGTCGCATGATGAGACACCTGATCGAGGCGGCACGCGCGTGCGGCCTGCGCACGATGATCGGTCACGTACTTGCCGAAAACCATGGCATGCTGAAGCTATGCGCGAGCCTCGGCTTCGCATTCGTGGAAAGCGCCGACGGGCCGACCGTCAAACGTGCGGTGCTGGCGCTGGCCTAGCCGGTCGAGGATCGCTTTGCCTTGCTGGGAAGTCAGGCGGCCTTGCTGACGTGTGCCTGCGCAGCGCGCAGTTTGACGCTCAGTTTCGTGTGCAGGTCGAGCAAGGCCGTGCGCAATCCTTCTTCGATGATTACTGCAACGTCAATTTGCAAGGTATTCATGCCTCAGTGCACTGCTAAAGGCGGCTTTGTCGCGTCGGCACCGCAAACTCGCCCCCGGTGTAAGGCGGCTTACGATTTGCCGAAACGCGCCTTCGCTTCCTTCACACAATTGGTCTTCGCATCGCTTGCAAAAGCATCGCACTTTTCCTTCGCCACGGCGTAATCGGCATCGCGCTTGTCTGACGCCGCGTCCTTGCGCGCCTCAGCGCCCTTTTCATTCGCCTTGCTTCTTGCCGTGGCAGACGTCTCGGCGGCTTTTTGGTTCGCGTCGGCGGTCTTCATCTGCGCCTTCGCGTCGCCCTTGGCGGCAACCGCGGCGGCCTTGGCTTCTTTCACGCAGACGTCCTTGACATTACCGGCCTTGTCGTCGCATTTTTCCTCGGCCACCGAATAATCGGCGTTTGCCTTGGCGACGCGCACCTTGTAATTGGCGTCCGTCGATGGCTTGTATTTTGCGTCCAGCTCCGCCTTCGCGACTTTCTCTTTGCCGCTGGCCTCGGCCTTGCATATGTCATTCGCGTTGCCAGACAACGATCCGCAGGCAGCCTTGGCGGACTTGTACTCGGCGGCAATGCCGTCCTTGCCGGATTTGTATTGGTCTGGCGACATGGCTTGCGCCATCGCGCCGGCGCTGAATGCGAGGGCGATTGCCGCAGCGATTGCGGTAGTGTTGAGCTTATTCATCTTGTTCATTCTCATTTCCTTAAAGTTGATTACCTATCAGGCAGGCGATTGTCGCCCTCTACCGGGGCTTTCTCTGTTCGTTGGCGAACATAAAGCGGAATAATTCGCCGTTCGGATAAGGAAGTCGTCAAAAGGACATGAAACCTGGATGGGCGACGGTTGACATCATGGTGTCATCGTCCGTCCTGAGACCTGTTCCGCTTATCGCAAATGCGGACGCAACGGCTCTTCCTATGGAAGATGACGAGTGGCCGCCTGGTACAAGGCGTTTACCTCTTGGGTACGCCAACGTACAGACTGTCCCGACGAAAGGAAAGATAATTGCCGCAACGATCGATGAATCCGGGCGGCTGCTCACAATACCGTGCGCAGTTTTCGTTAGCTACAAGAGAGGAATCAACATGAGGAATTCGAAACTGTTCGCGACGGTAGGGGTGGCGATTGTGATGAGCGCTGTATTGCTCGTTCCCGCGCTGGTTCCCATTGCGAACGCCTATAGTGACGAAATTGTCCATACCGCCGGCGGCGTGTCCTATGTGTCTGGAGGTGTCGGAACGACTTCGATCGACCGCCTCAGTTCCCTCACCAAGGACTTCAATCTCAAACTCGTGTTCGCTTTGAAGTCCGGCAATTACGTGAGCGACGTTAAGGTCACCATCGCGAACGCAGCAGGCAAAACGCTGCTGGATACCACGTCCGAAGGGCCGTGGTTCTTGACCAAGTTACCGGTGGGCAACTATCAAATCGTCGCAACCTTCGCAGGCAATCCGGAAAAACGCACGATCGCCGTCGGCACGGAAAAACTCAAAACGATTGATTTTCGCTGGGACTCCGAGTAATCGCTCGAAGGCGGCGAAAGTTTTCTAGTCGATAGTACCGCGGGTCGATATTGGCTTCGGTATACACAACGTTTCACAGGAGAAATCAATGAATGCAATATCGAGAACCGCGTTGGCGGTGGCCGCAGTGGCTATCTCCACGCAAGCGATCGCACAGGTCATCTTTTACGAACGTGAAGGCTTTCAAGGCCAGTCTTTCACCGCCGAGAACGAGATCCGCAACTTGGAGCGCTCTGGCTTCAATGACCGCGCCTCGTCGGTCGTGGTTCTGCGTGGCCGGTGGGAGGTTTGCGAGGACATTCGTTTCCGGGGCCAGTGCATCGTCTTGCGTCCGGGCCGGTATTCGTCGCTCACTGCGATGGGCATGAACGACCGCGTTTCATCGGTGCGGAGCGTAACTACGAACGCGCGCGTGGATGATAATCGTTACGCACCCGCCCCTGTTCCGGTCTACGACAACCGCCGGCGCAACAACGAGCGGCTCTACGAGGCGAACGTCACGTCAGTGCGCGCGGTGGTCGGACCACCCGAGCAGCGATGCTGGATTGACCGCGAACAAATCCCCCAGGATCGAACCAGCAACCTGAACGTTCCCGGGGCGCTTATCGGTGCCGTGCTAGGCGGCGTTCTCGGCCATCAGGTCGGTAGCGGAAGCGGTCAGACTATTGCCACCGTCGGTGGCGCTGTCGCCGGGGGCGCGGTGGGCTCCCAGGTCGGTCGCGGCAGCGGCGGACAGCAGGTGCAGACCCGAGACGTCCAGCGTTGCGAGAACGTACCCAGCCAGGCCCGGCCCGACCATTGGGACGTCACCTACAACTTCCGGGGCCAGGAGCATCGCATACAGATGACCACTCAGCCCGGACCCACGGTTACCGTTAACGGGCAAGGTGAGCCCCGGGCGTAGCGCCTCACACAGCGAATAGTGCAAGGCGGCCCTTCGGGGCCGTTTTGTTTTGGAATTCTAATTTGGAACCATGCGACTTGTGGGCGTTGCCGTACAGACCATGCTTCGGCTCAGCGGGATAATTCGATGTTCACTTAGCCGTTCTGTCGAACGCAGGACAATAGAGGTTACAACGATGGATAGCGCACCTGCCATGACGCCCGCCGAGATCTTGCTTGTTGAAGACAACGAGCACTACGTTTACCTGACCCAGCGCGCTTTCGGAAAAGCGAAGTTGATCGCGAATCTGCATCATGTGGACAACGGCGAGAAGTGCCTGAAATTTCTGCGCCGGCAACCGCCTTATGCCTCCGCGCCCGTGCCGGACATCATCCTGCTGGACCTCGACATGCCCGTCATGGACGGTCGCCAGGTCCTCGCGGAGATCGTCAAGGACGAGGCGCTGAAACATCTCGCGGTCGTGGTGCTAACGTCGGGAGATGAACACCACGAAATACTGCGCATGTACCAGTTGCGCTGCAATTCCTATATTTGCAAACCGACGGATTTCGACAAATACGTGGACATGATCAGGAAGATCGCGGACTACTGGCTTTCGGTAGTCATGTTGCCTACGAGGAACCCGGGTAGAACTTGAGTTCCTCTGGCTGTGACGATTCCTGTTAGCCGGGGGCGGTTATCGGAGTAGGAACACCCTGGCGGTAGCGCACATCGGACAGCAGGCGGCCCAATTCCTTCTTGACCACGGCGTAGCACTCGCACGCGCGGGTCTCCAGTCCGGACCGCTCGAGCACTGCGATGTGGCCGCGGCGGTAGCGAATGAAACCGGCGCGCTGCAATTTCCCGGCGGCCTCCGTAATGCCTTCGCGGCGCACGCCGAGCATGCTCGGCGACCAGCTCCTGCGTCATGACCAGCTCGCGCGACGGAGACTCGATCGAGGGTCAACAACAGCCAGCGGCACAGCTGCTGCTCCACCGAATGGTGCCGGTTGCAGGCCGCGGTCTGGGTCATCTGCGTGATCAGCGCCTGGGTGTAGCGCAGCAACAAACGCTGCATCACGCCGGCGCGATTGAATTCCTGCTTCAGCAAGCCGGCCCTCCAGCCGGTAGGCGTGGCCCGCGGTCTGCACCACGGCCGAGCTGGGCGTGGTATCCCCGCCCATGAACAGCGAAATGCCGACCACGCCTTCGTTGCCCACCCCGGCGGTTTCGGCCGATGCGCCGGACTCCATGACGTAGTGCAGCGACACGATGGCGGTGGTGGGGAAATAGGCGTGCTGCAACTGTCCGCCGGGCTCGTAGAGCATTTCGCCGAGCGGCATCGGGACCAGCTCCAGGTGCGCGAGCCAGGCGCTCGAATTCCGCCGTCGGCAGGGCGGCGAGAAGATGGTTTTGACTCGGACTGTGGGGTGATGACATCGGCCGTGCGCTCGCGATCCTGCGCTCTATTCTTTGCGGTGAGTTCCACGCCGATGCCGCGGTAGCCGATGAAGCGGCAGGACTGGCTGAACATCGGCTCGCCGCTCACCTGGAACTTCTGCTGCGAGCCGTCGGCGTTGACGCGGCTGAAGACGAAATCCAGGAACGGCTGCCGGGCCGCAATGGTTGCCTGCAGCGCCTCGCGCTCCGCCTCGTTCCAGCCGGTCGACCTGGACATCGCTCGCGTCGCCCGCGCAGCGCGTCGACCCGGATGCCGAGCATCTCCAGCACCGGGCCGGAACCTTGGTGAAGTTCCCGTTCTCGTCCTGCTCCCAGTACCAGTCGGAGGCCAGCTCGGTCAGGCTGCGATAGCGCGCTTCGCTTTCGCGCAGTTCGGCGGTGCGTTCCTGCACCGTCTGTTCCAGCACCTTGTTGTAATTCTCGAGCTTCTTGTACAGCAGCCGCACTTCCAGCATGTTGTGGATGCGCGTCTTGACTTCGACCAGGTCGAACGGCTTGCTGATGAAATCCTTGGCGCCGGCCTGCAGCGCGCGCAGCTTGTGGCCGGGCTGGGCGGTGATCACGAGGACCGGAAGGTAGCCGTCGGCATCGTTGGTCTTGAGGCCTTCCATCACCTGGAATCCGTCCATGCCGGGCATCTGCAGGTCGAGCAGGATCAGGTCGTAGCGGTTCTTGCGATGCAGCGCGCAGACCTCGTGCGGATTCATGGTCGAGGCGACGCGCGTGTAGCCGGCTTCGCGCAGCATTTGCTCGAGCAGGCTGACGTTGGCCTCCTGATCGTCGACGATCAGGATGCGGGCGTTGCAGGATGTCGGCTGCGGCTGATCATCATGGCTTGTTCCTTGCGCTCGGCTGCGCGGCCGATGCCGTTTGCGAGAAGTTCAGCGCCACGTCCAGCGCATCCATGAACTGGTTGACCTTGATGGGCTTGGTGAGGTAGCTGAAGAATCCCGCCTCCAGGCCCTTCTCGATGTCGCGCGGCACCGCGTTGGCGCTGAGCGCGATGATCGGGATATGCGCCGTCGCCGGGTCTGCGCGCAGGATCTTCATGCGCCTCGATGCCGCTGATGCCGGGCAGGTTGATGTCCATCAGGATCACCTCCGGCTGGCAGGCGCGCGCGAACTCGATGCCGAGGTTGCCGTCCGCCGCGCTCAGCAGGCGCAGGTCGGGCCGGCGCGCGATGAGCTGCTCGACCAGCTCCAGGTTGGCCGGGTTGTCCTCGACGTAGAGCAGGGTGCGCAGCGGCGTGCCGTCGGGCACCTGCGGCCTGCGCCAGCGCGCGCGTGCTCGGCTTCCAGAGCCGCAAGCTGCGGCGCCGTCGTCAGGCTCAATTCGACCCAGAACACGCTGCCCACCCCGACGGTGCTGTCCACGCCGATCGCGCCCCCCATCAGCTCGACCAGCCGCTTGGTCACCACCAGGCCGATGCCGGTGCCTTCCTCCGCGCCGGCCTCCTTGCCCGAGCCGATTGAACGGCTGGAACAGCTGCGCGAGCTGTTCCGGCGCCAGTCCCGCGCCGGTGTCCCGGACGCTGATGCGGATCGAGTCCGGGCGCGCTCAGCGTGCACTCCACGGCAACCGCGCCGCCCGGCTTGTTGTACTTGATCGCGTTGAACAGCAGGTTGATCAGGACCTGCTTGACCCGGGTCCGGTCGGCCTTGACGAAGCAGCGGGATCTCGAATTGCGGAAAGGTCATGCCGATGCCGCGCTTGCTGCGCCTGCGGCTCGATCATGGCCCGGCACTCGAGCATGACCTCGGCCAGCGAGACCGGCTCGTGCGACAGCGTCAGCTTGCCCGACTCGATCAGCGCGAGATCGAGGATCTCGTTGATCAGCTCCAGCAGGTACCAGCCCGCCTTGAGAATCTGGTCGATGCTGCGCTTCTGCGAGGGCGTCGGCGGCGGCGAGCCCGGATTCCATCAGCTGGGCGAAGCCGAGGATCGCGTTGAGCGGCGTGCGCAGCTCGTGGCTCATGCTGGAGAGAAAATCCGATTTCGCGCGGTTGGCCTTCTCCGCCGCGGCCATGGCCTCGTTCAGCTCCGATTCGACGCGCTTGCGCACGGAATTGTCGGTGCCGATCAGCAGGTAGCCGATGATGTCGCCATAGTCGTCGCGCAGCGCCGTGATCGACACGATGGCCGGAAAGCGGCTGCCGTCCTTGCAGATATAGGTCAGCTCGTAGATGTCCTCGATCCCGCGCGAGGCCTTGAAAGCCAGCGCCTCGAAGCCCGGCGCGATGGTGGTTCCGAGCTCGAGGCTCAACGCCTGCGGCGCGCGCCATGACTTCCTGCGGATCGTGGATGTCGCTCGGGCTGATCCTGTTCACGACTTCGGCGGCCCGGTAGCCCAGCATGCGCTCGGCGCCGACGTTGAATAGCTGGATGATGCCTTTCTCGTCGGTGGCGATGATCGAGAAATTGGCGCTGGTGAGGATCGCGTTCTGCAACGCCCCCGCCTTGAGCAGTGCCTTCTGGCGCCGCACCTCGGTAGTGCCGTCCGCCTTGCCGACGATGCCGGCAAGGGTGGGACCATTCTCTGTTTCGGACATTGTGTGGATAATCGGGGTCTTTCCGATGACCGTCTGTGCGCTGGCGCACAGAGGATCTCGGAAGAATCGACCAGGGGCGCCGGCCTGCGTTATTTACCCTGGCCAACCCCGGTTTCTGCATGTTCCAGCGCCACATCCAGCGCCTCCATGAACTCGTTGACCTTGATCGGCTTGGTGAGATAGCGGAAGAATCCCGCCTCCAATCCCTTCTCGATATCGTGGGGAATTGCATTGGCGCTGAGAGCGATGACCGGGATATGGGCCGTCGCGGAGTCCTTGCGCAGGATCTTCATGGCCTCAGTGCCGCTCATGCCGGGGAGATTGATGTCCATCAGTATCACCTTCGGCTGTGCGGCGCGCGCAAGATCGATGCCCAGATTTCCGTTCATCGCGGTCAGCAAGCGCATGCCGGGGCGGCGAGCGATGAGTTGCTCGACCAGCTTCAGATTGGCCGGGTTGTCCTCGACATAGAGCAGGGTGCGCAGTGGCGCGCCGCTCTCGACTTGCGCCCGAGCGGATGCCGCGGGTTCGCACGCGCCTTTCGTGAACATCGGTGCAGAGGCCGAATTGAGCTCGACCCAGAAAACGCTTCCGACCCCGACGACGCTTTCCACGCCGATCGTACCGCCCATCAATTCGACCAGCCGCTTGGTCACCACCAGACCGATTCCGGTTCCTTCCTCGGCGCTGGCCTCCTGCCCGAGACGATTGAAGGGCTGGAACAGCTGCGCCAGCTTGTCCGGCGGCAATCCTGCACCGGTGTCCCTGATGCTGACGCGAATGTCGTCCGGGGGGCTCGCGGCGCACTCCACGACCACGGAACCGCCTGCCTGGTTGTATTTGATAGCGTTGGAAAAGAGGTTGATGAGAATCTGCTTTACCCGGGTGCGGTCGGCATTGACAAAGCAAGGACGGTCGAAACGGGGAAAGCTCATGCGGATGCCGCGCTTTTTCGCCTGCGGCTCGATCATTGACTGGCATTCGAGCATGATGTCGTCCAGCGACACCGGTTCCAGTGAAATCGAAAGCTTCCCGGATTCGATCAGCGCGAGATCGAGGATTTCGTCGATCAGCTCGAGCAGATACCACCCAGCCTGGAGAATCCGGCCGATGCTCGCCTTCTGCGAGGGCGTCGGCGCCGGATTTTCGGACTCCATGAACTGGCCGAAGCCGAGGATCGCGTTCAGTGGCGTGCGCAGCTCGTGGCTCATGCTGGACAGGAAATTCGACTTGGCGAGGTTGGCCTTGTCCGCCGCGGCCATGGCACTCTCCAATTCGACGTTATTTTCCTGCAGTGTCTGCTCGAAACGTTTGCGATCCGTAACGTCGCGCGCTGCGGCAAACACCCCCCGCAGCTTGCGGTCGCGGTCGTGCAAGGTGGTCGCGTTGTAAGACACCACCGTTTCCTTGCCATCCCTGGCGCGCGCGGTAAGCTCGTAGTTGGTGACCTTGCTTTCGCGCAAGACGCGCTTGATGCCCGCCTCGGCACGCTCCGGATCGGTAAAGTAGTTCTTGAATGGCGCACCGATCAGCTCGTCTCGCGTGCAGCCGGTAAGCGCCTCCATCTGCTGGTTGACGTCGGTGATGATGCCGCGCAGATCGGTGGTCATCAGTGCGTCGATATTGGATTCGATGAGAGAGCGCGTGTAGAACTGCTGGTCGCGCAGGCGCTGATCGAGCAGCATCTGCTCTGCTTCCACCTGCTTGCGCGCGGTATTGTCGGTGCCGATCAGCAGATAGCCTATGATTCCGCCCTGGGCATCGCGCAACGCCGTGACCGAGACGACCGCCGGAAAGCGGCTGCCGTCCTTGCGGATATAGGTGAGCTCGTAGATGTCTTCGATCCCGCGCGCGGCCTTGAACACCAGTGCCTCGAAGCCCGGGGTGATCGGGGTGGCGAGTTCCAGGCTCAACGCAGCGGCACGCGCAATCACCTCCTGCGGATCGGAAATATCGGCGGGCGTGATCCTGTCCACCACCTCGATGGCCGTGTAGCCCAGCATGCGCTCGGCGCCGACGTTGAATAATCTGAATGACACCTTTCTCGTCGGTGGCGATGCTCGAGAAGTTGGCGCTTTGAAAATGGCGTTCTGCAACGCCCAGCTTTTGACCAGAGCCTCCTGGCGCCGGACCTCGGTCATGACAGTCACCGCGCTGGCGGCATCGGCGATAACAGTCACCTCGCTGACGGTCTTCGGGAGAGGGGCGGAATCAAGTGTTTTCGCGGGCACGGCACAACCTCCATTCAAATCGTTACGGCAATTGTCGTCTCTACGATTGCGCCGTTCTGTGCGTTCTCGTACATACCGTGGAAACTTTTCGCACGTACGAACGGCTGCTCAGACTGCTGTTTGGCTAGTTACCTGACCAGCACCGCGACTCGGCTGTTACGCCTGAGCTGCGGGTCGCCGAATGCACCCGTCTGGATCTTGTAAGCCGGGACCCCGGCATTGATCAACGCGTCACGAACAGCCACCCCAACCATCGGGCCCTGGGCGCCGGTCGGACCGACCGCACCTTGCCGGTCAGCAGCTCCGGTTGCGCCCGCTGGGCCGCTGATGCCAGCCAGCTCAATGCTGCCTTGGGCGCCCGTAAATCCCGTAGCGCCTTGCCCGCCTGCAACACCGGCAGGGCCAGCCGGGCCGACAGCACGCTCTGTGTGGGACCGCACATACGGACTCGTTTCCTCGGAGTATTCTTGCCGGCATCTCGGCTGTTGAATTTCCCCGTGGAGCATGAGCACATGAACCGAGTTCCGATTGCAAACAGCCTGCTTGCGGCCCTGCCGCGCAAGGACTATCAGCGTCTGCTGAGCGGCCTCGAGCCGGTCACGCTGACTTTCGGCGAGATCCTCTATGAGCCGGGGAAGCCGATCCGGCAGGTCTACTTTCCCAGCGACTCGCTGGTGTCTTTGCTCACGCTGGTGGAGGGACACATGCCACTGGAAATCGGCCTGGTCGGCCGCGAAGGCATGCTCGGGATTCCGGTGGCGCTCGGGATAAATGATTCCCCGGTGCGCGCCCTGGTGCAGGGAACCGGAACGGCCTTGCGCATGACCTCCGCCAGCCTGCGCAGCGAATATGGGAAGTGCGGGCCCTTGCACAGAGAGTTGAACCGGTATATCCACGAACGGATCGTTCAAATCACGCAAACCGCCGCGTGCAACCGCTTTCACCCGATCGAAGCCCGCCTCGCCCGCTGGCTCCTGATGACGCGCGATCGCATGGGAACGAATCACTTTCGTCATACGCAGGAGCTTCTTGGCAACATGCTGGGCGTGCTGCGGGTGGCCGTTACCCACGCCGCCGGCGCCCTGCAGCGGCGCAAACTGATCAGCTACCGCCGGGGCGAAATCAACATTCTCGACGGGAAGGGTCTCGAAGCGGCCGCTTGCCGGTGTTACCAGATCGTCAAGGCCGCACCCGAGGGCGCGCGGGCTATTGATTACTTCGAAACCGGATGACAATCCGGACTCGCCGACTGCCTCCCTACCCGCATCGCACGACAGGTTGCTATGTGCGATTCCGTACCGACGAACCAACATAGACAACGTATCATTTCGTAGACAAAAGGAGTCTAGCCATGAGTATGAAAGACGAATACTTCGCGATGATGGTATCGCAATTCAAGCGATGGGATGCCGAGTTCGGCATGTTGAGCGCCAAAGGCGGGCAAATGAGCGCCGCCGCGGACGCCCAATTCGACGAGCAGCTCACTGCGATGCGCGCCAGCCGCGATGCCGCGTTCAAGAAATTGCAGGAAGTTCGCACGGCCAGCGAATCGGCGTGGCGGGGCATGCAGACCGGGGTGGACGCGGCGTGGGTTTCGATGAAGAACTCGCTGGATCAAGCCTCGTTTCAGTCAAAAAAGAAATCCTGAAGGAGACGCCGTGAAGACCACGATCTACGCCGCAACGGCACTACTACTATCCGTACATTGCGCCAGCGTGCTGGCGGATGATGATAAGGAGAGATACAACCTCCGCGCCGCGCAAACCGACATGTCGCTTTTCCGCGAGCTGGACCGCAGTGGCAAAGGCCTGCTGACCAGGGAAGACACCAGAGGCGACATGCGTCTCGGACCCCGTTTCGATGACATCGATACCAACCGCGATGGCATCGCTACCCCGCAGGAGATGCAGATCTACATCCGGCAGACATATGGCGTGCTTCCCGCACCCGAGTCGGGACGATCGCGCTGACCAGATCTCATCGAGAGCAATGTCCGGGCTACAGCCAGTTCCCCATGAGAATAAAGGGCGCCCAGAAGAACGGATGGCTGTAACCTGATCGCCCGTCTTGTATGAGTCCGAGCTGCCCCTGCCGCAACGCCTCCGCCTTGGTTAGCTGGCGTTCCTCGCGGCCGCGATAGAACTGACGGCGACTCCGGTTGATTTCCTCGCCCCCGCATGCGGACGGGCCTGCGGGACGTTCGTTTATCATAGCGCGTATGAAGATTTCAGATGTCACGGTCACCCTGTTCGCGTGGGACGACCTGCCGCCGCGCCAGTTCGGCAAACACACCGGCAAGATGCCTGGCGGCAGCAGCGAGCTGGGATTGGTGTCCATCAAGACTGACGATGGCGTGGAAGGCCACTCGTTTCTCGGCTCTTCGAATCGGGGCGCGAACTTCGATGCGGCATCCCTGATCAGGTTTCTGAAGCCCTTGCTCATGGGACAGAATCCGCTCGATCGCGAACGTCTTTATCAGCAGATGTGGGCGCGAAACCGGAACACGACATTGCGATGCATCGGTGCCGTGGACGTGGCGCTATGGGATCTCGGCGGGAAGATCGCCGGACTGCCGATCCATCGCATGTTGGGCAGCTTCCGGGAATCCATCCCGGCTTATGCGAGCTCGGAAGTTCTACCGTCCAGGGAGGCTTATGCCGAAGAGGCCGTGCGCATCAAAGAGAGCGGCCTGCACGGCTACAAGATCCACCCGCCTGCAGTATGGCAGCAGGACATCGAAATCTGCCGGCACGTGCGCAAGGCCGTGGGCGACAGCTATCGTCTCATGCTGGACAGCACGTGGTCGTACAACTTCGTCGAGGCGGTGAGAGTCGGGCGTGCCCTGGAAGAGCTCGACTATTACTGGTTCGAGGATCCGCTCGACGCCGATGACATCACGAATTATGTGAAGCTGCGCCAGAAGCTCGATATCCCCATCATGGCAACGGAGTACTCACCCGGAGGATTTCAGGCGTTCGCGCCCTGGATCACCCTGCAGGCGACCGACTTTCTGAGGGGTGACGTCGCCGTGAAAGGGGGGATCAGCGCGCTCGTCAAGATAGCGCACCTGGCCGAGGCGTTTCACATGAACCTCGAAGTCCATCATGGGGGCAACTCGCTCAACAACGTCGCCAACCTGCACGTGATCCTCGCCATTCCAAACACCGAATACTTCGAAGTGCTGCTGCCCGATGCGACCCAGAAGTATGGACTGGTCAAGGACCTCACCGTCGACCGGGATGGAACGGTTCGGCCGCCGGATGGGCCGGGGCTCGGCGCCAGGATCGACTTCGAGCTGATCGAGCGCAAGAAAACCCACACCCTCCGCTGAGGATCAGCATGCCTGCGCAACTTGCGCAGCGATGGTGCGATAGAGCGGGCGGGCGATGAAATTGAGGTTGTCGATGATGCCGCTGGCGCTCATCATCGAGGGCAGGCGTTGGCCGCAATGTTCGATCGGGTCGCCGATGGCTTGAATCTTGACGCCCAGCATGCGCAAGTGTCTTGCCAGTCGCCCTTCCGTCAGGACGAACAGGGTGTCGATGCCGTTCAGGCGCGCAAGTTCGATGGTGCCGAGGTAGAGGTCGGCCAATATGCAGGGGAGGCGCGGGTGCATTTGCCTGCCAAATTTTCGCATGAATCCCGCCTCGCGCTTTTCTTCGCCCTGGCGTTTGCGAAACCGAGCCAGGACTGCGAGTCGCGAAACCTCGCAGATGCTATCGCGTGGGAGCTTAGCCGGGTCGACGATGGAGCGATCCAGCGTGGCGGCACAAGATTTCTCGAACGGCAGTGGATAGTGAGGATCCCCCGGCCGCGTGCGGACGATGCGCGTGCAGGCGATGAATTCGCCGCTGTGCGCGCTGCGCAGCAGCAGGTGCAGCGAATGTGCGTCGTACTCGTCGCGCTCTCGCCGATCCGGCCGCCGCGGTTCGAACGCCAGTTCCTCGCAATAGACCTGGTGGCGTATGCGATACACCTCGTCCTTCAACGCATCCGAAAACGCCGGGACGATCTCGTACTGCGCCATGCGTGACATGGATTAGGACATCCAGATGTCATAGCGAGTTCATTAGGACATCCGGGCGTCATAACGAGTTCATTAGGACATCCACATGTCATAGGAATCGGCCGCCCGGCGGATTCTCTTTGAGCGCCCTCCAATCGAGGAATCGCACGCCATATGACGGCGTCTTAGGGGTTGACGGGTTTGCGGGATTTTTACGGTGCTTCAGTCACTTGCGCTGTACAGGTCCGCGCTCAAAATAGGGCGGATGGCTGTTTGTCATTGTTGTTTATTTCGAAACCGGATGACAGTGGAATGGGCGGGATGCACGCCCTTCCGGACGGGCAAACGCGACACTGCTCGGTGATTTGAGTTCCCGTGACTCTCAATATAAATGCCGGCTGAGCCGGCATTTATATGGCATCCCCACAGCGACGCGAATCTATTCCGCTTGAAAATTCAACGACAACCAAGCTGAACTGAATGAAATAGCCGAGTTTTCTGGGGTTGGACGCGTGGCCGAATGACACCATCTCTTCGGAGGAAAAACTTGAAATCCCGAGGACTTAGAGCGGCTAACAAAAAGAAATCCCCTCTCCCCCTGTTCAGGGGGAGAGCTGCGAACGCGGCGAGGGGGCCGGGTTAGGGTGAGGGGCACTCTTAGCGTGGGGCCGCCCTAAAACATGCGGTCGGTTTAGCTTTTGTCGCCGAATAGCATACCAATCAGACGCCGTCCAATATTCGCGGCATCGGGCGGCGAATACTGCGCGCGCGAAACCTGATGCTGTGAATAAATAGCATCGAAGCGTTCGCGGAGCCTGGAGGGGTCTTGATGCGTTGCGATAAGAGCCCTAATGGCGCATTCCAGAACCGTAAGCCTTTCATGTGTGAGCTGTGCAAATTGCGCGAGCTGTTCTGGTGTCATTGATTTTTTCTCTATCAAGCTCGGTGCTGAGAGGGTCGATTCTCTGGCGGTCAGGCCAAGGCTCTATCCACGTTGCGGCGCGTCGCCTATTGTCGCTGGACTTTCGCAGGTTATTTACGAAACAGCACACTAGTTACGCAGATGACGCGCTCGCAATGCTTCCTCACCCCTATCCGTGATCTCCATGCGCTCGGCGGTACGCGTGGCAAGCTTGAGGACCAGCAGCTCGTTGTAGCCTTTGCGAAAGCCATCCAGGGCCGGCGGGGGAGCGCCTCCATGGTCGGCCCGATGAAGGAATTCCAGCAGCGCCCACGCTTTCGGGGAAATGGTAAAATCTAATGGTGGCTCTCCCTGGCTAACGCGCCGAACGGAACGGGATTCAGTCGCGGGCGGCTCATCAATTGTCCCCGCGGTCGACTCAGGCAACGGCAGAGGCTCCGGAGAGAACTCGGGGATCCGTCCCGGCGGAAAATGCATCCGGCCATACGGTAGATCCAGGCTGTAGTCATCCTGGTCTGGCTTGAACCCGTTCTGTAACGCCCAACCAACGCTTTACCGTAAGTCGCATGCGGCTCAGAAGTCTTCTCAACTCGTCCGTCAGGCGCGAAGCGCTGCCACAGCCACGTGGTTTCACCGTCGTCGTAATGACGAACGAAACTCCAGCGAACAGAGCTGCGGTCTGACATGTTGCCGCCTGGGGCATCTACCGAACACTGATAGGTATGATACTCGCGGCGATCCTGCTGCGCTGGTCCAGCGGCGTGCCGTGGTCGAGGGCGCCCCGGACCTGGCTCCGACCTTTGTCGCTTCATAACCAGAAACTGAGAGATAACAAGAAGGTAACACCCGTATCTCGTCACCAGTCACCCATATCCCGTCACTTCTTCGGTGCCGGATGAATGTTATCGACCCAATGCACTTCTTCGGGCTGTTCCACCACTGGGATGTCGAGGTTGACCACCACTGGTTCCTGGCCGCTGCGCACCAACACGCACGACAGCGGCTCGTCGTCGTTCGCATTGATTTCCTGGTGCGGCACGTAGGGCGGAACGTAAATGAAATCCCCCGGACCCGCCTCGGCGACAAATTCCAGCTTGTCGCCCCAGCGCATGCGCGCGCGGCCGCTGACGACATAGATGACGCTCTCTACCGGGCCGTGGTGATGGGCGCCGGTCTTGGCTTTGGGATGGATCACCACCGTTCCGGCCCAGAGCTTCTCGGCGCCGGCGCGCGCGTGGGTGATCGCCGCGGCGCGATTCATGCCGGGTGTCTGGGGCGTGTTGATGTCGAGCTCGTTGGCATGTACCACGCGCACGCCGTGGAACTTCCATTTCGATTCGGATGGATTGTCGGTCATATTGCCTCCTCGGAAATCCTACCCCGGCTTCCCGCCATCCGCCATACGCGATGACTTCAGCGACCTCCGCCCACGCGTCGCCATCATGCACGGCTCACGATCGACTATCCGCCATAGCCCGATCGGATTATCAATGTTGGGCTCAAAAACAGACAGGATTAACGGGATGAACGGGATGTTTAGATACTTTTTGTGTCGTCGTGCCATCCTGTAAATCCTGTTCATCCCGTCGGTGTTGAGCTTCCTCTTTCGCCTTTCGCCTTGCGGTTGGCTCCCTCATCCCTCATCCCTCCGCCCTCATCCCTGCAGTTCAGTCCACCGTCGCCCCGGATGCTTTGACCACCTTTCCCCACTTCGCATTCTCCCGCCGGATGAACTCGCCGAATTCTTTCGGCGAATTGCCCACCGCTTCCAGTCCCTGACTGGTCAGCTGCTCCTTCATCGCGGATGCGCGCAGGCTTCTCACGATCTCCGCGTTCAACTTGACGATGATGGCGTCCGGTGTGCGCGCCGGCGCGACGATCGCCTGCCACACCTCCACCTCGAAACCCGGCAGCAACGCTTCGTTGATCGAAGGTACGTCGGGGAGCAGGTCAGTGCGCTTGAGCGACGTTACGCCCAGCGCCCGCAGCTTTCCCGCCCTGACATGCGGCAGCACGGTCGCGATGGTCCCGAACATGACCTGCACCTGTCCCGCGAGCAGATCGGTGATGGCCGGACCGCTCCCCTTGTACGGAACGTGCACCATGTCCATGCCGGCAATGGACTTGAACAGCTCGGCTCCCAGATGCCCGGTGGTGCCGCTGCCGGCCGATCCGTAGTTCAGGCTGCGGGGCTTTGCCTTGGCCAGCGCGACGAATTCCCGGAGCGAGCGCGCCGGCACGGACGGATGGACCACCAGCACGCTGTTCATCGTCGTGATCAGCGTGATCGGCGCAAAATCGCGCACCGGATCGTACGGCAGCTTGCGGTAGAGGTTGGGCGCGATCGCGAGCGTGCTCACGTTGCCGAGCAACAGCGTGTGGCCGTCGGGCTGGGCCTTCGCGACGATATCCGAGCCTATCGTCCCGCCCGCGCCGGGGCGATTGTCCACGACGAAAGGCTGCTTCCACGCGTCGGACAGCGCCTGCGCCACCACGCGCGCAATGATGTCCACCCCGGAGCCCGGCGGGAACGGCGCGATGATGCGCACTGCCCGCGTCGGATAGGCATCCTCGGCAGCAGCGGCCACCGCCGGGAACGCGCACGACAGGAACGGCAGGGAGAGGAACAGCCTAACGAGCGTGAAGCAATTGCTGCGCATTGCCGCCCAGTATCCGGTCTATTTGGCCGCTCGGCAATCCGCATTCCCGCACCGATTTCAGCGCGCGCTCGAAATCGAACGACGGATAGTCGCTCCCGAACACCAGGCGGTCGGCGCCCATGACTTCCGCCGTCATGCGGATGGCGGCCGGATGTCCTGACGCGGTTTCGAGATAAAAACGGCGCAGCGCCTCCACCGGCCGCACCGGAAGCGGCCGCTCGGCGGCGTGCACCCGTTCCCAGTCCTGGTCCAGGCGCTCGATGATGAACGGGAACACCCCGCCCAGATTGGCGAGGATGACGCCTGGCCCGGATGCCGGTCCAGCGCTCCCGCCGCCAGGAGGCGCAACGCCACCACCGACAAGTCCACCTGGAAGCCGAATGCACCGGTCAGCCAGCCATGGGGCTGCAACGCGCCGTCGATCATCGAGGGATGATTGGGGAGTATCAGCAGCGGCACGTCGAGGCGCGCGACGCATTCCAGGAACGGTGCGAATTCCGGATGATCGAGGGGCTTGCCGTCCACGCTGGTCGAAATGCCCACGCCCTGGTGCCCGAGCCGGGTGACGGCATGCTCCAGCTCGGCGACCGCCGCTTTAACGTCGCGCATGGGCACGGTCGCGTACGCGATGAAGCGGCCGGGGTAGCGGCGCGCAATGCCGGCCATCTCCTCGTTCGCGGCCCGGGCGACCTCCCTGCCCTCGGCCGCTTCCAGGGCATCCACCCCGCTCACGTTCTGCAGGCGCAGGATCTGCGTGTCGATGCCGGCCTGCTCCAGCAGCTCCACGCGGCGCGCGATGTCGGTCTGCTCCGCGCGAATCCGGCGCGCCGCGCCCGGCCCCGACCAGATCACCTCGCCTTGCGCGGTCTGTTCGATGCGCGGGTAATCGCTGCGCCGCCGCAGGTTGTCGAGGAAAGACTGCGTCTGGAAGTACGCGTGAAAATCGACGACCATCAGGTGGCGCGCCAACGCTCCGGGTCCTGGATGAGCGCGCCGCCGATTGTTCCGCTATGCGGCCTTCTCGATTTCCGGATAAAGCGGAATCGTGATACCCATCTTCGCGAAGCGCTTGCGTATGTCCTGGATGCTCTTGACGAAGACCACGTGCTCCTCTTCGGCGGGGCAGAAGCCGAGCCGCGCTTCCGCCGCGATGGCCTCCGCCTCCCGCAGCACGCTCTCGATGTTGTCGGGCAGCAGGCACATGGAGTGAAAGCCCTTCATCTCGACGTTTTCCATGATGTCGAGCACGACATTTTCGACGCCTTTGACTTCCTCCTTGCTCATGTGGGGAATGCGATGCTCGAGGAATTCCCAGCCCATCTGCACGTGGCGCACCTCGTCCTGCATGATGAGGCGGAGCGTTTCCTTGGTCACCGGTTCGGTGGTGCGGCGGTAACGTGCGGCGAAAATATCGAGGGCTATGCCTTCGGAGATGATGTGCCAGCCGGCGAGCGCGGCCTCGGCGGATATCTCGGGATTGAACGCGAGGCGGTCGCGGAATCCGGCAATCACCATCTGCACGATCGCGTCTCCCGGCGGCGGCTCCACGACGTAGCCCCCCATCGCTTCGGCGAGCAGGAACGAAGCCTCGCAGTGCCGCGCTTCCTCGACCACCTTGGCGGCCAGCACGAACTTCGCCTCGATCGGGGCCTGGCCGTCGAGCGACAGCCGGATCAGCATCGCCGGCGACTCGATGATCCCGGTGTACTCGGTCCAGGCACGGCGGCTCCAGGCGAGCCGCGCCGCGTCGAGCTGTTCCTGGCTGTAGCGGGAGCGGTCGAACTTGTCATACGGAATGTCGCGCACCGGATCCCAGGTCATCTGCTTGGATTTGCGCCACAACTCGCTCACGGCGGGAATCTCGTGACGGGTCTTGAGCGGAAACCGCTTCTCGCTCAGGCCGATCTTGTAGAGGCCGCGCGGGCCGGACCGGGAATCATAAAGACTGCTGTAGGGCTTCGACGCCATGGGGAACGCTCCGAAAGATGACGTGATGGATGCCAAGGATACCAAATTGCGCGGCTCAGTTGCGTGGCCAGGCAGCGGCGAGCGCATGCTAATCTTGTTCGTCGTTGGAGAGGGAGACAGCCATGAAAGTGCGCAAAATCGTCGTCACCCGGGAAACCGTGTATGCGGAAGCCGGCAAGGCGGCGCCGCGTCCCGTTACGCGCGCAGTCGGGCTGGCGGTCATCGCCAACCCTCTCGCCGGGCGCTATGTGGCTGACCTGTCGCCGCTCATCGAGATGGGCGCGCAAATTGCCGAGCGCCTGATGCCGGAGATCACCCGGCTGCTGGGAAGCCCGCCGGTCGCCTACGGCAAGGCCGCGATCGTCGGCGTCAACGGCGAGATCGAGCATGCCGCGGCGCTGCTCCATCCGCGCATGGGCAAACCGATCCGCGCCGCGATCGGCGGCGGGGAAGCGGTCATCCCCTCGACCAGCAAGGTCGCAGCGGCGGGAACCGCGATCGACCTGCCTCTCGGCAACAAGGACAACGCCTGGAGGTTCGACGAAATTGACACCATCACGCTGAACGTAGCGGATGCGCCGCGCCCGGATGAAATCGTGATCGCGATCGCGGTCAGCGACGGCGGGCGGCCCGACCCGCGGGTGGGCAAGGGACGCGTCTAACGGTTCAGGTCGAAACCGTTCAGTCGACCCATCTAATCAATTTTCGCCCCGGAATCCTTGACCACCTTGTCCCACTTGACGATCTCTTTCTTGATATAAGCGCCGAACTGCGCCGGGGTCATGGTCAGCGGCTGCGCGCCGAGCCCGGCGAGCCGGTCCCGCATCTCGGGCGTGCCAACGATGGCGCCCACTTCCCCGTTGAGCTTGCTGACGATGAAGCCGGGCGTCTTCGCCGGGGCGCAAAACGCGAACCAGGAAGCCACCTCAAAACCCGGCAGCCCCGCCTCGGCGATCGTGGGCAGCGCAGGCATCAGCGGCGAGCGCCGGGCGCTCGTCACCGCCAGCGCGCGCAGGCGCTCGGCTTTCACGAACTGCATCGCCGAAGGCATCAGCTCGAACATGATAGTGACCTGCCCCGCCACCATCGCGGCCAGCGCCGGCCCGCTGCCCTTGTACGGAATGTGGTTCATCTGCACGTTGGCCATGGTCTTGAACAGCTCGGCGGCGAGATGCGTCGTGCTGCCGACGCTGCCGGAAGCGTAGTTGATGGGGCCGCGCCTGACATGGGCGATGAACTCCTCGACGTTCCTCGCCGGGAACGCAGGATGCACCACCAGGAACAGCGGCACCTCGGCGATCGGGCTCACCGGCGCGAAATCCCGGACCGGGTCGAACGGAACCCTCTTGTAGAGCGCGGGATTGATCGCGAGGACCGGCGCGTTGCACAGCAGCAGCGTGTAGCCGTCCGGCTCGGCGCGAGCGACCATCTCCGTTGCGATGTTGCCGCCGGCGCCGCCGCGGTTGTCGATCACGACCGAGCGGCTCCAGTTGTCGGCGATCTTCTGGCCCATGACGCGCGCCAGCAGGTCGGCCGTGCCGCCGGGCGGATACGGCACCATGAGGCGGATCGGCCGCTCGGGATAAGTCTGGCCGTGGGCGGAGACGGTGAACAGACTGGCAGCAGCTACCAGCGCAAGCCGGATCAGATAGTCGGGTAACATTGGGCAAAGGATACGCAATGCTCGATCTCAAAGGCAAGGTCGCGCCGGTGACCGGCGCCGGAAGTGATGGGAAAATGCCAGCACGAGGAGGAGAGACCAGAATGTCCCTGACAGGGAAAACTGCGGCGCTGTTGGTTGCGGCGCATCTCGTTGCCGCGGGTGCGCCGTGTCATGCGCAGGCCTGGCCTACCAAGCCGATCCGCATGCTGGTGGGGTTTCCGCCGGGCGGTCCCACCGACGTGGTCGCCCGGATCGTGAGCGAAAAGGTTGCGGGACAGGTAGGCCAGCGAATTATCATCGACAACCGCCCGGGCGCGGCCGGCAACATCGCGGTCGAGATCCTGGCGAAATCCACTCCCGACGGCCACACGCTGCTCTACTCGTCGAACGCGATCGCGCTCTCGCCGGGGCTTTACTCGAAGCTCGGCTACGATCCGCTCAAGGACCTGGCGCCGGTCACCGAAATCGGCGCGGGCTGCCTCATCTTCGTAGTGCATCCCTCGCTGCCCGCGAAGAGCGTGCAGGAGTTCGTCGATTACGCGAAAACGCGGCCGGGCCAGTTGAACTACGCCTCCTCCGGTACCGGCACGAGCACGCACCTCGCGGCAGTGCTGTTCTCGCAGCGCACCGGCATACAGACGCAGCACATACCGTACAAGGGAACCGCGCCGTCGCTGGTGGACATGATCGCCGGAAGGACCCAGTTCCTGATGGGCGCCGTCCTCACCGCCGTGCCCCATGTCAAGGAAGGCAGACTGCGGGCGCTCGCGGTCACGGGGCACAAGCGCATCCAGTCGCTCCCGGAGGTGCGCACGATTGAAGAATCGGGCCTGCCGGGATTCGTGGTAACGACGTGGCAGGGAGTGTTCGCGCCTGCTGGCATCCCTGCCCCGGTACTCGCGAAAGTGAACGCGGAATTCGTCAAGGCAATAAACAGCCCCGAGTTGAAGCCGAAGATCGAGCAGCAGGACATGGAACCGACCGGCCCTGACGTCAAGAAATTCACGTCCATGTACCGCGCCGAGCTGGCGCGCTGGACCAAGGTGGCGAAGGACGCGGGGCTAAAGGCCGAGTGACCGCGGAGCAGCCGTAGTGACGAGTGACGAGAGCAGTGGATCAGACGCGATTTTTCACGGACGAAGCAGCATCGCGCAAGTACACATGCAGGACAACCGACTATGACCCTGTTCGGTGATCAGCCGATCCTGCCGTCACGATGACGTCCACTTTCAGCCGCCCGAATTCTGCGGCCAGGTCTGAAAGGCGCGCGATCTTGTTGTCGGCAAAGCGCCACTCGATAGCTTACAGGACGAAGCTACTTATTTGATGCGCGCTTCTGATCCACCGCCGTACGGGCAACGTATACACCGTGTTGGCCGCCTCGCAGTTCAACAGCGGGTTGTGGAACTTGACCACGTGCGCCTTTGCGGTGACGAAGGTCGTGGCGAGCGCCTCCAGGAAATCTTCGTCCGGCGGATCATTGGACCACAGGGCGAAGACCCCACCCGGATGCAGGTCAGTCGCGAGACCGCGCAACCCTGCGGGCTCGTAGAAGGCGCCGTGACGGGGATGCAGCAGGCTGCGCGGTGTATGGTCCACGTCGAGCAGGACGGCGTGGAACCGGCGGTCCGGGGCTTCGTGATCGAAGCCCTGGCCGAAGGGATGCGCCAGTGCGAAGAAATCCCCGTTGATCAGGCGGCAGCGCGGATCAGCGGTCAATTTCGCACCGAGAGGAACCAACCCTCTCTGGTGCCAGTGAATGACTTCGGGCAGAGCCTCGATCACGAGCACGGATCGTACCCCGGGGAAGTCCAGCGCCGCGGATGCCGTGTAGCCCAACCCCAGGCCGCCCACGACCACGTCCAGGTGCGCAGCGCCCAGTCCGGCCAGCCCCAGCGTGGCCAATGCGATCTCTCCTTGGTTGAACAGACTGGACATGAGGAAGTCGTCGCCGAGCTTGACCTCGAACACTTCCGTTCCTGCCAGCGACAGAACCCGCCGTCGCCGCAGGATCAGCTCGCCGAGAGGTGTCCGGCGGTAGTCGAGTTCTTCGAAATCGGCGCTCATCTTTAACGAGGGGGGGAACGGGCCCCTTCCGGCAAATCATTGGGGCCTTCCCGTTCCCCCCCGCACCCCCCGAAATGAAGAAAGCAACTTTGAACGCTCGCTACTTCACATTACTTCCGTGAGGATAGAATACAGAACCTAGACCCACAACCAAGGAGAAGCAACAATGGCTGTTTCGATGCAACAGGTTTCACTGCCCGTCTTTATCAAGCACCTGAACGGCCTCGCCGGCTGCATGAAAAAGGCGCAGGCACTTTACGCCGAGAACAAGTACGACGAAGCCACCCTGCTCAGCTACCGTTTCTACCCCGACATGTTCAGTTTCGCCCGGCAGGTCCAGGCCGCGACCGATCACGCCCGGAATTGCGCCGCGCTGCTCGCTGAAGTGGAAGCACCGAAGTACGAGATGAACGAAAAGAGCATCGCGGACCTCGTCGCGCGCGTCGAGAAGACGGTCGCGTGGCTGAAGGCGGTCAAGCCGGAGCAGATCGACGGCTCGGAGGAAAAGCCCGTCACCGTAAAAATGGCCGACCGCGAATTGAACTTCAAGGGACTGGAACTGCTGCTGAACCGGTCACTGCCCAACTTCTATTTTCACTGCACGACCGCCTACGACATCCTGCGGCACAACGGCGTGCCGCTCGGCAAGCGCGACTTCATGGGAGCGGCTTGACGATGAGGATGAGGGTGAGGGACGAGGACGAGGGACGACCTTGAGCCGCATCATAGGCAGCAATCTCGCCGAAGTGCTCGGTCAGCAGATCGACAAACTGCGCGCGGCGTTGTTGAGGACCGTGTTGCAGTGATGAAGTGAGTAGAGCCGGCTCAAAACACTGCGCCCCGTGCCAACGGGGAGAGGGCTGGGGTGAGGGGCAACCAGCCTGGCAGCTTTCCTTGGAGAAACGAGCGCACTTCTTTGCCCCCTCACCCTAACCGTCTCCCCCCAAACTGGGGGGGAGGGGTTTTTGAGATGAACTCTGAAAAATTGCGAGGAGAAAGACTTGAATTACAAAAGTTGTGCAAAACAGGCCTCATCGCGCTCGGGATGGCGCTGTTGCTCGCGCACCCGGCCGACGCGCAGGCGCAGAAGTACCCGTCCAAGCCGATCCGGATGATCGTCGGCTACGCGCCCGGCGGCGGCAGCGACATCATGGGCCGCCTGATGGCGCAGCAGATCACGGAGGCGCTGGGCCAGCAAGTCATAGTCGAGAACCGGCCAGGCGCTGCTCAGAACGTCGCCGCCGAGTATATGACCAAGCAGCCCGCCGATGGCTACACCGTGTTCCTGAGCTCCGCAGCGCACGGGATCAATGTCAGTCTCTATCCGAAGATCAACTACGATCCGGTGAAGGACTTCGCGCCGGTGGCGGTATTCGCGACCAGTCCGAACCTGCTGCTGGTGCACCCCTCCTTCCCGGCGAAGAACGTGCGCGAGTTCGTCGCGGTCGCGAAGAAGAATCCCAGCAAGCTCAATTTCTCCTCCTCCGGCAGCGGCAGCACGCAGCACCTGTCGGGAGAGCTGCTCAACATCCAGATCGGCGTCAAGATGACGCACGTGCCGTACAAGGGCAGCGCGCCGTCCATGACCGCTCTGGCGAGCGGCGAAGTGGATTTCTCGTTCAACAACATCCCGGCGTCCCAGCCGCTGATGACTCCCGGCCGGGTCCGTGCTCTCGGCATCACCAGCACCAAGCGCTCGCCGCTGCTCCCCGAGCTTCCGACCATGAACGAGAGCGGGCTGCCCGGCTTCGTCACGGAAACGTGGTACGGCGTGCTCGTTCCGGCCGGAACGCCCGCGGAAATCATAGCCACGCTCAACGCCGTCGTCGTGAAGGCGGTGCAAAAGCCGGATTTCCGCGCCCGGCTCGCGCAACTGGGCGCCGATCCACTCGCCGAGAGCCCGGAGTATTTTCGCAAGATGCTGGGGCAGGAGATCGAGCGCTGGGCGAAGGTGGTCAGGATTTCAAAAGCGAAACCGGAATAGAAACGAAGGCAAAAGTCACAAGGCACAAGGCAAGTTTCCCTTTGCCTTTTTCCTTTTGCCTTTTGCCTTAAGGAAACCCAATGGACTTCATGTTGAAGACAAAGTCGCCATCGTCGGCGGCGCGAGCAAAGGCCTGGGACGGGCGTGCGCTCAGGCGCTGGCGGACGAAGGCGTGAACGTGGCGCTGTGCAGTCGTTCGCAGGCGGACCTCGAGAAGGCGGCGAAGGAGATCCGCGATGGGACCGGCACCAATGTTCTGGCGTTCGCGGGCGATCTGGAGCGCCATGACACGATCCGCAATCTTGTCGCCGCCACGGTCGATCGCTTCGGGCGCCTCGACATCCTCGTCAACAACTCCGGGGGCCCGCCCCTGACCAGCGCGCAGAACGCCACCGAGGAACAGTGGGCGACGGCCGTTCAGCGATCGCTGCTGTTCTTCGCCCGCATGTCGCGGGAGGCCCTGCCCCACCTGAAGAAGAGCGGCGGCGGCCGGATCATCAACATCCTCGCAAGCACCGTCTATCAGCCGATTCCCAATCTCGCGCTCTCCGGCGCGACGCGCATGGGGGTGGTGGCCTACGCAAAGAGCCTCGCTGACGAAGTCGGACGCGATGGCGTTCTCGTAAACAATGTATGTCCAGGGTCGATCCTGTCGGAGCGCATGCTCTCGAACGTGACGGCCCGGGCAAAGGAGAAGGGCATCTCGGTGGAGGAGGCGCTCGCGGAGCGCGCTGCCGAAACCGCGCTGGGACGCATCGGCGAGCCGAAGGAATTCGCGTACCTGGTGGCGTTCCTGGCGTCCGCCAGGTCGAGCTACATCACGGGCACGACGATGCTGGTCGACGGTGGGCTGGTGCGCTCCATGCTGTAGAGGGTCGTGAAGGAGGGGTCGTGAAGGGGACAGACCACTATTTCTCGCGACAGCTCGCTGAAAGTCTGGCCGGATCTGTGGTGAAATAGTGGTCTGTCCCCGAGTCGAAGAGGCAAACATGTCGACAGCTAAACCCTACGAACCGGCAGGCGTGATCCCCGCTTGTTTGCTCCCGTTTCATCCGGACCTCAGCATAGACGAGCCGTCCTATAGAAAGCATCTTCGGGACGTCACCCGGGTGCAGCGTCTTTCGGGTATCACCATAAACGCCCACGCGACCGAAGTGGCTTCCTGCACTTTCGAGGAACAAGAACGAATACTCGCCATTACCATGGACGAGGTCGGGGACCGTATCCCGATTGTTCATGGCGTGTATGCGGATGGAAGTCTGGAGGCCGCGCGTATCGCGCGCATGGCTCAGCGCGGCAGTGCGTCCTGCCTGCTGGTCTTCCCGCCGAACCCGCTCGCTCTCGGGTCGCGTTCCCGCCCTGAAATGGCGATAGCGCATTTCAAGGCGATAGCGGACGCGTCCGACCTGCCTATCATCTGTTTCCAATATCCGCTGAGCAGCGGCCTCGGTTATCCCGTCGACACGCTGCTCAAGCTCATCGAAGAAGTGCCTGCCATCCGCGCCATCAAGGATTGGTGCAACAACGTGATGCAGCATGAACGGCAAATCAGGGTGCTGCAGGGGCTGCCGCGTCCGGTGAACGTGCTGACGACCCATAGTTCCTGGCTGTTGAGCTCGCTGGTACTGGGCTGCAACGGGCTCCTCTCAGGCTCCGGCAGCGTCATCGCGGACCTGCAGGCCGCGCTTTGGCAGGCGGTCAAGGCGAACGATCTGGCGCGTGCCAGGCAGCTGAACGACCGGATTTATCCCATCGCGCAAGCCTTCTACGCCGACCCTTTCGCCGACATGCACAATCGGATGAAGGAGGCTCTGGTCATACTCGGTCGCATTCCCTGCGCGGCGGTCCGTCCTCCCCTCGTGAAGTTGAGCCAGGCGGAGATCCGCAGGATCAGAAATGCGCTCGATGAAGCGAAGATACGCCCCGAGGGTGCCCTGGCGCTCGCGGCATGATGTGCGCGAGCTTAAGTGAGGTGCACAGATGAAACCGAAGGCCAAATTGGCCACGGAATCACACGGAAAACACGGACAGAACGGAAGAGCTGAAATAGCTCCATTCGCTAGTTGGTCGCTTCGCTTCTTGTAGTTTCCGTGTGCTTCTGTGTGTTTCCGTGGCTGAAATGGTCTTGAATTTCTGGATTGAATTTATCGGTGTTTATCTGTGTGTATCTGTGGCTATGTCGTGCTTTTTGTTTTCGAGATGCTCCAGTGACGGGTGACGACTACTCCTTCGCCAGGTCTGTTCCTGATTTACTCGTCTCCCATATCGGGAGCAGCATCGGACCTCGCTTTGCGCCTGAGCTCGAATGCGCGAACGACCACGTAGGCAAACAGCGCAACGAGGAAGAAGAAGAGCAGCATCCATGCGATTCCCTGCAGCGTCTCGATGAGCCGCTTCAGGACCGCGTTCATCGGAGCGGAAAAAGACCTGACCGCCACCCACGACGTGAACAGCGCGACGAAAAGGGCGGCGAAAAGGAGGGCCATCTAGTGTCCCGAGTCGCTCGTTTACCCTGAATACGGCAATTCAGCCACAGAGGACCCCAGAGAACACGTCAATCGGATCCGGGGGAGTCGTCGGACCACCGCCGGCGAAGCTCGGGATGACCATAGTCTTCCGGGGAGTCCGCACTCGTATCGTCGTCTTCCGTATTGTCGAACTTATCCAGTTCCCGGAGCAGCGACTGCAGACGCAATTCGGCGGCGTGATCCCGGTCCTTCTGACCGGACATACCCCTGACGACAGCTGACGCGCCTTCGTAGTCGCGCTTGGTCTTGATCGGCCGCACAGGCTTTCTTCGTTCTCGCTTGGTCATTGCTTCCCCTCCCCCGGTTTATTCACCGATCATAACCCATCGGCCCGGCGCGACGCGCCGAGGAGGTTTTCAGCTAAGATTGGGGATTCAAAGGCCCCCTTTTTTCAGTCCCTAACTGTCCGTTTCAGTGCCCACATCGAAAGAGGCGATATGAATACCAGCTCCGTCACGTCGACTGCGGCCGCCACAGCGCGCTCCGTTGCCCCGAAGTCTGCTTCGCCGCGATTCGAGATCGATCCGTGGTGGCCCAAGCCATTGCCCGAAGGATGGATCACCGGCCAGCTCGCCTGCGTGTGCGTGGACCATAACGACCACGTGCTCATAGTAAACCGGGGCGATATCACGGAGGAAGAGAAGGAAACCTGTATCCGGGCGCCGGCGGTGATGATCTTCGACCTGGAGGGCAACATGATCGGTTCGTGGGGCGATTGGGACGTGCTTCCATCGACACCCCACAGTTGCGCCGTCGATAAAGAAAACAACGTGTGGTTGACCGCCAATGGCGACGGCATGGTCCAGAAATACACCTACGACGGGAAACTCCTGCTGCAGATCGGCAAGAAGGGCGTGTTCGATACGCAGGACGGCGCCAAGAAGAGCAAGAACCTGAACGCGGGCCAGGATCGGCTCAACAAGCCGGCGGGCGTCGCATGCGATCCGGAAAACGGTGATGTTTATTTCGCCGACGGCTACGGCAACCGGCGCGTGGTGGTCTTCGATCGCAACGGAAAATTCCTGCGGCAATGGGGGCGGCAGGCGACGCAGGAGGAAATGGAGGCGGGCGTCGGCGGCGCGTTTGCGGAAGTCGTGCACAGCGTCGCGCTCAGCAGCGCGGGCCTGGTGTACGTGGGCGACCGGCAAGGCGATCGCGTCCAGGTGTTCGACAAGATGGGTAACTTCAAGCGCAACATCTGGGTACGGACCGGGACTGCAACGCTGCCGGACAAGCGTGGCACGGCCTGGTGGACGGGATTTTCCGCGGATCGGGAGCAGAAGTTCCTGTACGTGATGAACGGGCGCAACGAGCAGGTTCACATCCTCGACCATGCAAGCGGAAGCATACTTTCGAGTTTCGGCCGGCCGGGGCATCAACTCGGCAATTTCACGCATGGACACAGCCTGGCCGTCGACTCCAAAGGCAATATGTACGTCGCCGATACCAACTGGGGCCGGCGCGTCCAGAAATTCAAGCTGGCCGGTTAGAACCTAAGGCAACTGCAGGATTCAGCCACAGATACACACAGATAAACACGGATAAATTCAAGCCTGAGATTTAAGATCATTTCAGCCACGGAAGCACAGCAGAAACTACACGAAGCGAAGCAACCAATTAGCGAATAGAGTCAATTCAGGTCTTCCGTTCTGTCCGTGTTTTCCGTGTGATTCCGTGGCTAATTTTGGCCTTTGGTTTCATCTGTGTTCATCTGTGTTTATCTGTGTTTTTTTTATCTGTGGCTCAAATGGAGTTTTGGAGATCGCTTCTAGTCGCCGCGTATGTTCGCCACCTTCGCCACCTTCGTCCATTGTTCGCGCTCGGACCTCAGATGCGCAGCGAATTCCCCCGGCGAGCTGGCTATCCCTTCGGTCCCGTCGAGAGCGAACCGCTGCACCACCTCCGGCCGCGTCACCGCCTTGACGACCTCCTGATGCAGGCGGTCGATCACGGGCCGCGGGGTGCCGCGAGGGGCAAGCAGGCCATGCCATTGGGTCACCACGTAGCCCGGCACGCCCGACTCGATCATCGTCGGCAATTCCGGCGCCATTTTCGCGCGCGTGGCGCTCGCTATCGCTATGGCCTTCAGCTTCTGGGCCCTCACCTGGCTGTGCACGGAGCCTGCGCTCAGAAAGCTCATCTGGATCTGCCCCGACAACATATCGGTCAGTGCGGCGCCGACCCCCTTGTACGGGATGTGAACCAGTTGAATCCCGGTGGAAATCGCGAACAGCTCGGTTGCTAGATGCGCGAGCGAGGCGTTGCCCGTCGACGCATAATTCAGTCTTGAAGGGACGGACTTCGCGTACGCGACCAACTCCTTCACATTCTTGGCGGGCACTCCGGGATGCACCGTGAGCATGTACGGCGCGGCAGCGACCTGGGAAACCGGAGCGAAGTCGCGGTACAGATCATAGCGCGTCTTGTTGACGATGCCATATACGACCAGGCTGGCGCTCAAGAGCATCAAGGTGTACCCGTCAGGCGGCGCGAGCGAGGTGAGCTCCGCGGCGATGCTTCCGCTCGCGCCCGACCGGTTGTCCACAACGAAGCTCTGGCCCATGGTTTCGGTGAGCGGAGTGGCGACCAGGCGTGCGACAAAATCCAGTCCGCCGCCCGCACCCGACGCGACGATCACTCTCACCGGCTTGCTCGGATATGCCGCCGTGGATTGCGCAATGCCGTACGGCGACGCGGTGGCCAGCGCAGCGGCCAGCGTTGCAGCAAGACTGCCCTGCAATACTTTCATTCGATCTCCTCGTTTTATGCGGTGACGGGTGGCGAGTGATGAGAAAGACGGCACCGTATCCCTATTTTCTTTCATCATGAACTTAGCAGCATGGTTTCATTCTTGAAGGTGAGTAGGCAGTGCAGAGTCGACCTGTTTGTCCCTCTATTCAGGCTTGAGGCCAGCCATCTCCACCGCCTTCGCCCACTTCACCAGTTCCTGGCGAAGAAACCCGGAGAACTCTGCTGGTCCGCTGCCGGCCGGCTCGAAGCCATCAGTCGCGAATCGCTCCCGCATGTCCGGGACATTCATGATTCTCACGATCTCCTTGCCCAGCATGCCGACCACATTCTTCGGCGTGCCGGCCGGGGCGAAGACGCCATACCAGGATGCGGCATCGAAGCCGGGCACGCCCGACTCGCTGATGGTGGGCACATCGGGTAACACGCTGCTGCGCTTCGCTATCGAGACACCCAGCGCCCTGATCTTGCCCGCCTTGATCTGCGCGAGCGCCGACGGAACGGAAGAAAAGACCATCTGAACCTCCCCGCTCATCAATCCGATGATGGAGGGGGCGCTGCCCTTGTACGGCACGTGTGTCATCTGGATACCCACCATCGCGTTCATGAGCTCCATTTCCAGATGGGTGACGTTGCCTATCCCCCCGGAACCGTAGGTGAGCTGCTTGGGCTTCGCCTTGGCGAGCGCGATCAGCTCTTTCACGTTGTTGGCCGGAACCGACGGGTGAACGACGAGGACGGAAGGCCCGATCGCGATCAATGCAACCGGATCGAGATCCTTCCTGATGTCAAACGGCAGGTTTTTGAACAGGCCTGGAACCGCGATCGTGGAATTGCTCATCAGCAGCGTGTAGCCATCCGGCGTCGCCTTCGCGACAAAACCGGCGGCGATGTTGCCGGCGGCGCCCGGTTTGTTGTCGACGACGACCGACTGCCCGAGCGCCACGCCGAGAGGCTGGCCGACCGTCCGCGCGGAGATATCGACGCCCCCGCCCGCCTGGAAACCGACGACGAACCGGATCGGCTTGTAGGGATAGGGCTGCGCCGCAAGCACGGCTGACGACACGGCGCAAGCGAAAAGTCCGGCGAACCCCGCAAGCGTAAGCGTCCCGCTCACGGCTACTGCTTCTTCTTGAGTGTAGCGTTGAAGAAGCGCAGCGTCCGCTGCCAGCTGTCGGCCGTCGCCTCGTCGTCGGGCTCGCCGCGCTCGTACGAGTGTCCTGCGGATCGGTACATCTGAAATTCGTGAGGAGCCTTGGCGCTGGTCAACACCGATTTCAGATATTCGGCATGGCGAGGCGCAACAGTCTTGTCCATGGCGCCATGCAGCACCAATACGGGCGAGCTATTCGAGGTAAATGCCTTTCGAAACGCGCTGAGCGAATTGTCTGTGCCCGCACCGTTCAACGCGCCGTAATAGCTGACACCAGCCTGAATGTCTCCTCTCGCCGCGAGCAGCAGCGCCCAATAGCCGCCGTTGGAAAATCCCACCGCACCAATGCGATCCGCCTGTACGCCCTCTGTCTTCTTCAGCGTGTCTATTGCGTTGACGAAATCGGCATAGATGCTCTGCGCGTGCGTTGTGAACGTCCGGTCGCGAATATCCTGATGCAGTTCGTATGCCTTGAAAAAATCCGGTACCAGGCAAACATAGCCTTCATCGGCCAGCTGGCCCGCATAGCGGTGGTCCGGCGGCCGCAATCCGCTGCTCGTGTGCAGGACCAGAACGGCAGGAAAAGGCCCGCTCCCGGCGGGCTTGTACAACGTAGCCTCCATCTTCTGGTTGACGCCTACCTTCATCTGCACGGCGTCGGCGGCCACCGCGAGGTTCGAGGCGAACCAAAGCACCACGGTGACCTGTACGACGAGAAACAGTGTGCGCAACAGCCTGATGCCTTCCATGGCCCCTTCCTACTTGCCGAGTCCTTTCTTCAGCAGGTCGCTTACCACTTCGTTGAGCCCGGCCTTGCGTTCCTGCGCGAGCGCGTGGATCTGTTTCACCAGCTCGCCGTCGAGCTTCACTGCAAAAGCCACCAGGCCCTGGGCTTGATCGAGCTTGCGCTGCTCGCGCCTGTTGGGAGCGGACGCAACGGGCTGGCCGTAGCGGTCCACGACGTTGCTGGGATTAGGCTCGACGGTTACTCGCGACGCCTTCAATTTTTGCTGATCCGCTACTTTCATGACTGCTCATCCTCTATCGAGTTAGTTCAGGGGGCTGCATTGTACGCGGAGCAGGGCGGCGACGGAAAGAATTGTCAGTTTCAAGACCGCTGTCGGCGCGCAACCGGCCGGCGAGTGGGCGCACAAGCGCGGCAATCTTGAGGGGTTGGCGATGAAACTCACATGGCAGCCTCACTCGGCTCTCCCCAGGCGTTCGCGCTCCGCGACGAGCGCTACGGCGGACCGTTCGTACGTCGAGTCGAGCTTCTCGACGAGCTGCGCCAGGTCGTCCCGTTCGCCGTTTCGTGCGAGTGCCTCGAGGCGCGACGCAATTTCCGAAAGCACCGGGGCCGCGGCGTTCGAGGCGGCGCCCTTGAGGGCGTGCGCGTGATGCGCGACCTGCGCGTGGTCGTGCCGGGTGAGGGCGTCCCGGACTGCCTCGAGGTACCGCGGCGCGTCGTGCAGGAACGTATCGATGATTGCCCTGACCATCGATTGCTTTTCATCATCGTATTCAAGCAGCGTCTGGATGCGGACACGATCGACGAGGGACTCCGCGAGCTCGGGCGCCCGGGGCCCGTCTTCCCGCACGGCAGGCTCCGCGAGGGGGCGCAGTGGACGGCCCAGCTCGGCGGCAAATGCCGCGGGATTGATCGGCTTGGCGAGATATCCGTCCATCCCCGCGGCAAGGCAGCGCTCGCGATCGCCGGATAGGGAATGTGCCGTCATCGCCACGATGCGCGGCGCCGCTGGGCCCAAGCGCTGCCGGATGCGGCGCGTCGCCTCCATGCCATCGATGTCGGGCATCTGGATGTCCATCAGTACCATGTCGTAGCGCCCCGTGCACGCCCGTTCCACCGCAGCCAGCCCCGTGTCCACCGTGTCCGACTCATGTCCCAGCCTGCGCAGCAACGCCTGCGCAAGGCCCCGGTTCGCGTCGACATCGTCCACCACGAGTACGCGCAGCCGCGCGGACGCCGCATGCCCGGAGGCGATGCGCGGAGTCCTGCGCGCGAGCGTTACCGGCGCCGCCGCCGGACCGGACGACGCGCCGAGCGCCGCCGCGATCGCCGCGCGCATCTGCTCCTGCCGGACCGGCTTCAGCAGTTGCGTTGCGAACAGGCCCGCCTCGGCCTCATCCGTGCGAAGGGGCATAGACGAAGAAAGGAGCACCACCGGCAGCGACGGAGCGAGCGCTTTGAGGCGGCGAGCCAGCATCACGCCGTCCATTGCGGGCATGTGGTAGTCGAGCACGGCGGCGTCGAAAGGGGCATCGGCCGGGAAAATTTCGAGAGCCGCCGCGCCGTCTGAAACGGCGACCGGTACCGCGCCCCAGCGCTCGAGCTGCCGGCGCAGGATTCGAAGATTCGTGGCGTTGTCGTCCACGACCAGGATGCGGCGCCCGGCGAGATCGGCCGCCGGTGACGGCACGATGGCATCGGGCGCTTCGTGCCTGCGCAGGGGAATGGTGAAGGCGAAGGTCGAACCACTCCCCGGCTCGCTCGAGACACTGATCTCGCCCCCCATCAACGCGATGAGCCGCTTGCTGATGGCGAGGCCCAGACCGGTCCCGCCGTGCTCACGCGTAATGGAGGCGTCGGCATGCGTGAACGCCTGGAACAACGTGGCGAGCTGCGACTCCGTAAGTCCGATGCCGGTATCGGCAACCGCGAACTCGAGCAATCCGTTGCCGGTTACCTGCACCCGCACCAGCACCTCTCCGCTTTCCGTGAACTGCACCGCGTTGCCGATCAGATTGACGAGCACCCGCCGCAGCCGGAACCGGTTCCCGTGTATCCATGCGGGAACAGCGTCATCGACTTCCGTCAGCAGCTCCAGACGCTTCGCGCGCGCCCTTTTAGCGAGGATTTCGACGCTCTCTTCGACCACGCGCACCGGTTCGAGCGGCTCGTCCTCGAGCTCCAAGCGGCCGGGTTCGACCTTGGCGTCAGTCATGGCATTGGTGATGTCGTGAGCCTACAATGTAGCGCTCCATCGCCCGGAAGGCCAAGAAAACATGTCTAGCGATTTGGATTTCACCGGCCACTTCAGCGCCTATCATGCCGTCCCCGAGCCGAAACCCACGGACGCCGAGTACCAGGAAATTGATGCGCTCGGGACAATCGGGGAAGCCCAGCTCAAGGAGAGCGGACTTTATATCCGCATGATCACCGCGGCGCCCGGCGGCACGCTCCAACGTCCGTCGGAATGCGTGGTGCTCGTCGTGGAAGACGATGACGCCACCGCCCGCCTGATCACTACCGTGCTCGAAAAATCCGGCTATGAAACCCGGCGCGCCAGCAACCGCAAGGAAATCGCCGCCGGGCTCTCCGTGCAGCCGAAGCCCGCGCTCGTTCTGCTCGACGTGATGATGACCGACGCCAACGGCTTCGACGTGCTCAACCGCATGCGTCAGCACGAGACGCTGCGCGAGATCCCGGTGGTCATGTTGACCTCTCTCTCGGGGAGAAATGACATCGCCAAGGGCATCATGCTTGGCGCCGACGGCTACCTCACGAAGCCGCTATCGCCCAGCACGCTACTGAAGGCCGTCCGCGCAGTCACCAGGACATAGCCCGCATGTTTCACAGCTACTGAGGCTGTGCGGTTTTCGACTGGCGAGGCTTCGTTTGGCGTACGGACATGCGGGCTGAATACAGCCACTAAAGGTTCCTGACACCTTTTCGGCATCAGCGCTTCGGGGAATTCGCCACTTCTTTCGTCCAGCGTACGATTTCGTCTGCGGAGGCAGTGGGAGCGCCGCGGTGGTCTGAATCCGGCTCGTACTGCCTGGTGAGAGAATTTGAAGGCAGCGCTCGGAACAGAGGAATATTCGTCTTGCGCAGCCCCGGATAGTCGTTCTTCGCGACCATCCACAATATCGGTGTCTGCGGATTCGCGGCCCGCGCCGCGCGGTCCATGTTCATAGCGCCGTCCGGATCGAACCAAGTGACGTAAGCGGCGGGAATGGCCGTAATCGGATACGTGCCCCTGTCGCCTTCGTAATCATCCAGCTTTGCAGGTTCGGCACCCTTGCCGTCCGCCACCAGTTGCCGGGCGCGGGCCACCGATCCGCCCAACTGTTCTCGGTAAACGCGCGCGGCAACGTTACCGCCCGGCGCGATACAGATGATGCCGTCAACGTTCAGCTTGCCCGCTAGATGGAGCGCGAACGCCCCGCCCTGACTGTGCCCGGCGACGAACACCTTCGTCGCTCCTTTGCCGCGCAGGCCCGCTACGGCCCCTTCGACCTGCTTCTCGGCCCAGCTCACGGGGACGTCGTAGTTCCTGTCGCCGGACCACGGCATCTCGGGAACGGCGACGCTGTAACTCTTCCCCTCCAGCGTCCGGGCGAGCTCGGCAACGAGCCCGGTCGGCGACCCACCCTTGCCGTGCATGATCACGATGCCTATCGGGTCCCCTTGGGCGAACGCCGAAACCTGCGCTACCAATAGCAGCGTCAAAAAGTACCGCCCAAGAATCTGGACGAATCGTGTCATAAGAATTTTCCGTGCGCTTCCGTGCGCATTCCGTGGCTGAATTGCTCTTGGTTTCCTCCGCGCCCCTTTCGACCGGCTCAGGACAGGCTTTGCGCCTCTGCGGACAATTCTCTTCCTGCCCTCCTTGGCGCGCTTGGCGGCCTTGGCGGTTCAATTATTGTTCCTTCGCGTCCTCCGCGTTCTTGGCGGTGAGGCTTTTATCTTCCTTCGCGGACTTGGCGGTAAAGCTTTTCAACGAACCTTTACGGGCCGCCCCGTCTTCGCCGATTCCACCACCGCCTCGAACACCGCCACGCCATGCACGATCTGGTCGTGGGTGACCGGGAACGGTGCTCCCCCCTCTGCCGCCGCCGCGAAGGCCTCCAGCATCGCCTTCACCGGATTGAAGCCCTTGTTCTCGATTACTTCCGGCTGCGCGGTCGCGTGGGCGCCGCCGCCCTGAGCAACGGGCATGAAACGAAACGTGTCCAGGCCTGGCCGCGCTGTCTCGGCGATGCCGTTCTTGCCGAACACGGCGATGCAATAGCTCGCCGCGCTCGCCAGCGTGCAGTAGCTGGTGGAGATCACGCCGTTCTTGTGCTTCATCGTGAAGACCGTCGTGTCGTCCACCAGCGGCGCGGCGCGGCGGGCATTGATGCAATACACCTCGTCCACCTCGCCGCACAGGTCTATGAACGCGTCCACAAGGTGCACCCCGAGCCCCGTCATCGCGCCCGCCGGCGTCTCCTCCGGATTGACGCGCCAGGACTCCTTGGGCAGCGCGAGGCCGCTCGGCGTTGACACCTCGCCGACGCAAAACGAAATGGGGCCGAGGCTGCCATCGCGCACGCGCTTGCGGATCTCGCCGACCGACGGGTGAAACCGCCGCTGGAAGTCTACGCCGAGCACGACGCCCGCTTTCCTGACCGCCTCGATCGCGGCCCTGGCGCTCGCCGCGGTGAGTGTGAAGGGCTTTTCCATGCACACGTGCTTGCCCGCCTGCGCCGCGCGGGTGACGTGCTCCTCGTGCTTGCTGTGGGGCGTCGTGTAAACGATGGCGTCGATTTTCGGATCCTTAAGGATTTCGTCGAGCGTGTCGCGCAGCTCGATCTTCCTCTCGCGGCAGAAATCCTCGGCCTTCGCGCGGGTGCGCGTGTTGGCGGCAACGAATGAAATCTTTTCGCTCTTGCCGTGGACCGTTTCGACGAGCGTCCTGCCCCACCACCCCAACCCGACGATAGCAGCGCGTACCATGGCCTCCTCCTTTGTGTTTGTGCGGCTTATTTTTTCCTATCGCGCGGGTGGCGTCCAGCCGCGCTATTCTGCGGGCCTTCCACCCTTCAGCCGGCCGGCCCGAAAACCATGTACGCAAGCCACAGCGCGGGGCTCGCCAACACCAGTCCGATGATCAGGAGCAGCAGCGATTTGTAGCGTTATAGGGATCCGCGGATGAGCCACACGCGGCTGCGCTCGTTCGGCTTGAGGCTGCTGTTCACGATCGCCACGGCGCCGCGGCCGTTCACTGCGAGCTTCCGCATCAGGAATCCCTGATTGCTGCCGTTCACGCCGCCCGCCGGATCGATGCTGCCGGGCACGATGGCGGGCGCGGTGAAACTGCGGCCGCTGTCGCGCGAAACCGCGAGCGCGAGGCCGCGCGGATGCCCGCGCGGGTCGTAGAAGAGCTCCCAAAGCACGTAAAGATTTCCATTCGCGTCCACGCTCAAGGCAGGAAATCCCGCCCCCGGGGCGGAGATTTCGCGCGGCGGCTCGAAAGTGCGCGCACCGTCGGACGAGCGCGTGTAGCGGATGCGGGACGGCTCGAAGGGCCCGCCAGAGCTCTCCGCGTACACGAGGTGAAGTATGCCGCGCTGGTCGACTGCGAGCTTGGGAGCGTCGGAATAGCCCGGGCTTGGCGCGACGATGCGCGGCTCGCCGAAGCTCGACCCGCCGTCCGCGGACGCGGCGACGCGAATGTCGGCGGCGTTGTCCTCGCCGACCGTCCAGGCGAGGTACACCGCGCGATCCGGGCCAGGGGCGAGCGAGGGCGCCCGCGCGGGCTTATCGCTGCCGCCGGCGATGCGCAGCGGCGGCGAGAAGCGTTTGCCATGATCGCCCGAGCGGCGGAACCAGAGCGTTCCTTCGTATTCCGTCCAGACCGCATAGACCGCGCTGTCCGCACCGACGGCGATGTCGAGGCTGCCGTTATGCCAGATGTCGCGGCTGATGCGCCCCTTGCCGTCGCCGGCGAGGGAATTGGACAGGTTGAGGGGCCCGGAGAACGTCGTGCCACCGTCCTCGGAGCGCGCGAACAGGATGTCCCCGCCATGCGAGCCGCCCGAGAAGATGATTTCCTGCCACAGAACGAAAACCTGGCGCGGCTCGCGTGGAGAAAGCGCGATCCGCGGCAACCAGGAAAATACTGCGGGACTGCGCGAAACATTGACCGGCTCGCTGCGCTTCGCGCCCGTGGCCGAGAAGCGCTGAAAGAGCACGTCCTTGCGCGCCTGGTCGACCCAGACGACCGCGGCTTCGCCCCGCTCATCGAGCGCGACCGAGGGATCGTCGACGTAGTCGAACCTGGACTCGTTCATCCGCCAAGGCCCGCGCTCGGCGCGGCCCGCTGCGATTTCGGTAATACCGTGCCAGGAAAGCGGCTCTGCCGCCGGCGCAGACGCGGCGGCGAACGCGGCGAGCGGGAGGGCGAGGAGGCGCTTCACGGCGAAATCTTACTCCCACATCAGCCCGCATGCCCCGGCGCCAATTCGTAGTGACGTCCGCCCGAAAAACCGCGCAACGGTCTTACCTGTGAACCATGCGGGCTAGAGGTTAAAGTAGGCGAACGCCGCGTCGATGGGAGAAGCGTAGATCGGCACCCGGTCCACAATGGTCGCGGTCGAGCCTTCGACGGAGCCGGCAGCCGCAATCCAGTTGCACGTCTCGCGTGTGCCTCCCTGCGGGCCGCCGAAAGCCGGCATGCCCGTGACGACGCGGCTGCGCGCGCCGATATCCTGGCTCGCGTCACCCTCCGGTATGCGGTAGTCGTCGAAGCAGGCTGCCATCGCCTTGATATCACCGCGCGCCATGTGGCCGAGCAGCTCGTCGTCGAACGCCTCGTTCAGCCAGGCATCCTTCTTCGACGGCGTGTGCCACATGCCGCCGGAGCCGACCACGGCGACGCGCAGGTCATGCGGAAACTCCTCGATGATCTCCCGCGCGGCCCTGCCGACCTGGTAGCAGCGCGCGGCGGTCGGCTGCGGCGCGTAGTAGCAGTTGATCAGTATCGGCACGATCGGCGTCTTGAGATCGGTCAGCGACTGCGCCGGCCGCAGGATCGAGTGGCCGATGCCCTCCTCCGGCTTGGGCATGTCCATGCAGAACGCCGGGTCTATCCCGCGCTTCATCATGCCGGTGAGGAGCGCGACGCCCAGCTCGCGGTGGCCCTTCAGCCGCGCCTTGGGCGCCGGTTTGCCGGGCGGCAACCCGCCGATCGGCGCCTCCTCGCCCGTGAGCGCGCCGTCGAACTCCTCTCCCACATAAATGGAGAAAGCGGGGTAGTTGCTGAAATCGAAGCACTCGAGCTGATCATCGCCGAAGACCACGATCACATCCGGTCCCGCTTCCGCCAGTTTCCGCCGCAGCACCGCGAACCCGTTCTGAACGCGCTCGTACTTCCGGCGATTTGACTCGAGGTCGTCGACCGGCACGTCCGCCCGGAGCGATCGCGCGCTGCGTGCCTCGTTCCAGTCTTCCGGCCTGCGGTAGCAGAACGGGGTATGAGCCGTCTGGAAAACGCCGACTATCTGCGCCATGACATGGAGCCTCTCAGAAACAAAATTGGCCTTCGAGACCGGTTGTAGTCATTCCACTTTGACCCCGGTGGTCTTCACTATCTTCGCCCACATTGCGACTTCCGCCCGGACGTGCCGGGCAAAATCGGCGGCCGAGCCCGGGTGCAGATCCATGCCCTGGGCGGTGAATCTTGACTTGATGTCGGGGAGCGCGAGCGCCTGGTTAATCTCGCGGTTGAGCAGGTTGACGATGGCGGCGGGCGTTTTCACCGGGGCGAAGAATCCCACCCACGAGCGCTCCTCGAATCCCGGGAATCCGGCCTCGGTCACCGTCGGGACGTCCGGCAGGGTCTCCGTGCGCTTCAGGCTGGAGACCCCCAGCACCTTCAGCCTGCCCTGCTTGATGAACGTCCACGCGGCGCCCGAGCCGGACAGAACCTCGACCTGGTTCCCGAGCACTGCGGCCACGGCCGGGCCACCGCCTTTGAAGGGAACGTGAACCGCGTCGAGCCCGGCGAGCACCCTCAGCAGGTAGTCGCCGGCGACGTGAGACGAGGTGCCGACCCCGGCTGTGGCATACGTCAGGCGCTTGCCTTTGGACATCCGGATCAGTTCCTGCAGATTGCTGGCCGGATGCGAAGACAGCACCACGAACAGCCCCGGGGCCGATACGGTATTCGCCACTGGGGTGAGGTCCTTCAACAGGTCGAATCCCGTGCCGGTATAGAGGGTCGCATTGATGCTGCTCGCGGCGGTATGCACGAGCAGCGTGTAGCCGTCCGGGGCGGCGTCCGCGGTGGTCCTGGCCGCAATGTTGCCGCCCGCACCGCCGCGATTGTCGACCACGAAATGCTGCCCGAGCCGCTCGCTCAACTTCTGCCCGACCAAGCGTGCAACGGAGTCGGCATAGCCGCCGGCCGCGAAAGCGACGAGCACGCGCACCGGCTTGTCGGGATACTCCCGCGCACAGGCGGCGCCGGACGCGAAGCACGCGCCGATGCCGGCAATGACGATGGCCCGCGCCATACTGCGTCCTGACGTCATTCTACGGTTCATGGTCTCCTCCTTTTTGTTCCTTCCAGACCTCGAGGAGCTGCTTGCGCTCCACGAGGACGGATGCGAGCACGCCGGCAATGATCGCCCAGAACGCCGACGTGATGCCGAGGATGGCGAAAGGCGTTGCGGCGACCGCAAACCCCACGAGCGCGCCGAACCGCAGTTTCCCGCCGAAGGACTTCTCCAGCGCGTCCTGGAATGAGGCCAGGATGGCGAGCCCAGCCACCGCGTAGATGTAACTCTGCGGCAGCACGTTGAGCAGCGAGGCGACCGGCGTCGCCGCCCAGGCGAGCACGATCGTCAGCGCGGCGGCAATCACCGACGCCCAGTAGCGGCGGGATGCAGGCCCGGCCTCCGATGAAGCCAGTATCGCGACCCCCGTCCGCGCGACAGTGGCCGGATGGCCGCCGAGAAACGCGTTGGCGATGGAAGTTACGCCCACCACGCTCGATATGGTATTCACCGGCGCGCGATAACCCTGCGCGATAAGAAAGCCTAGCCCCTGCACGTTCCCCAGGCCCATTGCCAGCACGACCATGGGGAGGCTGATGGCGATCACGGCGGACAGCGAGAAACTCATCTCGGCCACGGCAAACACCGGCATCGTCCACTCGACCGGCTTGGCGCCCACCGTGCCGGCCAGCGCCACAGCGATGCCGCCGCCCACGACCGCCAAGCCCACCGGAGGCACCCGCGGATTGCCGATCAGCCTGCCGATCAGGTAGCACGCTACCGCGGTGCCGGCGACGGCAACGTCTTCCACGGTGGCGGTCACCATCCGCATGACGTAGGCGAGTATGCTGCCGCCGAACATGCCCATGATGATCGGCAGCGGCAGCCAGCGCATGATTCTGCCGCCGAATCCCAGCAAGCCCAGCACGAGCAGCAACACGCCCGCCATCAGGTTGGCCCCGACGATCTCCGCGAAACTGAAGCGCTCGGCCAGCGTGCCGAGATAGACCAGGCCGGGAAGGGTCCAGGTGATCGGTATCGGCTGCCGGGTACTGGAGCGAGAGCCAGATAGAGGCGAGGGCCCCAGTGAACCAGACGATGAAGATCCAGCTCGACGTCTGCGCGGTGGAAAGCCCGAGCTGTCCGGAAACGGCGATGTGCAGCGGAACGGCGCCAAACGCGTACCAGACGAAGGCGGTGATGCCGGCCCACAGCGCCGCGGCATTGAAGTCAGACAGATAAGGCCGCGGCGCGGTAGCCATACCGTAAGAACAAATGATCGGCAATCGGAACCGACGGAGCCGTCGCGAGCAAGGACGGTCTGCCCCCTATACACTCGCGTCTATCCAATCGCGTATAGCCTCGCCGGGTCGTCCACCAGGATTTTCTTGCGGATCGCCGCATCGGGTGCCCACAGGGGCAGCTGGTTCAACACGAGGCCGTTGTCGACCTGGCGGAGTCTATAGAAACGGCATACACACCGAGTCCTGTGCCTTTGCCGGCGCCGCGGATCGCATGCGAGTTCTGTTGCGGGCCTGAGCCCGGAACGCGTAGGTCTTCTCGGGAGTTTCCCACCGATGAGCGCAAGATACGTGACGTGGTCCGCAGTGTTGTCCTGTCCCAAAATTAGCGGGTTCCCAGTAGTCATCGAAGTCTCCTTTATTGACGCGGTTAGGATAAGGGCGGCGTCTCTGCGTCAGCCTCGGAGGCCATTATCCTCGGTATTAGTCTGAACGGATCTGGTTGCCATTGATCACCTTGCCCCAGCGCGCGGCCTCGCTGACCACGAATTTCTGCAAGGCTTCGGGGCGCCGGAGAGCTAGGGCTCGACCAGTGGTTTCATCGCGCATCCTCGATGCAAGCGCGTAGAGCCTCGCCGGATTGTCCACCAGGATTTTCTTCGATCGCCGCATCGGCGCCCACAATAAATACCCCATTACAGCCTGTCGGCTCGGCGATATCCCGGAGCCACTATCCATGCGTTCACACCGATCGTTCATGACGCCAAGTCCGACAGGTGCTGGCGCAGACCGAACGGTTGCGGCCGAGGTCCTTCGCTTGGTAGAGCGCCTCGTCGGCGCGCGCGATGAGTTGCGTCGGTACATTGTCGCGGCCGTTCACATAGGTTGCGATTCCTGCGCTGAAGGTAACGACGTTCTTCGTGGGCGAGTGCTCGTGGGGAATCGCGAGCTTGATTATGTCGTGCCGGGCCCTCTCGATCACCTGTAGCGCGCCCTCGCTCGATGTGTCCGGCAACAGAACCGCGAATTCCTCGCCCCCGTAGCGGGCGGCGAAGTCCGTGGCGCGTTTGCAGCAGCGCACGAGCGCCGATCCGATCTGCCGCAGGCACGCGTCGCCCGCGAGATGGCCATAGTTGTCGTTGTACGCCTTGAAATGGTCCACATCGCAAAGCACCACAGATAGCAACGTATGCTGGCGCATAGCTTGCGCGAAGTGCCGCTCCATGAGGAAATCGAACGATCGCCGGTTGGCGATTCCGGTGAGGCCATCCTGGTTAGCCAGCGTCTCGAGCTGGCGGTTTGCCGCCGTCAGTCCGGCCGACAATTCGATCTGCCTGCGGCGCATGTCGTCCAGCCGTTGCAGCGCCCGGATCTTGGCGCTCAGCACCACTGCGCTTACCGGCTTCATCAAGTAGTCGTCGCCGCCGCACTCGATCGCGCGCTCGAAGTCTTGATCATAGTCGCCGGCCGAGAGAAAGATGATAGGCGTCCATTCTTCCGGCTGCGCCGATCGGATGCGCCGAGCGGTCTCGTAACCGTCGATGCCGGGCATCTTTACATCGAGCAGTATCAGGCTCGGCCGTTCGGCGGCGAACAATTCGACGGCCTCCTCACCGGTTTCCGCCATGACCGGCTCGTACTTCATCGAGCGCACCGCTGTAGCGAGCGCCGCTCGGATGGTGGCCGAATCGTCCACGATCAGTATTTTGGACATGATCTCCTCCCTTGCATTCTTACTCTGCCCGCAAGCCGGTTTCCTTGACGACCTTCGCCCATTTCGTCACTTCGGCGCGCAGGTAGCGCGCGAACTCGTCCGGCGTATCGCCGACGGGGTCGAAACCCTGGATGATGAGCTGCTCCTTCATACCCGGCGTGTGCACGATGCGTACGATTCACGGTTCAATTTGTCCCACCGGGCGCGGCGTACCGCGGGGTAACGACGCGGACATTTGTCGGCCGAGAACCCCGGAAACCTGATTCGGCGACGGTCGGAACGTCCGGCAGCGAAGCCGAGCGTCGAGCGTCGTCACTGCGAGGCGCGCAGCCTGCCGACTGACATGCGGCACGGCCGGCGGCAGCGCGGTGAAACCCAGCTTGACGTGTCCGCCGACCAGGTCGTTTATCGCCGGCCGCGCCCTTGTACGGAATTTGCACGAGCCGGGTGCCGGTGAGACGCCGAACAGCTCGCCGGCAAGATGTCCCGCGGTTCCCCTTCCCGGCGACACATAGTTACGATTGCCCTTCGCGAACTGCGCGAGCTCGCGTACGTCGCGCGCCGGCAACGACGGATGCGCCGAAATCAGGACCGACGATATCGCAGCGAGCGTGACCGGAGCAAAGTCGCGAATCGTGTCGTAGCCGGCGTTCGAATGGAGCATCGGGGCGATTATGAAATGCATGCCGACGAACGCGACCGTGTAACCGTCCGGCGGCGCTTTCGCAGCCACCGCGTCACCAATGGTGCCTCCCGCGCCCGGCCGATTGTCGATGACCACTGCGTAGCCCCACGCCTCGGTGAGCTTCTGCCCGATGATGCGCGCTATGGTATCGGTAGGCCCCCCCGCGGTGACGGGAACGATGATGCGGATGGGTTTGGTGGGGTATTGCTGCGCAGGCGCGCCGGTAGCGGCGAGCGAGAGTGCGAACGCGAGTGCGGCCGCAGGCACAGATTATGTGCTGGGCACAAAAAGGGGCGCACGCATTTATTTATACGTAGAAGGCACCGTGTCGCCTCATGCCTACGATCCTCATTCGACGAGCGCCGTTCTTCGCCTTCCGCCTTAGGGGTAGAGCCCGCGGACCGGCGGCCGAACAGAGGCTGGGGGTGCGTGCTGATCGCCTTCCGCCTTCATCAGGCCCCCTCCGCCGCCTGGGGATTCCACTGCCCCTTGCGCATGCGCGTGATCGTTACGCCCGTGAACATGCCGGCCTTGGTGAACGGATCGCCGTCCACGAAGGCCTGGGCTTCCGCGCGGCTTCCCACGTTCACGATCAACAAGCTGCCGACAAAATCCTTGCCGTCGTCGCTCGTCGTCGCGCCCGACAGCACCAATATCTTCTTCTGGCTTTGCAGATAGTCGATGTGAGGCTGCAAGCTCTTTTCACGATTGGCGGTGAAGTTTGGCGCGGCTATGCGCGAGATGGCCCAGAGCATAAAGATCTCCTATGAGGCGTGACTGGTGACGTACTGGTGACTAACGGGAGATCGGAAGAACAAGCAGTTCCGCTCCGCTTCCGCTCTTCCGGTATCTGTGCATGATCCCATATATGGACCGCAAGCTCCTTTAGGGGATATAGGAGATACTCCGACACGCGCAGAGGCCATTGGTAGCCAACTTGAGGAGGAGAACTCAATGAAGCATGCAGCTCGTCTGTTCCTGGTTTCGGTCTTGTCTTGCGCCGCATCGAGCGTCGCCGCAGCGGACGCCGCGGCGGACTATCCCAACAGGCCGATCCGCTTCATCGCGCCGTTCGTGGCTGGCGGTCCGAGCGACATGCTCTCGCGGCTGCTCGGCCAGAGGATGTCCGAGCGGTGGGGCCAGTCCGTCATCGTCGACAATCGCGGCAGCGCAGGCGGCCTCGTCGGCTTCGAGCTGGGCGCCAAGGCCCTGCCCGACGGATACACGCTGCTGCTCGCCAACGGCGCCGGGCTCACGATCAATCCGCACGTGTATCCAAGTTGCCGTACGATCCGCGCGCGACTTCCAGCCCATCACGCAGGTTACCTCCGGTGCGTACTACATGGTGATCCCGCCATCGGTCCCGGCCAAATCGGTACCGGAATTCATTGCCCTCGCCAAGGCCAAGCCGGGGCAGCTCAATTTCGCGGCGACCGGAACCAATAACCTGCTGGCGGCGAGCAGTTCAATATGGCCGGCATCAGACGGTGCTGTAATACAGGAACCGGCCAGGCGTCAAGCCGTCGTTGCAAGTTCTCAGAGCCCATGGCGATCGATCAAGGCGGATGTCCATGGGCGATCCGCCAGGGCCTCGATGCCGTGGGCTCGACACCCGAGGTCCTCGCCGCGTTGATCAAGCAGGAAACCGCGATGTACGCCAAGCTGGTGAAACAGATCGGCTTGCAGCCGCAGTAGCGTGACTCGTGACCAGTGACTAGGGACGCGGCTAACCCAGCAGCGCGCCGCGCGTCTTCGTTTGCACCCGGTAAACGCTCGTCCGCGCCGTAAGAAACAACACGCTGCCATCTTCGCCCCAGGCCAGGTTGGCGGGCAGTTCCGGCAGGATAATGCGACCCAGCAACTTCCCATCGGCGCGGCACACCCAAACTCCTCCAGGACCCGTGCAAAACACATTGCCCTGGAGGTCGACCTTCATACCGTCAGGCACGCCGGGCTCGCTCGAAGCCATATCCAGCAGGATACGACCGTTCGTCAAGCCGCCGTCCGCGCGCACGTCGAAGGCGCGGATATGCTTCTGGGCCGAGTCGTCGATATACAGAACGGACTCGTCCGGAGAGAACGCGAGGCCGTTCGGCAGCGCAAAGTCTTCCGCTAGCAGGTGCATTCCGCCGTCGGGGCGAAGGCGATAGACACCGTTGCACCGTTGTTCCTTGCCCGGAATGGGAGCCTTCCACCAGCCTTCCGGGCGCACCATGCCCGGGGTGCTCGGTTGCACGGCGTAGGGCGGGTCCGTGAAGTAGATGGAGCCGTCGGACTTGACCGCGATGTCGTTCGGGCTGTTGAGCCGCTTGCCCTCGAACTGTTCCACCAGCAGCGTGCGCGCGCCGTCGTCGGCCACGCGCGACACGCGGCGCCCCCCGTGCTCGGCCGCCAGGACACGGCCTTGACGATCCAGCGTGAGGCCGTTCGACCGCCCCGTGGCATAAGTGGTGAGCTCCGGACCTTCCGGGAGACGCCGCCAGCGGACGATACGGTTGTTCGGAATGTCGCTGAAGAGCAAGGCGCCGTCCCGCCACACGGGCCCTTCTGTAAACACCAGCCCTCCAGCGACCCGTTCGATGCCGGCCTCAGGGTCGATGAGGTCATGCAGGCCGGGATTTCGTACATCGAGCGTCGACATGGTTCTCCTCGTTACTTGTATATCGGGAGATCGGGAGCGCGGGAGAAAGAGCGGCACAATCTTGTTCCACCAACGCTCTCATACTTCTCGCCCTCCCGCTCTAACGCACTCCCGCACTCCCGGCATCTGATTATCACGCGGGAAAATGGGTGCGCAGCACTTCCCCGTTGACCTCGGCGGGCTCGGCGTCGATCAGGATGAAGGCAGTGACCGCCGGGACAGAACCCCGATTGACCCAGGTGTGGATCGTGCCGCGCTGGACGACAACATCGCCGGGCGTCAGATGCACGACCTCGCCGTTGTCGAGTTCCATGTCGATTTCACCCGACAACACGATCGCGTAATCGACGGTTTCGGTGCGGTGCGTGAATCTCGCGTGGCCAGGGGCCCACTCGGTGATCCGGATCGTTGTGCCCTCACCCGTGCCGACATAGTTGTAGCGCTTGACGAAACCGGCCCGTTGCGCGGCGTCGGCCGCCGGCGAGTTGTCGACCGGCATCCGATCGGTCGACCAGATCTCGCAGCCCGTGATATTCGCCCCAATCCGCCGCGAGACCGCGGTCAACCGCTCGTCGCTGGCGACGACGGCCTTTCCGTTCGCATCATGTCCGGTGACGATCCGCCTCACTTGTAGCGTCATGACAACCCCCGTTCATTAAGGGATGAAGGTTCGGGAGATCCACAGATCGGGAGAGCAGCTGGCGGGCGCTGCAACCTAGGAATACGCGTTTATTTCAACCGATCCTGGATCTTGGCTAGAGCTTCGCGGGCACATGCTTCGTCGAACTGTCCGCCCGGGGCGCCGCTCACTCCGATCCCGCCGATAATGTTTCCTCCGGCCATGATCGCCACCCCTCCGACTGCATAGGTGACGTTCGGCAGCGGCGTCGTCGGCACCGTCGACGCCGGATTCTTAGCCATCCGGGCGGCGACTTCACCGGTGCTGCCTTCCTTCCGCCCGAGCGTCAACGAGGCCGCCGAATAGGCCTTGTAATACGCGTTGTCCATCGAGTGTATGGGCGAACCGTCGCCTCGCAATACGGCTTGGCGAACGCCTTCGAGATCGACGACGACGGCCACCACCTTATAGCCCCTCTTCGCGCAGATGGCGACCGTATCGCCCACGAGCTCATTCGCGAGCGGCGCCGACAATCTCTGTACGTTGATGAGGCCTTGCGCGTGCGTTGTCGGGACAGCGACGAATGCGAGAGCGAGCACAGCGGCTTGCAGTCCTGAAATAATCGATGTCATTGCAATCTCTCCTCCGCAGTTAGAGTGTGTCGATTCCTTGGCGGCCTTGGCGGTTCCATAGCCTACTCGACGCGGACGAACTTGAGGCCGGGGCCCTTCGGTTTCTGGACGAGCGTAAGCGTATCGCCTTTCACCGCGAATTCGTTTGAGACGCGTATCATAGTCGCTGCAGGTCACTATAACGGACGGCGTGACGTGGTTATACGACGAAAATTGCTAATTGCGCTTGGCGCAGGTGCGCTCGCGGCGCCGTTTGGGTCCCTCGCTCAGCAGCCGCCAGCGAAGATCGCCCGGATTGGGTTCCTGGGAGCCGAGACCTCGTCCGACACGGCGAGCAGGATCGAAGCCATGCGCAACGGTCTGCGCAGCCTTGGGTATGTCGAGGGCAAGAATATCGTCATCGAATTTCGTTGGGCGGAAGGAAAATACGAGCGGCTGCGCGACCTGGCAGCGGACCTCGTTGGGCTCAAGGTCGACATCCTCGTAACCGATGGGGCAAAGGCGTCCCTGGCGGCGAAGCAGGCAACCGCAACAGTTCCCATTGTGATCGCGAACGTCAGCGATCCCGTCGCCTTGGGCCTCGTTTCAGGCCTCGCGCGGCCCGGCGGAAACATCACCGGATCGGCCAGTTTCGGCCCGGAATCCGGAGCGAAACGGCTCGAACTGCTGCGGGAGTTCATGCCGCGGATCAAGCTGGTAGGCGTGTTACTGAATCCGGGGAATCCGTCATCCGTGCCGAAGCTCGAGGCGCTGCAAACGGCCGCCACGTCGTTAAAGGTGGAGCTGTATCCCGCGGAGGTGCGAGCAGCCAGCGAGTTCGATAGAGTCTTTGTGACGCTGGCGAAAAGACGGGTTGAGGCGTTGATAGTCGACACCGATACGCTGTTTGTCGCCAACGGCAATGCGATAGCTTCTATGGCAACAAAGGGACGCCTTCCGTCGGTCGGGAGCGCGGAGTTCGCCGAAGCGGGCGGCATGATGGGTTACGGACCGAACCTTCTGGAGCTATTCCGCCGCGTGGGTTATTTTACGGACAGGATCCTCAGGGGTGCCAAGCCCGGTGACCTACCCATCGAGCGCGCGACTCGGTTCGAACTTGTGATCAACACGAAGACCACCAAAGCCCTCGGTATCACGATCCCGAAGGCTATCTTGGTGCGCGCGGACCGGGTGATCGCGTAGAGCCTGCGTTCTACTTTTCAGTCCACGAAAATCCTGCTCGATGGAGCGTGACGGGCAAGGCGTGACGGATGGCTCGTGACTGGTGAGGCCTGACCGGTGGTCGGCCCGATCAGCAATTTGAGCGATCGATCCGCTCCTTACTGCTTGTTGGATGAGGAAGTCTCGAATTCCAGCCGCGAAGTCTTGATATCCACGAGCGGGCCGAGCTCATAGACATTCCTGTATCCGTAGTTGTAAAGGGCGATGTAGGTCGAAAGATTCAACGAAGCACTCGGGAGCTTTGTCGGGAACGGCCCCTCCGCATCCCGGAAGTTATTGTTGCAGTAGATCAGGATGCGCGTCGCCTTATCCGGAATCATTCCCTTGAGGGTTTCGACCGCGATATCAGGGAAACTCAAGTTGATCGCTCCCTTGACGTGGAGCTCATCGAATTTTTGTCTGCTCCGCGCATCGAGGATGACTGTCCTCGGCTCGCGGCTCATCCTCCGGTTTCATGCGTCGCGGCGTGACGCCTGAGAGAAATAACGCACCGGGGTCCAACCGGCTGACACGCATTGCGGCGAAGTTTGGCGCGGCTACGCGGGATATTGCCCAGAGCATGGATGGTTTCCTATCGATTACTCGACGCGGACGAACTTGAGCCCGGGGCCCTTCGGTTTCTGGACGAGCGTCAGCGTGTCGCCTTTCACCGCGAATTCGTACTCAAGCGTGCGACCGGGCGCCATGGCGAACGCGCTTTTGGCCACCATGGGACTCAGAGTCAGCTTGTTGCCGCTGACGGTGTAGCCGCCGGTGTTCAGGTACAGCATATTGAAGACGGCGACCTTGTCGGCATCGGTGGCGACATCATTGGAGGGATAGGACGGGAGCGGCTTGGCGCCGTTCAACCGGACGGCGCTGTAGTGTTTCTCCGTAAAGAGGTATAGCCCGGCCTGCGGATTGGTGATCGGCGGACCGTCCGGATTCGCGATCTCCGTAACTTTCCAGGCTCCCATGAGCGGGCTTTTCATTTGACCGTAGACGGTCGTTGCGTTCAGCGCAAAGACACACAACCCGAGAAATAATGTGGTTTCAATCAGTCGGCGCATAAAACTCGTCCCTTCGTAATGCGTGATGGGTGATGGGTGATGGGTCCTGTTTCCTATCGTCAGATCGGGAGATCGGGAAAAGGTGAAGACTAGAAGTACATCTTTTCCCCGCCGTTGACGTGTATCGTCTGGCCGGTGATGAAGCTCGCGCCGGGACCACAGAGAAAGCGAACGGTTGCGGCGATTTCCTCCGACTTGCCGTGGCGTCCAAGCGGGATGCGGCCCTCGGCGCCTTTGCGCGGCGGGCGGTGAGCCGCGCGCGTCGTGTCTATGCTTCCGGGAGACACGCAGTTCACGCGGATTCCGGACCGGGCCATCTCCAGCGCAAGCGCGCGCGACATCCCCGCGAGCCCGTTCTTGGCGGCGGAGCCGTGCACCTTGCCGATGAGTCCGTGGAGCGCGCCGTCGCCGCCGAGCGTGATGATGTTCCCGCCCTTGTTCTCGATCATCGAAGGCAGACACGCCTTGATGCAGTGAAACGAACCGTCGAGCGAGATGGACATGATCTCGCGCCACGCCTCGAAGCTCATGTCGACGAACGGGACCTCTCTGCGGACGGAGGCGTTCAACACCAGGATGTCGATGCGTCCGAATCGCCGCAGTACGCCTTCCACCATCGATTTCACGGCGCTCGCGTCGGCGACGTCGGCGATGAAGACATCGGCTTGCTCTCCGGTTTCGCGGATCTGCTCCGCGACCCGCTCGGCCTTTTCGCGCGACTCGCGCGTGTTCACCGCAACCGAAGCGCCTCCCGCAGCCAAGTCGAAAGCGATGGCGCGGCCGATGTTCTGCGCCGCGCCGGTGACGAGCGCGACTTTGCCTTCGAGTTCTTTCGCCGGGTTCATGGAACTCTTCGCATTATCGGCCAAAACTGCGCGAAATTCCCGCCGCTGTCATGTAACATAAATGCGTTGTCTCGACGAAACGCGGTGACGGCCTGGAGGCTCGAATGTCTTCATTTTGCACGCTGCGCGGCGCAATAGCAGGTCTGGCTCTCTGCGTCACGAGCTCCGCGGTCCTGGGACAGGCGTGGCCGACACGCCCGATCCGGACGATCAGCATATTCAGCGCGGGCAACGCCACCGACGTCACGGCGCGCGTCGTGCTCGAGGTGGTGTCGCGCCAGGTAGGACAGTCGTTCGTGATCGACAATCGTCCGGGGGCGGGCGGCTCGGTGGGCGCGGCGGCCGCCGCCCGGGCCGAACCGGACGGCTATACGCTTCTGCTGAATTCCTCTTCGCTCAGCTCGCAGGTCGTGCTGCACAAGACCCTGCCGTTCGACCCGGTGAAGGACTTCGCGCCGGTGGTCATGCTCGGAATCTCTCCAAGCGTGCTGGTGGCCGCGCCGTCCAAGGGCTGGAAATCCGTCGCCGACCTGGTCGCCGCCGCGACGGCGAAGCCGGGCGATCTGACCTTTGCCTCGGCCGGGCTGGGTGCCGCCTCGCACATGGCGGCCGAACGGCTGCGCCTGGCCACGAATATCGACGTGCGGCACGTCCCGTTCCGCGGTCCCGTCGAAGCGTTCTCCGAGGTGATATCCGGCCGCCTCGATTTCTATTTTCTCCCGATAGCGGCGGCGCTGCCCAACATCAAGAGCAACCGGGTGGTCGCCCTGGCAGTGAGCACTCCGGAGCGGGCGGCCCTCCTGCCGGACGTGCCGACGGTAGTGGAAGCCGGCTATCCGGCGGCGCAGTACCTGTTCTGGGGCGGGCTCGCGTTCCCGCGGGCGACGCCGCGCGCGATCATCGACAAGCTGCACCGCGAAACACGGAAGGCCCTGAGCCAGCCGGCCGTCCAGGAGAAGCTTGCGGCGCTCGGCGTTCAGCCGAAGGGGATGAGCGTCGAGGAATTCACCAAGTTCTGCCGCGACGACGTCGCCGCGACCGTCAAGCTTGCCAAGGACATCAACCTCACGCCGGCGAACTGAGCCAAAAATAACAGACGTGAAGTTACACTGACCCTGAGGTCCCCCCAAAATGTCCCATCAACCAGCGAAACGTCTCGCGGCGGGTGGAGTCTCAGCGCGGAAGGCTGGCATCATGATCGCACCCCCGCGGGTGCAAAACGGCGAAGGAGACGATCGATGAGAAAGGCGAAAAGGGCAAAGATGGCGGCAAAGGCGAAGAAGATGACGAAGAAGGTGAATTTCCTCCCGAAGGGCTACCACGAGGTCACCCCCTACATGAGCGTGCGCGGCGCGGCGCGAGCCATCGATTTCTACAAGAAGGCGTTCGGGGCCGCCGAGGTGATGCGCATGCCCGGGCCGGAGGGTAAGCTCGGCCACGCCGAGATCCGCATCGGCGCCTCGCGCATCATGCTCTCCGACGAGTATCCCGAGATGCAGTTCATGAGCCCCGAGGCGCGCGGCGGCACGACCGTGCACCTGCACGTCTACGTGAAGGACGTGGACCGGCTGATCGCGCGTGCGGAGGCTGCCGGCGGAAAAGTAATCCGGCCCGTCTCTGACCAGTTCTACGGCGACCGCAGCGGCACGATCGAGGACCCGTTCGGCCACCTCTGGCACTTCGCGACGCACAAGGAAGATCTCTCCATGGCGGAGCTCCGCAAGCGCGCGGCCGCGAAGGCAGCGGGAGGGTAAGCGCCGTCAGTGCCTCTCCAGCTAGCCCGGAATCTCCGGATCCACGAGGTTCGCGAGCTGCGCCAGTGACGCCTGCCAGCCGAGGTAGCCCGCCTCCGCGGGTATGACGTCGCGGACGCCTTCCTGCACGACCGTCACTCCGGTCCTGCACGAAACTTTCTTGAAGGTCACGCTCACCTGCATTTGCCCCCAGCAGGTTCGGGTCGTCGAACCAGCGAACTGAGTCGGGTCATTCGGCGCGTATCGCGGCCTTCTTGAACACCTGCGCCAGGCGCTCCGTTTCGGACTTGATCTCGGCCGCCAGGACCTGCGGCGTGCTGGCGACGACTTCGGCGCCCGAATTGAACAGGCGCTCGCGGTTCTGCGGCGTCTCCAGCACTTTCACGATCTCCTGCTGCAGGCGCGTGAGTATCGGCTGCGGGGTCTTCGCCGGCGCCCACGATCCGTAGATCGCCTCCGACTTGTAGCCGGGAACGCCGGACGCGGCAACCGTCGGCAGCCCCGGGGCGAGCGCGGACGGCTCGGCGCTCGTGATGGCGAGCGCCTTGAGCCTGCCGGACTTGACGTGGCCCCATGAGGAAGTCGTGGTCGCGAATATCAGCTTCACCTGTCCGGCGAGGACATCGTTCAGCGCCGGGCCCGTGCCCTTGTAGCCGATGCGCACCAGGTTCACCCCGGCCATCGCCTTGAACACCTCGGCGGCGATGAAATTCGACGAGCCGACCACGCCCGAGGCGTAGTTGATCTCGCCGGGAGCAGCCTTGGCGGCGACGATGAGCTCCCTCACCGAGTTGACCGGCAGCGACGGGTGCACCACGAGGATGTTCGGCGCGCGGGCGGTGAGCTAGATCGGGGCGAGCTCCTTGAGATGATCGTAGCCGACCTTTTCGAGGAGCGGCGCAACCCACACGGTGTTGTTCTGCAGGAGGATGGTGTAGCCGTCCGGCGTCGCCTTCGCCACCGTCAGCTGCGGAATGTGCGACCCGCCGCGGTTGTCCACGATCACCTGCTGGCCGAGGCTGTTGCTCAGACCCTGCGCGATGATGCGAGCCGTAAAATCGTTGCCACCGCCCGCCGCCGCAGTGACGATGCGGATCGGCCGGCTGGGGTAGGCGTCCGCGGCCGCGGCAACGGTCGCAATGGCGCACAAGCTCAATACCAGCGCAATCTGCGTTGCGCTAGTCGTGATTCGCTTCATTCCCACTCCTCGTGCTGTTTCTGGAATCTTACTCCGACCCCGGTTTTTGTCCGGACCGCTTCCTCCGGCGCGCCCAGATCATGAGCACCATCGCCGTGATCACCATCGGCACGACAAACGTCATCAGGATGATGATCCCCGGATCCCTGGTCCCGGCTAATGCAGTGACGGTTGCAAGCATGGTTCGCCTCCTTGTTGTGCCCCCTAATGGGACGCACACAATTCTTGGAAAAGATACTTGCGATGTAGAATTCAGGGACAGTCCACGGCTTCGTTATATCACTTGCCTTTGTCTGTGTTTTCTGTGGCTGATTCTCGAATTGTTTTTCTCTTGGCGGCCTTGGCGTCTTGGCGGTTAATTTTGTTTTGAATGCTGCGTTAGCGCCCAGGCTACGTGCTCTCGCACCAGCGCCGACGGGTGATCGGTGCATGACCTGAGCGCAGCGATGACCGCTTCTGACTTGGGGGCATTTCCCAGCCCCACCGCCAAATTTCTCAGCCAGCGCTCGTAGCCGATGCGGTGGATCGCGCTGCCCGCGAGCCGTTCGTGGAATTCCGCTTCCGTCCAGCCGAAGAGCTCGACCAGCGAAACGTCGTCCAGGCCGTGGCGCCCGGCAAAGTCGGGCTCGGGGCTGGTCTGCGCGAACTTGTTCCACGGGCACACGAGCTGACAGTCGTCGCAGCCGTAGACGCGGTTGCCGATCAGCGGGCGCAGCTCCTCGGGGATGCTGGTCTTGTGCTCTATGGTGAGGTAGGAAATGCAGCGCCGCGCGTCGAGCTGATAGGGCCCGACGATCGCCTGTGTCGGGCAGATGTCGATGCATTTCCGGCACGTGCCGCAGTGGTCCGACTGCGGCTCGTCCACAGGCAGCGGCAGGTCGGTATAGATCTCACCGAGGAAGAAGTACGAGCCCGCCTCGCGATTGAGGAGTAGCGTGTGCTTGCCCCGCCAGCCCAGACCCGCCTTCCCCGCGATTTCCACTTCCATGACCGGCGCGCTGTCGGTGAACACGCGGTAGCGGAACTCGCCGATTTCCGCCGCGATGCGGTCGGCGAGCTTCTGCATGCGGCCGCGCATGAGCTTGTGATAGTCGCGGCCCAGCGCGTAGCGCGAGATGAACGCGCGGCTGCCGTCCGCCAGCACCTCCGCCGTGTCGCGCGCATTGGGCGGCGAGTAGTTCATCCGCGCGGCGATGACGCGCAGCGTGCCCGGCACGAGGTCGCCGGGACGCGAGCGTTTGGTGCCATGGTGCTCCATATAGTCCATCTCGCCGTGCAGACCCTTGCCCAGCCAGTCGAGCAGTCGCGTTTCCGCCTCGCCGAGCTCGCAGTCGGCGATGCCCACTTGCTGGAAGCCGAGTTCGGCCCCCCAGCGCTTGATGCCCTGTGCCAGGGCATTGAGGGATGAGGAAGAAGACCCACCCCCACCTTCCGGTTCCTCCCCCTGAGGGGGAGGAAAGATTACAGCGCTGCGCGCCATGAGGATCGAGGGATGAGAGATGAGGTCGTAGCCAATCGCGCTACCCCTGCTTCGCGACCTGCGGTATGGACTGCAGGTCCATGGTCCATCCGAGCGCGGAGCGGCACCATATTTGCTTCGCCGGCCGCAACTCGGCGCGCTGGCGTATCGTGCCGAGACGGAGCCCGAAGACCTCGGACTCGCCCACAGCCGCCGAATAGATCGGCGTGCCGCACTCCGGGCAGAACGCCTGCACGCGCCGCGCGCCGCTTTCGGCGGTCTTGGTGTAAGTCTTGGCCTCCCCGCCGCGCCACTCGATCCTGTCTTTGGGCACGCGAACGACCACGCGATACGGGCTGCCGGTAAGCGTCTGGCAATCCGTGCAGTGGCAGAGCGTCACCTGGCCGGGATCGGCTTCGGCGACGAAAGTGATGTTCCCGCAATGACATCCACCGTCGATCTTCATTTGTGCTCCCGGTAGTCGTTAGAGGTACGAAGCTCTTCCGCCATGGCTCTCTTTACCGCCGGACGCGCTGCCATGCGGCTGCGGTGATCCCGCACCTTGGGAAACTGAGCAGGATCGACGCCATCCGCTTCCATCCATTCGGCCAGAGTAAAGACATACGGATCGCAGATCGTATAGGAATCACCCATCACCCAAGGTCCTTTGAGCATCTCGCGCTCGATCAAGTCCCAACACTCTCCGACCGAGGTGGGGACCTTCCGTTGCATCTCCTTGATCGCCGCAGGATCGTCCGCCCAGCGATAGCCCCGCATGCGATGCGCATGCGCGACGTGGACCGTGGAGCACAAGTAGCTGTTGAAAGCTTGCACCCGAGCGAACTCGTATGGGCTGTCCAGCGGTGCGAGCCCGGCTTTCGGGTAGCGCTGCGCGATGAACGCAAGGATTGCGGGCGTTTCGGTCAGAATCCCATCGCCGGTGACGAGCGCTGGCACGCGGGCCTTGGGGTTGATCGCGAGATATTCGGGTTTGCGCTGTTCGCTGGCGCCGAAATCGATCCGCACCAGGTCATACGTCGCGCTCGCCTCCGCCAGCGCGATGTGCGAGGCCAGCGCGCAGGTATTGACGCTGTAATAGAGCTTGAGCATGAAGATCTCCGCTTTTGAATCATAATCCGCCGGTGTCCCAGTTATCGCGCTTTCTCCCCGCTGAAGTCGACACGCTCGCCTTCGGGGCCGCGCTCGCGCCGTGCCTGCGCGGCGGGATGGTCGTTTATCTCTGTGGAGAGCTCGGCGCGGGCAAGACTACCCTCGCGCGGGGAATCCTGCGGGGGCTGGGCTACACCGGAACGGTCAAGAGCCCGTCTTTTGCGCTGGTTGAATCTTATAATCTTTCTAGGTTATACTTGTATCACTTTGATTTTTATCGGTTCACTGATCCTCGAGAACTCGAGGAAGCCGGCTTCAGGGAGGCCTTCAATCCCGACGCGGTTTGTCTCGTGGAGTGGCCCGAGAACGCAGCGGGAATGATTCCCCCTGCCGATTTGAAACTAGAAGTAACAGTGCTTGGCTCAGGAAGAACGGTGGAGATAGGCTCCGGAACGGAGGCGGGGAGGATTTGTTTAGCGCGCTTATAGCAGTGATGCGCCGGTCGGGGGTGCTGCCTGCATCGCCCGCGCCGTCATTTACGTTCGCTTCGGTCGTCGCTGTCCTCCTGGAATTATTCTGCCAGAGCGCGTATTCCGCTACACAGATCTCCTCCGCTCGCGTCTGGTCTGCGCTCGACTACACGCGCATCACGCTCGAGACCCAGGTCCCGGTCAAATACACCCTGCTCACCCTGAAGGATCCGGAGCGGCTGGTGCTCGACCTCGAGGGCGTCGAGATCACGGCCACATTGAATGGCCTCGCGGAAAAGGTGGGCGCATCCGATCCGTACGTGAAGGCAGTCCGGATCGGACGCTTCAAGCCCGGCGTGGTGCGGCTGGTGCTCGACCTCAAGAGTGAGGTCAAACCGCAGGCGTTCAATCTGGCGCCCGTCGGCGACTACGGCCACCGCCTGGTGCTGGACCTCTATCCTCTGGTGCCGCCCGATCCCCTCCTCGCGTTTCTGGAGAAGCATCAGGCGCAGCAGGACGAGCCGCCCGCGCCGGAAACGCCCGTTGTCGGGAAGCCGCAGACCGCAGCGAAGCCGGCCGAGACCCGCCGTGCCGCCCCCGGCAGACCGGAAAGCAGCCGCCTCATCATCATCGCTGTCGACGCCGGGCACGGTGGTGAAGACCCCGGCGCCCGTGGCCGCAGCGGCACCAGTGAAAAGGACGTGACCCTCGCGATCGCACGCAAGCTGAAGGAGCGCATCGATCAGGAACCCAACATGCGCGCGGTCCTGACCCGGGATGGCGACTACTTCGTCCCGCTGCACATGCGCGTCGAGAAAGCGCGGCGCGTGCGCGCCGATCTTTTCGTGTCCATCCACGCCGATGCCTTCATCCGGCCCCACGCCAACGGTTCCTCGGTATTCGCTTTGTCCGAGGGTGGCGCAAGCTCCGCCGCCGCGCGCTGGCTGGCGAAGCGCGAGAATGACGCCGATCTCATCGGCGGGGTGAACCTCGATGGCAAGGACCGCTATCTGGCCATGACACTTGCCGATCTCTCGCTCACCGCGCAGATCAACGACAGCCTGAAGCTCGGGCGGTCGGTGCTCGCCGAGCTCGGCGGCATCAACAATCTGCACAAGCCCCACGTCGAGCAGGCTGGTTTTGCCGTGCTCAAGGCGCCCAACATCCCTTCGATCCTGGTTGAGACCGCTTTCATCAGCAATCCGGACGAAGAAAGGAAGTTGCAGAGCGCCGCCTACCAGGACAAGATGGCCGACGCGGTCTTCACCGGGATCAAGCGCTACTTCGCCAAGAACCCTCCTCTCGCCCGCGATAGACTGGCACAAAATCCGTAAGCTGGACTGACGGAGACCGCGGCGCCGATAACGATCGAGCGTTCTCAAAATGGTTGACACGCTCGATCCCTCACCCCCAACCCCTCTCCCGAGCGGAGAGGGGGGCAAAGTGTCGGAAATGGTTGGTCAACCATTTAGCGAAATGTCAATAAAGCCAGCGCCGACGCATCGGCGTCGGGCCTCGTCCATGGCGTCAAGCTCGATCCCAAGGCGTACCCAATCCATCATGACATACCCGACAACACCGGCGAGAACGGAACCTTTTTCCGCCCGCACGGCCTATCCCTTGCGGCAGGGATCACTTTTTCCGGGCCCCACCCGCCGGTGACATGAAATTCCGTCTCATCCTGGCCGTGATCGTTGCGCTGTTCGTCAGCGCGTCCTATTTCTTCAAGACGAGCCATAACCCGATCACCGGCGAGACGCAGCGGATCGCCCTGTCGCCCGAACAGGAGATCGCGCTCGGCATGCAATCCGCGCCGCAGATGGCCGCGCAGTTCGGCGGGCTCTCGCGCAACGAGAAGGCAATAGCTATCGTCAAAACCGTGGGGGGAAAGCTGGTCGCCGGCTCCGTCGCGGCCAAATCCCCCTATAAGTACTCGTTCAACGTTCTGGCGGACCCGCGCACCATCAACGCCTTCGCGCTGCCCGGCGGTCCGATATTCATCACGGAAGGCCTGCTGCGACTGTTGCGCACCGAGGGCGAGGTCGCGGGCGTGCTGGGCCATGAGATCGGCCACGTGATCGCGCGCCACAGCGCCGAGCATATAGCCAAACAGCAGCTTACCCAGGGCCTGGTCGGGGCGGTGGTCGTGGGCAGCGGCGACTACAATGCGGCGCAAATGGCGCAGGTCGTGGGGAGCCTCATCAACATGAAATACGGCCGCGACGACGAGATCGAGGCGGACGGCCTCGGCGTGCGCATTGCGGTGGAGGCCGGTTACGATCCGCGCGCGATGTTGAGGGTCATGGAAGTGCTCGCAAAGGCGTCTTCCGGCGCGCGCCAGCCGGAATTCCTCTCCACGCATCCGGATCCCGGCAATCGGACGGAGCGCATCAAGGGGGAAATCGCGAAGCGTTTTCCCAGCGGGGTGCCGGAGGGGCTGGTACGCTGAGGGAAGAGTGACGAGTGTCGGGTGTCGAGGGGTGGGGCACCGTCGGTTCGTTCTTTCTTCACTCGACACTCAATCTCCGACACTCCTCCCTCGTGAAAGCGCTCACAGCGCTTTCACGATGTCCTCGACGATTTTCTTCGCGTCGCCGAACACCATCATCGTCTTGTCCATGTAGAAGAGCGGGTTGTCGAGCCCGGCGTAGCCGGAGGCCATGCTGCGCTTGTTCACGAGGACGGTGCGCGCCTTGTTCACGTCGAGGATGGGCATGCCGTAAATCGGGCTGCCCTTCTCGTGCGCGAGCGGATTGACCACGTCGTTCGCACCGAGCACCAGCGCGACGTCGGTGGTGCCGAACTCGCTGTTGATATCCTCCATTTCGAATACCTGATCGTACGGCACCTCGGCCTCCGCCAGCAGGACGTTCATGTGGCCCGGCATGCGGCCCGCAACCGGATGGATCGCGTAGCGCACGTTCACGCCCTTCTCGACGAGCTTCTGCGCCATCTCCTTCACGGCGTGCTGAGCGCGCGCTACTGCGAGGCCGTAGCCCGGCACGATGATGACGTTCTCCGCGTTCGACATGAGGAACGCAGCATCCTCTGCCGAGCCCGAGCGCACCGTCTTCTCCGCGGCGCCCGCCGCGCTCGCGCCTTCCGCGGCGCCGAAGCCACCGAGGATGACGCTGATGAACGAGCGGTTCATCGCTCTGCACATGATGTACGACAGGATCGCGCCCGAAGAACCGACCAGCGAGCCGGCAATGATCAGCATTGGGTTGCTGAGCGAGAAGCCGATACCCGCCGCCGCCCACCCGGAATAGGAATTGAGCATCGAGATGACCACCGGCATGTCCGCCCCGCCGATGGGGATGATGATCAGCACGCCCAGGACAAAGGCGACCCCGGTCATGACCCAGAACGGCATCCAACCCTTGTCTTCGGCAAGGAAGAACGCGGCCCCGAAACCGATCATCACCAGCGCCAGAGCCAGATTCAGCAGGTGCTGGCCCTTGAACACGACCGGCGCGCTCGAGAAGAGGCGGAAGTGTTTGCCCAGTCCGGCGAGCTTGCCGAAAGCGATCACGCTGCCGGAGAACGTGATGGCGCCGACGAAGGTGCCGATGAACAGCTCCAGGCGGTTGCCCGGCGGCATCGGGTCCGGCACGCCGAACGCGGAAGGATTGTTCACGGCCGCCACCGCAATCAGGACCGCCGCCATGCCCACCAGCGAATGCATCGCCGCGACCAGCTCGGGCATCTGCGTCATTTGTACGCGCCGCGCGACGAACGCGCCGATAGAGCCGCCTATCGCCATCGCGATGAAGATGAGATCGAGCCGCCCCTTCGCGACGATGGCGATCGTGGTGATCACCGCGATCGCCATGCCGATCATGCCGAACAGGTTCCCGCGCCGCGCCGATTCCGGTGAGGACAATCCTTTCAGCGCAAGGATGAAGAAGACCGAGGCGACGAGGTACCACAGCGCCACTTGGTTTGCAGTCATCGCTGCTCCTTCGGAGCGATGACCGCAAACGGGTGATGGGTGATGGGTGATGAGTGATGAATTGCCCCCATCGCCTGGTTATCGCTCACGCGCATTCTTTTCCGCCCTCCGTCATTCCCGCGAAGGCGGGAATCTAGAACGTCTATTGGGTCACTGGGTCCCCGCCTGCGCGGGGACGACGTAACCAGTAATCTCGTCTCGCTGCAATTCTTGCCTCTGATATTTTCCAGCTCGTTACCCATCACTCATCACTCTTTTGGGCTCTTTTTTCTTAAACATCTCCAGCATGCGCCGCGTCACGAGAAATCCGCCCACGACGTTGACGGACGCGAGCCCCACCGCGATGACGCCCATTACCGTGCCGAACTCGAGGCTGCTCGCGCCCGCCGCCAGTATCGCGCCGACGATGATCACGCTCGAGATCGCGTTCGTGAGGCTCATGAGCGGCGTGTGGAGCGCGGGCGTGACGTTCCAGATCACGTGATAGCCGACGAATACGGCCAGCACGAAGACGATGAGGTTGAATACGGTGGGGTCGACGGTGCCGGTCATAGGGCTCCTTCGGAGCGGTGATGGGTGATGGGTGATGGGTGACGCCCCTCACCCCAACCCTCTCCCCAGGTCTCCGGGGAGAGGGAGACTTGCTGTTGCCCTGCGGCCGCGCACTCACTCATCACTCATCACTCATCACCCATCACTCATCACTTCTTGGCGAGCTCGCCATCGATGCACAAGAGCGAGCCAGCGATGATTTCATCATCGCGATTGAGGTTGAACTGGCTGGTCTTGGCGTCCAGCATCAACGCCAGAAAATTGAGGAGGTTGCGCGCGTAGAGCGCGCTCGCGTCGAAGGCGACCAGCGCCGGGAGATTGGTGTAGCCGATGATCTGCACGCCGTGCTTGGCAACCACCTTGTCTCGCTCAGACAGCGGGCAGTTCCCGCCCTGCTCTACCGCCATGTCCACGATCACCGAGCCGGGCTTCATCGATTTCACCATTTCCTCGGTGACGAGTACGGGCGCCGGCCGCCCGGGAATGAGCGCCGTGGTGATCACGATGTCCGCCTGCTTGATCCGCTCTGCGACCAATGCCGCCTGACGCTTCCTGTAATCCTCCCCCATCTCGCGCGCGTAGCCCCCCTGGCCCTTGGCGAGCTCCTTTTCCGCGTCAGTCAGCGGGACCTCGATGAACTTCGCGCCGAGCGACTCGACCTGTTCCTTGGTTTCGGGGCGCACGTCGGTGGCTTCGACTAGTGCGCCGAGCCGCTTGGCGGTCGCGATCGCCTGCAGACCGGCGACGCCTACGCCCATGATGACGACGCGCGCCGCTTTCACGGTCCCCGCCGCGGTCATGAGCATCGGCATCAGGCGCTTATAGGCGTTCGCCGCCAGCACGACGGCCTTGTAGCCGCCGATATTCGCCTGCGATGACAGCACGTCCATACTCTGGGCCCGCGAAATGCGGGGAAGCAGCTCCATGGCAAAGCAAGTGAGCCCCTTGCGCGCCAGCGTTTCGGCGCCTTCACGGTTGTGCGGGTTGAGCAGCCCGATCAGGATCTGCCCCGAACGCATCATCGCCAGCTCCTCAGCGCCGGGGCTGCGGACTTTCAACACGATATCCGCCTGGCCGTAGACTTCGGCGGCGGCTTGCACGACGGTGGCGCCGGCCTCGGCGTAATGCGCGTCGGGAATGCTGGCGCCGGCACCGGCGCCGGACTGCACGAGAACGGCGTGGTGGCCGGACAAAGTGAGCTTCTTGATGGTTTCCGGCGTCGCCGCCACGCGAGTTTCATTGGCGTACGTTTCGGCCGGGATGCCGAGCTTCATTTCAAATCCGCTTCAAGGATCGATATTGGTCGATGATGGTGACGAGATACGGGTGACGAGTAAGGGTGGTAAAAAACCTTAGCAGACCGTACATCACCCGTATCTCGTCACCTGTCTGGTTCTCAGAGTTTCACCGAGCGCAGCACCTTGGACCGTTCGCGCGCCCCCGCCATGATGAACGACAAATCCGAGCCGCTCAATATGAAGCGCATGCCGAGGCCGATGTACTTGTCCATGAGCTTGGGTTCATAAACTCCGCCCATCCCCGGAAACTTGCCGTGCTTGCGGCAGGCCTCGATCACCGTCTTGTAGGCGGACTCGATCTTCGCGTCGGCGAACTGTCCGGGGATCCCCATCTCTGCGCAAAGGTCGTTGGTTCCGATGAGCAGCACGTCGACCCCCTCGACCTGCGCAATCGCATCCGCATTGGCGATCGCTTTCGGCGTTTCAAGCATGACGATGACCAGCGTTTCCTCATTCATCATCCGCGTCGCATCGCCAACGGGCATGTTCTTGAAGCTGAACTGCGGCGCCGCTCCGGCCACCGAGCGCTTGCCCTGCGGCGGGTAGCGGCAGGCGCTGACGATGCGCTTTGCTTCTTCCACGGTATCCACGTGCGGGGCGACGATCCCCTGCGCGCCGTTGTCGAGGAGCCGCGAGGCGTGGTAGTGCTCGTGACCGGGAATGCGCACGATGGGCGAAATCCCCGCTCCAAGCGACGCCATCGCCAGCTGCGAGGCCAGATCGACGTCCAGCGAGCTGTGCTCCATGTCGATAAACAGCCAGTCGAAATCGCAGGTCTTGGCGACCGTGGCGATGTCGACCGTGCGCGAATTACGGACGCCCATGCCGAGCGCGAGCCCGCCGGACGCGAGCTGCCGCTTGGTATGGTTGGGAATAATGTCCATGCACGCTCCTTGATCGTCGTTCCAAGGCGAGGCCGCATTGTATCAGCGCGCAAGGGCGTGACGGGTGACGAGTGACAAGTGACGGGTCTTTCTCATCCCTCATCCCTCATCCCTCATCCCTCCGCCCTCATCCCTCATCTATAATTCGGCATGCCCGCGATCCGCGTCCTGCCCCATATCCTGATCAGTCAGATCGCAGCCGGTGAAGTCGTCGAACGGCCCGCTTCCGCCCTCAAGGAACTTCTCGAAAACAGCCTCGACGCCGGAGCGCGGGAGATTTCGGTGCAGCTGGCGGGAGGCGGCACCAGGCTCATCAAGGTAAGCGACGACGGCTGCGGTATCCCGCGCGACGAGCTCGAGCTCGCGCTCGCGCGCCACGCCACCAGCAAGATCGCGTCGCTCGACGACCTGGAACGCGTCGGGAGCCTCGGCTTCCGCGGCGAGGCGCTGGCGAGCATAGCCGCCGTCTCCCGGATTACGCTGGCAAGCCGCCGCGCCGACGACAACCACGCATGGACCATGGAGGCGAGCGGCGCGCAGATCTCCAAGGCCGCGCCCGCCGCTTTAACCGGGGGCACGAGCATCGAAGTGCGCGAGCTTTACTTCAATACACCGGCCCGGCGCAAGTTCCTGAAATCCGAGACGACCGAGTTCGCGCACTGCGATGAAGTCTTCAAGCGCATTGCGTTGTCGCGCCCCGGCGCCGGCTTTACGCTGCAGCACAACGGCCGCGCGCAGCGCAGTCTCAAGGCGCAGACGCTCGCCGAGCGCATAGCCGCCGTCCTGGGAGAGGAATTCCATTCCGCCGCGTTGCCGCTCGACGAATCGAGCGCGGGGCTTCGTCTTTACGGCGCTATCGGTCTTCCCGCCCATGCGCGGTCCAGCCGCGACGCGCAGTATTTCTTTGTCAATGGCCGCTACGTCCGCGACAAGCTCGCCGCGCACGCCATTCGGCAGGCCTACCAGGACGTCCTCCACCACGAGCGGCATGCGGCCTTCGCGCTGTTCCTCGACGTCGACTCCGGTCAGGTGGACGTCAACGTGCATCCCACCAAGACCGAGGTGAGGTTTCGCGACGCACGCGCCGTGCATCAGTTCATTTTTCATGCGCTGAACCGCGCCCTCGGATCGTCGGTCGCGGGGAGCCCGGGAGCAGCGCAAGTGCGGCCGGCCGGAATATCGGAACATGCGGCGGCATATACGGGTGCCGGCGCCGTCCACCGTCAAAGCATGGCGCTGGGGCTCGCGGAACCCAGCGCGTTTTACGAGCAGTTGTTCGGGAGGACCGGCCCGGCGCTGCAGTCCGTTCCGGCGAACACCATGCCGGCGGACGATATTCCGCTCGGCTATGCCCTCGCGCAGCTCGCGGGAATCTACATCCTCGCCCAGAACCGCCACGGCCTGGTGATCATCGACATGCACGCGGCGCACGAACGCATCACCTACGAGAAATTGAAGAACGGCCTGGACCGGCACGAGATACCGATGCAGCCGCTGCTGGTGCCGGTGAGCTTTGCCGCCGAAAAACTCGACGTTGCGACCGTGGAGGAACACGCGGAAGTGTTGCGGCAGATCGGTTTCGACGTCGCCCCCGGCTCTCCCACCACTCTCGTCGTGCGCGCGGTGCCGGCGACGCTCATTGACGCGGACGTGCGCGACCTCGCATGCAGCGTATTGCGCGAACTGCGGCAATACGGCGCGAGCCGCGTGCTGACGGAGCGGCAGAACGAGCTGCTCTCGACGATGGCCTGCCACGGTGCCGTGCGCGCCAACCGCCGCCTCACGCTGCCGGAAATGAACGCCCTCATGCGGGAGATGGAGGCGACCGAGCGGTCCGGCCAGTGCAACCACGGGCGCCCGACCTGGCACCAGATCAGCATCGCTGAACTTGACAAGCTGTTCATGAGAGGTCGTTGACCTCTCATGAACGGTGACGAGTGACGGGTGACGAGTGACGAGCCGGTCCAAGGCGCAACGGAAGCGACGCACGAAAAGTTCCCCGCGCCGCAAGAAATCCCGTCGAAAGAGCCAGGCCCGCCGCGCATCTTCGGCGCGGCCCAAGGCTAAACCGCGCCGGATTGCCCGGAAATCCCGGGCCCGCGTTGCTGCTGCTCCTCATCCCTCATCCCTGATCCCTCATCCCTCGGCTGATATCCCTCAGCCCCCTGCGGCTGTCCCTCATCCCTCATCCCTCGTCCCTCGTGCAAAATTCCCGCCGGCGATTTTGCTGATGGGCCCCACCGCGAGCGGCAAGAGCGCCGTGGCGGCGATGCTGGCGCAACACCTTCCGTGCGAGATCATCAGCGTGGACTCCGCGCAGGTCTACAAGGGCATGGACATCGGCACGGCCAAGCCCGACGCCAAGCAGCTTTCTGCTGCGCCGCATCACCTGATAGACGTGATCGAGCCGCACGAGACCTACTCGGCTGCGCGCTTTCGGGACGACGCACTTACGCTGATGCGCGAGATCACCGAGCGCGATCGCATCCCGCTCCTCGTGGGCGGCACGATGCTCTATTTCCAGGCGCTGACGGAGGGACTGAGCGAATTGCCCGAGGCCGATCCCGCGATCCGACTCGTGATCGATACCATGGCCCAGGATGAGGGCTGGCCGGCGGTGCACGCGAGGCTGCATCAGGTGGACCCGGAAACCGCGGCGCGGCTCGATCCCAACGACTCGCAGCGTGTGCAGCGCGCGCTCGAGATCTACTTCATCGCCAACAAGCCGATGTCGGAGCTGCTGAAGAAACCGAAATACGTCTACTTCCCCTACACACCCTTAAAGGTGGCGCTGATTCCGAGCGATCGGGAGGAACTGCACCGGCGCATCGCCCATCGCTTCGATGGCATGCTCGAGCGCGGGCTCACTACGGAGCTGGAGAAGCTCCGGGAAGAATACGGTCTGGAAGCAGGCATACCTTCCATGCGCGCCGTCGGCTACCGGCAAGCCTGGGAGTACCTGAGCGGCAGGATCGGTATGGAGGCGCTGCGGGAACAAGGAATCGCAGCGACTCGCCAGCTAGCCAAGCGCCAGCTCACCTGGCTGCGCGGCATGGACGACGTAACGGAGTTCGACTGCCTGGCCGAAGACCTCGGGAAAATGGTCCTGGAGTACATCCGGCGCGAGCTGGAAGCGCTGCTCGCCGGCGGGTGAGAAATAAACCGCAGAGGCGCGGAGGACGCAAGAAAAGCAGGATGCCTAAAATTGGCAACTTTCATTTCAACCTCCATGCAACTGCTGAGACCCTCGATAATGAAGTAGCCATTCCCAATTGAGTTCACCAGCGCGCTACCTGTAATCTCTGTAGCGATCCGGAGCGACGCGGCGTAGCGCTTTCACTACCGGCACCGGGTTCTTGGATTTCGAGCATCGAATACGTGCCGTCAGGTATGATCGAATGAAAGAAAACTGGAGGGAAGCACCGGCTATTCGGTGGCTTCCCGCCTGAGCATACCGGGCGAACTGGGATTGGCCAAACAATGACAACGCTTGCGCAACGACTGAGCGATTACGCCTCGACGCTACAACCCCGCGATCTGCCGGCCGAGGTTACGAAATATGCCAAACGCCTGATCATCGACACCATCGGCTGCGCCATCGGCGGCTACACGAGCGAGCCGAGCAAGATCGCCCGTGACCTCGCCTCGGCGTTCGGCAGCGGCCGGCTGCGCGCGACCGTCATCGGCAGCGGTCAGACGGCGAGCCCGGATCTTGCCGCCTTCGTGAATGGCGTCATGATCCGCTATCTCGACTACAACGACGGCTATACGAGCACAGTCTCGGGTCATCCCAGCGACAACATCTCCGCGGTGCTGGCCTCCGCGGAGGCCGCCGGCGCCGACGGCGAGCGCGTGATTGCCGCGACCGTGCTGGCCTATGAAATGTATTGCCGGTTCTCCGATCCCGTGGATATCCTGCCATTCGACCACTCGACCCTCGACTTGATCGCAAGCGGGCTCGCATCGGCATATCTGTTCGGATTGCCGCCGGCGCAGATGGCGGAAACGCTGAACCTCGCGATCACGCCGAACCTCGCACTGCATCAGCCGCGTATCGACGTGCTTTCGCACTGGAAGGCGTGCGCAGCGGCGAACGCCTGCCGCAATGCGGTCTTCGCGACCATGCTGGCGGCACGCGGGCTGACCGGTCCCCGGCTCGCATTCGAAGGCGCCGAGGGCTACTTCAAGGTCGTCAGCAAAGGGCCGTTCGAGCTGGCGCCGTTTGGCGGCTCGGGCCGGCCCTTCAAGATCATGGAGTGCAGCATCAAGCGCTTCCCGCTGGGCCAGTATTCCCAGACGGTCATCCAAGCGGTGCTGGAGGTCCGCGAGAAGCTGCCCGACGTGCGCGACATAGCCGAGGTGCACATACGCACCATGAAGAAAGCGATCACGATCATGGCCGGCGACCCGGAGAAGTGGCGTCCGACGACGCGCGAGACCGCGGATCACAGCATGGTCTACACGACCGGCGTCGCGCTGATGTACGGGACCGTGCACCAGCGCCACTTCGGCGAGGAGTACCGCAACAACCCGGAGCTGCTCGATCTCGTGAGCCGCGTCAAGGTCCACGTCTCCGAGGAAGCCAACCGGCGTGCGCCCGAAGCGATGCTCTGCGACGTCGAGGTCGTCACCAGATCCGGAAAGCGCTACAGCTCCGAGGTCGCCTACCACAAGGGACACTACAAGAACCCCATGACCGACTCGGAGGTCGAAGCCAAATTCCGTTCTCTCGCGCACGACGTGCTCTCGCCGGCCCAGACCGATCGCCTGCTGGATCGCCTGTGGCACCTGGAGGAAGTGAAGGACATCGGCGAGATTCTGCGGCTGACGGTAATCTAGAGGAGAACGACGTGGGACAACTCGACGGGAAAGTGGCGCTCCTCACGGGCGCCGGCGGCATGAAAGGCATCGGCCGCGCGTGCGCGCTCAAGCTCGCCTCGCAGGGCGCGGACATCGTGATCTCTGATTTCAAGCGGGAGCCGAAGGACCTACCGCCGCAGGAGGTCAAAGCGCAATGGCGCAGCATTGACAGCGTGGCCGAGGAAGTGGAAGCGCTCGGCCGCCGCTGCGTGAAGATCTGGTGCGATCTCACCGTCAGCGAGCAGATCGAGGAGATGGCGCGACGCGCGGCAGACCATTACGGACACGTCGATATCCTGGTCAACAACGCGCGCGCCATCATCGGGCGGGACCGGGTCGGTATCACCGAGCTTCGGGAAGAAGTGTGGGAGCGTTTCCTTCGCGTGAATACGACTGCGCTCTTCCTGGTTACGAAGTTCGTCGGTCGGATCATGGTCGAGAAGGGCAACGGCGGGCGCATCATCAACATTGCGTCCGACGCTTCAAAGCGCGCCAGGCCCAAAATGGCGGCGTATGCGACATCGAAGTTTGCAGTGATCGGACTGACGCAGGCCTCCGCGCTCGACCTCGCGCCGCATCGCATCACCGTGAACGCGGTTTGTCCCGGCTCGGTCAATACCGATCGTCTGAATTACTGGGAAGCGGACCAGGCGCAGGCAAAGGGCCTGTCCCTGGAAGAATTCCGCGCGAGCATCGTTGCCGAAGCCGGCAAATCCGTTCCGCTGGGACGTATCGCCGAACCTGAAGACGTGGCGAAGCTTGTGGCTTTCCTCGCTTCCGACGAGGCAGCGTTCATCACCGGCCAGGCTTATAACGTGAACGGCGGCACGCTCTTCCACTAGCCCGCATGTTTCACGATTACTGCGACAGTGCGGTTCTGGGGCGGCGAGGCTTCGTTTGGCGTGGGGACATGCGGGCTGATTAATTTCTGGGCAGAATCGAACGCTACTGTCTTGCAACTGGACCAAAGTCGCATGCGCACCGATATCCGCCTGGATCAACGTCGTTTACCGGAGGACACCATGAGCCTTACACGCAAGATTGTTTACGGCATCCTTGGCACGTTGTTGGCATCGGGTTCGTTGCCCGCGTTTGCGCAGGCGTATCCTGCGCGCCCCATCGATGTCACCGTGCACACTTCAGCCGGCAGCGGCGGCGATGTCGTTTCCCGCTTCGTGAGTGAAACCATGCGGCGCGAAAAGTACCTGCCGCAGCCGCTGCAGGTCGTCAATCGCGTCGGCGGCGCCGGCATAATAGGCCACACTTTCTTCAAGACCAAGCGCGGCGATCCCTACTTCATGATGTCGGTGACCGGGACGATCCTGGTGATGGCGTACCGCCCCGATGTCGGTATCGGGCTGGAAAACTACACGCCGCTCGCGCTGATGGCGATCGATCCGCAAACCATCATGGTGCCCGCCAATTCGCCGTACAAGACATTCAAGGAGCTGGTCGAAGCCGCCCGCAGTGCGCCCGACACGCTGGTCGCCGCAACTACGTCGGTGACGGGTACGGGACGAATGGTGGTGTTCCTGATCGAGAAAGTCGTGCCCGGCGCGAAATTCAGGTTCGTCACCTTCAAGGGCGGCAGCGAGGCGGTCACATCGGTGGCCGGCGGCCACACCACATTTACCACCGAGAATTTGAGCGAGGGTCTCGCCTTCGTGGAAGGCAAGACGCTGCGCGTGCTGGCGGTTACTGCCGACAAGCGGCTGCCGCAGGCGCCCGATGTGCCGACGTTGCAGGAGCTGGGCTACCCGATCACCGCGGGCACGATACGCGGATTCACGTTTACCGCGGGCGTGCCCAAGGAAGCCGTTACCACGATGGAGGCCGCGCTCGAACGGGTACACAAGTCCGCTGCGTGGAAGGAATTCGCCCAACGCAACATATTTCAGGATGTCTTCATGGGCAGCGCCGAGTTCACGAAGTTTCTCGCGGTGCGCATGGAGGAGTATCGGGGCTTCTACGACGCAATCGGTCTTGCCAAGACCAAACCTTGAAATGCGTGATCACTCATCACCGATTTTTAGCTCACGAGAGCTTCCTTTGGCCGGACGCCCTGCTGTTCCATTACCGACTGAAGGACCTCGTAGTAAGTCCAGCCGTTGATACGCGTTTTGCCCAGGAAAATGGTCGGGGTGTTCGTAATTCCGATATCGCGGGCCTGGTTGACCGCTCCCAGCGCACGTTCGGCATACAGGCGCTCGTCCAGGGCATGCTTCAACTCGACCGGGTCGAGTCCTACCCGTTCGGCGGCAGTCATCAAGGTTTCGGGTTCCCCGATATCGCGCGCTTCGGTCCACATCAGATCGTAAAGGGCCGTTTTAAACGGAAAGTCGAGACCCCGGTCGTAGGCGAATTCCAGCGCCTCGAATGCGAGAAAGCTATATTGCCGCTTCTCTGGAATACGAATCCGCGGCAGTTGCTCCGGCGCCATGTCTTTAATCCAGGCGTGGAGCCGCTCAACGCGGTCGGGGGTGCGTGCGCAAGGGGTGCCTTCGGGCGGCGTTTCGGGATGCAGCCAGTGCGGGCGCCAAAGAGGTTTAAGGTCGTATTCCCGGGCCAGGCGATCGATCTGGTCGACCGCCAGAAAGCTGTACGGGCAGACGAAGTCGGCAAACACCACTGACGCGAAAAGCCTTTGCGGATTCCTGGTTTTCGATCATTGTTCGCCTCCGGTTTCAGAGATAAACTCAACAGCATTGGCCACGGAATCACACGGAAAACACGGACAGAACGCAAGAGCTGAAATGTCCTATTCTTTGATCGGTTGATTCTTTCCCTGCTTTTTTCCGTGTCCTTCCGTGTGTTTCCGTGGCTGAAATGATCTTGAATTGCAGCCTTTCCTAGATCGCTCTGGCCATCGCTTCAGCCGCTTCGACAGTCAGGCCTTCGCCGGTGATCCCGCCTTCGAGCGCGTCCCGGTCGAACGTCAAAAATGCCACGATCGCGCCGTTGTCCCCGGTCACCAGTGCCTCGGCCGCTTTTTCACCGCGAACGTAGCGAAAGCCCGGTGGACCGATTTCTTGCCCCTCCATGATAGCGGAACCATCCAGCACCACCTCATAACGCCCGAACTCCGCCGCAGGCATGGCCAGGGCGGCGTGGGCGGGTGCTCTGACGACCACAGCCGCCGGGCCAAAATCCGGAGGTATCAGGAACTTGAACGCCGAGTGCTCGGCCCCGGGCAACGGCTGCCATTCCGAATCCGCTGCCAGGGAAGCGAACAGGCGCCCACGCAGATTGATCTTGCGCCTGGCGTCGTGGTTCGCCATGGAGATGATGCCGCCGGCCCGGGGATGCAGAACAAGCATATCGTGGCTCTTGGACACGGCAAAGGGTCCATAGGGCATGTAGTGGTCGGTGTAGTGGATGGCCAACGCTTCCAGATGTTTGACACCGCGCGGAAAGTCCATCGAACCGTTGAGGAGCAGCTGGAACTGCGACGTCAGGTGCATGTGGGCATAAACCGACGGACAATCGTCGAAGCGAAAACGGAGCGCCTCAGGCCCACCGTCCTCGCCTGAAAGCAGCACCTGGCAGGCAAAAGTAATCCCCTCGGTGGCGCTGCGTTTCCACGGTGCTTTCGCGGTATCTACGAGGTAGCGCTGCTGCATTCGGATCGGCGTAACGGTAGTCTACTGGTTAGATAGCTGCTGTTCCTAATTCTCCCGCCGCAAGAAATTCATCACACAAGAGGTCGAGGTTTCTGCTCGCCTCAGAACCCGAGTGCAAGCCCCCCGGGGCGTGGATCGCTTGCGCCGCGCAGAACACCGCGCTCGCGGTCGAGCTGGATCAATTGAACCGCGCCGCCGCCCCCCCACGGCCGTGTCGCCTGGATGGAATGCCCGAACCCGGCGAGCGCCTGGCGCACCGTCTCGGGTACCCGTTCGTCGACCTTGACGACCTGCGGCTTGCCCAGACTGGCTGGATCCGTTCCGGGGTAGCTGTACCAGCGCGGCGCCTCGACCGCGTCCTGGAGCGACATGCCGTGATCGACGACGCCGGTGATCATCTGCGCGCTCCACTGCGTCTGCTGGTCGCCGCCCGGCGTGCCGCCCACGAGCCACGGCTGCCCGTTGCGGCAGATCATGTACGCGTTCAGCGTGTGCATGGTCCGGCGGCCCGGGGCGATGACGTTCGGATGATCGGGATCGATGCTGAAGCCGCGGCCGGCGCGGTTGTTGAACGTCACGCCCGTGTCGCCGGCGACGACCGCCGAGCCGAACGAATTCGACAGACTGTGGATGAAGGAAACCGCGTTGCCGTCACCGTCGGCCACCGCGAAGTAGCTGGTGTCGCCGCTGTGCTCGGCGATCAGCGCACTCTCCGGCTGACGCGCGCGCTTCGCGTCGATTTCGCTGCGGCGCATCGCGGCATGCTCCTTGGAGATGAACCGCTCGAGAGGCCATTTGACGAAAGCGGGATCACCCGCATTGCGATTCCGATCGGCGAACGCCAGCTTCTTCGCCTCGATCAGCAGGTGCATGCGCGCGGCGCTGAATGGCCCGAGCGCGCGCAGGTCGTAACCTTCGAGAATATTGAGTTGCTCGAGCAACAAAAAGCCCTGAGAGGGTGGAGCGGTCTCGTGCACCGTGAGGCCGCGATAGTCGGTCGAGATCGGGCGATATGCGACTGCCTGCTGCCGGGCGAAATCGTCCGCCTCGAACAGCGCACCTTCCTGCTTCAGGAATGCGAGCAGCTTCTCGGCAATTTCGCCCCGATAGAAAGCATCGGCGCCGCCCTTCGCGACGACTTTCAAGGTTCTGGCGAGATCGGGCGCCGCCCAGCGCTCGCCCGTCACGGGCGCACGGCCGTTCGGCAGAAACTGCGCGGCCGAGTGCGGATAGCGAGCCAGTGTTTCGGCCTCTTCTGCGAACCGTGCGCTGATGTAGGCCGTGATCGCGAGACCCTCATCGGCCAGACGAACGGCAGGCGCCCAAAGCTCAGCCCAGGGCATGGTGCAGTACCGTTGCCAGAGCGCCTCGTAGACGCTCACGGCGCCCGGTACGCTGACCGAGTGAACGCCCTTCAACGGCATGCTCTTGTGGCCGCGGCTGGAGTAGTAATCGGCCGTCGCACCCGCGGCCGCGACGCCGCTCCCATTGAACGCCACCATCTCGAGCTTCCTGGCGTCGTGCAGAACGACGAAAGCATCGCCGCCCAGACCGCATTTCATAGGCAGCACCACGCCTTCGGCGGCGGCCACTGCGATCGCCGCGTCGAACGCGTTGCCGCCGCGCTGCAGGATGTTGAGACCGATGAAAGCCGCCACCGGGTGCGCGGACGCAACCATTCCGCGGGTGCCGAAAGCTTCCGGTCTCTGCCGGACGCGGTCGGCCTCGTCTGCAGTCAAACTCCACGATCCGTCGTCAGGCATTTGGTCCTCACTCCATCGGTATTCGAACCACCGGTAGCCTAGAACGATGCGCCGGACGGGTCAATCACTTGGAGATGCTCCGATCACGCCGCGGATTTCCGCATGGTCTTGAGATACGTTTCCCCGGCGCTTTGAAGCAAACTGCCCACATTGCTGTGGAAGTACTGCACGCCAAGGCCGAGGAACTTGGGAATTAGCGCGTCCGGACAGCTTACCCCTGCCGCAATTCCCGCATTGCGGATGCGCTTAACGCCTTTCTCCATGACTGCCTGCACCTCGGGGTGGGTTTGTTGCCCCGGGTGGCCCATCGATTGGGACAGGTCACCCGACCCGATGAAGAGAACATCCACGCCCTTGACGGTGACGATCTCGCCGATATTGTCGATGGCTTCGACCTCTTCGAGCATCAGGCAAACCAGTATGTTCGCGTTCGCTTTCGCAAAATATTCCTGCGTTGTTCCGCCCATGCCGTACTCCGCGGGCCTGCCACGGCTGAAACTGCCCCGCTGTCCTTCGGGATAGTACTTGCAGGCTGCAACGGCGGCTTCGGCTTCCTCCCGGGTATTGACGTGCGGAACCTGGACGCCCCACGCGCCTCGATCCAGGAAAGGCGCAATCACCTCCGGCCTGTTGGCCACCGGCCGGACAATGGGCGCGATGCCGGTCAGCTCGGCAGCGCGTATCATTTCCTCGGAAGTATCCACCGTGATGGAACCATGCTCGTTGTCGATGAGCACCCAGTCGAATCCCATGTAGCCCAGCATCTCGACAACGGGCGGCGCGGGAAAAGTGATCATGACGCCGAAGACGGGCTTGCCATCCCGCAGCTTTTGCTTGAGCGTGTTGGTCCGCATCCGGTGTCCCCCTTGAAATGTAAAACACCTCGTGGCCGCCCTATCTACGGATCCGGAGCCGGCGTGCCTCGTCTACCACTTCTTACGGCACGCACAGTGTAGCCCGCTTCAGTTCGAACCCTGGGAGAAGAACTTTCCCCATACCGAAGACTGGGGAGCCTTACGCTCGGCGCACGACGAGCGCGTCCACGATACGGGCGCCCGCGCCGCGCTCCAGGACGGTCACCGGATTGAGATCGAGCTCGGCAACGTCGTCGCGAAAATCGTGGGCAAACCATGACAGCCGCACGATGAGGTCGATCAACGTCTCCTTATCCCGCGGCGCCATTCCCCGCACGCCGTCGAGCAGTTTCGTGCTGCGAAGCTCGCCCACCATTTCCGCGGCCTGGCGAGACGTGACCGGTGCGGCGCGATACGCGACGTCCTTCAGCACTTCGACGTAGATGCCGCCGAGACCGACCGCGACGATCGGACCGAAAACGGGATCGCCGACGACGCCCAACATCAGTTCGACTCCTTTGGGCGCCATCGCCTGAACGAGCACGCCGTTGAGCGCAGCCTGGGGCGCATAGAGGCGGGCTGCACTCATGACTTCGCTGAAAGCGGCGCGCACCCGGTCGTCGCCTTCCACACCGAGGCGTATCGCACCGGCTTCGGTCTTGTGCGCGATATCAGGCGAATCGATCTTGAGCGCGACCGGCCCGCCAATCACCCGCGCATGTGCAGCCGCCTCGTCAGCGCTCGTCGCGAGCCGTTCGTTCGTCACCGGAAACCCGTATTCTGCGAGCAACGCCTTGGCTTCGCGCTCGGTGAGCTTGCTGCCTGCAGCCTTCAGCCTCGCTGCCGCGGCTTCCCGGTCCAAACCCGGGGGCCGCTCCGGATTCGTGGCGCCGGACTTGTGCGCTTTCACGTACTCGCCGAAATCGATTGCCGCCCGGAATGCGCGCATGCACGGCGTCGCATCGCGGTAGACGGTGACGCCGGCTTTCACGAAGTCACGCCGGGTGAAGGACGGATCGTCGGAGCAACCGCCGATCCACAGCATCGCCGCGGGCTTGTCGCAGCCCGAAACGAAATCGGCACCGCGCTGCAGATCGCGCTTCGAGATGGAAGCGTATATCGGCACGACGACGTGCACGTTCTCGTCGGCGGCTATCGTCTCAAGCGCCTGGCGGTAGAGGCCCTGCTCGCCGGTCGCCACCGAGGTCATGTCGGTCGGATTGCCCACCTTGCCGTAGCCCGGAAGCAGCGGCGCGAGCGCTGCCTGGGTCGCCTCGGAGTACGGCGGCCACTCGAGACCGAAGCGGGCACCGACGTCAGCGAGTTGCACGATGTTGCCGCCGGTGGGCGATACCGCCGCTGCACCACGGCCACCGGGCCAGCGGCGCCGGCGGAGCAGCACCGCAGTTTCGTAAAGCTGATCGCATTCGTCGACGCGGATCAGCCCGAATTGGCGGAAGACGGCATCGACGATCGCATCGTTGCCTGCTACCGCGCCGGTGTGGGACGCAGCCGCACGGCCACCCGCCTCGGTGCGCCCGAACTTGAGCACGACGATCGGCTTTTCCCGCTCCGCCGCTTCGCGCGCGACTTCCTTGAACTTCGCGCCGTCCTTGATGGCTTCCACGGCGAGCAGCACGACGTCGGTCGCGGCGCTGCGCAACATGAAACGCACGAAATCCAGCGCATCGAGATCGGCTTCGTTGCCGCAGCTCGCCTCGTAGCTGATGCCGAGACCGATTTCCTGCGCGCGCCACATGATGGTGATCTGTCCGAGCCCGCCGCTGTGACTGACCACCCCGATGTTGCCGGCAGGCGCGCGAGGCCCTTTGATTGCCGCAGTCGAGGCCATCGCGAATGCATCGACGAAGTTGATCACGCCGTTGCAGTTCGGCCCCATGATGCGCATGCCGGAGCTTTTCGCGAACGCGGCGAGCCGTGCCTGGCGTTCCCGGCCCTCGGAGGTACCGCTTTCAGAAAAGCCCGCGGTGTATACCGTCGCGAACGGGACACCGATCGCCGCGCAATCGGCGAGCACGTCGAACACGCGCTGCACCGAGACGATGATGCCGACGTGGTCCGGCGTCTCGGGCAGATCCTTCAGGCTCGGATAACACGGGAGGCCGTTGATTTCCTTCAGCCGGGGATTGACCGGATAAATCTTTCCGGGATACCCGAAACCGGTCATCTGCTGGAATACGCGGCCGCCGAACGAGGTTGGATGGTCCGTCGCGCCGACGAGTGCCGCCGAGCGCGGCGCAAAGAGCCGCGTAAGGTCGGTTTGCGCTACCGGTGACGCGCCATTGTCCATCTATCTGTGTCCATCTGTGTCTATCTGTGGCTTGAAACGGGTGTAAGGCTACTTCGTAGTGTGCTCCAACCCGCTCGCCGTGCCGACCATCGTCTTCACGCCGTCCTGGTTTTCGCACCAGACCTCGACGGTGACGCGCGTCCTGTCGCCTTCGGGTTCACGGCTCTTGACGCGGCCGCGCACCGTTAACGTGTCACCGACGATAACGGGTTTGATAAAGGACACCGACATCCTGCCGCCCTTCACGAACCCCTCCCCTGCAAACTGCGTCATCAGCTGCGATACGTACGCGGTAGACATCATCGCTTGCGCGAGCGGCGCCCGGAAGCCTTTCTTGCGCGCCCACTCCGGATCGGTGTGTATCGAGTGCGGGCGCACGCCCGAATAGCAGTCGATCTGGCGCTGCTGGATCGTCTTCGTAAGCGGCGGCAGCTCCGAGCCGACAGGAATGTGTCGGTTAGTCACGGGACACATTCCTTAGCGCCCGGCCGGACTTTGCTTCATCGGCCGGGCGCTCACGGTGCACTCCTGATTCGGGAAAGATCATTTGCGTAAACTGCCCCCGCACGAGGACCGTGCCGGTCTCCTCATCTCGTGTCTCGAACTGCGTGACCATGTAGTGGCGGTCACGCCGCTCGTACTTGTCGAGCACCTTGCCATGCGTGCGCACGCGCATGCCGACGCGAAGGGGCTCGATAAACTCGAACTGCATTTTGGCGTGCAGTCCCGCCGGCACGACGTAGCGGCAGTGCCGCATGAGCAATGCCTGATTGCCGAGCAGCGTCGGATGCGCAATCTTCCCGGCGAACGGCGAGTCCTCGAAGTACCAGGAGCTGTAGTCGTCGACCGCGTAGGCATAGGTGTCGACATCCTCGGGCTTGATCAGGAAGTCATCCGACTTGAATTCCTCGCCCACCGTTACGGCCTCGTATGAGATCGTCTTGAACTCCACCATGTTCAGAACCCCCGTTGTCTCTGCCGTTGTATTACTAGAAGCGGTCTCACGAAACCCCCATTTGAGCCACAGATAAACACAGATGAACACAGATAAGACGACACACGCTGCACGAGCCCGGCGGGTAACACGCCCTTCGCACAGTATCGGAACCTTTCAGCGTGCAGAGGTGTTCAATGCTACGTTATTCCATCCGTGTTTATCTGTGTGTATCTGTGTGTATCTGTGGCTGAATCCTGCCGTTAGTTTTTGAGATAAGCTCTACTCACATTTTCTTTGTGCTGTTTGATTCCGCGGACTCGATGGTGACGAGCCGTACGAGATCGCGGCCGATATCGTTCGACTGCTCCAGGTTCGCGATCGCCGCGAGCACTGCATCGCATTGTGGGCTCGAAAGGCGCTTCACCGCCATATCGCGAAACTTCTGCTCGACGTCGGCGTCGCTCATCGGGTTTTTCGCGTGACCTTTCGGATATCGTAGTTCGCTCGTATGCGTCTCACCCGACACCAGTCTGATCGTAACTCGCCCCGGCGCGCCTTCGGGGTAGGCGTCCGAAAGCCGCCGGTCCTCGCGCACCTTGACCTTGCGCATGAGCCCGGCGACGGTTGAATCCGCGAGGCGAGCCTCGGCGAATGACTCGTTCGTGACCTTGCCGTCGAGAAGTGCGATCGATACGCAATACGGCAGGCTGTGATCGGCGGTCTCGTGTGTGGTCGGTGCCCAACGTGAAGGATCCTCACCCATCATCATGACCGCAGTCCGGTAGGTATCGATCTGGATGTTCTCTATCTTTCTGATGTCAACGCGGTCGCGAAGTTCGAGCGCGGCCCATACCGACGACTGCCCGTGATAGCAGACCGGCAGACCTTTGATATGCGTCGCCGCGATCAGGTGCCCGTCTTCGGGAAGCGGCCACTCGAAGCGACCTCCGGTCGCCTGCCACAGGCCGCCGTCGCCTTCGAACACGGCAGTGGGGCCCGTGAAACCGTCTTTCGCGAGCATCGCTGCAAACACGGCGTTGCGGGAGGCGTTGGCGCCGGCACAGCCTTTCCAACTCGAGAGTTGCCCGCGGCGGCTCTGAGCGAGGGCCATGTTCGGCGCGAGCGCGAGCGAGACCGCGTTGCCCATTTGGTTGCGCGTGAGTCCAAGGAGCTTGCCTGCGCCGAGGACGCAGCCGAGTATTCCGTAGACTGGCTGGTCCCAGCCCTTCGAATTGAAATCGACCGCATCGCAAAAGCTGCAGTAGACGTCGTACGCGAGCACCATCGCAGCGATGAGCGACTTGCCGTCTGCGCCAACCGATTCGGCGATAGCGACGAGCCCGGAGGTCATGTCGCTCGGATGGCCCCTGCTCTTCCCGAGGTAGGTATCGCTGATGTCGAGCAGGCGCACCATCACGCCGTTTGCGAACGCAGCCGCTTCGGGCGTCGTCTTGATCGCGCTGCCCCAGACGCTCGCCTCGCCATCCACCCCCACTCCCCGCGTACGGGCGGCGACCTTGCGCGCGGCTTCGCTGAGCGGCGCGTCGCACGCCCCGAGCGCGGCTGCGAACGTGTCGATCAGGCGCAGCTTGCATGCACGGACGATATCCGGCGGCAAGGCGTCGTATCGCGCACGCTCCGCAAACCGAACGAGACGCTCGGTCGTCGAGTCCCACTGCCCAGTAGTCGGATTCACGGCCTCTCCCGGTGTCTTACGCGACAAAGGTTGTGTGCGGTGCAAGATTGCTATTCTGGCTTGATACAGCGGCCTTGATCACCGCCGCCATTTGACTCTGGCGAGTCCGCAGTATGGCCGAATTGACCCGCTCCGTGCGGTCTTGGGCAGAATGGCAAGCCTGATGGTAAAGCCCGATCTCGATGTCGATGGAGTTGCCGAGGGTACGTTACGATACTCTGCGCGCTGCACTCCCATTCCGCTTCCTCACCCACGTTGGAGGATCCGATGACAGACAAAACCGTCGCTCCGGGCTGCCTGACTGGCGTCCGGGTACTCGACTTCACGCAGTTCGAAGCGGGCACGTCCTGCACGCAGGTCATGGCATGGCTCGGCGCCGATGTCGTGAAGGTGGAGAACCCGGGCGGCGGCGATCCCGGGCGCCGGACGGGCGCCACGACACCGCACCGCGACGATCCCTACTTCCTGAACTACAACTCCAACAAGCGCTCGATCACCGTCAACCTGAAGTCTCCGCGCGGGCTCGAGATCGTGCAAGGACCTCGCGCGCAAGGCCGACGTCTTCATGGAGAACTTCGCGCCCGGCGCGATCGAGCGGCTGGGCCTAGGCTACGACGTCCTGAGCAAGCTGAATCCCGGCATCATCTACGGGCAGGTGAAAGGCTTCGGCGACGGGCAGCCCGTACGACGAAGCAACCTCGCGTTCGACATGATCGCGCAGGCGTGCGGCGGCACGATGAGCATTACCGGGCAGCCCGAACGGTCCGCCCGCCAAGCCGGGCGCGACGCTCGGCGATACGGGAACCGGCATGCTGATGCTGATCAGCATTCTCGGCTCGCTCTACAAGCGCAAGGAAACCGGCAAGGGCGTGCATCTGCAAGGTCGGCATGCAGGACGCGATGCTGCACTACATTCGCAACGCGTTCGGCGTGACCACGAAGACCGGCAAACCGGCGCGGCGCGCCGGCGCGCAGACGCTCGAGGCAGCAATCCGCCCTGCAACATCTATCCGTGCGCGCCGGGCGGACCGAACGACTACGTCTACGTCTACACGAGCCGCGCCAACCCGCAGCACTGGCCGCGGCTGCTCGAAGCGATCGGGCGCAAGGACCTGATCGGCGATCCGCGCTTCGAGACGCGCGAGGCGCGCGTCAGAACACGAAGCCGAGCTCGACAGAGATCATCAGCGAGTTCACGCAGCAAGCACGACAAGTACGAAGCGCATGCGCGTGATCGGGGCCGCTGTTCCCGCGGGCGCCGTGCGCGACACGCCTGGAGCTGCTGAACGATCCCAACTTCGTGGATCGCGGCATCATCCAGACCGTAGCAGCATCCGCACCGGGCCGTTCAAGATGGCCGGCTGGCCGGTGAGTTCAACGGCAAGACGGCGGCGGTCAAACCCGCGCCGCTGCTCGGCCAGCACAGCGCGGAAGTGCTCAAGGACTGGCTCGGCATGAACGAAGAGCAGGTCGCGGCTCTGCGGGCGGACAAGATCATCTCGCCGCAGCCCGAGGCGGAAGTCGGCCAGGCAGCGGCGGCCTGACCGGGATCTCGGTGGCCACAACGCATCACACGCCGATGGTTGAGATAGGTTCGAGGACGTATGAGCGAAGTATTTCCTCGATAGTGTCACCAGATCTGAAGGAGAACGACCATGGCGGAAGTGACAGGCTCTGAAATCCTGGCGCGTGCACTCAAGAACGAAGGCACGAAGGATTTGTTCTTCATCATGGGCGGGCCGATGCAGCTCGCCCAGACGCACTGCGCCAAAGAAGAAATACGCATGATCGACGTGCGGCACGAGCAGGCGGCCGCGCTGTCGGCGCAGGCCTACAGCCGGCTGCTGCAGAAGCCCGGCGTGTGCATGGCGGCGAGCGGCCCGGGCGTGATCAATCTCACGACCGGCATCGCCAACGCGCTCATCGATTGCGCGCCGGTCGTCGCGATCGGCGGTTCGAGCGCGATCAGTCTCTTCGGCCGGCAGACCTTCCAGGAGATCGACCAGGTCGCGATCATGAAGGCGTGCACGAAATGGTCCGACCGCGTCGTGAATCTGAAGCGCATTCCCGAGCAGGTGAACAACGCGTTCCAGAAGGCGATGGGCGGCAAGCCCGGCCCGGTCTATCTCGATTTCCCGGCCGACGTCCTCTACGAGAAGGTCCCCGAGGAGCAGGTCGACTGGCGCCTGAGCGGCCGTCCGCTGCTGCAGCCCGCGGCCGCTGGGCGAGCACGCGCGCGTCGACGAGCTGATCGACGCGCTTTCGAAGGCGAAGCAGCCGCTCATCGTCAGCGGCAGCGGCGTGATCTGGTCGCAGGCGTGGACCGAGATGCAGACGTTCGTCGAGAAGGCGGGCATCCCGTTCTACACGACGCCGCAGGGCCGCGGCGTGCTGCCCGACGATCATCCGCTGTCGTTCCTCACCATGCGCTCGACCGCGTTCAAGGACGCCGACCTGATCCTCATCCTCGGCACGCGCATGAACTACATCATCGGCCATGCCGTCGCCGCCGCGCTTCGGCGCCAACGCGAAGATCGCGCGCATCGATATCGACGCGGACGAGATCGCCTCCGTCGCCGCGCAAGGTCGATATCGGCGATCGTCGGCGACTGCAAGGCCGTGCTGCAGCAGCTGATCGACGGCGATGCCGAAGCGCATCGAGCCGGAGAACTTCGCGCCAGTGGCGCAAGAAGCTCGCCGAAGGCGAAGCGGCGAAGCGCAAGGAAACCGGCGGCGGCATGTCGATGAACGAGACGCCGATCCATCCGCTGCGACTGTGCGAGGAAGTGAAGAACTTCATGAAGCGCGATGCGATCCTCTGCGTGGACGGGCAGGAGATCCTCAACTTCGGCCGGCAATCGATGCCGACGTTTGCGCCGGCGCATCGGCTGAATTCCGGTCCGTTCGGGATGATGGGCGTCGGCATGCCGTTCGGCGTCGGCGCCAAGGTCGCGTGTCCCGACAAGCAGGTGATCGTCGTCCACGGCGACGGCTCGTTCGGGCTGAACGCGATGGAGCTCGACACCGCGGTGCGGCACAAGATCCCGGTGCTCGTCGTGATCAGCCTGAACGGCGGCTGGACGGCCGATCCGAAGAAGGAAAAGATCGGCCGCAATCTCGGCTACACGCGCTTCGACAAGATGGCCGAAGCGCTCGGCTGCTACGGCGAGATACGTGGAGAAGCCGGAAGACATCGGCCCGGCGCTGCATGCGCGCGCAGAAGAAAGTCGATGAAGGCATGGTCGCGCTCGTCAACGTCAAGACCGACGACACGGCACGCGCCGGCACGGTGTCCTTCTCGTCGCATGCGGCCGCGGTAACCTGAACGAGGGGGGGAATGGGCCCCGAAGGTGTCAGGAACCTTAGAGCTTAGGGTTCCTGACACCTTAGCCTTCCCGTTCCCCCCGCACCCCCGTCGCAGCCGCCTTGCCCGAAATGTGTTACACCTTTTTCGGACGGCAACCGAGCCGTCGCTTGATGATGTGAGTTGCCGCTACTCACATAGAAAAATGCCGCTCTTGGGCGGCTTTCTTTCGCGTCCCCACGGGGATTCGAATCAATTCTGACCGTAGATTCAACGACAACCAAGCTGCGCTGAATGGGAACACCCAGTTTCGGGTAGTTCAGGCGCCGGCCAAGCTACCGGCCCTTCCCAGCCCATTTGAAAACTCTTAAAGATCGAGTCCCATTTCGTCGAAGCTGTCGGTCCGGCTCGATTTACAGGCGCGCCCGGCAGCAACCATGAACATCCTGGGCATCAACGGATATACGGCGCGCTATCCGGACAAGGGTATCACCCACAACGCAGGCGCGGCGTGGATCGAGCATGGGCGCATCGTCGCCGCCCTCGACGAAGAGCGGCTGAGCCGCAAAAAGAACGACAAGCGCTTTCCCTTTCTGTCCATCCAGTCGCTGCTGGACATGCAAGGCAAGGCGCCCGATTTCGTCGCCATGGCGCAGCTCTCGCGGCACCGTTTCGTTGGCGACATGGTGCGCGGCTACTGGAAGGCGAAACGCACGGCACGGCATCCGAGCTTCAAGAGCTATCTCAACTCGCGGCTGGTGGATTTTCCGCTACGCACGCTCGCGCAGATGATTGCACCGCGCTCGCTGCCCGAGCAGCTGCAACCCTTGCCGCGAAACGAAACCATTCATCACCTCGCGCACGCGTCGAGCGCCTACTATTGCTGTCCGTGGCCCGATGAGAAGGTTCTTACCATCACCCTCGACGGCTTCGGCGACGGCCACTGCGGCTCGGTCTGGACTGGCCACCATGGCAAGCTCGAGCATCTGTTCTGGCTCGAATTCCTGTCTTCCATCGGCGCAGCTCTACACGGCCTTCACCATGCAGCTCGGCTTCAAGCCACTGCAGCACGAAGGCAAGATCGTCGGTCTAGCGGCGTTCGGCAACCCCGAGCCGCTCATGTCGCGGCTGCGCGAACACGTGAGCGGCCACGGCTCGTCGCTCCTCTTCAACGGCGATCTCATGTATCTCGCGCTCGGCGTAATCGCAATGGCACGCGCGACATCTTCGCATCGCTGACGGGAGACCTGAGCCGCGAAGACATCGCGTCTGGGTTGCAGGCCTTCAGCGAAGCGATGGTGTGTGACTTCATCGCTGAGTGGGCGCGCAAGACCGGCATCCGCAAGCTCGCGCTCGCCGGCGGCGTGTTCGCCAACGTCAAGCTCAATCAGCGCGTGCTCGAGCTCGACGAAGTCGATAACATCTATATACATCCGAACATGGGCGACGGCGGGTTGGCGGTCGGCGCGGCGCTCAGCGTTCATGCCGACCGTAACGGCGGCTTGACTCCGCATTTCCTGGAGTCGCTCTACCTCGGGCCGACCATCTCGGACGGCGAAGCCGCGCAGGCGCTGGACTCGGCGAAGCTCACGTACAATAAAGCGGACAGCCTGCCAGAGAAAATTGCGGCGCTACTGGCTGAAGGAAAAGTCGTCGCGCGGGCGGCGGGGCGGATGGAGTACGGTCCGCGTGCGCTGGGCAACCGCACCGTCTTCGCGTCGTGCTCCGACCCCGCCATCAATAAATGGCTCAACGATCGCCTGCAGCGAACCGAGTTCATGCCGTTCGCGCCGATCGTGATCGAGGAATACGCCGCGCAGTATTTCCCCGCGTGGAAGCCTGACCACGTGATGGCCCGCTTCATGACCATCACCTACGATGCATCGGAGCTCGCGAAGCGCGACATCCCAGCCGCGATTCACGTCGACGGCACGGCCCGCCCGCAGGTGCTGCGCGAGCAGGACAACCCGGCGGTCTATGCGATCCTGAAAGCGTTCCACGGGCTGACCGGCGTGCCCGCGCTCATCAACACCAGCTTCAACATGCACGAGGAGCCGATCGTGTGCTCGGCGGCGGACGCCGTGCGCGCGTTTCAGCTCGGGCATCTCGATGCATTGATCTGCGGGAATTTACTGACGGTGGCGACGGGAACGAGCTGATCCGCGACAGCCACCAACGCCTCGCGGACGCCATCGCCTTCGTGGAAAAAGAAAGCCTGGCTGTCGCTGACGGCTAATGTGACGAGTGACTGGCTGCCGGCTATTTGAACTGCGAATTCATGTAGCGCAGTCTCTCCGCGAGCCCCTTCATCAGCGACAGACTGAAGTCGGGCTTGGTCTTCACGAACAGCAGGAAATCCTTGCGGTTGATCGCCAGCAACGTACAGTCGGTCTCGGCGGTGGCGGTGCCGACGCGGGGCGCCTGATCGACCAGCGCCATTTCGCCGACCACGCCGCCCGGCCCGACTCTCTCGACCACCCGGTTCTTGATCGTCACGACGATTCGCCCCTTGAGCACGACGTACATGAACGCGCCGGCCTCGCCCTCCGCCATGATTACCTTGCGCGCGGGCGCGTGGACCGGGGCATGGCCGTCGAACTCTGCCAGCAGATCGGCCAAGAGCTCTTTTTCGAACACGCTACGCTTCTTCAATGTCTCGTCGTCCGACAGGACGCGCGGGCCGATCAGCAACGCAACGGCCAGCCGCAAACGCTCGATGATGATGTTCATGAGCATCAAGGCGAACTCGGGCGCCTTCCCGATCGCCCTGCGGAACTGCTTCTCGTCGAGGGAAATGACGCGGCAGTCGCTCTTCGCGACCGCCGTGGCGCTGCGCGGCAGTTGCCCGACCGTGGCCATTTCTCCGAATATGGCGTCCTTGCCGAGGGTGGCGATCACCTTCTTCCTGACGGTCAGGCTGACTTCACCGTCGAGCAGCAGATACATCTTCGCGCCCTTCGAGAACATCCCGTCGGTTCTTTCGTTTTCGACGAAGAACGACTTGCCCTGGGCAACGCTTTCGGGCGATCCGGCAGACTTGAAGAAAGCCAACGCGACGACAGGGTCGTAGATTTTGGTCCGGGCAGGTGTGACGAAGTCCAGGTCTTCCATCTAGGCTCCAAAGAAGCAGCGTTTAGCTTTTAGCTCTTGGCTGTTAGCCAAAGCCCTAAAGCTAATCGCTAATTGCTAATCGCTAATCGCTTGCAAGGTCATTCCTTGCGCTGCACACGCGCGTCGGCCCGGCCGCGGGCGAAGGTGATTTTCACTTCCTCGCCCACCGAGAGGGTGGCGCCGTCGCGCACAATCCTGCCTGCTGCGCTCTCGGTAATGCTGTAGCCGCGCTCCAGCACATGCTGAGGACTGAGGTGCTTGAGGTGAGCCCCCGCGCTCGCCAGGGCTCCAGTCGCGTTCTCGATACGGGCGCGGGCCGCGTGCCGCAAGCGCCGCGCAAGCTCTGCGTTGGCGGTGGAGAGCGCCACCACGTCCGGTCCCGAGGCGACCAGACGCTGCCCTAGGTCGCGCATCCGCCAGGACTCGTTCTCTACACCGTGCCGGCCCGAGGCGCACAACCGCTGCGCGAGATGTCCGAGCGCGGCCAGCTGGTTGCGGATGCGCTCTCCCGGATGCGTGAGCCGCCGCGACAGAAAATCAATCCGCTGCATGTGGTCTTCCACGCCGCGAGTTGCGCAACGCAGCAGACGGTTCGCAGATTGCAACAGTATCCCGATGAGGTCGGCCTGGTTGAGGGTCGCGCGCTCCGCCGCGCCGGTGGGTGTCGGCGCCCGCGCGTCGGCGACGAAATCCGCGATGGTGAAGTCCGTTTCATGGCCGATCCCCGTGACAACCGGAATGGAGCTGGCGGCAATCGCCCGCGCCACCGCTTCTTCGTTGAACGCCCACAGGTCCTCGATGCTGCCGCCGCCCCGGCAGAGGATGAGCAAATCGCACTCCTTGCGCGCGCTCGCCGTGGTGATGGCTGCGGCGACGCTATGCGCGGCGCCTTCGCCCTGCACGGGCGTCGGGTAAATAACGACGATGAGGGATGGCATGCGGCGCTTACAGGTCGTCAGCACATCGCGCAATGCGGCGGCCTGCGGCGACGTCACAACACCGATCACCTGCGGAAAACGCGGCAGCGCGCGCTTGCGCTCGGATTCGAACAAGCCCTCGCGCTCCAGCTTGAGCTTCAGTCTCGCGAACGCCTCGTAGAGCGCACCGAGCCCCGAACGCCGCATGGCCTCGACGCAGAGCTGGAATTTGCCGCGCGCTTCGTAGATCGTCGGGAACGCCCGCAATTCGACCTGCATCCCATCCTGCAGCTGCCAGCCCACCAACTGCGCCTTGTGGCGGAACAGCACGCACTCGACCTGCGCTGCGGCGTCTTTGAGCGTGAAATAGCAGTGGCCGGAGTCATAGCGCTTGCAATTCGACACTTCCCCCGCGATCCACATGAGCGGGAGCTGCTGCTCCAGTAAATGGCGCGCGCGCCGGGTGAGCTCGCTCACCGATACGACCGGCGCCAGCGCTTGGCTCGACGTTTCTCTGGTGAGTTCCAGCATCGCTTCATTCTAGTGCCGGTCCAAGGGTTTGCGGCTATCCACACGGGCTCGCTTCAAAATACATGTGCCGCGAGCGAACGGTATACGCGTAGAACGGACCGTCACTAACAGGGCCGCGCCGCCCACGTTCGCGTCCCGTTTTGTTATGCGTATTCATCGGACCCTGCGTTCTGACTCGCGAGGATCAGCCCAGAATCGTCTGCAACGGTCGTCATCTTCGTCCCCGATGATAACCGCTTGCAGCTATGACGCGATAATATAAGTAATTGATTTATTGAACAACTGATCTGAAACCCTAGAGGACAGGCGTGGATTTCATACAGGGAGATGCTGCAAATACCTTCTCCACAGGCTATGCACAATCTTATCCACAGGGTTTGGCGTCAACACCAAAAAAAGGGTTTGGCCGAGAGGCTTACGAGACAAATCTAACCAAACTTCTCAATTTTGGCTTGCTGAAAACTCATAGCACAGATAAATTACCGCCAACTTTGGGGAGACTGTCCGCGTGTACGCCCTCATCGAAGCCGCTGGATGGCCGATCTGGCCGTTGCTCCTGACCTCGGTAATCGCCTTGGCGATCATAGGTGAGCGCCTGTGGTCGCTGCGCGGGAGCGTCGTCATGCCGAAAAACCTGCTCCCGCAGGTGATATCCGAATACCGCCAGAACGGCGTTACCTTGCAGTTGATCTCCCGGCTAACCAATTCATCCCCCTTGGGCCAGGTGTTTGCAGCGGGACTGAAGAACGTAAAGAGCGCCCCTTCGATCATGAAGGAAGCCATCGAAGAGTCCGGACGCTCGATCGCGATAGATCTGGAGCGCTTTCTTACGAGCCTGGGCACGATTTCAGTCATCGCGCCGTTGCTGGGACTGTTCGGCACGGTCATCGGCATGATCGAGATCTTCGGGTCGCAAACACCGCAAGGCGGCAATCCCCTAGTGCTCGCGCACGGCATTTCCATCGCCCTCTACAACACGGCCTTCGGCCTCGTCATCGCGATCCCGTCCATGATCTTCTACCGGTATTTCCGCGCCAAGGTGGACGTGATGCTGGTGGATATCGAGCTGCAGGCCCTCAAGTTGGTGGAGATCATCCACGGCGAGCGACAAGCATGAGGTTTCGTCCGCGCGCGTTCCGGGAAGAGCCCGAGATCAACTTCATTCCGTTGATCGACGTGCTGCTGGTGATCCTCATCTTCCTGATGGTGACCACCACCTATTCGCGTCACGCCGAGCTGCAGATCAATCTGCCCACTGCGGATGCCGAGCGTCAGCCCGAACGGCTCGATCAGATCGACATCGGCGTCGACGCCCAGGGTAATTATTCGATCAACAGGAAGGCCGCGCTGCTAAACGGGCCGGTCCCGTTGAGCCAGGAAATGCGCAAGGTCGCTGGCGGGATGAAGGATCCCGTGGTGGTCATCAGCGCCGACGCGCGCGCCCCGCACCAAGCCGTGATCACGGTCATGGAAGCCGCCCGCATGGCCGGCTACGGCAAGATTACTTTTACGACACAAGCAGCAGCATCCAAGTGACGGGTGACTAGTGACTGGTGACTGGTAAAGACCAGCGACACGAGTCAGTCACGAATCACGAGTCACGAGTCACTGGCTCATGACCTGGCTCCAATCGCATTGGGATCGTGTTACGCCGGTCTCGTTTCTACTGTATCCCGTAAGTCTCGCGTTTCGGGCCGCGGTTGCGCTGCGGCGCGCAGCTTACAGCGCTGGACTCGCCACCATGCGCCCGCTGCCGGTGCCGGTGATCGTCGTTGGCAACGTCACCGCAGGCGGCACGGGCAAAACCCCGGTGGTGTTGTGGCTCGCGACTTACCTGCGCGGGCACGGCTACGTGCCGGGTATCGTTAGCCGCGGCTACGGCGGCACGCATGCCGCGCCACACCGCGTGGCGCCCGAAGCCGATCCGCTCGCCTGCGGTGACGAGCCCGTTCTGCTGGCGCGCCGCAGTGGCTGCGCGGTATGGATCGGCGCCGATCGGGCCGCCGCCGGCCGCGCGCTCCTGGCGGAGCAACCCGCGTGCAACGTGCTGATCAGCGACGACGGCCTCCAGCACTATGGTCTCGGCCGCAACGTCGAGATCTGCGTGATCGACGCGGCGCGCGGACTCGGCAACGGCTGGCTGCTCCCGGCCGGACCGTTGCGCGAACCACCATCCCGCCTCTGCGCAATGGACGCGATCCTGATAAACAGCGGCATGGAGACGCCGGCAATCATTCCGGATCTGGCGGGGCTTACAATTGGCAGGCAATTTCGCATGACGCTGGAGGGACACGAATTTCACAATCTGCTCAACCCGGGACATCGCGTCGGTGCCGAATATTTTCGCGGGCGGCGGCTGCACGCGGTCGCCGGCATCGGTAATCCTGCGCGATTCTTCCGCTATCTTCAGACCCTTGGCCTGGATTTCATCGCCCACCCCTTCCCCGATCATCACCCGTACCGCCCATCCGATATTGCGTACGCGGATGCGGACGCAATCGTGATGACTGAAAAGGATGCGGTAAAATGCGAGGCGTTCGCCGGGGAAACGCTCTGGATGCTGCCGGTGGATGCCGGGATGGAATCCCGCTTCGGCGAGCTGGTGCTGCACAGACTCGAAGAACTTAATGTGAGCCACAGATAAACACAGACGAATAAAGATGAACACAGATAATTCAAATTGGGCAAAATCCTCAACACGGAATAACATCCGTGTTTATCTGAGTGTATCTGTGGCTGATTCCTGTTTTTCGTTGTAGAGATAGGCTCTGGCGACTGCGCGTGGATAGCAAGCTGCTCGACATACTGGTATGCCCGCTGTGCAAGGGGCCGCTGATCTATCGCAAAGCGCAGAGCGAGTTTGTGTGCAAGGCGTGCCGCCTCGGTTATCCGATCAAGGACGGCATCCCGGTCATGCTCGAGGACGAGGCGAGGAAACTTCCTCCAGAAGAAGAAGTGTGACTGGTGACTCGTGACTGGTGACTGGTTGTTGGCGAGCCTAGTGGGAACAGACCTTTTTCACGAGTCACGAGTCACGAGTCACGAATCACGCGCTTGAAATTCTCGGTAATCATTCCCGCCCGCTACGCTTCCTCGCGCCTTCCCGGGAAGGCCCTCATCGACGTCGCCGGTAAACCGATGGTCGTGCGCGTCGCGGACCGCGCCCGCCTGGGCGGCGCGTCGGAAATCCTGATCGCCACCGACCACAGAAGCATCGCTCGAGCTGCCGCCCAACATGGATACGAGGCAGTTATGACGAGCGCTACTCACGCCTCCGGCACCGACCGGCTCGCGGAAGTCGCTGCGCGACGGCGCTATGCGGCTAATCACATCATCGTCAATGTCCAGGGTGATGAGCCTTTGATCGACCCCGTGCTGATCCGGCAAGTCGCCGCGAGCCTGGCGCGTCATCGCGGCGCCCACATGGCGACAGCCTGCCATGCGATACGCGACCCGCGCGAGTTCGTCAACCCGAACGTGGTCAAGGTCGTGCTGGACGACGACGGTTACGCGCTTTATTTCAGCCGCGCGCCAATTCCGTACGCCCGCGACGCGTTCGCGCGCGGCATTCGGCGAATTCCGCCCCGTTTGCCCGCGTACCGGCATCTCGGCATTTATGCTTACCGCAGCGGTTTTCTGCGTGAGTTCACCCGGCTCGAGCCGGCCGCGCTCGAGCGTGCGGAGGCACTCGAGCAGTTGCGGGCGCTCGCGCACGGCTACCGCATCGCGGTGGCGGTCACGCGCCGCGCGCCGCATCCCGGCGTGGATACTCTCGCGGACCTGCAGCGCGTGCGTCGCTGGTTCAAGTGAGCCGAGTCCGGCGTCCAAGACCACTAGTTTTGTGGGGCTGCGCATTGAGTGGTACATTCCGTTGCGGGAGCAAAAATGAAAATAATGCTGTTGGGGATGCCCGGCGCAGGCAAGGGCACTCAAGCGCAGTTCCTGGTCGAAAAGCTCGGAATCCCGCAGATCTCGACCGGCGACATGCTGCGCGCAGCGGTCAAGTCGGGCACGCCGCTCGGCATGGAAGCCAAGAAGTACATGGACAAGGGCGAGTTGGTCCCCGACCGCGTGGTCATCGAGCTGGTTAAGCAGCGCGTCAGGGAACCGGATTGCGCCAACGGCTTCATCGTCGACGGCTTTCCCCGCACCATTGCGCAGGCCGAGGCGCTGCACGAGGCGGGGATCGATTTCGACTACGTTGTCGAGGTCAACGTCAGCGATGACGAGGTCTTGAAGCGGCTCTCCGGCCGGCGCGTCCACCCGGCGTCCGGTCGGACCTATCACGGCATCTACAATCGGCCCAAAGTGCCGGGCAAGGATGATGTCACCGGGGAACCGCTCGTGCAGCGTCCCGACGATGCCGAGGAAACGGTGAAGAAGCGCATCGCGACCTATCACGCCCAGACCAAGCCGCTTGTCGATTACTACAAGAAGCGGGCGAACAGCGGCGACCCGGGCGCGCCCCGCTACATCCGTGTCGATGGCTCCGGTCCCGTCGAGCGCATCCGCGACGAGCTATTTTCGGCCGTGGGCCGAAAATAAATGAGGACCGCGATTCATGGCCGTCACCGCTACGCCAAGTCCCCGGCGCGGTCCTCATCTGCGGTAGAATAGCGGGCGTTTCACACCGACACCCGGATCATGGCCAGAAAAAACGTCTTTTACGCCCAATCCGGCGGCGTTACCGCCACCATCAACACCACTGCCTGCGCCGTCATCGAGACCGCGCGCAAGCACCGCAGCCAGTTCGGCAAGGTCTACGCGGGTCGCGACGGCATCATCGGAGCGCTCACTGAAGACCTGATCGATACGTCGAAGGAGCCGGCGGCGGCAATCCGCGCGCTGCGTCACACCCCCGGGGGAGCCTTTGGCTCGTGCCGCTACAAGTTGAAGGGGATCGAGGAGCACCGCGCGCAGTACGAGCGGCTGATCGAGGTTTTCAAGGCGCACGACATCGGATATTTCCTCTATAACGGCGGCAACGACTCGGCCGACACATCGTACAAGGTGTCGCAGTTCGCCGAGAAGGCCGGCTATCCGTTGATCTGCATCGGCGTGCCGAAAACCGTGGACAACGATCTCGCCGTTACCGACTGCTGCCCGGGGTTCGGGTCGGTCGCGAAATACGTAGCGACGAGCATCCGGGAAGCGAGCTACGACGTCGCGTCGATGGCGCGCACGTCGACGCGCGTCTTCATACTCGAGGTAATGGGGCGGCACGCGGGGTGGATCACCGCCGCCTGCGGGCTGGCCTCCGAAAAGGAGGGCGAAGCGCCGCATATCCTGCTCTTCCCGGAAATTCCCTTCGACCAGGAGAAATTTCTGGGCAGAGTGGACGACGTAGTGAAGCAGCACGGCTACTGCACCGTCGGCGTCTCGGAAGGGCTGCGCTGGCCGGACGGCAAATTCCTTTCGGAAACCGGCCTGCGCGACGCATTCGGACATGCCCAGTTGGGCGGCGTGGCCCCGCTCATCGCGCAGCTCGTCCAGGACAAGCTCAAGCAGAAATACCACTGGGCGGTCGCCGATTACCTGCAGCGCGCGGCGCGCCATATCGCTTCGAAGACGGACGTGGAGCAGTCGTATGCGGTGGGCAAGGCGGCGGTCGAGCTTGCGGCGAAAGGCCGCAGCGGGGTGATGCCGATTATCGTGCGTAAATCGAGCAAGCCGTACCGCTGGGCCATAGGCGTCGCGGACCTGAAGGACGTGGCCAACGCGGAGAAGATGATGCCGCGCGATTACATCACCCAGGACGGCTTTCACATCACCGCAAAATGCCGTGACTATCTGGCGCCGCTGGTGCAGGGAGAAGACTACCCGCCCTACCGCAATGGGCTGCCGGCTTTCGTCAGGCTCAAGAATCTCGCGGTGCGCAGGAAGCTGAATACGGAATTCAAGATCTGACTGCGTATGCTTGCGAATGGGCGGGTGCAAGAGTGAGCGAGGGTACCCGCGGCAATTTTGTTCCGTTCACGCACGCCTGTTGCCCCGTTGATCCGGGCAGACCGGCCAAAGACGCCGGGCATCGAATAACCAAAGGGGAGTGACCATGTCTTACGCACTGTTGTTTGCCCTCGCTTGCTCGGTATTGCCCTCGTCTACGGGATCGTTTCCATCCAATGGATACTGGCGCAACCCTCCGGCAACGAACGCATGCGCGAGATCGCGGCCGCCATACAGCAGGGCGCGAGTGCGTATCTCAACCGCCAGTACAAGACCATCGCCATCGTCGGCGTCGTTCTCTTCGCCCTCATCGGCATCGCTCTGCAGTCGTGGACGACCGCGGTCGGCTTTGCGATCGGCGCGATTCTTTCGGGCCTGACCGGCTACATCGGCATGAATGTCTCCGTGCGCGCGAACGTGCGCACAGCCGAGGCCGCGCGCAAAGGACTCAATGAAGCGCTGACCGTCGCATTTCGCGGGGGCGCCATTACGGGGATGCTGGTCGTGGGCCTGGGACTCCTGGGTGTAACCGGTTTCTTCTGGGCCCTGCACGGGTCGGCGGTCCACGGCGCGTCGATCAAGGATATCCTGCATCCGCTGATCGGGCTCGCCTTCGGCGGCTCGCTGATCTCGATCTTCGCGCGATTGGGCGGCGGCATCTTCACCAAGGGCGCCGACGTCGGCGCCGACCTCGTGGGCAAGGTGGAGGCAGGCATACCCGAGGACGACCCGCGAAACCCGGCCGTGATCGCTGACAACGTGGGCGACAACGTCGGCGACTGCGCCGGCATGGCGGCCGACCTGTTCGAGACCTATGCGGTCACGATCATCGCCACCATGCTTCTGGGCGCGCTGCTGTTGTCCAAGCCGGAGGTTGCCCCGCTGGCAGTCACGTATCCCCTTGCGCTCGGGGGTGTATCCATCATCGCTTCCATCATTGGCTGCTTCTTCGTCAAGGTGACTCCCGGCAAGAAAATCATGAACGCGCTCTACAAGGGCGTCATCGTTTCCGGAATCATCGCTGCGATCGGCTTCGTCGGAGTGACTTACTGGCTGATGGGAGATATCAGCGTGCAATATCCGGAGCTGACGCCGGTGAAGCTGCTCGGGGCGGCGTTCGTGGGACTGCTGCTCACGGCGCTGATGGTGGTCATCACCGAGTATTACACCGGCACCGACTTTGCACCGGTGCAGCATGTCGCCAGGGCGTCGACGACGGGACACGCGACCAACATCATCGCCGGGCTGGGCGTATCGATGAGGGCCACCGCGTGGCCGGTGATCGCCGTGTGCGCCAGCATCTTTGCCGCCTACCATATGGCGGGGCTCTACGGCCTCGCCATCGCCGCGACCGCCATGTTGTCCATGACCGGCATCATCGTTGCGCTCGACGCCTACGGCCCGATCACGGACAACGCGGGCGGCATCGCGGAAATGGCCAATCTGCCGAAGGAAGTACGCGCCATCACCGATCCTCTCGACGCGGTCGGCAACACTACGAAGGCGGTAACCAAGGGTTACGCGATCGGTTCGGCGGGACTCGCCGCGCTCGTGCTCTTCGCCGACTACACACACGCGCTCGAAGCAGCGGGCAAGCCCATTGTCTTCGACCTTTCGGACCCCGCGGTCGTGATCGGCCTTTTCATCGGCGGCCTCGTGCCCTATCTCTTCGGCGCGATGGCGATGGAAGCGGTGGGGCGCGCGGCCGGCTCGGTGGTCGTCGAAGTCCGGCGCCAGTTCAAGGAGATCAAGGGCATCATGGAAGGCACGGCCAAGCCCGACTACTCGCGGGCCGTGGACATGCTCACGCGAGCGGCAATCAAGGAGATGCTCGTGCCCTCGCTCCTGCCGGTACTGGTGCCGATCGTGGTGGCGCTCACCATGAACTGGTTGATGGGACCGGGCGCGGGAATCAGGGCGCTGGGCGGCGTGCTCATGGGCACCATAGTGACCGGCCTTTTCGTCGCCATTTCGATGACGACCGGTGGCGGCGCATGGGATAACGCCAAGAAATTCATCGAGGACGGCAACCACGGCGGCAAGGGTTCCGAGGCGCACAAGGCCGCAGTGACCGGCGACACGGTCGGCGATCCCTACAAGGACACCGCCGGCCCCGCGGTCAACCCGCTCATCAAGATCATCAACATCGTGGCGCTGCTGATCGTGCCGCTCTTGTAGCGCGCGGGCGCACGGCGTGCGCCCTCCGCGAGCGATCAGCTGTTAGCTGTTAGCAAGATCAGAGCGACCGTTTACGCTGTGCGCCTAGGGCTATAAGCTGACCACTGACCACTGACAGCTGGTCGCTGCTGGTTGCTTTCTTAGGAAATCGCTCGAGCAGCAGATGGCGTTCTACGCGTCTTATCACCGCAACCCATGGAACCGCCTCACGCACTTCATAGGCGTGCCGGTCATCATCTTCGCCCTGCTCCTCGCGCTCTCGTGGCTGCGCGCCCCGGTCGCGGGCCTCGAGGTAACGGGTGCGATGGCGTTCGTGGTGATCGTGCTCGGCTATTACTTCGCGCTCGACGTGCCGCTCGCACTCGCCATGACCGCGTTCGTCCTCCCCGTTCTCTATGTCGCTGATCTCGCCGCGAGCACGTCGTGGCAGGCGAGCCTGACGCTGTTTCTCCTAACTTTCTGCGGGGGCTGGATCGTACAGCTCGTCGGACACGTCTTCGAAGGCCGCAAGCCCGCGCTCACCGACAACCTCTTCCAGATCTTCGTCGCACCGATCTTCCTCGCAGCCGAAGTCGCTTTTGCGCTTGGCCTGCGGCGCGACACGCAGCGCAAAGTCGAAGAGCTGTCGCACCGGCACGACTGACCCAGCGGAGAGTCACGCTATAATCCGATTGAACTGGATGCGTCGCGCCTGCGTTCTGGCGCCGGTCATTAAATAGGGGGAGGATTCATGTCTGGCAGCTTGCCGGCTGCGGTGGTGTGGATCGCCGTAAGAGCATTGATGGCGCTCACGTTGGCGGCGTCTGGCGGGAGCGTTCGGGCCCAGCCCGCCTGGCCGCCGATCTCGCCGGAGGTCACGCAGGCTTTTGAACGAATCGGTAAACACGCCCCGGTCTCGGCGGCGATGGACTCGCTCAAAGCGGGCAGCGCTCGCATGTTCGAGGAGCAGGTGAAGTTGACCGAGATTCCCGCTCCGCCGTTCAAGGAAGCAGCGCGCGCAACATACTTTCTCAGGAAAGTGCGCGAGGCCGGCCTGCGCGATGCTTACATCGACAAGGAAGGCAACGTGATCGCGGTGCGCAAGGGAAACGGGCGCGGCCCCAAGTTGATCGCGTCCGCCCACCTCGACTCCGTGTTCCCCGAAGGCACCGACGTCAAGGTGCGGGAGAAGGAGGGCCGCTTCTACGCCCCCGGCATCTATGATGACGCGCTGGGGCTCGCGACTCTGCTCATGGTGATCGAAACCGTCGAAAAACACGGGCTGCGCACCGTGGGCGACATCATGTTCGTGGGTACCGTCGGCGAGGAAGAGCTGGGCGATCTGCGCGGCGTGAAAGCGCTGTTCCGCGATCACAAGGACATCGACGGCTTCATCTCGTTCGACGGACTGGGACTGGGGCGTCTCGTGAACCACGGGACGGCGAGCCGCCGCTACCTGGTGGACTTCAAGGGGCCGGGAGGGCACAGCTATGCGGCATTCGGGCTGCCGAGCCCCATACACGCAATGGGGCGGGCGATCGCGAAGATCGGCGACGTGCAGACGCCGTCCAGTCCCAAGACGACGTTCACGGTAGGCATCGTCAAAGGCGGAACGGCCGTGAACGCGATAGCCGCCGACGCGACGATGAGCGTGGACATGCGCTCCGACAGCCAGGACGAGTTGAAGAAGCTCGAAGAGAAAGTCATGGCCGCCATCAAGGACGCGGTCCAGGAAGAAAACAAACGCTGGAATTCCAACCGTATCACCGTCGAGCCCAGGCTCGTAGGAGACCGGCCTGGTGGCACGAATCCCGTGGATTCGAAGATCATCCAGGGGGCGCGGCAGGCGCTCGCCGCAATCGCGGGCCGGGTCACCGCCATCACCGCCGCGAGCACCGATTCCAACATCGCGTTCAGCCTCGGCATACCGGCCGTCACTTTAAGCAACGCCGGCATGGGCGGTGGCAACCACTCCCCGGGAGAATGGTATTCGCCGGTGAACAACTGGCTCGGGCCGCAGGCCGCCATGCTCTTCATCCTCTCCCTGGTCGGCGTAGACGGCGTAACGACTCCACTGCTCGACCGGTCGCCAGCACGTTAAACGCCTGTTCCATAGCGCTCCCCTAAAAGGAAAGGGGTCACACGCCCTTGGAATCTATCTCAGCCATGGACACGTGTGCGACGGAGGCGATAATGGGATGCAGTTCTAGGAGGAGAGCCCGCAGCAATATGTCGATATTGCAAGGGTTCCCGACAACGAAATGCGCCCCTGAGCGGGCACTTGTGCCTGCGCTCCTTTACCTCGCCCAAGAGCGACGCGCAACCGGCAGAATGCGGGTGTGCGGCGCCCCGTCCCTTCGGGTTGCGGCCAGGACGGGCGTCTGCGTCGTTGCCCGGCTTGACCATATCGACAGGCTGGCTCCTGAATTCATTCAGGAGGCAGCCCGGCCTGCGCCGTGCGCCTTGCATCCATCCCGTCCTGGCCACAACGCATCACGCGGCCATGGCCTGAGATAGATTCCTCATCCCCAATCTCAGCCGAAAAACCTCCTCGGCACGTGGCGCCGAGCAGGTTTTTCAGAGGTTACCTAAACATGAAATACTCCTTCGAAGAGCGCCGCGTCGTCTGCAAAGGCGATTATTGGATCGCGCCGGACGCGATCGTCATCGGCTCGGTGGTGCTGGAGCCCAACGCCAGCATCTGGTTCGGGTGCGTCGTGCGCGCGGACGACGACACTATCACTATCGGAGAGAATTCCCAGTTGCAGGACGGCTGCGTGCTGCACGTGGATCCGGGATTTCCCATCACCCTCGGGAAAAACGTGAGCGTTGGCCACATGGTCATGCTGCACGGCTGCACCATCGGCGACGGCAGCCTGATCGGCATCAAGAGCGTGATACTGAACGGCGCGAGGATCGGCAGAAACTGCCTGATCGGCGCCAATGCCCTCGTCACCGAGGACAAGGAAATTCCGGACGGCTCGCTCGTGATAGGCTCACCCGGTAAAGTCGTGCGCCAGCTCTCCACTGAGGAGATCAGGGACATCAACTCCTTCGCCGCTCACTACGTGCAGGAATTCAAGCGTTACAAGAAGGATTTCCGGCCCGACGGATCGTGAGGCCGGAGGATTTCCGGCCTGATGAGTCGTGAGGATTCCGCCTGAGCAATCCTGAGGCCGGAAATCCTAAATGACAGCCGCCGGCTATCGGATCGAACGAATCCCTCCGCAGGATCGTGCCGACAGTACTCTCCGCGCCCCCCCCACTGTACCACCGCCGAATTTGCCTGTACCATTAAGGAATACGGGCGGCCAAATCGCCCGGATTCCCTAATGAATAAATACGGCTTCCGGATCCGCACCAAGGGCGGGATGCTGGTGGAAAACCTCCAGGTCCAGGCGCGCGACCGCGACGAGGCCGAACGCAAGATCAACCAGGTCTATCACCATTGCGAGATCGTCGACTGCGAGGAGGTCACACCGACCCTGAAGAAAGAAGGGTTGGACCTCGAAGACGTGATCTCGCTGATTAACAAGCAAGAAAGCGGTGAGCGGTGAACAGTAAGGTGCCAGGAACCTTAAGGTGTCAGGAACCCTAAAGCAAAGGGTTCCTGACACCTTACTGCAAGAAACCAGAGGATTCCAGCTCGTCCAGCAACGCCTTGTAGTCTTGGGCCCCCCGGCTCGCCGGCGCGTGCGCGAACACGTCGCAGCCGAGGGCCGGGCTTTCGGCGAGGCTCACGTTTTCCGCGATCCGGGTCTGGCAGACATCCGCTCCGTAGCTCTGGCGCAGTTCCCGATCGATGTACCATGACAGCTTGCGCCGCGCGTCGAAGCGCGTGATGACGTAGCGGCGCTCCATCCGCTTCTTCAGCACCTGCTCCAGCGCCCGCAAGGTGCGTTCCAGCTGCGCGGCGCCCTTCGTTGCGAGGTAGTCGGCCGATATCGGGACCAGCACGCGATCCGCCGCGAATATGCTGTTTAGCGCGAGCACGCCCAGCACGGGACAGGCGTCCATCAGGATCGGGCGGTCGGTATTGAGGTTTTCCCTGACGATGCCCGCGTTCAGGCGGTTCAAGACACTGGGGCCCTTGCCGAACTGGGTGTCCACTTTGGACAGGTCGAGATGCGCGGGTATGACCTTCCAACCCGTGCTGACGAACTTGATCAACCCGCTCAACGACGCACCGCTGCAATAAAATCCATAGAGACTGCGCTCGGAGGCGTCAACCGCGCAGCCGCAAACGGTCGTGAGGTGCGCCTGCGGATCGAGGTCTATGACCAAAGGATCCTTGCCGCGCTTGGCGAGCAGCGCAGCCAGATTCAGCGTCGTGGTGGTTTTCCCCACGCCGCCCTTTTGATTGAATACCACGATCTTGGCCACCAGCTCCTCCGGGACCGTAAGATTAGTCCCGGAATCATGAGCTTGGCAAGCACATTTATCACATTCGTTTAATAAACGGCTGGAAGGTATCGGGAGATAACATCATGATTCTTGAAGCTCTTCCTGTGAAAGCACCATCACTGGGCACGCGTGCTCTCAACCCGAAGCTGTTGTGATGCGTTAAATTCCCGCCCCTCAGCCTTCAGTCCTCAGGCTTTTCTTCGCTCACTCTGACCAATTGCTTACCCAGATTCTGGCTGCTCAGCAAACGCAGGAAGGCGTTCGGCGCGCTCTCCAGACCGTCCGCAAAGTCGAATCTCGATTTGAGCTTGCCCGCGCGATACCAGTTCGCCAGGCGCGTTCTAACCTCGTCCTGGTGCTTCTGGTAGTCGGAGACCAGAAACCCTTGCATGCGCGCCCGCGCGATGAGCATCTGGCGCAGGAACCGTGGACCGATATCCGGCTGCCCCAGCTTGCCCGCGAGGCTCACCGTGCCGATCACGACGATGCGCGCATACGTAGCCAGGTTCTGCATCACCGCGTCGTGTATGGGGCCGCCGGTATTGTCGAGGAAGACGTCAACGCCTTTGGGGCACACTCTGGCCACGGCGGCGGCCAGGTCCCGCTCTTCGCGATAGTTGATACCGTCGTCGTACCCCATCTCACGGCACCACGCGACCTTCTCCGCTGAGCTCGTTATCGCGATCGCGCGGTAACCGGAAAGCCTGGCAAGCTGGCCGGCGATTTGCCCTACGGAGCCCGCGGCCGCGGACACGAGTACCGTATCGCCGGGTTTTGCGCTGCCGGCATCGATCAGCGCGAAATACGCCGTCAGACCGTTCATGCCCAGCACGTCCAGCCAGTAGGGCAGTGGCGCGAGCTTGGGATCCACGCGCCGGACGGCCGAGGGACGCAGCGCCGCGTAATCCTGCCAGCCAAAGGAATGGTCGGTTACCACAACGTCGCCCGGCTGGTAGTCCTTGCTGTTGGAGCGCACGACTTCACCCACTCCTCCGCCGATCATGACGTCGCCTGGCTTCACGTTCGCCGCGTAGCTCTTCTGCGGGCTGATCCGGCCGCGCATGTAAGGGGCGACATCGAGATAGATGGCGCGCACGAGCATCTCGCCCGGCCCGGGTTCCGGAATAGCGCCCTCGGAAAGTGCCCAATTGCTCTCAACCGGCATTCCCTCGGGGTAAGAGACCAGCCGCCACTGCCGATTCTTTTCACGCATGTGTGAACCTGGGTGATGAGTGATGAGTGCTTGCTCAAGTTCTTTCCGCGTCTCTTGGCGGTGCTATAGCAATCCTGTTCACTCCGTCCAAAAGCTCCACGCGAGCCATCCAAGTAGACCCGACCCGATCCAACCGGCAAGTACAGTGAAAATGACACCGGTGCGGCGCGCGGAGCTGTTGGACAGCATGGCACGCGTACCAATTGCACTTCCAGCCAATAACGCAGCTGCGACGAAGAGACTCCCAACTCCCATAAGAATAAGCGTTAGCGTGACCCCCCCGATGTCGAGGCGCTTCGATTCCAATAGGAAAAGGAACGCGGCGGCGAGCACGCCAAGCAAAAAATAGGCACCCCAGATCATCCGAACTGCGATACGAGTCAGATCCACCGCTAGCCCCTAGGGCGGCCTCAGACGTTCGGGCTCAGCCGCGCCGCTTTTTGGCGTCAGCCGCGGCCCTGGCTTAGCCGACTCTTGGCCAACAGCTATGCTGTCCTTCCGTGCCGAGAAAGCGCTCACGGCTAATGCATCGAGGACAAGATGGCCGACAGCCATGTGAATGACGCCGTGCGGCAGCATGAAGAGACAGTAACTATAACTGGCCTCCATTGACGGAATACAAGGCGTCGATGGGACGGATAAGACCGAGACCTTGCGTCGAGGTATCACCTTTCCCGCCACACCTCCGGCGTGGATGAGCCCGGATATCCGAACTCCCGCGGCGCCAGGCCCGCCTGGAACCACGTGACGAATGTATAGACCGTAAATATCGGCACCCGTAGTCGCCGATTGAGTGCCGCCGCATACGGCGCCATGTTGTGGTTCTCGGTGACGATCGCGCCCACGTCGGGATGCTGCGTTAGCAGCTTTTCGCCGGCCTCGAGGATGTCCTGCTCGGCGAGATCGTAGTTAAGCTCGATCTCGTCGTTCAGCATCACGCGCGTGAATTCCCGTCCGCCTTCGGTGCCCATCACGGGCGTGTCGTGAGGCGCCCCGACCGCGTCCCAGTGCTCGGTCGTGATGCGGTCCCCGTGGACGGACAATACCCCTACGCGCTTTCCGGGTGGCAGCAGGCGCTGCACCACCGGTATCTGCAGCAGCGAGCTGCTTGCCACCGGCACCTGCACGTGCTCCGCAAGCTGCTTCTGGAAGATCGCCAGGAAACCGCCGGTGGTCGTTATGCCGTCGGCGCCCTCTTTCACCAACTCGGCGGCTGCCTGAAGAAATGCGGGCCCCAGGCCCTTGCCCTTCTCATGGATCACAACCTTCGCGGTCGCGCCCGGAATTACCTTATAGAGCACCGGGAACGGCCACGTCAGGGCGTTTCCCGTGTCTCCCGGCGGGCGCGGCCATTTCGTATCGAGCATGAGTATGCCGACGCGCGCTCCGTACACGGTCTTTCCACCGTACCCTCTTCTTCCCGCCATGGTGCGTCTCCAATCTATGTCGCTGATAGCTGTTGGCGAATAGCCGATAGCTAATAGCGTGAGGTCCTGGTCACGTCAAGCAACATTGACCCGCCGCGGACCGTCGAGCCTGGGGATGCCCTCTCGCTGCCAATAGGCGAAATTCAAGAAATGGTAACGAGCGCCCATTAAAATGAACGATTGGCGCTGTGATGTAGGGGAGCATGAGGGGAGAGCGGTAGCGAGGGGCCATCCCCTCATTTTGTTAGGCACTCTAAGTCGTGCGAATCTTCATCGTGGTGCAACGCACCGGCCTAGGGCACTCGGATGGTGCGCAGCGGGCAATTTCTACGCAGGAAAGCTTGTTTTTTCGCGGCTTTTCCCCTTTTCTCTCGTGGCATGGCACTTGCTACTCGAATTGATACGAAGGCAGCAACGGAATGACTCTACTCGGCAGTCCATTTTCGACAGCGTTCGCCGAGGTCGTATTGGTGGTGGATGCGATCATCGTCGTGATCGTGTTGTTGGTCGCGTTCTCCGATCGGATTGCCGCCGTCGGGGCCAAAGTGCTGCAGCACGCAGCTGCCTTGGCCCATCTCATAGCGCACCTCGGCCCGCGTCACAGATAGCGGTGTCGTCAGGCCGGCGGCCGCGCCCAGTCTTTCGCACGTGCAACGGCGTTACGCCATCCCGCGCGCAGCGATTCGGCTTGCGATCCTGTCCATTGCCGGCTCGAAGATGTGCTCGACCTGCCACTGCGCGGTAAGCTCGTCTGCGCTGCTCCAGAAACCGACCGCCAGTCCCGCGAGATACGCCGCGCCCAGCGCGGTCGTTTCGTGGATGCGCGGACGTACCACGCGGACCCCCAGCACATCGGCCTGAAATTGCATCAGCGTGTCGTTGCGCGCCGCGCCGCCGTCTACCCGCAGCTCCCGCAGGCTGATTCCGGAATCGCTTTCCATCGCCTGCAGGATATCGGCCGTTTGATAGGCGATGGCTTCGAGCGCGGCGCGCGCGATATGCGCTGCGCTGGAGCCGCGCGTGAGCCCGACGATCGCACCCCGCGCGTATGGGTCCCAGTGCGGGCTGCCGAGCCCCGCGAAAGCCGGCACCAGATAGACACCACCGTTGTCGGTAACGCGCTTCGACAAGGCTTCGACTTCCGCCGATGACTGGATGATGCCGAGCCCGTCACGCAGCCATTGCACCACAGCGCCCGCGACAAAAACGCTGCCTTCGAGGGCGTACTCGCGGCCAATGCCAGTCCGGCATGCCGCAGTCGTCAGCAGCTTGTTGCGCGACGATACCGGACGCTCTCCCGTGTGCATCAACATGAAGCAGCCGGTGCCATAAGTGTTCTTGACCATGCCCGGCACGATGCAGCGCTGGCCGAACAGCGCGGCTTGCTGGTCTCCCGCAATTCCGCTGATGGGAATACGGGACGGGAACAGGCTCCCCGCGGTGTCGGCCACCCTGCCGCTCGATGCACACACCTCAGGCAGCAAGCTCGCGGGAATATCGAACGACTCGAGCAACTCCCGGTCCCAAGACCCGGTGTGGATGTTGTACAACAACGTGCGCGATGCGTTGCTTTCATCCGTCACATGCGTTGCGCCGCCCGAGAGCTTCCAGATCAACCAGGTATCCATGGTGCCGAACGCCAACTGGCCAGCCGCGGCCTGAGCGCGCGCGCCGGGCACGTTGTCGAGCAGCCAGGCGAGTTTCGTTCCGGAAAAATACGCATCAAGGACGAGGCCCGTCTTCTCGGCTATTTGCGGTTCGAGGCCGCGCGCACGCAGCGCGTCACACGCGCCCGCCGTGCGCCGGTCCTGCCACACGATGGCGCGGGCGATCGGCTCCCCGGTCGCGCGATTCCAAACCACCGTCGTTTCGCGCTGATTGGTGATGCCGATCGCGGCGATCTCTCCGGCGTGGATGCCGGCGCGCGCCATTGCCTCTACCGCCACTGCGAACTGCGTCGCCCAGATCTCGTTGGGGTCGTGCTCGACCCATCCGGGCTGAGGGAAGATCTGCTCGAATTCCTTTTGGGCCACTGCTCTGATGCCGCCGGTACGGTCGAAAACGATGGCGCGCGAGCTGGTGGTGCCCTGGTCGAGAGCAAGTATGAAAGCCATGGCTTGGTCCGGAGATGGGACTGCCAGGAGATATTACACATCGCGCCCTCCAATTTCTGTTCGTAATATCTCAACGCGATAACCCCCGGGTTTTGTTGTTGTTTCCGGCCGGTTGAGATATTCTTGCAGCAGAAGGGGGCGTCTCCGGGAGATTAAAGAAGATGGCTTTTTACGCCTTTTACGTGGTAGCAATCATCGTGTTGATCCTGCACTTCACCGGATGGCTCACGCGCAACAATCTTGATTGGGTGGTACTAGTGCTTGCGGTCGCGACCTTCCCCGCTGTTATTTTCCTCAAGTGATCGTGCGCGGAATGCGCGGATCGTAGTTCTCCCCGTTTCTTTCCGCCTTTCCGTCGAGGGCGTAGACCCGTCGTCTGCCGGCATCATGCGGGACAGGCGCACACACGGCTGGACTTCTCGTTGACATGTCACTGCCGGGTTCATAGAATTTTAGCTGGCCGCGCTGCCGTTTCTTTGCCATCGCCGCGCCGCCCGCGCCATGGGCAAGACCATCCCGCTGCTCAACGACCGCGCCTACGAGCGCATCCGGCACGACATCATCAGTTGCGCTATTGCGCCGGGCACCGAAATCTCCGAAGCCCAGTTGTGCGCGCAATACAAGCTCGGCAAAGCGCCCGTGCGGATGGCGCTCAACCGCCTCGCGCACGACGGGCTGGTGCGCGCCATTCCCCGCCGCGGCTACATGGTCTCGCCTGTCACAGTGAGGGACATACACGACGTCTTCGAGCTGCGGCTGATGCTCGAGCCCGCCGCCGCGCGCATGGCCGCGGGCAAGGTGGACGCGCACCGGCTGCAGGCGCTCGACGAAATATGCCGTGCCGGATACCAGCCCGGCGATCTCAAGAGCACGTCTCGATTTCTGGAAGCCAACAAGGCATTTCATGTCGCAATCGCCCAGGGCACGGGGAACGTCCGGCTGGCCGGCGCGATCGAGCAGCTGCTGGACGAGATGACCCGCTTGCTGCACCTGGGCCTCGGCCTGCGCAACCGGTCACAGGAAATGCAGCAGGAGCACCGATCGCTGGTGAAGGCGCTGTCACGTGGCGATGGCGACACCGCCGAGCGCATCTGCCGCGAGCAGATCGAGGCGGCACGCAACATGGTGCTTTCGGCCATATTGACCTCGAGATCGGTGATGAACCTCGCCCTAGCCGCGTCCCGGCCCGATTGGCCGACACGCGGCTAAATGGAGAACCGCAGATGATGAACGTCCCGCCATCTGCTCTACGGCGATCCGCAGGAACGATTCTCGATTCGTGTACGGCGTCGCGCCGGATCGGATTTCGACGAGCGTCAATCGCCTGATCGCTGGAACGGAGTGACTGGGTGACTCGTGACTGGTGACGCGTGACTGAAGAAATGACTGGCAAATCGGCTTGTTCTGTTATTTTTCTCTTTGGCAGCCTTGGCGCCTTGGTGGTTAATTCTCGTTTTCGGGGTTCTGACAGATGAAAGCAATGGTGTTGCAGCAGCACGGCGGGCTCGAGCAACTCAAATACGTGAGCGACTTCCCCGATCCGCAGCTCACGGAGGGCCACGTGGTGATCCGGGTCGGAGCTTCTTCCCTGAACTACCACGACGTGTTCACCGTGCGGGGGATGCCCGGGATCAAGGTGCCCCTGCCCGTCATCATCGGGCTCGACATGGCGGGCGAGATTCTCGAAACCGGCCCAGGTGTGGACGCGGGGTGGAAGAAAGGGGACCGCGTGCTCGTCAACCCGCTGAACCGCAACGTCGGCCTGATGGGCGAGATGCTGAACGGCGGTCTCGCCGAGAAATGCCTGGTGGCTCAACACCAGCTCATACGCATGCCGGACGGAGTGACGTTCGAGGAAGCGGCTTCCCTCCCCGTGGCCTATGGCACCGCGCACCGCATGCTGGTCACGCACAAAACGGTGAAGCAAGGCGACAAGGTGCTCGTGCTCGGCGCGAGTGGCGGTGTCGGCACCGGCTGCGTCATCCTCGCGAAAATGCTGGGGGCCGAAGTGATCGCGTGCGCGAGCAGCGCGGACAAGATCCAGCGGTTGCAAGAGCTGGGAGCGGACCACGTCATCAACTACAAGGACACGGACTTCTCCAAATGGGCGGTGGAAAAGTTCGGCAAGCCGCAGCGCCGCAACTATGAAGGCGGCGTGGACGTCGTCGTCAACTTCACCGGCGGCGACACCTGGCAACCCTCGCTGCGGTGCGTCAAGCGCGGCGGCAAGATCCTGGTGTGCGGTGCCACCGCCGGCTACGATCCCAAGGAAGACCTGCGCTACATCTGGAGCTTCGAGCTGCAGATCATCGGCTCCAACAGCTTCTACGACGACAACCTACAGGCCCTGATGGGTTTGATCGCGCAGGGCAAGATGAAGCCCGTGATCGACAAGGTGCTCCCGCTCCAGGAGGCAGCCGAAGGCGTGCGCCTGATCCAGGAGCGGGAAGTCTTCGGCAAGGTCGTTGTCACCCCCTGAAAAGTGAGTCGTGATTCGTGAGTCGTGAATCGATCAGGGCCTGTCCTCGAACCACAAATCACGATTCACAAATCACGCTCTTCGACTACTGCCTGGCGAGGCCCAGGTCGGCGAGCAACGACTTCATCGTGGCGTTCTCCTGCACGAAGCTCGCGCGGAACTGGTCCCTGATCGCGAAATTGTCCAGCCAGAGATTCTGCTCGATGTCGACTTTCCATTCCGGGGTCTCGGTTACCTTGCGCAGCGCGTTTTCCCAGTAGGCGATCTGGGGTGCGGCCATTCCCTTGGGTCCTATGATCACGCGCGGAAGGGGGGAAACCACGTCCATGCCCTGCTCCTTCCAGGTCGGAACGCCGGCGAGCGCGCCGCCGATGCGCTTGGGGGCGGCCACGGCCACGATGTGCAGGCGGCCCGCCGCGACGTGAGGGAGCACGGCGCCGGTCGACGTCGCCGCGACGTCGATGTGCCCGCCAAGCAGGCTGATGATGGCTTCGGCGGCCCCTTTGAAGGAAACCCCCTTCAGATCCGCCGCCCTGCCGTTGATCGCCTTCTGGAGCATCACCGCCGCGAGGTGATTGCCGCCGCCGACCGCGGCGTACCCGGTCGTCGCCGACTTCGGGTCCGCCTTCAGGCGCGCGACCAGGTCCTTGCCGTTGCGGATCGGCGAGGTCGGGTTTACCGAGAACACGGAGTATTCATCGAAGAGCGAAGCGATCAGCGTGAAGTCGTTGTAGGTGAGCGGACTCATCCCCATGATGTGGTTGGTGAGCAGCGTCACCCCACCGACCATCACGGTGTGTCCGTCTGCAGGGCGCTGGCTGACATACGCGTAGGCGATGCTGCTGTTGCCGCCGGGCTTGTTGACGACCGAGACGGTGGAATTCAGCAGCTTGTTGTCAATCAGGAGCCGATCTAGGGTGCGCGCGGTCCGGTCCATGCCGCCGCCCGCCACGAAGCCGACGACGAGTTCGACGTTCTTCTGCGGTGTCCAGCTCTGCGCGTGCGCGGTACCCAAACAGAATAGCGCCCACACGACTATTCCGCGCTCGAGTTTCATATGCCTCCTCCTTAGTTTGTTATGTACATTCCTGCCGTCTCTCTCCTCCCTCCTCTTTCCTCTCCTGCGCCGTGTCACTTGGGACGAAGGCCGGCGAGCTTGACCACCTCGGTGAAAGTCGCAACGTCCGCGCGCAGTATCTTGTCGTGCTCTTCCGGCGTCGTCGGCGCGGGATCGAAGTCGAAGTTCTTGAGCTTTTCCTTGACCTCGGGCGACGCCAGGATGCGAGCCACGTCCTTGCTGATCTTGTTCAGAACGGAACGCGGCGTGCCGGCGGGCGCCAGCAGCGAATGCGATCCGTCCCGCGCGTAGCCGGGCAGCGTATCCGCGATGGTCGGCACGTCGGGCAGCAGCGGCGAGCGCTGCGGCGTGCCCACCGCCAGCGCGATGAGCTGCTTGTTCTGGATGAATCCGAGCGTGCCCGCTATACCCAGGATGCCGTAGTGGATGCGCCCGGCCACGATCTCGAGCGTGGCATCCGCCGCGCCCTTGAAGCCCACGTGTTGTGGCTTGATGCCGGCGGCCAGCCTGAATCGTTCGGCGTTCATGTGGGTCGAGCTGCCGACTCCGGCGGAACTGAAGAAGATCTGTCCCGGCTTGGCCTGGGCAACGGCGATCAGGTCCTTGACCGATTTGACGCCGAGCGTCGGCGTCGCCACCAGCACGGTCATGGAGAATCCGAGCCGGGTGACCCCCGCGAAATCCTTGAGCGAGTCGTAGGGAAGGTTCGGGTGCAGCGCCGCGCTGATCACGAAGGCGGCGGAAGAGATTAAGAGGGTGTGGCCGTCGGGAGTAGCCTTGGCGACGATGCCGGTGCCGATCGTGCCGCCTGCTCCCGTGCGGTTTTCCACCACGACGGGCTGTCCCCAGACTTCGCTCATCTTCTGGGTCAGGATGCGGGCCAGCACGTCGGTGTTGCCGCCGGGCGAAAACGGCGCCACCACGCGAACGGGTTTGCTCGGAAACGCCTGCGCAAGAGCCGGCGATGACGCATTGCTCGCGATGCCCGCCACGATCGCGGCTGCGATCGCGGCTCGCCGGAATCCCATGCGGCCTCCTCCGGGCAGTCCAGACTGTGGATGGCCCAGTATCTACCGTTGCTGGGGGCTGTCAAGCGGGTTGGCGGACGTCATCCCGGCGAAAAGCCGGTATCCCCTTCCCCCGCTTGCGGGGGAAGGTAGGATGGGGGCCGTCGTTTTGGTTCGCCTGGACCCCACTGAGCGCGCAGGCCGACGAGCTTGGCCACTCTGAAAAGGGTCTCGGTGTCGGCACGCGGTATCCTGTCGTGTTCCTCCGGCGTGGTCGGTGCAGGGAAAAAGCCGATGGCCCGCAGCCGTTCCTGATGTCGGTAACTCAAGGATGCGTCTGAGTGAATCATTGTTTGATTTACGAAAAACGTAACTGACGATGACCATTCCTTGTCCTGAACCCCGCAGCTATCCCGGCAATCTGGGGCTGCTGTTTGCCGAGCACGCTGGAAGCGACCGCCCCGCGATCGTGGAGCTGCGCGACCCGGGAAAGCCGCGGCCGGTCAGCTTCCGCGAGCTCGATGCGGGCTGCGACGCGGTCGCACGCGGGCTCGCGCGCGAGGGACTCGGAGCGGGCGACCGTATCGGAATCCTGTCGCTCAACCGCGCCGAATTCGTGATGACTCTGCTCGGTGCGATGCGGGCCGGCGTAGTGCCGGTACCGGTCAACGTCAAGCTCCCTGCCGATACAGTGGCGTTCGTCCTCGCGCGATGCGGGCGCGAACTCGTTTTTGCCGAACGCGGCATGAAGCGTCTGTTCCGTCCGCAGGAACGGTATGGTTCGTAGCGACGGCGGCGAAGATTTCGAGGGCTTCTCGACGCCGGCCCATTCGAGGCATTCGAGCCCGCTTCGGACTCGGTCGCCATACAGCCTTACACCTCAGGCTCGACTGGCCGGCCGAAAGGCGTCCTGCTCACGCACCACGGCCAGAACTGGAGCCGGCGCATCCTCGCTCACACGCGCGGCACGACGAGCAATGACGTGATCCTGGTCGCCGCCCCGCTTTATCACAAGAACGCGTTGAACGCGATCAAACAGGGACTCACCGCAGGCGCGACACTTCCATTGCTGCCGCAGTTCGACATCGAGCGCTACATCGAGTCGATAGGACGGTACCGCTGCACGGTTATTTCCGGGGTGCCGACCATGATGGCGATGGTTCTGACGCGCACGGATCTGCTGGCGAAGATCGACACCACCTCGGTGCGCACGATCATGATGGGCTCGGCGCCGTCCTCGCCCCATCTGCTCGAGGAATTGCGCTCTCATTTCCCGAACGCCGAACCTCTGGTCGTCTACGGCGTGACCGAAGGCGGGCCGGTTCCGCTCGGCCCCCACCTTCAGGGCAAACCGCGCCCGGCCGGCTCGCTCGGCACACCCTATCCCGGCACCGAAGCCAAGCTGATTGGCGGATCCAATGCCGATGAAGGCGAGCTCGTGCTGAAGAATCCCGGCCTGCTGCTCGGTTATCACAATCTGCCGGAAGAGACCGCAAAGCGCCTTCGCCATGGCTGGTATTACACGGGCGACATCTGCCGGCGCGACGCGGACGGCTTCTATTATTTCGTCGGACGCACCGACGACATGTTCGTCTCGGGCGGGGAAAACATATTCCCGGGCGAGGTCGAGGCCCTGCTCGCGCGCCACCCGGCGTGTACATCAGGCGCTGGTCTACCCTTCGATCACGAGCTGAAAGGCCAGGTGCCTTACGCGTTCGTCGTGCCGCGCAATGGCGCGACCGTAACCGAAGACGAGATCAAGCAGTTCGCGCTGACGAACGGCCCCCCCTACCAGCATCCGCGGCGGGTGTTCTTTCTCGAGCAATTCCCGCTCGCCGGCACCAACAAGATCGACCGCGAAAGCCTGCGGGAATGGGTGGCGGCTGGAGCAGTGACCAGTGACTGGCGAAACGTCCGCAAATTCGAGGTTGTTTTAGTCGGCTGCTTGGCGGAGCGAGCGCATGAGCGAGCAGGCAATCGGTATCGAGAAGTTGCAGGAACTGATTACGCGCGGCCCGTTCAACCGTTGGCTCAACTTCACCGTCACCAAGGTCGATGAGGAGGGCATCGAGGTGAAGGCCGCCTGGCGCGAGGAATGGGTGGTCAATCCCGAGCGCCGCTACACGCACGGCGGCATAGTCGCCGCGATCATCGACGTCGCGGCGGACTATGCGATCGCCGCCAGGCTCGGCCGGCCCGTGCCGACGATAGACATGCGGGTGGATTTCCACAAGGCCGCGATGCCGGGGGACCTCACCGCGAAAGCGCGCGTGATCCGGATGGGCAGCCAATATTCCACCGCCGAAGCGTCTCTCTACGACCAGGACGGTGCGCTGGTGGCGAGCGGGCGCGGAACCTACTTTACGGCTCCACCTAAGGGATGAGGGATGACCGCCCCACCCCCATCCTCTGATCCTTCCCCCTGACGGAGAAGGAAGATTACAGCGCTGCGCGCCTTGAGGCTTGAGGGATGGGGGAATGCATGGTCGCCGAGCCGCCCATGCTTTTTCCGCGTGCCGCTTGCCACTCGCGGCACCCTGATACGATAGAGCATTGATTCACCGTGCTTCTCAAGCCGCCCGCAAGATTCATGAATCCAAAAAAGGAGAGGCCGTGTGGGCCCCTTGCATCGCGGCGCGCTTCGGCTAGGCGCCGAGGCGCGCCGCAGGGGGACGTTCTAGCGGCACATCGCGGGGATCCGCGACGACTTGCCGCGCTCCTGCCAGCGCTCGTCGTCGGGGTCGAAGACCTGCGGCACCGCGAAGTCATTCGGGTCGATCTGAAGGCGGAATTCGGGCCACTCGCTTTGCGGGAAGCCCATAGCGGTCGCGGTCTCGCGCCAATTGATCTTGTGATAGAGCGCGGAGCCGCGCTGGGCGACGTCGGTGAGGTGGCCCGGGTAATAGACCTTGGGCTTCAGGTGCTGGATCACCTTGATGATGTCGCGCTGCTGATTGTTGTTTGCTCCCAAGCTTACGATCGAGCCGAACAGCACGTCGGTGGTCGGCAGCTGGTCCATCAGGTCGTAGAGGCTCGCGCCGATCCTGCGCGCGAGCGATAGCTTTGCCGGGTCGGTCGCGGGGTTCTGGAACTCCGCCAGGGTCACCAGCCCCGGGTCGCTGCCGATCCCTTCGATCGCGGGTCCGGCCGAGTTGAGCCAGGCGAAGCTGAAATTGCTGCCGTCGCGCAGCACGAACTGGTAGAAGATCGTGATTGCCCCGCCCGGGATTCCCGGCGGGCTGCCGAAGCCGGTGGTGCGCAGGTCCATCTGCCCAGGGACCGGCGGATTGCTCGGGACGAGCGACGTCAGGGTCGGGAACATCGCCGGGAACGTAATCGCAGGCGGCGGCGTGGTAACGACGCGGCCGGCATATCGGGGGTCGCCAAGGTTGTTTAGCGCGACGTGGGGCAGCGGGAAGCTGTTGTCGACCGGCGCCGTGCCCGAGTGGATGAACTTGAACGCCAGGATGCACGCGTGGGGGTCGAGCTGGTGCAGCCGCGTCGCGGTCGACCGGTTGGTCGCTTCATCGAACTGGCCCGGGCGTGAATTGGCGGGAACGACGTCGACACACTTCACCGGATCGCCGTTCGGAATCAGCTTCACGCCACCGTTCACGGTGTTCGGGTCGTTAAAGAGGCGTTGCACGTCGAGTTGCATCACCTGGCAGGTCTCGGCCGAGGCGTAGATCGTCGCGTTGGCCCACTTGGCGATGAAGGCGGCGTTGTCGGCGTGGTCGCCGTGCCCGTGGCCGAGGAAGATCGCTTCGGGCCGCGCGTCGGCCGCATCCTTGGGCAAGAACGGGGTATACCGCGTATCGATCCCGGCGGGCTGGAGCTCTGGCCGGCTGATGTAGCTGTCGAGCATGAACACACGGCCCCTGAGCGAGACCATGTAGGTGGTATTGGTGGCCCAGGCGACGATCACCTTGTCCTTCTTCACCCGGCCGCGCTCGTCGACGTTCTCGATGCCGAAGAACTTCTGGCGCGCCTTGACCAGCGCCGGATTCACCGGCTTGAAGCCGTCGTCGTCGTCGCGGTCGTGCGTCACGGCGCCGAGCGCGAAGGACGACAAGGCCGCGGCCACCGCGACCGAAACCAATTTCCTGCCTTTCATCAAAATTCCCCTTTCCTAGGTAGAGTGTCAATCGTCGTGCCGACGTGCTCCTCCATCATCATCACCGTCTAATGTATGCTAGGATAAACGCCCCTTTCCCGTCGAGCAACAGGTGTCGCACCGAAGCTGTTGGGCGCGAACACGCCGTGGTAGCAGTCAGGTTCACTCTCGGCTTGGGCACCAGGGCGGCGAGCCGGGCGATGAACTCCAGCGGCTCGAAGATGATGTGCGTGGTGCCATCCTGGTATGGCGTCTTGATCTGGGTAGCGCGGTCGGCGAGTCTGCATCCCGCGATGCCGCCGGGCGCGCCCAGAGCGACAGCCGGGCCCCCTATCGGATTTCCGTCCACTACCCCTTGGCCGCTCGTTGGATGGAAGTGCGCGCGGCGTGGCGTGAGGAATGGGTGGTCAATCCCGATCGCCGATACACGCACGGCGGGATACTGGCGGCGATCGTCGACACCGCTGCCGATTACGCGATCGCCGCGGAGCTCGGCCGGCCCTCCCGACGATCGATCTGCGCGTCGATTTTCACAAGGCGGCGATGCCGGGCGATCTCACGGCGAAAGCGCGCGTGATCCGAATCGGCAGCCAGTATTCGACGGCCGAAGCATACGTATACGACAAGGACGGCGCGCTCGTCGCGAGCGGGCGCGGCACGTACTTCACCGCGGCGCCAAGTGATCGACGCGTGAGGCGTGACGGTGATCGTGACTCGATAACTGCGCTACGCCATGCCGACCGTTCTCGAAGACCGCATTCACGCCCGGCAGCGCCGCGCAAATGGCGCCCGGACCTCGTCGCTCAGCGCATCGCGCTCGTCGGCTGATCGTCGCCATCTGGTGGATCGCCTCGCTCCCGCATGCCGCACTTCGTGCTGCCGGGTCCGCCGCGGGTGTTCGAAGCGCTCGCGCTCATCTCCGCGAACGGCGACCTGTGGCACAACCTCGCGATCACGCTGGGGCGCGTCGCCGCGGGGTTCGTGCTCGCGACCGCCATCGGACTGCCGTTCGGCATCCTGCTCGGCGCGAACAAGCGGCTCGGCGAATTCTTCGAGCCGGTGATTCCCGTGATGAACACCGTCTCCTCCGCGATCTGGGCGATCTTCGCGATCATCTGGTTCGGCGTATCGAACGCGACGACGATCTTCGTCGTTTTCATGACCGCGATGCCGCTCATCGTCACGAACGTGTGGCAAGGCACGCGCACCGTCAACGCGGACTTCATCGAGCTCGCGCACACGCTGCGCATGCCGCAGCACAAGGTGATGTCGAAGATCTACCTGCCGACCATCCTGCCGCACTTCTTCTCGGGCGCGCGGCTCGCGTTCGGCTTCGGCTGGCGCGTCTCGCTCGTCGCGGAGACGCTCGGCTCGTCGAGCGGTGTAGGATACCGGCTGCGCCAGGCCGCCGATCTCATCCAGACCGACCAGGTCTTCGCGTGGACGCTCACGCTGGTCGTCATGATGGCCGCGCTCGAAATGGGCGTGCTGCGGCCGCTCGAGAATCATCTGTTCCGGTGGAAAAAGGAAGCGGAGAGCGCGTGATGGCGGAGCCCCAGCGCGACATGCCAAGAAACGGCTGATCGTCGCGCATGACCGGCGCGACCGGCTCGATCTACGGGCTGCGCATCCTCGAAGCGCTGCGCGCGAGCGGCGGCTGGGAAACGCACCTCATCGTGTCCGACGCCGGCATGCTCAACCTGTGGCAGGAATATCGGCTCTCGCGCAAGGACATGCAGAAGCGCGCGGACGTCGTCCATAACGTGCGCGACGTGGGCGCGTCGATCGCGAGCGGATCGTTCATCACCGAAGGCATGGTGGTCGCGCCCTGCTCGATGAAGACGCTCGCCGCGGTCGCGCACGCGTTCGCCGACAATCTGATCACGCGCGCGGCCGATGTCGTGCTGAAAGAGCGCCGCCGGCTCGTGCTCATCACGCGCGAAGCGCCGCTCAATCTCGCGCACCTTCGCAACATGGTGGCGGTGACCGAAATGGGCGGCATCATCTTCCCGCCGGTGCCCGCGTTCTACAGCGGCGCCAAGACCATCGACGATCTCGTGAACCATAGCGTCGGCCGGGTGCTCGATCTGTTCGGTGTTCGCACGACGACTCGCGCGCTGGCAAGGCATCAAGAACGATGTGCTGAAGGACTAGGACACTGCATGTACGAAACGAGAATTTCCGTGGATTCCTCGACCGCCTGCGCGAGGAGCGGCGAGCTGCTCCGACATCAGGCAGCCGGTCGACATCCGGCATATCGCGACGCTCGTCGACCAGTCCGACAAGGCGCTCTTCTTCCACGACGTGATCGGCTACGACATGCCGGTCGTATCGGGCATCATCCGCACCAGCGAGCGCGCGACTCATGGGCATGGGCTGCAGCGAGCTTCACCGAGATCGAACACCGGCTGCAGCCGGGCCTCGACAACCCCATCGCGCCGCGCTACGTCGAGAACGCGCCCACAAGGACGTGATCGAACCGGCGACGACGTGGACCTCTTCCCGCTGCCGATTCCGATGTCCTCGATTTACGACGGCGGCCCGATGATCACCGCCGGCGTGGTCATCGCCAAGGACCCGGAGTACGGCCTCAACTCCGGCATCTACCGCTTCATGGTGAAGGAAAGAAACCTGACCGGCATCGACATCGTCACGCCGAACAACATGCGGCTCTTCGCGCAGCGCGCCTATGAGGCGGGCCGCCCCTGCCCGATCTCGATCTCGATCGGCACGCATCCGATCGAGATCATGGGCGCGGGCTTTCGCGCGCCGATCGGCGTCGACGAGATGGCCATCGCCGGCGGGCTGCGCGGCGAGCCGGTGAGCTCGACCCAATGCGAGACGATCGATCTGCCCTGCATCGCCGACGCCGAAATCGTGCTCGAAGCCGAGATCCTGCCGACCGGCTGGACTCATCCCGAGGGCCGCTTCGGGGAATTCACGCGCCTGATGGGCGGGCTGCACTGGAACCCGCTGGTGCGGGTGAAGGCGATCACGATGCGCGAGGACGCGATCTACTACGCGCTGCACATGCCGTGGGAAAACACCTGGCTTGCCGCGCCGACGCGCTACACTTCGCTGCGCCGCGCGCTGAAGAACGCCGGCATGCAGGTGAAGGACATCAACGTGACGCTCGGCGGCTGCGCGTTCTGGCACGCCATCATCTCCATCAGCAAGCAGCCGGGCGAAGGCAAGAACGCGCTGCTCGCAGCGCTCTCCGTGCTGGACCTGAAGCACGTCGTCGTCGTCGACGACGACATCGACGTGGACAACGCCGATGGACGTCGAATGGGCGATCGCGACCCGCGTGCAGGGCGACCGCGACGTCATCGTCATTCCCGGCGCACGCGCGAAGCCGCTCGACCCGAGCCTTGCGGTCATGCCGCCGGGCGTCGTTCCGGTCGGCGCCAAAGTGGGCATCGACGCGACGATCGGTGAAGGCATCCCGCACGAGCGCTTCGAGCGCATCGCCTACGCCTACGCGGACCGCGCGAAGATCGACGACTACGTCGCCGGCAAAGCCGATGCCGTCCGCCGGGAACGCGGGTCAACGATGACACGCTGGTCGCGCGTCTTGCGGGCAAGATCCTCACGCTCATCGAGCAGGAGCCGCTGTACTACTCGGACATCGCCGAGAAGCTCGGGGATTACGCTTTCCGGTCGTCGCGCGGGCGCTCGGCAAGCTGCACGCAGACGAGAAACTGTGGCAGGACCCGCGCGGCCGCCTGTGCCTGCGCGGCTCGGCGCACGCCGCCAGGCCGCCGACAAAAGCTTGAGATGGACGCGGCTGCAGCCAGCATCGACCGCGGCAGCGTCGCCGCCGCAGCCATCACGGTCGAGGACGTCAGCAAATGGTTCGATTCCGCCGACGGCCAGCCGCTCCACGTGCTGCACGACATCGATCTCGACGTCCCGGCGCAATCGATACTCGCGATCCTCGGCGCCTCGGGATGCGGCAAGAGCACGCTGCTCAACATCATCTCGGGGATCCTGTCGCCCGACCGCGGCCAGGTGTGCATCAACGGCGTGCCGTCGAAGGAGTTCGCCGACTGGCGCAACGTGAGCTACATGTTCCAGGAAGACCGGCTGCTGCCGTGGCGCACGGCGCTGCGCAACGTCGAGTTCGCCTCGAAGCGGGCTCCATGCCGCGCGCGACGCGCCAGGCGCGCGCCCGCGAGGCGCTGGATCTCGTCGGGCTCGCGGGCTTCGAGGATGCCTTTCCGTATCAGCTCTCCGGCGGCATGCGCAGCCGCGTCGCGCTCGCCCGCAGTCTCGTACTGGAGCCGTGCATCCTGCTCATGGACGAGCCGTTCTCCCGGCTCGACGCGCAGACGCGCGCACTCATGCACGACGAGCTCCTGCGCATCCACGGCCAAGAAGCCATGACCATCGTGTTCGTCACGCACGACGTGGAGGAGTCCGTCGTGCTCGCCGATCGAGTGATGGTCATGGCGCCGCGGCCGGGACGCGTGCGCGAACTCGTGCCATCGCGCTCGCGCGGCCGCGCGATTCGACCCATCCGAGGTGACGCACTACATCCAGCGCCTGCGGGCACTGATCTAGAACAACGTGATGGGAGCGCGTCGAGGGGTGGAAGAGAGACCCCGCTTGCGGGGATTTGACCCCCGGTGGCGCGCGGGCGGCCGACTGAATCGTGCTGAGATCTTGCGATCATCCATCGGAGGCCGCCGTTGGGTGATGGGTGACGAAAACCGTTTCCGACTTTGAGTTTTTCGCCTCCTGTGGTAAAAAACTGTATGTCTCATCGATAAAGAGTCCATCGTGAAACGCTTCGCATCCCGGCTCTTCGCTGCCGTCGCTGCCGCGATCCTCCTGACCGCAGTTCCTGCCGCGCACGCGCAGAAGATCAAGGTTGGGTACTGGACGAGCGGCGTGAGCGTCGGCTTCGGCTCGGTGCTGGAGCAGATGAAGTTCCTGGAAAAGCAGGGGCTCGATGTCGAGTTCGTGAAGTTCGCCGACGTCAACGCGCCGACCCGGGCGCTCGCCTCGGGAGCCATCGACGTCGCCTTCGGGACGAGCGCCGCGGGCGCCCTCTCCATCGCCGCCGACGGCGTGCCCATCAAGATCTTCCTCGCCACCCAGCTCGCAGAGGTGCAGTTCGCCGTGCTGGAGAATTCCCCTATCAAAACGCTCGCGGAATTCAAAGGCAAGAAGATCGGCATGTCGCCGCCCGGAAGCGCCACCCACGCGCTCGCGGTGGCGCTGCTCGAAGGCAACTACGGGCTCAAGCCGGCGGACTACTCGGTCGTCCCCGGCAACGAGCCCCGGCTCGCGCAATTCCTGGCCCAGGGCGAAGTCCAGGCGTCGGCGCTGCGCGGCACCACCATCGCGCAGATCCGCGACGAGATCAAAGTGCGCATACTCGGCAACTATGTGGACGAATGGAAGAAGCTCACCCGCTCCACCGCCGCGCCGGTGATCGGCATGGGTGTCGTGCACAGCGACTATCTCGCAAAAAATCCCGACGCGATGGTCAAGTTCGTGCTCGGCATGAAAGAGGCGACAGACTGGGGCGGGAAGAACACCGCGCGCGTGGCCGAGATACTGCAGAAGGCGGCGAACCTCAAGCCAGAAGACGCGCAGGCGTACGCGAAGCAGTGGAACGGGATCTACGTGACGACGATGGAACCGGCGGACGTCGCGATGATGAAGAAGATGGCCGAGATCTTCAAAGGCGCCGGATCGTTGAAGGGCGAAGTGCCGGACTCCGCGTTCGCTACGGAACCGTATGCCAAAGCGAAGGCTCGCTTTGGCAAGTGATGGGTAATGAGTGAAGGCACATGGTATTCGCGCTTGATACAGACGACGGTGGATTGCTGGCCTTTTCGACCACCGCTGAGGCTGCGGCGCACTGCAAAGGAATAGACGTAAAGGACGGGTTTTGGCTGTTCTTCGATGAAGACGGCTCACCGCTCGAGGCGCGGTTCGAGCGCCTAAATCAGACAGAGGACTCTGCGCTGAGCCCCGGCGTCTATGTTCTGCAGCGGGCGATGTCGGGCCTGTGGCTGCAGGAGCGCCTCGCCCAGGTTATGAAAGTGGAAGGCTGTAGCTTGAGTACGGTCGCCGAGCTCGTTGAGACTTTGAAGGTCAATCGCGGCAAACGTGCTGCCCTTGGACGCGGGCGTGGGTAATGCGCCTTCTAACTAACAACGCGTTAAACGTGACTCCCCCATCACTCGTCACCCGTCACTCGTCACGCCTTTAGGAGAACCCGATGAGCCAGGCCGTCACCATCCGCCCGTTGAATGAGCTCGTGCAATGGCCCGAGGGCGGGTACACGCGCGTCCCGCTCCACGTATTCACCGACCCCGGGATCTATGCCTGGGAGCAGGACTTGATTTTCCGGGGCCCCACCTGGAGCTTTCTCGGGCTGGAGGTGGAAATCCCGGCGCCCGGAGACTACATCACGAACCGGATCGGCGACACGCCGGTCATCGTCGTTCGCAAACCCGACGGGGCCATCAATGCCCTGGTCAACCGGTGCGTGCACAAGGGTTCGACCATCTGCTATGAGCCCAAGGGCACGCGCAGCCGCGCGCACAACTTCGTCTGCCCCTATCACAACTGGATTTATGACTTCGACGGAAATCTCACCAGCATCGCCTTCGAGGGTGGCATCCAGGGCAAGGGCGGCATGCCCGCCGACTTCGATAAATCCAGGCACAAGCTGATACGCTTGCGCGTCGAGACCATCAAAGGCCTCATCTTCGGCACCTTCTCCGGTGAGACTCCGGCGCTCAGGGACTATCTCGGCCCGGTGATGGTCGCGCATATGGAGCGCACGCTGCACGGCACGCCGAAGATCCTGGGCCGCTACAGCCAGTTCATGCACAACAACTGGAAGCTCTATGTCGAGAACAGCCGCGACAACTACCATCCCAGCCTGTTGCACGCGTTCTTCTCGACGTTCAAGCTGAACCGTTTGTCGGCGGAAGGCGGGACGCGGCAGGACGACAAGAGCTGGCATCACATTACGTTTACCAAGCGCCACACGGACAAGGGCGACGCGGCCTACGATTCGGGCATGTTCCGCGCGATGAAGCAGGACTACGGTCTGAACGATCCCTCGCTCATCGACCAGTGGATGGAATATCCCGATCAAATCACCAATTCAATTCAAAGCATCTTCCCCGGCTTCGTTCTGCACCAGATCCTGAACTCCATCGGCACGCGGCAGTTGATCACACGGGGACCCACGGACTGCGATACGTGCACGCCATCGACAATGACGAGCTCGAGCGCTGGCCGCAGTTCTTCACGGAGAAATGCCTCTACCAGATCATTTCTCGGCCGGAACACGAGCTGGGGCGGTTGATCGGAGTGTGGTACTGTGACACGCGCGCGATGCTAGAAGACCGGGTGGGCTCGATCCGCGAGGTCAACATCTACGAACCGCACGTCTACCGTCACGTCATCGGCCCGACTGAAGTGCTCGATTTCAGGGAAGGGGCGTACTCGGCGCAGACGAGCTACATCGTGGTACGCACCATGCACGACGGCGAGATGCTTCTGTTCAGCGCCGGGCGCTACGTGGACGAGATCGTCATCGAGGGCGGCGCGGCGCGCTTCCGGAAACGCGTCGTGGTGTCCGACTCGTCGCGCTACGACACGCTCGTTGCCATTCCGATCTGAAATCAGCGACTATGCACCGGAAGGACATCCTGCACCTGCATCTAGAAAGCTTCCGGGAGCGAACCGCCCTCTTCCACCTCACCGAAGAATACTGGCAGGACGCAGCCAAACGCCACCGGGCGCTTTCGAAGCGCATCCGGGTCACTATAGGTTGGGACGGCGACATCATCGACGAGGCGCTCGAGACCGCCGACGTCATGATCAACTCCAGCCCGCCCCAAGAGCGGCTGCGGGAGCGCGCTCCGCGGCTCAAGTGGATCCAGACCACCGGCGCGGGCATCGACGGCTTGCTCCCGCTCGACTGGTTGCCCGCTGATATCGCCCTCACCAACAATAGCGGCGCGCACAGCGCCAAGGCCGAGGACTCGTGCACGATGGCGATTTCGCTGCTCAACGCGCGGCTGCCGGAGCTGATGGCGAGCCAGCGCAATCGTGCGTGGAAGCCGGTGTATACCACACCGGTCTCGGGCAAGACCGCCGTCGTCATCGGTTTCGGCGATCTCGGCCAGAGCGCGGGCCGCGCTGCAAAGAAGCTCGGCGCCAAGGTGATCGCCGTAACCCGCAGCGGCAAAGCCGCGCGCCCCGCCGACTCCGCGGTGCCGGTGCGCCAGATCGACCGCGTGCTGCCCAAGGCCGACTTCGTGATCGTCAGTACACCGCTCACGCCTGAGACGCACGGCCTGCTCGACCGGCGCCGCCTCGATTTGCTCAAACCGGACGCCGTCCTCGTCAACATCGCCCGCTCACCCATCGTGGACTACGACGCCCTGCGCGATAAACTCACGAAGGGCGAGCTTGCCGGTGCGGTGCTGGACGTGTTCGACCCGGAGCCGGTTCCGGCGGATTCGCCGCTATGGGACACGCCCAACCTCGTCATCACGCCCCATATTACTTGCGACGATCCGCGCTACGTCGACCAGCTGTTCGACAGGTGGTTCGAGAACTTCGAGCGCTTCCTCGCCGGCAAGCCCTTGAGGAACCAGATTGATCGCAAGCTCGGATATTGACTGCGTGATGAGTGACGAGTGATGAGTGATGGGTGCCGAAAGGCTTCTAAAGCGCTTAGCTCCAGCGTACTTGGTTTTGGTGGTTGCTCATCACTCATCACCCATCACTCATCACCGCTCGAATGAGCCCAATCTTCCACATGATTGCCGGCGCGCCGGACCCGGTGGCGCCCTTCTCGCATGCGGTCGAGCAGGATGGCTGGGTGTTCGTCACCGGCCAGATGCCCTTTACCGGCACTGCTAACGACTCGCCTTACCCCGAGGGCATCCAGGCGCAGACACGCCAGGTGATGGAAAACCTGAAGCGGGTACTCGCCGGCTGCCGACTCGGACTCGAGCATGTCGTCGCCGCTCGCATCTTCCTCGCGCATTTCGAGGAGGACTACGCGCCGATGAACCGTGTTTACGCGGGCTACTTCGAGCCGGGCAAGCGTCCCGCGCGCACCTGCATCGGCGTCACCGGGCTTGCGCGCGGCGCGCGTGTGGAGATCGATTTCATCGCCCGCCGCCCGGCGGCGGGTAAAGGAGGAGCCCGTCCCGCCGGCCGCAAGAAATCCAAGCGACGCAGTGCTTGAGTCGAACCAAGAAATCCGGACCTCTACAATTCTGACTAGAGACAAGTTCTAGAAACGGGCTGGCTGGGTGCAACGATGAGCGACAACACGACGGCAAGGGCGCCGGATCCCGTCAGGACCGGCCTCGGGATCGAGGCGATCAAGCGGGATCTACTCGACAATCTGTTCTACATCCAGGCGCGCTTTCCCGACGTCGCGAGCCCCAACGACTACTACCAGGCGCTTTCCTACACCGTGCGCGACCGCCTGCTCGAACGCTGGGTGCGCAGCGCCCAGACCTTCAAGGACAGGGCGGTGCGCACCGTGTGTTACCTGTCGGCGGAATTCCTGCTCGGTCCCCATCTTGCGGCCAACCTGCTCAATCTGGGCATCACCGATAGCGTGCGCGAGGCGGTGCGCGAGCTGGGCCAGGACTTGGACCGGCTCCTGGAGCTGGAAGCGGAACCGGGGCTGGGCAACGGCGGCCTCGGACGTCTCGCGGCCTGCTACATGGAGTCGCTCGCAACCATGCAGATTCCCGCCATCGGTTACGGCATCCGCTACGAGTTCGGTATCTTCGAGCAGGAAATCCGCGACGGCTGGCAGGTGGAGCGCTCCGACAAATGGCTGACGCTCGGCAATCCGTGGGAGATACCGCGGCCGGAGATCACCTTCGACGTGCAACTCGGCGGGCACACGGAGCATCGCACCGACGACCGGGGGCGCTACCGCGCGCACTGGATACCCGAGCGCGTGGTGCGCGGGGTCGCCTACGATACGCTCATCCTCGGCTATGGCGTGGACAGCGCGAATCTGCTCCGCCTGTGGACTGCGCAGGCGGCGGAGTCGTTCGATTTCCAAGCTTTCAACACGGGTGACTACTACGGCGCGGTAAACGAAAAAATCCGCTCCGAGACGATCTCCAAGGTCCTGTACCCCAACGACGAGCCGGCGGCCGGCAGAACGCTGCGGCTCGCGCAACAGTATTTCTTCGTGTCGTGCTCGCTGCGGGACATGATCCGCATCCACCTCCAGGCCCCCGGCAAGAGCATGGATGACCTGCACGAACGCTACATGATCCAGTTGAACGACACCCATCCCTCCATCGCGGTAGCGGAGCTGATGCGCCTGCTGGTGGACGAACGGCTCCTTGACTGGGACCGGGCGTGGGCCATCACGCAGCGCATCTTCGGCTATACCAACCATACGCTGTTGCCGGAAGCGCTGGAGACCTGGCCGCTACCGCTGTTTCGCGCGCTGCTGCCGCGCCACCTCGAAATCATCTACGAGATCAACCGGCGGTTCCTGGACGAAGTCCGCATCCGCTACCCAGGCGACGAGGCGCGGGTGGCGCGGCTGTCGCTGATCGACGAGGCCGGCGAGAAGCGCGTGCGCATGGCGAACCTGGCCTGCGTCGGCGCGCACTCGATCAACGGCGTAGCCGCGCTGCACACCGAACTGCTCAAGCGCAGCGTGCTGCGCGATTTTCACGAGCTGTGGCCGGAGCGGTTCAGCAACAAGACCAACGGCGTGACGCAGCGGCGTTTCATGCGGCTTGCCAATCCCGCCCTAAGCGCACTCGTCTCGGCACACATCGGTGATGGATGGATCACGCGCATGGAGGAACTGCGCCGGCTCGAACCCCTCGCCGGTGAGAGCGATTTCTGCCGGTGCTGGCGCGAAGTGAAGCGCGTCAACAAGGCGCGGCTCGCGGGCTACGTGCTCACCACGACCGGTGTCGAATTGGACCCCGACTGGATGTTCGGCGTGCTGGCGAAGCGCATCCACGAATACAAGCGCCAGCATCTCGCCCTACTGCACATCGTCACGCGCTATCTACGCCTGAAGGAGGGCCCGCCGGACAATTCGCCCGCGCGGGCGTTCCTGTTCAGCGGCAAAGCGGCACCCGGCTACGCCATGGCCAAGCTCATTATCAAGCTTATGAATTCGATCGCGACCGTGGTCAACCGCGATCCCGCCGTAAACACGCGCATGAAGGTGGCGTTCATTCCAAACTTCTCCGTGAAGAACTCGCAGCTGATCTACCCGGCGGCGGACCTCTCCGAGCAGATCTCGCTGGCGGGCAAGGAGGCTTCCGGCACCGGCAACATGAAGTTCGCCATGAACGGGGCGCTCACCATCGGCACGCTCGATGGCGCCAACATCGAGATCCGCGAGGAGGTCGGACCCGAGAACTTCTTCGTGTTCGGGCTCACTGCCGAGGAAGTGCAGGCCGCGAAGGCGCGTGGCTACCGGCCGGCCATGTTCTACGAGACCAATGCCCACCTTCGGTCCGCGCTCGATCTGGTCTCATCCGGGCACTTCTCCGGCGGGGACCGGAACCTGTTCCGCCCCCTGGTGGATGCGCTGCTCCATCACGACGAGTACCTGGTGCTCGCCGACTATCAGGCCTATGTGGACTGCCAGGACGAGGTGGCGAGCGCATACGGCGATCCCGAGCGCTGGGCGCGCATGTCTATCCTCAACGTTGCTCGCATCGGCAAGTTCTCATCCGACCGCGCGATCCTCGAGTACTGCCAGGACATCTGGCACGCGCCCGCAGTCACGATCACCCGCAAGTTGGGCAACGCCTAAAGGCAGTCTCCACAATCAATTCAAGCCACAGATAAACACGGATGAACACAGATAGAACGGAAAAAACAAATGCAGTCGATCTTCTGTGCCGTTGCCCTAATCCGTGTTTATCTGTGTGTATCTGTGGCTAATCTCTGTTTTTCGTTCTCGAGATAGGGTCTAGTCCTATGCCCGCCTCTTCCGTTCCCCGTCTTTCTCCCGTTGAAGCACGGGTGCTCAGCGTGCTGGCAGAAAAGCAGCGCACGGTCCCCGACTCCTATCCGCTGACCCTGAACGCGCTGCTGGCCGGGTGCAACCAGAAGACCAGCCGCGATCCGGTGATGGAGGTGACGGAGGCGCAAGTGCAGCAGGCGCTGGAAAGCCTCAGGGGCATGACCCTGGCGATCGAATCCAGCGGAGGACGGGTGCTGCGCTACGAGCACAACATCGAGCGAGTGCTGCAAATACCGTCTCAATCCACGGCCGTGCTGGCGGTCCTCATGCTGCGCGGGCCTCAGACCGCCGGGGAGCTGCGCATCAATTGCGACCGGCTGCACAAATTCACCGATATTTCCGCGGTGGCGGGCTTCCTACAGGAGCTTGCGGCGCGGCCAACGGGGGCCCTGGTAGTGGAGCTGGCACGCCAGCCCGGATCCCGGGAAAACCGCTGGGCCCACCTGCTGTGCGGCGCGCCGGCGCCGGAGGAGCACGCACTCGCGCTGCAACCAGCGTCCCGCGGCGACAACAGCAGCGAGATGGCCCTTCTCAAGTCCAGGGTCGATGCGCTGGAGATGGCGGTAGCGGAGTTGCAAAACCTGATATCCGCCGTCCGAGCGGAACGAGACCGGTGAGTCGGAGCTTCCACATCAGCCGTCAGTCATCTGTCGTCACTCCTTGAGCGCGATGCGCTTTGACGAGACTTTTGACGTCGTCGTCACCGGCTTCGGCCTCGCCGGCGGCATCGCGGCAATCACCGCAGCCGACTCGGGCGCGCGGACGCTGCTCATCGAAAAATCCGAAGTCCCCGGCGGGCTTTCGATCTGCTCGTATGGATCGGTGAGAAGCGCGCGCGATGCGGATGCCGCCTACGCCTATCTGAAAGCAACCAACGACGGGCGCACGCCCGACGAGGTGCTGCGCACACTGGCGAACGGGATGTGCGAAGTCGAAGCCTTCGTCCGCGAGCTTGGTCGTATCAGCCACGCCGTCATCAGCACGTCCGTCGAAGAAAGCATGAAGGGCGGAGATGATCCGAGCCGCCGGCGCGTCGGCGCCAACTATCCCCTGCCCGGAGCCGATGCCTTCTACCACACGACCGTGGTGGATGTGCCCGGATTCGACGCGGCGCTGCACTATCCCTGGGCAAACGGTGCACCGGGCGGTCCGAAGCTCTTCAAGATCGTACACGACCATGTCCTCAGGCGCGGCGTAGAGATCCGGCTCGCTACGCCCGCGCTGCGGCTTATTTCCGACCCCGAAACGCGCGAGGTATGCGGAGTAACGATCACCACGAACGGCGCCCAGCGCGCGATCCGAGCGCAACGGGGAGTGATCCTCGCGTGTGGCGGGTTCGAAGGCGACGCCGACATGAAAGCGCAGTTCCTCGAGGGCAAGCCCCTTTATAACGCCGCCGCCCGCACCAATACCGGCGACGGCATTCGCATGGCGCAGGACCTGGGCGCCGCGCTGTGGCACATGTGGCACATTCATGGCGCGTACGGATTCCGGCACAGTGATCCCGCGTATCCCTACGCGATCCGGCTCAAGCGTTTCCCCGACTGGTTTCCCGGCGAGCAGGCGAAGGCGCGGCTGAAGATGGCCTGGATACTGCTCGACCAGGACGGGCGGCGCTTCATGTCCGAGTACCCAACCGTACACCCAGGACACCGCGGTACGGCCGATGCAGCACTACGATCCGGTACGCCAGCGCTTCCCCCGCAATCCCGCGTACACGGTCTGCGACGACGAAGGACGCAGGATGTATCCGCTCGGCAAGGCAACTTCCAACGATATGGGCATCCGCTACGACTGGAGCGATGACAACCTGAAGGAAGTCGAGCTGCGCATACTCAAGCGCGCCGACACACTGGAAGGTCTTGCGATTGCCCTCGGACTCGAGCCGGACGCGATGGTCGGCAGTGTCGGTCGCTGGAACGAGCAGTGTGCGCGCGGAGCAGACGAGGAATTCGGCCGCCCCGGCGGTACCATGACTACTATCCGCACCCCGCCCTTTTACGGCGCGCCGGTATGGGCGACGCTCTCCAACACCCAGGGCGGCCCGGTGCACGACGCCGAAAGCCGGATCATCGATGTCTACGGCCGCCCTATTCCCCGCCTATATGCCGCCGGCGAGCTGGGGAGCTCCTTCGCTCATCTGTACCTCTCCGGCGGGAACATCGCCGAGTGCTTCGTCACAGGCCGCGTTGCAGGGCGCAACGCGGCCTTACTTGCGCCGTGGGACGGCGCATAACAATCCATCGCGCGAGTGCATGAGCAAGTCGTCACCTGCCGATACGCCCTTCAACGCATTTGAATTCACGAACAGTTGACTCGACCCCGAAAAAAAGGCCGAATTGTAAGACTACTGACATGAAAATTACTAAACTGGATATCTACATCCTGCGTGCGCCCGACACGGGTCGTCCTCATTGGGTAAGCCATTTCATTGTACCGAGGGCAAACGAGATTCTTGTGCGTATGCATACCGACGAGGACATCGAGGGCGTCGGCATCGCTACCAGCTACACCCCGATCGAAGCCGCAATTAGTGCTTTCAAGAGCGGTTTCGCTGATCTCGTAATCGGCGCTGATCCGCTCGCCCCCGAGCGGCTGTACCAGAAGATCTTCGCGCTCACGTCGCAACGCGTGGCGAGCGAGAAGGGCTGGACGCGGGAGGCGATCGTGCGCATCTCCGCTGCCGTGGATATCGCCGCCTGGGACATCGTGGGCAAGGCAGCCGGCCTGCCGTTGTACCGACTATTCGGGGGTTATCGGAACGAGGTGCCGTGCTATGTCACATGTGCCTACTACCGAGACGGGAAGGACATGGCCGAATTGCGCGACGAGATCCAGATGTTGAAAGCGCAGGGCCATACCGGGTTCAAGGGCAAGGTCGGCGGCGCCCCGCTCAAGGAAGACATCGAACGGATGGCGCTGGTGCGGGACGTAATTGGCGACGGCAAGGAGCTGATGATAGACGTCAACCGCGGCTGGGATCTCGCGACGGCAATCGAAGGCGCGCGCCTTCTAGAACCCCTCCGCCCGCGCTGGCTTGAAGAACCTGTGCGCTGGGCGGACGATCGCCGGGAGCTGAAGCTCCTCGCGCAGCAGACCCGTATCCCGCTATCCGCGGGCGAGAGCGAACTCACGAGCTACGGCTGCCGCGCCTTGCTCGAAGAACAGGCGATTCAGATCCTCCAGTTCGATTGCACGATGATGGGCGGCTTCACGGAAGGACGGAAGCTCGCCGCGCTTTGTGAATTCAATCACGTGCAGGTCGCTCCGCATCATGACTGTTTCATCCATGCGCATCTCGTCGCTGCAACTCCCGCGGGATGCATCGTCGAGTCGTTTACCGATCCGGAGCGAGATCCGCTGCAGGCCGAGCTCTTCGAGGATCCACCCCGGATCGCCAACGGGTGGCTCACGCTCAAGGAGGAGCCCGGCCTGGGCCTTACGCTCTCCGAAGCCGCGTTGAAGAAATTCGGCACGCGAATTCACTGACGGGCCGCAAAGGTAAGTGGCTTCTAACAACGCGTTTGAGAGCGGACGCGCCTAGGTTATGAAAGCTATCGGTTATACGGTCCTCGCTATCGCCGCTTCAGTGAGCCTCGTATTCGTAAATATATTGAAGCCCAATAGCTTTGGAGCAACGGCATTCATGGCAGCGTGGCTTCTGCTTCCATATGCAGCCCTTGCGTTAGGGCTAACGTTCTTCGCAAAGGAACGCACGTCGGCGATCGCCTGTGTCGTAGTTGCAGTGGTTGTGGCGGGGAGTGGATTGCTGTTCCTCACCAATGTTATTTTTCTGCAACCCGACCCACAGGGTGGAATTGCGGTTCTTTTTACCCCCATTTACCAAGCTATCGGGATCGGCGTACTGGTGCCGACATGTCACTGGTTATTTGGAAAAGCGAGCGGCTAGCTGGGCGCTCAACCGGATGCTGCAAACAGTCGCCGCCCCATGTCCAACGTGACCGATTTACACGACGCGGTAAAACGCGGGGATCTCGCTGCAATGAAAGCGCTGCTGGCGGCGGATCGAGCGCTCGCGAACGCAAGAAGCGAAGCGGACGCAAGAGGAACCTTCCCACTTCATGTCGCCGCTGAATTCGGCCAGGCGGCCGCGGCCCGGTTGCTGCTGGACTGCGGCGCTGATGCGTCGCTCCTGGATATCGAGAACGACGCGATCGCCCTGTGCTGGGCGGCGTTCTTCGGGCGTCCTGAAGTGGTGGCGGTCCTGCTTCAGGCCGGATCGGAGCCAAGCCAACGCAACAAGCACGGCCTGACGCCACTGGGATGTGCGGTCGGTGGGACCGAAGGGAAGTGGCAGCGGTTTTCGAACGCCACGCTGGAAGACTGGCATAGGTGCGCCGAAGCCATTCGCTCCGCCCGTGGAATTGAGTAACTGCGGAAGGCCCCGATGATTTGCCGGAAGGGGCCGTTCCATTTCCGATTGTAGGAGTGCCATTCAAGGCACCGGGGGGCGCGGGGGGAATGGGAAGGCCCCGATGATTTGCCGGAAGGGGCCGTTCCCCCCGCTCCTTACTTCCCCGTTCGTTCGAACTCCTCGACGCGCTGCATCGAACGCGGCGTAAATTCATTCTGCGGTGCATCGCCGCCGATCACGAACAGCAGCATATGCTCCCCCCCGGGCTCCTCCCGGGTGATGTTCTCGAAGCGTCGCGCGCAGCCCGCCGGGAACGAGATGATGTCGAGCGGTCCCACGTCAAGCGATTCCATGTCCTTGCCCTCGTTCCACTGGACGCGCCACTTGCCGGAGATCACCACGAAGGTCTCGTTCGTGTCGTGATTGTGCATGAGCACGCCCTTGCCCGGCTCGGTCCTGACGAAGCCCAAGTTGAATCCCTCCGAAATCTTGATGGCCGCATCGGCCGAAGCCTGCTGCCCCACGGGCGAGTTGACTCCGCCCTGACCCGCCTCTTCCGGGGTCTGGAAGCCGAGCACGTTGAAAACGGTCTTCCGGCATTCGGGCAAGAGGGAATCCTGGAGACCGTCGCTGAATCCTTTCAGTTCCTTGAAGCGGGCCACGCGCTTCATCATCTCGTCGCGGGACCAAACTTTTACGGGAGGTAGCATCGCCAGTCTCCTCTCGGGGAAACACTCGTCTCCATCGTATTCCTGCACATCCCCGGGTCGCAACCCTGCCATGAATGAGCGGCGGGGAACGGGCCCCTTCCGGCAAAACCTTCGGGGCCTTCCCGTTCCCCCCGCACCCCCGGCGGCCGTCGGGTCCGTGCTAGCATTTCCGAATTATCCATCCGCGAGAGAGCGAGCGCGCACATGAGCGAACTCAAGGCTGTCAATCTCGAGCAGGTCACGGAAGGCATACGCGGCGCGGTCAAGCCGGTCAGCGTGCTGTGGCAGACGGCGGACTCGATCGCTTTCGTCGCCCGGGGCCGGGCGCACCGCAGCGAGTTTCACGTCGATCCCAGCGACGAGATCATGTACATGATCAAGGGCGACGTGGACCTGCACTACATCGATGCCGAAGGCGAGCACAAGGTCGCACTCGTCAAGGAGGGCGAGCTCCTCTATTGCCCCGCCGGGACCCCGCATTCCCCGCGCTTCTCGCCCGATGCGTATATGCTCGTCGTCGAGCGCAAACGGCGCGAAGGCGAACAGGACCGGTTCGTGTGGTTCTGCGAAGAGTGCAAGGCCCCGCTATACCAGTCCATCAAGCACGTCCGGGATTACCGCGAAGACCCCGTGTCGAGGGCCTACGAGGAGTTCTACTCGACCGAGTCCCACCGCACCTGCAGCAAGTGCAGTCACGTCACTCCCCAGCCACCGTCTGAAACCCGCAATCCAGCCACAGATACACACAGATAAACACAGATCAGGAAATCCGGAACAGAAACCGTCTCCATCGTTGGCGGATGATCACCGATCAACCGGGTCTCGCCTTCGCGAAGATGACGCGCTCAATACTTTGATGCTGCACGCCAGTGTCTTGTTGCTCTTGATCTTATCAGTGTGTATCTGTGTTTATCTGTGGCTAGATAGGTTTCGCCCTATCGGCGTTTATCTGCGTTCATCTGCGGCTGATGGGGTTTGATCTTCCCGCCTATCTCGGGCGCGTCGGCTACGCCGGCACGCCGCGACCCGACTACGCGACGCTGAAAGCGCTGCACCTGGCGCACGCAACGCACATCCCATTCGAGAATCTGGACATCCTGCTCGGCAGGCCCATCCGCCTTGATGCGGAGAGCCTGCAAGCAAAACTGGTGACGGGCGGGCGCGGCGGATACTGCTTCGAGCAAAACTTGTTGTTCGCCGCGGTCCTGGAAGAAATGGGCTTCAGCTTCAGGTTGCTCGCCGCTCGCGTGCGCTACGGGACGCACCGTATCCTGCCGCGCACGCACATGCTGCTCCTGGTGGAGGCGGATGGCGAGGAGTGGATCGCGGACGTGGGCTTCGGACTCGGAGGGCTGACGCTACCCTTGCCTTTCTCGAGCGGCCGCGAAGTACAGCAGTTTCACTGGAGATATCGGGCCGTCGGCGAGGCTGGGCTTTGGGCGGTCCAGTCGTGGCATGGCGCCTCATGGGCCGACCTTTACCTGTTCTCACTGGAGCCGTGGCATCTCGTCGACTTCGAGATGGCTAATTACTACACGTCGACGCACCCCGCGTCGCGGTTCGTGCGGACGCTGACGGCGCAGCTCCCCACCCCGGAAGCGAGATTCCTGCTTCGCAATCGAGAGCTCACCATCGACCGGGGAGATACAGCGCAAAGCCGAATGCTCGCGGACGACGACGAGCTGCTGGCGGTACTGGCCGATACCTTCGGCTTGCGCTTTCCGGCAGGAACCCGCTTCAACTACCGGGAGCCGTGACGTACGGCGAGCAAAGCCTCAACACGAAGCTTTGGCGGTAGCTTTTCACAGGTCGGCTTTGATCCCCGCAGCCTTGATGACCCGGGCGAATTTCTCTATGTCGGAGCGGATGGTGGCGCCAAACTCCGCCGAAGTATCCCCAATGGGATCATAGCCCAGTTGCTCGAAGCGTTGCCGCACGTCGGACGACTTCGTGGCGCCCGATACAGCGCTGCTCAGTTTCGCAACGACATCGGCCGGTGTTTTCGCCGGCGCGACGATCCCGAACCACGCGTCCACGGCGTAGCCCTTCAATCCCGATTCCGCGACGGTAGGCAGGTCGGGCGCAGCCCGCGTGCGCTTGCTGCCGGCCGTGGCGAGCATGCGCAGCTTTCCGGCCTTTGCATGCGGCGCAACCGCTGACAGGTCGGCCACCATCATGTCGATCTGGCCGGCGATCATGTCCGTCACCGCAGGCGAGGTGCCCTTGTATGGAACATGGACGATGTTGATCCCGCTCGTGGACTTGATGAGCTCCGCTGCAAGACTCGACATGCTGCCTGTGCCCGACGAGCCGTAGCTCAGGAACTTGGGCTTGGTCCTCGCGATCGCGACCAGCTCTTTCATGTTCTTCGCCGGTACGCTGGTGTTGACGGTGACCACGTACGGCACGATGGCGACATTGCTGATCGCGACCAGGTCGTGCAGCGGATCGTAGGGCAGCTTCGCATACAGGCTCGGCGCAACCGCCAGATTGCTCGAACCGCCCATGATGATGGTATAGCCGTCGGCCGGCGCCTTGGCGCCCGCATCGACGCCGATCGTTCCGCCCGCCCCGCCGCGATTCTCGATAACGACGGTCTGCCCCCATCCCTCGGTCAATTTCTGGCCGATGATGCGGCCGATCACGTCGTTGGGTCCGCCCGGCGCGAACGGAACGATCATCCGGATCGGCTTCGCGGGATACTGCTGTGCGGAGACCGTGCCCGCGGCATACGGCACCAGCGCAACCAGCGCGCCCGCCACCGTCATTTCGAGTCTCATTCGTGTTCCTCTGAAGTACGTATCGATTATAACAACCGTCTTCCAATCAAACGCGATGCCCGCGGACTAACGCGCAGGGCAGCCTGTGACGCACCTTCGAGCGTGCAACCGAACGAGCTTGTGCCCGTAACGAAGTTACGTAAAGCTCGATGAGGAGGCGCTGGAAAGCCGCGAGAGACCGTGCGGCACGGTCACGGTTATGCCGCCTTCGGTTTCGCCGCTCCGGCGCGCTTGGAGGGGCGTTTTTTCCGGATCTGCTTCTTCAGCCAGCTGCGCACGGCCAGCGTTCCGACGATGAAGATGATGGCGACACCGGCGACGACCCAGTAGTTGACCTGAGTGGGATCGCGCAGGGCCGCTTCGAGCTGGTCTCCGAATACGGTCGCCGCCAGCAGGCCGGGAAGCATTCCAATCGCGGTTCCGAGCATGAATTGCCAGAGCTTGATCTTGATCGCCCCCGCCACGATGCCTTCGACCGCGAAGGGCGCGAGCGGCACCAGCCGCAAGGCAATGACAGCGAGCAGTCCGCGCTCGCGCATAACGTCTACCACGCGATTGAGCTTGTCTCCCGCGAGGCGGCGCACCGTCGAGCGATCGAAGAAGTAGCCGGCGAAATAGGTCGCAGCGGCGGCGATCAGAATGCCCACAAGCGCGTAAGTGAAGCCGACCCATGGCCCGAATGCCACCACTGCAAAGAGCGTAATAAGCGGCCGCGGAAACATGACCATGCACGCGGGCGTGTACGCGAGCAGAACCACGAACGGCGCCCACGGTTTGCTGGCGAAGTCCTCCGCCCAGCCGATGATGCGCTCGCCGGTCACCAGTTCCGCCAGTGGCGTGAAGCGCCATATCGCCGACAGCCCGGCGATCACCAGCGCGATGATGAGCAGTTTGCCCAGGCGGGGCCGGTTTTGTCGGTCGTCATGGCGGGGGAGAATTCCTTGATCAGACGGTCCAGGGATACGAGTTCTTCGGGATCCGCAACCGAAGCGGCGCTGATGACCGCCTCGGACCACTCGGGCAGCTCTTCGAGTCGTTTCAACGTGCGCCCTTCGCCTTGCAGCGCCGCGATAGCGGCGTGTAGCGTGCCGGTACGCTCGAACTGCCTCTGCACTTCAGCGGGATCCTTCCCCAGATGCTCGCCGAGCAACCGGTCGCGGAAATCGCGGATGGCGCCCGCGGTGCGCGCCTCGCCGCCGGCTTCGAAAGTGAGATCGCATTCGGTGTCGAGGCCCATGGAGCGGTTGCAGATATTGGCCGATCCGATGCGCAGCCACTCGTCGTCGACCGCCAGCACTTTCGAGTGGATGTCCACGCACGTGCCCTCCTTCAACTCGGGAACGAACGGGTAATAGACGCGAAAGCGGTTCGAGCGGTCCGCGGCAATCAGCTTCTTGATATTCTGCGTGCGCAGCACTTCCATCGTGTGCTCTTCGAGCCAACCATGGCTCAGTAGGCGCACCACGAGCACGATCTGGGGGCCATCCGGCTCGGCGAGCCGGGCCGCCAGCGCGTCGGCGATCTTGTGCGAAGTGAAGTACTGGTTCTCGATGTAGATGTAGCGCCCCGCGCGCGCGATCATGTCGAGGAAGAGCGCCTCGACTTCGCGGACCGCCGGCATCTCTTCCGTCTGGGGCACGGTGCGGGAAATGCCGACCAACACGTCGGTGAGATCCGGCTTCAGCTCGGGCGGCCAGGGGTCGGACGCGACGTTGCGCACCGGACGGAGTTTCTCCCCTGTCGCCAGCCGCCAACGTTCGCGGGCGATCCGGGCTAGCACTTTCGCCGCCTCTCCGTCGACCGCCGCCATGACGTCGTGAAATGGCGGATACGGGTCATCGCCGCTCATCCGCCGCGGATCGTTCGCCTTGTGCTCGCACGTATCCCAGCGGCGCGAAGTGAGATCAAGGCCTCCTGAAAACCCGATCGCGTCGTCTATCACTACGATCTTCTGGTGATGCGAGCCTCCCGCCGGATGCGTGTTGTCATAACGCAAGTGCACGCGGCGGAGCGGTTTCCAGCTGAAGTTCCAGAGCAGCGGCAGAAACTCGCGGTCCGTGCCGAAAACCATCGGATAGTCCCAGTTGAGTACATGCACGCGGAGCGTGCGCCGCCGCCTCACCAGATAATTCAGAAACTCGCCCATAGTGTCCGGCGCGCCGGACGGCACGGGGTCGCAAGTCAAACGGGTGCGCGTATCGAAGTCCCAGCCGAGGATGACGATCGAGCGCGTCGCGCGCTCGGCGGCCTGCTTGAACGCCTTGAAGTAGTCCGCGGCGTCCACGATCAGCGCTGCCCGAGCCGTCCGCACGGCTCTGTAGCAGTTGCGCCCTTCTTCGAAGATGCTGGACGTAGTGGGCGTCTCCGACGCTGCGTCGCGCGGGCGGTTGCCCGCGCGCACGCGCGAATCTTCCCGTGTGTCACGGTCAAGCGCGTCGCCGGACAGCGGCAGGCTCGTCGAGATATCGCTCAGGTTTGTCACGGCCGGCTTCGGTCCGGCTCGGCACGGATCCGGACGCAACCGGGTTGCCACGCACGAGCGCACCCCGCCGTTACCGCCTTACGCCATAGGGGTCCAAGCATTGACACCCCGGAAATCGAAAAATTCCTGACTATCCGTGACTTGGGAGTGAGCGAAGAGGAAATTGAGGAGACGGGACGGCCCGTCCTCTCGTTTTGCGGATTGAAAACATGCCGATCCGGCCCTGCCAGGCGGCGCCGGACGAGGATTCAGAACGGCGCCCGCGTTACTGCAGCTTGATGTTGCCCTTCTTGATGACGTCCGAGTACTTTGTGAGCTCCGACTTCATGAGCTTCACCAGCTCGGCCTGGGTCGTCGTGATCGCATCCGCCCCGTTACGCTCGAACTGCTCCTTCATCTCGGGCGACTGCGCGATCTTCGTGAGTTCGCCCTGCAGGCGGCTGACTATGGCCGCGGGTGTGCCCTTGGGTGCGAAGAAACCGAGCCACAGGGAAACCTCGAAGCCGGGATAACCGCTCTCGGCAACTGTCGGCACCTCGGGCAGCGCCTGGGAACGCTTGGCCGTTCCCACTGCGATGGGACGCAGTCGTCCGCCCTTCGCGTGCGGCAGCACCGCCGGCATGCTGCCGAACAACGCCTGCACCTGCCCGCCGATGGTGGCGGTGCCCGCCGGGCCGTTGCCCTTGTACGGCACGTGCACGATGTCCACGCCAGCGGCTTGCTTCAGCATCTCCATCGCGAGGTGTGTGGTGGAGCCGGCGCCGGCGGAGGCGTAGTTGAGCTTGCCCGGCTGCGATTTCATCAACGCGATGAAATCCTTGAGCGTATTGGCCTTCACGCCGGGATTCAGGACGAGCAGGTATGGAGTGCTCGCGACCAGCGTGATCGGCGTGAAATCGTTGAGCGGATCGTAGCGGACGTTGGGAAGAGCGGCCGGCGCGATGACATGGGTGCTCGTCGTGCCCATCGTCAGCGTATATCCGTCGGGGCTCGCCTTTGCCGCCATCTCCGTGCCGATGGTGCCGCCCGCGCCGCCGCGGTTATCCATGACCACCTGCTGGCCGAGACGCTCCGCGAGCTTCTGGCCCACGAGGCGCGCGATAATGTCGGTCGAGCCGCCCGCCTCGAACGCCACGATCAGCCGGATCGGCCGTTCGGGATAAGCGGCGAGCGCTGCGGTGGAAAACGCCGCGAACAGCGCGGCGGTCATCAGGTGGCGCAATTTCATCGTTCCTCCTCGTTATCTTTTGAATCGCGTGTGCCAGAGCGGCGCGCCGCGATATTGCGGGAGATTTTACCCGGTTTCGTCCGGGTGTCTATTGTGCTTCGTGGTGAAGAGATCAGCGGTGTCGTCGACGGGTCGTCGCTATTCGACAGGAATCGCACCGATCTTGATGAGGTGGAGCATTCGCTCCGCTTCGGACTTGATGAAAGCGTCGAAACTTCTCGGAGGTCTCCCTCCCTTCAAGTCCGGATCTGGCCGCCGACGAGATCGATCAGTGCAATACGTCGCGCATCACTTCGTCACTCGTCACCCGTCACTCATCACCGCCTTTCGAGCACTACGGGATTGACCACGTTGATCGGTTTGCCGCCCGCGTAAGCCAGCACCTGGTCGAAGATGGAGCTGAACGCGGATTCCATGCCATCGCGCTCGACATAGCCGATGTGGGGCGTGCACACGACGTTCTCCATCGCAAGGAGTGGATGATTGCCCCCGAGTACGGGCTCCTCCTCGTACACATCCACTGCCGCCATTCCCGGTCGACCCGCCTTGAGCGCGGCGACCAGCGCACCCGGCTGCACGATCGAGGCACGGCTCGTATTGACGAAGAGGGCGGTCGGCTTCATGCGCGCCAGATCGGCCGCGGTGACGAGGCCCGCCGTGTCCTTCGTCGCGCGCAGGTGGACGCTCAGCACGTCGGATCGTTCGAAGAGCGCGTCCCTGCCGACGGTGTCGAAGCCGTCGGCGCGCGCCCGCTCGAGCGAGGGCTCGCGGCCCCATGCCAGCACCTTCATGCCGAAGGCCTTACCGTAGCCGCCCACCGCCGCTCCGATACGGCCGTAGCCCAGGATGCCGAGCGTGCGTCCTCTCAACCCAGTGCCGAGTATCGTCTGCCAGCGCCCCTGCTTCAGCGCCGCCATTTGCTGGGGTATGCCGCGCATCGCGGCGATGACAAGGCCCCAGGTCAGTTCCGCAGTGGCGAACGACGGACGCCCCGGATGCATGTCCGAGGAAACGATGACGCCGTGCCGGGTGCAGGCATCGACGTCGATGTGCGGATACACGCTGCGCTGGGAGATCAGCCTGAGCTTGCTCAAACGCTCGATCAGCGGCGCCCGGATCGGCGTACGCTCGCGGATCAGAACGAGCGCTTCGGTGTCCTTCAGCCGCTCGGCCAGCAGGTTTACGTCCTTGGTGTGCTCGTTCCAGATCTTGACGTTGTGACCCGCAAGCTTCTTGAACGACGCGAGATGCCGGATCGCGTCGAGGTTGTCGTCGAGAATGGTTATATTCATGAAGATCAATCTCTAATGTTTAATGCTTAATGCTCAATTCAACACTAAGCATTCAACATTAAGAATTGCTCTATTCGAGCCAGCCGCTCGCGCGCGTTTGCGCCAGCACCTTGTCCACGTGCTCTGGCGCGAGGCCGATGTAGGTCGTCGGGTCGAGGACTTTGCGCAGCTCGTCGGCGGAGAGCGCATCGCGCACACGCTTGTCCTGCTGCAGCGCCTGCTCGAAAGAGATGCCGTGCTCCATCCCGTGCATCGACACTTCGTACACCAGCTCGTGCGCAGTCTGCTTGCCGACCTTGTCGGAGATCGCGAACATCACGCGCTCGGACAGCAGGAAGCCGCCCAGCAGATCGAGGTTGCGCCGCATCTTGTCCGCGTTGACCACGAGGCCGGTCAGCACGCGCTTGATGTTGGCGAGCAGGACCCCGCTCATGAGGCAGACCTCGGGGAGCGCCTTCCATTCGGCGCGCCACGAGGCGGCGTCGCGCTCGTGCTCGATCACCATTCCCTCCATGATGAGCGCGACGTTGTAGCGCAGGGCCCGCGCCACGCCCGAGATCCCCTCCACGGTCGATGGATTGCGCTTGTGCGGCATCGTGGAGGAACCGACCTTGCCTTCGCTGAACGGCTCGTAGAGCTCGTCGATCTCAGTGTGCTGGAGCAGCAGTATCTCGTTGCCGATCTTGCCGATCGTCGCTCCCAGCATCCCGAGCACGCACGCGTACTCCGCGAAGCGGTCGCGCGCCGGCTGCCAGTTGATGTCGGCGACGCCCAGTCCGAGCCGCTTCATCAGGCGCTGTTCGAGCTCGGGCGCCTGTGGGCCGTACGACGCCTGCGTGCCGACCGCACCGACCATCCCGCCGACGAATACCCGCGGCTCGCATTGCCGCAGCCGCTCGTGGTGCCGCCCCATTTCCGAGAGCCAGATCGCGCACTTGTGCCCGAAGGTGATCGGCAGCGCCTGCACGCCGTGCGTGCGGCCGACCATCGGCGTCGCCCGGTGCGCTTCGGCGAGCCGGTAGAGCTCTTTGCCGATCGCTTTCAGGTCGCGCAGATAGATCGCGTGCGCGTCCTTCATCTGCAGCACGGTACGCGGTATCGAGCACGTCCTGCGTCGTGGGACCGAAATGGATGTACTCGCCCAGGTCTCGCCTTGCAGCTTCGCCTGCAGGGCGCGCAGCGCCGGCACCAGCGGATGCGTGATCTTGCGGATCTCGGCCCCGATCGCTTCCAGGTCCACGTCGGCGGCGCTCGCCTTCGCCGCGATCTCCTGCGCCGCGGCGCGCGGGATGATGCCGAGCTCGGCCTGCTCCAGCGCGAGAGCCGCCTCGTAGTCGTACCACTTCTGCACGCGGTTGCGATCGTTGAATATCGCCGCGCAATTCGTCCGTGCTGAAGACATGCTTGAGCAGCGCGTCGTCGAAAATGCCGGATGCCATTATGCGCCGCTCCACAATGGGATGACGAAGTCTGAACCTCTGCGCCAGTCGCGGCGCATAAGATGGCCGCCGGCGCGGCCATAGATATCGAATTCGGAATTCACTGCAAGGATAAATCCGGAAATGCCATGCTTTTCATTTAAGTGCCGTTCCCTTCCGGTGCAGCTTGAAAAGAAGGATATTCGTTCGGATGGCAAGGCGATACGTCGGCAGCGATAGGAACGGCACTGGTCGGCTTCAGCCGACCCGCTCGAGGATATGCAGTCCCCGCACGCGGTCGAGCAGGTAGATCAGTCCACGCTCATCCACGGTCACGTCGTTGCTCTGCACGCGCTGCGAGCCTGCGGCACATCCGGCATGAAATAGGCCACCTCCTTCAGCGCGTGCGGCCGCGAGATGTCGATGATGCGCAGCCCCTACGCGAACCATGCGACCGGGATTTCGGTGCCGGTGACGATGCGCTCCGCCGGCTGGTGGCAGCCTGTCATGTACGGCTGCGGCTCGTCGGGCATGTCTTCGATCTGATAGGTAGAAACCTGTTGCGGATGCTTCTCGTCGGTGATGTCCACCATCCACAGGAACGATGCCGGATACGGCGGGACAGCCCTCGAACCGTGCCACGTCCTCGTCGGAAACCACCATGAAATCGCGGTTGCCGATCTTGAACGGGATGCGCAGGCAGGTGTGCGTCGGCCACGGGAACGGCGGGCTCCAGTCGACGTGTGCGAGGCATTTCGGCTTCGTCATGTCGTCGATGTCGAGTATCGCGTAGCCGCCGTACCAATAGCTCGTGTAGAGCCGGTTGCCGTAACGCAGTGGATGGTGGCAGCGGTGCGCCGTGCCTTTCCACGTCGGCTTCTCGCCGCCCGCCGTCCACTGGCCCGGCAGCCACCAGCGGCCGACCTCCTCGGGCTTCGTCGGGATTCTTGAGGTCCAGGATCATGCAGATGTTGCCGACGTAGCCCTCGCAGGTCGGCGAGATATACGCATAGCGGCCATCGAAGTCGAAGCGGTGCACGCCGGTGCCCTGCACGGTCGGACCGGTGACCTCCCAGTTGGTGATGAGCCGGGGCTTGGCCGGATGGGATACGTCGTAGATGCCAAGCCCGCCGCGGAAGCCGGGCGGCGGCGTCTCGCCGCGCGCGGCCGCCGCCCCCAGTATCTCGCGATTGGTGAGCATGATCCCGTTGCCGACGCGCACCTTGTGCGAATGCGTTCCAGTCGGCATCTCCACGGATGCGAGCTGCTTCGGATGCTTCGGGATCGGACACGTCGATGACCAGCGTACCGTGCGGATTGCGCATGTTGCCGATGTACGCGACGTCCTTTTCCACCACGACCTGGCCGCCGCCGGCGCAGTCGAACCATGACATCGATTGCATGCGCATGCCCGGGGCCGCGTGCGTATGGCCCACACCCCCGCCCTGTCGGATGTCCATGTAGCTCACTTCGCGTATGCCTTTTGCTTTGCTCATGACGTTTACAGCCTCAAATGAAGGATGCCAAGGACACGACGTAGGTCCGCCTTCCTTCGCGGATTAGCGTCCTTCGCGGTAAAGCTTTGGCCCTTGGACTAGTACAACTCGAATTGCGGACAATTATCGCATCCCTTTCTGACGGTGCGCACGGTTCACCGCGTGTTATCGTTTCATCGCGTCCCAATCGAAGACTTCCATACGCGGTATCGGTCGTGTAGCGTCAGATAGAGAAGCGCGAGAACGGCTTCATCGATCTTCTCGGTGTCCAGTTCCATCGGAGAGACTCTACTTAACGATCCGCGGTCCGGATTGAATCTCCCGATCTACTCGCTCAAGCCAGGGAGTCACGGCATTCTCCCAATCGGGGGCAATTTTCATGAGGGTTTGAAACACCCGTTTGGCTTCGACGAACTCTCCGAGTTGAAAATGGGCTTTTGCCAAGTACGGGTGACAGTTCGGGTGTTTGGGGCGGCGAGCTAGCCATTCAATTGCGGCGAATTTTGCCTCTCGAGATGAACCTTGAGAAAGGAGGGTTTCGAGTTCGTTTTCCAGCTCTTTCTCTTGATGTTGCTTCTTGACGATTTCACCCAGACCGCCGGCAGCACGGATGAATGTAATCCAACCGATCAGAAAACCAATAGCAACAAGAAATAGGAAGATGAGCAGCCAGCGTATGACGCGCAGCTCCCATATGACTGTGCTCATCAACTCAGGAGGTGTTTCCATGGACTACTAACGTGTCCGCGTGAAGTGCGCGAGGAGAGACGCGGGCGATCTGTTGTTAATTTTTGGAGTAGATCTTATCTGTGTGTATCCGTGTTTATCTGTGGCTGATCTGCCTTTGACCTTATCCGCGTGTATCTGCGTGCATCTGCGGCTCAATTGATTTTTGGCTTTCATCGGCGGTTCAATATTGAATTGCTCGGCGTCTTAGTGTCCCCGGATCGAGTCCGGGGGCAAACTTTGCGGTTCAATGGTTGAATTTATCTGCGTTCATCGGCGTTTATCTGCGGCTGATTCTTTTTTTTCGATTTTCTAAGCGTCTTGGCGGTTCAAATATTGTTCTGCATTTCCTCTTCTTCCCTCCGCGTCTTGGCGGTAAATTGAATTGCTGTCTCGGCGGCCTTGGCGCCTTGGCGGTTCAATTTCATTTAGCTCCCCGGAATGATCCCCGGCTTCATCGCGTAGCAATAATCCGCTATGTCGCCCGGCTTGCATTTCCACACGCGGTCCATCAACTTGTTGGAAAAGCAGTGCTGGAGCGCCTTGCGCAGCGGGCGCAGGCGGAACGGGTAGCCGAACACGAAGGGATGAATCGAGAGATTGCACACGAGCGGATACTTCGCCGATTGCTCCGCCAGCTCCTCGAACTCGTCCACCAGCATGTCGCAGAACTCGCGCCCGGTGTGCTGGCGGTGGATGATCTGCGGGGAGTCGTTCAACTCCGCCGGATACGGCACGGACAGTATCGGCCCGGAGCGCGTGCGCATCCAGACCGGCTGGTCGTCGAACGGCCAGTCCATGAGATAGGTGTAGCCCGCCTCCTTCAGCAGGTCCGGTGTCCAGGGATTCTCGTAGGTCCCGGCCCCCATCCAGCCCTTGGGCGACTTGCCTTCGTGCTTCGTAAACGTATCCGTGACCTCCTTGATGACACGGGCTTCGTCCGCCTCCCAACGGAAGTCCTGCAGGTTCTCTGAATTCGTGCGCCCGTGACCGACGATCTCGTCACCGCGCTTGCGGATGCGATCCATGATCTGCGGCGCGTGCTCGTAGAGCAGGCTGTTGGCGTTGTGCGCGAGCGGCATGCCGAGTTCTTCGGCCAGATCGAACAGCCGCCAGATGCCGATCCGGTTGCCGTAGTCGCGCCATGAATAGTTGCGCTGCGTCTGCGGCTCGCCGTGCTTGGCATTGTCGTGTCCGCGGCCCTTGCCGAAGGCGTAGACCTCCACGTTGGTGGTGATGCAGAAGGCGAGCCGCTTGCCCCCTGGCCAGCTGTAGTCCTTGCGCTCGGTGATGGGCGAGTAGTCGTAACGGTTGTGGTGCGGCAACTTGACGGCCGTGACTGGTGACTCGTGATTGGTGACGGGTGACTCGTGACTCGTGGCGGGTGGCTTCATGTTCGTTTTCTGCGGCCGTCGGGAAGAATGCGCCATGTTAGTATAAATTCACGGCACGAGCCCGTGCCGCAACCGGTCGTTCCTCAAACCACGAGTCACCAGTCACGAGTCACCAGCAACGATTTCCTATATGACCCTCCCCAACCACATGAAGGCCGTCGCTATCAGCGCACCCGGTGGCCCGGAAGTGCTGCAGCTCACCGAGCGGCCGGTGCCGCAACCAGGCGCGCAAGAGGTGCTGATCAAGGTCGCGGCCGCCGGCGTCAATGGCCCCGACCTGATGCAGCGTAAAGGACTGTATCCGCCTCCCGCGGGCGCTTCGGATCTTCCCGGACTGGAAGTCTCCGGCGAAGTCGTGGCCGCGGGCAAGGACGTGAAGCGCTGGAAGGCCGGCGACACTGTTACCGCGCTCACTAACGGCGGCGGGTACGCCGAATACTGTACCGTCGATGCGCAACACTGCCTGCGGATCCCGCAGGGCATGGGACTCATCGATGCCGCGAGCCTGCCCGAAACTTTTTTTACCGTGTGGAGCAACATTTTCATGGGCGCCCGCCTCGCTGCCGCAGAGACGCTGCTCGTCCATGGCGGCGCGGGCGGCATCGGCACGACGGCCATACAGCTCGCCAAGGCCTTCGGCGCAAAAGTGATGGCAACCGACAGCCCCGAGGAACGCTGCCGGATCTGCCGCGAGCTAGGGGCCGACCGGGTGATCGACTACCGCCAGGAGGACTACGTGGAGATCGTGCGCGAGGAAGGCGGCGCCAACGTCATACTCGATATCGTCGGCGGCCCCAACATCGAGCGCAACTTCAAGGCCGCCGCCCCTGACGCCCGCATCGTACAGCTTGCCTTTCCTGCCGGGTCCAAGGTCGAGATCAACCTCATGCCCGTGATGTTGAAGCGCCTTACATACACTGGCTCGACGTTGCGCACGCGACCTCCTGCTTTCAAGTCGCAGATCGCGCGGGAGCTGGAAGAGCGAGTCTGGCCACAGATCGAATCAGGCAAGATCAAGCCAGTGGTGCGCGCCACGTTCCCGCTCGCCCAGGCGGCGCAGTCGCACGCGCTCATGGAATCGAGCGGGCACGTCGGGAAAATCGTGCTGACGGTGGGATGAGTTCGGCTTTACGTAACTTCGCTACGTCGCTCGAATCGGCGAGTCCGGATTTGTCATCCGGTTTTGCAATGATCAGGGGCGAATCGCGAAACAAGCCCTGCGGTTCTTCGCCCGTCAGTCACCGCTCATCACCAGCGCAGCTACGTGAGGTACGATCGCTCGGGGCTGTTTCGGTTTCTCAGTGGCGCCCGGCGGACGCCGGCGCAGCATCGAGATGTCGCCTTCCACCGCGATCGCGCGCGCGTGGTTGATGTTTTTCTCTAGCTCGTCAAAATAGACATTCTGCCCGCCGAAGTGATCCTCGACCAGCCTATGGCAACCGCCCAGGTCCTGATTCAGGCGCTTGGTCGCACCCTGGTAGAAGCGCGGGGTCTTGAATATGAGGTCAGCGGCTGAGGCGAAAAGGACCTCCTCGCTGCCGTCGCGGTTGCGGCGGCGGGCAATGCCGCCGCGCACGAATTCGGGGTATAGACGATCGTAGCACTTCTCGAGATAGCACCGGTCGGCCATCTGCGCGAGGATGTCGGCGCTGCCGAGCAGGTTGCCGATCAGGCGGAACTCCGGGCCCGGCAACCGAATGCGATCCACCGAAATCTCATAGCCCGTAAAATGTATCGTGCGCGTCGCAGCCCCGGCGAGGTCTGCCAGGCCTATCTTCGGAAGGTATTCCTCCAGGAAGCGCGCGCCCCGCGATACGTGCGTCATTGTGTATTCGGCGCCGTTCTGATGCTTGCTGTCCTTGCGGTAACGAATGTAGCCGCAATCATGAAATAGCGCAGTGATCACCCCGAAGCAAAACAGTCGCTCCGTCAGTGCTTTGGCGTTGGTGCTGCGTAGGCAGCCGCTCATCAGCCGCGTCATGGCGAGCGTCACGTCCAGCACGTGCTGGATGTTGTGGTAATCGGTATCGCACTCGCGGAAACCGGGGTATTCACCGCGATAAAGCCGCGCGACGTCCTCGAACGCCTGACTCAGGTTCGCCGGCGTATCCCGCTGGTACAGATCCTGATAGATCTGCGTGATCTCGTGGCATACCTCCCCGGGAACCGTCGTATTGACGCTGTTGGTAACGTCATAATCATTTCGACGTACCGTCGCATCTCGGACGCCGCTTCCGAGCGGAACATCTATGATTCCCATAATTTAGTAGACTATAATGAATCTCTTATTGCAATGACGTATTACACACGGAATACTACGAAGCATAATCCGTGCCATAACGCATCGTATCCCAGGCCAAATCCCAGTCGTATGACATCCTGTTGCGTGCAGTGAACTGACTGATCCGCGCTCATGCATCCCCAGACCGTATTCGCCAAAACTGCCAAGGGCGTCCTGGAGATCAGGAACAAGACCATCAAGCTGCCCCGCGACCTGGGCCTGGTATTTCTGTCGGTAGACGGCAAGTCTACGATCGGCGAACTCGCGCAGAAAGCGGGCTTGCCGAGTGAAAAGCTCCAGGAAGCCCTGGACAAGCTCGCTGCAGACGGCTACATCAAGGTCTTCAGTTCTCCGGCTCCGGTCGCTACGGCCGCTGCCGCCGCCGCAGCGCAGGACGTCGAGGACGATCTCGATTTCACTTCTCCCCAGGCCGTCGCGAAGCTCAACGCCGAGGCCGAAACCAGACTCAAGGCAGAAGCCGAAGCCAAAGCTCGGGCGCTGACCGCGGCGCGCGCTGCCGCCGAAGCCAAGATCCGGCAAGAGACGGAGGCGCGCGCCCGCGCTGCGGCGGAAGCGAAGGCCAGGACGGAGACGGAGGCCAAAACCAAGGCTGAAGCAGCCGCGAGGGACGCGAGCTTAGCGCGAACGAGGGCCGAAGCCGAATCGAAAGCCGCCGCGGACGCGAAGGCAAAGGCTGAGGCGGAAGCACGCGTAAAAACCGCCGTGGAGGCAAAAGCGCGGGCCGATATCGAAGCTAGGGCGCGCGCAGAGGCGGAAACGCGTGCGAAAGCGGAAGTCGAAGCGAAGCTCGCTTCCGAAGCGAAGGCGCGAGAGGAGTCCGAGGCGCGGGCGCGTGCGGTCACCGACGCGCGTGCTCAGGTCGATGCGGAAGTCAAGGCACGCACGGCCGTGGAAGCGCAGATGAAGGGACTGCAAGAAGCTTTGCAGCAAGCCGAGGCGCGCGCGAGGCAGGAAGCCGAAGGACGCGCGCGCATGGAGCAGGAGATCAAGGCGCGCCAGGAATCCGAGCGCAAGGCGCGCGAAGAAGCCGAGGCGCGCGCGAAGGCCGCCGAAGAAGCGGTCGCGCAGGCGCGCGCGATGGCCGAAGCGGCGGCCCGCGCGAAAGCCGATGCCGAGAACCGCGCGCTCGAACAATTCGCAGGCGGGGATGCCGAAGCCCGGGCCCGCCTGGAATCGGCCATGAAGGCGCTGGACGAAGCCAAGGCCAAAGCGCGCGAGGAGTCCGATGCGCGTGTGGCGGCAGAGTTGAGGGCACGAGCCGAAGCCACAGCCCGCAAGCGCGAAGAGCAAGAAGGCAAGGTACGTGAGGAGATGCAGCGCAAGGCGCGCGAAGTAGAGGAAGCGCGATCGAAGGCCCAGATCCGGGAACTGCAGGACGAATCGCGCCGCACTCGCGAAGCAGCCGAGGCGAGCGCCGCAGAAGCTGAAGCGAGGTTTGCGGCCGAGCGCAAGGCGCGAGAGGAAGCCGAGGCCCAAGCGGAGGCGGAAAGAAAATCTCGCGAAGAAACGCTGCGCAAGGCGAGCGAAGAACAAGAAGCGCGGGCCAAGGCTCAAATCCAAGAACTGCAGGAAGAATCACGCCGCGCGCGCGAAGAAGCCGAGGCCAAGGCCGAAACCGAGCGGTCGGCGCGCGAGGAAGCCGAGGCGACGATCGCCGCGGAGCGCAGAGCGCGCGAGGAAGCCGAGGCCGAGGCGGAAGCGGAAAGAATGTCTCGCGTAGAAGCGCTACGCAAGGCGGTCGAAATAGAAGAAGCGCGGGCCAAGGCTCAAATCGAGGAACTGCAGGAACAGTCACGTCTCGCGCGCGCGGAAGCCGAGGCTAAGGCCGAAACCGAGCGCACGGCGCGCGCGGAAGCCGAGGCGACGATTGCCGCCGAGCGCAAGGCGCGAGAGCAAGCCGAGGCCCAAGCGGCGGCGGAACGGATGTCTCGCGAAGAAACGCTGGCCAGGGTACGCAAGGAAGCGGAGACCAAGGCGCGTGCAGACGTGCAGGCGATGATCGACGCCGAGCGCAAAGCGCGCGAAGAAGCCGATGCGAAGGCCGACATCGAGCGTAAAGCGCGGGAGGAGGCGGACCGCAGGACGCAAGCCGAGCTTTCCGCAAAGATCGAAGCCGAAATAAGCGCGCGCGAGGAAGCAGAGCGTCAGGTCGAGGCCGCGCGCAAGGCTCGTGAGGAAGCCGAACACAAGGCGCGCGAGGCTGCTGCCGAGGATTCCGAAGCGCGCCGCAAGGCAAAGCTCGAGGCCGAAAATTTGGCGCGTCAGGCAGAACAGGCGGTGGCGCAGGCTCGCGCCCTAGCGGAAGCCGCAGGGCAGGACAAGGCGAAAGCCGAAGCCAAGGCTGAAATGGAGCGTCGCGCGCGCGCGGAAGCCGAGGATCGCGCCAAGGGCGAAGCCGTAGCGCGGGTGATACAAGAGCAGCAGATGCGCTCCAGGTCTGAAGACGAGGTCAAGTCGCGCGTTATTGCCGAGCTGAAAGCGCGCGAGCTGGCCGAGTTGGAAGCCGATGCCCGCTATCGCCAGGAAGCGGCAGAGCGGGCGCGCCAGTCCGCGGCGGATCGCAGAGAACGCGAAGACGAAGCGCGCGACGCGGCGATCTCGATGCGCACCGGGGCGCCCCGAAACTGGCTGAAAACCGCAGGCATCGGTCTGCTGGTCGTCCTCGCTCTCGCGATCGGCCTGCTGCACGTGGTGCCGCTCAACCATTTCATTCCCGGCGTGCAGGAGGCCGTGTCGCAGCGCCTCGGCGTGCCCGTCACGATCACGAATTTGCGTTATGCCCTGGTACCGACCCCAAAGCTCAAGCTGGAAGGCGTGTCGGTAGGCAAGCTGCAGGAAGTCAAGATTGAGAATATTTTGGTGGACGCGGGCCCGATGACGCTGCTGGCGGACACGAAGAACCTCGAGGACGTCGAAGTGAACTCGCTCACCGCGGAACAGGATGCACTGGCAATGATGCCCAAGTGGGCGAAGCCGCAATCCGGCGTCCAGCCTTTTACCGTGCGGCGGCTGAAGCTGAGGAACGTAAAACTTTCGCTGCCGGCGGTCGAGCTGCCGCCTTTCGATGGCGACGTCACGATGGCGCCCAATGGGGCGGTGCAGCGGGCCGTGCTGAACACCGGGGGGACCTTGCGCGCGGAGTTCGTTCCCCAGGACCACGCATGGCGAGCCAGCATTCAGGCGCGTAACTGGCAGCTGCCGCTGGGGCCTGCATTCACGTTTGAAGATTTGAGCGTCGTGGCGGTGGTCGACTCCGGTAAGGCCACACTCACCAGCGTCGAAGGCAGGATCGGGCGGGGGACGGTAAAGGGTGGCGCAAGAGCGAGCTGGGGCAGCGAAATCCGGGTCGACGGCGAGTTCTCCGTTGCCAATGGCGACGTCAGCCAGCTGATAGCGGTCTATACCCGTGATTTCACAATGACCGGAGCGGTCAATACCAACGGGACCTTCGTGCTTCAGGGAGCGTCACTCAAGAACCTGTTCAACAGCCCGCGGGCGGAAGCTACGTTCACCGTCGAAAAAGGCGAGCTGAACAACGTGGATATTGTGCGCGCCGTCCAGTCTCCGGCGCGCGACGGAGTGCGCGGCGGCAAGACACGGTTCGAATCGCTCGGCGGCGCGCTGCAGGTAGCCGACAAACAATATTCCTACCGCCGGTTGCGCCTCGCCTCGGGGCCCATGAACGCCACGGGAAATGTGGACGTCGCCGCCGACGGCGGTCTGGCGGGGCGCATCAGCGCCGAGCTGGGATCCAAATCCATCGTTGTCGCACGCGGCAACCTAGCTGTTGCCGGAAACATCAAGAACCCGGTGCTCAAGCCCTGAGGAAGGAAAAAAGGGGCCACGGGCCCTTCGAATCTATCTCAGCCATGGACACGTGTGCGACGGAGGCGATGTGGGATGCAGTTCGAGGAGGAGAGCCCGCAGCAATATGTCGATATTGCAAGGGTTCCCCACAACAAAATGCGCCCCCAAGCAGGCACTTGTGCCTGCGCTTCTTCACCTCGCCCAAGGGCGACGCACAACCGCCAGAATACGGGTGTGCGGCGCCCCGTCCCTTCGGGTTGTGGCCAGGACGGGCGTCTGCTTCGTTGCCCGGCTTGACCATATCGACATATGGCCTGCGCCGTGCGCCTCGCAGCCATCCCGTCCTGGCCACAACGCATCACGCGCCCATGTTGAGATAGATTCCTGATCCCCAAACTCAGCAGAAAAACCTGCTCGGCTCATTGCGCCGAACAGGTTTTTCAGAGAGTTCTAATGCGCCGCGTGGCGCGCGAGGGGCCAGGTTGGGGAGAGGGGATGAGAGGTCGAGCGATGTGACGAAGTTAGGTAAAGCTCGATAATCTGCGAGTGAACGGGCCGATGATTTGGCTGTCCACCGTTGCGGCCCAGCACGGACCGCTCATTGCCCAACTCATTATCCCACCGAGGAGAGAACCAGCCATGCCTCTAGCCGCCATTGAATTTCCTGCCCACACTCCCCGCACGGAACTGGCAGAAGCCTATCAGGCGGTGCGCAGCCGGTCGACCGCGATTTGCGCGCCGCTGGCAGTGGAGGACTACGTGGTCCAGAGCATGGCGGACGTGAGCCCTCCGAAATGGCACCTCGCGCACGTAAGCTGGTTCTTCGAGAACTTCCTGCTGCAGCCGTTTTTGCCGGGTACCGGTCGTTTCCACCCCGCGTACGGGTATCTATTCAACTCCTATTACGAGACAGTGGGCCGGTTCTTCCCGCGGCAGCAACGTGGCCTGCTCTCGCGCCCGACAGTGGACGACGTCTACCGCTATCGAGAACACGTGGACCGCAACATGCGGGAGCTGCTCGACACCGCGCCGGCGGCGCAGCGGCAAGAGCTCGCCAGCCGCGTAACGCTCGGGCTCAATCACGAACAGCAGCATCAGGAATTGCTGATCACCGACGTCAAGCATGGCTTCGCGTTGAATCCTCTGCGCCCGCCGTATCGCCAGCCGCAGGGAGCGTTGCCCGCCGATACCGCTCGCCCGTTGCGCTGGAGCGAGCAGCCAGCTGGCGTCTACGAGATCGGCCATGAAGGAAATGCCTTCGCATTCGACAACGAAGCGCCGCGCCACCGCGTCTATCTCAACGCCTTTCGCATCGCCGACCGGCCCGTGACTAATGGCGAATTCCTGGAGTTCATGGAGTCAGGCGGCTATGAGCATCCCCCACTGTGGCTGTCACAAGGCTGGCAGAACGTGCGCGAGCACGGCTGGCAGGCGCCGCTGTACTGGGAAGAAATCGAAGGCTCGTGGTGGATGATGACGCTGACCGGTATGGCGCCAGTCAATCCGCACGAGCCGGTTTGCCACGTCAGCTACTTCGAAGCCGACGCCTATGCGCGCTGGGCGGGAAAGCGCCTGCCTATGGAAGCCGAGTGGGAAGTCGCAGCCCGCATCCATCCGGTCACCGGAAATTTCTTCGACAGCGGCCACTTGCATCCGGTGCCGGCACCGGACTCCGCGACGGCTGTGCAGTTCTACGGAGACGTGTGGGAATGGACCCAAAGCTCATACTCGCCGTATCCGGCCTACCAACCTACCGCCGGCGCGCTCGGCGAGTACAACGGAAAGTTCATGTGCGGGCAGTACGTGCTGCGCGGCGGCTCCTGCGCATCGCCTGCGGGACACCTGCGGCCGACTTACCGCAACTTCTTCTATCCTGCCGACCGCTGGCAGTTTTCGGGGATACGCCTTGCTGCGTAACCCCAGGGACTAGAGACTAGTCCCTGCCTCATGCGCGGCGTACCGGAGACACCCTCCCGGCATCCGGCGCAGCCTGCAATGCCGCGATGCGCTCCTCCAGCGGCGGGTGGGACATGAACAGTCGAGCGAAGCCACCGCCGCCCGCAATCCCGAACGCCTTCATCTGGGCGGGCAGCGTCGACTGCTCCTGGTTCAACTTGAGCCGCTCCAGCGCTGCGATCATCTTTTGCCGGCCGGCGAGCGACGCGCCTCCCGCATCCGCACGGAACTCGCGATAGCGCGAGAACCACAGCACGATGATGCTCGCGAGTATGCCGAGCACGATCTGCGCAACGATGACGGTGACGAAGTAGGCCGGGCCGTAGCCGCGCTCGACCTTGAAGACGACACGGTCGACCACGTGACCGATCACCCTCGAGAGGAAAATGACGAAAGTGTTCAACACTCCCTGGATGAGCGCGAGCGTCACCATGTCGCCGTTCGCGACATGGGAGATTTCGTGCCCGAGAACTGCCTCGGCTTCTTCCTGACTCATGTTGTTGAGCAGTCCGCTGCTCACCGCGACCAAGGCACTATTGCGGTTCCATCCGGTCGCAAACGCGTTGATCTCCGGTGCGTCGTAAACCGCAACTTCCGGCATGCCGATGCCGGCCTTGTCGGCCTGACGCTTGACGGTATCGACGAGCCAGCGCTCGGTCGTGTTGGACGGCGCTTCGATCACGTGCGCGCCCATCATCCGCTTCGCCATCCACTTCGAGATAAACAGCGAGATCAGCGAGCCACCGAACCCGAGGATGGCGGCCATGACGAGCAGGCCGGTCAGGTTGAGCCCTTCCTGCGCCAGCATCCGATCCATGCCCAGCAGTTGCATCGTGATGCCGAGCACCAGGACGATGGCGAAGTTCGTGATTACAAATAGGAAAATTCGTTTCATATAATTCGGGCTCCCTCCGGGTCTGACGATTACGCATTTAGATGGGGTCTCATGCGTGGAGTTCAAGCAGAGCCCCCAAGTCCCATCCTTTTGAAGCATAGACGAAAATCACGCGCCCGTGCTATCGCCGCCAGGCGCCACCCGGAGCCAGAACGTGACCGGTCCGTCATTCGTGAGCGTCACCTGCATGTCGGCCGAGAAGTGGCCGCTTGCCACGGCGGGATGCTCCGACCTCGCCCGCTCGACGAGGTGCTCGAACAGGACGCGTCCGATCTCGGGCGCCGCCGCCGGGGAAAAACTGGGTCGCGTGCCCTTGCCCGTATCCGCGGCCAGCGTGAACTGTGGAACGAGGAGCAGTCCGCCGCGGATGTCACGCACCGAGCGGTTCATTCTGCCTTCCTCATCGGGAAATACTCGATAACCCAACAGTCGCTCGAGCAGGCGGTCCGCCTGGGCCTTCTCATCGCCTGCTTCCGCACCGACGAGCACGAGCAGGCCGGGACCGATCTCCGCAATGACCGCGCCGTCAACCGCCACGCTCGCACGCGCTCACCCGCTGCAACAGGCCGATCACGCTGCCGCTTCCAGGGGCCGCATTTCATGCGCTGCCAATACCAGCGGCTCGATAGCATTGGCGTAGTAGGCGAGCACCGCGCGATCGGCGGGATTCTCGCGGTACAGGCCGTCATGCTCCTCCACGATACGCCGCAGCGTCAGCATGCGCAGCCCTACGCCCACCGCATAATCGAGATCGCCACGCGGCACGTAGACGTGGGCTCCCACGGCTTCGAGGCGCCGGATCAGCTCGTAAACCTCGGATTTCAATTCCAGCTCGGAAAACGCCGCGTCCCGCCTGCGGGCAAAGACGGTGGCGACCAGCGACACCGGCAGCACCGGCACGACGCGCGCTATCGCGTCCATCAGGAGGCGCCCCACCCGTTCGACTTCGCGGCGCCGGTCGGCGTCGTCGAACGCTCGGAAATCGAGCCGGTTCTCCGCCACGTAGGCGCGCATCGAGATCGGGCGCCCGAAGTTGACGCATGCATAGCCGAAGCGGTACCAGCGCCCGGTCACCATCAACCAGCAGGTTGCGGCCGATGAATACGGCCGTCCTGCGCGCAGCGTAGAACACGCTGCGGCGCGGCGCGGAGGAATCGAGCTCTCGTGAGGAGCGTGCGGTCCTCGAGCACGCGGTCGTAATTGATGCCGACGGGGATGAACACCAGGTCGCGCTCGCCACGGGGGTCGAACGATTTCAGCATGTAGTCGAGCAGCCCGAGCTTGGGCGGGCGCAGCTTCCCATCCACGCGTCAGCCCGCCTTCCGGATATACCGCCTGCGGCACGCCGGCCTCGGTCGCCATCTGCACGTAGCGTTGCAGCACCATGCGGTAGAGCGGATCGCCCGAATTGCGCCGCACGAAGTAGGCGCCCATGGACCGGATCAGCTGCTGCAGCGGCCAAACCCTCGCCCATTCGCCCACGGCGTAGGACAGTGCAACGCGCTCCGCGGCAAGAAACGCGACCAGCACGTAATCCATGTTGCTGCGGTGATTCATGACGAACACGATAGAAGATTTCGGATTGACTGCGGCAAGCGCCGCCGTGTCCGTGTAGCCGAGCCGCACGCGATGAAGCGATTTCGCCAGGCCTTTGGCGAGCCAGTAACCGATGCGGAAGTAGAGATAGGCATTGAACGATGGCACGATCTCGCGCGCGTAGCGATCGACGCGAGCGAGCAACACGCCGCGGGGAATCTCCTTGTCGCGGGCCTCCTTCTCCACCGCCTCCTGCACCTTCGAATCGTGGAAAAGGCGGTCGATCAGCACCTGCCGGCGCGTGAGCTTGAACTGTGGCAGTTCGACGTTCAAGCGGGTATCGATCTCCTGCATCACCCGGTTCATCTTGCGCCGGAAATACCATCGCACGCCGGGCAGCAACAGCCGATCGAGCGCCGCCCACAGCGCGAGCAGCGCGAGCAAGACGAACAACCACAGCGGAAGCGTTACTTGTCCCGTCATGGCATCGCTGGGTGTCGAGTGTCGAGTGTCGAGGGGCGAGGGAGCTCGACAGTCTCCTGGCGCGTGCGGGCCGGCCGGAAATAATGCAGATTATCGTAGTAAGCCTCGCAGTCGTTATCGGTACACCAGCCCGGCACTCCCAGCACCGGCACTACTTCGAGCTCGCGCGTAACGGTGAGACGGCGCGTGTCGGAAATGTGCTGCGCGATACCGGCATCGATGGCGGGGAGCTGCTCTCCCAGCGGCACCGCCAGGAACTCCGGCCCGGTTTTCCACAAGATGCCGCGGCCCGTGATTCCCGTGAATGGACGCAGTGCCTTCTCATAGAGCGCATGACCAAAGAGATAGAAGCGCATTTTCGATGGCAGCACCGCGCGTCGGTCCCAGAACAACTCCTTCCAGCGCCAGCCCTGTAAATACCCGGTCAGCGCGTCGTCGGCCGATGCTACGATGACCCCGCCCTCGTCGAACAGCGTAAGTGCATCCTGCGCAGGGCCGCGATTTGTGGCGCCCGCGGCAAGCTGCTGCCGCAGCGCTACGTAGTGCCGCGCATTGAGCGCGGCCTTCGCCTGCGGAAACGCGAGCCACGTCAGCAAATTCAGCAGGTCGTGCCAGTTCCCCTCGCGCATCTGCAGCTCGCCTTTGAGGAACACCCGCGCTTCGTATCGTTCGGCCCATGAGGCCGGCCTGCGAGCTTGCGCGACGACCTTCAACGTTGCGCCTCCAGCGGTCGTGATCCGGTCGCTGCGCTCTGTGAGCAACCGATCGAGGTCATCGAGGGCGGGCCACTGAGCGGTGGGCAAGCCCGCGGCGAAAGCTCGCAACGGTTCGAACATTGGCGAGCGACGCGCGAAATCAGGATCCCAGGGCACGAGGGACGAGGATTGAGTGTCGAGTGAAGAACCAGCGACTACACGCTTGCCCATGCCCCTCGACACTCGACACTTGTCACTCGACATTCGACACCCGACACTCGACACCCGTCACCTTTGCGCTGAGGTAAACTGGCGCGCGCTGTTGCAATTCAGGCGATTATGACAGAGGATTGGTGAATCTCTTCGGGATCGAATCGCCTGCGCACGGGTCGCGGGACGGCGCGCTGCGCGCCGACGATAGGCAGGCCCACTCGTGCCATAATTCTATGCTCGACAGGCGCAATCCATGACAAACGACGCGATCTACAGCAGGACGGATAGCGGCAAGGCCGAAGCCGAAGCCCCGTACAGCATCCTCCGGAACGATCTGAAAGAGCTGCTGGCACTGGTTCACGAGGGGGAAACCTTCGCGGAAGTATGGAGCAAACTGCCGCAGCTTTCCGAGTCCAAGCTGCATGGAGCGCTCGGAGAGCTCGCTTCGCTGGGGTACATCAAGATAGTCGCGGCGCAAACCTCAGCGCCGGAGCTGGATATCGCGAGCTATCTCACTCTGCCCGTCAAGGAGCCTACGATCCAGCAGAGACGGCAGGCGGAACAGCAAACGATCGCCGGCTTGCCGAGCCTCAAGCGGGCCGGCTATTACGTCAACATACTCAGCCGGCCGGCCAAGTGCATCGCGCCCCGGTCGGGACAGAAATACAGCGTGCTGATCATCGACTCGGACGAAGCCAATAACCTGGTCGCGGCTCGCACGCTGCTGCTGGCGGGATTCGATACGCACGTTGCCGTCAAGCGCGACGAGATAGTTGTCGAGCTCAATCGCCGGCCTCCAGCCGACGTCATTGCCATGGACACCGTGTTGCCTGACGTCATCGGGCTCGAGCTGCTCGGCCGCCTGCGGGAACATCCGCGGTTCAAGACGGTGCCGATCATCGTCATGACGGCCAAATCGGACCACGACGACGTCGTGGCCGCCTTGGCCTATGGGGCGAGTAGCTACATGACCAAACCGTTCAAGCCCGAAGCACTGCTCGACAGCGTGGAGGCGGTACTCGGCCTCAACTAGTTCGAGTGTCGAGTGTTTAGCTTCCCGCGGTCGACGGGAAGAGCGTTGTTACTTCTTTCCTCACTCGATACTCATTTCTCGACACTCCCCCTCGTCCCTCGACACTCAATCCTCGACACTCCCTCTTCCCCCTATTCCACGAACGCGACTGCTTCGATCTCGACCAGAACATCCGCACTCGCGAGCGACTGTACGCCGACCAGCGTGCTCGCCGGCGGGCTCTCCTTGGAAAAGTGGCGCGAGCGCACCTCGTGCATCAAGCTCCGGTACTCGGGCTTGTAATCGACGACATAAGTGGTGATCTTCACGACGTCCTGGAACGTTGCGCCTGCGCCCTTGAGCGCCAGTCCCAGGTTACGATAGACCTGCTCGGTCTGCGCCTTGAGATCCCTGCCGCCCACGAGTTGAGCGCGTTCGTCCAAGGGAACCTGTCCTGATATGTAGATCATCGTGCCGCCGCGCACGGTCACCACCGGGGTGTATGTGCCGGGACGGTTCATTCCTTCGGGATTGATGAATTTTCTTTCCATGCTGTACTCCTCCTTAAAATATTAGCCACGACCACGCCAAGATCGGCAGGAAAATCAAGAACAATTGGCGGTAAATTGTCCTACTTTGGCGCGGCGCGTTCGAGAAACGCCCCGAGCTGCGCGACCCACTCTTGCCGCACGAACAGAAAGCCGTCATTGTGCCCGCCCTGCATGTCCAGAAATGCCTTGGGCTCGTTGGCCGCTTCGAACAATGCGCGCCCGTGGGAATACGGGATGATGTCGTCGTCGCGGCTATGTGCGATGAGCAGCGGCGACCGGATCGCTTTCACCGCGGCCATGCTGTCGTAGCTGAAGCGGCTTACCAGCCTCACCGGCAGGAACGGGTAGATTTGCGCGCCGAGGTCGGGTATCGAGGTGAACGTCGAGGCGAGAACCACCGCCCGTGGTTTCACGCGAGTCCCGAGCCACGCCGCCACCGCGCCGCCGAGCGACTCTCCCAACAGCACGATGTCGCCTGCCTTGATGCCGCGATCTTCGACGAGCCAGCGCCACGCTGCCAAGGCGTCTCGGTACGTGCCTTGCTCCGACGGCGAACCGGTGCTCTTCCCGTAACCGCGATAGTCGATGATGAGACTCGAGTAGCCCAGTTTGTGGAACATCTGGAGGTAGTCGAGGCGGTGCGAGATGTTGCCGGCATTACCGTGAAAAATGAGCACGGCCCCACGCGACTGTATCGCGGGCACCCACCACGCACCGAGCTGCTCGCGGTCTTCAGTGGTGATCGTAACCGCCTCGAACGGCATCCCGTACGCCTGGGGAGTCACTGTAACTTCCCTGCCGATATGCGGAAAATAAAGGAGCCGCGACTGGAACAGGAACACCAGCGCGACGACAGCCGCGTAAACGAGCGCCAGGGAAACCAGCAGGCTCCACATGCGCCGCATCGCTACCAGCGGAATGTGGCGCCGACCAGGAACACCGTATCGGTTTCGGCGCGGTTCAAGCCCTTGCGCAAGCCGATGTCGAGGTCGATTTTCTTGGTCGGCGAATAGATCGCGCCCAGCATCGCGAATCGCCCGTTCCGGCCGGGCTGGAACGGGTCGTTTCTGGCCTCGTTGGTCCGGACCCCCAACTCACCCACCAGTTTGACGCTTTCACTGAGCGGGTATGCCGCCCCGCCCGAAACCCGCCAGAGATGGCCGCGCGTCGCGGCCTCATCCTGCGGCAGCTTGAAGCGCACGCGGGTGTATGCAACGTTGCCGAGTAACGTCCACGGCCCGGCTCCGTACGTGGCGATGAAGCTGGCGCCCCATGAGGCCCGGCCGCTACCCAGGCCTCGGTTCTCGTCACCGGTCGGCAGCGACAGGCCCGGCTTCAGCGCCAGGCTGAAATCGCCTTGCTCATAGAACCGCCATTTGAGCTCCAGCGTGGAATCCGACGTTCCGTTGGCTTCGTCGGTGACGGCCCCATTCTCGGACACGCGGTAGCGCAGATGATTCAACCCCAGGGCGATGTCCAGGTTGTCGAGCAGCCCGTAGGTCAGCACGGGGCTGAACAACGTCAGCCTGCGCTCCTGCCGAACGGGACCGGCACCGGCATCCGCGTCATAGTCATTGCGGTTACGCTCGCCCAAGAACTCGATCTGCCAGTTGCCCGTGCCCTGGGTTCCGGTGTCATCCGTAACAAACGGATGGGCAGCGCGTGCGGATTCGGGTGCAGCGCCGAGCGCCAGCACGGATACCAGACACGCGGCGCGCAAAGGCGGGAAATTCGAACGCATCGCGGGTGAGCGCCGGCTGTCGGTTCCTAAAGCCCTGTACCTACAGGCAGCGCGCAACCTGAACGAGCCGGGACACGTGTTGCTCCGGGGTTAGTCACACCTTCCCCCTCCTTTTTCTTGAGCCCCGCTACCATAACACGCCTCAACGCCGCATCGGCGGTGCGTCGGGGGCACGGACAAACAGCGAGGCCCCGCTTCCGCCTTCGGGCAGCACGGTATCGACCATGCGGACGTCTACCAGCCGGCAGTCGGCGGCCAGCTGGCGTACGTTCGAGGCGATCGCATCCAGGTCGTCGAGCGGATGGAGCGGCCAGCGGTATCCTTCGAGCAGCGTCTCATCGAACATTGAGCTCAAGCTAATGCGGAGCTCGGCGCCGCTTTTTCCGGCCGCGTGCACCGAGACCACCACCACCGGATCGCCTGCGACCGCGCGACAGCGCTTGACCGCATTGCTCATGAAGAGGTTGAACGCGACCTCCAGTTGCGCGCTCCGGCCAGAATAGACGGCCCTCAACACGGCGGATGGCGGTCTGGGAAGCACGAGCAGGTCCACTCCAGGGACCGCGATCTGCGCGCGCAGCGCGCGGGCGAACGGCAATCCCCACGCTCCGATATGCGCTGCGGTTTCGACTACGGTAGGGGCGGTCGTGGGCGTGATCGCCGCGCCGAGCAAGAAACGCAGGTGCACCTCTTCCCCCCCGCGGATGAGCATGGGCTGAGGCGCAAGAACACGCGGCGTTTGCTCCGGGCTGGATAGCACGCTCCAGTCATGAAGCGTGACCGGGGACACCTGCTCGAGCGTTTCAAGGGAAGCGAGCGCATCGCCGAAACCGACGTTACGGCTCCCTCCCAGCGCACCATGCTTCTGGAGCACATCGACCAGTGCCCGCACATCCGGCAGCGCCCCGGGCACCGTAGCCATGGACCGGGCGCCGCTGACCATCACCAGCGGCATGGCGAAAACGTGGTTGAGGACTTCTTCGCCCGTACCGCCGGAGCGCGCGGTGGCGGCACACAAGGCCCGCCACAACCGCAAGTACGACCGGCGCGACGGCGCGAGTTTCAGCGCCTGCTGGATCTCGGTATCGGCGCGCTGCACGAGCAGATCGCGCAGCGCTGCGACCAGAGCGCCCTCCGCCTCGATCTCCGCAGACTCCGCCAGCTCGAGCAGGGGATGGCTGGAATCGCCCGGACCGTAGCGTCTGGGATCGGGCAATCTGACCGCGGGATCTTCTAAAACCTTTTCAGCCACGGAATCACACGGAAATACACGGAATAAAAGGAGGTTCGAGATGCCCGTGAGCAGGGTATTTGCGCGCGACGGAAAGGGATGCGACGAATTGGCCTGCATGGCCTGGTTTCATTTTTCCGTGCCCTTCTGAAAATCATCTAGCCGACCTCCCACCGCCGTGAGGCGGTGGGGTTAGAGTGAGTTTGCGAACTTACTTTAACCCTGAAAGGAGATCGGCATGACATGTTATAGCGGAATTGATTTGCATTCGAACAACAGCGTGGTGGTCGTGATTGACGAGGCGGACCGGGTGCTTTATCAGCGGCGGCTTCCCAATGAGCTCTCGGGGATCACGGCGGCACTGGAGCCGTATCGCTCGGAGCTGGCCGGGGTGGTGGTGGAATCGACCTACAACTGGTATTGGCTGGTCGACGGACTGAAGGCAGCGGGTCACCGGGTGCATTTGGCGAACCCGGCGGCGATCAAGCGCTACGAGGGGATCAAGCATCGTGGGGACGAGAGCGACGCGCAGTATCTGGCGCACCTGCTGCGTCTGGGGATTCTGGCCACCGGCTACATCTGCCCGCCGGAGGAGCGGGCGGTACGCGACTTGGCGCGAAAGCGCCTGCAGCTCGTTCGTACGCGTAACGCCCAGGTGGTCTCGGTGGAGAGCAACCTGGCACGCCAGACCGGGGGCAGGCTCAGCAGCAACGCGGTCAAACGCATGACGCCGGCCGAGGCGGGCGCACTGGGCTTGCCCGAGGACGTTACCTCGGCGATGGCGGCGAACGTGGCGGTGATTCAGGCGCTCAACATTCAGATCGCCAAGCTCGAAGCACGGCTGCGCCAGCGGGTGCGGTTGCGCCGCCAGTATCGGGTGCTCATCACCGTACCGGGGATCGGCGAGGTGCTCGCCACTATCATCATGCTGGAGACCGGTGCCATCGAGCGCTTCGCCGCGGTCGGGAACTTCGCCTGGTACGCGCGCTGCGTGGACTCGGTGCACCGCTCCAACAACAAGAAGAAAGGCGCGGGCAACGTGAAGAACGGCAACAAGTATCTCGCCTGGGCGTTCATCGAGGCGGCCCATTTCGCGCGCCGCTACTGCCCGCAGGCCAAACGCTTCTTCGAGCGCAAGCAAGCGGCCACCAATAACATCGTGGCCACCAAGGCGCTCGCGCACAAGCTCGCGCGCGCCTGCTACCACATGCTTAAAGAAGGCCAGCCCTTCGACGTGAAGCGCTGTTTCGCGTAACGCGACGATCACGGCGAGACCGGCACAGCCATTAAACACACTGGACACCGAACCAAGGTTTCTGAATGGACTGCCGCTCTCGCCACCCCGATCTCATCGTATCCGCATCGCCTGCACCGCGAGCCAGCCCAACACTGGCGCCAGCGTATCGGCAACCACAGCTCTGTGAGCTACAGTATTGGACACGGTGCGGTACCAACGTTCTTCTGGGGTGGCATGACCACCAGCGCGCAGGGCACTGTGCACCACGCCCCGCGCTTGATCCCGATGGGTGTGTGGCGCGATTCGGTTCGCAGCCAACGCAAGCGAAGAAACGGGCGCGATAACGGACGATGAGCATGGGCTGCAGTAAAGTATCGTGTCACGCACACGAGAGTTTCGTTCTCACTCTTGACCCAAGTCGGCTAATGGGCGTGTGTTTCCGTGGCTAATCTACGCTAATCCACCCGCGCGCCCGATTCCTTCACCACCCTCTCCCACTTTGCCAGGTCGGATCTGATCACTTTGGCGAATTCCTCCGGCGTGCCACCTGCGTTGTCAGCGCCCTGCGCAGCAAGACGGCTTTTCAAACCGGGAGAAGCCAGCGCAATATTCAGGTCCCTGTTGATCCGCGTGACGATAGCCCTCGAAGTACCCGCGGGCGCGAGAATGCCAAACCAGTTGATCACCTCGTAGCCGGGCAACGTTTCCGCGATCGCCGGAAGATCGGGAAACGAGGGCGAGCGCTTTGGGCTGGTTACCCCGAGCCCGCGCAGCTTGCCGGACTTCACGTGGGGCGAAAGGGGCACCGCGCTGGCGATAGTGACATTTATCTGCCCGCCGATGAGATCGGTGATGAGCGGGCCCGTGCCCTTGTACGGAATATGAACGAGATCCACCTTGGCCATGCTTTTCAACAATTCCATTGCCAGATGGCTCGACGCGCCGCTGCCTCCGGACGCGTAGTTGATCTGGCCCGGCTTCGCTCGGGCGAGAGCGATCAAATCCTTCACCGATTTCGCGGTAAACGCAGTATTCGCGGCCATCATGAGCGGAACCGAGACGAACTGGCCGACGGGGGCAAAATCTTTCACTGCGTCGTAAGCGACCTTGCGATAGAGATGCGGGTTGATGACGTGGGGGATGGAGGTGAACAGCAGCGTATAGCCGTCGGGATGGGCCTTTGCCGCGATCTCGGTCGCGATCAACCCGCCCGCGCCACCCCGGTTGTCCACGACTACCTGGTTCCCGAGCGCCTCGGTGAGCTGCTGCGCCGCCATTCGACCGAGTATGTCTGCCGCCCCACCCGGTGGAAATCCGACGATCATCCGCACTGGCCGGTCCGGGTACTGCTGCGCGCCAGCTGCTACCGCAAGCGCGCAGCCAAGGAGAAAGGCGGAATCGGCGAAAGGAGAAAGGAAAACCGACTCCCGCCTAGTTCGTTGCCCTGCCCTTTCGCCTTCCGCCTTTCGCCTTCCGCCTTATGTTTCATCCCTCGTCACTCCGGTTTGGCGCCCGACGCCTTCACCGCCTTCCCCCACTTCCCGATCTCCGACTTGATGAACGCCGTGAACTGCTCCGGCGTGTCACCCACGAATTCGGCGCCTTCCGCGCTCATGCGATCGCGGATCTCCGGCGCCGTGATGGCCTTGATCGACTGCGCGTGCAGCCTGGTGACGATTTCGCGCGGCGTACCGGTCGGCACCGACATGCCGAACCAGGAGCCGGTCTCGAAGCCCTTCAGGCCCTGCTCGTCGAGCGTCGGGGTGTCACCGGCCGCCGCGACGCGTTTCAGGCTGGTAACGCCCAGCGCGCGCAAACGCCCGCTCTTCACGTGTGGGATGGTCGATACCATCGCGCCGAAATAGACTTCGATGTGCCCGCCGACCACATCCGTCAGTGCCGGCGTTGCACCCTTGTACGGGACGTGAATCATCTTCACGCCGGACATGGTCTTGAAGATCTCGGCTGCGAGATGGTGCGGGCTGCCGATGCCCGTCGAGCCGTGCCGCAACGAGTCCGGTTTGGCCCTGGCGAGCGCGATCAGCTCCTTCGCGTTCCTGGCCGGCAGGGACGGGTGGCACACCAGGATGCCCGGGACCTTTGCAAAGTTGGTAATGTGGATGAAATCCCGGAGCAAATCGAAGTTCAGCTTGGCGTGCAGCGTCGGGTTGATGGCGTTGGCGACCGTCGGCATGAACAGCGTGTAGCCGTCCGGGGGCGATTTGGCGGCCATTTCCGTCGCAAGGTTGGTGCCTGCGCCCGGCCGATTCTCGACGATAACCTGCTGGCCCCACGCGTCGGAGATCTTTGCGCCCACCGCTCGCGCCAGCATGTCCGCGGTTCCGGCGGGGGTGTAGCCGACGAGATAGCGAATGGGCTTGCTGGGATAATTCTGCGCTCTGTGCACTGTGCTTCACGCAGCGCAGCAGAAGCGCGAGCAACAGCGCCGCAGCCGCAGTCGCCGTATATCATATCCTTCAGCTCTTCATGATGCTGTCGCTCCTCGACTCGATTTATTTTAGACAATCACCGACGGCAGCGACGATGCTTTCGGCGATACGTCCGCGTGACTGGGGATCGCGCAGCCGCATTTCCTCGTCGCGGTTAACGATCACGCCCGCTTCGAACAGCAGCGCGGGTATGCTCGCGGTCCTGAGCACCGCCAGGTTGTCAAAATAGTGCACGCCGTTCGTCTCGTCGGCAAACGGGCGGTTCTCACCCAGCACGGGATCGGCATGGTAGCGCGAAGGCTTGAAACCTGCCTGCCTGAGCGCCGCACCGATGGCGGACGCGCACTTGAGGCTCGCCTGCGAGTGCGGGTTCAAACGCGACACGAACAAGGAAAATCCGGCAAACGGGTCGCTGGCGTACCAATACGTCGCGCCTTCGTAGTCCCATGCGGAGAGATAACGCGGTTGGACGGAATCGTGATGAACGGAGATGAAAAGGTCCATCCCCGAGGCACGCGGCGAGCGCTTCCCCAGATCTTCGCTGAGCCCGTCATCACCGATCAAAAGAGTCCTGTGACCCGCGTGCCTCAGCGCGACCTCAATCTCGCGGGCAAGCTGGAGGTTGTACTCGAACTCGGGAACACCGCGGGCGCTGATTGCGCCGGGCCTGGCGAGGTAGTGTCCGACGTCTACAGCAATGCTCGCCGCAAGAACCAGATCTAACCGCCAAGGCGCCAGGACGCCGAGAAGAACAAGAAAAATATTGAACCGCCAAGACGCCAGGACCGCCAAGAAAAAATCCAATACAAATTTACCGCAGAGGCACGGAGAGAATCCAGAACATTACATCATTTCAACAATGCGCCCGGAAACATCGAACGACTTAACGCTCCGATGGAGGCGCGCGCGATAGGGGCACAGCGCCGGCTCGCGTCGCTCGCGAACCGGAAGTTAGATGTCACGAAAAATCCTCGAGGTAAACAGATACAGCTTGGGCGTCCACTTTGCGCTCGAATAGTAGCGGCAGCAATGTGTGCTTGATGCCACCGACCTCCAGAAATCCGTCAGAGATCGTATCCGTTCTTGATTCTCTCCGCGCCTCTGCGGTTAATACGCCTTTCGCCTACCAGCCGAGCACATACGCCGGACGCCGCGGGTCGGCGCCGCCGTGGAACACCCCGTTCTTGTGGTCCGCGACTATGGTGCACACCGCGCCGGCGAGCCAGGTCATGTCGTCCCACTCGTAGACCTTGTGCCCCAGGTCCTTCAACTCGTCCCCCGCTTCCTCGGCGATGCTCTTTTCCACGTGGAGGCGTCCGGGGTAGTACGGATGCGGCTCGAACGAGCCGGGAAAGCTGTAGCCGGCGAAACGCGGCGCCTCGACCGCGGCCTGCGGCGACATGCCGAAGACGTTGATGTTGAGGAACACCTGCAGCATGGCCTGGCATTGCACGTCCCCGCCTGGCGTGCCGAAGGGCATGTACACGCGCCCGTTCTTGAAAGCCATTGCCGGATTGGGCGTAAGCCGCGGCCGCTTTCCCGGCGCGACCGAGCATGGATGCGACGGATCGGACCACGACTGCGTGCCGCGCCCGGAACACAATACCCCCACGCCGGGAATGATGGGCGTCTTGTCCGAACCATCGCTCGGGGTGCACGACATGGCATTGCCATAGCGGTCCATCACGCACAGGTACGAAGTGTCTCCCGGTCCCGGCGCCTCGTCGGACTCGGGCGACGGCACGCAACGCTGCGGGATGTCGGCCAGCGTTTCGGGATCGCCGGCAGGCGGCATTTCCGACCAGGCCTTCTCCAGGCTGATCAGGGAACGGCGGTGCCCGGCATAGCGGTCCGACATCAACCCTTTGATCGGCACATCGATAAAGCGCGGGTCGCCGAAATGATGGTGACGGTCGGCGATAGGCGAGCTTCAACGCTTCCGTCACCACGTGGACGTACTGCGGCGAGTTGTGCCCCATCGCCTTCAGGTTGTAGCCCTTGAGGATGTTGAGCGCCATCGGCAGCACCGGGCCCTGCGACCACGGCCCGCAGGCATGCAGCTCGATGTCGTCGAAGCGCGTGCGCACGGTAGGCTCGAACTTCACGCGGAAGTCCGCGAAGTCCTCGTAGCGCATCGGGCCGCCCTCTTTCTCGATGAACCGGGTAATCGTGCGCGCGATGTCGCCCCTGTAGAAGGCGTCGCGCGCAGCCTTGAGGCCGGCCTTCCGGCCCTTCCGCGCCGCTTTCTTCTCCTGGTCCGCCATGAATTGCATGGTCCGTCCCAGGTCGGGCTGCCGGAAGACTTCGCCGACTTCGGGCGGGCGGCCCTTCGGCAGGAACACTTTCTTGCTGGCGGGCCACCGCTTGTAATTCTCCTCGTTCTTCTTGATGAACTCCGACATCATCGGGTGCATCGGGAAACCGTCGCGCGCGAAACGGATGGCGCAGGACGCGACGTCGCCGAAGCTCATCGTTCCGAAATGTTCCAGCGCGGTGAGCCACGCATCCGGCGCAGCCGGCACCACGCAGCGCTCCACGCCTTTCGGTATCTTGCCGCCGTGCCGCTTCATGAAGTAGTCCGGTGTAATCGCCTTGGGCCACACGCCGAGCCCATCGATGCAATGCACTTTCTTGTTCTTCGCCGTATAGATGATCTGGGGCGCCACTCCGGCGAAATTGACCTTGTCGGTCTGCAGCACCCCGATCGCAATGCCCGCGGCCACGCCGGCATCGATCGCGTTGCCGCCGGCCTCCAGGATCTGGAAGCCGGCATGCGCGGCGAGATAATGTCCGGCGGAAATGACGTGCCGGGTTCCCATGATGGACAAGCGGTCTTTAAGCCATGATGTGGTGCCTCCGATGTGAGGTTTTGCCGGCGACCGGGGTACGGTAGATTCTAGCAGCCTGGTAAAAGCTGCTAACGGACATTTCACATCATGGGTAGCGCGCCACGACTGCTTGCCAGTCTCGTCATACCGGTATTCACGATTGCAGCAACGACTGCCGCGGCACAACCCGGTGGCTGGAAGCCGAGCAAGCCGGTCGAAATCGTCGTCGGAGTGAGCCCCGGCGGCGGCATAGACCGCATGGCGCGGGTGCTGCAGAAGATCATGCAGGAGCGGCGCTTGGTCGAGGTTCCGGTCAACGTGGTGAACAGGCCCGGCGGCGGCGGCACCATCGCCCAGGCTTACCTGCACCAGCGCGCGGGAGACGCGCACTATTTCGAGATTACCGCCACTTCGCTGCTGACCAACCATATCACCGGCAGGAGCGCATCGGGCCACAAGGATTACACCCCTATCGCCATGCTTTCCGATGAATACATCGGGTTTCTCGTACGAGAAGATTCGCCGCTCAAGACGGGGAAAGATCTGCTCGCGGTCTTCAGGTCGGCTCCGGAATCGCTGCCGATCGGGATCGCCACCGCGGCCGGCAACACCAATCACATTGCCGCCGCGCTGGTGGCTAAGTCCGCCGGGGGCGAGGTGAGGAAACTCAAGGTCGTCGTATTCGGATCGGGAGGGGAAGCCATGACGGCGCTGCTGGGCGGCCACGTCGGCCTTGTCGCCACACCAACCGCCAATGCCATCCCTCAACTGCAGGCCGGCAAGATGCGCGTGCTGGCGGTCGCGGCGCCGCAGCGGCTCGAAGGCCCGCTCGCCGCGGTGCCCACGTGGAAAGAACAAGGAGCCGACGTCGTCGTGGCGAACTGGCGGCCGATCATAGGACCAAAGGGACTGGCCGCACCGCAGGTCGGGTTTTGGGAAACGGTGTTCGCCAGGTTGACGCAAACCGACGAATGGAAGGCAGAGATCGCCCGCGACGGCTCGGTCAGCCACTACATGAACAGCCGCGAGCTCATGTCCTACTTCGACGTGCAATATGCCGTCTTCAAGACCATCCTCACCGATCTAGGATTAGCACGATAGCAACGTGATTCGATAACCCGCTCGGTCCTGCACACGGGATCGCACCGAGCTCTTCAGATTCAGGCTCTGACGGAACTGACTGGCCAAATATTTGACCACGACGAACGGCGGTTACCCCTGTAGTATCATTCAGACACATAAAATAAATTCGAGGAGAAACCCAATGATCGCCACCAAGCCGCGGCGCTGGTTCTTGTGCGCGTGTCTGGCGGCACTGGCGTCGAGCGCTTTTGCGCAAACCTATCCAGCCAAGCCGGTGCGCATGATCGTACCGTTTGTAGCGGGCGGCAACACCGACATCATCGCACGCATTGTTGCGACTGAAATGACCAAGGGGCTGGGCCAGCAGATCGTCATCGAAAACCGCGGTGGCGCCGGCAGCACTATCGGCACCGAGGCGGCGGCCAAGTCGCCGCCCGACGGCTATACGCTGCTCATGGTATCGGCCGCCCACGTCATCAATCCGGCCATGATCAAGAAGCTGCCTTACGACTCGCTCAAGGACTTCGCGCCGATCTCGATCGTAGCGGACGTCCCGACCGCGTTTGCCGTTCATCCCCAGCTGCCGGTCAAGAACGTCAAGGAGTTCATCGCGCTCGCCAGGGCGCGGCCGGGACAGCTCAACTATTCGACGGCGGGTCGCGGAACGGTTGGCCACCTGTCGGCCGAACTGTTGGGCTCCATGGCGAAGATCAAAATGGTCCACGTGCCGTACAAGGGCACCGGGCAGTCGATCACAGACCTCATCGCCGGGCACGTGCAGCTGCAGTTCTCCAGCATGCCCGCGGTGATCCAGCATGCGCGCGGCGGTAAGCTGCGCCTGCTTGCGCAGACGGGCGCCAAGCGCTCCGGCGCTGCACCGGATGTCCCGACCATGGTGGAATCCGGTGTTGCCGGCTTCGTGGTTTCAAGCGGTTTCGGTCTGCTCGCGCCGGCCGGCACAGCCGCGGCCCATCATCGACCGTGTGCACGGCGCGCTCGTCAAGGCGCTCGCCGAGCCCTCCATCAAGAACAATCTCTCGAGCCAGGGAGCCGATCCAGTGGGCAACACGCCCGAGGAGCACGAGAAATTCAATCGGGCCGAGATCGAGAAGTGGATCAAGGTCGCGCGCGCGGCCGGCATCGAGCCGGAGTGAGGAAGCAAGGATGAAGGCGGAAGGCAGAAGGCGGAAGGCAAAAACAGCCACGATGCTTGATTGCATCCTGCATGGCGCTGGTCGCGGTTACCGGTGACGCCGGAGCCCAGCCGTTCCCCACAAAGGTAGTGCGCGTGATCAACCCGGCCGCGCCGGGAGGCAACAGCGACATATTCTTCCGGCTGCTCTCCCCGAAGATGGGCGAGCTACTAGGCCAACAGCTCGTCATCGATTACCGGCCGGGCGCGGGCGGCACGCTCGGCGCGGACATCATCGCGAAGAGCCCGCCCGACGGCTATACCACCGGAATCGTGGCCGGCAGCTTCATGATCAATCCCTCGCTGATGCGCAGACTGCCGTACGACACGGTGAAAGACTTTGCGCCCCTCGGGCTCATCGTCGATGTGCCCACCGGGACGGTCGTGCATCCCACCCTGCCGGCGAAGACCATGAAGGAGCTGATCGCGCTCGCCAAGGCGCGGCCCGGCCAGCTCAACTATTCGAGCTCGGGTCCCGGCGCGGTCGGACACCTGTCGGGCGAACTGCTCAACTCGCTTGCCGGGATCAAGATGGTGCACATCCCCTACAAGGGCATCAGCCCCGGGATCGTCGATTTGATTGCCGGCCATGTCCAGGTGTCGTTCGCCAGCATTCCAGTCATCCTGCCGCACGTGCGCACCGGCAGGCTGCGGCTACTCGCGCAGGCGGGAGCAAAACGCGCGACCTCGCTGCCGGACGTGCCAACGGCGGAAGAAGCCGGAGTCCCGGGCTTCGTCGTCAGCAGCGGCTTCAGCTTTGTCGGCCCGGCGGGTATGCCGCGACCCATCGTGGAGCGGTTGAATGGAGCGCTCGTTAAGGCACTCCACGACCCTGCAAACCGGAAAGCCTTGCTCGATCAAGGCGCGGAGCCGGTCGGCAACACGGTCGAAGAGCATGCCGCTATCATCAAGAGCGAGATCGAGAAGTGGCGCAAGGTCATCAAGGAAGCGGGTATCGAGCCGCAATAAAACCCGTGACTGGTGACTCGTGACTGGTGACTGGTTCCTAACTGACGCTTCTCTGTTCCGCGAGGTCGGGATCCTAGTCACGAGTCACGAGTCACAAATCACGAGTCACGCCTCTAAAGAAATAGTTATGAAACCCTTCGACTGGCAATTTCCCTATCCTTCGCAGCGCATGCCCGTACTGGCGCGCAACGCGGTTGCCACATCGCAACCGCTCGCCGCGCAGGCCGGATTGCGAATGCTGCTCAAGGGCGGCAGCGCGGTGGATGCGGTGCTCGCCACGGCGATCACGCTTACCGTTGTCGAGCCGACAAGCAACGGCATCGGCAGCGACGTGTTCTGCATCCTCTGGGATGGGAAGAAGCTGCAGGGGCTGAATGCCTCGGGCCGCTCGCCGGCTGCGTGGAATCTCGACCGATTCAAGGACCTGAGCACGATGCCTACCCGCGGTTGGGACGCGGTAACAGTCCCTGGCGCGGTGTCCGCGTGGGTCGAGCTTTCGAAGCGTTATCGGAAAGCTGCCTTTTGCCGACCTGTTCGAACCCGCGATCCGGTACGCTGCTGACGGCTACATGGTGTCGCCGACGATCGCCCGCTTGTGGGCCCGACAGGCGCCCGAATTGAAGAATGTTCCGGGATACGCGGAGCACTTCCTGCCGAACGGACGCGCCCCTGAGCCAGGAGAGAAGTTCCGTTGCGCCCGCGCACGCGAAAACCCTGCAACGCATCGCGGAAACCAAGGGCGAGGCTTTCTACAGGGGCGATCTCGCCGAGAAGATGGCGGCGCATTCGAAGCAGCATGGCGGCGCGATGACGGTCGAGGATCTCGCCGCGCACACCCTGCACTGGGTCGAGCCGCTGGCCCAGGACTATCGCGGCTACACGCTGCACGAGATCCCGCCCAACGGGCAGGGCATCGGCGCGCAGATCGCGCTCGGCATCCTTGAGAACTTCGACCTGGGCAGCATCCCGCTGGATTCCGCCGACAGCCTGCACCTGCAGATCGAGGCGATGAAGCTCGCGTTCGCCGACCTCTACGAGTACGTATCGGATGCCGACACGATGCGCGTGAGAAATACCGACCTGCTCGACAAGGAATACCTGCGGACGCGATCGCGTCTGATCGACATGAAAAAGGCGCAGACGCATCAGTTCGGCGTGCCCGGCCGCGGCGGCACGGTCTATCTCACCGCCGCCGACGCCTCGGGCATGATGGTGTCCTACATCCAGTCCAACTACCAGGGTTTCGGATCCGGCATCGTAGTCGACGGCATCAGTATGCAGAACCGCGGTTACGGCTTTGTCCTGCGCCCGGACCACGCCAACGTCGTCGCCCCGCGCAAACGGCCATTCAATACCATCATTCCCGCCTTCGTCACGCAGAACGGCCAGCCGGTGATGAGCTTTGGCGTGATGGGCGGCTCGATGCAGGCGCAAGGCCACTCGCAGGTAATGATCCGTTTCGCCGACTACCACCAGAATCCGCAAGCCGCCTCCGACGCGCCGCGCTGGCGCGTGGACCAGGGCCTGGACGTCAGCATCGAGCAGGGAGTGCCCGCTTCGGTGATCGACGACCTGCAGTCCCGCGGTCACAGAATCATCCAAGCCGACCGCTGGAGCACCGATTTCGGGCGCGCGCAACTGATCTACAAGCTCGACGACGGTTACTTCGCCGCCTCGGAAAGGCGCACCGACGGCCAGGCCGTCGGCTTCTAACGGGAGGGCGTGAGCGCGGTAGCGCGTGAGTGGCGAACTCAATCTCACGATCTGTGGTCTTACGATCTCCCGACCTCCCGGATTTATCATGTCAGAGCACAAAGCCACCATCGTCTGGTCCCGCGGCGGCAAGGACTTCGGTTACAAGAGCTACAGCCGCGATCACGTGTGGCGCTTCGATAACGGGGTCGAAGTCCCCGCCTCCGCGACACCTTCATACCTCGGTAACCCGCAGCGCGTAGATCCCGAAGCGGCCTTCGTCGCCGCGCTATCGAGCTGCCACATGCTCACTTTCCTCGCGCTCGCCTCGAACAAGGGTTTCGTCGTGGACAGCTACGAGGACCACGCGGTCGGGCCATCTGGAGAAGAACGCCGAGGGCAAGCTCGCCGTTACCCGCGTCGAGCTGCGCCCGCGAATAGCGTTCTCGGGCGCAAAGCAGCCGGCGGCCGCCGACCTGGAATGGCTGCACGACAAGGCGCACAAGGAATGCTTCATTGCGAACTCGGTGACGACCGATGTTCAAGTGATGAAGTGACCCAGTGAGGAAGTGACGGAATAAGAGGCCGGTCAGCACACGCGGCACGTCGTTGATTGATGCTGACCGCCGTTCATCCGCGGCGAGAGCTATTAGCCCGGTCAGCAAGTCGAACCAACTTTCGGCGCAGGTGTTGCCCAGGATCACTCGTCACTTCGTCACTCCATCACCTCGTCACTTCTTCCAATGAACGATATCGAGCAGGTGCTCGACTTCTGGTTCGGCGCTTGCGACGCCAACGGCTCGCTCGATCCTGCGAAGAAGAAGATATGGTTCGGGGACGGGCGCAAGCACGACGCCGAGATCCGGCAGCGCTTCGGCACGCTCCACGAACAAGCGCGCGGCGGCGAGCTCGAGCAGCTATGGGCCGCGACCCCGCTTGGGAGAATCGCTCTCATCATCATCCTCGACCAGTTCTCGCGGCACATCCATCGCGGAACCGCCGCCGCGTTCGCGCAGGATCCGTTTGCGCAGCGGCTCGTCGTCTCCGGCCTCGGCTTGCACGCGGATCACGCGCTGAATCCCGCCCAGCGCGCGTTCTTCTACATGCCGCTGGAGCACGCGGAAAATCTCGAGCTGCAGCGGCTGGGGGTGCGCTGTTTCGACGGCCTGGTGCACACGGTCGCCCGGCCCTGGCGCAAGGACTACGAAGAATTTCTCGACTACGCGCAGCGGCACCGGGACATCATCGAGCGCTTCGGCCGCTTTCCTCATCGCAATGCGATGCTGGGACGCGCCTCACGCCGGAAGAAATCGAGTTTCTGAAGCAGCCTGGCTCCTCGTTCTAGAGCAGCGTCCCGTCGCGATCACCCCAGTGCTTCCGGCCGAGGGCTCTGCCTCCGTCGTACGCTATGTCGAATCATGTCGATGCATAACGGAAGTTCCATCAATCAACTCTGATCATGACCGACCAACAAGCATGAATTGCGTGGCCCACCACCGGGCGCTAATATGAAGCACTGCTCCGAGGAGGATCCCATGAAAAAAGCGTGTGTATCGGTAATCTCTCTCGTTCTCGCCCTTTTTACCGTAGCGACCGGAGCAGCTGCCTTTCCGGAACGCCCGATCAAGATGATCGTGCCGTGGGCGGCCGGCGGGGACACCGACAACATCTTCCGTCCGTTCGCACCGCTCCTGCAGAAGCAGCTCGGCCAGCCCGTCGTCATTGCCAACGTCGGGGGCGCTTCGGGCACCAAAGGCGCGAAAGAAGCGAAGGATTCGCTGTCCGACGGCTACACGCTCTACTCGGTCCATGAGTACATCCATTCCACGTATTACACGGGTGTGGCCGACATCAACTACACGGACTTCGAGCCGATCTGCCTCATTTCCTCGACGCCTTCCGTACTGACCGCGAGTCCCAAGACGCCCTGGAAGGATTGGAAGGAGCTGCTCGCGGACGCCAAGGCCCGGCCTGGCCAGATCACGGTCGGCGCCACGCTCGCCTCGACCAGCCATTTCTTCCCGGCTTTGATCGAGAAGGCCGCCGGCGTGAAATTCAAGTATGTATCGTACGAAGGGCTGGCGCCGCGCATGAACGCCATACTGGGGGGCCACGTCGATCTTACGGACTCCAACCTCACGCAGAAGGGCAAGGTCGAGGCCGGGCAGCTGAAATTCATTGCCGTCGCGACCGAGAAACGCCATCCGGAAATGCCGACCGTACCGACGCTGAAGGAACTGGGCGTGAACGTGGTCTTCGACATAAACCGCGGCCTGATGGCGCCCAAAGGCACGCTGGCCGATGTTCTCGCCAAGCTCGAGTCGGCGTGCGCGGCGGCCGCCAAGGAACCGGCGTACGCGGAAGCGATGAAGGTGCAAGGCACCGCGGTGCGTTATCTCGACCGCAAGGCGTACGCCCAGTGGCTCAAGCAGACGGATGATTTGAACCGGACCGTCGCAAAGGACCTCGGTCTCCTCAAGCGCTAAAGGGGTGGCGGGGCGCGGGCCCCTTCCTGCAAATTCGCGAGGGTCCTTCCCGCGCCCCCCACACCCCCGGCCGCACGATGATCGTTCTTCGCGGGATAGAACATTCGAAGCGGGCCCCTTCCTGCAAATTCGCGAGGGTCCTTCCCGCGCCCCCCACACTCCCCGGTCGCACGATGAACCTACTTCGCGAGGAACGAGCGGTGCGGGCCTCAACCCACGGCGCCGGAGGGCGCGGGGGGAACGGGAAGGCCCTGACATATTTTCTCGGTTCCCGGTTCATTGTGCGACCGGGGGGCGCGGGGGGAATGGGAAGGCCCCTCGGATTTTCAGGAAGGGACCCATTCCCTCCGCTCAATTTTGGGCCCATTCCCCTCGCTCCATGCTGAGCCGCGAAGGAATCACCGGGGTGGTCTGCCTCGCCGCCAGCCTGGCATTGCTTGCCGCAACGCTGGGCTTGCCCGGTCCCACGCTGCTCGTTCCCGTGGGCCCCGCATTGTATCCGCGCATCATCCTCGGTATCACCGCTGCGCTTTCCATCGCATTGATCATCGCCGACGCCGTGGCACAGGGCCGGCGCGCGCCGTCGCGCGCAAAGCCGGATGCCGCGCAGGCGAACTACGCGCTCGTGTCGGCCAGTTTCGCGACCTTCGGGGTTTACGTCGCCGCCCTGCCCTGGCTTGGCTTTCGCGTCTCGACTTTCATCTTCCTGGTTGCGCTGCAAGCGGTGTTGGACCCGCCGCGGGACCGGAAGCGATGGGTCGTCGTGGCCGCAGTCGCCCTGGCGACGACCGCGATTGCTTACTACCTGTTCGAGCGTTACCTGCTCGTGCTGCTGCCGCGCGGGCGCTGGACGGACTTCTGAAGGATGAGGGATGAGGGATGAGGGGTAATCGACGGGAAGAACGGAATCAAATCCTTTTCAATTGGCCGTTCGCACCGACTTCTGACGCAACCGCCGATGAACGTAGCCATACTTAATGGCACCCGCGGGGTGCGGGGGGAACGGGAAGGCCCCGGCATAAAGGGTGTCAGGAACCCTAAACTCTAAGGTTCCTGACACCTTCGGCCCGTTCCCCCCTTGTAAACATGTACGAACTGCTCCTCTCCGGCATCCAGGACATGCTGCAGCTCAAGTACCTGCTGCCGCTGGCGATCGGCACGTTGGTAGGCGTGGTGGGCGGGGCGCTGCCAGGCATCACCAACACAATGACCGTGATCATGGTGCTGCCGTTCACGTTCGGGATGGAGCCGCTGCAAGGGCTCGCCGCGATGATCGGCGTATATGTGGGCGGCGAATCCGGCGGGCTCATCACGTCCTGCCTCCTCGGCATTCCCGGCAAGCCGTCGTCGGTGGCGACCATGTTCGACGGTTTTCCGATGGCGAAGAAGGGCGAGCCCGGGCGCGCGTTGTGGCTCGGTATCTGGGCTTCGTTTTTCGGCGGCCTGATCGGAGGAATCTTCCTGGTCGGAACCACCGGCCCGCTCGCTTCGATCGCGCTTGAGTTCGGTCCGTGGGAGTATTTCTCGCTGTTCATCTTCGCGCTGTCCATGGTGGCGGGGCTCACCGGCAGCTCCCTGACTCTGGGATTTCTCTCGGGCGCGATCGGGCTCGTGATCACGGTGATGGGCAACGACCCGGTGATGGGGCAAGCCAGGCTCACGCTCGGCATCCGCTTCCTGGAGGGTGGCATCCCGTTCCTGCCGGTTCTGATCGGCGTGTTCGCCTTCGCCCAGATCATGTCGGACGTGGAGAAGATGGGCGGCGGACGCGGGGACGCGGCCGCCGGCTTCGTTGCGCCCAATCTCGTGGTCTCGCACCTCAAGGTGATCTGGGAGATCCTCTCCCGCCCGTTCATGCTCGCCTGGACCTCGTTCGTCGGCGTGGTGATCGGCGTCCTGCCGGGGATCGGCGGCAGCGCCGCGAACGTCATGGCCTACGACCAGGCCAAGAAATTCTCCCGCCATCCCGAGCGCTTCGGCACCGGCACGCCGGAAGGCATCATCGCCTCGGAAGCGGCGAACAACTCGAACGTGGGCGGCTCGCTGGTGACGATCATGGCGTTCGGCATACCCGGCGATGCCGTCACCGCAGTCATGCTGGGCGCGCTCACCATCCACGGCATCCAGCCCGGTCCGCTGTTCATTTCGCAAAACCCCAAGCTCGCCTACGGCATCTTCGCCGCATATCTCATCGCGCACTTCCTGATGATCTTCATCATGCTGATCGGCGTGCGCTGGTTCCTGCGCGTGGTGACCGTACCCAAAGCAATGCTCTTTCCCGTCATCCTTGTGCTGTGCGTGATCGGCGCCTATGCACTGGACAACACCATGGCCAATGTTTACGTGCTGTTGCTGTTCGGCGTGATTGGCTACCTCATGGTGAAGGGCATGCTTCCCCTCGCGCCGCTGATCCTCGGCGTGATACTGGGCGATCAGATCGAGATCAACATGATCCGGGCGATCATGACCGATTCCAACCCGTGGTTATTCCTGACGCGTCCTATCTCGGGGGCGTTGCTGGTTCTGTCGGTCGCATCGGTCGCCTTCGCGCTCTGGCAGCACCGGCGCCATCGAAATCGCGTTGCAACGAAAGACGGCGACGCGGATTTTTGAGGATTCACAAACCAGCCCGCCTCATTAGAATCTCCAGGTCCATGCCTGACGGGGCTTTGATTTGACCGAGCATAGGACTGAGGTAGAGCCCTCGGCCTAAAGCAAGCCAGGGGATCGCAAGAAATTGATCTCGGCATCGACCAACTTACGAAGAATGCGTTTCTCTTCCGCCCTGCGCGATGGTCAAAGGGTCCTCAGTACGTCAAGCGTGCGCGAGCGGAACTCCCGCTGGTGCAACACGTAAACGACGCCCAGCGTGACGACGATCATGAGCACGGGGTGCAGAAACCAAGATAAGGCCGCTACGCCGAAGTAGTAGGCGCGCAGGCCCTGGTTGAAGTTCCGGTTGGCGAAACCGGTGATCGCGGACAGGCGCTCGATGTGAGCGATGTGCTTGGCCGGATCGGCCGGGCCCTTCGCTGTGGCCCCGACCAGCACCGAGGAAAACCCGAACTGGCGGATAGACCACGAGAATTTGAAGAAGGCGTAAACGAAGATTACCAGCAGCAGCACAATCTTGAGCTCCCACAGCCGCTGGGAAACCTGCTGCGCGAAAGGGAATTCCCCCACCACCTTCGCCGCAGTTTCCGCGTATCCCATGAGCGCCACCAGAGCGCCCAGGATGAGCATGGTGGTCGAAGCGAAGAACTGCGAGCTGCGCATGAGGTTGCGCAGTATGTTGACGTCCAGCATGCGGTTGTCGCGCTCTACCATGCGCGCGAACCAGTCCTGCGTATAGCGGTGGAGTTCATTGCCGAGCCGCGGCCGCCGCGTGCTGCTGTAGTCGGCGTACCACCCGTAGCCGAACCATTGCGCCGCGAACAACGCGAGCGCCAGCAGGTCAAGCAATGAAAAAGACACCAGCGCGGGAAGCGTGTCGAGAGCGGGAGTCATAAGAAGGAGCGGCGGGGCGCGGGCGCCTTCCTGCAAAATCGCGAGGGTCCTTCCCGCGCCCCCCGCACCCCCCGCCGCACGATAAAACTCCTTCCCGAGAAAGGACAGACGAACGGGGCCCTTCCGGCATAGAACGGAAGGCCCCGATGATTTACACGAACAGTGTCAACACACCTGTATACCCATAAAGCCGGTTGTGCGAGATTTCACCGTTGCAGAAGAAGCCCACCAGCGGAAAATCCCCCAGCGCCTCACGGATCAGCTTGAGCTCCTGGAGTCGGGCCCGAAGAGCCCGGCGCCGCGACCGAGGCAGGTGTAATACACGGCGCCACGCGGCTGGGTGAACAAGCCTTTTCGTATGCTATCGAGCATGCGCGTCATGTCTTCGTGCGCGGTCTTCGCGTCGCGCCGGCAGAACAGGACGTTCTGGCCTTCCTGCACCAGCTCGCCGATCGCGATCAGCCGGTTCGCCGGGTCGATTCCGACGAGATTCCGCACGAGATAATCGCCGGTATCGCTGCCCGGTATCGGCAGCCCTGCAAAAACGTGACCGCCGATGCGGTTCAGATCGCGCGCCAGCGTCTCGCCGATATCCTCGCGAAACACGTCGAGCGCGGGACGGCCGTCCAGGCTGATGATGACGTTCTGCTGACAGCCGGTCACGATGCGCTTGGGCCCGATCGGCGAGCAACCTTGCGTGAGGCGCGTCGCGACCGTGACGCCATCCGAGAACGACACGCCGGACAGTCCGCCCTCCACCACCCCGTCCGCAATCTGCAGGTTCTGCCGCCGCGAGCTGGTAAGGCCGCCGACCAGGAATCCGCTTTCGACCTTGCCCGCGAGGCGAGTCACCAAGTCGGCGACCCGCTCGTTGTGGGGATCGGCGTGCACGATGGCGAAGTTGGGCGCTGCATTACCGCATTTCAGCGCCACGTTGTCGACATCGGTGCTGCTGGCAACGCCGGAGAACACCCGAAAGGATCCAGGCTCGAAGTCGCCTACCAACGCCGCCACTGCAGGCTCGTCGAGATACTCCCGCGCCGTAGCGCAGATGCCTATGCCTACGGTTCCGACCCAGTGCAGAATTCCCGTTGTCTTCTTGAACGTGGCTAGTATGTCCCCGGCGTGATCGGCCAGCACATCTGTCATGTAGAGAAAGCCGAGGCTCGCGGGGCCCTGCCCGAGCTGGGACAGGCACGATTTGGTCGCCTCCCGCCAGTCCGGGGCGGTCGCGTGAGCGTAACGGAAATCAGGCATGACAACCGGTGACGGGTGATGGGTCAGGAACCTGCCGGGGTTCGCTTCGCGTTCATCTCTCCGGTCCGCCTAATTTATCCGCGCTTGACCCAGCGTGGTAGGGCTCGCAGCGCCGGAACCAGGCGGAGTTTTTTGGTCATGTCGAGCTTCATAGGCACTCCGTCGAAAGCGAGCGATGAATCGTAGCACGCGACCTGCGCTCCGCCGACCGCCGCAAGCTCAGCATGCGCCGTTACGGTATGGAGAGTCTTGCGTGCTTTTGGCGCCGCCTGCTGGCGACGGGACACCGAGGCAAGCCATCGAAATGCTCGGGGGGCCCATTCGACCCCGTGGAATGGTGCGGGCGGCGCCGAATCACCTGAGCCGTTGTAAGGATCACCGAATCAGAAACCAAGACCGGCGGCTGCCGGCCCAATGCCTGGCCACGCCATAAGCACACGGCCTGATTCAGGATTTTCCGTCTGGCGGGGCTCCTCCCCAGCTTCCCAGAGCACATTTGTTGCCCCGCGACAAGGGCGCCCCTGGGCTCGCGGGCGGTGCACGATCTCCGGCCTTCCCACCGGCTACAGAATATTCTGGTACGCAACCGCACATACGTGTTCATCTAACCGCGGTATTCTTCACTGCATCTCGTGGCCGCATCCGATTTGGCCGCCTCCCGCCCGTCCGGGACGGTCGCGTGAGCCCCAGCGGAAAGAAGGCATCAAGAAGCAAATGCTAAATGTTTAATGCTAAATATAGCGCCGGCTCGACCCATTGCATCACATCGGCCGTCCCCTTGACGTCGGTGGGGAGCCATCTGCCTCGGCGTGCTTGCTCGCGATGTAAGCCAGGGCGGCGGTCGAGCCCCAGAAGACCTGGCCGTCGTCTTCCGGCAACGGCACGCCGGCCCCGGGGATTGAGCTTTAGGAACGACGACTGCTTGGGCGGTTTCGTCGAGAAATCGACGGTCGCCTGCAGGAGGCGGGCCTTGCAAACGGTGCCGGATTGGTCGGTCATAAACGGCTCCATCGGCGGTCTGCTACTGTGCGGGAGTCTGCCCTTGATATCGCGATTTTCCCCAATGTATCGGGGACATAGATGAGAATCCGCCCTGTATCTACGCTATGCCGGCGGGCCCGATGCGGCCATCCGCCAACGGATGGTCACCCCTTTGACAATAGGTGGCTCGATTTTTGCTCTAGGGGCCCGTCCGACGCCACTTGTTGGATTTCTACGTGGTGATATGTATCATTTAACATCAACAACCCATAATAACAACCGGACAGAGAAACACTTTCCTTTGTTCGGAATTTATTCCATGATCCTGCGGAAGGCGCGAGGAATCGCCGTTCGGTTCAACGGGCGATCCCACAGGATGGAACGGCGACAGCGCCACTAGCACGATGCTATCGATGGGACGCAGTTCTCACCAGTATGGGGGAGCCATTTCCGTGAATGACTCGTCGACGGGACACATCAAGGTCCTCGTCATCGATGACAGCAACACCATCCGGCGAAGCGCGGAGATTTTTCTGCGCCAGGCAGGATATGAAGTGATTTTTGGCCGAAGACGGATTCGACGCGCTCGCGAAAATCAGCGATCACCAACCGCAGATCATTTTCGTTGACATCATGATGCCCAGGCTCGACGGCTACCAGACCTGCGCGTTGATCAAACAGAACCCTACGCTCAAGTCCATTCCGGTCATCATGCTTTCAAGCAAGGATGGCGTATTCGACCGCGCGCGCGGCAGACTCGCCGGTTCCGACCGCTACCTCACCAAGCCCTTTACCAAAGAAGGGCTGATCGCAGCCGTCGACGAATATGTCAAGCCATCTGCCGTTTCGTCATGACCCATTTTGAAAGGCGCTTACGCATGCCCATCAAAAAATCCTCATCGTAGAAGATTCCCCTACCGACCGGAAGTATCTGTCCGATCTGCTGGCGCAAGAAGGGCTACAAGGTTTCCACCGCAGAAAGCGCCGAGGAAGCGCTTGTCAAAGTGAAGCAGGAGCCGCCGGACCTCGTTCTGATGGACGTCGTGTTGCCCGGACAGAACGGCTATCCAGGCGACGCGCACGCTCGCCAAGGACGAAGCCACCAAGAACATCCCCGTGATCATCATTTGCCGAGCAAGGGCCAGGAAACGGACCGGGCGTGGGGCATGCGGCAGGGCGCCCGCGATTACATCGTGAAGCCGGTGATCCCGGCCGACTGCTGGCGAAGATTGCGGCGCTCGGCTGATGGCGCCAGGATTTCTCTACGGGACTACCAGCGCGAGTTCGCAGAGCGCTGCAGAGCGCCGCAACCCGCGGGCGCACCGCGTCGAAGCTCGGACGTGCAGGTCGGCGCGAGACTGGCTCATTGTTCTCGCCGACGCTGGCGAGCTCATCCCGGTAACGCCGATCACGCCCGTGCCATTGACCCGCGCCTGGTTCAGGGGCGTGACCAATATCCGCGGCAAGCTCTACAGCGTGGTTGATTTCGCCGCCTTTCTCGGCGGAAGCGCAGTGACGATGGGCGAACAGGCGCGGCTGCGTGGTTCTCGGCGAGCGTTTTCGTAGCGCCATGCGCGCTCCTGATCGACCGCTCGCTCGGCCTGCGCAACCCCGAGCAACTGCAGCTGCGCGCGGCGAATGGCGCAAGGTCAACCTGGATCAAGGCCGAATACGCCGACCAGGACGGCAGGCGTGGAAGGAACTTGACCTGCCGCAACTCATCCAGGACCCGGATTTTCTCGGCGTCGGCTCGTGAAATCGGATATCCGGAGATCGTCGGGCGACGGGAGAAGAATGTTTTGTTACAGAAGGTCGGCTGACGAGACCGCGGCCGCCGTCGAATCTAACTAACGTAGGTAGGAGAAGCACATATGTTCCGATCTGCTTGTTACAGAGTAATCATGGCCCTCGCCATCGCGTTCCCGCTCGCTGCGTCCGCCGCGGAAAACGGCGTTACCAACGGCAAGATCGTGCTCGGCCAGGCGGCCGTGTTCAGCGGACCCGCGGCGCAGCTCGGCATCCAGATGCGCAACGGCATCAAAGCCTACTTCGACTACGTGAACGCAAAGGGCGGGGTGCATGGCCGCAAGCTCGAGCTGGTCACGGAAGACGATCGCTACGAGGCCGTCGGTCGCCCCCGGCGCGAGCAAGAAGCTGATCGAGGAACACCAGGTGTTCGCGCTGCTCGGCTATGTCGGCACGCCGACAGGCGTCGCGCACCTGCCAGTGGTCACTCAGGCCAAGGTTCCGCTGGTCGGGATGTTCACCGGCGCAGAAGTGCTGCGCGTGCCGTTCAACCGCTACGTGTTCCACGTGCGCGCCAGTTACTACGACGAGACCGAGAAGATCGTCGAGCAGGTGACTCTCGACCGGCGGCAAGAAGATCTCGGTGTTCTACCAGAGCGACGCTTACGGCGAGGCCGGCCGCAAGGGCACCGAGCTCGCGCTGAACGAAGCGCGGCATGAAGATCCATTCGACCGGCACCGTCGAGCGCAACACGATCAAGGTCGAGGACGCGGTCAAGACGATCCACGCCTCGCAGCCCGACGCGATAGTCATGGTCAGCGCCTATACGTCGATCGCCGCGTTCGTCCGGGCAGATGCAGAAAGCCGGCAGCGGCGGCGACCTTCTACAACGTCTCCTTCGTCGGCAGCAAGGCGCTGGCCGACGCGCTCGGCAAGGACGGCGCCGGCGTCGCCATCTCTCAGGTGGTGCCGTTCCCCTGGGGCACCGCGGTGCCGGTGGTCAAGGAATACCAGCAGCTGGCGAAGAAGGCGGGCTTCACCGACTACAACTTCAGCGCGCTGGAGGGATTCCTCACCGCGAAAGTGATGGTCGAAGGTCTGAAGCGCACGGGCCGAACCCGACGCGCGAAAGTTTCGTCGACACGATGGAGAAGATGCAGGACGTCGACCTCGGCGGCTTCTTCGTCAGCTATTCACCGAAGAACCACGCCGGGTCGAAATTCGTCGACCTGACGATCATCGCCCGCGACGGCAAGTTCCTGCGGTAACAGGTGAATTTACAACGAATCAAGGGGGACGTATGGCATTCAATATTTGCGCGCTCAAGCTTCCGTTTTTCGGCAGTACCGGCGGTGTAAAGGCCGCCGAGAAGAAGGCAAGGGATACGGTTGCAAGCGGCCAACAACCCTCTTCCTGGCGAGGGAGGATATTCAGCGCGCCGCTGCCCCTCATCGGGCACCTGCCGGTGGGCAGACAGCTGCAGATTCTGTCGGTCCTGCTCATCTTGTTGCTGGCAGTAGATGGGGTCGTCGTCGCGCTCGATGCGCGGCAGGGCACCTTCGGCACGATCTACATCGCCACCGTCGGCAAGATCCGCATGCTGTCGCAGCGCCTCGCCAAGGCGGCGCAGCAGGCCTCGCAAGGCAACCTCGAGGCGTTCAAGCAGCTGCGCGAAAGCCGCGACGAGTTCGCCGCGCAGATGAAGCTGTTGCTCTCCGGCGGCGCAGGCAGGCGGCGTCGACCTGCCCCCGACTTCGGATCGACGCGCGGCCCGGTGCTCGACGCGCTCGACGTGCGAATGGAGAAAGAACGAGCGCAACGCGGGCTGGTGATCGCCGAAGAGCGTAACCTGATCGCCTGGGCCAGCGCGGTGCGCATGATCAACGACAACAACCCGCGCTGCAGGAGCTCGCCGACGAGATCGCCGCGCTCAGCGTGCAGATCCGGCGGCTCGGCGCGCCAGAACGCGATCGCCGCCCAGCTCATGATGCTCACGCAGCGCATGGCGAAAAACGCCAACACCATGCTCGCCGAGGCGCATGGTCGACCCGGAGGTCTCCTTCCTGCTCGGCAAGGACACCAACACCTTCCGCGACCCGCTGCAGGGCCTGCTCCAGGGCAACGACGCGCTGCGCATCCAGCGGGTCGCCGATCCGGAGCTGCGCGGCAAGCTCGGCGAGACTGGAAGCCGCGTTCAAGGAATACCAGCGCGCGGTGGGCGACATCCTCGGCAACCATGCAGCGGCTGGTGAACGCCAAGCGCGCGAGCTTCGACCTGTTCAACGACAGCGAAACCCTGCTGCAGCGCCGCGGAACGGCTTAACACCGCGCTACGAATCGCGAGCTTGCCGGCCGGCGCATCAACTTCATCGTGCTCGCGGTCGGTCTCGGTCGCTCGCGCTGCTCGTGCCTGCTGCTGATCGGCAAGACTGTACCTGGATGACAGCCGCCGCCGCGCCGAGGAAAGCGAGCAGCCAGAACCGTGCCAACCAGGAGGCGATTCTGCGCCTGCTCGACGAGATCAGCAACCTGGCGAACGGCGACCTCACGGTGCGCGCCCAGGTGACCGAGCACATGACCGGCGCCATCGCCGACTCGATCAACTACACCATCGACGAGCTGCGCCGCCTGGTGACGGGCATCACCGGCGCCGCCGCAGCAGGTGACGACCGCCACCCAGGAAGCCCAGAGCGTATTACCGGCCAGCTGCTGCAGGCGACGCAGAAGCAGGCCGTCGAGATCCAGGGCACCGGCCAGTCGGTCGACACAGATGGCGCAGTCGATGAACGAGGTGTCGAAGAAGGCGGGCGACTCCACCAAGGTCGCGGAGAGCTCGCTGCACGCCGCGCAGAAGGGCGCCGCAGGCGGTGCAGAACGCGATCCGCGGCATGAACGACATCCGCGACCAGATCCAGGAGACCTCCAAGCGCATCAAGCGCCTTGGCGAAAGCTCGCAGGAGATCGGCGAGATCGTGCAGCTGATCTCGGACATTACCGAGCAGACGAACGTGCTCGCGCTGAACGCCACGATCCAGGCGACTTCAGCGGGCGAAGCAGGCCGCGGATTTGCCGTCGTGGCCAAGGAAGTGCAGCGGCTCGCGGAGCGCTCCGCGGAGGCGACCAAGCACATCGGCGCGATCGTAAAGAGCATTCAGCGCGACACCCAGGATGCGGTCGACGCCATGGAGCGCAGCACGAAGGGCGTGGTCCAAGGCACGAAAACCGCGGACGAAGCTGACCGGGCGCTGCGCGAGATCGAACAGGTCTCGAACCAGCTGGCGGAGCTGATCGGCTCGATCTCGCAACGCTACGCAACGCCAAGCCGACAACGCCACCAAGGTTGCCGCCAACATGAAGGCGATCCTCGGCATCACCCAGCTCACGACGGACGGCACCCGCAAGACCGCCACCTCCGCCGCGAAGCTGACGACGCTCGCCGACAGTCTGAAGAATTCAGTGTCGGGCTTTAAGCTCGCTTGAAAACAGCGGGTAGGCAAACAAACACATAGTCGAGGAACAATATATGGCAACCAACGCAGCAAGTGCGATCAAGGGGCCGCTGGCGGTCAGCCCGAAGCCAGCTCAAGTGGATGACAAGCGCCCGGCGCAACCGCTCGCGGTCGTGCAGCCAGCACGGCCCAGGGCCGCGGCGCCGGCGAAAGCGCCGGGAAGCGGGCTGCCGTTCATCGGACGTTTGTCCGCGGGCAAGCAGCTGCAGGTCCTGATCGGTCTGGTGATTTTCTTCCTGATCGTTGGCGGTGCATGCGTCTATTTGAACGCCCGCGAGGCCGCACAGAACGCTCTGTACCTCTCTACCGCGACGGAGATGCAGATGCTCTCGCAGCGTATCGCGAACAGCGCGCAGCAGGCCGTACAAGGCGGTACGACCGCTTTCGGCCAGCTCGGGAAGAGCCACGACGAGTTCGTCGCAAACCTGCAGCTGCTCACGAAAGGCGGCACCAAGCTCGGCGTGACCGTTCCAGCCTCGTCGGAAGCGATCCAGCCGAAGCTGCAGGTGCTCGCCGAGCAGTGGGCCCCCGTGCAAAAGAACATCGCGCTCGTTCGGGCGCAGGAAAAGAACCTGCTCGAGCTGCGCAGGCGCGAAGAAACGATAGCGAAAACCGCGCCCCAGCTGTCGTCGCTCACACTCGAGCTGATGGTCATGGCGCGCGACGCCGGCGAGAAATACGGCGCTGAGACGTACGCGCAGCAGCTTTATGCCGACGTCGCGAACTACGACTTCATCAACGCGGTGCGGCTGCTTTCCACCGACAACCCGAATCCGCAGGTGGCCGCGCAGCTGGGCAGCAACACGCGCCAGTACCTGCGCACGGTGAAGGCATTGCTGGGCGAGGGACAGGTCCAAGGGGTGACGCCGATGGTGGATCCGGGCGTCAAGGGCCGCGCCCAGCAGCTGGACAAGGTTTTCGCGCCGTTCGCCGCCAGCGTGCAGGCCATTCTCGAAAACATGCAGGCGCTCTCCGGCGCCAAGCAGGCGAGTCGCGACATATTCCGGGCAAGCGAGGGCTTGCTCACGGCACCCCAGGAACTCGCCGCCTCCTACCAGGAGGAGGTGGGGGGGCAACGCTATTACGTCGGGGGCGCGGTCCTTAGCGCCCTCCTCGCGCTCGCCTGCCTGATGCTACTCGGCAAGGCGTACCTGGACGAAAGCTCGCGCCGGGCCCGGGACAGTGAGCGGCTGAACCGTGCGAACCAGGAAGCCATTCTGCGCCTGCTGAACGAAATGGGCGATCTCGCGAGCGGTGACCTGACCGTGCGCGCCAAGGTGACGGAAGACATCACCGGGGCCATCGCGGATGCGATTAACTACACCATTGATGAGTTGCGCCGCCTGGTGACGGGCATTACCGGCGCCGCCCAGCAGGTTACCTCCGCCACCCAGGATGCCCAGAGCTATTACCAGCCAGCTGCTCCAGGCGACGCAGAAGCAGGCCGTGGAGATCCAGGGAACCGGTCAATCGGTGACACAGATGGCGCAATCGATGAACGAGGTCTCGAAGAACGCCGGCGATTCGGTCAAGGTGGCCGAGTCCTCGCTGCATGCGGCCGGTAAGGGCGCCGAGGCGGTGCAGAACGCCATCCGCGGCATGAACGACATTCGCGAGCAAATTCAGGAGACTTCCAAGCGGATCAAGCGCCTTGGCGAAAGCTCGCAGGAGATCGGCGAAATCGTTCAGCTGATCTCAGACATCACCGAGCAGACGAACGTGCTCGCGCTGAACGCCGCGATCCAGGCGGCTTCGGCGGGCGAAGCAGGACGCGGCTTCACCGTGGTCGCCGAGGAAGTGCAGCGCCTGGCCGAGCGCTCGGCGGAGGCGACCAAGCACATCGGCGCGATCGTGAAGAGCATTCAGCGCGACACCCAGGATGCGGTCGAGGCCATGGAGCGCAGCACGCAGGGCGTGGTGCAGGGAACGAAGACCGCCGACGAGGCCGACCAGGCGCTGCGCGAGATCGGACAGGTCTCGAGCCAGCTCGCCGAGCTGATCGACTCGATCTCGCAGGCGACGCAACAGCAAGCCGACAACGCCACCAAGGTCGCCGCCAACATGAAGGTGATCCTCGGCATCACCCAGCTCACCACTGACGGCACCAAGCAAGACCGCCACCTCCGCCGCGAAGCTCACGACGCTCGCCGACGGTCTGAAGAACTCAGTGGCGGGCTTCAAGCTCGCTCTAAAGACAGCATGGCCAACGCCCGACCCTCCTTTCCTGGATCAAGGCCGAGGTCGAGCGCGCGTTGACGCTCGTCCAGGACAGCATCGCCAAGTTCTCGGCCGCGCCCGAGAACGACGCGGTGCTGCGCCTGTGCCCCGACCACCTGCACCAGGTGAGCGGGGCGCTGCGCATGGTCGGCCTGATCGGCGCGACGCCGGTGTGCGAGGCGATCGAGGGCAGCTTCGCCGGAATCAGCGGCGGCAACCCACCGAGGCGGCCATGGGGGTCATCGACCGCGCGGTGCTCGCGCTGAAGAATTTCGTCGGCGAGCTGGCGCGGGGCCAGGCCGACGTGCCGCTGCGGCTGTTTCCCGGTGTACCGCGACCTGTCGGCGCTGCTCGGCAAGATCGGATATCTCGGAAAAGGACCTCTTCTTTCCCGATCTGACGCCTGCCGGCGCCGCCCCACACGAACCCGAAACCCTCGCCGAGGAGGAGCTGGCGGCATTCCTGCAGGCACAGCGCACGCGCTTCCAGCGCGGCTGCTCGCATGGCTGCGACGGCCCCGCCGGCCTGGAGGACATGCGCCAGACCGTCGACGCGCTGCACCAGATCGCCACGCAGCTCCCCGAGCCGCGCGCGTTGTGGTGGGCGGCCGGCGGGTTGATCGACGCGCTGACGAGTGCGCCGGAGCCGGAATGGCTGGCGCCAGCCAAGGTGCTGTGCAGCAAGATCGACTTCCAGATCCGCGACCTCGCATCGGGGTCGCAGAAAAGCAACGAGCGCGCTGCTGCGCGAGACTGCTGTACTCCGATCGCCCGGCGCAAGCCGGCCACGCCGCGCATCAAGGAAATCAAGCAGCTCTACCAGCTCGACAGCCTGTTTCCGCGCGCCGGAGCAGCCGGGGCCTGCTCGAAATCGACGTCGAGCGGCTGGAGCCCGCGCTGTCGACATGCACTCGCGGCTCGACGCGCTGAAGCGACACTGGGAGCAGTACGTCGCCGGCGAGCCGACAGAGCACGCGTGTTCCGCGAGCGCGTCGCCGACTTCAAGACCAAGACCAACGACCTCGGCAACCAGCAACTGATCAAGCTGCTCGACGCGATCGCGCTGGTCGCGCGCAAGCTGCCCGATCCGTATCCGCGGCAGGGCCAGTTCATGGTCATCGAAATGGCCTCGGCGTTCCTGCTGGTCGAGCATGTCGTCGACCACTTCAGCAGCCCGGCCGACGACCTCGAAGTGCAGATCGTGATCATGGGCGGCTGGCTGCTCGACGCCGCGAAGGGCAAGTCGACCGGCGAGCCGCCGACTGGCTTGCGCGCGGACCTCACCGAGCGCATCGGCGTGCTGCAGCTGCGCGCGCAGGTTGCCAAGGAGATCCTCGCCAACCTTCAGCACGTCGAGCAGGTCCTGGACGCGTTCGCGCGCGACGCCGGCAAGCGCGATACGCTCGCCGAGCTGCAGCCGTACCTGCGGCAGATGCACGGCGCGCTTTCCGTGCTCGGCTTCACCGGCGCGGCGCAGGTGATTTCCATCTGCGAAGCTCATGGTCGCGGAGTGCGCAGGCCGGACTATGCGCGCGGCCGGGGAAGACGTGGACTGGATCGCCGAAGGCCTGTCCAGCGTCGGATTCTTCCTCGAGCCCTGCCGCCACGGCCGCGAGCCCACGAGGAGGCGATCGCGCTCTTTTTCAGCCGCTACGAGAAGCGCAGCGTGCCGCCCCGGATACCGTGAAGGACGTGCCCACGATCATCATGGCAGCCTCGCTAGCCTCGGCAGAGCCAGATGCAGCGGCCGCGCCACCGGTGGATCTGGATACGGCCGCCACTCCGGAGACGGCGGAAGCGGTTGCAGCGGTCACGGCGACGCCGGAGCGGGTGAAAGTCGAAGCGCCCCAAGCCCCGGCTGCGGCATCGCAAACTGCGGTCAATGAGGAGCTGCTCGAGATGTTCCTGCGAGGCGGATGAAGTACTGCGAACATCGACAGGACGCTGCCGTTCTGCCGCGAGAAGCCGGACGACCGTGAGGCGCTGACCACCATACGCCGCGGTTTCCACACGCTCAAGGGCAGCGGCCGCATGGTCGGGCTGACCGACCTGGGCGAAGCCGCGTGGGAAGTCGAGCAGGTCATGAACCGTGGCTGGAGCAGAAGCGCCGGCGACGCCGGCCTGCTCGAGCTGATTTCAGGTCGACCACCGCTTTTTCCGGCTGGATCGCGCAGTTGCGGCCGGCAAGTCACGGCGTCGGCAGGGATGCACAACGCATCCGTTGACTTCGCCCGCCGATTGAAAGCCGGCGACGAACCGGCCAGGATCGTCGAGCCGGCCCCGGAGACGCGCGCCAAGGCACCGGCGCACAGCCGCGCCACGCGGGGATCGGAGGCATCGTGATCGGTACGTGCGCCTCACGCGCGGCCTCTACGACATCTACACCAAGGAAGCCGCCGAGCACATCGCGGTGCTCGAGGCGGAATGCAACGCGTGGCGCGGCGCGCCACGGCGCGGAGGCGTCGCCCGATTTCATGCGCGCGGCGCACACGCTGTGCGAGCACCTCGCGCACCGCCGGCTTCACCCGCTCGCCGACCTGGCGGGCGCGCTCGAGCAATGGACCGGTTGCGCGGCACGTGACCAAGGCAGGACGCGGACCGACGCAGCGGCGACGCGCGAGACCGTGCAGGCCGCGGTCGCCGAGCCTGCGGCATCATGGTGCGAGGTCCGATCCGGCGAGCGGCAGACGCGCCGGCCGATCAACCCGCAATGCCGCGATGCAGACCACGCTGCGCGCGCTGATCGACGCGCCTGGAGTCGGCGCGGGTCGCCGGCGCTCGCGCCGATCGCCGCCTGCCGCCTCCCACGGCGACCCCGCTGCCGCCGCCCGACGGGCGCGAGAAGCGCGCGGATGCACGACGACATCGACGCCCAGCTGCTGCCGATCTTCCTCGAGGAAGCGCAGCAGATCGTGCCCGACGATCGGCGCCGACCTGCGCGAGTGGAAGGCGAACCCGGCCGACGAGAAGATCACGCAGTCGCTGCGCCGCCCGCTGCATACCCTGAAGGGCAGCGCGCGCATGGCGGGCGCGATCCGCCTCGGCGAGCTCTGCCACCTGATGGAAAGCCGCATCGAATCGGCGCTCGAGGCGGGCCGAGTGCTCCGGCGAGCTCTTCGAGTACCTCGAAGAGCGCATGGACCGGCTGAGCGCTCGACGTCGAGCGCATGCGCGGCGGCCCGGCGGCCCGCGGCCGAGCCCGCGGCGCCGGCCGCGGCGTTCGGCACCGAGCGCACGCGCCAAGCGCAGCCGCCGCGGGTCGAGCCGCCGCTGCCCAGCCCGGCGGCAATGCTGCGCGTCAACGCCGACACCGCTCGACCACCTGATCAACGAAGCGGGCGAGGTCGCGATCGCGCGCTCGCGCGTCGAGGCCGAGCTGCGCGCGATCAAGCAGTCGCTCGCGCGACCTCACGGAAAGCATCGCGCGCATGCGCGGCCAGCTGCGCGAGGTCGAGGTCCAGGCCGACAGCCAGATGCAGTCGCGGCTTTCGGTGATGGACGAGAAGAAGGGCGACTTCGACCCGCTCGAGTTCGACCGCTATACGCGCCTGCAGGAGCTGACCCGGCTGATGGCCGAGAGCCTGAACGACGTGCTCGCGATCCAGCAGGGCCTGCACAAGAACATCGGCGACACCGACGCCGCGCTGCTGCACCAGGCGCGCATCAGCCGCGAGGTGCAGCAGGAGCTGATGCGCGTGCGCGCGGTGCCGTTCTCGAACCTGAACGAGCGCCTCTACCGGATCGTGCGCCAGGTCGCGCGCGAGCTCGACAAGAAGGCCGAGCTCGAAATCGCGGGCGCCGAGGTCGAGCTCGACCGCAGCGTGCTGGAGCGCATCGGCGCGCCGCTCGAGCACATGCTGCGCAACGCGCTGGTGCACGGCATCGAGGCGCCCGGCGGCGCGCGCCGGCCGCCGGCAAAGCGGAGAGCGGGCGCATCGCCATCGCGCTGCGCCAGGAAAGCAACGAAATCGTGCTGGTCCTGTCGCGACGACGGCGCCGGCCTGGACCTCGAAGCGCTGCGCCGCAAGGGCGCGCGAGATGGGCCTGTTGCCAGCCGACCGCGAGCCGACCGAGGCCGAGCTCGCCCAGCTGGTCTTCGCCTCCGGGCTCTCGACCGCCGAGCCGGTGACCGAGCTCGCCGGCCGCGGCGTCGGCATGGACGTGGTGCGCAACGAGATCACGCTCGATCGGCGGCCGCGTCGACATCGTCACCGCGCGCGGCGCGGGCACCACGTTCACCGTCTACCTGCCGCTCACGCTGGCGGTGACCCAGGCGGTGCTGGTGCGCAGCGGCGGCAGCGTGATCGCGCTCGCTTCGGCGATGGTCGAGCAGGTGCTGCGGCTGAAGGCCGACGCGCTCGCCGCTCACTACGAGAAGCAACGGCGATCGAGTTCCAGGACCGCACCTACCCGCTGCATTCCCTGCAGCAGCTGCTCGGCTCAGCGGCGCGACCGAGAGCTGCAGCCCTACAACTCGGTGCTGCTGCTGCGCAGCGGCATGCAGCGCGTGGCCGTGCACGTCGACGAGCTGCTCGGCAACCAGGAAATCGTGGTCAAGAGCATCGGCCCGCAGCTCGCGCGGGTGCCGGGCGTCTCGCGGCGCCACGGTGCTCGCCGACGGCAGCATCGCGCTGATCATGAACCCCGTGCAGCTTGCCCAGCGCACGGCCAGCGCGCCGCGCCGAGCACGGTGCGCGCCTCCAGCCCGACCGCGGCCAAGGCGGCTCGCGCCGGTGGTCATGGTGGTCGACGACTCGCTGACCGTGCGCAAGATCACCGGCCGCCTGCTCGAGCGCGAAGGCTACCACGTGCGTCACGGCCAAGGACGGCGTCGACGCCCTCGAGCAGATGGCAGAAGCGCTGCCCGAGGTGATGCTGGTGGACATCGAGATGCCGCGCATGGACGGCTTCGACCTGGCGCGCAACGTGCGCGGCGACGCGCGCACGCAGGGCATCCCGATCATCATCATCTCGTCGCGCACCGCCGAGAAGCACCGCAACCAGGCGGCCCAGCTCGGCGTCAACGCGCTTCCTCGGCAAGCCCTATCCGGAAGCCGAGCTGCTGCAGCACGTCGCGACCTATATCGGCGCGGGACAGAAAACTACGCTACAACTAGCCCGCAGGTTTCATGGGGATCAAGGGTTGGGAGCTTTCTGAGGCGGCAACGCTTCGGTCAGCCGCAAGCTCACGGCTACGACTGGCGGCCGCTGAAGTCTGATGACTGCAGTACAAGAAAACGCGGCCCGAAAGCCGCGTTTCTCGCCGCTCACTTCCGGTCACACGCCGGCGCGAGGAATGATGTGAGAGATCTGTACTTTCTCCAGCGCCTCGAGCTTCTGCAGTCGCTTGTCGATCGTTTCGAGCGCCTTTAGCACATCCTTCAACTGCTGCACCCCGTTGAACAGCAACGGGCTCGGGTCCATCTTCGCAAGCTGGCTGCGGGCTGCCTCCGCTTCACGCCGCATAGCCTCGATCTGCCGCGCGATCACCAGCATCAGCACGATAACCATGAACAGCAACACCGCCATCACCGCCAACATTCCCGCCTCAAGCGATACATCCGTCATGTGGGCCTCCCTTATAATGGACGCTGGTATCGGCTGGTTGGCGGCTGCAGCCGCGGTAGACACCTATGACAACCCTACCACTTTCCGTGAATGGTGGTTCGTGATTCGACCGGCGGGTGTGGCCGATTCACGACTCACGCCTGGAATGACGGAGGAATCCCAATGAGGCGGTACGCATACTTGTTGATGGTCGCCCCACTCGCGGCCGTGGCGGGCGGCTCCAACTATGGAATCACGCCGGGAGCGCATCCGGATCTGGTGGGTAAGGTAAGCGAATGGCCGGTGCCGACGCCGCGTTTTGCGCGCGACCCGGCGGTTGCCCCGGACGGCTCCATCTACATCGCGGTGATGTCCGGTAACAAAGTCGCGCGGTTCGATCCCAAGACGCAGACCTTCAAGGAGTGGGACCTGCCTTCCGGCCACCGTCCGCACGGACTGCTCGTGGACAAGACCGGCACGGTGTGGACGACGGGCAACGGTAACGGCGCCATCGGCAAGCTCGACCCCGCGACCGGCAAGATGATCGAATTCAAGACGCCTTCCGGCGGCGGCGGACCGCATACGCTCGTCATCACCGACGACCAGAGCACGATTTGGTTCACGATGCAGAGCGGCAACAAGATAGCGAGCCTCGACACCAAGACGGCTGCCATCAAGGAATACCCCGCCCCAGGCGGCCCCTACGGACTCGCGCTCGACAAGGCCGGCCAGGTCTGGTTCTGCCGCATGGGCGACAACAAGATGGGCAAGCTCGACCCGAAGACCGGGCAGATGAGCGAGGTCGACACGGGGCGCGGCTCGCGCCCGCGTCGCGTCGCCACGGCGCCTGACGGCATGCTGTGGGTGACGCTTTACGGCAATGGCCGACTCGCCAAGCTCGATCCCTCGGCAATGAAGGTGGTGAAGGAATACCAGCTCCCCGGCGGTGATGCTGGGGCGTATGCCGTGACCGTGGACGGCGGCGGCATGGTGTGGGTCAACGAGATCAACCTCGACACCGTGGTGCGGTTCGATCCGAAGACCGAGCAGATGCGCGTCGTGCAACTGCCCTCGAACAACGTCGGTATCCGCAAGATGGTGACCGACGCGAGCGGGCGGCTGTGGTACATGGGCAGCCACAACGGCAGACTCGGTGTTGTGGAGTGACAAGGGGACGGGGATGCAGCTGTTGGTCTGGAACAGTTACGGGGGCCCACGCAGCACGTGCGAGCTCACCCTGATTCCTTGAGTGCCGTGGATATCGATGCCAGTAAGCTCGAGGCGTCATGAGCGCAACGCCCGCTAGCGCAAACAAAGCTGTCGGTGGAATGGGTGAGGTCTTCCTCAGCTACCACAGCCCCGACCGTCAAGCGCTGCTCACGATTCGCGATCTGCTCGGCGCCCGGGGCGTTGCGACTTTTCTCGACCGTGAGAACCTGGTTCCCGGCATGCCATGGCCGCAGGCGCTGGAGGAAGCCCTCGGGCAAGCCAAAGCGGTGGTCGTGTGCCTCGGCGCGCACGGCATCGGCCTCTGGCAGAAACGGGAAATCGGATTTGCGCTCGACCGGCAAGTGAGAGGGGAGGAGACCGGGGTCCCGTTTCCCGTAATCCCCGTGCTTCTTCCGGGCGCCGATCCGGCGCCCGGCTTTCTGTTCCTCAATACCTGGATAGATCTGCGCCGGGACGTCGCCGAGCCGGAAATGATCGACGCGCTTGCGCGCGCAATCCGGGGCGATGCGCCGGAAGGCGCCGATTCCGCGCTCGCGCTGTGTCCCTATCGAGGCTCGCGGGCTTTCCGGGAGGAAGACCAGGGTTTCTTTTTCGGCCGTGAAGCCTACATCGCGCGCCTGCTGGAAGCGACACTGAGTCAACGGCTGGTCGCGCTGGTGGGGCTCTCCGGCAGCGGCAAGTCTTCGCTGGTGCACGGCGGCCTGGTTCCCCTGTTGCGAAGGCAGCATCCGCCCAGCGCCACCTGGGACGTCATTTCGTTTATCCCCGCGGCGCGCCCGTTCCATCAGCTCTCCGCCGCTTTGATCGGCATGCTGGAGCCGGACCTCAGCGAAACCGATCGCATGGCGGAAGCCTACAAGCTGGGCGACCGGCTCGCCGGCGGCGAGGTGCCGCTGGAAGCCGTGATCGCCCGGATGCTGACCAAGTCCGGGGGCACCGACCGCATGCTGCTCGTGGTAGACCAGTTCGAGGAGCTGTTCTACAAGAGCTCCGATAACGACCGCAAGGCGCTCATCAGCATGCTGCTCAACGCGAGCGAGCGGGCGCCCGTGACTGTGCTGGTGACATTGCGCGCCGCCTTCTACGACCACACTATTGCATCCAGCCGCGAGCTGAGCGACATCCTGCAACGAGGAGTCGTCAACCTGGGCCCCATGACGCGCGAGGAGTTGCAGCGCGTCATCGCGGAGCCTGCGCGCCGGGTGGCCATCGGTTTCGAACATGGGCTCGTAGAGCGCATCCTGACCGATGTGGGCGCGGAGCCGGGCAACCTTTCGCTGCTCGAGTTCGCTTTGACGGAGCTTTGGAGCAAGCGGCTGGACCGGCTGCTCACGCACTCCGCGTACGAAGCGATCGGGACCGTGAAGGGAGCGATCGCCCAGCGGGCCGAGGAGCTTTTCAAGGCGCTGAACTCGGACGAGCAAGTGATGGCGCGGCGCGTGTTCACGCGCCTGTGGACTCCCAGCGGGCCGGACGGCGCACCGGATACCCGCCAACGCGCCATGGTCGGCGAACTGGGGCGCGAGTACTGGCCGATCATCAAGACACTGGCCGATGCCCGACTCCTGGTTACGGGGCGCGACGGCGCGAGCGGAAAGGACACGGTCGAAGTCGCGCACGGCGGCCTGATTCACGAATGGGCGCGGTTCAAAGCATGGCTCGACGAGGACAGAGAGTTCCTGCTATGGCGCCAAAAGCTGCGCGCCGAATTGGTCGACTGGCAGCAATCGGGGTCCGATGAGGCAGGCGTGCTGCGCGCCCGGCAGCTCGATGAGGCGCGCCGCTGGCGTGGCCAGCGCGCCGAGGAACTGACGCCCATCGAGTGCGACTACATCGCCCGCAGCGAGATACTGCGGGAGCGGGAGCTGGTAGGCCGGGTGGGCATGCAGCGCCGGCTGATCATTGCGGCCGTATTCAGTTCCATTGTGTTCCTGATCGTCGCGGGATTTGCGGCGTTCGCCTGGCATCGGGTGGATGAAGAACGCAAGGTGCTGCAGTCGAGGGACGAGGCGTCCGACGCCATCGATCAGTTGCAGATCGATCCCGAGCGCAGCTTGCAGCTGGCGGTTCGAGCGCTCGATACCGCGTACACGCCGCAAGCGGAAGACGCCCTGCGTCAGGCATTGCTCCAGTCGCGCGTGCGCGCCGTGCTGCGCGGACACACGAACATAATCAACTCGGTTGCCATCAGCCGGGACGGGAAAACACTGGCAACCGCGAGCAAGGACCAGACCGGGCGACTGTGGGACGCGGCGACAGGCGCGCAGTTGCACGAGCTTCGCGGCCACGCGGCATCGGTAGTCAGTGTCGCATTCGACCCGGATGGTGCGCGCGTCGTAACCGCCGGAAAGGAGGGTATCGCTCGTGTGTGGGACGTTGCCACCGGCAAAATGTTGCGCGAATTGCGCGGCCATGCCGACGAGCTCAAAAGCGCGGCCTGGGATCGCGGCGGAAAGCGCATCCTCACCGCAAGCCGCGACGGCACTGCAAGGCTCTGGGATGTTGAAACGGGGGAACCGGTGGCAGCGCCGCTCCAGCATGCGGGCTCCGTGAACGTGGCCCTTTTCAGTCCTGACGGCCGGACGATAGCCACCGCCGGAAGCGATGGCTCGGTGCGGCTGTGGAATGCCGCGACCGGCAAGCTGGGTAGCGAGCTCGCAGGTTCGGGTGCCGAAGTAACGGCGCTTGCCTTCAGCTCAGACGGCGCGTCGCTCGCCGTGGGCGCCAGCGACGGCTTGGCCAAGCTGTCGGCGACGGGTGGGCACAACTACGTTCCCGCATTCCGGGTCCGCTCCCCGGCGGTGGACGAAATCGCATTCAGTCCCGACGGCAAATATATCGCCGCTGCGAGCCGGGACAATACCGCGCGTATCTGGGATGCCGCCGCGGGCAAATTGACGCAGGAACTGCGCGGGCATGCTGACTCGGTCACGAGCGTAGCCTACAGCCCCACTGGACGCTTTCTGGCAACCGCCGGCCACGACGGCCGATGCCGCGTCTGGGAAACTGCCACCGGACGTGCTGTCTCGGAACTGCGTGGTCATACGGACGCCGTCGTCAGTGTGCTGTTCAGTTCTGATGAAAGGTCTGTGGTGAGCATCAGCAACGACCGGACCGCCCGTGTATGGGAAGGTGTCACACAACAGGACCTGATCGCGCTGCACGGGCACACCGGCGCCGTCGGCTCCGTGGCATTCAGCCCCGACGGGGACCGCGTGCTGAGCGCAGGGGCAGACAACTCGGCTCGCATATGGGACGTCAGGACACGGCGCACAGTGTTCGAGCTCGGTGGTCACACCGACACCGTGGAAACTGCGCGCTACAGCGAGGACGGCAAGCTGGCGGTTACCGCCAGCCGCGACGCCACCGCGCGTGTATGGGACGTATCGTCGGGGCGCCAGATTGCTACGCTGAAGGGGCACAGCGATGCTCTGCGCGACGCCCGGTTCAGCCCCGACGGCACCCGCGTGGTAACGGCGAGCAATGACGCCACGGCTCGCGTGTGGGATGCCCGCAGCGGCAGGCTGCTCAGGCAGCTCGCCGGGCATGCCGAGAGGGTTTATACGGCGGAATTCAGTCCTGACGGCAGGGCCATCGCGACCGCAAGTGCAGACGACACCGCCCGTATTTGGGACACGTCGAGCGGGCGCTTGCTCGTGGAGCTGCGCGGTCACAAAGACAACGTGCGTAGCACGGGCTTCAATGCCGACGGCAAAATGATCGCTACGGCGAGCGATGACGGGACTGCGCGGGTCTGGGAGACGGCGAGCGGCAAGCCGATCGTCGAATTGAGCGGCCACACGGCACCGGTGCGTTCGGTCGGGTTCAGCCGTGACGGCCGGCTGCTACTCACGTCCAGCTGGGATCGAACGGCCGGCATCTGGGATGCGAAGTCCGGCAGGCGCTTACACGTGCTGGACCGGCATACGGCCCAGCTAAGTGCCGCTCAGTTCACTCCCGAAGGACGATACGCGGTCACTGCGGGCTGGGACTTGACGGTGCGCATCTGGGAAACCGCAACGGGAAAGTACGTGCGCGAACTGTGGGGCCACCATGACCGGGTACTCGGAATCGCTGTGAGGCGGGACGGAATGCTGCTGGCGACCGCAGGCCGTGACGAGACGGTCCGGCTGTGGACGGTGGCTCCCGGGACGGGACTCGCAACAGAGGCGGCTGGCGACGCCTTTGCCTGCGAGGCCTGCGGCTCCCTCGCCGAGGTCCTCGCGTTTGCCAGGAAGCGCAAGACGATGACCCCGCCAGCGCAGCAATGATTTCAACCCGGTTTGCGAGCTGGATCCGGACATTGACTCCGCGGATTTGCGATCGCGACCGCGGCCAGGCACGTGGCAGCCTGGAAGTTATCTCCTGATCGCGCGTCAGCCGCCCGGCGGCGGCCGATGAGGGAGCAGCGGGTATAACTGAGCCAGGCGCCGGGTCGCGACACGCCGACAGCGCCTCGACCTTCGCCGCGCTGTCCGGATTGCGCTCTAACCAGCACGTGAACACGGCTCGACGCTCTTGAATAGGGCGTTGTAAACTGCAATTGGTCACGCCCTATCAGTCACGCCGTACCAGTTACGCCTCACCAAACAATGGAACTCACCTACATCCTCATCGCCGTGCTGATCGTCGTCCTGCCCATCATCCTCGCCAGGCTGCTATCAGGATCGCGGGACACAAAGAAAGTGCTGGGTGCAGAGCCGCGCAGCAAGCTGCTTCCCGCGCCGGGAAGAACGGCCGCCCCAACCGCCGGCGAGGCCGTCCGGCAGGAAGTCAGGCGTCGGCTTACTCAGGACCGCAAACTGGATGCCATCAAGCTCATGCGCGACACGTCCGGCCTTGGACTCAAGAAAGCAAAGGATGCAGTGGAACTGTTGGAGAAGCTTCCGCCCTCAGCGCCGCCGCCCCCAGGCCTCGTCGCCACCATCCGTCGCGCGCAGGACACGAGCGACGAAGTGCAGAAGCTCGTTGCGAAAGGCCGGAAAATCCAGGCGATCAAGCTGATCCGCGAGCAGACCGGCATGGGGCTCAAGGAAGCGAAGGACCTCGTCGACCGCCTCGGCTAGAGGTGAATGAAACCATCTGGCGGGCCGTTTCGTTATTTCGGGCCACGCTGATGCTCTCTCATGATGGTTTCGTTTTCGTGCTCAATACTGTGATGAAGGCCTTTGGGTTATTTGATCGAGCGTAGGAGAACGAAGGACATCCGGTGAAATTGGAGAGTCGCGAGCTTACGAAGGTCGAGGGTAAATGGCAGCCCTGCGTGGTGATCAAGTGAACGACCAACCGTTGATCTGCGGCGTCAGCGGAAACAATGCCAACCGGTGAGCTGAAGCATCGAACCGCGAAGACAGTTACGGCTGGAGACTGTTTTCCGTTGGGCGCCACACCGACGGCAGGCGGGGTGAACTTCGCACTGTATTCCCGCAATGCGGTGGAAGTGTTCCTGCTGCTCTTCGACTCACCGGAGGGCGAGCCGACCGACGTGATCCGGCTGCGCGAGCGCACGAAGTACATCTGGCACGCGCTGGTGAGCGGCCTGCGGCCCGGCCAGCTCTATGCGTACAAGGTGCGCGGTGAACACCGGCCCCAATGGGGCCTGCGCTTCAACGACGCCAAACTCCTGCTGGACCCGTACGCGAAGGCGGTGACCGGCAAGTTCCGCAATACCGACAACCTGCTTCTCGCGTACGACGCGGACTCGCCTGACCGCGATCTCTCGCGCGACTCGCGGGATAACACCGCGGGCGTACCCAAGGGCATCGTGGTCGACGATGCCTTCGACTGGCAGGGAGACCGCGCCGCGGAGCTGCCCCTGGAGAAGCTCGTCATCTACGAGGTCCACCTCAAGGGATACACGGCTCATCCTTCCGCTGGCGTGCGTTTCCCCGGGACCTATCTTGGCTTCATCGAGAAGATCCCTCACTTGACCGCGCTCGGCATCAACGCGGTCGAGCTGCTGCCCGTGCACGAGTTTTATGTCGAAGACTTCCTGACGACAAAGGGGCTGACGAACTACTGGGGCTACAACTCCATAGCCTTCTTCGCCCCGGAATCCTCCTACGCCGCGGGTCACGTGCCCGGCAGCCAGGTAGCCGAATTCAAGACGCTGGTGCGGGAGCTACACAAGGCCGGAATCAAAGTGATCCTCGACGTGGTCTACAACCACACCGGGGAAGGCAACGAGTTCGGCCCGACCATCAGCCTCAAAGGAATCGACAACCCGTCCTACTACTTCCTGTCCGGTCCACCGGACGAGCCGGGGCGCTATTACATGAACTACACGGGCTGCGGCAACAGCCTCAACTTCGACAGTCCCGCGGTCATCCGGCTCGCCATGGACTCGCTGCGTTACTGGGTACAGCAGATGCACGTCGATGGCTTCCGCTTCGATCTGGCGTCGGTGCTGGGCCGCACTGCGCAGGGCGGTTACCGCACCTCGGCCTCGTTCTTCGACGCCATCAGCCAGGATCCGGTGTTGAATCGCGTCGTCCTGATCGCGGAGCCATGGGACCTCGCTTCCTACGAGCTCGGCAACTTCCCGGTGGACTGGTCGGAGTGGAACGGACGCTTTCGCGACACGACGCGCAAGTTCGTGAAAGGCGACGCCCGTCAGCTCGCCGACCTGGGCTGGCGGCTGACGGGCTCCGCGGACCTGTACGGGGAGGACGGCCGCTCCGCCTACAACAGCGTGAACTTCGTCACCTGCCACGACGGCTTCACGTTGAACGACCTCGTCTCTTACAACAACAAGCGCAACGAGCGCAACGGCGAGAACAACCAGGACGGCGCCAACGACAATCATTCATGGAATTGCGGCGTCGAGGGCAAGACGGACGACCCCGCGGTAATCGCGCTGCGCAAGCGCCTGGCCAGGAACTTCGTCTGCCATCTGCTGTTCTCTTCCGGCACGCCGATGATCCTGGGCGGCGACGAATTCCTGCGCTCGCAGCAGGGCAACAACAACGCCTACTGCCAGGACAACGAGGTGAGCTGGTTCGACTGGGATCAGGCGGCGCGCAACGGCGATACCGTGGAATTCTTCCGCAAGGCCATCGCGCTCACGCGCCGTTACCCGATCCTGCAGCGCCGCAAGTTCTTCCTCGGGTCCGATCTCGACGCCGACCAGGTGCCGGACCTGGAATGGTTCGGCGCCCATCTCGACCCCCCTGACTGGCACGATCCCGAACAGCGGACGCTCTGCTGTCAGCTCGACGGCAGCGAGGAGGCTTTTGAGATCGGCGACTACCTCCTGTTCCTCATCCTCAATGCCCACCACGAGTCGCGATGGGTGGCGCTTCCTCCGTCTGCGCACGGCGAGCGCTGGTACCGGATCATCGACACGAGCCTGCCCGCCGGACAGGACTTCGCCGATCCCGGGCAGGAAGTGCTGGTCGACCCCGGCGATCACTACATCGCGAATCCCCGCAGCACGGTCGTGCTGCTCGGCCGATAGACATTCTTACCCCAATGAGCCGCAGATAAACGCAGATAAACGCGGGGGACTGGCGCTGCACCCGCTTTCACACGCATGGGCAGCGGAGAGGGCAAGAACGGCGGTCGGTGCTGCGCCCTCGCCGCGCATCGGGCTGGCGCTCAAGAGCGCAGGAAAAGACTTCGGAGTTGTCCCTACGCGAGCCATACCAGAGCGAGCACGTACAGCGCAGAGACTGCGAGTTGCGCGGCGGTGATCGGCAGCCCGTAGCGCATGAAACGCATGAAATTCACACGCTCGCCCTCGCTCGCGCAGATCCCGGCGCTCACGATATTGGCCGACGCCCCGATCAGGGTGGCGTTCCCGCCCAGAGTCGCGCCGAACATCATGGCAATGAATACCGGCAGCGTTTCCGCCGGCCAGGCGGTGAACCCTGACATGAGGGCCGCTTCCGGCACCGTCTGGGCCGCAACCAGATAGCCCTTGGTCATGATGAGCGAGGCGGCCACCACTGGAATGTTGGCAAGCAGGCTCGAGAGGAGCCCGACGCCGGCGAGCAGCACCAGCGCTACGCGCGTGAACTCCACCCCGAACCAGGCGTGCAGCTGGAGCGAGAATCCCTGCAGCAGCCCGGTCTTGGTGAATGCCTGCACCAGGCAAAAGATCGCGCCGAGGAACACGAGTGTCTTCCAGTCGATGTCACGAAAGATGTTATCCACGGGCTCGACACGGGCACCGTAGACCACGAGCAGCGCAAGAGTCGCGGCGATGATGGCGACTGCAGGAGGCACGATCTTGACGGGCAACTCCTCGCCGACGAGAAATAACGCGACCATCACCACCAGAATGGCAAGCGCAAACGCGACAAACCCCGGCCGCTCGATCGGCGGCAGAGCGTCCGCACGCGCAATCTCGGAGCGCGCGTTCCAGATTTCCGGCATCAGGCGCGGCAGAAACGGAAGGATCACGAGCACCGCGAGCAATCCCGCGAGACTCACCTTCTGCAGATACTGGATGAAGGTCATGCCGATCGAGCTGCCCACGAGGAACGTTGCCGGATCGCCGACGAGCGTCAACATTCCCGCCGAGTTGCTGACGATTGCGGCAATCACCATGGGCCCGACGAAGCTCACCTTAAGAGCGCGCGCGACGCCGATGATGACCGGCGCCAGCAGGATGACAGTGGTGGCGTTGGGCAGAAACGCGCATATCGGGGCGACCAGCAGCACCAGCAGGAGTAGATAGCGTTTCCCGCTGCCGTGCGTGGCGCGCAGGTAGATCGCGCCGACGCGCTCGAACAAGCCGGTCTTGCCCAGCACGCGCGCCACCACCATGCCACCGAACAGGAGCGCGAGCGGCCCGCCGGCCGTGCGCAGCGCCTCCACGATGTCCGGTTCCCGCAGCACGTCGAGTGCGACCAGCACGCAGACACCGAGCAGGGCTGCGACCGTCATGTCGATCACATCGAATGCGATCGCGAGTATCACCGCCCCAAAGACCGCGAGCGTCAGGTAAACCTGAAAATCGGTCATGTCATCGCCGCCCGGTCAATCAAGCGGGGGCGCATACATCAAGCCGCCCCGCGTCCACAACCGATTCAGTCCCCGCTCGAGCTTCAGCGGGCTCCCTTCTCCCAGGTGACGGTCGAACAGCTCGCCGTAGTTGCCCACGGCCCTCACGGCGCGCGTCAGCCAGTCGCCGCGCACACCCAGAGCGCGGGCCAGCCACTCGCTCTTGCCTCCCGCCGACCACAGGTAGTTTCCTTCAGGGGTCTGCAGCATGGCATCGATGTTGGCGCGCGTGATCCCCTGCTCCTCCGCAAGAACGAGCGCGTAGAGCACCCAGCGCACGAGCGTGACCCATTGCGCGTCGTCGTCCCGCACTACCGGGCCGAGCGGTTCCTTCGATATGCGCTCGGGAAGGATCACGTAGTTCTGCTGTCCTCCAGGCGCACGCAGCCTCGTCGCCGCGAGTTGCGATGCATCGGAACTAAGGGCCTGGCAGCGCCCGGCAAAAAACGCATCGGCCACTTCGGTCGAGGAGTCGATGACCAACGGCTTTACGGCAAGCCGGCGCGCGCCGTAATACTCGACGAGGTTTTGAACGTGGGTCGTGCCCTTCTCGACGCAAACAGTCGCGCCGTGGAGGTCCGTGGGCGCCTTGATGCGGGCGCTCTCCGCCACCATGAACGCCTGGCCGTCATAGTAGAGCACCGCGGGAAACCGCACCTTGAGCAGCGCCTCGCGTGTGAGCGTCCAGGTGGTATTGCGCACAAGGACATCGATCTTGCCGGCCTGCAGCGCCGGAAAGCGATTCGAGGACCGCAGCGGCAAGAATCGGACTTTTTCCGCGTCGCCCAATGCCGCGGCAGCCACGGCCCGGCAAAAATCCGCGTCCAGTCCCACCCAGCGACCGCGCGCATCCTTCTCGGAGAAACCGGCGATGCCCTCACTGACGCCGCAGTTCAGGTAGCCGCGCGCCTTGACTGCCTGCAACACCCGTCCCGAGTCCGCGTGGGACGCTATCGGCGTCGCGCCCAGGAGAGAGATCGCAAGAATTCCGGCACTCCGGAAGTACCGCGCCGTGGGGTTTTTCAATGCTTGATTCCGAACCAATGAGGCAAGTGGGGGAGGGTACGCTTTCGATGATATCTCAGATTGCGGTTCTCGGTTCATCCGCAGGCGCGAGGAATGCCATTGGAATCGCCGTCCGCGCCAAGGAAGCGGCGATCAGTCCCACCTCGAAGTATGATTTGGCGTGAAGCGCCCGCCGCGTCTACCCAGTCGATTGGAGTCGTTCGCCTCGCTCCAGGACTTGTGCCGTCGCGTGAGTATTGTGAGAGATCCGCGTTTATCTGCGTTTATCTGCGGCTTACAAACAGGATTCGGGATCAAGGATCAAGGATTCAGCGTCTGTTGTCCGTGTGCTTCCGTGTGTTTCCGTGGCTGTATTGATTGTGAAGTTATCGGCGTCCATCGGCGTTCATCGGCGGTTTGCCTTGTTTTTCCGCTTGGCGTTCTTGGCGGCCTTGGCGGTTCAATCTGGTTTTCCGCTCATCGCGAGCATGAGCTGATTCAACCGCTTCACGAATCCCGCCGGGTCTTCGAGGTTGCCGCCTTCGGCGAGCAGCGCCTGATCGAACAGCACCTGGGCGAGGTCGCCGAAGCGCGCCTCTTCCGCTTCCTGCTTCATCCTCTGCACCAACGGGTGGCGCGGGTTCACCTCGAGGATAGGCTTCGAAGCCGGCGCCTTCTGGCCGGCGGCCTTGAGCATCCGCTGCAGGTTGCCGCTCAAATCGTGCGCGTCCGCCACCAGGCACGCCGGTGATTCGGTCAGCCGCAGCGTGACGCGAACTTCCTTCACGCGCTCGCCCAGCGCTTTGCGGGTCCGCTCGATAAGGTCCTTGAACTCGCCTGCCTCCTTTTCCTGCTCCTCTTTTTCCTGCTCGTCTTCGAGCTTGCCGAGATCGAGCCGGCCCTTGGCCACCGATTGCAGCTCCTTTCCCTTCGTACTCGGTCAGGTGCGCCGCCAGCCACTCGTCCACCCGGTCGGAGAGCAGGAGGACCTCCACGCCCTTCTTGCGGAAGATCTCCAGGTGCGGGCTGTTGCGCGCGGCGATGAAGCTCTCCGCAGTCACGTAGTAGATCTTGTCCTGCTCCGGCTTCATGCGGGAGACGTAATCCGCCAGCGACACCCCCTCATCTTCCGTATCGGCGTGAGTCGAGGAGAACCGCAGCAGCTTGGCGATGCGCTCGCGGTTGGCGGAATCCTCGCCCACACCCTCCTTCAGCACGCGCCCGAACTCCTTCCAGAATTTCGCGTACTTGTCCTGCTGCTTTTCGGCAAGGTCGTCGAGCAGCGACAGCACGCGCCTGACCGATCCGGCGCGGATCATCTCGACATCCTTGGATTCCTGCAGGATCTCGCGCGAGACGTTGAGCGGCAGGTCGTTGGAATCGATCACGCCGCGCACGAAGCGCAGGTACGCCGGCATCAGGTGCTCGGCGTCGTCCATGATGAAGACGCGCCGGACGTAAAGCTTGATTCCGCGCCGGTGCTCGCGGTCCCACAGATCGAACGGCGCCCGCGCCGGGAGGTAGAGGAGGTGGATGTACTCCTTGCGTCCCTCTACCTTCGCGTGCGCGTAGGCGAGCGGCGGCTCGAAGTCGTGCGCGACGTGCTTGTAGAATTCGTGGTACTGCTCCTCTGTGATCTCGTTTCTGGGACGCGCCCACAGCGCGCTCGCCTGGTTGACGGTCTCGTCCTCGCCGGTCGTGCGGTACACCCGGTTGTCCTTGTCCCACTCCTCCTGCTTCATCACGATCGGCAGCAGGATGTGGTCCGAATACTTGCGGATGATGGCGCGCAGCCGGCTACCGTCGAGCAGCTCGTCCTCGCCTGCTTTGAGGTGCAACGTGACCTCGGTGCCGCGTGCGGGCCGCTCCACCGCCTCCACCGTGAATTCCCCGCCTCCGTCGGACTCCCAGCGCACTCCTTCGGTGGCCGGCAGGCCGGCGCGGCGCGTGGTGAGCGTCACCCGGTCTGCGACGATGAAAGACGAGTAGAACCCCACGCCGAACTGGCCGATCAGGTGGGCGTCCTTCGACTGGTCTCCGGTGAGGCGCTCGAAGAACTCCCGGGTGCCCGATTTCGCGATGGTGCCGATGTTCTGGATCACTTCCTCCCGCGACATGCCGATCCCGTTGTCGGATACGGTGATGGTGCGCGCTTTGGGGTCGCAGCTCACCCGGATCCGGAGCTCCGAATCGCTCTCGAAGAGCTCGGGGTGGGTCAACGCCTCGAAACGCAGTTTGTCGCAAGCGTCCGAAGCGTTCGAGATCAACTCGCGCAGGAAGATCTCCTTGTTGCTGTACAAGGAGTGAATCATCAGACCGAGCAGTTGCTTGACCTCGGCCTGGAAGCCGAGGGTTTCCCGGGTTTGGGTCATCGACATGTGTTCCTCGTGGATGGGGCGCCAACCAGCACAATGTGGGGGCCAGCGAGGATTTTCAAGGCCTCAGGGGCCTCGGTGCGAGCCAGACCAGCCATATCCGGCTGGCCCGGCGTCAAACCTGCGGATTCTGTCCGCGCGTCCGCGCCCACAGCAGGACCGGGACTCCGGCCGCCAGCACCGCCGCTCCGAGCAACGATCCGAGGCGTGCGTAGTCGAGGCTGCTCCACAGCAGATAGGCGGCAACCAGGCAGAAGATAAGGGGGGTGACGGGGTATAGCGGGACTTTGTACGGCCGCGGCGTTCCGGGATCGCGCACACGGAGCACGATCAGCGAAGCGCCTACGAGCGTGAAGAAGAAGTAGAAAACCGGGTTCGTGTAATCCACCATCGTTTCCAGACCCTTGCGGGTGTACGCCCCGATCCCGATCAGAAGCAACGCGATGCCTCCCTGTACCATCAGGCCGGTTGTCGGCGTGCCGGCGTCCCTGTCCCAACGCCCGAGAAAGGAAAAAACCGACCAGTCACGGCCCAGCGCGTAGTTGCTGCGCGCTCCCACGATGATCGTTGCATTCGCGGAGGTGATCGCCGAAATTGCGACCATGAGGCTGATCAGGGTGGCGCCGGTTGGGCCCCATGCCTTCTCCAGCAGATCGGCGGCGACAGCTTGGGATTTGGCGATCGCCGGCATGCCGAGCGCCCTCAGGAAGGCCCAGTTCGCAAGCAGGTAGAGCACCGTGACGAGGAGGATGCTCAGCACCAGCGCCCGCACCATGTTGCGCTGCGCGTCCTTCACTTCGGCGGAGACGTAGGCCGATTCATTCCAGCCGCTGTACGTGAAGAGCACGAACAGCATGACCATGCCTATGCCCGCGTGCCACGGTTTGTCCGCGGCCACCGGCGCGGCCTGCGCTACCTCCGGCGCCGCAGGAGCGGCCACTAAGAGGCCGGCCGCGATCACGACCAGCACGCCGCCGACCTCGAGCACCGTCAGCCAGTTCTGCGTGGTTGAGCCCTTTTGGATCCCGGCGAGGTTGACCACCGTGAGCACGATCGCCAGAAGCGCTGCATAGATCGCCGTGCCGTGCTCCCCGAGCGGGAACAGTCGTGCCGCGTAGTCCCCAAACAGAAACGACAGGAAAGCGATCGAACCGGGAATGATCACTATGGCGCGGGCCCAGCCGAACATGAAGGACAGGTCGCGGCCGTAGGCGCGCATGAGGAAGTGATAGTCCCCGCCCGCGCTCGGATACGCGGTCGCGAGCTCGGCGTAGCACAACGCGCCGATCAGCGCGATGGCGCCGCCGGCGAGCCACGCCAGCATGAACACCGTTTCGTTCGCGGAGAACGTCGCGACCAGCGACGGCATCCGGAATATGCCAGCGCCGATGACGATGCCGACTATGATCGCGATTACGGCGCCGACGCTGAGCGTGGGGCGGGGCTCCCCGCCCTGCGCGGCTGCGGGTGCCGGGGCGCTCATCGGGAGACTGCGACTACGGAGGGGCTGTCACCGCCCATGCGCATCTCGCCGCGCGAGGTTTGCTTGGCTCTCCACGGCATCACGCGCTGGCCTATGCCCTCGCCGCCTATCGTCACGTTGCCTTCAATGGCGTCGCCCTTGACCGAACCGCGGAAGCGATGAGTGACCGTGACATTGCCGATCGGCGCGGCGAGGCTGAAGCTGATTTCATCGCCGTTCATCCTGAACGGCGTAAGCTTCAGGTCGCGCTCGCCTACACGGACCTCCCCCCGCACCGTCTGGAATTCCTGGTCGAAATCGAACCAGTAGGGAACGTTGCGGCCTCCGACCTGCAGTTGCGATTCCCAACGTCCGGGCACGTGCGCCGGAACGATCCACAGAAAGATGTAACTCTTGCCGGGATCGCCCACCTTCTTCTCCGGCACGTAGAGAGTCTTTTCGTCGTCCGGCTTCCACTCGCCCATCGCGTAATCGTGCGCCACCACCCGCGTGCCGGGCTTGAGGTTGAGCAGCTTCGGCCGCAGCCTGAGATTCATTTCGGGCAGCAGGTAGCTCGTGATCACCGTGGCTTTGCTCAGGTCGGTCTCGAACAGGTTCTGCTCGATGAAGCGCGCACGCTCCGCAACGCCTTCCTTCTTCGCGTTATCGTTCGCGACCTTCAGCAGATATTTGTCGAGATCGACGCCGAAACCCTGGGCGCCATGTTTCTTCACCGCGGTGATGACGATGCGGCCATCGCCGGAGCCCAGGTCGATGACGTAGTCGTTGGCAGCGAGCTTGGCCATACTCAGCATCTCGTCCACCACGACCTGAGGCGTCGGCACGTAGACCACGTCGCCCCGGCCTTCCTGCGCGAGCGCCGCGGGCGCAAGCAGCGTAAGCACCAGGGCGAGCATCTTCAACCAACGGACAGAGTCATTCATCGTGATTCCTTTCAATAAACCAGTAGCAGTTAGCTAAGAGCCAACAATTAGATCTGATCTCATAACCGGCGAATGTTTATTCGACCCCGCGCAAGGCTGAGGAGAAACACATTCTTCGCAAGTCGGTCGGTGCCGGGCTCAATCTCTTGCGATCCTCTATCGTTAGGGTGTCAGGAACCCTAAACTCTAAGGTTCCTGACACCCTCGTACGCTGAGTCAAGTCGCAATAACGATTTATGAATTGACCTCTAATCGCTAGTTCTCCATATCGATGCTGCCCGCCTTGACCCGCACCGCATTCCAGCCGAGCTCGCTGCCGCCGTCAAGCTTTACCTTCCCGGAGATGACGTCGCCCGCCGCGCGGCCGGTAAACTCGTGACGCACCTGGCGCCCGCCGAGCTCCGCGGTCAGCGTGAAGCGTATCTCGTCGCCGCGCATTCTCCCGCCCTCGATGCGAGCCGGCTTGCCTCCGACCACCGGGTTGCCCGCAAGCATCTGGAAGGTTTGCTGGAGCACGAGCTCGTAGGCGACGGGGGCCCCGCCGACGTCGAGTCGCCACTGCCAGACGCCGGCGGCATTGGCCGGCACGATCCACATATAGATCTCGCTGGAAGGCGGGCCGAACGGCTTGTCCGGAACGGAAACCTTCAAGCGATCGTCCGGCCGCCACTTGTCCATGTCGAAATCGTGCGAGACGACGCGCGCCCCCGGCTTGAGTTCCGCAAGTATCCGCGGGCGCAATCGCATGATCACCTGGGGAAAGAGGTACATGGTGAGGACCGTAGCCCTGCTGATGTCGGTAATGAACAGGTTGCGTTCATGGAACTCGGCCCGACCGGCGACCCCCTGCCGCTCCGCCTCGCGCCGCGAGCTGCTCACGAGGCTGCCGTCGATGTCCACGCCGTAGCCGCGCGCCCCGTATTTTTTTGCCGCCGCGATCAGGATGCGGCCGTCTCCCGAACCCAGATCGATCACGTAATCCGCAGGCCCCACCCGGGCCATCTGCAGCATGGCGTCAACGACGTTTGCCGGGGTCGGCACGTACGGCACGTCCTGCATCTGTGCCCTCGCATGCGGCGCGGCAAGAATCGCGACGGCGATTGACGTCGCCAGCCGGCGCAGCAGCGACCTTCGGTTCATGGCTTGACCCTCACGGCACGCCACTTAACCGTCGAGCGCGCGGCGCCGACGCCGCGGGCAACTTCGCCCTCAATCACGCCCTCTGTCACCCGCCCCTCGAAATAGAGACTCGCCTCGTTCTCGCGGTCGGTCGTATCCACGATCACGAAGCTCAACCTGTCGCCCGTCAAGCTGGATTCCCAAACCTGCGCCGGCACGCCGTTCAGCCGGGCGTGCGCCGCTACCTGCTGGAACTGCTGCTTCAGCTCCAGTTCAACCACGCGTTCGACCGGTGGAAACAGCAGCCGCGTCTGCCACTGTCCCGACACCTTCGCCGGCACTATCCACAGAAACACGTTCTTGCGTATCGTGGTCTTGCGGTCGGGCTGCCAGTCACCCAGGTCGAAGTCGTGGGAGACGATGCGGGTGCCGGGCTTCAGGTCCAGCAGCACCGGCCGCAACCTCAAATTCACGGAGGGCAGCAGGTACATCGTGATCACGGTTGCCGGGCTCAGGTCGGTCTTGAAGAGATCCTGCTCCAGGAACTTGACGCGATCGCTGACGCCGGCCTGACGCGCGCTCTCCTCGCTCTGCGCGACGAGATTGCGATCCAGGTCCACGCCCAATCCGCGGGCCCCGAATTTCCTGGCTGCCGTGATCACGGTCCGCCCGTCTCCCGACCCCAGGTCCATGACGAAATCCTTGTCGGTGACGCCCCCGAGCCGCAGCATCTCGTCCACCGTGACATAGGGAGTCGGCACGTACGGCACATCGAACTTGAATTGGGCGAGCTGGGCGGCCGCCGGCACACACGCCGCCACGAGCCACATCACGACCGCAATCGCCCTTGCTGCCATCATCACCAGTGCCACTCCAAAACAACAAAACCTAATTCCTGACTCGGGCTAGCCCTTCTCCGGCGCAGCGCGCGTCGCGCGCCATCGATTCATGGGGCGTTCCCGCCCGAAACCCGAACGAACGACACCTTCGATGACCTGGCCGTCAACCCGGCCCTCGAAATGATGGGGCATCTCGTTCTCGACCAGGACGAATCTGATGCGGTCGCCCGCGAGCTGCGCATCGAACGCGGGAAGGTATCCGCCGGCGACACGCGTCCCCCCGCTTATTCGCTGATACTTTTGCTCGAAGTCGATCTCGTAGTCGCGCGCGCCGCCGTGCAACTCGGCCTGTAGCCGCCACTTGCCTGCCACCCTCGCCGGGACGATATACAGGTAGTAGTTCTTGGAAATCGTGACCTGCCGGTCCGGTATCCAGTCCGCGAAGCCAAAATCATGAGCGACGATGCGCGTGCCGGGCTTCAGCTGGGCGAGCAGCCTGGGTTTCAGTTTCTCGACGAGGCCGGGCAACAGGTATAGCGTAACGACGGTCGCTGCGCTGACGTCTGCGGTGAGTGCGTCGCCGTGGCGAAAGGCGACCCGGTCCGCCACACCCGCCTTGCGGGCGTTCTCGGTGCTTTGCGCAACCAGCTCCGCGTCGATATCGATGCCGAGGCCGCGGGCGCCGTAGTCGCGCGCGGCGGCGATGACGATGCGGCCATCCCCCGAGCCGAGATCGACCACCAGGTCATCGGGCCTGACGTCGGCGACCCGCAGCATCTCGTCGACGGCAAGGTTGGTAGACGGAATATACGGTGTCGGGAGATAGGATTCGCCGCTGATGTCCGCGCCTGCAGCCGGCAGCGCCGCCACCAGCCCCAACGCCAGCCCGAGAACCGCCTCTTTCACTGGCAGCCTGCCATGGTTTGTTCTTACTTGGCTGAGTGCGAAGCGGCCTGGGCCAGATGGCGCGGATCCCATATCTGGGTCCGTGTCGCGCTCCAGGGGAATTCCTGCGCGCCGCGGCTCGTACGCATCGTGCCCTCGATTGCGTGACTGTAGATGCGCCCGGAAAACTCGTAGCGGATCGCGCCCGCGCCCTCCCCTATGGCGGCCACGAAACTGATGTGCTCGCCGGTAAGCACCGGATTCTCCAGTTTCACGGCGCGGCCCGCCACGGCGAGCGTGCCCTCGAGCTTCTGGAAATTCTGATTGAGCGTGAGCTCGTAGTCCTCCGCCTTGTCGCCGTGCTTGAGTTGCCAGCGCCACTTGCCGGCTGCCAGGCCGGGGACCACCCAATAGAAGACCTTGCTCTTTTGGCCGATGCCTACCGTCTTGCCGGGTGCCGGCATTTCCAGCTGGGAATCGGGCGGCCAGGCGCCGAAGTCGTAGTCGTGCGAGACGATCCGCGTGCCGGGCTTGAGAGTAGCAAGGAGTTTGGCACGTATCGCGAGGTTTACATCCGGCAGCAGATAGAGGGTGAGTACCGTCGCCGGGCTGACATCCGCTTCGAACAAGTTGCGCTCGTAGAACGCCGCGCGCTTCGCCACGCCGGCCTTGGCGGCGTTGCGGTTGGAGAGCTCGACCAGGCGCCGGTCGTGGTCGACGCCGAAGCCACGCGCGCCGTACTTCTTTGCCGCGGTGATCACCATGCGTCCGTCGCCCGAGCCCAGGTCGATCACGTAATCATCCGCGCCGACCTTGGCGATTTCGAGCATTTTGTCGACAACGGTTTGCGGCGTCTGCACGTACGGCGTGTCGAGATCCTTCTCCTGGGCGAGAGTGGCGCCCGTCGCGAGGCACGAGATCAGGAGCGCGCCGCCCAGCGCCGTTACCTGCATGGTCGGGATGGGATGTCCCGCCGGCCCTCGGGAGCTGGTGGATTTGGCTGGATTGCTCACGAACAGGTGAGAGGGCATAGAAAGATGCTTCGAGGCGGTAGCGCCACGCACCTGCCGGTGCAGGAATGACTTGGCATCAACTGAGCGGACCGGCCGCGTGCGACGCGCGCAGGCGCCCGCCGCTCCGGGATTCCGCGCCGGTACGGCTCGGGCGCCGCGCATTCCATTCCTGCTGGCCCTGGATCCGCGGGCCGGACAGCGTGGCCGAGCCGTTCATGACATCGCCTTCGACCTTGCCTGAGAACTCGTGCTTCACGGGTCCTCCGTTGACATCGGCGGTGAAGCTGAAGCTGATTTCCTCACCGCGCAGGCGCGTATCCTGCAGGTTGACCGTGCGCCCGCCGATCCGTACGGCTCCGGAAACCATCTGGTAGCGCTGTTCCAGGGTAACCTCGTACGGCTGCGGCTTGCCGCCGACGGTAAGATCCCATCTCCACGTGCCCGCAACCTTGGCCGGAATGATCCAGAAAAAAATATCGCTCTTGCCGCCCGCGCCGCTCCACCGGTCCTTCGATTCCATCGAGACGTACGTATCGGGCTTCCAGTCGTCCATCGAGAAATCGTGCGACACGATCCGCGTGCCGGGCCTCAGGTCGAGCAGCTTGGGACGCAGATCGAGGTTGACGCGCGGCAGCAGATACATGGTGATCACGGTCGCCTGGTTCAAGTCCGTTTGAAACAAATCGCGCTGGTAAAACGCCACCTTGTCGGTGACACCCGCTTTGCGCGCGTTCTCGTTGCTCTCCCGGATGCGCTCGGGATTGAGATCCACGCCAAAACCGCGGGCGCCGAACCTGCGGGCCGCGGTAACCACGATGCGGCCGTCACCGGACCCGAGATCGATCACGTAATCGCTCGGGCCGACCCCGGCGATCTGCAGCATCCGCTCGACGACATCCTGCGGCGTCGGCACGTAGGGGACGCTCGGTTCGGCCGACCACGCCGGGGCGGCCGCGCACAGAAGCGCCGCCGCGGCGCCCAGACTGCACACGAAGCCCCGTGCGACCCGCTGACACGATGTGGACTGCAACGATAGCCTCCTTCGATCTCTCCCAAGGTTCAAGCGGTGTCGCTATCTAGCAGCCGGTCGGACTATGAACTCCGACGGGCTAGGAAAACCGCCCCCAAGCAAACCGCAGATTCGAAATACAGGAATTCGGTCCCGCTCGTGCCCTTATTGACGGCCAAACTAGTCCTTTTACCTCTTCTGTTGCAAGTCTGCGGGCGGTTCTTCATTCAGCAGCCTGTCGCACGTTAAAGTCCGACAGGCTGCTATGGGTTATATTTGGCATCCGCAAATTCGAGCCGAATTATACCCGATGCTTTACGCAATCCTGTTTGTGTCGGGCGCCGCCGTACTGGCGCTCGAGTTGCTCGCTTCGCGCATCATGACGCCTTACTTCGGGGTGAGCCTCTATATCTGGACCGGCATATTGTCGATCACGCTGGTGGCGCTGGCGCTGGGATATTGGGCGGGCGGCAGGCTCGCGGCGGAGCGTTCCGGCCGCCCCGCACGCCTTGAACGGCTGGTCCAGCTCTTTGCGCTGATGCCGGCGCTCGCAGCGCTCGCCCTCGTCGCGGCCTGCCTCGTCTACCCTTATTTGTTTGCGTCACTGGCCAGGCAGGACCTGGTGCTCGGCGCGTTTCTCGCCTGTTTGGTCCTGTTGTTCGTGCCGCTCGCCGCGGCTTCGGCGATGAATCCGCTGCTCGTCGCGATCACGCTCGCGCGCGGCGGCGCGCGCACCGGCGACGCGGGCGCCGGCCGCGTATTTTTCGTGAGCACAATCGGGTCGGTGGCGGGAGTGCTGGTGACCGCCTTCACGCTGATACCGCACATCAGCAATTTCTCCGGCGCGCTGATCGTCGCGCTGGTCCTGGCGCTGACCTCGCTTGCAGCGATCCACTGGTCCCCCGTCTCCACCGCTGCGCCTAAACCGCTGGTTATCACGGCCGCATCCGCCGTGCTGATCTCCGCCGTGTTGCTGTGGCAGGCGGATGCCTATACCGGACGTATGTGGCCGGCGAGCCACGGCGGCAATTCCTGGCGCCTCGAAGCGAGCTTCCGTTCCCTGTTCGGCACGGTCAAGGTTCTGCGCAGCGAGGCGGATCCCGGCACGGAGCGCTTCTCGCGCATCTACTTTCAGGATGGGCTGGTTCAAAACACTGTGGCTTCGGACGGGCGTTCGCTCTCCTTCTACACCTACGCCCTGGAAGCGCTCGCCCTGGCGCACCGGCCGCAGCTCCACTCGGCGCTGGTGCTGGGATTGGGCGCCGGCATCGTGCCGATGCGGCTCGCCGGGCGCGGCGCAACCGTGGAAGTCGTTGAGATCGACCCGGCGTCTCTGGCCGCCGCCCGGCGCATCTTTGGCTACGACGCCTCCCGCGCGCGCGTGCATCTCGCTGACGCCCGGACCTACCTACGCGGTTGCGGCCGGCGCTACGACGTGGTGATCGTCGATTTGTTCCACGGCGATGGCACTCCCGATTACCTCGTCACACGCGATTTTTTCCGCGATCTGAGAGGCTGTCTCGAATCCGGAGGCGTCGCGGTCTTCAACACCTTCGCGGATCTCACGCGCCCCGCTGCTTACGCGCATCTGCTCGCCACGTTGCGAGCGGAGCTGCCCTACATCGTGCTCTACCGCCCTCAGTGGGGAGGAGCGACGCAGATCAACAGCTTCCTCGTCGCCTCGGCGGAGCCGCTTGCCGCGCCGCAGACCGTGCGGCTCGATGACGTACCGATGCGTTACGACGCCGATCTCGCACTTATGCTGGAGCGCCCGCAGGCGCTGTCGCGCGAGCTGCTGGAGCGCGGCGAGATAGTGACCGACGCGCGCAGTGCCGCCGCCTACGACATTGCGCAAAGCCAGATCGCGTACCGCAGGTCGATAGTGGAGGCGGTGCCGAGGGCGTTTCTCGTCAACTGAGAAATGTGCTGAATTCTGTTTCGACACATTCCTTCATACAAGCTGGTATATCGCCTGCACGGGCCAATGATCCGACGGTGCGATGTCTCCAGCGTAGCACTGTGGCACGCTTGCGGCGATCGCGCGCGCGTACTTATTTGCGACGATGAGATCGATCGCCTCGGTAATCGTCTGCTCTCCAGGTTGAACGTTCGCCGTCGGATAGCACTGAAAGGTCGGCGGGCTCTGCATTCCCAAGGCGGCGAAGCAACTCACGAATCCTGCCTGTTTGAGGATGCGCTGGGGATGCCAGGCGTCGTTCATATCCCCCATGAAAAATGCCGGCTCGCCTTCGCGCACGAGTCGCGTAAGCTCGTCGCCAATCCGCTTGAGTTGCCGCACCCTCGGCGACACACCTGTCTCAGTCTCGTCACTGTGCCGGGCGCTTGTGAGATGAGCGGTTGCGACGAAAATCACCTTCCGCAAAGACTTGACCTGAAGGCGGGCCCAAAACATGCGCCGCTCCGGTTCGACGTGACCGACTTCCTGGGCGCCGTGCTCGGTTTTTTCGAGGACCGCTTTGTTCCAATAGATATTGCTCTCGTTCGTCCACCCCGGAAACGGATCATGAACCCGGTCGTACGCGCCTAGAACTCGATCGAGGAACTCCTGCGTCGGACGCTGTAGTTCCTGCACACAAAGTACGTCGGGAACGAACAAGGTGAGGAATCTCTCAAGAGCCGGCGCGCGTATCGGCCAGCGTTCGGTCAGCCAAATGTTGCAGGTTATGATCGAGAGGCGGGTTGGGACCATTCTTCTCTGCGATGCTTCTTGAAGCCCTGACGAATAGTGAACTTCCGAGATGTCGGTTATCAGACACCGGGGCTTACTCTGATGTCACACTTATCTCGTCACGCCTTCACACGAGTAGCCGTCCAACGCGCCGTCTTCCCTCCGGCGATTTCCACGACGCCCGACATGCCCTCGCCGGCGACGCGGCCCTTGAACTGGCGGCTGAGAGGCGCGGGCAGCGCGAAAATGATTTCGTCGCCACGCAGGTGGGTGCCAAGCAACTTGTTACCCCGGGTATCGGCCCCGTTGAAATTCTGGTATTGCTGCCGCAGCGTCAGCTCGTGCTGCTCGCCTGAGTCGAGGCGGACCTGCCAGCGGCCGGATATTTTCGCGGGAACGATCCAGACGTAGACGGTCGCCTTACCGATACCGTTGACCTTTTCCTTCTCCGGCACGTCCCAGGTGAGCTGCTCGTCGGCCGGCCAGTCGTCGAAATGATAGTCGTGAGACACGACGCGCGTGCCCGGCTTCAACTCGTTCAGGATCTTGGGCCGGAGATTCACCATCATGCCCGGCAACAGGTAGAGCGTCACCACCGTCGCCTTGCTGATATCGGCTTTGAACACGTCCTGCACGTGGAAAGCCACGCGATCTTCCAGGCCGCGCTTCTTCGCCTCGTTATTCGAAAGCTTGACGAGCTCCGGATCTATGTCCACGCCGAATCCCCGCGCCTTGAGCTTTTGCGCTGCCGTCAGCACGATGACGCCGTCGCCCGAGCCCAGGTCAATGACGAAATCGCTGGGGCCGACCTTGCCCAGCCGCAACATCTCGTCCACGACGATCTGCGGCGTCGGGACGTACGGTCCACCGGTACGCTTTTCTTCGACATCCGCGGCGCCGGCAAACCGCGCCAGGGGCAGCCCGCCGAGCGCGAGCAACACCCGGCGGCGAATGATGAACGAGTGGGATTGCATGCCTTGCTCTCCTGTCATTTCGTTTGCGTTTCGCATTGTAAACCAAGCCGCGGATACGGCAATCAGCAACGCGTCCCCCCGGCGCCGGCACGACCGTATCCGCGGCTTAACGCGGCCACGCCACGGCCGCATCGGAGAGAATTCAATTAGGAAGTGAACTATGGCGGCGACTCGCCGCCGTTAGCCGCAGCCGCAACCGCAGGCGACGATATACTATCGAGCGTTACGTAACTTCATTGCTGTGCTCGATCCCTCACCCCACAGCTTTCGTGCTGCGCTTCTCGTCGCCGCGTTGGTCGCGGGCGGAGGGGCCCGTGCCGACATCTACGGCTTTGTCGACGAGCACGGCGTGGCACATCTCAGCAGCACGCCTCTCGATCACCGCTACACCCTGTTCAAGAAAGAACCCCGGCCGCCCGTCCTGCCCGGGGCGGACGAAACCGGTGCCAACGTCCCGTTCCCCGCGCCGCGACGCACGACGCACGTCAATCCGGCCCACCGCAAACAGTACACGCCGCTCATCGCGGCCGTCGCTCGGGAACACAAACTCGAACCCGCCTTGCTGCACGCCCTGATCACGGTTGAATCGGGTTACAACCCGAAAGCGCGCTCTCCCAAGGGAGCGATCGGGCTGATGCAGCTCATGCCGGAAACGGCCCGGCGCTATCGAGTCATCGATATCTGGGACCCGGATGAAAACCTGCGGGCCGGTGCGCGCTACCTGCGAGACCTCCTCGTGATGTTCGATCAGAACTTGAGTCTCGCGCTTGCCGCCTACAACGCGGGAGAAGGCGCTGTCGTGCAGTACGGCAACAAGATTCCGCCCTACGCCGAGACGCGCAGCTACGTGCCCCGTGTCCTACAACACTACCACCTGCTACGCGGCGAGTGATCGTGCGCGGACACGGAGCCGCGGATGGAAGATGGCTATATCAAGACCGTCAACACGAGTATGAGCAGCATCACAACGGTCAGGGTCGGCACGATCACTTTCGGCTCCATCAGTCTCTCCTATGCGAGTTTTCGCATGGAGCAGTTTACGTGTGCGCTGGGCTAGAAAAATATAGACCGCTGCGCCTAAACAAAGTGAAATCTTGCACTTCGGAGATGTGACTTCAAGAGCGTTTTGCCCTGCTGGACAAATCGGTGCACTGCCCTTCCATGGCGATAACCGGGGTTCCAATCCCCGTGGGACGCCATAAATCAAAGACTTACGAGATGCTGCTTGGCCACTCACTTCGCCGCCTGCTTCCTGCGCTGGCCGCTACGCCTTCCCGCACCACGCAATGCGCGCTTGTCCTTGCGCCGTTGAATGGTCTTGCGTCGATCAGATTTGCGCTTACTCACTTGCATCCCTTTCGGCGGGCTCATATTCGATGCGGTAGCCGCAGATAAACACGCCCGAATCGGGCATCCGTGCACGCGCGGCGTGACTCGCGCTAACGGAGGATGTATCTGCGGCTCAACGCGTCCGCGCGGCGGCCGCATCCATTCATACTTAAAGTACGGCGGCTATGAGCCGCCATTTAGCCGCGCCCATCCGCTGCTGAGCCGTGCGTCACCGATTCGGATCGGGCGTGCTCGCTATAACGGATCAGGGGGCGCGGCTAGCTGTCCAGGTGCCGCCCCCGGCGTTCTTGTCATCCCGGATTTCGCCGGTCATACGGTCGCCCTTGACGGTGGCAACGAATTGCTCGGTGCCGGTCCCTTTGTCCTGCGGTATGACGAAGCGGATCTGGGCACCATCGACGCGGCCGTCGCGCAGCGCGACTTCCCGGCCGTTGCGCGTCAATTTTCCCTCGAGGCGCTGGAAGTTCTGCGTGAGCTCGAGCTGAAACCGAGTACCATTCGAATCGGGGAGCGCGCCGCGCCAGATGCCCTGGACCGGAGCCGGCACGATCCACAGGTACAACGTGGAGGTCCAGCTCCCGACGATATCGTACTTTTCCTGCGTTTCGATCTCGACGGTGCGATCGGGCTTCCAGTCGCTGAAATCGAAGTCGTGCGAGACGATGCGCACGCCCGGGCGCAATTCCTTCAGTATTTTGGGCCGGAGACTGACCATCATTGCCGGCAGCAGATAAAGAGTGAGAACGGTGGCCTGGCTCAAATCGGCGGCATGGACGTCCTGTTTCAGGAACTGAACCCGGTCCGCGACACCGAGACGCTGAGCGGAGCCGTTCGCGCGATCGACCAGCTCCTGATCGATATCCACGCCCATCCCACGCGCTTTGTGGCGCGTTGCCGCCGTGAGCACGATGCGCCCGTCCCCCGATCCGAGATCCACGACGTAGTCGCGCGGTTTGACGGCGGCCAGGTCGAGCATCGCGTCCACCACCTTCTGCGGTGTCGGGACATAGGGACCCCCGTCCTTGACGTCCTGCGCCATGACGGCAACGGATGCGGCTAGGAGCAGCGCGCCGCAGGTCGCCCAGATAAAGCGTGACTCGTGACTCGAGCGCGTCGAGGGGCGGAGCAGGATTCCATCGGCTCTTGCCGATGGATGCGACCCCCGGTGGCGCGTTGGGCGGCCGACATAGTTGAAATCTGATCTCGCGCCGACCTTTCGGAGGACGCCGTTTCGTGACTCGACTTTCATCGTTTCGGCCTCATCTCCTGGCCTTGCTTGCACTGTTCATCGTCTACTGTTCACTTCTCTTCCAGACCGACTTTGGCGCGCCAGTCCTTGCGCTTGGTGAACATCGGCTTCAGATTCAGCACGCACAACAGGATACCCAGAATGAACATCGTCAAAGCGATCGGCCGCGTAACGAATATCGTGTAGTCGCCGGCGCTCATCGCCAGCGATTGCCGCATCGAAAGCTCGAGCATCGGCGCGAGCACGAGACCCAGCGCCACCGGAGCGAGATCATATCCGAACTTGCGCAAAGCATAACCGATCCCGCCCATGGCGAGCATGATCCAGACGTCCACGACGCTGTTGCTCACCGAATAGCAGCCGAGTATGCAGAAACACAATATGCAAGGGTAGAGAAAGGAATACGGTATGCGCAACAGATTGACGAACACACCCACCATCGGCAGATTGAGTATCAGCAGCACGACGTTGCCGACGTACATGCTCGCCACGAAGCCCCAGAACAGCTCCGGCCGCTCGTTGATCAACGTCGGGCCCGGCAGCACCCCGTGCACCATGATCGCGGCGATCATCACGGCGGTGATCGGGCTGGTCGGAATGCCGAGCGCCATCATTGGAACGAAGGCGCCGGTTGCGGCTGCGTTGTTGGCCGATTCTGGCCCTGCCACGCCTTCGATCGCCCCCTGCCCGAAGCGCTCCGGATGCTTGGACAGCCGCCGCTCGAGCCCGTACGACACGAACGAAGAGATGATATGCGCGGAACCGGGAATGATGCCGATCAGGAATCCGAGCAGGCTGCCCCGGGCGATGGGACCTATCGAAAGCCGCAAATCCTCGCGTGAAGGAATCAACTCGCGCATCGTCGGTCGATGCACGTTCTGCGCCACGGGTTGTCCCGCGGTGAGCAGGATCTCGGAAATGCCGAACAATCCCACCGCGACCGGGACGATGCCGATGCCATCGCCCAGCTCGACCACATCGAAGCTGAACCGCGTGTAACCGCTCATCACGTCGATCCCGATCATTCCCAGGAGCAGTCCGAACGCGGCCATCGCCAGCGTCTTCAGCATCGAGCCGCCGCTCATGTAGGCGAGGATGAAGAAACCGAGGAGCAGCAGCGCCGTGTATTCGGGCGGCCCGAAGCGCAGCGCGAAGTTGGCGAGCGTAGGCGCGAGCAGCATGAGCCCGATCACGCCCAGGGTGCCCGCGACGAAGGAGCCGATCGCTGCGATGGCGAGCGCCGGCCCGGCCCGCCCGCGCTGGGTCATCGCGTAGCCGTCTATGCACGTCATCACCGACGCGGCTTCGCCCGGAATCCGCATCAGGATCGACGTCGTCGAGCCCCCGTACATCGCACCGTAGTAGACGCCGGACAGCAGCACGACGGCGATTATCGGGTTCAACCCGAACGTCGCCGGCAACAACATGCTGATACCCGCGAGCGGGCCAACGCCCGGGAGCATGCCGACCAGCGTGCCCACCACGCACCCGACGAAGGCGTACACGAGGATCGAAGGCTGCAGCGCAACCGAGAAGCCCAGCATTAGGTTCTGGAACGTTTCAGCCATACAAGAACAAGGATGAAGGATGAAGGCGGAAGGAAGACCTACAGTCAGCTTTGCCTGAAGGATGAAGGCGGAAGGATGAACGCCGAGAGAAAGACAGGTTTCACGTCATCCTTCATCCCTCATCCCTCAAATGCCCCACGGGCCGCGCGGTAGCGGCACGCGCAGCCAGGTCGCGAATACGAGATAGGAGATCACCGCAAACCCGATCGCGACTGCCGCCACCACCCACGGCTTTTTGCGTTCGACCACGCCCAGGAAAAATACGAGAAGCGCGAACACCGTCAGCCGATAGCCGAGGCGCTCGAGCGCGAGGGCGCCGAAGCCGCACGCAGCGAGAATGACAATCGCCCGCGTCAACTCCGGCCAGCGCGTCTCGGCGAATCGCAAGCTCCGCCCCCCCGCCACCGCGATGAGCAGCCCGGTTAGCCCTATGAAGATCGCAAGCGCCAGCGGCAGATAACCGGGCCCGGGCTCGTGCAGGGTGCCCACCGGATAGGCGCGGTTCTGCCACGCGACGAACAGCGCGAGCAACAACAGCAACAGGCCGGAAATCTGGTCGTTACGCAATCCGCGCGGCCTGCGCTCCGGACTATCACTCGACTCGGTCATTTCAGTCCTCCACACGGACCGGTGATCCTGCCGCGCGGATTACTTCTTATCCTCCACCTTGCCGACGACTTTGACCAGCGCAGCGAGCCGCTTGGCGTCCGCGAGCCAGTACTTCTGAAATTCCGGCGCATCCATGTACTGCACCGGCGAGTTCACGTTTGCCATCGTCTTCTTGAACTCCGCGTCGTCGACCGCTTTGCGCGTGGCGTCACGCAGGGCCTTGAGGACCGGCTCGGGTGCCGCGCGGGGCGCGAACATGCCGGCCCAGATGTAGTACTCGACGTCCTTGTAACCCAGTTCCTTGAAGGTGGGAATCTGGGGATACGCCGGATGACGCTCTGCACCCCAGCTCACGATCGGGCGCAGCTTGCCTGCGCTCACATGACTGCTGATTGCCGCCGGTCCTCCCGCAGTCAACTCGACGTGCCCGCCGAGCACGGCGGTAATCGCCGGCCCGCCCCCCGTCGTCGGCACGTGGCGCATCTTCAGGCTCGCGGCATGCAGGAACATCTCCATCGGCATGTGCAGCGCACCGTAGATGCCGGAAGAGGAGTACGAGAGCTGCCCTTGCTTCGTCTTCGCGAGCGCCACCAGCTCCTTCAAGGATTTGACCGGCAGCGAAGGGTGCACGACGAGCAGCGTCGGATCCGCCGAAATCAAGGCGATGGGAGCGAACTGGTCGAGCGAATAGGCGGGCTTGCGGTTGAACAACTCGTCCGCCGCGGGAATGACGGAGATGCTGGAGAGAGCCATCAATATCGTGTAACCGTCGGGCTTGGCATTGGCTACCGCCGCGTTGCCCACCGCTCCGCCGGCGCCGGGGCGATTGGCTATCGTCACCGGCTGCTTGAGCACTTTTTCCAGTGCCGCCGCCGTGGGCCGTCCGGTGATGTCCGCGACGCCGCCGGGGGGAAACGGCACGATCATCGTAATCGGACGCGACGGGTACGCTTCCTGCGCGCACGCCACGGCCGGGATCAAGAGGCAAAGCGCCAGCAATTCCGCGTGAATCTTCATCACAACCCCTCTTCTGGTTCCACTTTGTTGCAAGTTTGCGGGCGGTTTTGCATCTAGCAGCCTGTCCGGCCGCCCAAGTCCGACAGGATGCTAGCCCACCGGGTTCTCGAGCGTGCCGACGGGCTCGATGGTGATCGCCACCACATCGCCCCGCTTCAGGTATATCGGCGGGTCGAAACCGATGCCCACGCCGGCGCAGGTGCCCGTGGCGATCAAGTCGCCGGGCTCGAGTGTCATCACGCGCGACAGGGTCTCGATCAGCGTCGGGATGTCGAAGATCAACTGGCTCACGTAGGCGTCCTGCCGCACCTCGCCGTTGACACGGGTGATGAGGTGCAGCTTGCCGATGTCCTTCACGTCGTCGGCCGTGACGATGCACGGCCCCATCGGACAATACCCGTCCAGGCTCTTGCCGAGAAACCACTGCCGGTGCCGGTTCTGCAGCGTGCGCGCGGATACGTCGTTGACGATGGTGTAGCCGTACACGTGATCGAACGCGTCTTTGCCGGCGATGTTGCGTCCGCCCGCGCCGATCACGACCGCCAGCTCGCCCTCGTAGTCGGTGGAATCGGTGTAATCGTTCGCGCTGGGAATCGGATCACCGGGGCCGATCACGGAGTTGGGCCACTTGGTGAATATGATCGGCACCTCGGGCACCACCTCCTTGCCGGTGGCATCCACGCCGCTCGCCTGAAACTCCCTGGCGTGATCGTGATAATTCTTCCCCACGCACAGAATGTCCTTTGCCGGACGCGGAATGGGCGCATGCAGCTTCACGCTGCCGGCCGGGATGCGCCCCTCACCGCTGCGCACCGCGCGGCGCGCGCGCGCGAGACCCTTTTTGCCGAGCGCGATGAACGCGGTCATGTCGCGCGGCAGCCGCGTGCCCGCCGCGAGATCCACGATAACGTCGGATGCGGCATCGTGCACGCCGACGCGCATGCCTCGCGCGTCCGAAAAGGTTACCAACCGCATTTAAAACTCCTGAAAAATCGTGACTGATGAAACGTGACTGGTGATTCGTGACTGGTACTACGTGACTGGTGAAGCGTATTGCAGACTCGTGTCGCGGACCACGCCTTGTTAGTATTCATTTCACAAACGATTGTTGTTCGCCCTTCGACTCTGACCGTTCGTCCTGAGCGTACGATTCATCAGTCACGCTGCATCGGTCACGCAGTACCAGTCGCGCCGTATCAGTCACGGTGCATCATTGATCAGGCCGCGCGCCCGCGATCTTGACGATCTTCGCCCATTTCGCAATGTCCTCATTCAGGTACTTCTCGAATTCGGCGACGCTCATCATCATGGGCTCCGCGCCCTGCTCGTTCCAGGCTTTCTTCACATCGGGCCGCGAGACGATTTTCGTGATTTCGTTGTTCAACCGATCGATAACCGCCTTGGGCGTTCCGGCCGGCGCCATTATGCCGAGCCAGATCGTCGACTCATAACCCTTCACTCCGGCCTCCGATATGGTCGGCACCTCGGGCATCACCGTGGATCGTTTCAGACCGCTGGTGCCCAGCGGCCTCACCCGACCGGCCTTCGCCAGTGCCGCCATGGTGGTAATCGCGTCCAGCATCATCTCGACCTGCCCGCTCATGACGCTGGTGCGTGCCTCGCCGCTGCCCTTATGAGGAACGTGCACGATGTCCACGCCCGCGAGCGCCTTGAACAATTCGCCCGCCATGTGGTACGGCGTGCCCGTGCCCGAGGATGCATAGTTCAACCCGCGCGGCTTCGACTTTGCGATCTGAACGAGCTCCTTCACCGATTTGGCCGGCAGCGACGGATGCACGACCAGCAGCAAGTCCGAGTAATTAACGGGCGCGACCGGCACGAAATCCTTCATCAGCACGAACGGCTTTTTCGGGACCAGCGACTCGTTGACCGTGTGGGTGTTGGACATGAGCAGCAGCGTGTAGCCGTCGGGGGAAGCCTTCGCAACGATCTCGGTGCCTATGATGGAGCCCGCGCCCGGACGGTTCTCGACGACGAATCCCTGGCCGAGCGCTTCCTGCATCCGCTGACCGAGGAAGCGGGCATAGATGTCGGCCGGGCCGCCGGCGCCGAATGGCACGATGACGCGGATCGGCTTCACGGGATAAGTCTGTGCCGCGGCGGGCAACGGTCCCGCCAGCGCGGCCGCTATGAGTACAGGCGCAGCAAAACGTGCCACGAGTAACGGTGCCATGGTCCTCCTTCTGCAATTATTTTTGACCTGCCGCGAAACACGGTTCCGGGCGAAATGCCGGTTTTTCCCGCGCGGTCGTAATTGTATCCGAAGCGCCGCCGGTGTTGCTCCCGACGGCGCTACTGTCGCTTTCCCCATATTGGTAGCGGAAATAGCTTGGACTAGCATGCTCCGGCTTGCAGATTTGATGGCAGCGTGACAAATTGGTTTGTGAATTCTTGTATCTCTCTATGTTCTCTGTGATCTCTGTGGCTGAATCGCCGTTCCCGACATGAACGAAGGCGTGTTTCAACGCTGGCTGGCCAGGGTAGTGGCGGTGCGTCCGAACGAGGTGCGGGCGCTGTGCTGGTCGTTCGCGTATTTCTTCTGTCTGCTTGCCGGTTACTACGTCCTGCGGCCGCTGCGCGACGAAATGGGTATTGCGGGCGGCGTGCGCAACCTGCAGTGGCTGTTCACCGCGACGTTCGTCGTGATGCTCGCTGCAGTGCCCGTGTTCGGCGCCGTGGTGGCGCGCCTGCCGCGCCGGCGCTTCATTCCCCTCGTCTACCACTTCTTCGTCGCCAATATCGCGATCTTCTGGCTGCTGCTGGTGTTCGACGTCGGCAAGGTCCACGTCGCGCGGGTGTTTTTCGTCTGGATCAGCGTGTTCAACCTGTTTGCGGTTTCGGTCTTCTGGTCGTTCATGGCCGATCTTTTCGCGAGCGAACAGGGCAAGCGGCTGTTCGGCTTCATCGCTGCAGGCGGATCTGCCGGCGCGCTGCTCGGTCCCGCCGTGACGGTCGCGCTCGCGGTGCCGCTCGGTCCGGTCAATCTGCTGATCATCGCGGCGCTGTTGCTGGAGGCGGCGGTTCTATGCGCGCGGCGGCTGGAAGCGGCTGCGCCAGATCTCAAGCAAGGGGCCGCACCGGCCATGGCGGCCGCCGCGGCCCCTCGCGAGTCTGCCGGCCTGGGCGGCGGCTTGCTGGCCGGGCTCGCGATGCTGCTGCGGTCGCCCTATCTGGCGGGCATCGCGCTGTGGGTCTCGCTGCTGTCGCTGGCTGGGACGTTCCTCTATTTCCAGCAGGCCAACATCGTCGCGGCAGCCTCGGACGACCCGGCGGTCCGCACGCGCATCTTCGCCACCATCGACCTCGCTATCGGTATCCTCACCCTCGTAGTCCAGTGCTTCGCGACGGGCAGGATCATCAAGCGCTTTGGCGTGGGCCCGGCTGCCGCATTCCTGCCTCTTGTGTTCGGCGCCGGCTTCGCGGCGCTTGCGCTGTCGCCGGCGCTCGCCGTCGTCATTGCATTCCAGGCGGCCCAGCGCACCGCGAACTTCGCGCTCTCGAACCCGGCGCGCGAGATTCTGTTCACCGTGGCAGGGCGTGAGGAAAAATACAAAGCCAAGAACGTGATTGACGTCTTCGTCTTCCGCTGCGCCGACGCAGTGAACAGCTGGCTGTTCGCGGCGCTGCGCGGCGCGGGCCTGGAGCTGTCCGTGATTTCGCTGGCCACCGTTCCGGTCGCGGCGGCCTGGTTGGCGCTCGCACTCGCGCTGGGGCGCGCCCACGAACGCCTTGCAGCAACGGCCACAGCGAAAGGAGCGTAACTTGAACAGCAATGATTACTCGGCTCGACGTTTTTTTTCGCGCCGCGCGGTGCTCGCCCTGAGCGCCGGCGTCGGTGCCGCATGGGCGCTGCGGATCGCGCAGGCCTTTGCCGCAACGCCGGTCATCACGCGTCCGATCCCGCGTACCGGCGAGCGGCTGCCGGTCGTAGGACTCGGCACCGCCATCATTTTCGACTTCGACAGCGCCAGCGATGCCACGAAGCGGACGGAGCGGCTCGCGGTCATCCGGACGATGATCGACGGCGGCAGCCGGCTGATCGACACCGCTCCGTCATACGGCAGGGCGGAAAGCACGCTAGGCGACCTGCTGTCGGAGCCGGGCATGCGGGACAGGGTATTCCTCGCGACCAAGGTCCGCGCTACCACCCGCGACCGCGCCATCGCTGAAATGCAACAATCGCAGCGCCGGCTCCGTACCGAGAAATTCGACCTGATGCAGATCCACAACGTCGGCTTCGTGGACCGGACCGAGATCGCGGCACAACTCGCGCTGCTGCGCGAGTGGAAGGACCGCGGCGTGTTCCGCTACATAGGGGTGACGCATTCCCAGGATCAGGAGAGAGCCAATGACCGGCTGATCGAGCTGATGCGGCAGGAGAAGCTCGATTTCATGCAGGTGAACTACTCGATGGCCGAGCGCAGCGTCGAGCAACGGCTGCTAGGAGTCGCCGCGGAAACCGGTACCGCCGTGCTGGTCAACCTGCCATTCGCCCGCGGCAGGCTGTTCAACGCCGTGCGCGGAAAGCAGGTCCCTGATTGGGCCGCCGCATTCGAAGCGGCGACCTGGGGCCAGTTCTTCCTCAAATACATCCTCGCCAGCGAGGCGGTAACCTGCGTCCTGCCCGGCACGGATAAACCGGAATACATGGTCGACAATCTCAACGCCGGGCGCGGGCGGCTGCCGGACGCGGCGATGCGCCGGAAGATGGTCGAATTCATTCAGTCGCTCGGCTAGCTTGCTGCCGAGCGGTGACGAGATAGGGGTGAAAGAGGTAGCGCGTCGAGGGGCGGAGCAGGGGCCCCCGCTGGTGGGATGCGACCCCCGGCGGCGCGCTGCGGCCGACATGATCACGCTATGATCTTGCGATGACCTTTCTGAGGCCGCAGGTGACGAGGTACGGGTGACAAAAGCCTTTTCCCGTCACTGCTTTTCGTCACCTGTAATCGTCACCCTTAATCGTCACCCGTATCTCGTCACCGGGATGCGGTTAGCATCCTGAGGGCCGGCTCGATCGCGTCGTCGGCGATCTTGTCGAGCTCTTCCGCGGTCCGGTTCTGGATCGGATGCGGGACGAAGAGCACAGCCGGATCGAAGCCCAACGCCTTGGATTGCGATTCCACGGCATCGGTGAAGCCGGTGGTGACAACCGAGATGCCGGGGATGCCGCTCGCGTCGAAGTTCATGAGGTCGTGCAGACTGCACGACGTGCATGAGCCTCAGTCGGAAAGCCCGATCAGCACGACGTCGGCTTCGGACGCAACTTTCTGCAGAATCTCGGGCGTCGCGACCTTGGCGTTGGTCGGCTTGCCGTAACGCTTGGTCTTGAGACCCCTTTCATTGAAGCGCTTCTCGACCCGGTCGAGAAATTCCGCGGTCCGCGTCTTGCCGATGTCGAACAGCCCTATTGTCAGCCCGTCGAGCGAGTTGGGCGGCGCCTTGCGGGGGCGCTTGATTGCCGAAGTCTCGGCGGTCGGATCCCGCATCCAGTTTGTCATGCTGTCACCTCGATGAAAAAAATTTGCCACGGAAATACACGGGTAATTCAAAACATTGGCCACGGAATCACACGGAAGGGCACGGAAGCTAAAAACTCAGGTTTGCGACTGTGCTCCTTTGTTGGTTGAACATTCCGTGTGTTTCCGTGTGATTCCGTGGCTAATGCCTTTACGCCTTGATCTCCTTGGTGACCGGCTGCAGCTCCAGCCGGTTGCGGCCGGCCAGCCACCCGGGAAGGATCGCCGAAAACAAACCGGCCGGTCCCCCGGCGCGCACCACCATCAGTCCGTCCTCGTGGAACTTCGGTACCATTTCGCCGACCCGGCTCGCCGGAACACCTTCTCCCACGCCATTCTGGCCTGCGACGATTTCCTTCCCCGGGCGTATCGTCGCCTCGTACAGCGCGCGCTCGATGTGCTTGCGGTCCCAGCCGCCTTCCCGGTAGATCGCATAATGCTCGGGCGAGAGCACGAGGATGGCGCGCGCCGACTGCACGAGATAGGGATGCCCGATCTTGACGAGCGACAGCGCGGCGGAGCGCGTGAGCGCTTCGGGCGTGCGCGATTTCTGATCGACCCAGGCTTCCGGGCCATGGCCCTGGAACAACGTGACGGTGGAAGCCCCGCGGGGAAATCCGCGGGCGACCGATAACGGCTCCCATGCCGGATCGGACTCATCCTCGGCAAAGCACAGTGTGAACTTGCTCGGCGCGCCGAGAGTGGACCGGTCCGCTTCTCCGGGACGGCCGCCGCCGACGTTCTGCACGATCAGGTTGAGCGCCCGCCCGATGCTTGCGTTGGCGCGATTGCCTTGCCCGAGCGCGTTGATGCCGGAATTCATGCCGATGCGCTTCGCGATCGGGCCATTCACGATGATGACGGGACTGGAGAAATACGTCGTCGCGAGCACGCCGTGCAGCGTGAATACCGGCTCCAGCGCCGCTTCCAGCGCCGCAAGGACGACCGGCAGGTACTCCGGCTTGCAGCCGGCCAGCACGGCGTTGATCGCGGCCTTTTCGACCGTGCACGTCCCGAGATAGGGCGGGATCTTGCCGATGATCTCGTCCGGACGCCGCTGCGTGCCCTTCAGCATGGCAAGCACGCGCGCGTCGGTGGGCGGCGTCACCGGCAATCCGTCGGTCCAGCCGCGGTCGTAGCAGATCTCTTCCGGGTCGGCGTCGTCGCCGTACTCGATCTTGCGCGAAACGAGCGTGCCGCCGCGGTGCCTGGCTTCCAGTCGCTCGGCCACCCCGGGCTCGAGTGAGAGGGAGCCTCATCCCGGTTGGAACGCAGGCAGTCCCTCTCCCAGCTTCTCGACGCCGGTGAGACGCCGCCAGCCATTCCGGTCCCAACCCACCACCCGTTCTACTTCGCGCCCCCCCTCGTAGCGGATCAGCGTCGGCGTGACCTCGATCTGGTTGAGCCAGGAATGATCGAGCTGCCGGTCATCGACCACGTTGCCGACGCCGGCGGGAAAACGCGGATCGTCCTGCGACACGACGCGGAAGGCGCCGTTCTCCTGCGCGAGCTTGCGCATCACCGGCTCGATCAACGTGCAGGTGGGACACTCGCGCTTGGCAAATACGATGAGACCATCGGAAATCAGCATCGGGGATGGACTGCGGAATGATTTTGACGAGCCATAGTCTAACTACCCGTTGAATCGGACGCCAGCGCGCCCTCAATTGATTTCGAACCGGATGGCGATCCGGACTCGCTCGACGCTCCCCTCGCCCCTCGGGGAGAGCCGCGAAGCACGCGAGGGGCCAGGTTGGGGGTGAGGGGTCGAGCGATGCAACGAAGTTACGTAAAGCTCGTCAACCTGCGCGCGTTCGAACGGACGCAGCAGTTGCGCAGGAGCCGGATGTTCGTTTTTACACTCCGCCGTTCAACGCGCGCAAAATCAACCGAAGGCACATACTGATTTCAATCGCATCCGCACGCACAGATGAACACGGGTAACGTAGAGCCCAGGACGTCCAGCACGGTAATTTCATGCGCATTTATCTGCGTTTATCTGCGTTTATCTGCGGCTGGTGTACTTGCCTTGCTTGCAGTCGGCTGTGCTGACCTGGTCTGGCACAAGCCCGGAACACCCCAGGCCACCCTAAACCAGGAATTCGAGCAATGCGGGCAGGATGCCCGGTTGCAGGCCGGCCGCGAGCTTCTGCCTACGCACATTACCCCGTTGATGATCGGCGCCGACCCGCAGAGACGCCCGATCGTGGTCCAATTTCACCAGCGCGACGCGGACCGTCTGCTCCTGGAGCAAGACCTGACGCGACGCTGCATGCGCGGCAAGGGCTACGAGCTCAAGCCTGCGCAAAGGCGTGATGGGTGATGGGTGATGGGTGATGGGTGATGAGTGATGGGTGATGGGAGCGCGTCGAGGAGCGGAAGAGGGGCCCCGCTTGCGGGGATCTGACCCCCGGCGGCGCGCAGGGCGGCCGACGCGACCGACCTGCAATCTCGCGATGATTTTTCAGAGGGCGCCGTTGAGTGGTGGCCAATAAGGAGGGTTCATGCTAAAACCGCCGACTGATCCGATGAACCCTTCACGGCGCCGCTTGCTGCAGGGATCGGCGGGCTGCGCTGCTCTCGCCATCATGAACAAACACGCCATCGCCCAGAAGTCCGCGCTGCAGGAGCGCCCGATACCGCGCAGCAAAGAGCTGTTGCCCATCGTCGGAATCGGCACGTGGCAGACCTTCGACGTCGGGCCCAAAGCGCCGGAGCGCGCCGAGCTTGCGGAGGTGCTGCGCCGCTTCGCCGCGCACGGCGGCCGCGTCGTGGATTCCTCGCCGATGTACGGCCAGGCCGAGCGTGTGGTGGGCGATCTGACGGCGGAGCAAGGACTGCGCGAGAAGCTGTTCTTTGCCACAAAGGTATGGACCAGCGGACGAGACGCCGGTATCCAGCAGATGGAAAATTCCTTCCGGCTGATGCGCGCCGGACGCGATGGATCTCATGCAGGTTCACAATCTGCTCGACGTCGACACGCACGCGAAGACGCTGCGCGAGTGGAAGAGCGCCGGACGGATACGCTACCTCGGCATCACTCACTACCATGCCGGCGCCCATGCCGACCTCGAGCGACTGCTGAAGACACGGGAATGGGACTTCGCGCAATTCAACTACTCGCTCGCCGAGCCCGAGGCCGAAACGCGCCTGCTTCCGGCCTGCGCCGAGCTGGGGGTGGCGGTGATCGTCAACCGGCCGTTTGCGGAAGGCGCACTGTTCCGGCGGGTGAAAGGCAAGGAGCTCCCGCCGTGGGCGGCGGAAATCGGGTGCGCGAGCTGGGCGCAGTTCTTCCTCAAGTGGATACTGTCCCATCCCGCGGTAACCTGCGCGATTCCGGGCACCAGCAAATCGACGCACCTCGAGGACAACCTGCAGGCCGGCGTCGGCCGTTTACCGGACCCGGCCACTCGCCGGCGCATGGCGGAATATCTCGGCAGCCTTTGATGTTTGCGCGGTCGTCTCACGGAAGGTATCGTAATGGCGCTTCAACTTTCCACGGGACCATCAAAGGAGGAGACATGTCACTAAAGTCACTTTTGCATCTCTGCAGCGTCCTCATTTTCGCGGCTTTTGCAACGCTCGCGTCCGCTCAGGACCGGCCGCCCTACGGCACCGCGGTCAACGTCGCCACGGCCAAGAAGATCGCGGCGGCAGCGGTTGCCGAAGCGCAGAAGAACAATTGGCGCGTTGCCGTCGCCGTCGTGGACAACCACGGCGTCCTCGTTTACTACGAGATGATCGATGACACGCAGACCGCGAGTTCGCAGATCGCCATCGACAAGGCCAAGGCGGCGGCCATGTACCGGCGTTCCACGCGGGCGTTCGTGGATGCGATCGCCAAGACGGGACCGGCTATCATGACGCTGCCCGGCATAGTGGCCATTCCGGGCGGCATGCCGATCATGGTCGGCGGCAAAGTTGTGGGCGGAGTGGGCGTGAGCGGCGTGACGGGGGACCAGGACGAGCAGATCTCCAAAGCCGGCCTCGCTGGCATGTAAGCACTCGGGAATGCAGTTACCACGGGGCCGTTCCGGCCCCGTTTTTTTGGGGCTTGAGTTCTGCGGCACGAAGAAATTGCTCGCAGGCGGCTGGAGGGTCTTTCATCGCCATCATTGCTGCGCTCAGATTATTGTGCGCCGCAAGGTATTTCGGCTGCAAGCTCAGCGCGGGTTGATGATTGGGGCGCCCGGCCCAATATCTGACAATAGTGTGTTGCTCTGCGACCGTAACATCGCCGGCTGATCGGGCTCGCACGGCCGTCGCGGACCACTCGTTGTCCTTTGCTTTTGGATCAGAATGCGTCAAAGTGGAAACATCCGGCGATGAAAGATGACAAATAGGGTATGGGCCGATTGACCTCGTTGTTGGTTGGGAGACTGACCCTGCCTGGTTGGCTGCGCGTTTATCCGCAACGCAGCGCTCATTGGGCACATCGCATGGCAGCCGGGGTAACCCTCGCTATCACAGTCGCATTTTTCAGCGGCTGCACGATGATGCGCCTGGGCTACGGTCACCTCGACACCTTCGCGGCGTCCATGGCCGACGAGTACTTCGAGCTCGATCCGAATCAGAAGCAAGAATTCACTACCCGCTTCGACCGCCTGCACCAGTGGCACCGTCGCGTGCAGCTGCCCGAGTACGCCGCGTTCCTGAAGGAGGCGAATGCACGGCTGCAAAAGGGCGTCACGCGCGAGGACGTGGTCTGGATGCTGGATGGACTGGACGCGCGTTACCGCGCCATCGCGAAGCGCGGCATGGATGATGCTGTCGCTCTTCTCCTTACGGTGACGCCGGCGCAACTCGAGAGCCTGCAGCGGGGCTGGGAAAAGGCTAACCGCAAGTTCCTCCGCGAGCACCGCCTGGAGCGCAGCCCGGAAGAGCAGCGGACAGCGCGCGCCAAGCGCACGGTATCGCAAATCGAGGACTGGACCGGACCATTGAGCGACGAACAGGAGCAGCAGATCACTGTGCTGAGCAACAAGCCACCCTCTATAGAACGGGCGCGGCACGAGGAGCGGATACGGCGCCAGCGCGAGTTCCTGAAGCTCATGGAGCTGCGCGGCAACCGGGAGGTCTTTGCCACCCGGCTCAGCCACTGGTTGCTCCACTGGGAAGAGGGCCGCACACCGGAGCAAGCGAAGCTGTTCAACGCGGCGCGGGAAAAGCGCATCGAGATCTACCTCGCGGCGGCGCGCATGCTGACGCCGACTCAGCGCACCCATCTCACGAATCGCGTGCAGGGTTACATCGGGGATTTCACGAGGCTGGCCGAGCGCTAGTCTGGGTGAGGCGTGACTGGTGACTGGTGACTGGTGACTCGTGACTGGTCGCCCGCCGCCCTCATCCTTCATCCTTCATCCTTTGGTATTTCTCGTGAGATCTCACGGGAAGTGATCGTGCTGTTAGAATGTAACGGATCACTCTCGCAGACTCCCATGCCGCAGTTCTCCGGCCGCATCACTTCGAAGCTTCCCAACGTCGGCACGACCATCTTCACGGTGATGTCGCGGCTTGCGGCCGAGCACGACGCGATCAACCTGTCGCAGGGATTCCCCGATTTCGACTGCGCGAAAGCGCTGCGCGACCTCGTCACCAAGTACATCAACGCGGGCTTGAACCAGTACCCCCCGATGGCGGGCGTGATGCGCCTGCGCGAGCGCATCGCCGAAAAAGCCGAATCGCTGTACCGCACCGGTACGATCCCGAGCACGAGGTCACGGTAGTGCCGGGCGCGACCTACGGCATCTTCACCGCGGTCGCGACCCTGGTGCGGCCCGGCGACGAAGTGATCTTGTTCGAGCCGGCCTACGACTGTTACGCGCCGGCCATCGAGGTCAACGGCGGCGTCCCGGTCTACGTCCAGCTGCGCTATCCCGACTACGGCATCGACTGGCAGCAGGTCCAGCGCGCCATCACGCCGAGAACACGCGCCATCATCATCAACACCCCCAACAATCCCACGGCCAGCGTGTTCTCCGGAGAGGACATGCGGATGCTCGAGGGCATGTTGCGCGGAACCGATATCGTCGTGATCAGCGACGAGGTCTACGAGCACATCGTGTTCGACGGCCACCAGCACCAGAGCGTCGCCCGCTTCCCGGGACTGGCCGAGCGCAGCTACGTCGTGTCCTCCTTCGGCAAGACCTATCACGTCACGGGCTGGAAGATGGGCTACGTGCTCGCGCCGAAGGAGCTCATGACCGAGTTCCGCAAGGTGCACCAGTTCAACGTGTTCGTCACCAACAGCCCTCTGCAGCACGCGTTTGCGGAGTTCATGGAGAACCCCGAGGCCTACCTGTCGCTGGCCGCCTTTTATCAGAAGAAGCGCGATTTCTTTCTCGAAGGTGTCAAGGGGTCGCGCTTCAGACCCCTGCCCTCGCGCGGCACCTTCTTCCAGAACCTGTGTTACGACGCCGTCAGCGAAGAGAAGGACATGGACCTCGCGATCCGGCTGACGAAGGAGCACGGCGTCGCTTCGATTCCGGTCTCGGTGTTCTACCGCGAGCCGCCGCCGCACCGGGTGCTGCGGTTCTGCTTCGCGAAGTCGGAGGAGACGCTGGCGCGGGGTGCGGAGATACTTTGCAAGATCTAATCGGGCACGGAATCACACGGAAACACACGGAAAGCGAAAAACGAAAGACGGGAATCAACCGCCAAGGCGTGGAGGCCGCCAAGAAGACCAAGACAAATTAGCCGTCGATGGACGCCCATCCTCATCTCGCTCTTTCGCTGATCTCATTGCCCCCTCGCCCGTTTCCAGGCTCTCCCGTTAGGCCATGAGAGGCAGTAAGGTCACTCAAGCCATATCCTCCCAATCCGACGGAGTCGTCAATTGATTGATCCGGCTTTCGTGGCCAACAGCGAGGCGCTCGGACAGGCGCTGGCCCTGCTGCTGGCGCGTGGTCAGATAGGTGATAAGGCTGTGCTGCCCATGAGCCTGCCAGAGACAGGCATTGGAGAAGCCGCCACCCTACGGCAGCTGGCGCCACTGGTACTGGGCGGCGCGCAGCGACTCGATGGCGCGCTGGCGATGGCACATATGGATCCGCCGACTCCGTGGATCACTTGGGCGACCACTCTGTGGAACGCCTCACTGAATCAGAACCTGTTGCATCCGGATACTGCACCGGTGGCACGCGATCTCGAAGTACTCGTAGTGAACTGGTTGGCGCCGTTTTTCGGTATGAACGGCGGTCATCTCGTGCCAGGTTCGACCGTGGCCAATCTGACCGGCATCTGGGCAGCACGCGATGCCGCTGGGGCCGACGAGGTGGTAGCCTCCCGCGTGGCGCACCTCTCGGTCGAAAAAGCCGCCAGGCTGCTTGGTATGCGCTACCGCCGAGTCGAGACCGACGGGCTCGGTCGCCTGCAAGCGAATGCGCTGGGTGACCTCAAGCGCGCCTGTCTGGTGCTGACCGCCGGCACCACCAGCGTTGGCGCAGTCGACCCGTTGGACATCATCGGCCAGGCGGCGTGGACCCACGTTGACGCGGCCTGGGCCGGCCCACTACGGCTCTCTCAGCGATATGCCGAGGTGCTCGCCGGCATTGAGCGCGCGGATTCGGTGGCGATTTCGGCCCACAAGTGGCTATTTCAGCCGAAGGAATCGGCGTTAATTCTGTTTCGCGAAACAAGCCGCGCGAACGAGGCGATCAGTTTCGGGGGTGCCTACTTGGCAACACCCAATGTTGGCTTGCTAGGCTCGCATGGCGCCACAGCAGTGCCCCTGCTCGCCACCCTCCTCGCATTCGGACGCAGCGGCGTCGCGGCGCGCATCGAACACTGCCTCACGCACATGCAAGAGTTCGCACGGCACATCACCGAACAAGGGGGCACCGAATTATTTGCACCACCGGTCACCGGCGTGCTGGCATGGCGGGCATCACGTGTACCGACCGAGCGCCTACTGGAGGCGCTGCCCGCCGGATCAACTTCATTTACCACCATTCAAGGCGAGAAATGGCTGCGCAATGTTGCCGCCAATCCGAACGCTGATACGCTCGCCCTCGCAGAGCAGGTGCGAGCGGCGATCCAGAGGTTGGCGAGCTGATGCAAATCCCCGAGAGGAATATTGTTCTTGTCCGCGTGTTTCCGTGTGGTTCCGTGGCTGAGTGGGTTTTGAGGAGATTCACGTGAAACTCTGGTACCAGAGCATGTCGCGACAGGATGCCTGGAGCGACTACAACAAGGCGCTGCGGCGCATACTCGATGCGGTCAAGGATCCCGGCACGAAGATCGACGTCCACGGCATCAAGAAGATCGGCGGCACCACCCCCCAATTTCACTACCTCGATTACCTCGAGACCGGCGAAGTGCTGGAGAACGTCCAGACGGCGATGCGCAAAGGCTACGATGCGTTCCTGATCGGCAACATCGGCGATCCCGGTCTGCACGCCGCGCGCGAAATTGCCGACATCCCGGTGCTGGCGCTCGGCGAGACGAGCGTGCATCTCGCCTGCATGATGGGCCGCAATTTTTCACTGGTGACGATCAACGAGAAATTCACGCAACGCATAGTCGACAACATCGGCCGCTACGGCCTGTCGGGCCGGCTGGCGGCGGTGAACCGCATGAAAGTCGAGCGCCTCCTCCACCTGGATGCGGGATTTCGTGACCCGAAATCCCGCAGAAAGATAATCGACCAATTCATGGAGGCGGCAAACGCGAATATCGACGCTGGTGCCGAGGTCATCATCCCGGCGGGGGGCGTGGTGATGGCGCTGCTGGCGGATGCGGGCATGCACGATGCGGGCCGCGGCACGCCGATACTCAACGGCATCACCGCGCTGGTCAAGACGGCCGAAGCGGTGGTGAAGCTGAACCGCATCATGGGTGGGCGGTTTACCAGCAAACGCCTGTACTATGCTCCGCCCGGTCCGGACCAGATCGACGAGATCCGCCGGCACTACGGGGATGTGTACCCCTCCGTGCCTGGAGGCAGCCGCTCCCGCCGTGCCCCTCGAGCTGGTACCCGCAAGAGATTCCGTTAGGCCTGTCCAGACATGAAGTCACAGATATCCGCGGCTGCCTGAAATGAAAACCATCAAGAAGGTGTTGGTTCCCGCTGTCTTGGCTTTTTCATTCATCGGACCGGCCGCTGCGCAGACTCCATCGACAAGTTCAGGCCCGCCCGCGTCGAAGAGCCTGCAACTCGCGTATCCGGTCAAGCCGGTCCGATTCATCGTTCCGTTTGCCGCCGGCGGCGGCACGGACATCCTCGCGCGGCTCCTCGGACAGCGGCTGACGGAGGCCATGGGTCAGACCTTCGTCGTGGACAACCGCGGCGGCGCGGGCGGCGTGATTGGCGCGGAGTTGGCGGCAAAATCCCCCGCCGACGGCTACACGATCGTGCTGGGAAGCCCCGGCCCGCTCGCGATCAATCCCAATCTCCTCCCGCGCATGCCCTACGACTCGCTGCGTGACTTTGCGCCGATTTCTCTTGCGACGATCAGCGCCTTCACGCTGGTGGTGCATCCCTCGCTGCCGGTGAGATCGGTGAAGGATCTGGTAGCCCTCGCGAAATCGAAACCGGGCCAGTTGAACTACGGTTCGGGAGGCAACGGGTCGGTCGCGCATTTCTCGGGCGAGCAATTCAAGGCGCTCGCCGGGGTCAATCTCGTGCACGTGCCCTACAAGGGCTCGAACCCCTCGCTCATCGATCTGGTCGCCGGCCAGCTGCAGCTGACGATAGAGAACATGCCCGTCACGCTGCCGCACGTGCGCTCGGGAAAACTGAGGATGCTGGCCGTCGGCACGAAGGCGCGCTCCGCGTTCATGCCGGAGGTGCCAACCATCGCGGAAGCGGGCGTGCCCGGTTACGAATCCAGCACGGCGTTCGGCGTGCTCGCGCCAGCGAAGACCCCCGGCGCTATCGTCACGCGCCTCAACGCCGAAATCGCAAAAGTCCTGCGCAGCGCCGAGGCGAAGGAGCGGTTGACCGGGATCGGGATGGAGCCCGTCGGCAGCACGCCCGAGGAATACGCCGCCCACCTCAAGGAAGAGCTCGCGAAATATGGCCGGATCGTAAAAACAGCCGGTATCAAGGCCGATTAGGGGTCGTAGCGGCGCACCGCGCACATGCTCCGAACCGGATAGAATTCATACGCAATCGCTCCAAAAGGGGAATGACATGGCACGTCCACTCATTTCCGCCGCTGCAGCGCTGCTTGCCTGCGCCGCCGGCGGCGCGTGGGCGCAGGCCTATCCTACGAAGCCCATCCGCTTCATCGTTCCGAATGCGCCCGGCGGCGGTGCCGACTTCATCGGGCGCGTCGCCGCGCAGAAGGTCACCGAAGCGGTCGGACAGCAGGTGATCATCGAAAACCGCCCCGGCGCTGGCGGTGCCCTAGGCGCCGAGATTGGGACGAAGGCACCTCCTGACGGGTATACCTTCACCGTGATCGGGGGCAGTTACTCGGCGAATCCCAGCCTCTACAAGCTCAATTTCGATCCGGTAAACGACATCACCGCGATTATCCAGTTCTCGCAAGGGCCGTTCCTACTGGTGGTACACCCTTCGTTGCCGGTGAAAAACGTCAGGGACTTGATCGCGGTGGCCAAGACAAAGCGCGGCGGCCTGAGCTACGCCTCGAACGGCCAAGGCGGAATCATCCACCTCGCCAGCGAACTATTCACCTCCATGGCGGGCATCCAGGCCGTGCATATCCCTTACAAGGGCACCGGCCCGGCTCTTACCGACACTATTTCCGGCCAGGCGCAGTTCCTGTTGGGCAGCATCCCGGTCGCACTGCCGCAGGTGACGAGCGGCCGGCTGCGTGGCATCGCGGTGACCACTGCGAAGCGCATCCCTACGTTGCCCGATGTCCCGACCATCACCGAATCCGGCGTGAAAGGCTATGACGTCATCCAGTGGCACGGTCTCATCGGCCCGAAGGGATTGCCGCCCCCGATCGTGGATCGCGTCAACCGCGAACTCAACAAGGCGCTCACGGCGAAGGACATGGAAGCAAAGCTAGCCGCGGATGGCCTCGCCGCCGCGGGCGGCACGCCAGAGCAGTTCGCTGCCATCATCAAGCGCGACATCGAGGTCTGGCGGAAGGTCGTGCAGCGCACGGGCGTCAAGCCGGAGTAAGATGGTCCTGCGGCGCACCAGGCGCCGCGGCATCAGGAGGAGAACATGCCCCAAAATTTCACGCTGCGGGTTAACGGCACGACACGGAACGTCAACGTCGAGCCCGATACGCCCCTGCTCTATGTCCTGCGCAACGATCTCGAATTGAACGGTCCCCGCTTCGGCTGCGGCTTGAGCCAGTGCGGCGCCTGCACGGTGCTGGTGGAAGGGAAGCCGACCCGGTCGTGCGTCACGACGATGGTCGCGCTCGGCAATAAGCCAGTCACCACGCTGGAGGGACTCGGCACGGCCGCGAAGCCACACCCGCTGCAGAAGGCCTTCATCGAGGAACAGGCCGCGCAGTGCGGCTACTGCGCGAGCGGCATGATCATGACTTCCAAAGCGCTGCTCGACCGCACGCCCAAGCCCACCGAAGCGCAGGTGAAAAAGGCGCTCGCCGCGAATCTCTGCCGCTGCGGGACGCACAATCGTATCGTGCGCGCGGTACTGCGGGCCTCCAAGGAGAGCGCATGAAAACTAAACGCAGAGATTTTCTCAAGACCGCTGGCGCCATCGTCGTCGGGTTCAGCTGGAGCGTTCCGTCCGTGCTGGCGCAGCAGGCTGCCCGGCCCAGCCTGCCCGGCAGCCTCAACACCAACCGCATGCTGGACGGCTGGATCCGCATCAATGCGAACGAAACCGTCACGGTACACACCGGCAAGTGCGAACTGGGCCAGGGCATACTTACCGCGCTCGCACAGATCGCCTCCGACGAGCTCGACGTCGCCTACGAGCGCATCGAGATGGTTTCCGCGGACACCGCGCGCACGCCCAACGAAGGCATGACCGCCGGCAGCCTGTCGGTGGAGAACAGCGGCACTGCGCTGCGTTTTGCGTGCGCCGAGGCGCGCCAGATCCTGCTCGATCTCGCCGCCGCGAAACTGGGCGTCGCGGTCGCGAGCCTGTCCGTGTCGGACGGCACTATCACGGGATCGGGGAAAGTCACGTACTGGGAGCTTGCGCGGGACGCGAATCTCAAGCGCGAGGCGACGGCCCAGGCGAAGCCGAAGCCGTCCTCGCAACACAAGATGGTCGGCAAGAGCGTCCCGCGCCGCGACATTCCGTCCAAGATGACCGGCGGCCAGAGCTACGTGCAGGACGTGCGGCTGCCGGGCATGGTGTTCGGGCGCGTGGTGCGTCCGCCCTCTTATCGCGCCGAGCTCGTTTCGTTTGACGAAAACAAGATCAAAGCCATGCCGGGCGTAGTCGCGATCGCGCGGGACGGAAACTTCCTGGGCGTCGCGGCGGAGCGCGAGGAGCAGGCGATCTGGGCGGCGCAGGCGCTGCGCGCTTCCGCCAAGTGGCGTGAGACGCCGGACCTTCCGCCGCCGGCCCCTGCCCTGTTCGACCACCTGCAGCAGATGCGCTCGCAGGATATCGTGATCAACCAGAAGATTCCGGCGGCCCCGGCGGGGGGGAAGGTAACCACCCACGAAGCAACCTACTCGCGCCCGTTCCAGGCGCACGCCTCGATGGCGCCCTCGTGCGCCGTGGCGCAGTTCAAGGACAGCAAGTACGCCGTGTGGACCCACAGTCAGGGCGTGTTCCCACTGCGCGGCGAGCTCGTCAAGATCCTGCGGGTTCCGGCGGCGAACATCACCTGCACGCACGTCGAGGGCGCGGGCTGCTACGGCCACAACGGCGCGGACGACGTCGCGCTCGACGCCGCTCTGCTGGCGCGCGCGACGGCCGGCCGGCCGGTCAAGCTGCAGTGGATGCGCGAAGACGAGTTCGGCTGGGAGCCGTACGGTTCCGCGATGGTGATGAAGATGCGCGCGCGGCTGGACGACTCGGGCGGCATCGTTGACTGGCAGCACGAAGTCTGGAGCCATCCGCACTCCACGCGGCCGGCCAGCACCTCCGGCGGCAACGTCCTCGCCGGCTGGCACATCGCCAATCCGGTGCCGATGGGCGTCCCGGCGAACTCGCCGCAGCCCTCGGGCGCGGCCGACCGCAACGCGGTGCCGCTCTACGACTTCCCGAGCCAGAAGGTCCTGCTGCACTACGTCACCGACATGCCGATCCGCACGTCCGCGCTGCGCGGGCTGGGCGCGTACGCGAACGTGTTCGCGCTCGAATCGTTCATCGACGAGATGGCGCTCGCCGCGGGCGCCGACCCGGTCGAGTTCCGCCTGCGCCACATGAAGGATCCACGGGCGCGCGCCGTGATCGAAACCTGCGCGCAGAAAGCCGGATGGAAGCCGGGCGCGAAGAGCGACGGCAGCCATGGCCGCGGGATCGCGTTCGCCAAGTACAAGAACCTCGCGGCTTACTGCGCGGTGATTGCCGATGTCGCCGTGGACCGCCGCACCGGCAAGATGATGGTCACTCGGGCCGTATCGGCGGTGGACGCGGGTCTCATCATCAATCCCGACGGCGTGGTGAATCAGATCGAGGGCGGCATCATCCAGTCCGCGAGCTGGACGCTGAAGGAACATGTGGGCTACGATCGCCAGCGCATCACGATGCGCTCGTGGGCGGACTATCCCATCCTTACGTTCCCCGAAGTACCCGCGATCGACGTGCACCTCATCAACCGTCCCGAGGAGCGCCCGCTGGGAAGCGGGGAAGGCTCGCAAGGCCCTACCGGCGCCGCGATCGCGAACGCCTTCGCCCACGCAACCGGCGTGCGCATCCGCGACCTGCCGTTCTCGCCCCAGCGGGTGAAAACCGCGCTCGGGTCCACGCCGTCGCGGGCCGCGTGAAACAGCGGCGTGATGGGTGATGGGTGATGGGTGATTGAGTGACCATTTATAGCCGGGACGGAGGACGACCATGAAGCGCAATCTCGCTTTTTTCATCGCTCTGCTGCTGGGAACCGGAGCCGTATGGGCCCAGCAGTGGCCGACCAAACCCATTCGTTTCATCGCGCCGTTCGCGCCGGGAGGCGGCACCGACTTCATCGGGCGCGTCGCGGCCCAGAAGCTCACGGAAGCGGTCAAACAGCAGGTCATCGTGGATAACCGCCCCGGCGCGGGCGGCACGCTCGGAGCGGAGATCGGCGCCAAAGCGCCGCCTGACGGCTACACCTTCACCGTGATCGCGGGCAGCTATTCCGCGAACCCTGCCCTGTACAAGCTCAACTTCGATCCGATCAACGACATCACGGCGATCATCCAGTTCTCGCAGGGGCCGTTGCTGATCGTGGTGCATCCCTCGCTGCCGGTGAAGGGCATCAAGGACCTGATCGCGATCTCGAAAGCGAAGAAAGGCGGCCTCTCTTATGCATCGAGCGGCCAGGGCAGCATCGTTCACCTCGCCACCGAGTTGTTCCTGCATACAGCCGGCATCCAGGCCGTGCACATCCCGTACAAAGGCACCGGGCCGGCGATCACCGACACCATCTCCGGCCAGACGCAGATGTTATGGGGTAGCATCGCCGCCGTGATGCCGCAGGTGAAAAATAACCGGCTGAAAGCTGTCGCGGTCACCACGCCCAAGCGCATTCCCGCGCTGCCCGACGTGCCGACCGTGACCGAGTCCGGCGTGAAAGGCTATGAGGTCATCCTGTGGCACGGGCTGATCGGCCCCAAGGGCCTGCCGAAGCCGATCGTGGATCGCGTGAACGGCGAGCTCAACAAGGCCCTGAAGGCGAAGGACATGGAAGACAAGCTCGCCGCGGACGGCGTTTCCGCCGCGGGCGGCACGCCCGAGCAGTTCGCGTCCATCATCAAGCGCGACATCGAGGTCTGGCGCAAGGTCGTGCAGCAGGCGAACATCAAGCCTGAATAGAGCGGCGAGCGCCGCTTTATAACGCGCGTTGAGCGGACGACGAGTATCCGCTCAACGCGCGCCGATTTCAGTCCACTCACCGCTCACCATTCACCACTCGCGCACTCTTGCATAATCTTTTCAATTCACTGCGCGAATTCAAGCTCGCTTCCGGCAAGACCGGCAGGCTGTATTCGCTCGCCGCGCTGGAAGCCGCAGGCCTGGGGAAAATTTCCCGCATGCCCCGCTCGCTCCGTATCGTGCTCGAGTCGCTGCTGCGCAATTGCGACGGCAGGCGCGTCACCGAGGAACACGTGAGGAATCTCGCTGCGTGGCGACCGGACGGGGCGCGCACCGCCGAGATCCCCTTCATCGTCGTGCGCATCATTCTCCAGGACATGATCGGATTTCCTTCGCTCAACGATCTGACCGCGATGCGCGCGGCGGCCCAGCGCCTGGGGCACGATCCGCGGCGCATCGAACCGCTGGTGCCGGTGGACGTCGTGGTGGACCATTCGGTCGAAGTGGACGTCTACAACGCGCCGGATGCGGTTCAGCGCAACATGGCGCTCGAGTTCCAGCGCAACGCCGAGCGCTATCAGTTCGTAAAATGGGCGCAGCAGGCGTACTCCAAGGTGCGGGTCATCCCTCCGGGCAACGGCATCATCCACCAGATCAACATCGAATATCTCGCGCGCGGTGTCTGGGAGCAGGACGGTCTCTACTATCCAGACACGGTGGTCGGCACCGACTCGCACACGCCGATGGTGAACGGGATCGGCGTCGTGGGCTGGGGCGTGGGCGGCATCGAGGCGGAAGCCGGCATGCTTGGGCAACCGATCAACTTCCTGACGCCGGACGTGGTCGGCGTGCACATGACCGGACGGCTGCGCGAGGGCGTTACCGCCACCGATCTTGCATTGACCGTGACCGAGCTCCTGCGTAGCGCCAGGGTCGTCGGCAAGTTCGTCGAATTCTTCGGCGAGGGCGCTGCCAGCCTTACCGCTCCCGACCGCACCGTGATCGCCAACATGGCGCCCGAGTACGGCGCGACCATGGGTTACTTCGGCGTCGACGACAAGACGCTGGCCTATTTCCGGATGACGGGCCGGGACGAGCCGTTAGTAGCCGCCATCGAGAGTTATTTCAGGGCCCAGGACCTGTTCGGTATTCCCCGCAAGGGCGATATCGATTACTCGCAGCTGATCGAGCTCGACCTGGCAGCGGTCGCGCCGAGCGTGGCCGGGCCCAAGCGTCCGCAGGATCGCATCGATCTGCCCCGCATCAAGTCGCGTTTTGCCGAGCTGTTCGAGAAACCCGTGGCCGACGGCGGCTACGGCAAGCGGGCCGCCGAAATGGAGCAGCGCGTCGCGGTCTCCAGCACGGCGGGCGACGTCGGTCACGGCGACGTTCTGATCGCCGCGATTACGTCCTGCACCAACACCTCCAATCCCAACCTGCTGCTCGCGGCGGGGCTGCTGGCGAAGAAGGCGGTCGAGAAAGGGCTCGAAACCCCACCCGCGGGTAAAGACCTCGCTCGCGCCGGGGTCCAAGGTCGTCACTGCCTACCTGCGCGACGCGGGACTACTGCCCTACCTCGAGAGGATCGGGTTCGGCGTGGTTGCGTACGGCTGCACCACCTGCATGGGCGCCGCCGGGCCGCTCGCCCCGGCGATCGAGGACGCGGTCGTCAAGGACGATCTCATCGCTTGCTCCGTGCTCTCCGGCAACCGCAATTTCGAAGCGCGCGTCCACCAGAGCCTCAAAGCGAATTTCCTGATGAGCCCGCCGCTGGTAGTTGCCTTCGCGCTCGCCGGCACGGTCGATGTCGACCTGACTAAAGATCCTCTTGGCACCGGCAACGACGGTCGCCCCGTGTACCTCAAGGATGTCTGGCCCACCGAGGCGGAAATCGCCTCGGTCCTGAAGTTTTCCACGAATGCGGAAAACTTCCGCCGCGAGTACGGCGATCTTTCCGGCATGCGCGAGCTATGGGACGCGATCCCCGAATCGCGTGGCGCAGTGTATCCCTGGGACCCGAAATCCACCTTCATCAAGGAACCGCCGTTCTTCGAAGGCTTCAGCCGCGAGCCCGGAACGACGGGAGACATCACCGGCGCCCGCGCGCTCGCCATTTACGGTGACTCGATCACGACCGATCACATCAGCCCGGTGTCCCGGATCAGGCCGGGAACGCCCGCGGGCGAATGGTTGAAGGCTCACGGCTCCGCGCCCGCGGACTTCGGGCACCTCGGCGTTCGGCGGTGCAACCACGAGATCATGACGCGCGGCACCTTCGCTAACGTGCGCATCAGAAACCTGATGGCACCCGGTACCGAGGGCGGCGTCACGGTATTTCAGCCCGGCGGCGACAAGCTCCCCATCTTCGACGCCGCCACGCGCTACCGCGCGCAAGGCGTGCCGCTCTTCGTCTTCGCCGGCGAGGATTACGGCATGGGCTCGTCGCGCGACTGGGCCGCCAAGGGTCCTCATCTGCTGGGCGTGCGGGCGGTGATCGCGCGCGGCTTCGAGCGTATACACCGGTCCAACCTGGTCGGAATGGGCATCCTGCCCTGCGAGTTCCAGGGCAACGACAGCGTACAGTCGCTCGGCATCGACGGCACCGAAACGTACGATCTGCTCGTTCCCGACAGCGGCGTGACGCCGCGCCAGCACGTCACGCTGGCGATCCGCCGCCGCGATGGCACGACCGCGAGGGTCACCCTCACCCTGCGCGTGGACATTCTGATGGAAGTGGATTACCTCAATCACGGCGGCATCCTGCCGTACGTGCTGCGGCTGCTGCTCGCTGCCTGAGAATGCGTGACTCGTGACTGGTGACTGGTGACTCGTAGCGCGTAATAGAGAAGGTGTCAGGGATTGTCAGGTTTTTTGATCCCTTCCCCCTTGACGGCGAAGGTTAGCATTGGGGTGACAGCTGTCCCGGATTGCACTGTGTTCTATCCGGGTTACGGAACTATGAAATTTCTCACTTCACTATTCATGCGCATTTGACCCTGTCCCCTGGCATCGCGCATCCCATGTGCATGGCGGCGCACCATACAAAAGGAAATAAATAAGATGACGCCGGAAAAGGTGTCAGGAACCTTTGTTTTGCCAGAAAGTTCTTCGCTGTCAAAAAGGTTCCTGACACCTTTTTCTCCGAACCTGCCCGAGGCGGGGTGCCCGCACAGCGGGCGGGGTGGTGGGAGGACGGCGTGGTGGGAGTATCGCTCGAATACCTGGTAACTTCGCCATTCGAAAGACAATGACCGCTGACACGCTTTTTGGCGCAACGTATTGATACGCTTAAAGTAATGTATCCCGCAGCGCAGAATCGCATGCCTTTGTGGGCTTTGCTGATCCCGATCGCAGCCATCGCGCTGCTGGCTGTCGCCTACGTGCGGCCGGTCGGCGTGGCACTGGCCATCGTCTGCGCACTGGCGCTGATGGGCGCCGTGATCGCCGCGGTTCACCATGCCGAGGTGGTGGCGCATCGTGTCGGCGAGCCCTTCGGTACATTGGTGCTGGCGATTGCGATCACGATCATCGAGGTGGCGTTGATCGTCTCGATGATGCTCGCCGGCGGACCGGACAAGGCCACGCTGCCGCGCGACACGATCTTCTCCGCGATCATGATCATTTGTAACGGCGTGGTCGGCCTGTGCCTGCTGCTCGGCGGCCTCCGTCACCATGAGCAGTCGTTCCACATCGAAGGCGCCAACACCGCCCTAGCGACCGTGATCGCACTGGCCACGCTGTCGCTGGTGCTGCCGACATTCACGACAAGTTCCACCGGGTCGACCTACACGGCGGCGCAACTTGCTTTCGCTGCGGTTACGTCGCTGGTGCTGTGGGCGACGTTCGTGTTCGTGCAGACAGTGCGCCACCGCGACTATTTCCTGCCGGTTCAAGACACCGCCGACGCGGGCATCCATGCAGCGCCGCCGTCGACCCGGCTCTCGTGGGCGAGCTTCGGCATGCTGCTGATCGCGCTGGTGGCAGTGGTCGGGCTGGCTAAGGTGCTGTCGCCAAGCATTGAAGCCGCGGTGGCCGCGGCGGGCGCGCCGCCGGCCGTCATCGGCATAGTGATCGCGATGCTGGTGCTGCTGCCCGAAACCTGGGCCGCGGCGCGAGCGGCGCGAGCGAACCGACTACAGACCAGCTTGAACCTGGCGTTCGGCTCCGCGCTAGCCAGCATCGGCCTGACGATCCCAGCGGTCGCCTTGGCATCAGTGCTGATCGACATGCCACTAGCGCTGGGGCTGGAGGCGAAGGATCTGGTGCTGCTGGTGCTGACTTTCGTTGTTGCGTCGATCACGCTGGTCTCGGGCCGCACTCACATCATGCAAGGCGTGGTGCACCTCGTAATCTTCGCCGCTTTTTTGTTCCTGGCGTTCGTGCCGTAATACCCCCTCGCGGGCCGGCATGCCAACGGACTCACAGCTAAATTCTGTTTTTGTTTTTCGAGACAGGCTCTAATCAAGCGACAAATCGCACGTGGGACTGCGGCGTGCGGGTGTCCATGTTGCGGCCGCGGTTCAGGTGGTCGTCGATCTCGGCGGCGCTGCCGATCATGCGGCCGTAAAGGAAGATCGTGAACGCCGCCGTCTCGAGCGCCGACTCGGAAAGCGTTCCCGCGCGTAACGGCTGCCACACCATCTTCAGGAGCAGCGTCGCGATCAACGCGTCGACGTTGACGCAGAACACGTTGCGCGTCACTCCCTCGTCGTACAGGGCCTGGACGAGCGCGCGGTAGAACTCGTGAAAGACGTTGTATTCGCCGCGCTCCCTGAATAGATTGCGCACGAATTCCTCGCGCGGGTCGCACGTTGACCGCTTTGCCCTTGAATACCGGGTGGTTCACGCACGGGATGGCTTGCGCGTCGCTCGCGCCCACCTCCCTACCCTCGGACTTCTGCTGCCCATATTCCCGGGCGTAGCGGCCGGCCATGGCTTTCAGGTCGAGCCCGTGCTGCGGATTTCCCGGATCGGCCAGATCGGCGCCCCGGAAGCGCTCGAGCAGGAACGCCACGCCTTCGTAGCCGTTGCCGCCATGGGCGTAACCCGAGTGGGTGAGAAATCCCACCATCGCCTTGTTGAGCTGCACCCGTTGCGGGGTTTCCGGCCCGTCTGCCGCGACCGCCCCCTTCGCCCCCTGGCCGGTGATCGGACCCCGGCCCGTTGGTGAGTAGCAGCCCGATCAGCATCTGAAACGCGAAGAGATCGGCGGCCCGGGGTTCCTGACCCAACAAGGCGACACAGGCTGTTTGGGTCAGTGAACGTTTACCGAGAAGGTCTGCGGCGGGGATTCCGCAGAAGCGCTCCTTCTCGTGGCGTGCAGCCTCCGAGGAGGCGCCGATCAGCGTTCCGATCAGGCGCATCCACCACGGCAAGGTCTCCACCGTGACCCGGGAAACGCGCTTGCGCGTAAGCGGCCCCCACGCGATCGTGGTGGTGATGGCCGCGAGTACCGCATCGGCGGTGGGATACCCGCCGAGGCTTTCGAGGTAGCGCACGAACACCGACTTCGCGCCGCGCGCCCTGAGGCCGGCCAGCATGGCATCCGCCTTCGCGTCCGGTTTGGCGCCGACCAGCAAGTCGCGCGTCGCCGCATCGGTCGCGACCGGGCGCAGGTCGTAGGCCTCGTCAAGAGCGCTCGTCAGCCCCGCGGCGGCGAACCGCTCGATGAGGGCGCGCACGGCCTCGAGGGCGCCTGCGGCGCGCCGCGGGCCGATAATGCTGCAGGCGGCCGCCAGCACGCTGTTGGGCGCGTTGCCAGCCTCGCGCGCCGCCTGAGCGGCCGCCAGGGCCGGGCCCCCGTGAAGATTGAGTTCGGCGCCGACCGCGACGTTGATGAGCGCCCTGTCGTTCTCGCCGCCCGGCTCGTGCAGGAGCGCGAGGCAGATGTTGGCCTCCAGCGGATGCTGCGCGGCCTGCAGCAACGATATCCCGTGCAGGCTGGTGACCTGGGTCTTGGGATCCATCTGGGACGCGCCCGACGCGTCCTTCATGGTCTGGCGCGGGAACACTGTCCCTATCTGCCTGTTGATCTGCGCGACCTGCGCGTTGTACGGCGCCATCGCCTCTACCACCGGAAGGTCGAGCTCCGGCGGAAGCTCAAGCCCGGCGTTCGAGCTGAACCAAGTCTTGAGGGCGAGGCTGCCTTCGGCAGCGAAGTCGGGGCGCGTGGCGTTCTCCTGCATCACCGCGGTGAGCGCCGCCGGAATGTGGGCGATGTTGGTCACGAGCGCGCCTTTTGCCGTGTAGACCGGCTTCTCGGGAGTGTAGATGTCGCCGACGCCGAACTTTTCCATGAACCAGCGCTCTTTGCCCACCGCGTCGTCGTCTCCACCGGACATGGCGCCCGCGTGCCCGACCGCGCGGGTCAATTTCTTCTTCCAGCGTCCCACGACACAGGCTACCACCGGCTTGGTGAAATTCGCGTCCAGCTCGTAGTAGCCGCCCGGCTCCGCGTAGAGCACGGCGGCCTTGCTGCGCGCATCGTTCGCGAGCGCAAAGGCGAACTCGGGCGCGGCGAACTGGATGTAGACATCCTTGCCGCTGGAAATCAGCGTCGTCGTGCCCCAGCCCGCCATGCGCAAATACGTGGCGATGGTGGAGGTGAAGTTGCCGGAGTTGGAGAAGATGGCGATCGATCCCTTCTTCAGCGCTTCCTCCGGGGTGTCGCCGCCCAGAGCGCCGCCGATGCGGACCCGGTTCCAGGCGTCCGCCACGCCCAGGCTGTTGCCGCCGAAGATGTCGATGCCGTTTTGCTGCCCCATCGCCCGGATCTCCCGTGAGTCGTGCACGGACATCTTTTCGGTAACGATAAAGATCTTTCTCAAATCCGGATTGACCCGGATCAGCTCGGCCACGCCGTCGCGGGCGGCGGAAGGCGGAAGGTACACCACCCCGCAGTTGAACCGATGGCCGTCATCGAGCCCCTCGCGCACGTTGTTGTAGACCGGCACGTTGCCGAGCGGCGTCTCCAGTACCTGGCCGCCGCGGCCCGGCGAAGTGCCGAACACGACGTTGCCGCCCGAATACGCGTGGCCCACCGGCGTCACATCACTCGATTCGCCGCCGAGGATGTTGAGCACGCACACCCGGTCCTCGCGCGTCGCCACCTGCGCGAGCGAGCTGATGCCCACGAAATACTTGAACTCGCCTATACCCTTTCGATCCATCGTGAGTTCCCTAGAGACTGTTTCGTGATGTAGGAGAGCATGAGGGATATCCCCTCATATTGCCGTTGCTCCTAAGTCCCCGGCTTCCCGCCTTGCAACGCCGCCGCAACGCGCTCGCGTCCGCCGGCCTTCATCCACGCATCCACCGCCTTGGCATGGCCGATCACCTTGCTCATGTCGGAGTCGAAGCCGAAGATGCGATACGGCAGCCCCAGCGCCTCGCACGTGTCGCGTATCGCTCCCATGCCGCGCACCAGATTGGGTCCGCCGCGCCCGAGGACCACGTACACCGGGGTGGGGCCGCGCTCGCTGAAATGCTCGCGCAGGGCATCGGCCATTGCGCGCAGCGTCTCGAAGATGTCGGTGTTGTTGGACTTGCCGCCGATGATGAACAGCACGTTGGACTGCCCGAGCCAGTGCTTGAAGCAGATGCTCGCGACTTGTTTCATCTTCTCGTAGGGCGGATTGCCGCCGAAATCCGAGGAAATGATGGCGTCGTCGCCCAGCATTTCGGAGACCAGCGAATTCGCTCCGCCGCCAAACGTGGGCGCGAGGATGGTCCCCTGGGAATTGATGACGTAAACGTCGCTCTGGCCCTGGTAAGTCCGCAGCTGATTGATCTCCTGCTCGAAATCGGAGTAGTCCACCGAGAACAGGTGCGAGGGGAGATTCAAGCGCAGCCAGCGCGGGTCGTCCCGGTCGAAGCCACATTTGAAATCGCAGGCAACGGGGGTGAGCCGGCCCCTGCGGTCAGCCTGCATGCGGATCGGATTCAGTTCCAGTGTGGTCATACCGTAGTCGTGATAGAGCTCCCACAGCTTGGGCAGCTGCTGCACGAGCGGCGAGATGATCTCCTTGGGCGCTCCGATGTCGGACAGCGCATTGGCGACGACGAAGGCCTTCATGCCGGTGAGCGGGTCGAAGGGCACCGTAGCGACGAGCTTCTTCTCCACCTCCTCGATGTCCATGCCTCCCATATGAGTAAGCGTCATCATGGGCGCCCGGTAGCGGGTGGAGTCGGTGATCGAAAAATAAACCTCGTGCTCCGCCGGCACCCCGCCTTCAAAGGTGACGCCGTTCGCCTTGGCCTCCTGGTTGCCGTGCCGGTGCTCGACGAAATAGAGCCGCTCTTTTTCCTTGAGTGCCGTTTTCAGGTCTTTCGCTCGCCCGAGCAGCCCCGCCTTGCCCTTCTTTCCCACGCCACCCTTGAACACCGGCTTGATGAACACCATGCCGCAACGGTCGATGAGCGCCTTGATTTCCTCCTCGCTCGCGTCCGGGCCCAGCACTTCGGCGGTGGGGAAGCCCACGAACTGCAGCATTTTCGCGCCATACAGCATTCCGGTGACTTGCATAGCGGTCTCCTGGTCGAAAGCGCCGTAGATCGCGGTGCGTGCGGGAGAAGGATACGGGCGTACCCGTGATTACTCTACTACTTTAATGACGCGCAGGCACGCTACTTTACCCAGTTGATCTCGCGCGCCGTTTTCAACCCGATCGCCACCTCATCCATTCCAGCGGGGACCTCGGCGCGCGTCTCCGAGATCGGAATACGCCCCGCCATGATCTCGGCCCGGGTCTGCGGATGGAGCGGTTCGGCGCGCGGATCGGCGTAGCCGTCGGGAAACAACGGCCGGTTGTTGGCGAAATCGTACTTGTCGGTCGCGCCGAGCGTGTGAAGCAGCTCGTGCGCGATCACCACGTTGTTCGAGCCGTCCATGTCTGAGCGGGCGAACGCGTTCACGACACCGATCAGGCCCTTTTGCAGACCCGTTGAATGCGAAAGCCGCGGCCGTAGCGGCCGGGTCGAAGTACTGGACGAAGATCCGCACGTGCGGCTTCGGCCCCTTGTAGCCGTCGTTCCAGTACGCCCAGTAGCGCAGCCGCAGGCTCCACAGGATCACCTCCAGCCGGTTCCCGCCGAACGGCGCCGCGGGAGGCTGCGACGCCACCGGCGGCGCGACTCTCACGTCCAGCGGTTCCGGAAGCCGCAGGACGTATCTCCTGCCTTCCTCCTTGAAAAATGCGGCTATCGGTTCATAGCTGGCGTCGCGCAGCTGGGACACGTAGGCCGCGCTTATTCCGCTGCCGTCTCCGTTCAGCGGGTAGATCACCACTCGCACGGTATCGTTCCACTCGGTAGTGCGTGCGCGCGCCAGCCACGCAGTCTGAGCCACGGTTGCCAGGATGAAGAGGAGAACCGCGATTCGTATGACGCGCCACATAAGGTGTCAGGAACCTTGCTCGGGTCCCAGGATGCGTCGATTTGGCAAAGAAGGTTCCTGACACCTTTCTCCTCTTTATTGTTCCCGCGAGCGGTCGTAAACTGCACCGCTCACTCTAGCAGCCTGTCGAACTTGGTGTCATGAGCGGTCGCCGCGAAAGCATGGGTAGTCGCTCCTGGTTACCGCCGAGCCGACAGGCTGTAACGGGGTGCCGCTGATGTCGTTCAAGCCCCGCGACAGGAACTTGCCCTGCTTGCCTAACGTACCAAAGCCATTCAGGATGACTGCAACCCCGCGCAACCTGTCGTTCCATTTAGCAGCTTGTCGGGGCGAAAGCCCAACAAGCTGCTAGGAGATCGTCATGGCGGACAACCGCGACACGGCAATCATCGTCGGCGCAGGACCGGGGCTCGGGGCGGCGCTTGCGCGCCGCTTTGCGCGCGCTGAAATGAACGTCGCCATGGCCCTTCGTAATCCCGCGCGCGTCGAAACGCTCGCCGCCGGAATGTGTGGGGTCGTCCATCGCACGATCGCCGTAGCCTGCGACGCCACGCGCGAAGCGGATGTGCAGGCGCTCTTCCAGCGCGCCGGTGCCGAGCTGGGCCCGCCGCGCCTTGTCGTCTACAACGCCGGCGGCTTCGTGCGTAAGGGCATACTCGATACTTCGGCCGAAGAGTTCGAGCGCAGCTGGAAGAACGCCTGCATGGGCGGATTCCTGACGGGACGCGAAGCCGTGCGCGCAATGCTCGCCCAAAAGGGCGACAACCGGCACCGCGGCACAATCCTATTCACCGGTGCGACGGCAAGCCTGCGCGGTGGCGCCACCTTCCAAAATTTCGCCGTCGGCAAATTCGGCCTGCGCGCACTGGCGCAAAGCATGGCGCGCGAGTTTCACCCCCAGGGCATTCATGTCGCCCATACCATCATCGACGGACAGATCGAGAGCAATGAACGGCCCGGGCGCAGCATGGCCGAGCGGGGCGCAGACGCGGTGCTGAGCCCCGATGCGATCGCCGAGTCGTACTACCAGCTTCATCTGCAGCGGCCGAGCGCGTGGACGCTCGAGCTGGATCTCAGGCCCTATGTCGAGAAGTTCTGATGGGCCTGAGATGGTGACGAGATACGGGTGACGAGGTAATGGTGACGAGATACGGGTGACGGGAGTTGGTACGTCACCCCCTTTCCCTTTTCGTCGTGTGCTTCAAACTACCCGTATCTCGTCACCCGTAATCGTCACCGTTAGTCGTCACTTGCATGAGTAACAATGACCAGCGCTAAAAGTAAGCAGCAGCGTCTTGAAGATAGCGCTCTGAAGCGGGCGAGAGCCCTGTCCCATATCGATACGCGGGATGACTACACCAGGCTACCGCCTGGAGCGGTGCCCGCTGATCCGGCTCAACTTGCACACAATAATACCTATGGCCGCTTGCCAAGGTTTTATTTGGATAGAGTCATCAAGTGTCGTAGTTGCGGCAAACAAGAGGTCTGGCCGGCGGAGCGACAAAAATGGTGGTACGAAGTAGCCAAGGGAAATATCAATACCGACGCAGTTTATTGCCGGTCGTGCAGGAACAAGGACAAGGAAAGAAGAGCTGAGGCGAGAAGAGTGCACCTGGACGGACTGGCCAGGAAGCACAAGCAGAACTGAGACGCGAAACCTCGAAGGACCGGATATTGGACTTCCTGGCGAGGCGGCCGGACCGAGGTGTTGTAGAGTCTTGTCGTCACCCATCACTCATCACCCATCACCCATCACCGAGGAAGAGAGCCATGCCAGCACGTTGGGATTCGGTAACCGTTGATGGAAAACCCATGCGCGTATACATCGGCATCCCCGATGGCGAGCCGAAATGCGCCGGCATCCTGGTCGCGCAGCATGGGCCCGGAGTGGACGGCGCCATTCAGGACAGCGTGAACCGGTTGTTCCGGCAGGGCTATGTCGCGGCGGCGCCGGAGCTATACCACCGGCAGCCGGCCGACGTGAAGGACAACCTGACCCGCATCGGCATGCTGAAGGACGACGAGATCATCGCCGACATGAACGCGACGCTCGCGCACATGAAGGGATTGAAGGAAACCGCCGTCGGACCCGTTGGCATAGTCGGTTTCTGCATGGGCGGGCGCGTCTCCTACCTCATGGCGGCCGCCAACAAGGACATCAAGGCGTGCACCGTGTTCTACGGCGGCAACATCATGAAGGTTTGGGGCGCGGCGCCTACGCCGTTCGAGCGCACCAAGGACATCAACTGTCCGGTCATCGGGTTCTTCGGCAACGAGGACACCAACCCGAGCCCGGACGATGTAAACAAGATCGATGCGGAGCTCACGCGCTTAGGGAAGCCGCACGAGTTCCACCGCTACAACGAAGCGGGGCATGCCTTTCAGAACTTCCTCGACGCCGCCCGCTACCGTCCCCGCCCGGCACGGGGCTCGTGGAGCGAAATGCTCGCGTTCTTCAAGCAGCATTTGCGCACCTAAGACATGCCAATTGGGAACGCGGTGCCGCCCGTGGGCAACCACTCGATAAGTGTACCGCGGCGTTCCGGCGCGCAAATAGAGTGGCGAAATTCTCCAAACGGTGTCGCGGACTCCCGCGCGCATAAACTAGGACTGCTGGCAGAAAGCGGCTGACAATCATGACGCTCGATCACGAACATTACATGAACATCGCCCTGGAGCTTTCGCGGCAGTCCGCCGCGCAAGGCAACCGGCCAGTGGGCTCGGTTATCGTGGACGCGGAGGGCAAAATACTCGCGCAGGGCGCCAATCGCGTAAACACGGACCTCGATCCGACCGCGCACGGGGAAATCGTCGTGATGCGCGAGGCCTGCCGCAAGCTGGGCAAGGTCGACCTGTCCGGTTGCACGCTGTACACGGCGATGGAGCCGTGCCCGATGTGCTGCTGGGCGATCCTCGAGGCGAAGATCAGCCGCGTCGTGCTGGGCGGACGCCACGCCGGCATCGGCCGCAAGGACATCGGCAGCTACTCGGTCGAGACCCTGTTCAAGCTGACAGGCAGATCCTTCGAACTCGTGACCGGTGTCAAATCGCGCGAATGCGAGGAATTCCGGCTCGCCTGGATCGCTGAACGCGCCGCGCGCGGGCTTGGACCGCGATGATGAGGAATGCAAAAATACTGATTCTTGCTTTCAATTTTTGATCCATGAAAATTTCCGTGACCGTCCGTGTGTTTCCGTGGCTCATCCTGCCTTTCATCGGTGTTCAGGCGCATGCGCAGGACGCCCAGAGCTATCCGGGCAGGCCTATCCGCTTTCTCGTCGGGTTCGCTCCAGGCGGATTCACGGACGTGATGGCGCGCGCCATCGCCGGGAAGCTCTCGGAGAGCTGGAACCAGCAAGTGGTCGTCGACAACCGGCCCGGCGCGAGCACGACGATCGCCGCCGATCTCGCGGCAAAGGCAGCCCCGGACGGCTACACGCTCCTCATGATGACCGACAACCACGTTACCAACCCGAGTCTGTTCAGCAAGCTCCCCTACGATTCGGACAAGGATTTCGCGCCGGTCACGCTCGCCGCCCTGGCTCCGTTCCTCCTGGTCGTGCACCCGTCAGTGCCCGCCAATTCGGTGAAAGAGTTGATCGCTCTCGCCAAGGCGCGGCCCGGCCAGCTCACCTACGGCTCGGGCGGCATAGGCGCCCCTGGCCACCTTTCGGGCGAGCTCTTCAGCACGCTCGCTGGGGTGAAGATGGTGCACGTGCCGTACAAAGGAGCAGCGCCGGCGTTGATCGACATACGATCCGGGCAGATCCAGGTCTACTTCGGCAATCTGCCGGTTACGCTGCCGCACGCGAAAGCGGGAAAGCTGCGAGCGTTGGGTGTCACGTCAGTCAAGCGTGCAGCGGTAGCGCCAGAGGTCCCGACGGTGGCCGAAGCGGGACTTCCCGGATTCGAGCTGACCCCATGGTACGGCGTGATGACCCGCGCCGGCACGCCGGACGCCATACTGGGCAAGCTCAACCAAGAGATCGTCCGGATACTGCGCACCCCCGAGATGCGCGAGCGGGTGACGAATCTCGGTGCGGAACCGTCGGGGCTCGGCAGGGACGAGTTCGCGAGCTTCCTCAGGTCCGAGGCCGTCAAATGGGGCAAACTGGTCAAGGCCTCGGGAGCCAAGGCGGAGTAAACCGATTGACGACGGCAGGCGGAAGCGGGTACGCGTGAACGGACGGGCAACCGCAATGTTGGCGGGTCTGCTGGTGCTCGCCGCGGCGGCGGCCCCATCGATCTCTCCCGCGGCGGAGCAAAAGTATCCGGTCCGGCCGGTGCGCCTGGTCGTCACCGTTCCCCCGGGAGGGGCGGCAGACTTCGTGGCGCGCGTTGTAGGACAGAAGCTGGGCGAATCGCTCGGCCAGACGTTCGTCGTAGACAACCGTAGCGGCGGAGGTGGCCACATCGCCGGCGAAGTCGTCGCCAGGTCCGCCCCCGACGGGCACACCCTCCTGCTGGGCTCGAGCACCACCCACGGCATCGGCCCGCACATCTATACCCGGCTGCCCTACGATCCGATGCGCGATCTGGCACCGGTGACCTTGCTCGCCACCATGCCGATGATCATGGTCGTGAACGCGCAGTTGCCGGTGCATTCGGTGAAGGATGTCATCGCGCTCGCCAGGTCGAAATCCGGCGGCATCAGCTTCGGCTCCGCAGGTACCGGCACCCCGCCGCACCTGGTGGGCGAGATGTTCAAGACCGCCGCCGCTGCCCCGCTGGTGCACGTGCCCTACAAGGGCAGCGGCCCTGCCGCCGCCGACCTGGCCGGCGGACAGGTGCAGGTGATGTTCGACGCCATCGCACCGCACCTGCCCCACATCAAGTCGGGCCGGACCAAGGTCCTTGCCGCGATCAGTTCCCGGCGCCTGCCGGTAGCGCCTGATGCGCCAACGATGGCCGAAGTCGGGCTGCCCGCGGTCAGCGGGATAATCTGGTACGGGATAATGGTTCCTGCCGGGACGCCCAAGGAAGCGATCGCCCGGCTGGACGGGGAAGCAAACCGGATCGTGCGCACGCCGGAGGTGATCGAGCGTATGGCGGGGGTCGGCGTCGATGCTGCCGGCAGCACTCCTGGATCGTTTGCGACATTCATCCGGGAGGAATTCGAGAAGTGGGGACCGGCGGTCAGATCCTCCGGCGCGAAGGCGGAATGAGCCGCGCCCCAGCAGATCGCCTGACTAGAAGTGGCTCAAAAACCGTCTGAGTCCTGCTGTTCGTTTTTGAGATTGGTTTTAACGAGACAAGAAGGGAGTAGAGATGAGTGTTGTGGAAATCGAACGGAGCGACGGCGTCGTCGTCGTCCGCATGAATCGGCCGGAGCGCTTGAACGCGCTCGGCATGGAAATGCGCACGGAACTCGCGAACGCGTGGTCCGAATTTCAGGAAAGTCGCGACCTGGAAGTCGCGATCTTCACCGGCACCGGCCGCGCCTTCTGCGCCGGCGAGGACATGAAGGAATCGGTTGAGCGCGGGAAGGCCGGAAGCATCGCGGCACCAAACGCCAAGGAAGACCTATACCGCAACGGAACGCTCGACAAGCCGGTCATCGTGGCGATCAACGGGTTTGCGATGGGAGGCGGCTTCCAGCTTGTGGAGCGGGCGGACCTGCGAGTTGCCGTTCGCGGCGCGGTGTTCGAGTCGTCCGAGGCGAAACGCTGGCTGCTCGGTGGCCACCATCACGGGCACTTCGGCAACCTTCCCCACGCGATCGCGACCGAGATGGCGTTCGCCTTCCGCTTTACCGCAGAGAGGCTCTACGACGTCGGTTTCCTGAACCGCCTCGTGGACGCGGACCAGCTGCTGCCGACGGCACAGGAGATGGCGAAGCACCTGCTGTCACTACCCCCGGCTTCGCGGTTGAATACCACGGCGATGATGCGTGCGATGCGCCCAAGGGTGCCCGAGAAGCTCGAACAGCTCGCGGCGCGGCTCCAGGACCATGGCGCGAAGAGCGACCTGATGGAATCCCGGAAAGCTTTTGCGGAAAAGCGCGCGCCGAACTTTAAGGGTTGGGACAATCCGGAAGATCGGTATCGTATGCCCAAGCTGGAGGAGTGATTCGTCACTGGTGATTCGTGAATGGTAGTTCGTGAATGATGGGGCGTGACTCGTGACCGGTGAGGCGTGACTGTCAAACCGATCCTCTGACAGAACTTGAAAACGCACGAGCCGCTCCTTCAAGCTTCTCCATGCGCACCTCGATTGTCCTTGTCCTCGGCGTGGTCGCGGGCGTGCTGGGTTACGGCTGGTGGCATGTGGCAACCCACGCGACGTTCCACATGTCGCTAAACGAAAAGACGGCTGACGGAAAATTCGGGAATGTCTTCAACGCCGAGCTGGCGTTCCTCGACGCCTCGGGGAACGTGCTCGCGAAGGGCAGGACGGATGGGAAATTCGGCGTGGTGTGGATCGCGCATCCGATCGAGGGATACTGCGGTCCAGACCTCAAGCAGGAAGCCTACAGCGTGTGCTTCAAGGCGCAATCGACCTGGCTGACAGCCTGGGCGCCCAACCTGCGCTACGTAGACCTCGTCGCCGGCCAGTGTCGCCTGCAGCGCGTTCCGGTCAACGTTTCAGTCTACAAGGACAACGTATTCCTGTGGTGGGTGCCGCTGCCCCATGTCGGGGGCCCACCCTACACGATGTACAGCACCCATCTGGAAATAAACAGCCGGGCATGCACGGTGACCGGCTTTCGCGGCTAGCGCATTGCGAGTGACGAGGTGATGGTGACGAAGTGACGAAAAAGTGACACGGAAGAGCATTCTTAAGCCACCCATGCGGATTGACGGCCGCTCGCCACGTTTGTAATGTGACGATGTATGACAATTCGCCGGCGGCCAGAACGGTTCGGCACCGGTGACTCGGGGTCAGAGTAGCAGGCTTAGGTACTACCTCTGGATCTCGGAACAATCGTTCCGGTAATTGCGCTTCTATTTGATGCCTTTGCTTTCTTCCTCGAAGAGGAGGATTAAGGAATGTCGGGCGGTCAAAGGACGCCCGACATTCCTCCGTCGACGTTCACGCAACAGCCCGTCACATAGCTCGCCGCGTCGGAGGCGAGGAACGCGATGACATTCGCAACCTCCTCGGCCTCACCCATGCGCCCCAGAGGTACGGTCTTCCCGGTCTTTTCGTAGTGTTCCGCCACGCTCAGGTTGTTGCGCGCGGCGCCGCGCTCCTGCTGCTTGGATTTGATTTTGCCCACCGCGACCGCATTCACGAGGATGTTGAACGGGGCCAACTCCTTGGACAGTGCCTTGGTCAGCGCGAGTCCGGCCGAGCGGCTGATGGTCGTAGGAAAGGATCCTGCAAACGGCTGCTTGGCGCCCACCATGTTCAAGCTGATGATGCGCCCGCTCTTCTGCTTCTTCATGTGCGGCACCGCGGCGCGGGCGGTGCGGATGTGGGCGAAGACCTTTACGTCCAGATCGGCCTGCCACGCTTTGTCGTCCACCTTGTCGAAGGCCAGCTGGCCAGTCCCGCCCGCGTTGTTCACCACGACGTCGATGCGCCCGAACTGCTTTACCGTCTCCTCGATGAAGCGTTCGGCGTCGCCGGGCTTGGCGGCATCGGCCACGACCGTGAGCACGTCGGCGCCGGATTTCCTGAGCTCGTCCGCGAATGCGTTCAGCACATCGGCTCGGCGCGCGCAGATCGCGAGCTTGGCGCCTTCGCGCGCAAACCGCTGCGCCGTCGCCCGCCCGATGCCTTCGCTGCCGCCGGTAATTGCCACGACCTTGCTGCGCAATCCGAGTTCCATCTACTACCTCCACGTTTGATGAGAGGAAGGATTGTGACATAACATCAGGGACTCGGGACTGGGGGTTAGGGACTAGAGCTTACTGTGCGAACTACGACGAGACCTTGAAACACTCGACGGAACTGTATCGTTGCAAGTCCGGCTCAATTGCTAGACTGCTGCACTTGCAGCATCACCAGCCCCTAGTCTCTAGCCCCTAGTCCCTGATCTCAAATGATCATCGCCATTCCCGACGACTACCACGGCGTGGTCGACACGCTCGACTGCTTTTCAAAGCTCAAAGGCCATGACGTGCGCGTGTTCAGCGATCTGGCACCGGACATCGATCGGCTGGCGGGCCATCTCGAGGACGCCGACATCATCGTGCCGGTGCGCGAGCGCACCCGCTACACACGTGAGCTCATCGGGCGGCTGCCGCGACTCAAGCTGCTCAGCCAGACCGGGCGCAGCACGCACCACATCGACATGGCCGCATGCACCGAGCGCGGCGTCCTGGTGGCAACGGGCAAGAAGGATTCGCCTTACACCGTTGCCGAGCACACCTGGGCGCTCATCCTCTCGTCGCGGCGGCGCGTTCCGGAGGAAACGGCATTGATGAGGCGCGGCGGCCTGCGCTCCGTTTTCAGCATGCCGCTGCATGGACGGACGCTGGGCATCTTCGGGTTGGGCAAGATCGGCAGGCTCGTGGCGGCGACCGGAGCCAGCTTCGGCATGCGAGTGCTCGTATTCGGGAGAGAAGCAACAGCCGCCGCCGCGCGCGCGGCCGGCTATGACGTCGCGGGAAACAAGCAGGAGCTCTTCGAGCGATCCGATGTGCTGTGCGTGCTCCTGAGGCTTTCCGATGCCACTCGCGGCGCCGTCACGGCGGGAGATCTCGCGCGGATGAAACCCGATGCCCTGCTGGTCAATACCGCACGGGCGGCATTGATCGCACCGGGCGCGCTGGCCGAAGCCCTTCGGAAAGGGCGGCCCGGGTTTGCCGCAGTGGATGTCTACGAGAACGAGCCGGTGCAGAACGGCGACCATCCACTGCTCAGGATGGACAATGTGCTGTGCACGCCGCACTCCGCATGGCTCGAGCAACCGACCTACGAATCCTATTTCGGCGAGGCGTTCGACAACATATTGGCGTTCGTGGGTGGAACGCCGATCAATATTGCGAATCCCGAGGCCCTTGCGAGGCAAAAGGCGTGACTGGTGACTCGTGGCCCGTGACTGGTGACTGGTGACTGGTAGTTTTGTGGCGCACTGAGCGAACGATTCAACCGTAGCATGTTTGGTCGAATCACGAATCACGATTCACGATTCACGATTACGCCTTTTTTTTTCGTGCGATGGAGGGGTGCGGGGGAAACGGGAAGGCTAAGGTGTCACGGGAAGGCTAAGGTGTCAGGAACCCTAAACGCTAAGGTTCCTGACACCTTCACCGCTGACACCTTCACCGCTCGTCGCCGCCGGCATCCAGGGGCCCGGTAGCACGGATCACCTTTTCCCACTTCGCGATCTCCGCGCGGAGGTGCTGCGCGAGCTCGGCCGGCGTACCGGGCACCGTTTCGGCCCCGAGCGGGACCAACCGTGTCTTGACTTCCGGGGTGCGCATCACGGTGTTCACCCCGGTATTGAGCAGGTTGACCACGGCCGTCGGCGTGGCTGCGGGCGCCATCAAGGCAAACCACGCCGTCGCCTCGTACCCGGGCACGCCCGCTTCATCCATGGTCGGCAGCTCGGGCGCCACGACGGAGCGCCGGCCCGTGGTCACGGCGAGCGCACGCAGCCGGCCCGTGCGCACCTGCGGCAGCGTGATGATGGTATTGCCGAAAGTGAGCGACACGTGCCCGCCTACCACCTCGTGCAGGCCCAGCCTGCCGCCGCGGTAGGGTATGTGCGTCATCTTGACGCCGGTCAGGGTGCTGAACAGCAGTGCCGCAAAATGGGCGTTGCTGCCGCCGCCGGCCGAGGCGTACATGACATCGAACGGGCGCGCCTTGGCAAAAGCGACTAGTTCCTTGACGGAGGTCACCGGCAACGACGGATGCACCACGAGCACGCTCGGTACCTGCGCCACCAGCGACACCGGCGCGAAGTCGGCGAGCGGAGCGAACGGAAGCTTGGGATTCTTCGCCGCGCTGGCGACGAAGGCGTTCGACGCCACCAGGAGGGTATAGCCGTCCGGCGCGGCCTTCGCCACCATCTCGGCACCCAGCGTGCCGTTGGCGCCCGCGCGATTCTCGCCGATGATCTGCTGCCCCATCGGTTCCGAAAGCTTGAGCGCAAGTGCCCGCGCTACCAGATCGGTCGGCCCGCCCATGGCCGCCGGAATGATCAAACGTATGGGCCTGCTTGGATAGGCTTGCTGGAAAGCCCCTGCGGCAATGACGTACAGCGCCGCAGCGAGACCGGCGCAAACGCGCATCGCTAGCGTCGCGTATATCAAGGCATGCCCGATCATCGGTGCTCATATTCTAGTCGGTGTACGAAGCGTTGGACCAACTCAAAACGGCTAAAATGCACGTTTCACACAGTGGAACTCGGCAAAAATGACCAAGCTGTTCGACCAGGAGCTCAACGAGGCGATGGACCAGCTCTTCGATGAAACCATGGAGGCATTGCAGCTCGCCAAAGTGAGCCCCGATCTGGACGATCTTTCAGCGACGTTTGCCGTCGCGTTGTTGAAGCTCGGCCTCGCAACGGGCTTTGTCGAGCAGCGCCATCCCGGGTTCGCGCGGGAAGTGGAAGAAAAGCGCCAGCGCGTGATCGCTGCGCTCACACAGGAGCAACAACAACAAAAGCATTGAAACCGCCGATGAACGCCGAACCATGAAGCGAGAATCAACACTTGAACCGCCAAGGCGCCTAGGCCACCAGCTCTCAAGGCAGCGGATCGCCGACTTGACGTATATACACATCGACTATACACTCGGTCAATGCGGTTCACGTGGGACGAGGCGAAGCGCAAGCGTAACCTCACGGATCACGGCCTCGACTTCGTGGACGCCGAACAGGTGTTTCATGGGCCTACATTCACCTACGAAGATGACCGCTTCCGTTACGAGGAACAGCGCTTCCTGACGTTGGGCCTGCTCAAAGGCATTCCTGTCTCTATGTCCATACCGAGACCAAGGACCGCATCCACATCATCTCCTTCCGAAAGGCGACCAGGCGTGAAACCGCAATCCTCTTCGAAAATCTCTAAGACCAACTGGGCTCGCATCCGACGAATGAAGGACAAGAACATCAAGCTATCTGCCGTGCACCCCGAGGCTAATGTAAAGCACATCGTGCGCGGGATCGTACGCGAGGGCTTGAAACCGGTATCTGTGAAGACTTCGATTTCCCTTCGGGTGGACGCAGACGTTCTCGAATGGTTCAAGTCCCAAGGCCCCGGGTATCAGACCAAGATAAATGCGGTACTCCGAGCATTCAAGGATGCTTCCGTCTAACTCTTGTGTCCACACGGACGCCTTGAGCGCGGCTGAGCTCACACGTTAGAGCGCAACAGATGCAACCGTGGTTCATAGCCACCGAACGCTTCACTCCCGGCAATAAGGACGCTTGGGACAAGTACATTGGTTGGTCGGGTCTCAGACACTTGGATGAGGTGGTTTCTTTAGATCCCATGCTGTGCCCGACGGTCTTGCCAGAAATAAAGGACGAGTACTGGTCACACATCGTCAACGAAGACTTCATGGTCAACTTCTTTGTCGACCTTGAGTTTCTCCTCAAACAGATCTCAGGCGTTCTGGAGCGGAACCTCCTTTGTGTCTACCGGAATCCAGAGTGCCCACCGCCTCCTTATAAGGGATCGGTCAAGTTTGAGTTGCTGGGCTACGACCTGGTCGACGTGGAAGGAGGGGCCAGCGCCCTAACGAACTGCGGCGGCTATCCCGATGTGTTCGCAGATCGCGAACTCTCTCCTAAGGGTTTGCTCACGTCGCACGGCCGAGCGCTGCAAGTTCAGGCAGAGTTGCGCACGAAGCATCCGGGGGAGCACCATGCCGACTGCCATGTTTGGGCGATATCCAAAGCCGTCTCGCCGTTACCGTGAACGGTAGGGCTACCGGGTGAGCGTGCTTAGTCGATTGGCTATAAGTGCGGGGGCGGGAATTGGAGCGGGTATTGTTGCGGCCATATTAGTCACTCTAATCGACCTCTATGTTACGGGCCATGGCTATGGCTCCATCACCCGTGAGGTCATTACCTGGACGCCAGTCGGTGTGCATATGAGTTTCGGGGACTTGGCCATGCTTTTGACGACGATCGCCGTTGGGGGCTCGACTTGGCGTTTCGTGGGCCATGGCACCTGACTCAAGGTGGACCGGACGGGCCGCAAGCGTCATGCGATAGTAAATGATACAAATCCTCAGCATCGAGCGAAGGTTCTGCGGCCCGCCTGACTCCGGTAACGGCGGTTACGTCTGCGGGCGGCTCGCAGCGTTTCTGGAAGGCCCGGCGGTGGTGCGGCTGCAGGTACCGCCTCCTCTCGACGTGGAGATGGAAGTCCAGCCGGCGGATGATGGCGTCGACATGGTTCACGGTGATACGGTGGTAGCGACCGCCCGGCCGGCGCAGGTTGCGCTCGACGCGCCGCCGCCGCCGAAATACGCCGACTCAGAAGCGGCAGCGCGCTCGTATGCAGGCTTTCGTACCCATTTCTTCCCGACCTGTTTCGTATGCGGGCCATACCGCAAGCCGGGCGACGGGCTGCGGATCTTTCCCGGCAAGCTGCCAGGCACGAATCTGGTGGCGGCTCCGTGGATTCCGCACGCGTCGTTGGGCGATGTCGAGGGCAAGGTGCTGCCGGAATTCCGCTGGGCGGCCCTCGACTGCCCGGGCGCGTTCTCGTGCGACATTCCGGACGGGACTCCCATGATGCTGGGTGAGATGGCGGCCGAGCTCAACGGAGATATCCAGGTCGCAGAACGCTGCGTGGTCATCGGTTGGAAGCTCGGCCGCGATGGACGCAAGCATTACACGGCAACGGCCCTCTACTCGGAATCGGGCGAATGCCGCGGCCTGGCTCGCGCGACGTGGTTCGAGATGCCGCCAAGGCATCCCGAGAGTGTTGAAGAAGCCCAGCTAGCGAGCATGAGCATTGAACCGGCAAGTACGGACAATGAGCGGCCAGCTTCGATAACCGTCATAGCGTGGACACTGATTTTGACTGCCTTGGTGTCGTCCGTCATCAGCACCCTGACCTTGAACCATCCGATCGTGCGAGAGCTGATGACCCAAAACCCGCTGCCGTTGGCGTTCCAGTATTGCCTGCTGTATGGCGGCTTACTCGCTCAGCTCGTGAGCGGGGCCGCCATGCTGCGAGCCCAGAATTGGGGACGGATTCTATACACCGTCTGCGGCGCTATAGGCCTGTTGGTTGGCGCGATCACCGCGCCCGTAACACTCGTCGTCATCCCCGGCATCGTGTTCTATGTCGTGGTCGTCGTGTTCCTGTTTCTGCCAAAAGCCAATGCGTACTTCCGGGGCGATCGGGCTGGAGATGCTGCGACCGGCGCGGAACCCGAATTGCCCGCCGGACCCGGCGCTCCGTGAACGCTCCGCAGTTCGTCCATGGCCATCGCAGCAGAAACATTGAAACCTGGAGGAATCGAGATGGAATCGGACAAATTCTCGGGAAGTTGCTTGTGTGGGTCGGTGCGATTCGAGATCAAACCACCCTTCTCGGCGTTTCGGTATTGCCATTGCTCGCGGTGCCGCAAGGCGTCCGGGAGCGCGCACGCCGCGAATATCTTCGTTCCCCAGGGGCAGTTCGCCTGGCTTGCCGGCGAAGTGTCCATCACGCGCTTCAATCTTCCCGGCGCGCAGCGTTTTTCGGTCTGGTTTTGCCGCGATTGCGGCACCCGGCTTCCGCACAAGATCCCCGGCCGTGACGATTACTTGGTGCCCGCCGGCATACTGGACAACGATCCGGTCAAGCGCCCGGACAACAGCATATTCTGGAACTCCAAGGCGCCGTGGTATGTCGAGCCGGCGGAACTTCCCAAGCATGCGGAATATCCCTGACTTGTCCCAGATCTCACCCTTGATGCAGGAGGTGAGCGCCTATATCGCCGGGGCGCTCAAGCGCAAGCTGCCCGGCGAAGTCGCCGAGCGCGCCAGAATCCATCTCGTCGACACCTTCGCGGCCATCCTGTCGGGCTCGCGGCTGCTGCCCGGCAAGCGCATCATCGCCTACGTCAAACCGCTCGGCGGAACGCGCGAAGCCGGCGTGATCGGCACCCGTCACGTCACCACCGTGCTCAATGCGGCGCTCGCCAACGGGACGTGCGGCCACGCCGACGAGACCGACGACACGCATCCGCCCACGCGCACGCATCCGGGAACGAGCGTCCTTCCTGCGGCGCTCGCCATAGCCGAGAAGCACGAGCGCTCCGGCCGGGATCTGCTGACCGCTGTCGTGCTTGGCTACGACATGTGCGCGCGAACCCTCACGGCTCTCGATCCGCGGAAGTTCGTGCCGACGGGGCGACATGCCGGCGCGACCGGACAGATATTCGGCGCCGCGGCGGCGGCCGCCGCGCTGCTCAAGCTCGATGCGCGGAAAGTCCGCTACGCGCTCTCCTACACTCTGGAGCAGACGGCCGGGGTGACTACCATGTTCCGTGACACAGCGCACATGGAAAAGGCGTACGCCATGGGCGGCATGCCGGCGCACAACGGCTTGCAGGCCGCGTTGATGGCGGCAAGCGGCTTCACGGGCGTCGAGGACATCTATTCGGGCGATCCCGATTTTTTTTCCATCATGTCGCCGCAGGCCGACCGGGAGGCGCTGGTGCGCGGCCTCGGCAGTAACTACGAAATCATGCGCGGCGGCATCAAGCGCTGGACCGTAGGCGGACCGATACAGGGTCCCATGCACGTGCTCTACGAGCTCATACAGCGGCACGGAATCAAGGCGGGCGACGTCGATCGCGTGGTTATCGGCATGCCGCAGGAACAGATCGAAATCGTCAGCAATCGCGAAATGGTCGACATTTCGCTGCAGCACCTGCTCGCCGTTATGCTGATCGACGGCACGATGACTTTCAAGGCGGCCCACGATGCAAAGCGAATGAAGGATCCGGCGGTGCTTAAGGTCAAACAGCGCATCGAGGCCGTCGCCGACCCGACCCTCCCCAACGCGGTGCGCGGCTGGCGCAGCAAGATAACGATGGCGCTGAAGGACGGCCGCACGCTCGAGAATCAAACGCTCGCGGCCAAGGGAAACTCCGAGAATCCTCTCACGCGCGCAGAAGTGGGGGAAAAGGCGCTCGACCTGATGGGTCCCGTGCTCGGCAAACAGCGCAGCCAGGCGTTGATAGACGCGCTTTTCGGCATCGACCGCATGCCGAGCGCGCTCGCCCTGCGCAAGCTGTACGCCGCCTAGATCAAAGCTTCACCGCCAAGACGCGAAGGACGCGGAGGAAGATAAGAACCTCACCGCGAAGGCCGCCAAGGGCGCCTTAGGTTCGCCTAAGTTGCTGTCGCCCTTCGTTCTGTAGATATTGATGGACGAAAGCGATCGCCATGCTGCCCTCCCCGACCGCGGACGCTACACGTTTGACCGGACTCAGCCGCACATCGCCGCACGCGAATACACCGGGAACACTCGATTCGAGCAAGTAAGGGTCGCGGCTGTGCGACCAGCGCGCGGCCTTCACCACGGCGTCACCGGTCAGGACATATCCGTGGGCATCACGTGCGATTCCCGTTGGCAGCCATCCGGTATCCGCGTCGGCGCCAATGAAGACGAAAAGGCCACCGCACTCATGTCGGCGCGCTTCTCTGCTTGCGCCATCACGAATGTCGATCGCCTTCAGGTTGGTATCACCGTAGACCGCTTGTACTTCCGACTGCAGCTGGACCGCTATGTTCGATTTCCCGCGGAGCTGCTCGATCAGGTAGTGAGACATGCTCTTCTCCAGGGAATCGCCGCGGACGACGAGCGTTACCTTGCGCGCATGATTGGCAAGGTACAGCGCCGCCTGACCGGCGGAATTTCCGGCACCGATGAGGTGGAGGTCGAGCCCATGGGTAGCACCTGCTTCACTGCGTGCCGCTCCGTAGTAGATGCCCTTGCCGATGAGCCGATCGAAGCCATCGATTGCAAGACGACGCCATGTGACTCCGGTCGCAAGAATGACGGTCCGCGCCCGGAGGACCTCGTCGCCATCGAGGAAAACCTCGCGCGTCGTCGGATCGATGCGATTGACAGACCGCGTGACCAGAATTTCCGCGCCAAGCCGCCTCGCTTGCCGCAGTGCGCGACTTGCCAGCTCGTCGCCCGATACTCCGCTGGGAAACCCAAGATAGTTCTCGATCCGCGACGACGTCCCGGCCTGGCCTCCGGGCGCCTCGCGCTCGATCACCACGGTGCGCAGTCCTTCGGCCGCACCGTACACCGCCGCCGCGAGGCCAGCCGGGCCGCCCCCGATGATAACGGTGTCGTATTCCGCCAGGCTCGGCGTGGTCTGAAGGCCGAGGCATTGGGCAATGTCGCGCGTATTCGGTCGACTGATCAATGTACCGTCTGCCAGTCGAAGCACCGGGCAATCGCTGTCCGGCGGGCGGTTTCCGGGCCATTGCTTAGGCAGCTCGGACGAATCCGGCGTCACCCACTCGAAAGTGATCTGGTTGCGCGAGAGGAACCGTCGCAGGTCGCCGCAGACGGTATCCCAGCGGTGCCCGAAAATTGTCACGCGCGGTTTGGGCGGTTCGGCAGTAATGCCCTGGAGCCCTCCGATGCGCTCGCGCGCGAGCGCGCTGACCTTCAAAGAGATCTCTGGGGATGCGGCGGCAATTGCATAATATTGCTGAGGCTCCACGCGCATGACGCGCGAGGGTTCTGATGCTCGATAGCCGCCCGGAAATGGCGAGCCAAGGGCCATCGGTACTTCGCCAAAAATGGTGCCGGGGACGCGCCAGCCCAGCGTGCGTTCAACCCCGTCGAACGACTTCACAACCTCGATCTTGCCCGCGAGAACGGCGAACAGTGCGCGTTCGCCCCCCTCAGGAACGGCGAATTCTCCTGCAGCGAGATGCAGGTCGGCGGACGTTTGCGCAAGGCGCTCAAGATCGGCCATCGCGAGCGTCGAGAACAGTGGGATGGCGCGGACTTCATCAATCGTCAACATCAAGTCCCGATCTATACTTAATATTCATCGGATTTTGGTTTCTTATTATTAATCCTTCGCGTCCTCCGCGTCCTTGGCGGTAAGGCTGTTACTTTCCTTGGCGTCCTCCGCGTCCTTAGCGGTGAGGCTTTGCATCCGGTTACTTCGTGAGGCCCAGCTCCGTCATGATCGTTTTCAGCTCGTCGTAGTCCGCCTTCAGCTGTTTGCGGGTCTCGGCGCTGCGCAGAAACTCGCCGGTGACGCTGGTTTTTTCCAGCATTTGCTTCCACTCTTCGGTCTCGACCACCCGCGCCAGCACGTTCTCCCAGTAGGTGATCTGCTGCGGCGTCATGCCGCGCGGCCCGACGATGGTCCGCCAGTTTGACAGCACGGCGTCCGCTCCCAATTCCCTCCATGCCGGGACGTCGGCAAAAGGCCCCGCGAGGCGCTTCGGCGCAGCAACCGCGATAAACCGCAGCCGCCCTGCCTGCACGTGGGGTAAAACGGTCGCGGCGGGCGATATCACCATATCGACGTGCCCGCCCATCGCAGCGGTGGTCGACTCGGAGCCGCCGCTGAACGTGACGACCTTCAGTTTTTTTACATCGGCGCCGACCGACCGGGCCACGAGCGCCAGCGCGATGTAGTTATGGTTGCCTACGCCTCCGGCTATTCCCGTGCTGACCGAGCTCGGATCCGCTTTCAGCCGGGCCATCAGGTCCTTGCCGCTCTTCAAGCTGGAGTCGGGCTTGACGGCGAAGCCGACATACTCGGTGAACAACTGCGCGATGGGCATCACCTCGCCAGGCCCGATGGGACTACGCCCTGAAACATAGTCGCCCAGCAGCGTGGCCGACACGATGCCGATATAGTTCGCGTCGCCGGCATGCTGGTTCAAGTAGTTCATGCCCATCACGATCCCGGCCCCGGGCTTGTTGACCACGTTCATGGTCGGCTCCACCAGGCGCTGCTCCTGGGCGATCTTGATGATGAGCCGCACGATGCGGTCGTTACCACCGCCCGGGGCATTGGGCACGACAACTTCGACGACCCGCTTGTCAGGCTTCCACTCCGCCGCAACGGCGCTTCCGCAGCCTGCCGCCAACGGTGATAAGAGCAGGATCGCCGCAAGCCCTATTCCTGAAAATTTCAATTTCATGGTGTGCTCCGCTGTCGCGATGCCGTTAGTTTGCCGAGCGCCCATCCCTTCGTCTACTGCCTTGACACTCTACGAATCCCGAACATAATGAAGGTAAAACAATTACCGTTTTAAGCTTCCGTGCCCTTCCGTGTGTTTCCGTGGCTGAAAGAAGAAGAAGGATGAGCGAGTTTCATCTGCGATTCTCCGAATGGCGTCCCCATCCCTGGCATGGACTGCCGATCGGGCGCGAGCCACCGTTATACGTCAATGCGTACATCGAGATCACCCCGTTCGATCTGATCAAGTACCGAGGTGGATAAGGCGTCAGGATACCTTCGCGTCGACCGCCCGCAGCGCGGCTCATCGCAGGCGCCCGCTCTCTACGGTTTCATACCGAGAACCTATTGCGGCGAGAAGGTCAGGCTGCTCTGTCCCGGCGCAGGACGCGGCGACGGCGATCCGCTCGATATCTGCGTGCTGAGCGAGCGCCCGATAGCCCGCTCGGAAATCATCATTCCCGCGCGCGTCGTGGGCGGCTTGCAACTGCTCGACAACGGCGAGGCCGATGACAAGATAATCGCCGTTCTCGAGAAGGACTTGGTCTGGGGCAATGCACAGGAAATCGGGGACCTGCCGCAGATCCTCGTGGAGCGCCTTCGGCATTACTTCAGTACCTACAAGCTCGTACCGGGCGGGCACCAGCAGATCGTGGTCCGGCAGACGTACGGCTGCCGAGAGGCGACGGCGGTGATCAACGCAGCAATGGAGGACTACAAAGCGTTGCTGTCAGCCGGTGCACCGGCCTAAGAGTTCCTAACAAAATGCTGTTTTTGTGCCCCTCACCCTAACCCTCTCCCCGTGAGCACGAGGAGAGGGGATTTCATTTTGTTAGGCGCTTAAGCGATTCGCCACAGCCCGCATGCTCCGCCGCTAATCGGAGCACCGCCGCCCAAAAAACCGCGCGGTCCCAGTACCCCGTGAACCATGCGGGCTAGCGGGAAGCTTCCTGCACGTTCACGAAGCTGTGGTCGCAGAACCCCGGATCGGAGTTGTCCTTGAGCGCCTCGTAGACGGCGTCGGGATCGCGAATCGAGCGCGGATCAAAATTGCGCGATTGCATTGCGCCGTAGGTCATGCATATCCCGTGCTTGTCCCGGTCGATGCAGCCGTAGACCGTGGTCAGGATATACATGCCGGCCACTTCGTCCACGAAATGCAGGTACTTCCCGCTGCGGCTGACCCGCACGTCGCGCGCGCCGGCCATGCGGGTAGAAATCTGCCGGGCGCGCCCGTCTTTTATGCCCTGGAAGTGCGTGAGCGATTCAGAGCGCCCTTCCGTCAGCACCAGGTCACCGGTGTTCCGGTCCACTTCGTAAGCTTTGTAGAACGCGCAGTGCACCAACCTGGACTGCACCAGCTTGTCGAAAGCCGAGGCGCCGTCCGCGCCAGAACCGGCAGACGGTACGAGCAATGCAATCGAAGCGAGCACGATCGAACGTTGCAATGCGGGGGTCATTAGAAGCTATCTCAAAAATGTTGAAGGACGCCGCTCAAGATCTAAAAATTGACAGGATTAACAGGATGTACAGGATGGTGTAACTGCGCTCTTATCCTGTTTATCCCGTTCATCCCGTCCGTATGCCGTTCTTGAGATGAGTTGTTCAGCGAATTAGCGACTCGGGACACTGACTAGTGTGCCCGCTTCGCTCCAACGTGTCCACCGTCCCCTCTCCGCAGTTGCCGTGCCCGTCGGGTCTGCGGCGCGTGAAACAGTTCACGCCTCGCATCGGGTATCATCGACTCAAGGATGCGTTCGAGTGGTACTGCCCGGCAGATTTGGTGCAACGACCTAGCGTTGCGTCAAACCCCGCAAACCGGAGAAACCATGGCACAACTCTCTCCAGAAACCTCCCGGGAGCTGATAACCTACGACGCGCGGCCGGACCGCTACGTCCACTGGAGCCTGTCGTTCGACGGTCCCGTCGCCACGCTGCGGCTGGACGTGAACGAGGATCGCCCGCTCAGGCCCGGCTACAAGCTGAAGCTCAACTCCTACGATCTCGGCGTGGACATCGAGTTGAACGACGCGCTGCAACGGCTCCGGTTCGAGCGTCCCGAAGTCCGCAGCGTCATACTGACCAGCGGCAAGGAGCGCATCTTCTGCGCCGGGGCGAACATTTTCATGCTCGCCAATTCATCCCACGCGTGGAAGGTGAACTTCTGCAAGTTTACTAACGAGACGCGCTGCGGTATCGAGGATGCGAGCGCGAATTCCGGCCTGAAGTTCATCGCCGCCTGCAACGGTACTACCGCGGGCGGCGGCTACGAGCTTGCCCTTGCCTGCGACGAGATTGTCCTGATCGACGACCGCTCCTCGGCCGTGAGCATGCCGGAGGTACCGCTGCTCGGGGTGCTTCCGGGCACCGGCGGGCTGACGCGATTGACCGACAAGCGCAAGGTCAGGCGCGATCTGGCGGACCTGTTCTGCACCGCGATCGAAGGCGTGCGCGGCGCGCGCGCCAGGGAATGGGGCTTGGTGGACGCCGTCGCGAAGCCGCAGCAATTCACCGACCACGTGAAACGGCGGGCGGTGGAACTCGCCGCGCAAAGCGACCGGCCGCGGGTCGCAAAGGGAGTCACGCTCCCTCCCCTGGACCGGATGATCGACGATACGGGCTATCACTATGCATGCGTGGACGTGCGAACCGACCCCAAGGGTCGCACGGCGAGGATTTCAGTCGCCGCCCCGAAAAAACGCCAGCCCGAGGGGCTCGAAGAGATCCTCGACGCCGGCGCATCCTGGTGGCCGCTGCAGATGGCGCGAGAGCTCGATGACGCCATCCTGATGCTGCGCACCAACGACCCCGGCCTTGGCACGTGGATTCTGGGAACGAGCGGCGATCCCGGGCTGGTTCTCGCGGTGGACGCTGCCTTGAGGATGCATGGCGAGAACTGGTTCGTCCGCGAAGTGATCGGCATGCTGCGCCGCACGTTCGCGCGCTTGGAGGTGAGCTCCCGCACCCTCTTCGCGCTGGTCGATCGCGGGTCTTGCTTCGCCGGAACGCTCTTCGAGCTCGCCCTGGCAGCAGACCGCAGCTACATGCTGGCCGTGCCTGAAGACGACGCCGGGGTGCCGAAGATCACCTTGTCCGGAATGAATTTCGACCGCTACGAAACGTTGAGCCGCCTGTCCCGGATCGCGTGCCGTTTCTACAACGATCCGACGCTCATCGCGCGGGCGCAGGGATCCGCCGGCCGTCCACTCGGCGCCGAAGAAGCGCTCGCGCTGGGGCTCGTGACCGCCACCCCCGACGAGCTCGACTGGGATGACGAGATACGCCTGGCGCTGGAAGAGCGCGCGAGCCTCTCGCCCGATGCGTTGACCGGCATGGAAGCGAACCTTCGATTCGGCGTCGCCGAAACCATGCAGACGCGCATCTTCGGCCGGCTCTCCGCGTGGCAGAACTGGATCTTCAGAGGGCCCAATGCGGTCGGTGAGGCCGGCGCGCTGAAGGTGTACGGAAGCGGGAACAAGGCGAAGTTCAACTGGGAACGCATCTAGCTACAAACAGGGCGGAACCGCCGATGAAGGCCGATGAACGCCGATAGAATCAAGAACGATTCAAACCGCCGATGGCCGCAGATGGCCGCCGACAAATCAATTCAAGTTAGCCATCATCGAAACGCCTCAAGCACCGCTCATCGTCCTCATCGCAGTGGCCGCGCTGCTGGGACCTCCGCTGCATGCTGCGGTTCAGCTTGTGGCAAACCGTGCCATCCCGACAACGCTTCCATGGTTATCATAGAAGCCGTTTGGGCCGCGCTACAGAAATGATGTAGTCACTCGTCCTTGTTGTATCTGTGTTTATCTGTGGCTGGATTGCGTTTGATACTGAGTCTTGAAATCGGCGGCCATCGGCGGCCATCGGCGGTTAAATATGGTTCTTGACCCTTGGTTTATGAAATCTGCGTTTATCTCCGGTTCCATTCTTCCTGTAGCCGGGAAAAAGCCATGAGCATCGACTACAACGAGAAGATTCCCAACAACGTCGATCTCGCATCCGACAGGACGCTGCAGCGCGCCCTGGAGCGCTGGCAGCCCGGATTCCAGAGCTGGTGGGGCGAGATGGGTCCCGACGGCAGCAGCGGCTACGACGTCTATCTGCGCACTGCCGTCAGCGTGGAACGCGACGGGTGGGCTCATTTCGACTACCTGAAGATGCCCGACTATCGCTGGGGAATTTTTCTCAACCCCGCCGAGCCGGGCCGCCCGATAGGCTTCGGCGACCACAAGGGCGAGCCCGCGTGGCAGGAAGTGCCGGGCGAATACCGGAGCAACCTGCGCCGCATCATCGTCACGCAGGGCGACACCGAGCCGGCCTCGGTCGAGCAGCAACGGCGCCTGGGGCTCATCTGCCCGTCGCTGTACGATTTGCGCAACCTCTTCCAGATCAACTGCGAGGAAGGGCGGCACTTGTGGGCGATGGTGTATCTGCTGCATCGCTATTTCGGCCGCGACGGCCGCGAAGAAGCGGAAGCGCTGCTCGAGCGCCGCTCCGGAGACCAGGACAACCCCCGCATACTGGGCGCGTTCAACGCGGCGACGCCCGACTGGCTGTCGTTCTTCATGTTCACGTTCTTCACCGACCGCGACGGCAAGTTCCAGCTGACCGCGCTGGCCGAATCGGGTTTCGATCCGCTCGCCCGCACCACCCGCTTCATGTTGACCGAGGAAGCGCACCATATGTATGTGGGCGTGACCGGCATCACCCGCATCCTGGAGCGCACCTCGGAAGTGATGGCGCAGCACAAGACAGACGATCCCGCGAAGCTCCGTGCGCGTCGGCGTGATCGATCTGCCGACGATGCAGCGTTACCTGAATTTCCATTACAGCGTCACGCTCGATCTCTTCGGCTCCGACGTATCATCGAACGCGGCCACGTTCTACACGACGGGGCTGAAAGGACGATTCGACGAATCCCGGATCAGCGACGATCACACCCTCAAGGACATGACCTATCCCGTACTCGAGGTCACCGGCGGCAGGATCGTGCAGAACGACGCGCCCGCACTGAATGCGCTGAACGAGCGGCTGCGCGATGACTACGTCAAGGACACCATGGCCGGAGTCGCCCGCTGGAACCGCGTCATGCAGAAGCACGGCGTCGACTTCCAGTTGATGCTGCCGCACAAGGGATTCAATCGCCAGATCGGCTCCTTCGCCGGCGCCAGGATTGCGCCCGACGGCCGTGTAGTCAGCCAGGACATCTGGGACGCGAACATCGGCGCGTGGCTGCCCAACGCGGAAGACCGCGCGTTCGTGCAATCCCTGATGGGACGCGTGGTCGAGCCGGGCAAGTTCGCGAACTGGATCGCCCCGCCGGAACGGGGAATCAACAATCAGCCGATCGCCTTCGAGTACGTGAGGTTCAACTAGTGTCGCGCCTGGGGAGATTCCCTTTGATATCCATTCATCCTGAGGAGCGATTGTATTTCGATGGGATGGCTTTTAGGATCATTCGACCATCGCGTAAGGTTGAGGAGAAACACATCCTTTGGAAGTTAGTCGGTGCCGGATTCAATCGTTCGCGATCCCGTCACGTGCTTTAGGCCGAGGGCTCTACCCCGGTCCTGCGCTCGGTCGAATCACAGTACCATCAGGTTTATAGGAGGAACGCTTGCAATACACCCGCTGTGTTCTAATCCTGCTTGCTCCGTTGATTGTCTCGGGTTGTTGCTACGCCCAGTCCGCCGACTGGAAGCCGGACCGGAACGTGGAGTTCGTCGTGGGCGCCGCGGCGGGGGGCGCCAACGACCGCATCGTGCGCGCGATCCAGAATGCGCTGCAGAGCAACCGCCTGATCCCGGTGACGATGAACGTCGTCAACAAGCCCGGCGGCGGCCAGACCATTGCGATGGGCTACCTGAACACGCACTCCGGGAACCCGCACTACCTGGCGCTTGCATCGTCCAGCTGGATGACCACGATTGCGGGGGCGCGCGGCGGCGGAATTACGCACCGCGACGTCACGCCGATAATCAGGCTCTTTACCGAATTCCAGGTCTTCTTCGTGAAGGCCGATTCGCCGATCAAGAGCATGGCGGACGTTCGCGATCGGCTGAAGAAGGATCCTGACTCGGTTTCGTTCGCCTACTCGGTGGGCGCCGGCAATCCGCTGCACATCTCGATCGTGGACGTGGCGGCGGCGGCGGGGGTGGATGCGAAGAGAGTCAAGGCCGTGGTTTTCGATTCGGGCGCCATGTCGGCGGCGCAGGTCGCCGGCGGACACCTCGACGTCGGCCACTCGAGCCCCGGCAGCCCCATGCCCATGGTGCAGGGTGGGAAGCTGCGCTACATCGGGGTGGCGGGACCGCGGCGCATTCCGGGGCCGCTCGCGGAGGTCCCCACGCTGCGCGAGCAGGGGATGGACGTGCTGACGCCGATATCCTACGTAGTCATGGCTCCGAAAGGGATCAGTCCCGCGCAGGCCGCCTGGTGGGAAAGCACCTTGACCAGAATGGTCCACACCGACGAGATCAAGAAGGATATCGAGAAGAACCTCTGGATTCTCGACCTGGTGGGATATAAGGAACTGCCCGCCAGCCTGGATGCGCAGTTCGAACGCTATCGGCAGCGGTTGAGCGAGATGGGGTTGGTGAAATGACTTTTGCAGCGGTCCCCCTGCAAAAGTCACGAGCGTCAGCTCATAGCGATAGCTTCCTCAAACCCCCAGATACTTCTGCAGGATGTCCGGCCGGGACCGGAGCTCGGGACTGGGACCCGAGTAGACGACGACGCCTTTCACCAGGATCACCGTGCGATCGGCGATGGCGGACACCCTGCTGAAATTCTTGTCCACGATCACGGCGGCGATACCGGCTTCCCTGATGTGCCGGACGATGGACCAGATCTCGCGCGCGACCAGCGGCGCCAGGCCTTCGGTCGCTTCGTCCAGTATCAGCAGGTCGGGATTCGTCATCAGGGCGCGACCGATCGTGAGCATCTGCTGTTCCCCACCGGAGAGCTGGCCGCCGCCGTGATCGATCCGCCGGGCGAGCGGCGGAAAAGTCTGGAGCACGCGCTCGAGCGTCCACTCCTGGCGCCCGTGAACGCCGGCGCGCGCAGCCATGACCAGATTCTCTCGCGCCGTGAGATTGGGAAATACGCCCCGCCCTTCGGGGACGTAGGCGATGCCTTGCCGGGCGACGACATGCGGCGCAACGCCCGTCATCACCCTTCCTCTCACGCGCACCTCGCCCGCGCGCGGAGCGAGCAGGCCGAGCACGCTTTTCAGGAGCGTCGTCTTGCCCATGCCGTTGCGGCCCATCAGGCCGACGGTCTCGCCCTGCCCGACCGCGAAGTCCACCCCGTGCAGGATGTGGCTCGAGCCGTAGTACGTATGCAATCCGTGCGCCTCGATCAGGGACGCCATTGCAGGTCGGAGGTCAGTCATGGACGCCCTCGCCGCCCAGGTACGCTTCCTGCACGGCACGATTGGCGCGGATCTCCTTCGGGCTGCCGCCGGCGAGGACCGTGCCGTTGACCATCACGGTGAGACGATCGGCAAGACTGAAAACCGCGTCCATGTCGTGCTCGACCAGCAGGATCGCGTGGCTCGCGCGCAGCCGCCGCAGCAGCTCGACCATGCGCGCCGATTCTTCGGCGCCCATGCCGGCGAGCGGTTCGTCGAGCAGCAGAATGCCCGGGTCGGTCGCGAGCGTCATCGCGATTTCGAGCTGGCGCTGCTCGCCGTGTGAAAGGGCCGCAGCCGTGACGCCGCCCCGGTTCGCCAGCCCCGCCGCCGCCAGTGCGCGCTCGGCGGCCTCGTCGAGCGCGCGGTAGTCTTGCGCCGGCTTGAAAAAGCGCATCGAGCTCGCGAGCCGCGACTGTGCGGCAAGGCGGCAGTTCTCGAACGCGGTAAAGGGCAGGAAGATATTTGTCTTCTGATAGCTGCGTCCCACGCCAAGACGCGAAATGCGGTGGGCGGCGAGCCCCGTGATATCGGCGCCCCGCAGCGTAATGCGCCCGCCGCTCGGAACGAGATCGCCCGAGAGCATGTTGACGAGGGTGGATTTGCCCGCCCCGTTCGGACCGATGACGGCATGCACGCGCTGCTCCTCGCATGCGAGCGATACCCCGGCCACCGCGGCCAGGCCACCGAAGTAGCGGGTCAGGCCTTCGGTCACCAGCACGGCTTCACTCATCGCCCGCCTCTTTCTGCCGCCGCCAGGAGCCGAGCAATCCGATAAGCCCGTTGGGCAGCGCCAGCACCACCAGCACGATGAATCCGCCCATCAGCAATTGCCAGTGCTTGCCGATGTTGAGTGTGCCAACGGCCGGCAACGACTGAAACGCGAGCTCGAGCAGCAGCAGCACCATCGCCCCCAGCGCCGGGCCGACGAGAGTGCCCATGCCGCCGAGTATGACCATCATCAGCACGCTGCCGGAGAGATGCCAGCCGAGCATGTCGGGATTCACGAAACCGAACTGCACGGTCGCGAGGTAGCCGGCGAGCCCCGCGAGCGTGCCCGAGAGCACGAAGCACGCGAGCTTGTAGCGAAAAGGCGGATAGCCGAGCGAGCGCATGCGGTGCTCGTTCACGCGGATGCCGACGAGAACCCGGCCGAATAGCGACCCGAGCACCCGGGAGAGCAGCAGGAACGTCGCGGCCGCGAGCACCAGCACCAGATAGTAATAGTGGATGAAGTTCTCCAGGCTGAACGGCTGCCACCCCGCGATGTCGGCCACGGGCCTGACGTGGATGTAAATTCCGTCCGATCCGCCCCCCATTCTGGTGTCGTGAAACAGGAAGAAGAGCATCTGGGCGAAAGCGAGCGTCACCATGATGAAGTAGATACCCGAGGTGCGCAGCACGAGTGCGCCGATGATGAGCGCAAGAGCCGCGGAGCCCGCCAGCGCGAGCGCCAGCGTCAGCCACAGGTTCGCCGCCTGGTATTGCGGCGCAACCAGCGCGAGGATGTAGCCAGCGGTGCCGAAGAACGCGGCGTGGCCGAAGCTGATGAGCCCCGTGTAGCCGACCACGAGGTCGAGGCTCATGGCGAAAATGGCCATGATCAGGATCTTGGTGAAGAGCTGGACATAGAACTTCTCGGCGAACGACGGCAGCGCGGCGAGCGCGGCCAGCACCGCGATACCCAGAATGATGGCGAGCGCGCGCCGGCTCATGTCTTCTTCCCGAAGATGCCTTCCGGCCGCCACAGCAGCACCATGGCCATCAGCAGGTAAACGGTCATTCCGGCGAGCTCCGGCAGCAGCTTCACGCCGGCGATTTCCAGCGAGACGACCTTGCCGAAGGTATCCACCAGACCGATCAATATAGCCGCCACCAGCGCGCCCTTGATCGAGCCGATCCCGCCGATCACCACGACCACGAAGCAGAGGATCAGTATCTGGTTGCCCATGCCGGGGAAAACCGAGGAGACCGGCGCGGCGATCATGCCGGCGAAAGCGGCCAGCGCCACGCCCAGGGCAAACACGGCCCGGTAGAGGAGCTGGATGTTGATGCCCAGGGACTGCACCATCTCGCGGTCGACGCTACCGGCGCGGATCATCATGCCGACCCGCGTCTTCCGGATCATCCAGTACATGGCAACAGCCAGCACGATGCACACGGCGGAGATGGCGAGCCGGTACACCGGGTAGTTGAGATTCTCGGTGAGAGGGACGGACGCGGCGAGCACACCGGGCACCGGCACGCCGTGCACGTCATCGCCCCAGACAATGCTTCGCAGCTCCTCGAATATGAGGATCAGGCCGTAGGTCAGCAGCACCTGGTACAGATGGTCGCGCCGGTAGAGCTTGTTGATGAGCAGCCATTCGAGAAGCAGGCCGAACAGCACCGAGAGCGCGATGCCGAACGGGATCGCGAGCCACAGGCTGCCCAGGCGCTCGGTGAGCGACCAGGCGAGATAGGCGCCCAGCATATAGAAGCTGCCGTGCGCGAGGTTGATGATGCCCATGATGCCGAAGATCAGCGTCAGGCCCGCGGCGCACAGGAACAGCAGCAGCCCGTACTGGACGCCGTTCAGTACCTGGATCAGGAACGTGTAGGCGTCCATCCCCTGTGTTGACCCATCTCAAGAATCAAAACGGAACTCAGCCACGGAAGCACCCGGAATACGCAAGACACCTCATAGAACAAAGATCAATAGCAAGAATGATTCCGTGGCCGAATTGTCCTTGCTCTACCTTAGCGACGACCTGCAGGACGGGTGCAAAAAAGGCCGGCGACCTCGCAGCCGTCGGCCTGAGTTGATCGTAAGACCTGCGTTCAGCCGGGCATCTTGCAGGAAGCCGCCGATGGGTAATCGAGCCCCTTGATGGCCACGCCCGTCACCTTGTTCTCCTTGCCGGTGACCTTGCGGATATAGAAGTCCTGCACCGGGTTATGGGCCCGGGACATCTTCCATTTGCCGCGCGGGCTGTCGATCTCGGCTTTTTCCATGGCGGCGATGATCTCCTTCTTCCTGCTGATGTCGCCTTTCACGGCGCGCATCCCGGCCGCGAGCAGCAGACCCGCGTCGTAGCCCTGCACCGCGTACACGTCCGGGGGTATCTTGTAAGCCCTGACGTAGGCGACACGGAAGGCATTGTTCCGGGGCGTTTCAAGGCCGTCGCCGTAATGCAGCGTCGTCTCGACGCCTTCCCCCGCATCGCCGGCCGCTTCCAGGATGCCATCGGTGAGGAAGCCCGAACCGTAGAGGGGAATGCGGCCTTTCAAGCCCGCCGCCTGGTAGTCCCTCAGAAACTTCGCCGCGCCGCCCCCGGCGAAGAAGGCGAACACCGCGTCGGGCTTGAGCGAGGCGATCTCGGTCAGCAACGACTGGAATTCCACGTTCGGGAACGGCAGCCACAGCTCCTTGACGACCCTGCCGCCGCCCTTCGTGAAGCTGTCCTTGAAGCCTTCGACCATCTCCTCGCCGGCGGCGTATTTCCACGTGATCGTGACCACGCTCCTCACCTTGCGGTCGGCGAGCACCTTGCCCATCGGATAAGTGGTCTGGCCATTCGCGAAAGAAGTGCGAAAAATGTTGGGAGCGCACAGCGCTCCGGTGGCGGCCGCGACGCCGGCATTGGGAATGATGTGCAGCACGCCGGATTCGCGCGCGATCTTGACGATGCCCATCTGCACGCCCGAGTGCACCGTGCCGACCAGCACGTCCACTTTGTCGCGCGTTACGAGCTGGTTGGCGCGGTCCGCCGCCTTCGCCGGGTCCGACTCGTCGTCGAGCGTGACGTACTCGATCTCGCGACCGGCGAGCTTGCCGCCCTCGTCCTGGACCGCGAGCTTGAAACCGTTGGTGATGGCGACGCCGAGCTGGGCGAAGGTACCGGTATAGGGCAACATCAGTCCGATCTTCAGCTTGCCCGATTGGGCAAGCGCCCACCGCGGCAATGCCACACTGGCCGCGGAGACTCCGGCCGCTGCCGCCACGGTCTTGAGCAGCGCGCGGCGCCTGTCCCGCAGTCTATTGATGCTCATGAACCCTCCTCTTCCGATGTCGCATTCTATTATGGTCGCCACGCAGGAAGCACATCCCGCGCGGGATGGCGTCAGTTACGTTGACGCAGCTTGAACCGCTGTATTTTGCCCGTCGCGGTCTTGGGCAGCTCGCTGATGAACTCGATCCAGCGCGGATACTTGTAGGGCGCGAGCCGCGACTTGACGTACTGCTTGAGCTCCTCGGCCAGCGCACTCGAGCCGGTCCGGCCCGGCTTGAGCACGAGGTACGCCTTGGGCTTGATCAGCCGCTCGTCATCGGCGTGCCCGATCACCGCCGCTTCCAGCACGGCGGGGTGCGAGGCGAGCGCCGTCTCCACTTCGAATGGCGAAACGTACATGCCGCTCACCTTGAGCATATCGTCCGTGCGCCCGGCATAGGTGTAATAGCCGTCGGCGTCCATCGTGTATTTGTCGCCGCTGCGGGTCCAGCCGCCGAGGAAAGTGGCGTGCGTCTTCGCGCGGTTGTTCCAGTAATAGGGCGCGCACGTCGGCCCACTGATCTGAAGCTCGCCGATCTCGCCCGGCTTGACCGGCTGATTCTGTTCGTCCACCACGCGTATGTCGTATCCGGGCACGGGCTTGCCGGTGGTGCCGTAGCGCACTTCGCCCGGTCGATTGGAGAGAAATATGTGCAGCATCTCGGTCGAGCCGATGCCGTCGAGGATCTCCACGCCGTAGCGCTCGGTCCAGCGTGTGCCGATATCGGGCGGGAGCGCCTCTCCCGCCGAAACGCACAGGCGCAAGGCCAGCTCCGACTTCGCCGGCAGCTCCGGATTCGCCAGCATGGCCGCGTACAGCGTCGGCACGCCGTAAAAGATGGTCGGCTGTTGCTCTCTTAGGCGCTTGAACACGGCTCGCGGGGTCGGCCGCTCGGCCATCAGCACGGCGGTCGCGCCGACCGACATCGGAAAGGTGAGCGCGTTGCCGAGGCCGTAGGCAAAAAAGAGCTTCGCCGCCGAATACACGACGTCGCTCTCGCGGATACCCAGCACCGGGCGCGCGTACAGCTCGGCGGTCTGGATCAGGTGTGAATGCAGGTGCACGGTGCCCTTGGGCATCCCGGTGGAGCCTGAGGAATACAGCCAGAAACACACGTCGTCGCAGGTCGTCGGCGCCGGCTCGAACCGGGTGCCGGCTTTGGCCGTGAGGTCCGACAGCAGCAGCTGCCCTTGGGCGTTCCTGCCCGAAACGATGACGTGCTTTAGAAATGGCAGCTTGCCGAGGATGGGAGCAACAGCGGGCAGCAGCGCCTCCGACACGACCACCGCCCGCGCGCGGCTGTCGGCGAGCATGTACTCGTACTCGGGAGTGGTGAGCAGCGAATTCACTGCAACTGGCACGATACCGGCTTTGATCGCGCCCAGGAAGATCGCGGGAAAATCGATCGTGTCGTCATGGGCGAGCAATATGCGCTGCTCCATCTCGAGACCGAGGCCCGTCAGCGCGTTCGCGGCGCGATTCATGCGCTCGGCCAGCTCGCCGTACGTGCAGCGCCCCGCGTCGTCGATGAAGACCGTCTTCCCCGAGCGGCCCGCCGCGAGGTTGCGCTCGATCAGATCGTGCGCTGCGTTGTAGTCGCGCGGAATATTGACGAGTGGCGGATTTACCCCGTGGTCCGCCACGGACAAGCCTGCCATCTAACCTCCAGAAGCAAGCGCCTCGTTAGGGGGCCATTCTGCCATAACCAACTCAGATGAGAGCGTGATGGGTGATGAGTGATGAGTGATGAGTGATGACGACGAGTGGCGAATGACGAAAAGCGGCTGACCGGCCAGCGCTGAGAATCCCAAGACGAGACCGCAGGTCGAGAGATTGAAATCCCACCTCATCACTCATCACTCATCACTCATCACGCATCACTTTCTCTTCCGGCGGCGGGCGCTTTCCACGATGGTTCGGAGCAGGCGCCCGTACGCCACGCCGGAGAAGCACCCGCTGCGGTTCAGGGCGTGCGGATCGAGGTCCGGATTGGGATTGGCCTCGATGAAATAGAGCCTGCCATCGGCGGTCAGTCTGAAATCGAGCCGCGCGTAGTCGCGCAGCTTCAAGGCGTGAAAAATGCGGCGACTCGCATCGACGAGCGTGCGCATGGCTCTCGGAACGAGCCGTGCACGGCGGTAATGGACGCGCCATCTCCTGCGGTAGCGCGGATCGTTCTTCAGGCGGTAGGTCGCGAGCTGCGGCGCGTGCCGCCGGCGGCTCCGCACCACCAGCTCGACCGGCGGCAGCACCCGCGGCTCGTTGCCGAGCAGCCCCACGTAAAGGTCACGGCCCGGGACGAACTCCTCGCAGATTGCCGGTTCACGCGTGCGTGCGCGTACTGCCCGCACCCGCGCGCGTAACTTGCGCGCACTGTGGACAACGGACTCCTTGGTGATGCCTTCCGAGCCGTCGCCGAACTGTGGCTTCACGATAAGCGGATATTCAAGGCCGTTGCCGTCCACCCCGCGGGCGCCGTTCACAACAAAGCAGTCCGGTACCAGCACGCCCTGGCCGCCGACGACGGTCTTCGAGAGCGCCTTGTCGCGAGCGAGGCGCAGGCCGTCCGGGCCGGTGCCCGTGTAGCGCAGCTTCAGCATTTCGAGCACGCCGGCGATCGCGGCGTCGAGCTTGCGGTCGCCGTCGATCCATTCAGTGAGGTTGAACACGATGCGCGGCTTGAGCTTCCGCAGCCGCTCAACGGTTTCCGAGACCGACGGCAGGAACGGCACGACTTCGACGCGGCGGTAGTGCTTGCGCAGCGCGCGCAGCACTTTCTCTTCGACATCGTCCGACTCCGGCACGAACTTGCCGGAAGGGCTGTGCTCACCGGTTTCCTCATCTACGAGCAATGCAATGTCGCAGCGCGGCGGGCGCTTCTTCTTCATGCTGTGATTCTAGCAAACAGCAATCGGCCGCAGATAAACGCGGGTGAGATCAAACTAGTTAAGGGCAGATCAAGCAACAGATACACACAGATAAACACGGATAATATTGGCGCTCAGATCAGGTACTCATCCCTCATCCCTCATCCCTCGAGTAATTGCTCCAAACCCCTGTCCGGCGTAGCGTACCCAAGGACATGCGACGCGGACTGGTCCTCGCAGTCACTGCAATCGTCGGTTTGTTTGCCGGGAGCGTCTTCTGGGCCGGTGACTTCCTGACCAGGTCCGCCCGGGTCAGCACGGGAGTCCCCGACCCCGCACTTCAGGCGCGCTCCATCACGTTTGATTCCGTGTCGGGTGTGAAGTTGAGCGCCTGGTTCGTCCAAGGCTCTTCGGGGGCAGGCGCCGTATTGTTGCTGCACTCCATTCGTTCCAACAAGCGCACGATGCTGCCCCGGGCGCAGTTTCTGAGTGCCCTAGGCTTTTCCGTCCTGCTGGTTGATCTTCAAGCCCACGGCGAGAGCGAAGGTGAGCGCATTTCGTTCGGTCATCGCGAAGCTGCGGACGTTCACGCTTCGGTCGAAAAGCTCCGAGAGCTCGCACCGGGCGAGCGCGTTGGCATTCTCGGCGCCTCGCTGGGCGCAGCCTCGCTTCTCCTGTCCGATGTTCAGCCGTTGCTCGCCGCAGTGGTCCTTGAGTCCGTTTACCCGAGCATCGAAGAGGCGGTGAGGAACCGACTGCACATCTACTTCGGTGCGGTGGGTTCCTGGTTATCTCCGCTACTCCTGGCTCAGCTGAGTCCGCGTCTCGGCGTCACGCCCGCTGAGCTGCGCCCGATCGACCGCGTTTCACTGCTTCGGTGTCCCGTAATGGTTGTCCACGGGACCGAAGATCGTCACACTACGATCCAGGAGGCCCAGCGGCTCTTCGCGGCTGTGCCGGCGCCCAAGGAATTTTACTCGCTGCGCGGGGCCGCGCACGTAGATCTGCATGCGTTCGGAGGCAAAGAGTATGAAGGTCGCGTGGGAAATTTCCTTGTTCGTTATTTGCGCACTGCAGGAGACTCCGTGCTGTTACCCGACGGCTTGATGGAGTCGCCCTCACGCCCGGCGCAGCTCCGCCCAAAGCCCTGCGCTGCGCGAGCGGTACCGCACCACGCGGCGGCGGCAGTTGCTGCTGGTGGCGTGGGGGGTATGGCTTGCGCAATGGGGCGGTGTTGCATCAGCCACTGTACGCCTATTGGTTCGGCAAACCCGAGGGCATGCAATTCGCTATGAATGAATGTCGCGCAGGTCTCACCTACATCGCACCGGTCCTCCGGGTCGCGGAATTGGCGCGGTCGCAAGCTTTCTACCAAGACAAGCTCGACTTCGAGCTCGACTTTTCCTACGAGGGCTTCTACGCGAGCGTCCGCCGCGACGGCTGCTATATCCATCTCAAGTGCGCCCCTCCCACGCCGCGCGATCAAGCCGCTTTCGAGCGCGAGGAGCACATCGATGCCTGCCTCACCGTGCAAGGCGCGGAAGCCCTTGCGGCCAGCTTCGCATCCACAGGTGTCACGTTCACCGTGCCGCTGCGCCAGATGCCCTACGGCATCGAGTTCTACGTCCGCGACCCGGACGGCTATGTTCTGGGGTTCATCCAGCCGACGCCATGACCGGATGGATCATGAGTGAAGGCCGCCGCGGGACGTGAGGTTTTAGGATCCCGGCCCCTAAATGAGTCAGGCACTTTCCTGCCCTCGTCCCCCACAAAGATGGAAGGAAACTTGCTATTGTTTCGACATCGTCCGGTAATCAAGGAGGAGCCATGAAAGCGACCTGGGCTGCGGGGGCGATTGTTCTGGTTTTCGGTCTGATCGCGGGGTTGGAGGTGGGCGCGCAGGCGTATCCCAGCCGCCCGATCCGACTCATCGTGCCGTTCCCGCCGGGCGGCGGCGTCGACATCTCCAACCGCATAGTGACTTCGAGGCTTGTCGATTTCGTCGGGCAGCAGATCGTGATCGAGAACCGCTCCGGCGCATCCGGCAACCTCGGCGCCGAAATCGCGGCGAAAGCGACGCCCGACGGCTACACGCTGTTCGCCTGCAACGTCGCGTCGCACGGCGTGAGCCCGGCCATCCACAAGAAGCTGCCGTTCAATGCGGAGAAGGACCTGGTGCCGATCTCGCTCTACGGCACGACGCCCAACGTACTGGTGGTGCATCCCGCCGTACCGGCGAAAACCGTCGCGGAATTCATCGCGCACGCAAAAGCGGGCGGCGGGAAGATCCCCTACGCTTCGCCGGGCATCGGCACCTCCCCGCACATGACGATGGAGCTGTTCAAGCTCCAGACCGGGATCAGCCTGGTGCACGTGGCGTACAAGGGCGGCGCCCCCGCGCTCCAGGACGTCATGGGAGGACACGTAGTCGGCATGTTCGGCAACCTGGCGGAACAGCTTCCGGCAATCAAGGCGGGACGCACCCGGCCGCTTGCCGTTACGTCGCTGAAGCGCAATCCCAACCTGCCGGACGTGCCGACCGTTGCGGAGTCGGGTCTGCCGGGATTCGAGGTCACCGCCTGGTACGGGGCTTGCGCGCCCGCGGGAGTCCCCAACCCGATACTCGACAAGCTCAACGCCGACATATTGAAAACCCTCGCCCTGCCGGAAATCCGCGAGCGGTTCGCCCAGCAGTCGCTCGATATGAAGCCCACGACGCGCGCCGAGTTCGCTGCCTGGATCAGGAACGAGATCGCGAAGTGGACGAAGGTAGTCCAGGCAGCCGGAATAACCGTCGAATGAGCCTTAAGGAACCGCCTATGCAGCCCAGCACCCTCGCAATCGCCGATGCTGCCCGCTCTCGTGAGGGCGCTGCAGCAACAGATAAACGCACGGGCTCACCGGCGCCATTGATGGAACTGGGTTTGCACAACTGGGACGCCTCACTAGCGCCCGGCGAGCAGGCCGCCGCGATCTCGGCCGTCGAATCCGGGACGGTGCTCTTCTTTCCGCGCCTTGCTTTTTCGCTCGAGCCGGAAGAGCGCCGATTCCTCTCGGCAGACCGGTCCGACGGCAAGGCCAAGAACATCAGCCTCGATCCGGCGACGGGAGGCCTTGCAGGAGCGCGGGGAACCACTGCCGATCTCGCGGAGATGAACCGGATGATCTCGCGCTTCGCCGACCGTGCGCGCGTCTTGATCGCAGCGCTCTTCCCCGCTTATGTGCAGGCGGTGGTCGTAACCCGCACAAGCTTCCGTCCCGTGCCCGCCGAGGACCGCGAGTCGTCCTGGCGCAAGGACGACCGGCTGCTCCACGTCGATGCGTTTCCCTCGCGGCCGAATCGCGGCGAGCGCATCCTGCGGGTATTTACCAACATCAACCCCGACGGCGAGCCGCGAGTGTGGCACATCGGCGAGCCGTTCGAGGACGTCGCCGCAAGATTCCTTCCCGGCATTCGGCCGCCTCTGCCGGGGACCTCGTACCTGCTTGCGGCGCTCGGCATCACCAAGGGAGAGCGTAGTGCCTACGATCACATCATGCTGCAATTGCACGACCGCATGAAATCGGACGCCGCCTATCAGCTCGATGCGCCGCAGACGGAGCAGGCATTTCCGCCCGGCAGCACCTGGGTGTGTTTTTCGGATCAGGTCTCGCACGCGGTGGTCCGCGGCCAGTTCATGCTCGAGCAGACGCTGCAGCTCCCGGTTGCAGCCATGTACCATCCGGACCGCGCGCCGATCCGGGTGCTCGAGCGGCTCGCCGGACGTGCGTTGGCGTGAGCTTCGCCTCCGTCCCCTACCACCCGTCGCTTCCGCGCTTCGCACTGGCCGCCATGCTGGCGGCAGCGCTTCCGTCGGCGCACGCGGCGACGGGAGAGAAGGTGGTCGTGCCCTGGCGCGCCGGGAACGCCGACAGCTTCCAGACGGGCGCTGTCGAGGAGGGCCGGGCGAGGTCGGCCCAAGGATCGCTGCCGGTTACGATCTACAAACCCGCGGGCACCGGCCCGTTTCCCTTTATCGTGCTGCTGCATGGTTGCGGAGGCCTCCGCAACGAAGCCATGTGGACCCGCTGGGTCGAGCCCTGGGCGGACGTCTTTCGCGAGCATGGCATCGGCGCTGCCGTGGTCGACAGCTTCGGGCCGCGCGGCGTTGAACAGGTGTGTAACACCGGGGGCGTAGCGGCATGGGCGGTGCGCCGGGCGGACGATGCATACAGCGCCCGCGCCTGGCTCGCGGAGCAGCCCTATGTAGACCCCAAACGCATCGCAGTCATGGGCATGTCGAACGGCGGTCGGACGGTGCTGGCTGCGTTGCGGACCACGCTCAAGCATCCCGAGCCGTTCATCGCGGGTGTGGCGCTCTATCCCGGGTTGCCAGACCGACGTCAGCAGCAATTTTTATGCGCCATTGCTCGTGCTCATCGGCAAGGCGGACACGGCAACCCCGGTTCGCTTTTGCGAACAGATGAAGGGCGCGCAGCCGGCGTCCGCGCCGCAGCTCAAGCTCGTCGTCTACCCGTACGGGCCGCACACCTTCGACATGCATCTCCCCGATCGCACCATCCTCGGCATGAGGCTCGGCTACGATGCGGAGGCTCACGCCGATGCGCAGCGCCAGGTCATCGAGTTTCTGGCGGACCATGGTCTCGCGACGAGAAGCCCTGCTCGCTGACCGCAGGTGAGGCGAGACGGGAGATCAGGAAGTCGGGAGATCGGGAGATGGAAAGGATTTAGCCCCGCGCATCGCTCTCACACCCTCACGCTCTGACGCCCTCCCGGCTCGCCATCCCTCACCCAGGTGACGCCAGCAATTCCGCACGCTCCCCGAAAAAGTTACACTGTCCGTCACTTCTTTCAACAGGAGCACTGACATGAAGATCCAAGGCGGATGCCATTGCGGCGCCATCACTTACGAGGCTGAAATCGATCCGAACAACGTGTCCATATGCCACTGCACCGATTGCCAGACGCTGTCCGGATCTGCTTATCGCACGAATGTGCGCACGCCGAAGGACGCGTTCAAGCTGCTGACCGGGCAACCCAAGGTCTACATCAAGACCGCCGAGAGCGGGAACAAGCGCGCGCAGGGGTTTTGCCCGGAGTGCGGGTCACCCATTTATGCGACGTCTGCGACTGACCCTCAGGTATACGGCCTCCGGGTCGGGACGATCCGGCAGCGTGCCGAGCTGCCGCCCAAGACCCAGGGGTGGTCCCGGTCCGCGCTTGGCTGGGTAACGGACTTGAGTTCAGTAAAGCAGTTTCCCAAGCAGCCCTCGTGAAGGTGTCAGGAACCCTTTCCTCAAGGTTCCTGACACCTTCCTTCCCTCGCCCTGCCGCCATGCCATCTGAGCTCTTCACTTCGCCGCTGTTCCTCGCCGCCATCCTGTTCGGTGTGATGGGCGTAGTACTGCTGTTCGCGGGGCTGGTGGCGTTCTTCCGGTTGCGGCTACTGAGCTTTCTATTCCGCACGCTCTTCGGCTTACTGCTGATGGCGCTGGGAGGAGTCGCCGGGACTATCGCCATCGGCATCCAGGGCTATCGCGCGCTCATGCGCGAGGACGTGGCGGCGCGCATCGTCGTGAAGCCCGCCGGCCCGCAGCGCTTCAATGCGACGATACGGTTCCCCGACGGCCGTGCGGCGACCTACGTGCTGGCGGGGGATGAAATCTACGTGGACGCCCACATCCTCAAGTGGCATCCGTACGCCAACTGGATCGGATTGCATACCGCCTACGAGCTCGATCGATTGGCGGGACGCTATCACGACATCAACGACGAGCGCTCTGCGCCGCGCACGGTGCACGTGCTTGCCAGCGACAAGCCCGTGGATCTTTATGGCCTGCGCCGGCGCTACACGTTTCTCGCACCGCTCATCGACGCGGAGTACGGCTCCGCGACGTTTGTTCCCGTGACGCAACCCGCCGAATTCGAGCTGCGCGTCTCGACGACGGGCCTGCTGATTCGCGAAGCGGGCAAGCGCTACGAAACGACCAGGTGAATTTCAGCCCATCGACCGGCGCCCTCGGAAAGAACGCGGGCCGCTACGCCGTGTTCAGGAAAGCGGCGGCGGAAAGCGAAATTCGGGTTCCCGTGCAGGGGATTTACGCCGGCATTCTGGGCGACGAAATGACCCAAGCACCGGCTGGAACGCGGCGCGGCCCTGCAGGTCGCTCATCCCCACCAGCCGCATGTTTCGACTTTCAGCCCCGTGCCCCGAGCCCAAGCCGTCCTGCGCCAGCGCGGTCAACATCCCCGCAATTACCACCAGCCCGGCTAGACCTATCGCAATTTCCTCTCGTGTCCTCTTCATGCAGGTGCTCGCTCAAAGCATTACTGTCCTTCTTACTTGAAGTTCGCCGCCTCGCGCGCCGTCCCAGTCAGCTCCAGGACGTGCATGCCGGTATCGGCGCGGTCGACGATGTAGATGTAGCCGCGGCCGTCCACCTCGACATTGTTGGTCTGGATCGCGATCTTGCAACGCGCGCCGCCCGCGTCCTTCACGCAGCGCTGGTCGGTCTTGTCGGTGATCGCCGGGATGTACCAGGCGACTTCCTTCGGGTGAAACGGGTCGCGTATGTCGACCGCGCGCACGCCCGCGTTGAACCACGACATGAAAACCATGCGCCCGTAGTACATCGGCGGCTGGTTTTCGTTCGACGCATGGGCACCGAAGCGGCCGCCGCGCGCGCAGTAGTCGCCGCTCGCCTCCGACGGCTGGTAGCTGGAGATCCCGAGCGGCGTCTTGTCGTTGGTAATGTCCAGAATGTATGCGAGCTGGCGCGACTCCCGGCATTCGTTCGCGGTGGATTCGTTGACCACGACCAGGATGTCTCGTTTGGTCGCCTCGGAGTTTTTCGTGAAGTCGCGAACCTCCATGCCCAGGACCGGTAGCGTCGTGTGGGCTCCCATATAGGAAGGCAGATACGTGACGGACACCTGCGGGTCCAGCAGATTGGCCGGCGTGGGCTCCTTCGCCCCTTTCAGGAGCTTTTCGCGGTCCAGTATCTGGATGACACCGTTGCGCACCGTGCCGAAGCCGAGATAGACACGGTTACCCTTGGTCCCCGTGGATATCGGCCCGTGCAACATGTAGTGGCTGTCCGGCGCTGCCGACTTCGAGGTCGGCTCCTGTCCGGGCAGCCCGAAGTCCCGGATGTGCACCGGTTTCGCAGGATCGGAAAGGTCATACACCTGCATCATGCGACGCGTCTTCCACCCCTTCACTCCCGAGACCAGGTACGCGATGCCGGTATCGCATTCCCACCAGTTCTTGTGGGTATCGCGCAGTCCCCGCACGATGACGGTGATCATCACCGGCTTTTCGGGATTGGTGACGTCCCACATCTCGTGCGCCGAGGTGCCGAACGAGCGCAGCATGTAGACCTTGTTGCGGTCGCCCTTGGGCAGCTGGGAGCCGTTGCACAGCCGGGTCATCTGCGCGCCGCCGGACTCGGTCCCGCCTTCCTGACCCGGAATATGCACGAGGTACCTGGGGTTCCGCGGATCCGTGACATCGACGATGGAAGTGCCGTTGGTCTCCATGATCCCGGTCATCGGATTGATCTTCGGCTTGCCGCCATGGTGGCCGATGTAGGCGATCCACCGGCCGCCCTGCTGGTGGAGCTCCGGCGCATAAGCGCTGCGGTTCTGCAGATCGTGGAATCCGAGCAACCGCATGTTGTTCGCTTCCGCCTGGTTGGCGCGGTATTCGCTCAAACGCCGCGGGCTCCCGCTTTCGCATCCGGCCATCACACCGCACGCCAGCAACGCTCCTGCAATCCAGACCTTTCTTACGTTCATCTTCTCCTCCGGAAATTCGCGAGGCCGCCGCCCCGCATTGAAATCCTTGGCACTCTGTCACCCATACCCAACGGCGGCCTCGGACAAGCCCATCGCGAGATTTTATGCGTATCGTCTCGGCCGCCCTGCGCGCAGCCTCTGAACCGAATGAGCGTCAACCAGGATCGCATTGTCGGCTGCCCTGCGCGTCTTCGCGGTCGCATCCCCGCACGGCGGGGCCCCTGCTCAACGCTCCAACGCGCCCGCCTTGCGGTCACATCCCCATAGTAGGGGTATGGGGCCCCTGTTCCGCCCCTCGACGCGTCCCATCACTCATCACTCATCACTCATCACGCCATTGTTACTTGAAATTGGCCACCCTCCGCGCCTCGCCTGTCAGCTCGAGAATATGCACGCCGCTATCGGCGCGGTCCACGGCGTAGATATAGCCGCGATTGTCGACTTCCACATTGTTGGTCTGGATCGCGATCTTGCAGCGCGCGCCGGCCGCTGTCTTGATGCAGCGCTGGTCGGTTTCGCTGGTGATAGCGGGAATGTAATAGCCGATTTCCCTGGGGCGGTAAGGATCGCGTATGTCCACCGCGCGCACGCCGGCATTGAACCATGAAAAGAACACAATGCGCTTATCGTAACCCGCAAATTGATATTCGTTCGACGCGTGCGCGCCGAAGCGTCCGCCGCGCGCGCAGAAATTCCCGCTCTCCTCCGCGACCTGGTAGTTGGACACGGTGAACGGGTTCTTCTCGTCGGTAATGTCCACCACGTAGACCATCTGCCTCGCCTCCTCCGTGCACTCGTTCCTCAACGACTCGTTGACGATGAACACGAAGTCGCGCGTCTTGCCCTTCTCGTCCTTGGCGAACTCGGGCACTTCCACACCGAGCACCGGCAACGTCGTGTGCGCGCCCGCGAAGGCCGGCATGTCGAGACGCGAGATTACGGGATAATTGAGGTTCGCGGGCGTCGGCTCCTTCGGGCCATTGATGAGTTTCTCCCGGTCGACTATCTGCAGCAAACCGTCACGATTGGTGCCGTAGCCGAAGTAGATGCGGTTGCGCTTCGCGCCAACCGAGATCGGCCCGTGCAGGTCGTAGAAGCTGTCGGGCATGGTGCTCTTCGAGCCCGGCTCCTGGCCGACGTGACCGAAATCCCGAATGTGAATCGGCCGCGCGGGATCGGAGAGGTCGTAGACCTGCGTCATGCGGCGAGTTTTCCAGCCTTTCACCCCGGAGACCAGGAACGCGATGCCGGTATCGCACTCCCACCAGCTCTTGTGGGTGTCGCGCAAGCCCCTCACGATGACGGTGATGAGCGCCGGCTGCTCGGGATTGGTGACGTCCCACATCTCGTGCGCCGAGGTCCCGAACGACCTCAGCAGATACACCTTGCTGCGGTCGCCTTTCGGGAGGTCGGCTCCGTTGCATAACCTCACCATCTGCGCGCCGCCCGATTCGGTCCCGCCCTCCTGACCCTGGATATGCGCGATGTACTTCGGGTTCCTCGGGTCGGTCACGTCGACGATGGAGGTGCCGTTGTTCTCTATGACGCCCGTGATCGGATTCAACTTGGGCTTGCCGCCGTGATGGCCGATGTACGCGATCCAGCGATTGCCTTGCTGATGGATCACCGGCTGGTAGGCGCTGCGCCCCTGCAATCGGCTGAACCCGACGAGCTGCATATTCCGCGCTTCGGCCTGGTCCGCGCGATATGCCTGCGACCCCGTTTGGACAGCACTCTGGCATCCCGCAACGAACACACACACCAACAGCATTTCCACAAGACTCGCTCTGTTCATCTCTCCTCCAAAACATCTGAGGTGATGAAGTGACGCAGTGACGCGGTGACGAAGTGGGGCGCACCTTACGCTCATCACTCATCACCCATCACCCATCACGCATCACCGGAAATCAGCCACCCTCCGCGCCGCGCCGGTCAACTCCAGGACGTGCATGCCGGTGTTGGCACGGTCAACGATATAGATGTAGCCGCGCGCGTCGACCTCCACGTTGTTGGTCTGGATCTCGACTTTGCAGCGCGCACCCTCCGCGGTCTTCACACAGCGCTGCGTCGTCTTGTCGGTCACGGCGGGAATGTAATACCCGATTTCTCGCGGGCGGTACGGGTCGCGGATGTCCACCGCGCGCACGCCGGCATTGAACCAGGAGAAGAACAGCACGCGCTTGTCGTACGCCGGATGCTGGTACTCGTTCGAGGCGTGCGCGCCGAAGCGGCCGCCGCGCGAGCAGAAATTACCGGTGTCCTCGGCGACCTGGTAGTTGGCGACCGGGAACGGATGCTGCTCGTCGGTCACGTCGAGGATATAAGCCAGGTTCCGCACTTCCTCGGTGCACTCGTTGCGGAACGCTTCGTTCACGACGAACACGAAGTCCCGCCGTTTGCCCCTCCCGTCCTTCGCAAACTCCGGCACGTCCACGCCGATCACCGGCAGTGTCGTGTGTGCGCCCATGAATTCCGGCATACCCAGGCGCGCCACCTGCGGATACAGCAGGTTCTTCTCCACCGGCTCCCGCGGCCCCTCGAGCAGCTTCTGGCGGTCGAGGATCTGTACGATGCCGTTGCGGTTGGTGCCGTACGCGACGTAGACCCGGTTGCCCTTTGGCCCGGTCGAGATCGCGCCGTGCAAGAAGGGCGGGATGGGCCCCGACGCGCCCGCCTGATGGCCCGGCAACCCGTGGCCGCGCACGTGCACGGGCTTCGCGGGATCCGACAGATCCCAGACGTTCATGATGCGCCGGACGCGCCACTCTTTGACGCCGGAGACGAGGTAGGCGATGCCCGTGTCGCACTCCCACCAGTTCTTGTGCGTGTCCCTGAGGCCCTTTTCTACGGTAGTGAGCAGCGACCGGGCGTTCCGGCGCCGTGACGTCCCAGATCTCCTGCCCCGTGGTGCCGAACGTGCGCAGCAGGTAGGTCTTGCCACGGTCGCCTTTCGGCAGATCCTTTCCGTTGCAGGCGCGCACCATCTGCGCGCCTCCGGCTTCGCCTTCGCCCTCCTCTCCCGGGATGTGGGCGAGATATTTCGGGTTTCGCGGATCGGTCACGTCGAGGATCGATGTGCCATTCGCCTCGATCACGCCGGTCAGGGGGTTCAGGTGCTTGCCGCCATGGTGGCCGACGTACGCAATCCAGCGGCCCTGCTGCTCGTTGATCACCGGATGGTAGCCGCTGCGCGCCTGCAAATCGTGGTGGCCCAGCAGGCGCATGTCCCTGCTCTCCGCCTGCCGGCGTTCCTGGGCCAGTGCCGGCGCCGCACAGGCCGCGAGCCCCGCAACAGCACACACCGCGGCAGGCAGCCTCGCGCTACGAAACTGCAATTGATTCCCCGTTAAAAAATGGCACCGCCAACCACCTGTGGCTCGCGACGCCGTTTGGACACGCCCTAGGTATTCTGTACCCGCGATTCCGACAGAGCCATTTTTACGCGCTCGGCCAGCATCGGCTGCTGGCGCAGCCGCACGCCGGTCAGCTGGAACACCGCGTTCGAGATCGCGGAGGGCACCACCGGCGTCGCCATCTGCCCGGCGCCCGTCGGATGGTTGCGGGTGGGGATCAGCTTGACGTGGATCTCGGGCAGGTCTTTCATGCGCGTGCACGTAGTAGTCGTTGAAGTTCGACTGCTGCACTTTCCCGTCCGCAATGCTGATTCGCTCAGTGAGCGCCAGGCCCAGGCCATAGACGATCGAACTCTCCGTTTGCGCGATCACGTTGTCCGGATGCACCGGGAATTCCGACGTCGATCGCGCACCAGAACTCGTGCACCTTGATCACGCCGGACGGCCGATCGACCGAGACCTCGGCGACGCCGGCGACCTGGGTGCCGGAATAATCGAGGTAAGCGATGCCGAGGCCGCGTCCCGAGCGCTTTCTGCCCCAGTCGGCCATCCTCGCCGCCTCCTCGATCACGTGGCGGGCGCGCTGAGCGAGCGGTGTCTTATCCAGGAGCTGCAGCCGGAACTGAACGGGATCGACGCCGCGGCTAGCGGCGAGCTCGTCGATGAAGACTTCGTTCGCAAAGCTGTTCTGACCGACACCGATCGCCCGCAGCGGATTCGTGCGCATGCCGGTCGGCTGCTGAAGCCCCTCGGTCAACCGGTCCGGGATGGCATAGGTCGGCAGCTCAGTGCCGCGCATCGCGATGTTATCGCGGCCTTTGGTCAGCTTGTAGCGCACCGGGTCCATGAACGCGAGCACTTCGTCGCAAACCACGCGGTGGTGCCAGCCGACGACCTTGCCTGACGCGTCGAGGCCGGCGCGGATGCGGTTCACGTAGAGCGGGCGGAAACGCCCGTTGTGCACGTCGTCTTCTCGCGTCCACATCACCTTCACCGGGCGGCCCGCCGCCTTCGACATCAGCACCGAATCGACGATGAACTCGACGTCGCGGTTGCCGCGGCGCCCGAAGCCGCCGCCGAGCAGCATGCCGTTGAACTTGACCCGGTTTTCCGGAATGCCGAGCGCCGCTGCGACCGCGACGACCGTGATCGTCTGGCTCTGCGTGCCTGCCCACACCTCGACCGCATCGCCCGCGGGCGATACCGCCGCCACCGCGTTGAGCGGCTCCATCTGGGCGTGGTAGGCGTAGTCGGCTCGATACTCGCCTTCGACGATCGTCGCCGCCTTGGCGATCGCCGCTGCGGCATCGCCCCGGGTTTCCCACGCGATTCCCTTGAGCGCGGGATCTTTCGCGACCGCCGCGAACTGGGCATAGCCCTTGTCGGTGGAGAAGCCGCGGCCTTTCGCCTTGCCGCTCCACGTCACCTTGAGCGCGTTCCTGGCCTTGAACGCGGCCCACGGCGTCTCCGCCAGCACGCCCACGCCGTATTTAAGCGGGACGATCCGGATGACGCCTTCGATCGCGCGCGCGGCGGCATCGTCGATCTGCTCGGGCGCCGCGCCCTCGATCGGCTCGCGCAGGATCGCGCCGTAGATCATGCCGGGCACCTGCACGTCGATGCTGTACTGCGCGGTACCGTTCACCTTCGAGGCTACGTCCACGCGCGGCACGTCGGTGCCGATCAGCCGGAACTGCGCCTTCGCTACCGGCTCGACGTCGACTTCCGGCGCGGTCGCCGGAACCCTGGCGAACGCTGCGATCTCGCCGTAACCCATGCGCCGGCCCGATTTCTCATGCAGGACGAACCCCGGGATCGTCGTCAGCTCGCCGGCCGGAACGCTCCAGCGCTCGGCCACGTTGTCGACAAGCACGTACCGCACTTGCGCGCCGAGCTGCCGCAGGCTGTTGAAATAGCCGGTGACGGTTGCGCTCCCGGCGGTGTACTGCTCGCCCCCGAACAGGGGATTGCCGTAGAGCTTGCCGCTGGGGTAGGCGGGCACGATCTTCACCTTCGACCAGTCGGCGTCCATCTCGTCGGCCACGATACGCGGCAACGAGGTGAGCGATCCTTGCCCCATCTCGGCCGCCGGCGACATGATCACGACCGTGCCGTCGGTGTGAAGCGTCACCCAAGGATTGACCGCGACATGCTTCGCCGCGGCCGCCTGGGCGCGCAGCATCCGCGGCGCGCCCAGCGCGATTCCGAATGTCAGCCCGGCCGCGCCGACCATGAAGCGCCGCCGGCCCGGCTGCGCTGGGTGATGAGTGATGGGTGATGGGTGACGGGTCTCCCGCGCGCCGCGCGGATTGTCCTCGCTCCTTCCGCCTTCCGCCTTCCGCCTTGTCATGATCGCTGCCTCCGTTATGTTTTCCGCATCTCGATCATCATCGCGTCGACAGCCCGGCGTCCTTCCCGGGTCGCATCCCCGTAACGGGGCCCCTGCTCCGCCGCTCATGCCGCTACCTCCTTCGCCGCGCGTTCGATGGCGCGCACGATCCGCGGATAGGTCCCGCAGCGGCAGATGTTCGGATGCATGTAGTGGACGATTTCCTGTCGGCTGGGCTTCGGGTTTTCCTTGAGCAGCGCCGCCGCGCGCATGATCTGACCCGACTGGCAGTAGCCGCACTGCGGCACCTGCTCGGCGTTCCACGCCTTCTGCAGCGGATGGCTCGATCCCGGCGACAGCCCCTCGATCGTGGTGACGGTGCGGCCCGCGAGATCCTTGATCGGGTTCAAGCATGCGTAATTGGGCTTGCCATCGATGTGCACCGTGCACGCGCCGCATTGACCGACACCGCAGCCATACTTGGTGCCGGTAAGCTTGAGATCCTCGCGCAGCACCCAGAGCAGCGGCGTATCGGGCAACGCGGTGACGGAATGTCGCTTGCCGTTCACGGTGAGCGTCGTGGTGATCATTTGAGACATGGTCTCCTCCTGTTTCAGGACCCGCGCCGGCTAGCTTCGGAGGCTGCTCGAATTGTTGCATGCGGCGCGCCGAATCCATTCTAGTGCCGTTCGCATGCGATGGGAACAGTGGGAGACGACCGCTCTCAGCCCGGGGCACAGTTCATGCTGCAAAAAGCTTCACCACCAAGAACGCCAAGGCCGCTAAGGAACAGAACAGCCTCACCGCAAAGGACGCGGACGGCGCAAAGGAAAAGCCTTACCGCGAAGGCCGCAAAGGCCGCGAAGGAGACAATAATTAAAGCAAATCCCAAGGGCGCGAAGACAACGCCAAGGGTGGCATACAGGCAGCGCCGCGGGGATTGAAAGCACCCGCGGATCGTTTCTTAGACGCGCATTTTCGCGCCCGAAAACACGGTTCTAAGCATCAAAATTTCCACGATATCGAGCCCGTTGTTCTTGCGCATCAACACATTGCACAGGTCCGACCCGCCATTTGGGACCCGCCATTTGGGGGCTGGAAACGCTGCGACCCGCCTTGCGATGTTGCTTACAGCGCGCGCAGAAACGCGATGAGGTCTTCCTTGTCCTTCCCCACGATGCCGGCGCCGAAGCGCTCGTTGTAGAAGTCGACGACCGCGCTTAGATCGGCCGCGGAGCCGTTGTGAAAGTACGGAGCGCGCGGTGCAAGGCCGCGCAGGATCGGCCCTTTGAACTTGCCGATGTCGGCGAACTTCCCCGAGATGAGTGCTCGCCCAGGGTCGGTCACTGTCTGCACCGGGCAGCCGTGCGCAATGACTTTGGTGCCGTCACTCTGGGTCGCGCATTTCTCCTGCAGCGTGTAGAGCGGCATGTCGGGGGTGCGGCGCGCCCCATCGGCGAGGCCGATATTGAGCGGCGCCACAATCGAGTGGTTGCCCGCGTTCGGCGTGTTGTGGCAGGTGGTGCAGGTTCCCTGAAAGGACGCCGGCAGCGGCGGGTCGAAGGGGCTGTCGAAGTTGAGGCCCGCGACACCGGAGATCGTGAGCGCCTTCGAGTTGAAGATCGCCTGGCCGCGGGCGACCGCGCGGCGCGATTCGTTCGTGCCGCCACCGTGGCGGTTGGTCCAGGCGTCATAGAGGTCGAAGACGAGCGGGGTGAACGGCGCACCGGTGCGATAGTCCCCCAGATTGTCGTTGATGCCGTAGTGGAAAACCTGGCCGAAGATCGCTTCGGGGCCGCCGTTGCCGCCGGCCGAGTGCAGGTGCTTGGCGTCCTTGTCCCAGAGCTGCGCGGTGACGAGCCCGGTCTCGAACGCGACGATGGACTCGCGTTGCGCGACCGTGATTGGGTTCGAGGCCTGCGCGTGGCCTTCAGTCGCACTATTGGACTGGACAGCCAGATCGAAGTGGATCGACGCAAAGCACTTGCCGCCCTCGGCGGCGATATTGCAGTGGTCGGTTCCGGCGTGGGTCTCACGGCCGTCCCACATCACGGCGCTCAGAAACTGCAGATTCGTCGTCGGCAGCGGCCGGCGGAAAAGCGACAACTCCGAGGCGCTCGCGAAGTGGTAGGGATCATCGACTGCAATGAGCTCGAAATCCGCATCGGCAGGCACTCCTATGCCCACGCGAATCAGCCCCTTGGCGAGCAGCATGCTGTAAGCGCGGCGGCGTGCATCGAGCGTCGAGACGTCAACGCTGGGCGAATTCGAGCCGTCGTTAGTCCTGAAAATCGCGCCCAAGCCCAACGGGTCAGGGATCGCGCCCCCCTTGGTTCGGTCGAAGATCGCTTGCACCTGCGCGGGCGTGATCGTCCAGCCGGCGCTCGGCAGGTGGCAGCTGACGCAGCGGCGGCCATTCTGGCCCAGGTCCTGGAAGAACTCGTTGCCGAGGTCGATGTGGCCGGCCGTGCTGAAAGTGGAGGCGACGCCCGTGGGGTTGGGGAAGGGCATGCCGTTGGGCAGCTGGCGCAGGTGCTCCAGCTGTGAAAATATCCCGGGCCCGTTCTCAGCCAGCAAATTGGCCGGCACCACGGCGGAAATCAACAAAGCCAGACCGATACCTGCTGCGTTTGCTCTCATGGTCACTCCTCTCTTCGGCTAAGTAAGTGCGAACCTTCTGGAGCCTGGCTTTTTTTATTTCCTTTTTTTATTTCCTTTCATGTTCAGGGCAATCGAACTTTTGCGCCGCCGCCGTCGCCCGCTACTGTGGCGGGCAGGCCGAACCATGCGCTTGGCGCGAAGCTCGGATCTGCGCGTTGCACTTCGCCGCCACAGTGAGTATCGGCGAGCACGGCGTCGGACGAAATAGACCAGATGGCTTAATCCGATGGAGAGCGACGATCGCCTCGGTGCGGTTCATGGCGCCGATCGAGCGCAGCGTCCTTCGCGGCCCTTGAGGTGAGGCTGTTATTTTCCTTTGCGGCCTTGGCGTTCTTGGCGGTGAAGCTCTTCTTTTCTTTCGCGAATTCTCGTCTTTTGCGGTGAACCTTAGCTCACCGCACTGCGCGGGTCATCCTTCATCCCTCATCCCTCCAAGCTCAGCCAACCCGGAGCAACCCCCGCTTCGCGCGGTGCAGCCGCTCGAAGCCGCTCTTCGTAATCCGGATCATTTCCCCCACCTGCACGCCGGCCCTCATCTTTCCTTTTTCCTCACGCGTAGTGACATTCGGCTGCACGACCACCGTCATGTTCTCCTCCAGCGTCATCTCGGGCAGCGGGCCGGCGGGACGGCTGCCGGTGCCGAGTATGGGCTGAAAATAGCCGCCGCCGAATCCATGCATCAGGTCGTCGCACACGGTAAAGCCGCGTTCCTCGATGACGCTCGCGGCATCGATGATCTGCTGCATCTTCGTGCCGTGTCGGACGACCGCCGTGACGGCGTCAAACGCAGCCTCGGCGGTCTGATACAGGTCGCGATAGAGAGGTGTCGCATCGGCGCCGACCGTAAATGTCCGCAATACCTGTCCCGGATAGTCCCACCAGTAGGCGGATAGCTCGCAGAATACGACGTCGCCCTTCTGCACGCGTCGCGGCGAAGGATGCTGGGGAGGTACGTAGATGTGGGGCTTGGCCATGGAGGTCACCCCGATGTAATGAATCATCGTCGTTCCGCCATGAGGCACGTAGGCGCGCTCCACGAGATCCGCGAGCTCGCGCTCAGTAAGCCCAGGCTCGGTGCCGGCGAGCAGCGCGGCGAATCCCGCGTCGCTCATCGCGGCGCCGATGCGCAGCCAGTCGAGCTCCTCTTCCGATTTGATCGTGCGCAGCCGGATGTACTCGGCGTCCAGCTGCGTCATTTTGAAGTGCCGCTCCAGCTGTTTGTACTTGGCGACCGCCAGCGGGCCCATGATGCCCACGCGCTTCGCCCCGCGCCGCTTCAACTCCTCGATCAGCTTCTGCAAGCCGCGGTGCTCTCCCCAATGCACGTCCACGTCGCGCGCGATCTTTTTCGCGAGCGGAAAATGGTTGACCCACTCCACCGACATCCACATCTGCTCGCCGGGCTTGAAGATGACGTACGCTTCCACCGTCCCGGGCCACGCGGTAACCCATTGCGTGGCATTTCCGGAGCGGTGGTCCGTAATGACGAGCAGGTGATCGACCCCGGCCTTTTCCATCACGCCGGCAAGAGACTTGTGGCGGCGCGCGTACTCGGCGTTGGAAAAGCGCGGGTATTCCTGTCTCATGATTGCCTGCAGGTTCGGGGCAATCTTGAGAGGGGTGACGGCAGGGCGTCGAGGGGCGGAAGAGGGGCCCCGACCTTGCTCGGGGATCTGACCCCCGGCGGCGCGCCGGGCGGCCGACATGTTTGATCCACGATCTCGCGGCACTCCTTTCGAGGCCGCCGTCGAGTGACGGGTGACGGGTGATCGTTTTTTCATCGTTGCTTCCCCGAATTCCAAGGCGTGCTTTTCCCCTCCTGCATCACCTGCGTCTGCGGACAAGATCGGCCAGCTCTTCGTAGACGCGCCGGCGGTGCCCGACCGCGATGATGCGCATGATCCTTCGCGGCCGATCAACGGCGTACACGATCCGGAACCTTCTGACGCGGTCTTTCAACAATCCCTCGAGTTCCCTCTGCAAGGGCTCACCCAAGGCAGGATCATTGCTCAAGGCCCGGATCGCGGCTCTGATGCCGCGCTTCGCCTCCGGCGGCAGATGCCGTATGACCTCGGCGACGTGCGGGGGTATGTCCGGCCGATAGCCGGCCATCAACGCTCACGCCTGCGGACGGGGCGTAGCGGCTCTCCGAATACGTCCTCGAAGGAAAGCCCTTTCCGGCCCGAGGCGTAGAACGCGCGGCTTTGCTCGATTTGGCGCATGAGACTAGGGTCGCTCAACACATCCAGCGTCTCCTTGAGCCGCTCGAATTCCGCGTAGCTCACTAGTACGGCCGCCGGCCTGCCATTGCGGGTCACCACGACCTCCTCCTCGCGTTCCTGCACGCTGGTGACCAGCTCGGGCAGACGCGCCTTCACTTCCGATATGGGCAGGGTCTTCGTCATCGCATTCTCGGGAACTTCCCATGTTGACCAGAATTCTGGTCAACCAATATTAGCCCACACCCTGATGCCCGTCCAGCTGCCAGACTGTTGCAAAGGGCCGGACTCAAGGTGCCGGCGCGGCTGCGGCTTTCGATGCAATGCGGGCGAAGGCTTCGCACTCCCAGCAGCTGGCTTTCCTCGAATTCGTGCTTAGCGCGCTTTTTCTCGGCAGTGGTGAGCTACGCGAAACTGACTCGACCAAGCGCTTAGCCGCTGCGTAGACCGGCACCTCAATCAGCGCGCCGCTGACTCTGGCGCTTCGCCGCGGCATGGTCAGGGCCGGTCGGCGCCGGCGGATGGGAAGCGCGCCGAGCCGTATCGCACCACCAGGCTGGCGAGCGCGAGCAGGAGGATCGCGGCCGGCACCATCACGATTCCCCAGTCGAGCTTGTGGTGCGTGGCGATGTCGCCGACCAGGAGCCGCGTCAGCGCGGTGATCCCGACGTAGATCAGGAAGCGCACCGGCATGTGGTTGGTCTTGAAGTAGATGCCGACCATCGCGCCGAGCTCGAGGTAGATGAACAGCAGCAGGATGTCGTCGATCGAGGCGCGCCCCGCGGCCGCCATGCCGATGAAGGCATGCACCGCCGACCAGACGATGGTGCCGCCGATCGCGAACAGCGCGAGATAGTGGAAGCCGTCAACCAGCAGGCTGCCGGCCGCCGCCGAGAACCGGTTGAGGCGCTGGTGCAGCGCCGGGCTTTTCTGCGTATTCATGCTTCCTCCCCTTTTACGGCTGCGTGATGGAATGCCGCGATGGGCCCGCTGCGGCGGCTTGCCGCGACCGCGCTAGGCCTTGCCATACCCGACGTCCCGGCGCCCGTCCAGCACTGATAAGCCCGAGTGTCGAGGGTCGAGTATCGCGGGAAGGATATTCCCTCATCCCTCATCCTTCATCCCTCGCTTCTGCTGCTCTTCAAACCAGGGATAACCGTTCGTCTGGCTCGCGGGACGGACCGGCTGCGCGGGGCGGACCCAGGATGGATTCAACTGCGATAGCGCAGTCACGCCCATCAGGCCCATTGCCGTGCGGATCTCCACGTCCATCAACTCCAGCATGCGCTTGAGCCCCGCCTCGCCGCTCGCCGCGAGCGCCCAGCCGAGCATCTTACCGACGCCCACCGCCCTCGCCCCCAGGCACAGCGCCTTGACGACGTCCGTGCCGCGTAGCACGCCGCCGTCCCACAGGATTTCCGCACGGCCGTTCACGGCTGCCACCACTTCGGGCAATACCTCGATGGTGGCTTGGCCGTGATCGAGCTGCCGCCCGCCGTGGTTGGAGACGTAGACCACGTCGGCGCCGTGCTCGACCGACAGTCGCGCGTCCTCGGATGTCGCGATACCTTTGACGATAAGCGGCACCTTCATGCGGCTCTTCATCCAGATGAGATCGTCCCACTTGAGACCCATCTGAAACGAGGGGTCGCCGAAGCCCTCGCGGACGGCCGCCCGGCTGATGATGTCGCGCTCGCGGCGCCCATAGTAGTTGCGGTCCACGCACACGCACAGCGCGCGGTAGCCGGATGCCTTGGCGCGATCCAGGATGTCCTCGACCCACTTGCGGTCGGCGCGTACATAGAGCTGAAAGATGAGCGGCTCCTTGACGGCCGCCGCCGCCTCTTCGAGACCCGGCTTGGCCGCGGTGCTGACGAAAGCCGTGGTTCCGTGCGCAACCGCCGCTCGCGTGACGTTGCAGACGCCTTGCGGATGCGCGAAGCCGACGAAACCGCCGACCGGCGCAAGGAAGACGGGACTCGCGAGCTTCTGTCCCAGCAAGGTTGTCGTGATGTCGATCTTTCTGACGTCAACCAGCACCCGCTGGCGCAGCGCGAGGCTGTCGAGCGCCTGCCGGTTGCGCCAGAGCGAGGTCTCGGAGTCCGCGCCGCCCGACAGATGGTCCCACAGCGCCTGCGGCAGATTGCGGCGCGCCGTCGCCACGATCTCCTGCAATGAAACGAAATTCTCGGCGGCGCGCTCGTCTATCTTCGGGTATTTCTGCGCTGCCGCCTTTCCCGTTTTTCCCGTCTTCTTTGACGTGCCATTTCCGCTCGCTCCCTCACCCCTAACCCTCTCCCCGCGCAAGGGGAGAGGGAATTCGTGGGTTCGCTTGCGTCACTTCGTCACTCGTCACTTCTTCACCACTTCACTTCTTCACTGCCCCACTGCTTCACTCCGCCTTGAGCCCAATGGCCTTCACGAGCTTGCCCATCTCGTGAATTTCCTCGCGCACGGCGCGGCGAAACTCCTCGGGCGTGCCGGTCGCAGGCTCGGCACCCTGCAGCGCGAACTGCTCCCGCGTTTCCGGGGTATTGACGATCTTGTCCACGTGCGCGCGTATCTTCTCCAGGATGGGCCTCGGGACACCCCGGGGCGCAAGAAAGCCGGAAAACGCGACGTGCTTGAATCCCGGCAACGATTCCGCAATGGCCGGGACGTCGGGGAGCAGCGGCGTACGCTGCGGCCACGTGTGGCCCAGCGCGCGCAACCGGCCCGCTCTCACCATGGTCATGACCGCCGCCGACGGCGGCAGCGTCCAGTGCGATTCCCCGGCCACGACCGCCGCGACGGAAGGTCCCCCGCCCTTGTAGGGTATGTGCAGCGAGCTGAATCCGCCGGCCGTCATGAGCGCAGTGCCGCTGAGGTGGCTTGTCGAGCCGGGCCCGGCGGAGGCCATGTTGATCTTTCCCTGCCTAGCTCTTGCGTATTCGATCAGCTCTTTCACGCTCGTCACCGGCAGTCCCGGGTGAACCACGAGGACGGTACCCTGCCGCGAGTACATGGCGACGTACTCGAAATCCCTCATCGGGTCGTACGCGAGGTCCTTGCGGATGTGCGGGGAAACGGTAAGGGCTGAAATCGACGTCGTGATGAGCGTGTACCCGTCCGGAATCGCGTTCTTCCCGATTTCCAGGCCGAGCGACCCGCCCGCGCCGGCGCGGTTGTCCACGACGACCTGCTGGCCGAGCGCTTCGCCCAGCTTCACAGCGACGATACGTCCCATCGTGTCGGCCGAGCTGCCCGGCGCGTTGGGCATCACCAAGCGGACAGGCCGGCTCGGATAATCCCGATCGGCCGCGCAGACCATTCCACCGATGGATCCCACCAGTAGCGCCAGCGCGGCCGATAATAAAAACTTGATCTTCATGATGAGGCGTGACCTGAAAGTCTGATTCCGCAGGGGATAGATATTTCACGCCTCATCCGGCGACGACAATATGGTCGACCGGATACGGAGTTAGTTCGTCGGCGCCGGATTCAGTGATGGCAAACGACCGGGAAAAGAAAATACCGAATACTCCTTCGGTATCCACCGGCGTGATCTCGATGTTGTAAGTCATGCCCGGCTGCATGATGGCGTCGTACGACTCGGTGCGCACGCGGTCGGCTCGGATGAACGGCACGGACGTGATGAGATCGAGCCCGTGCATGATCGTCGGGCGCGACTGCGCGCCCCGCTTGCGAAACGCCTGGCTTCCCGTCTTGCGCACCTCTTCGAGGGTCGTGCCCGGCTTGAGCAGTGCGGCGATCTCCTTGAACCCGCCCACGACTACGTCCTTGAAGAATGTGCTGTACTTTTCCGTCGGCCTTCCCACCGAGATGGGGTGACCGATCTTGGCAGAGTAGCCCATGTAGGACATCGCCAGTTCGGACAAGATGATGTCCCCTTCCTTGAGCACGCGGGCCGATGGATTGGGATTGGGAAAGATCAGCTTGGGATCGTGCATCGAGGTCGAGCCGATCATCAGCAGGTGGTAGCGGCCGCCTTCGCTCATGACCGGCGTTGGCAACCGCGCCGGCGAGCTGGTACTCGCGCACGCCCGGCCGCGCCGTCGCCTTGACCGCTTCGAGCGCCTTGATGGCGAGTTGACCGGCCTTGGCCATGGCGCGCAGTTCCTCCGGACTCTTGCGGTAGGTCAGCTCGTGCAACAGATTGGGCAGGAAGACGAAGTTCGCCTTCGGCATGAGCTGCTTCATGTCCTCGTAGGCCTGCACGCCCATGAATTCGGGCCCCGTCCGGTCGGCGGCGGTGATGCCGATGCGGCCCTGCTGGAGGTTCAACTCGATCAGCCGCTCGGCGACGGCCTTGCCGTATTTGCCATGCTGGCCGCTGCGCACGTCGCGCACCGAAACCTGCTTGCGGGCGGCCTCGATGTGGCAGCCGTAGTGCGGATAGATCAGCGTCGGGTCGCCCTTCAGCGGCAGCACCAGGTACTGGCACATGCCGCGGTCGTCGATCAGCCCCGCGCCCCAGGTGACGCCGCTGCCGTGGCTGTAGATGTCGGGGCCGCCGGTCAACACCAGGGCATCGAGTCCGTCACGCTCCATCAACTTTCTTGCCGCCGCATGACGCCGCGCAAACTCCTCTTCTGAAAACTTCTCGTACACCGCGTCGGCGTACCACGGCGAATTGGCGATCGCCTCGAAGTTGTCGGACTTGTCGAGCTCGCGCCGTACCTCGTTCCAATCGTTTTTAGCCATGACTGCCCTCAGTAATAAGTATCGATCGATGGTTAGAAAAAGTACTTTGCCTCCCGTTCAGGCGTAACCTTTCCCCTGAGGGGAAAGGAACTATCTATGTAGTCGTTTTCGAGATAGCTTCTAGTCTAGAGGTCAATTCATAAATAGTTTATTGCGACTTGACCGAGCGTGCGCCTGAGGGTGTCAGGAACCTTAGAGTTTAGGGTTCCTGACACCCTCACGATAGAGGATCCCAAGAGATCGCCGATACGGCGGGGCCGTCGCGGTCGAGCTTGCGGAATTTCATGAAACCCGGTGAAACGGGTGACGACGTGGCAGTCGAACCACCGATTCAAGCCACAGATCTGTGGCTGATTCCTGCCTAGGCGGTTTTCTTAGTGGGCGCAGCCTTCTTCTTCGCCCAGTAGTCCGGCGCGGCTTTCGATTTCGCGAGCGCCTCGGCATTCTCGAATCCGGGGGCCATCGACGCCGCCGTACCCGGCATCACCTGGTGATGTTCGATATTGAGCAGCCTCAACCAGCTCTGCTGGCCCATCGTAAGTGCGATGAAGCAACCGAGTTCCACCAGCTCGGGCTCCTTGAAATGCCGGTAGAGCCGATCCCAGAACCTGTCATCGGTATCCAGGCGCCAGGTGATCGCCTCGGCGTAAGCCAGCGCGGCCTTCTCGCGTTCGGTGTATTTCGTGGATTTCTCGAAATTGACCAGATCGTCGGTCTGGACTTCCTCCAGCTTGCCGCTGAACGCCTGGATCGAGCGCTGGTTGCCGCAGAACTCGCAGGTGACTGCACGCGAGACGTAGAGCCGGCACAACTCTTTCACCGTGTGATCGCAGATCCCGGTATGGAAAATTTCGCGCCACGAATTGGCGAATGCCCAGAACGCGCCGGGCACGTGGGCCCGCACCGCGGAGCTTTCCGGACGCGGCGTGCCTTCGTGCGCGCACCGTTCCATCTCGGCGCGCATTTCCGGCGTCATCTTGTCCAGCGGGACGTAACTGATGCGCTGTTTCCCTGCCATGTGCTTGCTCCTACTGTGTAACTCTATTTTAAGCTGTCCAGACCCCGGCGATTGAAGTCTTTTGGAATCCGCTTGGTTTTTGATTAGGGGTCAATTCATAAATAGTTATTGAGACTTGACCCAGCGTACAAGGTGTCAGGAACCTTAGGGTTTAGGGTTCCTGACACCCTTACGATAGTGGATCGCAAGAGATCCGGTCCGGTCACGCCCCATCGCGCGACGGGGCATGTGGGGGGCGCGGGAAGCGCCCCCTTCTCGCCATTCGTAGCTTCGCGCAGAAAGTTCATAGTGCGACGGGGGGTGCGGGGGGAGTGGGAAGGACCCTCGGATTTTCAGGAAGGGGCCCACTCCCCGCCGCTCCTCCTCGGCCCGCGCCCCGCCACTCCTCACTGTGGTTTGATGCCCGCCGCCTTGAAGATCTGCGCGGTCTCGGCGATCTGCTGCTGGACGAACTTCCTGAACTCGGCCGGGCTCATGGTCATCGTCTCATTGCCGAGAGTCGCGAGCTTCTCGCGGGCGGTCGGGTCGGCCATCGCCGCCTGGAAGTCCTTCGCGATCTTGTTGACGAGCGGAGCGGGCATCCCCGATGGACCCCACAAGCCGAACCACAAGATGAACTGGAAGCCGGGCACTCCCGACTCCGCGATGGTCGGCACGTTCGGCAGCTGGCTCGCGCGCTTTGCCGAGGTGATCGCCAGCGGCCGCAGTTTCCCCGACTGGATGAACGGCAGGCCGGCCGAGATCGGCGAGAAATAGGCGTCGACGCGCCCGGCGATGAGGTCGGGAAACACTTCCCCGGAACCCTTGTATCCCACCAGGGTCAGGTCGGTGCGGGTGGCGAGCTTGAATTTCTCCGTGTTCAGGTGAGTGCCGCTGCCCATGCCGGCGAAAGCGATGTTGATCTTGCCCGGCTTGGCCCGTGCTTCGGCGAGGAAATCGGCGAACGATTTGATGGGCGAGCCGACAGTGATGACCAGCACGTTTGGCTGCCCCACCAAGGGTGTGATGTCGCTAAAATCCTTCAGCGTGTCGTAAGGCAGCATGGCGAAGAAAGACGGATTCACCGCGTGGGCGTTGGAGTTGATGAGGAGCGTGTACCCGTCCGGCACCGCCTTGGCGGCAATCGCCGAGGCGATGGAGCCGCCGGCGCCCCCGCGATTGTCGGCCAGAGCGTTCTGGCCCCAGATCTCCGAGACCTTGGCCGTGATCACGCGGCCGATGATGTCGGTGGCGCTGCCGGGCGGGAACGCGATGATCACGCGCACCGGCCGGTTCGGGTAGCTCTGCGCGAATGCCTGCGCCGCGCACGCCATCAGGACAAGTGCGACGAATTTCATGCCGTTCTTCATGTCACCCCCCTCGAACGCAAAAAAATGCCCGCCGGCGACGGACAAGCAGCTAGTCGAGCCTGATGCCGGAAGTCTTCACGGGTTACACCACCGCAACACCCTGGATTTCGACCAGGACGCCGGGACGCGCCAGAGCGGTGATGGTAATCAAGGCGCTGGCGGGGAATCGGCCGTCCTTGAAGATCTCGCCGCGTATTTTCACGAACGCATCCCCGTAGCGCGGGTCGGTAATGAACACCGTCATTGTAACCAGGTTGGCGAGCGAGCCGCCCGCACGCTTCAGCGTCTTGTCCATCAATGCAAAGATTGTCCGTGTCTGCGCTTCGAAATTACCGGAGATATCCTTGCCCGCCTCGTCCACGCTGGTGGTATGCCCCGCCAGCCACACCGTCTTGCCGCCCTGCGTAATGACGGCCGGCGAAAACGCCCGGCCCTTCTGGAAATCCGTGCCTTCGAGATATTCGACTTGTGCGCTCATGAATCCTCCCGTGTCACGACTATGTAACCTCTGAAATTGGGGGCGTGTGGCGCCCTTTTTTCCCTAGAGGCCGTCGCCCACTTCAACGTTCTCGGGCGTCAGCTCGATGCCGGAGGCCTTCGCCTCCAGCAGCAGCAGCGTCGAGAAATCCTGATCCGCGTAGCCGTGTCCGATCAGCGTCTGCACCATGTCGCGCGTCAGCGAAGCGAGCGGCATCGGCACGCCGAACTCCCTGCCTGCGCCGAGCCCCAGGTCGAGGTCCTTGCGCAGCAACTCCGGCGTGAAGGTAACGTGGAAGTCGAGATTCGACAGCGCCGGAGTCTTGTAGCGCGTGAACATCGACCCCATCACGCTCTTGTTGAGGAAGTCGAGAAAAGCATGGCGCTCCATGCCGGCTTTCTGGGCGAGGATGGTGATCTCCGCGAGCGACTGCGTTACGACACCCAGCATCACGTTGTGGCAGATTTTCGCGATGCGCGACAGCTCGCCTTCGCCGACGTAAGAGACGCCCTGTCCGATCGCCGCCAGATACGGCGTGACTGCGTCCATCGCGTCTTTCGGGCCCGAGGCGACTACCGTGAGCTTTCCCGCCTTGATCACCTTGGCGTTGCCCGACACGGGCGCGGCGAGGAACTTGACGCCTTCTTTCTCGAGCTTTTGGCGGATCTCCGCTGATTCCTCCAGGGAGATCGAGGTGCTGTCCACCACGATCCTGGGTTTTGCGTCCTTGCGCGAGAGCACCCCGTTCACTGCCGAAGAGCACTTCTTTCACGTCCTTGCCCGTGGACACCATCGTGAACAATATGTCGCACGCCGCAAGTTCGGGGAGCGCGCCGGCGACCTTCGCCCCGGATTTGGCGAGCGGCTCGGCCTTGGCGCGCGTGCGGTTCCATACCGTGATGTCGCAGCCCGCCTTCGCCAGGCGCTCCGCCATCGCGTAGCCCATACGGCCGATGCCTATCCAGCCAAGACGGTGAGCCTTCAAATTCTGTCCAGACATGACGCGATTCTCCTGATTGAGTCTGCACTGTTGAACGTTGCCAATGCTCGCCGCCTCACCTGATGGTACTTTGATTTGACCGAGCGGGGGGCTGAGGTAGAGCCCTCGGCCTAAAGCACGTTAGGGGATCGCGAAAGATCGATCTAGGCACGGACTAACTTCCGAAGAATGCGTTTCGCCGCAGCCTGCGCGATAGTCAAATGACCCTGAGAAAATCGTTTTTGAGATGAGTTCTAAGTTACTCATAACCCCCTTCATCTTGCGTTGGTGCGCCTCGCGTTTACCATTCAGGGCTGAACTGCGGAAATGCCCAACCTGCGCTTGATCCCTCATCCCTCCGTGTTTTACTTGCTCCCAATCACCGCGATTCCCTGCACCTCGACCAGTAATCCGGGCCGCGCGAAGCCGCTCACGGTGATCAACGCGCTGCCCGGGAAACATTCCTTGAAGATTTCCTGCCGGATCTTCACGAACTGGTCTCCCAGCCGCGCGTCGGAGATGAATACCGTCATGGTCACCATGTCCGCGAGCCCCTTGCCGCCGACCTCCTTGATGGTCTTGTCGAGGTTCGCGAACACGTCGCGCACCTGCGTCTCGAAATTCGCCGTTGCATCGGAGGCGGTGCGCCCCGCGAGCCAGACGGTCTTCCCGCCCTCGGTGATAACGGCCCGCGAGAACGCGCGCTCCTTGGAACGCGCATCCGGCGAATGGCATTGCTTCGCCTGCGCAACGGACGCAGCATGAATAGCATCGTCGCTCAACACTATCGGCAACACATCTCTTGCTCGCCCGCTGATCGCTATTCATGACCGCCTCCGTTCGGTCTGCGTCCTCAAGATGGGATAATCCGTGTCCCGAGTGCTTATCCTTCCGCGTTCCGCCTTCCGCCTTCATCCCTCATCCCTCATCCTTCATCCTTGCAGTTCCTTCCCCCAGTCCCGCGTCTCGATCGTTTTCTTTACTTCCTTAAGAAACGACGCCGCGTAGGCGCCGTCCACCGCGCGATGGTCGAACGTCTGCGCGAGCATGCCGACCGGGCGTATGGCGATGCTGTCGCCGTCGGGACCTTCGATGACGACAGGGCGCTTGCTGATGCCGTCGGTCGACAGGATCGCGACCTGAGGCGGGTTGATGATAGGCGCGGTGATCAACGTGCCGAACGCGCCGTTGTTGGAAAGGGTATAGGTGCCCTCGGTCATGTCGTCGGGCTTGAGCTTGTTCGCGCGCGCGCGGCTCGCGAGGTCGTTGATGGCGCGCGCCAGCGCCGGCAGAGTCTTGTCCGCAGCGTCCTTCACCACCGGCACCATCAGCCCCTCGAAATTGAGATCCACGGCGATGCCGAGATTGACCCGCGGGTGCACGACGAGATGATCGCCGTTGAAGCTCGAGTTCAGCCGGGGGAATTTCGCGAGCGCCGTCACGATCGCATGCGCAATGAACGGAAGATAGGTAAGCGTGTAGCCTTCGCGGCTCTTCCATGCCGCGCCCGCTGCCCGCCGCGCCTGATCCACGCGCGAGAAATCCGCCTCGACCACCTGCAGCACGTGCGGGATGGTAGTCCACGACTTCGTCATGTGCTCGGCGGTGCGGCGGCGAACATTGTTGAGCGCGACCCTACCGGACTCACTCGCCGCCGCAGCAATTGCCGCTGGGCCAGCCGCGGCCGCGGCACGGGCGATGTGATCCAGCACGTCCTCGCGCGTGATACGACCATCGCGGCCGGTGCCATTGATCGCCGCGGGTCGAGCGTATGCTCGGCGAGCAGCCTGCGCACGACCGGCGAGAGCCTTTCTCCGAGCCGCTTCGCTCCAATGATGGCACGCGCTTGCCGGCAGTTTGTGGTGTGGAGCGGGCGCTACCGGCGGCTGGGGCCGCCGCTATCGGCGCCGCTGCGGCATCGGTTGATGCTTTCCCGATCGTTCGCGGCGCCGATCCGGATTCCCGGATCACCGCCAGCCGCGTCCCGACCTTGGCCGTCGCGCCTTCGGCCACGATTATTTCCGCGAGCACGCCGGCGACGGGCGCCGGGATCTCCGTGCTCACCTTGTCGGTCTCGACGTCGAACAGCGTCTCGTCCGCCTTGATCGTATCGCCGACCTTCTTGTACCACTTCGTGACCGTCCCCTCGGCGACCGTCTCGCCGAGCTGCGGCATGATGACATCCATAAATTGTGCCTGAGTCGATTTAAATTGGCAGGTTCCCCAACTCCCAAGTTGGGTGAAAAGTGAACGGGTGAACGGGTGAAACCCCTCACCCCAGCCCTCTCCCCGGGGACGGGGAGAGGGAGTCCTGGCTACCCGTTCACTCGTTCACCCGTTCACTCGTTCACGCCTTTACTTCTTGGCTTCATACACCACTTTCCCGCCCACCATCGTCATGACGGGCTTCAAGTCCTTGATCGCGTCCGCCGGCACCGTGAGGTAGTCGCGGTCGAGGACCAGCAGGTCCGCGTACTTGCCCTGCTGGAGCGAGCCCAGGTTGCCTTCCTGGAACAGGAAGAACGCATTCGTAGCGTGTGTGGGCGATCAACGCCTCCTCGCGCGTGATGGTCTGCCGATTCACCTTGTGCCCGCCCACCATCTTGCCCGTGACCGCGAAGCACAGGTTATAGAACGGGTTCGACGTCGTCACCGCGGTCGCGTCGGAGCCGAGCCCCCAGTGATGCCGCTGTCCTGGATGCGCCGGAACGGCGGCATGTCCCACGCCTTGTCGCCGTGCACACGTGCATGAGGACGCCCTGGATCAGCGGCCGGCGTGTGTATCTGCGCAGTCATGCCCAGGCGCTTCATGCGCTCGATCTGCTCGTCGGTGATCTGGTCGAGGTGCGAGAACGCCCAGCGCAGCCCCTTGATCGGCCGGGTCTTGTTGATGTCCTCGATAGACGCGCGAGAAACGCGTCGATCGCCTCCTCCATCTCCACGTGCGTGTTCAAATAGATGCCCTCGCTGGGCGAGCGCCTGCGCGAGGCGGCCGCAGCTGCGCCAAGTCTTCCGGCTTCGTGTTGCCTGCTGGCGCGGAGGAGCTGCGTGTCGATCGGCGCGTAGACCGATTCCCCGTACCCGACGTTGTCGAAATAATCGGTGCCCTGGAACGGCTTCAGTTGCGGGATGTCCGCGACGACCTTGTCCATCTGCTCCGGGCGTGCCGGGCTGGCGCACCGTCTGCCAGAACACGCGCATGTCGAGCTCGCCGCGGTCCGCGAGGTCGCGATACGGCTCGTAGTGATCGGCGCCCATGCCGCGCCCGCCGGCATCCATCCACGCCGTCATGCCCATGGAATTGAGATAGCCACCAACTTCGCGCGCGTTTGTCCAGCCACTGCTCCCTCAGCGACCTTGGCATCCTTCGCCGCGACGAACGCGACGCCGCCCGCCCCGCGCACGATGCCCGGTGGGCTTGCCTGCCGCGTCCTTCTCGATGCTCCGGCCGTTCGCGGGATCCGGTCGTTGTCTCGTCGATGCCTGGCGGCCCTGAGCGCGGCGGTATTGAGGTAGGTGTGCTGGTAGATCGCCTGCAGCGCGACCGGGTTGTTGGGCGCGATCTGATCGAGCTCCGCCAGCGGGAAGCCGCGTGGATCGTCGGTGAACTGTTCCTCCGACCAGCCGCCGAGCGCGACGATCCACTCGCCCGGCTTGGCCGCGCGCAAGCGATCGACGACCATTTTCAGGGCCTGCTTGCGCGAGGTGACGCCGTCGAACCGCATCTCGTGCCACTTCTCGGCAGCGCGTATCGAAGTGGGCATGGTTGTCGATCAGTCCCGGAATGACCGTGCTGCCGTTGAGATCGATCACCCGGGTCTTGCCGCCAGCGAGCTTTCGGATCTCGTCGTTGCTGTCCGACGGCGACGATGCGCTGCCCCTTGATCGCCAGCGCCTGGGCGATCGTGAAGCGGTCGTCCACCGTCACGATCTTGCCGTTGACAAGGATGGTATCGGCAGCTTCGGCCGCCTGAGCGGCAGCCGAAACCAGATATGAAATCACAGAGACCAGCAGAATCTGCTCAATCCAGCGACTCATGATTTCGCTCCTGCGTACTCCGCGTCACTCTGCGCGTGAGCGCTTCAATCGATCTTCTCCCGAATCTCGCGCACGATGCGCTCGACCGACGGAATGGTCGCGTCCTCGAGCTGGTCCGCCGAGGGCAGCGGAATGTGCGGCGTCGTGATGCGCACGATCGGCCCGTCGAGATCCCAGAAGCACTCGTCGGCGACGATCGAAGCGATCTCCGCGCCCCAGCCGCACAGCCGCGGGTTCTCTTCCACCGTCACGAGCCGCCCCGTCTTCGCACGACTTCCGAGAGTATCGTCTGCGTGTCGAGCGGCACCAGCGAGCGCACGTCCACGACCGTGCACGAGATGCCATGCTCTTTCTCGAGCATCTCCGCCGCATCGAGCGAGCGCGTGCACCATCGCCGCGAGCGCGACGATCGTGCAGTCCTTGCCGTGCGCGCAGCACCTTGCGCCTTGCCCAGCTGCTTCGACGTGCTCGCCGTCCGGCACTTCGCCCTTCATCGGAATAGAGCGACTTCTGCTCGAAGAAAATCACCGGGTCGGGATCGCGCACCGCAGCGGCAAGCAGTCCTTTGACGTCCGCCGGAAACGCGGGCGCGACGACCTTGAGCCCGGGCACCGCCATCGCCCAGTTCTCCACCGCCTGCGAGTGCTGCGCGCCGAAGCGCGAGCCCGCGCCGTTGGCGGTGCGGATCACCAGCGGCAGCGTGATCTGGCCGTTCGTCATGTAGCGCGTCTTGGCGATCTCGTTCGCGACGATGTCCCAGCACACCGCGAGAAAATCGGAGAACATGATCTCGGCGATCGGGCGCAGTCCCGTCATCGCGGCGCCCATCGCCGCGCCGATGATGGCCTGCTCCGAGATCGGACAGTCGCGCACGCGCTTCGGCCCGAACGCTCGAGCAAGCCCACCGTCGCCTTGAATACGCCGCCCGCCGCCGCGACGTCCTCGCCCAGAAACACGACGCGCTCGTCGCGCGCCATTTCCTGCGCGATGCCCGCGGCGACCGCGTCGCGATAGGTCAGTTCCGCCATGCCGCGCCTCCGTCCGCCCATACGTTCTTTTCGATGTCGTCGACCGACGGCGGCGGCGACGCCTTGGCGGTCGCCGTCGCCTCGTCCACCTTGCGCATCGCCTCGGCTTCCATGTCCTTCAGCGTCGCGTCGGCAAAGCCGAGCTCGCAGCAGCCGGTCGCGATAGATGACGATCGGATCGCGCTTGAGCCACGCCTCGAGCTCGCCCTCGGGCCGGTACTTGGCCGGGTCGGCGCGCGAGTGCCCGCTGTGGCGATAGGTCATGGCTTCGATCAGCGCGGGGCCGCCGCCCTTGCGGGCGCGCTGCATGTACTTGCACCGCCGTGCGATAGACCTCGTCCGCATCGTTGCCGTCGACGACGACCTTCTCGAGGCTATAGGCGCCCGCGCGGTCGGCCGCCGGATGCTCGACCGCCGTCACCGCGCCGATCGGGGTGTACTCCATGTAGAGGTTGTTCTCGCACACGAAGATCACCGGCAGCTTCCACACCGCGGCAAAGTTGAGCGCCTCGTGAAACGCGCCGATGTTGGTGGTGCCGTCTCCGAAAAAGCACACCGCGACCTGTTCGGTGCCGCGATACTGCGCCGACCACGCCGCGCCCGCAGCGACCGGCAGATGCGCGCCGATGATCGCGTAGGAGCCCATCGCGCCCTTGCTCACGTCGGTCAGGTGCATGGAGCCGCCCTTGCCGCCGAGCAGGCCGCACTCGCGTCCCATCAGCTCGCCCAGCACGCCCGCCATCGAGGCGCCGCGCGCGAGCGTGTGCGCGTGGCCGCGGTAGGTGCAGAAGGTCCAGTCGTCGGGCCGCATCGCGACGCCGAACGCCGCCGCGATCGCCTCCTGGCCGAGCGAGAGATGGCTCGTGCCCTTGATCAGGTTCTGCAGGAAGAGATCGTACGCGCGCTTCTCGCAGTAGCGCAGCTCGAGCTGCAGGCGATAGAGCTCGAGCTGCGTCTCGCGCCCGATGTCGATCTCGCGCCGCGGCGGCTTTCTTGCGTTTGACTGATGTATCCAGTCAACCCTCAAGATAAAGCGATGTCAACCGATGACCGCCGGAACGAATCAACGAGTCAAGACAAGGTCGGCGCAGTTCAACGTCGTTCGCGCCATTCACTCCGATTCACTGCCTTCATCCGTTGACGCCTTCGGTCAGTATTTGTTCGCGATCGGCAACTCCTGCGCCGGGAAGAGCGTGATGATCTTCGCGCCCTGCGGCGTGAGCACCACTTCTTCCTCGATGCGCGCCGCCGAGACGCCGTCCTTCGCCGGGCAGAACGTCTCCACCGCGAACACCATGCCCGCCTTGAGCTCGTACGGATCCTTGAACGAATTCACGCGCGAGATGAGCGGCCGCTCGTGCAGGCCCAGCCCCAGCCCGTGGCAGAAGTTGAGCCCGAACGCCGACATCTCGGTCTCGAAGCCGATCTCGGTGCTCTTGGGGAACGCCTTCGCGACCTCATCGGTGGACACGCCGGGCTTCAGCATGCGCGATCGCGTCGTCCATCCACTGGCGCGCTTTCTTGTACGCGTCGTGCTGCGCCTGCGTCGCGCGCCCCACGGTGAAGGTGCGGTAGTAGCACGTCTTGTAGCCCATGTAGGACTGGATGATGTCGAAGTAGGCCTGGTCGCCGGGGCGGATCATGCGGTCGGTGAAGTTGTGCGGATGCGGGCTGCAGCGCTCGCCGGCGATCGCGTTGATCGCTTCCACGCAGTCCGAGCCCATCTCGTAGAGCCGCTTGGTCGCCATCGCGACGATCTCGTTCTCGCGGACGCCGGGCTTCAGCGCCTCGAAGATATCCTGGTAGACGCCGTCGCCCATCGCCGCCGCCATGTTGAGCAGCGTGATCTCGTCGTGGCTCTTGATCTCGCGCGCGTCGAGCATCACCTGCTGGCCGTCGCGCACCTCGATGCCGAGCTTCTGCAGCGCGAAGAGAAACGGCGGCTCGACGACGTCGATGCCGAGCGGCATCTTCGGCCACGCCTTCCTGCGCAAGGATGTCTTTGATCTCCTTCGCCGTCTGCCTCGAAGAGGCCCACGCGGGGCGAAACCGCGCCGCGCAATCCGGCGAGGCCGGCGAGCCAGTGGTTCTGCGGCAGCCACGGCGCGTAGAGCTTGTGGTGGCGCGCGGCCGAGCCGAAGTCCCACACCCACGGCTCGCCGTTGCCGGTCAGCAGGCACCAGCGGGTCAGCTTGTCGCGCGCCCATTCGCCGATCACCGTGCTGGAGATGTAGCGGATGTTGTACTGGTCGAAGACGAGCAGCGCGCCCAGGCCGGACTTCGCAAGCGCGTTGCGCGTGCGCGCCAGGCGGTAGTCGTGCAGCCGGCGGAAGTCCACGCGCTCCTCGAAATCCACCTGCATGCGGCCGGGCGCCTGCAGCGGACGGTCCCAGCGATGTCCGGGATTGGCCGGATCGTAGAGTGCGTCCGGACCGCCCTCAGGCGGGCGCCGCGGGTCGATGCTCTCCCGCCTGACGTTACGGGGCCCGGCTTGCTTCTTGCGTGGCATCACTCTCTCCGCTTCGAATCAAGGTATGTCGAGGACCACGTGGCCGATCTTGTTTCCCGATTCCACCAGCTCGTGCGCCGCCGCGATTTCACTCAAAGGCAAGCGCGCCGCAATGGCGAACTTCGGCGCGCCCCGGGCGAGCCACCGTCCGATGTCCGCGATGGCGCGGCGTTTCGCGTCATCGGGCATCGTATAGACGAACACCATGCGCACGGTGATATTGCGCTGCCTCAGCCGCATGGGGAGCGCCGCGTCTTGCGCCGTGGCGGCGGCATAGGTCGCGATAACCGCCGCGGGCCGCAGCGCCTTTTCGTAGGCCGGCAAATTGACCCCGAGCTCGACGTCGACCACGCGATCGATGCCGCGGCCCTCCGTCAGCTCATCGATGCGCGCCGCGACGTTCTCGCGGCGATAGTCGATGGTGACATGAGCACCGCCATTGCGGGCGTGCGCCGCCTTCTCCGGCGAGCTTACCGTGGCAATCACGTACGCGCCGGCCCAACGCGCGAGCTGCACCGCGTAGTGCCCGACGACGCCCGCGCCGCCCGTCACCAGCACCGTCATCCCCTTGACCGGCCCATCGGCAAACAGGCAGCGATGGGCCGTCATCACCGGGATTCCCAGGCAAGCGCCTGCCGCATAAGATACTTTGCGCGGCAGCGAAACCGCCTGCGCCGCCGGGAGCGCGATGAATTGCGCCGAAGTGCCGGACGGCCGCTGCCACTGCCCGTTGTAGGTCCACACCCGCTCGTACAGGCGCTTCCTCGACACCCCCGGCCCTACCTGGTCTATGGTGCCCGCCCCGTCGCTGTTGGGAATAACGCGCGGGGGAATCACCGGACGGTTCCCGGCGCGCGCCTTGACGTCGGACGGATTGATCGCAGACGCATGCAGGCGCACCCGGACTTCACCCTTTCCGGGGACCGGCTCGGGCTGCTCGCCCAGCTTCAAGACGTCGCGCGCAGCGCCATTCTTTTCGTACCACGCGGCCAGCACTCAAGGATGCCCTTCGTTGAGCCCAGGGATTGACCACTCGGCGACCCGCATCGGCTGCAGCACCGGTTTGCCGAGCAGCGGTGAAGTGACGAGATAGATTCCGGTGCCGGTGCCCACCCACATCAGCTTCCTGTCCCACTCCACGAATACGGCGTCCGTGTCGCGCGGATAGCTCAGGTAATCATCGAGCGTGCCCGCCTGTCCGGGGATGAAGTAGCCGGTATTTTTCGGATCCCTGGGATTGCTGATGTCGAAAATCTGCAGCCCCGCGTTGAACCACGCATAGGCAGTGAAGCCGGGATGCGCCTTGCCCGGCGCCTTCATGTGCGGCGGGTTGTGCGGCCCGAAGCGTCCGCGCTTGTCGCAGAAGTCTTTGTACGGCGCATCGGACGGCGGCACCGGCACGGGGAATTTCGAGACGATCCGCGGCTGGGCGGGATCGCGCACGTCGACGATATGGGTATCCTGCAAAGGCTCGTTGCAGTCGGGATTGAGGACTTCCGGATTGGCAATCACGAACCCGCGGTCGAGGCGTACGATGTCGACCGTATGGAATGGAATCGAGCCCGCCTTGCGCGGCGGTTTGAAGACGCTGATGAGGCGCGGCTTCCTGATGTCCGACAAGTCGTGTATGAACATGCCATACGAGCCGTACGCGCTGTAGCCGTAGCGGCCGCCCTCCTCGACCCGCCTCGGCACGTACATCGGGCCGTGCAGGCTGTTGAAAGATATCTTGTCGCCGTACTCGGGCATCTTCTTGTACTCTTCCTCCTCGCCCTGGCGCTGGCCCGGCACCCACCAGTTGGTGACGAACTTGGGATGGGCCGGGTCAGAAGCGTCGATGATCTGGATGCAGTTGGTGTAGTAGCGGAACTGCGCTTCCAGATTGGTGTAGGTGTTGTCGGGAGCGGTATCCAGGTAGGCGTACTGCCCGCCATCGTAGTAGTTGCGGTGAGTTCCCGAGCCGGACTGGACCTGGCGCTTGGGATCGCCCTGATCGCATGCCCACTCGGAAAGGAGAACGAGCTTGGCGGGATCCGTGGCATCGTAGAAGCGCACGCCGCGTAATCCCTGCTCCTTTAAATTCGCCTCGATCAACAAGGGGTTGTCGTACTTGCCGCGCGGCCATTTCGGCGTGGAGAACGTTGCGCGCGATCCGCGGCCCGTCATCAATATCCATTTGCCGAGCTTGCGGTTGTAGGCGAGCTGGACCGCCGAACCGAGAAAAGCATTGCGGGCGACCGAACCCGGCTTCAGCGGATCGGAGACATCGATCACCTCGCCCGCCTGGAACAGGTAGCGCTTGTCACCGACCGCCATCATCTGCATCTTGTTGCCGCGGTGATGGCCGGGGGAGAACACGGCGAGCACATCCGTGTTCTTGCGGTACATGTTGCGGTCGAGATAGCCAAGACTGGTAGGGCGCGGCTCCGGATGGCGGTTGGCATTTGCCGTGGTTGCAAACTGCGTGCCGGCCACCGCCGCACCTCCCGCCGCCGCCCCCAGCTTGATGAACTCGCGCCGCGTGAAACGATTGCCCGATATCTTCATATCTTCCCCCGCGATCACTCGGCCTTGATGCCGGCCGCCTTGATGACCTTGCCCCACTTGGCGATCTCGCTCTTCACGAACGCATCGAATGCCTCGGGCGTCGTCGGAACCGCTTCGGCGCCCTGGGCGGCCAGCGCCGCCTTCGTTTCCGGGACCTGCAGGGCCGACACGACCTCCCGGTTGATCTTCATCACGATGGCCCTCGGCGTCCCGGCCGGCGCGAACAACCCGAACCACACGCTCGAATCGAGACCAGGGAAACCGGCCTCTACCGCACTCGGAATTTCCGGCGCCGCGGAGAAACGTTGGGCACTCAGCACCGCGAGGGGCCTCAGCCGACCGGCCTTGACCTGCCCGCTGATCGTCGTGGTCGACAGGAACGCAGCCTGGGTCTCTCCCGCGACCAGCGCCGTGAGGGCGAAGCCCGCTCCCTTGTAGGGTATGTGCACAAGCTTCGCCCCGGTCATCTGATTGAACAGCTCGCCGGAGAGCTGGCTGCTCGTGCCGCCGCCGGCCGAGCCGTAGTTCACGCCGCCTTCTTTCGCTTTCGCAAACGCGACGAATTGCTTCAAATCCTTTGCCGGCACCGAAGCATTCACCGCGAGCGCAATCCCGGAATTGGTCATCTGCGAGATCGGCGCGAAATCCTTGACCGGGTCGTAACCCAGGTTCTTGAAGAGGAATTGCGCGCTCGCATGCGTGCCGATATGACCTACGGTGAGGGTATAACCGTCCGGCGCCGCTTTGGCGCCGATCTCGGCGCCGATGATGCCGCCCGCGCCCGGCCGGTTATCGACGATCACCTGCTGGCCCCACCGCTCGGAGAGCTTCTGCGCCACGAAGCGCGCGGAGATATCGGAGGTGCTGCCGGGTGAACCGGAAATGAGCCGCACCGGCCGGCTTGGATAGCCCGCCGTATCGGCGCTCCAAGCAGGCGCCGAAAACATGAACGACAAACAGAGGAACCACGTTTTACGCATTGGGTTCTTTAGCTCTTAGCTGTCACCTATATGTCGTCAGCTATGCATTCTTGCCTGGCTTCAAGCTGGCGGCTAGAAGCTGACAGCTGATAGCCGCCTAGTTGATCTTCGCACCTGCCGCGATCAGCACCTTCGCGAAGCGCTTGACCTCGGAACGGATGAAGGCGTCGAACTCTGCTGGGCTGGAGGGGGTGGGCGTCGCGCCCTGAGTGAGCATGCGCTCCTTGATGTCCGGCAGGTTCAGTATACGCACCACTTCCTTGTTGACGAGATTGATGACCGGGCGTGGCGTCTTCGCCGATGCGAGCAGGCCATACCACTGGTCATACTCGAATCCCGGTACCCCGGCCTCGCCAACAGTCGGCAGATCGGGGAACATCGCCGACCGACCGGCCGTGCTGACGGCAAGCGCGAGCGCCCGGCCGGCCTTCACCTGCCCGGCCGCGACCAGCACGGGGGAGAAGGTGAACTGGACCCTGCCGGTAATGGCGTCGTTGAGCGACTCGACCGCACCCTTATAGGGGACGTGCGTTGCCTCGATGCCGGCGGCAGCCTTGAACATCTCGCCGTTGATCTGCGTGCCGCTGCCGATGCCCGCCGAGCTGAAGTTGATCTGGCCCGGCTTGGACTTTGCGAACGCGATCAGCTCCTTGACGGACTTCGGGCCCAGCGACGGCGCCACTATCAAGAGATTGGGGACGCTCGCCACGCGCGTGATGCCGGCAAAGTCCTTAACGGTGTCGTACGGCAGCTTCGAATACATGGTCGCGTTGCCCGCATGCCCGGTAGACACCATCATGAGCGTATGGCCGTCGGGATTGGCTTCGAGCACATACTGCGAGGCGATCGTGCCGCCGGCGCTCGGTCGGTTGTCCACCACCACCTGTTGGCCCGCTTTTTCGACCAGCTTCTCTCCGATCCAGCGCGCCAGGATGTCTGTCTGACTGCCGGGCGCGAACGGGACCAGAAGGCGCACCGGCCGGCTCGGAAACGTGTCGGCTCGATCGGCGCCCCGCACGGGATCGGCGCCCCACAAGGTCGCCGATGACATCAAGACCAATCCACATACGATCAATCTTCTCATTTTTCCTCCCTGCGAGATGGTAAGACGGCGGATGAGTGGATTTCCGCGCAGCTGATGATAACGATTTGCATGCAGTGGGCCGAGATTCGCTTCTACTGCCGCTATTTCTGTGGCGCTAATCACGCGCTGACGCGCCGCAGCGCAGGACTGCTACGCGTATCGCGATACTAGCAGAGGACAACCATTGTCAACAACCCAAGTAATTGGTTCGATTCGCAAAACGTCCGCGTGGTAACCCGCCATGGGATCCATTCGAACCAACCTGCGTCATTGGTTTATTCTGGAGGGTGCCTACTGATAGTTCACGGATCACGCCTTTCAGGCATGGACACCACCTTCACTTCCGCAGTCGTCATTCTGCTTCTCGTGATGGATCCGATCGGCAATATCCCGTTGTTCGTTTCGCTGCTCCGCAACGTAGAGCCACGGCGGCGCGTGCGCGTGATCGTACGCGAGTGTTTCATCGCCTTCGCGGTACTGATCGTGTTCGCATTCTTCGGGAAATCGATACTCGATCTGTTTGGAATTTCCGACCCCTCGCTCACTATCGCCGGCGGCGTGATCCTGTTCCTGATCGCGTTGCGCATGATCTTCCGGGGTCCTGAGGGCGTATTCGGCGACATGCCCGAAGGCGAACCCTTCATCGTGCCACTCGCGACTCCCGCCATCGCCGGGCCGGCTGCCATTGCGACTGTCGTGCTGCTGGTATCGGCTGCGCCGCAGCGGCTCTCTGAGTGGATCGGCGCGGTTTCGGTCGCGATGCTCGCGACGCTGACGTTGCTCACCGTTGCGGGACACGTGAGCCGGCTCGTCGGCGAGCGCAGCCTGATCGCGTTTGAACGGCTCATGGGCCTCATCCTGACCGCCATCGCCACCGAGATGCTGCTGCGCGGCGTCTCGGCGTTCGTTCACCAGCTCTAGCCGGAACAGCGTGACTGGAACCGATTTTATAAGTGGCTGATGTTCATTCGACCCCGTGCAAGGCTGACGAGAAGCACATTCTTCGCAAGTTAGTCAGTGCCGGGCCGATCTCTTGCGATCCTCTATCGTAAGGGTGTCAGGAACCCTAAACTCTAAGGTTCCTGACACCTTCAGTACGCTCGGTCAAGTCGCAATAACTATTTGTAAATTGACCTCAGTCCGGAAAATAAGATGGCGGAATCGGCAATTTCCAGTACGGCGTGAAATCGACCCGCTCCGGCGGCACCGGGACAGAAGGGGGCTTCGTCAGCAACGCAAACAGCGCCTCGCGCAGCCGTGGCTCGTAAAATCGCACCCGGCCCTGACGCTCATAGTCCCTGATAAGCGCCGCGCGAGCGCCGAAGGGCTCAGGCCCGGAACGCGTGACGGCGACGGCGCCGCCATACTGCTCGTGGAGAGCTTTGTTCATCTTCCACATCTCGAGCCAAGGCCGGGAGAGCGCGCCTAGTTGCTCTGGATCGGGCGGGGCGGAGCGCTCTTTCTCGGCGTCGTGCTGCGCAAGGCGGGTGAGCACGGCGCGAAACTCTTCCAGCCACGCGCGCTCATCGACCTCGAGCTCGCCCTTGGCCAGACGCTGATTCAATTCCTCGAGCTTGCGTGCGCGCTGGGCGCGGTCCCTGCGGTCGAACTCGCGGTGATAGGACAGAAATTCCGCGACTTCCCCGTCGGTGGCGGCCAGCCCTCGCTCCGCGACGTAGTGGCGAGCCACGCGCTCCCATATCAGATCGCGGAATCGCACGACCTGCACCGGTTCGTCCTTTTCCGGACCCAGGTCCGAGCGCAAAATCTCATTACCGAAGACCGACGCTACGCCATCCGCACCGCTTGCGGTCAAAGGTCCAACCGACAGCGCCAGGAGCAACAGGCATACGGCGACGCGAATCTTCACGTCTCCATTCTAGGAGCTTGTTCGACGATTGTCCGAACAGCCGGTACCGCGCGATGCTAAAGCGACGGGTTCTCGGCTTTGGCGATCGCCTTCTCACACAGGACGGTGACCTTCCGGTACGCCGTGCGGCGCTTGCGCCGGCTGGCGTGCTCGGGTATTTGGTTGACGCGCTCTACGACCTTGCGGCACGCCTTGAGCAGATCCCGCGCCGCGGAAACGATAGCGGGATGCCTGCGTATCGTGTTGATATCCTTGCGCGACAGAACCTGCAACGCCTTGTACTGGGACCGCGTCACCCTGCGCATTTTCATTCCGCCTCCTCATTGGACAGTGCCGCCCCAATGCGCCCGCCCAGCGGGCCGGAACGGTTTCCGGAAGGGGACACCAAGGATCGGCTAGTGCATTGAAATCACAGCATGCCGGTGATAGATGACGCGGGCGTGACATACCCAGTCGAGGCACCGGGTCTAGCCCCACCGCAGCGCGGGATCCTGCTGCTGCAACGCGGGGCTCGAAGGTGGTTTGGCTGCATGGTCACAAATAATTCACAATTTCTGTGGATAACTGTGTGGGTAAACAGCCGGCGGTGACCCGAATGGGGCGTAATGACGCTACCGGCTTTGGGTTGCACAAAAAAAGAGCACAAGCGGTAAGTCACCGCTCACCGTTTCAAGATGCGCGCCAGATTGTAGAAATCATCGGTCCAGATACGGAAATCCGGCCGCTCCGGAAGCGGGATCGCGGCGGAGGCTATCGGCTGCGCCTGGAGCAACGCGTGGTTGCGGGTAACGATGATCTGGTCGGTTCCGGAAACCCAGTAGTTGGATCCATCGTCGGAGCCGGGCCAGTCGGAGATCATGACAGCACGCATTCCGAACGCCGCGGCAAGGCGTTCCACCACAGGCGCTATGTCGACGAATCGGTTCGTCGCCTGGAAGACGATCACCCCGTCGGACGTGATATGACGCACGTACGTCGCCATGGCTTCACGGGTAAGCAGGTGCATGGGAATGGAATCGCCCGAGAACGCGTCGATCGCGAGCAAATCGAAACGCTGGTCTGTCTCGCCCTCCAGGCTCAACCGCCCATCGCCCAGCACGACTTCCACACGCGCCGTGCTGTCGGTAAGGAAGGTGAACTCCTGGGACGCCACCGTCACCACTTGGGGATCGATTTCGTAGAAGCGGAACACGTCCCCGGGCCGGGAATAGGCCGCGATCGCGCCGGCGCCGAGGCCGATCACGCCGACGCGCCGCGGCGCCGCCGGGAGGCTGGCAAACGTTCGTCCATAGCCACTGGTGCGCCCGAAATAGCTGCTCGGCTCTCGGCGCAGGGGCGGATCGAGCAGCTGACCGCCGTGATTGATTGCGCCGTGATACATCGCGCGAAACGGCACAGGTTGCGGGAAATCCCGGGTGCGCACGACCCCGTAAAAATTACGCACCATGACGCGCGTGTTGGCGCGATACTCCTTGATGTTGATTCCGACCAGCGTCGTGGTCGCCACCACCACCACGACCGAACCCGAAACAACCCACCAGCGCATGCTCATTGAACGCACCATAAGCAGCAGCGCGCACGCAACGAGCGCGATGCCCAGCTCGAAATAGCCGGAGAGCAGGTTGGGCGCCGCGATACCGACCAGCAGCGACCCCGCCGCTCCACCCAGAGCGACCATAAGGTAAAAGGTGGTGAGGTGCTGCGGGGTGGGCTTCAGGCGCGTGAGCTCTCCATGACAGAACATGCAGCAGACGAATAGGCCCAGGGCATAGAGCGGCGCCGCCGTCCACAGCTCGAGCGAATCGCTGTACCACGCCATCACCGGCAGCAGTATCGCGGTGGCCGGCAGAAAGACGTCGCGGCGGTACCAGCGCGGATGATCGAAGCAAAGTATGAAGGTGATGAGGTAGATCGACAGCGGAACCACCCACAAGAACGGGATGGATGCAATGTTCTGAGTGAGATGGTTGGTGACCGCCAGGAGCAGGCACGATCCCATTGCCGAGAGCGCGATCCATAGCAGGCGATCGCCCGATGAAGGCGGTGACACGGTGGGATCCGCGATCGTCGCGGTCGATGGCATGGCTTGCGCGCCCCGGGTGCTCGCGAGCGCGGTGGCGCCGCACAACACGGCGAACGCGCCATAGCCGATGGACCAGCCGATCGATTGAACTGCCAGGGGCAGGAACGGCTCGATGAGCACCGGATAGGAGAGCAACCCCAGCAGCGAGGCGAAATTCGAAAGCGCGAACAATCGGTACGGCACGGCGTGCCGGTAGCGCCGCCAGAACCACGCCTGCACGAGCGGGCTGGTGGTGGACAACAGGAAATACGGCAAGCCGATGGTGGCAGCAAGCAGCCCTAGTATGAGGAGCGTCGGCTCCGCGTCGGCAGCGGGTTTCCACCGCGCGTCGGGAACGATGGGCAGCGTGAGCAGGCTCAAAGCGATGAGGCCAAGCTGCAACCACACTTGCCGGCGGGGCGTCAGATGGCGCGCCGTCCAGTCGGCATACGCGTACCCGAAAAGCAGCACCGTCTGGAAAAACACCAGGCAAATCGCCCACACCGCTGCAGCCCCGCCGAACCAGGGGAGAATCTGCTTCGCGATGACTGGCTGGACCAGGAAAAGCAGGAACGCGCTAAGGAAGATCGTGCCGGCGTAGAGGAGCATAAGTTCAGGGATGAGGGATGAGGGATGAAGGATGAAGTGAAACCAGAACCTGAACCGCAACCTGTCGCTAGCGCATCTCAATTTCAGCCTTTTTCATCCTTCAGCCTTCATCCTTCCGCCTTATTGCTTGGTGGCGCGCCATTTGTACTCCCCACGCCCCGCGGTCACGTCGCTGCGCGCCGTGCCTTGCATGACGTTGCCGGTGACCCGGCCTTCGAAGCGCCGGCGATAAGTGGAATCTTCCTGGTCCACGAGGATGAAATCGATCGTGTCACCGTCCAGTCGCGAGGCGAGCACCAGCGTCTGCTGTCCTGCCCGCCTGGCGAGGACGTTGATCTCCTGGTATTTCTGCATGATATCGAGCTCGTAGTCCTGATTGCCCTGCGCGGAGCTGACCTGGACCTTCCAGAGCCCGTTCACCGGCGCCGGTATGACCCAATAGTAGATCTCGCTGCCGGCCCCGCGCACAGTCGTCCGGAGATCGGGTTTCCAGTCCCCCATATCGAAATCGTGCGATACGACGCGCGTTCCCGGCTTGAGTTCCGTGAAGAGCCGCGGGCGCAGCTCGAGATTCACGCGCGGCAGCAGGTACATGGTCAAGACGGTCGCCTCGCCGATCTTGGTATCGAACAAATTGCGCTGATGGAACTGGACGCGATCCGCCACTCCGGCCTCCCTCGCGTTCGCGATGCTTTCCTTCACGCGCTGCGGATCGAGGTCAACGCCGAAGCCCCGCGCGCCACGTTTCCTTGCCGCAGTGATCAGGATGCGTCCGTCGCCCGAGCCGAGATCGATCACGAAATCATTCGGCCCGACGTTGGCGATATGGAGCATCGCCTCCACCGTGGGCTGGTTGGTCGGCACGAAGGGCACGTCGAGATTGCCCGCCGAGCGGACCTGCTGCGTAACCGCCGGAAGCGTAACAATCGCGAGCAACAGAAGCAGCCGCGCCTTGCATGGCCCCATATCTTCTCCCAAACCCCAAAATCTGAAGATCTTGGTCGTCACCCGCCGCGACGCTGCTCAGCGGGCAGCGCGACGCGCGAGAGAGCGGCGAACATGGCGGCCCCCGCGAACCATAGCACAAACGGTGCGAGGCTCAGCGTCGGGATGAGATCGGGCACCTGGTTAACCTGCCCTGCCACCGCTGCCATGCGGACGATCGTGGCGAGCGCGAGCGCTGCGAACAGTATCCCTGCTCGAGATACGATGAATTACCGTCGGGGATTCCGGCCATGCGGCGAACGCACGACACCTTTCGGGTGACCGCCGTAGGGAAGCCAATCCCCAACAGCGTACATAAAAAAGACTAATAATCATCTGCTTACTATCGGCGGTCGGCATACCCGCCGATCTGGCATGGAAACTGCTAAATACCCGGTGAGAACAACGCTGCAGTGGAAAGGATGCCCCATGGTCATCTACATGGACGATTACAGGAAAGCACAGGAGTCGCGAGTGGACCAGCATCGCCACTATGACGAAGAGTTGCTGTGCGTAAACTGGAATCCGGCGATAAGCGTGATGGCCATGTCCTGCTATCAGACCGCCAAGGAACTGAACCCGCAGCTGCCTTTAGATTTTACGATCGTAGACGCCGCAGCTTTTCTGGATCGCGTCTACGCGCTGGCGACGCACGTCTAGCGCAAACGTCTCCCCCGGAGGCGGGCCGTGCCCTTGTGGCCGGCCCGCTTTTTTTTGCCTTCGGCAAAAAAAGCGTCGAGGATGGAGTGTCGAGGGATCACGAGCGAGTGTCGAGGATAGAGTGTCGGGTGAAACACCAACGACCAAACGCTTCCCCTTCGCCCTCGACACCTGACACTCGACACCCGACACCCGAACGCGTTCAGGCGAGCGCGGCAAGCACTCGCTCTCGCGTAAATGGCATGTCGCGCAACCGCGCGCCGAGCGCGTTGTAGACCGCATTCGCGATGGCCGCCGCCGTCGGCCCCTGCGCCGCTTCCCCGGCCCCGAGCGACGGCTCTCCGGGGCGGTTCAAGACCGTTACCTCGACTTCCGGCGCCTCGGCGAAGGTGAGGATCGGATAATCGTCCCAACCGCGGGTGACGATCCGCTCGGGTTCGTACCGGATCTGCTCCTTCAGCGTCCAACTAGCTGACTGGATGATCCCGCCTTCGGTCTGATTGATGAGGCCATCGGGATTGATCGTCAAACCCGCGTCGATGGCCGCCCACGCGCGCTTGACGGTGACCTCCTCGGCGATCTCGACTTCAACCAGCACCGCGGCGTAGGCGGCGAGGTTCTTGTAGCGCGCGAACCCGATACCGCGGCCGCGCCCGTCATTGCCCTTTTCCCTTTGGCGCCAACCGGCGCTCGCCGCCACCGCCTCGATCACGGCGCGCCCGCGAGGATCCTTGAGATGCCGCAGGCGGAACTCTACGGGATCGGCGCCCGCCGCCTCCGCCAGCTCGTCCATGAACGATTCGATCGCAAACACGTTCGCGTGCGCGCCCAGCGAGCGCAGCGCCGACACCCGCACCGGCGCGCGCTCGATATAGTGGTTCGTCACACGCTGGTTCGGAAACTCGTAAAGCGGAATCGCGTTACGGTGAGCGCCGCCGGCCGGCAGCGGCGGATTCGTAGGGGTGGGTTCGGACACTCCTTGCGCGAGATGCCGTGCCGCGAGCAACCCGCTGTTTTCCCTCGCGCTCTTGGAATTCGTCCGATTGGTATGCCCGTTGCTCCATACGTCGTGGCCCCAGTTGACTACATTACCGCCGCCGTCGAGCTGCGCCTCGAGCCGCACCACCATGGCGGGACCGTACGGCTCCCAGGCGAATTCGTCCTCGCGCATCCACTGCACGCGTACCGGCCGACCGGGCACGGCGCGCGCAAGCAACACCGCGTCGAACGCGACGTCGTCCGCCCCGTTGTGGCCGTAACAGCCCGCGCCTTCGGCATGGATGATGACGATCTTCCCTTCGTCCGCGCGCAGCATCCTCGCGAGGTCCTTGCGCAGCGGATACACCCCCTGACTGTGAGTCCAGACCCGGTAACGGTCGCCTTCCACGCAGGCGATCGCACAGGACGGACCGATCGAAGCGTGCGCAACGTAGGGACGCGTGTATTCGGACTGCAGCCGGCGTGACCCGCGCGCCGCGGCACGATCATCGCGCTTTTCGCTGATCACTTCGTCCGCACTGGCTTCCTTGAAGAGAAAACGCGGGTCGAGCGTATCGGGCAGCGTCGCCCGCTCTTCCCATCGCGCGATGCGCCGGATGCGGGTGAGCGCACGGATTGCCTGGTCTTCGCGCTCCGCCACGACGCCCACGAAACTGCCGTCCCGCACTATGGCGGTCACCCCCGGCATCCCAGCCGCTGCGGCCTCGTCGAGCGCGATCAGGCGCGCGCCATAGCTGGGCGGACGCACAACGCGCCCGTGAAGCATTCCGGGCAACTCCATGTCCTGAATGAAGGTCGGCGCGCCGGTGACCTTGCCCGGGAGGTCACGGCGCGGCACCCGAGCACCGACGACCGTGTGCAGAGCCGTAGACTTGGGCACAGCGTCACCGCTCGCCTCGCGCGCCAGTAGATCGTCGCTGGTGAGCTGCCAGTAGCTGACGCTGCCGCCGCCGCGCGCGGTAACGACACCGTCTTCAACCGTGAGCTGCTCGAGGGATACGCCGAGCTTCGCCGCGGCGCGGTCGAGCAGCAGCTCCCGCGCCTCCGCTGCCGCGTGGCGCAGGGCGTCCCCGCCCTCCTGGATCGAGCGGCTGCCCGAGGTGACGCCTTCATCCGGGCTGTAGGACGTGTCGGTCGGAGCGAGGCGGATCCGCGCGAGCGCAACATCGAGCTCTTCCGCCACGATCTGTGTCAGCGCCGTTAGTATGCCTTGCCCGATCTCGACCTTGCCCGGGAATACAGTCACCGTCTCGTTGCGGTTGATCCTGAGCCAGCGGTCCAGCCGGCGGTTGCTATCGAGGCTACCGGGCAGCCTCCGCGGCGCGACGGGTTTTTCGGAGCTGCTCATTCGCCCTACCTCTGCTCCCTGGCTCATTCGGCTACCTTTCCCGCGACACGCTGGATCGCTTTCAGCATGCGATGGTGGGTTCCGCAGCGGCACAAGTTGCCCTTGAGCGCGGCGCGTATCTCCACGTCGCTAGCGCGTGGATTGATATCGAGCAACGCCTTAGCCGCCATGATGATGCCACTCAAGCAGTAGCCGCACTGTCCCGCCTGTTCCTCAAGAAACGCCTTCTGCAGCGGATGCAGCTCGCCATTGCGAGCCAGACCCTCGATAGTCGTGACCGTCTTGCCGGCCGCAGCCGAGACCGGGAGGTCGCAGGACTGCACCGCCTTTCCGTCCATGATGACGGTGCAGGCGCCGCACAACCCGGTGCCGCAGCCGAACCGCGCGCCCTTCAACTTGAGGTCATTGCGCAGCACGTAAAGCAGCGGCGTCTCGGCATCTGCGGTCACGCTGTAGGGCTTGCCGTTTACGTTCAACGAAATGCTCACGCTCGCTCCGTGTACCTGCCCCGCAGTGGAGGCAGCTTGATTATTTTGAAACCGGATGACAAATCCGGACTCGCCATTGTCCCTCACCCTGCTTCCCTCACCCCTCGGGGAGAGCCGCGCAGCGCTCGAGGGGTCAGGTTGGAGGTGAGCGACGTAACGCAATTACGTAGGCTCGATCGCCAGAAAAAACAGGGGCTTATTATGTCATCACCGCCGACCGGTTTGCCAGCGGCCGGGAGGCTCGTTTTTTGAAATAGTTCGGTCTATACTGGAACACAGAATCACGTTGGTATGGAGGATTCTGCCCATGATACATACTGCCGAAGTCCAGGTTGTCAGGCTAAAAATTCATCAGCTGCAAATAGAGCACCGCGACCTCGATGACGTAATCTCCCAGTTGTCGCTAAGCCCCGCCCAGGACCAACTCCAGTTGCAACGACTCAAGAAGCGCAAGCTTTTCCTCAAGGATCAGATTGCATTGCTCGAACGGCAGTTGACGCCCGACATCCCCGCATAGCCGGGTTGCAAGTTCCAAGTTCCGGTTCAAGGTTTGAGCCTTGAACTTTGAACGCTCGGTTCAGCCTGGACCGAGCAGCCCTAGGACCAGTCATAGGCAGAATCCGGGCGTTGTCGGCCGCCTCCATTCGTCCGCCGCGCCCGCGCTGTCAAGGCTGGTTACGCGCGCGCCAGGCGGCAAGCGTCAGGTAAGCCGCGAATAAGCCCAAAATGACGAACCACACCAGCGACCAGCCGGCGATCGTCAAGCCGAGAAAGCTCCATGCCGATTCCGCGCACTCGCCGCTGCCCGCCAGGATCTTCTCCAGCGCCTTGAACGGGGAATACTTCCGGAGCATGTACTCCAGGCCCGGCCCGCACTCGGGAATCCGGTCCTTCGGAAGATTCTGCAACCACACATGGCGGGATGCGATCGCGCCGCCGATGAGCGCCGCCGTCACCAGCAGCCCGCCGTAGACCATCGCCCCGGTGCGTGCGGGTCCGTGCACGGCGGCGACCAGAAAAATTCGCCATCATTACCATATAGACCACGCGCTGCAGGATGCATAGCGGGCACGGGTCCTGCCCGTCGAAATACTGGAGGTACAGCGCAAAACCGATCAGCCCGGCGCACACCAGGAATCCGGCGGCGTAACCGAGCCGGGGCATCAAACGTAAGCCAGCAATCGTCCGCATGAAATCACGCCGATCCATATGACGAGAGAGGCCGCCGCATGGAGCCTGGCGGCAGGCGGAGTTGCAACTCCGCGGTCCCATTGCGCCACCGAGCGGTACGGCCCGAGATGAAACGCTGCTGCATTGCATCCCGCGCCGAAAATCAACATGAGCTTGAGGATGAACGCGCGATTGCCGATGAAATCGGACGCGTGCGCCATGAACATAAGCAGGCCGGTGGGAACTATGAAGAGCAGCGCACCCAAAGTCCACGGCAGTACGTGCCTTGCGAGATCGCGGACCGGAAGCTCACGCGAAATTCCAAGCAGCCGCAGGTCGAGCACGGCGATGGAACCCACCAGCGTGACGAAACCGAGTATGTGGACGATCTCGACCGACGGGTAGAGCCACAATTCCTGGCGCATGGCCGTTGCCAGCGCGGAACGCTCAATCGCCGCCAGTGCACCGCCGGTTGCTGCTGCATCCATCAGCGAAGCTCGACGGTCTTGCCGTTGGCGGTGATGCGCTCGGCTCTCGCTTCGTCCGGCTTGTTACGGTTCGGATATGCGACCACCGTCACCTTGTTTCCAGCCTTGATACTGGCCGCGGGCAACCCCCGGTTCTCCATTCGCGAAGGCGGAGCGAGGACGACATGCCACACTTTCCCCTGCGCTTCCAGCAAGACATGCCCGTGCGGGTGCTCGTAGCCGGATTCCTTGATGACGCCGGTCAACGTCAGTACCTTGGAGCTGTCGTATTCGCTCCAGCCGTGATGGGCGTAAGCGGGCGCCAGTGCGAGCAACACAACCGGCAGTGCCCAAATCGGTTTAAATGACCTCTGAAGAGCATCCGTAGTTGGCATTGGGTCCTCCTCGTCAACAATGAAGTGTCGTCCTCCCGGCATTCTACTCATAGCAGCCTGTCGGACCCTAACCGTCCGGCAGACTGCTATCAACAAAACCGCCGGCGGGTTTCAGGATAACGCTCAGAGAAACGTCCGCTCTTGGATTGGAGTACGGCATTCGGGCGGGCTCGAAATAAGATTTCAATGTTGTCGTCCTGTGCTTCTGCCGGCGGTTTTGCCTCCGTTGTGCGTCACGCAACCGCGCCGTACACTCGTCTCATGCTCAGACCCGCTTCCGGGATAACCATCCCCGAACAGGAAATCGAGATGTCCTTTATCCGCGCCTCGGGCCCCGGCGGGCAGAACGTCAACAAGGTCGCGACCGCCGTTCAGCTTCGGTTCGATGTCGCCCGCTCGCCCAGTCTGCCGGCCACGGTGCGGCAGCGACTGGCCGCGATCGCCGGGCATCGCCTGAACCGCGACGGTGTGCTCCAGATCACCGCTCAGCGTTTCCGCAGCCAGGAGCGCAATCGACACGACGCCATCGAACGGCTGGTGGCGTTGATCCACGAGGCGGCGCGACCCGTCAAGCCGCGCAAGGCGACGCGCCCCACCCATCAATCGCGACTACGCCGGCTCGAAACCAAGCGCAAACGGGCTGAAATCAAGCGCGGCCGCCGGAGCAGCATCGATTTCACATAACCGAGGAATCTGCCGGATTTGCATCCGACAGATCCTAATATAAATATATGAACTTAAACAGTAACTAACCATCACACGGTCAATTCGACGCCGCTTTTGCGCGCCTTTGGCACCGAAACTGGTACGTTCCCTGGCGTTCGTCCGCACCCATCGTTGATCCCAATAAGGAATGGGGCGGGGCGAAGACCCGGCCCATTCCTATTCCTTGACGGGCCAGTTTCACTCCACTTACACTCCGCGAGCGTCATGACCAGCGCGGGAATAAACCAGCATCTAGAGCTGTTTTTCGTCCGAGGGCTGGCGAAGGCGGAGATGGCTCTGTATCCCAGCTTGCCAACTTCTTCAATGAGGAGAATCAAATGAACAAGAAATTGCTTTCGGCCTGCATCGCAGTGATGTTCGGCGCCGGCGCGGGCTATGCGCTAAACGCCTTTGCGCAGGCCAAGCCCGAAGTTCTGGTAAAGCAGCGCCAGGCGGCGATGACACTGCAGGGCAAGTACTTCGGTCCGATGAACGGCATGGCAACGGGCAAGGCTCCCTATGACGCGAAGATCGTCGCGCGCAACACCGGGTATCTCCAGGCGCTGAGCGAGATGCCGTGGGATGGGTTCGCCGAGAGCACTAAGGACACGCAGGAGAAAACCCGTGCGCTACCGGCGATCTGGGCCGAGCCGGCCAAGTTCAAGGAAGCGCAGGATCGCTTCCAGGCCGCGGTCACCAAGCTCGTTGCCGCAAAGGGCGATGAGGCAGCCGCCAAGGGCGCGATCGGCGAGGTCAACAAGGCCTGCGGTGCCTGTCACGAAAACTTCCGCGCCAAGTAGTAGAGCGTTCGTTCCCATCGAAAGCCCCGCTGCGGCGGGGTTTTCACTTTATACGCGCGCTGAGATCACCAGTCATCCCATGCGACTGACGCTTCAGTTAGCGACGCTCGCGCTGGTGTTCTGGGGCTGGACCACGCCCGCATCAGCGCAGGGCGATGCCAAGCGCGGAGAATACCTGGTCAAGGCCGGCGGGTGCGTAGGCTGTCACACCGAAGAAAGAAAAGATGCTGCACGCTTCGCCGGCGGCCGCGCGCTCAAGACGCCATTCGGAACGTTCTACGGACCGAATATCACGCCGCATCCTGAAGCGGGAATCGGGCGGTGGACCGAGGCCGATTTCGTGAACGCAATGCGTCACGGCAGGCGTCCGGACGGCGCCAATTATTTTCCGGCGTTTCCTTACACCTCGTTCACGAAGATCGTAGACAGCGACCTGCGCGACCTCTGGGCGTACCTGCGCACGCTGCCCCAGAGCAACCGCCCCAGCCAGCAGCACGATCTGCGTTTTCCCTTCGGCTGGCGCTTCACTGTCACGTTCTGGAAGTGGTTGTTCTTCACCCCCGGCCCGTTCACGGGCATCCCGGGGGCGACACCGGCGGTCAATCGCGGCGCCTACCTCGTGCAGGCACTCGGCCATTGCGGCGAGTGCCACACGCCGCGCAACTTCCTGGGCGGAATGAAGCGCAGCCGCTTCCTCGCCGGAGGCAAGACACCCGAGGGCAAGGACGTCTCGAATCTGACGCCAACGGGCCTCAAGAAGTCGAGCGACAAGGACTTGATGGATTTCCTAACCACCGGCATGACGCCCGACGGCGACGTTCCCGCCGCAGCGATGGGCGAGGTGATCACCAACACCACCAGCCAGCTGACGCCGGCAGACCTCGCAGCGCTGATCGCCTACCTGCGCACGGTGCCGGCGGTGGCCGACGAGGCGAAGCCGAAGAAGTAGCCGCCTAGTCGCCAGCCCGCGCGTATCACGGCGTCCTGCGCCCTGCCGTTCTTTGGCAGCGTCGCTTTGATCGACGTCGAAGCGCGCGGGCTAAATGAGGCGCGCGCCTCACGCTCACAGCTGACAAAAAAGGATGGCGGGCGCGTCAACGGGTGAGGCTATCGCCTGAAGTTTCCAGCCGGATGCTCCGCCGCCAGCCACAGCGTTGTCGTTACAGGACCCGAAGTTCCTATTACCCGTGAAACATCCGGGCTAGCGTTGGTATTTGAACGACAGGCTGACGCGCGCTCGGAACGCGACGACTCTACCGTTCTCGACCACGACATCGGTCTTGGTCACTTCCGCCACGCGCAGATCGCGCAACGATTGCGACGCGGTCTCGATAGCGTTGCGGGCCGCATCTTCCCAGGACTTCTTACTCGTGCCAACCAGCTCGGTAATACGATAGACGCTCTCGGTGCTCTTTGCCATGACCCCTCCGTGCGGATGGATGCGCACGCCGCCAATCTCACCTATCGGGTGAGGGTGCCCGTGCGCGCACCCATAATATCACCGCCTTGCGTGTAACTCGGGGTTGGGAACCGCTCGAGGCTGGCCGGGGCGGGGAACTATGCCGATTTCTGCTCGACGCCTTCCTGACCTATGACCCTGATACGGAGCTCGACGTAGTCCGTCTTGCCGCTGCCGAGCATCGGCAGTTCCCTGACGTACACGACGCGGCGCGCCACTGCCAGTTCCTGGCTGCCCAGTTCGCGCGCCGCCTTTTGCAATATCGGCCGGTTGAGCTCGGGGTCGGTGGTGAACAGCACCGTGCTCTCGCCGCTGCGCTGGACCAGCTCGACGGTGGCTGCGTGGCGGTGCTGCGGAGAGGCGTGGCGCGCGATGTTTTCCACGACTTCCAGCGATACCATTTCACCGGCGATCTTGATGAAGCGCTTGACGCGCCCGTGTATCGCGACGAACCCGTCGTCATCCACCTCCACGATATCTCCGGTGTTGTACCAGCCAGGACCGGCTTCCGACTGCGGCGGCTGCAGCACGCCCGGCTCGTCATACAGGTAATAGCCGCGCATCACGTTGGCTCCGCGCACGTGCAGCACGCCGCCGCGCGCGATACCGGTCACGGGCACTACGCGGTGCTCGATGCCGGGCAGCAGCCGGCCCACCGTGCCCGGGCGGTAGAACAGCGGCGTGTTCAGGCTCAGCACCGGCGAGCATTCCGTAGCGCCGTAGCCTTCCATGATGCGCAGGCCGAATCTCCTCAGCCACTGCTCGGCGACTTCCGGAGTGAGCTTTTCCGCGCCGGAAACGACCGCCCTCACGCCGGAGAAGTCGTAGGCGTGGGCCTGCCGCGCATAGTGGCCGAGGAACGTGCTCGTGCCGAACAAGTAGGTGCAGCGGCGGGTATAGGCAAGCTCCGGTATCACGTGGTAGTGCAGCGGCGTCGTGTAGAGAAACAAGCGCGTCCCGGCGAGCAGCGGCATGAGGGTGCACGCGGTGAGAGCATAGGAGTGATAGAGCGGCAGCGCGGCAAGGAACTTGTCGTTCGGGCCGAAATCGATCACCGCGCCCATCTGCGCCATATTGGCGAGCAGCGCCCGATGGCTCAGTGCGACGCCCTTGGGACGCGCTTCGGAGCCGGACGTGAACAGCACCACCGCCGTCGCATCGGGATCGGTGGCGCGCATTGCGGCCCGCGGCCACCACAGCGCCCAACCCATCAGCCAGAGCTTGTCGAGCAGCCCGAAGCGCGCGCGGAGATCCTCGATGTAGACGATACGCACGCTGGAGAGCGCTGCAATCGCGGCGTCGAGCCGCGCCGCCGTTACGAAGCGCCGCGAGGTAATCACGGTCTTGATGCCGGCCGCGATGCAGGCGCTGCGCAGAGCATCGGGGCCGGCGGTGTAGTTGAGCATCGCCGGCACGCGGTTCATTGCGCCCAGCCCCAGCAGCATGGCGACGGTAGGAGCAATGTTGGGCATCATGACACCCACGATTTCCCCCTCCTCGCTCAGTTTGCAGCCGAGCCGGCCGAGCGCAAGGCTGGCTTTCACGATTCCACGGTAAGTGTGCTCTCCCTGAACATCTTCCATGATGCGCGTCGCATAACCGTGCAGTTCGGCGGCATCGACCAGCCCCTCGAATAGCGTGCGGCGCGGCCGTGAAGCAAATACCATGTGCTCCATGATGCGCAGCAGCGCCCAGGCAAGGCGCCGCCGCCGCACCTTGGCCGACAATCCCGGCAGCGCCGGCAGCTTCTCCGGCGGCAGCACCTCGATCGTTACTTGCGGGAATCGGCGTTTCGGAAACCGGCCGCCGACGGCGGCGTATCGCGTGTAGAGCGTGCCCGTGATGCGCACCGGCACGATCTGGGCCTCGCAATGCAATGCCAGCAGCGCCGCCGAGTCGTAAATCTTCGTGAGACTGCCGGTGGCTGTCGGCTGACCCTGCGGGAAAACCGCCACCGGCTTGCCTAGTCGCAGGCGCCGCATCAGCCTTTTCAAGGACAACGGATGCGCCGCATCCACCACAACGTGCGGCACGACGCGCATCAAGATGCGCAGCAGTGGATCACGCAGTTCCGCCCCGCTCACGGCGACGGTCACACGACCGGGCAAAAATAATCCGAGCATCACCGCGTCGAGCAGCGAATCGTGATTGGCGACGATCAACGTCCTGCCCGATCCGAACGGCGTCGTGTCGCCTTCCACGCGCACCCGGAACAGCATTCGGAGACAAAAACGAAAAAGCTCGCGGATCACAATGACTTATCCGTCATAGTTAAACCTATTCTTAACTGCTAACTCTCATGCCGTCAAACCTGGGCTGGTGCAGCCCCAAGGGCACCAAACCAGCGGCCGCAACAGTGACCTGATAGATTTTTTTTGGCGCCCTTGTTTCGACCCTTCGATAACTAACTGTAATTACAGGAAAAACACGAATATCTAACGGTTTGTTAGATTTGATTTGCTGTGAGGATTGGCTTGTAATCGACCCACGATGCGATTCAACAACAACTAGTAGCTTCCACTTCTCGCAGGGGAGATGACCATGGACATGCACGTTGCAACCACACTACTCGAAGCGCGCCAACTGCCGCCCCAGCGGCTGCTTGATAGCGGAATCGAGTTCGATTTCTCGCCGCAGCTGCAGGCGCATTTCGACCGCGACACGCGCGCGATGTGGTCGCGCTGGACGCCGGAGCCCCGGCCGTGCTTCAACGCAACCCTGCTGACCGCCATCCGGTCCTATTACGACTTTCTTGCCGGCAGCGAGGGCCGCGTCAGTTGTCTCGGCGAAGACCATGAGATCGATTACGTGGTCCTCGCTTCGGGCATGCCCGGTGTCTTCAACCTCGGCGGCGACCTGGATCATTTCAAGCATGCCATCGAAACCCACGACCGCGACGGCTTGCTTCGCTACGGTCGCGCCTGCGTCGACGTCCTCTACCGCAACTACATCGGACACGATCTCCCCGTGACCACGGTTTCCCTAGTGCAGGGCGAATGCCTCGGCGGCGGCTTCGAAGCGGCGTTGTCGAGCGACGTGATCGTCGCCGAAAAGAGCGCGCGCTTCGGTTTCCCCGAAATCCTCTTCAACCTGTTCCCGGGCATGGGCGCGTATTCGTTCCTGGACCGCAAGATCGGGCAGCGCGGCGCCGAGGAGCTGCTCACCAGCGGGAAGATCTACAGCGCCGAGGAAATGCAAACGGTGGGTGTGGTCGACAGCATAGTCGAAGACGGCCAGGGCGAGGCCGGAGTCAACGCCCTCATCAAAAAGCGCGCACGCAGCCGCAACGGACTCTCCGCGCTGGCGGCCGTGCGGCGGCGGGTCCACCGCATCGACTTTTCGGAGCTGCTCGATATCGTGCAGATCTGGGTGGATTCCGCGCTCAGGCTGAACCCGCGCGACCTGAAGCTCATGCAACGCCTGGTGTCCCGCCAGAACGGGCTCGGCGACTCGCAGCAGGTCCACTAACCGCACGTTGTTTCACGGAGCGCGACATGTCACGCAAGACCTCTCACAAGACGGCTGGAATCACGCACCACATCGTCCAACGCGGTTTCGATGGCGCCCAGTGCTTTTCTATCGAGGACGACTATCTGGTGTACCTGGACTGCCTGAAGGAAGAAGCGGAGCGTCACCGGTGCCAGGTCCATGCCTACGCTCTCTTGCCCGACCGCGTGCAGTTGCTCGCCAGCTCGGACACCGAGCATCGACTTTGCGCAATGATGCGCAACGTTTGCAGACGCTACGTGGAGTACGTGAACTATGTTCACCAGCGTAACGGAACTCTTTGGGCGCGCCGGGAGTCTTCGGTCGTCAATAGCGAGCGATCTCTGCTCGCGTGTTACCGGGCGATCGAATCGTATCCGGTCCGGGCGGGCATCGCCGAAACCCCGGCAGACTACCGCTGGTCGAGCCACAACCACCACGCTCTTGGCAGCGAGGATATGGTTACTCGGGACCATCCGGCATATCTCGCCCTGGGGAAGACCGGTTGCGAGCGCCAGCTCGCGTACTGCGAGTCCTTCCGGCAACCGCTCGATGAGCGCCTGACGGGTGAAATCGGGACGTCGATAGCATTCGGCCGCGCGCCGGCACCAGTCCTGGTAAACGACGACGTTGATTGGCTGGCGCCCCAGGTGCAGGCACGCAGGAGCGCACGGCCGAGGACGGCGACTCATGCGACGGCAGCGTTCTAGCGACAAAGCGCGCGTTCGCGCTGCACCAGCGTCAGGCGCGTCGCCGCGATCTGCGCGCACGGGAATCCCGGAGCTATCCCAGTCCGGGCGATCTACCGGGTACCAAGTCGCGCCGGTTCTCCTCGACGATTCGAATCGCGATCCCTCCCCCGGACGCGATGGCTCTGGTACACTCATGTCCGGCCAGGCGGACAGACGCATTCGAACAAGCGAGCGGCGCGCCGTGACACGGCCTGCACGCAATAGGGGGACCGGGTTGGGCAAGCCCAGCATGGAGTACAGCATTCAGCAAGTGTCTGAGATGCTCGGTATTCCAATCCAGAAGCTGCGCCGCTGGGACGAAGTCGGGGTGCTCAGCGCGGCGCGCACCGACGGCGGCCATCGCCGATACCCGAAAGAGATCATCGACCGTCTCGCGGCTTCCGCGCTGCACGCCGGGAGCGACAAGCCGAACCAGGAACTCGCCGCGGTCCGCAAGTCCCTGGCGGAAAAACATCGCATCATCGAACTGCTGCTGGAAAGCGAGAACCGCTACCGCGACCTCGTCGAGACCTCGCATGACCTGATCTGGACTACCGACGCAGAGGGCCGCTTCACCTATTTGAACGGCGCCTCGCACGACATGTTCGGGCTCGGCCCCAAGGATCTCATCGGCCGCTGCTTCTTCGACTTCGAAGCAGGCGCTGCCCACATGTCCAACCGGCGTTTTCTGGCGCTGCTCAAGCGCCACGGGGAGGTCAAGAACTACGTGACGCATGTCATGACTGCGAAGCGGGACGACCGCTGGATCGGAATCAACGCGCGGGTCCTGCTCGACGAACGCGGCGGGATGCTGGGGATCCGCGGCACCGCGCGCGACATTACCGAGCAGCATCTCGCCACGCAGCATATCGAGCATCTGGCGATGCACGACCCGCTTACCGACCTGCCCAACCGGCACTGCCTGCAACGCACGATCGAGGATGCACTGGAAGCGGGCGGCGTCGGCGCGCTTCTGTTTCTGGACGTGGATCACTTCAAGTACGTCAACGACAACTTTGGGCACCGCACGGGAGATCAGCTGATCGTCGGCGTAGGCAGCGTGCTGCGCGACATGATGCACACCCTGAGCGGGCAACTGTTCCGGCTCGGTGGCGACGAGTTCGCCATCCACCTTCCCGCGGCGTTGCGCCCCCAGGCGATCGACGTCGCGGAACGGGCGCTGGACGCGGTGCGGCACTACCGCTTCGAGGCGAGCGAGCATAGGGTGATCTCCAATCTCTCCGTATCGGCCGGGATCGCGCTCTATCCGTTCCACGGCAACGATGTCCTGGCGCTGCTTTCGAACGTGGACATCGCCATGTACCAGGCGAAGGAGCTGGGGCGCAACCGGCATGTCGTGTTCGACCAGTCCTCCGACAACCTGCGCAGCATTCACAAGCGCGTCCACTGGGCGAAGAAGCTGCGCGATGCGCTGGATGAGGAGCGGCTCGTTCTGTTCTCCCAGCCCGTGGTCAGGCTCTCGGACCAGAAGCCGGTGCACCACGAAATCCTGGTGCGTATCCGGGACGGCGAAGGCAAGTTCATCCTGCCCGGAAATTTCATCGAGCCCGCCGAGTCGTTGGGGATAGTCCAGGAAATCGACATGCGGGTGGTCGAGAAGCTGCTGCGGCACATGCAGGAACGCGGGGAAGCCGGGCAGAAAATCCGTTACTTCGTAAACCTGTCGCGCGTGAGCATCGCCGATCCGCACTGGATCAAGCGTTTCATCAGCTTGCTGGAGACCAGTCCCGTCCACCCCAGCCAGCTCGTGTTCGAGATCACGGAAACCGCCGCCATGTCGGAGATCGACGTCACGCTCGCGTTCATCCGGCGGTTGAAGGGCATGGGCTGCCGCTTCGCGCTCGACGATTTTGGGGCGGGTTTCAGCTCCTTCTACTACCTGAAGCGCTTTGAAGTCGACTACCTCAAGATAGACGGCAGCTTCATTCGCGATCTCGCCGTGGACGACGGGAGCCGCATCTTCGTAAAAGCGCTGAACGACGTCGCGCGCGAGATGAACAAGCAGGTGATCGCGGAATGGGTGGAAACGCCCGAAGCCCTCAAGTTGTTGCTCGAAATGGGTGCGCAATTCGGCCAGGGCAACCTGTTCCAGCGGCCGGTTCCGCTGGGCGGCTACGACGGCAAGTCGAGCCCGCTGGCGAGCGCCAGCGCCGCCTGATTCAACCCCGATAAGGATTCTTGATACGCGATACGGAATGCGGGATGCAGGTCATCTCGTATCTCGTATCTCGCGTCTCGTATCCGCTCGCCGATCACCGTTCACAGGAACTTGTCAGCCCAGAACAGGCCGGCGATCGTTTTCGCGTCGGTGATCCTGCCGGTTTTCACCCACTCGAGCGCCACGGCAAGGCGCAGCGTCAGCGCTTCTATGAACTCACCGTCATCCAGCGCGTCGCCCACGTGGTTCAAGTCGCGCGCGAGATAGAGCTCGATGCGCTCGTCGGAGTAACCAATGCAGGGATGCAGCGTCGTGCAGTGCCGCCAGTCGGCGGCTTCGTAGCCGCACTCCTCGCGCAGCTCGCGCCGCGCGGTCTGCAGGGGCTCCTCGCCCGCGTCGATCTTGCCCGCGGGTAACTCGTAGAAATGCCGCCCTAGCGCGTAGCGGAATTGCCGCACCAGGATCACCGTTTCGGGGTCGAGCAGCGGGATCATCACCACAGCGCCTGGATGGCGAACGTACTCGCGCTGCGCGGTCTTGCCGTCGGGCATGCGCACCCGGTCCTCCAGCACCTGCAGCAGTCGGCCGCGGTAGACAGTCTTCGATTCGAGCGTACGCTCGGTGAAATCGGTTATCTTGTCGGCCATGGCGCAACCCGGTGAGCGGTGAGCGGTGAGCGGTGAGCGGAAAAGCCCCACTGCTTACTGCTTACTGCTCTCCGCTTACCGCTCCTAGAGCGAGGCCTGTATCGCCTCGAAGCACTTCGTCATGAGGGGCCCGGGAAAGATCCCGAATAGGAGCATCGCCAGGCCGTTCGCGCTCATCAGCACGCGCACGTCGAGGCGCGGCTCGATCGGCGCGGTATCTTCCGGGGCATCGAAGTACATGAGCTTGACGAGCCGCAGGTAATAGTAAGCCCCGATCAGCGAGAACAGCACCGCGACCACGGCGAGCCACACGTACCCGATATTGACGACGGCCTGCAACACCGCGAGCTTGGCGTAGAAACCCACCGTCGGGGGCACGCCCGCCATGGAAAACATCAGCAGCAGCATGAGGAACGCGTACCAGGGGCTGCGCTGATTGAGCCCCTTGAAATCGTCGAGATTCTCCGCCTCGAAGCCGCGGCGGGAAAGCACCATGATCATCCCGAACGAGCCCAGGTTCATCAGCACGTAGACTACGACATAGAACATGGCGGCGCTGTAGCCGATGAGATCTCCCGCCAGGATACCGAGCAGCAGGAAGCCCATGTGACCGATGGTCGAATAGGCGAGCATCCGCTTGAGGTTGGTCTGGACGATGGCCGTGATGTTGCCGATCGCGAGCGACAGCACCGCCATCACGGTAAGCATCTGCTGCCATTCCTGGACCAGGTACTCGGCGCCCAGTCCCTGCGCCAGCAGCCGCATGATGAAAGCGAACGCAGCGAGCTTGGGCGCCGAGCCGATGAAGAGGGTCACCGCGGTCGGCGCGCCGTGATAGACGTCCGGCACCCACATGTGAAACGGCACCGCGCCCAGCTTGAAGCCGAGGCCGCCGACGATGAAGACCAGCGCAAACACCAGCACTACGTCCTTCGCCCCGCGCGCCTGTATGACTTCGGCGATGCGCGTGATCTCGAGCGTGCCCGCGGCGCCGTAGAGCATGGACATGCCGTAGAGCAGCATCCCCGAGGCCAAGGCACCCAGCACGAAATACTTCATCGCCGCCTCGGTCGCGGTCGCCGAATCGCGCTGGAGCGCCACCAGCGAATACAGCGCCAGGGACATCAGCTCGAGCCCGAGGTAAAGCGTGAGCAGATGATTGGCCGAAATCATGATCATCATGCCGAGCGTCGCGAATAGCACGAGCGTGAAGAATTCCCCGCGCATCATGCCGCGGGCGCTGATGTACGAGCGCGAGTACACCAGCATCGTCATCACGGAGATATAAACCAGCCCCTTCAGCGCATCCGACATGAGATCGTCTACGAACATGCCGCTGAAGGTGTAGTTCGCCTCCGCGCTCGCCGTGAGCAGGCTAATGGCCAGGCATCCGCCCAGCGTGAGCTGCGTAAGCGCATAAGTGACGATGCGGTTCACGTCGCTCACGAAAAGATCGACGAGCAGTATCACGCACGCCATCGCGGCCAGGAACAGCTCCGGATAAGCGGGTGAGAGCGGCAGGATGTATTGCATCGTCTCGTCGCCTTCTTAGGGCAGCTTGCTCTGGGACACGTGCGCCAGCAGATCATTGACCGAAGTGTGCAGCACTTCAGCAAACGGATTCGGATAAATCCCCATCGCCAGCACCGGCACCGCCAGCAATGCCAGCACGAGGAATTCCCGCGCCCCCAGATCGGTCAGCTCTGCGACGTGATGATTCGCGACCGCGCCGAAGATCACGCGCTTGTACATCCACAGCGTGTAGGCGGCGCCGAATATCAGCGTGGTTCCGGCGGCGGCGGCGTACCAGAAATTGGCGTTTACCGCGCCCAGGATCACCAGGAATTCACCGACGAAGCCGCTCGTACCCGGCAGCCCGGAGTTCGCCATCGCGAACAGCATGAACAGCGCGGCGAATACCGGCATCTTGTTGACCACTCCGCCGTAGTCCGCGATCAACCGCGTATGCATCCGGTCGTAGAGCACGCCCACGCACAAGAACAGCGCGCCCGAGACGAAGCCGTGCGAGATCATCTGGAGGACCGCACCTTCCATGCCGTGCGCGTTGAAGATAAAGAGCCCGAGCGTCACGAATCCCATGTGCGAGATCGAGGAATACGCGATCAGCTTTTTCAGGTCTGCCTGCACCAGCGCGACCAGCCCGATGTAAACGACCGCGACCAGGGAGAGAAAGATCACGAAGCCGGCGAGGTCGTGGCTCGCGTCCGGAACGATGGGCAGAGACAGCCGGATGAACCCGTAGCCGCCGAGCTTCAGCATGATCGCCGCGAGCACGACCGAGCCCCCCGTGGGCGCCTCGACGTGGGCGTCGGGCAACCAGGTATGCACCGGCCACATCGGCACCTTCACCGCAAACGCCAGGAAGAACGCGATGAAGATCAGGATCTGGGCGAGCCACGGCAACGGGAGCTCGTAGTAATCGAGCAGGGAAAAGCTGCCTCCCGAAACGATGTACAGGTAGATGAGGGCGACCAACGAGAGCAGCGAGCCCGCGAGCGTGTAGAGAAAGAACTTCACCGCAGCGTAGACGCGATTCGGCCCTCCCCATAGGCCGATAATGATGAACATGGGGATCAGGGTCGACTCGAAGAACACGTAGAACAGCAGCGCGTCGAGGGCCGAGAAGACGCCGTTCATGATGCCGGAAAGGAAGAGAAACGACGCCATGTACTGCGCGACGCGCGTCTTGATCACATCCCAGCCGGCGATGACCACCAGCACGGTGGTAAAGCTGTTCAACAGGATGAGCAGCAGCGAAACGCCGTCGATGCCGAGATGATAGTTGACGTTGAAGCTCTGGATCCAGGGCGAGAGCTCCATGAATTGAAAGCCGCGCGCCTTCGGATCGAAATCCGTGTACAGCGGCAGCGTTACCGCGAAGCCGAGCACGGAGCCGACGAGCGCGATCACGCGCGCGGCCCGAGCGTTGCGGTCGGAACCGGTGGCGAGCACCAGGAACCCGAACAGAATCGGGATCCAGATCGCCAGGGAAAGCAGCGGAAGACCGGTCAGCATTTGCATTAGCAGCCTGTCGGAGCCCAAATCCAACAGGCTGCTAGCCGCTCCTGAACATCATCGTCAGCAGGACCAGGATGCCGATGATCATGGCAAAGGCATAGTGATAGATGAATCCGGACTGCAGGTTGCGGATCACCGCGGCAAACCATCCGACCGCGCGCGCCGTACCGTTGATCAGCACGCCATCGATCACCGCCATGTCCCCGCCCTTCCACAGCCCGGTCCCGAAGCGCACCGCGCCGTTGCCGAAGAGCCACTGATATGCCTCGTCGAAGCCGTACTTGCGCTCGAGGATGGTGTAGATCACGCCGAAGTTTTTCCGGATGACCGCCGGCAGATCGGGGCGCTTGATGTATAGATACCACGCCGCCGCGATGCCCGCGATCGCGAACCACAGCGGCAGCGACGCTATCGCGTGCAGCATCATGCCCATGACCCCGTGGAAATCCTTGCCCAGCTCCGCCAGCACGTCGTGCGCGGGAGCGGCCACGATGGCTTCCCCGAAATAGCCTCCGAACAGCACGGGGCCGATCACCCATCCCGCGCAAATAGAAGGAATCGCAAGCAGGATCAGGGGTACCGTTACGACCGCGGGGGATTCGTGTGGCGCATGATCCTCACTTCCGCCAGGGTCATGATGGGATCCACCGGGCTCGCGGTCATCGTGCGGAGCGGCGTCCGTATGCTGCTCGTGTTCGGCGCGGAGGCCGCGAAAGCGCTCCGAGCCGTGGAACGTCATGATGAGCATCCGGAACGTATAGAACGCGGTGACGAACACGCAGGACAAGACCGCGAAGTGGGCGAAACCGGATCCCGGCAGCTTCGAAAGATGCACCGCCTCGATGATGGCGTCCTTGGAGAAGAAGCCCGCCAGCCCCGGTATCCCCGCGCTCGACACAGCCCCGATCAGCATCGTCCAATAGGTGACCGGCATGTACCTCTTCAGCCCGCCCATCCGGCGCATGTCCTGCTCGTGATGCAGGGCGATGATCACCGAGCCTGCGCCGAGAAAGAGCAGCGCCTTGAAGAAGGCGTGTGTGACGAGGTGAAAGATGCCCGCGGCGTAAGCGGAAGCCCCCAGCGCAACAGTCATGTAGCCCAACTGCGAGAGCGTCGAATAGGCGATCACCCGCTTGATGTCGTTCTGGACGATGGCGATCAAGGCCATGAAGAGCGCGGTGATCCCGCCGATAACCATGACTACCGACAACGCGGTCTCGGAGAGCTCGTAGAGCGGCGACATCCGCGCCACCATGAAGATACCTGCGGTGACCATCGTCGCGGCATGGATCAGCGCGGAGATCGGAGTCGGGCCTTCCATCGAGTCGGGCAGCCAGACGTGCAGCGGAAACTGCGCGGATTTACCCATCGCGCCGATGAAGAGCAGGATGCAGATGACCGTCATCAACGACCATGCGGCGCCGGGGAGGATTTCGATGGTGTTCGCCGCGAGGGTGGGCGCATTGGCGAACACCTCCTTGTAGTCGAGGGAGCCGAAGTACGTGAGGACGAGCGCGATACCCAGCACGAAACCGAAGTCCCCGACCCGGTTCACCAGGAACGCCTTGAGACTGGCGTAGATCGCGGTCGGGCGTGTGTACCAGAAACCGATCAGGAGATACGAAACCAGGCCCACCGCCTCCCAGCCGAAGAAGAGCTGCAGGAAGTTGTTCGCCATCACGAGCATCAGCATCGAGAAGGTGAAGAGCGAGATGTACGAGAAGAAGCGCTGGTAGCCCGGATCGTCGGCCATGTAGCCGATCGTGTAGATGTGCACCATCAGGGATACGAACGAGACGACCAGCATCATCGTCGCCGACAGGCGGTCGATCAGGAAACCGATCTCGAAGGCAACATTGCCGGAAACGAGCCAGGCATAGACCGGGACGTTGGCGGTCTTGCCGCCGAGCGCGTCGTAGAAGACGAAGGCCGAGCCGATAGTCGAGATCACCATGCCGATGATCGCGATCCAGTGCGCGCCGCGGCGCCCGATCGCCCAGCCGAATAGCCCGGCAACGATGGCGGCGAAGAGCGGCGCCAGTGGTATTACGAGATAAAGTAATTGAGAGCTGATCATCGCTGGCCGGGAAGGGGGAAAGGGGAAGGGGGATCCCCCGCACAAGTGCTCTCTCCCCCGGTCACGGGGGAGAGGTAGATTCGGGTTTTCCCTTCTCCCTTCACTCTTCCCCCTTCACCCTTTTAGGCTGTCGAGATCCTCGACATCGATAGTGTTGAGGTTGCGGAACAGCACCACCAGAATCGCGAGCCCGATCGCCGACTCCGCTGCGGCCACCGTAAGGATGAAGAACACGAACACCTGGCCGGAGGGATCGTCCAGGAAGTGCGAGAAAGCGACAAAGTTGAGATTGACGGCGAGCAGCATCAGCTCGATCGCCATCAGCAGCACGATCATGTTCTTGCGGTTCAGGAAGATGCCGATTACCGCAATCGCGAACAGGAGCGCGCCCAGCACCAAATAATGAGACAACGAGATCAACGGTTTTCCCTCGAGGATTCGGGATCCGGGATTCGGGATTCAGAAAAAGCGTCAGGGGCGCTTGGCATCTGCTGAATCCTGATTCCTGACTCCTGAATCCTGCCTTTCCGCGGGCATCGACACGATCCGCACGCGGTCCTGCCTGCGCACGTTGATTTGCTTTGTCGGATCGATGTATTTGCTCTGCTTGCGGCGGCGCAGAGTAAGCGCGATGGCCGACACGATCGCGACCAGCAGTATCACCGCGGCGATCTCGAACGGATAGACGTACTCCGTATAGACGAGCCGTCCCAGCTCCTTGGTGTTGCTGTAGCCTTCTGGCAACGCCGGCGGTGCAGGCGCGTCCGGAAATCCTGTCAGGTCCCTGCTCAGGACGAAAACCATCTCCAGCACCAGCAGCACCGCCACGATCGCGCCCAGCGGCAGGTAACTCCAGAATCCTTCGCGCAGCCGCGCGATGTTGATGTCCAGCATCATCACGACGAACAGGAACAGCACCATCACCGCACCCACGTAGACCAGCACCAGCGCAATGGCCAGAAACTCCGCCTGCAGCTGCAGCCAGATGGCGGCGGAAGTAAAAAATGCGAGCACCAGCAGCAAAGCCGCGTGCACCGGGTTGCGTGCCGTGATTACGCCCAGCGCAGCGAGTATCAGGACCGCCGAGAAGAAATAGAAAACGATCTCGTTGAAAGTCATTCGACACCGGTGAGCGGCAAGCGGTGAGCGGTGAGCGGTGCGTTTCGCATTGTTGTCGTCGTTTGCTATTCTTTCTGCTTACTGCTCACTGCTTACCGCTCACTATTTGTATGCCGCGTCTTCCGCGCGATCCTTCGCGATTTGCTCTTCGTAGAGATCGCCGATCGCCAGCAGCATGGGCTTGGTGTAAATCAGGTCGCCGCGCTTCTCGCCGTGATATTCCAGGATCCGCGTCTCGACGATCGAATCCACCGGGCAGGATTCCTCGCAGAATCCGCAGAAGATGCACTTGGTGAGATCGATGTCGTAACGCGTCGTGCGGCGCGTGCCGTCGTCCCGCTGCTCCGACTCGATGGTGATCGCGAGCGCGGGACACACCGCTTCGCACAGTTTGCACGCGATGCAGCGCTCCTCGCCGTTGGGATAGCGGCGCAGCGCGTGGAGTCCCCGGAAGCGCGGACTCATCGGCGTCTTCTCCTCCGGGAACTGCACCGTGATCTTGCGGGCGAACAGATGCCGGCCGGTGAGCATCATGCCTTTCACCAGCTCGACCAGGAAAAACGTCCCGAAAAACCGCCGGATGCGCTCCATCATGGCTTCCACCATATCCAGAGCGGCGTCTGCATCCAGGCGCCGAGCACGACGATCCACCCGATGGTCAGCGGCAGGAACACCTTCCAGCCCAGACGCATGATCTGATCATAGCGATAGCGCGGAAAGGTCGCGCGGAACCACAGAAAGCAGAACAGGATGAAGGACACCTTCGCGGCGAGCCACGGAAAGCCGTCGGCCGCGACCCAGGGCAGCCCGATGGCGTTCGCCACCGCATCGGGCACCGGGGAGAGCCAGCCGCCGAGGAACATGGTGGAAGCGAGCGTGGCGATCAGGATCATGTTCGCGTATTCGGCAAGGAAGAACACCGCGAACGCCATCCCCGAATACTCGACGTGAAAGCCGGCGACGATTTCCGATTCGCCTTCGGCGACGTCGAATGGCGCGCGGTTGGTCTCCGCAACGCCGGAAATGATGTACACGAGGAATATCGGAAAGAGCGGGATCCAGAACCAGTTGAGCAAGCCCCAGTTACCCTGCTGCATGCGCACCACTTCGCCCAGGTTGAGGCTCTGCGGCGGCCATCAGCACGCAGACCAGCGCGAATCCCATCGCCAGCTCGTATGACACCATCTGCGCGGCGGAACGCAGCGCCCCGAGGAACGCGTACTTGGAGTTCGATGCCCAGCCGGCGATGATGATGCCGTACACGCCCAGCGAAGTAATCGCCATGATGTAGAGCAGCCCTGCATCGATATTGGCGAGCACCGTCTCCGGTCCGAACGGTATGACCGCCCAGGCCGCCATCGCCGGCATGATGGCCATGACCGGCGCCACCACGAACAGGAATCTGCTCGCCCCGGTGGGAACGATGATTTCCTTCACCAGCAGCTTCAACCCGTCGGCGATAGGCTGCAGCCAGCCTCTGGGACCGACGCGGTTGGGGCCTATGCGCACCTGAATGTAGCCGATCACCTTGCGCTCGGCGAGGGTCAGGTACGCCACGCATAGCAGCAGCGGCAGAACGATCGCGACGATCTTCGCGAGCGTCCACAGCACCGGCCACGCCGGGCCCAGCCATGCTTGGGGATATGCGAGGAGGGTTTCCAGCATTAAACGGCTACCTTCTGCTGCGCCGGCACGCGCTCCACGGCGAGCGCTGCGAACATCGAGCCCAGGGTCGATGTTTCCAGTCGCGCCGTTGCCAGGCGGATGCAATTGGCGGGGAGCTTGTCATCGATCGCGGCTGCGACCAGCGCTTCACCGCCGCCCTGCCGCACGCGCACCAGGTCACCCTCGCGCAGGCCGAGCTTTTCGAACAGCGCGCGATTCACCCAGGCGACCGGCGGCGCCGCGTCGCGCGTCTGCTGCAACGAGCGTGCCCGCCGCACGATCGCATCGGCGGCGTAGACCGGCACCTCCGCGATACGCTCGACATCCTGGGCCGGCGCCGCAATCAACGAATCGAGACCGGAGGGGTGATCGTCCGGTCCTCGGTGCCGACCGAGTTCGTGTAGCGTTGCTTGAGTTGGTGCGGTGGTAGATACGAGACGATTGTCGAGCCGGGCCGAAACATCTCCGGTAGTGCCGAGCACCTCGTGCCGGACTTCCTCCGCGCTGTTGTAATCGAATCCGGCCAATCCCAGGAGATTGCCCAGCACCCGCAACACCTTCCACGCCGGCCGCGTTTCACCCAGCGGTCGCACGACACCGTTAAAGCTCTGGACCGTGCCTTCCGTGTTGACGAACGTGCCGGCGGTTTCCGTGAACGGCGCTACCGGCAGCAGCACTTGCGCGTAGTCCACTGCCCGTGCTGGTACGGGCTCATCGCCACCACCAGCTCTGCCGACTTCAATGCCGCCATTGCCTGTTGAGGATCGTGAGTATCGAGCTCCGGCTCCACGCCTAGCAGCAGGTACGCCTTGAGCGGTTGCCGGAGCATCTCGCCGGCATTGAGTCCGGATGGGGAACCAAACGGGACGCAGCCGACGAGATAACCGCCAACGCTGTTGGCGGCTTCTCCGAGAAATCCGAACCGGCCGCCGGTCACGGCTGCCAGCTCCTGCGCCAGCGCGTGCAGCCGGGAGCCGGCCGGATGGTGCTGCCCCAGGTTGCCTAAAAACACGCCGACGCTTCTTGCCCGACGCAAGACTCCCGGCAATCGCGCGCGCCGCGTCGGACACCACGGCATCGCGCACGGCGTCAGGTACCGTGGCATTCTTCGCCTCGCCCACAGCCTTCAGCACCTGCGCGAGCATCTCGGGCATGGCCGATGGCGCGACCACCGCCTTGTGCGCAACTCGCATCAGGAGGTTGTCGTCGAACGGGTTGATCAGGCTCAACTGTAGCCCGCGTTTGGTTCCCTGGCGCAGGCGGTGCGCAAGCAGAGGATGGTCCTTCCTCAGCGTGCTGCCGACGACGAGCACGCGGTCGAGCTTGCTCACTTCCGCGATTGTCATGCCCAGCCAGGGCGCACTCCTCATCTTGCCGTCAGCGGAAAAATCCGATTGACGCAGCCGGAAATCCACGTTTCCGCTGCCCGACTCGCGCATCAGTTTCTGCAGCAGGTAGAGCTCCTCGATCGTCTGGTGCGGCGTCGCGAGCGCGCCGATCGCGCTCGCCCCGTGCTGCTCGCGAATGCGCTTCAACTCCCGGACGACGAACTCCAGCGCGACCTTCCATTCGACCTCTTCCCATGCTGCCGGCCCGCTTTAGCATCGGCCGCGGGAGGCGCTCCTCGGAGTTAAGCCCCTCATAGGAGAAGCGATCCTTGTCGGAGAGCCAGCACTCATTGACCGCTTCGTTGTCGCGGGGCAGTACGCGCATGACGCGATTCTGCTTGATATGGACCTCGAGATTCGAGCCCAAGCCGCAGTGCGGGCTCACCGAAGGCTTGTGCGCGAGCTCCCAGGGCCGCGCGGTATAGCGGAACGGCTTGGAAGTGAGCGCGCCGACCGGACACAGGTCGATTACGTTGCCGGAAAGCTCCGAATCGACCGTCTTGCCGACGAACGTGATGATCTCGGCGTGCTCGCCCCGGCCGATCATCCCGAGCTCCATGATGCCCGCGATTTCCTGTCCGAAGCGCACGCAGCGCGTGCAGTGTATGCAGCGCGTCATGTCGGTGGAGATCAGCGGGCCCAGGTTCTTGTTCGTCACCACGCGCTTGGGCTCTTCGTAACGCGAGCCGCTTGCGCCGTAGCCCACGGCAAGGTCCTGCAGCTGGCATTCGCCGCCCTGGTCGCAGATCGGGCAATCCAGGGGATGGTTGATGAGCAAAAACTCCATCACCCCTTTTTGCGCTTCCACGGCCTGCTCCGAATGCGTCTGGACCTTCATTCCGTTGGTCACGGGTGTCGCGCAGGCCGGCAACGGTTTCGGCGCCTTTTCCACCTGCACGAGGCACATCCGGCAGTTCGCGGCGATCGAGAGCTTGCGGTGATAGCAAAAGTGCGGAACGTAGACACCCGCCTGGTTGGTGGCGTCCATTATGGTGGACGCCTTCGGCCACCTCCATCAGCTTTCCGTTGATCTCGATCTCTAGCATTTGTCCTATCACTTATCACTAGAACTAATCTCGTAAATGGCTGGTGTTCATTCGACCCCGCGCAAGTCTGAGGAGAAACACATTCTTCGCAAGTTAGTCGGCGCCGGGCCCAGTCTCTTGCGATCCTCTATCGTAAGGGTGTCAGGAACCCTAAACTCTAAGGTTCCTGCACCCTCAGGCTTACGCTCGGTCAAGTCGCAATAACTATTCATGAATTGATCTCTCACTTATCACTTATCTCGCGACTTCATAGATAGTCCGGCACCAGACACTTCTTGTGCTCGATGTGGTAGACGAACTCGTCGCGGAAATGCTTGATGAAGCTCTTCACCGGCAACGCCGCCGCGTCGCCCAAGCGCGCAGATCGTGCGGCCCGCGATGTTGTCGGAGACGTTGTTCAGCAGATCGAGGTCCTCGAGCTTGCCTCTCCCGTGCTCGATGCGATCCACCATGCGGTAGAGCCAGCCGGTGCCCTCGCGGCACGGCGTGCACTGACCGCACGATTCCTCGAAGTAGAAGTACGACAACCGCAGCAGAGAGCGCACCATGCAGCGGGACTCGTCCATGATGATGACGGCGCCGGAGCCCAGCATGGAACCCGCCTTGGCGATGGAATCGTAGTCCATGTCGGTCTTCATCATGATGTCCGCGGGCAGCACCGGCATCGAGGAGCCGCCGGGAATGCACGCCTTGAGCTTGCGGCCGTCGCGCATGCCGCCCGCCATTTCGAGCAGCTTCGCGAACGGCGTGCCGAGCTTCACCTCGAAATTTCCAGGTCGCGCGACGTCGCCCGAAACCGAGAAGATCTTGGTCCCGCCGTTGTTGGGCCGGCCGAGATTGAGAAACGCGTCGGCGCCGTTCACGATGATCCACGGCACGGCCGCGAAAGTCTCGGTGTTGTTGATGGTCGTGGGCTTGCCGTACAGGCCATAGCTCGCCGGAAACGGCGGCTTGAAGCGCGGCATGCCCTTCTTGCCTTCGAGCGATTCGAGGAGGCCGGTTTCCTCGCCGCAGATATATGCCCCGTAACCATGGTGGTTATAGAGCTCGAAGCCGAAACCGGAGCCGAGGATGTCCTTGCCGAGATAGCCCGCCGCCCGGGCCTCCTCGAGCGCTTCCTCGCAGCGCTCGTAGACCTCCCAGATCTCGCCGTGTATGTAGTTGTAGCCGACGTGCGTGCCCATCGCGTAGCCGGCGATGATCATGCCCTCGATCACGGCATGCGGATTGTAACGGAGCAGATCGCGGTCCTTGAAAGTCCCGGGCTCGCCTTCGTCCGAGTTGCACACGACGTACTTGGGCCCCGGGAACTGGCGCGGCATGAAGCTCCACTTGAGCCCGGTCGGGAAGCCCGCGCCGCCGCGCCCGCGCAGTGCCGATTTCTTCGATCTCCGTCACGACCTGCTCGGGCGGGATCTTCTCGGAGAGGATCTTCTTGCAGCGCCGCATAGCCGCCGCGCGTCTCGTAATCCTTGAGGCGCCAGTTGAGGCCGTCGAGCCCCTTCATGATGATCGCGTCGGGGCCGAAGAGGTCGGTCGGAAACGGCGGCAAGGGGAGGCCCATTATTCAGTTCCTCCAGCAGCGCGTCCAGCCGGTCCGGCGTCATCGCGCAGCACATGCGCTTGTTGTTGAGCAGGAGCACGGGTGCGTCACCGCACGCGCCGAAGCATTCGCCTTCTCGCAGCGTGAATTTTCCGTCCGCGGAGGTCTCGTTGAACCCTATGCCGAGTTTCTTCTTGAGATGTTCCGCCGCGATGTTGGCGCCCTGGAGTGCGCAAGGCAGATTGGTGCAAATGGCGATCTTGTAGCGTGCCGACCGGCTTGACGTCGTACATCGTATAGAAAGACGCGACTTCGTAGACTGCGATGGGCGGCATGCCCAGATACTGCGCGACGAAGTCCATCGTTTCGACGGACAACCAGCCCTTTTCGTCCTGGGCGATGGTGAGCGCCGCCATGACCGCCGACTGCCGCTGGTCGGGCGGATACTTGGCGATCGCCCGGTCGATCCTGGCGAGCGCGTCGGGGCTCAATACCATCGGCGCATTCACCGGTCGACCTCCCCGAACACGATGTCCTGCGTGCCGATGATGGCAACGACATCCGCGATCATGTGGCCGCGCGCCATTTCGTCGAGTGCTGAAAGATGCACGAATCCGGGCGCACGGATCTTGAGCCGATACGGCTTGTTGGCGCCGTCCGAGATGAGATAGATCCCGAATTCGCCTTTGGGCGCTTCGACCGCAGCGTAAGTCTCGCCCGGAGGCACGTGCATTCCTTCGGTGAACAGCTTGAAGTGATGAATCAGCTCCTCCATGTTGGTCTTCATCGCCACGCGTGAAGGTGGGGTTACCTTGTGGTTGTCGACCATCACCGGGCCGGGATTGCCGCGGAGCCACCCTATGCATTGCCGGACGATGCGGTTGGATTGACGCATTTCCTCGATCCGCACCAGGTAGCGGTCGTAGCAATCGCCGTTGACCCCGACCGGGATGTCGAACTCGACGCGGTCGTAGACTTCGTAGGGCTGCTTCTTCCGCAGGTCCCACGCGATCCCCGACCCGCGCAGCATGGGGCCGGTAAAACCCAACGCCATGGCCCGCTCCGGCGAGACGACGCCGATGCCGACCGTGCGCTGCTTCCAGATGCGGTTGTCGGTGAGCAGCGTCTCGTACTCGTCGACGTACTGCGGAAAGCGATTGGTGAAATCCTCGATGAAATCGAGCAGCGAGCCTTGCCGGTTCCGGTTCAGCTCGCGCACGGCCTTCTCGCCATGGATGCGGGAGACCGCGTACTGCGGCATACGCTCCGGCAGGTCGCGGAACACGCCGCCCGGACGGTAGTAGGCCGCGTGCAGGCGCGCCCCGGACACCGCCTCGTAGCAGTCCATCAGATCCTCGCGCTCGCGGAAGCAATAGAGGAACACCGTCATGGCGCCGATATCGAGCCCGTGCGCGCCGAGCCACAGGAGGTGGTTCAAGATGCGCGTGATCTCGTCGAACATCACGCGTATCTATTGGGCTCGTATCGGTGCTTCGATTCCCAGCAGCTTCTCGATCGCCAAGACGTAGGCGTGCTCGTTCGCCATCATCGAGACGTAGTCCAGCCGGTCCATGTACGGAACCGATTGGAGGTAGGTCTTGTGCTCGGCGAGCTTCTCGGTCGCGCGGTGCAGCAGACCGATGTGGGGATCCGCGCGCTCGATCACCTCCCCGTCCAGCTCGAGCACCAGGCGCAAGACGCCGTGGGCCGCAGGGTGCTGCGGCCCGAAGTTCATGGTGTAGTTGCGTATTTCTGCCATGTTTAATGAACAGGATTCGCAGGTACGGGCGGATGCGCGATGCGCGATGCGGGATGCGGGATTGATCTCCAGCAGAGCGGATCCCACTCGCCACCTGTTCGTATCTCGTATCTCGTATCCCGCATCTCGTATCTCTATGCTGCTAATCCCGTCTGTTCATCCCTTCTTTAAACCCTCGGTGTCGCCGTAATCCTCTTCGCGGATCACGCGCGGCACGATTTCGCGCGGCTCGATCGTGACCGGCTGATAGATCACGCGCTGCTGATCCGGGTCGTAGCGCATCTCGACGTTGCCCGAGAGCGGAAAATCCTTGCGAAAAGGGTGCCCGATGAAGCCGTAGTCGGTCAGTATGCGGCGCAGATCCGGATGTCCGGTAAACACGATGCCCAGCAGATCGAACGCCTCGCGCTCGAACCAGTTGGCCGAGGGCCATACATCCGTCATCGAGTCCACTACCGGTAACTCATCGTCGGGCGCGAACGCCCGCATGCGCAATCGCCAGTTGTGCGTGATGCTGAGCAGGTGGTACACCACGGCAAAACGCACGCCGGCCGCCGGCGGCACTGGCGCTGCTTCCGATCGCCCTCCTTCTACCCGCTCGCCCGGCACCGTCGGCGCCGTGTGAGCGTCACTTTTCTCCAGTTCTTCGAAGCTCGTGTCCTCCCCGACGGCAGGGGCGCCCTCCCACGCGACTTCACCGTAGGCGCCGTAGTCGACCCCGCACAAATCGATGAGCTGCTCGAAACGCAAGTCCGGCGCGTCGCGCAACGTGCTTGCAACGGCCAGCAGGTTTTCGGGTTTCACGACAACCGTCAACTCGCCCGCCGCGGCGGTGACGCTCGCCAGCTTGTCGCCGATGCGAGCCTGCAGCGCGGCGGTCAACGCGTCAATTCTCGTCGTCATGGCGATTGACGATCGGGGATTGAATCCGCAAAGCCAACTTCCGGGACTCGCTGCTTCGCATCGATGATCACCAACGATTGCGGGCTAGCGCGCAATCGTATTGGTGCGTTTGATCTTGTTCTGCAACTGGATGATGCCGTAAAGTAGCGCCTCCGCCGTCGGCGGGCAGCCCGGAACGTAGATGTCCACGGGCACGATGCGGTCGCAGCCGCGCACGACCGAGTACGAATAGTGATAGTACCCGCCGCCGTTGGCGCACGACCCCATCGAGATCACCCAGCGGGGTTCCGCCATCTGGTCGTAGACTTTGCGCAGCGCTGGCGCCATCTTGTTGCACAGCGTGCCGGCGACGATCATCACGTCGGACTGCCGCGGGCTCGGGCGGAACACGATCCCGAACCGGTCGAGATCGTAGCGCGCGGCGCCGGCGTGCATCATCTCGACCGCGCAGCACGCCAGCCCGAAGGTCATCGGCCACAGCGAGCCGGTGCGCGTCCAATTGATCAGCGCGTCCGCCGTCGTGGTGGCGAAACCCCGTTCGTGAAAACTTTCCGGTGCGCCCATAGTCTGCTGCTCCTCGGCAGCCTCTGATCCGTTGACGAAGAAATAACCGTATTCGTGCGTCGCTACTCCCATTCCAGCGCGCCCTTCATCCACTCGTAGATGAAGCCCACCACGAGTATTCCCAGGAATACCACCATCGCCATGAACCCGAAAAATCCGATCTCTTGCAGCACGATCGCCCACGGAAAGAGGAAGGCGATCTCGAGGTCGAACAGGATGAAGAGGATAGCGACGAGGTAATACCGGACATCGAACTTCATGCGCGCGTCCTCGAAAGCCTCGAAGCCGCACTCGTACGGCGACAGTTTTTCGGAATCGGGCCGGTGAACGCCGAGCAGGCGGCTCAAACCTCCACCCAGCACCATAGGCACGACGCCGATCAGGACGCCCACCAGTATGAACAGGAGGATGGGAAAGTAAGTCTCTAACATGCAACTTGGTGCCGACGGTGAGATTCGAACTCACACGGCTTGCGCCGCCACCCCCTCAAGATGGTGTGTCTGCCAATTCCACCACGTCGGCCTAAAAACCCGTGAGGCGTGAGGAGTAAGGAGTGAGGAGGGAAACGAACCAGTGCACGGCTGTCACGCCTCACGCCTAACGCCTCACCCCTTACCATCATTTTGGTACGTCCTGCGCTTTGGAGCTACTATCCGGCGCTGCGCCCGGCGCGGACTGCGGCGGCGCCGACGGCACAGCCTGCCCGGCCGGCGCACCCGGACCCGGGATCTGCGTTGGCCCTGGCTTGACCGGTGCAGTTTGCGGGGCCATCACGCCCCTTATGTTCGGTCTTGCGCGTCGAGAAGTACGTGAGCGCCATGCTCGTCAGAAAAAATACCACCGCCAGGACCGCTGTCGTCCGGCTGAGAAAATTCGCCGAACCCGTCGAGCCGAACAGGCTCCCTGAGGCGCCACCGCCGAAAGCCGCGCCCACATCCGCTCCCTTACCGTGTTGCAGCAGCACCAGGCCGACGATGGCCAGGGCGACCAGCACATGAATGACCAATACCACTGTTTCCATTATGAGTTCCCGTGAGCGTCCCGAGTCGCTAGTTCGTTGATAGATCGGTTACCTTGCCAATGTCGGTCGCACCAGCGAATTAGCGACTCGTGACACTATGCCTTCACGGTTTCCTGCGCCGCTGCCGCGCGACAAATCGCCGTGAACTCGTCGGCCACGAGCGAAGCCCCGCCGATCAATCCCCCATCGACATCCGCCATTGCAAAAAGCTCCGCCGCATTGGCAGCTTTTACACTGCCGCCATAGAGGATCTGCAGACTCTCTGCCAACGCGCGATCCGAGGCGGCCAGAACGGGCCCGGATAAAGGCGTGGACCGCCTGTGCCTGCTGCGGCGTTGCCGTCTTGCCCGTGCCGATCGCCCACACTGGTTCATACGCGATCACGCCTTGTCCCAATGCAGCGATGCCGCAGCTCTTTAGAACGGCATCGAGTTGGCGCGCAACGACTGCTTCCGTCACGGCCGATTCGCGCTCGGCCAGGGTTTCACCCACGCAGAATATGGGCGTCAGCCGGTGCTTTATCGCCGCCGCAAACTTGAGCGCTACGAGCTGATCGGATTCGCCGAATACATTGCGCCGCTCGGAATGTCCGACAATCACGTAGCGGCAGCCCAGATCTGCCAGCATCGAAGTCGACACCCCCCCGGTGTAGGCGCCGGAATCGAACTGGCATACATCTTGCGCCCCGAGTCCAATATTCGATCCACGAAGCAATTGCAGCGCCTGGGCGAGATACGGGAACGGCACGCATACCGCGTATTGCGTTCCAGTCAGTGGAGCCAGCGCCGGAATGATCGCCTGCAGCAGTTCCTGGTTGGAGGCCAAGGAGCCGTTCATCTTCCAGTTGCCCGCTACCAGCTTGGTCCGCATCGTCCGACTGACTACGTAAACGGCTGATTTTACAGAGTAGCGCCCGGCTGGGCAAACGCGTCGACGAACATTGCCGCAATGCAGCACCCTGAATCAAAACAGCAATATCGCGTTGGACCGCCGGACGCTAAGCGGCCTTGCGCACCGCTGCGGCGATGCGTTCGGCCCACTGTCCGATCCGATCCGCGTTCCGGCCTTCGACCATAACCCGGATTACGGGTTCGGTTCCGGATGGGCGCAAGAGTATGCGGCCGCCGCCGTCGAGATCGGCCTCCGCTTCCGCCACGGTGCGTTTCACCTCCGCCCGCTCCAGCACGCCGGCCTGTTTTCCGACAGCCACGTTGAGCAGCACCTGCGGAAAGAGCGCGAGCGCGCCCGCCGCCTTCGTGAGCGTAACCCGGTTCTCTACCAGGGCACGGAGCACCTGCAGCGCTGAAATGATCCCGTCCCCCGTGCTGTGCTTGTCGAGACACACGATGTGCCCTGAATTCTCTCCGCCGAGTTGCCATCCGCGCTGCGCCAGCATCTCGAGCACGTAGCGGTCACCGACGCGGGCGCGTGCGAACGGAACTTTGAGCTTGGCGAGGGCGAGCTCCAGGGCAAAATTGGTCATCAGGGTCCCGACGACGCCCTTGCCGAGCTCGCGGGTCTTACGGCGATGACAGGCAATGACGTAGAGGAGCTGGTCTCCGTCGTAGAGCTTCCCTGCACCGTCGACCATCACCAGCCGGTCGCCGTCTCCGTCGAGGGCGATGCCGAGATCGGCCCCTGCCTGCTTCACCGCCGCCTGCAACGCATCGGGAGAAGTGGCGCCGACCTGAGCATTGATGTTGAATCCGTCGGGACTCGCGCCGACCGATTCCACGTCGGCGCCCAGCTCGTGAAACACGTGCGGGGCGATGTGATAGGCCGCGCCATTGGCGCAGTCCACCACGAGACGCATGCCGCGCAGATCCAGTTGGGTCGGAAAAGTGCTCTTGCAGAATTCGATGTAACGCGCGGCAGCATCCTCCATGCGCCGCGCTTTGCCGAGCTGGGCGGAGGCCATGCACTTCATCGGTTTCGCGAGCTCGCGCTCGATCGCGCTCTCCGTCGAGTCGGGCAACTTGGTTCCGCTGCGGGAGAAAAACTTGATGCCGTTGTCGTCATAGGGATTGTGCGAAGCGCTGATCACGATGCCGGCGGACAGGCGCAGCGCCCGCGTGAGGTACGCGACACCGGGAGTCGGCATCGGACCCACCATCAACGTGTCCACGCCCGCCGCCGTCAGTCCTGCTTCGAGAGCGGCCTCGAGCATGTAGCCGGACACACGCGTGTCCTTGCCGATCAGCACGGAAGGATGCTCGGAGCCTTTTGACTGCCCGCTCACGAGCACTTTGCCAGCCGCATAGCCGAGCTTCATCACGAATTCGGGCGTGATCGGAAGCTCGCCAACCCTGCCGCGCACGCCGTCGGTGCCAAAGTACTTTCGGATCATGGTTGAAAGGTGATGATAGGTAATGGCGCAGCCGCCGTGATCGGCTGACGGAGAGTAGGATATTACAGCGGTTTGGCACCCGGTACTCGTGACGGATGGCCCATTACCGCGGTCCACACCGCCAAGGCGTCACGCGTGGCGGCGACGTCATGTACGCGCACGATTTGCGCGCCGTTTTTCACGGCGATCAGCGCGGCCGCGAGACTGCCCGGCAATCGGTCTTCGGCCGGCCGGCCGGTGATGCGGCCCAGGCTCGATTTCCGCGACCAGCCGGTGAGCACCGGGACACCCACATCCGTGAGCTCCGCCAGGTGACGCAGCAGCTCCAGATTGTGCTCTACGGTCTTCCCGAAACCGAATCCCGGGTCGATCACAATGCGGTTGCGGCCAATGCCGGCGCTCTGCGCCGCGGCCACGCGGGTGGAGAGAAAATCCTTGACCTCACGCACGATGTCCGCATAAGAAGGCGACTGCTGCATGGTGCGCGGCTCGCCTTGCATGTGCATGAGACACACCGCGCAATCGCTCGTTGCGACCGTCTGCAGCGCTTGCGGCGCTGCCAGCGCGGTGATGTCGTTCACCATGGCCGCGCCTTCGGCGATGGCGATGCGCATGACTTCGGGTTTCACGGTGTCGATCGACAGCGGCACCGGCGTGTCGCGCAACGCTCGCAGGACGGGAACGATGCGGCTCGACTCTTCGTCGGCGCTGACGGACGCCGCCCCGGGCCGGCTCGACTCTCCGCCTATATCGATGATGTCCGCGCCTTCCTGGATCAACTGTCGAGTGCGTGCGATCGCGGCATGTGGTGCCAGAAACTCGCCGCCGTCGGAGAACGAGTCGGGCGTGACATTGACGACCCCCATGACCAGGGGCCGTTCGAGCGAGAGCCTGAACCTGCCGCACTGCAGGAACGACATTAGAGGGACTAGGGGCTAGCGACTAGGGGCTAGAGATCCAGTGGCCGCAGCCTGCTAGTCCCTAGCCCCTATACCCTAGCCCCTGAAGTGAAGTCAGGCCGCCTGAGGCGGAGTTGCCGGCGCGGTCGCGGTGGGTGGTGGGCTATCCTTGGATTGGGACGCAGCCGGCGCCGCCGGCTTGGGCGGCCGCGGCGAGCGACCTTCCATAATGTCGTTGATCTGCTCGGCGTCGAGAGTTTCCCACTCGAGCAGCGCCTTCGCCATGACCTCTACCTTGTCACGGTTGTCCTCGATCAGCTTGCGCGCAAGCTGATACTGCTGGTCCACTATACGCCGGATCTCGGCATCGACCTGCTGCATGGTCGTCTCCGACACGTTCTTGTGCATCGTCACCGAGCGCCCGAGGAATACTTCGCCTTCGTTCTCGCCGTAGACCATCGGCCCCATCGATTCGGTCATGCCCCAGCGCGTGACCATGTTGCGGGCGAGCTCGGTGGCGCGCTCGAAATCGTTGGAAGCGCCGGTGGTCATCTGCCCCATGAAGATTTCTTCTGCGATGCGCCCGCCGAACAACACCGCGATGTTCTGCAGGATCTGCTCGCGGTCCATGCTGTAGCGGTCGGTCTCCGGAAGCTGCATCGTAACCCCCAGCGCGCGCCCGCGCGGAATGATCGTGACCTTGTGCACCGGATCGGTCTTCGGAGAAAGTCTCGCAACCAACGTGTGGCCGGCCTCGTGATAGGCGGTGTTCTTGCGCTCGTGCTCGGGCATGACGATCGAGCGGCGTTCGGCGCCCATGATGATCTTGTCCTTGGCGCGCTCGAAATCCTCCATGTCCACCAGGCGCTTGTTGCCCCGCGCCGCGAACAGCGCTGCCTCATTGACCAGGTTGGCAAGATCCGCCCCGGAAAAGCCGGGGGTGCCGCGCGCGATAATGTCCGCCTTGACGTCCGGCGCCATCGGCACCTTGCGCATGTGCACGAGCAGGATCTGCTCGCGGCCACGAATATCGGGCAACGGCACGACCACCTGCCGGTCGAAGCGTCCCGGCCGCAGCAGCGCGGGATCGAGCACGTCGGGCCGGTTGGTGGCGGCGATCACGATGACCCCGGAATTGGTCTCGAAACCGTCCATTTCCACCAACAGCTGATTGAGCGTCTGTTCACGCTCGTCGTTGCCGCCACCGAGTCCGGCGCCGCGCTGGCGGCCAACGGCGTCGATTTCGTCGATGAACACGATGCACGGCGCGTGCTTCTTCGCCTGTTCGAACATATCGCGCACGCGCGCCGCGCCTACGCCGACGAACATCTCCACGAAATCGGAGCCTGAAATCGAGAAAAACGGCACTTTCGCCTCGCCGGCTATCGCCTTCGCGAGCAGCGTCTTGCCGGTTCCGGGATTGCCCACCATCAGCACGCCGCGCGGGATGCGACCACCCAGCTTCTGAAACTTGGAGGGATCGCGCAGAAACTCGACCAGCTCCGCGACTTCCTCCTTCGCTTCCTCGCAGCCCGCCACGTCGGCGAAGGTGTTGGTGTTGTTCGATTCATCCAGCATCCGGGCGCGGCTCTTCCCGAATGAGAACGCGCCGCCCCGGCCGCCGCCCTGCATCTGGCGCATGAAGAAAATCCATACCCCGATCAGGAGCAGCATCGGGAACCAGGATACGAAGATGTTCATGAGCAGCGAAGGCTCTTCTTCGGGTTTCGCCTCGATGATCACGCCGTTCTTGAGCAGGTCCGAAACCAACCACGGGTCGGACGGCGAATAGGTAGTAAAGCGCTCACCGCTGCGCTTGACCCCTTTCAGGACCCGCCCCTCGATGGTCACCTTGGCGACATTGCCCTGCTTCACCTCCTCGATGAACTGGGAATACTCCATCGCCTTCTGCCCCGCCTGGCGAGTGCTGAACTGGTTGAAAACGGTCATCAGTACCAGCGCGATCACCAGCCAGATCGCGACGTTCTTAATCAGATTGTTCAACGATGCTCCTTGTTCGACCCGCAGGGCCGTTGCCGATGAGCCGCAACAGTCCCTGGCTGCAGGAAGTCCGAGTGCAGATTTCCCCTCGAGCTGTTACGGAGTTCTAAGTGACTCAATTCTAGACTCATTTCAAATGCGCTGCAGGAGTACGGCCGGGCCACCGGCCGGGCCTCATGAAACACGAAATCCTTTCGCCAGAACATACACTTCGCTGGAACGGCTGCGGGAAGCTTCGGGCTTGCGTGTGACGACAGTCTGGAAACGGCTACGCAACGCCTTGAGAAATCCTTCGCAGCCTGCGCCCTGGAACGTTTTGACCACCAGATTTCCTCGTGGTTTCAAATGCTTCAATGCAAATTCGAGGGCCAGTTGCGCGAGCTCCAGTGCCCGCGTCTGATCCACGTTCGCGATACCGCTTAGGTTGGGGGCCATATCGGAAACCACAAGGTCGACTTTCGATCGGGCCAGTGACTGTTCGAGTTCGTCCAACACAGATACGTTCCGAAAATCGCCGCGGATGAACGTGACACCCGGCAGCGGGGACATGTCCAGCATGTCGAGTGCCACCACCCGTCCCCCGCGCCCGACGCGTTCGGCGGCCACCTGCGACCACCCTCCCGGTGCGGCCCCCAGATCGACGACAACCATGCCGGGCTTGAGCAGCCGGTCGCGATCGGCGATCTGCGCAAGCTTGTACGCCGCGCGCGAGCGCATGCCCTCCGCACGCGCGCGTTTCACGTAACGGTCGGCTACGTGCTCCTGCATCCAGTCTTTGCCGCGAACTCGACCCATGAGGTACAGTGTTGAATGCTCAATGCTTAATGCTTAATGCTCAATTGGACAGCTGAACTCGTCGCGCATCATTCAACATTAAGCATTCAAAATTCAACATTCAAGTGAACACGCTCACTCCATCCGAGCGGCGCGCATTGCGTGCGCGCGCCCACAGCCTCCATCCGTTCGTGATGGTCGGCAATGCCGGACTCACGCCGGCGGTCCTGAAAGAGATCGATATGGCGCTCAAAAGCCACGAATTGATCAAGATCCGGATGTTGGGTGCGGACCGCGTGGCCCGTGAAAACGCGATCGACACTATTTGCGACTCGCTCGCTGCGAGCCCCGTCCAGGTAATCGGCAAGATGCTCGTCGTCTACCGGCCGGCGCCAGAGCCCGAGAAAAAAGCGCAACCCGCCGCGAGGAAGAAACCGCCGCGCCGGAACAAGCGCAGCCGCCAAAACCGGCTAGCAGTAAGCGGCAAACGGTAAGCGGTTGACCCTTCGGCAGACTAGAAAGGCGTGTATTTTCCGCTCACTGCTTACCGCTCACCGCTCACTGTTCTCTAGATGTACTTAACATCGAGTATCTCGTACTCGCGTACACCGGCCGGCGCCTTCACTTCCGCCGTTTCACCCGACGACTTGCCGATCAACGCGCGCGCGAGAGGCGAGCTGATCGATATCTTGCCCTGCTTGATGTCCGCTTCGTCGTCTCCGACGATCTGGTAGGTCACCACTTCTCCGCTCTTCATCTCTTCGAGCTCGACAGTCGCGCCAAACACGCAGCGACCGTCGGCGTCCACCAGCGCCGGATTGATGATCTGCGCGTTCCCGAGCTTGCTTTCGAGCTCGGCGATCCGGCCTTCGATGAAGCTCTGCCGCTCCTTCGCGGCGTGATACTCCGCATTTTCCGAGATGTCTCCGTGACTGCGTGCTTCGGCGATTGCGTTCACGATCGACGGGCGCTGCACGGTCTTCAGCTCGTGCAGCTCGCCCCGGAGCTTCTCCGCGCCGGCGATGGTCAGGGGAATCTTGCTCATATCGCTTCGCTCACGTTTTCACGCTCCCTCGGCGCCTCGGCCAGCCTCTCATGCAGCTCCTGCATGGTGTAGGGATGCAGCTCCGTTACTTGCTCCATGCCAGTGCACGCGGCGCGAGCGCCGTCGAGCGTGGTGAACAGCGCGACCCGTTGCTGCAGGGCGGCGCGGCGGATCGCGTAGGAGTCGCGCACGGCAGTGCGCGTCTTTTCCACCGTGTTGACGATAAGGGAAATCTCGCCGTTCTTGATCATGTCCACGATGTGCGGCCGTCCTTCCTGCACCTTGTTGACCGGCGTCACGGAGAGCCCGGCGGCCGACAGCGCCGCGGCCGTCCCGCGCGTGGCGATCAGCGTGTACCCCAGGTGGGCGAGCTTGCGCGCGATCTCGATCGTCCTCGGCTTGTCTTCGTCGCGCACGCTAATGAACACCTTGCCCGTAGCGGGTAACGGCTCACCCGAGGCCAGCTGGGATTTTACGAATGCTTCGGCGAAGGTCGCGCCGACGCCCATCACCTCGCCGGTGGATTTCATTTCGGGACCGAGTATCGTGTCCGCGCCCGGCAACTTGATGAACGGGAACACCGCCTCCTTCACCGAGTAGTAGGACGGTACCACCTCCCCATGAACTGCCTGATCGGCGAGCGTTCTACCCACCATGCAGCGCGCCGCGATCTTGGCGAGCTGCACGCCGGTCGCCTTGGAAACGAAAGGCACCGTTCGCGAAGCCCGCGGATTGACTTCCAGCACGTAAACGACGTCGTCCTGGCCATTCTTCTGAATGGCGAACTGGACGTTGATGAGGCCGATCACCTTAAGCGCGTGCGCGAGGGCCACGGTCTGGCGCTTCAGTTCATCCTGCAGCCCCTGCGACAGGGAAAACGGCGGCAGCGAGCACGCCGAATCGCCGGAATGTACGCCCGCCTGCTCGATGTGCTCCATGACGCCGCCGATCACGACCTGCTTGCCGTCGCAAACCGCGTCGACGTCGACCTCTGTCGCGTCGTTGAGAAAGCGGTCGAGCAGGACTGGGCTGTCGTTGCTCACCTTCACGGCTTCGCGCATGTAGCGCTCGAGGTCACTCTGCTGATAGACGATTTCCATCGCGCGGCCGCCGAGCACATACGAAGGCCGCACGACCAGCGGGTAGCCGATCTCTTCGGCTACCGCCAGCGCCTTTTGCGGGCTTCGCGCGGTACGGTTGGACGGCTGCTTCAGTTTCAGCTTGTTGAGGAGCTTCTGGAAGCGCTCGCGGTCTTCGGCAATGTCGATCGAATCGGGCGTCGTCCCGATGATAGGCACGCCGTTCGCCTCGAGATCACGCGCGAGCTTGAGCGGTGTTTGCCCGCCAAACTGCACGATTACCCCGAAGGGCTGCTCGATGTGCACGATCTCGAGCACGTCCTCCAGCGTCAAGGGCTCGAAATAAAGCCGGTCGGAGACGTCGTAGTCGGTCGAAACGGTCTCGGGATTGCAGTTGACCATGATCGTTTCGTAGCCGTCTTCGCGCAGCGCAAGCGCCGCGTGCACGCAGCAGTAATCGAATTCGATGCCCTGGCCGATGCGGTTCGGACCGCCTCCCAGCACCATCACCTTCTTCCGCGAGGTGGGACGGGCTTCGCACTCTTCTTCGTAGCTCGAATACAGGTACGCGGTAGTTGTGGCGAATTCGGCCGCACAGGTATCCACGCGCTTGAACACGGGCCGTACGCCCAGCTCGTGGCGCCGGACACGCACCTCATCTTCCCGCGTCTTAAAGAGGTGCGCGAGACGGCGATCGGAAAAACCCTTGCGTTTGAGCTCCCTCATCGTCTCAGCATCAATGTCTGCGAGCTTGCGGTCGTCGAGGTCCATCTCGATGTCCACAATCTCCTTTATCTGGGCGAGGAACCATGGGTCGATGTGGGTAAGCTCGTTCACTTCCTCCAGGGTGAATCCGTTCTCGAAGGCGTCGCCGACGTACCAGATGCGCTCGGGACCGGGGTCGCCCAGCTCCCTTTCTATCGTCTCACGGTCTCGCGTGCGCTGGTTTAGACCGTCCACGCCCACCTCCAGTCCGCGCAGCGCCTTCTGGAACGACTCCTGGAACGTGCGGCCGATCGCCATCACCTCTCCGACCGATTTCATCTGCGTGGTCAGCCGGTCGTCGGCTTGGGGGAACTTCTCGAACGCAAAGCGCGGTACCTTGGTCACGACGTAGTCTATCGTCGGCTCGAACGAAGCAGGCGTGGCACCGCCCGTAATCTCGTTCTTCAGCTCGTCGAGCGTGTAGCCTACCGCGAGCTTCGCCGCGATCTTGGCAATCGGAAATCCGGTTGCCTTCGACGCGAGCGCGGAGGAGCGTGACACGCGGGGGTTCATCTCGATAATCAGCATGCGCCCGTCCCGGGGATTGAGTGCGAACTGCACGTTGGATCCACCCGTATCCACGCCGATCTCCCGCAGGCAGGCGATCGCCGCATCGCGCATGATCTGGTATTCCTTGTCGGTCAGCGTCTGCGCCGGGGCCACCGTGATCGAGTCCCCGGTATGCACTCCCATCGGATCGACGTTTTCGATCGAGCAGACGATGATGCAGTTGTCGTTGCGGTCGCGCACCACCTCCATCTCGAATTCTTTCCAGCCGATCACGGATTCCTCGATCAGGACCTCCCGCGTCGGGCTGGCGTCGAGCCCGCGTTCGCAGATGGCGAGGAATTCCTCGCGGTTGTAAGCGATGCCACCGCCCGTGCCCCCGAGCGTGAATGACGGACGGATGATCGTCGGGAACCCCACCATCGTCTGCACCTGCAGCGCCGCTTCCAGGCTGTGCGCAAGCGCCGAGCGCGCCGACGCGAGACCGATTTTCTCCATCGCCCGCTTGAATTTTTCGCGGTCTTCGGCCTTGTCGATGGCCTCGCGCTTCGCGCCGATCATCTCCACGCCGTATTTCTCGAGCACGCCGTGCCGCGCGAGATCGAGCGAGCAGTTGAGCCCTGTCTGGCCCCCCATGGTGGGCAGCAGCGCGTCGGGCCGCTCGATGGCGATGATCTTTTCCAGCATCTGCCAGTTGATCGGCTCGATGTAGGTCGCGTCCGCCATCTCCGGGTCGGTCATGATGGTGGCGGGGTTGGAGTTGACGAGGATGACACGGTAGCCTTCCTCCTTCAGCGCCTTGCACGCCTGCGCTCCGGAATAGTCGAACTCGCACGCCTGGCCGATCACGATCGGCCCGGCGCCGATGATCAGTATGGATTTGATGTCGGTGCGCTTCGGCATGACATCAGCCGGAGGAAGAATGAGGGATCGGCAACGGCGCGACAAGGGGTCTGCTTATCGTTTTACCCGCGCCTTCCGCGTTTTGAGGCTCGCCACTTTTGTGCGATTCGATGAGGCGCATGAATCGATAAAACATGTAATCGGTGTCGGGTCGCGTTGCACGCGAATGAGGATCGGCATCGTGCGGCCCGGGGCTCGCTTCCGGATGCCCCTGAAAGCAGAACGCCGGACAGTCGGTGCGGGCGAATCCCTGCAGGCTGCCGTCGAAGAGCGAGGTGTGGGTGACGCGCGCGGTCGGCGGGAAGCGTCGCGGCGTCGACTGCGAAGCCGTGGTTCTGACTCGTGATTATGACGCGTCCATTCTCGACGTCCTGAACCGGATGGTTCGCACCGTGGTGGCCGAACTTCATCTTGACGGTTTTCGCGCCGCTCGCGAGTCCGAGCAACTGGTGCCCGAGGCAAATGCCGAACATGGGTATCCCGGTATCGAGCAATTGCTGGATGGCGCGTACCGCGTAATCACACGGCTCAGGATCACCGGGACCGTTCGACAGGAACACCCCATCAGGTCTGAGCGCAAGCACTGATTCCGCGGGCGTCTGCGCCGGGACCACGGTCACGCGGCAGCGGTGCGATGCGAGCTTGCGCAAGATGTTCCGCTTGACGCCGAAATCGTAGGCGACCACGTGATAGCGTGCATCCGTTTGCGCTGCGTAGCCCTTGCCGGCGCTCCACTCGCCCTCACGCCATTCGTACGGCCGATCGCAGCTCACCACCTTCGCGAGATCGAGCCCCACCATGCCGGGAAATGCACGCGCCGCCTTGAGCGCTTCGGTCTCGTCGACTGTTCCCGTCATGAGGCAGCCGTCCTGCGCACCCCGGTCGCGCAGGATGCGCGTGAGTTTCCGCGTGTCTATGCCTGCAATCCCCGGAACCCCGCTGTGCTTGAGGTAATCAGAAAGCGTCCATCGCTTGCGCCAGCTCGAGGAAAGCTGCGGCAGGTCGCGTATCACGAGACCCGCGGCGTAGATCCTGTCGGACTCGATGTCTTCGGGATTGGCGCCCGTATTGCCGATGTGGGGATAGGTCAGGGTGACGAGCTGGCTGCAGTAGGACGGATCGGTGAGGATTTCCTGGTAACCCGTAATGGCGGTGTTGAACACCACCTCTCCCACTGCGAGCGCCTCCGCGCCGATCGAAATGCCGCGGAAAATAGTGCCATCTTTCAGCACCAGGATCGCAGGAACCCGCGACATCTAACCCCTTGATTTCAAGTGTATATACACGAAGCGGGAGAGGCCTGACGGCCCCTCCCGCTGAACTCACGGAATTATACGCGAAGCGGCGGTCAGCGCCAATGCGCCGGTGCTTGATAAAGCGTGACTGGTGACTCGTGACTGATGAGGCCGTCGCTCGGACGTATAGAGCCCTCACTCCGCTCATCTCATCCCTCTTCTCGGTGAAGCCGAGAACGTCGGCCATGTCGAAGAGCCCGCTCTGCTTCGACATGGCGAAGCGCGCAGCGCGCAGCGCGCCGTTCGCATAGTTGGCGCGGCTGGACGCGCGATGCGTCACTTCGAGCCGCTCGCCGCTCCCGATAAACATCACGCTGTGGTCGCCGACGAGGTCGCCGCCGCGCACCGTGGCGAAGCCGATGGTGTCGTCCTTGCGTTCGCCGGTGACTCCTTCGCGGCCATAAATTGCGGATTGCTTGAGGTCGCGGCCCAGCGCCTGCGCCACGACTTCACCCATGCGCAGCGCCGTCCCGGATGGCGCGTCCACTTTATGCCGGTGGTGGGCCTCGAAGATTTCGATGTCGTAGCCTTGGGCGAGCGATTTCGCCGCGACGTCGAGGAGCCGGAACATCACATTGACGCCGACGCTGAAGTTCGGCGCCATGACGATCGCGATGCCACGCGCGGCGTCCACGATTTGCTGCCGCTGCGCGTCGGTGAAGCCGGTGGTGCCGATCACCAGCTTCACGCCCTGCTTGCTGCACGCGGCGACATGGGTGAGCGTGCCTTCAGGACGCGTAAAATCGATGAGCACGTCGCAGTCGCTCAGTGCGGCTGCGACGTTATCGACAATCTTCACTCCACAAGGGACGCCTACGAGCTCGCCTGCGTCCTTTCCAACGTGCGCGTTCCCTGTCTGTTCGAGAGCGGCACCGAGCTTCATGTCGAAGCCGCGCAACACGGCCTCAATCAACGCCCGCCCCATGCGGCCCGACGCGCCCGCAATCGCGACCTTCAGTTCACTGGAACTCATATTAGAAACCCAAAGCCGGATCCAGCCACAGATACACAGATACGCACAGCTACACGCGGATGAAAACCCAGACGCTGACTCAAATTCAAAACCCGCGCTCTTCCTTCGGCGTTTCTTCTTTCGCTTTGTCCTCTTCCTTGGGCTTCGTCCCACTGCCCGCCTCGTCCGCGCTCGCGCCGCCGGATGTCACTGGATCCCCGGTCGTCGTGGTGAGCCCCGAGCCTTCCGGCCGCGGTGCCGTGGTGATTTCAGGCTTGGCCTTCGGCGGCGCGGGCTTCGCGCTCGCCGGCTGGGCCGGCTCCGGCGCGGGCTTGTCGATCTTCACTCCGCCCTCTGTAGCGCCGGCCTGCTGCGCCGGAATCACGTCGCCCTCGATGCGCGCGAGCTTATCGTCCTGGAAAACGACGACGATACGGCGTTGCTCCTGCACCGTGCCGCCTTTGCTGTAGCGATAGACGTAGTCCCAGCGATCCTTGTGGAACGCATCCACGACCAGCGGCGTGCCGAGTATGAAACGCACCTGGGCCGGCGTCATTCCCGGCTTCAACTTCGACAGCATTTCCTGCGTGATGACGTTGCCCTGCTGAATGTCCATCGTGTACGGCAGCAGCGTGGGGATGGGCAAGCTCGGCATCTGCTTGCAGCCGGCAAGGAAGAGCACGATCAGCACCACACTGCGCAATAACATCATGGGGAACGCCGCACCTTCTCAGGAATCGGGAACTCTTACGCGCCGCGCGCAGGGCAAACGGCCGTAGTCACGCGGTTTTCAAAGCGTAGAAATGCGAATATGATAACCGACGCACATCGATTCCGACAGCGATTCCGACAACAGTGAGGCGCCGTGAGTTCACCCAGTGACCTGAAGACGATCGGCCTCAAGGCGACGCTGCCGCGCTTGCGCATACTCGAGCTCTTCGAGAAGAGCCCGGTGCGGCATCTTTCCGCAGAAGAAGTCTACAAGCTCCTGTCGAAGGAAGGCACGGAGACCGGACTTGCAACGGTCTACCGCGTACTCACGCAGTTCGAGCACGCCGGACTCCTGATCCGCCATCACTTCGAAAGCGGTAAAGCGGTTTTCGAGTTGAATCAGGGTGGCCATCACGACCACCTCGTGTGCATCCAGTGCGGGCGGGTGGAGGAGTTCTACGACGCGGAGATCGAGCGGCGCCAGGACAAGGTCGCCGCGGAGCGCGGCTTCAAGGTGCACGATCATTCGCTGCATCTGTACGCCGATTGCACGAAGAAGAACTGCCCATACAGGAATCAAGGATGAAGCACCAAGCATCAGACACCTGACTCACGCACGCGGGGCCGCACCACTACGGTTTATCTCGCTTCCTTCCTCCCCGCTTCATCCTTGATTCCTAATATCGGGCAGATCATTGCAAAGGACATCATCCCGTTTAAGCGCCGTGCTGTTGTTCGTGCTTTGGCCGAGAAACAGTGCCTTGCTCGCTTCCCGCACCGCCTGACGAAACTCTCCCTGATTGGCCAGAGCAGAAGCATTCCTGCAGTAGTCTCCCCAATTCTTCGTGTCCGTATCGGCGTTTTAAAAAAGCCGTTCGCTCGCGGAAAGGCCTGGTGCTGTTTCCAAGTCGCGCAACAACGCTTACAAACGAGATCCCGCCACTGCAGATTGTTCCGCCACCACTGCCATTGAAGCGACCAGCGCCATCAACATGCCAATAGTCGCAACAATATTCCGCAAAAGGTGCTTTGGATCAGACCGGATGAGCATCGTCCTCCCTTCATTCAGACGCCATTTATCACCGTGGCAATGCTTCCCTTAATTGCCGCGAGACGAAGACGCATCTCAATGCCGCTATTCTGCCGCCAGCGTTTTCAGTTTCGCGTCATCCGGCCGTTCCTGGGCGAGCGCCCGCCAGTACTTGCGCGCCTCGTCGCGCAGTTCCGCCTGCTTCAGCCAGGCGGCGTAGGCGACACGTTCAGAGACCGGCGCACCCGCCGCTGGGCGCAGCGCCTGCGCCTTCGCACGAACCTCCTGGGCGGCGATGCTGAAGTCGCCCGCGCTCACGTAACGCCGGCCATCGGGGGTACGCGCCGACACTTCCCACGTGTAGCCCACGCCTTCACGCAATTGCACCGAATCGGGAAGCTTGAACGACAACCGCTGAACTTCCGCTTCGTGCAGCGATCTTCCAGTGTCGTCGGTCAGCTCGAAGCGGTATTTCACGCCGGCCTCGACCTCCTGCCAGCGAAACTCGGGCGATGTGTCGAGGGTCTTCGTGCCCGAAAGAGCGAGAAGCTTGATCCGCGCGGTGGGCCGTGCGCTGCGCATGACGAAGGCGGCCTGCGCGACTTCCGTCGGCTTGATGGTGATCCTGTCCTTGCCGAGCGGGCTCGCGCGCCTCTGCGGCTGCCCGCCGCTCGTTACCTGCGGACCTGCGGCGCGGAACTGAATCTTGGGAGGGCCCGGTGAACGTGTACTCATCGCCCGACTGGAGGTAAATCACGACCAGACTGCCACCCGCGTCGACCTGCACGCGGGCATCGGCGGAAATGTCCGACATGATGGTGACCGGCCGCTGAGCCGTTACGCGTCCCGACAAGTCGGTAACCATCGCGATGGCCTGCGCCGCCGCGCGCGCCGGGAGCAATCCCAGCAGCAGCGCGTTCAGTACGATTAACGTGAACAAGCGCCGACTGCTGCCCAATTCAACCTGTCTCATGCCCTTCCTCCCTGAAAATCCCCGAGATCCGATTTCTTCTATCCGGCCCCTGCTGACTTCATTCCCGGCGGTTCGGATGTATGCAACTTACGCCGGCAAACCTTGCCGCGCCATGCACCCTCGCACGCCAAGCCGATGAATATTCACATCTAGGAGTGTGTCCGACTTTGTCGTAACACACTCCTTACATAAGACCGCCCGCTGCCCCAACGGGCACAACTGGATTCGAAATACGTGAATTCGGGCCCGCTCGTGTCCGAATACTGGGCGGAAGCGGTCCGGCCACCCGAAGGGCGAGGACGCTAGATTGACTCTTTCAAAATAATCAACGACTTCGGATTCCTCGCTCGCGAGGGAATGACGTTACCAACGCTGCGGCAGGTCCTTGGCAATCACGATCCGCTTGTTCTCCAGCGCGATGTAGCCGCCGGCGACGAGCTCCTTGAATATGCGGCTCACCATCTCCCGGGAGGATCCGATGCGGTCGGCAATGTCCTTCTGGGTCAGTTTTTCGGTGACGACCAGTCTGCCCTCCTGCTCGATGGCAAGGTCCAGCAGCAGGCGGGCGACTCGACCGTACACGTCCAGCAGCGCGAGGCTCCTGACGTTCTGCGTGAGCGCCCGCACCCGGTGCATCAACCGGTTGATGAGCTTCATCGCGAAATCCGGGTGCTCCGACAGGAACCGCCTGAAATCGACCTTCTTGATGATGTAGAACTTCGACGTTTCGAGCGTGGCGACGGATGCGGAGCGCGGTCCCTCGTCGAGCACGAGCTCGCCGAAGTACTCTCCCGGACCGTGAATGTTGAGAATGACTTCCTTGCCGTCCTCGCCGTGCAACAACACTTTGACTCTCCCCGAAGCGACGATGAAGATCGAGTCGGTGCTGTCCCCTTCATTGATGATGACGGCGTTCTTGGGAAAGGTTTGAACGCGCGCGTGCCCGGACAGGGCGCGCACCTCGTCAGTCGTCAGCCCGTCAACCGAGGCCGCGTCCGTGCCGCGGGTTTGCGGGGAAGATTTAGCGACCATCAGCGTTCAACACTCGGCCATCAGCCATGCCTGCCGACAGTTCGGGCTGACCGCTGGCCCCTGTGAGCTTACTGCCGACCCTGTCGTAGCCATAAACCTCCACCGGCGTATGGCCTTTGATCGCCATCGGCCCCAGGGGCGCGAGATCCGCCGTCTGCCCGAGCTGGTCGGCAACCACTTTTGACACGACAACATGATAGCCGGTCTCCTTGGTGAGGCTTTCCAGCCGTGAAGCAACGTTGGTCACATCGCCGATCGCGGTGTAGTCGTGGCGCGTGGAAGAGCCGACGTGCCCGGTCACGGCTTCCCCCGCGTTCAACCCGATGCCTATGTCCACGGGCGCTTCCCCTTCGGTGACGAACTGTCGGTTCAATTCGGTGACGAACTCGAGCATCCCGCGCGCCGCCTCGAACGCCTCGCGGCAGGGATTCTCGAGCGGCTTGGGCGCGCCGAACACCGCCATGATGCCATCGCCCATGAAGCTCACCACGCTTCCGCCGCGCTCATGCACCAGCGCGACGACCTCCTCGAAATTGCGGTTGAGAAAACCGATTATCTGCTCGGGCGTCATGCGCTCGCTGCGCGTCGTGTAGCCGCGGATGTCGGAGAACATCACACATACGAACTTCTTCGTCCCGCCCAGCTCGGGCTGGATGCGGCCCGCCAGGATTTCGTCCATGACCGCAGGGCTGACGTAGCCGGAAAACGAGGCCCGCAGCTTGCGCCGTTCGCGCAGTTTGAGGAAAGTCTCGTAACCGTTCCTGCCGCCCAGCGCGGCCGCAGCCGTCAACATGGGAGCGACCATCGGCCCGAACCACCCCTGCGTCAACAGCCACATCGACGCGCAGAACATCAATGCCGCGAGCGCCATGATGATGGCAACGGCTACGGCCATCGACGCCGTAACGAACCACAACAACGCTGCAAGAGCGATGAGCCCGGCGATCGCCGCAGCGGGGACGCGCTGGATGAATCCGCCGTTTATCATATTGCGCAGTGCCTGCGCCTGCAGCAGCGCGCCGGGGATGTCGGACGCATCGGGGTCCCACGCAGCGAGCTGCACCGGCGCAAACAATTTGTCTGTGAACGGTAGCATCATGCCGAGCAACACGGGCTTGCCGCGAAACGCGCTCGCCAGTGCCGCCTCGTTCTTCTCGTCGGACCATTGCAGAACCTGTTGGAACGAAATGTAATCGAACCGTGCGCCCTGCCGGTAATCGATAAGCCCCGGCTGCGGCTCCAGCTTGAGGTGACGCGCCATCTGGCCGACGAGCGTGGGTACCGACTCGCCTCCTGCGCCCAGACGCTCGGCAAAGCGCCGCACCACGCCGTCGCTGTCTACCGGAAACAGGGCGTATCCCGTTCCGCCGGGACCGGCGAGCGTAACGAAGGGCGGATGAATCGAGCGGCGTTTGCCCGCCGGATCCAGGGTCAGGGCGAGCACGACCGGATAGCTCTTGCGAGCCTCCAGGATTCCCTTCATCAACTCGCGGTCAGCACCCGGCAGCACGGCTTCGAAACTCCGGTCCGGCAAGGCGATATCGATTCCGACGGCGGCCGGCTTTGCCTGCGCCATCGCGCTGAAAAAACGGCCCAGGTACCGGTGCCACAGCGTGATCGGCTCTGGAAAGAGTCTTGCGGTGTTTTCGTCTATCCCGACGACCACGACCTCGCGCGCCGCCGGCTGCGGAAACCACGCGCGGAGCAGGCGAAATTGGGAATCGAGGAGCTTGAGATCGGCGATTTCCACGGCGCGCGTCGCGGCAAGGAGCGCTCCGCAGACGAGAATCACCAAGAGCGGAACGTGCCGGCGCATCACGATTGGCGAAACTCCGCGAGCTCGTCCCGGTCGGATCGCCCGATCTTCCCAGTGCCGGCCCGGACCAGCCACTCGATGAGAACCGGCTGGCGCACTTGGTCCGGCGCGTACCAGGTTTTCAAATCCCATGCAAGGTTGACCGGCATGCCGCCAAGGATACCGGTCTGCCAGTCGCGCGCCTCGACCCGGAAGGCGTTGAAGCTGCCGGCGGCCCCAAGCACGCGGCGCCTGTTCCAGACTGTCATCCTTGCCTGAACGCCGTGAGCTCGAGCCGGGTGGAATTGGTGATGCTCTTGCGATTCCTGTTCAATTGCTCATGGGCGACCGGCCGGCGCACCTCATCGGGCGCGTACCACGTCTTCCAGGTCCACGACTGGTCGGCTCCACCCCGGTACAACCACCCTTTAGCCTCGACCCGAAACGCGTTGAAAGTGCCCGCGGGGACGGTAACTTGCTCGCGACTCGCGATTCGCAACTCCAGGTCGACGACGCCTTCGCTGCTCTTCTTCTCGTCCCGCATCCAGTTGAAACGGGTCTTCCAACGCTTTCCAACGGTGAAGTCAGAGGGAGCGGTCTGGTTGGGCGACCACTTCGTTCCATTCCTGAGCGTGAGCGTATTTCCCAGCAGATCGGTCACGAAGCGGCCGTTGTTGAAGATGACCTCGCTGTCGGTGATCTCCGTTACCCTTTCTGTGATCGGATTCTTGTCCTCCAGCTTGGTGAAAATGTCGAGCCTGCGGTACGCGTAGCTGTCCCCCACCTTGTAGGCGGTGTTTGCCACCGCGGTGCCCTTGGTGTACGGGTTTTGTGGCGCAGATACGACCTCCACCTTCTTCTCGCCCTGCTTCGCCAGCGTCCGATCGAGCTGCAACTGGGCGAGCTCGGCGAAGCGCCCGCTCGGGTATCTCCGCAGATAGTCCTCCAGCGGCTTGGCTCCGTGGAATTACGGATCTTCTCCCACAGCGCCAGCTCCTTCTTGAATTCCCGCTCGATCTCCTCGTCCGCCAGCTTTTTGAGTTCTTTCGGCGGCATGAACCAGAAGTCCTCCTCCAGCGACGTGCTCTCCCACGGAATCTGCAAGCCATTCGAGCGGCGCCGCACGGCAAGGCGGACCCGCTTGAACACGTCCTCGACCTTGGCTTCGGGCACTTTGATCTCCCGCAGCAAATGCTCCGTATAAAGCCCGTTCGCACCGTCTCCGTCGATCGCCGTATTGCCAGGCGCAGTCGCGTACGCCAGTAACGTCCCGGGCGGCGCGTCGAGCTGGGACAGGCCCTTCTGGTCGACGCGCGCGCTGCCGCCGAACGGGTTGTCGCGGCAGGCATCGAGAATGATGAGATTCATCGGATTGCCCGCTTGGCGTATGCCCTCGATCAGGCTGTTGACGTCCACGCCCCGATCCCGCAGCTCCTGAACGTCGGCAATCTCGCCATCGACCGGAATCAGGTAATTGCGCCATGCAAGCTGTGCGCCGTGTCCCGCGAAGTAAAACAGTCCCACCGCCTTGCTCTTCGCCAGGCTATCGGTATACGCCCGGATCGCCTCGCGCATGGCGGACTGGAAGCTCCACCGCCAGCGTCACCCCAAAGCCCGCCGCCTTGAGCGCCGCGGCCATGCCATTGGCGTCGTTCACCGGATTTTTGAGGGGGGTGCTCTTGTATCGGCTGTTGCCGATCACCAGCGCCTGCTTGGGTGCGCGCAGCAGCCCTGAGCCTGACCCCTGAGCGAATGCGCCGCGCCACGGGAGCAACGCGGTGCTTGCGGCTGCCATCGCCGTTTGAATCACCCGGCGGCGATCCCAAGTCCGCATAGACCCCTTCCCTTTCCGCCTAAGTAACCTCCCTAATTGTCCCGCGCCTCCCTCAAGCGCTCTGTGCGCTGGCACACATAAGAAAATTTGCATCCTCCGTATGTCAGCGCCTCAATCGCCCTCTACGGGCAATGCGACTTGTGTCTGGACAACCATCGCCACGACGCGCCCGTCTGCATCCATGATCGAGGTCTGCCACACGGAAGTCGTGCGGCCGACGTGAAGCGGAATGCAGACGCCGCGGAGCACCGGTCCCTTGGCGGCCGAAAAAAAATTCGTCTTCGACTCTATGGTTCCCCCGCGGTAGCCGGGCGGGCGGTGGGCCACCGAGCCCGCCGCGCCCATTACGTCGGCCATCGCCATCAGCACTCCGCCGCCGACGCGCCCGCCGCGGTTGATGTGCTCGCGCTTGACCTCCATCTCCGCGGTCACGCGGTCGGGGCCGACCTCCATTGCGCGCACGCCGAGCATGACCGGCAGGCCATAGTCGAACACACTGCGCGCTTCCTCCAGCGCTTTCGCCGAAGTCGCTGACGTCCGCCCGCCTGTTTTCCCGCTCATGGCTCATGATCCTTTGCAATCGAGAAATGCCATAATCACCATATGAACGGTTCCTGTCCAGCGCTCGAGATTCGTCCCGTGTCCGGCGCCATCGGGGCCGAAATCCACGGCGTCGATTTGACGCGCGAGCTGTCCGATGAAACGATTATCGGTATCCGGCGCGCATGGCTCGAGCACGCGGTGATTTTCTTTCGCGACCAGCAACTGACGCCCGCGCAGTTCATGGGCTTTGCGCAGCGCTTCGGACTGCCGGTGGAATATCCATTCCTGAAGGGTCTTCCGGGATTCCCGCACATCACGCCGGTGGTGAAGCTCGAGCACGAGACGATCAATTTCGGGGGTATCTGGCACTCCGACACGACTTATCTCGACGAACCTCCGATGGGGACGATGTTGCTGGCGCGCGAAGTACCACTCGCCCGGGGGGACACCCTGTTTGCCAACCAGTACCTGGCTTACGAGACGCTCTCCTCAGGCATGCGGAAGCTGCTCGATGATCTCGTTGCGATCAACAGCTCGGCCAAGGCGGACGTCACCAAATCGCGTGAAGACCGCATGAAAACCGAAGGACGCGAACACGCACGGCGCGAGTACGTTGCCGAGCACCCGGTCGTGCGCATGCACCCCGAGACCGGTCGCAGAGCGCTCTACGTCAACGCCGGGCATACGGTGCGATTCAAGGACATGACGGAGGAGGAAAGCGCTCCGCTGCTCGAATTTCTTTACCGGCACCAGATCAAGCCCGAATTGACCTGCCGCTTCGCCTGGGCGGCTGGATCGATCGCGTTCTGGGACAACCGCGCCGCGCAACACTATCCGATCAACGATTATCACGGGCAGCGCCGCGTGATGCACCGCATTACGCTCGCCGGCGACCGCCCATTCCGCTCTGCCTAACGGCAGATCGGAATAACATGAGATCCATATCGACAGGTCTTGCATTGACGCGGACGCATGACCTGACGCCATTCGCCGACAATCACCCGATGTACGAATCGCGCCACCATAGACCCATCCCGCGGCCGCAATTTTTCCGCCGTCTCGGCCTCCACTTTGCGGGCGCTGCGGCGCTGGTCGTAGGTTCTCTCTTGCTGGGAATGGCGGGCTATATGTATTTCGAAGCCCTGCCGTGGCGGGACGCGTTTCTGAACGCCGCCATGCTGCTGGGTGGGATGGGGCCCGTCGACGCGCCGCGAACGCCGGGCGGCAAGCTCTTCGCCGGCCTGTACGCACTGTATGCCGGCCTGATATTCCTGGTGACCGCGGGCCTCATCCTCGCCCCTGTGGTTCACCGGCTGCTGCATAAATTCCACTGGGAGCAAAAGCAGAAACCGTGATTGCTTGCATCCGACAAATATTCGGACGGAGGCGGCATGCCATACGCCCGATTTCTTGTGACATTGGGTTTTCTCGTGATGTCGGCCGCCGCCGGGGCGATTCCTTTTTCGTCCCTCTACGTGTTCGGCGACAGCAACTCGGACACCGGCCGCCGGCTGCTGCTCCAGGCCACCAAGCCGGCCTCCCCGCCCTATTTCATGGGACGGCACTCGAACGGCCCAGTAGCGGTCGAGTATGTCGCCGGTGCGCTCGGTCTCACGGGAAGCGACTTCATCAGCTACGCGGTAGGCGGCGCGCTGTCGGGCCACGGCAATGTCGATGCGGATCCGTTGCTGAACAACACCGGCCTGCTCGATCAATTCCAGACATTCAAGGCGGACCATCTTCTCGCCGACCCGAACGCCTTGTACTTCATCTACGGAGGCGACAACGACATCAACGAATGCAACGGCGCGACCAACGATCAATGCACTACGCTCCAGATCCAAGCCGTCGTCGCCAATCTCAGCACGCTCGTTCAGGACTTATCGGGCCTCGGCGCGCGCCATTTCATGGTCATTGGATCGTACGGAGGCGGGGCGGACAAGAATGAATTCAGAGCGCTTCTGCAGTCGAGAATGCAAAGCCTCGATGCGACGCTCGCCGGCGACATCCTGTTCTTCAACGCAAGGCCGGTTCTGCTGCAGATGATTTCGCCCGTCAATCCGTTTGGCTTCACCCATACCGCGTCGGCGAGCCCCTGCTACACGGGCAATCTTCAAGGCATCGGAGGCAGCCTGTGCAGCGACCCGGAGACTTATGTGTTCTGGGATCCTCAGGGCCACCTGACGGCTCGGGCGAACCAAGTACTGGGCAATGCCATGGTCGAGGCAATCCCCGAACCCGCAACGCTCGGCCTACTGCTCCTGGGCTTGCTCGGACTCTGGCTCGGCAGCCGCGAACGCATGGCAATGGGCATGGTGAACGAGGCCGCATCGTCTCCTATCACCCACCACTCATGACTCATCACGGACTTTAGCAACCCAGCTGACCCGCGAGGTCGAGAAAGCTCTCCGCGTTGAACGTGAATTCCGCCTCGGAGGCGAGATCCGGGTTGTTGTTGCGCCCGTACTCGTGTGGGCGCTTCACGAACGCCGTTTTGAGGCCGCACTGCGCCGCCGCCCGCAGATCGGCCTTGTGGGATGCGACCATCATCACCTCCCCGGTCTGCAAGCTCAGCATGTCCGCCGCGCCCAGGTACATCTCCGGATCGGGTTTGAAATGCTTGAACGTGTCCGAGGAAAAGATGCAGTCCCACGGCAGCCCGCCGTTCTTCGCCATGTCCACGAGCAGGCCCGTGTTGCCGTTGGAGAGCGTGGCAACGATGAATTTGGCCTTGAGCCGCTTCAGACCGCGCACCGCATCGGGCCAGGGCTTCAGCCGGTGCCACACCAGGTTGAGGTGCGCCTTCTCGTCCTCGGTGAGGGAATCGATCTTGGACTGTTTCAGGACGTCCTCGAGGATGGCGCGGTGTATCACGTCGATTTTCTCGAATGGCGCCTCGCCGCTGCGCACGCGGTCCATCGCCGGCCGGTAACCCGCGCGCCAGGCCTTGGCGAATTTAGCTGCGTTCACACGCAGCCCCTTCGCGCGCGCCAGCTCGCGCACCTCGCGCGCCACCGAGCCGTGCCAGTCCACCACCGTGCCGAAAACGTCGAATACGAGTGCCTTGGTTCCGGAAGCTTGAGCATTCATCAGCTGTTTCCCCAAGAGTTGAGAGATGAAATTGAATTGGATCTGAAAAAAATAACCCGCCGTCCATCCTGGGTTCCCCCTGTGCAGGAAGATAAATGTTTTGTGGGCCTCTTTGCGGAAAAAAATGACCCATCACTCATCACCCATCACCCATCACGCGTTTAGGCTGTGAGCGTGACGCGACTGGCAATCATCCTCTCGATCTCGGCGTCGGAATAGCCCGCTTCGCGCAGTATTTCGACGCTGTGCTCGCCCAGGCGCGGCGCCGGCCGCAGATCGCCAGGCGGCGACTGCGACCACGCGCCGGGCGCTGTCATCAGGCGGACCCAGCCCTCGGTCGGATGTTCCGTCATGGCGAAGAAACCGGTTGCCCCGAGATGCGGATCGTCGATCAGGTCGTCCACCGAATTGAGTGGCGTCACCGGGATGTCGGCTTCCTTCAGCAACCGCAACCATTCCGCGCTAGAGCGCGTCGCGATCTGCTCCGCGACGAACGCATAGACCTCGGCGATGTTGCGGGAGCGAGCTTCCTGGCTGGAGAAGCGCGCATCGGCTTCGAACATTTCCTCGCGGCCGATCAGGCTGAAGAACTTCCGCCAGTGCTTGTCGTTGTAGATCAGCACGCACACGTGACCGTCCTTTGTCGCGTACGGCGCGCGGTGCGGCGCCAGCATGCGCCCGTAGCCCGCCGGGCCGTCCGGCGGCTCGAAGGTGCGTCCTCCCATGTGGTCGGACAGCACGAGGTGGGCGAGCGTTTCGAACATCGGCACCTGCACCGCCTGGCCCTTGCCCGTGCGCTCGCGGAAGAAGAGCGCCGCGGACACGGCGTTGACGGCTGCCAGACCGGTGATGCGGTCGGCGATCGCGGTCGGCACGAAACGCGGCTGGGCTGCACCCGCGTCAACCAGGATCGAGGGCAGCGCGACCATGCCCTGGATCAGGTCGTCGTAGGCGGGCTGCGCCGCGTACGGACCGCTCTGGCCGTAGCCGTAGGCGCCGACATAGATGATGCGCGGATTGACGGCGGATACGTCTTCGTAAGTGAGCCGCAGCCGCGCCATCGCCTGCGGGCGCACGTTGTAGGTGAGGACGTCGGCGCCTCGCGCAAGCCGTAGCAGCGCCTCGCGCCCGGCTGCCTGCTTGAGATCCAGCACGATGGAGCGCTTGCTGCGATTGTGGTGCAGGAAGATGTGCCCCATTCCCGGATGCCGCATGGGAGCGATCTGGCGCAGCACATCGCCTTCCGGCGCCTCGACCTTGACGACATCGGCCCCGAGATCGGCCAGGATCTGGGTCGCGAACGGTCCCATCACGACCGTCGTGAGGTCGATGATGCGAACGCCAGCGAGCGGTCCGCTGGCTGAGTGACGAGTGACGGGTGACGAGTGACGGGGCAAGCGCACTCGCCCCTCCCGCTTCTTCCTCCCTGTCTTCTGCGGTGATAGGTTGGCTTTTCGCTTCACTCCGTCACCCGGTACTGCCCTTGAGCATCTCGGCCGCATGCTTGCGCGTCGTTTCGGTGATCTTGACGCCGCCCAGCATCCTCGCGATCTCCTCCACGCGCTGTCCCCTGTCCAGCACCGTCACCCGGGAGAGCACCCTCCCGTTGGCGGTGTTCTTCGTGACCTGCCACTGCTGATCGGCCGACGCCGCCACCTGGGGGAGATGGGTTATGCACATGACCTGGCGCTTCCTTCCGAGGTGCTTCAACATCCTGCCGACGATTTCAGCGACGCGCCCGCCGATGCCGGCATCCACTTCGTCGAAGATCAGCGTTGGCACCTGCGCAAGCTGCGTCGCCACGGTCTGGATCGCGAGGCTCAGGCGCGAGAGCTCGCCGCCGGATGCGACCTTGGCGAGCGGCTGCGGCGCCATGCCCTTGTGCGCGGCAACGAGAAACGCGACGGTTTCCATGCCATGCGCGGCGACCTCGGTCGCCGCATCGAGTGCCACCTCGAAGCGTCCACCCGTCATTGCCAGATTCTGCATGGCAGCGGTCACTTGTTCCGAGAGTGTTTTTGCAGCCCTGGTTCTGCCTTTCGAGAGCTTTCTCGCTTCGGCAGCGCACTCCGCAAGCGCCTCTTCTTCCAGCTTGCGCAGCGCTTGCACGTCCCCGCCCGCCTCCAGCTCTTCGAGGCGCGCCTTGGCGACGGCGAGCCTGTCGGGCAGCTGCTCGGGCAGGACGCGATACTTGCGTGCCGCACCGTGGATCGCATCCAGACGGTCTTCCACCTCACTCAGCCGCCGCGGGTCGAGCTCGATCCGGTCGCCGTAGTGCCGCAGGCTGTACACCGCTTCCTGCAACTGGATCCGCGCGGGCTCCAGCACCTCCAGGATTTCGCGCAGCTGGGGGTCGAATTCGATCGAGCTCTTGAGCCTGCCGATGACGGCGTTCAACTGTGCAAGACTGGAATTTTCACCCTCCGATAGCGCTTCCAGGCCGAAATGGGCCGCTTCGACCAGGCCCGCTGCGTGTGCGAGCCGGGTGTGCTGCTCGGTCAGCTCGTTCCACCCGGCGGCGGTGACGTTCAACGTCTCGAGCTCCCGCACCTGCCACTCGAGCTGCTCCCGCTCGGCCGCGAAAGCCGCGGCATCGGTTTCGAAGGCGACGCGACTTTCGTGCCGCTGCTGCCACGCGCGATAGAGCTGCCGCACTTTAGCGGCGGCTTCCTCTAATCCCCCGTACGAGTCCAGTAAGTCCCGTTGCGCCCCCGGGCGCGCGAGCGACTGGTGCTCGTGCTGGCCATGAATATCGACGAGGAGATCGCCGATCTCGCGCAACTGGGCGAGCGTCGCCGGCCGCCCGTTGATGTAGCCGCGGGACCGGCCGGATTTATCGATTACGCGCCGCAGCAGCCAGGTGCCGCCGTCGCCCGCAAGATCGTTATCCGTGAGCCAGCGTTGTGCCGCGGGCTGGCCGGCCGCGTCGAACTCCGCGCTCAACTCCGCGCGCTCGGCGTCCTGACGGACCACTATGGCCTCGGCCCGCTCGCCCAGCACCAGAGCGAGTGCATCGATCAGGATGGATTTGCCCGCTCCGGTTTCCCCCGTGAGCACGGTGAAGCCGGAAGCGAATTCCAGCTCCAGGCGATCGACGATTACGAAATCTCGTATGGTCAGGCTGCGGAGCACGGCATCCCGATGAGGCGTGAACGGGTGAACGGGTGAACGAGTGAACGGGAAATGATCATCCTTTCTGGCGCAAAGAAGCAGTGAGACCGCTCAGCAACCGGAATACTCGCTCGACCTTCTGGTCGACCTCTTTTCTATCAGGCAGAAATCCCAAGCGAGAGGCGATTTCTACGTGTGTATCCACCTCTGATAGTGACCCATTAGCGTAGCTCAAGAAATGTAGTAGTTCATTCGTGCCGGTTCGAGCAGCCCCTTCCGCGATATGCGCCGGCACGCCTGATGCGGCGCGCCGCAACTGCGAAGTAAGTCCGTAAATCTCGGATTTGGGAAACGATTCGGTGACACGATAGACAAGAACCGCCAGTTCTACCGACTGTTGCCAAACAAGCAGCTCCCGATGCTTGCGCTTTATAAGGGCCACTCGTTCACCCGTTCACTCGTTCACCCGTTCACGATTCTATTCACGATTCCAGTTAAGTTTCTCCCGCAACATCCGGTAATAACTGTGGCCTGCCGGGTGCAGCAGGCTCAATGGTCGCGAGTAGCGCCGGACCTGTACACGGTCGCCTACACGCAGGTCGAATCGCGAATGGCTGTCCATGTGGACGCGGGGATCGGCCGCGTCCTTGACGACGATCTCCACCTTGCTCCCGCCGCTGATGACGATCGGCCGGTTCGAAAGCGTATGCGGAGATACGGGAACCACCGCCATTACCGAAAGCGAGGGGTGCAGGATAGGCCCGCCGGTGGACAGCGCGTACGCCGTGGAGCCGGTCGGGGTGGCGACGATCAATCCGTCGGATCGCTGTTTGTAAATGAACTCCCCTTCGATGCGGAACTCGAGCTCGATCATGGTTCCGGTCGTGCCCTTGCTCACTACCACATCGTTGAAGGCAAGCGATTCGTATAACTTCTCCTTGCCCCTGTACACCCGCCCGTCCAGCAGCATGCGGTCCTCGGTCACGAACTTGCCGTCGAGCATCGCACCGATGGTCTTGATCATGGTATTCGTCGAGATATCGGTGAGGAAGCCGAGCCGCCCCTGGTTGATGCCGACCAGCGGCACGTCGTGCGGCGCTATGGCGCGCGCGATGTTCAACATCGTTCCGTCGCCGCCGATGACGATCGCGAGGTCGGCCCACTCCCCCAGCTCCGTCGAGCGGCAAAGCTCGGTACCGCTTTGTCTTGAGCCGGGAAGCGGTCAAATCGTCAATGAGGACCTTGACCTTGCGCTTCTCCAGAAATGCGGCGAGCTCGAGGAGCGGTGCGGCAACGTCGGGAGCGCGGTACTTGCCAACGAGCGCGACGGTCCTGAACGACGCTTTCATGGCCGCATTAAAGCATATCGGGGTGAACGAGTGAACGGGTGAACGAGTGAGCCCCTTCGCCCCGACCCCATCCGCCCCGTGCAGTGCGGCTATCATCCAAGAAACGGGAACAGGAAATGGCTTTTATTTCCCCGTTCACCCGTTCACCCGTTCACTCGTTCACTGCTTCTGGCTAGAATAGATCAATGCCCACAGACCGGCCGACACTGAGCGATCGCGCGCAGATCCTGCTGAAAACGCTGGTCGAGCGCTACATCCTGGAAGGGCAGCCGATGGGATCGCGCGCACTGTCCAGGTACTCTGGGCTCGACTTGAGTCCGGCGAGTATCCGCAACGTGATGGCCGATCTGGAGGAGATGGGCTTCATCGCGAGCCCGCACACTTCCGCGGGACGCGTCCCCACCCCCCGCGGCTACCGGTTCTTCGTCGACACCTTGCTCAGGATCAAGCCGCTCGAGCATGGAGAGATCCATCAGCTCGAGGAACAATTGCGGCTTCAGAGCACGCAGAAGCTCGTCATCTCCGCCTCCCAGGTCCTGTCCGATCTCACTCATTTCGCGGGTGTAGTGATGACGCCGCGGCGCAGCGCCGGCTTCCGCCACATCGAGTTTCTCAAGCTGTCGGAAAAGCGCGTGCTGCTCATCATCGTCACGCCGGAGGGCGACGTGCAGAACCGCATTTTACTGACGGACAAATCGTATTCGCCCTCGGAGCTGATCGAAGCGGCCAACATCCTCAACCAGAACTACGCCGGGCTGACGTTCGATGAGATCCGGCTTCGCGTGCGCGACGAATTGAAGCAGCTCACCGAGCACATGACGCGGCTGATGACGGCGGCGCTGGAAGCCGGCAGCGATGCGGTCAGCGAGTCGGCGGAAGGCGTGGTGATTTCCGGAGAAGGCAACCTCCTCGACTCGATGGACCTGTCCTCGAACATGAGCAACCTGAGGAAGCTCTTCGAGCTGTTCGAGCGCAAGACGGGACTGCTGCAGTTGCTCGACGTTTCGAACCGCGCCGAGGGCGTGCAGATTTTCATCGGCGGGGAGTCGGGCGTCGCCACTCTCGACGAGTGCAGCGTGATTACCGCGCCCTACGCCGTCGAAGGCGAGGTGGTCGGCACGGTAGGCGTGATTGGGCCGACGCGCATGGCCTACGATCGAGTGATCCCGATCGTGGAAATCACCGCCAAGCTTCTCTCCAGCGCCCTGGCCAAGTGATGGGAAATCGGTGATGGGTGATGAGTGATGGGTGATGGGAAAAAACGCGAAGCGCGGGTGCCGAATCGTCCGTCACTCGTCACTCGTCGCGCATCCCTCATCCCTCATCCCTCATCCCTCGGAGCGTAGCGCATGGTCCGCTACGCTGCCGAGCCTCCCTACTCCCACGGCATGCCTTCCCGCATCGGCGTTCTGCTCATCAATCTGGGCACGCCGGACGAGCCCACCTCGTCGGGGGTGCGGGCCTACCTGAAAGAGTTTCTTTCCGATCCCCGGGTAATCGAGATCCCGCGCGCACTGTGGCTGCCCATCCTGCACCTATTCGTGCTCAATACCCGCCCGCAGCGCTCGGCGCAGCGCTATGCCCGCATCTGGATGAGCGAGGGCTCGCCGCTCAAGGTTCATACCGAGCGCCAGACCACGATGTTGCGCGGATACCTGGGAGAGCGCGCAAAGTTGCCGCTGGTGGTGGAGTACGCGATGCGCTACGGCAAACCGGGAATCGCGGAAAAACTGGGGGAGTTGAAGGCCCGGCAGTGCGATCGCATTCTGCTGGTGCCGTTATATCCGCAGTACGCGGCGAGCAGCACCGGGACCGCTATCGATGCGGCGCTTGCTTACGTTGCGGGTCTGCGCAACCAACCCGCCCTGCGCACGGTGCGGAGCTTTCACGACCATCCCGGCTATATCGGGTCGCTCGCCCAGAACGTGCGCGACTACTGGTTGAAGAATCGACGGCCGGACGTGCTGGTGATGAGCTTTCACGGCGTGCCGCGGGCGACGCTGGACAAGGGTGATCCCTACCACTGCGAATGCCAGAAGACCGGGCGGCTGCTGGCGGCCGAGCTCGCTCTGAAGCCGGAACAGTTCCGACTGACGTTCCAGTCGCGTTTCGGGCGCGCGCAATGGCTGAAGCCTTACACCGCGGAGGTATTGGCCGAGCTCGGCAAGCAGAAAATCGGGCGTGTGGATGTGATCTGCCCGGGCTTCGTGAGCGACTGTCTCGAGACGCTGGAGGAGATCGCAATCGAAGGCAAGAGCATCTATCTCAAAGCGGGCGGCGGCGAATTCCATCATATTCCCTGCCTCAACGAGCGCAACGACTGGATCCATGCACTAACCAACCTCGTGGCGCAGAACCTGCACGGCTGGACGGCAGGCGGTTCCGGGGCGGAGCTCGAGGTGACGCGGTTGCGCGCGATGGCGATGGGCGCTCAGCGTTGAGTAACCGGAGGAGCGATGAAAATCCTGCTGGTATGGATCATAAATGCCTTGTCGCTGCTGGCCCTTCCGTACATCTTCAGTGGAATCAAGGTAGAGGACTTCTTCACCGCCATGATCGTCGCATTGCTGCTCGGATTGATCAACGCGATTGCCCGCCCCATCCTCATCCTTCTGACGCTGCCGCTCACGATCGTGACGCTGGGCCTGTTCATACTGGTGATCAACGGCCTGCTCTTCTGGTTCGTGGCTACCTTCGTGGACGGATTCGTCGTGTCCGGCTTCTGGCCGGCAGTGCTGGGTGCAATCGCCTACAGCGTGATCAGCTGGATCGCTACCGCACTGCTGCTCGGCGGCAAGAAGGACTAGCCCGCATGTTTCACAGGTAAGACGGCTGTGCGGCAGGAATTCGCGTTCGTTTCGCGCCGACTCATGCGGCAGGCAGCTCGGTGACCCACGGGCCGCAGCGCCCACGTGAAAAACTTCTTCGATCAGTGAGTTAGCCGGATCACCGCGCCCTTGAATTATCCTGATGGGGCCCAATGTTCAATCGGTTAGATGGAGAACCTGATGCGGCGAGCACCCTCTACCACCAATCTGGATGAAACCCTGCCCGGGGAGCTAGACGCTCCGCAGCCGGGCGGCGCGGCCGAGAATCAACGCGCAGCCGAAGGAACTGAGCAGGAATTAGCGCCCGCGCTGGAAGAATCGCTCAAGAAAGCGGAACGTGCGGCGCAGGAGCACCACGAGGCATGGCTGCGGGCCAAGGCGGAAGCCGACAATATCCGCAAGCGCGCCCAGACCGAAATCGCGAGCGCACACAAGTTCGCGTTGGAGAATTTTGCGTCCGAGCTGCTGGCGGTGAAGGACAGCCTGGAAGCCGCCCTTGCAACAGAGAGCGCCACCGTCGAGAGCATGAAAGCCGGCGTCGAGCTCACGTTGAAGCAGTTGGCGACGGTATTCGACCGGTTCCACATCACTGAGGTGAACCCTCTGGGGCAGAAATTCGATCCGCACCGCCACCAGGCGATCAGCACGCAGGAGTCCGACGCCGAGCCCAACACCGTGGTGCAGGTATTGCAGAAGGGTTACCTGCTGCACGAGCGCGTCATTCGCCCCGCACTCGTGGTGGTAGCGAAAGCCAAGGGTTGAAAGTCAGGCGGCGGGCCCCCATATCGAAAGAATCACGAATTTGCGAATATCGCAGGAAAACCAACGAGGTAGCTTATGGCTAAGATTATCGGCATAGACTTGGGAACGACCAATTCGTGCGTGGCCGTCATGGAAAACGGCCAGCCCAAGGTGATCGAGAATTCCGAGGGCGCGCGCACTACTCCTTCGATCGTCGCCTACATGGAGGACGGCGAGGTGCTTACGGGCGCGCCGGCCAAGCGGCAGGCGGTCACGAACCCGCAAAACACCTTGTACGCCGTGAAGCGGCTGATCGGCCGCCGGTTCAAGGAGGCGGAGGTGCAGAAGGCACTCAAGGTCGTCCCGTTCAAAATCGTCGAAGCGCCCAATGGCGATGCCTGGGTCGAGGTGCGCGGCAAGAAGATGGCGCCACCCGAGATTTCGGCGCAGGTGCTCATGAAGATGAAGAAGACCGCCGAGGACTATCTGGGCGAGCCGGTTACCGAGGCGGTGATCACGGTGCCCGCTTATTTCAACGATTCGCAGCGCCAGGCGACCAAGGACGCCGGCCGCATTGCGGGCCTCGACGTCAAGCGCATCATCAACGAGCCGACCGCAGCCGCGCTCGCTTTCGGCCTCGACAAGCAGGAAAGAAAGGACCGCAAGATCGCCGTCTACGATCTGGGCGGCGGCACTTTCGACATTTCCATCATCGAGATCGCGGATGTCGAGGGCGAGAAGCAGTTCGAGGTGCTTTCGACCAACGGCGACACGTTTCTCGGGGGTGAGGACTTCGACCAGCGCCTGATCGACCACCTGTGCGACGAGTTCAAGAAGGATTCGGGCCTCGATCTGCGGAAGGACGTGCTCGCGCTGCAGCGGCTCAAGGACGCGGCGGAAAAAGCCAAGATCGAGCTCTCCTCCTCGCAACAGACCGAGATCAACCTGCCGTACATCACGGCCGATCAGTCCGGGCCCAAGCACCTGGCGATCAAGATCACTCGCGCGAAATTCGAAAGCCTCGTCGAGGATCTGATCGAGCGGACGATCGAGCCGTGCCGCATCGCGATCAAGGATGCGGGCTTGAGCGCGGGCGACATCCATGACGTGATCCTCGTCGGCGGCCAGACGCGCATGCCGAAGGTGCAGGACAAGGTGAAGGATTTCTTCGGCAAGGAGCCGCGCAAGGACGTGAACCCGGACGAAGCGGTTGCGGTCGGTGCGGCGATCCAGGCCGGCGTGCTCAAGGGCGACGTCAAAGACGTGCTGTTGCTCGACGTGACACCGCTCTCGCTCGGTATCGAGACGCTCGGCGGCGTGATGACCAAGTTGATCCAGAAGAACACGACCATCCCGACCAAGGCGAATCAGGTCTTCTCGACTGCCGAGGACAACCAGACGGCCGTGACGATCCACGTGCTGCAGGGCGAGCGCGAGATGGCGCGCGGCAACAAGTCGCTCGGCCAGTTCAACCTGACCGACATCCCGACGGCGCCGCGCGGCATGCCGCAGATCGAGGTCACGTTCGACATCGACGCAAACGGCATCCTGCACGTCTCGGCCAAGGACAAGGCGACCGGCAAGGAGAACAAGATCAAGATCCAGGCGAGCTCGGGTCTCACCGAGGAAGAGATCAAGCGCATGGTGCAGGACGCCGAAGCGCACGCGGAGGAAGACCGCAAGGCGCACGAGCTGGTGGAAGCGCGCAACCAATGCGATCAACTGGTGCACTCGGTTCGCAAGTCATTGAAGGAGCACGGCGACAAGCTGGGCGCCGACGAGAAGGGCAAAGTCGAGGCCGCGCTGAAGGACGCCGAGGAGTCCCTCAAGAGCGACGACAAGGCGGTGATCGAGGCGAAGACCCAGGCGCTCGCCGAGGCTGCGCATAAGCTCGCCGAGAAAATGTACGGCGAGGAGAAGGACAGAGCAGCAGGGGCCGTCTGGAGCAGGCGGCGGCGAGAAGGCCGCCGAGGGAGCCAAGAAGGACGATGACAACGTGGTTGATGCCGAATACACCGAAGTCAAGGACGGGAAGAAGTAAGGATACGGGAGCTGGAATGCGGGATTCAGGGGAGGCGAAAGCGGCCTCCCTGTCCATTTGTACTGAACTCCCACTTCTGCATCCCGACCGGTGAATCCTGGATCCTGACTCCTGACTCCTGAGGGGACATGGCAAAGCGCGACTACTACGAAGTGCTCGGCGTAAACAAGGACGCCTCGGACGAAGACATCAAGAAGGCGTACCGCAAGCTCGCGATGAAGCACCATCCGGACCGCAATCCGGATAATCCGAAATCCGAAGAGCGTTTCAAGGAAGCGAAGGAAGCCTACGAGATCCTGTCGGACGCGCAAAAGCGCGGCGCGTACGACCAGTTCGGTCACGCCGGCGTCGATCCGTCCACGGCCGCAGGCGGCGCCGGGTTCGGCAACTTTGCCGACGCCTTCGGCGATATCTTCAGCGACATCTTCGGCGGCAACCGGGGCCGCTCCAACGTGTTCCGCGGCGCGGACCTGCGTTACAACCTCGAGGTGTCGCTGGAAGAGGCCGCGCACGGTACCGAGACGCGCATCCGCATCCCGGCGATGGAAGAATGCGAAACCTGCAAAGGCAGCGGCGCCAAACCGGGAACGTCACCGACCACCTGCACGACGTGCAACGGCCAGGGTCAGGTCCGCATGCAGCAGGGCTTCTTCTCGATCCAGCAGACCTGCCCGCGCTGCCACGGCACCGGGAAGATGGTGGCCTCGCCCTGCGCGACCTGCAGCGGAGCCGGCCGCATCAAGCGCCACAAGACGTTGTCGGTCAAGATTCCTGCGGGCGTCGACGAGGGCGACCGTATCCGGCTCTCGGGCGAGGGTGAAACCGGGATGAACGGCGGCCCGCCCGGCGACCTGTACGTCGTAATCCACACCCGCGCGCACCCCGTGTTTCAGCGCGACCACAACGATCTGCATTGCGAAATGCCGATCAGCATCACGACGGCGGCGCTGGGCGGAGAAATCGACATTCCCACGCTCGACAGCTACGCCAAGATCAAGGTGCCACCCGAAACACAAACCGGGAAGGTATTCCGGCTGCGCGGCAAGGGCATCAAAGGCGTGCGGGCAGCCGCCCATGGGGATTTGCTGTGCCACGTGGTGGTGGAGACACCGGTCAACCTCACCTCGCGCCAGCGCGAGCTGCTCGCGGAGCTCGAAGCCATCAACCAGAACGACGGCGGGCGGCACAACCCGCGGGCAAAGTCGTGGATGGAGAAAGTGCGGGAATTTTTCGCACAGTAGTACACGTCCGCGACGGCACCGTGCTCGCCTGAACCACGCCGTGCCAGTCCTCCCGCACTTTCTGAAATCGGTTCTTCGAACCGAACGACTCTTAATCCGGAATTCCTTCCACCGTGATCGCACGGTGTCTTGGATGCACGTCTCAGCATTGCACTGTCGTCAACCAAAACAACGCCGGGGCGTTCACAGCTACAAGACGCCGGACCGGAGCGCAGGATGAATCCTTTTGCCGTTCTCATCGACCATCGCGAGACAACGAGCCGGGTCGCCGGTCTCTTGCAGCTCTCGACGGACTTCCATGTCACGGTGACGCACTTGAAACTCGGCGACTATCTCGTTGATGGGCGATTTCTTTTCGAGCGCAAGACCATGCCGGATCTGATCGCTTCGATCAACGAGGGACGCCTGTTTGCGCAGTCTATAAGACTGGCGTCATCGTCTCTTCGATCGGCCCTCATTGTGGAAGGCGTTCATCAGGATTCGCTGGAAACTGGAATGAGCCGGGAGCGAATACTGGGAGCATTGGTCACCGTAGCGCTATTTATGGGCATCCCGGTATTGCTGACTCGTACACCTGATGAGACGGTACGCATGATGCTGTATGCAGCACGGCAGGCAAACGCGGTAGCGACAAATGCCTTGCCAAGACATGGTTATCGGCCGCGCGGCAAACGAGCCCGACAGCTATTCATCCTTCAGGGCCTGCCGGGGATAGGCCCGACACGCGCGCGTCAGTTGCTCGCCCGTTTCGGCAGCGTTGCTGCCGTTATTCAAGCGTCCGTCAAGGAACTGCAAGCCGTGGAAGGTCTCGGCAAGCGCGGGGCTGAAACGATACGTTGGGCTGTGGAGGAAGCCTCCCCCGAGTACATTTGATCGCGGCGACTCGCCGCGTTCAGTTCCGTTCCAGGTGTCCCCATGCATGGTTACCTTTGAGCAATGGCAGTCTCATGACAGGTGTGCGTGCTGAATCGGGTGGAACGGAACTAAAGCCACTTCGCCTTCCGGAACAGCCAGAACAGGTAGCCGTCTATGCCCGCCATGAGCGCGAGCGTGAACGGGTAGCCGTAGGTCCATTTGAGCTCCGGCATGTGCTCGAAATTCATCCCATAGATGCCGGCGATCATGGTCGGCACGGCGACCAGAGCGGCATAGGCGGCGAGGCGCTTCACGGTCTCGCTCTCCTGCAGCGAGATGAGCGAAAGGTTTACCGTGGTCGCGGTAATTCCCATTTCGCGCAAGCTGTCTATGGACTGGTTGATGCGCGACAGGTGATCGTCGATATCGCGGAAATATTCCTGGGTATTCTGGCAGATCTCCGGCACCCGCCCGCCGTGCAGCTTGCCGACGAACTCCTGCAGGGGGCCGGTGGCGTGCTTGAGCGTCATCAGCTTCTGCTTCAACGCGTATAAGGCCTCGATGTTTTCGCGCGCCGGAGTGCCTTCGAAGATGTGCCGCTCCACCGCCTCGAGCTCGTCTTCGAGCCGCTCCAGCACAGGGAAATAGCGGTCCACCACGGTATCGATCAAGGCGTAGAGCACGAACGCCGAGCCGTACTTGAGGAGGTGAGGCTCGCGCTCGGCGCGGGCGCGGACACTGGCGAATCCTTCGCGGCTGCGGTTGCGCACCGACAGCACATAGTTCCTCCCGGCGAAGATGCTGACCTCACCGACGTTCAGGTCATCGCCTTCATATTCAATGGTTTGCACGATCGCGAACAGGGAGTCGCCATACTCCTCGAGCTTGGGGCGCCCATGACCATGGCGCGCATCCTCCACGGCGAGCTCGTGCAGGTCGAACTCCCGCTGCATCTCATCGAGCTCGGCCGGCGTCGGATCCTTGAGCGCCACCCACACGAAAGCCCCGGGCTCGCCCAGATACTTGTGTATGTCCTCCTTGGGGATGTCGGCGATCTTTTTGCCATCCCGATACACCACGCAGTTCACGAGCATGATGGTCTCCTAGGAGTTTGTCGGACCCGAACCGGACAAACTCCTCATGCAAACCGCCGACAAAAAAACAGGAACAGGTCATTGCGTGTCTCCTTCGCCGCAACACGCCTGCCATATCTCAACCGAAAAGCAGCCATCATTCTCATCTTGACATCAGTAGGCGGTCTTGCGCTTAGCAGCCTGTCGGGCACCCGACGACAGGCTGCTCGCAATGATAGACTGCTTCCGGGGTTCGCAGCTTCCTATGGACCTCGCGTAATCGTTCGGATCATCGGAGACCATCTTGAACGAAATCCGGGCATTGTCGGCGACGGGAATACTGGGCTCCGGTTTTCGAGAGGACACCCTCAAGCGCGCGATGGCGCTCAAGCCGGATTTCATCGGGGCGGACTCCGGCTCGACGGACCCCGGCCCGTACTATCTGGGCTCGGGAGAGAGCCTGTTCTCGGATTCCGCGTTCAAGCGCGACCTGCGGCTGATGCTCCTTGCCGGCCGGGCGGCAGGCATACCGGTACTGGTCGGCTCGGCCTGTACCGGCGGCAATGATGCCCAACTCGAGCGCCTCGTCGGCATTGCCCGCGAGATCGCGCGCGAGGAGCGGTTGAGCTTCAAGCTTGCCGCCATCCACAGCGAGCAGGACAAGGGCTACCTGAAGAAGAAGCTGCAGCAGGGCAGGATCAAGCCGCTCGCGAACGCTCCGACGCTCGATGAGGCTGTCATCGACCGCAGCACGCACATTGTCGGGATGTGCGGCATCGAACCCTACATCGAAGCGCTGCAGGACGGCGCGGACGTGGTCATTGCGGGTCGCTCGAGCGACACCTCGATTTTCTCCGCGCTGCCGGTGATGAAGGGCTTCAACCCCGCCACGGTCTGGCACGCCGCCAAGATTCTCGAGTGCGGAGCGGCGTGCGTGGTGCTGCGCAAGTACCCGGACTGCATGTTCGCGACCATTACCAACGAGAGCTTCGTCATCGAACCGCCCAATCCCGAGTACCGCTGCGATCCGGCGAGCGTCGCCTCGCACAACCTGTACGAGAATGCCTCTCCGTACGACCTGGTCGAGCCTTCGGGCGTGCTTAACACGGTCGCGGCGAAATACGAGGCGATCTCCGAGCGGGCGGTCAAAGTATCCGGCAGCACGTTCCGGCACGCCGAGCGCTACACAATAAAACTCGAAGGGGCCGAGCTTGCGGGCTATCAGAGCCTGATCCTGGGCAGCGTGCGCGATCCGATCATCCTGCGCCAGCTCGATACGTGGCTCGAAGGCCTCGTCAAGGCCGCCCGAGACCGGATCGCCGCGGTGTTCGGGGCGGGAATCGACAGCCGGTATCACTTCGACGTGCGCGTATTCGGGAAGAATTCGGCCATGGGGGCGCTGGAAACCGAAACGGGGATCGGTCACGAGGTCGGGCTGCTGTTCCAGATCACCGCCGAGACCCAGGAGCTGGCGACATCGCTCATGAAATCGGTGGGGCATATCGCGGTGCATTACCCGGTGCCCGAATGGACCGGCTTGATCACATCGATCGCTTATCCCTACTCTCCGGGGGAAATCGCGCGCGGCCCGAGCTACCGCTTCAACATGAACCACGTCGTGGAACCGGCGACGCCGCTCGAGATGTTCAGCATCGACTATCAGAAACTGTGAGGAGAAATGGAATGAGGGGATGGCCCCTCGCTATCGCTCTCCCCTTCCCCTACATATGCGAAAGAAGCTGGTGGCACAATGCCCAAGCTGTGGCAGGTTTCGAAGCTGATACGCAGCAAGAACGCCGGCCCGTTCGAGCTCACGTTCGACGTGATCTTCAAGGACCACGCCACCTACGAAAAAGTGCGGGACGCCAGGATCATCAACGCGCAATGGTTTGCCAGCACCTACCGGCTGGAGCCCAGCATGGTGGCGATCTACAACTACGATGCCGCAAGCGCGATCAAGATCACCATCCCGCGCCCGGTCACCTCGGGAGACATCACCGACACCGACGTGTTCGGCGGGCAGCAGTACGGACCTCTCGTTGACCTCGAGGTCCCATGACCGACGCGCGGTCATTCGCCGCACGCCGGTCATATATTTCTTAGAGCAAAATAACCAGCGGCACACTCATGGACTAACAGTGGCGTTCGCTGAAGAATAACTGAAGCGGCACTCGTTCCAATATGAGGAAGGTGACACTCCCCGATCTGATTTCGAGGCCTGTGATCGAAAAGTTGGCGGGCGAGCGCTCGTTTGAGCGAGGTCTCGCCTACTTCCGAGGCGGCGCTGTGGAACGGCTTGCTTCACACAGGGATCGGATCAGCGCCCGCGTCGTCGGTACCGACGTCTACGTCGTAAAGCTGTGGCCGGATCGAGGCGATCTGGACTGGAGCTGCACCTGCCCGGTGGGACAGGATGGTGAATTCTGCAAGCACCTCGTTGCCACCGGTCTCGCCTGGCTCTCCGGTCGCGAGGGAGGCGAAGAGCAGACGTCGTCCGAGATCGACGCCATTCGCAAATATCTGGAGGTCGGCGACAAACAGATGTTGGTAGATATGCTGGTGGAGCGCGCGTGCGAAGACGAAGATCTCGCAGATCGATTGTTGCTGGCCGCGCGGCGCCATAACCTATCCGATACCGGCGCCCTCAAAGAAACGATTCGGAAGGCGTTCGCGCTGAAAGAGTTCGTCGATTACCGTGAGATGCCCAAAGTGGCGGCACGCGCGGCACCGGTGCCGGAGCTGCTCCAGGAATTGCTCAAGCGTGATGCCGCGGCAGCCGCGGGACTTTCCTCGGATGCCATGAGACTCGGCCTCCAGCTCCTTGGCCGCAGCGACGATTCCGATGGCCGGCTGGGTGACATTCTGTCTGAGATCGCCGGCATCCATCGCGACGCAGTAGGGCGCGCGGAGCTCGCTCCGCGGGAACTGGCCAAGATGCTCTTCGAGCTGCAACTTGCGGATGGCTATGACTTCTTTATTCTTGAGGACTATCTGCCGGTGCTCGGCAAGGAAGGATACGCGGCTTACCGCGAGATTGCGGCCACGGCGTGGAAACGGGTGCCGCCCCTTGCGCCGGGAGCACGCGAAGACAGTGACGAGGACGAGCGGTTTCCGTTGTCGGAAATCATGATGACGCTGGCGAGCAGGGACGGCGACATCGATACCCTCGTCGAGGTGCTTGAAAGAGACCTTAGCAAGCCTCATGCATTTCTCAAGATTGCCGAGATCCTCCGCGACGCGGGGCGGCATGACGAGGCGCTGAAGTGGGCCGAACAAGGTCGTCGCGTCTTTGCACGGGAGTCCGTATATGGGCTGGACGAATTCCTGATCGCAGAGTATCACCGGCGCGGTCGCCATGAAGACGCTATCCAAATGCGTTGGACGCGATTTTTGAAAGCACCCGCCCTGCGTGCCTACCAGGAGCTCAAGGGGAGCGCGGACCGCTCGGGAACCTGGAAAACATGGCGCGAAAAGGCACTCTCGGCGCTGCGTAAACAGGAAACCCGGACGGGCAGGCGCGACAGGCAAGCTTTGTGGGGCGGACTGTTGGAGAGCGTGTTGATAGAGATCTTTCTGTGGGAAGGCAGTCCCGCTACTGCGTTGGAAGCCGCGCGAGTCGGGGGCTGTCCTGACCACCTTTGGATAAGAATCGCCGAAGACCTTGAATCCACCAATCCTGACGACGCGATCGCAATATACCAGGAGCGGATCGACCCGATCGTTCAGCGCGCCAATAACCAGGCATACGACCAAGCCGTGGGACTACTGGGCAGGGTCAAGGCACTCCTTGCACGGGTGTCGCGCGGTAGCGAGCTCGGACCGTATCTCGATACCCTGAGCACCCGACACAAGGCGAAACGCAATTTTCTGCGAAGACTCGCAGGCGTCGCTACCGGTAGAGGCGATAGCTAGGTCGATCGGTTTTTTTGGACAACGCCAGGCGTCAGGCCCGGTGCTTCTTCGCGAAATCCCAGTTTATCTCCACCCCGAAACCGGGCTTGTCGCTCATGTGGACGTGCCCGTCGCGGACTTGCGCGTGCTCGGTGAACAGGTTCTGCTTGACCGGGTCGCGGTCGATATCACCGTGGGACTCGACTCCGAAGCTGCAGCGCGGCAGCGCGAGCACCAGATGGCCGTGCAGCTCCGGCGCCGAGTGCGGCGCGATCATCGCGCTGTGCTGTTCCGCGAGAGCCGCAACCCGCAGGCCCTCGGTAAAACCTGCGTAGCGCGTGCTGTCGAACTGGACATAGCGGATCGAGTTGTTGGCGATGAAATCGCGCAGCGTGAAGCGTGTCCACTCGCGCTCACCGTGTGCAAGCGGTATCGAAGTGTTCGCGGCAAGCCGCAAATAGTCCGCGGGCTGCAGGTACCAATGCAAGGGCTCTTCCAGCCAGAAGATGTTCAGCGGCTCGACCGCGCGCGCAAAAGCGATGCAATCGTCCACATCGTATGGAGCGTTCAAATCGAGCAGGAGCGATACATCCTTGCCGATAGCCTCGCGCACCGTGCGCACACGCTTCGCCTCGTCAGCCGGACTGCCGCCTCCGGTTTTCAGCTTGACGGCCCGATAGCCCGCCTTGACAAAGCCGGCCAGCTCGTCCGCATAGACCTTGTCCGGCGCACCGGGCCGGTAGTAGCCCCCGGTGGCATAGGTGGAAATCGGGCGGTTCACACCTCCGAGCAGACGCCATACCGGGAGGCCGGCGCTTTTGCCCTTGATGTCCCAAAGGGCGATGTCTATACCCCCGATCGCCGACATGATCTGCGGCCGCTCACCGCGCGGGAGCGGCGGCGGCAAGCCGTCGGTGGGCGCAATTCCTCCCGGCCGCGGGCAGGTCAAGGAGAACAGCTTGTCCCATACCGCTACATGGCCCAACGCATCCATGCCGCGGATCAGCTCCCCGAACTTTTCCACCCAGCCGCATATCGCCTTCATCGGCGAGCCATGAATCTGGCCGTAGCCGACGAGCCCATCGTCGGTACGTATCTCCACCAAGATCACGGTCGATGCCTTGAGCTCCTCGTGTGCCGTCCACAGCACCTGCTTCATGGGCGCCGAAATCGGATGGGCTGTGACGCTGGCGATGCGGGTCATCATCTTCTCCGTGCTTGCGTGCACGCGCAACACGCATCAAGGCGCGCCGCGAGTTTGCGAATTTTCGTAGTAGGATACGCCATGCTGCTCAAAGTGCTCAAAGCGGCCGCACAAACGCTGGCCTCCGGTCGCGCCGCCACAGCCAGCGGCGCAAGCTCCGAGTATCCGCTCGAGGTCGAGCAGAAACTGAACCGGCTCCACGGCCGTGCGCCGGTGAACCGGCACCTGGAGATCCTGTTCGACAATGCGCGCGTCGGCGATGAGAATTTCGTCGAGCTCTATCACCGCTGCCTCCTGCGTACCGGAACCGCCGTTACACCGTTCAATATGTTCCAGCGCTTCCAGACGCGCCTCGAGCTGGTCCATTACCTTCTCGCGACGCTGCCAGTGGCTGGCGCGCGCGCCGAGTGCGGCGCCTATCGCGGCGCTACGGCGCTGCTGCTATGCCACGCGTGGCGCAGCAGCGAACCAGGCTTCAAGGGCCGGGATTTCTACCTCATCGACAGTTTTTCGGGCACCAGCGCCTCGGTCGAGCACGACCTGATACCCGTACGAGGCAACGACGGAGCAACGCGCATGGAAGCTTTCTTTCCGGTCGCCAAATCCGACACGTCGCCCGAAGCGGTGCGCGGCTACTTCTCGGACTTCCCCGAGGTGAAGATCTGCGCAGGCTGGATCCCGGAGGTCTTCGCTACGCTTCCCGAACGAGATTGGGCCTACGTTCACCTCGATCTCACGCTGTTCGAGCCGACGCTGGCGTCCCTGGAGGACTTCTATCCGCGGCTCAACCAAGGCGGCGTGATGATCTGCGACGGCTCGATATTCTGCCCGGGTGCCGAAAGGGCATGGGAGCAGTTTTGCGCCCGGCACGATATTGCATACGTGATGCTCGGCCACCGCGAGACCGTCCTGGTCAAATGACGTGCGACTCGTGACAGCGCCGCCGCGGCCGTCCTGAGTCCCGGATACATGCTGGGAAACCTCATCACGCGATGGCTTGGCCGCAGGGCGGCGCCGCGCGGCCCGGAGGAAACCGGGACATGGATCGCCGAGGCATTCAGGCTGCAGCGTCTCGGGCGCCATCGCGAAGTTGCCGAGTTGTCCCGCTCCGTGCTCGCCCGCGAGCCGGACAACGTGGACGCGCTCCAAGCGCTCGCAGCGGCGCACTTCGCTCTGGGCGATTCGGCAGCGGGTATCGACTGCCTGCGCCGGGTGGCTGAGGTTGCGCCGGAGTCGCCGGAAATACAGGCGAATCTCGCGGCGGTGCTCGCACGGACGGAGGATCTGACCGGGGCAATCGACGGCTACCGGAGGGCGGTAGCGTTACGACCGGAATTCGCCGAGGCCTGGAACAATCTCGCGTTGCTGCTGAAAGCGCTGACGCGTTACGACGAAGCCGCGGATTGTTGCCGTTCGGGGCTGGAGGCCGCTCCGCGGCACGCCGCTCTCCACCACACCCTCTGCGGCGTGCTCTTCGAGCAAGGCCGGGTCGACGAGGCGATCGCCGAAGCTCGTATGGCGCTTGCGATCGACCCCAATGCGGCAAGCGCGGGAAGCGACCTCTTGCGCATGCTGCATTACGCCGATGGCCAGGATCCCACCATGGTATATCGCGAGCACCGCGCATGGGCCGAGCGCCATGCGCGACCGCTCGAGAGCGAGGCGCCGCCGCACACCAACGATCCGGACCCGGCGCGGCGGCTGCGAGTCGGGTACGTATCGCCCTATATCCACAAGCATGCGGTAACGTTTTTCCTGGAATCGGTGATACAACACCACGACCGCCGGAACCTCGAGGTGTTTCTGTACGCCGACGTAGAGCGGCCGGACGAGTACTCGCAGCGGCTGCAGGCACACGGGGCGAAGTGGCGCAAAACCCTGGATTTGAGCGATGCGCAACTGGCACGGCTGATCAGAGATGACGCGATCGACATCCTGATCGATTTGAGCGGGCACACCAGCCACAACCGTCTGCTGGCATTCGCACGGCGACCAGCCCCGATCCAGGTGAACTGGCTCGGTTTTCCGAGCACGACCGGAATGGCGAGCATGGATTACCGCATCACGGACGCGCTTCTGCGATCCGCCGGGCACCACCGAGCACCTGAATTCGGAGCGGCTGGTGCGCCTGCCCGGCATCTACATGGCGTGGCGGCCCCTGGAGCACATGCCCGACGTCGGGCCCTTACCGGCGCTGCAGGCCGGCCACGTTACCTTCGGCTCATTCCACAGCTGCTTCAAGATCACGCCCAGCATGGCGGCACTGTGGCTGCGCATACTCGGGGAGGTGCCGGAATCACGGCTCACGCTGCTTGCGATCAGCAGCGAGGCGGCGCAGCGGCGCGCCAGGGAATTGTTCGCGGGCAAGGGCATCGATCCGCGGCGGCTCGAATTTCTGCCCAGGCTGACATTCGACGATTACCTGGCCGCTTTCCAGAAAGTAGACATTGCACTGGACACGTTTCCATATCAGGGCGCCACGACGACCTGCTTTTCGCTGTGGATGGGCTTGCCGGTGGTGGTACTGGCGGGCGCAACGCATGCGTCGCGCGCCGATGTTTCGATGCTGAGCAACGTCGGACTTCCGCAGCTGGTTGCACACACCGGCGGCGAGTATGTAAAGATCGCAACGCACTTGGCGGCAGATCCGGACCACTTGGCGGGATTGCGCGCCGGACTGCGCGGAATGATGGCGCGGTCACCCATTACCGACGGCCTCAGTTGCGCGCGCAATCTGGAAAGCGCTCTGCGGGAAATGTGGGTAACGTGGTGCCGGGCGCGCGGCAAAGGCTGATGGCGGCCGGCGCGCAGCGCGGCTAGCCGTTCCACAGCATGCCAACGACGGCCCCGATCATCAGCGTCGCCAGCGTGCCCGCTACGATCGAGCGCATTCCGAGCGCCACGATTTCATCCCGTCGCTCCGGCACCATGGTCGCCAGGCCGCCGATCAGGATGCCCAGGCTGCCGAAGTTGGCAAATCCGCACAGCGCGTAGGTCATGATGAGCCGGCTGCGCGGGCTCAAACTCTCCGCCGGCAGGCGCGCCATATCGTGGTAGGCGATGAACTCGTTGAGCACCGTCTTGGTTCCCATCAGCGCCCCCGCCGTCGTCGCCTCATGCCATGGAACGCCCGCAAGCCATACCAGAGGCGCCATCAACCATCCCAGCATGCGCTGCAACGTCAGGGGTATTCCACCCCACCCCGGCAGCAGCCCGAGCGCCAGGTTTACGAGCGCTACGAGGGCGATCAGAACGATCAACATGGCGACGACGCTGAGGAGCAGCGCCAGACCGTCCAGCGCGCCGCGCGTGATGGCGTCTATGCCGCTCGAAGCCTGCTGCGGCGGTAACAGTTTTCCCGACGTCGGTGTGCCGCGCGGCGGCACCATCACCGCCGCAATCAGGATCGCGGCCGGCACACTGATGATAGAGGCCGAGAGTATGTGGCCCATCGCGTCCGGCACGACCGGCGAGAGGACGATCGCGTAAATCACCATTACCGTGCCGGCAATGCCCGCCATGCCGCAGGCCATGACGATGAAAAGCTCGCCGCGGCTCATTTCCTTGAGATAGGGCCGCACGAAGAGCGGCGCCTCGACCATGCCGACAAAAATATTGGCCGCCGGCCGACAGGCCTACCGCGCCACCCACACCCATGGTCTTCTCCAGCACCGCGGATATCGCGCGCACCACGGCGGGCAGCACACGCCAGTAGAAGAGCAGCGAGGAGAGCGCGCTCACCACGAGTATCAGCGGCAGCGCGCGAAACGCCAGCACGAAGCTCGACGCGCCGGGGCGCTCCTCGAACGGCTGCGGCCCGCCGCCGAGGAAACCAAAGACGAACGTGGTGCCGGCTTGGGTTGCCCGTTCCAGCGCCAACAGTGCGTCGTTCAACCCGAGAAATAGCGGCCTTGAATGCCGGGAGTGAAGGAGCGCGCAGCGAAAACGATCTGCAGCACCGCGCCGGATATCACGATGCGCCAGGGCACGGCGCGGCGGTCTTCTGAGAAAAGCCACGCGATCCCGATCAACGCGAGGAAACCGAGGGAGCTTTGCAGGGCTAGCAAGTGGCCTCGTCTCCTTTCCCGTCATTCCGGACAAGCGCCAAGGGCGCGCGATCGGAATCCAGTCTCAGGCAAACTGGATCCCGGCCTGCGCCGGGATGACGGCCGTTACCTGGCCGTCAACTTCGACGCCAGGTAGTGCCCTGCGCGGTGTCTTCGAGAACCACGCCCGAGTCGAGCAGCTCATCGCGTATACGATCGGCTTCTTCGAAATTTTTCGCTCTGCGCGCGTCAGTACGCAAATCAATTTTCTGCTTGATCTCATCTTCAGACATGGTGATGACGCTGACCGTCCCGGTCTCACCTCTAGCAGATACCCCAGATGGCTTGACCACAACGTCCCGTCGGCCTTGCAGAAAGTCGGTGGGATCGCGTTGCAGCAGGCCCAGGACTCCGCCCAATGACTTCAATAATCCCGCGAGCCTTGGCTCGTGGGATCGGTTCAGCTCGTTCGCCAGGTCGAACAGCACCGCCACCGCTTCCGGCGTGTTGAAGTCGTCGTTCATGGCGTCGCGAAAGCACTGCGCGTAGGCGTTGTTCCAGTCGATCGCCCCTGCCGTTACCGGGTCCCCCTTGAGGGCCGTGTAAAGACGCGTTAACGCGTGCTTCGCATCGTCGAGGTGCTGGTCGGAGTAGTTGAGCGGACTGCGGTAGTGCGCTCTCGTGATGAAGAAACGCACGACTTCGGAATCGTATTGCTTGAGGATTTCGCGCACGGTGAAGAAGTTGCCCAACGATTTGGACATCTTTTCATTGTCGACGCGTACGAACCCGTTGTGCATCCAGTAGTTGACGAATGTTCGCCTGGTACGCCCCCTCCGATTGCGCGATCTCGTTCTCGTGATGCGGAAACTGCAGATCCTGCCCGCCGCCGTGGATGTCGAAATGCTTCCCGAGGAGCGCGCTGCTCATGGCCGAGCACTCGATGTGCCAGCCCGGCCGCCCTCGGCCCCACGGCGACTCCCAGAACGGCTCGCCCGTCCTTGGCGCTGCTTCCACAGCACGAAATCGAGCGGGTCCTGCTTTGCCACGTCCACCTCGACACGCTCGCCAGCTCGCAGGTCGTCGAGCGACTTGCCGGAGAGCTTGCCGTAGCCGGGAAACTTGCGCACCGAGTAGTTGACGTCGCCGTTTGGCGCCTGGTACGCGAGGCCGCGTTTCTCGAGCTGCCCGATCATCCCCAGCATGCCCGGCACGTGCTCGGTCGCGCGCGGCTCGTGGTCGGGTTTCTCCACCCCGAGCGCGGCGTTGTCCTCGTTCATGGCCTGGATGAAGCGCGCGGTAAGCGCCTCGATCGGCTCTCTGTTCTCCTGCGCGCGCTTGATGATCTTGTCGTCGATGTCGGTGATGTTGCGCACGTAGGTGACCTTGAACCCCGCTGCGCGCAGCCAGCGCCGGACCACGTCGAAAACCAGCATGACGCGGGCGTGACCCAGATGGCAGTAGTCGTAAACCGTCATGCCGCACACGTACATGCGCGACCTTGCCCGGCGTGATGGGAACAAACTCCTGCTTCTGACGCGTCAGAGTGTTATGAATCCTGAGCATGGTGCGATATGCGCTTCAGGCAGGGCCGGACGGAGAGGAAGCCGGACCCCGCATGCGGCTGGAACGGGCGATCGTTTGCGGCTGCGGGTTAGGTTGGGAAAGCAGAGTTTGAATTACCCGGGGTTCTTGGTAAAATTTCGAGGTTTTTGCGACTAACCCACTGAAAAAAAGTATATCACAATGATCCTGCCAGCCTCCCGCTTGATCGCCTTGGTGGTTGCGCTGTTCATCAATTTCTCCGTTACCTTAACGTTACCGGCGCTCGCTCAAGTCGACGAGCTGCAAGAGGTCAATCAGTTCTTCAAGCAAGGCCAGCTCGATCGCGCGCTCGACCGCGTCAATGCGTATCTGGCGACCCGCCCGAAAGACGCGCGCGGCCGCTTTCTGAAGGGACTGATACTCACCGAGCAGAACAAGCCCAATGACGCGATCAAGGTCTTCACCGACCTGAGCCAGGACTTTCCCGAGCTGCCGGAGCCGTACAACAATCTGGCGGTGCTCTATGCCTCGCAGGGCCAGTACGACAAGGCCCGCTCCGCCCTGGAGATGGCGATCCGCACACACCCGAGCTATGCCACGGCGCACGAAAACCTGGGCGACATCTACGCCAAGATGGCGAGTCAGGCTTACGACAAGGCGCTCCAGCTCGACAAAAGCAACACCACGGCGCAAACCAAGCTCAACATGATTAGAGAGCTGTTTCCAACCGGGCGTCCGACCCCCCGCCCATCGACCAAAGGGGAGCCGGCCGCCAAAGCCGCGCCGCCCAAGGAACCCGCCGCGAAAGCCGCTCCGATCGGCGAACCGGTAGTGTCCAAGTCCACGGCGCCCAAGGAACCTGTCAAACCCGCCGTCGCGCAGAACTCGGACGGGGTGCTCAACGCGGTGACCGGCTGGGCGAAAGCCTGGTCGGAGAACGACGTGGAGGGCTATCTCGCGCATTATTCGGCTGACTTTCAAACACCTAAGGGTGAGAACCGCCGCAATTGGGAGGCCCAGCGCAAGACGCGCGTCGCCAAGCCGCGCAAGATCGACGTCGCGGTCGAGTCTCCCAAGGTCACATTCAACGAAGCGAATCGCGCCACAGTCACCTTCCGCCAACGCTACCAGTCAGGTAGCCTTCAGGTTTCCAGCACAAAGACGTTGGTGATGGTCAAGGCTGGTGACAAGTGGCTCATCGAGCAGGAACGGACCGGCGGTTGAACGCCCGATTCGCAGCACTCAGCCAGATGCGCAAGCGCCTGTACTGGATCAGGGAAGGCAACGACTGGCACATCATCCACGAAGGCGCAGCGTAAGGCGCAGCGCAATCACGATCGGTCGCGCTCACAGGTCCTGCCAACGGCTGCGCCTTAATTTCAACTGCACTTATATAATCCGCCGCGTTTATGCCCATGCCCAGAATCGCTGCCGTAGCCCTCGCTCTGATCCTTTTTTCGCAAGTAGCTCGCGGCGGAGGCGGCGGATGTGGAATTGAAGACCACCGCCGGCACCATCGTCATCGAGCTCTATCCCGACAAGGCGCCGAAGACGGTCCAGAATTTTCTGCAGTACGCGCAGAGACGGTTTCTATGACGGCACCATCTTCCATCGCGTCATCCCGGGCTTCATGATCCAAGGCGGAGGATTTACCGCGGAGTTCAAGGAAAAGCCGACACGCGGGGCGGTCCGCAATGAAGCCGATAACGGCCTGAAAAACGCCACCGGCACGCTGGCGATGGCGCGCACGTCGGACCCGCATTCGGCATCCGCGCAGTTCTTCATCAATGTCGCCGACAACGCCATGCTCGATTTCCGCTTTCCGACCCAGGAAGGTTACGGCTATTGCGTATTCGGCAAAGTCGTGAAGGGCATGGATCTTGTGCAAAATCTGTCCAAAGTAGCGACGGGGCCCGGTCCCGGCGGACACCGTGACGTGCCGCTCAAGCCGATCGTGATCGAAAGTGTCCGAGTTCTCGATGGCGCCTCAAAGCCAGAAGCTGCGTCAAAATCCAAGAAATGAAGCAATAGCCCGGCGTCGCACCCGTCACTCCTCACTCGTCACTCAATTTATGGTCAAACTTCATACCACTCACGGCACCATCACGCTCGAGCTCGACACCGAGCGCGCCCCGGAAACGACCAAGAACTTCCTCCAATACGTGAAGGACGGGCACTTCAACAACACGGTGTTCCACCGCGTCATAGACGGCTTCATGATCCAGGGGGGAGGCTTCGAGCCCGGCATGCGCCAGAAGCCGACCCGGTCGCCGGTGAAGAACGAAGCCGATAACCAGCTGAAGAATGCCGCCTACACCGTCGCCATGGCCCGCACGTCGGATCCGCACTCGGCGACCGCCCAGTTCTTCATCAACGTCGCCGACAACGAGTTTCTCAACTACACCGCGTCCACGCCGCAAGGCTGGGGCTACTGCGTGTTTGCCCGCGTGGTCGAGGGCAACGACGTCGTGGACAAGATCAGAAAGGTAAAGACCGGGCAGCAAGGGATGCACCAGGACGTCCCCGTCGAGGACGTCATCATCCAAAGAGCCGAAGTCGTCGGGTGAGGGGTGATGGGAGCGCGTCGAGGGCGAAACAGCGGCCCCGCGTGCGAGGATGTGACCCTCGGTGGCGAGCAAAGCGGGCGACATGGCGAAATGAGATCTCGCGAGATTCTTTCGGAGGCGGCTGTTGGGTGATGAGTAGCCCCCGTCACTCGTCACTCGTTACTCAAAATGCACAGCATTTTCATCTCCGACCTCCACCTCGCCCCGGAACGCCCTCGTATCGTTGATGCATTTTTCAGCTTCGTGGACAATATCGCGGCGCGCGCCGAGACGCTCTACATACTCGGCGACCTGTTCGAATACTGGGTCGGTGACGACGATCTGGACGAAGCGTTCAACGCGGCGGTTGCGGATGCATTGGGCCGGCTGGCGAGCAGCGGCATTGCGCTATACCTGATGCACGGAAATCGCGATATGTTACTGGGACAGACGTTCGCCAAGCGCTGCAGCGGGAAGGTGATCACCGAGCCCTCCCTTGTCGACCTCTACGGAACCAGGACGCTTCTGATGCACGGCGACACTCTGTGTACCGACGACGTCGAATACCAGAAGTTTCGCGCAAACGTTCACGATGCCGGTTTCCAGCGCAGGTTTCTCGCCCAGACACTGCCGGAGCGCCGGAGGCAGATAGTCGGGATGCGCGCGGACAGCGAGAAAAACAAGCGACAGAAACCCGCCGAAATCATGGATGTCACGGTTGCGACCGTCGAAAGCACGCTGCGCCAATTTGGTTATCCCCGCCTCATCCACGGCCACACGCACCGCCCGGGCTTTCACGTGCATGTGGTGGACGGCCGCAACTGCGAGCGGTGGGTGTTGTCGGACTGGTACGAGCGTGGGGGCTATCTGCGCTGCGATGCGAACGGCTGCACGGCAATAGCGCTATGAAAAGGACGCTACGAGGCCGGGAAGTGCCCAGACCGCAGCGTGAATTATGCCCGCGACGCTCGAGTGTAGCGTTAGGGTAAAATCTTCGTCGGGACCCCTCCTATGGATATGTCCAATACGACTTCGGAGCACTTCCTGGTGCAGGTCGAGCGCCTGGTCGACTGGGCGCCACTCGGGCCGCTTATCGATGCGATCGGCGCGCGCGTGCAGGCCGAAGTTCCGCCGGCGACGGTGAAGATGCTGCTGCTCTCACGCTGGTACGGGATGAGCGAGGCTGCGCTGCTCGAAGCCTGCCAGGACCGTATCTCGTTTCGCAGATTCCTCGGGCTGCCCCTTGCCGATACTTCGAAGGACGCCCTGCTGGCAGAGGCGTTCCGGCGTCATGCAACGCGGGCGCCGGTGGAAGCGCAGAACCTGATACACGCGATCGAGGCACAGCTGCTTGCCAAGGGCTTCAGCATCAAGTCGGGCATGTGGGCCGAGGCCGCAGTGGTGCGGACGGCTTCCGCAAAGGGCGAGGAATCTACCAGCTTGACCGAGAGCACGCTCTTCCAGCCCGGCGAGATCGTGAACCCGATGAAGAAGGGCGAGGCCGCGGTGCAGCCGACGTCTTTGAACCCGGAGCCTGAATATCCGGTCTTGAGCGATACCACATTGTTCCAGCCCGGAGAAGTCGCGGATCTTATCAAGAAGGGCGAAGCCGCAATGGTGCGCGGCGGCGCGATGATGGCGGTCACCACGAATCCGCCATACAACGCCGGTTCCGTCACGCTGACGCCGCCCGTCGGCACCGCATCGGCGCCGGTGCACGCCGTGATGGAGTGGCCGTGGGGCGACACCACTCAGATCACCGAGCGGCTCAACATCGGCCGCCAGGTAGGCTTCTCCCCGCTCGCGAGCGAGCTGCATCCATATACGCACGTGTCGCGCAAGCACGCCGAGCTGATGGTCTGTCCCGAGGGCGTCTGGGTCCGCGACCTCCACTCGCGCAACGGCACTTTTGTCGATGACGAGCGATTGCCCCCAGGCCAGGGATTCCTGGTCGATACGGACGCTCGCATCCGCTTCGGGCCGTACTGCGCCGTGATGTTCAAGCTAAAACAAAGTTAACCAGGTAGTAAGATGCTCGGTGGCATGCATGCACCGTTTGCTATAGCTGCGTTCAGGGGACTACCTTGCATAGCAAAGCCCTTGAGTCGCTCGCAATAGCGCTCATTTTTGCAAGTGCAGCGGCGTACGCACAAAGTTTCCCCAGCAAGTCCTTCAGGTTGGTTACCCCCTTCTCCACGGGGGCGCGCTCGACCTGATCGCGCGTTCCGTCGGTCAAAAGCTCTCGGACGGCTTCGGCCGGCCAGTGATAGTCGACAACAAGGCCGGCGCATCGGGAGCCATCGGCTCGGAGTTCGTCGCGAGAGCGGCACCCGATGGCTACATCCTTCTGCTGGGAGCCACCACGACTCACGGTATCAATCCGGCGCTCAAGGTGATAAAGGCTGGAAAGATAACGGTCGAATGAGATCGTCCGCACGATACTCCAGCTTCTGACAAGCATTTGAACGAGCCCAGCGTTCATCGTATCCATGAAACTACCGGATTTTGAATACCTGGCCCCATCGACTCCAGCCGAAGTCGTGCAACTGCTCGCCTCCCGTCGCGGTGAGGCCAAGGTAATCGCCGGCGGGCAGAGCCTGCTGCCCACGATGGCCTTTCGACTGGCCCAACCGTCTCTCCTGATAGACCTGCGTAATCTCAAAGGACTGAATCGGATAACGATCGATGAATCCGGAGTTCTGCTCGGCGCACGCACGCGTTGGCGCGATATCGTGGATGAAGAGAAGCTCACAACGGATCATCCGCTGCTGGCGGAAGCGATCGGGCATGTCGCTCACTATCAGATTCGAAACCGCGGAACGGTAGGCGGAAGCCTCGCGCATGCGGATCCCGCCTCCGAGTTGCCGTGCGTTGCTGCAACCTGCGACGCAGAGCTGCGACTGCTGGGGCCTGGCGGGGAGCGTCGTGTGAAGGCGGCAAAGTTTTTTCTGGGGCCGCTGACGACCGCTCTTGCAGAAGACGAGATTATCCTGGATCTCCGGCTTCCTTCATGGCCGGCAGGCCGCCGGTGGGCGTTCAGCGAATTTGCCAGACGGCCGGGAGATTTCGCCCTCGCCGGGGTTGCCGTCTTCTATGATCTGGACGCGCGTGAGCGCGCGTGCAACGCCCATATCGGCGTGCTGGGCGCTTGCCACTATTCAAAACGATTGCCGCTTGCAGAGCGCGCGCTCGACGGAAAGCCCGTCAGCGATGAAACCGCGCGGTCCGTAGCTCAGATCGCCTCCGAAGAGGCCGATCCGACCGGTGATTTTCATGCGAGCGTGCAATACCGTAAGGCGCTGGTGGCCACGCTACTCGAGCGAGCGCTGATTAAGAGCATTCAACATTGAGAATTGAATTTCAGCTGAACGGGAAAGACGTCGAGGCGGATATCCCTCCGCGCATGACTCTGGCGGATTGCATCCGGCATCATTTCATGCAGACCGGCACCCACGTCGGCTGCGAGCACGGCGTGTGCGGCGCTTGCACTGTGATCGTCGACGGCGAGGCGGTGCGATCCTGCCTGATGCTTGGCGTCCAGGCGGACGGCGCGAAGGTCACGACAGTCGAGGGATTGACTCCCCCCGAGGGCCTGTCTCCGCTCCAGGCATCATTCCGCGAACACCACGCGCTGCAATGCGGCTTCTGCACTCCGGGATTTCTCACAACGGCCCACGCACTCCTCACCCAGGAACCGGATGCCGACAAGGAGCGAATCCGGCACGTCCTGTCGGGCAATCTGTGCCGCTGCACCGGCTACATCAACATCATCGAGGCGGTTTATGAAGCCCGTTCCGCCTATGCAAAGACTGCGGATACCCGGAAAAGAACTCGATCATGACCGCGAAGGATGCGTTCATCGGCGCGGCCATCGAGCGTATCGAAGATCTGCGCCTTCTGACCGGTAACGGCCGGTACGTGGATGACATACATCGAAACGGCATGTTGCACGCAGTAGTGGTGCGGAGCTCGGCAGCGCACGGGCTCATAACAGCCATCGATACGGCGGAAGCCGCGAAAATGCCCGGCGTCCACGCGGTATATACGGGGCGCGCTGTAGCCGGCGAAATGAACGGCAAGGTTCCCACCATTCCCCTGCGCCTGGCTCCGCTGCCGCAACTCGTCCCATTCGAACAGAACGTGATTGCCCTCGACAAGGTCCGCTACGTCGGTGAGTGCCTGGCCCTCGTGATTGCTGAAACGCAAGCGCAGGCGGAGGATGCCGCGGGCCGGGTCGAGGTCGCTATCGAGCCGCTTCCAACCGTACCCCACTGCCGGGCCGCGGCACGCGACGAGAGCTTGCTTTTTCCGGCGCAGGGAACGAATGCCGCAATCACCTACGTGGCTCAGAAGGGGGACGCTAAAAACACTGTCGGCCCTTATGTCCGGAGAGAAACGTTCGGCGTCCAGCGCCACAGCGCGATCACGATGGAAACGCGGGGGCTGGTCGCGGAGTGGGACGAGAGTCGCAAAAAGATGACCGTGTTTGGCGCGGCCAAAGTTCCTTTTTCCACGCGCGCAATGCTGGCGCCGATGCTGGGGCTGCCGCTCGAGTGCATCGACATGATCGAATCCGATGTCGGCGGCGGCTTCGGGGTGAGAGGTGAGTTCTATCCGGAAAATTTTCTGGTGCCTTTCGCTGCCCGCAAGCTCAAACGTCCGGTCAAGTGGGTGGAAGACCGGCGTGAAAATCTGCTCGGGTCCAACCATTCCCGCGAGATGGATGGCGAAATAGAAATCGTCTGCGAGCGTAACGGCCGTGTGCTCGCGCTCCGTGGCGCGGTGTCCGTCGACTGCGGCGCCTATATGCGCGCGAACGCGGCGGTTCCGCCGCGGAACGTCGCGCAGTTCCTCTCCGGACCCTACGACATCGCCAATATCCATGTCGAGTCCACCGTTTACCTGACCAATAAAGCACCCATCGGAACATACCGCGGGCCAGGCCGGTTCGAAGCGGACTTCTTCCGGGAACGCCTCTTCGATATCGCGGCACGTGAGCTCGGCATGGACCCCGTGGAGTTCCGCAGGATCAACCTGGTAAAGCCGGCGCAGATGCCTTTTCCGCTCGCCACGATCAACCAGCCGGATAAATCAGAGGAACTCGACAGCGGGGATTACCAGATCACCCTGGACCGTTGCCTGGCGGAATTCGGGTGGAAGGACAAGCTCGCGCTGCAGGGCCGGCTGATAGACGGGAAGTATCACGGCATCGCCCTGGGTTGCTTTATCGAGGGCGGCGCAGCGGGCCCCAAAGAGACTGCCCGCATCGAGGTCGAGGAGGACGGACGGATCACGGTCTACGTGGGATCGACCAACGTCGGCCAGGGCGTGGTTACGGTCCTCACGCAGATCGCGGCCGATGCGCTGCAAGTGCCGATGGACCGCATTCGAATCCTTCATGGATCGACGATCTACCTCAAGGAAGGCTACGGCTCTTACCACTCGCGCTCTACGGTGATGGGCGGTTCTGCAGTCCTGAACGCGGCGACGGCCCTGAAGGAGCGGATCCGGGAAGCCGTGGCGACGGAATGCCGATGGGCTGCAACCGACGTGCAGCTCGGGCCTGGTCTGACGGCCTCCTTCCGCGGAGAGACGCTGACGCCGGCACAGCTGGGAAAAATGAAAGTGCAGGCAGCCGGGGAGTTCGCGAACCACCACCATACCTATGCCTACGGCGCAGCCGCCGCGCACGTGACGGTCGATCCCGGCACCGGCAAAGTAGAGCTCGTCGACTACTTCACCGTGGAGGATGTCGGACGCATCATCAATCCGGTTACCGCTCGAGGCCAGGTCGTTGGCGCCGTGGTCCAGGGATTGGGGGGCGCGTTCCTCGAGAACCTTGCCTACGACGAGGATGGCCAGTTCCTCGCCGGCACTTTGGCGGATTACCTCATGCCATCGGCGGCTGATTTCCCCTGCATCAGGGCGGTGGTTCTCGAGAACTCGCCCTCTCCACACAACCCACTGGGCGCAAAAGGCGGCGGCGAAGGCGGCATCGTGCCGGTGGGAGGCGTCATTGCGAATGCGATCGCGGCCGCCCTCTCGTCCCTCAAGGTGGAACCCCGTACGCTCCCCCTGACACCCCCAAAAATCTGGGCGCTGATTAACGACGGGCGGGAACGAGGATTTGACCCTGTCCATTTTTGGAAAATCACATGAACAGCCCGGAAACCGCAGCACAGCGCGCCGCGACAGCGGACGGCAAGGTGCCGATCACCCTGGCTTGCGCCATGTACGACAGGATGCAGGCGCTATACACGGGCCAGGTGCAGCCCGAGGGGATAGCGCTCACGTTCCGCGTCGAGGACTTTCCCCGCAAACTTTTCGATGCGGCGATGGCCCAGCAGCAGTTCGACGTGTGTGAAATGTCGAGCTCCGACTACATCACGCGGGTGAGCGCTGGCGATTGCCCCTTCGTCGCTCTGCCGGTGTTTCCGTCGAAAATGTTCCGCCATGGGATGATCGCGATCAACAAGCGCGCCGGTATTCGGACAAGCGCACGGGAATTTTTCCCATCATGCACTTGATCGCCATCAAGCGCGATGTCTACGAAAAGCACCCGTTCATCGCGCAGAGCCTGTATCGCGCGTTTTGCGACTCGAAGCAGGCGGCGCTCGTGAGAATGCGGCAACTATTCCGCGCTGCGCTTCATGCTGCCGTGGATGCCCGCGGAGCTCGACGAGCTGGACGAAGTGTTCGGGGACGACCCGTGGACGTACGGCCTGGAGGAGGCCGGCACCAATCTGGGGACGTTGATGACTTACATGGTCCAGCAGCGCATGCTGAAGGCCACCCTGAACGTCGAGGATCTCTTTGTCAGTGTTTCGTAGTTACCGGGACCAGAATCAGTTTCAAAAATACCCCAGACCCGGTAGTGGCTATGAACAGACTTCTCATCCTGGCCAGCATGTTGCTCGCGGGCACCAGCGTGCCGGCCGCCGCGCAGCCGGCCGATTCCTATCCCAGCAAGGTGATCCGGATCGTCGTGGGGTTTCCTGCGGGCGGGCCGGCCGATATCGGCGCGCGCATTCTCGCGGCGGGGCTGCAGGAGACGCTCAAGCAGAATGTGATCGTGGACAACCGGACGGGCGCCAGGGATAGGAGGGGGGAACGGCCCCTTCCGGCAAATCATCAAGGCCTTCCCGTTCCCCCCGCACCTCCCCGTCGCACAATGAGCGTTCTTGGCGGGCTAGCAACATTCGAAACGGGCCCAGGAAGGAGTGGTGGGGCGCGGGCACCTTCCTGCAAATTCGCGAGGGTCCTTCCCGCGCCCCCCACGCCACCCGTCGCATGATGAACGTGATTTGCGAGGAACGACCGATGCTGGGCCTCTTCCTGAGAATGCGAGGCGCATGACCCCAACCATCCCAACCATCTCGTCCGCCTTCGATTCCGGTGCAATCGAAGTCGTCTCCTCCAGCAACACAGGCTCCGCAGCTGAATTCCTGCTCCACATTCGGAAAGACTCGCACGCCGACTTCCGGCAATGGTTCCACTTCCGCCTGTCGGACGCGCGCGGGCTCGCTTGCACGTTGCGCTTCGAGAACGCCGGCGCGTGCACCTACCCCAAGGGGTGGACCGATTACCGCGTCTTCGCATCGTACGACCGTTCGCACTGGTTTCGCGTGCCGACTCGCTACGACGGCATGGTGATGACGGTGGACCACACACCCGAGCGGGACGCGGTCTGGTACGCGTACTTCGAGCCCTACTCGCTGGAGCGCCACCAGGCGCTAATCGGCCGTGCAGGCGCTTCCCCGCTCGCGAAAACCGAGCGGCTCGGCGCTTCGGTGGAGGGTCGGGACATGGATCTGATCACCTTGGCCGCCGGCAACGGCGCGAAGAAGACGATCTGGATCATCGCCCGCCAGCATCCAGGAGAAACGATGGCCGAATGGTTCGTCGAAGGCATGGTCGAGCGCCTGATCGACCGTGCCGATCCGGTTTCCCGCCGCCTGCTCGAAGGCGCGGTATTCCATATCGTTCCGAACATGAATCCGGACGGCAGCGTGCGCGGCAATTTGCGCACCAACGCCGCCGGCGCCAATCTCAACCGGGAGTGGATGAGTCCCAGCATGGAATCGAGCCCGGAAGTCCTATTGGTGCGCGAGCGGATGCAGCGGACCGGCGTTCATGCCTTCATCGACGTGCACGGCGACGAGGCCCTGCCTTATGTGTTCGTCGCGGGCGGCGAGATGCTGCCGGGCTTCACCCCGGACCAGGCCAAGGCGCAGAGTGAGTTCATCGCGAACTTCAAGCGCGCAAGCCCCGAGTTCCAGGACGCGCATGGCTACGCCGCCGGAAAGTACAATCAGGACGCACTCAAGCTGGCATCGAAGTGGGTCGGCCACACCTTCGGCTGCCTGTCCCTGACCCTGGAGATGCCATTCAAGGACAACGCGAACCTGCCCGATCCCGAGTTCGGCTGGAACGGCGAGCGCAGTCGCAAGCTGGGCGCCGCGGTGCTTGAACCGCTGCTCGCTGCGCTCGATCGGCCTGAGGGATGAGGGGTAGGATGACCTCCGGCAACCGCCGGGATTCATCACTTCTTCACTTCATCACGTCTGTGGCAGGACGACCGGCTTGAGGCGCCACGAATTCCACCGTCTGCCCGCACGTATCTTGGCTGTTTTGCGACTCTCCGGCTGACCGTCCACTGTCACCTCGCCGGCGGCGACCAGGCGCTTCCCTTGCCCGCCGCTTTCGGCGATTCCCGCCAGTTTCAGCAGATCGCAGAGCCTGACATGCTCAGCGTTAACTGAAATTGGATGATGTCCATACTCAGGTTTGCCTGAAGCGTCTCAGGTGAAGCGTCCCAGATGGTGGAGCGTCCGGCTGGGATTTAGCCGCTTCATTTGGACGGAGCGCCGCCCATCAAGGTGACGCGAAGTGCAGCGGGACGCCATTGCGGCCCCAGTCTAGCCCGCCTTCTTCACGTCGCCCGCTTTCACCGCTTCGCTCATCTTCACCGGCGGCACGACCGGCGTGATGCCGTTCATCAGCGAGCCGGGAACGGTCTCGATCAGCTCGTCGATGGTAAACATCCCGTCGCCGCCCTTGTGCAGAGACTTGTAGTCTTCACCAAAGTAATACGTGTTGATGCGGCCGCGCTCGACGTGAAACACCTGCCCGTTGATGTAGTCGGCCTCCTCCAGGCACAGGTACGCGACCATCGGAGCGACATATTCGGGGCCCCGGTTCACCAGGGTGCGCTCGTACTCCGCCTTCGTCAGCAGCCCGGATTCGAAGCGGCGCTTGCGATTCGCCTTCACGGCTTCGGTCAGGGTCATCCGCGTGTCGGCCGACGGGCACATCGCGTTCGCGGTGATCCCGAATTTCGCGGCCTCTTTGGCGATCGAGCGCGTCAGCCCGATGATGCCGGCTTTGGACGCGCTGTAGTTGCACTGCCCGACCGAGCCTTTGAACGCGTCGGAGGAGAAGTTGATGATGCGCCCGAAGCCCGCCTGCCGCATGTACTTGATCGCGTGGTGCGCCATGTTCCAGTGGCCCTTCAAGTGCACGGTAACGACCGCGTCGAAGTCCTCCTCGGACATGTTCCAGATCATGCGCTCGCGCAGGTTGCCGGCGCAGTTCACGAGAATATCGATCGCGCCGAACTCGTCCACGCACTGCTTCACCATCAGGCCGGCCTTGAGGTAGTCGGCCACCGAGTCATAGTTGGCGGAGGCCTTGCCGCCGGCCTTCACGATCTCCGCCACGACGTCGTCAGCGGGCCGCTCTTCGGTTTTCTCCCCGCCGCGCCCGACGCCCGGGTCATTCACGATCACGGTCGCGCCCTGCGCAGCGAGCAACAGCGCGACCTCGCGCCCGATGCCGCGTCCGGCACCGGTAACGACGGCTGCTTTTCCCTTGAGATGCATCTGTTCCTCCACTGTCAGTTTTCAGTTGCGGACTAAAAACACCAGCACAGAAATTGACCGCAGATACACACAGATAAACACGGATAAATTCAACTTCAAAATCCAGAAACAATTCTATCTGTGTTCATCTGTGTTTATCTGTGGCTGGAATCGGGTTTTGGGTCAACTCCAGTATCGTAGCAGGCTCAATCGTTGTGGACAGCTCATCTTCAACTTCCGTTACCGTCCGAAGCGTTCCGGCGAGTAGGGTGCCGGATCGACGAACGCGGCCTCGCCGGTGATCATCTCGGCGAGCAGTCGTCCGGTCACAGGTCCGAGCGTCAGGCCGTGGTGTGCGTGACCGAAGGCGAACCAGAGGTTGGCGTGACGCGGCGCTTTGCCAATGATAGGCAGCATATCGGGTGTGCAGGGCCGCGCACCCATCCAGGGCTCCGTGTCGAGCCGCTCGGCGAGCGGGAAAAGATCACGTGCAATCGGCTCGGCTCGGCCGAGCTGCACCGGTGTCTTGATCGCGTCGCGGCGCGCGAACTCCGCGCCCGTCGTGAGTCGAATGCCCTGGCGCATGGGCGCAAGGAAATATCCGCGCTCGGTGTCGAGCAGCGGGTGATTGAGCCGCGCCTCGCCCGCGGCGCGGTAGTGCATGTGATAGCCGCGCTTGACCGCAAGCGGCAGGTCGTAGCCGAGAGCCTTCGTCAGGCACGTCGGCCCATGGGCCGAGCGCGATAACGGCGGAGCCTGCCGCCAGCGGACCCTGCGCCGTGCGCAACCGCCAATCCTGACCGTGTGCCTCCAGGCTCGCTGCGTTGCCTTGCACGAACTTCCCGCCAAGGCGCTCGAAGAGCCGCAGGTACACGTGAGCAAGACCCCGCGGATCATCCACGCTGACAGGATCGGTCCAGTGCAGGGCGCCGGCCAGCACCGGCGCGAGGTGCGGTTCCATGTCCTGCAGCGTGCGGCCGTCGAGCGCGCGGTAATTCACGCCAAACTCGCGATGCCAACGCTCCGCTTCGACAAAGCGCTTGTCGCGCTCGTGCTCGGTGCGAAACACCTTGATCCAGCCCACGCGGCGGAAGAATCCGGCGGCGCCGGCCTCTGCGGCGAGCGCGTCGTGCTCGCTCACGCAGTGCTCGATCAGTTTCGAGTACTGCATGCGCCACTGCGGCGTGGCGCGCCGGACGCGAATGCTTCCAGTACTGCCACAGGAAAGGCGCGAGTCGGGGCAGCGCCGACGGATGGTAGTATGCATCGATCGTGCGATTGAAGCCGTAGCGAATCAGCGCGCCAAAATCGTGCGGGAAGCCATATGGATAGACACCTTCGCGCTGGATGAGACCCGCGTTGCCGAAAGAGGTCTCCTCAGCCGCGCCGCGGCGATCGACCAGAACCACCGATCGCGAACGCTTCTGCAGGTGCAGCGCAACGCAGATTCCGATGATTCCTGCGCCGAGCACGACGACGTCGCTGCGCGATCCGGGAGGCACTGATTACTCGGGGCCGCATCAGCTTGGGACGTGTCGGTCGAGTGCTTGGGTAACCTAATGCTAACGCTGAACTCAGCGGGCACGAGAAAGGAGATGGATACCAAAGCGTTTCGTCGCGTATCATTATTGGTGCACAATCCGGAGAGCCGCGACCGATTGGTGAATGATGCGAGGAGATCCAGTGACGATAGCTCAGCGTTGATCTCATTCGACCATCGCTGTGTGGGACAATGTGCGGACTCGCGCCACCTTGGCTAGCCCAGCACATATCCGGTGAAGCCGCTCCGTCTCATCGTGCCCTATCCGCCGGGAGGTACCACGGATTTCGTCGCGCGCGAGGTTGCAAACAAGATGGGCGAGGGGCTGGGATCGCAGATCCTCGTAGACAACCGGCCGGGCGCGGGCACCTTCATCGGCCTCACGCTGGGCGCGAAGTCGCCGCCCGACGGCCACACGATCACGTTCGGAACCTCGGCGGGACTCGCGGTGAATCCGGCGCTGGGAGTGAAGATGCCGTTCGATCCCCTGCGGGACTTCGTTCCCATCGGCCTCATGGTGTACGTGCCCTTCCTGCTGGTCGTCCATCCCGCGCTGCCGGTGCGCAGCGTCAAGGACTTGATCGCGCTTGCGAAGGCGAACCCCGGCAAGCTCAATTTTGCATCCCCCGGCGTCGGTACCCCGAACCACCTGGGCATCGAGCTGCTGAACATCCTGGGCGGCGTCAAGTTCGTGCATGTGCCGTACAAGGGCGGCGCGCCCGCGGTAACGGACCTCGTCGCCGGGCAGGTGCAAGTCCTCATTTCGGGCACGCCGCAGGTCTCGTCGTTCGTCAAGGCCGGGCGCCTGCGGGTGATCGCCGTCGCGACGCCGAAGCGCACGCGGGTGGCGCCGGAGTTCCCGCCGATCGCGGAGACGTTTCCCGGATTCGACTGCAACACCTGGTACGGACTGCTCGTGCCCGCGGGCACGCCGGCGGCCATCGTCGCGAAACTCAATACCGAACTGAACCGCGCGCTGACGGACCCCGGCATGATACAGCGCCTGCTCGACCAGGGCGTCGAGGCCACTCCCGGCACGCCCGCCGCGTTTCACAAGCTGATCGTGGCGGAGACCGAGCGCTGGACGAAGGTGATCAAGAGTGCTGGAATCACCGCCGAAGCGGCGCAGTGATTCCTGCATGAAGCGTCTCAGATAACGCGTTCCAGATAGGGCGTCCCAGATAAAGCGTCTCAGATGAAGCGTCCCCCCGGGGGGGTGACGACTGACGCCGCTATCGCTACTGACGACTGACGGCGTGTGCGAGCCGCGCCGGGTCAGCTGTTTGGAAGCGGCTGGTACTCAATGCGCCAGCGGATCGGGGCGCAACTGGAAGTGCACGACCAGCGGGCTCGAGAGCGTCTTGCCCGGCGCACCGGGACTGGGCGCGTCGACGCCTTCGATGTGCATGGGCGTCCGGTTGCCGGAGGTCACCCACAGTCCCCGGCCCTTCCAGCCGGCCTTCGGATCATCGATGCGGCCGTCTACGCCCTTGGCGAAGAACCCCATGGGATAGGGAACGCGAAGCTGGACGACCTTCCCATACGTCAACGCATGCAGCGAGTCCGAGAAATTGCCCGTACCGATCGGGGTGTCCCGGCCCAGGCCCAGGATGTCGTGCTGATCCACCCAGGTGTAATACGGGCCCTCGGCGGCGCCGTCCCTGCCGGCGAACGAGGGTCCCGGTAGCGGATAGAACGTCCAGCCTTCGGGACACAGGTTCCCCTCCGCCGCTCCCGGCCCGTTGAGACGCCCCTTGCACTTGCGGCGGTCGAAGCCCGCGATGTGACCGCTTGCGAGCGTCACCCACGCGACACCCTGGCGGTCGACGTCGAATCCGCGCATGCCGAAGCCGGGCGCCGGAACCTTGTAGACCTCGGCCAGCGCGGTCTCCGACGGATTCGATCCGGGCTGTACCCGAATGACCCAACCCGGGTGGCCGATGTTCGACCCCCAGATGGAACCGTCGGCGGGACTGTAGGCGATACCGTAGAGGCCGAGCCCGATCCGTTTGTCCTTCGTCGGATCCTCCGGCTGGCCGGGCTCGACGTAGGCGTCCCGCTTGCCGTTGCCATTGGTGTCGACGATGAGTGGCGTCCAGCCCTGCGACTTTCCCGCGTCGCGCGTCTCCCAGAACATCCTCGTGTTGACCCAGCCGACGAGGGCGAGATTGTTCTGGAGGTTGTTGCTGAGCCACAGCGTGTGGTCGGCATCCTCGGCGAAATTCAAGTGGTGCGTACCGAAGCAGGTGTCGATGAACGTGAACTGCCTGTTCCTCGGATCGTACACGGTGACCTGCCGTGAGTTCTGCACGAACCCGTCCGGGGTTCCCGTTAGCGGATACGCCTTCGCCGACGGATGGCCCGATTCCGCCGCGCAGTACGCCGGTGGATTCTTGGCCGAGCGGCTCTGCGCCGTGTAGTACACCCGCCCGTCCTGATCCATCATCGGGTTGTGCGCGTTGACCCGTGAGTCCCACACCTGTTCCGTCCCGAAGTACGGCGACGGCGCCACGACTTTGTTGGCCAGCGCCGAGCTGGGAGCATCCTGATCGCGGATTGGCACCTTCATGGTGGCCTTGGTGATCTTGACCGGGTCCAGGATCGGCAGGTCATCCGTGCTCAGCTCGGCGGCGCCATAGATCAAGCCGTAGGGGTTGACCGTGGGTTTCCGCCTGTCCGTGACGATCAGGTCGTGGATGTAATACTTGGGCGATAGCCAGTCGTACACGGTCACCACGACATTGCGCTCCACGCCATGCGGCCGCGGCGGCGCCGACGCCGGCAGCTCGCCCGCTTTGATGCGGTCGGTCCACTCCGCCAGTCGGCGCAAGTGGCCCCCGTCCGACGTGTTCATGATCGAGATGAGTCTGGCCATGGTGTTGCCGCCGGGTCCGGACTGGAGCCGCCGCTGCCACGCGTCGAGCGAGCTCGCGAACGTTCCCAGCGCCGCTGGAATCTCGCGCGTGGCCTTATCGCCGAGCTGGTGACAGTTGCCGCAGCCATTCAATTGGACGGCATTGAGCCACTGCTCCTGGGTCCTGTAGGCCACCGGCATGCCGTTGCCGTCGGGGCCCGTGCCGGGGAACAGGGTCTTATCCGGAATCTTGAGCATCGAAAACCAGTAAATGGCGGGATAGTACTCGGCCGCGGCAGCCGCATTTGGCGCGAGCACCGCCGTCAGGTTCACGATCTGGCCCCGCGCGCTCTTGACCTTGGGCGAGTCGATGAGCCCGTAGCCGCGCACCCACACGTCGTACGTGGCCTGCGGAAGGTCGGGGATCACGTAGCGCCCCCGATCGTCCGTGACGACCATCCTCGCGAATCGCGTGCCCAGCTCCGTCGTCTCCGCGATCACCCAGACACCGGCTTCCGGCCCATTCTTGCCGGTGACCACCCCACCGATGTCGTCGCGGTCGATCTGCACTGCGGCGCTTGGAGCCTGCTGCGCGTAGGACCAGGTCGCCGGCCAGGCGGCCAACAACAGGGCGAAACTGATCACCGCGGCGCCCGGGTACAACAGATTCTTCCTCGCCATGTGCTTATCTCCCCATCGACTCGTTTTCTATCCGACGGAACCCGCTTATCAGTAGAGGAATGTTCTTGGCGTAGAGGTCATAGGCAAGCAGTCCGAGTAACAAAGCGCCCATGGACACACCGAATAGTGCAAGGCGCCAGATCAGAGCCAGCCGTTTCACGAAGGACACGCAGAGTCTCCGAAAATAATTTCTAACGTGAAATGAAATCCCTATAAGGCGAGTGCAATTCCGCCCCTTTTCCAGTGATCCGTCAACTGTCCTTATTCCGCAGTGATGCCCGCCTCCCGTATCACCTTCGCGAACCGCGCGTATTCAGCCTTCATGTACCCGGTGAACTGCTCCGGCGTGGAGCTGCTCTGCAATTCCACGCCTTGTTGCGCAAACCGGACGCGTATGTCCGGCGCCTGCACGAACCTCGCAATCTCGGCATGCATGCGGGCGACGATTTCCTTTGGCGTGCCGGCAGGCGCCACCATGCCGTTGAATATGCTCGCCTCGTAACCGGGCAGCGTCTCGCTGATCGCGGGCACCTCGGGCAGCAGCGCCGAGCGCTTCGGGCTGGTGACGCCCAACGCCCGGATCCTGCCGGCGTGCACGTGCGCGATCGCGGTGCTCATGTTCTCGAACTTCAGCGATACCTGCCCGCCGAGGAGATGGATCAGTGCCGGCGCGTCGCCGTTGTAGGGGATACGCGTCATGCGCACGGCGGCCTGCCGGTGGAACAACTCCATCGCGAGATGGGATCCCGACCCATTGCCGGAGGTGGCGCAGTTCAACTCGCCCGGGCGCGCCTTTGCGAGCGCGATCAACTCGCGCACGCTTTTCACCGGCAGCGACGGATGCACGATCAGCATCTGCGGCAAGGTCGCGATAAGGCTTACCCCGGTGAAATCCCGCACCGGATCGAAGGGAGGGCTACGCATCATCATGGGGCCGATCAGGAAGCTGGGAGCGACCATCAGATAGCTGTAGCCGTCCGCGGCGGACCGTGCCACGTTTTCCGAGCCGATGGTCGTGTTGGCGCCCGGCCGGTTTTCAACGACCACCGGCCGGCCCAGGCTCTCCGTCAGCCTCTGCGCGACGGCGCGACCCATCAGATCCATGTTTCCGCCAGGAGCAACGGCGACCACCAGCCGCAGCGACTTCGCCGGAAAAGCGAGGCCCGAGCCGGTCGCAGAGGTTTGCGCGCCAGCCTCCACGATGCATCCGGCCCAGGCGATACTCCAGACGGCCGCTGCCGCGACGATTGCTGCCGGTTGCCTCATATCTCGGAGGCGAAGGAATCAGTGAACATGCTGCGGGCGTCCATGCCGATGCGGTACATCGCTGACAAAGCGTCTCAGGTGAAGCGTCTCAGATGAAGCGTCCCAGATAGGGCGTGTGGCCCGAAGCAACACCACTCACTGTATCTGACGCGCCGTATCCGCGCGACGCATTATCTGAGACGTAGTATCTGCGACGCATTTTATCTGAGACGCCGTTTGGAAGCGCGCAAAAAATCGACTAGTCGAGTTTAATCCTCGCCTCCTGCACCACTTTTGTCCATTTGGCGATCTCGGCGGAGACGCGGTCACCGAAGGCCGTGGGGCTGCCCGCGACTATTTTCACGCCCTGCGCGGCGAGGACGTCGCGCGCCCTGGTAGACAACAGCGCGCGTGCCGTATCCTCATTGATCCGGCGGATGACACCGGGCGGCGTGCCGACGGGCGCGAACAACCCGAACCAGACTACGGCCTCGTAGCCCGGATATCCCGCTTCCGCGATCGTCGGCACTTCCGGCATGATGGAGGAGCGCTGCCGGCTGCTTATCCCTAGCGCGCGCAGCTTTCCGGACCGCATGTGCGGCAATGAAGTCATGATGATGTCGAACGTCACGCTCAGTTTGCCGCTCAGAAGGTCCGCCAGCGCCGGTCCCGTGCCCTGGTACGGCACGTGCACCATCTTCACCTTGCCCATGGACTGGAACAGCTCCATCGCCATGTGCGAGACGCTGCCTGGTCCCGCCGTGCCGTACTTGAGCGTGCCCGGACCTTCATTCGCGATCGCGATCAATTGCTTGACCGAGCGCGCCGGGATGGATGGATGCACCAACAGCAGTTGCGCAATGTGCGCGAACTCGATGATCGGATCGAAATCACGCTGCGGATCGAACGGCGGCTTGCTGTATAGAGCCGCCGACACCGCGTGCGTCGTCACGGTGCCGACCAGCAGCGTATACCCGTCCGGCGCCGCTCTCATGACTTCCACCGACCCGGCGATACCGCCGCCGCCTGCACGGTTTTCCACGACGACCGGCTGCCTCCAGGCTTCGTCCAGGCGCTGCGCGACGTTGCGCGCGAGCAGATCCGCGGAGCCGCCCGAGACAAACGGCACCACTATGCGCACCAGCCTGGAGGGATAGACGTCCGCGGCGCAAGCCGCGAAGCAGACAAGCAAGCCGAGCAGGAACGATGAGATCAGCTTTAGGCCCACTGCGTTTCCCGGAGCCGAACACCTGCCGAACATAGGAAAGGCGCCTGTAGTCACATCCTAATCTACCAGTCAGGGTCTGGTCACGACCCCAAGGCTGTCATTCGGGTAAGCCTGATCGAGGACAGTTGCCCCAGTTTTTGGCGTTCGCTCGTTATTCCCGGCGCAGCTTGTCTGGTGATCGGATGTCATCGGCGTTCATCGGCGGTGCCGTCTATCAGCCTTAGAGCAGCAGCAACCTTGTCCTTGCCATAGTCCAGCTCCGCCGCCGCGCGAGTTACCTTCCCGCTCTTCAAGTCGGCAGCTAGCGCTTCCCCGGCCCGTTCCGCTGGCGGCCCATACCCGCCTGCGCCGGGCGTTTCGATGCGCATCGAGTCCCCCGCCTGCATCTCGATGCGCGCGACCTTGGAATACAGCACTTCCTCGTCCGCCCGGCCGGGATTGCGCACCAGGCGCGCGCGGCGGCCGTCGCTGCCTTCGAACACGCCGGATGGGACTCCTACCGTATGGCTGTCGGAACGTACCGAGAAGATCGTCCCGGGCACCACGGCGCGGATCTGCCGCGCGATGCCGAGTCCTCCGCGCTGCTTGCCCGCCCCGCCGGAATCCTCGACCAGGGCGTACTCGTCCACCATCAGCGGGTACTCGTTCTCCAGCGCCTCGGCCGGCAGGTTCGAAGTGTTGGTCAGGTGCACGTGCACCGCATCCATGCCGTCAGCGTCCGCGCGCGCGCCGCTGCCGCCGCCCAGCGTCTCCAGATAGACATAGTGGCCCTGCCGCCGAGTCAATTCTCCCGAATACACGATCGCCGGGACGACATCGTTGCCCGACGCCATCACCTTCTCCCGCGGCAACACGCCGCGGAACGCGCCAAAGATCGCGCCCGCCACTTTCTGGCAGGTGATCGAGCGCGCGCCGACCGCTGCTCCCGGGCGAGGATTCACGATGGTGCCTTCCGGCGCATGGATCTTCACCGAGTCGACTAGACCGGCATTGGGCGGCAGCTCCGGATCGAGCAACGCCTTCACCGAGTAATAAACGCACGCTTGCAGCGCGTTCAGCGGAACGTTCATCGCGCCGCGGGCTTGCACACCGGAGCCGGTGAAATCGACGTCCAGCATGCCGCCTGCGACGCGCACGGTTACCGCAATCGGCACCGGCTCGCCGCCCATGCCGTCGTCGTCCAGGTAATTGGTGAAGCGGTAATTGCCGGGCTTGAGATCCGCGATACGGTTACGCATGCGCTGGCGGGCATAGCCGATCACGTCCTCCACCGACTGGCGCACGGCGGCGATGCTCATATGGCGGGCGAGCTCGCGCGCTGCGGCTGCGCCGCGCTCGTTGGTGGCGATCTGCACCTTCAGGTCGAGCGAGCGTTCCTCGGGATCGCGCGTGTTGCACGCGATCAGGTTGAGCACCGGTTCGTCGAGTTTGCCTGCCCGCACGATGCGCACCACCGGGATGCGGATGCCTTCCTCGAAGATGCTGCGCGAGCCGCCAGCGATGGAGCCCGGCACCGAGCCGCCCACATCCGAGTGATGGCCGATGTTGGCGGTGAAAAACTCGATACGCCCCTCGAAAAACACCGGGGTAACGATGGTGATGTCCGGCAGGTGCGTGCCGTTGGCGAGATACGGGTCGTTGCAGATGAACGCATCGCCCTCCCGCATTTTCTCGATCGGATATGCGCTCAACACCGCGTCCACGCCGCCTGAGAGCGAGCCCAGGTGCAGGGGAATCTGCGTGCCCTGCGCGATCAGCCGCCCCCGGCCGTCGAACAACGCCACCGAGCAGTCGCGCCGCTCCTTGATGTTGGTCGAGAACGACGAGCGCACGAGCGTGTTGTTCATGTCCTCGGTGATCGAGAGCAGCCGATTCGTGAACACCTCCATGGCGATCGGATCGTGGGGTTGGATCATGTGACCGATGAATCGTGACTGGTGAAACGCGACTGGTGAAACGTGACTGGCGATGCGTAGACTAAAAGCGCCTTAAGTTAGGTCCCGCCCTATCAGTCACGTTGTATCAGTCACGCAGCATCAGTCATGACGTCTTCCAATGTTTATGATCAAGTTTCCAATTCTATCCACGGTCGCTCGCTGGCCGGGCGCAAGCAGTACCGTAGAGCTCATTTCCTCGATCACCGCCGGACCGGCTATCTCGTTTCCCGCGGACAGTTTCGCACGTCCATAGACCGGCGTGGCAAGCCAGCCGTGCGCGGCGCCGTAGTAAATCGAACGGCGGCCTGCAAGCGCCTCGTCTGGAGTGCCGGAAGCGCTCAACTGCGCAAGCGGCGCCTTGGGCACGCGCCCCACCGCCTGCAGCCGGCAGTTGACTACTTCGATCGCTTTCGCGGGCAGATCGTAGCCATACTCCTGCCGGTGCACGGCATGAAACGCGCGGGCGAACTCGTCTATGCCATTGGGGGCGGGGCGCGGCGACGGGACGATCACTTCGAAATTCTGGCCCTGGTAGCGCGCGTCCACGTGGTAGCGGAACGAACGGTCGGCCGGGACGACCCGCTCGCGCTCGAGCCAGACGCGCGCCTCTTCCTCCATCGCGGCGAAAAGCTCGCACACCCGGTGCCAACTGCCGGCCGCTAGCTCGGAAAGCTCGCTGCGCACGAAGTCGAACGAGATATCGGTTAGCAGCATGCCGCGCGCGCACAGGGTACCCGGTTCCCGGGGTACGACGACGCTCGGGATGCCGCACTCGGCCGCGATCTCGGTCGCATGCAGCGGTCCCGCCCCGCCATAGGCGAACAGAGCAAACGGCGCCAGGTCGTAGCCGCGCTCGGTAGACACCGAGCGGATCGCGCGGCTCATGTTGGCGTTGGCGATACGGATCACGCCTTCCGCCGCCGCTTCCAGCGCTAGGTTGAGCGGCCGCGCGACCCCGGCATCGATCGCCGAGCGCGCGGCCTCCTCGTCGACCTTCAGCCGTCCGTCGAGGAGCGCGAGCGGGTTCAGGCGATGCAGGCAGATATGAGCGTCGGTAATGGTCGGCTCGGTTCCACCCTTCGCGTACGCTGCGGGGCCGGGATCCGCGCCCGCGCTTCTGGGGCCCACCTTGAGCGCCCCGGCGTCATCCATCCACGCGATGCTGCCGCCGCCCGCGCCGATGACGTGGATGTCTATCATCGGCGTCTTGACCGGATAGTCGGCGACCGACCGGTTGGAGCTGAACAGGGGCCTGCCGCGCCAGACGAGCGAGACGTCGGTGCTCGTGCCGCCGACGTCAAAAGTAACCAGATTTTCGTAACCCGCAGCAAGGCCGACGACGCCGGCCCCGACCACGCCCGCCGCCGGCCCCGAAAGACAGGTGCGCACCGGGTAGGAGCGCACCGAGCGCACCGACATGAGCCCGCCGTTCGAATGGACGGTGTACGGATCGGCCGTGATGCCCCGCGCCTTCAAGCGCTGCAAAAAGCGATCGAGGTAGCGCTCCATGCGGGGCCCGACCGCGGCATTGAGCACGGTGGTCGAAAGTCGCTCGAACTCGCGAAATTCCGGCAACACCTCGCTCGAGACGCTGATGTACGCATCCGGCATCACGCGCTCGACCGCCGCGCGCGCGCGCCGCTCGTGGTCCGGCCGGCGATAGGCGTGCAGGAAGCAGATCGCTACCGAGCGCACGCCGTCCGCGGCAAGCCGCTTCGCCGCGTCTTCCACTTCCCGTTCGTTGAGCTCCGTCAGCACCGCACCGCTCGCGTTCACACGCTCGTTAACCTCGATGCGATGCTCGCGCCGCGCGAGCGGCGGCGGTTTGGTGACACGATAATCGTACAAGTGGGGCCGCGTCTGGCGCCCGATCTCGAGCACATCGCGAAAACCTTTGGTGGTGATGAGTCCCGTCACCGCACCCTTGCGCTCGATCACAAGATTGGTCGCGACGGTGGTGCCGTGACCGACGTGACTCACCTCGCGCGGCGCGATGCGGTGCGCCTGCAGCAGATCGGCGATCCCGCGCTCGATCGCCTCCGACGGGTCCTGCGGCGTGGAAGTCACCTTGTGAAAGCTGACGCGGCCGCTCACTTCCTCGAGCAACGTGAAGTCGGTGAACGTGCCACCGACGTCTATGCCGATGCGGTACATTCTGATAGTTCGTGACGGATGGTGCGTGACGGGTAGTTCGTGACCGAATGAAGGGGCTCGTACGGTGGAATCCTTAACGTCTGCGCGAACGTCATGGCATCACGCCCTATCCGTCACGTCTTATCGGGAAAGTCTCAGCGATCCCTGAACACTTTTTTCGATGCTGACAATGCTAAGCGCATATGCTGCTGAACACAGAGAGACCAGACGTGAATACCTGCAGAGCCAGGAGCGATGCGGGTTTCCGGGGAGTTCTTCATCTCGAGATGCCCTCGTAACTGGTTAATGTGTTCAATAAGCTTTCAACGCTAAGTGTGTTCAGTGATTGGTGAGACACGGCCTCTTATCCGTCACGCAATATCCGTCCACGCCTCTCCCGGTTTCAGTAATCAAGCTTGATTCCCGCGTCCTGTATCACCTTGCGCCACTTGGCGATCTCGGTGGAGACGCGATTCGCAAGCTCGGCCGGAGTGCCCGCCACGACCTCCAGCCCCTGCAAAGCGAGTACCTCGCGCATTTTAGGCGACTGCAACGAGCGCGCCGTTTCCTCGTTGATCCTGCGGACCACATCGGAGGGCGTGCCGGCGGGCGAGAAGAACCCGAACCAGACCATGGCTTCGTAGCCGGGATACCCCGATTCCGCGATCGTCGGCACGTCGGGCGTGATGGGCGAGCGCTTGACGCCGCTGATGCCGAGCGTGCGCAGCTTGCCCGACTGCACGTGAGGCAGCGAAGTCATGATGACGTCGAACATCATCGCAAGATGACCGCCCAGCAACTCTATTAGCGCAGGCCCGGTGCCCTTGTACGGCACGTGCACCACCTTGATCTTCGCCATGGACTGGAAATATTCCATCGCCATGTGCGAGGCACTGCCCGACCCGGCCGTGCCGTAGTTGAGCTCGCTGGGTCGCGATCTCGCCAGCGCCACCATCTCCTTCACCGAGCGCACCGGGATGGACGGGTGCACCGAGAGCATTTGCGGAATGTGGGCGATCTCGATGATCGGTGTGAAGTCGCGCTGCGGATCGAACGGCAGCTTGCGATAAAGGCTCACCGATACCGCATGAGTCGTCACGGTGCCCATCAGCACCGTATAGCCGTCCGGCGCCGACTTCACGACGAACTCCGAGCCGACAATGCCGCCGCCGCCCGCGCGATTGTCCACGATGACCGGCTGCTTCCACGCTTCGTTCAAGCGCTGCGCAATGTTGCGCGCGAGCAGATCCGTGGAGCCGCCCGCGGCGAACGGCACCACCATCCGTACCGTCTTGACGGGATAGTCCGCGCCGTCCGCTGTGAAGCTCGCCAGCGCTCCGAGCAGCAACGATGCGCTCCACCGCAGGCTCATGGCGTACTTTCTTTGAAGACTCGGTGAGTCGAATTCAGAATATAGCAAAGGTCTGGAGAGCCAACGCGAAAAACGCTAAAATTCCGTTGTTTCTGCCAGAAAATCCGGGCGGTTAGCTCAGCGGTAGAGCACTGTCTTCACACGGCAGGGGTCACTGGTTCGATACCAGTACCGCCCACCAAAAATCAAAGACTTAACGTAAAAGCAGTTCAGGAAGTATCCAAAAGGTATCCAACCAGGGCCCGCAAAAGGGCCACTCATCAGCGACCCCAATTTCCCCCCGAAGGGCAAAGGCCCCGACCGTAGGAAATTGAATTGCAAAAGCTATCGGAAATTCATGCCCAACAGGTAGTACTTGAATGACGTAAGCGAAGTGAAAGAACACATTTTTGGAACGATGAGTTCGTCCCAACTTTCTGATATTTGTCACGTTGTCGCACTAACCGCTGATTTACGTCTTGCGGAGCATGCGCTCAAGCTGCGAAACGTGCGCGCTCTCCAAAAAGAGACCTCCGCCCGCTGACAAATCTGCCGTCGAATGAAACGCCGCACCGTCATTGGAGTGCAGCCGCCAACGCAAGAGCGGATGGCGTGGCTCGACCGCCAAGCGATCAAGAACCCGATCTCGAATCGGCTCGGATGTCTGGGTTACCAACGAGACAGAGGAATAGCCATGAGGCCAACTTTCAAGCGATACGTGGAGTTTTATTCCTTCAAGGGAGAACCTAAGTTGGTGAAGGAGCTTCGGTCTAGTCATAGTCGCACCGGGTTCATTTATACCGTTGAGGACTGCTGCGACGTTTGCAACGCCGAGGGCGTCGTGATTGCCATGGACAGCAGTGAGGGTGAGCATGGCCCGCTGCATATCTGTGGTCAGTGTGTTACCAAGGCGGTGAAGAATCGCTAGTTCGCTTCATGCGAGCTGCGCCGTCGAGAGGCCGGAGGAGATGACCACCGGTAGACGGAAGATACGGTAGCGCCGGGCCATGGCAGGCGCAGGGGAAGGAATGGTCGCGGGTGGCATGCCGCGCCCCAAGCCGGCGAGTCGGTTCAGGCGACGCTAACTCTTATCGCGGAGTTCGCGGGCACTGCCCGCTCTCGTATTGTCGGATTTCCTTACAGCGACGGGGGATCGCAGACTTCAGCGCGCTTATCGCGCTGCCCAATGCACCGACCGACGAAGTGGCAAGGGCGCTTTACAACCGTGGCGTCACGAAGGACCAGCGCGGCGACAGCAAGGGTGAGCGAATCCAGGCTCACGCCGCCAGGCATACCTCAGCCTGGACGACGTCCCACGCGACTGACACGAGCGCGTCCTTGCGGCGCTCGATGAGCCCGAGCTCGGCGAGCCGCTTCACGTCGCCGTGCACGTTCTTGTAATCACGCTGCAGGCGACGCGCCAACTCGTTCACCGACAGCGGACCTTCGGCGCGCAGGCGCTCGAGGCCGTTGCCAGAGAAGTTCGCGCCAGCGTTGGTCGGGCCCTTCGATCTACCAATTCGGCTACCTCCGTCCGACTGGGTATGGAAGTGGGTATACGTTTGGGGCATCTCAGGTCGTTTTCTGTCGCTTTCAGTCATCAGAGCACGGAGCCGGTAGTGATAACATGTTGATCTGACGATTCGATAGGGCTTGCGTAGGCGCGCCAGGATGAAAAGTCGCACCGGGGTGTTCACCTTTACCAATGAGGAGCGCGCGACCCTGACCGCGTTCCGCGCCATCACCACCGATGAACAGGGCCGCGAGGTTCTTGTCGGGCTTACTTTTGAAGAGACTGCTTTCTACATGGCCCGCGTGAGGCGTGGCCCCCCCACGATCCCTGATCTAGTAAGTCAGAAACAATACCTCGAGCTCGACAAAAAGCACGAGCTTGCGCGATTACACGCTTCTCGGGAAGGCGGGCCACGAGGATGAAGCGCCGCGAAGTAGTTTGAGATTTCGTTCATCAAATCCGCCCCGGTGCGCCCTAATCTTCCACCTGCTTTTCGAAGAAAAAACACTCCGGCAGGAATGCCGGCGCCATGTATTCGACATCCTTTGCGGACACGCCGCACGCAAGAAAATGGTCGCGCCACGCTTGGACGACTGTTACCACATTCTCGATTTGCTTCCTTGCCGCTTCGTTGGTCAACCCGAATCGCTCGCATTGCGATACCAGGTTGTAAACGCTTGCTGTGCGTCCGTAAGTCCCGATGGTCATCGCAAGGTTCCGGCGTTCAAGGCTGACCAACGGTGCAGGCACCAGGTCATACGCCGGCGTAAGGCGCCATCCGTGCGCGGTGCGAAGCACCGCATGGTTGCGAGGATGGTCGTCATTGTTGGTAGCGGCCGCATTGAAGACGATGCGCCGAAAGAGTTCTATCCGATCTGCGTCGGGCTTATCCGACCAGCGGCGCAGCTCATCGGCGAGCAACAGATAGGACCAGCGTTCCCGGTCTAGATAGTTGTCATCACAGTCCAGCATGGTAAGTCCGCTGCCGAGCCCGAACCGGAGATAACCTCCTTCTGTGTATTCCCGGTCGAAGCGTTCCACCATGAGCACATCGTGACCTGCAGCGGACTGCAGGCGAGCATTGCAAGCGGTAATACCGCAGCGACGCGCAAGCTCAAGGACCGCGTATTCCACGCGCTGCAGATTGAATCGGTCGGCCCTTTCCGGAAACTTGCCGACCCACAGGCGGTTGCCGTCTTCGATCGTGGCCTTGGGCCTTGCACCACCCATGGAGGTGCCGGGCTCGAGCTGCTCGAGAATGTTGACGGGCACCCGCTTGCCTTCTTCTATCGCTTCCGCGGCGGCGATCAGGTCCGCCAGTTGGTGTGTGCGGTTGTATCTGCGCTTCGATGGAGGAGGCTCCACCGTCGATCCGAAGCTCAGATTCCCGGCGCCATCCTGGGGTCCATTCAACAGGTAATCGATTTCCTCCAGGTCGCCCGGGCCGCGTTGGAGCTTATGTTCAATCACGCGCCGTCCCCAGGCGTCCGGACCGGCGTCGCGCAGCGCGGCGGGAATACCCTTCAATTTGGTGAATTCATAAACACCATCGCCAAGCGGAAGGTGGAAGGGATCAAGCTCGATCGCATCCTTGCGCTTCAGGTAGCGGTCCCCATAGCGAAAGCGGCCGACGAACGTTCCATCGGGCAGCTTTTCGACCTTGAGCAAAGCTGCCGGCACAGTGTTAAGGGTGCCGGGGAGCTGGACGTAGACGTACGCCTGACGCTCAGAAGTCATATTCGATCTTCGACTTCTGCGATTTGCGAACACGCGTCGGCCGCCGCGATGCCTCTAGCGTCTTGCCATGCGTGTCGGCGTCGGGATGGGCGACGCCGTCCAGCGTTCTGTCGAGCCCAAGCGCCCACAGAACGGTGAGGTAATGTCCGATAGCGACACCGGGCTTCCCAAGCTCCAGGGCGTTGAGCGTGTTGCGATTGATGCCGGCCTTCGCAGCGACTTCAACGATGGACATGCTGCGGCGAGTCCTGGCCAGCCGAATGCGACGGCCAAGCTCTTTGGTGCGGATGGTCACCTCGCTAGGGAGTGCCTTCTGGATGCCCATAATATTAGGCGTTAAGATATTTAGTGCCTAATATAATAGGCTACTATCTAACGATATTCAATGTAGATTGGATATTTTGCCTATTAAATTAGGCCATAAACCAATTCTTGCCTAAAATATTAGGCATACAACGCCAGACTGAAGCCACATTGACGTCATCACTGTGGGTCGGTGGATGAGCCGCATGAGTGGCAGGCGCCTTGTTGAACTTGGTTAGCCGCTCAATGAGCGCTTTGTCCTTTGAAGGATCAGTTCCTCACCCCAGACAAATTCCTGATCCTGCCGCAGGAAAATATCGCACAACGTTCGTGCAATCTATCCGAAGACACAAAAACATGCAGAACGGTAAGTAGAAGAGGTAAGAGATATCTACGCGATTTGATTGCCTCTCAGCAGCGATCAGTCGTCAGAGCACGGAGCCGGTAGTGATAACATGTTGATCTGACGATTGGTATTTCTCAAACACACGATTTACACGGCAGGGGTCACTGGTTCGATACCAGTACCGCCCACCATGAAACAAAGACCGACGTAATACTCGGTTAGGAAGGTAGTAATCACCCATGCGGATCAAAGTAGAGTCGATCGATCAACAAACCCTTTTCCTGCTGCAGGACACGGCACCGGAAGGTGTAACGGTCAAACTCGGCGGCGCCGCACTTGAGAATTTTGGAAGCGACCAGCCAGTGACTGCGGTTATCACCTTCACGGCCGGTACCGCGAGCGGCGCGATCGGAACATGGCTTTACGACAAGGTAAAGGCCAAGTCCGCAAGGATAAGCATAAACCGCATTAAGGTAGGTATGCAGCCGGGTGAAATTACTCGGATCATTCAGGAGGAAACAGCCAAGGAACAGTCCAGATAGCCCACACGTATGTGGCCCACGAACTGCTCCGAAGACATGGGCTAACCGCGGGTTTCATTCGTCACACAGCGCATGTCGCCGGAACGCGAGGCGAAGCTGCGCGCGCGCATGAAGCCGGGATGAGGAGCGGAGCTCAGTCGCGCCGATAGCGATCGCGCAATGCTGCTTCGCCCTTGTCTGTAATCTTCACCCGATCCGCTTCACGGATCGCCATTTCGAGCGCCAGCAGTTCCTTGTAACCCTTCTGAAAGCCTTGCGGTGGCGGTGGGCCGCCATGATCGGCGCGGTGCAGAAACCCCAGGAGCGCCAATGCCTCCCGGGACAACGTCGGAATCACAAACCCCTCTTTGGTTTCGACCATATCCGAGCTACTTGACCGTCCGCTCCATCAACGCATCGAGAAGCCCGAGCGTTTCTTGGCTGAGCGACCAAATCTCGTTCTCGCTGAAGAATTCTTCCCGCCGGCTAACCGCCGCCGCGGCGATCTTGAGCAGCGTTCGATTTTCCGGCGTGCTTGGTGCTCTGCCGATACGGAGCATGATCTCCTGGAGCGGGTCCACGTCGGGGGGCGGCAGCACACGCGCCCTGCGTCGAATCTCGATAAATAGCGTCGTAAGCTTGATTGTCATTGCCTGACCCAAAAGCGGACCGCGCCCCTGGATCCAAAGCAAGAATCGCGCTATTTTAGATATCTTTGGGGAATCAGTATGTTGGGCGTGCCTGCAGCAAGGACCGATCCCAAAGTGTAAAGTTTTTCGACAAACATGGGTACCGAAACGCACTGCCGCAACGTCTGGCGGAGACAGAGAACGAAAATCTGGCGCTGCCCGCGCCTAATCGGGTTTCGGTCTGTTGAGCACCACCCAGAACGCGGCGATCTGGCGCACGGCCTCCAGGAATTTATCCATTTCGACCGGCTTTACGACATACGCGTTGGCCCCTAACTCATAGCTTTCGATGATGTCGCGGATCAAGATCCGAAGAGGTCATCATCACGATGGGAATGCACTTGAGAGTCCGCGACGATTTTACTTGCCGCAGCACTTCGATGCCGTCCACCGTCTTGGGTGCTGGTCGTGAGCGGGGCATTATTCCGTACGGCAGGTCAGACTCAATTCTATAACCTGTATGATGGAACGAGCCACCGAAAATCAGGAGGACCCGATGCAATCCGCACTCATCGCACACGCATGGAGGGCTCCGCTTGCTCTCCTCCTGCTGGCATTCATCGGAGCCGCCGCCGCCCAGCCCTATCCGAACAAACCGATCCGGCTGATCGCGCCTTCTTCACCCGGCAGCGGGGTCGATTTCGTCTCGCGCGTCGTCGCTGCACCGTTATCCACTGAATTCGGCCAGCAAGTCATCGTCGATAACCGCGCAGGCGCCGGCGGTAACATCGGCGCCGAGATCGCGGCGAAGTCGGTGCCAAATGGCTACACGCTTTTCATGGCCACGCCGAGCCAGGTGATCAACGCGATCCTCTACAAGAATCTCTCGTACAACCTGCTCGGCGAATTCACGCCGATCTCGATGGCGACCTCGGGGCAGTTCGTGCTCATCGTGAATCCGTCCGTTCCAGCGAAGTCCGTTTCGCAATTCATACAGCTCGCCAAGGCGAAGCCCCGCGGCATTTCCTTTGCTTCGGCCGGGCAAGGCAACGTCACGCATCTCGCCGGTGAGCTGTTCAAGTCCATCGCCGGCGTCGACTTGCTCCATGTACCCTACAAAGGCAGCGGTGCGGCGGTCCCGGCCGTGATCGGCGGGGAGGTGCAGGCGATGTTCGCGAATATCGCCGCCGCAATTCCTCACATCAGATCGGGCAGAGTGATTGCGCTCGGCGCTACGGGCTCGAAGCGTCCTGCCATCGCGCCCGATTTGCCGACGATCGCGGAATCCGGCGTGAAAGGTTATGAAGTCGTCTCGTGGTTCGGAATGATGGTGCCGAAAGGTGTGGCGCGCGACATCGTTGCCAGGGTCAACGCCGCAACGGTCAAAGTGCTCAAGCTGCCGGACACGACCGAGCGTCTCAATCGCGACGGGCTCGACGTGGTCGCGAGCACCCCTCAGGAATTCGCTGCGTATCTCGAAGGCGAAGCCGCGAAGTGGGCGAAGGCAGTGCAGCTTTCGGGCGCGACGGCGAATTAGTGTGTTATGCGCGGTATTTACGGGACAGCACACTAGGGGAGAGCATCCTTTTTCTGCACCCGCTCAGCCGGAAATGAAGACGGCGATCGCGTGCAACACGACGCCGATGGAGCCTCCGACCAGCGTCCCGTTGATTCGGATGAACTGCAGGTCGCGGCCGATTTCCAGCTCGAGCTTGCGGCTCACATCGCCCGCGTCCCAGCTTTTCACGACGTCGGAGATCAACGAGGAGATCTTGTGCCCGTGTCGCGACACGATGCCTCGCGCCGCTTCGGCCAGCCAGGCGTTGAGCTTGTCCTGGAGCGCCTGGTCCGAGAGGACGCCGTTGCCGAGCGATGCCAATGCCATCGCGACCTGCTCCTTGATGACGGAGTCTCGCTTGCGAAGGTCGTCCTCGATCCTGCGCCTGAGCTTGCTCCAGAGCCGCACGTAGTAGTCGTCGTTGGCAAGCTGGCGGAGGAAATCCTGCATGAGTGCACGGCCCTTGTCGCGATACTCCGGCGAGGTTTTCAGGTCCTGGATGAATTTTCGCGCCGCCGCGTCGAACTCCCGCCTGAGCTCGTGGTCGGGATCGGCCTTAACCTCACGCAGCAGCGCGACGACGCCCGCGACGAATTTCCTGACGACATAGGCATCGAATATCCCGGGTGTGAAGCGCGAAGCCTCTCCGAACTTGACCCGGATGCGCTTCTCGTTCTGCGTCAGCACTTCTTCCATCGCGGTCAGCAGGCGCTCGAACGTGGCGTGGTGACGGTTGCCTTCCATCAACAACTCGAGCGCGCGGCCCGCGACTCGCGCGACATCCAGTTGAAGCAGATGGGAGACGATCGTCTTGTCGAAGAGAGTCCTCACGTCCTTGTCCGCGAGGGCGTTCATCGCGGCCGGCAAGAAATCGGCGAGCGTGTCCGCCACCGTGCGACTGTTCCTGCTCTCGGCGAGCCACTCGGCGACCGCGCGCACCGCGTTGTGCTCGCCCAGCTTCCGCAGGATGTTGTCGGGAGTGAGGAAATTCTGCTCGACAAAAGCGCCGAGGCTTTCCCCGATGCCGTCCTTCTTCTTTGGAATGATGGCGGTGTGAGGAACCGGTATGCCGAGCGGATGGCGAAACAGCGCGACGACCGTGTACCAGTCGGCGATCGCGCCCACGACCGCGGCCTCCGCCGCCGCGCGCACCCAATGGAGCCAGGGATAGGCCGATTGGTAGTGGACGCTGATCAGCAGGAGAGCCAGCATCACGCCGAGCAGCGCGATGGCCACTCGCTGCATGTTGCGCAATCCCGCCCGCTTCAATCCAGCGAGCGCATCTTCGCCGGCCGCATCCGCTAGTGCACTCAAACGACGTCCTCGCCTCGAAGGCCCCGAACGATTGGAGCCACTTCACCGGTGCCTGTCAACTGCGGGACACAAAAGGGGGTACCCTGTCGCGATGAAGCCCGCCAGCCCGGTCCCCTCCCGTCGATCGTGTCCTCGCAGCTCGCGCAATGACAATATTGCGAATTCTCGTCAAACGGACAGTCTCGACGAACCGAGGCACCCATGAAACCGACATCCGACTTTGATCCCAGGACGGCCGCCAAAAAGCTCCTGCGCGAGGGCCGCAGCGGGGCGCTGGCGACGCTGATGCCCGGCTCCGGCGACCCCTATTGCTCGCTGGTCAACCTCGCGACGGCGGCCGACGGCTCGCCGCTGCTGCTCATATCGAAGCTCGCCGTGCACACCAGGAACATCCTCGCCGATCCCCGCTGCTCGCTGATGATCGACGAGCGCAAGGCCGGCGACCCGCTCGAAGGCGGCCGCGTGATGCTGATGGGGACGGGGGTTAAGACCGACGACAACGCCGCTCGCCGGCGCTATCTCGAGCGCCAGCCGGACGCCGAGACGTTCGCGGGCTTTGCCGACTTCGCCTTCTACCAGGTGCTGCTCAAGGGCGCACATCTGGTCGCCGGCTTCGGCCGTATCGTCGACCTCAAGCCGGAGGACATCCTCACGCAGGTCGACGACGCCGAAGATCTGGTGGCGGGTGAGCCCGACATCCTCGCGCATATGAACGAGGACCATGCTGAAACCTGCCGGCTCTATGCGACCAAGATTCTCGGTGCGCCCGACGGCGCCTGGCGCTGCGTCGGCTGCGATCCCGAGGGCCTCGAACTCCAGCTCGACCGCATGGCGCTGCGGCTACCGTTTCCGCAGCGCGTGCACACGCCGGGCGTGTTGCGGATGATGCTCAAACAGTTGGCGGAGCAGGCCCGCGCGACCTGAGCGCGACCGCCAAGGTAACCAGGCCCCGCGAGGGGACTGTATAGGATCAGAACCGCTTCTGCAGGACGTGGCGGGCGACGAGCATGCGGTGGACTTCCGACGGGCCTTCGTAAATCCGCATTACCCTGAGATGGCCCGCCATGGCGTTGAACGGCATCTCCTTGGTCATGCCCATGGCCCCGAATGCCTGCATGGCATGGTCGATCACCTCGGACGCCATCTCCGTCGCGAACACTTTCAGCATGGATATTTCGGTTCGCGCCTCTTCTCCGCGGGCGACCTTTTCCGCGGCGTCGTAGACCATCAGCCGGCAGGCATGAATGTTCGTCGCGGCGTCCGCGATCCACCATTGGATGGCCTGTCTTTCGGAGAGCGGCACGCCGAACGTCTTACGCTGCGGGACGTACTCGACCATCATGTCGAGAGCGCGCTGCGCGCGGCCCACGCACCACGCGCCGATCTGCACCCGCCGGGTCGACAGGCGCAGCTGCATCGGAGCGTAGCCCTTGCCCTCCTCGCCCAGGAGCTGGGTCTGCGGCACCCAGCAATCCTCCAGCGCGATCTCGAACGTGGTGCGCCCGCCGATCATCGGAATCTTGCGCATCACATTGAACCCCGGTGTGCCCTTGTCGACGACGAAGGCCGAAATTCCTCCGCGCGCGCCTTTTTCCGGATCTGTCACGGCCATGAGGATGACGAAATCCGCCTTGTCGACGCCGCTGATCCAGATCTTGCGGCCGTTGATGAGCCAGCCGCCCTCCTTCTGCACCGCGCGAGTCTTCATCGCTGCCGGATCACCGCCTCCGCCCGGCTCCGAGATGGCGATGGCGGATTTTGCCTCGCCGCGGGCATACGGTGCGAGATAGCGCTCCTTCTGCGCTTCGTTGCAGACGCGCATCAACATGCGTAGGTTCGGCGAGTCCGGCGGCAGGCGGTACTGCAGGGCGCACTTGCCGAGCTCCTCGTTTACGGCGACCATCGCCGTAGCGGGCAGATCGGAGCCGCCGAATTCCTCGGGCGCGTCGAGCCCCCATAAGCCTAGCTCCTTCGACCGGGAGTCCAGCCGGTCCTGTTCCTCCTTCGTGAACGCCATGCCCTCCCCCGCCGCGTCGCGGGCCAGTACCCTTGTTCTCGAGAGGCATCAACTCATCGCGCACGAACTTCGCGACGAGATCCTTGAGCATCCGTTCTTCCTGGCTCAGCGCAATGGACACGGCACTTCTCCTCGATAGAGTCAGCAAATCAAATAGACGGGATTCACGGGATTTGCAACAGCGCCTCAGGTCTGGTCACCTTTCGCCCCGTCCCACCCTTCCCCCGCAAGCGGGGGAAGGAGAGTGACAGCGTGCCGAGCAAGGGATGGATCAGCTACCGGTGAACTTCGGGGGGCGGCGTTCGTCGCTCGCCTTTACCCCTTCCTTGAAATCGTTGGTTTCCCGCAACCATTGCTGCTCGAACGCTTCCCGTTCGGTAGCCGCACGAAACGCGGGAATCAGATCCCTTCGGAGAGTTGCGCGGGCGGCTGCCAATGCCAGCGGCCCTACTTGCGCGAGCTCCCCGGCCATCTCCTGCGCTGCCGCGCGAACCTTGTCCTGCTCTACCAGCCGGTCCACCAATCCAATCGCGAGCGCTTCATCGCCCGGCAATCGACGGCCGGTATACATCAGCCATTGTGCGCGTTGATGCCCGACCAGCCGGGGAAGCGTCGCCGTCAATCCGAAACCGGGATGGTAGCCAAGCGCCGTAAAGTTGGCGGCAAGGCGCGCTTCCTTGCAAGTCACGCGGAAATCGGCGACGAGCGCGAGTCCTAGTCCGGCGCCTATCGCGCTGCCGTGAACCGCGGCGACCATGGGTTTCTTAGTTTGCACGAGACGATTCGCTTCGTGATAAAGATGCCGACGCTGCACTTGCGGACGCCCGGCTGCCTGGTCGTCCATGCGCTGCTTGAGATTGGCGCCGGCGCAAAAATGCTTGCCCGCCGCGGCCAGTACGACGCTGCGGCAGTGGGTATCCTCGTCCAGCGCCTCCAGCGCCGATGCCAGATTGGCAATCAGCTCAAGATCGAGGAAATTGTTGGGCGGCCGCCTGATCTCGACCGTGGCGATGTGGCCGTCCATCGTCACCGCGACATCGTCATTCTCCACTGTCTCCTCCTTTGGTAGAGGCGCTTGCTGTCCCGCGTAGAGCGTCCCGGTCGAATCGTCCCACAGAAAGCATCGCGGCTGAAACGTCCCTCATAAAGCATTCCATGTGAAAAGCCCGCGGTCGCATCCCAAAGCCCTCCACCCGAGACGCCTTAACGGAGAATTTTTTCCGGGATCGAGTATCTGAGATGCAACATCCGGGCGGTCAGAATAACGTGATGACTCGCGAATTATCGATAGGCATCATAGCAGCAGCAGTTGCACTTGCTTTATCCGGCTGCGCGGCCGGTGGTAGTGCCTCGGGTTCTGGCTCAGCAATGGGGTCAGGGACCGCGAGCGGTAGCGCGACCGGCACCAGCAGCTCGAGCGGCTCGAGCGGAACGACGACCGAGCGCAGATCGGGCAGCGCGAGCGGTAGTGTAAGCGGCTCGGCTGCCGGAAGCGGGTCGGGAAGCGCGAGCGGATCCGTGACCGAGCGATAAGGCAAAGCAAGCGCTCGGGCGAAAGCGGGGCAGCAATCGGATCCTTCGACCGAGCGGCTAAGTTCCCTGCAAAACCCGCTCCCAGGCCCCTGGGAGCGGGCGTAGCGTTTTTCGACATTACCCGGACGAATCAGAGCAGCTTACTCTAAGAGCGCCGCCTGCGATGTAGCGCGCGACTCAAGAGCACGTTTCGAAAAACGAACCACAGCGATGATTTCGTAATGCGTGACGGATATCAGCCCGCTGCTTCGCACTCATTCCAGAGTGACGCTTCTCGTCACGCGGTCCGTTTTCCCGCCACTGCGCACTTCGAAGATGAACTCCCACCGCCCAGGCATATGGAACATAAATCCTTCCGCCTGATAACGCCCGCCATCCGCAGGTTTTACCGTGGTCCTATAGTTCATGCCGTGTCGATGCTCGGGCATGTGGGCGTCTACCCGCAGGCTCTCGGGCGCGGGCTGGCCGCCTTTGGCGCATAACGCCAGCTCCATCGCAAAATGCTGGCCGACGGCGATCTTGTCCGGCCTCGTCCGGTAGGCCAACAGGTAGCGGTCGGACTCAAGTTTCTGCGCGCCGGGAATGTCGGCGCAACTCTGCGCCGCGGCCGGGAATGTCATCACCGCCACCGCGTAGCCAGCGCAGGTCCTGGACATCATCGTTCGCTCCGTTCGGCATCCCGCCGGGCGCCTCCGGCACTGAGGGATATGTTCGCAGCACGAATTGTGCATGAAGGTCGATGACAGCATAAGGGGATACCCTTCACGGTCCCACACGTTCTTCTCGACCGGATCGTGCCGTCTCGGCTAACATCAATCATGCCCGAGCGATACGTGCCCCTCTTCGCGCCGCCCGAAACGCGCGATCAACCCGCTCTCTGGTTCGCCTTCCAGCCTTCCGGAATCCTGGTAATCAATTGCGCCGAGCGGCCCGAGTTGCCCTGTTGCGTGGATCTCTCCGAGCACGGACTCGTCCCGGAACGCAGCCACTACCTCGGTCTGTACGCCGGGAGGCACTGCTACGCGGTGGAAGTTCCGGCGTCGCAGCCGCTGCCCCAGGGCTGGTCCGCTCTCGGTCTGCGCGATCTCTTCGGGCTCGTCGAGACCGATCTCGCCGCGCTCTCCGGGCGCGCCTACCAGTTGCTCGAATGGGACCGCAACCACCGATTCTGCAGCCGCTGCGGCACGGCTACCCAGCCACGCGGAGACGAGCGTTCACGCGCGTGTCCCGCCTGCAAGCTCACCACCTATCCCCCCGTCACCCCCGCCATCATGATTCTCGTGACGCACGAGGGCAAGCTTCTGCTCGCGCGCAAGCCGGCGTTTCCAGCGGGCCGATTCTCCGCTCTGGCAGGGTTCGTCGAACCTGGCGAGATGCTGGAAGATACGGTGATCCGCGAGACACGCGAGGAAGTCGGCGTGGAAATAAAGAACATCCGCTACTTCGGCAGCCAGCCGTGGCCGTTCCCGCATTCGCTGATGATCGCTTTCACCGCCGAATACGCGGGCGGTGAGCTCCGTCCGGACGGGGTGGAAATCGAGGAAGCGCGGTGGTTCGACCCGACGGAACTACCCAAGCTGCCAGGATCGATCAGCATTTCGCGGCGGCTCATCGATACCGTCGCCAGCAGGTTGGCGAACGGTAAAAGCGTGAGCGGTGATCCGTGACCCGGTCGGGCGTGACCCGATGACGCGTGACTCGGTGACGCGTGACTGGTACTCCAGGCAAACGGAAGGAAGGAAACTCATGGACTCGAACGCACGCGTGCACGACTTCCGCTGGGCTCTGCTGTGGCTCGCGCTCGGCGCATCGGCTGCGCCCGCTCAGGATACCTATCCGGCCAGGACGGTGCGCTACATCGCCCCGTTCCCGGCGGGTGGCACCTCGGACGTGCTCTCGCGCATCATCGCGCAGAAGCTGACCGAATCCCTGGGCCGGCAGGTCATCGTCGAGAACCGACCCGGCGCCGGCAGCAACATCGGGCATGAGGTCGTTGCAAAGTCCCCGCCCGACGGCTACACGCTGCTGATGAGCAGCAACACGGCGCTCGTCGCGAACCCGTACCTCTACAAGCGGCTGCCGTTCGATCCGCTGAACGACTTCTCGCCGATCTCGCTGGTAGGCAGGTCCGGGCCGGTGCTGGTCGTGCATCCGAGCGTACCGGCGCGCAGCCTCAAAGAGCTGATCGCACTCGCCAAAGCGCAGCCCGGCAAGCTCAATTTCGGCTCCGGCGGCCGGGGCACGCCCGCGCACATGGGCGGCGAGATCCTCAAGGCGGCGGCAGGCATCAACATCGTCCACGTGCCGTACAAGGGCGGCATCCTTGCCGTGACCGATCTCGTGGCCGGCCAGATCGACATGGTGTTCGCCGACATGGTCCCGGCCACGCCGCAGATCAAGGCGGGCAGGCTGCGGCCGCTCGCCGTCGCCACCGAGAACCGCTCCCCTTCGTTTCCCGACCTGCCGACCATGGCGGAGGCGGGAATGAAGGAGCGCATCCCCGAGACCTGGTGGGCGATGGTCGCGCCCAAGGGCGTGCCGCCAGCGATCGTCCAGCGCCTGAACGGCGAAATCGCACGGATCATGCAGCAGCCCGATGTTCGGGAGCGCTACGCGGGGCTTGGCGTGTTCACCGTTCACACGACTCCGGAGCGCGTGCTGGAACTCATCCGAACCGAGCAGCCCCAGATCGCGAAAGTCCTCAAGGCGGCGGGCGTCGAACCCGAATGATTCGTGACGGATCCAGCATCGTTTTGACTAGGTGCTCAAGTCACTAGAACTGTTTTCATAAATGGCTGATGTACATTCGACCCCGCGCAAGACTGAGGAGAAACACATTCTTCGCGAGTTAGTCGGTGCCGGGCCCAATCTCTTGCGATCCTCTATCGTGAGGGTGTCAGGAACCCTAAACTCTAAGGTTCCTGACACCCTCGTTCGCTCGGTCGAGTCACAATAACTATTTATGAATTGACCTCTGATCATTACCGATACTTCGTCGTCCTTCTTGGCGCGCTTGGCGCCTCGCCGATTCAAGCCTTTTTCACGCTGATCGCCGTAAGTATCCCCTGCATGATCGCCAACGGCGTGGGCGGGCACCCTGGCACCGCGACGTCCACCGGAATCACATTGGAAACCCTGCCGCGGCTCGCATAGCTCTCGCCGAAGATCCCCCCGGTGCAGCCGCAATCGCCGATCGCCACGACGAGCTTCGGTTCCGGCGTCGCGTCGTACGTGCGCTTCAACGCGATTTCCATGTGGCGCGATACGGGCCCGGTCACGAGGAGCATGTCAGCGTGCCGCGGGCTCGCGACGAACTTGATGCCCAATCCTTCCAGGTTGTAATAGGGATTGTTGAGCGAATTGATCTCCAGCTCGCAGCCGTTGCACGACCCGGCGTCGACGTGCCGGATGGTGAGCGCGCCGGCGAAATATCCGAGCACGTCCGCGCGCAACCGCTCGGCGGCAACGCGCAGCGCCTCGTCCGGCTCCGGTGGCGCTTCCGTCTTGATGCCGGTAACAGCTATTTGTTTCAGCAAGTGATACATATCAGGTCTTTCGAGTCACGAGCCACGAGTCACGGGTCCGCGCTCACAAATCATGCCCCGCGTACGACAAATTGAACGACTTATTGATCAGCGGGAAATCGGGGACGATGTTGCCCAGAACCGCGCGTTCGAGGACCGGCCAGTTCTGCCACGAAGGATCGTGGGGATGGCAGCGGCGTATGCCGCCGCCGGGCCCCGTCTCGAGGGCGACGAATACCTCGCCGCGCCACCCTTCCACCCAGCCCACGCCCATTGCGCCCTCCGCTACCGGCGGAACGAGAGTCGCGAGCTCGCCGAACGGCAGGCGTTCCAGTATCAGCCGGGAAATGCGCAGCGACTCGAAGATTTCCTCGAAGCGCACAGTGACGCGCGCGGCGACATCCCCGTTGCGATGCGTCGCCATGCGCACGTCGAGCTCGCCATAGGGAATGCAGGGATATTCCACACGCAAATCCCACGCCTGCCCGCTCGCGCGCCCGGCCATTCCGGCCAATCCAAGCCGGTCGGCCAACTCGGGCGCAATTCGGCCGCACTTGATGAAGCGGTCCTGCAGTCCCGCGTGTTCGTCATAGATGTACTTCAGGGCCGTTACCGAGTGCTCGAGTGCGTCGATTTCACGTTGGAGCCACCCGATGCCCTCCGCGCTGATATCCCGCGCAACGCCGCCCGGAACGATCACGTCCATCAGATAGCGATGACCGAACAACCTGGCGTTGGTGCGCAGCACATCCTCCCTGAGGCAGGAGAACTGCGCCAGGCCGAAAGCGAGCCCCGCATCGTTGCCCAGGAAACCGAGATCCCATAGATGTTGTCCCGCGCGTTCCCGCTCGAGCAGCAACGCGCGCAGCCACAGCGCGCGCGTTGGAGGCGTGATCCCTGCCGCCGATTCGACCGCCATGGCGTAGGCCCACGCGTAGGCGACGGTGGAATCGCCCGACACGCGGCCCGCTAGTCTCGCGCCTTCCGCGAGCGTCATCGTCTCGAAGAGCTTCTCGATGCCCTTGTGCTTGTAGCCGAGCCGCTCCTCCAGCCGCAGAATGCCCTCGCCGACGATGGAAAAGCGGAAATGCCCGGGCTCGATCGTGCCAGCGTGCACCGGCCCGACCGGAATCTCGTGCACGCCTTCCCCGTCGACTTTTACAAATGGATAGGCATCGTCCTCGTTTGCCGCGTGGCGCTCGCTCGCAGATTCGGAGTCGACGGGGAACTCCTTCCGAAGCGGATATTCGTGCGCTCGCCACGCGGCATGGCGGAGCCATTTGCGCCGGTCCGCGGCGTTCCCGGCGCCCACTCCCAACAGATCGCAGACCGCACGCTGCATCCGGTTCGCAGCCGGGAAAATGTCGGAGATGTCGGGAAAGCTCGCGCCGGCAACCCGCAGCGTGATCACCAGCAGTCCCGACTGGACTGTCAACCCCGCATGCACGGCGTAGCCCTCTCCCCGATCGCTGTTGTCGGCGCCCCACAAGGCGACCAGCCGGCCGCCCTTTTCGCGCACCTGCTGGCAGGCTGTGCGCCATTGCTGCGCGTCGACGCGTCCGTGCCAAACCGGCATCTCGCCCGCCAGTTGTCTCAGCTCGATCTGGAAATCTTCAAGTCTCATCGCAATCCTGAATCCTGCCTTTAGCCGATCAATTGCGCCGCCTGCCGGTACCATTCGGCTAGATACGGCGGAATGTAAAGCCCGAGCAACAGTACGATCGCGAGATGGACGAACACGGGTACCAACGCCGGCGGATGCGGCAGGCGCTGGGCGGTCGCCGTGCCGAATACCATCGGCTGCACCTTGCCGAAGATCGCGGCAAAGGCCACGCCCAGCGCGGCAAGCAGGAACGGCGTGGCCCACGGCTGCTGGTGCATCGTCACCGTGAGAATCATGAATTCGCTCGCGAACACGCCGAACGGCGGCATGCCGAGGATGGCGAGGCTGCCCAGCATCAGCCCCCAGCCGATGGTCGGATTGCTGTCGATCAACCCTCTGATGTCAGCCATCACCTGCGTGCCGGATTTCTGCGCGGCATGGCCGACGGTGAAAAAGATCGCCGACTTGGTGAGCGAATGCACCGTCATGTGCAGCAGCCCGGCGAAGGTAGCCAGCGCACCGCCCATGCCGAAGGCAAAGGTCATGAGCCCCATGTGCTCGATCGAGGAATAGGCGAACAGCCGCTTTACGTCCTTCTGGCGCGACAGCAGGAACGCGGCCACCACTACCGACAGCAGGCCGAAGCCCATCATCAGGTTGCCGGCAAAATGGGTGCCGAGCGCGCCTTCAACGAGCACCTTGGTGCGCACCACCGCATACAGCGCCACGTTGAGCAGCAGCCCCGACAGCACGGCTGAGACCGGCGTCGGGCCTTCGGCATGCGCGTCGGGCAGCCAGTTGTGCAGCGGTGCCAGCCCGACCTTGGTGCCGTAACCCACCAGCAGGAACACAAACGCGAGTCCCAGCACGGTCGGTTCGAGCTGATCCTTGACCTCATACAGATGCGTCCATAGGAGCGCGGTGCCGCCCGGGCCCAGCACCTTTTCCGCGGCGAAATAGAGCAGGATCGTGCCGAACAGCGCCTGGGCGAGCCCCACGCCGCACAGGATGAAGTACTTCCATGCCGCCTCCAGGCTCGCCGGCGTGCGGTACAGGCTCACCAGCAGCACGGTGGTGAGCGTAGCCGCCTCCATCGCCACCCACAGGATGCCGACGTTATTGGTCAGCAGCACGACCAGCATCGTGAAAGTAAACATCTGAAACATGCTGTGGTACAGGCGCAGCCGGTTCGGCGTGAGCTTGCCGAGGTGCAGTTCGATGCGCATGTAGGGGCGGCTGAACAACGAGGTGGTAAATGCAACGAATGCCGTGAGCGCCACCAGGAACACGTTGAACGAGTCGACGAAGAACATCTCGTCCCACAGCAGGACCGGTCCGTCGGCAATGATGCGCACGGTGAGCGCCGCCGCCGCCACAAAAGTGAGCAGGCTCATGCCCGAGTTGAGCTCCGGCGCGGAATCGCGATGCCCCCAGAATCCGAGCACGATGCCGCCGGCGAATGGAATGCCCAATACCAGCAGTAACTCCATCAGCGTTCCTTCAGCTTCTCGAGGTGGTGGATGTCGAGGCTCTCGAAGGTCTCGCGGATGTGGAAGAAGAACACGCCGAAAATCAGCGTGCCGACCAGCACGTCGAGCGCGATGCCGAGCTCGACCACCATCGGCATGCCGTACGTAGCGGAGGTCGCCGCGAAGAACAACCCGTTTTCCATCGCGAGGAAGCCGATTACCTGCGATACCGCCTTGCGTCGGGTGATCATCATCAGGAATGCGAGCAGGATGCAGGCGGTTGCCACGCCGAGCGTGCTTTTGGTGATCGTGCCGGCGAACTGCGAGATCGGGGCGGCCAGATTGAACGCGAAAATCACCAGCACGATGCCGATCAGCATCGTCGCCGGGATGTCGATGAGCGTCTCGACGTCCCAGCGCACATTCAACGCGCGGATCAGGCGGTGCATGATCCACGGCAGCAGCAGCACCTTGAGCGCCAGCGTCAGCAGCGCGGAGTAATAGAGATGCCCCTGGTGCGTGGAGTACGCGACCACCACCGTGGAGAGGACCAGCACAAAGCCCTGCGCGGCGAACAGATTGATGAGCGACAGGATGCGCCGCTGCGTGAGCATGGCGAATGCGAGCAGCAGCAGCAGCGCCGCGAACAGGTTGATGAGCTGACCGGACAGTGGCAGTGAAGGCATCGAGTGTCCCGGGTCGCTAGGTTTCGAGCAGGAAATGGGTCAGCATGCCAAGCGTGGCGAGGAGAAAGGCCGTGCCGAGGAATTCGGGCGCGCGAAAGATGCGCATCTTCGCCGAAAGGGTTTCGAGCAGTGCCAGCCCCGCGCCGGCCAGTGCGAGCTTCACCACCAGAGCAGCCAGCGCAATCGGCAGTCCGATCCAGTCACCAGCCTGCGCGATGCCCCACGGCACGAATAGCGCGATTCCGATCGTGATATAGGCGGTGAGCTTCAAGCTGGAGGCCCACTCGATCAGCGCCAGATGCCGCGCCGAGTATTCGAGGATCATCGCCTCATGAATCATGGTGAGCTCGAGGTGCGTGGACGGATTGTCGATAGGTATGCGCGCGTTCTCCGCAAGCAATACCGTCAGAAAGGCGACCGCCGCAAACGCCATGCTCGGATAAATCACGAACTCGCGCTGGCCTAGCGTCTCGACGATCGTCACCAGCGAAGTGGAATGGCTGATGAGCGAGGCGGTGAACAGCGTCATCAGCATCGCCGGCTCCGCGAGAAAACCGATCATCATCTCGCGGCGCGCGCCGAGCGTGCCAAACGAGGTGCCGACATCCATGCCGGCGAGCGACACGAATACGCGCGCGAGCGCAAACAGTCCGACCAGGGCAATCACGTCCGCGGCCGGCGCGAACGGCAGCGAAGTCGCCAGCACCGGCACGATGCCGACCGCGAGCCACATGCACCCGAACAGGATGTAGGGCGTGGAACGGAACAGGGGGAGGCGTCGTGCGCGATTACCACGTCCTTGTGAAACAGCTTGTTCAGCACCTTGTACGGCTGCCAGATTCCCGCGCCGCTCTTGTTCTGCAGCCAGGCGCGGCACTGATTCACCCAGCCCAGCATGAGCGGTGCAATCAGCACCACCAGCACCGACTGCAACACCTGGAAGACGATTCCGCTCGCCTGGTTCATTGCGCGAACACCAGCAGCGCGATCAGCGTCACGAAGCTGTACAGCAGGTACACCGAGATGCGCCCCTGCTGCAGCTTGCCGACATGACCGGAGAGAAATTCGGCGAGATGCGCAATCGGCAGATACATCCAGTACCAGTGGCGGTCCTCGACTTCCTGCCTGAAGACCGGCCGCGGATCGTCCGGGCGCGGAATCTCGCGGTGAATCAGGAAGAACGGCGCAAAGATGTGACGGATCGGCTGGCCGAACCCATCGGCCGTGTCCTCCATGCGCGAAGTCTGCTCGGGATACCCGCAGTCCCAAGGGTCGGAGCGGCGCAGCCTGCCATGATAGACGTGGCGCACCACCAGGAACGTCACGCCGAACACCGCGGCGATCCCCAGCAAGAACACGATCGGGCTGTAGCTTGCCTGCGCGCTCGATATCGGCACCAGCCACAACCAGCCTGTAGCCATCGCCTCGTCGGGGAGACCGGACCTGATCAACGCGATGGCTCACGTTGTTCAACTGCCCGATCATGAACACCGGCAGCAGCCCGAGCGCGAAGCAGCCAAGCGCCAGCCACAACATGCCGGCGCGCTCCCATCCGCCCGCATCACGCGGCTGTTCCGCGAGCTCGTGCCGGTGCTGCCCGAGAAAGGCGATGCCGTAGACCTTGACGAAGCACATGCCCGTGAGCGCTCCCGAGAGGGCGAGCACCGCGGCGACGATGGGCACGAGGCTCCGCACCACGCTGCTCTGGAGCACGGGCGCCTGCAGCGATGCCTGGAAAGTCAGCCACTCTGAAACGAAGCCGTTCAACGGCGGCAACGCCGAGATCGCCAGCGCCCCGACCAGAAAATAGAGGGCCGTGTGCGGCATGTAGCGGATGAGCCCGCCCATCTCGTTCAGATTCCTCGAGCCCGGTCGACTTCAGGATCGCACCGGCGCCGAGGAAGAGCAGCCCCTTGAATACGGCGTGATTGAGCGTGTGATACAGCCCGGCTATCAGCCCCAGCGCGCCGGCGACCGGATGGCCGCTCCCTATAAACACCATCGACAACCCGATGCCGATCAGGATGATCCCGATATTCTCGACCGAGTGGTACGCGAGCAGGCGCTTGAGATCATGCTGCATCAGCGCAAACAGCACGCCGAACAGCGAGGTCACCGCGCCGAACAGCAGCACGGTGAGACCCCATTCCCAGCGAATGTCGCCGATCAGGTCGTAGATCACGCGCAACATGCCGTAGATCGCGGTCTTGAGCATTACGCCCGACATCAGCGCGGATACCGGCGAAGGCGCCGCCGGATGGGCTTCCGGCAACCACACGTGCAGCGGCAGCATGCCGGCTTTGGCGCCGAAGCCGAAAAACGCCAGCACGAACGCGACGGTGGCCCAGAAGCCGGAGAGGTTCGCCTGGCGCAATGCGTCGAACGTGTAGTCGCCGTGGCCCCCGTGCAGCACGCCGAAGCACAACAGGATACCGAGCGCGCCGATGTGCGCGACCAGCAGGTAGATGAAGCCCGCCTGCCGGTTCTGCTCGCTGTGGTGCTCGGTGGTGACGAGGAAATACGAGGAGAGCGCCATCGACTCCCACGTGATCATGAAGAGGTAAGCGTCGTCGGCGATCAGCACGAAACCCATGCTGGCGAGGAACACGTGGTATTGCAGGCACAGCAGCGCGAGCGCCCTGCCCTCTGTGCCGCGGAAGTAGCCGGCGGAGGCGAGCGATATGCCGAACGAGACGCCACCCAACAGCAGCAGGAAGAATCCGGACAGCGGATCGACGCGCACGTGGAACGGCAGGTCCGGCAGCCCGGCCGGCAGGATCGCGGTACTGGCCGGCGCACTCATCGCCCACAGCCCCGTGAGCGCCAGCCCCAGTGCAACCAGCGCGCCGGCCGGGAAAACCATGCCGGTGATTGCACGCGGCACCTGCATGCACGCGGCCCCGACGACGCCGAGCCCGATCCAGATTACGGATAAAGTGACTGCCGCCTCGACCGGCCGGAGTGCCAAGAATTCCATCTGAGACTATCGATGCCGGTGCGCCCTGACCGCCGATGACGAATTCGAAGGGCGCGCGGAGAAAGCAGGCATCGGCTGTGAGCGGACTGCGCCGCCAACCGGCGCGGCGAAGAACGGATTCTATGCGCTCGGCGGCACTGTGCGCAAACGCGTTCGACCTCTCACCGCAGAGGACGCCGAGGATGCGGAGAAGCGCTAAGAAAAATCAACTTGGCGACTCACCGTTCAAGCCTCGCTATCGACTCCGATCGAACGTGTCGTTGGACTGGGCGCCGACGCGGACGAATGTCGTCCGCTTGGTGAGCTCGCGCAGCTTGCGCGCGCCGACGTAGGTGCAGGCTGAGCGCACGCCCCCCAGGATCTCCTGCACGGTACCGGCCACCGGGCCGCGGTACTCCACCAGGACCTCCTTGCCCTCGGAGGCGCGGTACTCGGCCACTCCGCCGGCGTACTTTTCCATGGCGGTGCGCGAGCTCATGCCGTAGAAACTCTTGTACTGCTTGCCATCCTTCTCGACCACCTCGCCGGCGCATTCGTCGTGGCCCGCCAGCATTCCGCCCAGCATCACGAAGTCCGCCCCGCCGCCGAAGGCTTTGGCGAGATCGCCGGGCGAAGTGCATCCGCCGTCGGCGCAGATGCGGCCGCCGAGTCCGTGAGCGGCGTCTGCGCATTCGATCACCGCCGAGAGCTGCGGATAGCCGACGCCGGTCATGTTGCGCGTCGTGCATACCGAGCCCGGGCCGATGCCGACCTTGACGACATCGACGCCGCAGAGAACCAGCTCCTCGGTCATCTCTCCAGTCACCACGTTCCCGGCCATGATCGTGATGCCGGCGTGGGCTTGGCGGACCTTCTCGACGAATTTGACGAAGCCTTCGGCGTAGCCGTTGGCGACGTCGATGCAGATGTACTGGATCGCGTCGCCGACGCGCTTCATCACCCGCTCGAACTTGTCCTGGTCCGCCCGGCTGATGCCCATCGAATAGAACGCACTCGAGCTGACCTCCAGGGAGCGGAAGAATGCGACCAGATCTTCCTCGCTGTAATGCTTGTGCAGCGCCACCGAAAGGTCGAAGCGCGAGAGCGCCCGCACCATCTCGAAGGTGCCGACGGTGTCCATGTTTGCGGCGATGATCGGGATGCCGTGGTACTTGTGGCCGGAATGCTTGAACTCGAAGTCCCGATGAATGTCGACCTCCGCGCGCGAGGGCAGCGCCGAGCGCTTCGGGCGTATCAGCACGTCCTTGAAGTCGAGCTTGATGTCCCGGTCAATGTGCATAGGAGGGATGAGGAATGAGGAATGAGGAATGAGGAATGAGGGATGAAGGATGAAGGATGAAGGATGAAGGATGAAGGATGAAGGTTTGATTCTTCCTTCTATGTATCTTCAGTGGTTCAAGATCCTATTTTCGTTCTCCTTGGCGGCCTTGTTCATGCTTTTCCTCCTCCGTTCAATTTATGCGCCATGCCTCCAGACGAAAGTTAGAATAGTACGGTCCCGTTGGCAATGGCGTACGGTGAAACGACTGGCATGGCGCATATGACGAAATACCTCCGCATTTCCGGCCGCGTCCAGGGCGTCGGATTCCGCTACTACATGGAGCGAAAGGCGCGCGAGCTTGGGATAACGGGCTGGGTGCGCAATCGCCGCGACGGCACCGTTGAGGCCACGGTACAGGGTACGCCGGAAGCGGTGGAAGCGATGGTCGCGGCAGCCCGGCAGGGCCCGCGATCTGCAATCGTGACCGACGTCAAAGTGAATGACGGCAGCGGCGAGTTCAGCGAGTTTTCCGCCCGGCCGACAGAGTAAGAAGCGAGGGATAGGGCCGAGGTTTGACCCGTCACTTCGTCACCCCGTCACTTCGTCACCGCGTCACTGCTTGTAATTGAACCGCAGGGGCGCGGAGACAGGCAAGAGCAATATGACAGCGAATCGATGCTCAGGATGGGGAGGCCAGCACCGTGTAACGCAGCTCCGATACGTCCTTCAGCACCGGCGGCTCGCCGTTGCCGCTGGAATCGAGCGGGCTTCGCACCCCGCGCCCACCCTTGTTCATGACGTGCGTGTAGATCATCGTCGTTGCGACGTCCTTGTGTCCAAGGAGCTCTTGCACGGTTCTGATATCGTAACCGGCCTGCAGCAGGTGTGTCGCAAATGAATGCCGTAATGTGTGGCTGCTTACCGGCTTGTAGATGCCGGCCTCATGCGCTGCGCGCTTCACGGTGCGGTGCAGCGTGTCGGGATAAACATGATGACGCCGTAGAGCAGACTCGCCATCAACCACCTGCCGCCATCGAGTTGGGCGAGCAAAGCTCTCACCTCTGCCTCGGTCAGCACTACCGGCAGGCGCACCGGGCGCTTGGCGCGGTCGAGCCCGTTCAGCCATGGCAATGCCCGACCCAGCGCCTCCCTGTAGAGAAATAGCAGCGCGGAGAGCGCCTGATTCTGCGTTGCGGACGCCACGTGCCGCTCACCTGACAGATGGTTGAGAAACGCGGTGACTTCTGCCGCTCCCAATTCGCCGGGATGGCGCTTGCCTGTGTAATAGATGAAGCGCTTTATCCAGTGAACATAGGCTTCTTCCGTACGCCGGCTGTAGTGTCTGCGTCGAATCGCTGCGCGCACCTGATCAAGCAAGCGGGGCGCGGCCTGCGGTGACGCAAGAAATCTACTTTCCGATTCAGACTGTTGTTCCATCTTCTGCCACCTATCACCGACCCACTGCAAGCCATTCTCACAACAACGTCTTGATCGAATGGGTCGTTGACTCAAGTCCAGCATCCGCATTACTGTGTTTAATCGAATTTCGTCGACCTATTAGAAAGTTCGGCGGACAAGCGCTCCGGAGCACTCCCCATAATGCGCGAAAGCCACTCGACAGCGTCAGTTCGGATCCTGATCGGGAGCATTCTCGCCATTCTTGCATGCAAAGATGAAGGCGCAGATTGGCCGCGGCCGATCGTGGCGACGCCTACCGTCGCCTCTGACCCCACCCGACCGTGCGATATTCCTATAACCGCCAGGGCAAGCTCTGCGAACCTGGAGGCGCTGCACAGCTTGCTGACCGACACAGCGACGCACAGCGTTCGGGGCTACAACCTGACAGAGCGCGATGCATCTAACGATGCCATCAGTGCCGCAGTCATGCGATCTCCTGTGAGCTGTTCAAGGCAGCGCGAGCTCGGCCTCCCCTTGCGTGCCGCCTATCCGTGTGTTAAATACTGAACCACATGGTTCAATATACCCAGGCCCGCTTCGATGCCTCGTTCGCCGCGCTCTCGGATGCCACCCGACGCGGGGTTCTGGAGCAGCTCGGACGTTCCGACGCTTCGATCACGGACCTTGCCGAGAAATTCCGCATGACCCTCACGGGCATGAAGAAGCATGTCGGCGTCTTGGAGCAGGCGGGGCTAGTCACCACGGAGAAGGTCGGGCGCGTGCGGACCTGCAAGCTCGGCCCGCGCCGACTGGAGGAGGAAGCTGCATGGATCGAGAGATACCGCCAGCTCTGGGACGCACGCTTCGACGAGCTGGACAAAGTTGTCGAGGAATTGAAACGGAAGGAGAAGGTCGATGGACGCAAGAAGAGAGAGTGAGGTTGCCCCCATGAAGAACCGTACGACGGTGGAGCGGAAGTCCGAGCGTGAGCTCGTCGTCACGCGAACTTTCAACGGCCCGGCGCGCCTCGTGTTCGAGGCGTGGACCAAGCCCGAGCTGTTCAGGCAGTGGTGGGTGCCGAAGTCGATGGGAATGTCCCTGCTTTCCTGCGAAATGGATGTTCGTGTCGGGGGCAGGTACCGTTTGGAGTTCGCACACGGGGACTCACAGTCGGCGTTCTTCGGCACGTACAAGGCAGTAACACCGCACTCGCGCCTCGTCTGGACCAATGAGGAAAGTGACGAGGGTTCCGTCACGACGGTGACCTTCGCGGAAAAAGGCGGCAAGACGTTGCTGGTCATGCACGAGCTTTATCCCTCGAAGGAAGCTCTCGACGCCGCCGGCACCGGGGCGGCGGATGCGATGGGAGAGACGTTCGAGCAACTGGACGAGCTTCTCGTCACCCTGGGCGCGAGCGTGGGACGGTCATGAAGTTTTGTGAAGCTTCGGAAAGCAAACTTACCGAGAGCAGCGATTGCAGGCAGGTTCCCTCTCTTGAGGATGAGATTAAGTTGATCGACGCTCTTCAAGGGAGCATGGCCGAGGTCTCCCGGCCCAATGGTCCTGGCTGCCATTAACGGCCTAGATCTTACGCACGACGCCGCCGAACAAACAAATGCAGTTGACGAGCGGGAGCCTGCCGAAACCCACTGCGGTGCTGCGTGGCATCATCATCGGGCTCTTCGTTGCACGGCAAGCGGCGCTCCCGCTCGCAACTGATTTGTAGGGCGTTAGGCCGCACACTCGCTCCACGACCGACATCAATCTCCAAAGGAAATAGCACCATGGCCAAGTACCTGATCTCCTTTCCCAGCGCTGCGATGGTCGTGCCCGAAGGCGAGTGGGAGGCGGTGGGTCGCGACGCGCACGCCGTGATCGACGAGGCGAAAGCCGCCGGCGTCTACGTCTTCGGCGGCGGCATCGACGAAGGCGTGCCGCCCGTTCTCGTCGCAGCAGACGGAGCAGTCGCCGAGGGCGGCTACCCATGGGCGCCCCCGCTTGACGGCGGCTTCACTGTGCTCGAACTACCCTCACGCGAGGAGGCCGTCGCGTGGGCCGCGCGCATCGCGAAGGCCTGTCGTTGTGACCAAGAGCTACGCGTCTTCGGGTTCGACCCGCAGTCCTGAGGGCGGCATAGAAATGGCGCAGAAAGTGCGGCCTAACAATTCATTCAAGCCGACGCCGCTTCGCGGCGCGGCTTAATTCAAGCGTTAGGCCTCATTTCATCTCTTTCTTTTTTCACTCAACTCTTATGACAGATCAACCCACACCAGACATTGAGCTGCTACGCGCAGCGTACGCGGCCTTTAACGCGCGTGAGATTGAAGTCGCGCTTGCCCTCATGACTGTTGACGTGACTTTGGCCGAAGGCGTTCAAGGGCGGTTTTGTCTGTGGGCCTGAAGAAATCCGCGCCTACTGGACGGAGCAATGGACAGAGATCGATCCACACGTAGAGCCGGTTGCCTTTCACCGGCAAGGCGCTGGGCAGCTCTTGGTAGACGTGCATCAAATCGTGCGCAGCTTGGCCGGAGCCGTGCTTGCTGATGAGCATGTGGGCCACCAGTTCACTATCGAGCAGGGCTTGATTCGAGCCAGGGAAGTCTGTCCACTTCCATCGTCCGATCCGGATGCCTAACAACAGGTTCCAGCCAACGTCCCTGCCGCCCTTCGGGCGTCAGGGCCGCGCCTGAACCTGGGCGTTAGGGCTCTTGATCAAATGACTTATGTCGTTCGTTTCAATACGGACAAGTTCGATGTCTCGAAGGAACGGCCTAACCCAATCAATCCGATTCCCGGCGAATCACTATTGTTGTGGCTCCGGAACCAAGCGCGCCCCGACGTAACGGTTTCCGAGCCAGACGCGGAAGATTGGGGGTGGTACTCGTACGTGGAATGGAAGGGACGCAAATACATGCTTGGCTCGTCCGCGTCCGATGAGGAAGGTGGGGAGCGGGAATGGATACTCCAAATCGAAAAGCAGCGTTCCGTGGGCGAGAAGATTCTCGGACGCGCGAAGATGGACAAAGATGACGAGTGTGCCAGCTACTTTCAGCGCCTCTTGGAAGGGGAGGTATCATTCAAAGGGCTCTCCGTTGACCCAGAGCCCTAACTACAGGTCGAACGGACGGGCTACCAGGACCGCGGTACCGTCAAAGATCGTCATGATGGCCCGCCGTTCACCAAAACGTTAGGCAGCAGATGACGAATGCGCCTCAATCGGAGCGACTCGTCGCAATATTGACTGCTTGGGCGGAACGCACTCCTTCGATTCTTGGGCTCGCGCTAGTTGGATCTCACGCGCGGGGAGCCGCGCGAGCTGATTCGGACATTGATTTGATGCTCATCACCCGCGAGCCATACGCGTTTCGAAACTCGCACACCTGGGTTGAAGGCATCGATTGGGGCGCTGCTCACTCGTCCGTCGCTGAATGGCATGATGTTCAATACGGTCGGGTCTGGTCTCGGCACTTCCGCTTGGTTGACGGCTCGGAGCTTGAGCTCAGTTTTGCTGACCCGAGTTGGGCCGCGGTTGACCCATTGGACGCTGGCACTCGAGATGTCATCGCGGGCGGCTGTCGGATCCTGGTTGATCGCGAGCACCTGTTCGGGCACCTTGTCGCTCATGCTGCCTAACCGCGCGATCGACAGCCACACCAGAAAGCGCTGCGCGCTTCCGGGTGCGCGTCATCGCGGGCGTTCGGCGCGAGTACATTCGATGTCCCTTTCATCTTTCTATTTCGTGTCTGGCAAACCTGAAAGTCGGCGACTGTGTTTGGTGCCCCACGCGCACATCGCTTTGAGGACGGGCTTGAGGGTCTTGCCGTAGGCGGTCAGGGAGTACTCGACCTTCGGCGGCACCTGGGGGTAGACTTCCCGGTGGACGATCCCGTCCTTCTCCAACTCCCGCAGGCAGTCCGTCAGCATCTTCTGGGTCACGTCCGTGATGCTGCGCTTCAGGTCGCTGAATCGCTTCGGCCCGTCCTTGAGGTAGAAAAGGATGAGCGGCTTCCACTTGCCGTCGATCACGTCCAGGGTCGTCCTGATCGGGCAGTCGGGCTCCTCCATAGCGGTATCCTTTTCGGAACTACGGCACTTTTTCGTGCCTACTTGTCACTTCTCCGAGTACAGCGTACCGTTTCCCCAGAAGCGAAAAGGTTCGGGTGTTTGATTTGTCGAATCCATCAGCATAAGGAGCAAGAGCGATGGCAACCAACCAATACAACGGAGTGGAGAACCTGCTCACGCCAGACAACCATGCGTTGCTGCTCATTGACCACCAGTACCCGCAGCTCCTGTCCGTGACGTCGCACAAGCACTCGACAGTCTCTCACAATGTGACCGCACTGGCGAAGGCGGCCAAGGTATTCAACGTGCCAACCCTGCTGACGACGGGTGTTGCGGAACACCAGCCCCTCTTGAAAGAACTCCAGGCGGTCTTCCCCGAACAGAAGCCCATCGACCGCACGGGCCTGTGCTCGTGGGACGATCAGCGCGTCGTCGATTGGGTCAAGCAGACGGGGCGCAAGAGGCTCGTGATAGCCGGCTTGTGGACGGAGATCTGCCTGAACTTGGCGGTTCAGGGCGCACTCGGCGACGGCTACATTGTGTACATTGTCCCGGATGCCTCCGGCGGAGCTGACGCAGAAAGTCACGCACTAGCTGTCCAGCGTATGGTGCAGGCGGGGGCCATCCCCATCAGCACGCTGGCGTATCCGGTCGAACTCCAGCGGGACTGGGCGCGCCAAGAAACTGTCCCGGCAGTCCTCAAGATTTTCGAAGAGCACGGGCATGGCTTCAGCAGAGCCATTCGCTGGCAGCAGGATATGCTGGGGCTGAAGGAAGGGACCCGGTAGTCGGCGTCCGATCCGGGGGCGAGTACCCGGGGCCGGTGCAGCTAGGCCTTGGGGGAAGAAAACGAAGAAAACGGGACAGGTCCAATTTCCGAAATCGCTTTCTCACCGGTCGCGATTGATAACGGCGCCTTCGAAGCACGTCGAGCGCGAAGTGGTACGACCAACGCAACGGTATCTCGGGCCGAGCGGGCGGCGCAGGCGACACTGCTGCGGGAGCTGCTTGGTAACCCGCTTCGCAATGGCTAACGGCGGCCCGGCCGAACCCGACGCTGCACCTGACCCGGCCCGCGGTGGCGGCGCTGGGAGTTCATAGTTCACCGAGCGGGCCGGGCAGGTGAGCTTGGCGTTAGACTTCCCAAAATCCTAGACGGTTTCCGTTCGGACGCAGACCTCATGACAACACCGATCATCAAGACCGCCACGGTATCCGATGAAGCTCCAGCCATCGCTGTCGTGGTACTGGCGTTTAGCGCGGACCCTGCTGCGCGTTGGACATGGCCTGATCCGAATCAGTACCTCATGCATTTCCCGAGCTTCGTCAGGGTATTCGGGGGCAACGCGTTTGCCCACGAGAGCGCCTACTACGTGGACGGCTATGCCGGGGCGGCGCTGTGGTTGCCGCCAGAGGTCCGCCATGACGAAGACGCGCTGATCACACTGCTGCAACGCACCGGGTCCGCGCAGGTGCAAAAGGACGGCGCTGCGGTATTCGAACAGATGGGGCGCTACCACCCGGGGGAGCCGCATTGGTATTTGCCGTTCATTGGGGTCGATCCGTTTGACCAGGGCAAAGGGTACGGCGCGGCGTTAATGCAACACGCCCTTCTCCCGTGCGATCGCGACCACGCGCTGGCCTATCTTGAATCCTCCAACCCAAGGAACATTCCGCTCTATGAACGGCACGGGTTTGAGTTACTGGGCACCATTCAGGTGGGGACGTCGCCGCCTATCTTTCCGATGCTCCGTACACCACGGCGCTGAGACCTGTATCACCGCGCCTGCGAAGGCAGACATAGTCTAACTATGGCGTGCAGGCGACGGCTTACAGCTTATGCTGCGCTTCAGCTTCCAGCCGCGCCTGACGCCGGGCGTTAGGCCGCACACAACCCACGGCTGAGTATTTCCATGTCAGTCGATAATTCCGCCGGGCGCAAGTGTGCTATGCAGACAAACCGGACACGGAAAGGGATCGTCTTTAATCTCGGTGAGTTTGCCTTGGCAGCTTGCCAGCCCCGCAGCCGATGATTTTCGCTAGGAGGAGCCTCACGATGACCATCACCATTACCGCCTTTGAACGGTCACCTGACGGCGGCAAAGGACTGGCGCGTGATACACGCGTCCGCTGGGCGCTTGAAGAAGTGGGCCAACCCTATGAGGTTCGCCTTGTTTCGTTCCGTGCGATGAAGGAACCCACGCATCAGGCGCTTCATCCTTTCGGTCAGATTCCGACCTATGAGGAAGGCGATCTTGTCCTGTTTGAAACAGGGGCGATCGTGTTCCATATCGCCGAGCGCCATGCGGGCCTGCTGCCGGACGATGCCAATGCCCGGGCACGCGCGATCACATGGATGTTTGCCGCGCTCAACACAGTGGAGCCGCCAATCCTTGAACTCGGAAACGCCAGGCTTCTGGAGGGTGACAAGCCTTGGTGTAAGGAGCGCCTGTCTCTGGTCGAGGATCGCGTCCGCGCCCGGCTGGACCAACTTTCCCGTCGTCTGGGTGATGCCGACTCGCTCGATGGTGCGTTCAGCGCGGGCGACCTGATGATGGTGTCGGTGCTGCTCAGGCTGAAATCATCGGGCATTCTGGACGAATATCCGAACCTGGCCGCTTATGTCGCGCGTGGCGAAGCGCGGCCCGCCTATAAGCGGGCTTTCGCCGCTCAATTGGCGATCAACACCGGCAAGCCACCAGCCGGCTGATTGAGTTCCGTCCTGGGCTTCTGTGGTCGGCGTATGCGCTTGCGGGTGCGGGCGTTCTGCCGCGTCTACCGTTACTTGCTGCCGGGCTCTTGACCATCACCGCGGTCTACCTTTTGCGCGGCTTGGTCATCGTTCCAAGGTTGCTCTTTGCTCGTCGCAAAGCTACACCGTTCGCCGTCTGGAGCTCGCTCATTTGCCTCGGCTACGGGCTCGTTCACGCAGTCGGTGTCGCCAAAGCATGGCCAAGCTTGTAGCGCGAATGGCACCTGACCGCGCGTTCGAAATCGGACCCGCTTGTTTCGATAACATTTGAGCTACCCGATCCTCCGCTCGATCAGCGCATCGACAAGCCCGAGCGTTTCTTGACTGAGCGACCAAATGTCGTTCTCGTTGAAGTATTCTTCCCGCCGGCCAATCGCCGCCGCGGCGATCTTGAGCAGCGTTCGATTTTCCGGCGTGCTTGGTGCTCTACCGATACGGACCATGATCTCCTGAAGCGGGTCCACGTCGGGCGGTGGTCGCACACGCGCCCTGCGTCGAATCTCCACAAGTAGCGTCGTAAGCTTGATAGTCATTACCTGACCCCAAAAAAAAGGCGGACCGCGCGATGTGATGTTTTGTCGGGCGATCGACTCTGTGATCGCAGTAGCGAGAGTAGGTTCACCATCGCGTTCACTAGCGCCCTGCACGTGATTCTTCTGTAACGTCAGCAGCGACGCGGTGTAACGCTTTCGCTACCGTAGCGGAGCGCTTCACGAAACCGGGGCGGGGTGGTGGAAAAGTATGCGTACACGTACCATTACGTTTGTCGCTATAGCCGCCGTGCTATGGGCAGCCCTGGAACGGCTCTGCTCGACTGAGGCATAGATCCAGCCCGCTCTCAGGCGAACGAACATGACATCTAACCACCGGTTCGAAAGCGAAGCTAGAAGAATGATTTCTACTCCTTCGCCCGACGCGGACACTTCGCGGCAGAGCCGCTCGCGCCGGTTAGCTCCACGTTGAAGCACGGATGAAGAAGGCCCACGTAGCCTGGTTGGCCCTCGCAATCGCGATGGGCGGTATCGCATATACGTTTCGAGAAAACCTCGCGCCGCTCGAGGTGTATCGACTATCGGTTCCCAACCCGACGGCTTATGAGTTTCGCGTTCCTTCCGACGTCGCGCGGAATGCTATTGTCTACGGCTTTTCGGACGCAAGGTCGGTTGCTAGTTCCTTTTACGCCACCTTGCCCTTGCGAACATCGGCCCCTGGTGGGGGCAACGTCTCATATACGGCGGAAACGAGTAAGAACGCGGTCTTTGGCAAGGATGTGTTCATGCGTCCGGGTGACAATACCGACGTCTTCCTTCACTCCTTCGGCGAATCAATTCTTTCCAGCACATACTGCGCGCTTGGCACCCGGCTGCCGTATCGAGCCGATTTTTCGATCATCGTGCAATCGGCCGGCGACAAATCGCTCGTGACTGTCAAAGCCTTGAATCCAAGGGTCTTGAAGGGAATAGGCGGGTTCGGTCCGCATGGAGCATACCCTGCGGAGGTCTCCGTTGAGCCCACATCCATCGAAGAGTTACAGTCTGCTCCTGTACATCGGACACCTTCTTCACGCCCCGTCAATGTCACCGGTTCTTACACCACGGCAACCGTGTGCCCCTTCCTGAAAATCCGAGGGGCCTCCCGTTCCCCGCCGCTCCTTAGAGCCCGTGCCCCGCCACTCCTTGCCGGGGTGCGGGGAAACGGGAAGGCCCCGAAGATTTGCCGGAAGGGGCCCGTTCCCCCCGCTCCTTAGTACCCCTGTTTTCCCTCGTCGTGCTCGTCAGTTTTTTACCATCAGATTGTTGTTGACGCCCTTGACGCCTTCTATGTTGCGGGCGAGCTGGGCGGCCTTGTTGCGCTCGGTCTGACTCTTGACCTCGCCCTTCAAGGTCACAAATCCCTTGTCCGTGTCCACGTTTACCTTCATCGCGCTGACATCGGGGTCCTTGGCAAACGCCGTCTTCACCTTCGCCGTGATGGCGGAGTCATCGATGGCTACGCCGGTCTTTTCGCCGGCGCCCGCACACCCCAATACCAGCCCGAGCGCAAGCGCACTTACAAGAGTCTTCAAAGAGGTTGTTGCCTTCATGAGCGTCTCCTTTCGAAAGAAAATGAGATAGCCCCATCCCAGTTGTTGCGGGATTGGGCGCACATCGCTACTCGCGGGAGGAGATCCAAGGGAACTTCAGCCGCGTCCGGTTTCCCCTGCAGGACCGGCGGTGAAACCAGCTGCCGCCGGCTCGATATTGTTGAAACTGCTATCCCTCTAAGAGATCCCCCGTCGGCAAAAGTTCCGGAGATCATCTTGCTTGAATGCCGGCCGCCTTGACGACCTTCCGCCAGCGCTCGATGTCGATCCGTACGTGGCGGCCGAGCTGCTCGGGCGTCATATCTCCGGGCTCCATACCGCGCGCGATGACCTGCTTTTTCATCTCCGCGTCCGCCAGTATCCCGGCGACGTCGCGGTGGATGCTCTCGACCAGGCGCTGCGGCAGCGCTCTCGGCCCGAACAGTCCGACCCATGCCGTCGCATCGAACTCCGGTATACCCGACTCCGCGACCGTGGGCGTCTGCGGCAGCGCTACGGCGCGCTTGCGGCTCGATACCGCGAGCGCTCTCACCCTCCCGGCCTGCACCTGCTGCAGCACGACACCGAGATTGCCGAACGTCGTTTGCACTTCTCCTCCGACCACCGCCGCGAGCGCCGGGCCGCCTCCCTTGTACGGCACGTGCACGATATCCACGCCCGCCATGCTCTTGAACATTTCGACGACGAGATGCGCCGAGCTGCCCTCGCCGAAGGACGAGTAATTGAGCTTGCCCGGACTCTTCTTCGCGAGCTGGACGAACTCCTGCATCGACGATGCGCCCACCGAGGGGTGCACGATCAGCACGTACGGCGCGGTCGTGAGCATCGCTATCGGAGCGAAGTCGCGCACCGGATCGAATGGCAGACTGGGCAGGAGACTGACGTTACTCGACAGGGTGCTGGTGGAGCCGATGGTAAGCGTATAACCGTCAGCGGACGCCTTCGCGCCGATCTCGGTGCCGATGTTGCCGCCCGCGCCCGCGCGGTTGTCGATCACCACTGCCCTGCCCCATCGCTCGGCGAGCTTCTGGCTGACGAGGCGCGCCGCGATGTCGTTCGCCCCGCCCGGCGGGAACGGCACGATCAGTCTGACGGGGCGATCCGGATAAGCGGATACCGCTGCGCGGGCGGCGCAAGCGAACACGCCCAGGACCAGCATCGCCGTTGCGCCAAAGCACGCGGCCATTGCAACGGACGTCGAGCGAAGAATCATCCCGGAAACTATACCGCACGCACCGGTTCGGATGGACCGCCGGCATAGAATACCGCTCGACAACCGAGGAGAAATTGCCGTGCCAATTCCGAACAGAATATTCCGGATGCTGGCGGCGCTCTGCGCCGGCGCGTGCGCAGCGCCGTCAATCTGGGCCGCGCAGGGCGACACAGCGTCAAACTACCCGGCGAGGCCTATCCGGTTCATCGCACCGTTCGCTCCGGGCGCAGGCACCGACACCACTGCGCGCAGCATCGGCGCCAAGCTGTCCGAAGCCTGGGGCCAGCAGGTCGTGGTGGACAACCGGACCGGGGCGGCGGGCGCCATCGGCGTGGATCTCACCAAGAATGCGCCTCCGGACGGGTACACCATCTGCCTGATCTCGGCATCGCATGCCGTCAATTCGGCGACCAACTCCAAGCTCCCGTACGATCTCACCAAGGACCTGCAGGCGATCACGCAGGCAAGCTCGCTGTTCTACGTGATCTCCATCGTGCCTTCGATTCCGGTGACGTCCACTCCGGAGCAATTCAGTGCGCACATCAAGGCCGAGATCGCCAAATGGCGCAAGCTGGCGATGGACGCCGGATTGCAGCTGCAACAGTAGTATGATGTCGCTCGAGCATTGACGTTGGCAACAAAACAAGGGGGAAATCCACGTGCAAAGAACAAAGTGTGTGAAGGCTGTGGCGCTTGCAGTATCGATGCTGTTTGCGGGTGCCGCCATGGCGGCAGACCCGCCGGTCGCGACGAAAGCTGTAAAGGCCGGACATTCTGTGAGACGCAGGATTCCAAAGCCTGCCAGGAGGCGGTGACACCGCAACTGGTCACTCGATCGTTTCAAGCAAGGCAACGCGCGTTTCGCCAGCGGCAAGCCAACTCAACGCAACTATCCTCAATCAGGTTAAGGCCACAGCTGCGCGACAGTATCCCCTGGCGAGCGTGCTTTCGTGCATCGATTCGCGTGCACCAGCCGAGATCGTATTCGATCAGGGCATCGGCGATCTGTTTAATACGCGGGTTGCCGGCAACATTGTCAACGAGGATGTCCTCGGCAGCCTTGAATTCGCCTCAAAGGTGGAGGGCGCTAAGCTCATCGTCGTGCTCGGTCATACCAGTTGCGGCGCGATCAAGGGTGCATGCGACGACGTCAAGCTCGGCAATCTGACCGGGCTGCTCGGCAAGATCAAGCCCGCGATCAACAAGGTGCCCAACGACGGCAAGGATCGCTCGTCGAAAAACAACGCGTTTGTCGAGATGGTCGCAGAACAAAACGTTCGCCTGACGGTTGAAACGATCCGCGCGAAGAGCCCTGTGTTGAAGGAGATGGAGGACAAGGGCGAGATCAAGATCGTCGGCGCGATGTACGACCTGAGTACCGGCAAGGTTAAGTGGTACGACGAGGCCATCCCCACTACCCCCGCGCCGACCAAGAAGAAGAGCTAAACGCGGTCCCGTCCGCGTCGCGTCGGTACCACGCGGACTCAGCAAGCACAGTGCGACTCATGGTGGCGGGCCCGCCCAGGGCTGGTTGTCGTCACCCGTATCTCGTCACCCGCATCTCGTCACCGTTCCGCGAGCGTGCGCTCGCTCAACGTTTTCCACGACGTCACCGGCACGCCCGGCGACGCATTGACCAGCTGGAGCGCGGTCGCCGTAAATGAAACATCCACTCTGCCGCCGATTTCCGCGGCGAGCTCCTTCTTGAGGGCCTCGTCGACATTCCCATACAGCAGGCTCAGGTGCGGCTCGTAGGGAACGGGCGGCATCATTTCGAATACCTCGTGAGCCGCGCGCTGGGCAGCGGCCAACTCCTCGCTCAGCGTCGCCGCGGCGTAGAAGCAGCGGAAGAAGTCGTTGCGCCATTCGATCCGGTCCAGCTCGATCGTGAACGGCTTGATGCGCGCCGCAAAGTGCTTGAGCTTCAACTCGGCGCTCGCCTGCGTCCTTTCGATGCCGGAGAGCAGCGTGACGTGGGGACGCAGGTGCGGGCCGCCGCCGCGCCGGTGCATGAGGTGCATCACGTGCTGGATCTTGTTAAGGGCCTCACCGCTCGGGGAGATCCACAGGGAGGCACGGATGACGGGGCTGTCGTCGATATGGGCCATGGGGTGATGAGTGACGAGTGATGAGTGACGAGTGACGAGTGACGAAGTGACGAAGTGATGACGTGATAGAGTGATTGAGTGGGGACGCCTGGGGTAGTTCCCCGGGCGTTTAATGCGTAGTAGTCGCGACTTGATCTGACTACGAGTGTCTGTTTTCGCCTACCGCGACCGACCGCTTTCGGGAGCGGCGTAGGCCCGGTATCGACCCGTTACTGCCGTATTGCCGTCCCTGTCGCGACAGAGGATGTTCTGTCGGTGCCAAGGCTTGGCGTCAGTCCAGGCTTCGATGTGCGGCCGGTCCTTTGACTGGAGCTGACCCATACAACGCTTCCAGGTAGGGGTCGTTGGTATCCATGATGCCAACCACTGAACAGTGGGGCCTGGCGGGGTCGCGCTTGATCGTCATGGTGCCATTGATTTCACCCGGCATCCCGCAAAATTTCCTACGCTGCACGTTCTGGAACTCAAACACGTAGGCGTCGGCGCTGGTGCGGATGACAAATCGACCCTGGGGCGTATCCACATGAACCGCGTCATCGGGAGCCGCATACCATGTGCTGCCGGCGGTATCGCGCATAAAGTGAATCGAACAGGTGCGCGGTTTCCATTTGCTGTAATAAGCAAAGCCACGCACGTGCCCGTCTTGCGCTTCAAAGGCGATTCTTGCATGCCAATCCGGTGTGCCGCTCGCGCAGTCGAAGCGTTCAATCGAAGCCTGTTCGCTGCTGATCGCGATACCTGCGCTCGTGGAGAATTGCGCTTCCGCATTGACGCCGCTGGAAGGGCCCCGTTCTTCTATGGGTGCTACGTGGTTTGAGTTCGAACATATGGGGCGGCCCAATGCAACATTGAGCGTGCTGCACTCCTTTCCCGTAACATTCGACAGGGCGTGGTCAGAGAGCGTCTTTCCAGTCTGGACGTAGCTAAGGGCGTCCGCCAACAGCTTCACCCGGGATCCTGCCAGCGACACGAAGGGCGCGCACGCAGTGAGTGCGAACAGCGCAGATACCCCACCCGCAACGGCGAGGAAAGCAATGAGCCGGTGGACTCTGACTAAGACTACGCCGGTCAAGCGCGGCACCAGCGAGAAGAACTTGCGGTCTGACATGCGCCCTCCGCGCGTGTCTATCCGGAGCAATCGATCGAACAAGTATCATACGGTGATCCGGCCGCGCCGATCCAGTAAGTTATGTCACGATATGGCGCGTTGGCGCGGCCGTTGATGAACGCTCGCGGCGCCCGACTAACGAGCCGGCCCCTTGATTCAACATGTTGCGCGCGATTAGGCAGTCTATCGGGGCGGTGCACGCGGAAATATCGAAATAGGCTGCGTGGAAGAACGACTGAGCGTCCGCCTCTGGCCGGTCAGTGACGGACGAGTAACAGAGCCAACTGGTCCGATAGCGGCCATTCCTTGCGCCTTCTGCGCGCCGGTTATGGACTTGGGCTACCATGATTGAATAGTAGAAGAAGAGAACCCAATGAAAGTCGCACTCGTCGGGCTTCCCCAGAGTGGCAAGACATCCCTGTTCAAGGCACTGACCGGCACCGAGCCGAGCCGCGAGAAGGCCGGGATCACGCTCGGCACTATGAAGGTCCCGGACCCACGCGTGGAGAAGCTGTCTGGGATGTACCAGCCCAAGAAGACGACTCACGCCGTCATCGAGCTCGTCGAGGCGCACGCCCCTCACAAAGACGAGAGAAAGACGAACAAGTCGGCCCTGGACGCCGGGTTCCTGAACCTGGTCAAGGCGATGGACGCCTTCCTGCTCGTCGTGCGTGCCTTCGATGAGGAGGGCCTGAACGACCCGCGCGCGGACTTCGACACGCTGCTGTCCGAAATGATCCTAACCGACCTGATGCTGGTCGAGACGCGCCTCGAACGCGACGGCCTCGAGCGCAAGAAGGGCAAGCCCGGCATGCCGGGCGACGAGCGCGATGCACTCGATCGTTGCCGCAAGCTCCTCGATAACGGCCAGCGCATCTACGAAGATGCGAACCTCGCGGCCTGTCCCGAACTGCGGGCCTACTCCTTCCTGACGGCGCGTCCCATCCTGGCCGTGGTCAACGTGGGCGAGGACGACATCCCGAAGCCGACGGCCGAGGTCCTGGCGCGCTTGCGCCTGCCCGCAGCCGGCATCCCGACGTTCGCCTGTTGCGCCAAGTCCGAGGGCGAGATCCAGGCCATGCCCGAGGGGGAGCGGAAGGATTTCCGCGAGATGCTCGGCGTACGCGAGCCGGTCCTCGACATCATGGTCCGGGAGGTCTACCGGGCCCTCGGGCTCGTCAGCTTCCTTACGACCGGCGAGGACGAGTGCCGCGCCTGGACCATCCGCCGCGGCACCCCAGCCCCCCGCGCCGCCGGCGCCATCCACGCCGACATCGAGAAGGGCTTCATCCGCGCCGAGGTCATCGCTTACGAGGACTTCATAGCACTCGGCAGCGAGGTCGCGGCCAAGAAGGCCGGGAAGTACCGGCTGGAGGGGCGCGAGTACGTGGTGCAGGACGGGGACATCGTACACTTCCGGTTCAACGTCTAACCTCAGCCGCACTCACGCCCCGCTTGGAACGGGGTTGTTTTCTGGGGGTGTCGCGCTATTTCATACTCTTGCGGACACTAGCCTGTCAGGTCAAGTTGCGATTAGTACCATGTAATATTTTACAGAGCGCAGAAACTGGCGCGAGCAGCTCTTTCCGTCACTTCGTAACTTCGTCACCCCGTCACGTTCATCACTGCATCACGATTCTCACAATGCTCTCCTACCGGCATCTCTTCCATGCGGGCGGCTTCACCGACGTATTCAAGCACGCGCTGCTCGCGCAGCTCGTGCTCGCGCTCAAGACCAAGATCAGGCCGTTCCTCTATCTCGACACGCATGCGGGGACCGGGCGCTACGACCTCTCGCATCCGTGGGCGCAGAAGAACAAGGAATACCACGACGGCGTCGCGCGCGTGTGGACGCGCACCGATGCGCCGCCGGCGCTCGCGCCCTATCTCGACGCAGTGCGCGCGGAGAATCCCGATGGAAAGCTCCGCCGCTATCCCGGCTCCCCGCGCATCGCGCGCAGGCTGCTGCGCATGCACGATCGCATGGTGCTGACCGAGCTGAACCGGACCGACTGCGCGGCGCTCGCCGCACTATTTGCCGGCGATACGCAGGTGACAGTGCAACTCGCCGACGGCTACCAGGCACTCAAGGCCTTCCTCCCGCCGAAAGAGCGGCGCGGGCTCATCCTCGTGGACTCGTCGTTCGACCGGGCTCAGGAATTCGAGCGGCTGAAGCAAGGATTCGTCGCGGCCCACCGCAAGTTCGCGACCGGCGTCTACGCGCTCTGGTATCCGCTCATGGAGCCATCAGCGATGCGCGCGTTCGAGCGCAGCGTGGTAGCAACGGGCATAAGCAAGATCCTGCAGCTCGAGCTGTCGGTGCGCGGCGCGGGCTGGAGGGAGAGCCTCCGTGGGTGCGGCATGCTGGTTGTGAACCCGCCGTATGGATACGCGGAGACCGCGCGCGGTGTGCTCGAATGGTTGTGGCCTGCGCTCTCGCACGAGGGCGAGGGCGGGCAACAAGTCAGGTGGCTCGCGCCGGAGTGACGCAGTGGTCGGCTCTCAGCACTAGGCAGTCAGCGTAATGCACCACTACTGATCATTCGCTAAATGGTTGACAAACCATTTCCGACACTTCGCGCCCCTCAGCGGTGGCGGAAGGTGATCACGAGTGCGGGAATCACCGCCGAGGCCGCGCAGTGAGGAGTTTATCGGACTATTTCTCAGGCGAAAATCTACGGGTGACGAAGCGCTAGGGGCTCGCGCTCGAGGCAGCTCAGAATTTCGCGGTCCGAACTGAGCAGAGAGAGGCCGTCCGCAAGGCGCTGGAAGGTAAAAGCGCCCGTGACCAGTAGCGGTAAGTCGCCCATGCGATTCCCCCCACAACGACCGCCACGACAAGCACCACCAGAATCCAAGCGATCACGGAGCCCAGGCGGCCGCGCTTGGGCCGTTCCGCGCCCGTCGGCGACGGGTCGATTTCCGGCGTAACAGAGCTGCATTGGGGCCTTTGCTCGACAATCTCGCTTGTCTGGCGAGAGCGTCCGGCCTGCTTGCGGTGCATGTCCACGCCTACCTTTTACGACTGTTAGCGCCGCCCCCGTCAGCGGGCAGCGGGAGCACGTTGAGCCGCTATAGTCCAAAGGGCCTAGTCCGCCGCCGTAGCAACTGATTGTTCCCGAGGCTGTCATCAAGGAGTATAGGCTCTCTCTTTCGTCAGCGTGATCCTACAAGACGTAACGATCGCGTGGCAGAAAAAAGGGCCAAGTGCGCTACCTTCACCAGCATACGGATAAGCACACAAAAGGAGGACCGATGCCCAGCTATTTCGAGTGCTTGCAGTGCAATGTTGTGACGCCGGTTGAAGCGACACCTCCGAAGTGCAGCGGGTGCGGCCACAGCACGGGTGTCCTTCATGAGAGCAAGCCGGAATCGTCCAGCGTAGGCAACGTCCAGGAACAGAAGCCAACAGCCGTATCCACTTGCGATGGGGTTCCACTTGCGATGGGGTCAGACTCGATTGTTGCACCCAAAACCAATCGAGTCTGACCCCACGGGTCCATCAAGCTGGCAAAGATCCTCGGGAGATCTCCGCAGGCGCTGCACAACGACGGTAAATGGGGTCCGTGTAACTTTTTCGCATCCTGGGCGTTGAAGCAGATATCTGAATGAATGAGCTGCTTCAATGGCACGCCGAGCACGCCTTCTCACTCGACGACGCCGAGCGAGCAAAGCGAGCATTCGCCGCGAAGAACGATCCCATCATTTGGTCTTGAACGCTTCGGCCCGGCGCTGGAACTTTGCCGCCTCGACATTCTTGTTCTGCGCCTCCAGCACGAGCACGAGATTGTTCAGCGTATGCGCGATGCTGCGGTGATCGGGCTTCAGCACCTGCTCCTTTACCGCCAGCGCCCGGCGCAGGAACCGCTCCGCTTCGAGATACTTGTCCTGGGCGAGGAGCATGGTGCCGATATTGTGCAGGCTGGTCGCGGTCTGGAAATTCTTCACACCGTTGCGCTTCTCGAAGATGGCGAACGCCCTGCGATGCAGCTGCTCGGCGGCGCCGTACTTCTTCTGGGCGAACAGCACCTCCGCCTGGTTTTGCAGCGCCAGCGCCGTGTGAGTGTCGTCCGCGCCGTGCAGCCGCGTGCTCACCTCCACGGCGCGCACCGCCAGTCCCAGCGCCTCCTCGTGCTTGCCGCGCAGCCGCAGAATGAACGCAGCCTTGCCGAGGGAGAGCTCGGTGGCGCGATGATTCTTCCCCATCGACGCCTCGGCCTCGCGCAGCGCCTCGCGCGCGAACAGCTCGGCCTGCTCGAGATTACCGTGCTGAAAATGAAGGTCCGTCTGCTCGTGGAGTATCCGCCATTCGGCTTCGCCGGCGTATGCCGGCAACGCGCAGCAGAAGGCGGCCATGATGGCCGCGAACCACCGGTGAATGGCCGTGCTGGCGAACCCGCGCCGCCAGGCAGCGATGAATTCAAGCATGGTCGAATAGCTGCTTCAACCGCGACATATAAGCCGCGGCGTCAGGCGATCCTTCGAGCAGCACGCGCTCGATCAGCGCGCTATCGATCAACTTGTACGGTATCACGGTACACGATCGTGACGTTCTCCGGGCTCAACCAGTCGGAGAGCGACCGGATCAAGTCATCGTGCAGGCGGATACGCCAGGCGTCGCCAAGATCGATCTCGCAGGTCGCCCCCCGGTTCGCATAGACGACCGACACCGGACAGGTGCCGCTGCGGTACGGCGCAAGCAGATCGCGCAGCCGGCCCCCCGAGGACGCCCCGTTGCAGGTGAGTCGCACGCCGCGCGCGAAGCGCCCGCGCGCCTCGGTGAGATCGAGCACGTTGACCGCCTCGATGCGCTGCCTGTAGTCCGTGCCGGGATCGCTGTCGCCTTCCATGCCGCCGCGCGGGCGCCTGGTCTGCCGCTGCACTTCCATTATCAGCAGCTGGTCCTCCTTCAGCTTGTGGCGATATTGCTCGAACACCTTGCTGAACACCACGATTTCCTCACGACCGGAATCGTCGCCCAGATTGATCACGCACATCCTGCCCATCGAGCTCGTCTGCATGCGCAGATTGAGGACCACCCCGGCAATCCAGTAGTTGCGGCTGCCGTAGTCGCCGCTCCCCAGCGCCGACACGTCGGCAATGCGCGTCCGGACGAAGCTGCGCACCTCATCGCGGTAAATGTTGAACAGATGGCCGCTCAAGTAAAAGCCAAGCGCGAGTTTTTCGTTCTGCAGCCGCTCCTTCGCGCCCCAGTGCGGTACTAGCGCGGGCCGCGGTCTTCCAGCGGTGCCGGACAGCTCCCCAAACAGGCTGACCTGATTTGCGGCACGACTTGCCTGCTCGGCGCTTTCGAGCGCGGCGCCAACCATCGCGAGGAGCCCCGCCCGATGACTGTCCAGCGAATCGAACGCGCCCGCGCGGATCAGCGATTCGACGACGCGCCGGTTCACCAGGCGCTTGTCCACGCGGTGGCAGAAATCGAACAAGTCCGTGAACGGCCCGCCCCGCCGCGCGTCGATGATGCTCTGGATCGCGCCTTCGCCCGTACCCTTGATGGCGCCGAGACCGTAGCGGATAACGCCTTTCCCGAAGGAGCCAGGTGGGGAAGGCGATTCGGCGGGGATGCCGTTGGGAGATTCGGGTTCGAAGCGATAGTTCGACTGATTCACGTCCGGGGCCTTAAGCTCGATACCGTGCGCGCGCGCGTCCTCCACGAACTGCTGCACTTTATCGGTGTCATCCATCACGGCGGACATGTTGGCGGCGATGAAGGCCGCCGCATGATGGGTCTTGAAGTACGCGGTTTGGTAGGCGACCAATGCGTAGGCGGCTGCATGTGACCTGTTGAAGCCGTAGCCCGCGAATTTCTCCATCAGGTCGAACAATTCGTGGCCCTTGCGTTCCCCGACGCCGTTCTTCGCCGCGCCCTGAACGAAAATATTCCGGTGCTGGGCCATCTCCTCCGGCAATTTCTTGCCCATTGCGCGGCGCAGGAGGTCCGCCGCACCCAGGCTGTAGCCGCCGATGATCTGCGCGATCTGCATGACCTGCTCTTGGTACACCATGATGCCGTAGGTCGGCTTGAGTATCGGCTCGACTCGCGGATCCGGATAGTCGACGCGACCGCCCTGCTTGCGGCGCACGAACTCGGGAATCAGCTCCATCGGACCCGGCCGGTACAGCGCGACCAGCGCGACGATGTCTTCGAATTGGTCGGGCTTGGCACGCGCGAGCAGGTCGCGCATGCCGCGCGATTCAAACTGGAAGACGCCGGTCGTGTCCGCTCTGGCGAACAGCCGGTAGGTCTCGGGATCGTCCAAAGGGATGGCATTCAAGTCCAAGGATTCGGGATTCGGGATTCGGGATTCGGGGCCGGAACCGGCCTCCGCCTTTCCCTGAATCCTGGATCCTGAATCCTGATTCCTGATGTACCCCAGCGTCCAGTCCAGGATCGTCAACGTGGTGAGGCCCAGGAAATCGAACTTGACGAGGCCCGCCGCCTCGACGTCTTTCATGTCAAACTGGGACACGACGCTGCCCGATCCATCCGCCGCGTAGAGCGGGCAGAAATCGGTGAGCTTCCCGGGCGCGATCAGCACGCCCCCCGCGTGCATGCCGACATTGCGTGTCAGGCCTTCGAGCTTTTCCGCGAGGGCAAGCAGCTCGCGCACCTCTTCCTCCCGGCTTTCACGCTCCTTCAACTGCGGCTCCATCTTGCGAGCGTCCGCCAGCGTGATGTGGCGGCCGGGATGGAAGGGGATGAGCTTGGCAAGCTGATCGCAGAAGGTGTAGGTCATGTCGAGCACGCGTCCCACGTCGCGCACTACCGCCTTCGCCGCCATGGTGCCGAAGGTCGCGATCTGGGACACGCTGTCGGCGCCGTATTTCTGCTTGACATAATCGATGACCCGGTCGCGGCCGTACTGGCAAAAGTCGATGTCGAAATCCGGCATCGAGACGCGCTCGGGATTGAGAAACCGCTCGAACAGCAGGTTGTAGCGCAGCGGATCGAGGTCGGTGATGCCGAGACTGTAGGCGACGAGCGAACCCGCGCCCGAGCCGCGTCCCGGGCCTACCGGCACGCCGTTCTGCTTCGCCCAATTGATGAAGTCGGCGACGATCAGAAAGTAGCCCGGGAAACCCATCTGAACGATGGTGTTCAACTCGAACTCCAGGCGATCCCGATACTGCGCGTCGCGCGCCGCGCGCGTCTGGTCGTCGGGAAAAAGCTGGCGCATGCGATCCATGAGCCCGGCCGCCGCCGATTCGCGCAGGAACTGATCGAGGCCGACATTATTGGGCGTGGGAAACCGCGGCAGCTGGGTCCTGCCCAGCTCGAGCGTGAGATTGCAGCGCTTGGCGATTTCGACGCTATTGGCGAGCGCCTGCGGCAGGTCCTGGAACGCCTCCGCCATTTCGGACTGCGATTTGAAATACTGGTCCGGGGCGAAGCGGCGGGGCCGCCTTTGGTCGGAAAGCACGTAGCCTTCGGCGATGCACACGCGCGCTTCGTGCGCCCGAAAATCCTCCGGCCGGACGAACTGCACCGGGTGCGTGGCGACGACCGGCAGCTTCAGGGCGGAGGCGAGCCCTACGGCGCGTTGCACGTACGTTTCGATGGGAATTGCGGCGGCGCCCAGCACCGTGGCATTTTTCCCCAGCCGCTGCAGCTCGATATAGAACCGGTCGGGAAAGAGCGCTTGCCACTCGCGCGCCAGACGTCGCGCCTGCTCGAGGTTGTCCACCACCAGCGCCTGCCCGAGATCGCCTTGATGCGCGCCGGAAAGCGCGATCAGCCCTTCGGTGCCGGTGTCGGCGAACCATCCTTTCCTGAATTCGGCCCGGCCGCGATACTGGTTGGAGCGGTAGGCGCGGGTAAGCAGGTCACAGAGCGTGAGATAACCGCCCCGCGACTGGGCGAGCAGCAGCAGCCGGTACGGCTTGTCGCGGTCAGCCTCATTTTCGAGCCAGACATCGCACCCGAGTATGGGTTTGATACCGGACTCGCGGGCGGCCTGGTAGAACTTCACCATGCCGAAGACGTTGGCGAGGTCCGTCAACGCCAGCGCCGGCATACCGTCCTTCGCTGCCGCCTCGACCGCTTCGTCGAGGCGGACGATGCCATCTACGATCGAGTATTCACTGTGCAATCGCAGATGGATAAACGATGGCGCCGGCATCACATAATTTTACGCTTTACGGTTCCTTTTTTTAACCGGTCCAGGCATCACAAACGCGAGAAATTACATGTCGCCGCCAATAGTTGACACGGCAGTTGGCAGCAGCTGCAAACCGCCCACTGTACACCGCAAACCAGAACTGATTTCATAAATGGCTGATGTTCATTCGACCTCGCGCAGGGCTGAGGAGAAACACATTCTCCACAAGTTAATCGGTGCCGGGCTCAATCGCTTGCGATCCTCTATCGTGCTTTAGGCCGAGGGCTCTACCTAAGACGTACGCTCGGTCAGATAATAGTGCTAGAAGGCGCTTAATAAACACTCTTCGAGTACGTCAAATCAATGGCTTACGACTCGAAGTGCCATTTATTACATCGCCTCAGTGCACGCGCGTGACGCGCCAGCCGCGACGTTCGAGCTCGGCGAGGACGCCCCGCTTGCCGGTGAGGTGCAGAGCGCCTATGGCCACGAAGGCGCTGCCCTCCTTCAACCGCGCGTGAATGCGCTCGGCCATGCGGACGTTGCGTTCATCGAGAAGCCGCTGCGTAATGATGCGATTGAGGCGCTTCATATCTGCGCTGCCACCCGCCATTTCCTCGCCGATGCGCGACATGGCGGCAAGATCCCCGGCGAGGTAAGCATCGATCACCCGGTTGATCGCGCGCGGCATGTTCTCGTAGTCCTCCACGGCCCGCCGGAGCAGCACCACCTGGTCGCTTTCCTGTATACCTTCGAACACCCGCACCTGCTCGTCCACGGTTTCCAGCTCGTGCACCGGCTTGCCTTGCGCGCGGGCAATGCTCGAGAGTATGTGGTCGAGCACCTCTTCCGGGTTTTGCTGTGGCACGCTCAACAACAGGGCGATCGCCCACGGCTTTAACAGCCGCAGCGCGGGTTCGGGTATGCCCAGCTTACCCGTGAGGGCGGCCGTCTTCTCGTAGAGCTCCTGGCCCACGGCGCCAGCCAGGTCCCGGCCGTCCAGGAACACCATGCGGGTGGCGAGCGCCATGATGTTGGACGAATCGAACCCGATCTCGATGCTCAGGCTGCGCGCGTCTCCCAGCGCCCGGGTGACCGCGGGCGGCAGTTGGGTGACGCGCTTGTCACTCACGTGAACCGTACCGAATACGTGGCTCACCGGCGCGCCGCTGCCCTCGATGCGCCACAGCAGACCCCGATCGAAGCGCTGCGCCGCGGCGGGTAGCGTCCACGCGAGAACAAGGGCAGCGAGCACCGCCGCCGCAAAACGGATACCCTTGATCGCTAAGAACTCCGTCAAGGCGTGTCCCGCATTATTGGATACGACCATCGCTACATCCTTGCCTTAATGTCCACCTCGAGCGACAAATGACACAGGCCGTTGTTTATTCGACTCCGCATGCGTCTTCGGAAGAGTCCTCGACCGCTGTAAATTTTACATCGCGAGCAAATGGAAATTTTCCATGATTTCTGATAAAACCGGACGCTTCGCGCCGGTTCAACGTAATCGTATGCCCGGTAGAGCTCGATGTACGCGCGACACGTAAGACCTCTGAATAATGACATGAAGCATAGCGAATCGCATTTCCACGACATCCGTGGGCTGCGTTATCACGTTCGAACGTGGGGCACACCCGGCGCGCCCAAGCTCTTCCTGCTGCACGGCTGGATGGACGTAGCCGCGTCTTTCCAGTTTCTGGTGGACAGCTTCGAGCGCGAGTGGCACGTGATCGCGCCCGATTGGCGCGGCTTCGGACTCTCCGCGTGGATGGGCGACAGCTACTGGTTTCCCGACTACTACGGCGACCTGGACGGCCTCCTCGAAATCTATCAGCCTCACGCCCCCGTCGACATCGTGGGGCACAGCATGGGCGGCGTGGTCTCCGGTATGTACGCCGGGATCAGGCCCGGCCGCGTCGCGCGGCTCGCATCGCTCGAAGGACTCGGGCTCGCGCGGCGACCCGCTGAGCACGCACCCGTGCGCTATGGGGAGTGGCTGGATGAGCTCAAGGATCGGCCCAGCTTCAAGTCCTATCGATCCTTCGACGAGGTTGCCGCACGGTTGCAGCGCGACAATGCCAGGCTATCCGATGAAAAGGCCGCGTTCCTCGCGCGGCATTGCGCGAAGCAGCTCGATTCCGGGGAAGTCATACTCGCGAGCGACCCGCGCCACAAGATGGTGAATCCCTATCTCTTCCGGATCGACGAAGCGATCGCGTGCTGGCGGCGCGTCACGGCTCCGGTGCTGCTCGTCTCCGGCAAGCATTCCAGCATACCTCGACGCATGAAGGACACGCCCGACGAGCTTGCCGAACGCAAGAACGCGTTCCGCAATCATCGCGAGGTCGAGCTCGACGATTGCGGGCACATGATGCATCACGACCAGCCGGGGCGGCTGGCTGAAGTGCTCGAGGAGTTTTTTACGGCGTCATAGAGGCGCCCCAGCTCCGCCTGCCATACGACAGGAAGCCGCCTCTGCGGCACTGTGCCTGTCCGGACTTCCCGCAGCCGGCGGCGGCGCTACCTAATCGGTGAAGATCGTGGGGAACGCGAAACCGGCGGTGATGAAAAATACGATCACCTTGCCGATATGGAGTGCTTTTTCGCCGAAGGCTCATCTGCGAAAAAGGTTTCCCGGAAGCGTTGATAGTCTTCGGACTGACCTTGTCATTTGGGTTCATGTTGGCTCCTGGTCGTTGGGAATTGACCGTGCCACGCCTGGCACGCATCACCTTGACCACGAGCGCGCAGCGCTTCAACTCAGCGCTTCAGCATACGCGCCTTGCCTTACGCCATCTGTACGCCAGCGTACGCTGCCTTTAACATGAGCTTGCGAACGGAACGGTTCACCGGGGCGAGAAAATACGCTCGACGGGCGTCCGCATCGAGTGAACGCCCGCCGCGCTGCGCGCACCAGCAGGCGCAGCTACGTCCCGTAACTGCAAGCCGGGACTGTGTTATTCCGAAAAAATGTTGGGAAAAGCGAACCCCCCGGAAATGAGGAAGACGCACACTTTGCCGATGAATCCCAGCTTTTCGACGATGTTCATGTCGGCGAACTTTCGCCCAGTCACCGCGTTGGGATCGTTATCTTCCGCTTGTCTGCCACGTTTCCCTCCATCCAGTTTAGTGAAAGTAGAGAAGGGATTGTCAGCGGCGAGCCTTACGCCATGCTTACGGCGAACCTTACGCGAAACTTACGGCTTACAGGAGCGCGGTATCTTCATGCGAATAGGCAGGAGTGCAGGCGCATAGGATTCTGAGCGCCTCACGGCCGGTGTTTTCGATGCAATGCCAGGTTCCAGGAGGAATGCAAACCGTATCGCCAGTTACCACGTCGAACGTGTCCGCTCCGAGGGTCATCCGCCCCTGCCCCTGCGTGATGTGATAGATCTCCTCTGTCTCGCCGTGACGATGCAGCGCCGTCTTCATCGACGGCGCCACCGTTGCCTCGGCGAGACTCTGCGCGCGGTTGCCGTGGCGGGTCGGATGCATGAGCTCGCGGATCTGCGACCCATCTTTCGTGACGTACGGCCGCCACATCTCCGTACGAAGATCTGATCATTCGAACACTCCTCCGTCACATCCATCACTGCGAGTCCGCCCGTCACGAAAGATCAATTAAGAATCTCGTCGGTTTTCAAGACCGGCCCATCTCATCACCCATCACCCATCACTCATCACGCATCACCGAATCAGAGTCCCGCTCGCCGCGCGATGTACTCGCCGAGCGCGGCCCAATCCTTGTCCCCGAATCCGTGCGCAATGGCGGCCAGGTGCTGCTCGCGCAGCAGCTCTCCGGTAGGCAGCGCCATGCCGGTGTCGCCGGCAGCCTCGAGCGCCAGCTCGACGTCCTTCAATCCGAGCTTCAGCGCGAAGGTGGCGCCGAAGTCCCTTTCCACCATTCTGCGGCCGTAGTCCTTGTAGCGCGCGTCAAACGACGTGCCGGTGATGACGTTCAAGAACACGGCCGGGTCGGCTCCCGACTTGCGCACGAGGGCTAGCGCCTCGCCGAGGCTCTCCACGAGGGTCGCAAGCAGAAAGTTACGCGCTATCTTCACGATGTTCGCCAGGTGCGGCTCCTCGCCGGCGTCGAACCAGCGGGCGCCGAGCACGACAAACAGCGGCTGGCAACGCTCCATCGCGGCCTTGGGGCCGGCCGCCACGATGTCGAGCTGCCCCTGGGCCGCGACGTGCGGCCGGCCGAAGACCGGCGCTGCTACGTATTGGCTGCCCGCGGCCGCATGCAGCGCGGCCAGGCGCTTGCCCATCTGCAGGCTGTTCGTGCTCATATTAAGGTGCACCGTAGATGCGGGCATCCTGGAAACGAGACCGGGGACTATCCACACCGCCTCGAGCGCCGCATCATCGGCGAGCATCGTGATCACGACCTCTCCGTCCAGCGCCTCAACCTGGCTTCCTGCGACCCGTGCGCCGCGCGACCGAAACCGTTCCGAGGCGGCCCGACTCCGGTTGTAGACGGTCAGCTCGTGTCCTGCGTCGATCAGCCTGACGGCCATAGCCTGGCCCATTTGCCCCAACCCGATGAATCCTATCTGCATTCGATTCTCCCCTGCATGCGCAAGATTATCATCCGGTGTTGTGATCCGGTACGCTTGTCGCGCCCGGACGCGAGGCGCAAACTTGAGTCTCCCTTCGTCCAGGCAGGGACAGCGGAGACGTTGCGATGATCCGAACCGGCCACACTCTCGCGGTCTACGCTGCCGCGCTCGGCGCTTCCCTGATTCCGTGTGCCGCGCTTGCGCAGGCGTTTCCGGCCAGGGCCGTGCGCGTGATCGTGCCGTTCACCGCGGGCAGCGCCGTGGACGCCGGCGCGCGCATCACCGGGCAACGGCTGTCGGAGATGTGGAACAGCAGGTTATTATCGACAACCGTGTCGGCGCCAATATGATGATAGGCGTCGAAGCCGGCGCGAAAGCCGCGCCCGACGGCTACACTCTCTGCCTGCCCAACGACGCGGCATTCGCCGTGAACCCCGTGCTCTATTCCAAGGTCCCGTACGACCCGATCAAGGACTTCGCGCCGATCACGCAGGTGGCAGGCATCACCCTCGTGCTGATCTCGCACCCGTCGTTCCCGGTCAAGTCGGTGAAGGAGTTCATCGCCCTCGCGAAGGCGCGCCCCGGGGAGATCAACTATGCTTCCGGCGGCGTTGGCAGCGCCCAGCACATCCCGATGGAAATGCTGATCGCGGCCACGGGTATCAAGGTGATGCACATCCCCTACAAGGGCCTGACGCCCGCCCTCAACGACGCGATCGGCGGGCAGATTCCTATCATGTTCGCAGGTCTCGCCGGGGCGACGCCGGCCGTAAAGGGCGGCAGAGTGCGCGTGCTCGCCGTCTCGGGCGCAAAGCGCAGCGTCGCGCTGCCGGACGTTCCGACCGTGGCGGAAGCCGGCGTGCCGGGTTACGCCTACACACCATGGTTCGGCTACGTCGCGCCCGCCGGCACTCCGCGCGACGTCGTCAACAAGATCAACGCGGACGTCATCAAGGCTCTCGCCCATCCCGAAACCAACGAGAAGCTTGTCAATCTCGGCTTCGAGATCGCCACCAACACCCCGGAGCAGTTCGCCGTACTTATCAAGAGCGAGATCGCGCGCATCGGAAAGCTCGTGCGGGAGACGGGGATGAAGGCCGAGTAATTTGTCGGCCTGCTCCGACAAATTACTAACATGAAAGGCAAAATGACCGGAAGTGCACCCATGCGGTCCGATTTCTGCCGTTATTCACATAAGCCCGCATGTTCCGTCGCCGCTACCCGCTCACCATCCCCGGGCTTGCTCCTCCGCCAGTTGCTTGTGAATCATGCGGGCTAGAGCACGACGTCGCGGGAGAACTCGCGCAAGTCCGGTGTCGTTTCCAGATTCATCAACGCATCGTAAAGCCAGCGGGCGCGCGCGGCGCCCCACACTGGCGTGGTTACGTCGAAGAACTTCTGCTCGACTTCCTCCGGCCGGTGCGGATTGCCGGGATCGCCCTTCATGATCTCGCAGCGGCCGGCGAGCGCTACGCCGCCGCGCAGATGGATGACCACGTCGCACAGATGGTGCTCGGGGTAGGCCCTCGTATACGCGGGCTCTTCGACGACTTGTACCCGTTGCGCGAGCCCGGCAACCGCGGGGTTTGCGACCGCTTTCTCGTCGAAGCAGGACAGATCCGAGCGGCCGTGATAAAGAATGGTGGACAACGCGAAGGGTATGGAGAATTTCGCGCCGAAGCTCGTTGTCACGCGCCGGCCGCCCAGCATCGCCGCGAGCTGAAAGGCCTTCACGTCGATGCGCTCGACATCGTCGAAAGTGACATGCCCGCCGGGCGCCTTGCACAGCGCGTCCTGGAGCGCGTCGATCGCCGCGTGCGAGTAGCGGCCCGCGGAATGCAGCTTGAAGTAGCCGTCGGCCAGCAGCCATTTCTCCCCCAGCCCTTCGACCACCTTCTCCGGGTCGAATCCATCGGCGATGATCCCGCCGTAGGTGAACCCGATGCCGTCGCGCTGGCCGGTGACCCCCGCCTCCACGAGTTGCGTCGCGATATGACCCGCGAGCGAGCTGTGGCCGGTATAGGCATTGCGTACGGTCGCCTCGTCCAGCATCGCCTGGCGGTTGGTCGTCATCGCCATGGTGGCCGCGATATTGAGCACCTCGCGCATCTTGCCGGCGCCGAAGCGCTTCAGGCGCCCGATCGCGACGGCGGAACCGATCGTGCCGGTGGTGCCATGCGGATGAACCTCGAAGCGCATCTGGGATGCCCAGCCGACGCGCGCGCAGACCTCGTAACCGATGGCGACTGCCGCAAGCAAATCGCGGCCCGAGGCGCCGGCCTCCTGGGCGCAGGCAAGCGCGCCCGGCGTTACTTGTATGCCTGGGTGGCATTTCGCGGCGGTATGTCCCTCGTCGTAGTCGTGCCACGTACCCGCCATGCCGTTCAAGTATCCCGCCTCGCGCGCCCGCGCCTTGCGGCCCGCCCCCAACACCCACGCGCTGCCCGGCGCCGCGCCTTCCAGAAAAATCGGCGCCAGCGCCTGGAGCTCAGGGCTTTGCATGCCGGCAGTTATCACCGCAACGTTGTCCGCGATGACGCGGCGGCAACGGTCGAGGACACCGGGCGGAATGTCCTCCAGGCGCGTACTGCTGGCGAACTCGCTCAACCGATCAACGTAGGCAGGACGCGGGCGGTTGCCGGCTTGCGGGGCGACAGGCATGGTCAGGCACCCCTACTGAAGAAGGCAGCGCATTACGATTTCGAACCCGGGACGTAGCCCGGCTGGGTAAGCCGCTCGGGCCGCAGGATCTCGTCGAGCTGCTCCTTGCTGAGCAGCCTCTTCTCCAGCACCAGATCGTAGACGCTTCTGCCGGTCGTGAGCGCCTCCTGCGCGACCTGGGTGGCGTGGGTGTATCCGATGTACGGATTGAGCGCGGTGACGATGCCGATCGAGTTCTCGACCACGCGGCGCAGGTGCTCGCGATTCGCGGTGATGCCCTTGACGCAGCGCTCGGCGAGCGTGAGACAGCCGTTGCGCAGATGCGTGAGGCTCTCGAACAGGCTGTGCGCGATGATGGGCTCGAACGCATTCAACTGCAGCTGCCCCGCCTCCGCCGCGAAGGACACGGTGACGTCGTTGCCGATCACCTCAAACGCAATCTGATTGACGACCTCGGGGATCACCGGGTTCACTTTGCCTGGCATGATAGACGAGCCCGCCTGCATCGGCGGCAGGTTGATTTCGTTCAGTCCCGCGCGTGGCCCGGAGGACAATAGGCGCAGATCGTTGCACGTCTTGGACAGCTTGACTCCCACCCGCTTGAGTACACCCGAGAGCTGAACGAAAGCGCCCGCATCCTGCGTGGCCTCCACCAGGTTGCTCGCCGTGACCAGGGGGATGCCGGTGATGTCGGAGAGCTTGTGGCACACCAATGCCGCATAGTCTGGATGTGCGTTGATACCGGTGCCGATGGCGGTCGCGCCGAGGTTGATCTCGTGAATGAGGAGCGCCGCTTCTCTCAGCCGCTGCTCGTCTTCTTCCAGCATCACGGCATAGGTCGAAAATTCCTGGCCCAGCGTCATCGGCACCGCGTCCTGCAACTGCGTCCGCCCGATCTTGAGCACGTCGGCGAACTCCTGCGCCTTGCCGGCAAAGGCCGCCCGCAGTTCCGCCATCGCAGCCGTCAAGCGGTGGATGGCGAAATGCAGCGCCACCTTGACCGCCGTCGGATAGACGTCGTTCGTGCTCTGGCTCATGTTGACGTCCTCGACCGGGTGCAGATACTCGTATTCGCCCCGCTTCCGTCCCATCAGCTCGAGCGCGCGGTTGGCGATCACCTCGTTGGCATTCATGTTGGTGGAGGTGCCCGCGCCGCCCTGAATCACGTCCACCACGAACTCCTCGAGCAGCCCGCCCTCGCGGATCTCCTCGCACGCCTTGACGATCGCCTGCGCCTTGGCGTCGTCGAGCAGCGAGAGCTCGTTGTTGGCAAGCGCCGCCGCCTGTTTCACGCAGGCGAGCGCGACCACCAGATCGGGATAGATCGAGATCGGCATGCCGGTGATCGGAAAGTTCTCCAGCGCGCGCAGCGTGTGCACGCCGTAGTAGGCCTCGGCGGGCACCGCGCGATCGCCGAGCAGATCGTGTTCGATAGCGCACTGCATGAGCGGACATGACGGTCTCCTGATTTGCGCCTCGCGTCTATGATAAGCAGTTTTGGGAGCGGTCTGGACAAGGCCTATCCTACTAGGCTAGATTGAATCGCCACAGCAGTCTGTCGGACTCACGGATCCGACGGGCCGCCAAGCCAATATCGTCCAGGGAGAAACTTCATGAAATGCTTTTCCAGACTGCTCGCCGCGCTGTTCGTCGCCGGGGCGCTCACCGGAACCGCAGCCGCGCAGGATACGCTCAAGAAGGTGAGGGACAGCGGCTCCATCACCATCGGGCACCGCGACGCCTCGATCCCGTTCTCATACTACGACGACAAGCAGCAGCCGGTCGGCTACGCGATCGACCTGTGCCTGCGCATCGTCGATGCGGTTAAGAACGAGCTGAAGATGCCGAAGCTCGACGTCAAGTACCAGCTCGTCACTTCCGCGAACCGAATCCCGCTGATGGGGAACGGCACGATCGACCTCGAGTGCGGATCGACGACCAACAACCTCGACCGGCAGAAACAGGTGTGGTTCACGATCACCCACTTCGTCACCGCCAATCGCTGGATCGCGAAGAAGGCCTCCAATATAAAGGCGCTGCCCGACCTCAAGGGCAAGACCATCGTGTCGACCGCCGGCACGACCAACATCAAGCAGATCACCGAGATCAACGCCGCGCAGAATCTCGGCATGAACATCATCTCGGCAAACGGCCATCCCGAGGCGTTCCAGATGGTCGAGACCGGACGCGCGGTCGCGTTCGTGATGGACGACATCCTGCTCTACAGCCTGGCCGCCCAGTCGCGCAGTCCGGGCGACTACTCGATCTCGCCGGAGGCGCTGTCCGTCGAACCTTACGGAATCATGTTGCGCAAGGACGATACCGCGTTCAAGAAGGCGGTCGATGCGGCGATGACCAATCTCTACAAGTCGGGCCAGATCAACGCCATTTACGACAAGTGGTTCCTGAAACCCGTACCGCCCCGAGGTATCAACCTCAACGTGCCGATGAGCGCCCAGTTCAAGAAGGTGATCGCGAACCCGACCGACTCCGGCGATCCAGCCGCCTACAAATAGTCACAAAGCGGACACGGAGCGCCGCTTTGACTGCGCGCGTTGCAACGGACTGCATAAGCCGTTGAACGCGCGCTTTTTATTTCTGCGAGGCGTGGCGTGAACTACAACTGGCACTGGCAGGTCCTGTTCGAGCCGGAGCCGGGCGGCACGGGCACCTATCTCCACTACCTCATCGTCGGCCTCGGCTGGACGCTCGCCACCGCGCTCGCGGCCTGGGTGATCGCGCTCACGATCGGCGCCGCCGTCGGCACGCTGCGCACCACGCCCTTGAAGTGGGCGGTACGGATCGGCAACCTCTACGTAGAAATTTTCCGCAACATTCCCCTTATCGTGCAGATGTTCCTGTGGTTCTTCGTAATGCCGGAGCTCCTGCCGAAGGCCATGGGCGACTGGATCAAGCAGATGCCGCCACCTTGGAGCTCGTACATCCCGGCCGTGCTGTGCCTCGGCATCTTCACCTCGGTACGGGTCGCGGAGCAGGTGAAGGCCGGCATCCAGTCGCTGCCGCGCGGCCAGAGCATGGCCGGGACCGCTCTCGGCCTGACGCTCCCGCAGACCTACCGCTACGTAATCTTGCCGATGGCGATCCGCATCGTGCTGCCACCGCTTACTTCGGAGTTCATGAACATCATCAAGAACTCGTCGGTTGCGCTGACGATCGGGCTGCTCGAGTTGACCGGCCGCGCCCGGGCGATGCAGGAATTCAGCTTCCACGTGTTCGAGGCGTTCGCCGCCGCGACGGTGATCTACCTGCTCACGAACTTGGTCGTCGTGCTGCTCATGCGGGCGATCGAGAAGAAGGTGCGGGTCCCTGGCTTCATCGGCGGCGCCCCCACCGCACCTGTGGCCGGACACTAGGAAACCCGTGACTCGTGACTGGTGACTCGTGACTCGAAAACCCCCTGAATCCCGAATCCTGAATCCCGAATCCTGATGTTCAGCGGCTACGACTTCGAGGTCATCGAGCGCTCCCTGCCCTATCTCTTCAGGGAGGGCATGACGTTCACGGTCACGCTGACGCTCCTCGCGATGACGGGCGGCATCATCTTCGGCACGCTGCTCGCGATGATGCGGTTGTCGAGCCACAAGTGGTTGAACGTGCCCGCGGGCGCGTATGTCAACCTCATGCGTTCCGTGCCGCTGGTGCTCGTGATCTTCTGGTTCTACTTCCTGGTGCCCTACATCGGCGCCTGGGCGATCGGTGCCAACGAGCCGGTCAAGGTCGGAGCGTTCCTCTCGAGCGTCATCACGTTCACGATGTTCGAGGCCGCGTACTACTGCGAGATCATGCGCGCAGGGATCCAGTCGATCCCCCGTGGCCAGGTCTCGGCGGGCTACGCTCTTGGACTCAACTACTGGCAGACGATGGCGCAGATCGTCCTGCCGCAGGCGTTCCGCAACATGCTGCCGGTGCTGCTCACGCAGACCATCATCCTGTTCCAGGATACTTCGCTCGTGTACGTGATCTCCGCAACCGATTTCCTCGGTGCCGCCGCCAAGATCGCGAACCGCGACTACCGTCTCGTCGAGATGTACACGTTCGTGGCGGTCGTGTATTTCATCATCTCGTTTTCGTTGTCGTATCTCGTGAAGGTGCTGCAGCAGCGTATCGCCATCGTCAGGTAGCGCCTGTCGGACTGCGGCGGTCGGACAGGCTGGTACATGCAAAACCGCCCGCACACTTGCAACAAATCGGAATGAAAGACTTTTTTTGGCCGCCAGAGCAACACAAGAGGACCCGAATTCAGGTGTTTCAAACCCAGTTCTGTCGTTCGCGTGCGGGCGATTTTGCATAAGGAATGCGTCGGGACAAAGTCCGACGCATTCCTAGGGAGACGGATCCCATGCCCATGATCGAATTCAAGAACGTGAGCAAGTGGTACGGCAGCTTCCAGGTGCTGAAGAACTGCACGACCCAGGTGGAGAAAGGCGAGGTCGTGGTGGTGTGCGGCCCCTCCGGCTCGGGCAAGTCGACGCTCATCAAGTGCGTGAACGGCCTCGAGCCGTTCCAGCAGGGCGACATCGTCGTCAACGGCGAGTCGGTCAGAGCCAATGCCACCAATCTGAACCGGCTGCGCTCGAAGATCGGCATGGTGTTCCAGAGCTTCGAGCTGTTTCCCCACATGAAGGTGATCGACAACATCAACTTGGGCCAGGTCAAGGTGCTCGGCCGCAGCGTGGAAGAAGCGACCGCCAAATCGATGAGCCTCTTGAAGCGCGTCGGGCTCGAAGCCCACGCCCACAAGTTTCCCGGCCAGCTCTCGGGCGGTCAGCAGCAGCGGGTGGCGATCGCGCGCGCGCTCGCCATGGACCCGATCGCGATGCTGTTCGACGAGCCGACTTCGGCGCTCGATCCCGAGATGATCAACGAGGTGCTCGACGTGATGACGGAACTCGCGAAGGAAGGCATGACGATGATGGTCGTGACCCACGAGATGGGTTTCGCCAGCCGCGTCTCGCACCGCGTGATCTTCATGGACGAGGGCGAGATCGTGGAAGACGCGACGAAAGAGGACTTCTTCGGCAAACCCCGGTCCGAGCGCGCGCAGCAGTTCTTGTCGAAGATCCTGCACCACTGACACACCGCCAAGCCTGACCCGGACGCGATCCGGGGCGCCAAGACCGCCAAGAAAATCAATAATTAACCGCAGAGACGCGGAGGTGGCGGAGGAAGTGCAGGAACAATAATTGAACTGCCAAGGCGCCCAAGAAAACCAGGAACAGCAATACAGAACCGGCCGCAGAGACCACCGGCGCAGAGGGAACCAAACGTCAATTGATTAGATTAACGCCTTGTTGAGCGGCGCGCGCGACACCGCATGGACAGCGACACCATCACAGGCATATCACCCACGCTGACTCGATCCGCTCGAACTAAAGTTAGAGCGCTTTGCAATAGACGCCAAGGTCTTCACCCTCATGAACGATGCGTTCTATGAGTTTCCAATCGTTACGCAGAAGCAGAGACTCCGCGCTGCTGGTACCCGCAGTAGACGTGCCGAAAGCCTAAGCCGCGTGCCTCCTTCTCGAGCGCCGCCAAAAGTTGTGTGCCTATGCCGCGACCTCGCTCGGATAGCTTCACTAAACCGGCTGCCGCCCAGGGTGATAGATGGCGATGACTGGCGATTGACTCAGTTTTGAGCGCAGCGACTCCGCAAACCTCGCCATTGTGAAAAGCGACGACGGCAATGGGAAGAGTGCCACGGTTAGCGAACGAACACAGATCACGCGCGGCGTCGCCAGGACCACCAGTTCTCGTCGTACGAAGGCCATTCAGTCTTGAACCATTGTTCAAGCACCGGCAGTGCTTCTGGGTGAGCAGCGAGCGCTTCAACGGTGATTTGGCTATTCGACGGAGGGTGCGCTCTAACGTCCCGCATGAGCCGCCGCCCAGCGGTCGGTCTCGATGCGGCGGTTAGAGCTCAGTTGCACCACTGTTGCTCGCACGGTATGCCATCGTGGTCACCGTCCATGCCTCCGACACCACATCGCTCTTGATGAAAGAACGCTTCTGCACAAGAGGTCATACGTGCGCAGGACGACTTCGAAGGCTCACACGAGAACTCGGGGTTCTTGCGTAGTGCGTCTCGAGCAAAAACAATTTTGTAGACACTCGCTGACACCGTGCTACCTGGATGGGACAAGCGTACATATGCCACGTATGCAACTACGGCGAAAATGAGCGTGGCTCCAACTACTGACGCAAAAGCGCTTACCTTCGTTTTCGAGGAGCGGTTTGTATCGGAGACGAATGTCGTAGCCTTCGCCTGAGGACGGCCCTTCTCATCTGAGCCTAGCTCGTAGGTCACCAGATCCCCCACTGTCGGCCTTCGCGCTCGTTCCGCAAACGAGGAGATGTGCACGAAAACCCTAAATCCATCACCGTTCGGCTTGATGAAGCCGAAGCCTCGTTCGTCTCTCCATTCGCTCAGACGGCCTTGGTAACGCATGCGACTCCTGAGCTCTAACGTGAAGTAGTTGGATTAGATAGCCGAATTGCAAATCGGGATTGTGTGCCTGCCTGTGTCGTTCTTCAAACGGATCAGCGCACTACCGCGCAGACTGCCATAAAAATTCAGGATTCGGGGCAGGCTTGGTGGTTCAGTAAGGTCGGCGATGGATCATGCACGTTGTTACTCCCGCTTCTCTCCGTGCCTCTGCGGTAAATTGTTCCTGCCTTTCTTGGCGGCCTTGGCATCTTGGCGGTTAACCGGATTGCCTCGTCAGCAGCCTGCCCGGCCGCCTGCCGGTCGCGCGGCCGTCGCGCCAGACGATTTCCCCGTTTACGATCACGGTCTCGATGCCCCGCGCCGGCTCGGTGGAGTGTTGGAAATCGGCCGCATCGACTATCGTTTCGGGATCGAAGATTGTGATGTCGGCGTGTTTATCCACCTCGAGCCTTCCGCGCTGCGCAAGGCCGAACTTCGCCGCGGGAAGTCCCGTCATCTTGTAGACCGCCGTCTCCAGCGGAAAGAGCTTGAGATCGCGCGAGTAGTGGCCGAGCACGCGCGGAAACGTGCCCCACAGCCGCGGGTGCGGCTTCGCGTCGTGCGGCAGCCCGTCCGAGCCGATCATGGTCTCGTCGAACGCCAGGATACGCTGCACGTCTTTCTCGTCGAGCATGAAATAGATCGCGCCCGCGGGCTTGATCTTCTCGACGGCGTCGGCTCGCGACATCCCCAGGCGCCGCGCGACTTCTTCGAGGTCGAGACCCGAGAACTCGGGGTGCGGCTTCGACCAGGTGATGAGGATCTTCGAGGACTGCTCGAGCCGGTCGTAGCGCAGCACGGTGGACGACGCGATATAGGGATAGCAGTCGAGCCCCACCTTCTGGTTGCGCATTGCCTGCTCGATCAGCGCGAGCGTTTCCGGCGAGCGTCCGTGATTCCGGGTCCCGACGCACTTGTGGTGCGAGATGACGACCGGCACCTCCAGCGTGCGGCCGATCAGAAAGGTTTCGTCCATGGACTCCGTGATCCGGTCGTCCTCGTTACGCATGTGCGTGACGTAAAGCCCGCCGAATTCGGTGAGCGGGCGGCATACTTCGATCAACTCCGCGGTGGGGGCCGCTTCGGCCGGGGGGTAGGCGGTCCCGGTAGAAACTCCGATCGCGCCCGAGGCGAGCGACTCCCGCGCCATCTCGCGCATCTTTGCGGTTTCGGCAGCAGTGGCCGCGCGGTCGAGCCGATCCATGACCGCGGCGCGAAACGACGTGTGCCCCACCAGGCAAGCCGCGTTGATCGCCGCCGGTTTGGATTCCAGCTCGTCGCGGTACGCTGCGAAGGATGGAAACCGGAACCAGCGCCCTTCCCCGTCCAGCAGGTCAAGCGGCGGCGTAACGGCATTTCTCCCCGGCGCAGGGGAATGTGCAAGACTGATGCCGCAATTGCCCGCTATCACTGTCGTGACGCCCTGGCTCACCTTGGGCGTCATCTCGGGGTCCGACATCAGGAGCCGGTCGTCGTGCGTGTGCGCGTCGATGAATCCCGGCGCGGCGACGCGGCCCGACGCGTCGATCTCCGCTTGCGCCCGAGCCCGATCGAGCCGTCCGATGGCGGCGACACGCCCATCCCGCACCGCAATGTCGCCTTCATAGCGCGGCGCCCGCGTACCGTCGATGATGGTTGCGTTACGGACGATCAGGTCGAAACTTTCCTGGCTTGCCATGTCAGGTCAAGGGCAAATCAGCCACAGATACACACAGATAAACACGGATTAAAACAAGTCGAAATCTCTCGGCTGGTGCCTTCTCGGTTGCACTTATCTGTGTTCATCTGTGTTTATCTGTGGCTCGGTTGTGCTTTTAATCAAGTTTGGCGCCGGATTTCCTCACGACGTCGGCCCATTTCACCGATTCGCTCTTTACGAAGGTGGCAAACGCTTCGATCGTGCCCCCGACCGGCTCGGCATCGATTGCCGCATAGCGCTCCTTCAAGCTCGGGGACTGGAGCGCCCTGTTGATCTCGGCGTTGAGCCTGGTGACGATAGCCTTCGGCGTGCCTACAGGAGCGACGAGCCCGCCCCAGGCCGTGGTTTCGTAACCGGTGACGCCGGCTTCCGAGATGGTCGGCAAATCCGGAAACACCGGCGAGCGCTTCGGACCGCTCACGCCCAGACCGCGCAGCTTGCCCGATTTCACGTGCGGGGAGATCGACGTAAGATTGTCGAACATAAGCTGCACCTGGCCTGCGATCAGGTCGGCAATCCCCTGTGGGCTGCCCTTGTACGGCACGTGCACGATTTGCGTCCCCGTCATGATCTTGAACAGCTCGCCGCCCAAGTGCCCGGTCGTGCCGTTCCCCCCCGACGCGTTGAAGAGCTTCCCGGGATTCTTCCTGGCGTGGTCGACAAGCTCCCGGACATTCCGAACTGGGAGCGAACTCGTGACCGCAAGAAGGTTGTGCGTGGACAGAAACTGGCCGATCAGCGCCAGATCCCGATCCGGGTCGTACGGCTGCTTCGGCAGCAGCGTCTTGTTGATGGCGAGAGTCACTACGTTGGCGTAACCGAGGGTGTAGCCGTCCGGTATCGCGCGCACGACCATTTCCGTTCCAATCGTCTGCGCGGCGCCGGGGCGGTTGTCGATCACGATCTGCTGTCCCAGCTGCTTTACCAACTCCGCGGCCAGGATCCGGGTCACGACGTCAGGCGAGCCGCCGGCAGCGGAGGAAATGATGAGCCGGATCGGCCGCTCGGGATACGCCGCGCCGACCGTTGCGGCCGGCAGCAGACCAAGTACCGCCGCCAGCGCCATCACGACTCGGTACTTGATGTTTATCATTCATCTCCCGAGAAGAACGTGCATCGTGCGACCGGGGGGTGCGGGGGGGAACGGGAAGGCCCCGATGATGTTCCGGAAGGGGCCCGTTCCCCTCCTTGTTAGCTACGAATCGCACATGCGGTCCATCAGCCGCCGCATAAAGGCCTCGCACTGCGCCACCTGATCGAGCGTCACGTACTCGTTCGGCTTGTGGGCTTGCTCGATCGAGCCGGGACCGCAGACCACGGTCGGGATGCCCGCTCGCTGAAATTGCGATCCCTCGGTGCCGAACGACACCTTGCCGAGATCGCGGTGCCCGGAGAGCTCGTGCGCCAGCGCGACGATCTCGCTTTCGGCACCCGTGTCGAGCATCGGAATCTCGGCGAGCTGCTCGATGACGATCCCGGCAGCGGCGTGAACCGCGCGCATCTCGGGCTCGAGCTCCGCCTGCACGAACGCCTTCACCTCGCCGAGCAGCGCGTCGGGCTCATCTCCGGGCAGGTGACGGAACTCGAAGTCGAACACGCATTCGTGAGGAACGACGTTGAGCGAGGTGCCGCCCCGAATCACGCCGGTGTGCACGGTGGTGTGCGCGATGTCGAAGCTGCGGTCGAAGGGACCCCTGTCGCGGTGGCGGCGCGCCATGTTCTTGAGAAATGCCACGACCTCCGCCGCGTACTCCACGGCATTCACGGCCAGCGGCGCGTAGGCCGAGTGACCCGCGAGGCCCCGCACCGTGCAGCGGTAGCTCTTCTTGCCCTTGTGCGCGATGACCGGACGCATCAGTGTCGGCTCGCCGACGATGCATGCGTTCGGGCGCATCCCCGCGCGCGTGAGGTCGGCGATCAGTCGTCCGACCCCCAGACAACCGACTTCCTCGTCGTACGTGCACGCGAGGTGTAGCGGTGTCTTAAGCCCCCGTTTCACGAATTCCGGCGCAAGCGCCAGCGCGACTGCGATGAAACTCTTCATGTCGGAGGTGCCGCGCCCGTACAGCCGGCCTTCTTTCTCGACCACCTCGAAGGGATTCGTCATCCAGGCCTGTCCATCGACCGGCACGACGTCCGTATGTCCCGACAGCACGATCCCGGGTGCGCCGACGGGACCCAGCGTCGCGAACAGGTTGGCTTTGCGCTTCTCGTCGTCGTACGTGAGGCGACACTCCGCGCCGAGTCCTTCGAGGTAAGCTCGCACGAAATGGATGAGTTCGAGATTGGGATCGCGGCTCACCGTCGGAAAACCGACCAGCCTGCGGATCATCTCGATGCTGACGGGCGATGCCGGCTGCAGCGCGTTCATCATCACTGCAGGATAGTACCACCCTCTATGATGTCAACGCATGGGTGAAATTTTACGGTATGCTTGCCCGTCCGCCGTCACGTACCTTGCCGAGAATCGTGTCCGAGTATTTCCGCAACCGTACCGTTCCCTTGCCCCCGGGGGAGCGGAAAGAGTTGAGGGTGACCGACGACGCCAGGCAATCCCGCGTATGCCCCACCGGGAGAACGAGTATGAAAACACTGCTCGCCGCAACCGCTTTCGCGTTCTCGGCCGCGGCGTGCGCGCCGGCGAACGCCGCTGATTTGAGCGTCGCGCTCGGCGCCGACGTGACCTCGATGGATCCGCACTTCCACAACCTGACTCCCAACAATAACGTCGCGGCGCACGTATTCGACGCGCTTACGACGAAGAACGCCCGCGGCCAGTTGCAGCCCGCGCTCGCCGAATCGTGGCGTGCGATAGACGACACTACCTGGGAATTCAGGCTGCGCAAGGGCGTCAAGTTCCACGACGGTTCGGATCTCACCGCCGCTGATGTCGCGTTTTCCCTCGACCGCGTGCCGACCGTGCCGAACAGCCCGTCCCCATTTACCACTTACAGCAAGCAGATCACCGAGAAGATCATCGTCGACAGCCACACCATACGGTTGAAGACCGCGTCGCCCTATCCCCTGATGCCGAACGACATGGGGACCATACTCATCGTCTCGAGCCGGGCTGCGAAAGGCGCGACTACCGAGGACTTCAACGCCGGGAAAGCGACAGTGGGCACCGGCCCCTTCCGCTTCGTGCGCTGGCAGAAAGGCGATCGCATCGAGCTCGCGCGTAACGACGCCTATTGGGGCCAGAAATCGCCCTGGGACAGGGTCACGTTACGCATCATCACCTCCGACCCGACCCGCGTCGCGTCGCTGCTCTCCGGTGAAGTTCGAGCGATCGAGAACGTGCCCACCTCGGATCTGGCAAAAGTGGCGAAAAATGCCGAGCTGTCGCTGTTCCGCATCGTCTCGCACCGCGTGATGTACCTGCACCTCGACAGCAACCGCGACAGGTCGCCGTTCGTCACCGACAAGACGGGAAAACCGCTCGACAGGAACCCGCTCAAGGACGTGAGGGTGCGGCGCGCCCTTTCCAAAGCCATCAACCGGCAGGCACTGGTGGATCGCGTGATGGAGGGAGCCGCGCGCGCGACCGGCCAGCTCATGCCCGATGGAATGTTCGGCTACATCGCGGCGCTGAAACCCGAACCGCATGATCCGGACGGCGCGCGGAAACTCCTCGCTGAAGCGGGCTATCCCAACGGCTTCGGTATCACACTGCACACGCCGAACGACCGCTACGTAAACGACGAGCAGATCGCGCAGGCACTCGCGCAGATGCTGGCACGCATCGGGATTCAAGCGAAGGTGGAAGCGATGCCGTCCTCGGTGTTCTTCTCGCGCGCCAACAAGCTCGATTTCAGCTTTATGCTCGTAGGATGGGGGTCGGATACCGCGGAGGCGTCCTCGCCGCTCAAGTCGCTGCTCGCCACCTTCGACAAGGACAAGGGCATGGGTGCCTCCAACCGCGGACGCTATTCCAATTCAAAGATGGACGCTCTGCTCGAGCAGGCACTCGCCACCGTGGACGACCCGAAGCGTGAGCGGCTGCTGCAGCAAGCGACCGAAGTCGCCATGGGCGACGTCGGTATCATCCCGCTCTACCACCAGGAGAACTTGTGGGCGACGCGTAAGGGTATCGCCTACGTCCCGCGCGCGGACGAGCGCACGCTCGCTCACGAGTTCCGGCCTCAGTAGGAACGCCGTGACTGGGACTCGTGACTGGTGACTGGTGAGGCGTGATCTGTAACGCCTGCACAGCGGCAACGTTGAGATACCTCGGATCACGGATCACAGATCACGGATCACGCCCTCCCGCGCGGCGGTTATCGGCGGCATTGTGCGGCGCTGTCGCAGTCTTGGACTTGTCCGTTGTCAATGCCGCCGATCTGAGGATCGGGCTCTCCGCCGACGTCACCACGCTCGATCCGCACTTCGTCGCGGCGCAGCCCAACCTCACGGCGCAGCACCACGTTTTCGAACCGCTCCTCCACGCGGATGAGCGCAACCGGCCGGTCCCGATGCTCGCCACCTGGCGCAACCCCGATCCGCTCACCTGGGAATTCACGCTGCGCAAGGGCGTGAGATTTCACGACGGCTCCGAGCTGACGGCCGAGGACGTGGCGTACTCGCTCGAGCGTCCGCTAAGGATCACCGGCAGCCCCGGCGGATTCGCGGCCTACGTCAAGCCCATCGTGGCGAGGGAGATCGTGGACCGCTACACGATACGCATCAAGACCGCTGCGCCGTACGGCGCGATCCCGCAGGATCTTGCCTCGATACTGATCGTGTCGAAGAAGGTCGCGCAAGGCGCGGCGAGCGCGGACTTCGACAGCGGCAAGGCGGCGGTCGGCACCGGGCCGTACAAGCTGGTGCGTTTCGCGCGCGGCAACCGCATCGAGCTCGCGCGCCACGATGAGTACCTGGGGCGGCAAGCTGCCGTGGGACAAGGTGACTCTCTTCATCGTGCCGAGCGATCCGGCGCGCACCGCCTCCCTGCTCTCGGGCGAGCTCGACGCCATCGAGAACGTGCCGACCGCGGATCTCGCGCGACTGAGGAAGAACCCCGCGTTCCGGCTGGAACAGACCGCCTCGTGGCGGACCATTTTTCTGCACGTCGACCAGGCCCGCGACCGGCCGCCCGGCGTGCTCTCCCGGGCCGGCAAGCCGCTCGACAGGAATCCCCTGAAGGACGTGCGCGTGCGGCGCGCGCTGTCGAAGGCGATCAACCGGCCGGCGATCGCCGAGCGCGTCATGGACGGCCTCGCGCTGCCCGCCGCGAACGTCGTCTCGCACAACGTGTTCGGCCACAATCCCGCGATCAAGTCCGAGCCGTACGATCCGGACGGCGCCAGGAAACTGCTGGCGGAGGCCGGCTGGCCCGATGGATTCATGGTGACGGTAGCGGCGCCCAACAACCGCTACGTGAACGACGAACAGATCGCGCAGGCCGTCGCGCAGATGTTTTCCCGCATCGGGGTCACGACCCGGGTGGAGGCGATGCCGGTGGCCGCTTTTCTCGGGAAGGCGCGCAACCGCGAGTTCGGCATTGCGCTGCTCGGCTGGGGCTCGCGCGCCGGCGACCTGGCGCTGCGCTCGCTCGCGGCCACCGCCAACCCCGACAAGGGCTACGGCGCGTGGAACTGGGGCGGCTACTCCAACCCCAAGCTGGACCAGCTGGTCGAACGGTCATTGGGAACGGTGGATCCGGCCAAGCGCGAGCCTTTGGCGCGCGAAGCCGCGGCGCTGGCCGCGGCGGAAGTCGCGTTCATACCCCTGCACTACCAGATCGCGACCTGGGCCATGAAGAGCCATCTCTCATACGCGGCGCGCACCGACGAGTTCACGTTTGCGCACCACTTCAAGCCCCGCTAAGGAGTGTCGGGTGTCGAGTGTCGGGTATCGAGGGGAAAGAAGGCGCATCGGTTTTTCACTCGACACTCTATCCGCGACACTTGTCTCTCCGCTTGCCGTTGCCGCGGGCTTCTGCAATGCTAGTCGCGAATCATCCCGAGGGAGGTGGCATGATGAGTAGATGGCTCGCAGCGCTCGCCTTTGCCATCGCCCCCGCTCACTGTGCCCGCTGCCGATCTCGTCATCGGTCTCGGCGCGGATGTGACCTCGATCGATCCGCATGTGCTGAACGCCGCGCCGAACAACAGCATCGCCGAGCATATCTTCGGCCAGCTCGTGAATCGCGACGCGCGGCAGCGGCTGGAGCCGGGACTGGCGGAGTCGTGGCGGGTGGTGGACGAGACCACGTGGGAGTTCAAGCTGCGCAGGGGCGTGAGGCTGCACGACGGCTCCGAGTTCACGGCCGAGGACGTCGCCTACACTATCGGCCGCCCGGCGGCACTCAAAGGCATTCCCGGCGGATTCGCGGTATTCACGCGGCTGATCAAGGAGACGGTCGTCGTTGATCCGTACACGGTCCGGTTCAGAACGACGTCGCCCTACCCCAATCTTCCCGTCGACATGTCGTTGTTGCACATGCTGCCGAGAAAAACGGCGCAGAACGCGGCGAGCGCCGATTTCGATTCGGGCAAGGCGGCCATAGGCGCCGGTCCCTACAAGCTCGTCCGGTTCGCCAAGGGCGACCGCATCGAGCTCGCGCGGCACGACGGGTACTGGGGCCCCAAGCCCGCCTGGGACCGCGTGACATTCCGGCTCCTCACCAACGACGCTTCGCGCGTCGCCGCGCTGCTGGCGGGCGACGTTCACATGATCGAAGTGATACCGCCGCAGGACTACGCGAAGGTCAAGGCCCACAAGGATTTGAACGTGTACACGACGTCTTCCAACCGGATGATCTTCTTCCATCTGGACAGCGACCGGGACAAGTCGCCGTTCGTCTTCGATAAATCGGGCAAACCCCTGGAAAAGAACCCGTTCAAGGACGTGCGCGTGAGGCGGGCGTTCTCAAAGGCGATGAACCGCGCCGCGATCGTGGAGCGGGTCATGGATGGGCTGGCGATATCCGCCGGCCAGTTCGTGCCGGAAGGCTTCTTCGGGTATTCGCAAAGCCTGAAGCCTGAGCCGTTCGACCCTGACGGCGCGAGGAAGCTGCTGGCCGAAGCGGGGTATGCCGACGGCTTCGCGCTCACGCTGCATGGCCCCAACAACCGCTACGTCAACGACGAGCAGGTCGTCCAGGCCGCCGCGCAGATGCTCGCGCGCATCGGCATCGCAACCAAGGTCGAAACGTTGCCGTTCTCGATTTACACCACACGCGCCCGCAAGCTCGATTTCACGGCGGCGCTGCTCGGCTGGGGGGTGAGCACCGGCGAAGGCTCGTACCCCCTCATCTCGCTGGTGGCGACTTTCAATGCGGAGAAGGGGCTCGGACCGTGGAACTGGTCGCGGTATTCCAACCCGAAACTGGACGCTCTGCTCGAGCAGGCGCTGGCGACGATGGACAATCCCCGGCGCGAGAAGATGCTGCAGGACACCGCCGAAATCGCGATCCGCGACCAGGCCGTGGTGCCGTTGCATTATCAGGTCAACACCTGGGCCACGCGCAAGGGATACACCTATACGCCCCGCACCGACGAGCGGACGTATGCTCACGAGGTCAGGAAGCAGTGACTCGTGACTGGTGACTAGCAGCGAAACAAGAAACGCATTGGAAAGAGGGTGCGCAGCTCGATACGATCCGCCAAAACGCGATGACGATAGGCGGGAAGTCGTTCACAGGAAGTTTGGGACCTGGCGATTGTCTCCTGCAGCTGGTAGCTAGGGTCGAGGGCGGCGCGCGACGGGGTCTTCTGAAACCTCTGGTTCTCCCGTCACACCATTCTCCCCGTCACCCTCATTAACTTTAACTACGCATCACGAGTCACCAGTCACGAGTCACTCTGTAACCGGTCATGCTTTCCTTCCTAGCCCGCCGCCTGGCACAGAGCTTGTTGGTGCTATTCGTGATGTCGGCGCTGGTGTTCACCGGTGTTTACGCCATCGGGAACCCGGTGGACATCCTGATCAATCCCCACGCCGACCAGGCAGAGATCGCGCGCGCGACTGCCGCGCTCGGGCTCGATCAACCATTGTGGCGGCAATACTGGAGGTTCCTCTCGGGCGCCTTGGCCGGCGATCTCGGCAAGTCGTTTGTTTCCAACGTGCCTGCGGTTCAGCTCATCCTCGAGCGCATGCCGGCCACCGTGGAGCTGGCGCTCACGGCCATGGTGATCGCGGTCGTGCTGGGCATTCCGCTCGGGCTGCTCGCGGGACTCAGACCCGATTCCTGGATCGGCAAGACGATCATGGCGGGCTCGATACTGGGATTTTCGCTGCCGACGTTCTGGGTGGGGCTGATGCTGATCATGCTCTTCTCGGTGCATCTCGGCTGGCTGCCGACCACCGGCCGCGGCACTACGGTGGACGTGCTGGGGATAGAGGTCAGCGTGCTCACGTGGGACGGCATCCGGCACATCCTGATGCCGGCGACGAATCTCGCGCTGTTCAAGCTCTCGCTCCTCATTCGCCTGACGCGCGCCGGCACGCGCGAGGCGCTCGCCCAGGACTACGTGCGCTTCGCCCGGGCGAAGGGGCTTTCCATGGAGCGCGTGGTGCGCGTGCATGTGCTTAAGAACATCATGATCCCGATCGTCACGGTGACCGGGCTCGAGTTCGGCTCGGTGCTCGCGTTCGCAGTGGTGACCGAAACGATCTTCGCCTGGCCGGGAATGGGCAAGCTTCTGATCGACTCGATCAACCTGCTCGACCGGCCGGTGATCGTCGCCTATCTCCTCATCATCGTGTTCATCTTCGTGCTGATCAACCTGATCGTGGATCTCGCTTACACGGCGCTCGATCCGCGGGTGCGTCTGGCGGTCCGCGGCGCGTAGAGCGGAGCAATTGGCCACAGATAAACACAGATGAGGATTTGACGTTGCTATGACGGTCGCGCAGGCACCATTCAGGGAATTCGTCGCGGACTTCGCGCGCGACCGCATTGCGGTGGGGGCGGCGGCGTTGTTCGCGCTGATTCTGCTCGCCGCGATATTCGCCCCGGTGATCTCGCCGCAGGACCCCTACAACCTCGCGCAACTCGACATCATGGACGCCAAGCTCCCTCCGGGAGCGAAGAGCGTGGACGGAAAGACGTTCTGGCTGGGGACCGACGACCAGGGCCGCGACATGCTCTCCGGCATCCTGTATGGGCTGCGCATCAGCCTGGGGGTGGGCGTGCTGTCCACGATCGTTGCCCTCGCGCTCGGGATGGTGGTGGGACTGCTCGCCGCTTACGCCGGCGGCTGGGTCGACAACCTCATCATGCGGCTGGTGGATCTGCAGCTATCGTTTCCGTCGATATTGATCGCGCTCGTGCTGCTTGCGGTGCTGGGCCAGGGCGTGGACAAGATCGTGATCGCCCTCATCACCGTGCAGTGGGCGTATTACGCCCGCACCGTACGCGGCGCGGCCCTGGTCGAGAAGCGCAAGGAATACGTGGACGCGGCGCGCGTCATGGCGTTCACTGCTCGCCGCATCGTCTTTCGGCACATCATGCCGAACGTGCTGCCGCCTCTGATCGTCGTCGCTACGGTGCAGGTCGCGCACGCGATCGCGCTGGAAGCCACGCTCTCGTTCCTCGGGCTCGGCATGCCGATCACCTCTCCCTCGCTCGGCTTGCTGATCGCCAACGGCTTCGCCCACCTCATCTCGGGCAAGTACTGGATCAGCTTCTATCCCGGCGTGGCATTGCTCGTCACCATCGTCGCGATCAACCTGGTCGGCGACCAGTTGCGCGACGTGCTCAATCCGCGGCTTGGCAGAGCCACTACGGCGCCTGAAGCCGTGATGGTGGGAAAAAGAAAACGGCGGCTTCAGCCGCCGTCGGACAGACCTGAGATGCGTGCAACGGATCAACCTTGAACGGGACGATGCGTAGTCGGTTCAGAAACGCCCAACTCCTATTGCACTGAAATATCCGGGCTAAATCGTGGCTTCGTCCGGTGATGGCGTCTTCGGAGCGGCATCCTTCTTCGGCCGGCCGGGACGGCTGGTGACATAGAAGATTTTCAGCGGGGGCACGACCGGAGGGCTTTCCAGAAAGCGGCAATCCGACTCGCTCGGCATGCTGAACAGCGCGCCGAGCCGCCTGCCCTCGAGCAGCACGGTGTAGCGCAACATTTGCTCAGAGCCGGGAGCGGGTTGCGCCAGGATGTCGTACTTGCCGATCTTGAACTGCCTGCGTTCGGGTGCGGGAGGGGGCATGAGTTCCTCTAAATGGTATTTTTTCCCAGGTCGCCCAGAACTCCTTGCCGCGCTGCTCGACCTGGAAATGCAGCACGGTCGCCGGGTCAACGCCCAGCACCGTAAGGGCTTTGTCTTCGGGCAAGCGGCCCTCGAGGCGCTTGCCATAAACGAGCAGGCCTTCCGCGACGCCGCGCTCCAGCGCGAGCCGGCAGTCCTCGCGCCGCTCCTTACCGGCGGGTTGGTCCGACCAGGGACGCGACCCGTCCACGTTCGGCGCCCAGAGTAAGCAACTGCAGCGCCCGTCTTTCGACTCAATGCTGTCGGCCCACAGGTTCATGACCACCATGCCGTCCGACTTGCGTACGCCGCTCCAGCTCGTGCGCGGATCGCGTAGCGACACGCCTCGCGATTCGAACGCCGTGCCGCGCGAGACCAAGCGGCGGGTGTTGGACGGTTTCGCGCCAAGCTTGCTACCGGACTTCGGGCGGGCGAGTAGCACCTCCTCGCACAACGCCGCAATATCGGCCGCGCGCCGTTTCTCGGCATTGAGCCTCAACTGTACGATCTCGGGGGTGCTGAGCAGCTCGATCCGGTCCTTCGACCAGTCGACGGATGAGCGCGGCTTGAAAGCGTTGGTTGGAACCTGCATCGGGGAACCCGCCATCTGGTGGATGAGCGAAACAGAAGGGAGGCTACACCTTGGCACAGCCTCAGCGCTCAATTGCGGATTATACCTGGTATCGAGCCTGGAAGTCACTTATTTTGCTGAATTATCGAGGTTTATCCGTGTCGATCCGTCCCGATAGAGGTGAGCGATTCCAGGAAATCAAGTAACTCTCTCACGGTCGCCACAACAAATCGCGCGCATAGCACGGCCGGTAGTTGCCGCCCGCGCAGGCGTGGTCGCATAGTTGTTAATCGATCGGGACACAGTTAGTAAAAGGAAAGGGTTGAAAACAGGAACAATGGGGCGAAGAGGGAATCGAGCTGCAACGCGGGATGCTGCGACGTGTGCGTCCGATAAGGGCAAAGCGGAGGAAAAACGAACTGTTTTGCTGGTGCATGCCCCGCGCAACGATCACCAGTGCGCACGCCGGCTGAAATTGCAGCTTTTTTAGGAAATTCAATGAAATATGCGTTATAATGTTGCCCTTTTGCACGGCCCCCAGCCACCATCATGCGCAGAGCAATTCGCAATATCGCGATCATCGCCCACGTCGATCACGGCAAGACAACGCTCGTCGACAAGCTGCTGCGTCAGTCCGGCACTTTCGCCGCGCACCAGCACCTGATCGAGCGCGTAATGGATTCGAACGATCTCGAGCGCGAGCGCGGCATCACGATTCTCGCCAAGAACTGCGCGGTCGACTACGCCGGCACGCACATCAACATCGTGGACACGCCCGGCCATGCCGATTTCGGCGGCGAGGTCGAGCGCGTGCTGTCGATGGTGGACGGCGTGCTGCTCCTGGTGGACGCGGTCGAAGGCCCGATGCCGCAGACGCGCTTCGTCACCCGCAAGGCGCTGGCGCTGGGGCTCAAGCCCATCGTGGTAGTGAACAAGGTGGATCGCCCGGGCGCGCGCGCCGAGTGGGTGGTCAATCACACCTTCGATCTTTTCGACAAGCTCGGAGCGACCGAAGCGCAGCTGGATTTCCCTGTGGTGTACGCGTCGGCCCTTCAGGGCTGGGCGGTGACTGACCTGCACAGCGCACCCATGCCCACCCCTGGCCTCTCCCCCGTCAAGGGAGAGGGAGACGCTGGGGCCAGTCAAGCCGGCCATCACAGTATGGATATGAAGCCGCTCTTCGAGGCGATACTCCGGCACGTGCCGGTGCGCGCAGACGACCCCGATGGTCCGCTTCAGCTGCAGCTCTGTTCGCTCGACTACTCGAGCTACGTCGGGCGCATCGGCATCGGCCGCATCACTCGCGGCCGCATCCGCTCGGGGCAGCAGGTAGCCGTGCTGCACGGCCCGGACAGCACGCCGGTCGTCGCCAAGGTGAACCAGGTGCTCGTGTTCAAGGGCCTCGAGCGCGTCGTCACCGAGGAAGCGCAAGCAGGCGATATCGTCGCCGTGAACGGCGTCGAGGACATCGGTATCGGCGTGACCCTCACCGACCCCGAGCATCCGGAAGCGCTACCGCTGCTCAAGGTCGACGAGCCCACGCTCGTGATGAATTTCCAGGTCAACACCTCGCCTTTCGCCGGGCGGGAAGGCAAGTTCGTCACCAGCCGCCAGCTGCGCGAGCGGCTGGTGCGCGAGACGATGGGCAACGTCGCGCTGCGCGTCGAGGACACCGACGATGCCGACGTGTTCAAGGTATCGGGACGCGGCGAGCTGCACCTCACGATCCTGCTCGAGAACATGCGCCGCGAGGGCTACGAGCTGGCGGTATCGCCGCCCCGCGTCCTGATCAAGGAGATCGATGGCGTCAACTGCGAGCCGTTCGAGATGCTGGCGGTGGACATCGAGGAAGCGCACCAGGGCGCGGTGATGGAAGCGCTCGGCGCGCGCCGCGGCGACCTCAAGGACATGCAGCCGGACGGCAGGGGCCGCGTCCGGCTCGATTACCGCATCCCCGCGCGGGGCCTGATCGGCTTCCAGGGAGAATTCCTCACAACGACGCGGGGCACCGGCGTCATGAGCCACGTATTCGACGACTACGGCCCGATGAAACCGGAGATCACGGAGCGCCGCAACGGCGTGCTGGTCTCGGCGGAAAACGGCGAGGCGGTTGCCTACGCTCTATGGAAGCTGCAGGAACGGGGACGCATGTTCGTGAATCCCGGCGAGCCGCTCTACGAAGGCATGGTGATCGGCCTGCACAGCCGCGACAACGACCTCGTGGTGAATCCCGTGAAAACCAAGCAGCTCACCAACATCCGCGCCGCCGGCAAGGACGAAGCGATCCTGCTGACGCCTCCGATCCGGCACACGCTCGAATCCGCCGTGGAATTCATCGCCGATGACGAGCTGGTCGAGATCACCCCGCAGTCCATCCGCATCCGGAAGCGTCTGCTGCAGGAGCATGAGAGGAAACGCGCGGCTCGCGCGGCGGCGTAATACCAGCTCGCCACAGTCGCCGCGCGAAGGAGTGACGACTTTTTTTCCTCTTGTTGGGGAGAGAATAGCCGCCCGGGGGAGGACTTTCCGATGAAGTGGTTCCATAGGTTGCTGCTGCTGGCGCCCCATGGCGCCGCCGTGGTCCTGGTGGCCGCCTCAGTCAGTGGTTGCGTAACGCTGCGGCAGGATTTCCATGCTGTTCCTTCCTATGCGTTCGACCGCCCGGCCGAAACCACGCTCGGGCGCGCATACGCGGGCGAGGAAGCCCGCCATCCCGGCCAGTCCGGCTACCGGCTGATCAATAGCGGGGTGACCGCCCTGATGACGCGCGCGGCGCTTGCCGATCTTGCGGAACGCTCGATCGACGTTCAGTATTTCATATTCGAGCCGGACGCCGCGGGCGCCTTTCTCATGGAACGCCTGATATCTGCGGCCCGGCGCGGCGTGCGCGTGCGTATCCTGCTCGACGATTACATGCTCGGGTTCGAGGACGTAGCGCTCGCGAAGCTGGTCGACGCTCATCCGCTGATCGAAATCCGCGTGTTCAATCCGTTTCCCCACCGTGCACGCTGGTCCCGCCCGCTGCAGCTTGCTTTCCAGCTCGACAAGCTCGGTATGCGCATGCACAACAAGATGTTCGCGGCCGACGGTCAGGTGGCGATAATGGGTGGGCGCAATATCAGCAATACCTACTTCGAGGCGCAGGGTGAGGCCAACTTTCGCGATCTGGACATACTCGCGGCGGGACCGATAGTGAGAGATGCGTCGATGCACTTCGACGACTACTGGAACAGTCCGGTCGCGGTCCCGGTGACGGCATTCTCGGTGAGACGTGAGGAGAGCGTGGCACGCCAGGAACTCGAAGAGCTCCGCGAGTTTGCCGAAGACAAGCACGGTCCCCACGCCGAATATGCGCGGCGCAAACCGGAGTTCGTCAAACGGATGCTGGCCGGCGGGGCAGACCTCATCTGGGCCAGGGGCGAAGCGGTGGCCGAACGGCCGATACGTGAAGCAGATCCGGTGAAGGGAAGAGCGCCGTCTGCAATCCTGCGCACGCTCGCGAGCGTGCGCAAGGAAGCGAAGAAAGAGGTCGTCATGGTGATGGCCTACTACATCCCCGGCAAACGGGGACTCGAGCAAGTTTCGGAGCTGACGGCACGCGGGGTGCGGGTGCGGCTGCTCACCAATTCACTTGCCACCACCGATGTCATCGCCGTGCACTCGAGCTATTCCAGCTACCGTCCCGCGCTGCTCGCCGCGGGTATCGAACTCCACGAGTATCGCGTCGAGGCGGAACGGCCCGCCCCCAAGGGCCACCTCATGCGCGTGGGCAGATCGGATTCGGCGCTGCACACCAAGGTCATCGTGTACGACCGGCGATTCGTGTGGATCGGCAGCGCCAATTCCGACGCCCGCTCCCGTCGCATCAACACCGAGGCGGGATTGCTCATCGACAGCGAGGTGCTCGCCGAACGGTTGCTGAAGGGCCTGGAACAGGATTTCTCGCCGCAGCAAAGCTGGCGGCTCTCACTCGACGCCGATGACGGGTCAAACAGGAAACGGATCGTGTGGAACGGAGTTGAAGACGGCCAGCCGGTGCGCCTGCAGGAAGAACCCGGTGGCGGCCTCCGGCGCGGGTTGAGCATGCTGTTCTACGCGATCATGCCGAACATCGAGGATTTGCTCTAAGACGGGTGACGAGTGTCGAGTGTCGAGGGGAAGCGCTCTGTTACTCATTCCTCCCTCTTCCCTCGACACTCCTTCCTCGACATTCCTGATGGGGTTCCTCACCCGTCACCCGTCACTCATCACCCGTCGCTCGTCACTGCGCCTGCAGCCCCACCGCCTGCACCACTTTCCGGTAACGCTCCGCGTCCTGCTTGACGCGTGTCGCGAATTCCGCCGGCGACATGCTCACCGGCTCCGACCCCAGCGTAGCGAAGCGCTCCTTCACGTCGGGCTGCTTGAGCGTCGCCGCCGCTTCCGTGTAGATCTTGTTCACGACTGCCTTCGGGGTGCCCTTTGGCACGAAGAGACCGGTCCAGATCGAGGCGTCCACGCCCGGAAAGCCGGCTTCCGACGCCGGAACCCAGTCGCGGCCGAAATCCCAGCGCCTGGCGGTGGTCACGCCCAGCACCTTCACCCGGCCCGCCTGCAGATGGGGCAGCACGCCCGGGACACCGGCTGACGTGATAAGTACGTCGCCCTGCGCGACGGCAGTGACGGCGGGTGCGCCGCCCTTGTACGGCACGTGCAGCAGCTTGATGCCGGCTGCCGACGCCAGCCATTCGACCGCCAGGTGATTTACGGCGCCGGAGCCCGGAGAACCGTAGCTGATCCCTCCCGGTTTGGCCTTGGCCGCCGCGATCAGATCCTTGAAGCTCGAAATCGGCGACGTGCTGTTAACGACCACCAGCATCGGGCCGTCGTTGACCATGGTGACGGGAATGAAATCGTTGTTGATGTCGTAGGGTACGCTCTTGAAGATCCACTGGTTGATCGCGAACTCGCCGGTATGCGCGAGCAGGATCGTGTAGCCATCGGCGGGCGCCCTGGCGGCGATGTTCCCGCCGATGAGACCGTTGCCGCCGGTGCGGTTGTCCACGACGAACTGCCACCCCAGCCGCTCCGTCATCTTGGCGGAGAGCACGCGCGCGGCCGTGTCCACCACGCCGCCCGGCGCAAACGCCACGATCAGCCGTATCGGCCGCGCGGGAAAATCCTGCGCCCACGCGCCCGGCGCCAGCATCACGAAAACACCCAGGAGCATCTTATTCAAGATTCGCATAACCCTCCTCCAATCATTTCGCTGTCAGTCTCCCCTTCCCCGCAGGGAATTTTTTTTGAGCGGGCAAGAATGAGGAACTCAGCACTCGTCTCGCGCCGCAAGAAGCGGAATGGTAGTGCCCGGGACCCAGCAGCTCAAAAAAGGTCCTTCCACTTGGCTCGGACCTTTTCCTGCAGCTCCTTGCTCGCTTCCGCGACATCCGGAAACTCGTGGAGATGGTCATACGGGCGGCACGCATCGATGATCGCCTTCGAGCTGAACGGCGCCTGGTACTGATACGCGACGTACATCGGATCGTTCTTGGACCCCATGCCGCGCTGAATGATGTCGATGTCCACCACCGGATCGGTGCGGGTGGCGACCGCCCACATCACCTCCTGCAGGTTCGATGGATCGATGTCCTCATCAACCACGACGGAATATCGCGACAGGTACGCGCCGACGCCGCACTGGTTGAGGATATGTCCGGCCTGCTTCGCATGCCCGGCGTAGCGCTGCTTGATCGCGACCACGTTGAACATGCGCGCGCCGCCGATCTCATGGGCCCAGACACTCGCGACGTCCGGCACCCCGGCTGCGAGCAGCGCATCGAACAACAAGGCCGACCTCATCACCGCCTTGGAGTACCGAGTAGTCGTTCGGCGGCTTGGCGGGTGGGCTCCCTACCATGATCGGGTCATTCCGGTAGTAGATGCGCTCGACCGCCACTACCGGCGCAGTCGCGGCCTTGCCGGGATAGTAACCGTGAAATTCTCCGAACGGGCCCTCGATCCGGACGTCCCCGGGGTGCGCCCAGCCCTCCAGAACGATCTCGGAAGCACTGGGAAAAGACAGCCCCGTCAGCTCGCCTCGCACCACGCACACGGGCTCGCGCAATATCGCACCGATGTAGTTGTACTCGCACATCCCGAACGGCACTTCGATCCCCGATATCAGGTAACCGAGCGGATCGGCGCCGCACACGATCGCCACCGGAAACGGCTTCCCGGCCTTCATGTACTTGTCGTACTGGATCGCGCCGTGCTTCCCCGGCACCATGTCGAGCCCGACGTGGTTCCTGTCATGGACCTGGACGCGGTAGGTGCCGACGTTCACCCAGTCGGAATCGAAGTCCTTCGTCACGACGCAGCAGCCGGTGCCGATGTAGCGCCCGCCGTCTTTTTCGTGCCAGAGGGGCGCCGGAAACGTGTAGAGATCCACGTTCCCATCGCCCCTGATATTCTCCAGGACAGGTCCCTTCTCGACGTAGACGGGATCGTACTTCGCCGCTTCCGACTGCCACGCGGCGGGCTTGCCGCGCAGCTTCTGCACCAGGCCATGATGCGTCTTCTCGATACCCAGGCGCAGTATGGAAGAGAGCCTGGCCGGACTGCTCGTGCTGCAGGTCAGAACACGAAATCCTTTCGGATATCCGGCGATTTCATCGAAGAGCAACGCCGGCGGCGCCTCCTTCTTGACATTCAACTCGCTGATGGCACCCAGCTCCAGGTTCCAGTCCGCGCCGTTTACGTCCCTCACCTCGCCGAGCGCCCGCGCCTCGCGCAGCCACGCGCGCAGATCGAGCGCATTGCCTTTCATGGCGCTCATGACGCCCACCCGGTCAGAGAATCAACAGCAGAGAATAGGCACAGATGAACACAGTTAAACACGGATGAAATCTCTGCTAATTGCCTTTCCCCGTTTGAACTATCTGTGTTCATCTGTGTGCATCTGTGGCTCGAAGATGACAACAAGCGGCAGGGAACGGGCCCCTCCCGGCAAACCATCGGGGCCTTCCCGTTCCCCCGCACCCCCGTGGCACGATGAACTATCTGCGTTTATCTGTGGCTGCATTGTCTTCCTTTCGCATGCGCGCGGCGAGCTTCACCGCTTCGATGATTTCAGGATAGGCCGCGCAGCGGCACAGATTGCCGGAAAGATAATGGCGAATGTCGTCTTCAGTCGGATCCGGTTTCTCGTCGAGCAACTGGCGGCTCATGAGGATGAAGCCGGGCGTACAGAACCCGCACTGGAAACCACCGCACTCGACAAACGCCTTCTGCACGGCGTCCAGGCCGTCTCCGCCGGCGGCGTGTTCGACCGTGACGACGTCTGTGCCGTCCACGAACACGGCGAGGTAAAGGCATCCTGATACCGCGGTCCCGTCCACCAGCACCGTGCAGCAGCCGCATAGCCCCTGACCACAGCTCTCGCGCGCGCCGGTGAGGCCGAAGCGGCTTTGCAGCAGCTCGACGAGGTTCTCGTGCGTCGAGACCTCGGCGCTCACCGCCTCGCCGTTGAGCGTGAACCGGATCGTTCGCATCGCAGCAGTCATGTGCGCTGCTTACTGAAGGATGAGGGATGAAGGATGAAGGATGACCTGTTCATCTTGGTTCTCTTGGCGGCCTTGGCCCCTTGGCGGTTCAATTATCGTCTTTCAGCGGTCTGCCCTGCTTGGCGCGCAGGGCCCGAAAGACCGCTTCCGGCGTGAGCGGCAGCGAAGTCAGCCGCACGCCCACCGCATCGTCGATGGCATTGGCGATGGCCGGGGAAACGCTGAACGTCGCCGTTTCGCCCACGCCTTTCGCGCCGAAAGGCCCGCTCTCCTGCGCGGCGTCGACCGCCTCGTTCGCCATGCTCCGGGGAATGTCGAGCATCCCGGGAACCTTGTAATCGGCGAGCGAGGCATTGGTGACCTGGCCGGCGTTGAAATCCATTTTCTCGAACATGGTAAAGCCGAGTTGCATGATCGCCCCGCCGGAGAGCTGGGTCTCGACGATCTTCGGATTGAGCGGCTTGCCGACATCGGCGACGTTGACGAGCTTCGCTACGCGTACGTGGCCGGTCTCGGTATCCACCTCCACCTCCGCTCCCGCCGCGCCGACCATCCAGAACGGCGTCACGTCCGGCGACAGGCCGGTATCGTGATCCGGTGACTTGTAGGATGGAATGAAGCTACCGACGCCGACGATGTTGCCCGCCTGCATGCCGTACTTCCTGCGGAAGAGCTCGCGCACCGGCGTCGTTTCGGCGGACAACCCAAGCTCACCGGCGAGCGCGAGCAGTTTGTCCCTGGCATCCTCCGCGGCGCGTTTCACCGCATTGCCCATGTGATACAGCGAACGCGAGCCAAGCGTCCCCATGTCGTACGGTGTCACATCGGTGTCAGGGTGCACGACCGTGATCGACTCGATAGCGAGGTTCAGGACTTCGGCGGCAATCTGCGCCATCGCGGTGTCGGAGCCCTGCCCCATGTCGACGGTGCTGCAATAGACGGCGCAGCTGCCGTCGGCGTACACATTGACGATAGCGACCGACGTAGTCGGCGAGATCGACGCTTTGAAGCCGATGGCGATCCCGCGGCCGCGGCGGGTCGTCCCGTTCCCGTGCTCGAATGGCCCGTTCCAGTCCATTCTCGCGGCGACGCGCTCCAGCACCTTTTCGATCGCGGCATCGCGCATGATCGTGCCGGTTGCCTGCGGGCGGCCGTCCCGAAGGATGTTCTTGCGGCGGAATTCCAGCGGGTCCATCTTCAGGGCGCGCGCGATCATGTCGGTATGGCACTCGTACGCCCAGACGAGCTGGGGAATTCCGAAGCCGCGCAACGCTCCCGCCGGCGGCAGGTTGGTGTACAGCGCGTACGAATCGATCTTCACGTTGTCGATGTCGTAGGGGCCCGCAGCGGTGAATCCGGATTTCTGCGTGACGCGCGGCCCGATGTCGGCGTAGGCGCCGCCGTTCCACCAGACCTCGCAATCGCGTGCAGTGATGCGTCCGTCCTTGGCGACCCCGCTCTTGATGCGGAGCGTGGTGGCGTGCTTGGTGATGGTATAGAACTGCTCCTCCATCGAGAGGGCGATCTTGACCGGCCGGCGGGTGAGCAAAGCGAGCGCCGTAACGAGGGCCTCGAGCTTGACATAGACCTTCGCGCCGAAGCCGCCGCCGAGATGGGGCACTTTCACCCGTATCCGGGTCTCCGGCCAGCCAAGGAGCCGCGCGATCTCGATGCGCACGAACGAAGGAGTCTGCGAGGACGTATGGAGGGTCAGCGATCGACCGGTGGGCTCGGCCACGGAAACGAACGGCTCGAGCGGCACGTGCAATACCTGCTGCGTGCGGAAGGTGTGGTCGAATACCTGCTCGGCATCCGCGAACCCGCGTCCCACGTCTCCGCGCCGCAGGTGAAAGTCCAGCGCGACGTTGGTATCCCTGCGTCCCTCGAGGTGCTTGAGGTCGGGAAACGTACCCGCCGGCTTGAGAACATCGTGCACGACCGCCTTCGAGGACATCGCTTCGACCTCATCGAACACGGCCGGTAATTCGTCGTATTCCGCGACGATCAGCTGCGCCGCCGCTTCGGCCACGTGCGGGTCCGCAGCCAGGACCACGGCAACGGGCTCGCCGACGTGGCGCACCTTCTCCATGGCTAGGATGGGCTGATCGTGGAACGCCGGCCCGTGATAGGGGTTCGGGATGACGCTACGAACCTCGTCGGCGGTGACCACGCTGTGCACACCCGCGACCGCTCGGGCAGCGCTCACGTCTATGCGGCGGATACGGCCGTGCGCGACGGTGCTGCGAAAGATCTTCCCGTAAAGCATGCCGGGCAGGCGCAGGTTATGTATGTACTCAGCGCGCCCGGTGACCTTGGCCCCCGCCTCGAGCCGCGGAATCGACCGCCCTACCGCTCCAGCTGATGTCGTCTTCGTCGCCATCAGAGAAGGTGACTCGTGACTCGTGACTGGTGACTGGGTACGCTTTTCACGGCGCTCCTGTCGCTAACGCAAATGAGGACCCTCGACAAAGTCGTTTCATCCTTCTCCTCGCTTCCGCGAATGCGGGAAGGCGTTGCGAGAAAGGTGGGGCGAGTCACGAGTCACTCATATCCAGCGCAGCGCGGATGGCGCGCGCCACATACACGCGCACCAGCTCCTTCTTGTACGCCGCCGAACCGTGCTGGTCCGCAATGACATCGGCTTCTTCCGCGGCTGCGTCTCCCGCCCGGCGCAGCACGGCGTCGTCCACGCGCGTGCCGCGGAGCACATCCTCCGCTGCCGGCAGGCGCGTCGGCGTATCGGTCGCCGCGCCGATCACCACGCGGGCGTCGCGCGCGACGAGGCCCTCATTTTCCAAAACGGTATCGAGCGCGACGGCTACGCCCAGCGCGGGCCAGTCATCCGCGGATCGTGTCGTACATTTGAGATATGCGGCGCACCGGGAAGGTTGGTGCGGGACGATGACCTCGGCGATGAGCTCATTGCGTCCGAGGGTCGTCTCGAGGTAGCCGGTATAGAGGTTTTCGAGCGGTATCGTGCGGCTACCCGTTGGATCGACCGTCGAGACGCGGGCCCCCAACGCGATCAGGACCGGCGGCAAATCCATGTGCGGATCGGCATGGGCAAGGTGCCCGCCCACGGTCGCAACATTGCGCACGCGCACGTTGGACAACGCGCGCAGCGTGCGCGTGATGACCGGGGCCCGGTTTTTCACGGTCGGCGAGCGCTCGAGGGACGACAGGGTCGCCATGGCGCCGATGCGAAGTGCGCCGTCCGGACCGGTGCTGATTTCTGAATAGCGCTTCTCGACCCCGCGCAGGCTGACGAGCCGTGTCGGCCGGAATACGCCCAATTTCATCATCAACATCACGGCGGTGCCCCCCGCGATGGGACGCACGGACGGCTCTTCGGAGTCGAGCAGCACTGCCGCCTCGTGCAACGTACGGGGTTCGACGAGTTCGAAAGGTGTCATGCAGTGGAAAAGCGATGCGATGTTACTTCCGACGTTCGACCAGCTACAATTGAGACGGACTCTACACTACTCACTAATCGCCCGTCACCTATCTCAACGCGCCCCGTCACTCATCACTCATCACTCGTCACTCTCTTTATGCCATTCGACATGAATCTCGTCCAGCGCGGCGCGCGCCTGCGCAGGAGCCCGTTCTTCGGGTCGACGCAGCGCCACGGCGCAAAAGCGTACACCGTCTACAACCACATGCTCTTTCCGATCTGTTTTGCCGATCTCGAGGAAGAGTACTGGCACCTCGTCAATCACGTGACCCTGTGGGACGTGTCGGTCGAACGGCAGGTCGAGATCACCGGCCGTGACGCCCTCGCTTTCACCAATCTGTTGACGCCGCGCGACCTCGAGCGCTGCGCGATCGGCCAGGGCAAATACGTCGTGATCACGTCGCAAGACGGCGGCATCATCAACGATCCCGTGCTGCTGCGGCTCGGCAAGAATCATTTCTGGCTTGCGCTTGCCGACAGCGACGTGCTGCTCTGGGCGCAGGGTGTAGCGGTGCACTCCGGTATGAAAGTCGAGATCGCCGAACCAGACGTCTCGCCGCTGCAGATCCAGGGCCCCAAGGCGAAGGACGTCGTGCAGTCGCTTTTTGGCGATCGCGCTCTGAAGCTGCGCTATTACTACTTCCTTGAAACTCTGCTCGACGGCATCCCGGTCATCGTGACCCGCACCGGATGGACGGGAGAGGTCGGATACGAGATCTATCTGCGCGACGGAAGCAGGGGCGACGATCTGTGGGAGCGCGTCATGGACGCGGGCAAGCCGCACCAGATCCGTCCCACCGGTCCTTCGGACATCCGCCGCATCGAAGCCGGCATCCTGAATTGGGGCGCGGACATGGCGTTGGAGAACAACGTCTACGAAGTCGGGCTCGACCGGCTCGTTGACGAGGATAAGGCCGCGCCCTACATCGGCAAGGAGGCGCTCAAGAAGATCCGGCGCAAAGGGGTGACGCGCAAGCTGGTCGGCCTCGAGATTGCCGGCGATCCCCTCCCGTTCAATGCCGTCAGGTGGAACGTAAAGGGCGGCGAGAAAGCGGTTGGGCGCGTCACCTCGGCGGTGTGGTCGCCGCGGCTCAAGAAGAACCTCGGCTACGCAATGCTGCCTGTTGCACAGTCAGCATTAAACTCGACGCTAAGCGTCGAGGTCCCCGGAATTGGGGAGCGGGAGGCAACTGTCGTTGAGAGGCCTTTCGTCGATCCGGACAAAGCAATACCGAAGGCTTGAGTGAGCGACGGGTGACGGGTAACGGTAAGGATCTTAAGTGGTGAGTAGTGACACGGCTTGTGATCCTGGCTCGCCATTACAGCCTGTCGGCTCGGCGGTAACCAAGCGCGACTGCCGATGCGTTCACACCGACCGTTCGTGATGGCAAGTCCGACAGGCTGCTAGAACCGCACAGGCAGCGCGTCGCGCTGCAAGCGAATCGGGACGCGATTTTCCCGCTCCACCGGAATATGCAACGGGAGAGAGCCAATGTGGAGGGGGCCCCGGGATTGCGTGCTGGCTGCCAATGCTTTGCGCACGTCAACGGCAAGATAGATCTGCCGCCGGCAAGCGTTTCCGAAAAGCTCGCACTTGCGACAGGCACCCACGAAGAGTTGCCCCAGTTCGTCCGGAGATACCCGCCGGCAGTAACCGGAGCGCAGCCGCCGTTCGACAATGTTTTCATTGCTATCGCGCTCCATGCGCATGTATCCCGTCCCGCACCCGCGCATGTCGAGATACGCCCACCAGAATTGCTCGAGCAGACCTCCAAGCCCCCTACCCTCGAACTCGGGATATACGAATCGAGAAAACACCTCGGGGTGTCGTGGATGGGTATCGACGTCGACGCCAGCCCATCCGGCAAATAGACCACCCGGCCGGCGCAAGACGACGAGTTGGGCGCCCGGCATGGTCCGCAAGTTCATCGTCTGCCGCCACTCCTGTTGAGCCAGTGCGATGACCCGCTCCCGTTCCTGACTGTCAGCCCAGGCGAGTGTGAGCGGTTCTTCGTTAAATCGGCCATCGCCGCAGAGTGGTTGCCCCAGGAGGAATAGAGAGTCCGGCATATTGTTCCCCCGACTGCCTAGCGAATAAGTGGATAAACCGTTTGGTGGTTCTTGATGAGCATCAGTGTAGGCACAGGTACCGCGCCCCATCTATTCAGCGGCACACATCCGCGCCGTGACCTATTGGCGGAGTCCCTGTGAGCTGGTTCACAGCCCAGTGTGAGAAAGTTCACTTCCGGTCGGGGCGCGTCGGGTGACGAGATGACGCGTTTATTAGGTGACGCGTGACGTAAGGATCGTCAGCGGTGAGTATAGTAGGTGGACTAGCTTGCCGATAACCGGGGTATGCTGCACATATATACTTGTTTTGGTGGAGTTCGACACCATGGCAGCGAAATCGAAGTCCCGCACCGGCGCCAAACGCGCGCCCGCGAAACGCACGCCGAAAAAGGCTGCGGCCGGGTCGCGCGGTATCACGCCCCAGGATTGCCGGCTCGATGCGACGCCGGACGACGCGGCGGACGCAACGCGCCGCATCGAGCAGGAGGGCGGTGTCGTCCTCGCCACCTACCGCGACCCGCTCGGCGGCAACTCGATGATCCTTGCGGTGCTGCCGGTGGACCGGGTCGAGCCGACACCGTTCCAGCGCGATCTCTCCGACGCCCACCACAAGAAACTCTCGGGCGTCATAGAGCGCACGGGGCTTTTCCTCGATCCGCTGATCGCCATCACCGCGCCGGAGCGAGGCTTCTGGACACCGAACGGGCGTCACCGGCTGGAAGCGATGCGCAGGCTGGGAGCGCAGGCGATCACTGCGCTCGTGGTTCCGCGGCGCGAGATCGCCTGGCAGATCCTCGCGTTGAACACCGAGAAAGCGCACAACCTGCGCGAGCGCTCGCTCGAAGTCATCCGCATCTACAAGGGCCTGCTCGACGAGGATGGTGCCCGCGCGGAGAACGGGTTCGCGTTCTATCTCGAGGACGCGTCACTGGTGACGCTCGGCCTGTGCTACGAGAAGAGGGGCAATTTCGCGGGCGGCGCCTACGCGCCCATCCTGCGCCGTCTTCAGACCTTCTCCGAGGACCCGCTGCGAAAGGCGATCGCAGCTCACGAGAAGCGCGCGGAGATGGTGTTCGAGCTCGACCAGCGCGTCGCAGAGGCGATGGCAAGACTGAAAGCCCGCGGCTTGACGAGCCCGTATTTGCGGACCTTCGTGGTGGCCCGTATCAACCCGTTGCGCTGGATCAAAGGGGACCCACCTCCCCTGGAGGACGTGCTCACGACCATGCGCGACCGCGCGGCGCGGTTCAATACCGACAGGATCAAGCAGGAGGACCTGGCCATTGCCGGGGGCGTGCCGGACGAAGAGCCATAAGCGGAAGGCGGAAGGCGGAAGGGGAAGGGGAAGGATTAGACGCGGCTTTCTTTGCAAGTTCCCGCTCACTGCTTGCCGCTCACTACTCACCGCTTACTGGTTCTATAATGCCCCGAGCATCCATTCCTATCCCTCTCGATCCAGGAGACCGCCATGAAGGACACTCCCGATAACAGCAAGACCGGGCGTCGCTCGTTTCTGAAGGGCACGGCCGCAGCCGCGGGCGCGGCGATCGCCGCAACCACGAAGCTCGCCCAAGCGGCGGAGCCCGCCGCGGACAAACCCGCGGCCGCGAAGGCCGCGGCGGACAAGAAGCTGCCGAGCGAGACCTTCATCACGCAACCCGGATCGGATTTCATGGCCGACGTCCTGCGGACGATCGGGATCCAGTACCTCGCCATCAATCCGGCGTCGGGGTTCCGCAGCCTGCACGAATCCATCATCAACCACCTGGGCAACAAGAACCCCGAGATCCTCACCTGCATGCACGAGGAGTCGGCCGCCGGTATCGCACACGGCTACGCCAAGGCCGCGGGCAAGCCGATCGGCATCATGATGCACGGCACGGTCGGCTTACAGCACGCCACGATGGGCATCTATAACGCATGGTGCGACCGCGTGCCGATGTTGGTCTTTGCGAGCAACGGCACGCGCGCCGACAAGCGCCGCCCGGGCGTCGAATGGCTGCACAGCGTGCAGGACCCCGCCGGGCTCGTGCGCGACTTCGTGAAGTGGGACGACCAGCCCGCGTCCCTGCAGCACTTCGCGGAATCGACGGTGCGCGCCTACAAGTATCACCATGACGGCTCCGATGGAACCGGTGATGATCTGCTGCGACATCGAGCTGCAGGAAGACGGGATGGAGCATGCGGGAACGCTGCGCATGCCGAAGATGAGCCGGCCCGCCCAGCCGCAGGGCGATACCGCGGCGTTGCGCGAGGCGGCCAAGCTGCTCGTCGCGGCGGAGAAGCCGCTCATCATCGCCGACCGCGCGGTTAGGACGCCGCAGGGCGTGAAGCTCATGGTCGAGCTGGCCGAAACGCTGGCCGCGCCGGTGGTGGACCAAGGCAACCGCGTCAACTTTCCGACGACCCACGATCTCGAGCTTTCCTTCATGCGCGCCTCACTGGTGCGGGAAGCGGACGTGATCCTGCTCCTGGAGGTCAACGACGTATGGGGAGCGCTCAACTCGTTCAGCGATCCCTACAAGACCTACCGGTCGACCACCAAGCCGGGCGCAAAGATCATCACGATCTCGATGCAGGAGGTATACCTGAAATCGAACTACCAGGACATCCAGCGCTACCAAGCGGCCGACCTCGCGATCAGCGGCGATCCCGAAGCGAGCCTGCCCGACTTGATCGAAGCGGTGAAGCGCGCCTCGTCGGGCGACCGCGCTCAACGCATCGCGACCTATGCCAAGCTGCACAAACAGATGAAGGAGCGCGACCGGGAAGCCTCGGCCAATGGCTGGGACGCCAGCCCGATCAGCACGGGGCGGCTCTCCGCCGAGATGTGGAACGCCGTCAAGAACGAGAAGTGGTCGCTCGTGGTAAGCGACCGCATCAGCTGGGCGCGCCGGCTGTGGCCGGTGACCGACCACTATCAGATGCTGGGCGGCACCGGCGGAGCCGGAGTCGGGGGCTGCTTGCCGATCGCGTTGGGCGCGGCGCTCGCCAACAAGGACAGAGGCATCTTTTCCGTCACCGTCCAGCCCGACGGCGATCTGATGTACGCGCCGGGCGCGCTGTGGACCGCCGCGCACCACAAGATCCCGCTGCTCATGGTGATGCACAACAACCGCTGCTACCACCAGGAGATCATGCACGTGCAGCGCATGGCGGCGCTCCACCACCGCGCGCCGGCGACGGCTCGCATCGGCAACGAAATCACCGATCCCAATATCGATTTCGCGAAAGTGGCGCAGGGCATGGGCGTGTGGGCCGAAGGGCCGATCACGGATCCGGCGCGGATCGGACCGGCGCTCAAGCGTGCCGTCGCCGAAGTGAAGAACGGCCGCCCGGCGCTGCTGGATGTCGTCACGCAAGGCCGCTGAGCGAGCTCAGCGCCCGCTTTGCGGGCGACCCATCACTCATCACCCATCACCCATCACCGGACTTCGTCAGAAGTCCCTCAATAGCGGAATATCCTTTGCCGCCGGCGGCGGCTTGATCGACGCTATGTAGTGATAGATGTCGATCAGGTCCTGCTCCGGCAGGTGCTTCTCGATATAGGGTGGCATCGCCTGGCGCGGCTTGCGCGTCTGCTGCACGAACGCGGCGTACGGGAACGGGTTGGGTGCGATCTTGGGTCCTGAGCCGCGATCTCCTCCCTGCCCCATGGTGCCATGGCAGGTGTGGCAAAGCTGCTGCATATACAGTTTCTTGCCGCGCTCGGCATTGCCCGACGGCGCCCCGAGGCTTTCGGCAGTCTGCGCGGCGGCGCCTGCGCAGAGCAGGCCCAGGGAAAACCCCGCAAAAATCTGTAAAATCGCGCCTCGCGCACGCATGGCCACGATTTTCGATTCGGTCCGGGGGATTGTCAATCGCTCGCCGGATGTGGGAGACTGCTTTCTTCAGAGGCTGTTGCGGTCATTCTGCAGCAGGCTCTTCACCCTTTTTTCACCCTCAGCCGGAGAACTTCATGACAAAACAATACTTGATACCACCCCTCGCTGCCGCCCTGTTCTGCGTTCTGCTGCCCGGTTCCGTCGTGTTCGCTCAACCTGAACCGCAGGCAAAGTCGCCCGAGGAGATTCGCCAGGAACTACGCAAGGAAGTTCCCGAGACGATCGCCACCTTCAAAAAAACCGATCCGGCCATCGACAAGTTTTTCAAGGATTCAGCCGGATACGTCGTGTTTCCCCGGATCGCCAAGGCTGGATTCATCCTCGGCGGCGGTCACGGCATGGCCGAAGTGTTTGAGAAGGGCAAGGTGATCGGTACCGCCACCATGACACTCGTCACGGTTGGCCTGCAAGCCGGCGGGCAGGAATTCCGCGAAATCATCTTCTTCGAGGATCAGGCTGCGCTCGACCGATTCAAGGGCGGCAAGTTCGAGTTCGCCGCCAGCGCGTCGGCGGTCGTGCTCAAGTCAGGCGTATCGAAGGATGCAAAGTACAGCGGTGGGGTCGCCGTATTCGCGCATCCGAGGGGTGGAGCAATGGTCGAAGCCGCCCTCGGCACGCAGAAGTTCAGCTTCAAGCCCGAAGGCGGGTCCGCTAAGAAGTAAGACCCGAAACGGCGCGGGGGAATACTCCCCTCGCGCCGGTCTGCACTGTGAGGGCTGGATGAAGCCCTTAATGGGCGCTGCGGCCGGCTTCCCGCCGCGCCGCATCCGGCGCGCGCTCGCCGCCGGGCTGATCGTCGCAATGTCCGCGCTCGCAGCCCCTTTGCAAGCACAGGGTCACGCCGCCGGCGTGCCGGCTTTTCCGTCGCGGCCGGTGCGCGTGATTGTGCCGGCCTCCGCCGGCGGCACGATAGACATCATCACTCGCACGCTCGCGCCCGGCTTGAGCGAAGCCCTGGGCCAGGGCGTCGTAGTGGAGAACCGCGCGACCTCTTCCACCACCGTGGCCGAAGAGTACGTCGCCCGCGCGACACCGGATGGCCATACGATGTTCATGGCCGGGACTTCCCGCGCGACAAATCCGCACCTTTACACGAAGCTCGCGTACGATCCGCTGCGCGATCTCACATCCGTCGCCCTCGTCGCCACCAGCGGCAATGCGCTGGTGGCGGGTCCCGCGTTATCGGCTAAAACGGTGCGGGAGCTGATCGATATCGCCAAATCGCGTCCGGACGGGCTCTTTTACGGCACGGCGGCGCACGGCTCGAGCAGCCACCTTGCGGCCGAATTGTTCAACCAGCTCGCCGGAACAAGGCTGGTCCAGGTGCCCTACAAGGGAGCCGCGCCCGCGCTGACCGACCTCATCGGCGGGCAAATCCACGTGACTTTCGACAACATCCCGGTCGTGATTCCGCACGTCCGCACGGGCAGGCTGCGGGCCCTCGGGGTGACTTCCGCCACCCGGTCGCCGCTGCTGCCCGACGTGCCGGCGATCACGGAAGCCGGACTGCCCGGCTATGAAATGACGGCGCGATTCGGAGTCACGATCCCTGCGAAGACGCCCCGGACCGTGATTGCGCGGCTGAACCAGGAGATCGTGCGGGCGCTGCGCCCCGCCCACGTGAAAGAGCGCTTCGCCGCCCTGGGATTCGAGATCGTCGGCAGCTCGCCCGAAGAATATCAGCGCATCACTGTCGCCGAATCGGAACGCCTGGGCAGGCTTATGAAGTCGGCGGGCATCAAGCCGCAGTGATTCAGCCACGGAATCACACGGAAACACACGGAATAAGAAGTCTCAAGAAACACAGCACATCGCTCTTCGTGCTGATCCTGGTCCTGGTGTTATCCGCGTTTATCTGCGTTTATCTGTGGCTCCATTTTCGTTTTTCTTGGTGGGCTTGGCGGCTTGGCGGTTGATTTGCTTTCTGCTCGGGCACGAGGAACGCTCGTCGTGGCCGGGGCTGACAGAAAATCGAAGTCGCAGCCGCGATCGGCCTGCGTGACGGATTCCAGGAACAGCTTGCGGTAGCCGCGCGCGTCCTCCTTGCGTGGGCGCGGCTTGCGCCAGGCCTTACGCCGCTTCGCGAGCTCGGGCGCGCTTACCAGCAGCTCAAGGCTGCGTTTGGGCACGTCGAGGCGGATGCGGTCGCCGTTCTTCACCAGAGCGAGCGGCCCGCCCACCGCCGATTCCGGCGTGACGTGCAGCACGATGGAACCAAATGCCGTGCCGCTCATGCGCGCGTCCGAAATCCGCACCATGTCCTTCACTCCCTTTTGCGCGAGCTTCCTGGGGATCGGGATGTAGCCCGCTTCGGGCATCCCCGGGGCGCCCTTGGGTCCGGCGCTCTTGAGCACCAGCACGTCTTCCGGGGCGACCTCGAGCTGCGGATCGTCTATCCGGTCCGCGAGATCCTCGAGCGACTCGAACACCACCGCCCTGCCCTCGTGCCGCATCAATTTCGGATCCATCGCCGACTGCTTGATGATGGCGCCTTCGGGGGCGAGGTTGCCGCGCAGGAACGCGATCCCGCCCTCCTTGAAGATCGGGTTCTTGAACGGCCGCACGACCTGCTGCGGAAATGATGGGGGCGCGGCGGCCATATTCTCGCCGAGCGTCTTGCCGGTCACGGTGAGCGCGTCGAGATTCAGGAGCGGCTCGAGCTCTCTCAGGATGGTCGTCGCTCCACCCGCTTTGTACAGATCCTCCATGTAATGCTGGCCCGTCGGCTTGAGGTCCACCAGCACCGGCGTCTTGCGTCCCATACTGTCGAAGGCATCGAGGTCCACCGCCATGCCCAGCCGTCCCGCCATCGCGGTGAGGTGCACGATCGCGTTCGTCGAACCCCCGATCGCGAGCAGCATGCGCAACGCGTTCTCGAATCCGGCTGGCGTCATGATCTTGTCGGGCGTGAGACGCTCCTTGCCTACGGCCACGGCGCGCGCTCCGGTAGCCTCGGCGTTTCTGATGCGATCGGCCATCACCGCGGGAATGCACGCGCCGCCCGGGAGCATCATCCCCAGCGCCTCCGCACAGCAGGCCATCGTGCTCGCGGTCCCCATCACCATGCAGGTGCCCGCGGACGGACACAGCTTGCCTTCGATCTCGTTGATCTCGCGCTCGCCGATGTCTTTCGCGCGGAACCGCGCCCAGAAACGCCGGCAGTCGGTGCACGCGCCGAGCCGTTCGCCGTGGTAGTCGCCGGTGATCATCGGGCCGGTCACCATCAGAATCGCCGGCACGTTGGCGCTCGCCGCCCCCATAAGCAGCGCCGGCACCGTCTTGTCGCAGCCGCCGATCAGCACGACTGCATCCACCGGCAGGCCGCGGATCATCTCCTCGGTATCGACCGACATCAGATTGCGCAGGTACATGCTGGTCGGGAACGCGAATGACTCGTGCAGCGATATCGTCGGAAAGTCCACCGGCATGCCGCCCGCGAGCATCACGCCGCGCTTCACCGCCTCGATTAGCTCGGGCACCGTGCGGTGGCACGCGTTGAAGCCGCTGTAGGTATTGGTGATGCCGATGATGGGCCGGTCGAGCGCCTCGTCGGAATAGCCCATCGCCTTGATGAAGGCCTTGCGCAAGAATAGGGAAAACTCCTCATCGCCGTAGGCGGTAAGATTGCGGCGCATGCCGCGCTTGGGGTTGCTCATGGCGAGTGACCAGAAAAGTCGGTCGCGGCGACGATAGCGTAAACGAAGGCTGCGGCGCAACCCGCAGAACCTGCGAGCGGGAAACATTACGGACGTCCCGATGTCTACTGGATGCGGGCAGTACGCCGGTGATGGAGATTGCCCGCTTTTCGCCCCCATAACAGGAGACCAACGATGGCTGACAAGCCTTTTCTGACGGACATCAAGACGTTGCGTAAGCGCGCACGGGAGCACATGGAACAGGGCGCCATGACGCCGGGTTACAAGGCGGACCGGGACGTGGTCGTCAAGCTCCTCAACGAGGCGTTGGCCACCGAAATCGTCTGCGTGCTGCGCTACAAGCGCCATTACTTCATGGCTTCGGGCATCAATGCCGACAGCGTCGCGGCGGAATTCCTGCAACACGCCACCGACGAGCAGACCCACGCCGACCAGATCGCGCAGCGCATCGTGCAACTCGGCGGAGAGCCGAACTTCTCCCCGGAAGGGCTGCTGACGCGCAGCCACGCCGAGTACGTGGAGGGCGATACCCTGACCGACATGATCAAGGAAGACCTGGTCGCCGAGCGCATCGCAATCGACAGCTACCGCGAGATGATCATCTACCTGGGTAACAACGATTCGACCACGCGCCGCATGATGGAAGGCATCCTGGCGATGGAGGAAGAGCACGCTGACGATCTCGTCAGCCTACTGGAGGAAACCAAAGGCTGATCCCCGATCACTGGTGACGCGCGGGTGCGTACGCCGTTTGACGTGACGCGCCGGCCGTCAATAGAATCCGTATCCCGCCCGCCGCCGGCGCGCGCCGCTTCGATCCACCATCTGGAGGACTATGGCCAAGACGCCCCTCGGCAAGCTGCCGCGCGAAGCGATCCGTCTCACCGAGCTGCCGCGGCTCCCGCAGGATATCGTCGAAGCCTATCGGCAGCTCGTGGACCTCACCGGCACGGTTTCCGATTCCTGCGACGAGCTCGGCATCGTCGCGGTGATCCCGGCGTACATGCTGCCGCCGGTCAACCTGGGGACACGCATCGTCGGTCCGGCGCTCACGGTGCGCAATATCGCGCGCGACGTGCAAGTCCACAAGGCGGCGCTCGAAAAGATCAACACGCAAGGCGAGACCGAGGCGCACAATCTCGCCGAGCCCGGCGACGTGCTGGTGATCGAGGGGATCATGGGCTGCTCCAACATGGGCGGACAGTCGGCGACCATCGCCAAGCGACAGGGATTCATCGGCGCGATCGTCGACGCCACGGTGCGCGATCCGGAGCAATACCGCGGAATGGGCTGGCCGGTGTGGTGCCGCGGCTTCACGCCGATCACCGGCAAGTGGCGCATGCAGACGGTGGAAGTGAACGGCACCGTGCAAATCTGCGGGATACCCGTGAAACCGGGTGACCTGGTATGCGCCGATGACGCAGGCGTTGCCTTCGTGCCGCGCGAGAAAGCCGCCGCCGTGCTGGAAGTAGCGCGCAAGATCGACGGCGCCGACACCAGGCGCAAGACAGACATCGACAGCGGCGTCACCGTCTCCGACACTGGTGCAGAAAAACTACAAATCCTGAGCGGCTGCGGTTGGCCGGCGTGGCGCCCATCATCATCATCGGCAGCGGGCTTGCGGGCTACAACACCGCCAGGGGCTTGCGCCGGCTCGACCCCGCAACGCCGCTGCTCATCATTACGGCGGATGGCGGCGAATTTTATTCCAAGCCCATGCTCTCCGAGGCGTTCACCGCCGGCAAGACTCCCGAGACACTGCCCATAAGCTCGGCCGCGCAGATGACTGAGCAGTTGAAGGCCATCGTGCGCCCGCATACCCGCGTCACCGCGATCGAACCGGAGTTGAAGCGCGTGCGCATAGGCGAAGAGGCGCTGGAGTACTCGAAGCTCGTGCTCGCGATCGGGGCCGAACAGATACGGCTGCCGCTGGAAGGCACCGCCGTCGACCGGGTGGTGAGCGTAAACAGCCTCGATGACTACGCGCGCTTCCGCGGCACGCTGGCAGGAAAAACGAAGGTGGCGATCATCGGCGCGGGACTGATCGGCTGCGAGTTCGCCAACGATTTGAGCGGGGCCGGCTACCTGGTGGACCTGATCGACATCGCGGATCAGCCGTTGCCGCGCCTGCTGCCCCCCGAGGGCGCCGCGCTGCTCAAGGAGAAACTGTCGGCTCACGGCGTGACCTGGCATCTCGGGACGAGCGTCAAAGCGGTGGACGGCGACGGCGATGACCTCAAAGTCACGCTAGCAAGCGGCGCAACGATAGCGGCGGGCATCGTCCTGTCGGCGATCGGGCTGAGGCCGAAAGACAGATCTCGCGCAAGCGGCGGGACTGACGAGCAATTGCGGCATTGTGGTCAACCGCTACCTCGAGACCAGCACGCCCGACATATACGCGCTGGGCGATTGCGCAGAAGTCGAGGGACTGGTGCTGCCCTTCATCATGCCGATCACGCACGCCTCGCGCGCGCTTGCCGCAACGCTCGCGGGGAAGCGCACTGCCGTTACCTATCCCGCGATGCCGGTGCTCGTGAAAACACCCGCGTGCCCGACCATCGTCTCCCCTCCTGCGAACGGGGCCGCCGGTGCATGGCAAGTCACGCAGGAACCGGACAGCGTGAAATCGCTGTTCGTGGAGGCCTCCGGCAAGCTCCTGGGATTTGCACTGAACGGCAAGGCGACCGCGGAACGTGCGAAGCTCACGCCGCAGCTGCCGCCCCTGCTGGGGTAGTGAGTGATGGGTGATGAGTGATGCGTGTCGCCGAATCTCCTGAGACCGTCTTGTACTCTGTAATCTGAATCCGCACTGGTTGATATGCCCTCTTTGCCGCCGCTGACGCGGATCCTGATCATATCCAACGTCGTCATCTTCGTGCTGGAGTTGATAGCGGGAAATGCGCTCATCGAGCTGTTCGCGTTGTGGCCGATCGGGCCGGGCTTCGCGCCGTGGCAGCTCGTTACGTACAGCTTTCTGCACGGCAGCTTGCTGCATCTCTTTTTCAACATGCTTGCGTTATACATGTTCGGTTCCGACATCGAGCGGGTTTTCGGTCAGCGGCGCTATCTCACCTTTTACCTCTGCTGCGTGCTCGCTGCCGCGCTCGCGCAACTCTTGGTGGCGTCGCTGTCCGGCAGCCCCCCTTACCCGACACTCGGCGCGTCGGGTGGCGTATTCGGCGTGCTGCTCGCTTTCGCGCTGTATTTTCCGCACCGGATCATCATGCTGATCTTTCCACCCATACCCATGCCGGCGTGGCTGTTCGTGATGGTGTATGGCCTGATCGAGCTCTACCTCGGCGTGACGGGCACGCAGGCAGGAGTCGCGCATTTTGCGCATCTCGGAGGGATGCTCGGCGGCCTGTTCACCATCCAGTACTGGCGGGGTCGATGGCCGTTCAGACGGCCGCGGTGGTGAGCGGTAGCTGATCGATTATTACGATCACTGATCACAGTTTAATCAGTTGGATCTATCAGGGCCGGGTCCGTAGGATCTCCCTTACGGCGCAACGTGCGCTGTTCAAAGGAGATAGCCATGACCCCCATCGACATCGGCATCAAGGCTCAGGATAGAAAGGCAATCGCGGAAGGCTTGTCGCGATTGCTGGCCGACACCTACACCCTGTATCTGAAGACGCATAACTTCCACTGGAACGTCACCGGCCCGATGTTCCAGACCCTGCATCTCATGTTCGAGACGCAGTACAACGAGCTTGCGCTCGCCGTGGACCAGATCGCGGAGCGCATCCGCGCCCTGGGCTACCCCGCGCCCGGTTCGTACGCGGATTACGCCAGACTGTCCTCCATCAAGGACGCGAAAGGCGTGCCCGGGGCGGCGAAGATGATCGCGGAGCTGGTGGCTGGCCAGGAAGCCGTAGCGCGCACCGCGCGATCGATCTTCCCGGCGGTGGAAAAAGCGAGCGACGAGCCCACCGCCGATCTGCTGACCCAGCGCATGCAGACGCACGAGAAGACTGCGTGGATGCTGCGTAGCCTGCTGGAAAAATAGGTAGGTGTTCCGTGTCGTGAGATCGGGAGATCGAGACCGAAGCTTCCGCTCTCACGCCCTGACGCGCTCACGTTGCCCCCTCCTCCCCCGCCCACGTCGCAAGGACGAGCTCGCGTATCCACTCGTCCTCCGGCGGCAGGGTCGAGTACTCCAGCGGGAGGCCGCTCTCCCCGGTTTCGGCTTGCATGCGGTACAGCCGGACGGTAGCGTATGTTGGCATCGGACACCGCGTAACCGCGCCTTGCAAAACGCTCTCTCTCGATGGCTGTTTCCTCTCCCGGCGACGACGCGAACCAGATCCACTCAGCGGCGAAATTTCGAGCCAGCTGATCGAGCTCCCCGAACACGGTGTCCTCGATCGCGATCGGCGGGCTCACTTCATTGCATTCGATGCCTGCCGCCGGTAGCGCGCTGCGCCAGGCGAGCGCCCATTCCGCGCTGCCTTGCGTCGCGTGAAGCTCAAAGGCATCGGAACCGGGCTCCCGGACGACGCGCATCAGTGCATCCCGGGTCGCGCTGACCGCGTAGCCGCGCCATTCGTCGCGCCCGACGCGCGCGAGCGTGAGCGCGAGCCGCAGCGAGCCGTCTTCCGCAATGGACACGTATACCGGTTGCCCGCGACCCGCGGTAACCGCCAGCCGGTCGGCTTGCTGCGCGGTAACGCGCCCATTGACGATCGTGGCGGAACCGCGCTCGCCCGCCTCGACATTGACCCACTCGGCGGCGAACCGCAGATCGGGAAACTCCTGCGATGCCTCGGCGAACACAGGGAACGGTATGCCGCCTTCGATCTTCAGGTCGTAGCACAGCGCCTGCTCGCCGTGATGCTCGGTTACCTCGTCCTTCAGGTACATGCGCGGAGAGCCGCCGGCGGATGCGGGCCGCACACGCAATCAGCGCGGTCCCGTCGCCCGAAATGGTGATAGTTGCGTGAATCAGCACCAAGAGTCCCAGGGAGTCTGCCGAAACAGCCCGTTCACGTAGATAAAAATGAGGGGAGCGTGCACGAAGTATTCATCGTCTCAAAGGCCTTGCCGGATGGCGTTCCACAGTTTGTCGAGGCGCTTGTAGGACACGGGGTAAGGCGTTTTCAGTTCTTGCGCGAACAACGACACCCTGAGTTCTTCGACACGCCAGCGAAAATCCTCCACGCGAGAATCGAATTCGTTCATCCGGCGCAGCTTGCCGGCTCGATCCTCGTAGCGATTCCACAGCACCGCAATGCTGGCCGCATGCTTCGCGTCATGCTCCGGGTTCTCGCGATACCGGTCCAGCCGCTGCTGCGCCGCCTTCAGGTAGCGCGGCAGGTCGTGCAGCCGGTCCCACGCCGTCGCGCTCATGAAACCCTTGTATACCAGACGGGCGATCTGCGCGCGCACGTCGGCCGCAGGTTGCGGCAGCGCCTTGGCAGCGGCGGAGACCTTCTGTTGCGAGCGCTGGTATTCCTCCGCAATTGCCGCGAGTAGCCGGCAGCCCGCCTCTCGAACGACCGGCAGCCGCGTGCGGGCGCGCTCTTTCAGCGCCTCGAACGCCTTTGCGTTGCGCGGCAACTCATCTTCTCCAATGAAGGCACGGTCGGCGATGGCCGTCAGCAAGTCTTCTTTCAGCTCCTCGGCCGAGGTAAGCGAGCGCAACGCCAGCGCGGCCTGTGCGAAGCCGGAGAGGTTCTTCTCGAGCTGCGTCATCTGACTTTTGAGCGCGATCCGCATCAGCCGCCGCACACCGCCGCGCGTTGCAACGCTCGCCGCGCCGGCCGTATCGATGAGCCGGATCGCCACGCTCTCTCCCTCGTCGACGAGCGCCGGATAGCCGGTCAGCCTGCGTCCGGCACGCGTAAACGCAATGCTCGCGGGCAGCTCCCCAAAGTCCCAGGCGCGCATGCCGGATTTCTCGATGCCCTGTTCCGAGCCGGCGAAGGTAAGCTGCGCTGCCTGCCCCAGCTGGTTCTTGAGCTCAGGCAAGTGCCGGCCCAAGGCCAGTTCGCGGCCTGCTTCGTCGACCACACGAAAATTCATCCTGAGATGGGACGCCACTTCCGCGCCGTCCCATATATCAGGAGTAACGGGTTCGCCGGCAATTCGCTGCACGTACCGCGCCAGTTCCACCGTCAAATTCGCCGTTCTCTCCGGATCCTGGATCCCGGATCCCGCATCCTGCATCTCCAGAAATGCCGTGACATGCTGCGCAGGCGGAATGAGGTGACGCCGAAACCGCTTCGGCAAGACCTTGATGAGCTGCGCGATCTTTTCCCGGACCAGTCCGGGCACCAGCCACTCGAATCGGTCCGCGTCGAGTTGATTGAGAAGGTGCAACGGCACGGTCGCCGTCACGCCGTCGAGCGGATGCCCGGGCTCGAAGCGGTAGCTCACCTTCAGATCGGCTCCGGCGGCATGGACGCGATCCGGAAACTGCGCCTCGGTGATGCCTGCGGCCGCGTGACGCATAAGGTACTCGCGTGTCATGAACAACCGCTTTGGAGCTTCGCGCTCGGCTTCCTGCCGCCACTTCTCGAATCCGGCCCCATTGACTATTCCCTCCGGGACCACTCCGTCATAAAACACGAATATCACATCTTCGTTCACCAGCACGTCACGCCGGCGCGCCTTGTCCTCGAGCGCCTCGATCTCCTTCACGAGGCGGCGGTTGTGTTCCAAGAACGGCGCCCGCGTTTCGAACTCTCCCGCCACCAGCGCACCGCGGATGAAGACTGCACGCGCTTCCTTCGGGTTGATCGAGCCGTAGTGCACGCGCCGCCGCGGGACCAGCGTCAGCCCGTAGAGCGTGACGCGCTCGTACGCCAACACCATCGCGCGCGCCTTCTCCCAGTGCGGATCGAAGTATTGCTTCGTTACGAGATCGCCGGCGGCAGCCTCCACCCATTCGGGCTCTATGCGCGCCGCGCAGCGCGCGTAGAGCCGCGTCGTCTCGACCAGTTCCGCCGCGAGCACCCATCTGGGCTGCTTCTTGCGCAGCCCGGAACCGGGAAAGATCGAGAACTTGATGCCGCGCGCGCCAAGATACTCGCCGGCCTCCTCGCCCTTGCAGCCGACGTTGCCGAGGAGTCCCGCGATGAGCGCGCGGTGCACCTGCTCGTAGGTCGCCGGCTTCTCGTTCACGCGCATGTGCATTTCGCCCACGAGCGCCGCCAGTTGGCGGTGGACGTCGCGCCATTCGCGCAGGCGGCGCTGCGAGAGAAACTGATCGCGCAATTCCTGTGCCATGCGGCGGTTCGATTTCCGCTGCGCGACCGTCTCCTCGAAGTAATCCCACAGCTTGAGCAGGGACAGGAAATCCGAATGCTCGTCGTGAAAGCGCGCGTGGGCGCGATCGGCGGCCTCCGCTCGCTCGAACGGACGCTCGCGCGGATCGTCCACCTCCAGCACCGCTGCGATGACCAGTATTTCGGCGAGACAATGTTCGCGCTCGGCCGCGAGGACCATGCGTGCGACCCGAGGGTCTATCGGAAACCGCGCGAGGCGGCGGCCGATCGCCGTCAGTTCGTTCGCCTCATCGACCGCCCCCAACTCGGCGAGCAACTGATAGCCGTCAGAGATCATGCGCGGGGCAGGCGGATCCAGGAATGGAAAGCGCTCCACGTCGGGAAGGCCCAGCGCTTTCATGCGCAGAATGACCGCCGCAAGCGACGAGCGGAGGATTTCCGGATCGCTGAACGGGAGACGCGCGCGGTAGTCCTCTTCCGAATAGAGCCGGATGCACACGCCCGCCGCGACACGCCCGCACCGTCCGGCGCGCTGGTTGGCCGACGCCTGCGACACCGGCTCCGTCAGAAGCTGCTCCACTTTATTGCGGTAGCTGTAGCGGTTGACGCGGGCGAGCCCCGTGTCGACCACGTAACGGATGCCGGGCACGGTGAGCGAAGTCTCGGCAACGTTGGTCGCGAGCACGACGCGGCGCGTTCCACCCGGGTGGAAAATCCGCTCCTGCTCCGCCAGAGAAAGCCGCCCGTAGAGCGGCAATATCTCCACACCTTTCAGGGAATGACCGCGCAACGCGTCGGCCGCTTCGCGGATTTCTCGCTCACCCGGCAGGAACACCAGGATGTCGCCGCGCCCCGGCTGCCGCACCAGGTCGTCCACGGCGTCGAGGATGCCGTCCGCCACATCCTGTTCCTCGATCTCCCCGTCGCGCACGGCGAGCGGCCGGTAACGAGTCTCGACGGGGTAAAGCCGCCCCGACACCTCGATGACCGGAGCGGGCTTACCCAGGCGCGCGAAATGCCGCGAGAAGCGCTCCGCATCTATCGTCGCCGAGGTGATGATGACCTTCAAATCCGGGCGCTCGTTGGTCCGCCCCAGAATCAGCTTCTTCAAGTAACCGAGCAGAAAATCAATGTTGAGGCTGCGTTCGTGCGCTTCATCGATGATCAGCGTGTCGTATGCGGTGAGCTGTCTGTCGCCCTGCGTCTCGGCGAGCAGGATGCCGTCGGTCATCACCTTGATGTAGGTATCCGAGGAGACCCGATCCGAGAAGCGCACCTTGTAGCCGACTGCGTGTCCGAGGGGACTCGCCAGCTCCGACGCGATGCGCGCGGCGACGGTTCGCGCCGCGATCCGGCGCGGTTGCGTGTGGCCGATCATCCCCGCGACGCCGCGCCCGAGTTCCAGGCAGATCTTGGGCAGCTGCGTGGTCTTGCCCGACCCCGTCTCGCCGCACACGATGACGATCTGGTTCTCCGCGATTGCTTGCATGATCGCCGAACGCCGGGCGACCACCGGCAGCTCTTCCGGATAGGTAGGCCGCGGCAGATTCGCGCGCCGCCGTTCAATGTCAATGGCAGATGGTCGTTTCACGGTGGGTGCGGTATCCGTCACTGGTCACCGCCCGGCACCCCATGAGAAATCCTCAGGGATATCACCTGGCGGTACTTTTGATTTGACCGAGCGTGGGGCTAAGGTAGAGCTCACGGCCTAAAGCACGTGAGTGGATCGCGAGAGATTGGATCTCCGCACCGACTGACTTCCGAAGAATGCGTTTCTCCTTCGCCCTTCGCGATACTCGGATGACCCTGAAAGAGATGGCATAAGAAGAATGCGTTTCTCCTCGACCCTACGCGATGGCCGAGTGAACCTGAGAGGCAATAACATGAGCTAGTAGGACAACACACTAGATTTTGACGTTTGGATTGAGCGCGTAGATACCAGTCAGCGCCGCCTGCCCGAGCGCGCGGCCGCGAATGGCGGCGAGCACATCGGGACCCTTGAACGTGCCGCTCACGCCACACTTCGCGACATCGAGCGCGTACAGGGTAAACACGTAATGATGTGGAATCTCGTCGTTCCATGGGGGGCACGGACCGTCATAGCCGAAATAGTCGCCCGACATGTCCTTGTCCGACGCGAACCACCCCGTGTAATCGTTGATTCCCTGGCGCGTGCCTCGCGGTCCGTCAGGTCCGTTCTTGCCGCGCACCGTGACTCCGTCGGAGAATTCGCCCGCCCCGATCGACCCCGATGCGGGATCAAGGTCCACCAGCACCCAGTGATAGAAGTCCACCCGCGGCAGCTGCGCGGAAATCGTACGTCCCTCCTGGTTGACGTCATCCGGCTTGCTCGGGACGTCGTAGTCGTGGCAGATCAGCGCGAGCGACTTCGTCCCCGCGGGCAGATCGCTCCACGCGAGCTGCGGATTGCGGTTCTTAGACAAAGTGACGTGAGTCTTGGGATCGGGCGCGCAAAACGCAAACTCCTCGGGGATGCGCTGATTGCTTGAAAAGCTGCTGCTCACGAGCTTCATGATCGTATCCTCCTCGGCGGGGAAAAAATTATAACTCAGTCGACTCGCCGCCCACGCGGCTTCGGTTCACCGCTCGCCGGCGGATCGCGGGCGACCTGCGGCGCCAGCTTGGCGAGCTGCGCATTGCGTTCTTCCTTGGGCAGCAGCGAGAGCTTCTTGACGGCGGCATAGAAGCGACCGAAGTCCGTGCCCTCGCGCTCGAGCAGCGCCTGAAACGCCGGCACCAGTTGGGTATAGATCGCAACCGAGGCGAGCTGGGCGTTGTTCGGCTTGCGGCCGAACCAGGCGTCGTAGCCGGCAAACCCGTCCCAGTCCTGCTGTTTGATCCTCTGGTAATCCTGCTCCAGGCCGTGCAGGATTTCCGCTTTGCGCGCGCGCATCACCTCGGGCGCGAGGCCGGAGCGGTAGAGAGCGTCCAGGCGCTCGCGGTACTCGCGTACCAGCTGCACGAATGCCGCGCGGATCTGCTGCCTGCGTTCGAACGTCGCGCGCTGCTTGGGATCGCCCGCGCGGGCGAGCCAGCGCCGCACGCCCTCCTGCTCGACCGCGACCGCAAACGACTCGTTGAAAACCGTGTCATCGCGCACGTACACGAGCTGGTGCGATAGCTCGTGGAAGATGAGCCGCGCGATTTCGGCATCGGGATAATGGATAAATGTGTTCAACACGGGATCGGGGAAATAGCCGAGCGTCGAGTAGGCCGGCACCGGACCGACGTATGCGTCGTAGCCCTGCGTCGCGTATTCGGCGGCGAACCCCTCCGCATGCTCCTTCGCAAAATAGCCCCGGTAACTGACGCATCCGACCAGCATGAAGCACCACTGCACCGGCTTCACCGAGAATTCAGGCGTGGCGAACACGTTCCACACCACATACGGGCGTTTCAGGTCCGCGTACAGGCGATAGCTGCGATTTTCCGGAAGACCGAGCTCCCGGCTGGCGAAGGCGCGAATCTCCAGGACCGTCCCGAGCTTGCGCTTGATCGGTTCGGGCGTCTCCGAAGCGTTGACCAGTTCCTCGATCGGCTGTTGGCGGCGCCAGATTTCGAGCTGGCCGCCCATCGACTGCAGGTAGTAGCCGACGTTGGCGCAACCGCTCAACAACACCAGCGCACAGGCTGGGGCAAGTCGCGAGAGGAACCTCATGGCCGATGATTGCACCAAAGCGTGACGGATGACGAGTGACGAGTGTCGGGTGTCGAGGGTGAAAGCGCTCTCACTTTTCTTCCTTCTTCACTCGACACTCATTCCTCGACACTTTCCCTTCATCCTTCATCCTTCCGCCTTCCGTTCCTTCGTAAAAGCACCTTCTCGCAGGAACGCGCATATGTGGCGCGCCACTGCCGCGGAAACCAGCATGCCGCTGTGGGAGACGTGTAGCACGACGTGATCGCGCATGCCCGGGACTTGCGTTTCCGCCACCGTCACTACCCCGTCGCTGGGGGAAGGCAGGTCCGGCGCAACGATGCAGCCCAGTCCCAGCGGCAGGCTGCCTGCGATAACGCCGATCTCGTGTTCTCCATTGAATTGAGGCCGGGCTGCCTCCAGCCATTCGGGTATGCTGCGGCCCAGTGCGGCCCGTCCGCCCGGCAGGCGGACCAGACGCCGCGCAGCATGGCATTCGCCGAACGGCGTGCCCAGCAGCACCACCCGTCCCGCCGCCAGACCGGTCATCTGCTGGAGCGTGCGTAAAGCGATGAGTCCTCCCAGGCTGTGGCCGACGAAATGCAGCCTCGGGGCGGCAATGCCGCGGCAAAACCGGGCAAGGCGCTCCGCGTTCTCCGTAAGCGTCAGACGAATCGACGGGTACGAGTACGAAAGCGTGCGATAGCCGCTACGCGCAATGCGCCGGCGCATCAGCTCCATCGCGATGCCATGCACCCACAACCCGTGCACCAATACTACTGTCTCGAGTGCTGGTCCCATCGACGAACTAGTCGGAAAGGCGTGATCCGTGAACCGTGATTGAAAGTCCGTGAGCCGTGACTCGTGATCCGAGAATTCCAGCCGCATGGCTTTTCGGTTCACCGATCACGGATCACAGTGCACCGATTGTTGTCCGATCACGGATCACAGATCACGGTTCACGCTTTCAGGAAGCGGCACCGCCGTACACCGTCACTTCGTCCGCGGCCAGGTGGCTCACGTCTCCCCACAGCACCAGGCGCCAGGCGCTGGCGCCGTAGCCGAATAAATTGAGGCTGGCGTTGATGAGCGGCACCGGGCGGGGCGCGCCGTGCTCCAGCCCGTGCGCCGCCCGGTACAACGAGTCCAGCACGAGGCCATGAGTGACGACCACCACCTCCTCGCCGCTGTGCCGGCCCGCGATCTCGGAGAGGCAGCCCAGGCAACGCTGCGTGAACGCGCGCGCGCTTTCGCCGCCGGGAACTTCGTATTCGGGATCGCGGCTCGCAAAGCACGCGTGCTCGACCGGGTAACGCGAGATGATCTCGGCTGCCGTCAGCCCCTCGAAAATGCCGAAGCGCCGCTCTTGCAGCCTTGGGTCCACAACGAGTTTCCGGCCCGTGTGCTCGGCGATGGCGCGGGCCGTATTCCGGGCACGCGAGAGATCGCTGCTATAGAGCGCGGTGAAGCCATGGCTCGCCAGCCGGCGGCCCAGCGCCTGCGCCTGGGCGCGGCCGACGTCCGACAGCGTCGTGTCGGTCGTGCCTTGCATCCGCTTCTCGCGGTTCCACGACGTTTCACCGTGGCGGATCACAATGAGTGTGGTCTCACGCGCGTGAGTGGCGTGACGGGTAACCGGTCCTGGCTCAGTGATTCGAGACCCTTATTTCATCCTTCATCCTTCTGCCTTCATCCTTGCTCCGGGAGGGCGCTATTCTAAGCGATGAACGCTGAATGCAAAATGCTCAGTGAAATGCGCACTGCAGCGGTCACCGGCGGCATGCGCGCTTCTCGCGCGACAATGTCATCCGGATGATGGGCGGCCTGCTGGTCGTCAGCGGGGGGCGCTGATCCTGAGGTCAGTGACCAGTGACCCGAATCGCGGAGGACGCGGACCACGCAAGGAAAACCCATCGCTGCCGCAATCCCTATTAAGGATTGCCGATGTAGTCGCGTTTGGCGAGTTCGATGCCGTTGTGGCGCAGGATGTCGTACGCTGTTGTGACGTGGAAATAGAAATTCGGAAGCGCAAAGCCGAGCAGGTACTGCATGCCCGTGAATCTAACGCTATGCCCGCCCAGCCTGAGCGCGATCTCCTTGTCTTCACTGCCGTCGATCTGCGCAGGGGTGATGGACTTGATGAAGTCGACCGTCTTGGCGATCCGCGCCCTCAGCTCGATAAAGCTCTCCTCGGTGTCCTCGTGCTTCGGGATGTCCACGCCGGCCAGCCGCGCCACCGCGCCTTTCGCAGTGTCGCATGCGACCTGGACCTGGCGCTTCATCGAAAACATATCCGGGAACAGCCGGAAGTCGGTTAGCGCCGCGGCATCGAGATTTTTAGCGTCCACGTGCGCCTGGGCCTTGTCGAGGATCGCGGAAAGATTGGTGAGCATATTGGCGAAGCGCGGCGCGCTCGCCTGGTACATAGAGATGATCATAGGTCTCCCCTGAGAATTAGGATCGTCGTGCCGTTGTCGAGACTAACCACCCCTTCCCTTACCCCTCTCCGGGGGTGCGGGACGTAATGTGCATTGTAGCGCCAGCGTAGCATGCGGAATCAGGATATGGGGGCCATTTCAGGTCCCTGCCGGCACCTCCAACCGTGCGTCCTCTCCAGCCTGGGGGCCGGGAAGACCCCTGCTCAACCGAGTATCGCACGCAGGCTGTCCTGCACGTCGGCTATCGATCTCACATGGACAGCGCGGAGACCGCTCGCCCGCGCCCCCTCCACGTTATCCAGCGAGTCGTCGAAGAACGCGATGCGGTGCGCGGGGACCCTCATCGCGGCCGCAACCGCGTGAAAGGCGACGGGTTCCGGCTTGCGTGCCTTTATGTGGGAGGACACGAATACGGTGCGAAACAGCCCGAGTATGCTCGAAAACTGCCGCGAACACTCCTGCTGATGGGTGGGATTCGAATTGGTGAAAACGTACAAAGGTGCTCTTGCTCCGGCGCGCTGAAGCAGCGCCTCCATGCCCGGCACCTCACCAACGAACAGCGCGTTCCAGCCGTCCAAGAACTGGGTGTAAGAGATGTCGATGCCGAGCGAGAGCCGCAATGAATCGAAGTACGCCGCAGCGTCGATTTCGCCCCGTTCGTGGCGTTTGTAGTAGCAGTCCTGGGCAAACCGCTCCTTGATTGTTGCGGGGTCGCGCTGTGCGTGCAGGGCCCAGCGCGCGAACATCCGATTGAAGTCGATCTCGATGACGACACCCCCAAGATCGAAAAGGAGAGCGTCCACTGAGTCCGGTGCAATGACTTGCATACCTTGGCGCTTCAATTGCCTTTCAGGAATTCCGCAATCCGCCTTACACCTTCCTTCAACCGCTCGATTGGATTCGTGTACGCGAAGCGCACGTGCCGTTCCGGCGCATTCGCGCCGAAATCGATTCCCGGCGTGATCGCCACGCCCGCCCGCTCCAGCAGGTTGCGCGCGAAGCCGAAGCTGTCTCGCGTCAACTTTTCGCAACCTGCATAGACATAGAAAGCGCCTTGCGGCGTCACGGGGATATCGAAGCCGATGTGGCGCAGCGCCGGCACCAGGTAGTCGCGCCGCGCCTTGAATTCCTTCCGTCGCTGCTCGAGGATGCGGATCGTTTCCGGCTGAAACGCGGCGAGCGCGGCCTTCTGAGCGGGCGTAGGCGGAGCGAGATAGATGTTCTGCGCGAGCTTGTCCAGTTCCGGCACGTACTGCTCGGGCGCCACCAGCCATCCCAGCCGCCAACCGGTCATGTTGAAGTACTTCGAGAAGCTGTTGATCACGAACACGTCGTCGGCGAAGGCGAGCGCCGTCGTGTATTCGCCTTCGTAAACCAGGCCGTGGTAAATCTCGTCCACGATCAGCGTCCCGCCCTTCTCGCGCGCAAGCTCGGCCATCGCGGAGAGCTTTTCGGTGGGAATGAGGGTGCCGGTTGGATTGGACGGAGTAGCGAGCAACGCCGCGCTGGTGCGGCTGGTCCAGTTCCGCTCGAGCAGCGAAGGCGTGAGCTGGTAGTCGCCCGCGGCGTCCACCGGCACCGGCTTGGGCGCTCCTTCCATGAGACGCACGAAGTGCCGGTTACACGGGTAGCCCGGATCGGCGATCAGCACTTCGTCTCCCGGATCGACCAGCGCCGCGCACGCGAGCAGCAGCGCGCCGGAAGCTCCGGTCGTGATCACAACGCGCTCCGGCGGCAGCTCCACGCCATAGCGCGTGCCGTAGAATCCCGCAACCGCGCGCTTGAGCTCCGGCAACCCGGTGGCAGGCGTGTAGAAGACTTCGCCGTGCTCCAGCGCCGCGACGCCGGCTTCGTATATCGGTTTGGGCGTGGGGAAATCCGGCTCGCCGATCTCCATATGGATGATGGAGCGGCCCTGCCCCTCCAGTTCCTGGGCACGCGCCAGCAGCGCCATTACATGGAACGGCTGGATTTCCTCGCATGCGCCGCGCCAGCTTGCGTTTTCCGGGAGAAGTCATTTCAGCAATTGCGACCCGCCGATGAACGCCGAGAAAATGGAAAGGCAAAAACAATCGGCGGGTCCAACCCGGCCCCGCCGATCAATCATACACAACTGGAAAAACAGACGATGAGCGACGTTCAGAATCCGTCAGGCGTTCTTCCCGAGTCGTCACTCGTCACCCGTCACCCGTTACGCCACGCCATTCTGCTTGAACCACGCGGTCGCCCGTCTCCAGCCGTCCTCCGCCTGCTGCTTGCGGTAGCTCGGACGGTAATCGGCGTGGAAGGCATGCGGCGTGTCAGGGTAGGTGTGGATCTCGGATTTCTTGCCCGCGGCCTTGAGCGCCGCGCGCATCTTGTCCACGGAGTCATTGGGAATCCCCGCATCCGCCCCGCCGTAGAGGCCGAGCACGGGTGCGTTGATACGGCTGGCGACGTCTACGGGATGAGCAGGGGTCATCGCCGACTTGTCGCCCACCACCCTGCCGTACCACGCGACGCCAGCGTCGACGTCCTTGCTATGCGCTGCGTACAGCCATACGATGCGCCCGCCCCAGCAGAAGCCGGTGATGCCGAGCTTGTCCTTGTGCGCCATGCCCATGCGGCGCGCATACGCCACGGTGGCATCCAGGTCCGCCATGACCTGCTCGTCGGACACCTTGCTCACGATATTGGCGAAGATCTCCTTGTTGTCGCTCAATTTGGACGCATCGCCCTGGCGGTAGTAAAGCTCCGGCGCAGCCGCGCAGTAGCCGAGCTTCGCGAAGCGCCGGCAGACGTCCTTGATGTGCTCGTGCACCCCGAAGATCTCCTGCACCACCAGTATCATCGGGAAGGCGCTCCCCTTGTCCGGTGTTGCTACGTAAGCCGGGATACTGCCGCCCTTCGTTTCAACGAGCACTACGCCGTCGAGCAATCCATTGGTATCGGTCCTGATCACGGTTTGCGCGCACACCGGCTGCACCGCGAGTGCGAACCCGGTGGCGAGCGTCCCCGTCACGAAGTCGCGCCGCGACCAGCTTTCCTTGTTGGTCACCAGCGCAAGCAGATCTTCACGCATCATGTCGTTCATGTTCTCCTCCGGCAGAAAGGGCGGGGTTGGGAAAAAACCGGGAAAAGGCTAGGACAAAGGTTGCGCCTTGGCAAGGCACAACGAGGGCGGCAGCCTTATTCCCGTCCCGACGCACCTAGAAGCGCATGCTGACGCCGATCACCGCCGCCCAGTCCGCGGTCAACTGGACGCCGTTCACGTATTGGTAAAGCGGAAGCTGCACGAAACCGTAGATCTGTGCGCTCTTGTTGAGCACGAAGCTCAAGCCCGGGCTGACGAAGAGGAATTTTCCGCCGCTGTCGGCGGGCTCCGCATCGCTGCCCTTGTCCCGACTCTTGTGCAGGGCGTTCAACTGCAGCATCAGCGCCAACCTGTCGGTGGCCTCATGGCGATAACCGACATCGAACGATACGCGCGCGCCGGGCTCGAAATGATCGCGGCTATTCAGCGCCTGCTGCACGAGCACGTCGGCAAACCACGAAGAGCCTGAAGCGAGCATGCGGCGGTAGTAGCCGCCGATCAGCAGGTCGGTCGTTCCGGTGCCCGGCTGCAGCGTGCGCTCGGCGAGCTGGTTCTCCGCGTTACGCAGGTCCCTATCGCCGGTGGGAAGCTTCAGCCCGAACGTGAGCCCGTAGAAGTCGAGCCGCTGCGCCTCCCGGTTTTCGCTCTGCCATTGTCGCCGGCCGAGCACGCGCACGTCGCCGACGCGGGTGAAATCCCACGTCTCCAGCAGACGTGCGCCGCCATGGTTGTGGATATGCGCGTGGTCCCGGTCGATCACCGGCAGCGTCGCGGAAACGCTCCATTGACCGTCAAATGCGTAGTCGAGCGTGGCGAGCCAGTTGCGGTTGATCGTGCGCACTTCGTCGTGATGCTGGCTCAACTCACCGACGCCGACTTTGTTGCTGCCGTGCCGCGGCTGGTCCTGGTCGATGAACTCGTAGCGCAGATCGAGACGCAGACCCGGCTCGGTCCATGCCCCTTGCACGCTCCAGCTTGTGTTTACCATGCAGAAAGATGCGCCGCATGACGCACGCGCGTCCGGTGAATTCGCTCCAAATGCCAGGACCGTGAACCACAGCGCGCCGAGCGGCAGATGTCTTGATCGTGCGGCGGAGCCCGCAAGAGCGTGAATCTTCATGAATTCTCCTCCCGAAGAATTACCCGCGGCCACCGCGATGCACGGGTGCAGCGCGGCGGCGCACGATTGACCGCGGCCGCAAAGGGCCGGGCGCTACCAGCGGAGAGTCAGGAAGAGCGAGGAGGGCCGCGCGGCGCTGCGGACGACACGAAAATCCGCGGCGCTGGGCAGGTGCAGACGGGCGGCCGGACCGATTCCGCGGCCTGCCATGAGATAAGTGTGCCGAATGTTCCATCGCGGGCGGCGGCTGCCTTGCCCGTGCTGCCGCATGCGAGACCTGTGCAGCCACACGTCTTGCCGGGCGCCGTCGGACAGGGGCGCGAACCGTTTCCTACTACGTGGAAACGGTCGTGATTGCGCGCGCTCGGGACCTCTTCGACTTGGACCGCTTCCCGCAGCTCGGCGTGGTCGCGGTGCGCGGCGGCGTTCAGCGGAATCAACGCCAGCACCGCAACCACCAGCGTCGCGACACGCCCAACCGTGCTCAGATAGGAGCTACACCCCGCCATGGAACGGATTATTACGCAATTCGGACCCGCCCGCGAGCACTCGCGGCAGCCGTGGCAAGCCGAAATGGTCGTTAGGCAGCTCTGAAACCTCCTCGGCACATCGCGCCGAGCAAGTTTTTCAGAGGTTAGTTAACGGGGACGCCGGCTCGGGCTGCGTTTGCTCCGCGCGGGGGTGCTGCGCTTCGTGCTGTTTCGCAGTCCATCGATGTAAAGATCGATCATCGCTTCCGCCTGCCGCTCGAGTGCGACGTAGTCGTTGTTGGCGAGCCAATTGGAGATCAGCCCAAACAGCATGGCGTCGAGGCCGATTGCCGCCAGCCGCGGATTCACGCTCGCCGGCAACGTGCCCGCGCTTGACCGCGTTGCGTATGGCCTGCTCCGAGCGGTCCACGCAACCCTTCTGGATGCTGCTGATCCGGCGCGCCACGCCCGCCATCTCGCCGAGGTACTCGCACTTGTGCGTCACCACGTCGAATACGCGCTGGCATTGCGGATCGGTCGCCGTGCGCTTGAGAGCGCTGACGGCGCACTCCTTCAGCGAAGCCAGCGGATCCTCGACCGACTCGTCGCTGCTGCGCGCGACCATCGCCTCCATGGGCAGAGTGACGCGATTCACCATCGCGGCGAAGAGATCGCTCTTGTCCTTGAAATGCCAGTAGATCGCGCCGCGCGTCACGCCCGCGGCCTCGAGCGATCTCCTCCAGCGACGTGCGCGATACGCCGTGCTCGCTGAACATCCGCTCGGCGGCGTCGAGTATTCGATTGCGCGTCTCCTGCGCTTCGTCCTTGGTGCGTCGTACCACCTGGTGATTCTCCTTTGCCCGATCCGGAATCCGGTACGGGTTGTAACAATTCAGTCTTCGCGAGAACCGTATCGGCGAATCGCTGTCGCTACTGTGGCGCGACCTCCCGTTGCATACATACACGATTGTATGTAAACTGTGGGCCTTCCGCAAGCTCACCAAAGCGCCGTCAGGCTGCAGCGCGCCGCAGGCGCAAGGACAACGGAGCCGCCATGAATACTTCCGCACTACCCGGTTACGCCATCATCCTTCGCGCCGCGCTGCCCGCCGTACTTGCTCTCTCGGCAGCACTCCTCGTCGCCGGTTGCAAGCCCGCGCATCCGCCCGGCCAGGGCGGCTTTCCTCCGTCGGTGGTCGCCGTCGCGGCCGGTGGAGCCGAAGGACATACCCGTCACCTACGAATACACCGCGCAGACGGCGGGCTTCCGCGAGGTCGAGGTTCGCGCGCGCGTGACCGGCATTCTGCTCAAGCGCAACTATCAGCGAAGGACGCTATGTCAAGCAGGGCGAATCGCTCTTCACCATCGATCCCGCACCGTTCCAGACCGCGCTCGCCCGCGCGGAGGCCGACCTCGCCATGGCCGAGGCGAAACTCGCGCAGGCGAAGCGGGATGTCACGCGCCTGCAAGCCGGTGCTCGAAGCGAAGGCGGTGAGCCAGAAGGAGCTCGACGATGCCGCCTCAGCCGAGCAGGTGGCGAGCGCGGACGTCAGCAGTGCGCAGGCGCGGGTGACGCGAAGCGAAGCTCAATCTCGGCTACACGCGAGTCGAGGCGCCTATTTCCGGCTATGCGAGCCGCGCCGCGTCTCCGAGGGGTCGCTCGTGTCCGGGCCCAATGTGCTGCTCACCACGGTCACGCAGATTGATCCCATGTACGTGATCTTCGGCATTCCCGACCGCGAGTACCATCGCGCTGCGGCGCGACGTCGAAGCAGGACGATTGAAGCTTCCGGAGAACGGCCGCTTCAAGGCGAGCTTCAAGCTGGCCGACGGCAGCGATCTATCGCGCGCAGCGGGATCGGTCAACTTTCACCGACGTGCGGGTGAACACCGCAGACCGGCACCAGCGAGGCGCGCGCGGAACTGCCAAATCCGGGTGGCCTGCTGCGCGCCGGGGAGTTCGCGCGGGTCGTGCTGGAAGGCGCGATACGTCCCGCGCGCGACCCTGGTGCCGCAACGCGCAGTGCTCGAAGGACCGAAGGGCAAGTTCGTGTATGTGGTCAATGCCGAGAGCAAGGCGGAGCCCCGCCCCGTGGAAGTCGGCGACTGGAGCGGCGAGGCCTGGATCATCAATGACGGCCTGAAGCCGGGCGACCGCGTCATCGTGGACGGCGTGATGAAGCTCGGGCCGGGGGCACCGGTCCAGATAGCCGACGCCGCCGCGCCGGCCGGAGGCCAGGGTGCGCCCGGCGCGGCCGGTAAGCCGGGCGAAAAGGGCGACGGCAAGGCGTCCGACAAGGGCGGCGAAGCATCCGATAAGGGCGGCGCCAAGACGCCGACAAGGGCGGAAGCAGCGCGTCAGAGAAAGTCGCGGCAAAGGCCGCGGATAAGAAGTGAGCGGGAGGCCATGATGTCGCGCTTCTTCATCGATCGGCCGATTTTCGCGGCCGTGCTGTCGATCTTCATCGTGATCGCAGGGCTCGCCGGCATGCGCGTCCTGCCGATCGCCCAGTACCCCGAGATCGCGCCGCCGGTAGTGACGGTGCGCGCGGTATATCCCGGCGCATCCGCGCAGACGCTCGAGCAGACGGTCGCCGCACCGCTCGAGAACCAGATCAACGGCGTCGAGAACATGCTCTACATGAGCTCGACTTCGACTTCGCAGCGGCGTGGTCGAGATCCAGGTCACCTTCGAGATCGGCGCCGAACGTCGATACCGCGGCGCTCAACGTCAACAACCGCGTCAAGCAGGCCGAGCCGCGCCTGCCGCAGGAAGTGCGCCGGCAGGGCGTCACCGTCGAGAAGGGCTCCTCGTCGTTCCTCCAGGTGCTCGCGTTCACGTCGCCCGACGAGAGCCGCAACGATCTCTTCATCTCGAACTACGTCACGCTGCAGGTGCTGGACGCGTCTGAAGCGCATCCCGGGCACGACCAACGTGCAGATCTTCGGCGCCAAGGACTACGCGATGCGGATCTGGGTGCGGCCCGACCGGCTCGCGCAGCTCAAGGTGGCGCCCACGGACCTGGTGCGTGCGCTGAACGAGCAGAACGCCCAGTTCGCGGCGGGCAAGATCGGCCAGCCGCCCATCAGCGGCCGGCAGGAGCTTGTCTACACCATCACCACCAAGGGCCGGCTCGCCGAGCCCGAGGAGTTCGAGAACATCGTGGTGCGCGCCAACGGGGACGGCTCGACCCTGAAGCTGAAAGACGTGGCGCGGGTCGAGCTGGGCTCCAAGGACTACGAGTTCATGGGGCGCGTCAACGGCAAGTCGGCGACGCTGGTGGGCATCTTCCTCCAGCCCGGCGCCAATGCGATCTGGCACGGCCGAGCGCGTGAAGAAGATGATGAGCGAGCTTTCGCAGCGCTTTCCGCCAGGTCTCGACGCATTCGGTGGTGTACGACACCACGCGGTTCGTCGAAGTCTCGATCAGCGAGGTCGTCCACACGCTGCTGATCGCGATGGTGCTGGTGTTTCTGGTCGTCTTCCTCTTCCTCCAGAACTGGCGCGCCACCCTGATCCCGTTCGCGGCGGTCCCAGTATCGCTGATCGGCACTTTCGCCGGGCTGGTGATGCTCGGCTACTCCATCAACACGCTGACGTTGTTCGGCATGGTTCTCGCCATCGGTATCGTGGTGGACGATGCGATCGTGGTGCTGGAAAACGTCGAGCGCATCATGCACGAGGAGCACCTGGGCGCGCGCGAGGCCGCGATCAAGGCGATGCACGAGGTAACGAGCCCGATCATCGCGATCGTGCTCGTCCTGTGCGCGGTGTTCGTGCCGATCGCCTTCCTCGGCGGCCTGTCGGGCGAGCTTTACCGCCAGTTCGCGGTGACGATCTCCATCGCGGTGGTGATCTCCGGGATCGTCGCGCTGACCCTCACCCCCAGCCTGTGCGTGCTGATTCTCAAGCGCGAGCACCGGGAGCCGGGACGCTTCTTCCAGTGGTTCAACCGCTGGTTCCAGCGCATCACCGGGCGCTACGTCGATGGGGTTTCATGGATGATGCGCCGGGGCGCCGTCGCGGCGGTGCTCTTTCTGGTGATGGTGGGCGCCACCGTGGCCTGTGGCGAGCGACGCCGGGCTCCCTCGTGCCCGACGAGGACCAGGGGTACTACATCGCTGCGGTATTCCTGCCCGACGGCGCGACGCTCGAGCGCACCGACAAGGTGGTAAACGAGGTCGTCGGCAGTCATCAAGTCGAATCCCGCGAACCAGGACGCGATCGCCTTCACCGGCTTCGACTTCCTGGGCGGCGGCTTCCGCAACAGCGCCGCCACCATCTTCGTCACCCAGAAGCACTGGAAGGAGCGCAAGGTCGCGACCCCGCAACTCGTCGGCGAGTTCTTCATGAAGACCGGGCACATCAAGGAGGCGCTGGTGCTCGCCTTCGGCCCGCCGCCCATCTTCGGGCTCGGGCAACGCGGGCGGCTTCGAGTTCTACCTCCAGAACCGCGGCGAAGGCGGCCCGCAGCGCCTTTTCGAAGTGACCCAGCAACTGCTGGGGGCGGTCGCCAAGGATCCGATGTTCGGGCAGGTCAACACGCTTGTGGCGCGCCAACGTGCCGCAGCTCTACGTCGAAACCGATCGTGAGAAGGCGAAGTCGCTGGGCGTGCCGTTGGACGAGCTGTACGACACGCTGGCCGGGACCCTCGGCACGTTCTACGTCAACGATTTCAACAAGTATGGCCGCACCTGGCAGGTGCTGATGTCGGCCGAGCCCTGCGTATCGCAACCGGCCCGACGACGTCGAGCGCGGTCTGGGTGCGCTCCGACAAGGGCACCATGGTGCCGCTCGCGTCGCTCGCGCGGGTGAACTATTCCTCGGGACCGGACTCGCTCGACCGCTTCAACAACCTGCCCTCGGTGAAGATCTTCGGCGCGACGCAGCCGGGCTACAGCTCGGGCCAGGCGATCGAGCGCATGGAGAAGATCGCGCGCGAGACGCTGCCGCCGGAATTCGGCTTCGACTGGGGCGGGGCCTCGTACCAGGAAAAGCGCTCGGGCGGCACCTCGTTACTGGCGCTGGGCCTCGCCGCGCTCATGGTGTTCCTGATTCTCGCCGCGCAGTACGACCGCTGGTCGCTGCCGCTCTCGGTGATGCTGGCGCTTCCCTTCGGCACCTTCGGCGCGCTCGCTGCCGTGCAGATCGCCGGGCTCACCAACGACGTCTATTTCCAGATCGGGCTGGTGACGCTGCTGGGGCTCGCCGCCAAGAACGCGATCCTGATCGTCCAGTTCGCGGTGCTCAAGAGCCACGAGGGGCTTTCCAGCTGCGCCGCTGCGGTCGAGGCGGCGCGGCTGCGGTTCCGCCCCATCCTGATGACCTCGCTCGCCTTCATACTCGGGGTCAGTGCCGCTCGCCTTTTCGACGGGGGCGGGCGCAGGCGCGCGCACCTCCGCCGGTACGGGCGTCATGGGCGGCATGCTCGCGGCGACGTTCCTCGCGATCTTCTTCATACCGTGGTTCTACCACCTGATCGTGGACCGTAAGCTGAGCGAGCGGCGCTCGACCGCCGAGATCGAGGAAGAAGCGAAGCGCCACCGCGAGGCGGCGCTGCGCACGACGCACGCTCCGCATCACCACCCGGTCGTAAGAGGAGACGACGATGACAAGGACTAGGACGGTCACTCTGGGGTTTGCTCATTTCGTCGGCGCGATCGCTGCTCGCGGGCTGCGCCGCTCGGCCCCGAGTACGAGCGCCCGCCGGCGGAACTGCCCGCCGGCTGGACCGGCGCGCCCGCGCAAGGCACGAAGCATGATCGGGCGAGCGCTGGTGGACGCTCTACGGCGATCCCGCGCTCGACCGGCTGGTCGAGGAAGCTCTCGCGCACAACCAGGATCTCGCCCTCGCGGCGGCGCGCGTGGATGAAGCGCGCGCGCTGGTCCGATCACCGATTCCGCCCGGATGCCGTCGATCGACGCCACGTTCAGGGCGATCGTTCGCGTTCGTCGGAGCGCACCGCGATGCCGCTTCCTCCCGGCACGCCGCTGGAATGCAGCAACTATCGCGCGCGAGCTGAATGTCGCCTACGAGGTGGACCTGTGGGGCCGCCTGAGCAGCGCAACCAAGGCCGCGCGCGCCGACCTGCTCGCGACCGAGGCCGCCCGCGAAACGGTACGCATCGCGCTCGTCACCGAAGTCGTGCGCGGCTATTACACGCTGCTCGCGCTCGACGCGCAGGTCGCCGCCACCGAGCCGCTCGCTCGGATTGCGCAGCGACGGTCTCGAGCTGCAGCGGGTGCGCGCCAAGGCGGGGCTCATCAACGAGTTCAACCTGCGGCAGCTCGAAGCAGAGGTTGCCGCGGCGCAGAGCCCAGCTGCCCGCGCTGCAGGCGAACCGGACCGCGCAGGAGCTCGCGCTCGCGGTGCTCGCGGGCCGCAGCCCGCGCGCCATCACGGAGGGCGCCGTTGAGCGTCGCGCCGAGCAAGGCGAGCCGCAGCCGCCCGTCGTACCCGAGGGACTGCCTTCCGACCTGCTGCTGCGCCGCCCCGACATCGTCGAAGCGGAGCAGCGCCTGATCGCCGCCAACGCACGCATCGCCGAGGCGCGCGCGGCGCTCTTCCCGCGCATCGTACTGACCGGCTTCCTCGGCAGCGAAAGCGCGGCGCTCGGCAATCTCTTCTCCGGCCCGGCGACCATCTGGTCGCTCGCGTTCGCGCTCGCGCAGCCGATCTTCCAGGGCGGCCGGCTGTTCGCGGAAGATCGAAGCGGTCAAGGCGCGCGAGCGGCAGGCGGTCGCGCAGTACCAGAAGACGCTGCAGGACGTCGTTCCGCGAAGTGCGGCAGGCGCTGTCCACGCAGATCGCGGGCGCGCGAGAGTTTCGACGCGGAAACCGACGCGCGCGATCGCGCTCGACAGAGGCCCTGCGGCTCGCCCGCATCCGCTACCAGAACGGGCTGATCTCGCAGCTCGAAGTGCTCGATGCCGAGCGCAACCTGCTGCAGGCGGAGTTGAACCGCTCCGACGCGTTGCGGGCGCAGCGCGCGGCGGTCGCCGATCTCGTCAAGGCGCTGGGCGGGGGCTGGCAGGGCTTGGAAGCCACGCCCGTCGCACAGCGGAAATAGCAAAGAGTCGTCATGCCGGTGAAGACCGGTATCCAGTGACTGGACCCCGGCCCCCGTATCAAGTACGGGGCAAGTTTCGTCGCCCGGGGTGACGACGCGGCGCCTCTCAGGCACGATGGGCGAAGAGATCGTTCCTGCGAGGCGCTTCCCGCGACGCTCCAGCGTGCCCCACGTCTTCGAACCTGCCGCAAGCAGCCGCTCCAAGTGCCGCGGCTGCGACCGGCCTATCCCGCGCGGAGCGCTGCGTTTCGGAGAATGTCTGCCCAACCCTTTCGCGGACGGTGATATGACCGTTTGGTTCCATCCCGGCTGCGCGGCCTACAAGCGGCCGGAGCCGCTCCTCCAGGCCCTAGGAGAGACGACCCAGAGCGTGCCCGATCGGGAAGGACTGGAGCGCGCGGCGCGCAACAGTCTGGCGTACCCGCACCTCCCGCGGATCGACGGCGCCGAGCGGGCGCCGAGCGGGCAGGCCACCTGCCGCAGCTGCCGCCAGGCGATCGCGCGCGGAACCTGGCGCATCCGGCTTGTGTTCTATGAAGAGGGCCGCTTCTCTCCCGGAGGGTTCGTGCACCTCGACTGTCGGAAGGCCTACTTCGAGACCGACGACGTCCTGGACCAGGTGCTCCACTTCAGTACGGCGTTGACCGATGGCGAACGCGAGGAGCTGCGTCGCGCCTGGCGAGCGAACAGCTGAACCGCCAAGTTAGACGCCGCCCCCTTGACTCAACTTCTTCCGCAACACCACTCGATCCTGTCCCGGACCCGCATAGCTCTCGATGACCGGAATGCCCTCCCGGTTCGGTTTGCCGGTCAATTCCATGCCCCATGCTCGGTGAAACGGCCGTCGCGCCCCGAACGAGGCTCTCAAACCCGTGACTGCATTCCCTGCATACGTACTCGAATATCGGCATCGTCGGTTATTTCCTTTGCGTCCTCCGCGACCTTGGCGGTGAGGCTTTTGTCTTCCTTCGCGCCCTTCGCGGTGAGGCTTTTTGATGATCTGCTCTTGCCAGGAACGACTGCAGCTCGCGCACGTCCTTCAGCTTTTCCAGCGCGTTCACCCGCCGGATCACTTCCTCGGTCCGCTCGGCGCCCAGCACCGGCGCCATCAGGCCCCGCGCCTTTTCGCTCACCGCCGCGGTGTCCAGCGGATTCTCCTTCGTGCCCGGCGCGTGGCGCGTAAAGTGGCTGACGCTGCGGCCATCCCGGAGCTTCACTTCCACGTGGCCGCTGCGCGGCGCGGCGGGATCCATGAGCTTGCTGTCTGCGACGAGCTGCACGCGCGCCTTCACCGCCTTCACCTTCGGGTCCGCCATCCGCTCGTAGGAATGGCTGTCCTCGAAGGAGACGGTGCCCTCCACCAGCGCCAGCGCGATGATGTGCTGGCAGTTGACGTCGGGCATCTTGCGGTCGTTGACGACGCGGGCTCCGTCCTCGGGCAGCCGCACGACGATGCTTTCCACATTGGCTTCGCTCAACCCGTGTTCGCGACGGAGCTTCAAGAACGCGTCGAGCGGTGCCTGGATGGGGTAGCCCACGGAGAAGGGCTTGATCGCGGTTTCGGTGACGAAGAAACGGCTGCCCAGTCCTGACACCATCTCCTCCGGTTTCGACTCCGTCGAAAGTGCGATGAGCGCATTGTGCTCGCCATCCAGCACGTCCCAGACGCCGCTGAATCCCATCTGCGCCATGATGGCCGCGGTAACGCCGTTGCGGGCTCCCATTCCGGAGAAGTCGAAGGCCTTCTCGACGTGCTCTGCGTCGCGCACCCAGCTCCATATCCCCGAAACCTGCTGGGCGGCGTACGACACGGCGTGGCGCATTCCCTTCTCGTCCAGGCGGGCGAGGGAGGCCGCGGCCCCGACGGCGCCCATGGTCGAGCTCGTGCCCTCGGCGCTGCGATGGCTCCCGCGCACGTGGTCAGGCCCCAGGGCCATGAGAAAGCGGCAGCACAGGTCGTAGCCGAGCGTGACCGCGGTGACGAGCTCCGCTCCGGAGCGTCCTTCGCGTTCGGCCATGGCCAGCGCCGCGGGCACGACGGCGCTGCCGGGATGGGCCTTCGTCACCGGCTCGAAGTCGTCGGTTTCGTCGGCGTGCGCGAACATGGCGTTGGCGAGGGCGGCGTTTACGGCGGAGGTCCTGATGTCGGTGGTGAGGACGGTCGCCTCCGCGACGCCGCCCTGCGCCCGCGCGTAGCGGATCGCCATCTCTCCGGGTTTGAGATGCGCGCCCGAGACCATCGCTGCCAGCGTGTCGAGAATGCGATGCCGCGCTTCGCGTGCCACGTCGGGAGGCAGCGGCCGCTCCCGCGCCTGCGCCATGTAGCTTGCCAGCCGCCCGGTAATATCAGCCGCAGACATGGCCATCCACTTCCTTGCCCTCCTGCGCCGCCAATGCAGCCTTGCGCAGACGAACACGAGCCATGATCACGCCGTTGTCCATTGCGTGATGCGCCAGTAGAGGTGGCCGGCGTGCGCCGGCCGCCGTACGCCGATGACCATGCCGCGAAGCAGGTTGCCCATCGGCGTGCGCGGTCCCGTTCGCGTCAGGAAGTCGTTAAGCTCGCAGGAAGTCATCGCGCATCCTCGGCATGGGGTAATCTATTCGAACCGCGGAAGCGAGGCAAGGCGGGCGACTCTCAAAACAGATGCACCGCCATCGGCGCGAGCAGACCGAGCAGGACGAACACCACCCCGACCGCGCCCAATCCCACGGAGCCCCATAGCAGGAACCCCACGCCGCTGATGATGTTCGCGGTGGCAAGAACGATCGCGAGCTGCAGCGCCGCCGAGGACATCTCGTACTGGTGGTAAGCCGCGAGCGTGCGGTCGCGCTTCGCCTCCGCCGCCTTGGCGCGCGCCATGTGACATGTCGCTGCCCTCCTTGCCTTGTCATCACGTATACGTATTCTGCTTCGGATTCATGCGGCAATAAAGGACGCTCTGAAAAAGGAGCCGCGCGCCCCTTGAATCCCCAATTTTTGTGTTAGGATTTTGCGTAGCGAAGCATACGTGCACTACGGAGGACGGCCATGAAATTCGAGGGTTTTCTGCATCTGAACATCCGCTGCTCCAAGGAAGATCTGCCCGCGATCGAGAAGTTCTACGGGGACGTGCTGGGGCTGAAGACGGGTTTTCGCCCCAACTTCCAGTTCGGCGGCTGCTGGCTCTACGACGGCGACGATCCCATCATCCACGTCGGGGCGCGCTTCCCGCAAGGCTCGTTCGTCAAGGACAAGCACAGCGGCAGCGTGGACCACATCGCCTGGAAGGCATCCGGCGCGGTGGATTTCCGAAAGCGCCTGAAGAAGCTCGGCATCGAGTTCGAGGAGCAGAACATCGAGAACGCGGGCTACCAGGTCTTCCTGTACGACCCCGTCGGCACCAAGCTCGAGTTCAATTTCCTGAACGAACACGTCGAAGACGCGGTCCCGCTCGGCACGACCGCAGAGGCGACTATGCGCTAGGATTATGCCGGGCTTTCCGCCCGCCATAATCCTTATATAGAATACGATACCCAGCTACCCTGCGCGACGTGTTTTGCTACGGAGGCTCGCCGAAATTCCGGCCGGATCGCCATTCATGATTGAATTTTGGGTAAGGATTATGTCGACCAGGTCGACTAATCCTGAGCGGAACGAAGTGAAGCTCCGAGTCAACAAGGCGTCGCCCTTCGCGCGCAAGGCCCGCATACTGGCGCGCGAAACCGGTCTCACGAACCGAGTCGAGGAGATCGAGACCACCGTATCCCCCGTGAACGCCAACGAAGAGCTGTCGCGGGAGAATCCCCTGGTGAAGATTCCGGCGCTCGTCACGGACAGCGGAGAATTGCTCTACGACTCCAGCGTGATCTGTGAATACCTCGATACACTGCATGGCGGCAGGAAAGTATTTCCGGCGGCCGGACCGCAGCGTTTCGCTGCGCTGCGTCGTCAGGCATTAACCGACGGCATACTCGAAGCAGCGGTCCTGTGCCGCTACGAGCTGGCGGTCCGGCCCGAAACGCTGCGCTGGAAGGATTGGGTCGAAGGGCAGAAACGTAAAATATTCGGAGGGCTGGGCGTGCTCGAAGCGGAAGTGGACTCCTGGTCCGGCGACTTCGACATCGGGCAGATTGGCGCCGCCTGCGTGCTCGGCTATCTCGATTTCCGGTTTGCCGACTGGGAGTGGCGTTCCAAGCATCCACGGCTAACCGCGTGGTATAAGGGCGTGTCGTCGCGATCATCGGTCGCCGCGACGGCGCCGTCTTGACGCTAAAGACAAATAGACGGGATTTGCAGGATCAACAGGATTTGAACCGTTGAGAATCCTGTAAATCCTGTTAATCCTGTCCGCTTGCCGTCCGGTAATGCCCCATGACGCAGCAGCCCGCGCTGACGATCGCCGTGTTCACCAAGAACTACACCAATCCCGCGTACGCCGCCGCTCGCCTCGGGGCGGAGCGGACTGCCGCCCGCCTCGGAGCACGAGTCAAGCACTACGTGCCACAGCTGCCGGACCACGTTGCGCAACAGATCGCGCTCGTCGAGCGCGCGATCGAGGACCGGCCCGATGCGATCGTATTCGTGCCGGTGCACGACACCGCAATGGACGAGTCAGTACGCAAGATCAATGCAGCCGGAATACCGCTCCTCAACATCATCAACCGCTTGGCGCGAAGCGAGCGCGTGACCTTCGTAGGGTCGGATGATTACCGTCTCGGACGCGATATCGCGCGCTATCTCCTCCGTTACATCGGCGGCAAGGGCGAAGTTGTCATCATCAGCGGCGTGCCAGCCGCGGTCACGGGCCAGGATCGGCTGCGAGGATTTCACGACGCCGTGCGCGAATTTCCGGGCGTGCGCGTCGCCGGCGAGCACGCCGGCGACTTCCAGCGCGACGCCGGACGGCGCGCGATGGATCAGTTACTGGGGTCGTGTCCGCGGATCGACGGGATACTGTCCGCGAACGATGCCATGTCCCTCGGCGCCATCGAAGCGATCGAGGCCGCGGGCAGGCACATCCCCGTGATCGGAGTCAACGCCGTGCCCGAAGCGATCATTGCGCTCAAGTCAGGCCGGCTCCTGGCGACGGTCGATTTCGACGCGCTCAAGATCAGCTGTATCGCCACCGAGGCGGCGATACGTCATCTGCGCGGGCAGCGGGTTCCGCGCGAGATCGAGCTGCCGGTGCAGATCGTGGATGCAACCAACTACGAGCCCTGGGACAAGCCGCTGGAAGATCGGGAATGTCCGAAGTGGGACGATGTCGTTAAGAATTCAGCCGCAGATACACGCAGATAAACGCGGATAAATTCAAACCTGAAATTCAAGATCAATTTCAACCACAGGAAACACACGGAAGCACACAGATAACCACTTTTAATAAGGCTAAGCAACCAATCAACGTAATAGAATCATTGCGGCTCAACATTGCGTTTCCCACGCTACCGACCGACGGAGTACACGCCGTCGTCGTCGCTTGGCCTGTTCCCGCGCGCTCCGCACTACCTCTCGCCCCGCCTTTCTCGCCGCCTGTGCACGCGTTTTCTGTGTCGTTCGCTCGCGCGTTAGGCCGTTCGGCTGTGTGCTGCTGGGTCTGTCTGCGCCCGGTGCCTGGCGGCGCTCCACGTTGTTGTGCGGCGTCCGCGCGCTGCTGCTGCTTGGTTTGCCTGCACGGGCGCCGCGTTTGAGCGTTTCGTGCGCGTTCGTGCGACCTTTGCTGCGCCCCGTGGCGCTCCGGTGTGCCGAGCTTTTCCCCAGCGGAGCCTGACTCCACCCGACACGGCCACGTTCGCCATTGTCGGTGCGTGCGTTGGCGTCCATATTCGCGCACCCGCTCGCAGTGCGCACGCTTCGCTAGTGCCCGCTGGTCCATCGCGCACAGGAGCGCTGCGCCATCGCTCAGTAGCGGTAGCAGCGCACCGTTGCCCAGTCGAATTGCCTTTGGTCGCACTCCACAGATCATTGGCGCCACCGCCTGCACAATGCCCCATAAGGGTGCTATGCGCTGCCAACACGCGCCTTGACCACCTTGCGCTTGAGCAACTCCGCCGCGTGCTATCGCCCAGCAGCCTTTTTCAGCCCTTCCGTTCTGTCCGTGTTTTCCGTGTAATTCCGTGGCCAATTTGTCTTTTGGTTTCATCTGTGTTTATCTGCGTTTTCTGCGGCGCCGCGCTCTTCCCCCTCCCCCCTCCTTATCCCCTGCGGCTTTCCAATTGCGGCACAGCTCCCACCCCCCCCCCCCCCCCCCCCCCCCCCCCCCCCCCCCCACCCCCCGTTTATCAATGTCGGATTTTTTACATTCCATGCGAAACAAGACCGTAGCCATACTTGAAAGCCGGTTGGGCCGGCAGTTCGGCGAGCTGATCGCGAAACACGGCGGACGCCCGATATACGCGCCGGCGCTCGCCGAAGTACCGGAGGTGGATCCGGCCTTCATCACCCGACTGGTGGCTGATCTGGCGTCGCACCCGGCAAAGATCGCAGTTTTCCAGACCGGCGTAGGGACGAATGCGCTGTTCAAGGCCACCGACGAGCTGGGACTGACCGAAGGGCTTGCTGCGCTGCTCGCGCAAATGACCGTCGTAGTCCGCGGCCCCAAACCCACGGGAGCACTGCGCGCGCGTGGAGTGCGCATCGACTTGAGCGCCAAGGAACCCTTCACCACGACGGAGATACTGCAAACACTCGAAGCTGTGCCGCTGGCTGGAGCGAGAGTGCTCGTGCAGCGCTATGGTGTCGCCAATGTCGAGCTGGAGGAAACGCTTAAGGCGCGCGGCGCGCAGGTGATCGAGATCGCCACTTATCGGTGGGCGCTGCCCCAAGACACCCAGCCGCTCCTCAATCTGATCGGAGCGCTGGAGCGCGGCGAAGTCGACGCTGTCGCCGTCACCAATGCCGCACAGGTGTATAACTTCTTCGCCCTGGCCGAGAGGTCGGGCCGCGCGCTAGCGTTGCGTAACGGCTTGAACCGCACGCTCGTCGCCTCGATCGGCCCGGTCTCCTCGGAGGCGCTGAAGAAATTCGGCGTCGCGACCGGGCTCGAAGCAAGCCCGCCGAAGCTCGGGCCGTTCATCGCCGCGCTCAACGAAGCGCTTAGTGCCGCTCCACCTAGTTCCGTTCCACCTGCTCCCGAGGCCGGCGCATAGTCTCCTAGCAGTGTCGGCGGGACATCCTCGATTCATCGACGACCTGGAACGGAACTAACCTTCCCCGCGAGCGGGGAAAGGACAACTCTCCGGTATCTGCAGAAACAGAAAGCAAAGACCGGAGTGGCTTAAGGTCATCCTTCATCCTTCATCCCTCCGTCCTCATCCCTAGGCGGTGACGCCCTTGCCCCATCCTCCCTCGAAAAAGCACTCGCTGACGGGTTTGCGCGTACGCGGCCTGAGTTCCTTTGCTTTGGTTTCGTCGTCCAGGATATCCGGCGTGGTCTGGGAGCCGACCGCGATCATCGCCATCGGCGTGTACTCGGGGGGAATAGCGAACGCCGCGCGCGCCTTGTCGGCGTCGAAACCGCCCATCTGGTGCACCATGAGCCCAAGCGCCACCGCCTGCAACGCCATGCAGCAGCTCGCCGCGCCGGTGTCGTGCTGCCCCCACCGATTGGGCTTCCCGGTCGCCCCGAAAATGCTGCCCGCGTTCGAGAGCATGAGCAGCGGCACGTTCTTGACCCATTTCTTGTTGTTCTCCGACAGGCAGTCAAAAGCCTTCTGCCAGCCTTCGGGGTCGCGGCCCCGGTCCCAGATCAGGTAGCGCCACGGCTCGTCGCCGTTGCACGAGGGCGCCCAGCGTCCGGCTTCCAGCAGCACGCCAAGCTGTTCGCGGCTCACCGGCCGGTTCGGATCGAAAGCACGCGAGCTCCAGCGGAGCGCAAGTAGATCGTGGATGGGGACGTTCGTTGGAGCATTCCTTTGCAGCATGATTATTTTTCCTTTTCCTGAATACAGACGTTGGTCTATCGTCGCGGACTCTATGATACGCCCTCGCGCGCTGCGCTCCGCCCCTGCAGCTGCGGTAAGCCAGAGAGCGGGCCGACCGCGTCGGCCTCGAACAGCTCCTGCAGTTGCTGCGCCGCCTCCTTCGTATTCTGAATGAGCTGTGCCTCGTCATGGCGCATGGCGTACTGGATTTCCAGTTGCGCTTCGTCGTGGTGCTTGAAAAGTGTGACGGCGCGCTCCGCCGCCGCGACGCCCAGCCCCAGCCCCAGCAGCGCCTGGTGCGCGGCATCGAGGCTGGCCGGAAACGTCTCGCGGAAGATGGCCTTGACGCCCAGGTCGCGCAGCCGGAAGTAGTGGACGCGGTTACGCGCCCGCGCCAGGATCGGGAGCTGCGGAAAGTGCCGCCGCACGAGCGCGGCGGTCTTGACCGACGCCTCCACGTCGTCGATCGCCAGCACGAACAATTTCGCTTCTCCCGTCTTGGCCGCGTGCAGGAGCTCGATGCGCGAGGCGTCGCCGTAATACACCTTGTTGCCGAATCGCCGCACGAAGTCGACCTGCTGGTAGCTCACGTCGAGCGCCGTGAATCTCACACCGCACATTCGCAGCACGCGCGAAACGATCTGGCCGAAGCGCCCGTAGCCCGCGATGATCACGGGATTGCCGGGGTCGTCGATGGCGTCGAACTCGGGGCTGCTGGTGCGCTCGAGCCAGCGCTCCAGCAGGTAGTCGTGCAGCAGGAAGGTACCTGGCGCCAGGAGCATGGACGCAGTAACGACCATCACCAGCAGTTCCATGGTCTCGCGGTCGAGCACGCCGAACCCGAACGCGGCGGTGAACAGCACGAACGCGAATTCTCCGCCCTGGGCGAGCGCGACGGCGATCCGCTGGGCGGTCTCGTTCGTTGCGCCATTGGCGCGTGCGATGGCGTACATCACCGCGCATTTCACGACCATCAGGCCGAGCGCGAGGCCGAGGACGGAAAGCGGCGCAGCCTTGAGCAGCCCGAGGTTCGCGCTCATGCCCACTGCGACGAAGAACAACCCCAGCAACAGGCCTTTGAACGGCTCGATATCGGCCTCGAGCTCGTGCCGGAACTCCGAATCTGCCAGCAGCACCCCCGCGAGAAATGCGCCGAGAGACATCGACAGCCCGATCTTCTCCATGAGGAGCGCCGCCCCGATCACGAGCAGCAGCGCGGCAGCGGTGAAGACGTCGCGGCTGCTGTGGCTCGCGATGAATTTGAGCGCCGGGCGCACCACGAGGCGGCCCGCGACGATGACCCCCGCGATCGCCGCGATTCCCTTGGCCGCCGATGTCCAGTGGGCCCCGGCGTGCGCAGCTTCGCTGCCCAGGAGCGGCAGAAGCGCCAGCAGCGGGACCACCGCAAGATCCTGGAAGAGCAGCACGGCGAATGACCTTCGGCCGTGTTGCGTGGCGAGCTGCCCGCGCTCGGCGAGCGAGGCGAGCACGAGCGCGGTCGAAGACAACGCGCAGGCAAATCCCGCAACCAGCGCCACCTGCCACGAGAGTCCGAGCGCCCAGGCGCACGCCGCGAGCGCGATCGCCGTAAGCCCCACCTGCGCTCCTCCGAGGCCGAACACGGGGCCGCGCAGGGCCCACAGCCGGGCCGGTTCCAGCTCGAGGCCGACCAGGAACAACAGCAACACCACTCCGAATTCCGCGATCGCCAGCGTCGACTCGACTTCGCCGATCACGGCCAGCCCCCACGGGCCGAGGAGCATACCTGCGGCGAGGTAGCCCAGCACCGCACCTAACTTGAAGCGCTGGAAGAGCGGCACGAGCAGCACGGCGGTGACGAGGAGGATCGCGACGTTTTCGAGTGAGTTCATGCGGAATTTTCCGGCAGATGACGGGACGCTTCGCCCTAGTGCGTATTATCCAATGGAGAGCGCAGGACCGGCGTGCCGGCGTATCGCGACCGGTCGTCGGGCGCGCGGCCGGCCGCTACGAGATGGGCCGCGCATCGTTCGTCACCGCCGTGCCACGCACGGCGGCGCATCACGTTAAGTAACCTCTGAAAAACCTGCTCGGCGCAACGTGTCGAGCAGTTTTTTCAGCTTAGATTGGGGATTCAAAGGGGCCTATGGCCCCTTCTCAGAGCTTCCTTTAGCGCCTACGATCGTCGATGCTCACGGGGCCGGCGCCGAAGGCCATGATGTACAGCAGGCCTCCCATGATGCAGAGGTTCTTCATGAAGTGATTGAACTGATTCTGGTATTGCGCCTGCTCCACTGCCCAGAAGTTATGGAAGAGCAGCGTCACCGGAATCAGCCACAGAAAAAGCGCAAGGGCGGCCCACCGGGCCTTCCAGCCGAAGATCAGCATGAGTCCGCCGGCGATCTCCACGATGATCGTCACGACGAGCGCCAGCTCCGCGAACGGCATGCCTTTCGCGGCCATGCCCGCGGCTACTTTCGAGAATCCACCGATCTTTTCATAACCCGAGATGACGAAGATCAGGGCGAGCAGTATGCGCCCAACGAGGGGGCCATAGTCTCGCCATTTCACACGCCCTTTCCATAGATCGGCGGGGAACGGGCCCCTTCCGGACACCATCGGAGCCTTCCCGTTCCCCCCGTTCCCCCCGGCCGCACAATGAGCTTTCTTCGCGAGTTTCAGCTGAAAAACCTGCTCGGCCCATCACGCCGAACAGGATCGCCTCATTTTGCTCCGACTTATGACTACGGCTTGGCACCCGGCTCAAAAGTCTCAGCTGGCTTGCCTGCCTCGAGCCAGGCGTCGAGCCCTCCCACCAGCGGGCGTACCTTCCGGTAGCCCTTGTCCATCAGCATGCGGGCGACACGCGCCGCGCTGGCTTCGTTGGGTCACGTGCAATAGATCACGACGTCGCGATCCGGCGAGATATCGGGATGCAGCACCGGGTTGGCGGTGTCGATCATCAATGCCCCCGGGATGCGCCGCGGATCGAGCTTTTGCGCAGCCGCCGAGCGCACGTCGAGTATCACCGGCGCCGCACCCGACTGCATCTGCTCGTGAAGCTCATCCACCGTGACGCGCACCATCCGCAGCAAGCGCACCAGGTACCACCGTTCCAGCCACTTGATTGCGATGTAGGCGCCGGCGATTGCGCCGATCACGAGCAACGCCCACCCGCCCATTTGCGCCACCAGTTCCAGCGCTTCTCCTATCTGGGCATGAAAAACCATGCCCAGGCCGACGGCGGCGCCCGACCACAGCAACGCTCCTATTGCGCTGTAGCCAAGAAACGGCCCCAGCGGCAGCTTGAAGGCGCCCGCTATCGGTGGTGCAACCGTGGCAAAACCGGGCACGAACTTGGCGAACATGAGCGAGGGCGGACCCCACCGGTCGAAGATGTTTTCGGTCTGTCTTACGCAGGATTCAGGCTCCATCGAGATGCGGCACAGCGCGTTGAGCACGCGATGGCCGTAGCGGCGCCCGGCGTAGAACCACGGCAGATCGCCGATGAGAGAGGCGGCGACCGCCGCGACCAGCACGAGCGCCACCGGCCAATGCCCCTGCCGCGCGAGCGCTCCAGCGACGATCATGGTCGGAATCGCAGGCAGCGGCGCGCCGAGTTGCGTGATCAGCACGTTGGCGAACACGATCACGAGGCCGTACTGCGCCATCAGTCCCGTCATCTCCTCCATCTTCCCGCCTTTCCGTGCCGCCCGTTATGGCAAATCGAACAGCAGCACCTCGGCATCCTCGCCGTGATCGAGTTTGACTTCCCCTACTCCGGCGATTTTGATGCCGTCGCCCGCCGCGAGCGGCTCGCCGTTGACCTTGACCGAACCGCGCGCGACATGGACGTAGGCGCGGCGCCCCGGCGCGAGCCGGTGCGTAACCGCGTCCTTGCCGTCGAGCATCGAGGCATAGACGTACGCGTCCTGGTGGATCGTGACCGAGCCCTCGCGCCCGTCGGGCGAGGCGATCAGGCGCAGCTGGCCTTTCTTCTCGGCCGGGCCGAACTGCTTTTCCTCGTAGCTCGGAGACACACCCTGAACGTTGGGCTCGATCCAGATCTGCAGAAAGTGCACGGACTCATCGCGCGACGGATTGAACTCGCTGTGCGTCACGCCCTGCCCGGCGCTCATGCGCTGCACGCTGCCCGGCCGGATGATCGAGCCGTTGCCCATGCTGTCCTCGTGCGCGAGCTCGCCCTCGAGCACGTAGGTGATGATCTCCATGTCGCGGTGCCCGTGCTTACCGAAGCCGGCCCCCGGCTGAACGGTGTCGTCGTTGATCACGCGCAGCGGTCCGTAGCCCATCTCGCGCGGATCGTGGTAGTCGGCGAACGAAAAGGTATGCCAGCTATCGAGCCAGCCGTGGTTGGCGTGGCCGCGCTCTCGCGCTTTGCGGATCGTAAGCATCGTGTTCTCGGATTCAGGATTCAGGACTCGGGATTCAGCATTCTGCATTCCAGCAACGGCGGCCGCACTACGGATGTTTTACTGAATCCCGAATCCCGGCTCCCGAATCCTGTCTTCATGGACGGGATTCTTCAGGCTGGATTTCGAGCGTGAGCCGCTGTCCCCGGCGCAACACGGTGACCGGCACACGCTCGCCGAGTTTCTCCGCAGTGAGCAGGCGGTGCAGATCGTCGAAGCCGGCGACCGGCTGGCCGGCAAAACCGACGATGATATCGCCCTGCTCGAATCCGGCGCGGCTCGCGGGCCCGCCGCGCTCGATCGAGGCGGCCTGAACCGCTCCCTCGCGCTCGAGCTCATAGTGCCTCACCATCCGCCGCGGCAGCACGATGTTCTGCCCCGCGATGCCGAGGCGCGCGCGCCGTACGCGTCCGTGCCTGAGGAGCTGCGCGATGGTCACTTTCGCCGTGTCGATCGCGGTGGCGAAGCAGATGCCCTGCGCCGGCAGGATCACCGCGGTATTGACCCCGATGACCGCGCCCTGCGATGAAACCAGCGGCCCGCCCGAATTGCCCGGGTTGAGCGCGGCGTCGGTCTGGATCACGTCATCCATCAGGCGCCCGTTCTGAGATCGCAGCGACCGGCCGAGCGCGGACACGACGCCCGCGGTGACGGTACATTGAAAGCCGTAGGGATTGCCGATCGCGACCGCGAGTTGCCCCACCCGCAGACCGCGCGATTCGCCGAGACGGACCGCCGGCAGCTTGTGGCCTGCCACGCGCACGACGGCGAGATCCGTGTCGGGATCGTCGCCGATCAGGTCGGCCTGGAACACCTGCCCGTCGTTGAGCGTCACGCCGATCTCGACGGCGCCCGATACGACGTGGCTGTTGGTCGCGATCAGGCCGTCCGGCGCAAAGATGAACCCGGACCCGCTCCCGCCGATGTCCTGTGCGACTTCGCGGCCACCCGCGTCGCGGCTGCGCACCCGGCGCTTGACGTCGAGCCGCACCACGGCGGGACCGACCGTTTCGGCAACGCCCGTGACGGCGCGTGAGTACGCGTCGAGCAGCTCCTCATCGGGGGGAAGCCTCGAAGGACGTGGCGGATTTGGCTCATGCTCCGCCTCGTTCAGGACCGGAACGGCGGCCAGCCAGGGCGGACGCGGGGCGTTCATCGTGGTCAGGTTGGGGCGCCGGAGGCGAAGTTCAAGCGACGGCGTGATCCGTGAGCCGTCACCCATCACCGCATCCGACACTTCAACTTCTTGCATGCGGCATTATCTGCGACGCCGCATGGGGCATCCCATCCGGGCTGAGGCAACGGGGACGCAGCACCTGTCACCCATCACCGATCACCCCCTTGCGCCGGCAAAAGCGTGCGAAAGGTGATCGAGTAGCGCAGCTCCTTCGTCGGCGGTATATGGTGCTGCCAGCGCCAGCGGATTTCGTCCTGCATGACGTAGACCGAACGCGGCGCCAGCTCGATCGTGATCGCGGCTTTCCGGTCCGTCTTCCCCGCGTATGGCCGAAAGCGCATGCGCGCCCGGCCGGCAAGCGAGATCCCGACCACGATCTCGAAGTGGGGCGCGTCGCTGTGCCAGCCTATGGGCGTCCCGGGCTGATACTCGGTACAGAGCGCGTGAACGAAGGCTGACTCGGGTAGCCCGCGCCACAGCGCGACCTTGCGCCTGAGCGGCACGAGGAACTCGGGAAATGGCCGGCGAGGATTCAGCTTTTCCGCGTCGGCTCCATAGCTGGCCGGGTACTCGCCTTCGCCGTAGCGCACGACGCGGCGGCGGGCCACGTATTGCTGAAAATGCGCTTCGGCGAACGGCAACTCGGCAAACTTCGCCAGCAGCTCAGCTTCCTCCTCGCGCGTCAGGAAATCAGGCTGGTAGACGAGGCCGTGAGGTAGCGCTTGCGTCGGCTCGAACAGTGTTGTCTGAACATTAGCGCTTGGCATGGGATGTTGCAGCGGGGGTTGCCATTCGATACCCATCACCCATCACACCTTTGGGGATTGGGGCGCTCGGCATGGGATTCTATTGAGCGCGTTGCTAGGCGTTAGTTCCAAACCTCCACCGCTCCGCGGTGCAGCTTCCTTTAACGATGCCGGGAAGGAAGTCAGGCTGTCACGCTGTCCAGTCACGCCTTTTCAGTCACGCTCTATCGGGTCACAGGCGCCCCGCCGGCGCGTGAGACGGAGGAGTGGCGGCGCCACCTGCGCCGGCCCCCTCGATGAGCTTGCGCTCGCCGACGATGTAGGTGTACGCGACGGGAATCACGAAGAGCGTGAAGAGCGTTCCGAGCGAAATCCCGCCTACGACCACCCAGCCGATGGCCGAACGAGACTCCGATCCGGCGCCGCCGGCGATGGCGAGCGGCATCGCACCGAGCACGGTCGCCGCACTTGTCATCAGGATCGGCCGCAGCCGCAGGCACGAAGCCTCGATCAGTGCCTCGATCTTCCCCATGCCGCGGTCGCGCAGCTGGTTGGTGAATTCGACGATCAGGATGCCGTTCTTCGTTATGAGTCCGATCAGCATCACCAGCCCGATCTGGCTATAGACATTGAGCGTCACGCCCGCGAGCTTCATCACGACGAGCGCGCCGGCCATGGCAAGTGGCACGGTAAGCATTATGACCAGAGGCCCGCGGAAGCTCTCGAACTGGGCGGAGAGCACCAGATAGATAAAAGCGAGCGCCAGGAAGAACACGAAATAGAGCTGCTGCCCCGATTCCCGGAACTCGCGCGATTGGCCGTCGAGCGCGGTCTGGTACTCCGCAGTCAACACTTCCTTCGCCGCATTCTCGAGGAAGCCCAGCGACTCCGAGAGCGTATAGCCGGGCGTGATGTTTGCCGTAATGATCGCCGCGCGCAGGCGGTTGAAGTGATTCAGCTCCTTGGGCGCTACGGTTTCCGTCACGGTTACCAGATTGGCAAGTTGCACCAGCTGGCCGCTGCTGCCGCGCACGTAGATCGACGTGAGATCGGTGGGCTGGCGGCGATCCTTGTCCTCGAGCTTGACTATGACGTCGTACTGCTTGCCCTCGCGCTTGAAGCGCGTAACCTGCCGCCCCCCGAGGAGAGATCTCGAGCGTGCGGCCTATCGCTTCCACCTGCACCCCCAACGCCGCCGCCTTCTCCCGTTTGATGTCGATCGAGAGCTGGGGCTTGTTCAGCTTCAGATCCGAGTCCACGTTGGCGAGCCCGGGAAAGGCGCGCGCCCTCGCCATCAGCTCGTTCACCATCCGGTCGAGCTGGTCATAGGAATTGCCCTGCACCACGAACTGCACGGGCGGATTGCGGAAGCTCTGGCCGAGAGAAGGGGGATTGATCGGAGCTGCCATGACGCCAGGCATGGTGGCGACCATCTTCGGCCCGAGCTCGGCGGTGATCTCCTGCGTGCTGCGGCTGCGCTCGCTCCAGTCCTTGAGCCGGACGAAAGAGATCGCCGAAATTCACGGGATTCGGCCGATCGAGTCCCGGCGCCACCACGACGAAGTAGTTGACGATCTCCGGCACGTCCTTGAACAGGTCTTCCCAAAGCCTCGCGTAGCTGTCCGTGTAATCCATGGTGGAGCCTTCCGGCGCAACCATGATTCCGAGGAAAAATCCCCGATCTTCCAGGGGCGAGAGCTCCGACTTGAGCGTGAGAAACATGCCGGCCCCGAGCACGGACACCGCGGCGAAGACGCCCGCCACCACCAGACGCCGGTTGAGGCAGGCCGTCAGCAGCCGGCGGTAGCCGGTCGAGAGCCCGGCGAAAAAACGCTCGAGCGCGTTGTAGACGCGGCCGTGCGAAGGCTGATGGCGAAGCAGCTTGGAGCACATCATGGGCGTCAGCGTCAGCGCCACAAAGCCCGACACCACGACGGCGGCGGCCACCGTCAGCGCGAACTCCATGAACAAGCGCCCGGTATTGCCCGTGGAAAACGCGAGAGGGGCGAACACCGCCGCGAGCGTAATGGTCATCGCGACGACCGCGAACGCGATCTCCCGGCTGCCGGCAATCGCGGCATCCATCGGCCTCATCCCCTCCTCGACGTGGCGGTGGATGTTTTCCAGGACCACGATCGCATCGTCCACGACCAGGCCGATCGCGAGCACGATGCCGAGCAGGGTCAGCACGTTGATGGTGAAGCCCATCATCCAGATCAGGAAGAAGGCGCCGATCAGCGATACCGGGATGGTGACGAACGGAATCAGCGTCGCTCGTGCCGAGCGCAGGAAGAAAAAGATCACGAGCACCACCAGCAGCATCGCCTCGATCATCACCTCATACACGGCTTCGATGGATTTCTCGATGAAAACCGATGTGTCGAAAGCGATGTCCAGATCCATCCCCGGAGGCAACGCCGCTTTGATCTTCGGCAGCTCGCTCTTCACCGCCCGTGCTACCGACAGCGTGTTGGCGGTGGATTGCTTCACGATGCCCATGCCCACAGCCGGTCTGCCGTTGACGCGCACGATGTTGCGTTCATCCTGGGGGCCCAGCTCGGCGCGGCCGACGTCCCGCAAACGCACCGGGTAGCCGCTGACTTCGCGCAGGATGAGGCGGTTGAACTCCTCGGGCGTGCGCAAGTCGGTCTCGGAGAGCACCGTGAACTCGCGGTTCTTGCTCTCGATGCGCCCCGACGGCACCTCGATGTTCTGCCGGCGCAGCGCTTCTTCGACATCCTGCGGAGTGAGCCCGTATGCCGCCAGCCGCTCGCGTTCGAGCCACAAACGCATGGCGTAGCGGCGCTCGCCGCCGATGATGACGCTCGCCACGCCCGACAGCGTCTTCAATCGGTCGACCACGTAACGATCGGCATAGTCGGAGATTTCGAGCGCGCCATGGCTGCTCGAATTGAGGCGCAGCCACAGAATCGCCTGCGCGTCGGCCTCGACCTTCGCGATGATCGGCTCGTCCACTTCGTCGGGAAGCTGGGCGCGAACACGCGAGACGCGGTCGCGCACGTCGTTCGCGGCGGCATCGGTGGCGCGCTCCGGCACGAACTCGACCGTGATCTGCGAGACTTCCTCGCGACTCACCGACTTGATGCTCCGTCACGCCCTCGATGCCTGAGATACTGTCCTCGAGCGGCTGGGTGACCTGGGACTCCATCACCTGAGGGCTCGCCCCTTTGTACACGGTGCGCACGGACACGACCGGCGTGTCGATCTTCGGATACTCGCGCACCGTGAGCCGCAGGAACGAGATGACGCCGATCAGGATGATGAGCAGGCTCATCACCGTCGCAAGAACGGGGCGCTTGATGGAAAGCTCAGGAAGAAACATTAATTAACCGCCAAGACGCCAAGGCCGCCAAGAAATCCAGGGAAACAATAGGGTCCACAACAATTCAACCGCAGAGACGCGGAGAGAGACAATTCAAAATCATACTCTACTCGTTCGGACAGGAACCGAGAGCGAACCTTCATTTCGAGGACCTGGCGGTTGATATTTATCTCCTTCTTTCTCCGCGTCTTGGCGGTTCAATTCTGCCCTGCCTATCTTGGCGGTCTTGGCGTCTTGGCGGTTCAATTTGTTTTTTGCTTTTGTTTGCCTTCGGCGGCAGCGGCGGGTGGGGGCTTGTCGGCGAGCACCGTTACCGGCGCGCCGTCGCGCAGGCGCAACTGCCCGTCCAGGACGATCGTCTCGCCGGCGCTCAAGCCACTTCGAATCTCGACCTCTCCCGGCCGGCGCAACCCCATCTCGATCTTCGTCAGCGCCGCCTTGCCATCGGCCACGCGGTACACGAACCGGTCCTTGCCCTGCGGGACGAGCGCCTGCTCGGGCACGATGAGCGCGTTTTCGCGGGTCTCCAGGACCAGCACGACACGCGTGAACATCCCCGGCTTCAGGCGCACGCCGGGATTGCCGACTCGCGCGCGCAGGAGGACGGTACGCGACTGCTCGTCCACCGACGGCTCTATGGCATAGATCTCGCCGCGGAAGGTTTCCCCCGGAAATGCATCCACCTGCGTAAGCACGTCCTGCCGCTGACGGATCCGCCCTAGGTAGAGCTCCGGAATGCGGAAATCGAGCTTGAGCGATCCGATGCCCTCCAGGCGCGCGATATCCTGGCCCGCCTTCACGTACGCGCCGGGGCTCACCTGGCGCAGGCCCGCTACGCCCTCGAAAGGCGCGGACACCACGGACTTGTCGAGCCTCGCCTTGATTTCGGCTTGGCGCGCCAGCGACTGGTTGAGCGCTTCCCTGGCGTCATCCAGCGCCTGCCCGCTGATGAATTTTTTCTCATACAGATCGCTGGCGCGCTTGATGCGGCTGCGGTTCAGCGTCACCTCGGAGTTGGTCGCCGCGAGCTGCGCCTCGGCTTCCGCGCTGTCGAGCGAGACAAGCTGCTCTCCCTTGCGCACGAGCTGGCCTTCCGAGAAATGGATCGTGACGATACGGCCGTCGCGCTCGGGCCGGATCATGACGGACTCGTTGGCGAGCAACGTGCCAACCGCGGTGACCTCTTCGCTGATGGTGCCGATGCTGACCTTGCCGACTGTTACCGGTACGGCGCCGGGGCCGCCTTTCGCCGCCGGGGCAGCCGATTTCTGGGCTGCGGGAGAGGACACGGAGTACTTCCAGTAGAACCCGACGCAGGCCAGCACAACGATAGCCGCAACGGCCAGAACAAGACGTTTCATTATCGAGCTTTACGTACCTTCGTTACTTCGCTCGCTCCCTCAAACCCCTCTCCCGAGGGGCCAGGGGAGCAGCGAGCGAGTCCGGATTTGTAATCCGGTTCGTAATACTCACTTGACAGGGGACGGGTGCGCCGGGAAGAGAAAGGGTAAATTCTACCCCTCTGACTGGAGCGCCGAAGAAAGATTTGCCCAGAGACGGCGGGCTGCCCCGCCTCCCCTCATCACTTCCGTGTTGCTACTTGGCGGTTGCCGTGTCCTGCCTGGCGACCGCCGAATCCTGCTGGGCGGCGACTTCTTCGTGGACTTTCTTCATGTCGAGCGCGCGCACTTGCTGGATTATGCTTTCCAGCCCCGCCGCCGGCAGCGCGCCGGCCTGCGCGAACACGACCACCTTCTCGCGCAGGAACATCACGTAGGGAATCGAGCGGATATTGAAGGCGCCGGCGAGCTCCTGCTCGGCGTCGGAGTCGACCTTGCCGAACACGATATCGGTATGCTTCTCCGACGCCGCGTCGAGCACGGGGCCAAAGCTCCTGCACGGCCCGCACCACGGGGCCCAGAAATCGACGATCACCATGTCGTTCTTGGAAACGACGTCCTCAAAGTTATCCTTGGATAGTTCGATCGTGGCCACGTTCCCATCCTAATGAACAGAGACGCTTGCGGGCCTACATGTCGCCGCTCCCGCAAACGGGCCTGCGGCTAACGAGTCGCGGCTCCGCCCGCACCACGGGGCCCAGAAATCGACGATCACCATGTCGTTCTTGGAAACGACGTCCTCAAAGTTATCCTTGGATAGTTCGATCGTGGCCACGTTCCCATCCTAATGAACAGAGACGCTTGCGGGCCTACATGTCGCCGCTCCCGCAAACGGGCCTGCGGCTAACGAATCATAGCATGAGGCCACCATCACCCATCACTCGTCACTGCTTCTAATGCAGTTTGACCCTCGGCTCCGTCCGCCGCGTGATGAGCCGGCCGAGCGTATCCAGGATGACCTGCGCCGCACCATGCAGAGCATACAGGTGCATGCGATAGAGCAACACATACATGAACCTTGCGAACAGCCCCTCGACGAAGAGCGTCCCGCCGAGCAACGCTCCCATCAGGCTGCCCACCGTCGAGTACTCGCCCAGCGATATCAGCGATCCGAAATCGCGGTAGCGCCACGGTTTGAGCGGCTTGCCCGCGAGCCGTCGCGGCAGCATCCGCGCCAGGTGCGAGGCCTGCTGGTGCGCAGCCTGCGCAGTCGGCGGGACCGGCCGCTCGTGGCCCGGCCACGGGCAACTGGCGCAGTCGCCGAGAGCAAATACATCGGGGTCGCGCGTGGCTTGCAGCGTCTCAAGCAACACCAGCTGATTCAAGCGGTTCGTCTCCAGTCCGCCGATGTCCTTCAGGAAATCCGGCGCCTTGATGCCGGCCGCCCACACGGTGAGCTCGGCCGGCACTTTCCTGCCGCTCGCCGTCGTCACGCCGTCCGCTTCGACGGCGGTCACGCGTTCTCCGACCAGCATGTCGATCTTGAGCCTACCCAACAGCTCCGCGGTGGCTTTTGACAGCCGCTCCGGCAGCGCCGGCAGGATCCGCGGCGCCGCCTCGATGATCGTCAGCCGCACGTCCTTCTCCGGATCGATGCGGTCGAGCCCGTAGGCGACCAGCTCCCGCGTGCTTTTGTGCAACTCGGCGGCAAGCTCCACGCCCGTCGCGCCGGCGCCGATGATAACGACGTTCAACTGGTCGGACCGCAGCGGAGCGCGCTGCGCGTTGGCGCGGATGCACGCGTTGATCAACCGGCGGTGGAACAGCTCCGCCTGCTCCGCCCGGTCCAGACTGATCGCATGCTCGCGCGCTCCCGGCGTGCCGAAATCGTTGGTATGGCTGCCGACGGCAACCACCAGCGTGTGGTACGGGATCTCGCGGCGCGGGATCAGCTCGCGACCGTCCTCATCGTAGGTCGGCGCGACCGACACCACGCGGCGCGCACGGTCGAGCCCGTCCATGTCGCCCAGTTGGAAGCGAAAATGATGCCACCGCGCCTGCGCGAGATAGTCCAGCGCATGATCGTCGAGATCCATGGTGCCCGCAGCGAACTCGTGCAGCAGCGGCTTCCACAGATGGGTGCGCGAGCGGTCGATGAGCGTGACCAGGGCGCGCTTGCGGCGGCCCAAGTCGTCGCCGAGGCGTGTCGCAAGCTCGAGTCCGCCCGCGCCGCCGCCGACGATCACGATCTGGTGCAGTTCTGCAGCCAGGCAATCCTCCACGAAGTCTCATTCAACCCGGATCATATAATGGCCCGAGCTTCACGCCACTTCAGCCCAAAGGGTCTAAGATAACGGGATACCAGTTCGGACTCCACGGGGGATGCGAGTAGAGCGAGTGGTTCGAGCCGATGGAGACCTCTGCACAGCGCACGCCGGTCGCTTCTGGGAGTCCTTGTCGGTCGCCGCGCTGGCTGGATTCCTGGTATTGCTTTCCCACACGGCGCTGGGCGCGTTTTCACCTCCGTCGCGGCTCATCGTCGTCACCGACGATAACTATCCGCCCTATCTGTTTCGCACCGACGACGGGCAGCTGCAGGGCGTCCTCATGGACAAGTGGGAACTCTGGTCGAGGATAACAGGCGTGCCCGTAACGGTGGAAGGAATGTCATGGACCGACGCTCAGGCGAGGTTGCAAAACGGCGCCGCCCATGTCATCGAAGCACTGGCTTACACGGAGGCGCGCGCGCGGCTCTACGAGTTTTCACCCTCGTACGCCACCGTCGAAGCGCGGGTTTTTTTCCATCGAACGATCAGCGGCATCAATCAGGTGCCCAGCCTGCGTGGCTTCACGATCGGGGCGAAGGACGGCAGCGCATGCGCGAACTGGCTCGAGAAACGAGGCATCGAATCCATACGCCGGTTTCCAAGCTCCGAAGTCCTGGTGCGGGCGGCGGGCTCAGGGGAAATCCGGCTGTTCTGCATGGACAGCCCGACAGCCCAGTATTTCCTTTTCAAGCAGGACGCTCTCCGATGAATTTCGCCAGACCGCGCCGCTCTACGCCGCTCCCTTCCACTGGGCGGTCGCGAGCGGCCGCACCGAGCTTCGCGACTTCATACAGCGCGGTTACGAGCGGATCCCGGCGGAAGCGCTCAAGGAAATCGACGCCCGCTGGCTCGGATCCCCGCTCAACCTCCCGCTCGATCCGCGCTACTACTATTACTCCGCGTTACTGGCAGCCGCCATGCTCGCGGGCGCGGCGCTGCTGATTCTCTGGAACCGCACGCTGCGTATCCGCGTAGACGCCAGGACCGCCGAATTGAACGACCAGAAGCAGGTGCAGGAGATGATCGCCGATGGCGCGCCGCTGCCGGTAACCCTCGACGCGCTCGCTCGGGCAATCGAAACCCAAAATCCAGAGACGCTTTGCTCGATATTGTTGCTCGACGCCGATGGCGTGCACATGCAGCACGGCGCGGCACCGAGCTTGCCGGAAGGTTACGTACGGGCGATTGACGGCGCGGCCATCGGCGAGCGCGCCGGATCTTGCGGCACCGCGGCCTTCCGCCGCGAGCCGGTCATTGTCGAGGACATTGCGGCCGATCCGCTATGGGAGGACTACCGCCGCTTGGCGGCGGACCACGGCTTGCGCGCCTGCTGGTCTACGCCCATCTTCGATGCGCAACGGCGGGTCCTCGGCACTTTCGCCCTGTACTTCCGCGAGCCCCGCCGCCCCACTCGCAGCGATCTGGAGCTCATCGAGACGGCCACTCACACGGCGGCTGTCGCCATCGGCAAGAAGCGGGAGCAGGATGCGCTGCGCGAGAGCGAAGGACGCCTGAGGCTTTCCGTTCAGGCATCGAATATCGGTCTGTGGGACTGGGATATCCCGGGCAATCACCTGTACTTTTCGCCGGAATGGAAGAGCCAGCTCGGTTACCAGGATGACGAGATCTCCCACCGTTTCGAAGAGTGGCGCGACCGGCTTCATCCGGAAGATCGCGAGAGGATGCTGCCGAAGGTCAAGGCGTATCTGGCGAATCCGCGCGGAAGCTACGAGGCGGAATTCCGGCTGCGCCACAAGGATGGATCGTACCGCTGGATCTACGCGCGCGCCCAGGTGGAAACGGATGGCGCGGGGACGCCGCAGCGCATGCTGGGTTGTCACATCGACATCACGGAGAGGAAGCGGGCGGAGGAGGATCTGCAGCAGTCCTTTTCCCGCCTGCAGGAGCTGTCCCGGCGGCTCGTCGAGGCCGAGGAATCCGAGCGGCGTAATATCAATCGCGAGCTGCACGACCGCGTCGGCCAGAACCTGTCGGCGCTCAACTTGAGCCTGGGAATCATACGCAATGGGCTTTCCGGACGGCTCGCCCCGGGGTTGAACGAACGGCTGGATGACGCCTGCATGCTGCTGGAGATGACATCGAAACAGGTGCGCGACGTCATGACAGACCTGCGGCCTGCCGCGCTCGACGATTACGGACTGCTCGCAGCCTTGCGGCACTACAGCGCCTCCGTCGCGGTACGGCTGGGCATCGCGATCGCGGTCGAAGGACAGGACCTCAATCCGCGCCCGCCGGCCGTCGTCGAAACCACGTTGTTCCGGATCGTGCAGGAAGCGCTCAACAACATCGGCAAACACGCCCGAGCGCAGCACGTGAAGGTTGTGCTCGCCGAAACGGCGCGGCACGTCAGGCTGACCGTCACGGACGACGGGATTGGCTTCAATGCGGCCCAGTCGGCTCGAGATGTGCCGAGCTACGGCATCGTCACGATGAACGAGCGCGCCGAAGCCGCTCGGCGCCCGATTGAGGATCGTGTCCGCGCCCGGTGCAGGCACCAGGGTCGAAGTCGAAGTAGCGAAGGCGACGACATGACCATCCGTGTCCTGCTTGCGGACGACCACGCGATCATGCGCGAGGGGTTACACGCGCTCCTTGCAGCGAGCCCTGGGATCACCGTGGTCGCAGAGGTGGCCAATGGCCGGGAGGCGCTGCGCCGCTGCGAAGCGCTCACGCCGGACGTGCTGGTGATGGACATCTCGATGCCCGATCTCAACGGCATCGAGGCCGCGCGGATGATACGCCAGAAGTGCCCGGCGACTCGTATCGTGATGCTTTCGATGCACTCGAGCACGGAGCACGTCTTCCGCGCTTTCGAGGCTGGTGCTTCCGGCTACGTGCTCAAGGAATCGGCTGGAGCGGAAGTGATCAGGGCGGTCCATACGGCGCACGCGGGCGGCCGATATCTGAGTCCGGCCCTGGAGGACGTCGCACTCGATCACCGATTCACCGACGACCGCTCGAGCCCGCTCGAAAGTCTGAGCACCCGCGAGCGCCAGGTGCTGCAGCTCGTGGTCGAAGGCAAGTCGAGCGCCGAAATCGCCCGCATCGTTCATCTTTCCCCCAAAAGCGTCGAGACCTACCGCAGCCGGCTCATGAAAAAGCTCGGCGTCGGCGACGTACCCTCGCTCGTCAAGTTTGCCATCCAGCACGGACTTACCCCGCCCGGCTGAAAGCCAAAGCCGGCGTATTGATCCCGATGTAGCGCCCGGCGTGATGCGGTTCACGTTCGTGCGCCTTCCAGCTCACCTGTCCAGGTCTCCCGACAACCCCTCCGCTTCCCCGTCAAACACTCCCGACAGACCAAGCAGCCCCTTCTCACTATCGTTCGCACCGTACCACGCGGGGACTTACTTCCCGTAACCGGCTCACAGCGGGATCTGTGAGTGACTGAGTCATGAGGGTGGAGCAATTGCCGGCCCGCAAAGCGAGGAAACATGGTGAACGGCTTCGAACTTTCAAGACAGGCTGACGCGTTGGAACGTCCCCTGATGATGCGGACCCTGGAGAAAGGACCTGACATGGCTATCCAGCCTGTGGAAATTCTGCTGGTCGAAGACAGTCAGCTCGACGTGGAGCTGGCTTTGAGCGCCCTGCGCAACCATCGTCTCGCCAACGCCGTTCAGGTCGTGCGCGATGGGGCGGAAGCGCTCGAGCGCCTGCTGGACGGCGCCGGCGAAGCAAAGACCTACAACCCCACGCTTATCCTGCTCGACCTGAGGCTGCCCAAAGTGGACGGCCTGACGATCTTGCAGCGCATCAGAAGCGAACCCCGCACACGCGACATCCCGGTGTTCGTTTTGATCTCCTCGCACGGGGAGCGTCATTTAGTGGACCGCGCCGGTCTGAGCGTGAACGGCTTTATCGTGAAACCGGTGGATCTCGACAGCTTTACGAAGGCGTTGCACTCCATTGGACTGTATTGAGAAATGGCGAAGCGAATCGACATACTGATTGTTGAGGACCGGCCGGTGATGCGGGCCATGCTGCGCGAATTCGTGCAGAACGCGTTTCCGGACTGCGCGATCCTGGACGCCGCCAACGGCGCGCGCGCCATGGACCTTTCCGTCGAGCATAGACCGCAGTTGGTGCTGATGGACGTGTGCCTGCCCGACGCCAACGGCATCGAACTGACCGCGCGCATCAAAGCGGCGGCGCCAGGCGTTGCTGTTATCGTCATTTCGTATCTCGACGGTCAGGCGTACGTCGAGCAAGCCCTGGCAGCCGGCGCGAGCACCTACGTTTCGAAGGATCGTCTCCTGTCTGAGCTGATACCAGCCATAGCGGGCGTGCTCGATCCACACGGCGGAACGTTTGCGGGACAAGCAATATGAACACCGCTGGCGCGCAGTCACGGAACATCGATCTGCTGATCATCGAAGACCAGGGCGTAATGCGCGCCCTGCTGCGTGATTTCCTGCAGTCGAACCTTCCCGAGCTTGCCATCGGCGAGGCCGGCGATGGCTGCCGGGCGCTGACGCTCGTGCGCGTCTGCCGGCCGCGAGTGATCTTGATTGGCAGTCATCTACGCGACGGCGATGGACTAGAACTCACAGCGCAAGTTAAGGCATTGCAGCCGGAGACCCGACTAATCGTAATCACCCGTCAGGAGGACGAGGCCTACATCGAGCGTGCCCACGCCGCCGGTGCAGTCGCGTGCCTGAGCAAACAAAAGATTTTAACGGAGCTGCTCCCGATCGTGGTGCGCGCCCTCTCCTGGTCGCCCTCGCAAGATGCCGGGGATCGCCCGAAATGACGCCTGCCGTGCCGAACAGGTTTTCCAGAAATCCCTGACGCCCAACCGCCAATCATGCTGTCGCCGTATGCGCGTCCCTCACTGAAACCCATAGAGGCGCGCGGGATTGTCCACCAGTACAAGCCGGCGCTGCTTTTCATCGGGAATCCAGTCGAGCAGCCGGTCGCACATCTCTCCATCGTTGGGCATGCGCTTCTCATGCTTGGGGTGGGGCCAGTCGGTCCCCCACACGATACGCCGGGGAGCTGCCGCCACGAGCGCGTGCGCGTAGGGCGCGACGTCGCTGTACGGCATGTCTTCGCTGGAAATACGATAGGCTCCGGTGAACTTGACCCAGCAGCGGCCCGCTCGCAAGAGGTTGAGCAGCGCCTGGAAACCGGGATGCGAAATCGCCTTCGAAGCCGCCATGTAACCGAAATGGTCGATCACGATGTCCACGGGAAAGTCAGCGAACGTCTTGTCGAGCCCCGGGAACTCGTCTACGTGCATGAGGAATTGCAGGTGCCAGCCGAGCGGCTGCACGCGCTCGGCCATCTTGCGCACGACGTCGAGGGGGAGCTTGCCCTTCTCCTCCGGCTTCACATCCACGATGTTGAAGCGGATGCCGCGCACGCCGATCTCGTGCATGCGCTCGAGCTCGGCGTCGGTAATCGATTCCTCGACGACCGCGACACCGCGCATCCGATGCTTTTCCCCCGCCATCGCATCGAGCATCGCTCGATTGTCCGTCCCGTACACGCTCGGTTGCACCAGGACCGCGCGTTCCACCCCGAGCGCGCCTAGCATCCCCCAGTATGCCGATGGCAACGCGTCCGGCGGCGTGTAGATACGCTTGTGGAAATACGGGTGACGCGTGGCGGGGCCGAATACGTGCGCGTGGCAATCGCAGGCGCCGGCAGGCAGCGTAAAGGCAGGCTTGCGCGGCTTCGGATCCGGTCCCGCGCAATACGGCGCCTGTGCCAGCTCTTCAGCGGAAATTCCTGCCGGCTCGCTCATTACATTGCCCTCCCGCGAAGAATGCAGGACGCCAGTCTATACCATCGATAGAATGCATTGTCCTGCCCTCGAGAAAGGTAATTATGGCGCGCCTTACAACCTTCGCAATTGCGGCAGTCATTCTGGCGGCGACGCTCGATGCCTACGGTCAGACGTATCCCACGCGCGCCATACGGCTCATCGTCCCGTTCGCGCCCGGCGGCAATGTGGATATCACTGCGCGGGCGATTTCCGGCCCCATGGGTGAAGTGCTCGGCCAACAGGTCGTCGTGGACAACCGTCCGGGCGCAACCGGGCAGATCGCGGCAGAAATCGTGAGCAAGTCCGCTCCCGACGGACACACGCTCCTGGTCGCCTCGAGCAGCGTGATGACGAATGCGCCGGCGCTCTACCAGAAGCTGAGCTACGACATCCTGCGCGATTTCGCGCCCGTGGGAAGGCTGGCGGTCGTGCCGCTGGTAATCGTGGTTCACCCTTCGGTGCCGGCGAAAACCACCAGAGAGCTGGTAGCGCTCGTCAAGGCACGGCCGGGAAAAATGCTCATGGCCTCGCCCGGCACCGGCACGACCAACCATCTGATCGCCGAGCTTTTCATGCTCTCAACCGGGACCAAAATGACGGTGGTGCCGTACAAGGGCAGCGGTCCGGCGCTGATAGACCTCGTCGCGGGCCATATGGACGCATACGTCGACCAGATCAGCTCGGCCCTCCCTTATGTCAGAGCCGGCCGGATACGACCGATTGCCGTCACCACCTCGCAGCGCGCCACGTTACTCTCGGACACGCCCACACTGGGAGAATCAGGCGTGCCCGGCTTCGATGCGAGTACTGTGACCGCCATACTGGCGCCTGCGACCACCCCTCGCGAAATCGTCGCCAGGCTGAACACCACGCTGTCACAGGTACTCACGCGGCCCGCGGTGAAAGAGCGCTTCGCGTCGCTGGGCGCCGAGACTCACCCCAGCACCAGCGAGGAGCTCGCCGCGTGGATCAAGGAGGACCTCGCCAAATGGGTGAAGGTGGTGAAGCAAGCCGGCATCAAGGTGGAGCTTTGATGCCGCGTGACAAGTGACGAGTGTCGGGTGTCGAGGGGATCCCTAAGTGCCGATAACCCCGCCGTCATTCCTCCGTATGACCACGGTTGCCGAGCGTGGCCGGCCCCCGGCAGGCCCGTCGGGCCACGTGCTGACAGCCTGCGGCTGCTTCGGGTCACTGCGCTCGCTGGCGGATTCCCCCGGGTGCTGGATGTTGACGAACATCGTGCGCGCGTCCGGAGTCATGATGACACCGGTCACTTCGCAGCCGCGCGGACCCGTGAGAAACCGCCGGATTTCCCCGCTGCGCGTATCCGCACACAGCATCTGATTGTTGCCGATGCGCTCGTAGTGACCCTTGTTGAGGGTGCTGGTCGAGACGTCGGTCTGTATCCATAGCAAACCGCTGTCGTCGAACCACAGTCCGTCGGGACTGCCGAACGCGTCCCCCTTGATGTTGCCGCGCTTACCTTCCTCAGGATGGTGCGGATCGCCGGCAAACACGAAGATGTCCCACTTGAACTTGAGCGCGGCAGGATCGTTGCCGTCCTCGCGCCAGCGGATGATGTGGCCGAACACATTGTTGGACCTCGGATTGGCGGCGTTGAGTCCCGGTACCTGTGCCGTCCCGCGGTTCGCATTATTGGTCAACGTGCAGTAGACCTCCTTCGTGCGCGGATGCACCGCAATCCATTCCGGGCGGTCCATCCTGGTCGCGCCAAGTGCGTCCGCCGCCTGCCGCGTCTTGATCAGCACTTCGGCCTGGTCCGCAAAGCCGCCCTCGTTGTTGAGCTTGCCCTCGCCGTGCACCAGCGCCGACCATTCGCCGGTCCCGTCTTCGTGGAACCTCGCCACGTAGAGCGTGCCGTGGTCCAGCAGATCGCGGTTCGCCGCCCGATCCGCCGGATTCACCCGGTCGCGGGAGACGAACTTGTAGATGTATTCGAAGACGCGGTCATCGCCCAGGTATATGACGATCCGGCCGCCGTTCGCCACCGCGGGCCAAGCCCCTTCGTGACTGAAGCGGCCCAGCGCCGTGCGCTTGACGGGCTCCGCCGCCGGTTCGTAGGGATCGAACTCTACGATCCAACCGAAGCGGTTGGGCTCGTTCGGGTGCTTGCCGGCATCGAAGCGCTCATCGAACTCGTGCCAGCGATAGCCCCGTCCCTTCGGATTGATACCCTGACGACGGTGGTCGGCGGTCATGGCGCCGGTATTGGCGAAGTAGCCGTCCCAATTTTCTTCGCAGGTCAGGTAGGTGCCCCACGGCGTATAACCGTGCGCGCAGTTGTTGATCGTGCCGAGTGCCTGCCGGCCGGAAGCGTCGGCCGCCGTACGCATTCCCGGAACTCCCGCGGCGGGCCCGGAAATCCGCATCGGCGTGCGCGCCGTGATCCGGCGCGCGTACTTCGAAGGCCGCACGACCGACCATTTCCCGTCCCTCAACTCCACCTCGATCACGGCGGCACCCGTGGCGTTCTGGGACTTGCGCACTTTCTCCGCGCTCCAGTTGGCAAAACCGTCGGAGTGCAGCAGGCCGTCGTCGGTGTACTCGTGATTCATCGCGAGCAGGCCGTGCCGCGAGCTGTCGGTACCGTACGGCAGGGGAAAATAATGAATACCGTCGTGGTGCATGCCCGCCTGCAGCGCCTGCTCGTCCGCTGTGTTAGTCGCGTCGGGCTTGAACGCAGGGAACCCCGACGGATGTCCGACGGCATCGCCCCATGCGTAGAGGACCGCTGCGTCATATCCCGGCGGCACCCGCACCGCGTCATCCGTGGACGCCGCAATGCCGGTGAATGCTATCGTTCCTGCCCCGCGGCCGGTGGTGGCGCAGCCTTCCAGGGGAAATGCGCTGAGCACCGCCAGCGCGGCGCTGCTCTTCAACAGGTCCCGCCGCGACAGCCGGGCATCGAGAATCTCGGCGAAGCTTTGATTTGACGACGAATTGATCGTCTTCTGATCGCTGTAGCTGTGGCTCACCACACCTCCCGGAACGAGTCGCCGTACACGGACGAGCGGACAGACAAGCCCCAGATTAAGACGACTCCGTTACAGGACCGTTACGGTCCACTCGGCGAGCTCGTCCTCGATGAGCGAGCGATCTGCTCCGGCGTCTTTCGCTTTAATGGAATTCCGTCCCGTATCATTCTTGAGCTAGCCTCTAGTTGGCGGCGGCCAACAAGTTCCGGGTTGCAGCGAGCGCCTCCCGCGCAACGTCTTCCGGCGGGCGGGCCCACGTTTCCGGATTCGGCGCTTCGTAGCTCAGGTATCCCTGATAGTTCTTTTCAATCAGCAGCTGGAACACCTCCTTCCAGCGCACCCGCCCCTTCCCCGGCAGCAGGCGATCAGCGGGCCTCGCGCCGGCCGGCAACGGCGTATCGGGCACGTCGCTGTATTGAAATGCAAAAATTTCCCTCCCCGGGACGTTCTCGAACCCGCGACCGCCCGAGCCGCTGCGCTCGAAATGGTAGGCGTCAACCAGCAGTCCGACGTTCGGGTGGCCGACGAGCGCCATGATCTCCCGAGCGAGGTCCAGGCGATTCAACCAGTCGTGCGTCGAGCCGAATTCGTACGCCAGACGCAAGCCATGCGCCTTGACGATGTCGCCTGCCTCCCGCAGGCCGGCGGCCGCGTCGCGCACCGTTCCTTCGCCCGGCCCGGTGGCGGTCATGATCATGTCGCAGCCAAGCGCGACCGCGTTCTTGCAGGTTTCCTCCAGGACGTTGACGATGCGCCGGCGTTCCTCTCCGTTGGCGAAAAGCACCCCGTACTCGGTGCCCATCAAGCCGACCGTCAAGCCGCTGGAACGAACGAGATCGATCACCTGCGCGTTGGTCATTCCCGTCTCGAAGCAACGGGTGAAATCGACGCGGCGCAGCTCCACCCCGTTCCATCCCGCGTTCTTGATGGCGCGCAACGCCGCGGCGAGCGGCGTGGTATCCAGCGTCCAGGTGTGCATCAGCAGGCGGTTCTGTAGATTGCTCACAACTTCTCCTCGTCAGTGGTCGCAGAACCATGCTCGAAGCCACAGATAAACACAGATGAACACAGATAAAGCAATTCGCGCAAGTCCTTTGCCCTCAACAAAATCCGTGTTTATCTGTGTGTATCTGTGGCTAAGTTGCGTTTCGTTTTGAGACAGGTTCTAGAAAACAACGACGCTGCGGATGGACTTGCCCTCGTGCATGAGCTCGAATCCCTTGTTGATCTCGTCGAGCGGCAACCGGTGCGTGATGAGATCGTCGATATTGATCTTGCCCTCCATGTACCAGTCGACGATCTTGGGCACGTCGCGCCGGCCTTTCGCGCCGCCGAACGCGGTGCCTTTCCATACGCGTCCGGTGACGAGCTGGAACGGGCGTGTCTTGATCTCCTGCCCCGCGCCTGCGACCCCGATGATGACCGAGACGCCCCAGCCCTTGTGACAGCACTCGAGGGCTTGGCGCATGACGTCCACGTTGCCTATGCATTCGAAGCTGTAGTCGGCGCCGCCCTCGGTGAGGGTCACGAGGTAGGGAACCAGATCGCCCTTAACTTCCCTCGGATTCACGAAATGCGTCATGCCGAACTTCTCGCCGAGGGCGCGCCGCGCAGGATTCACGTCCACGCCGACGATCCTGTTCGCGCCGGCGAGCCGCGCGCCCTGGATGACGTTGAGTCCGATTCCGCCGAGCCCGAACACAACAATGTTGGCACCGGGTTCCACCTGCGCAGTATTGATGACGGCGCCGATGCCTGTCGTCACGCCGCAACCGATGTAGCAAACCTTGTCGAACGGCGCGTCCTCACGGATCTTTGCCAGCGCTATTTCCGGTACCACGGTGTAGTTGGAGAACGTGGAAGTGCCCATGTAGTGATGGATCTTCTTTCCTTCCAACGAGAATCGGCTGGTTCCGTCCGGCATTACCCCTTGTCCTTGCGTGACGCGGATCGCCTGGCACAGATTGGTCTTCCCCGATACGCAGTAATCGCATTGCCGGCACTCGGGCACGTAAAGCGGGATGACGTGATCCCCCTTCTTGAGCGTCGTGACCCCCGGCCCGACGTCCACCACGATTCCGGCGCCTTCGTGTCCCATGATCGAGGGAAAGATGCCTTCCGGGTCTGCACCGGAGAGCGTGAACTCATCGGTGTGGCAGATGCCGGTAGCTTTGATCTCGACCAACGCCTCGCCCGCCTTCGGGCCTTCGAGGTCGACGGTTTCGATGGTGAGCGGCGCGCCGGCTTTGTGCGCAACCGCCGCCTGCGTTTTCATATCATCCCCTCCTGCGATTACATTTGAGGCCTGCGAAAATCATGCGGCATCACCTTTTACCGGCGGCGTTTAACGCGGCCGCCAGCGTCCGCGGGACGATACTATAAACTGACCGTGATGAATGCGGTGCAGCATTCCGTCCCCGATATTTCATACCGCGGCCGGTTTGCGCCCTCCCCCACCGGGCACCTGCACTTCGGCTCGCTGGTCGCGGCGGTCGGGAGCTTCCTCGAAGCCCGCTCGCGCGGCGGCGCTTGGCTGGTGCGCATCGACGATCTCGATCCGCCGCGGGTGGTGCCGGGCTCTGCCGATGACATCCTGCGCACGCTGGAAGCCTGCCGCATGGAGTGGGACGGGATGGTGGCGTATCAAAGCGCTCGCCACGACGCTTATCACAGCGCCGTCCACCGGTTGCGCGAGCGGGACCTGGTCTACCCCTGCGCGTGCAGCCGGCGAGAAATCGCGGACTCTGCGCTACCGGGTCCCGAAGGTTACGTGTATCCAGGAATCTGCCGCCCCGGATTACGCGAGAGCAGGCCCGCGCGGGCGCTACGCATCATCACACAGGGTGCAACGATCGAATTCGATGATCAACTGCAGGGACGGATCTCACAGGAGCTTGAGCGGGAATCCGGCGATTTCGTGCTGTACCGCGCCGATGGGGTATACGCGTATCAACTCGCCGCGGCGGTGGATGATGCGGAGCAGGGCATCACGGATGTCGTTCGCGGGGCCGACCTGCTAGCTTCGGCGCCGCGCCAGATCTATTTGCAACAGCTCCTCTCCCTGCCGACGCCGCGCTACGCGCACCTGCCCGTTGCGGTCAACGCGCAGGGCGAGAAACTCTCCAAGCAGACGTACGCTCCGCCGATAGACCCGCGCCGGCCGCTTCCCGCGCTGATCGCGGCACTCGCTTTCCTCGGCCAGCGCCCGCCACAGGAGCTTGGCCAGACCGACCTCCAGTCGTTCTGGAAATGGGCAATTACAAACTGGCGGCTGCCGAACGTGCCGCGGGTGGCATCAGCGCCGGTGCTGATTGAGGGATGAGGGATGAAGGATGAAGGATGAAGGATGAGAATCGAACTCGCTTAACGAAGTTCTGCAATTTTGATAGCTATGCCTGACTGTTCATTGACATGATATTCAATAGCGTCCCAGTCGGTGGCTCTCAAGTTGCCAGCAGCGTCAACAGATATCTGAACGAAAGGGCTTCTCTTTCGCAGATGCAGGTCGGAACTAATCCTCCACCTTATACAGCCGTCTTCGCCTAAGCAGAGTACGTTTTGGTTTACGGAACTGTCTGGCACAGTGTCGGGCGCGACAAAGCATGTCGATGAGAACAACGCGATTGCGGTTTTCGAGAACTATCTCCGTCGCAATATTCCCCAAGTCAGGGTTATCGTTCATTGCAATGGGCTCGTGGGAGTAAATTGATTAACGTCCGCGCTTCGAAGTGGTGAAGGCCACCGACGCCATGAATCCTATGCTGAGGACATTGAATAAAAAATCGGTAAACCGGTCACGAGTCACCAGTCACGCTTCATCAGTCACGCCCTATCAGTCACGCTCTACCAAGAGAACGGCTCCGAAAACGCCATCAGCAGTCCGGCCCGGCGCCACGCAGCGACCCCGCCGCGATACCACATCACGTTGGTGTAGCCGGCACCGACGGCGCGCAGCGCAGCGTTGTACGACAACCAGCACTGGGAATCGACGCAGAAGAACACGAGCGGGCGGTTCTTGTCCCCGCCGGCAAAGCTCGCAATCGCGCTTAAGAAGCGCTTCTCCTCGTCCGGGCCCATGTCGCCCGCCCCGGCGCCTATCATCCAGAACGCGCCGGCGATGGTTCGATGCACGTTGCCGCCGAGCACGTCGATCAGAAACGGCTTGGGTTCCTTTTCCAGCATCTGGCTCAATTCGGACGTGCCGATGACGCGGCCACCGGGAATCTGGCGCGGCGTCGGCGCGTGATAGTCGGTCGTCCGGAACTGCTTGGTCGGCGCTACGCCCCAATCGCGGTCCTCGTCCCCGTACGCCCCTGGCTTAGCCGTCTCCTGGGCGCCCGCATGGGGAGCACACAGCAGGACAGCGGCCAGCACCAAGCCGCGCGCCGCGGCACGAAACGAAACCTTCGTCATGCGCGCCCTCCCCCTTTTTAAGTGACCGGCGTATTCACCTGATGGCTGTGGCGGAGCCCAGAGGGGACGCCGGTCACTGCCCTCTCCGCGGCGGCACGGGCCATGGCCGCCACGATCCGTGGCAGCGCCGCGCGCGCCGCCTCATCCCCGGCGGCGATGTTCGCCCCCTTCTGATCGAAATCGAGCATGCGTGTATAGGCGGTCCGCGGAGTGATCACGACATCGGCCGAAGCGAGCTCGTCGTTGAGCAGCACGTAGCGGCCGCTGCGGCCGTGGCGCGCCATGCCGGCGCTCAATTCCCCGCGCGCTTGCGCGAACCAGGAAATGTCCACCGCGATGACTACATCCGCGCCCATAGCCCGCGCGGTCTTCACCGGCACGGGACTCGTGAGGGCGCCATCAATGAACTCCTCGCCGTTGATCACGGGAGGAACGAACAGGTTGGGCACGCTCGCGGAAGCCCGCACCGCGACACCTGTATTGCCACGGTTGAATACCGTCATGCGGCCGCTCTTTGCCGCCGTAACGACAACCGCGAACGGCCGTCTCAAACTTTCGATCGGCCGGTCGCTCACCATCCGGTTCACGAAGTCCTGGAGGGCTTCGCCGAGCACCCAACCGCGGCCGAACAAAGCGAAATCGACCAGATCGTCTCGGTTCAGGCCCAGCGCGATCTTTTCCAGCTCCTGCCCGTTGTGGCCGGCAGCATAGAGAGCGGCAATGACCGCGCCGGAGCTCGAACCCGTGATGATGTCGGGCTCGATGCCGGCGGCTTCCAGCGCCTTGATGACGCCGATGTGCGCAAAACCGCGTGCGCCGCCGCCACCGAGCGCAAGCCCGATCAACGGTCGTTCCGATTTGAGCGGCACGATCGCCGCCTCGCCCGGAGCGCCTTTGCCATCGTAGGCAGACGACAGCAGCCCGCACGCGGCGACTGCAGCGGTGGCGACCAGGGAGATGGCAATCTTGAGTATCACGAGCGGCATTGTAGTTCAAACCATTACGGAACCTTGAAAAAGGGGCGACGCGCCCCCCAACTCGGTTGAAAAACCTCCTCGGCACATCGCGCCGAGCAGGTTTTTCAGAGGTAATTTAGCGATCCACCTCTCCTTCCGGCCTAACGCCGGAGCGGCCGCCACGGTTTACATACCGTGTTGATTTCACCTTTCAAACCCGCGAGAATGACCGCTCTCAGCGCGCCGGCGGCCGGTCGGAACTACGTCAGCATCATGCTGCCAAAGGACGTCGTCACCGAGCCTGACAAACTCGCTGGCGCACACAATAAATATCCGGAGGAATGATGAAGACACGCACTCTCTTATGCACCGCGTTCATGCTCGCCGCGGCGCAACTTGCCGGGCCCCTAACGGCGGCCGACAACTCCAAAGACTATCCGAACCGCCCGATCCGCATGCTCGTGCCCAACGCCCCTGGCAGTTCCGTGGATACGCTCTCCCGCATCATCGGTGCCAAGCTCGCCGAGGTGCTAGGACAGCAGGTAGTGATAGACAACCGGGCCGGCGCAGCCGGCGTCATCGGCATGGAGCTCGCCAAGCATGCGAACCCGGATGGATACACGATGATCGCGGCAACGACGGCCGCTTCCACCATCGCCAGGATACTTCAGAAAACCCCCACCTTCGATCCGGTCAATGACTACGATCATGTCGCGCAATTCGCCGAGACGCCGAACGTGCTGGTGGTCCACCCGTCGCTCCCTGTGAAATCGGTGAAGGAGCTGATCGACTACTGCAAGGGCAAGCAGGGCCAAGTCAACATGGCTTCTGCTGGCTCGGGCTCGCAGAGCCACCTCTCCGGAGCCTACTTTCTGCAGGCCGCTAATTTCCAATCCCTCCACGTGCCGTACAAAGGCGGCGGCCCATCGGTCGGCTCGGTCATCGCGAACGAGTCGCAGTGGACCCTGACGCCCGCACCGGCCGTCATGACGCATGTCAACAGCGGCCGGTTGAGGGCGGTCGGCCACAGCCTGCCCAAGCGCTCGCCGCTGCTGGGCGACTTGCCGTCCATAGCAGAGACCATCAAGGGTTTCGATTACAGCGGCTGGCAGGGCTTTTTCATGCCGAAGGGTACGCCGAAAGCAATTTCGGCCAAGCTGCGGACGGCCGTGACGAAGACCGCGGAAATGCCTGATTTCAAGAAATTGATGGACGTCCAGGCAACGGAGATTGTCCTGAGAGGCCCGGAGGAGTTCCGCAAGGTCGTGCAGGAATCCATGGCGAAGAACGCCAAGGTGGTGCAGGCGGTGGGCCTGAAAGCCGAGTAACCTAGGGAACCTCTGAAAAACTGTTCGGCGCGATGGCCGAGATTCAAAAAGCGGCCCGTGGCCCCTTTTTCAGACCCAGTGCTGTAAGCAGCTAAGGGCGGCGGTGCCGCCCTTTTTTGTTTGGGAGTCTGGCATGCAAGATCGTTCAGGGGGGGCTTTGGTCCCCGGTGGCGGGCGCGATCTCGAGGCGCTCAAGCTGGAAGTACCAGCGGCGCGCCGAACGCGGCATACCTCCGTTGGGCGGGATTTCAGCGGAAGATGCTCGCATGGCGCTCTCGCAGGTCACCAGCCTGGACCGCGAGCGCTGGGCGCTCGCCTGGACGGGCGTTGCCGAACGACACTGGACCCAGGCGCACTTGCTGGAGCGCAGCGACAGCGCCGGGGCACGCGACTCCTACTGGAATGCCTGGCGGATCTTCCAGTTCGCCCGCTGGCCCACCGAGAACACGCCAGCCAGGCAGAGGGCCGGGAAGCGCGCACTTGCGTCGTTCAGCAATTACGCCGCGTTGCTCGAGCCGCCCGTGGAATCGGTCCTCATTCCGTATGCAGGCAGGGATATCGTCGGTTACCTGAGATTACCCCACACGCCGCGGCCTGCACCGCTGGTCTTCGGCATCGCAGGACTCGATTCGCGCAAGGAAGATATCGCAGCGCGTACGGACGCGTATATCAAGCGCGGCATCGGCATTTTCGCCGTCGACCTCCCGGGCACCGGCGAGTCGCCGGTCGCCGCTGCGGCGCCGGACAGCGATCGCATCTTTTCCGCCGCATTGGATTATTTTGCCGCGCGCCCGGATGTCAATGCGAAACGCATGGTAGTACAGGGACGCAGCTGGAGCGCCTATTGGGCCGCCAAGCTCGCCGCAACCGAACGCGATCGACTGCGCGGAGCGGTCGTGCACGGCGGACCGATCCATCACTATTTTCAACCGGATTGGCTGGCGTCTTCCTTGGCAACTGGCGAATATCTTTACGACTATCTGGCGGCGAAATGCGCGATGCACGGGGCGTCGGGCCTGGAAGATCTGCTCGACCGCGCCCGCGCCTTCTCGCTGCTCGACGCCGGCCTGCTCGACCAGCCATCCGCACCGACACTGATCGTCAATGGCGCGCGCGACTCGCAGGTACCGATCGCCGATGCAATCCTGTTGCTGGAGCGTGGCACCGCCAAGGACGCGTGGATCAATCCGCAAGGCGGTCACATGGGTCGCTCGCCCGAATGGCCCAGTCACGTGATTGCTGAAAAGATACTGATGCCTTGGATCGCGCGCCGGCTCGCGAGCGATACTGGCTGATGGTGACCCGAGCATCGCGTAGGTCCACCAGGCGGCGGGAATGAATGTGAACGAAAGGGATTTTCCGATACTTGAGCGTCGCACACGTTGCACCGAGAGGCATCGTGCCTCCAAGTTTTACGAAGCGAGAGACATGAATCTCTCAACTCTCGGTAAAGGGAGCGCTGCCGTTGCGGCCCGCTCAAATACTTCGTGACGCTCTAATCAGCAAATAGGTTCATTTCACTATCACCTCTCGCCCTTGACGACCATTAGCGTTTTTTCATATCGTGGCTGCCCATCCACGTCATCGGCCGAAAAAGGAATCCCAATGTTGTTGGACGAAATGATAGAGCGCGGGCTGCCCGAGGAGACCCGCATGATGCGCGACGTCACGCGCAGGTTCGTGAACGAGCACGTCATCCCGTTCACCCGTCAGAACTGGCAGCAGGAATGGCAGATGACACCGGAGGGCCGGCTGCCGAAAAAAATCCTGGAGGTGGCCGACGAGATCGGTATCCGCACGCTCGGCGTTCCCGAGGAGTTCGGCGGCACCCCGCTCGATCCCAAGACCGAGGTGCAGACCTTCGCGGTCATCTCGGAGGAGATCTCGCGCGGCGACTGCGGCCTCTCCGACAAGATGGTGCAGATCTGGAAGGTCTCGGTGTTGTTGCGCAATGTCGCGCCGCGCCACCTGCAGGAGCAGTGGTTCCCGCGCGTGGTGAAGGATCCGACGTTTCTCCTCGCGCACTGCCTGACCGAGCCGCGCGGCGCTTCCGATCGCTGGCTGCCCTACGACGTGCCCGAGGCGATGATGAACACGAAGGCCGTGTTGAAGGGCGATCAATGGGTCATCAACGGCCGCAAGCAGTTCATCAGCAACGGTTACGATGCGAAGCTCTACGTCGTCTATGCCACCACCAAACCCGGGGCGGGCATGACCAAGGGCACCTCGAGCTTTCTGGTCCCGCGCGATACACCGGGATTCTCGGTGGCGCGCTGCAACGAGACGCTGGGCGGGCGCTTCATGAATAACGGCGAGATGGTGTTCGAGGACATGGCGCTGCCCAAAGACCACTGTCTGGTAGAAAACACGGCGCTGTCGAGGGCGGGCGTCTACTTCCGGCCGGGCAAGATCATCCAGGGCTCGAAGAATCTCGGTGTCGCGGTGCGAGCCTTCGAGGAAACGGCGAAGTACGTGCAGGACTACGTCCAGGGCGGCCGCATCCTGATCAAGCACCAGGCGACCGCGATCCGGCTCGCGGAAATGGCGACCAAGATCTGCGCCGTGCGGGGAATGCTGCGGGAAGCCTCGCGCGCGGTGGATGACAATGCGCCGGAAGCCGAGATGCTGTGCAACATGGTGAAGCTTTATGCCTCCGAGGCGGTGCTGGAGGTGTGCAAGCACGCCATGGAGCTGCACGGCGGCAACGGCACGATGCTCGACTTCGGCATCGAGAAGCTCTACCGCGATGCTTCCATGTTCCTGCACATGGACGGCACGGTGGACGTGACCAAGTTCAAGATCGTGAAGAACCTGTTCCCGGATACCGCGGGCAAGTACGCCGGACCGGAACAGTGAAGGATGAGGGATGAGGAATGAAGGATGAGGGATAACCGGAAACATGGCATCTGGTGTGCGCTCCTGCGGGTGATTTCATTTGCGATTGCTGGCGTTGCGTTCGCGTGTGTTTCGTTAGCCGCAGCGGCGCAGTCCGCGGCGGCTTATCCCACGAAGCCGATCAGGTTGATCATCGCGAACACGACGGGAACATCGGTCGACACGCTAGGGCGGGTGCTCGCCATCCGGATGGGCGAAGAGCTTGGCCAGCAAATGGTCGCGGACAACCGCGGCGGTGCAGGCGGCCTGATCGGAGCGGAAGTCGCCGCGCATTCGGCGCCCGACGGCTATACGCTGCTCGTCAGCTCAACGGGCATGCAGGTGATCACGCCGCAAATCTACGGGAAGTTGAACTACCACCCCGTCAACGACTTCGCGGCAATCTCGCTGTTCACGGTTACGCAGAATGTCCTGGTCGTAAATTCCAACTTGCCCGTCAAGAACGTGAAAGAGCTGCTGGCTCATGCCCGGGCCTATCCCGGAAAGTTGAACATGGCAAACGCGGGCTCGGGCTTTCAAAGTCATCTCGCCGGCGTGCTGTTCACGCACATGACGGGAGTGGACGTGCATCACGTGCCGTACAAGGGCGGTGCTTCGCTGATCGCTGTGATGTCCAACGAGGCTCAGCTGACGATCGCTCCCGCTCCCGCGGTGATGGCGCATGTGCGAGGAGGACGGTTACGCGCTCTAGGCACGGGCGGCGAGCGGCGCTCGCCCCTGACGCCGGATCTTCCCACAATCTCTGAGGCAGGCGTCCCCGGATATATATCGACCGGGTGGTCCGGCCTCATGGCTCCCAGGAAGACGCCGAAGCCCATCCTCGAAAAGTTGTATGCGACGCTGGTGAAGGTGGTAAACGATCCGGTTACACGCGAACAGATGGAACGCCAGGGCGGGGAGCCGCTGACGAGCACGCCTGCAGAATTCCTCAAGCTCATCGACGCGGAGTACAAGCGCTTCGGCGAGGCAATACGGATCGCGAAGCTCAAGGTGGAGTGAGTGTCGAGTGTCGGGTGTCGAGGGGAAAAGCGTTGTCACTTTGTTCTTTCTTCACTCGACACTCATTCCTCGACACTCGACACCCTCCCGACGCTCGCCGCTGTAGAATTGCGTTTGATGAATTCAGGAATCGCTTGATGAGTACGTTCCCCGTGAAGATGGGCATCGTCGGCTTGGGTCGCTGGGCCAAGGTACTGGCGCGCGCCGCACAGCAATCCGACAAGCTTCGGATCGTCGCGGGCTATAGTCGCTCCGAGGAAAAACGCGCCGCATTCGAGAAGGAGTTGGGCGTCCCGGCGGCGCCGGACATGAAATCCCTGCTGTCGAATCCCGAGATCAAGGGCGTAATCCTGACCGTCCCCAACGAGCAGCACCTGCCGCTGGCGGACCAGGTAGCGAAAGCCGGCAAGCATGTTTACACCGAGAAGCCCATCGCCCAGACTCTGGAAGACGGGCTGAAGATCGCCGCCCTCGAGAAGCAGCACGGCGTCTCCGTCACTGTCGGGCATAGCGCGCGGCTGATGGCCGGCATCCGCATCATCAAGAACAGGATCGATAGCGGCGAGCTCGGGCGCGTTGCGTTCATGGAGTCAAACTTCTCCAACGAGCGGGCGCTGGAGCTTACCCCGCAGACCTGGCGCTGGTACAAGGACCGCGCCCCCGGGGGGCCGCTGTCGCAGCTCGCGATCCACCAGTTCGACGTGCTGCATTTCCTCGGCGGTGAAATCAGTGAGGTGTCCTCGATGGCATCCAAGCTCTCGCCGGTCGGCGCAGAGGTGGACGACCAGTCGATGACGCTCATCAAGTTCTCCGACGGCCGGATGGGCTACGTGGGCTCGTGCTGGACCTCACCCGGCATCTTCGCGGTGCGCGTGTTCGGCGCCAAGGGCCTGATGCATTACGAAATCGACTTCGGAACGTGGGACACGCCGCATCTGCTGCACAAGGCGTCAACCCTGTATATTCAACGCGGCAAGGACGGCTGGGCGAAGCGTGAGGACATTGCGCTGCCGGAAAGCGATATGTTCCGCGCCGAGCTGGAGATGTTCGCGGAGAGCTGCGCGAGCGGCAAGCCGAACGAGTTGACAGCGTATAACGGCAACATTGCGGTCGCCGTCGTCTATGCGGCGCTCAAGTCGATCGAGCGCAAGGGGCAATGCGTGCGCATCGCCGACGTGATGGAAGAAGCACATGCGAAGATCGGCAACCGGGCGCGCGCCGCCTAGCGGCGGAGCCGCGTGACGGATGGGGCGTGACATGATGAGGCGTGACCGATGAGGCGTGACATGGAGAGGCATGACCGTTGGACTGCGGCTGGAACAGCATGCATCCCGCTGGCGCCGCCAGCAGTTGAGCAGAATCGGCCACGCTTTTCCAGTCACGATTCACCCGTCACGCTCTATCAGTCACGAATCATCAGTCACGAGTCACCATGCCAATGAGCCGCTACTTCATCGATCTCACCCAGCCGGAAATCGCCGCGCAATTGCGCAGGAATCCGCTGGTAATCCTGCCGGCGGGGAGCGTCGAGCAGCATGGCCCGCACCTGCCTACCGGGACCGATATCTACGCTTCCAACGTAATCGGACACGCAGTGGCCGAACGCATGGACGCTCTGGTGCTGCCGGGCGGGCCCCTGGGCGTAACGCCTATGCACATGCCGTTCGAAGGCACGATCACGCTGACCCCGGAAACCTATCAGCGCGTGGTCGTGGAGACCTGCGAATCGACGGCAAAGCACGGTGCGAAGCGCCTGCTCATCCTGAACTGGCATGAGGGGAACATTCCCTCCCTCGCCATTGCTTCCGAAAAACTCCACCGCGATATCGGCATGAGCGTCGTCGTGGTGCAGGCGTGCTACGTCGCGGCGGAGCTCTACGGCAACGAGTGCGGCGGCCTTACGCACGGCGGCGAGATCGAAGCCTTGGCGGTGCTGGCCTACCGTCCGGAGATCGTCCACCTCGACCGCATCGAGTTTTCGTCCGATCACTCGCACGGCCGCAAGTGGGACAAGCTGCGCCGCACCCGCAGCTACCAGCCGGTCGTGCGAGACATCAAGACCATCGCGCCGAGCGGCTGGTACGGCAGCCCCGAGCACGCCACGGTGGACAAGGGCTTGAAGATGTTGAACGACATCGCGGAGGCGATCGCCGCGGAAGCCGGCGAGATCTTCCGCCTGCTCGAAGAGGCGCAGGGCGGTACCGCCGAGATCAAGCATCTCAAGAAAGCAAGCTGATGGGGTGAGCAGTAAGCAGTGAGCGATGAGCTGAAACATCCCGCTTGCTTCGCCGCGCTGCAATGACCGCTTCGGCCCACGTCGCGCGCGTCCTAGCCAAAGGCGAAACGCCTCAGAACCGCGTTTTGCTGACGGCTGCCACATCCACGCGCCGGCTGAAAAAGCTTCACCGCCAAGGAACGAAGGACGAGAAGTAACCTTCACCACGAAGGCCGCAAAGGAACGCAGGAATGACATTCATGGCACGCATTTCCCCCGCGGCGCCCGAGCAGTTCGCGCAGGTCGCGGAACACATGGAAAGGTGGAAGCAGACGAAAGGCTATCCGCCCAACAGCTGGCTCACCATGGTGCGCAAGCCTCGCGTGTTCCGGGCCTACCGCGACCTGCACACGGCAGTCATGATGGAAGCTGGGGAAGTGCCGAAGGCCCTCAAATTCATGGTCGCGTACGTCGTGAGCGCCGCCGCCGGTGATCAGGACCTGCGCCGCCCACAATGCTGAAAACGCTGCGCATATTGCGGAAGTTGCGGTCGGGAAAGTAGAGGCTTTGCCGCAATACCGGGTTAGCCCGCTCTTCACGCCAGCCGAACGCGCCGCTCTCGAGCTTGCGCACGCCGCCGGCTGCTGCCCGCCACGAGTGACCGACGAGCACTTCGCGGAGCTGAAGAAGTACGACAGCGAGGACGCTGTCACCGAGATCGTAGCGGTGATTTCTCTGTTGGGATGGCTTAATCGCTGGAACATCACGCTCGCCACCCGCATCGAGACCGCGGCGCTCGCGTTCGCGGAGAGGCACCTCGCGCCCTCGGGCTGGACGCCCGGCATGCACGCCGACACCAACCCCGTCTCGCGAAGAAGGACTGAATGAAGCGGGAAGCAAGGCAGAAGGAACTGGGCATCGCCGTCATCGGCGCCGGCCGCATCGGCACGCTGCGGGCGCGGCTGGCGGCCAAGCATCCCGCGGTCGGCTTCATGGCGATCTCCGATCTCGACCCACAGCGCGCGAAGGCGCTGGCCGAGCAGGCGGGTGCCGACTTCCACACCGGCAACAACGACGAGGCGATCGAGCGGCCGGAAGTGACCGCCGTGTTCGTGTCCACACCGGAGGGCCTGCACTCCGCGCCGGTGCGCCGGGCACTGGAGCTCGGCAAGCCGGTGCTGTGCGAGAAACCGATTGCGCTCTCGCTGAAGGATGCCGACGACATACTCGAGACCGTTCGAGCGACCGGCGGCGAGCTCCGCATCGGCTACAGCCGCCGCTACAAGGAATGCTTTCTCCGCGCCAAGGAGCAAATGGTCCACGGCCGGCTCGGAAGAGTCGTCGGCGGGCTCGCCCGCGTCTATAACTCACGCGCGCAGACCTTCGCCATTCTCAAGCGTGATCCCCACGCCACCCCGGTGCTCGACGTGCTTACTTACTATGTGGACCTGATGTGCTGGTTTCTCGAGGGGAACCGGCCGGTGGAAGTCGTGGCGCGCGGGCAGCACGGCATCTTCAAGGATGCGGGCTACAGCGCGCACGATGCCACGTGGGCGATCGTGACTTTCGCCGACGGCGCGGTGATCAACTTCGGCATCAGCTACGCGCTGCCGGCGCAGTTTCCCACGCAGGGCCAATCCGATCGCGTCGAGTTGCTCGGCACCGAGGGGACGATGCTGATCGACGATGACCACAAGGAGCATCTGCTCTTCACCGAGCAGGGTGTCCCGCATCCGTATGTGCCGGGGCACACGCTCCAGATGGCGTTTCTAGGCAGCAATTCCGCCGGCGACTGGGCGCTCGGGGATTTCTGGGGCTCGCTCGGCAACGAGACGCGGGCCTGGCTCGATCATCTGGTCACCGGCGCCGCGACGGTGCACACCACGCCGGAGCAGGCGCGCGTCAACCTGGAAACCACGATCGCGATCGAGCGCGCGGTGGCGACCGGCAAGGCGGTCCGGCTGCCGCTTGAAACCTAGAACGAAACGATAAACGATAGGAAAATCAATCCTGGCGCCATTCCGATTCGCCGAGCCGACGCGCCGGGAATAGGTGTGGAACATGTCCCGGGCTGCGCATAACGGGCCTTATGTTCATTCGGCTCGACTTTCTTGGGCAAGCAATGCCGGCATCGCGTCTGTCACTCAAGAACTGTACCGGACTCGCGAAGGTGGAGAATCATCTTCTGCCATTTTGCGATCTCCATCCGGAGAAACTCGGCGAGCGCCTGCGGTCCGTTTACTGCAAGCTCCTGCCCTTCCTGGGCGAGAACCGACGCTACGCTCGGGATCGCCACCGCTTTGCGGACTTCAGTGAAGAGCTTCTCCCTGATGGGCCCTGGCGTGTTCCTGGGGCGATACATCGCAAACCACTGGAGGACTCGAATCCCTGCAGACCCGATTCCGAGACCGTGGGCACTTCGGGAAACACGCTCGAGCGCTTGGCGCTGGTGACGGCAACCGCGCGCAGACGCGTCGCTTTAACATGAGGCAGAACCGGGATGACGGTCGTGATCACCAGCTGCACCCGGCCGCTGATAGCGTCTATCACCGCCGGCGGCCCGCCCTTGTAAGGGACATGCACCATGGCGACGCCGGCTGCGCGGTTGAACATCTCGATCGTGAGATGGTGGATCGAACCGACGCCGGGAGAGGCAAAGAAAAGGTCTTTGGGCTTGGCCTTGGCGAGAGCGATCAGCTCCTTGACTGATTTGACGGGCAGCGAGGGATGGCAGCCACCACGAGCGGCGCAATCGTGACGAGCGTGACGGGAGCGAAATCCTCGATCGGGTCGTAGGGACGCTTTTTCGTGAGGAATGGAACGATGGAGACACCGCCGCCGCCGACGAGGAGGACCGTGTAGCCGTCGGCAGGCGCCGCGGCGACGATCTGCGCCCCGAGGATCCCGGACCCGCCCCCGCGATTGTCGATGATGAGGGACTGCCCCAATGATTCGGAAACGTGCGGGCCGATGACGCGCGCTATCACGTCGGGCGCCGTGCCCGGCAGCCCCCCGATAATGAGCCTGACGGGTTTGACAGGATAAGGCTGGCACCACGACGACCCGCCCGCGACGAGCGCGATCCCATGCGGTGACAGGGACGAAGCAACGTGGTTTTCACGAGCCCACTCCACTGTGTAGACCGCCGGTTTCTGAAAAAGATGTTCATTGCGCGACGGGAGAGCGGCGCAGGAACGGAGACACATAGAGGTGTCGGTAAACCCTAAGGTTCCTGACACCTTCAGGCCCGTTCTGCGATTGCAGCTCTGCCGACGAGTTGCACGGGCAGGAGGTCGTCGAAGTCGACAGTCGTCGAGGTCGACGAATGTTACTGCGCTTTGCCTTTCGACGCCTACCGGCGCAGACCACTCCGGAGAAAGTCTGGATGTCGGCACGATCGATCATGGTTAGCTCAGTCCGCGTGGGCGGCGCGAACAAGTCGATGTTCTCGAGCCGTCGTCGGGCGCCCAGAACCGTTTGACGTCCTGGGCTCCGGACTCTTGTCGGCCGGCGCCAATCGAATGCGATCCATCGCACGCGTACCGGCAGCTTCCGGTTGTCGGCGTGTCCGGAGGCGATGGTCGGCGGATACGCAACGCATTTAACCGGCTTTGACGTTGCGCCAGTGCAATTCAAGCGCGACGATTTGCGCATCCGCCGCGTCCTTGAACAGGTGTCTGACCTTGATGCCGGAGGCGAGCTTGAATCGCGATACAGCGCCGTGCCGGTGGCTGAACGACGAGCTCGTTGGGCTGGCCGGTGCCGATGGTGACCGATCCGTCGAGTATCATCGCCGTCGTCACCGACGGGTCGAATCCACGCGTTGTACGCAGGTTTTCGTGGACCGCCGCCGATGAAGAAGGCCGCGCGGGACATGCAGCGTGGCCGCGACGAGGCCGGTGCCGATCGTGCCGCCCGCTCCGGTTTTATCTCCACCTGCCCCACATGTCGCTCAGCTTACGCCAGTGCGCGCGAGGACTCGGAAGCGCCCGGCGTGAATGGCACGCGATGCGCACGCCTTGGTGAACGTTGCCGTTTGCGCCAGAGAGCCGGCGGGAACGACGCTCTCGATTGGATTGCGGCGGTAACTGTGACTCTTGCAAGTATTCATGATTCCGTCCGGTAGAGGAGATAAGCGAACGATAGGCACAGAAAATGAGACGGTCGGAAATTCAGTGCCGGTCGCGATCCCGCCGCGCCTATGCGCAGGGGTCAGCAAGCTGACGCGGAATGCGCATCGGACTGCGCATAACGTGGGCCTTAGTTCGCCTCATTGCTGTGACAAACCATTTGAGTTGCCGGATCGCGGCGTAAAGCTGCGCCGGACGATCCGTTCACGCCGTTCTGAATCATCGAGGTGTGCAGCGCAAAGGTGTGTTGCATCGCGCGGACGGTATTGAAAGGTGTCCGGCACTCGGCGTCGCGGCAGGCGCCGCACTGACGCTGCCGCCACGCGTCACCAGGGCCTCACTCGTCACCGCAGTCTATTGCAGCTTGAGCTTGCTGATCACCCTCCCCCACTTGTCGTGACTCCGCCTGAAGGAACGCCGCGAACTGCTCCGGAGTGCTCGACTGCGGCTCAAAGCCCTGTCGTTCGAGCTGTTCCCGATAGTCGGGCATGGCGGCGACCTTAGTCATTTCTCCGTGCAGCCGGCCAACAACGTCCCGGGGCGTGGCGGCCGGCGCCACGATCGAGTACCAGGAAGGGGCCTCGACTCGGGGATAGCCCAGCTCCGCGAATGTGGGCAACTCCGGGGCGAGCGGCGAGCGCGACGGGCTCGTCGCCGCCAGAGCCACCAGGCGCTTCGAGCGCACATGCGGCATCAGTGCGGTGACGCTCGCGAAGATCGCGTGCGCTTCTCCCGATAGCACCCCGATCGCCGCCGGCGCAGCCCCCTTGTAGTGGAGGGGAGTAAGGTCAATGCCCGTCACCGATTTGAAAAGCTCCGGCACAAGGTGGGTCGGTCCCCAGATGTTCGCGGAGGCGTAGTTGAGTTCACCGGGACGCGACTTGGCGAGCGCGATGAACTGCTTCACCGAGCGCACCGGCAGCGACGGATGGACCGCCAGCATGTGGTACGAGGACGCGAGCATGCTGACCCCGATGAAATCCCGGATCGGGTCGTAGCTGACTTTTTCCACGTGGGGCGTCATCGCGAGCGGTCCCACGAAGCCGAGCAGCAGTGTGTAACCGTCCGGCGCCGCCTTTGCCACGGCCGCTGTGGCGATAGTCCCGCCGCCGCCGGGCCGATTGTCCACGATGAATTGCTGGCCCAGACGCTCGCTCAGCTTCTGCCCCGCCAACCGCGCTAAGAAATCGTTGCCGCCCCCGGGCGCGACGGTGACGATGATCCGCACCGGCTTGGCGGGATACGACTGCGCCAACGCGCCCTCGATCCCCAGCACCAGGACGATTCCAGCAAGGAGCGTCGCTCTTAAGCGCATTCCCCTCATCCACGCATTTCCGGTAAGGCCGCCGTTATTTTGCTTACCTGAAGCTCGTGTCATTTCATCAATAGTCCTTGAAACTTTTCGTCTTGGACCGATCCTCTTCCGCTCGGTAAAGGGAGCGCTGCGGTTGCGCCCCGTTGGTGGACCGGCGCGAGGCTCAAGTACATAAAAGCCGGGAAGTCGCGATATCCATATAGCAGCAGTAATCCGTACTTCCACCGTTTGCTCGGTCCATCAGCTCGCCATTAGAAACTTTTTTCATTGGAGCTTGAGAGACTTTATAACACGGCCCCATTTGTCGGTACTCGGCCTGAAGGAACGCCGCGAACTGCTCGGACGTGCTGGTCTGCGGCTCGAGCGCCTGCTTTTCGAGCGTTCCGCGGTAGTCGGGAAGGGCGGTGATGCTGACGATCTCGGCGTGCAGTCTTCCGATCACCTCGTTCGGGGTTGCAGCCGGCGCGGTGATCGAATACCAAGACGGAGCCTCCACCCCGCGCACGCCCAGTTCCGTGAGCGTCGGCACTTCCGGGGCAATCGGCGAGCGCGCGGGGCTCGTTACGGCCAGCGCCACAACCCGCTTCGAGCGCACGTGCGACATCAGCGCCGTGACGCCGGCGAAGATTACCTGCGCTTCCCCCGAAAGGATTCCGATCGCCGCCGGCCCGGACCCCTTGTATTGGATGGCGACGATGTCGACGCCCGTCGCCGCCTTGAACAGCTCTGGCACCAGATGCGTGGGGGTCCAGATGTTGCCGGAAGCATAATTCAGCTCCCCCGGGCGCGCCTTGGCGAAGGCGATCAACTGCTTCACCGAGCGCACCGGCAGCGAGGGATGCACCCCGAGTATATGGTACAGAGGAAGCGAGGAGGCTCACGCCGACGAAATCCTTCAGTGGGTCGTACCCGACCTTCTCGACATGAGGGCTCATCGCGAGCTGCCCAACGAAACCGAGGAGCAACGTGTAGCCGTCCGGTGCCGCCTTCGCCGCCTGGGCAGTGCCGATGACCCCACCGGCGCCGGGTCGGTTGTCCACGATAAACTGCTGGCCGAGCCGCTCGCCGAGCTTCTGTCCCACGAGCCGGGCCATGAAATCGTTGCCGCCCCCCGGCGAAGTCGGGACGACTATGCGCACCGGTCTGGAGGGATACGGCTGCGCGAACGCGCCCTCCACGATGACCACGAACCCCAGCGCCACGAGAGACGCCGTCCCACAACGGCTACGCTTCATCGCTCTTCCTCCTCGATGGCGCGGCGTTTCGTTGACTGCGTGACGCCGCTCGGCCCGCACCGGCTACACCCGGGAGTCCGGGGAAAGCGCAGCGGGCAACTGGATTGTCACTTCCCCGTCTTCTGCCTGGCCCCTAGCCCGGCGGCCAGCGGAACCCGCGCCCCCCCAAAACGTGCAGATGCACGTGAAATACGCTCTGGCCCGCCTCCGCGCCGTTATTGATAACCACGCGGAACGCTTCACCCACGCCGAGTTGCTTGGCCACCTGCCCCGCCACGAGTATCAGATGCCCGAGGAGCGCCTGGTCCTCCGGTTCTGCGTCGCAGAGCCGCGGGATCTCCTTCTTGGGGATAATCAGCACGTGCGTCGGCGCTTGCGGGTTGATGTCCTTGAACGCGAGACACAGCTCGTCCTCGTAGACGATGTCCGCCGGGATTTCGCGCGCGATGATCTTGCTGAATATCGTCGCCATGGAGTGTTCCCTAGAGGCCGTATCAAAATGAATGATACGGCTTGCTAGGGCCGTTTACTTGCTCTTGGTTGCCTTGAGCCGTTCCTCGGTCCATTTGAGCAGGCTCTCTACCAACTCCTCGCTTGCCGCGCTCAATGCCTGCACTGCACCCGCAGCGTCCGGGGTGGGAGCAGCCTGCTCGATCGCGAATTCGCGTTGTGCAACAAGCGTGCGATTCGCGAGACTGACGATGCTCGCACGCGCCCGCACTGCGGCCCGGCTCGAAGCCGGTGCGTCGAATGACTGGCTGAAGTCCTCGAGCTCGACGCGCAGCACGTAGTCGGCGCGCACGCCATCGGCGCCAGTAACAATGCCGTTTGGCGCCGCCGCCGCGAAGCGGCTACGCAGCCGCTGCGTGAGCAAAGCGGGGGCCGGCGCCGTCCAGCGGCTCAGCGTGTAGGCGTGTGCGCGCGTCGCGTTGTCGTAATTCAGGCGATAGACGATACCGTTGCTGCTGAGCCACGCCGGCGCTATCACTTCCGGCAGAGCCAGCAACGCCCCGATCCCCGGGCCGGCAGTGGGTGCGGTACGGCTGGGGCCGAGGTCGTAGCTCGCCGGTTGCTCCGTCATCTTCGGGCCGAGCGAGCAGCCGGTCAACATACCGGCCACCAGGACGATCGCCGCGCCATATCGCGCGGTCCGACTATGGTTCATCACTTGCTCGCTCCGCGTCGTGGATTGAATCCGGGCTCGCCCGGTCCGGGCACCGCGGCCGGCCGGCCGAATATGATGCTCGCCGGCTCGTCATTGAGATCGGCGAGCAGCCGTTCGAGACTGCGCGAAGTGCGCCCGATCTCCTCGAGCAGTATGTGTATGCGCGGCATGGTTTCGCTCACTGCCGTACCGGACACCGATTGAGCGGCGCCTCCCACCTGCTGGGCGGCGCCTCCCATCTGTTCCGCACTCTTGGCGATGCGCTCCAACGCATCGACGCGCTGCGTCACTTCGAGCGTAAGGCTGTTCAGGTTCTTCATCAGCTCGTCGGCGCGGGCGATGGCCTTGCGCGCGTCGTCGGTCAGCGCCGGCACGTTCTTCGACGGCCGGCTGCAGCTTGACGGCTAGCTCGCTCACCCGGTTGGTTGCGGTCTCGAGGCCCGCGAGGGTGCGCATGAGCTGAGCCTGGTTGCCATCGCTCAGGAGCACGTTCACCCGGCTCGCTACGCTGCCTCACGTCCGCAACCACGTCCTTGCCGGCGCTCGACAGCTCATCGAAAAATGATGGCCGGACCGGAATGCGGGCGTTCGGATCGTCGGGCGGCAACGGTTCCGGCTTGCTCCCGTCGTCATCGAGGATGACGTAGGCGAGCCCGGTCACGCCCTGCGATCCGAGCTGGCCGTAGGTCCCCCGGGTGATCGGCGTGTTGCTGCGCACCGCCACGCGCACCAGGATCGTGCGCGGGTCGGTTGGACTTAACTCGATCGGTCTCGACCTTGCCCACGTCGATACCGCGAAATCTCACCGGGGCCTGCACGTTCAAGCCGGTGACCGGATGGCGCGATTCCAGCATGTAGCTCACGCGCGCTCTCGGTCTCGCCGCTGAGCCACAGCGCCGCCACGATAACCCCCGCGCCGAGAAGCAGCACAAACAAGCCTGCCGCGAACGCGTAGGCACGATTTTCCATTCGATGCTTCCCTGCCCCCGCGCGCCGTGCGCGAAGGAACGAAACTCGTTGATGTACCGACGAATCCTATCTTACCAGTGCCTCGCTTACCGCCTGTAACGCCCGCTTGCCGCGCTCTCCCTGGAAGTAGTTGCAGATGAAACGATGCGAATTCTTGACGATCTCCGAGAGCGGGCCGATCGCGACGATGCGCTGGTCGCACAGCACGGCCACGCGGTTCGAAAGCGAGATGAGCGTGTCGAGGTCGTGGGTCACCATCACCACGGTCAGCTCGAGTTCGCGCCGCAGCTCCTCGATCAGATGGACGAAGCTCTCGCTGCGATCCGGATCGAGGCCGGCGGTGGGCTCGTCGAGAAACAGCAGCTCCGGCTCGAGCGCGAGCGCGCGCGCGAGCGCTACGCGCTTGACCATCCCGCCCGAGAGCTCGGAGGGCATCTTCGCGGCGTGCGCGGCCTCGATGCCGACCATGTCCAGCTTGAGCAGGACCAGCTCGCGGATCAGGTCCTCGTCCACGGTGCCGAGCTCGCGCAGCGGCAGCGCGATGTTGTCGAACACGGTAAGCGCCGAGAACAATGCGCCCTGCTGGAACAGCACGCCCCAGCGATTGCGGATCCGCTGCATCTCGTCCGCGTCGCTGTGCTGCAGCGACACGCCGAATACCTTCACTTCGTCCGGCGACGGGCGTCTCGAGACCCATCATCTGCCGCAGCAGTGTCGTCTTGCCGCTGCCCGAGCCGCCCACGAGCGACAGCACTTCGCCGCGATCCACGGTCAGGCTCATGTCGCGGTGCACGACGTGGTCGCCGAATCGCGTCCACAGGCTGTTGACCTCGATCAGGCACGTAGCTCCTCCATCAGGAAGTTCCCGACGTTCGGAACATGACTGCGAAGGCCGCGTCCACGATGATCACCATCGTGATCGCCGTCACCACCGAATCCGTGGTGCCGGTGCCGAGGCTTTCAGTGTTGGGCTCGATGCGCAGTCCGAAGTGGCAGGCGATGAGCGCGATCAGCATGCCGAACACCACGCCCTTGCCGAGCCCCAGCCACAGATTCGCGATCGGCACCGCCTCGGGCAGGCGCAGCAGAAACAGGCTGTAGGTTATGCCCAGTTCCCATTGCGCCGCGATCATGCCGCCGAGCAGCGCGACGGCGTCGGTCCACGCCACGACCAGGGGCATGCGAGATCGCCAGCGCGATCACCTTGGGCAGTATGAGCCGCACGGTGTGCGGTATGCCCATGACCGTCATCGCGTCGAGCTCCTCCGTGACGCGCATGACGCCGAGTTGCGCCGTCATCGACGAGCCCGAGCGGCCGGCGACCAGGACCGCCGCGAGCACGGGCCCCAGCTCGCGGATGATGCTGATACGCCCAGCATGTTGATGATGAAGATATCCGCGCCGAAGGTTTTCAGCTGCTGCGCCGACAGGTACGACAGCACGATGCCCACCAGAAAGCCGACGAGCGCGGTGATGCCGAGCGCCTGCGCGCCGGTGCGGTAGATGTTGGCGGAGATCTCGCGCCACGGAATTTCGCCGCGGACGCCGCAACATGCTGGCAGCGTCGATTGCAATCTGGCCGACCAGGATCACGAAATCCAGCACGTGGTCGAGGAAAGCGAATAGCCGGTTCGCCCAGCGCCATGAACGGGTCGCGCCAGTTGCGCGCGGGCTGCGTTGCCCGGGCCGCGGTGCCGCCCACCCCGAGAACAGCGCCTCGTGCTCGGGACGCAGCGTGAAGTGCGCGCGCGCGCTGTCCGCCCCATGCGCGCCATAGCAACAGCGCCCCTGCGTGGTCGAGCCTGGTCACGCCGGACAGATCCCAGTGGCGGTTAGCGTCGCGGGCGTGCTCGGCGAGCTGCCGACTCAAGTCCGCCATGCTGCTCCTCCAGCGCGCGCAATATCCATGGCCCCGACAACTCTACACGGTCTCCGCCCTCGTGGTCCTGAGGTCGCTGCGCAATTGGGGTTCCAGCCTGGGCGTCACGCTGGACTGTGGCATGAGGCGGGCTTTGACGTCCAGCCCGTCGGCGTTGGCGGCCGGGACTCCCCTTTATAGCGCATTGATTCAAAATAGGTTTTACATCCTATAGTCACTACCGTGAGAAGTCAAAGCAGCGGGCTGAGATGCGCTTCTACTTATTGCATTGCAATAAAATATCTTGGCGAAACCTAGGTTGACATGCCCGTTTCTAGCCATATAATATCGATTGTGCAGTGCAGCAAAGAAGCCCGGTGTTTCCGATCAACATGTTGTCCTGTAAGGAGACTTTAAATGTATCAAGCCCCCGAGCAATTCGTGGCCGTCAATAAGGCCAATCTGGAAACATCAGTGAAGTTTGCCGGAATCGCGCTCCATGGCGCCGAGCGCATCCTCGATTTGCAAGTCAAGGCCACGAAGAACGCGATCGCCGACAGCGTCGAGACCGCAAAGGCGATCGCCGCAGTCAAGGACGTGCAGCAACTGGGCGCACTGAAGGACAACTTGCGCAACCGACAATCGAAAAGGCGACCGCTTATGCGAAAAGCCTTTACGACGTGACGACAGCCACTCAAGTCGAATTCGGCAAGCTCATCGAAGAGCAAGTTGCCGAGTTCAACAGGCAGGTCGTTGCGACGCTCGACAGGATGTCGAAGAACGCTCCGGCGGGTTCGGAAGTCGGTATCGCCGCGCTCAAGTCCGGCATCGCCGCGGTGAATTCCACTTACGACAACCTCTCCAAGGTGGCAAGGCAGTTCGCGGAAGTGATCGCAGACGAACTTCGAAACCGTCGCCAAGCACGCAACGAACGGCGCGAAAAAGGCGATGAAGAAGGCTTAATGAGTATTCGGGAAATGCTTGACAAAGCAGTTCCCGCTGTTCGTCTCACCTCGCCGCTTCGGGAGAGGGGTCGGGGGTGAGGGATCGTGCGTCAAGCAGATGGTGGACGCTCGATAATCATCCCTGCTTCATTGAAACCCTCGGCCGCGCGCGGGGGTTTTTTTGTACCGCCGGTCCAGATGCTCACGCGGGTGCGTCCGTCCAGGGAAACCCGAGCGCCGTCACCCCGTGCTTGAGCGCGGCGATCGCGTTGGCGACGTCATCCGGGTCGCCGCGCACGCCAAGCTCGATGTAACGGTCCGGCTGCATCCGCGGCAGGCTGAATACCTTCATCCCCAGGTGCCGCTTGCTAGGCAGTCCGTCATGAGTTCGATCAGCTGGCTCTCGCCGGCCTCGCGCACGATGATCGAGGACTCGGCAACGCTGCCTGGCGCATGAACAAGTGCTGGTAATGGGTATCGAGGACCCACTCCATCATCGGCCACGCCATCTGCGGAAACCCGGGCAGAAATGGTGACGCCGGAAGCTGAAGCCGGGAATCCGGTTGTAAGGATTGGGGATGATCTCGGACCTGCCGGAAATTCGCCCATCACCAGCCGTTGCGGCGTGACCCCCTTGGGGTCGTTCACGAAGCGCGCCCGGATCTCGGCTTCCGCATCTGTATGCAAGTGAAGGGACGACGCCCGCCGCGCGCGCCGCGCACTCACGGGTATGATCGTCGGGCGTAGCGCCTATGCCACCGAAACTGAACACCACGTCTTCGCCAGCGAACGTGCGCGTGAGCGTAGTGGTTATCAGACTCAGGATCATCCCCGAGGTAATGACACCACGAAAGCTGCAGCCCCCGCTCGCCTAGCGTCTCGATCGTCTTGGCGAGATGCCCGTCCTTGCGCTTGCCGGACAGGATCTCGTCGCCGATGATGATCGCGCCGAACTTCATTCGAGGACGACGCACGATTCACCGCAGAGACGCGGAGAAAGGGCGAGAAGAATCACTTGCACCCTTTATCACCTATTGCGCGATGCTTGCGCCTGGCACGTGGGTGATTAGCGCGGCGGGCATGCACGCCTTCTTTATCCATCCCTCTGCGCCTCTGCGGTTAATATGAATTGGACTTCTGGCGATCTTGGCGCGGCGGTCAACTATGTATGTAGCTTTCGAGCTGCTTGATCGTCTGTTCCTGCTCGGCGATGACTTCCTTCACCAGATCGCCGATCGACAGCACGCCGATCAGCCGCTCGCCATCGATCACCGGCAGATGCCGGAAGCGCTTTCCGGTCATCAACGCCATGCATTCCTCGACGGTCTGTCGGGACTGCACTGTGATCACCTTCGCGGTCATGATCTCCCGCACCGGCCATGTCGTGCGAGGACTTGCCGTGCAGGATCACTTTGCGCGCGTAGTCGCGCTCGGAAATGATGCCTGCCAGCCTGCCGTCATCCACCACCACCAGCGCGCCCACGTCCTTTTCCGCCATCAGCTTGAGCGCATCGAATACGGTCGCGTTCGAGCCGATCGTATAAATCTCCGTGCCCTTCGCCTGCAGCAGCTGCATCACGGTGTGCATGACTACCTCTCCTGCTGTTGTCCCCCGGTCCCGTTCTTGTTTGAGCCCAGTTTAGCCAAATTTGCGACGGCGATAAAGCCGGTTATGGAACTATCGAGCTTTACGCAACTTCGTTACGGCGCTAGCCCATCGGCTATGATCGGCAGCTGGCGCGAAGCACGCCCGGGCCGCCTTCCGCTCCCGACTGGAGAATAGCCGCCGATGGCAACCACCCGACCCTTTTTGAAAGACTTGTGGGCGCTGACCCGTCCGTACTGGTTTTCGGAGGAACGCTGGGCGGCGCGCGGGCTGCTTGCGGTGGTCGTCGCCCTCAACCTGGGCATCGTCTACATCAACGTCCGGTTGAACCAGTGGCAAAACCTGTTTTACAACGCGCTGCAGGACAAAGACATGACCGCGTTCTATGACTCGATCCTGCATTTTTCGCTGCTTGCCGCCGCCTTCATCGTGTGCGCGGTATATCAGCTCTACCTCAACCAGATGCTGCAGATCCGCTGGCGGCGCTGGCTGACCGAGCGCTATCTCGAGGCATGGATCGGCAACCGCACCTACTATCGCATGCAGCTCACGGACCGCGGCACCGACAATCCGGACCAGCGCATCGCTGAGGACCTCGCGATGTTCGTGGACACGACTCTCAATCTGACGCTCGGACTCCTGTCCGCGGTGGTGACACTGGTCTCATTCGTGATCATCCTCTGGACGCTGTCAGGCACGCTCGCGTTCACCGTGGGAGGCACCGACGTGAGCATTCAGGGCTATATGGTGTGGGTCGCCCTGCTCTACGCCGTCCTCGGCACGTGGCTGACCCATCGTATCGGTCGCCCTCTCATCGGTCTCAATTTCAACCAGCAGAAATTCGAGGCCAACTTCCGCTTTTCCCTGGTGCGCTTCCGCGAGAACACGGAGAGTATCGCGATCTATGGCGGGGAGGACGACGAGATGCGGGGACTGCGCAGCCGTTTCCTCGGACGTCTTCAGACAACTGGTGGGAAATCATGCGCCGGCAGAAGAAGCTCACTTGGTTCCGCTCAGGCTATGGCCAGGTAGCGATCATCTTTCCGTACGTCGTCGCGGCACCGCGCTATTTTTCGGGCGGGATCCAGCTCGGGGGCCTGATGCAGACCGTCTCGGCATTTGGTCAGGTGCAGGACGCACTGTCGTGGTTCGTCTCCGCCTACGTGCAGCTCGCCGAATGGAAAGCGACGGTCGATCGTCTCACCAGCTTCCGCGCCGCGACCGAGCGCGCTCGCACCGGTGCCATTGGCGATGCCGGCATCGCGACAATCGTCGGCACCGATCTCGCCGCACAGAAGTTGGTGCTTGACCTTCCCGATGGAAAACCGCTGCTCGGCCCGGTCGATGCCGTCATCCGGCCCGGCGAAAGTGTGCTCGTCACCGGGCCATCCGGCTCGGGCAAGAGCACGCTGTTCCGCGCTTTCGCCGGCATCTGGCCATTTGGCAGCGGACGGGTCGTAAAGCCCGCCGCACGCATACTGTTTCTGCCGCAGAAACCCTATCTGACGATAGGAACTCTGCGCGAACAATTGTCCTACCCGGCCGGGCCCGATGCGTTCGATGACGAGGCTTACCGGGCTGCGCTGGCCGACTGCGGGCTGCCCCAATTCGCCGGACGCCTGGATGAGCACCAGCATTGGGCGCAGGTCCTGTCTCCGGGTGAACAGCAGCGCATCGCTTTCGCGCGCGCCTTTCTGCACCGGCCGCAATGGCTGTTTCTCGATGAAGCGACGGCCTCGCTCGATGAAGCGAGCGAGGCGCAACTTTACCGTCTGCTAAGGGCGAAGCTCCCCGGCACGACAGTAGTGAGTATCGGTCATCGCCCGACGCTCGCCGAGTTTCATGACCGCAAGATGAGAATCGAACGCGGTACCGACGGAGCCGGAACTCTCGTGTTCGCCTAGCGGCGTATCGCGCTTCGCCGATATACACTGCCAAATTGAACGGCAGGTTGCTGGTGGCTGCGTATCGCCGGCAACGTGAAGCGGATGCACCTGAATGCGGTGGAACTGACTGACGGTTCCAGACCGATAAAGATCTCAATTCAGCCTGTCGGCTCGGTGCTACCCCGGAGCGACTACCGATACGTTCACAATGATCGTTCATCACCGCAATTCCGACAGGCTGGGCCAGCCGGCGAAGGGAAGGATGCTCTCGCAATAATCGGCAACGGCCAGCGCCACATCCTCACTGCCGACCCCCGCGACGATCTGCATCCCGAGCGGCAATCCGCGCGGACCGAGACCGACGGGAATCGTGACGGCCGGAACGCCGAGCAGCGTCCAGATGCTGCAGAACGCTGGGTTACCGGTTTCCGCAAGCGTTCCCGGCGCCTCGCCGGTGGCGGGCGGCGTAATCACGGCATCGAAGTTTTCCATGAAGCGCGCGAACTGCTGCTGTAAACGCCCGCGTAGCGCCAGTGCTTCCAGGTAACGACCCTCTGCTATCGCCGCGCCCTCATCGAGAAACTCATTGAGCCGCGCACTGATGCTGTCCCGGTGCTGGCGCTGCACGGAACCCAGGCTCATCGCGCCTTCGTAAGCCATGATGCAACGCTGAGTGTCATGGGCCTGCGCGAACAGCCCGGGAAGCTCCGCCTCGTCCACGCCCGCACCCGCCTGGCGCAGTGCCGCGACGTTGCTGGCAAGCATTTTCTGCTGCACCGCGTCGGCGGCGTTCCATACCGGCGAGCGTACCGCCGCAAGCCGCGGGGGGTGAGGCAGCGACGCGATTTCAGCCGTGATCCGGCACTGCGGCCCGACTATCGTCGCGGCAAGCGCCGCGACGTCGGCTGAACTGCGGCGCGAAGATCCCGACCGTATCGAGCGTCGGCGCGAAGGCCAGCATGCCGCGAGTGTCGATAGCGCCATGACCGGGCTTGAAACCGACCACGCCGCAGAACGCTGCCGGCCGGATCACCGAGCCATTGGTCTGGGTGCCCAAGGCGGCGCAAACCATGCCCGCGGCGACCGCCGCCGCCGACCCCATCGACGAGCCCCCTGGAGTATGCGCGGGGTTCCAGGGGTTGCGAGTCTTGCGGGGCGTGTAGTAGGCAAATTCCGTGGTGACCGTCTTGCCCAGTATGACCGCGCCGGCCGTTTCGAGCGCCTGTACCACGGGCGCGGTCTCTCGCGCAAACTGGCCCGCGTGAATCGGCGAGCCCATGGTGGTGGGCATTCCCGCGACATGGATGATGTCCTTGATCCCCAGCGGAATGCCATGCAGGGGCGGCAGTGCCGTTCCTCTCGCGCGCGCCTGATCCAGCGCCTCGGCCCGTTCGATGGCGCGCTCGGCGGGAAGATGCTCCCACGCCTCGATCCGCGGCTCCAGGCGCGAACAGCGCGTGAGGCAGGCGCGCGTCAGCTCAGCCGCGCTCAGCGTGCCTTCCCGCATGCGCTTCGCCGCTTCGCGTAGTGTCAGTGTGTGCAGCTTGTTAATATTAACCGCCAAGGCGCCAAGGCCGCCAAGACCGCCCCCTCACCCCAACCCTCTCCCCCAACTGGGGGCGAGGGGGAACATACTTTTTTATTAGCCGCGTTTTTTCTGCGGCGGTGATCATTTCTTCACTTCGGAATTGAGCAGGTTCGGCGGTGTCTGTCCCGTTAGGGTGGCCACTGCGTTTTTCGCCGCCGTCATCGCCATCGCACGGCGCGTCGCCTCGGTCGAGCTGCCGATGTGCGGCGCGAGCACGACGTTCTTGAGCTCCAGAAACGCGGGGTTCAACTTGGGCTCGTTTTCGAACACATCGAGTCCGGCGGCGCGAATGACACCCGACTTCAGCGCCTCGACGAGCGCCGCGTCATCCACCACCCCGCCGCGGGTGGAATTGACGAGGATCGCGGTAGGTTTCATGAGCTTCAGCTCGGCCGCGCCGATCATGTGATGCGTTTCGGGCGAATACGGCACCTGCAGCACAACAAAATCGGATTGCCTGAGGAGTTCTTCCTTCGCCACGTACGTGGCGTTTAGCCGCTGCTCCAGAGCAGCGGCTACGCGCTTACGGTTGTTATACAGAACCTTCATCTCGAAGCCCGCGGCCCGTTTCGCAATCGCCTGTCCGATGCGCCCCATGCCGAGGATGCCGAGCGTGGCGTGATGCACGTCCACTCCCAGCCATTGCTTTAACCGCCAGCCCTTCCACTCGCCCTCGCGCACGTAGCCTTCCACCTCGGTCAACCGCCGCGCCGTCGCCAGCATCAGCGCCCACGCGAGGTCGGCGGTGGAATCGTCGAGTACGCCGGGGGTGTTGGTCGCCATCACCCCGCGCGACGTACACGCGGGAAGGTCGATGTTGTTGTAGCCGACCGCGATATTCGCCACCACCTTGAGCCGGGAGCAGCGCTCGATCAGCTTGGCGTCGATGCGATCGGTCAACGCGCACATCACACCGTCCTTGTCGGCCAGCTTGCGGGCGAGCGTCTCCGGGTCGAACGCGATGTCCTGCTGGTTCGCCTCGACCTCGCAGTGCTCGCGCAAATAATCGAGCGTTTCATCGAATACTTCGCGCGTGACGAGAATGCTGGGCTTCACGTTATGTCCCGGCTGAAGTGAGGGTCGGACTCCAGATATTACGACAGCGGGTCTCTCGGATAAACAGCGCGCCGATGACGCCGATCAGGGTAAATCCGCCGAGCCGTCCAGCGCAGTCTGGTATGCCGTTCCAACTCGCGGGGTCAGGCCGTCACGTCATCCGTGGCCGAACGCCGCGCGTTGAGCAGCGCCCCGGGCTCAACAGCCGAAGCTTGCGGTCGTTTCATGCGTCCGCTCCAATGCGCGGAGCCAAACCGGCGCAGCGCGTCCGGGTTTGGTGCTACTTGTACAACACGCTCGGCAGCCACAGCCCGATGCCGGGGAACGTGTAGAGCAGGACCAGCGCGACCACCTGAATCCCCATGAACGGCATCATGCCGGCGAAGATCTGGTTAACGTCACGTGCGGCGGCGATACGCCCTTGAGGTAGAACGCGGCCATCGCTACCGGCGGCGAAAGGAACGCGGTCTGGAGGTTCAGCGCCACCAGCAGGCCGAAAAACAGCGGATCGATGTGGAAGTGCGCCAGCAACGGGATGAAGATCGGCATGAAGATGATGATGATCTCGGTCCACTCGAGCGGCCAGCCGAGGATGAAGATGATGAACTGCGCGAGGATCATGAATTGCAGCGGCGTTAGATCCATCGAGAGCACCCACTTCTCGATGACCTCCTGGCCGCCGAGCAGCGCGAACGCGGCAGAAAAGATCCCGGAGCCGACGAACAGCCAGCACACCATCGCGCTGGTCCTGGCAGTGAGGAACGACGACTCCTTGATGATCGTCCCGAACTCTCTCAAGGTGCCGCCGGTAACGGCGCCGAGGCGGCCTGGTGTCTCATGCCAATGGCCGATGAAACGGTAGACGAGCACCATCACGAATCCGCCGAACGCGCCGACCGCCGCCGCCTCGGCCGGCGTCGCCAGCCCGAACACGATGGAGCCCAGCACCGCGAGGATCAGCAGCGACAGCGGGAAGAACGAGGTGAGCAGCATCTTGAACACCTCGAGCCGCTCCCAGTTCCAGAGCCAGTAGATCAACCCGATTCCTCCGACGCCGATGACGATCACGATCCAGAACCAGTTCGGCATCGGCAGCCGTTCACTCCCCGCGACTTTGGCTGCCGGAGCCGACTCGGCGGCCTTCTCGACGGCCTTCTCGGCAGGCGGTGGCTCCGGCGCGGCTGCCGCTTTGGGCGTCTCGGCGCCGGCGGGCGGAGGCTCCTGGACGCCACCCTCGGCGGGCTTCTCCTGCCCCTCCGCGGCCTCCGGCGGCGGTTCCGCCAATCCGCCGGTCGTGTCCTCCTTGATGTCGGCAGCCACAGCCCCGCCGGCGTGGACCAGGCCCGCCGTGCTCGCCGCGATATCAGGCGTGGTCACCCACCGATAGGTGACGTCCACCATCGCGACAATCGCGAGCGCGGGCACCGCCGAGATGAGGAGATGCCCGAACGCGTTGCGCTTCGACACACCGGGCGTTCTGCGCGCGGTCAGCGCGCGCCACAATCCCGTCAAGGCATGGCCGCCATACTGCGTCAGCGGCTGCACGCGCGGCGAAAGGGGAACGCGCTGCTCGCTCTCGGCGAGCGGCGGCATGAGCGCCGGTCTCAATTTCGCGAGCACGATGACGTAACCGATATAGAGTCCCGCCAGCATGAATCCCGGAAAGAAGGCGCCAGCGTAAAGCTGCACCACCGACACGCCGGCAGTCGCGCCGTACACGATCAGCAAGACCGAAGGCGGGATCAGGATTCCGAGACATCCTCCGGCGGTGACTGCGCCGGCTGCGACCTTGATGTTGTACCCGGCCTTGAGCATCGCCGGGAATGCAAGCAGCCCCATCAGCGTCACGCACGCACCGACGATGCCGGTAGCGGTGGCGAAAATCGCGCAGGTGACGATGGTCGCCACCGCGAGCGAGCCCGGCACGCGCGTGGTGGCGAGATGCAGGCTGTGGAACAGCCGGTCGATCAACTTCGCCCGCTCGACGAGGTAGCCCATGAACAGGAACAACGGAATTGCGATCAACACGTCGTTCGACATCACCCCGTAGGTGCGCTGCACGAAGAGATCGAGCGTTTGCGGGACGGCGAGTTTCGGATTGACGCTGTAGTAGGCGTACCAGGCGAAGAACACGCCCATCCCCATGAGCGTGAAAGCCGTGGGAAAGCCGAGCATGATGGCCACCACGATCAGTGCCAGCATCAGAAGACCGATGTGGCCGTTTGTGATGTTGCCCCAGGGCATGAACACCAGGATGGTGATCACGATGATCGCCATCAGCGAGAAGCCGAACCAGAGTTCCTTGCGCAGCTTCACCGGGTCGGCTCCTTATGCACGACGTATTCGTCGAGCTTCTGGATGTCCTCGTCCTTGACGTGCAACTCCTCCTTCAGTTTTTCCACGTCCACTTCCTCGACGTCAATCTCGCGCGAGGGCCATGCCCCGGTCTTGAGGCAGATGATGCAGCGGATGATCTCGACGATGCCCTGCGCCAGCAGGATCGCGCCGGCCAACGGGATGACCGTCTTGAAAGGATAGACTGGCGGGCCCTCGTAGGTGACGGTCGAATGCTCGTTGATCCGCCAGGATTCCTCGGCGTAGAAGTAACCTGCGTAAGTCAGCGCGATCACGCCGGGAATGAAGGCGACGATGTAGAGCGTGAGGTCTATCGTCGCCTGGGTGCGCGGCGCGAAGAAGCCGTAGAGCACGTCGCCACGCACGTGGCCGTTCTTCGAGAGAGTGTAGGCGCCGGCCATCATGAACAGCGTGCCGTAGAACATGATCATCACGTCGAAAGCCCACGCGTGCGGCGCATCGAGCGCGTAGCGAGAGAACACCTCCCAGGCGACTTGCAGGGTGAGCAGCACGATACAGAACGAAAACGCCTGGCCGATCCAGGTGCTGACCCTGTCAACGAAGAGCAGCGTCTTCTGCATCGCGGAACCTCCCTCCGGCGATATCCAACAGGCGCTTGAGCGCCGCGTCTATTGTGCCACGGCCATCGCGCTACCGGTGCCCCTCAAAGAAAAACACCATCCGGGTTCTCCGGATGGTGCCTCGCGTCAACATCTCTCGCGTCAGGCCTCTCTTCTCGGGGGCCTTTTTCTCGCCCGCCGCGGCGCCCTTGCCAAAGTAGTGGTTGTAGGCCATGCGGGAGGAAACCTGCGTATCGAGCTGCCACCTCACTGCGCGCTCGGCGAAAGTCTTCTGCGATCCCTCGATCTCGACCCACAGCGCGTTGTCCTTACGCTTGGCGGCGGCCTTGTCGTATTCCACGAGCTGGCGCTGCAGGACGGGGTCGGGCGTCTTGTAGAACTTGACGTTCTGCTTCGTCTGCATCTCGACGTAGTCCTGGGAATAGCGGTGGATCGCCTTCCACGACATGTCAGCGGACGCGGCTTCCACGGCGTTGTCGATGACCGCCCTGATCTTCGCGGGCAGCGCATCGAACTTTGTCTTGTTGAACGTGATCTCGAACTGCTCCGCGTTCTGGTGGTAGCTCTGGAGCATGCACACCTTGGACACGTCCGGGAACCCGAGGATGCGGTCGGAAGTGGCGTTGTTGAACTCCGCCGCATCGAGCAGGCCGCGGTCCATCGCAGGCACGATTTCGCCGCCGGGCAGGGCGTTCACGGCCGCGCCCAAGCCCGTGAAGACGTCAATCGAAAGACCCACCGTGCGGAATTTCAGGCCCTTGAAACCGTCCACGGACGTGATCGGCTTCTTGAACCAGCCGAGCGGCTGTGTCGGCATCGGCCCGTAGGGGTACGACACAACATTCGCGCCGATGGACTTGTAGAGCTTGTCGAGCAACGCCTTGCCGCCGCCGTACTTGTGCCAGGCGAGCAGCATGTTCGCGTCCATGGCGAAGCCCGGGCCCGATCCCCACAGTGCCAGCGCGTTCTGCTTGCCGTAGTGATAGACCAGCACGCCGTGCCCGCCGTCGAGCGTGCCCTTCGACACCGCGTCGAGCAGGCCGAATGCCGGCACCACTGCGCCCGCCGGCAGCACTTCGATCCGGAGCTCGCCGCCCGTCATGTCGTTCACCTTCTTGGCGAAATCGAGCGCGTACTCGTGGAAGATGTCCTTCGCCGGCCAGGTGCTCTGCCAGCGCATCGTGCCCGGAGCCGAGCTCACCACTGCTGGAGCCGCGGGAGCGGCCGGTTTGGCATCGGCTTTAGGGGGATCAGCTTTCTTTTCCTGCGCAGCCGCGAGCATCGGAAACGCGGCGATCGCAGCGCCGGTAGTCGCGGCCGCGCCGGACAGAAATTTGCGTCGCGCAGCGCTTGGCTGGTCATGCGTCTTTGCCTTCTTGTTCAAGAGTCTCTTAAGCATGGTCTCCTCCAGGCGTGTGATGGTAGTGGTAGTAATGGTGCGGCAGGGCGTACCTTTATGATATGGGATTCCCGCAGCAAGCTCTCGAACACGGGTTTTTCGTTATGCGGGATGCCCTATTGCTTTGTGGCATGCTATACCCCGAAACCCGCAAAATCAAGCATGAGCCCGGCTGTCTCTTCCTATGACAGCGTGCGCTTGCAACCAAGTTACACGGAATATGAAAGGCGGCTAACTGCGATCCGCACGGCGCGCGCGTGGCGCACAAAGCCGCAATCATGATGCGTATGGCGGAATAGTCGGAGAGGTTATCGTCGGCGCTCCCGGTTTTTCCCGGCCGCCGCAGACGTACGTAAACGCTCCGCCGGGCAATGCCCGGCGGAGCGTTTATTTTCTTTCGCCTGGCCTGTACGCTCAGGCGACGTAAGTTAGTTACTCGACCCCGTTTCGATCGCGCTTCCCCGACTCGCCTGCTCACGGGGCAGCGGATTGTCGGTCGCCGAGGCAGGCCACCGCAGATGCTCGGTACGCAGGCCGTTGCCGACCTGTACCCTGCGCGTCTGGGTCTTGCCGTCGTTGGTCGCCGTGACGGTGTACGTGCCCGCCGGGAGCTTCGCCATGAAGAACGGGCCTTCGGACAAATCCTCGACGACAACCCGGCCTCGCGAATCCGTGATCCTCACAGGAACGCTGGCGAGGTAGTTGCCCTCATTGAGGGTAAATACGAGCTTCAGGTTGAAATCCCGCGCCATGCTGTTCATCCGGTCCCGCGAATCCTCCGCTACGCCGCCGGACACGTAGGCGATGGTGTCTCCCCTCTTGCCCTTCTCGGGCTGATCCTGGGCATATGACGGGGCAATGCAGCCGAGCACGGCCACGGCGGATGCTAGGGTAATCACCTTGAACTTCGAGATCTGTGACATGTTACCTCCTGTCGGATCCAGCGCGGTGAACCACGGCCTCCCACCCGTTCCAGCGCGCAACCGGTGACGGCGCTCATGGCCGCGACCGTTTTAACTTAGGTTTGACCGGTGGGCTGGACGTCAGTTCACGCCTATAACCTGTGAAACAAAGGGTGTCAGGAACCCTAAGCGCTAAGGTTCCTGACACCTTTCACTTAGACCCCGTGCCTCGTCCCATCCAACGGTCGCTTTGCATGCGCGCAACATCGTTCAGCGAGCCGCGCTCGCGGTAGGTTTCCCGCAGCCACTTCGCGTCGCCCGTTTCGGACCTGACGCTATTCGAGAGCTCCTCCAGGACCTGGCCGGCGCCCAGTTCCACCGCGTGGGGCGCGATCACTTCCAGCGTTTCCAGGACGTCATCGCGCAACTTCAGGTGCCGCTCGCTATAAGCGTCGATGAAAGTCGCGGCCAGCCCGTAGCGGCAGGCCTGGAACCGGTTGTAGTTGTGCAATGTGTAGATGTCCCGTGACGGCGCACGGGGGCGGTCGGTGAGCAGGTGGCGCGCGAGTGCCTGTACGTATGCCACGAGCGCCGCCGCGCGCTCGATGGTGAGCGGTGTATCGAACACCCGGATCTCCACGGTGCCGTACTCCGGTTTGGGACGGATATCCCAGTAGAAATCCTTCATGCTTTCCACGATCCCGTACGCCTGCATCTTGCGGAAATAATCCAGGAACTCGCTCCACGAATGCACGAAGGGCATCTGGCCGGAAAGGGGGAACGCGCTGACGGTGTTCAGCCGTGAAGACTGGTAGGAAGTGTCCTCGCCCTGCTGGAACGGCGAGGAAGCCGAAAGCGCGATGAAATGCGGGACGTAGCGCGCCAGCATATGGGCAAGATAGATCGCTTCATCCCCGCTCGGGCACCCGATGTGCACGTGCTGGCCGAATATCGTGAACTGCTTTGCGAGATACCCGTAGAGATCGAGGATCTGCTTGAAGCGCTCGGTGGGGTAGATACGCCGGTCGTTCCAGTTGTGGAACGGGTGAGAGCCGCCGCCAGCGATGCGTACGTTCAACCGCTCGGCCGAGCGCACGACCGCGTCCCGCAGCTCGCGCAGTTCGGCCACCAGCGACTCGTGGCGCTGATGCACCGAGGAATTCAACTCGATCATGCTCTCGGTGATCTCGGGCTTCACCGCGCCCGGATGGCCATTCTTCTCGAGCAACCCGATGAGATCCCCAGCGTCGCGCGCGAGGTTGTAGTCGCGCGAATTGAGTATCTGCAACTCGAGCTCGGTGCCGATCGAGAACGCCGACGAGGACTTGAAATCGAGGGCTACGCCCATGGCCGTTTCTCTCCCTCCTCCTGGGCTTCTCCGGCGTGCTTGAGCGCGAACTGCACCGCCAGCGGGCCGATGAGCTCCAGGATCACCGCGGCCGATAACACGATGGACGACAATCGCGCGGTGAACTCCGGATAAAGAGTGGCCGTCCCGTGCACCATGGCGAGCGCGAGCCCCGACATCGGCGTCAAGGCGAGACAGAGCATGCCGGCCGAGCCGGGCCGCACACCTGAGAAATGAGCGAGCGTAATCACGCCGAGCGATTTTCCCGCGAAGCGCGCCATGATGTAAACGACCCCCAGTGCGCCTGCCGACACGAAGGCCATGGGCTGCAGGTTAGCCCCGCCCACCACGAACAGCACCACGAAGAATAACTGTCCGACGGCGCTCATGTCCACGGCCATCAGATCATGACGCTCGTCGAAATTACGTGCAAGAACGCCGAAGGCGAGAAGTGCGATCAGGGGAGAAAGCTCCAGCATGCGCGACGCGCCCACGGTGGCGACGATCAGGGCGAGTACCACCACAAAATGCCGTTCCACGCTCTTTCCGAACCAGCGCGACAGCGCGAGCGCAATGATGAAAGCCGCATAGCCGAGCAGCAGCGAGCCCCCGAACAGGTAGACCGGATGCAGCATCGCGACCTGCCATCCCGCGAGGTACTCATGGTGTATCCAGGAGAGCAGCATCGTCACCAGCACGAACGCCACCACGCTGTTGATCGCCACCAGGTTCAACGCCCGTTCCGTGATTTGTCCCTCGGCGCGAAGCTCCTGCGCCACCAGCATCACCACCGCCGGCGAGGTTGAAACGCCAATCGCCGCCGCGACTGCGGCATACAGCGATTCGACTCCGAAAAACGTGAGCGCGAAATACATGAAACCGAAGGACAGTGCGCTCTCGAGGAGACCGGTGGCGAGCAGCCAGCGGTCGCGCCTGAGCCACGCGAAATCGAGCCTGAGACCGAGCTCGAAGAGCACTAGCCCGAGCGCGATTTCGACGAAGATCCACGCATCGTCGAGCAGCTCTGCGTTGAGTACCCTCAGGCCGCTGCCGCCGAGCAGCATGCCGATCAGCACGTAGCCGACCATGCGGGGGAGCCGCAGCAGGCGCCGCGCGAGCTCGCCGCCGATCACACCCGCGAGCAGCAGCAGCCCGAAAAGAGCAAGCGGGCTGGCGGAAAGCGGCAGCTGCGGCAGGACGCTCGACATTGAATGTGACGCGCGAGTGATTAGAACCTATCTCAAGAACGGAAAGCACGACTTAGCCACAGATACACACAGATAAACACGGATAAATTCAAACCTGACTCAGGATACTGGTTAACTCTGCTTCCGGCATGGAGCCGGGGCGAAACGTTGCCGCGCAGACGCGCGAAGCAGCACTAGAAAGGAACCGGAAAATCGGCCGATTCGTCGAAAGTGTATTCTGCGGGCTGTGGAAACGCGCGCAGATCCTTCGTGATCGCCGCCCGCAGAAAGGAATCCACCCACCAGAACACATCGTACTCCCGGATCGAGCGCCGCATCTGCCGCATGCGGGCCTGGCGCTCGTGCTTACCCATATGATAGGCGCGGTGTATGGCGGCCGCGACCCCTTCGATATCGTACGGATTGACCAGCAGCGCGCCCTTGGCGAGCTGCACCGCGGCCCCCGCAAACTCCGACAGGATCAACGCGCAGTCTTCCTCGATGCTGCAGGCGCAATATTCCTTGGCCACCAGATTCATGCCGTCCTTGAATGGTGTAATGAGGGCGATGTCGGCGGCGCGATAGTACGCCAGTAGATCGACGCGTGCCAGGCTGCGATATACGTACCATACGGGCACCCAGCCGCCGGGTCGCACGAACGCGCCGTTAATCTTGCCCACCAGCTGCTCGATCTCGGTTTTCAGGTCGCGATATTCGGGAATGTCTTCGCGGCTCGGCACCACCACCTGGATGAAGGACACGCGCTCGAGCAATTCGGGATGGCTCTCGAGCAGGTTGTGGAATGCTCTTAACCGCAGCGGAATCGCTTTCGTGTAGTCGAGGCGGTCCACTCCCAGGATGAGCTTGCGATTGGGCAACAGCCGGTGCAGTTCGCGCGCCCGGTCGGCAACATCCGCGGTCGCGGCCTGCCGCATGAAGGTGTTGTAATCGATGCTGATCGGAAAGCTTCCGATGCGGACCATCCGCCCCAATGCGGAAGCCAGCAGCACCTGCCCGCGACCCTCGATCTCGGCGTCCTTCGCGAGCGCGCGCAGGCATTGCACGAAGTTGCGCCGGTCGCGCACCGTCTGGAATCCGATCAGGTCGAACTGCAGCAGCGCTTTCAGGAGCTCCATGCGCCACGGCAGCTTGAGGAAGAGATCGAGCGGGGGGAACGGAATGTGAAGGAAAAATCCGATCCGCGAGGTGACGTCCATGCGGCGCAGCTCGGCGGCCACGTTCATGAGATGGTAGTCGTGAACCCAGATGAAATCGGAGGGCCCGGCGGTGGTGTGCACCGCTTCGGCGAACTTGCGGTTCACCTCCGAGTAAGCGCGCCAGTACACCGGCTCGAAATTGCACAGCGACGGGAAGTCGTGGAACAGCGGCCATACGATCTCGTTGGCGAAGCCGAAGTAGAAGTTGTGCACTTCTTCCGCAGTCAGCGAGACCGACTTCAGGGTATAGCCCGCGCCCTTGCCCACGGATTCGAGGGACGCTGCAAGCTCCGGGTCCTCGCCGGACGCCCCGGTCCAGCCGATCCACATCCCGCCGCGATGCCGTAGCACCGGCAGCAGCGCAGTCACCAGGCCGCCGCCGGCCTGCGCGGCGTGCCACCGGCCATCATCGCTGCGGTGGAAGGTGAAGGGGAGCCGGTTCGATACGACGATCAGCCGCTCGCGGCGCTTCGGGACGAGGTTCGTAACTTCTTCGCTACCGGTCATACACTCACCTTGCGCGAGTGGATCATGTCCGCGCCCCGCGTTGCTCGCGCCAGCGCTCGAGGAAGTCGACCAGCTCGCTCGGCGGCTGGATCCAGAGATCGGCTCGGGTTGCGCGCGGCTCGGGCCGCACCAGCACCGCGAGCCCGCGCGACTTGATCGCCGAGAATGCGTCCTCGTCGGTAACGTCATCGCCGAGATAGGCAACGAGGCTGTCTCCCGGCGTCTCCGACAATACGGTTTTCACGGCGTGGTGCTTGTTGTGGCCAAGCGCTCGCAGCTCCAGTCCGCCGTCGAAGTCCATCAATTCGACGACGCCGTCATCGGCAAGCGCTTGCCAGCTATCCCGCGCGGCTGCGTGGACTTCCGCCGCGATTTCGGGAGGAAGGCCACGCCAGTGCAGCGCCACGCTCGCTGGTTTGCGTTCCAGCCGTGCGCCCTTGAGCGTGAGATCCCGAGCGAGGCGCTCGGCTGCGTCGAGCTTGTTCCTCACCGCCGCATCCGGTTGGCGCACGACGAGCTTTCCGTCCGGCAACAGGCGCTGCCAGCCATGCGATCCCCATATCTCGGGGCGCTGCCTGAACGGCAACAGCGGCAACAGGTCATTCAGCTCGCGTCCGCTGACGATTACCACGCGGGTCCCGCCTTCCTGCATCAGGTGCTCGAGCGCGCTGGCCACCTCCGGATACGGGCGTGCACGTTCCGGCCGCTCGTCAAACGGGGCCAGCGTCCCGTCGTAATCGATGAGCAGCACGCAATGAGGCGCGTGGGAGAGCCCGTCGAAGAACGCGTGGAGATCAGTGGCGGGGTTGAGCGCGCGCATGGGGGTCACCTGTTACCGCACTCGCAACCGGCGCGCCCCGGTTGGCAAAGATTCCCGCACGTGTTCTGGTCTCGAGTCATGGGCTTCCTCCGGCTTGCACCGCGTTCCCGACTCCAGCGAGAGGAGGACCCACCTGCACCGGTGGCCTCTCGAATTATCTTGCGCTTGCGATCGATCTGCGGCATCCGATCGAGCTTTACGTAACTTCGTTACGTCGCTCATGCCTCACCTTCCACCCCGCTCCCGAGGGGCGAGGAAAGCGAGGTGTGGCCGAATCGGCGAGTCCGGATTGTCATCCGGTTTCGTAATAATCAGTAGGCACGCCGCGGACAACGAAGAATACTTGTTTCTTAACAAAGGATTGACAGCGACGATACGTAAAGTTCCGTGCTTGCACAAAACCTGCCGATCTTGTGGCCACACAGAACTTGCGCCGGTCGCGAGGATTGCGCGTCATACCCGGTCACGCACCAGCACGATGTGCACGCGATAAGGACCGTGTACGCCTATCGTGACGGTCTGCTCGATGTCGGCGCTGCGGGAAGGACCGGAAATGAAATTGACCGCGCGCGGCAACGCAACCGGGTATTCTTTGCGCAAGAGTTGCCACGCCTCTTCCATCGCGCGGACAATGCGTGATGCTCGAACGACAGCGATGTGCGTTTCCGGGAGCAGGCTCACCGTCGCCGCTGTCCGCGGACCGGACACCGTCATCAATGTTCCGGTTTCGGCGATCGCGCAGAACGCGCCGGTGATGCCCACGATGTCCGGCTCGCGCGCCTCCCGCACGGCGACATCGACGCCCGCACCGTCCCAGCCGAGCTCCGCGAATTCATCCCAGCAGACCACCTGTTGCGCCAGATTGTTTTCCGTAAGGTAGCGCGCTACCGCCGCCGGTAGCGCGCCAAGCGACTCCACTTCGTCAATGGTACTCGAGAGTCGCAGGGCTTGCTCCCGAAAGCGCGCCACCTGATCCCACTCGGTACGCGGCCGCGCGTTTTGCGGGTGCGCAGCGATGTGCGCGCGCACCGCCTCGCGCTCGTCGATACCCGGGGCAGGCGGTTTGCCCTGCCTCGCGCGTATCCGCGCAAGAATGTTTTCGCGTGCGCTCATTAAATCAGGATTCGGGAGTCGGGATTCCGGGAACGCCGGACAGATAGTTTATATCGGTAGCCACACACTGAATCCTGGATCCTGAATCCTCGGCACTAGCCCAGCGTGGGCATGTTGAGACCCGGTGCCGGCGTGTCCTGGTGCGGCCAGCGCGTCGTGATGACTTTGGTTCGCGTATAGAACTTGACCCCCTCGGCCCCATGCACGTGGAGGTCGCCAAAGAGCGAATTCTTCCAGCCGCCGAAAGAAAAGAACGCGACCGGAACCGGGATCGGCACGTTCACGCCGACCATGCCGACTTGGATCTCGTTCTCGAAGCGGCGGGCCGCTCCGCCCGACTCGGTGAATATCGCAGTGCCGTTCGCGTACGGATTGCGGTTCACCAGCGCGATCGCATCTTCGAGGGTTTCCGCCCGCAGCACGACCAGCACCGGGCCGAAGATCTCGTCGCGATAGATCTTCATCTCGGGCGTGACGTTGTCGAACAGTGTCGTGCCGAGAAAAAAGCCGTTCTCGTGACCGGCGACCGGCCGGTTGCGGCCGTCCACTACGAGCTTCGCGCCTTCCTTGACACCCGCGTCCACGTATCCCGTCACCTTATCGCGGTGCTGCGCGGTGACGAGCGGCCCCATGTCCACGCCCTCCTTTTCTCCCGGACCGACCACGATCGCCTCAGCCTTCTTCTTGAGCAGCGCGACGAGTGGGTCGGCGGCGGCGCCTACCGCTACGACCGCGGAGATCGCCATGCACCGCTCGCCCGCGGAGCCGTACGCCGCGCCGGTCAGCGCATCGGCAGCGAACTCGAGATCGGCGTCAGGCAGCACTACCGCGTGATTCTTCGCCCCGCCCAGCGCCTGCACGCGTTTGCCGTTGTTGGCGCAGATTTCGTAGATGTGCTTGGCGATGGGCGTGGAGCCGACGAAACTCACCGCGGCGATGCCGGGATGGTTCAGGATCGCATCCACTGTCTCCTTGTCGCCATGCACCACGTTCAGCACGCCGTCGGGCAGCCCCGCTTCCTTGAGGAGCTCCGCCATCCGCATCGAGGCGGAGGGCACTTTCTCCGAAGGCTTCAGGATAAACGTGTTGCCGCACGCGATTGCGACCGGGAACATCCACAGCGGCACCATCACGGGAAAATTGAACGGCGTAATACCCGCGCAAACGCCGATGGCCTGGCGCACCGAATGGCAGTCGACGCCCGTGCCAACGTTCTCCGAATGCTCGCCCTTCAGCAGATGAGGGATGCCGCACGCGAATTCCACCACCTCGATGCCGCGTTGCACCGAGCCGATCGCGTCGGGCAGGGTCTTGCCATGTTCCTCCGTGACGATGCGCGCGAGGTCTTTCTGGTTTGCCTGCAGCAACTGAAGGAATTTCTGCATGACGCGGGCGCGCCTGACCGGCGGCGTATCGCTCCATGCGGGCAGCGCCGCAGCAGCAGATTTCACCGCGGCGTCTATGTCCGCGGCGTTGCAAAATGGCACGCGCCGGATGGCTCGCCCCAGTGCCGGATTGGTGATATCGCCGTAGCGCGGGCTCATCGCCGGCTGGCGTTTGCCGCCGATCCACAGGTCCACGCTCGCCGCACCGCGAGCTTCCACAGGTTTGTTCATGTTCAACTCCTAGAAATTAATCGCCAAGACGCCAGGCAAACGAATACGAGATCAAATTCTTCACCACAGAGGCGCGGAGAAAACGGAGGAAACCGAAGATAGACGTTTATGCACGACTCGACAAGCCCGCGACGGGTTACTTGTCTTCGCCCCTTGCGTTCGTTGTGCCAAAGATTTTCGATTTTCCTTGCGGTTCAACGTTTTTGCTTTTGATAAAGCTCGCGAAACGTACGCCCTTCGGGCGCCGGCAGGTCGCGGCCGCTGGTCCAGCCGCTGCCGAACGGCAGCCGATGTATGAGCCGGTCCGCCCCGGCTGTCCATGCGAGCACGCGCGCGCCCAACCTGGAAACCAGCGCATAGATTCCGGCACGCTGCGCCGCCCAACCCCACAATGCGAGCCCTGCCCGCTCGGTCCACGGCTTGAGCCCGCGCGCGAACTGCTGCTCGCGCAGCTTTCTCATGAGATCCGGCAGCGGGATCTTGACCGGACATACGACGCCGCATTGGTTACAGAAGGTGGAAGCATTCGGCAGATCCACCGCGTTCTCCAATCCGGCGTAAACCGGCGTAAGGATGGATCCCATCGGCCCCGGATAGACCCAGCCATAGGCATGCCCCCCGACGCTCTGGTACACCGGGCAATGATTCATGCACGCGCCGCAGCGGATACAGCGCAGCATGGGCTGCAGATCGCCACCGATCAACCGGGTCCGTCCGCCGTCAACCAGGATGACGTGAAAGTGTTCCGGACCGTCGCGGTCGCCGCCGCGCCGTGTGCCCGTGGTGATCGAGATGTAGTTCGTTATGGTTTGTCCCGTGCCGTGCGCCGGGAGCAGCCGCATCATGGTGGCGACGTCTTCCAGCGTCGGCAGGACCTTCTCGATTCCCGTGATCGCCACGTGCACGCGCGGGAGCGTCGTTACCATGCGGCCGTTGCCCTCGTTGGTGACGATGAGACTCGAGCCCGTTTCCGCCACGAGAAAATTCGCTCCGGAGATGCCCATGTCGGCGGAGACGAAGTGCCGGCGCAGCATCCCGCGCGCCTCGCGCGTAAGCTCGCCGATGTCGGTCTTCCGCGGCAGGCGATGCTGCTCCGCGAAGAGGTCGGAAACCTGTTCCTTGCTCTTGTGCACCACCGGGGCGATGATGTGCGAAGGTGGCTCTTTAGCGAGCTGCAGGATGTACTCTCCCAGGTCGGTTTCGACCACCTCGATCCCGGCGGCTTCCAGCGCTTCGTTCAACGCGCATTCCTCCGTCACCATCGACTTCGACTTAACGGCTTTTCTTGTACCGTGGCGGTGCGCGATCTCGCACACGATACGATTCACGTCCTCCGCGGTTTCCGCCCAATGCACGACGGTGCCGCGTGCCACGGCATTGCGCTCGAACTCCTCCAGGTACACATCGAGGTCGGCGATCGCGCGATCGCGAATCGCCGCCGCCGCGTCGCGGATCGCCTCGAAATTGTCGAGCTCGGCGACGCGCTGAGCGCGACCGCGCACGAAGTTGGTCTGCAGTTTCGCGAGCGCGGCCTGGAGATTGGCATCGGAGAGCTTGCCGCTCGCCCGCGCCTTGAAGTGCATGGACGTGATCTGCATAATCCGGACGCTGGCGAACCTTCCTGCCAGCGTCCGGATTATAACGTGGCCGCAGTCGCGACCACGGAGGAATTCAATACACAATTCGATCGGTACAGGACCCGCGCACACAGATTGCACTTGTATCGCGCTCGGCGAGGCTCGGGCTCAGGTCCGGCTGTCTGCCATGGCCACACCACTTCGGGGGTAGTAGGCAAGATCGCCGCGCGCAACAAGGTGAAAACGCTGGTGCTCACCCACTTCCGCCAGAAATCGGAGGAGCTCAGGCGCTCCCTCGAGGCCGACATCCGGCGAGACTTGGACGGGCCGCTCGTGTTGGGCGAGGACCTCACAGTATTCGATGTTTGAGCCCCGAACCGATCCCACGCGGCCGGCGGCGCGTCACCCGTGGAACGCCTTCAGTCGCGGGATGATCTCCCGGGCGATGATCTCGATCTGGCCCATCTCGTATTTGTAGGGAACGAAGATGAGCTTCTGCACGCCGGCCGCGATGTGCTCCCTCAACTGCGCGACGCAGTCGTCGACCGTGCCGATGATCGCGCTGTCCTTGGTCGAGTCGCTCCAGGAGGCATAGTCCCATTCCTTGCCGAGCCATTCCATCATCTGACCCTCAACGGCGGCACGGGATTTGCCGATCATGATAGGCAGCTGCGAGCCGTTCATGAGCGTATCGGGAACCTTGCCGGCTTCCTTTGCGAAGTCGCGCACCTTTGCCCACGACTTGGAGAAGCTTTCGGGCCGGTAAAAATAGGTGAGCCAGCCGTCGCCCGCCACTCCCGCCCGCTTGAGCACGCGATCGACATAGCCGCCGATCAGGATCGGGGGGCGCGGCTTTTGCACGGGCTTGGGATGCATCACGCCGGCGGGTATCTTGTGATGGGTCCAGTCGCCCTTGACCATGTCCTCGGTCCAGAAGCGTTTCAGGATGTCGAGGTTTTCATCCATGATCCTGCCGCGCTGCTCGAAAGGCACGCCGACAGCGTCGAACTCGCGCTTGTACCAGCCCGCGGCCATCGCCATGAGCAGGCGGCCGTTCGATAGTTGATCCATGCTCGCCAGCTGCTTTGCCAGCACCACGGGGTTGCGCAGCGGGAGCACCAGTATGCCGGTCGAGAGCTTGATTTTCGTGGTGCGCGCTGCAATTGCGGTAAGCAGCGTAAGCGAGTCGATGATCGGGAAGTTGGGCTCCACGCCGAGCAGAATGTGGTCCCAGACCCACAGCGAGTCGAAGCCCAGCTGTTCCATCCTGACGCCGTACTCGACAAGCGCCCTGACATCCGGCATCTCTGGATAGGCCGTGAAATTGCGGGCGGCGATTCCGTAGGTATTGTGCAAACCGGCCATACAAGTTCCTCCTGGATTACCCCTGAACGGTCATCGTGCCCGTGAAACCTGTCTAGGCCGTGTAAAGCCGGCCGGGATCGAGCTTGCGCAGAAATTCCAGTTCGCGCCCCGTCGGGCGCTGCGTCACTTCCATCTCCGCCCTGCGCGCGAGCTCGAAGCCTGTGTTGTCCTGAACCTGTTCGAACGTCACCCCGGCATGCAGGGCTACGATGTGCATGCGCCTGGTTTCACCGTCGAAGCCGAAAATCCCGAGATCCGTCACCACCCGATACATGCCGCCAGCGGACAGGCCGCTGTCCCGGCGTGTCGTACCGCCGCGCAGGAACCCCGGACTCGTCACGAAATCGACGTGATCGACGAAGCGGCGTTTCTCGTGCTTCAACGCCACGATCATCTGGGCGAGGCTCGCGATGTCGTTACCGCCGCCGGTACCGGGAAGGCGGGTCTTCGGCGCGGCGGGATCGCCGATGAACGAGGAGTTCAGGTTGCCGTACTGATCGATTTGGGCGCCGCCCATGAAGCCGACATCGACATAGCCGCGCTGCAGCAGAAGCAGGACGTCGGTACTTCCGAGCACCATGTTGGCGCGTATGGTGCAGCGCTGCTCGTTGGTGGAAGGCGGCAGCTTGCCGGGCTCGATGAAGGGTCCGATGACGCCGCCCTCGAACACGATCGTGAGCCCCGGGCAGTGCAACCCCTGCGCGAGCGTCGCCGCGAGCAGCGGGATGCCAACGCCGGCGAATACGATCTGCCCGTCCTCGAGCAGCCTCGAGCTCATCACCGCGAGCAACTCGCTCGCCGTGTACTCCGGCGGGCTATGCATTCGAAACGCTCCTGCCGCGCCGCGCGGCATCGAGCAGGTCCTCCAGCCCGAGCAAGTTCAGATAGTCGGTCCAGGACTTCGGGCCGTAGACGTGGCGTTCGAGGTACTCGTTCATTCCGTTGACCGGGCTGCCGTTGACGAGCGCGGTGTACGCGTCCATGTGCCGGAACAACGGCTCATAGGCGCCGCTGCACTCGTGGGGCGCGCAGCCGAAGCGCACCTCCACGACGGCCTCGACCGAGAAGAACGGAATCTTCGTCTGGTCCGGAGCCCGCCTGATCTGGTCGTTGGATACAATGCGCTCGGTTGTCAGGATGACCCGGTTGGCCGCCATCGCGAGGTCGATGTCGAGGAACTGCAAGCCGTCGATCTGGGCGTTGCCGTAGGCGTCGCAGCGCTGCACGTGGATGAGTGCGACGTCCGGATTGAGCGCCGGCACCAGCATCAGCCTGTCTCCGGTAAACGGACAGTCGATCTCGCGCGTCTCCGGACGCTGCCGCGCGACGTCCGACCCGAGCATCGAGCGCATCGGCAGAAAGGGCACGCCCATCGCGCCGGCTCTGAACCGCAGCCCCATCGCCATGTGGCTCCACTCGTCGAAGCGGGCGGCGCTGCTTTCGATGTGATGGCGCATGACCTTGGAGACGCCCCAGACGATGCCCTGACTGAACCAGCTCGTCACCATGTGATCGCAGGTGCCGGACCCGAACAGCCAGTCGCCCTCGCTCGAGGTGATGCCGCGGGCGCACGTCAGCCGTTTCTTGCGGGCACGGATCAGCGCCCAGATCATTGCCATGGGCGTACGCGACAGCGTGCTGCCGCCGATGCCGACCGTTTCGCCGTCCTTGACGAGCGCAGAGGCCTCGTCGAGAGACATGACCTTTTCGCGAAGACTCCGATCGCGTTCCGCGACTTTGCGCCGAAGCTGGAGATAAGACTCGCTCAACCTCCGCCTCCCGGCAAGCCGTCCGCGAGATGACGCTCATTCGACCCGGACAACGCGCTAGCCGGCATGCCTCGCCCCGGTGTCCTCGTTGAAATCCGTGATGAGCTTGTCCCACGCAGGAATCGAAGCTTGCAGCTCCGTCCAGAATGCGGAGTGCTTGCGGCGGTCGAAGTCTTCGACCGATATGCCCTGCTGCTCGACCCAGGTGTAGTAGCCGAGGTTGAAAACGCGCCGCCCGTCGACATGGGTCAGCTCGATCAGATGATCGTCGGATATACCCTTAAGGTGATGCCCGAAGATCTCCCCGGCATGCACTTCGTCGAAGCCGCCAGGATAACGACGCCCGAGATAGGCTGCACGCTCGCTGTCGTAGAGCGCGGCGCCATCCGTCGCGATCGTGATAACCGCATCGGAGCTCCCGAGCTCGAAGTGCTTGGCGATCTTGATAGCGGCGATGATGTTCGCGTTGCCGGAAAGCCCGAAATGGTCGAGCGCCTTCACGAGCCCGGGATCGATCTTCTGACGCCTGGCCAGATAGTCCCGGCCGACGCTGTCGTTGAACAGCAGATTGAGCGCATCCGAGCTTTGGTCCGATACGCCGACGACCACGTCGGTGTTCATCACGTTGTGGATGAGCGGGATGTGCTTGTCGCCGATGCCCTGGATGTTGTGTTCACCGTAGCCGTTGTAAAGCATCGTCGGACATTCGATTGCTTCGACGGCCGCGATCTTCGTGCCGTGCTGCGACTTCAGGTAATCGCCTGCCCCTATGGTGCCGGCGGAGCCGGTCGCCGCGACAAAAGCCGCAAGACGAAGACCCGGCTCGTCGCGGCGCAGACTACCGAATACGCGGTCCAGCGCCCGCCCCGTGCAGTGATAATGCACGAGGTAATTGCCGAATTCGGAGAACTGATTGACGATCACGTTCTGGGGGTCGCGGGAGAGTTCCGCGCACCTGTCGTAGATCTCCTTGACGTTGCTCTCCGTGCCGGGCGTTCTGATGATGTCCGACGGATCGCTCACCCAGTGCTCGAGCCAGTCGAAGCGCTCCTTGCTCATACCGGCGGGCAGCACGGCGACGCCGCGGCAGCCCAGAGTGCGCGAGATCGCCACACCGCCCCGGCAATAGTTGCCCGTCGACGGCCATATCGCCTTGTCGCCGGTCGGATCGAAGCGGCCGCTGACGAGACGGGGAACCAGGCAGCCGTAGGCGGCCAGGACCTTGTGGGCGCCGATCATGGGAAAGCGGTCGCCGAGAGCGACTACGATTTTCGCCTTCACGCCGGTGAACGCCTCGGGCAACACGAGGTAGGCTGGAACAGCGACGAGGCCGGTGCGCGCTTCGTCGTTGAACCAGTGAACGCGCCAGAGATTGGCGGCGACGGGCTCGTCCGGCTCGACGCCCGCGAGAATCGCCTGCTGCAGCTCCGGGATGCGGCCCGGGTCGGCGAGCTCGGACAGGGTAGGCAAGGTGACATTCAGCTCGCGCAGGCGCTTCACCGCCCTCTGGCGAACCTTCTTGTCGGCAATTTCCGGAACTAGGCCGAACGGATTCATGCCGCCTCGTCCAGCGAGGGCAAATCCGGCGGCAGCGCCGAACGGTTCTTTGTCGTCATCGCGAGTGCGCGGGTGCGGCCGGCCTTGGCGTGCGGCATGGCCGCGACCGCGGTGTCGAACATGAACTGGACGTGGCCGCCGATCAGGTCTATCTGCGCGGAAGCAGCGAGTCTGGAGACGGCGAGCGCCAGCCCGGCGAGCACTCGGATGGATGTCATGGCGAGTTCCTCACCCTCGCAGAGTTGCACTTCAATCCAGGATTGCCGGCAACTCTCGGAACGGGCCCAGGCGTCATGACATCGGCGCCGGTGCAACCTGCGCCGGTTGCTGTGTATGTCATACTAATAATAATACCATCGGGACTTGTCGCCGGACGGCGGGACCGGGGCGCGGTCTCCGTGGTTTTTCAGGTGGCTAACATCCGAATGGGATGATCCGGCATTCATGAGCAGGCTCCAATGTCGACTCGGCTAGGCAGGTTGATCTTCATCACCACGGCTGCGCTTTTCGGGGTAACCCCGTCGCCTGCGAGCGCGCAAGCCGGCTTTCCCGGTAAGCTCGTCAGAATAATCGTGCCTTTCGGCCCGGGTGGCGCCGCCGACGCGCTGCCGCGATTGATCGCGACACCGCTGTCCGCGATGTGGGGGCAGCCGGTGGTCGTCGAGAACCGGCCGGGTGCTGCAGGCAATATTGGTATGGAGCTTGGCGCCAAGGCTGCGCCTGACGGCTATACGCTCACGTCCGCCCCGGTGGGCAATCTCGCTCTCAACCCGCATCTCTATTCCAAGCTTTCATTCGACGTGTTGCGAGATTTGACGCCGATCACCCTGGTGGGATCGGTCCAGAACGTGCTGGTGGTGCACCCTTCGGTCCCGGCAAAGTCGGTGAAGCAACTTATCGCCCTTTTGAAAAGCAGGCCGGGCGAGTTGACGTACGCCTCCGGCGGCGTCGGCACACAGGCACACATGGCCGGCGAGTTGTTCAAGGCCATGACCGGCACCAACATGTCGCATATCGCGTACAAGGGCGTGGGCGCTTCCGTGACCGACCTTCTCGGAGGGCACGTGGCGATGATATTCGCGCAAATCCACGCGGTCATGCCGTACATCGAGAGCGAGAGGCTGCGGCCTCTCGGCGTGGCAAGCGCCAAACGCGTTCCCCAGCTGCCGGACGTTCCCACGATAGCCGAGGCCGCCAATCTGCCCGGTTTCGAGGCCGTGTCATGGTATTCCCTGGTCGGGCCGGCGGGCATGCCGAAGGATGTCGTCGCAAAGATCCAGGGGGACGTCGCAAAAGCGCTCCAGCTGCCGGACGTTCGGGACCGGCTGGGCAACCTCGGCGTGGAGGCCGTAGGGAGCACGCCGGATCAGTTGCGGGCGGCGATTCGCGCCGATTACGACCGCTACGGCGCGATCATCAAGAAGCTGGGCATCAAGGCGGACTGAAGGACCCCGCGTGCTGGCCAACGCGCGCATGTACTCGGTGACGCCCGGATGCAAGACGGCGTGGCGCTCGATCATCGACTGGGCGCTGCGCCGCGCCGGAGTAGAGGCCCGCTACGAGGACCATGACCCCCCGAAGCTCCTTTCCGACCTCTGGCAGCGGGACGACCTCGCATGCGTCATGATGTGCGGATTGCCGTTTTCGCTGCGGGAACCGCGGCCTGCGATTCTCGCCGCACCCGTGTCGAGCGCGGCGCGCTATGGCGGCAAGGCAGTCTACTGGAGCGACATCGCCGTCCGCGCGGACTCGAATTTCCGAAGCATCGAGGACACGCTGGGAAGTCGTGCGGGATATACGCTCAAAGATTCCCAGTCCGGCTATTTCGCCTTTCGCTATCACCTCCTGCGGAAGTTGCCTTCGCTGGCGGACCCTTACCCGCAGGTCACCGGAAATCTTCTCAACCCCCGCGGAGTCATCAAGGCGCTCGCGGAAGGGCGCATCGACGTGGGGCCGCTCGACAGTTACGTGCACGACTTGCTGAAGCACGGCGATCCGCAGTTCGCGGCGCAGGTTCGCGTGATCGAAACGACAGACCCTACGCCGATGCCGCCGTTGGTAGCGACGGCCGGCCTCGCGAGCGAGGCCGTCGAGCGCATGCGCGCGGCGTTCCTGGCCGTCAATGCGGAGTCTTCCCTCGAATCCGCGCGTGAAGCGTTGCTGCTCGATCGATTCACGGTGCCCGATTCGTCGGCTTATCGGGTGCAGCGAGAGCGTGCCGAGGAAGTGGAGCGGAGCTGTCGGAGCTGGCCGTGACGCCGCGGTGATTCTTCCCAACCGCCTGGCGCGACCGGGTTCACGGAAACGGAGTGACAGGATGAAAATACCCTCTCTTTCGCGCAGAGCTTTCCTGGCCACTCTCCTGCTGTTCACTGCTTCGTCTTTCGCGCAGCAGGATTACCCGAACAAGCCGATACGACTCATCGTGCCGTATCCTCCTGGCGGCCCTACGGACATCATGGGCCGCCTGACGAGCGAGGTACTGGCGAAGCGCTTGACGCAGAACGTGGTGGTCGATAATCGCGGCGGCGCAGCGACGGCGATCGGCGCCGAGATCGCAGCGCGTGCACCAGCGGACGGCTACAACCTGCTCGTCTCGTCCGAGACCACGTTCGCGGTGAATCCGGCATTGAGGGACAAGCTGCCCTACAACCCCGAGCGGGATTTCGCGCCGATATCACTCCTCACCACGCAGCCGTATGTGCTGGCGGTGACCTTGTCACTGCCCGTCAGCTCGGTCTCGCAGCTCGTGGCGTATGCAAGGGCCAATCCGGGCAAGCTGAGTTACGGCTCTGCAGGAACAGGCGGCGCCAATCACCTGGCCGGAGAGATGTTCAAGCACGCCGCCGGAATCGATATTGTGCACGTGCCGTACAAGGGGAATGGTCCCGCGATCATCGATCTCATCGGGGGGCAGGTCGGGCTGATGCTCGGCAGCATTTCCTCCCTGTATCCGCACGCTACGACCCGAAAGCTGCGACTCCTCGCCGTGGCCAGCGCCAAACGCTCCGGGGCAGCGCCGGAGATTCCGACCTTCACCGAAGGCGGCATGCCGGGTTATCAGGTGAGCGGGTGGAATTGCCTGGTGGCGCCACGGGGGACGTCACAGCACATGATCAGGCGTCTGAACGCAGAGATCGTCGCCGGTTTCAGTGAGCCCGACGTCCTCGAGCGGCTCAGGAAGCAGAGCATTGATGCCGCGGCGGGTACGCCGGAGCAGCTCGCCGCCCATATCAAATCGGAGTTGGCGCGATATACCAAGCTCATCAAGGCGATAGGGCTGACCGTCGAATAACTGGGCGGGCGAGATCCGAGCAAGCCCTTCAGTCGACGAGAGGAAACGACCACGGGCTCGCCTCCTCGGCGGTGCGCCCCAAAGGATCCCACTCCTCGACGCTGTCCCATACCGCCTGTCCGGCCTGTTGCGCTTCGTTTCTCAGCGCTGCGAAGTCGACTCCCGGAATAACACCGCCTTCCATGCATATCTTGCCGTCAACGATGACCGTGTCCACGTCGTCGCCGACGCCGCATTCAACAATGCTCTTTATCGGGTCGCGCACCGGACCCAGGCGCAGGCTGTTGCGGCCGGTCAGGTCGATGACGATGATATCGGCGCGCGCGCCGGGCGACAGGCGGCCGAGGTCGTCGCGCCCGACGGAGATCGCCCCGCCCAGGGTCGCCGCGCGAAACACTTCACCCGCGGTCGCGGCAAGATAGGTATGGCTCATGATCTTGCCGAGATAGGAGGCGGTGCGCATGTTCATGATCATGTCGCGCGGGTAGGTGTCGGAGCCGATGGCCATGTTGACGCCAGCTTCCTGGTATTTTTTCCAGTTATCGAGCGTGCGTGCGCGCCTGACGATATTGATCGGGCAGTGAGAGACCGTGACGCCGGCGCGCCCCATCAGCGCGAGGTCGCGGGCGGCCGAGTAGTTGAGGTTGGGATTATCGGCTATGAAGTTGCCATGGCCGATGTTGAGGGTCGGACGGAGCAGTTCGAGGCTCTCCAGGAGTTCGATCGGCGTCATCATGTGCTCGCGCACGATATCGTGGAACTCGAGGACGCTATAGGCTGCATGCGTTGCGACCGGGAGCTTCCTTTCAGCGGCGGCCGCGCGCGTGCGGGTCAGGAGCTCCATGCTGGAGGTCTCGACCTCGCGCGGGACGAGAATCCCCCGCACACGCCCGCCGGCCGCCCCGTCGTGCTTCGCGATCCATTCGAGCGCGGTCTCGAGCCCCCTCAGCCCCGCCTGGTCGTCACGCGTGCGCTTCAGCCGTCCCCGCTCGTCGCCGACCCAACGCCCGCAGTCATAACCGGGCGCGAGATAGGCGCGCGCGCCGAGACGGGTTACTTCGGCGAGCAGCGCGTCCTGCACGCGCAGCTGGCTGCCGTACTCGACGAAGGTCGTGACGCCGGCGCGCAAGAGCTCGGCAACCGTGTAGATCGCGTTGAGCTGGAGCGCCGCGTCGGCACCCGCATCGCCGTGCTTCAGGTAGCGCGGGTCACCTTTGACGATCTTGCCTTCCTTGGGGACGCTGATCTCGAAGAAGGGCTGGCCGTAGTACATGGGCCGACCGGTGTCGGTGATGAGCCGGTGAGAGGCGCGGTGGCCGGAGTGCACATGGGTATCGATGAAGCCAGGGGCGACGAGCTTGTCCCTGGCGTCGATCGTCTTGTCGACCTGGCCTTCGAACCGTTTGCCTACATGGATGACCGTGTTTCCCTCGTAAACGACGGCGCCGTCCCGTATGAGCTGGTGCTGCCCGCGTTCATGGCCGACGATCCAGCTCGCTTCGATCTTGGTGCGCATGCCCATCGCGATGCCGTCAGAGCTTCACACCGGCGGCTTCCAGTATGCCGCGCACGCGCGCGCGCTGCTCCTCGGAGATGACGAGCCGCTCCGCGAATTCCCTGCCGATCGGCCGCGTCGCGTCGATACCCATCTTGGTGACGGTGAACGTCTCCGGATCGGAGGTGGGGTCCAGGATCGCGCCCTTGCATCCCGGAATGAACACGATATCCTTTTCGGCGCGGACGCGGGTTGCCACCGCCCACATCACGTCGTTCATGTCCCAGATGTCGACGTCATCGTCGACGACAATGACGTACTTGGTGTAGAACTCGGTGCCGAGCGCCGCCATGATTGCCTGCTGTGGCTCGCCTTGCGAGACCTTGGTCATCCTGACGATGGCTACGAACGCGCCGCAGGTTCGATGCGGCACGTGCACGGCGGTGACATTGGGCAGAATGCGGCGCAGCGTGTTCAGGATCTCGCCTTCGCGCGTCACGCAGGAAACGAGGATGTGGTCCTGCGACATGCCCGAGGCGACCGAGTGGTACAGCGCATCCCGGCGCATGCGGATGCGGTGGGCAACGAACACGTTCTGCGTGCTGCGGTAGGACGCGTAGCCGGTGAACTCGCTGAAAGGACCTTCGGGCTCCTTCACGTCGGCGAGGATTTCGCCTTCGATGATGATTTCCGCGCCGGCCGGCACCTCCAGGTCCTGGATCCCGGACTTGGCCAGCCGGTAAGGCTCGCCGAACAGACCGCCGATGATCTCGAACTTCCGGACGTGCGGCGGATAGGCGTAGACCATCGAGCCCATGTAATGGAGCGGATGAATCCAAGCGTGATCGCGGCGGGCAGAGCGTGCCCGCGCTGCTCCGCGCGCCGGTGAAATTCGTGCATGCGCCGGCGCGAGTGAAGCGAGACGCCCAGGCGGTTCTTGCCCTTGACCATCAGCCGATGGAAGCCGGTCGTATCGACTCCCGTGACCGGATCGCGCGCCGTGATCTGACCCGCCGTGATATAGGGCGCGGCATCGACCGAAAAGTGCAGTGGAATCGGCAGCCTCGTCAGGTCAACCTGGTCACCCTCGAGGACAACCTCCCGCCACGGCGCGTCCTCGACCACTTCGCAGGGAATGTAACTTCTGGCACCGCTCGCGAAATGCAGTCGGCAGATCCGCCGGCTTGACGCCGAGGCAGGCTGCCAGCAGCTTGCGGTTGCCGGCGATGTTGGTGACCACCGGCATCGTGTGCCCTTCGACATTCTCGTAGATCGACCACAGGACTCCTGCCGGCGCGCTCGAGTTCGAAGACGAGCGAGGTGATGTCGAGGCTCGCGCCGGACAGGGGCCCGGATGCGGAGAATCTCGTCAGGGAAATCGCGCTCGACCATGCTGAGAAAGCCGCGCAGGCTTTGCCGCGTGTCGGCGACGTTAACTTCCATGGTTCATTCTTTCGATTCTTCTATGGAGCGGTTATTGCGCGATTGACGCTATTTACAATAGCATGGGCGTTTCGGGCTGCACAACCCAAAGCCGTCCGCAAGACGGCGTCGACGTCACACCAACCAGAGGAGCCAGCCATGAAATCGGGTTTGTGGAAGTCTCTCGTCGCCACGGTCGTCGCCGGTGCGTTTTTCCCGGTTCCCGCCGCCGGTCAGGATGTCATCAAGATCGGCGTCACCCAACCGCTGACCGGCGCATTCGCGGCCTCCGGCAACTATGTGGCGCAGGGCGCCAAGATCGCCGAAGACCACGTAAACAAGGCGGGCGGCGTGCTCGGCAGGAAGATCCAGCTCGTCGTCGAGGACAACAAGTCGAACCCGACGGAAGCCGTGGCCACCGCCGAGAAGCTGATCGCCAGGGACAAGGTGCCGGTGCTGATGGGGGCATGGAGCTCGACCCTGACGCTTGCCGTCATGCCGAAGCTCATGGAGTACAGCGTGCCGATGCTGGTCGAGACCTCGTCGTCGGGCAAGATCACGATCTCGGGCAACCCGTGGATCTTCCGCATCAGCCCGACGTCGGAAATGGAGGCCAAGGCGTTCGCGCCCATGGTCAAGACCCTCGGCATCAGGAAGGCCGACTTCCTGTCGACCAACAACGACTTCGGTCTTGGCGCGGCCAAGGAGTTCTCTGAGATGCTGAAGGAGCAGGGCATCCAGATCGGCGTCATGGAGACGATGGACCCGAAGGCGACCGACTTCTCGGCGCAGCTCGCGAAGATCAAGGCGGCGGGCGGCGACACGCTGTTCGTGACCACGGCGGTCGAGCAGATCACCTTGATCCTGAGGCAGGCCAAGGAGCAGCAACTCAAGGCCCGCATCATCACCACCGGCGGCTCGAACTCGCCCGATCAGCTGATCGCGCAGGCGGGCGACGCCGCGAATGGCTCGATGCACCTGGTGTTCTTCACGCCCTGGTTTCCGGAGGCCGTAAAGTACCCTAACATCGCCAAGACGTTCGTGGCGGAGTGGAACGCGCGCAAGCATAACGTCGGGGGCCTGACCGAAGGCTTCCGCGGCTACGACGGCGTCATGACGATCGTCGCGGCGATGAAGGACGCGGGCAAGGCCGAGCCGGTGGCGATCCAGAAGGCGCTCTGGAGCGTCAAGGTGAACGGCATCAATGGTGACATCGCCTTCATCAAGCAGGGCCCCGCGGGCAAGGAAAGCGGCCAGAACATACCGGCCGTGTACGTCGTGAAGATCGAGAACGGCAAAGTCACAAGGTAGGGCAGGCGAGCGACCGGCACGCAGTGCGACCCGCGGCGCCCATCTTCATGGACGCTGCGGGCCCGCGTCGGCGCGATCGCCGTTCGCCGTCCTGCATTGGTTTCCGCGTCGCCGCCCGGCGGGCACCCGCCTTCGGAGCCTGAGCCCTGGACCAGCTTCTCCAGCACGGCCTGAACGCGCTGATGCTTGGCGGCACCTACGCGCTGCTCGGCATCGGCCTCACCCTCATCTTCGGCATCATGCGCGTCGTGAACTTCACGCACGGCGAGCTCTACGCCTTTGGCGCCTACATGATGTACATGCTCGTGATGCTGCTGGGGATGAACTTTTTCCTCGCGCTCCTGCTCGCCGTCGCGCTCGGCGTCGCGCTCGGCGCGACGATCGAAGTCACGCTCTTGCGCAGGCTGCGCGGCGCCGACATCGACACCACCATGCTCGTGATGATCGGCGCGTGGATCGCGCTGCAAAACACCGAGCAGCTCGTCTGGACCGGCGTCGCGAAGTCGATCGACCATCCGTTTCCCGCGGCGCCGCTCGTCATCGGCCCGGTTTCGGTCGCCTGGAACCGAGTGTTCGTGTTCGTCGTCGCGCTGGTCCTGATCGCCGGCAGCCACGCTCTGATCAACCATACCAGGCTGGGTAAGGCCATGCGCGCGACCTTCCAGGACCGCGATACGGCGGCCCTCATGGGCATCCAGATCGGCACGATCAACACGGCGACCTTCGCGATCGGCTCCGGTCTTGCCGCCGCCGCGGGTGCGCTCCTCGGCCCGGTCTTCGTCGCCTATCCGACCATGGGCGACCTCGCCGCCGTCAAGGCCTTTGCGATCGTCATTCTCGGCGGGCTCGGCAGCGTCGTCGGCGCAACCGTGGGTGGATTCGTTCTGGCCCTCGTCGAAGAGCTCGGCGCGGGCTACATCTCTTCGGGCTATCGCGACGCCATGGGCTTTCTCCTCATCATCCTGATCCTCGTCTTCAGACCGACCGGGCTGTTCGCGCGGAAGGAGCGGGTCGGATGAAGAGAGGTCTGACCGCCCTCTGGCTGCTGTTCCTGTTCTCCATCCCGCTGTGGATGGGGAATCTTTATGCCGTGCACATCCTCGTCATAACCGGCATTTTCATCATCGCCGCGATGAGCCTGAACCTGCTCCTCGGCTACACGGGGCAGCTCTCGCTCGGCCATGTCGCCTTCTTCGGCATCGGCGCCTACGTCAGCGCGCTGATGTCGCTCGGTTTCAGCGCGCACGTGGCGCCCGGCGCGGTTGTCGCGATGGCGCCGAAGCCGGTCTGGCTCGCCATTCCGGTCGCGGTCGTGGCCGCCGCGCTGTGCGGCTGGTTCATCGGCAAGGTTTCCTTCAAGGTGCGCGGTGCCTACTTCGTCATCGTCTCGATCAGCTTCGCCGAGGTGGTACGGCTCGTCGCGCTCAACTGGGTCGAGCTGACGCAGGGGCCGATGGCCTTGAACAACATCCCACCGCTGACGCTGTGGCTCCCGGGCCTTGGCGAGCACACCTTCTGGAAGAAACCCGAAAACTACTGGCTCGTTCTCACCGTCGCCGTGGCCTCCTACGTGGTCGTCCGCCGGCTCGTTCGTTCGCGCGCGGGCCGCGCCATGATCGCGTTGAGGGAGAACGAGCCGCTCGCGACCTCGGTCGGTGTCGACGTGACGCGCTATCTCATCCTCACGACCATCGTCTCGGCGGCGATGGCGGGCTTCGCCGGCGCGCTCTACGCGCACTACGTCCGTATCGTCGATCCCGACGTCTTCCTCTTCATCTACACGGTGACCATGGTGATCATGGTGGTGACCGGCGGCAAGGGCACACTGGCGGGTCCGATCGTCGGCGGCCTCATCTTCGGGTTGCTGCCCGAGATTCTGCGGGGGTTCGAGATCAACCCCGAGCTGCAATGGATCCTCTACGGCGTCCTGATGATCCTGGTCGTCTACTTCCTGCCCGAGGGCATCGTCCCGGCGGCGCGCAGGTGGTGGCAGGAGCTGGAACACGGCGCGGGCCGGGGCCGGTCGGCCGCGGCGACGCGCACGGGGCGGGCGGGGCGATGACGGCTGCGCCCGCCCCGGAGGCGAGACCCGGCGTCGCGCTCAGCGTGAACGGGCTCGCCGTGCGTTTCGGCGGGCTCGCCGCCGTCGAGGACTTGACACTCGAGGTCAGGGAGGACGAGGTGCTCGCGCTCATCGGTCCGAACGGCGCCGGCAAGACCACCGCGTTCAACGCCATCACCGGCTACCTGCCGCCGGCCGCGGGCGAGATCCTCTACCGCGGGCGGAGCCTGAACGGTCTCAAGCCGAACCAGATCGCGGAACTCGGCGTCGTGCGGACCTTTCAGAAGACGAGCGTATTCGGCGGGCGCACCGTGCTCGACAACATTCTGATCGGGCTCCATCTCCGGTCGAAGCAGCGGCCGCTGGCGATCATCCTCGGCCTGCCCTCGGTCGCACGCGAAGAGCGCGCGCTCGAGACCGAAGCGCTACGGATCATCGAGTTCGTCGGTCTTGCTGCCCGTGCCGGCGAGCTCGGGAGCGCGCTGCCCTATGGCGAGCAGCGGCTGCTGGAGATTGCGATCGCGCTCGCGGCGAAGCCGACTCTCCTGTTGCTGGATGAGCCGGTTTCGGGCATGAACCCGGCAGAAACTGCGAGTTTCATGAGCAAGCTCACCGAAATCCGCAGCCTGGGCATCAGCGTGCTGCTCGTCGAGCACGACATGAAAATGGTTATGGGGGCCTCCGACCGCGTCGTCTGCCTGAACCAGGGCCGCATCATCGCCAACGGCACGCCGGCGCAGATCCAGCGCAATCCCGAGGTGATCCGCGCCTATCTCGGCGAGAGGTACGCCCGTGCTCAGGGTTGAGGGGCTGGAATGCCGCTACGGCAAGGTCCTCGCCGTGCGGGACCTCTCGCTCGAGGTGCATCAGGGCGAGCTCGTGAGCCTCATCGGCGCCAATGGCGCGGGAAAAACGACCGCCTTGAGGGCGATCTCCGGCGTGCTGGCGTCCAGCGCCGGCCGAATCACCTTCGAGGGCGAGGACATCACTCGGGCGTCGGCTCGCCGCATCCTGCAGCTTGGGATCGCGCACTGCCCCGAGGGGCGGCGCGTCTTTCCCTACATGACCGTGCGCGAGAACCTCGAAATGGGTTGCTATCTGAGAACGGATCCGGCCGGCATCGAGGCTGACATGAAGCAGCTCTTCGACCGCTTCCCGATCCTTTACGAGAGGCGGAGTCAGGCCGCGGGCACGCTGTCGGGCGGCGAGCAGCAGATGCTCGCCATCTCGCGGGCGCTGATGTCGCGGCCCAAGCTCATCCTGTTCGACGAGCCTTCGCTCGGCCTGGCGCCCAACCTCGTCGAGCGTACCTTCGATATCATCAGGCAGGTGCGCGCCGACGGCGTGACGGTCGTCATGGTCGAACAGAACGCCTTCGCCGCCCTGGAGCTGTCGGACCGCTCCTATGTGCTCGAGCAGGGCCGCGTCGCCCTGACCGGCGCCGGTTCGGAGCTTCTCGACAACCCGCACGTCAAGAAGGCCTACCTCGGGGCTTGATGCGGATTTTATTTTCGTTGCGCGAAACGAGTTCGAAGATAGCGCGGCGCCCCGCTAGTCGACCTGTATCCCGGAGACCTTCACGAGTTTCGCGTTTTTCTCCGACTCAGCGCGCATGAAAGTGGCCAACTGTCCGGGGCTGCCGGCCACCGGATCGCTGCCCTGGATTTCGAACTGCGCCCGGACCTTCGGCGAAAGGACGGCCTTGACCAGCGCGCCATGGAGGCTGGCGACGATTGCCTTCGGTGTCTTCGCGGGAGCGAGCAGCCCGGACCAGACACCCGATTCATAGTCCCGCACTCCCGCCTCGCTGATGGTCGGGACCTCGGGCAGCAGCGGCGAGCGCTTTTCGCTGGTGACGCCAAGGGCTAGCAGCCGCCCCGACCTGACAAAGTCCAGGGTAGATGGAGGCGAGCTGAACATCACGTCCATGGACCCGTTGAGCAAGGCGACCAGCGCCAGCGGCGAGCCCTTGTACGCCACGTGCGTGATGTTTACACCCGCCATGCTCTTGAATTGCTCCATCGCCAGATGATTGACGTTTCCGATGCCGAACGATGCATAGTTGAGCGTGCCGGGTTTTGCCCTGGCGAGCGCGATCAGTTCCTGCACCGTCCTGGCGGGAAACGAAGGATGGGTAAGCAGCAGCATTGGGCCGGTCGAGACGAGGCTGATCGGTGCAAAGTCCTCGAGCGGGTTGAAGGGCACGTGCTTATGGAAATGCGGCAGGATCGTCAGGGAACCCGGGCCGCCCCACAACAGTGTGTAACCATCGGGACCCGCTCTTGCCGCGAGCTCCGTTCCGATCATCCCGCCCGCCCCGGCGCGGTTATCAATGACGAGCTGCTGGCCGAGCAGGTGCGACAAGCCGGGCTGCACGATGCGCGCCAACAAATCGGGTGTCCCGCCGGCTGGCCCGGGCACAATCACCCGGATCGGCTTGGCGGGATAGGTCTGCGCAGCCACGAGCGCCGGCAACAGCGCAACCGCGAGTCCGCCAAGAACCCCGCACAGAATGATCATATGAGGGGCCACTTGGAGACGGCGCTCGTTTCAAGGCCGGATCTTTTCACCAGCGCTGCGGCCCTTTCTTTGGCTTCCCGGTAAAGGTCATCTTCGTTGAGCGTCAGCACTTTCTTATCGCGCATGAGAACCCGGCCATCAACGATGACGGTATCGGCACAACCCCCGTGAGCGCAATAAACCAGGTTCGAGATCGGGTTGTGCACTGGTTGCCACTCCGGCCTCATGATATCGAGCATCGTGACATCGGCTTTCTTCCCGACCTCGAGCGACCCCAGGTCCTGTTCCCACAACATCGAACGGGCCCCGTCGATCGTCATCATCTCCACCGCGTCCTCGGGGCTGAAAAGCTTCGGATCCATCCTGGCGTCGAGATAACCGCCCACCAGGAGATAGGCCTGTCGAAGGACATCGAGGAAGTTGCCCGACATGGCAGCATCCGATCCCAGCGAAAGCGTCACACCGAGCCCCGCCATTTCGGGCGCCTTGCCGCGGCTGATGTTGCCCATCGCCTGGTGGAACGAAGATCCCGGCGCAATCGACACTTTCACGTCCCGCTGCTTCACCAGCAGGACCTCGTCCATGTCCAGCCAGGCCATATGAAGCAGCAGCATGTTCGGGCCCAGAACACCAAGCTTCTCCAGGCGCGCCACATCGCCCATGCCGTACTTCATGTGCGCCATGACCGTGGGCTCACGGCTGGAGCAGGCGTGGCCGATAATTCCCGCTCCGTGCTTGCGGGCAAGCGCGCCCATGCCGCGCAACAACTCGTCCGAGCAGCCGAATGCCATCCGCATCGACACCCATGCTTTCAGCCGGCCGTCCAGCGTGTTGTTGAATTCGCTCACGAACTCCTCGCTGCGCGTGAGGGCCTCTCCGGTGGTCTCGCAAAAGCGCTCGGGTGTACCGGGACGGTTCACGTCCAGCGCCGTTCGGGAAATGATTCCACGCAGTCCGCTCTCCTTCATGGCCTGCGCTTCGATGGCCGGAAAGTAGTTCCCCGGGTCCGCGAAGCAGGTGATACCCGCGCGGATCAACTCGAGCTGGCAGAGACGAAACGCACAAAGAGCATCCCCCTCGTCCATCTCCGACTCGATCTTCCACAGGTGCGTGAAAAACCGCTGGTACATGTTGTCACCGAGGCCGCGACCGAGCTGCTGAGCACCGTGGATATGTGTATCGAAAAGCCCCGGCAACACCAGCTTGCCGCGGCCGTCTATGATCTCGGCGCCTCCGAACTCCGGCTTGACCGCCTGAGTCTTTCCCACGGCGCTGATGCGATCGTCCACTATGGCAACCGCGCCATCGCGAATCATCCGCCGGTCCGGATCCATCGTGACTACGTAGTCGGCATGCTCGATCAGGATCTTCGACATGCTTCAGTGCTCCAAGCGCATAGCCAGGATACCAACACGCTTCCCTGCCTACGTGCCTCTCGTATTTTCGGTAAAAAGCTCGTCCACCGTGAGCGGGCGCTCGAGCGCGCCTTGCTCCTGGCAGAAACCGATCATTGTTTGCAGGTCGTGCCGGTTGGCGCGCAATCCCTGAACGAAAGGATCGCCGCCAAAAAATGACCACTCTTGCTCCACATAGGATGCACCCCACGCAAAGCTCAGGTGATGGGGTTGTTGCATGAACTGCAGGTAGGCTTTCCGGCTTTCGTCAAATGCATTGAAAAGGCTCGTCGCAACCCACGGCTCGCGGTCAAGGACCTCTTTTTTGATCACGATAGGGTGCATGATGGGAAAGATGCGCGTTTTCCTGTAGTACTCCTGCTCCTCCTTGTGAAAGTCGGGAAACAGGCGAGTGACGGTTCCCTTACCGGTCAGCCAGCTCTGCGGCAGACCGGGTTCCACAGTGGCATCGATCTCTCCGGCAACCAGCAAGTCTTCGAGTTTGCTTCCCTGCTTGAGTTGCTCGACCCTGATGCTTGGAGGCGGTCGCGTCCCCACCAGCTCGTTGTTGGCGCAGACCCATGTCACTTCCTCCACGGGCAGCCCATAGTCATGAGCGAGCATTCCTTTGACCATGACTGCGAGCGTGTTCTCGTATGTCCTGATCCCGATCCTGCGGCCTCTCAGATCCGCCGGCTTTCTGAATTCGGACCCGCCTCTGACGAAACAATAGTGGTGGCCGAACATGCGGCGGGGAAAAAAGGGAATGGCCCCGAGCCAGTCGATATTCTTCGATCGCGCAATCAGATAGCCCGCCATCGTGAACTCGCAGGCATCGAAGGCGCCGTCGTGGTACATGCGATCATGGCGGTTCTTGCTGCCGAGGGTGATCAATTCGATATCGAGCCCTTCGGCCTCGACTTTCCCTTGCTGAAACGGCAGCAGGAAATCGTACCGGTCCATGGCTACGGTCAACTTGAGTTTCGGCATCACGGAGTCAGCCCGTCATTGCCGCTCGATTTTTGCTTTCTCGATCACCGTCTTCCACTTCGCGATGTCGGCGGCCAGCAGGTCGCGAAAGCCTTCCGGAGTGCTGGCGCGCGCATCGATACCCAGGTCTTGCAGCCGCTGTTTCACCTCGGGCATGGCGATGACCGCGTTGGCCTCCCTGTTCAAGCGGTCGATAATGACCCTGGGCGTCTTCGCTGGCGCGGCAATTCCAACCCATGCTGACGCTTCGTAACCCGGAAGCCCCGCTTCATCCAGTGTCGGAACATCGGGCAATTCCGCGAACCGGCGCTCGGAGGTGACGCCGATCGCCCGCAGCGCCCCGCTCCTGATATGGGGAAGCGCCGGCGCGATGAACTCGAATATCGCCTGCGTTTCGTTGCCCCTGAGCGCGGCAATGAGGGCGGGCCCGGTCTTGAACGGAATCACCAGGGTCTCCAGTCCCGTCATCGATTTGAATAGCTCCGCGGAGACGTGATGAGTGCCGCCGATAGTGGTGGTGCCGAAGCTGAACTTGCCCTGGTTTGCCTTTGCGAACCCGATCAGGCCTGTGACGGACCGGATCGGCGAGTTCGCATTGACGAGCAACGCGAAGGCGAAAAAGCCGAGGGTCGAAACCGGCGCGAAGTCTCGCACGACGTCGTAGGGCAGCGACCTCATCAGCGAAACGCTGACCGAATGGCCAGTACCCAGCACCAGCACCGTATAGCCGTTCGGCTCGGCTTTTGCGACGATTTGGGCAGCGACGATGCCGCCCGCGCTCGGCCGGTTGTCGACGATGACCTGCTGCTGCATCGATTCACTCAATCTCTGCGCCACCAACCGGGCAATGATGTCCGTGGCGCCGCCCGCACCGAATGACACAAGCATTCTGACGGGACGCTCGGGGTAGGCCTGCGCCAGCGCGCTGCCGATGCCGCAACCGCAAACCAAGGCCACGCATCCCAGCCAATTGACCAGCGCGCGTCTACCTCCTTTGGAAAAACTGCTTTCGATCATGGCCATCCGCCGTATTCAGACTGAGACTGTGGGTGCTCGGGCAGAGGATTTGGGTCGGGCATCGATCGGCTGTGCCTCGGCTTCCACCATGGCTTTGACTATCTTGCGCATCGCAAACACGGGCGCGTCACTCGGAATCGGTGTCGTCGGCGCCTCGGGACGAAGGTCTATGTTGCGCTGCTGACTTTCGATCGCCCAAACATCCTCTTCCATGACCTGGTTGATTTGACGCCAGGAATCGGATGACAGCGTCCACTTGTGCGCATTGACCTTGAAGTAATGCGTCGTCTTCTCTGTTTCGGGAGTGATGAGGTGATGCGCTCCGAGCGACCACCGCCCCTGCCCCTCGGGAAGCGCGCTCTCCGGTCCGCCCGTTCCCGCCTGCGCGATGCCGGTATTGATGATGTAGAAGCTCGGTCCCTTGTAATCGACGACGTGCCAGCGGTCTACGTTGCCTTTCACATTGGACAGGCGCCCGTATACGGTGGGGCTGGGAATGTCGAGCGTCTCCCGCACGTAGTGATACCCCGTGTCCTGCACCTTCAAATCGGTCTTCGCGGGGCCCATGTGCTCGTTGCCTATCCCGGACGGAAGGTGCAAATACGCGAGGTGCAGCAAGTCGGAGAGGTTGTCGTTGAGCAGGAGATAGTTCGCCTTGAGATGCCGGTACAACCTCGTCCGGTTCCACCCCGCGCGCTCCAGCCAGCTGCAATCGAAGATCTCCGCGGGATCCGCCCGCTCGGGCTTGCCCATCCAGATCCAGACGAACCCCCAGCGCTCCACGACGGGATACGATCTCACGCGAATACCGTGGGTCGAAGGCTGTCCCGGCACATGCACGCAGGTGCCTTCCTTGTCGAAGGTCAGGCCGTGATAGGCGCAGATGAGCTTGTCATCCTCGGTGATACGGCCGAGCGAAAGGGGCATGCGGCGGTGCGGGCAGCGGTCATCGAACGCTGAGACTTTGCCCTCCCTGGTGCGAAAAAACACCAGCGGCTCGCCAATAATCGTTCGGGGGAACGGCTCACGGTGCCCGATGTCCTCGGGCCATGCCGCGACGTACCAGCTATTGCGAACAAACATGTCGCGCCCTCCTTGGGTGGTGAGTGAGTGCGGTGAGGAATCGCGGACGCACCCCGGCGGCCCGCTAGTCGAGTTTTGCGCCCGAAACCTTCACGAGCTTCGCATTCTTTTCCGACTCCGCGCGTATGAAGGCTGCGAACTCTCCGGGGCTGCTGCCCACCGGGTCGCTTCCCTCGGATTCGAATCGCGACCAGATTTCCGGTGAGCGCACAACCTTTACCAGCGCCTCATTGAGGCGGGCAACGATTGCGTTAGGTGTGTTGGCGGGAGCGAGCAGCCCGAACCAGCTTCCCGACTCATAGCCCGCCACGCCTGCCTCGCTGATGGTCGGGACATCAGGAAGCAGAGGCGAGCGCTTGGCGCTGGTAACGCCGAGGGCTCGCAGCCGCCCTGACCTGCTGTCGCTCAGGGCCGGCGGAAGCGAGGTGAAAAGCACGTGCACATGTCCGCCGAGCAAGGCGGTCCGTGCCGGCGGCGATCCTTTGTACGGCACGTGCGTGATGTTCACGTTCGCCATGGTTTTGAACTGCTCCATCGCCAGATGATTGACGTTGCCGCTGCCGAACGATGCATAGTCGAGCTGGCCCGGTTTCTTCTTTGCGAGCGCGATCAACTCCCGCACCGTCGTGACGGGAACTGAAGGGTGGCTGACCAGCACCATGGGGCCACTCGAGACGAGGCTGATCGGTGCAAAATCCTTGAGCGGGTCGAAGAGCAGTTTCTGCAGATGCTGCAGGACCGTCAGGGGACCCGCGTTGGCCCACAACAGCGTGTAGCCATCGGGGCTCGCTCTTGCCACGAATTCCGCTCCGATCAGCCCGCCCGCCCCGGCGCGGTTGTCTATCACGACCTGCTGGCCGAGCAGCCTGGACAAGTCGGCCTGCACCGTGCGCGCCAACAGATCCGGCGTGGAGCCGGCTGGCGAAGGAAGGACCATCCGGATCGGCTTGTCAGGGTAAGTCTGCGCAGCTGCTAGCGGCGGCGACAGCGCAAACGCGAGTCCGGCAATGACTATACATAAAATGCTCACATTAGCCTCCCGTCGCCAACTGTGACGAAAGTGCGGATCCCGGAAATCTACATCGGAGTATCGTGACCGCCGTCACTCAGGTAGCGGAAATCACATCAAGTTGCGCGTCAGTAGGGGCGGTCTCCCTCGATTGCGATCCGGTGGAGGCGTCGTGGATCGGCGTAGTCATAAACTGCGTAGTGCTGCGTCGCGCGATTGTCCCAGAGGACGAGGTCCCCCTTGCGCCAGCGAAAGCGGCACTGGAATTCGGGCATGCGCACGTGCTCGAAAAGGTAGTTCAGTATTGCATTGCTCTCCTTGTGGTCGACGCCGAGGAGCCGTGTGGTAAAGCCCTCGTTCACGTAGAGCGCCTTGCGCTTGGTGATCGGATGCGTGCGGATAGCCGGGTGCTCCGTCGGCGGGCGCGTCAAGGTTGTCTCCATGCGTTTGCGGCCGGCCTCGTCCTTCCACAGATTCCGGCGGATGTCGTCGCCAAAAGCCTTCAGACCGTGGTGCTCGGCCTTCATTCCGGCGAGATATTCTTTCATCCTGTCGGAAAGCGCCTCGTACGCCGCATACATGCTGACCCAGATCGTGTCGCCTCCGGATCGGGGCACCTCCAGCGCATACAACACCGCGCCCATTGACGGCGTTTCTCGCCCCGAGAAGTCCGAGTGCCACAGCTCCTTGGTGACGTAAGGCACCTTGCCACCTCCGGAGTAAAGCGGGTCGATCTCGGGACAACCGTCAATCGTGCCGTGCGTGTTGTCGGCTGACCGGTGCAGCTCGCCGAATCGGCGTGCGAACGCGACGAGGTTCTCATTGGTGAGCTGCTGGTCGTGGAAGAAGAGGACCTGATACGCCATCAATATCTCGTGAATCTCCTGGAACTGCCGATCCGACAGCGGACTGGAAAGATCGACGCCGAAAATTTCGGCACCGATCGCGGGCACGTAGGGTTTGACCGTGATGCTTCCAAGAGCCGCGTGGTCTTGCACGCCGTTATCATGAACTATGGCCGCCGGCATTTCCCATCCCCTTTCACTCGAAGTGCCTTCAGAGGACATCGCATGCCTGCCCTCGGATAAGGTCTTATCATTGTATGCCCGGCAACAAGGTTGGGTATGATGTCGGGTGCAACATACTGTTCCAAAGAACGTACATGTGGGGCCGGATCACTACAGCCTACTACCGTGCCCCGCGCTGCTTGCGCCAAGCAGCTTGCCGGTCGAAGGATACGCTCCACGTCCATGACCTCGCCTCCGACTTCAGACCCGATCGACCTGAACGATCTTGTCTACTTCGCTCATGTCATCGAGCATGGCGGCTACTCCGCCGCAGAGAAGGCACTGGGCATACCGAGATCGCGACTGTCGCGACGTTTGTCAGGGCTCGAATCGCGGCTGGGCGTTCGTTTGCTGCAGCGCTCGACCCGCCGCTTGTCATTGACCGAAGCGGGAGAACTGTTCCTCAAGCACTGCCGCGCCGTATTGGCGGACGCACAAACCGGGATTGAGGAAATTTCGCAACTGCAAGCGTCACCTCGGGGCAAAGTACGGGTCAGCTGTCCGCCGATTGCTTCGCGCGTTGTGCTCGCCCCCTTACTGCCGGGATTTTTGAAACGATATCCAGAGGTGCGGGTTGAAGTACGGGTGACCAACCGCGTCGTCGATTTGTATGAGGACGGCATAGACGTCTCGCTGCGCGTGGGCACTGCGATTGATGAAACAGGGGGGGTAATCGCGAAATTGATCTGGCGCGCGCCGCAGCGATTGGTGGCTGCACCGGCGCTGCTCAAGCGACACGGTCTACCGGCTGCGCCAGAGAAATTGAGCTTGTTCCCTACACTGGACTCGGTAGTGCAGCAAGGCCGTTACGTGTGGAAGCTTGTTGCTCCGGATGGACACCAACTCGAATACCAGCACCAACCACGTCTCGTGAGCGACGACATGGAAATTCTTCGACAAACAGCGCTTGCCGGGCTAGGTGTCGTCCGGCTGCCGGAAACCATGTGTAAGGCCGACCTTGCTGCAGGAAAACTCTCGATAGTGCTGCCGGACTGGTCGGTGTCACCAAATCTGCTTTATGCCACGTATCTCTCAAGGCGCGGGCTGATGCCGGCGGTGCGGCACTTCATCGACTTCCTGAGCGCCCCGCTTGGGGAATCGCCTGCATCCGAGAAAAAAGGAACAAAGTAACTTCAACCCGCTCGCGCTGACTCTTTCTCTTCCTCTCCGAAGGGTAGTTCCGTTCCGAGTTTTCTCTCGCGAGCCCGATCGTAAACCCAGCGTCCGATTCCAGCATCGAGAATACCCATGCCGGGTGACTCGTAGAAGATGATGTCCTGTTCGCTTTGACGTCCGGGTTTTTTCCCTGCTACTACGTCGCAGAACTCGGCGACAACATCCCCTGGCTTGAACTTGTTGCTTGCCAGAAGGGAATCGAACGGCTTGCGAGGAGGATTGTCTCCAAGGACCTGGTCGCTCCCGGACAGGAATACCCGTGAGCGCAAAACCGTATTCTCGTCACATTCTCCCGGCGCGAGCGACATGTACAGAGCACCGGGTTCGAGCCAGCTTCCCTCGAAAACGATGGTGTTGCCGCTGGTAGCGGTGATCATGATGTCCGCGTTTTTCACCGCATCGCGCCCGTTGGCGGCCGGTAGAACCTCGATTTCGAGAGCCTTCTGCATGACATCGCAGAAGCTGCGGACATTCCTGGGGTCGCGGCTGTAGACCCTGATTTTTCGAATGGGGCGTACTGCACAGACCGCCTGGGCCATGCCGCGGGCGTACCGGCCCGTGCCGATGATACCGAGAGTGGCGGATTCCGGTTTGGCGAGGTACTTTGCCGCAACGCCGTACGGTGAAGCGGTTCGTATGGCATGGAGATGATAATCGGAAATGATTGCGACCATTTCCATGCCGGACCAGTCGAACAGGCAGATGACCTCCGACCGATTCGTGCCCCGGTAGCCCGAATAAACACGAACGGCGGCCGCGCCGATGTCCGGAACCATGCCGGGCAGAATCCGAACGTTGTGCCAGAGATGGCCCGGATGCTGCGGGTGAGTCATGGTGTAGCGCTTGAGATGATACGTGCTTCCCTCGGACTGTTGCTTGAGCACCTGCTCGATGACCTGCACGGCCTCGCGAGCGGTTTCGCGGCCTTCCAGGGTCTGCTTTACGTCCTTCTCGGTGAGGAAGAGCATTCCGGACCTTTCGATTTTGGGGGGAGGGATCGAGGTACGCGTTCGTCAGTTCTTCGCCGGCGGCCTCGCGGCGAATGCGGACCCGCGTATGCACATGCGGCCGCGCGGGTCCTGCCACAATTTTTCGTCGGCGTGCAACCGGGCCATCGCGCGCGTGATCGATCGGAAGTCATAGTCGGAAAAGTGCTCGGCGACCTCGGAGTAATACCGGGGCGTTTTCTCGATCAACGCGTAAATCTTCTGCGCGAGCTCGGCGACCTGGTCAATGGAAGCGTCTATCGTGGCCGGCGCGCTGTCGGCTTTCCCGGCAACGTAATCCTTGAGCCTGGCATTTTCGGCATAGGCGTAGGAGATGCGCTCGAACCGCTCGCGGGGGATGCCTTCGCCTATGGTGGCATCGATGCCGACCTTGGCGCCGGTAGGCACCATACCGCTGGGCACTACCGGCAGGCTCGGGTCGAGCGGCTTCGCGCGGGCCCCCGGAATGACGAACACGTCGCGGTCGCCCTGCACTCGCGTGGCTATCGCCCATTCGACGTCCACGGCATTGAATACGTCGATGTCGTCGTCGACCACCACGACGTGCTTCATGTCCATGACGGACAAAGCCGCCAGCAGCGCGTTCTTGCCTTCACCGGCCTGTTTCTTGACCGAAATCACGGCATGCCACATCGCGCAACCGGCGATCGTGACATTGATGTCTCTCACCTGAACGCCCGCGTTCTTGAGCGCCGCGCGGATCGCCGTGTAGCGCGTCGGCGCCCCGAGCCAGGTGTTCTCCCATGGCATGTGCAGCGAGTAGTAGATCGCATCACTGCGATGCGTGATCGCCTTGATCCTCACGAGGGGATTCCAGTGCAGCCCGCCCATCAACCGGGTGAACTCCCCGAAGCGCCCTTCCGGCCATGTCCAGCCGGTGGGCAGGATCTCCGCTTCGAGCACGATTTCGGCGCCGGCGACGCACGGCACATCTATCGTTTCGCACGGCGCGAGCTCGACGGGCGCGCCGCGGATGCCGCCGGCAATGCCCATTTCGTCCACGCCGAGCGGTGCGCGAAAGCCGGCCCCCATGATCTCGAACGGATGGGTGCCGATCGAGATCGAGATCGGGCACGGGCGGTTCGCATCGAGAGCGCGCTGCGCAAACAGCCGCAGGTTATTGGGCGTCACGATGTCGATGCCCGTCAGGTTCTTTTCCTTGACCATGAACCGGTAGACGCCGGCGTTGATGCCGAACTCGGGATCGCGCGCCAGCACCACCCCCGCAGTGATCATCGGCCCGCCATCGTAGATCGAGGACATGGGAACCGGCAGCTTCAACAGATCGACATCGTCGCCGACCGCGATCACCTGCTTGTGCGGCGCGGTCTCCCGAAAGCGGGAGGCGATCGGACGATCCAGGCCTTGGCGCAGCTTGGCCTCGATCTCCGAGAATTCGCTGCAGCCCATGGCAAGCGCCATGCGTCGCTGGGTGCGGTACAGGCCGGAGACAACCGGCATCCTATAGCCGATCACGTCGTGAAAGCAGAGGGCCTGTTCGGATTGATCGACCAGCGTCGCGATGTGGCGGATGTCGACTGCCTGCCGGATGTCGATGAGCTCTCGCCCCTGCCGCAGGCGCTCGAGAAATTCTCGAAAGGTCTCGTTCACTGTTCCTTCCTTCTGCCTCGTTTGGGAATACTTGCCGCGATGCTGCAGTCGACCCGCTTGCTGCCGGGGCGCACGCTTGATTCAGGCGGAAATCTGCGCGTCGGGAACGACGGAGGCTATTGCGCCGGGATTCCCGCGGCCTTGACGACCTTTCCCCATTTTTCGATTTCGGACTTGATCAGGGCGGCGAACTCATCCGGCTGGTTGCTCACTGGATTGGTATCGAGATTCTTGAACAGCTGGGCAATCCTGGGATTGGCTATGGCGCGGACGATCTCCCGGTGCAGGCGCTCGATGATCGGCCGCGGCGTGCCGGCCGGCGCAAGCACCCCGTAACCATTGATTGACGTCATAGCCCGGAAGCGTTTCGCCGAGCGTCGGCACGTCCGCGCTCCGGCGCTTGGAGCCCGTGGTTGCCAGCGCGCGCAGCCGGTTGGCCTGGACGTGCGGCGCGGCTGCCGGTCCGCCCCCGAATGACACCGCCGTTTCGCCGGTCAGCACACTCAGCATGGCCGGACCGGTGCCTTTGTACGCAACGTGGATCATGTTCACGTTCGCCAGCAGATTCAGGAGCTCGCCCGCAAGATGCGTGTTGCTGAGGACGCCGCTCGATCCATAAGTGAGCTCTCCCGGCTTCGTCTTCGCGAGAGCGATCAACTGCCTGACCGAGCGCACCGGCAAAGAAGGATGTACGACGAGGGTGTAGTCGGTCGTGCCCACGAGACTGATCGGCGCAAAGTCCTTGATGGGATCATAGGGAAGGTTGGGCGTGACGCTGGGAATGACCGCGTTGGGTGCGCCGCTGCCCAGCAGCAGAATGTATCCATCCGCGGGGGATTTCGCCGCGATCTCCGTGCCGATGCGTCCGGTCGCGCCCGCGCGATTCTCGACGATGACCTGCTGGCCGAGCTGTTCGGTAAGCCCCTGGGCGATGATGCGCGCCGACGCGTCTATCCCCCCGCCCGGGGGATAGGGAGCGATCATGCGGATCGGTTTCGAGGGGTATCCCTGCGCCAGCGCATTCGATATGCCAAGGATACAGAAAGCGACACAGGCTGGAACGATGGCGCTATTCACGTGAAAGCCGTCTTGCAAAACCAAATGGTAGTAACATCGGGATGAGCATATCATTGGGACATACGCCCTTCAAACATTCGGCAGACGGGAAAAAAACAAAATAGTCACCAGGTTTCCGAATGATCGAGGAAGTGAACTCAGCCCGCTCGGGTCGAGGGAGACTGGGATGCCGAAACATCTGACTGCCGCGCAACTCTCTCAGTTTCGCACGGAAGGTTATGTCTTTCCTCTGCGGGCCGTGAGTCCCGGGCAGGCGGCCGAATGCCGCGCGCGCATCGAGGCCTACGAGGCCCAGGTGGGCCACGACGCCAACCGCACGCTCAAGATCAAGGGCAATCTCGCCTTTCCCTGGCTCATGGAGTTAGGGCGCAACCCGCGCATCCTTGACGCAGTGGAGGACGTGATCGGGCCGAATATCCTGTTGTTCGGGGCCTCGATCTTTGCCAAGAATGGCCGCGATCCGCGCTACGTGTCGTGGCATCAGGATTCGGCCTACTTCGGGCTCGCTCCGCACGAGGAAGTCACTGCCTGGGTGGCCTTTTCGGAAAGCACGGTGGAGAAGGGTTGTCTCAAGGTCATGCCGCGCACGCATCTCGGGCCCGACCTGCACCATGTCGAGACGTACGCCAAGGACAACATGCTCGCGAAGGGCCAGAGCATCGAAGGACTGGACGAAAATCAGGCCGTGTGCGTGGAACTGGCGGCGGGGGAATTTTCACTGCACCACGAGCGCATGGCGCATGCCTCCGCGCCGAATCGCGGCACCGATCGCCGTATCGGTTTCGCATTTTTCTACATCCCGACGCACGTGCGATCGACCATCGGCCGCAGGCAGGTGACGCTGGTGCGTGGCGTCGATGACCACGGGCACTGGGACCCGGACCACGTGCCGCGCTTCGACCTCGATCCTCTGTCGATGGAACAGCTCTCGGCCGCATGGGGCCAGTACAAGGATGGAGAAGTCAGGCAGGCAGCCGATATGCGCGAAAAATGAGCGTCACGCTCGAATACGGCATTCCAACCGATAAAGAGGCGCTTCAGCTGCGCCTGGGCATCGCGCGTGGATTCTTTCGCGAGGAGGGGATCGATCTATCGCTGAAGATCGTCTTCGGCGGGCCTGAGATCGCGCGCGCCTACGACGAGGGCGTGCTGAAGATCGGCGAGCTCGGGAGTCCGCCGGCAACCACCGCCATCGGCCGCGGCGCACGCTTCAAGATCGTTGCCAGCAGCGTGCGGCGCCGCGCGGTGCAATACTTCGTTGCGGCTCCTGCAATCGGCGACTGGAGCGATCTTCGCGGGAAGACAGTTGCGGCGCTTTCGATAGGCAGTTGCAGCTACTGGTTCATGCGCGAGGTGCTGCAGCATCATGGGCTCGATCCCGATGCCGATCTGAAGATCGTGGGTCTGGGCGAGCGCTATCCTGACGCCATCGACCTGTTCCGTTCCGGTGAGCTTGCCGGTGCGGTGCTCTCGGAGCCGAACGTCTCGATTGGCGAGCGCAGTGGCGCGTATCGGGTCACGCTGGGGCTTACGGACCCGGCATTCTGTCCCGACATGCAGTGGAGCGTCGTCGTGGCCGGACCCGGCACGATTGCCGACGAACCCGAGCTCGTCCGGGCAGTGTTACGGGGCTGCCAGAAGAGCTACCACTATGCGGCGGACCATCCCGACGAGTGGATTGCGTTCGGCGCCGAATACTTCGGCATCGAGCGCGGGACCATGGCAAGGTCCATCGGGCGTGAGATGAGCGGCTTGCACTTCGACGGCGAGATCGACATGCGCGGGCTGCAGCAGGCGATCGACTTGCAAGTGCGGCTTGGCGCGCTCAAGCAACCGATGCGCGCCCAGGACATTGTCGACTTGCGTTTTCTGCCTTCGCCGCACGCGACGCATGCACGCGCGGCCCTGGGGTAGCCGATACCAGCCATCGCTATCTGCTGTCGCCATGATCCGGTCCAGCCAGGGAGTCGTGCCTTGAAGCTGAAATACAATCATCCCCTGCTTCTCGCAGTCATTTGCGCGATCGGCGCAATCCCGGCACTGCTGGCCGCTCCTGCAGCGGCGCAAAGCTATCCCTCGAGGTCGCTGCGCTTCGTCGTTCCCGCGCTGCCGGGAACCAGTCCCGATCTGCTGGCGCGCACCATTGCCCATCATCTGGGCCCTCGCTTCGGCCAGCAGATTGTCATCATGAACCAGCCGGGTGGCGGCGGAAACATCGGCCACGGCACTGCGGCCAAGGCGACGCCGGACGGCTATACCTTGCTGGTGACCAGCGATCAGCTTTCGATCAATGAAACGCTGTTCAACAACCTGTCGTTTCACGCGGTCAAGAGTTTTGCGCCCGTGGTGCAGGCCATAGTGTCGCCGCAGGTGCTGATCGTCAATACGGGGCTGCCGTTCAAGGATGTCGCCGGATTGCTTGATTACGCGAAGGCAAATCCCGGCAAGATCAATTTCGGCTCACCGCAGATCGGCACAGTGGGTCATCTCGCCGGTGAACTGCTCAAGCGCACGCAGAAAATAGACATGGTCCACGTGCCGTTCCAGGGTGCGACGGCGGCAATTCGGGAAATCATCGCCGGCCAGATCCAGATGATGTTCGTCACGCTGCCCCCGGCGATCGGGCATATCCAGCAGGGGACGGTGCGCGCGCTCGGCGTGACCACGATTGAGCGTTCGACGGCGATCCCCGCTGTGCCTTCGCTCCACGAGCTCGGCATGAAGGATTTTGACTTCGGCGCATGGCAGGGCGTCCTGGCGCCCGCAGGTACGCCCCGCGCGATCGTCGCCAGACTGAACGCGGATATCAACGCCGTGCTGAAAGACCCGGAGGCGAGCAGCGCACTGGTCAGGATCGGATTCACGCCGATCGGCGGTACCCCCGAGCAGTTTCAGCAGCTCATCAGCTCGAACATCGACAAGTGGGGACGGGTGATACGCGAAGCGAAGATCAGGGTTGAATGAATGCCTGGCGGGCGCATGCAAGTTCGGCGCTCAGCGTCCCAACAGGGCGCGGAAGAAGGCCCTGATGCGGTCCCGGAGAGCTGAGAGCAGGAGCGAACCCACGTTGAGTTCGGAGATGGGCGCATGAGCCGTCTGCCTGGCGCCGGCGTCACCCTCGTTCCGGCTGAGACGCGCCTGGACGTTCCGGGCGAAAGCATCGGTCATGCACCTGCCGATGTCCTGGACGATACTCGATCGACCAAACTGCGCCAAAGGGCCGGCAAGCGTGAACCCGACCTCGAGCTCTACCCGGGTCGACTTGCCGCTGTCGTCGTCAACAAGGATATAGCGGATCTCGCCGCGCGTGGTCGACCTCGAGCGTGTGTCGCGGGCGCGGCCGTGAATGATCCCCGTATGGTTCGATGCATCGCGGGCGACATCGGCCACGCCTTCGAACTCGGCGACGATCGGTCCGACCTTGACCCGCAACCCGACCTCGACATGATCGTCTGTTGGCGCGGCAAGCAGCGACGCTCCTGGCAGACAGGTCGTGACCTCGCCCAGGCGTCCGAAGAACGCCCATACCTCGTCGCGCGGATGATCGACGGTAAAAGACTGGCGTAGCGTCCTCTGCGGCCGGCCCATGTCAGGCCTCGCCCCGCTGTGGCCCGCCGCGGCGTGCTCCGCGGCGCCAGCGGGCGCGGTCGGTTTCGTCGCGCCAGCCACCGGTTGCGCAGCGGCAGCGCCGCCGGATGCCGTCGGCCTGGCGTGGCCCGAACCAACCGGTCCGAGCGCGACCCTCGGGCCCGGCGGCGGTGAAAGTCCTTTTGCCCTGCGCTCGGCAATGACGCTTTGGATCGCACGCACGATGCCGACATAGCCGGCGCAGCGGCACAAGTTGCCGCTCATCGCAACCCGAACGTCGTACTCGCTGGGATCCAGCATGCGCATGACCACGTCACGCGCCGAAGCCAGCATGCCCGGGGTGCAGTAGCCGCATTGCAGCCCGTGCTCGCGCGAGAACGCCTCGCGCAATGCGCGCATGATCTCGTCATCGTCGAAGCCTTCGATGGTGGTGATGCTGGAGCCGTTGCATGCGATCGCCAGGGTGATGCAGGAGCGCGCCGGCGCCCCATCGATGAAAAGCGTGCAGGCGCCGCAAACGCCGTGCTCGCACCCGAGGTGCGTGCCGGTGAGGTTCAGGTTGTCTCGCAGGAAATCCGCCAGATGGGTCCTCGGCTCGACGTTTGCCGAGACCGCTTTTCCGTTGACAGTCAGAGTCAAAGCTCTCATGCGAGGCCGGCCTGGCGTATCGCCCGCTTCAATGCGGCGACGTGGATTTGAACGTCGAGCGGGTCGGTCACTCCCCCGGCATTGAGCGCACGCGCAGCAGCGTCTGCATCGAAGGCGCCGGGACGCGCCGCCGGCGACCTGCCGCCGAACAGCACTGTCGCCTCGGACAGGACGATAGGCACTGACTCGGTCGCGCCGATCACAGCCCGGAACACTGCGCGTTCGGGATCATGGAGAACCGCGCCAATTGCCTGCGCCATCTCGCCCGTCTTGCGGGATATCTTGTAAAAACCCCAGCGCGCGCCGCGTGACAGCCGCGGAATGCGCACGGCCTCCACGATTTCCCCAGGGTCCAGGGCCACTTCGAAGACGCCCGTCATGAAGCGGTCGACCGGGACCGCGCGCAGCCCCGCCATTCCCCGGACCAGGGCCTCCGCGCCCATGGCCGCCAGGCATGATATCCAGTCCGCGGCGGGATCGGCGTGGACGAGGCTCCCGCCAATCGTTCCGCGATTGCGTACCGCCCGGTAGGCGATCTGCCGGGCGACACCGGGCAGCGCTCCACCGGTTGCATCAGGGACGCGTCCGTCCTCGATGTCGGCGTGGGTAACGCACGCGCCAAGGATAATTGCATCGGCATTCTGTTCCACACGCGTCAGCTCCGGGATACCCGTGATATCGACCAGCGCATCCGGTTGCACGAGACGCAGGTTGAGCATAGGTCCGAGGGACTGACCTCCGGCGAGGATCTTGACTGCGATATCCTCGCGGCGGGTCAGCGCAAATACCGCGGCGAGGTCGGCCGGCCGCTCGTACTCGAACCGTGAGGGCTTCAAGAGCCTGTACCCCGGCCGGCATGCGGCGCCCGGGATGGCGGATGGCGGGTCGCCCGGGCGATTGCCTCCAGGATGCGTCGCGGCGTGACCGGGGAGTGCAGAAGCTCGGCCGCTCCCAGCGATCGCAGCGCGTCGTTCACAGCATTGGTAATGGCCGCAGGCGGAGCGATGGCGCCGCCCTCCCCGATGCCCTTTACGCCGAATTTGGTGTACGGAGACGGGGTTTCCATATGGATGATGCGCAATCCCGGAACCTCGGTCGGGCCCGGCACCAAGTAATCGGCGAAGGTCGATGCCAATGGCTGTCCCGACGCATCGAACAGCATTTCCTCGTACAGCGCCGTGCCGATTCCCTGGGCGACGCCACCGCAGATCTGGCCGTCGACCACCATCGGATTGACCAGCCTGCCGCCGTCCTCGACGACCACGTAGTCGAGAATCTCGACGTCGCCGATCTCCGGGTCGACGGCGACCAGCACAGCGTGCGCGCCGTAGCTGAAGGTCCCGGAATCGCGTTCGGGCTTGTAGCCCGCGGTCGCTTCGAGGCCGCCGGGGTTCACGTTGCCCGGTAGATCCTGCGGGCGCAAATACCAGATGCGCGCGATTTCGTCGAGCGAGACCTCGCCGGACGGGCCTGCGACGCGCCCGGCGCGCAGGCTCACTCGATCCGCATTGGTTTTCAGCAGCCACGCCCCGATGCTTGCGGCGCGGCGAGCGATCTCTTCGCAGGCGCTCGCCACGGCGCCGCCCGCCATCACCATCGAGCGCGATCCCCACGTCCCGGTGGAGTACGGGGTCAATGCGGTATCACCGTGTACGACGCTGATCCTGGAGAGGTCGATCCCGAGGATCTCGTTGGCAACCTGCGCCATCGTGGTTTCCATGCCCTGGCCGTGCGAATGCACCCCGACTCGCAGCTCCAGTCCGCCATCGGGTGTGAGGCGTGCCGTCGCCTGCTCGTAACCCGGCACCATGGGAATGCCCCATCCCGCGTAGACCGACGTGCCGTGCGCGGCCTGCTCGCAATAGACTGCAGTGCCGACACCGAGCAGCCGCCCGTCAGGCTCGCCCTGTTGCTGGCGCGCGCGGATCGCCGGCACGTCGATCGCGGCAATCGCACGGCGCAAGGCTTCCGGATAGTCGCCGCTATCGAAGTGCTTCTTCGTGATGTTGTCAAAGGGCATTTGATCGGACCGCACGAGATTATTCAGACGCACCTCGTGGGGCTCGATCCCGGCCTCTCTTGCAATCGCGTCCAGGACCAGTTCGAGGGCGAAGCACACCCCCGTCCGGGCGACGCCGCGATAGGGCAGGATCGGGCATTTGTTGGTCGCCACCGAGAAGGTGCGACAGCGGTAGGATGGGAAATCGTAGGGGCCCGGCAGGATGCTCGCGACTTGCGCCGCCTCCAGGCACGCCGAGAAGGGATAGGCGGAATAGGCGCCGGAATCGACGGTGGCCTCACAATCTATCCCCAGGAGGCGGCCGTCGCGCTCCGCATAGCCCGTAATGCGGTAATGATGCTCGCGACAATCCGCATTGGCGGTCAGATGCTCGCGCCGGTCCTCAATCCAGCGCACCGGATGCCCGCAGCGCATCGCAAGCCAGCCCAGCGCCACCTCTTCGGCCAGCAGGATGCCCTTGTAGCCGAAGCCGCCGCCGACATCCGGCGCAATCACCCGTATCTTTCCGTGGTCGAGTCCCAGGCACTCGGACAGGCCCGTGCGCACGATGTGGGGCATCTGGGTCGCGGAATGGACGACAAGCTGTTCCAGGCGGCGATCCCAGAACGCGACGACTCCGCGGCCCTCGAGCGGGACCATGCACTGGCGGGCGGTGCTGATCTCGCGCGTAACCTTGATCGGGGCGTGCAGGGCCTTCGCGATCCCGATCTCGACATTCGTCTCAAGAAATACATTGTCGTCCCAGGACTCGTGCAGTCGCGGCGCGCCGCTGGTTCGACCCGCGAGCATGTCATGGACCGCGGGGAGTTCATCAAGGTCGAGGCGGACGGATGACGCGATGTCCTCCGCATCCGCCCGGGTCGTCGCGACGCACATGGCGACGAGCTCCCCCACATACCGGACCTTTCCGGTTGCAAGTGCGGGCTGCTCCGAGACCTTGAAGCCGGGCAGACCGGAAACCGCTCGAATCGGCTTCACGCCGACGAGATCGTCCGCGATGAAGACGTTGCCACGGCAATCGGGGGGAATTTCGACGCCCCGGATCAGCGCATGGGCGAGAGGACTGACGTACAAACGCCACATCCTTCATGCCCGCCAGCCGCAGGTCGGCGACGAACTGGCCCGCTCCCCGCATCAGGCGTTCATCTTCCTTGCGAAGAACGCAAGCACCGACACCCTGCTCTGACATTGGTGCGCTCCGCGTGGCCCTTGCCGCCCTATCGGCGCCGGCTTGCCCTGCTCAATGGACTTTGCCGCTGCGCGCCGCCTTGTCGCGGCTGCGGCCCAGCGACACCGCCCGGGACGCTTTTGCGGGTCCCGGACTCGTCCCGGACCCGGCCGCGTGGCCGCGGGATTTCGAACCGTCGAGCAGCTCGATATAAAGCTTGACGCAATCGTTACGATAGATGATCTCCGCGACGTAGATCGCCACGCCCTTGCGATTGGTGACGACACAATGGCATTCAGCCGTCGGCGCCCCCAGCGGGACCTGAAGCAGGCTCGCGGTGCCCGGATCGGCATTGCCGATCAGGAGCGTCTGATGGGCGCTTTCGATCTCGGCAGCCTTCAGTGTCGCCAGTATCGGCAACGCGGAATGCGTGAGGAATGATTTCGGATTCCGATCGTAGATGGCGCGATCCAGATGCAGGTTGACGAGCGAATAGGGTGCGCCATCCTTCAGTTGCAAGCTGCGCAGGTAGACGTATTCCTTGGCGAACTTGCCTTCGCCCTCCGTCAGCCTTGGCCGGGCCGGAGGATCATCGACCTTGATGATTCTCAGGACGTTGTCCTTGATCGGAGTAACAAGCGACTGCCACGTCGTTTCCAGTCTGAGCCAGCGCTTGTCCTGGAGCTTGTCGGCAACGAACGTTCCGCGTCCCTGCTGGCGGAGAACGAGCCCTTCATCCTGAAGCAGCTCGACAGCCTGTCGGACGGTGACCCGCGCAACTTCGAATTCGCGCTCAAGCTCTTCGAGGGTGGATATCTTCTGTCCCGGAAGCCATTGGCCGGTTTCGATTCTCTGCCTCAGCGCAAACGCAACTTGAATGTAGAGCGGTATGCGGCTCCGCGCATACATGGTCTTCAGTTCGGACATGGCGGATATTCTATCCGTAAAATGACGCGATGATATGCGAGCCGGGATCGTCCGAGTTAGGAACTTGCACGGCGCAGCAGGCGCAGACCATCTATCTCCTGGCGAATCGCCGCTTCCTGCTCGGCGCGCAGCATCTCTGCGGTACGCACGTCGACGGAAGCAAAACGGATCCGGCGCCCCGGCTTGCGGCGCGCTGCGACCGGTATGTCGGCGGAAATCACGGTTGCGATCTTGGGATATCCTCCCGTCGTCTGGTTGTCGACCATCAGAATGATCGGACGGCCGGAACCCGGAACCTGTATCGATCCCGGCACGGTGCCGTCGGAGACGATGTCATAGCCTCCGGCATGCGCAAGAGCCGGGCCGTTGAGACGAAAACCCATGCGATCGGACTGGGTTGACACGACGTATTCCGATGACAAGAAGGTTCGCACCGCATCGTCCGTGAAGTAGTCAGCCTGCGGACCGAGTACCACGCGCACTGGCCGGTCGAAACCGAGATCGAGAGGTTGGCGCAGCGCGTGCTCGCCACGTTCGTCAGCGGCGGCAAGCCTGACAGGCACCCTATCGTCCTTTTGCAGGCGACGCCCCTGAAATCCGCCGATCGCGCCGCGAACATAGGTCGAAGCGCTGCCGAGGACGGTCGGAACATCAAGACCGCCTTCAATCGCGAGATAAGCACAGACCGAATCGCCGAGAGGCCCGATCCGGAACACGTCGCCGCGACTGAGTCTGACGCTTTGACCGCACGGAATCGTCGCCGGATCTCCGGAACGCACCTCCATGTTCGCGCCGCAACCGACCAGGGCGACGCGAATGGAGTCGGCCAGGACCTCGCAAGTCGGCCCTTGAATCAGCATCTCCAGGGCCGGCGTATTCCGCGGGTTGCCAACCAGCGCGTTCGAGAGGCGAAAGCTGACGCAGTCGAGCGGACCGGACGCCGGAACCCCGACGTCCTGATAGCCGATTCTCCCCGAATCCTGAACGGTCGTCTGAAGACCGGGCGCTATTACTCTGAGTGCCTGCATCAGCCGTCGATCGTCTCGTGAGGGATCTGGTGGGTATCGGACGCCACTGCTGCGCGGACGGCATCGAATTCGCGAGCGGTGATGGGTTCAAAATGGACCATGTCGCCAGGATTGAGCAGGGCCGGTCGAGGGCGGCGCAAGTCGAACAGGCGTACGGGTGTTGCGCCAATCAAGTGCCATCCGCCGGGGCTTTCCAGCGGATAGATGGCCGTCATATTGGCGGCAATCGCAATCGATCCTGCGGGGACGCGGACTCTTGGATCGGCCCGCCGCGGCAGAGCCAGGGGCTCCGGGAGATCACCCATATAAGGATAGCCCGGCACGAAGCCGACCATGTAGACCTGATAGCGCACGCTGCTGTGCAAGCGTATGACCTCCTCTGTGGACAGCCCGGTTGCGCGCGCAACCGCATCGAGATCGGGACTATGGCCGGCGGAGTAACAGGCAGGTATGCGCCACAACGTCGCGAGTTTCGTATCACCGTCGCGACCGTCGAGCAGGTTCCCGATTCCTGCGACGAGACTCGCGCTGTCAGTAGCCAGCGGATCGTAGCGAACCATCAGGGAGCGAAACGTGGGGATCGTTTCGATGACACCCGGCAGGCCCGCCGCGCGCACCAGCGCATTCAGCCGCAGGACCTGGCGGTTCAGAACCGGATCGATGCGGTCGCCGAACTCGACGCACACCGCAGAATCACCCAGGGGCAGAAAGCGCGCTCTCACGCCGTGCTCGTCCCGAGGGTCCTCCCTCTTCACCTCCATCGGGGAAATCATATTGTCATTCTATTCTTAGCACCATATAATTTCACCTGCGCTCGCGCGGTGGCGCCCTGCCGGACACGGTTGCCGGTGACGGGACCTGCCCCATCTTGGCTGGAACTTGATCGACGCCGGATCAACTCGATTTCAAAAGGTGAATGATGACGATCTCGGTGAACTTGAACGCGGACATGGGCGAGGGATTCGGCGCCTACAACATCGGCGACGATGACGCCATACTGAAAATCATTCGCTCGGCCAGCATCGCGTGCGGTTTCCACGCCGGCGATCCGGTCACGATGCGGCGTCTGGTTCAGCGGGCGAAGGAGGAAGGCGTCAGCATCGGGGCGCATCCCGGCTTCAACGATCTCTGGGGTTTCGGACGCCGGCGCATCGACATGAATCCGGCGGAGCTCGAATACCTGATCGCTTATCAGATCGGCGCGCTCCAGGGCCTGGCGGCCTATGTCGGCGAAAAGGTCACGCACGTGAAGCCCCATGGCGCCCTCAATAACATGGCTGCGGAAAACACCGATTACGCTATGGCCATCGGCCGCGCCATCAAGGCTGTCGATCGTGACATCATTTATGTCACCAACGTGGGCTCGGAGATGGAGAAAGCGGGGCACAAACTGGGCCTGAAGGTCGCGCGCGAGGGATACTGTGACCGGCTCTACGATGACGATGGCAGCCTGACCTCGCGGAAGATTCCCGGGGCTGTAATCAAGGACCCTGCTGTCGCGACGAAACACGTCGTGCGCATGGTGGTGGACGGTGAGATCGTCTCGCGCAACGGCAAGCGGATTTCCCATCGCGTTGACACGCTGTGCGTTCACGGGGACGAGCCGACGGCAATCGAGCTGGCCCGTGTCGTGCGTCAAGGGCTGGAAGCCGCGGGCGTGAAGATCGTTCCGCTCACGGCGATGGCGCTGGGCTGAAGCGGCCCCGTTTCCGCGAACGATCCCGTGCCAAACCGCGTGATGATGAAGGAATGCCGTGGGCTGTGGGCTGTTGTTCCGGTCAAGTCGTTTGACCGAACCAAGCGGCGGTTGATGCCGCTCCTGTCGCCCCATGAGCGTGAAGCTTTGGCCCAAGCTATGCTAGAGGACGTTCTGCTGGCACTGGCTTGCTCGCCCTCCCTCGCGGGCATCCTCGTCATCACCGGGGACGCCGAGGCTGCGGCCATCGCGCGGGCAGCCAATGCCTCCGTACTCGCTGACGACGAGACAGCCGGGACGGCGGCAGCGGTAGCGACCGCGGCACACCGGCTCGCTGCCGCGGAGCGGGAGGGAATGCTGGTCGTTCCGTCCGACGTGCCATTGATCACGCCGCTGGACATCGAGACCTGTACTCGCGGCGCATTGCGCTGCTCCTGCGGTCACCCTGGTGCCCGCCAGCAACGACGGCGGGACGAACGCGCTCGCGTGTTCCCCGCCCGATGCCGTGCCGCCTTGTTTCGGCGAAGACAGCTTTCGTCATCACCGGGCGGCGGCGCTCGCCCGCGGCATCAAGCCACGCATCCTGGAGTTGGAGCGTCTTGGACGGGATATCGATCGGCCCGGCGACCTGGTCGCCTTCCTCAACAACCCATCGTCGACGCGTACCTACGACTGCCTGACGAGAAATGGCGTTGCAGAGCGGCTGTTGCGCGCGCGTCAGGATCGATCCAGCCGGTTGCCCGCGCAGCAGACCTCGCGGTGACGGGCACGGACGCACATCGATGACCGCCGGCCCTTCGGTATCGCGCTTTGAGCCCGATCGCCGGTTGTCGCGGCAAGAGAGCTATAAACTGCTACACGCCGATCTCGCAACGCTCATGCGGGCGGCGGTGATTCGTCGCGACAGCGCGCACGACGCCGTGGTGACGTATTCCCGCAAGGTATTCATTCCGCTGACGCAGCTTTGCAGGGATGTGTGCCACTACTGCACGTTCGCCCATCCGCCGCGCAAGGGAAAAGCGGCCTACCTGACGCTCGACGAGGTCCTCGCCATCGCGCGGGCCGGCGCGGCCGCGGGCTGCAACGAGGCGCTGTTCACCCTCGGGGACAAGCCGGAGATGCGCTACCAGGTTGCGCGCGATGAATTGCGGCAACTCGGGCACGATACAACCGTTTCCTATCTTGCAGAAGCCGCCCGCGCGGTTCTTCGCGAGACCGGCCTGCTTCCGCACCTCAACCCCGGAGTGCTTGACGCATCGGCAATCGCGTTGCTGCGCACCGTTTCCGTTTCCCAGGGGCTGATGCTCGAGAGCGCGGCCGATCGTTTGTGCGCGCGCGGCGGACCTCATTACGGATCTCTCGACAAGCGGCCGGCGCTTCGTCTGGAGACCATCAGGCTGGCGGGTGAAGCGGCCGTGCCCTTCACGAGCGGTCTTCTGATCGGTATCGGCGAGACGCGCGCGGAGCGGATCGACGCGCTTCTGATGCTGCGCGACCTCAACGATCGTTACGGCCACGTGCAGGAGATCATCATCCAGAACTTCCTACCCAAGGCAGGAACGCGGATGGCGATGGCGCCGGCGACCCCGCTGGAAGAGCACCTGTGGACCATCGCAGTCGCGCGGCTGCTTTTCGAGCCCGACATGAACGTGCAGGCGCCTCCGAATCTCAGCCCGGGCGCCCTTCGTGAACTGATCAATGCCGGCATCAACGATTGGGGCGGGGTATCGCCGGTGACCCCCGACCACGTAAACCCCGAAGCGCCCTGGCCGCAGCCGGGCATGCTCGCGCGCGCAACGGAAACGGCCGGCAAGGAGCTGGTCGAGCGCCTGGCAGTCTATCCAGCGTACGTGCGGGATATCGGCCGCTGGATCGATCCGGAATTGCGCACCGCGCTGCTCCATCGGGTCGATAGCGACGGTTTTCCCCGCACCGACGGATGGTCTCCGGGCATGAAGGAGCCTCCCCCGGCGCCGGATCTTGCGTTGACCTTCGCGTCCCGGTCCGAGGCCCCGCGCGATGACCTCGGCGCAATCCTGTCCAAAGCAACAAGGGGCGAGGATCTGGACGAGGTGGAGATCGTGCGGCTGTTCCGTTCGCGAGGGAGGGATTTTTCCGCCGTCTGCGCGGCAGCCGACGAGCTGAGGGAAAGGGTGAACGGTGACACCGTCAGTATGTCGTCAATCGCAACATCAACTACACCAATATCTGCTCCTACCGGTGCCAGTTCTGCGCGTTCGCGAAAGGCAAAGCGAGCGAGGATTTGCGGGGCAAGCCCTACGACCTGGCGCTCGAAGAGATCCAGCGCCGCGCGCGCGAAGCCTGGGAACGCGGCGCGACCGAGGTCTGCATGCAGGGCGGGATCCACCCGGCATATACCGGAGCGACCTATCTCAACATTTGCCGTGGGGTGAAAGCGGCTGTTCCCGAAATGCATGTTCACGCCTTCTCGCCGCTCGAGGTCTGGCAGGGCGCGCGCACGCTCGGCGTGTCGCTCGAGGAATTCCTGGTCGAATTGAAGCGCGCCGGCCTCGGTACGCTGCCGGGAACAGCCGCCGAAATTCTGGACGACGAAGTCCGCGCCACCCTGTGTCCCGACAAGGTCAAGACCGGTGAATGGCTCGAGGTGATGAGAACCGCGCACAAGACGGGATTCCGCACGACGTCGACGATCATGTTCGGGCACATGGAAAGGCCCGTGCACTGGGCGCGGCACCTTCTGCGGCTACGCGCGCTGCAAGCCGAGACCGGCGGCTTCACCGAGTTCGTGCCGCTTCCCTTCGTGCATATGGAATCGCCGATCTATCGCAAGGGCCGGGCGCGCCGCGGGCCGACGTTCCGCGAAGTCCGTGCTCATGCATGCGGTGGCGCGGCTTGTCCTGCACCCGCTCATCCTGAACATCCAGGCTTCATGGGTAAAAATGGGGCCGGAAGGCGTGAAGGCCTGCTTGCGCGCGGGGGTCAACGATCTCGGCGGAACGCTGATGGACGAGTCGATTTCCCGGGCAGCCGGTGCAACGCATGGGCAGGAGATGACGCCCGCGATGATGGAAGGACTGATTCGCTCGGTCGGTCGAAGGCCGCGCGAGCGCACGACGCTCTATTCCTGATGTCCGGTCTGGGCCCTTTGGGCGAAAACGTGGCCGCAGAGGACAGATCAGCCACGAGACACATGCCCTCAAGGCCGGCCCTCGACCTTGGTCCGGGTCTCGACGCGCAGCATGTAAACGCCGCTCGCAACGATCACGATGGCTCCGAGAACCACCCACGCATCGGGCAGCTCGCCCCAGAACACGAAACCGAACAACGTCGCCCAGATGAGCGAGGTATAGCGCACTGGCGCGACCACCGCCGCTTCCGCAAGGCGCAGCGACTCGATCATCAGCAAATGGGCGGCGGCACTGAGGAGCCCCGCCGCCATGAACCACGCCGCCGCGGCGCCCTTCAGCTGCTGCCAGCCGAAGGGCGCCGTTGTCGCCGCCACGGCCGTCACGACCACCGATGACCAGAACAGGATGGAGATCGAGGTCTCCGTGCGCGACAGCCGCCGCGTCACGATGTCCCTCAGCGCGGTGACGAAGGCGCCGGCTACCGGTATCAGCAACGCCCACTCGAACGACACAGCGCCCGGCCGCACCACGATGAACACGCCGGCGAATCCTGCGATGATCGCGATCCAGCGGTGCCTGGTGACACGCTCCGCGAGCAGCGGCCAGGAGAGGGCCGCGACGAAGGTCGGGCCCGCGAACAGGATCGTTATCACCGTGGCGAGCGGCAACAGGCTCAAGCTCAGCACCATGCAGACGGTGCCGGCGACGAACAGCAGGCCGCGCGCCAGCTGCCCCGCCCCGGAAACGATGCGCAAGGCGCCCCCTCCGGTCACCAGCAACACGTACGGCACGATAACCAGCAGCGTGGCCCCCTGCCGCAGGCAGATGACCTGGCCCACCGGGTAGGATTCGGCTAGAAATTTGGTGACGGCGTCGTTTGCGATCAGCAGCGCGATGCCGCCGGCGGCCAGCAATGCGCCTTTGAGCGTGTTGGACACGGCGCTTCCGGCAGATCAACCAGTTGGCCGTGGCATCACACGGGCCATCTAAGGCATCCGGCAGCGGCGGACTGTGCCGTCGTCCCACGCGAGGCCGTTGCCGGGACGCTCCGGCGGGATTGCGTTCCCGTCCACGATGCGCAGCGGCTCGGCGAGGATCGTGTTCGCCCAGTCGACGTACTCGAGCCAGTGCGCCGTTGGCGTCACGGCGAGCAGATGGGCGCTGACCTCCGGATACAGGTGCGAGGACATTTCGATCCCGGCGGATTGGGCGAGCGCGCTCGCTCGCTGCCAGCCGGTCACGCCCCCGATGCGTTCGAGATCGGGCATGACGCAGTCGCACGCGCGTGCCGCAAGCGCGCGCTCCATGTCGTACACCTGGGAGAAGTTCTCGCCGATCTGCACCGGCGTCCTCACCGCCTTTGCAACCGCGGCGCAACCCGCATAGTCGTCGTGGCGTATCGGTTCCTCGATCCAGTAGACCCCTTCATCGTCGAGCATGCGCCCGCGGGCCACGGCCTCCTGACGCTCAACGCCTGATTGTAGTCCACCATCACGGCCACGCCGGCGGGTATGCGCTTGCGCACCGCGCGCACCGCTGCCACATCGGCTTGAGGCGTCGGATAACCCAGGCGCAGCTTCAGCGCGCGGAATCCGCCAGAGAGCAGCTTCTCGGCTTCGTCCGCGACGGCTTCCGGCGCCATCAGCCCCAGCCCGTTGCTGTTGTAGGCCGGCACCGGGGCCGGCTTCCCGCCCAGGAAAGTCGCAAGCGGGACACCCGCTGCGGTCGCCAGCGCGTCCCAGGACGCGACGTCGAACATCGCCATCGCCATGCGCACGATGCCTTGCACGCCGATCAGTGTGAAGCGCTTGGAAAGTTTCGCCCACAAGGCCGCCGGCTCTATCCGATCGCCCTTCACCTTCCGCAGTACCTCTTCGAGCAGGGTCGCGATGGCGGGCGCGGCGGCCGGCAGATAACAGAATTGGTAGGCGCGCCCGGTGACGCCCTCTTCGGTCTCGAGATCGACCAGCAGGAGCGGCGCCTCACGCACTGCCTGCGCGCTCGTGCCGAGCACGTACGTCATCGGCACCTCGACCGCAGTTGCACGCAGCGAGCGGACCGTCAGCACGGGAGCGTTCATTGATGGAAACGCGTGACTCGTGACTGGTGACTCGTGACTCGTTAGTCGATGAGCGAGGCTTCGAGAAGCGGTCTCAAGAACCCCTTGGAAGGATACGTGCGATCAAGGAGTTCGTGATTCCAAAAGGGATAGCTAGTCACCAGTCACGATTCACTAGTCACGCCTTTCTTCCTGCGCGTGCAGCGCGAGGATGTCCCACACCGCACGGTTCGCGGGCGTCGGCACGCCGGCCCGCGCGCCCAGCTTCACGACGCCGCCCGGAGAGCCATTCGACTTCCAGCCGGTTGCCGCGCTCCAGGTCGTGATACAGCGACGAAGTCATGTCGACGGGACCGTATCTGCAAACGCCAGCCGCTGCTGCGCATATTCTTCAGGCAGCGCGACGCCGTGCGCCCGGCCGACTGCGACGACTTCCTTCATGATCTCGAGCAGGAACGCGCGCGTCTGTGGGTTCTCGCGGATCGGTCCGATGTTCGTGCGCATGGTGGCCGTCGTGGCGGAGAGCCCGACCAGGAACACGTACTTCTCCCAGATCGATCTCCGCATGTCGCTCGACAGCTCGGCCTGTATGCCGGCTTCAGCGCAACTTCGAGCAACGCCTCGGCGCGCGAGGAACGCCGGCCGTCATACTCACCGAAAACCATCCGCTGGATAGCGCCTATCTGGCGGATCACGCCGGGTCGGGCGATGTGCGTCGCAACATAGCCTGTCCGTTCCCTCGACCTTCTCGGCTGCGATCAGGCTGCTGGACGTGATCTTGGTCTCCTCGCTGGCCATGCTTGCCTCCGTTGGATGTCTGGGTAGCAACAGCTGCTCCCGGACCAACGAACGACGCGGCCTCGGCACCGTTGCGAGGCGAGGTGGGATTTCTATGCGGCGGCCCACTCGGCTTCGAGGCCGTGACCCAAACGAGATCGCGTCACGGCGTCTCGAAGCCATGGCTCCTCAAGGCCGCCTTGACGGCCGGTGTGCTCAGGAAGGCGAGCAGCGCCGCTGCTGCATCGGCTGCCTTGCTGTCCGCGCTGATCCCGGCCACGTAGACGGAGTAGCTCTGGGCCCCGGGTGGCAGCGGTATGGCATCGAGGCCTGAAACGATCGCTGCATCGCTCGCCACCCCGATCCCGATGTCGGCCTCGCCCTTCGCCACGGCCTCTGCAACCTCGGTACCCGACTGCACCAGCTTGCTTCTCGCCTTGATCTCTTCCGCAAGGCCCAGGCGCTGCATCAAGCCTGCGGTGAAAACGCCGGCTCCGCCGCCGGCGGCCGGATCGCCAAGAGCAATTGATCGCGCGGCCAGCAGCGCGCGCTTCAGGGCGTCCACCGAGCCGAGGTCAGGCCGCGGTGCGCCCTTCTTCACGAAGACGGCGAAGCCGACCTTGGCGATCTCCACGCGGCTGCTCTCCAGCAGCTTCCCCCGCTGGCGCAGTTCGTCGTTCTGTGCGGGCGAGACCATGACCACATCGGCGGCCTCGCCGTCGAGAAGCCGCTTCGTGATGGCACCAAGCGTGGCATAGCCGACCGTAACCTTGTGCCCCGACGACTGCTCGAATTGAGGCAGCACGCTGGGCAGAACGACCCGAAGCGAGACCGGGCCGAGCAGCTTGAGGTCTGCCGCAAGCGCGGCTGTCGGCGTCGCTGCGGCCAGCAGCAAACCCGACAAGGCTGAACAGGCGACAGCAGCAAACGTCACGCGACCGAACGTCTGAACATGGCGTCCTCCTGCCAACCCTTGATAGGTCCCGGGCCGGACATTGCCATTCGCCAGGCGAGGCCGTTCGATCGGGGGCAGGCTCTGCTGCACCTGTCAAGAGCTGAGCCGACCGCAACGACTACTTTGGGACGGGGATCGGCAGAACGCTGGAAACCTTCCAGCCTTCGGCAGTCTTGCGGAGGACCTGATTCATCAGAAACGTCGTTGTCTGCGCAGGCTGACCGGCGTTTCCAATGGTGAAGACGATAGGCACGAAAAGTTGAGCGACGCCCTCGCCGATCATCATCACTTTGAGACCGGATAGGTCTGGCGCAAGCTGCCAAGTGCCCTGGAACAGCCCGGCGAATCGCTTCATCGCCGGATCGTGCCCCCAGACGGCCGTGCCACGTGTGATCCAGAGGAAGTCGGGCGAGTCGAGCAGAAGGCCCGCGAGGGCCTTCTCATCGTGCGCGTTGTGGGCGGCTACGTAGCGATCAAAGGTGGCGCGCACTTCATCTTCGGATGCCGCGAGGGCCGGGTGGCGAGCCATCGCTCCAAGCAGCAGCGCCAGGCCGATCAAGGCGGCCAAGGAAGCGGTTCTGAGTGCAAGTGGCATTGACCTCTCCTCCTGTCATACTGAGGATGGAAGAATGAAACAGGCCACCATCGAAATCTTTGGAGATTCTTTGGATTCCTGCGATGGCCACCCCGGCAAATGAGGTCTTCGAATTCGGCGACTTCACGCTTGATCCGGCGGATCGGCTGCTGTTGTTGCGCGGCCGACCTCTCCGACTGACGCCAAAGACATTCGACCTTCTGGTCGTGCTGGTTCGTCATCGCGGAAGCCTGATGACGAAGGATCGCCTTCTGGACATGATTTGGCCCAAGGTCTTCGTCGCGGAGATCAATCTCAGCGTGAACATCTCGACCTTGCGCAAGCTTCTGAGGCGCAGCCGAGGTCGGCAGACCTTCATTGAGACCGTGCCCACCCGCGGTTATCGGTTCGTCGCCCCGGTCAAGGTCAGAAGTGGCACTGCTACGCTGTTCTTGCGTACCGGCTCTGCTCGATCCGACAAGCGCTCACAGGCCAGCGAAGACGCGCGCCGAGCCTGTCTGCAAGGTCGCTATCACTGGAACCGGCGGACAGCCGAGGGCCTGGACAGGGCGATCCAGCACTATTGGCGCTCCCTTGCCTTCGACGCCAAATTCGCCCCGGCGCATGCGGGTCTTGCCGATGCCCACGCCGCAAAAGGGTACCTGAGCTACGTGGCACCTGCCGACGCGTTCCCTGCGGCGGCTCGTCATGCGGCGATGGCCCTCGACCTCGATGACACGCTTGCCGAGCCGCATGCTTCATTGGGCTACGTCAAACTCTATCATGCCTGGGACTGGGATGGCGCAGAAAGGGAGTTTCGGTGCGCCATCGCTCTCGACCGTTCGAATGCGGCCGCCCATCAATGGCTGGCGACTTTCCTGCTGGCGACCGGAAGAGCCGACGAGGCGCTTGACGAAATCAGGCGGGCCCACGCGGGCGAGCCGTTGTCACGCGCCATCAATACCGATGTTGGATTCATTCACTACTACTCGGGCCGGTACGATGAGGCGATCAAGCAGCTCGACGCCGTGCTGGAGATGGATCCTGAATTTCCGGCGGCACACCTTTGGCGGGGTCGTTCGCTGCAGGAACTCGGGCAGTACGATGCCGCGATCGCTGCCTTTCAGCGCGTCGATGACCAACTGAAAGGTTGGCCGGTTTCCATCGCCGCTCGCGGACACGCTCAAGCTGTTTGCGGCAGGACGTCGGCAGCTCACGAGACGATCGCCGAGTTGCGCCAGCTCGCGACCCGAACGTTCGTGACGTCGTATGGCATCGCTCTGGTTTACGCCGGGCTCGGCGAGACCGATGCGGCTTTCTCCTGGCTCGACCGGGCCTTCGAGGAAAGGTCGCACTGGTTGGTCTGGCTGCGTCTCGATCCTCGCTGGGGCGGGATGCGAACTCAGGCCCGCTTCCTGGAACTTGTTTCCCGGCTGAACCATCCAGGCACGGCGGGTGTCTGCCAGCCGATGACGTGAGCATCCGCCGAGCGCGTCGAGGCGGCATCGCGGTTCGCGGGGTTACCTGCCCTTGGGAACGATCGTCCAGACGGATCGAGGACGCGCTGGCGGTGTCCATCGACCTCAGTCAGCCGCTCGCGGTATCCCAGGACCTGTACTTCCAGAACGTCCTTGAATTCCGGAGGCAGGTCGTCCGCGCTCAACATCGGCGGGACACAGATCACCTGCTCGGCCTCGACAAGATGAAGGGGCGTCTGGCCTCTTTTCAGGCGAGGACGAAGAAGATGCGCAAATAATGAATATGCGTTCATCGTAGCGCCTCCGTATCCATGGAAATCGCAGGCGTTGTCATATGCAAATTTGACTCTCGCCGATGTGAGTTTGCGCACATGCAAGGACGTGGGGCGCCTGGAGGACAGTTGCTGTGGCCGATCCGACACAGATCAGCGATGGCGCGCGCGACTGCCCGGAGAGATCACACCGCGATCAGGACCGGGCCCCGGCGGCGAATGCTCGGCCACTCGGATTGATGGCGAGACGTAGGAGCTTCGACTGGAATCGCCTGTCCACCCGCGCTGCGACTTCAGCGCAGGCCTCGCGCCCGATCGGATGCTCGTGGTCGCCTGGTGGGCCAGTTTGTAGGGAGCTTACCCTTGGCGAGTCCCGCCTTGACCAGCATCGGCTTCACCTCGACGTAATACTTCTCGGCGAAGGCGCGATAGCCGGCGGGATCGCGATACCACGGCTCCTGGATGAACTTGTCGAGCAGCGGCTGGTGAGCTGGATCGGCCATCGCCTCCTTGAAGGCATCGTGCAGGGCCTGGACCACGGGCGCCGGCAGGTCCTTCGGTCCGACCAGGCCATAGGGGCTGACGGCGACGGCATTGATGCCGCTTTCCACCAGGGTGGGCTTGTCGGGGTATTTCCCAAGTCGCTGGGGCGTGGCCATCGCCAGCACGCGGACCTGGCCGTTCTCCACGAACGGCGCCCACTGCGCGCCATCGGGAACGAACTGGATATGGCCGCCCAGCAGGGCCGGCATGAACTCCGCGCCGCCTTTGTAGGGAATGTGGGTAAGCGCGCGCCTGTGGCCTGTTCGGTCTCGAGCATCAGCAGGTGACCGGTGCCGCCGATGCCGCTCGTGCCGTAGTTCAGCTTCTCGGGCTCGCGCCGCCCGGCTTCGATCAGGTCGGCGATGGTCTGGTAGGGAAAGTCCGCGCGCACGACGACGCCGAACGTGAACTCCGAAAGGCCGATGATGTAGGAGAAGTCACGCAGCGGATGCCAGTTCGCCGTCTGATAGTGCGGATAGCGCAGGCTGTTGATGGTCATGCAGGCGATCGTGTAGCCGTCCGGCCGCGTGTTCACCATTTGCGCGGCGGCCAGGGTCGCCCCGGCCCCCGCCTTGATGTCGACGATCACCTGCTGGCCGACCTGCCGGCTGACACGCTCGCCGAGAAAGCGCAGATGAACGTCGCACACGCCGCCCGCGGCCAGGGGGTTGTAGATCGTGATCGGCTTGGTGGGCTTCCACGCGGCCTGCGCGCGCAGCAGGGCCGGTGCGGCCAGCGCGCCACCGGCCAGAGACACAAGAACACGACGCCGTCCGAGACTACGCACGATGATCCTCCCGACTTGTTCTTGCCCGGCAGCTTAGCGAACAATGCGCAATGACGACATCAACAGGGCGTGCCAGTTCCGGATGTCGGCTTGTGTGGCGCCCTTGCTCGGCCGCGCGATGCGCCAGCACTGCAGGCCAAGGCCGGTCCCCCGTTTTGACTACCCTGTATGGGGCACCCGGAAAACCCGACTGTCGGCGAGGTCGCGATTCCAACTAACGTCTCTTCGCGCGAGCAAGCGCAATCCAATCGTACGAAGGGGCAAGCCCATGCCGACACGTCGCGAAGCATTTGATGAACTCGAACTCGACGAAGCCGAGGGCGGCGCCGAGGCCTTCTCCGACGAGATGGACGAGTGGGACGAAGGCGACGAGATGGACGAGACGGATGAGCTCGAAGCCGAGGGAGCCGACGAGATGGATGAGCTCGACGAGGGCGATTCCATCGACGACTTTGAAGCCATGGACGAGGGCGACGAACTCGACGAGATGGACGAGGGCGACGAGCTCGGTGACGAGGAGGACAGCGCCGACGCCTGGGAGACCGGTCTCGCCTACGCCATGGCGGCCGAGGACTCCGATGAGTTCCTGCGCCGTATCCGCCGCGCCGCCCGCCGCGTTGCCGCCGGCGCCCGCCGTGTCGGCTCCGTGGTCGGTCGTGTCGCCCGCGTCGCCGCGCCGATCCTGAGCGTGATCCCGCATCCCGCCGCGCAGGCCGCGGCCCGCGTCGCCCGCTTGGCGAGCCGGCTGCGCTACGAGGGCGCCTCCGAGGAGGAAGCGCTCGAGGCGGCGGCCGAGCTCGCGGTGCGCATGCGCGGCGCCCTGCCGGTGGTGGCAGGAGCCGCGGCCCGCCTGCTGGTCCGCCACGTCGCGCCCAACATGCCCGCGGCACAGCGGCGGCGAATCGTCCGTCAGCTGCTGCGCCTGGTCATGACCCTGGTGCGTCGCCGCGGCCGCACGGCTGTTCGCGCCGTGCCGCGTATCGTGCGCAGCGTGCGCCGCAGCGCCGCCGTGCGCCGCACCCCGGCAGCGGCACGGCCGCGCGTCGCCGCCAACGCGGCACGCCGCGTCGCCGCCATGCCACGCTTGGCGCGGCGGCTGTCGGCGCCCCTGCCGCGCGGCCAAGCCGCCGTGCGGCGCGCCGTGCCGAACGTACGCATCGCCGGAGGCGGCATGCGCCGCTGAGGCGGCCATGGCCCCGGTCGCGGAGGCTGATGAGTAACGTCGATTGAAGCAGGACCATGACGTCATGGCCTCCGCCGCCACCAACGCCTTCCTCCAGGCAAAGTTCGTCAGCCTGGTGGCCCGCTCACACCGGCTCACCGGCTGACGCCCCGGCAACTCGGTTTGAGAGCGCAGGACATGCCGTACGCTCCCTCTTCCGATCACTTCCGTGCCGCCAACCGGCGACTGGCGGCGATCGCGCGGGGCGTCGAGAGCCGGGTCGGGCAGCTGCGCGCCATGTGGGCGTCCGGCGACCGTGAGCGCAAGCTGATCGGCATGGCGATGTTCGAGCGTGAGGTCGATCGCGCCCGCCGCAGCTTCGGGATGTTCTTCGAGATCTTCATCCAGCGCGGCACCTCCTACGCGCCGGTGCTGGCGGCGCACGATGTCATTGCCGCCGACTGCTATGCCGGGTGCGCGCCGCCGCTCCCGAGGTCCTGCCCACGCCGCTGCTCAAGCCCGTCACCTACATGGAGCACGGCTACTCGCCCTCGACTAAGCGGCGCGGCGTGGAGATGGCCCGCCTGCTCGGCGACACCAATCCCTTCCCGGTGATCCGCATTCCCTGGGATCGCGACAATCCGTGGCAGTCGGTGTTCCTGCACGAGGTCTCGCACAACCTGCAGGCCGACATGCGCCTGTGGACCGAGAACCAGACGGCGCTGGCGAGACGCATGCAGCGCATTGCGCCGAACCCGCGCGTCGCCCAGATCTGGCGCCGCTGGCACAAGGAGATCTTCGCCGACCTCGCGGCGATCCTGCTGGGCGGGCCGGCCTCGGCCGCCGGGATGATGACCTTTCTGTCGCATCCCGCGCCGCGCGCACTCACGTACCGCCCGGGCGGCGCCCATCCCACGGGCTACATCCGCGCCTTCATCATGAGCAACATGCTGTCGCGCATGGGCTTTGCCGACGACGCGCGCGACGTCGAGCGGGTCTGGCGTGAGCTCTACGATCCACGCAAGGGCCACCGCCTGCCGCCGGCGCTGCTCGAGAGCATGCCGCGCGTGGTGCCGCACGTCGTCGACGAGGTTGCGTTCCAGCCCCGCCTGGCGCTCGGCCAGCGGGCGCTTGCCGACGTCATTCCCTTCACGCGCGCCGACCAGGCCTCGATCCGGCGCGGCGCCATCGAGCTCGCCGCCGGCCGCATCCCGGCCGGGCTGCCGCCACGCTTCATGGTGAGCGCGAGCGGCATGGCCTTGGCCATGGGCGCCGACCCCGACCAGCTGTCGCAGCGCGTCGTTGCCCATCTCGCCGCGATCGCCGCCGCGAGCCGCGCGCACTCCACCATCCCAATCGGCTCGCTGCATAAAGAAGGTGACGGATCATGCCGACGAACGCCTATCCACTTCCCACCAAGCAACAACGCTCACAGGGCGCCCTGACCGTCGACAACGTGTTCCGCCGCATGCTCAAGGTGGCCAATCCACGCGATCCGGACGAGGTCGCCAAGGCGCTGCTGTCGCGCTACTCCGATGATGCGCAGAAGATCAAGCGCGAGCAGCAGGGCGTTCCCATCTCGTCCTACCAGCTCGCCGAGATGGCGGGCCAGGTTTCGGGCCCACTGTCGTTCGGAGATCAAGCAGGCCACTGACGATCTCGAGCGCGACCTCGGCGCGCTGGTCTCCGACATCCAGCTCAAGGACATCGCGCCCGAACTGCGCGGGCTCGCCAACGCGGTCCGCGACGCCGCGGCCATCGGACTGATGCCGCCAAGCTTGCGCTCGATCCGGCCCAGCGGGACCGCGCCTTCGCGGCGCGCC
>CAWDIV010000035.1:0-7405 GCA_963802355.1 uncultured beta proteobacterium | reverse complement strand
AGGTTGCCATGATGACTGCTGGCGAAGCCGCACTGCGGACTCACGCAAAGATACTCGAGCGGGATGTAGCGGGCCGCGGCGTCGATCCGGCGCTTCAGATCGTCTTTTCGCTCGAGCACCGGCGTCTTGGTCGAGACCAGCCCGAGCACGACCTTCTTGCCCCTCGGGACAAACCGCAGCGGCTCGAAGCTGCCGGCGCGGTCGCTGTCTGTACTCGAGAAAGTAGGCGTCCACGCGCGTTTCGTTGAAAATCGCCTCGGCGACCGGCTCGTAGCCGCCCGCCGCGAGCCAGGTGCTCTTCCAGTTGCCGCGGCACGTATGCATCGCGATGGTCATACCGGCCGGGCGGTTCGCGATCGCGGCGTTCACCCCCTTTGCGTACATGTGCGGCAGCGCGGCAGGGTCGTCGCCGCGCGCGCGGCAAGTCTCCCGGAACTTCGGGTCGCACATGAAGGAGAAGCTCGTGTCGTCAATCTGAAGATAGGTGCAGCCTGCCGAGGCGAGGTCCTGAATCTCCTCCTGATACACCCTCCCGACGTCGGACCAGAGTTCCTCGAGATCGGGATAAGCCTCCTCGCTTATCGCGGCGCGCCCGCCCCGGTGATAGAGGATCGAAGGGGATGGGATGCAGAACTTGGCCGTGCGCCGCGCCACTGATTTGAGGACCCGGAAATGATCGACCATCAGCGGGCGCGTGCGGCGCAGCTTGCGCTTGACCTGCGAGGTGAAGCGTGGATCGTCGCTTCCGACGAACTTCACCGATTTTTCATCGAGCACGACTTCGACGCCGTCGATCCGGCCGAGAAAATCGTGGTTCCACCAGCCCCGGCGGAATTCACCGTCGGTAACGGCCTCGAGCCCGATCACCTCCTGTTTCGCCACGACTTCGCGGATCAATCGGTCCTCGATCGTCCCCAGCGCTTCGACGACCAGTTCCCCGCGCTCGACCCTGGCCCGTGCCTCCTTGAGCTCGGCGGGCCGCAGCAGGCTGCCGACCTGGTCGGGCCGGAACGGCGGTTTTCGACTGCGTCCACATACAAATCAAGCATGATTTACCTGGCAGAGGCGCGGAGAGATGCAACAATAACTTAAACGTACCTACCGCCAAGGAGCCGATGGGTTCACGAAAAAACAAATTCAAATGCATTTACCGCCAAGGCGCGGAGAATACGGAGAGAGCAAATCAAAATATCGATTACCGCCCGGGCCCGGAGAGAATCCTTGGGAGATAGATCGCTCGACCCGTTGAGTCGTTTCTCTCCGCGTCTCTGCGGTTAAATTGGTCTTTCAATCAATGCGGGCTCCTGACTGCCTGATGACCTTCGCCCACTTCGCGATCTCGGCCTTGATGTGGGAAGCGAATTGCTCCCGTGCGCTGCCGACCGGCACCACGCCTTCGCCTCCCAGGCGCTGCCTGATTTCGGGGCTGCTCATGATCTTCACGATCTGTGCGCTCAAGAGACTGACGATTTCGTCCGGCGTGCCGGCCGGCGCAAGTACGCCGTACCGCTGGCTCGACTCGTAACCTTTCAGGCCCGATTCCGCTACTGTCGGCAGTTCGGGCATGGCGGGGAGACGCGTCGTGCTGGTCACGGCGAGACCTTTCACGCGGCCAGCCTTAACGAGCTGCACGGCGTTGGTCGCCGGCATGAACATGACGCTCGCTTCTCCCGCGAGCAGTCCGATCATCGCGGGTCCGGTGCCGCGGTACGGCACGTGCACCATCTTGACCTTCGCCAGCGTGTTGAAGAGCTCTCCGGCCAGGTGCGGCGTGCTGCCGCTGCCCGATCCCGCGAATCCGACCTGTTCCGGCCGGGCCCTCGCGAGCGCGATCAGTTCCGCGACCGATTTCACCGGGACCGACGGATGCACCACCAGGACGTTGGGAGCGACCACAGCAGACTGACCGGCTCGAAGTCCTTGATCGGATCGTAGCCCGTCTTCGCGTACAGGCTGGGATTCGTGACGAATCCGGCGCCCGTCATCAGCAACGTGTAGCCGTCCCTTGGCGCCTTGGCGACGATTTCAGTGCCGATATTGCCGTTGGCCCCGCTGCGGTTCTGATGACGAAATTCTTGCCGAGATGCTCGGTGAGCTTCTGGGCGACGATGCGACCCATGCCATCCACGCCGCCGCCGGGGGGAAAGGGCACGATCACGCGCACTGGGGCGCTCGGGTACGCCTGCGCGACCGCTTGCGCGCAGGCTGCAAAAAAACAGCGCGCAGCCCGAGCGCCAGAAGGATGAGGATACAACGGGGGAGGGATGAGGGATGAGGGAAACATCAGTCACGAGTTCACCAGTCACGAGTCACCAGTCACTCTTTGCCGCGCGACGCCACGCGGCGATCAAGGCGCGCGCCGCAAACTCCACTGCCATCTCCCGTTTGTAGGTGACCGATCCGCGCACATCCGGCATGGGCTGCGCCAGGTGCCGCACCGGCTCCACGGCATCGCGCAGGATTTCCGCGGTAAGGCGCTTGCCCGCGAGTTGCTCCAGATCGAGGATGATGGGCTTCCCGCTTACTGCCCCCACGACCACGCGCGCCTGGGTGCAAAGCCCTTTGCCATCGATGCCGACCGCAGCAGAGGTATTGACGGTCGGGATTTCCAGCACGCCGCGCGCCATGTATTTGTGGAAACTCGAGCCTGAGTGCGGTGGTGGCGGGTCGACTTGACGCTGACCACCATTTCATTCTTGCCGAGTCTTTCCTGGAATAGATTTCCAAAGTGGCGATGCGCCGCCCGGTGGGTCCGGCTGCTTGGCCCGGGCCCCTAGCGCAAGCAGCGCCACTGGAAGATCGAAGCCGCCGATCAACGGACCCACGCTCCCGCCGATGATCATGCGACGGATACGCGAGTGGCCGACCGCTTCGAGCGCGTCCTCTATCGCTTGCCAGTGTTTGCGCAGGGGCGCGTCGTCGTAGAGCGCTTCCTGGTGGACGGCCGCACCCATGTGCAGTACGCCTTTGGCATCGATGGAAAGCTCTTTGAGTTCAGCGATCCGCGGGACCGCGACCAAGCGCTTTGCAAACGGAAACCCGGAGCGCTCGCGGCGCAGGGCGTGCGCCGTGCCGCCGGACACGATCATGGCGTCCCCCAGCGCGAGTTGGGCTACGGCTTCCTTCACGCTTTGCGGAAAGAGCATTTCGGCCGGTGCCGGGCGGGCTCCTGACGGCTTGCCGGCGGCGAGCGGCGTCCAGGCGCTGCCCTTCGGCTCCGCCGGCGCAACGGGTTTCTCGGCGGCATAGATCTCGGGATGCAGTGCCGATGCACTTTCTCTGCCGTAATCGGCAGGTTCGTGATGCGTACACCGACTGCGTCGGCGATCGCATTGGCGATCGCCGCGGGCACGGCATCGAGACCGATTCGCCGAGCCCCTTCGCGCCGAAGGTCCACTCGGCTCGTAGGAATCCGCAAACGCGACGTGCAGCTTCGGCATCGTTGCGGCCCCGGGGATGGGATAGTCCTTGAGCTGCGGATCGGTGGGCGTCCGTTGCAGCAGTCGAAGTACTCGATCATCGCGAGGCCTATGCCCTGCGTCACCGCGCCCTGGACCTGTCCTTCGGCGGCGGCGGGGTGGATGACGGTGCCGCAGTCGACGGCCGCGGCCACTTCGAGCAGCGTGACCTGACCGGTCGCAGGATCGACCTCGACCTCCGCCGCTTGCGCCGCGAAGTTGTACGCGCCCGATCTGTTGCCGTAACGGCTGTGGTCGGGAAATTCCGACGGGTTGTCAAAGGTGCCCACCCCGATGATCGGTTGGCCACCCGGCTGATAGATATGCGCGCGCACGACCGCCGCTACCGGCTGAACTGGTGCTCCGAGCGCGGCGCGGCCCGATCTGACCTTCGATGATGGTCAATTCGTGGGCGGGGAGCTGAGCTGCGTGGCGGCGGCTTCGATGAGCTGGGCTATGGCCGCCGCGGCCGCGCGCTGCACGGCGTTTCCTGCCACGTAGGTGAGGCGGCTCGCCAGCTCGCCCAGCCAGTGTGGCTGCAGGTCGGTATCGGGACGGGTGATGTCCACCTCATCGTAAGCGAGACCCAGGGCTTCCGCCGCGATCTGGCGCAACACGGTGAGATTGCCCTGGCCGATTTCGCCTTCACCGGTGATGACGGTGGCACGGCCGTCCTCGTTCAGCCGCACGATTGCGAGCTGCCATCCCAGTCGCCGAAGCTGCGGCGGCCGTTGACGTGCACGCTGCAGCCGATGCCCAACCCGCGTGAGGGAAGCACAACGCCGAAGTTCGTTGCCTTTTTTTTTTTTTTTTTTTTTTTTTTTTTTTCCTCGGGAGAGGGGTGGGGGGTGAGGGCCCCAGTGCGGCCTTCTCCTTGCGCTTTTCGCTCCATCGGATCATGCCGGCGGCTTTATCTATGCACTGCTTCAGCTCGCAGCTCGTTACCTTGTGGTTGTGCGGGGAGACCCCGCCGGGCTCCATCGCGTTCATGCGCAGCAGGTCCAGGATGTCGATCCCTAGCTTCTCGGCGGCGAGGTCCCAGGCTTGTTCCACGGCCCAGTCCGCGGAAGGGTTGCCGAAGCCGCGGAACGCCCCGGTCGGGACGAGATTCGTGTAAACCAGCGTCGAATCGGCGCGCACGGCGGAGACTGTAGAGCGCATCGTGCCGGACCGTCGCGGCGCCCAGTATCGCCTGGGATTTACCGGTGTAGGCGCCGTTATCCGCCCACATCTTGATCTCCTTCGCCTTGATGCGCCCATCGCGCGAGAAGCCGAGTCGCACCCAGTAGCGCATCGGCATGCGCGGGTGGCTGGCGAGCTCTTCCTCGCGCGTGTGAAGGAGCTTTACCGGCCGCCCGCTCTTCCGCCGAGGAGCGCGCAGACGACGGACGCGTTGTCGTCGCCCGATTTACCGCCGAATCCGCCGCCGACTTCGGTCTGGATCACGCGCACCTGGGATTCCGGCACGCCGAGCGCGGTAGCGTAACGGCCGCGGAGAAACGGGGTCTGTGTGTTGCACCATCGTCACGCGTCCGCCGGTCCAGCTCGCCACGCAGCCTATCGTTTCCAGCGCAGTGTGCCATTGGCGCATGGATTCCCACGTGCCTTCGACAATCACGTCCGATGCTTTGAACCCCGCCTCCACGTCGCCGCGCTCGAAAGCGAACTGGTGGGCGACATTGCCGGGCGCGTCGTCATGAACGAGAGATGCGTTTGCTGCCAGCGCTTGATCGAGCGACAGTACGGGAGTGAGAATTTCGTAGTGGGCGACTATACGATCTACCGCTGCGCGCGCCGTGGCGGGATCTATGGCCGCGACCGCCGCGACCTCGTCGCCGACATAGCGCACCTTGCCGATGGCCAGCGGATAGAGGTCGGGCCTGAAGGCGCCCCACTTGCGCTTGGCAGTGTCGGCACCCGTTGCGACCGCCTTGACGCCGGGCATGGCTTCGGCGGCGCTCACGTCGATGCTGACGATCCGCGCGTGCGGATGCGGGCTGCGCGATACGGCTGCATGCAGCATGCCGGGGAAGTTGAGGTCCGCGACGTACTGTGCGGCGCCGGTTACCTTGGGGATCGCGTCGGTGCGGGGCACGTCCTTGCCGACGACGAGCAGGCTTTCTGCGGCGAACTTGGGATCGGGTTGGTTAGGAGCCATGTTAAAAGCGGAAATTAGCCACAGATAAAAACGAAAAAAAAAAACAGCCCAATGGATCACAGGGGGTGATACCTCAAATGGCAGTTCATCTCCTCTGTGGCTGCTGCATTCTCCCTGCCGAGTTTCCTTGAGGGCTGATCTATCTGTGTTCATCTGTGTTTATCTGTGGCTGAATCAACGACTTACTGGTAAGGCGGAGCGCCTCGCGATACGCCTCCTCGATGTGTACATAGCCGGTGCAGCGGCAGTACACGCTGTCGACGCTCCCACGTATCTGCTCCGCGCTGGGCTGGGGATGTTTTTCGAGCAGCGCGCAGGCCGCCATGATGTGGCCGGGTATGCAGATGCCGCATTGCAGGGCGGAGCGATTCACGAACGCCTGCTGGATTGGATGCAGCGCCAAGGATCCCGCCAGGCCTTCGATGGTGCGCACGTCCACGCCTTCGCAGAGCGCAGCAAGCTGCAGACACGACGCGATGGGCTCGCCGTCCAGGATGACGGTGCAGATCCCGCACGCGCCGATGCCGCAACCCACTTTCGTGCCGGTCAGCTTGAGGTCTTCGCGCAGAACGTCGAGAAGCAGCCGGTCGCCGGACTTGAGGTTTATCTCAACGGGATCGCCGTTGACTTTGAGCCTGATCAGCATTGTTTGAGAGGTGACTCGTGACTTGTGACTGGTGACTCGTGTTGCACTTCGCTCCGATTATATGCTGGCCCTGGCCAGTGCGGGACGGGGGGGGTTGAGCACAGCACAAGGTCGACCCGGGGGGAAATTGTTCCCTGTGAAAACACACGGTGGTAATACCCGGCCTATAATTCGACCGCGGCGCGGCAGTTCAGGCGCCGCATCCGGATTTGCACGAGTCACGAGTCACCAGTCACCAGTCACACCGTTCCCGCAAGGAGAACACCATGCGCAACCTGACCGAAGCGAACCTCACCGACGCCGTGGTGGCACGGCTGGAAAAGACCGCCGATCCCCGCTTCAAGCAAATCATAACGAGCCTCATTCGCCATCTGCACGCGTTCGTGCGCGAAGTCGAGTTGACGGAGGAGGAATGGTTCGAAGGCATCAAGTTCCTCACCGCCGCCGGGCAACGATGCGATGAGAAGCGCCAGGAGTACATCCTGTTGTCCGACGTGCTCGGGGTGTCGATGCTGGTCGACGCCATCAACCATCGCCGGGCGGGCGGCGCCACGGAGAACACGGTGCTCGGGCCGTTCTACGTTCACGGCGCGCCCGAAATCCGCAACGGCGACGATATGGCAACGGGCTGGAAAGGCGAGCCGACCTACGTGTCCGGCAAAGTGGTGTCTACCGAGGGCAAGCCGATTCCAGGCGCGCTGCTCGATATGTGGCAATCGAATACTGAAGGCTGGTACGACGTGCAGCTCGCCGACGCCGGCGGCAGGCAGCTCCGAGCAAAGCTGCATGCCGACGAGCAGGGCCGTTTCCGGTTTCGCACGATCAAACCGACCGCCTATCCGGTGCCGACCGACGGGCCGGTGGGGCTGATCCTCGAGCGCATGGGCGCCATCCGATGCGACCGGCGCACCTGCACTTCATCGTGTCGGCGCCCGGTTACGAAACCGTCGTAACCCACCTGTTCGTGGAAGGCGACCCGTACCTCGAGTCCGATGTCGTCTTCGCGGTCAAGAATTCACTGGTGATCGAGTTCAAGCGCAACGACTCCGAAGCCGAAGCGAGGAAGATCGGGCTCGAGGCGCCGTTCAGCGTGGCGAGCTACGATTTCGTGCTTAGACCTGCCGCCAGGACGGCGAAACAGCA
>CAWDIV010000034.1:0-10201 GCA_963802355.1 uncultured beta proteobacterium | reverse complement strand
CACCACTGCACCTGCTTAGAGCCTATCTCAAAAAAAAGCAGGACTCAGCCACAGATACACACAGATAAACACGGATAAATTCAAACCTGAAATTCAAGATCATTCGGCCTTTGGTTTCATCTGTGTTCATCTGTGTTTATCTGTGGCTCAAATGGGGTTTTTGAAATCGCGTCTAGAGTCTCATTCTTCCTTGACGCCGGCCATCGCTGCCAGCTCGCGCCAGCGGTGGGCCTCGCTACGTATCGCACGCGCGAACACCTCTCCGGCAAGCGGTTCTGTTTGTTCCTGGCCGATGTCGATCAACCGCTTTCTGAATTCGGGCGTTTGCGCCATCGTCGTGATTTCCCGCGTCAGTCGTCCGGTCACCTCCGCCGGGGTGCTGGCCGGAACGAAGACGCCGAACAGAGCGCCCAGCACGAAGTCATCCACGCCGGCCTCCGCCATCGTCGGCACGTCGGGCATGAGCGGCGTGCGCCTGGATCCGGTGACGGCGAGGACGCGCACTGTCCCGCGCCCGTGCGCGAGGCAACGGTGACGATGTCGGTAATCACCATTTCTATTTGCCCGGATATCACGTCGATGATGCTTGCGCCGCCGCCCTTGTACGGGACGTGCCTCAGGTCGAGCCGGTAGCGATGCTTGAACAGCTCGCCGATGAGATGCGGATTCGAACCGACGCCGGGCGAGCCGAAATGCAGCTTCCCCGGGTTCGCCTGCGCGAGGGCGATCAATTGCTTCAGCGATCTTGCCGGGACCGAAGGATGCACGACGAACGTGTTCGGCGCGCGGGCCAGCATGACGACCGGGACCAGGTCGTTTTCCGGGTTATAAGCAAGCCGCCGGGCGATCCCGTGGGTCAGGCCATAGGTTTCCGCCGAGCCGAGCAGCAGCGTGTAGCCGTCGGGCTTCGCGCGCGCGCCCGCCTCCGACCCGACGATGCCGCCACCGCCGGGGCGGTTCCCACCACGACTTGCTGGCCGAGGCGCTCGGAGAGCTGGGCCGCAGCGACCCGCCCGAGCCCGTCGGTCGTGCCGCCGGCGGCGAACGGCACGATGAGCCGCACGGTTCTCTGCGGATAACCCTGTGCGCAGGCGCCACCTGCGCACAACGCCGCGAGGAGCGTGAGCCATAGGTTGATACGGGCTTCCACAGTTTGTGCAATTCCATTCATCATGAAAACGGCAATTCAGCCACAGAGAGGTTCATGTCAATGGCAGCCTGTCGTCCGACAGGCTGCTCAGGAATTTAATCGGACCAGGTCTGATTAAATTCCTCCCCAGACTTCGCGCGCAAGCTCGACCACGAGCTCTAGCTTGCGCCACTGATCGTCTTGATCGAGCAGGTTGCCATGATGACTGCTGGCGAAGCCGCACTGCGGACTCACGCAAAGATACTCGAGCGGGATGTAGCGGGCCGCGGCGTCGATCCGGCGCTTCAGATCGTCTTTTCGCTCGAGCACCGGCGTCTTGGTCGAGACCAGCCCGAGCACGACCTTCTTGCCCCTCGGGACAAACCGCAGCGGCTCGAAGCTGCCGGCGCGGTCGCTGTTGTACTCGAGAAAGTAGGCGTCCACGCGCGTTTCGTTGAAAATCGCCTCGGCGACCGGCTCGTAGCCGCCCGCCGCGAGCCAGGTGCTCTTCCAGTTGCCGCGGCACGTATGCATCGCGATGGTCATACCGGCCGGGCGGTTCGCGATCGCGGCGTTCACCCCCTTTGCGTACATGTGCGGCAGCGCGGCAGGGTCGTCGCCGCGCGCGCGGCAAGTCTCCCGGAACTTCGGGTCGCACATGAAGGAGAAGCTCGTGTCGTCAATCTGAAGATAGGTGCAGCCTGCCGAGGCGAGGTCCTGAATCTCCTCCTGATACACCCTCCCGACGTCGGACCAGAGTTCCTCGAGATCGGGATAAGCCTCCTCGCTTATCGCGGCGCGCCCGCCCCGGTGATAGAGGATCGAAGGGGATGGGATGCAGAACTTGGCCGTGCGCCGCGCCACTGATTTGAGGACCCGGAAATGATCGACCATCAGCGGGCGCGTGCGGCGCAGCTTGCGCTTGACCTGCGAGGTGAAGCGTGGATCGTCGCTTCCGACGAACTTCACCGATTTTTCATCGAGCACGACTTCGACGCCGTCGATCCGGCCGAGAAAATCGTGGTTCCACCAGCCCCGGCGGAATTCACCGTCGGTAACGGCCTCGAGCCCGATCGCCTCCTGTTTCGCCACGACTTCGCAGATCAACCGGTCCTCGATCGTCCGCAGCGCTTCGACGGCCAGTTCCCCGCGCTCGACTTTGGCCCGTGCCTCCTTGAGCTCCGCGGGCCGCAGCAGGCTGCCGACCTGGTCGGCCCGAAACGGCGGATATTGAGGGGTTTGCATGCCCGGCATTATCCATCCTTGTGGGGAGGTGAACGAGTGAACGGGTGAACGAGTGAGCCCCTCACCCTAGCCCTCTTCCCCAGTGACGGGGGAGAGGGGAGTATTTTCCCGTTCACTCGTTCACGCGTTCACCCGTTCACGGATTTCAGTCAATGCGGGCTCCCGACTGCCTGATGACCTTCGCCCACTTCGCGATCTCGGCCTTGATGTGGGAAGCGAATTGCTCCCGTGCGCTGCCGACCGGCACCACGCCTTCGCCTCCCAGGCGCTGCCTGATTTCGGGGCTGCTCATGATCTTCACGATCTGTGCGCTCAAGAGACTGACGATTTCGTCCGGCGTGCCGGCCGGCGCAAGCACGCCGTACCACTGGCTCGACTCGTAGTCTTTCAGCCCCGATTCCGCGACCGTCGGCAGCTTGAGCAGGGCGGGGAGACGCGTCGTGCTGGTCACGGCGAGACCTTTCACGCGGCCGGCCTTCACCAGCTGCACGGCGTTGGTCGCCGGCATGAACATGACGCTCGCTTCTCCCGCGAGCAGCCCGATCATCGCGGGTCCGGTGCCGCGGTACGGCACGTGCACCATCTTGACCTTCGCCAGTGTGTTGAAGAGCTCTCCGGCCAGGTGCGGCGTGCTGCCGCTGCCCGATCCCGCGAATCCGACCTGTTCCGGCCGGGCCCTCGCGAGCGCGATCAGTTCCGCGACCGATTTCACCGGTACCGACGGATGCACCACCAAGACGTTGGGAGCGACCGACAGCAGACTGACCGGCTCGAAGTCCTTGATCGGATCGTAGCCCGTCCTCGCGTACAGGCTGGGATTCGTGACGAATCCGGCGCCCGTCATCAGCAACGTGTAGCCGTCCCTTGGCGCCTTGGCGACGATTTCAGTGCCGATATTGCCGTTGGCCCCGCTGCGGTTCTCGATGACGAAATTCTTGCCGAGATGCTCGGTGAGCTTCTGAGCGACGATGCGACCCATGCCATCCACGCCGCCGCCGGGGGGAAAGGGCACGATCACGCGCACCGGGCCGGCGGGATAGCCTGCGCTATCGCTTGCGCGCACGCTGCAATCAGCATCAGCGCGCAAGCGAATCGCAACCAGGGATGAAGAAAACGACTCACGGGTAACCGGTCACGCATCATCACGTCACGTATTATCACCTCACGCTTACCGGTCACGCTTCCTGCCGTCGCGCGCGTTGCAATGCCTTCGCGAGCGCGCGATAGGCAAACTCCACCGCCATCTCCCGTTTGTAGGTGGCCGATCCGCGCACATCCGGCATGGGCTGCGCCAGGTGCCGCACCGGCTGCGCGGCATCGCGCAGGATTTCCGCGGTAAGGCGCTTGCCCGCCAGTTGCTCCAGATCGAGGATGATGGGTTTCCAGCTTACTGCGCCTACAACCACGCGCGCCTGAGTGCAAAGCCCTTTGCCATCAATGCCGACCGCAGCGGCAGTATTGACGGTCGGGATTTCCAGCACGCCGCGCGCCATGTATTTGTGGAAACTCGAGCCTGAGTGCGGTGGTGGCGGGTCGACTTCGACGCTGACCACCATTTCATTCTTCCCGAGTCTGTCCTGGAATAGATCTTCCAAAGTGGCGATGCGCCGCCCGGTGGGTCCGGCTACTCTTACCCGGGCCCCTAGCGCAAGCAGCGCCACTGGAAGATCGAAGCCGCCGATCAACGGACCCACGCTGCCGCCGACGGTGATCATGCGACGGATACGCGAGTGGCCGACCGCTTCGAGCGCGTCCTCTATCGCCTGCCAGTGTCGGCGCAAGGGCGCGTCGTCGTAGAGCGCTTCCTGGTGTACGGCCGCACCCATGTGCAGTACGCCTTTGGCATCGATGGAAAGCTCCCTCAGCTCAGCAATCCGCTGGATCGCGACGAGGCGCTTCGCAAAGGGAAATCCGGAGCGCTCGCGGCGCAGGGCGTGCGCCGTGCCGCCGGACACGATCATGGCGTCCCCCAGCGCGAGTTGGGCCACGGCTTCCTCCACGCTTTGCGGAAAGAGCATTTCGGCCGGCGCCGGGCGGGCCCCTGACGGCTTGCCGGCGGCGAGCCGCGTCCAGGCGCTGCCCTTCGGCTCCGCCGGCGCAACGGGTTTCTCGGCGGCATAGATCTCGGGATGCAGTGCCCGATGCACTTTCTCTGCCGTAATCGGCAGGTTCGTGATGCGCACACCGACCGCGTCGGCGATCGCATTGGCGATCGCCGCGGGCACGGCATCGAGACCGATTTCGCCGAGCCCCTTCGCGCCGAAAGGTCCACTCGGCTCGTAGGAATCCGCAAACGCGACGTGCAGCTTCGGCATCGTCGCGGCCCCGGGGATGGGATAGTCCTTGAGCTGCGGATCGGTGGGCGTCCCGTTGTACCAGTCGAAGTACTCGATCATCGCGAGGCCTATGCCCTGCGTCACCGCGCCCTGGACCTGTCCTTCGGCGGCGGCGGGGTGGATGACCGTGCCGCAGTCGACGGCCGCGGCCACTTCGAGCAGCGTGACCTGACCGGTCGCAGGATCGACCTCGACCTCCGCCGCTTGCGCCGCGAAGTTGTACGCGCCCGATTCGTTGCCGTAACGGCTGTGGTCGGGAAATTCCGACGGGTTGTCAAAGGTGCCCACCCCGATGATCGGTTGGCCACCCGGCTGATAGATATGCGCGCGCACGACCGCCGCTACCGGCTTGAACTGGGTCTCCGAGCCGCGGCGCGGCCCGATCTGACCTTCGATGATGGTCAATTCGTGGGCGGGGAGCTTGAGCTGCGTCGCGGCGGCCTCGATGAGCTGGGCTCTGGCCGCCGCGGCCGCGCGCTGCACGGCGTTTCCTGCCACGTAGGTGAGGCGGCTCGCCAGCGCGCCCAGCGAGTGTGGCTGCAGGTCGGTATCGGGACGGGTGATGTCCACCTCATCGTAAGCGAGACCCAGGGCTTCCGCCGCGATCTGGCGCAACACGGTGAGATTGCCCTGGCCGATTTCGCCTTCCCCGGTGATGACGGTGGCACGGCCGTCCTCGTTCAGCCGCACGATTGCGGAGCTGCCATCCCAGTCGCCGAAGCTGCGGCGGCCGTTGACATGCACGCTGCAGCCGATGCCCAACCCGCGTGCGGGTTCCTTGATATCGCGTGCGGGTTCGTTCCAGATTGCGAAACCGGATGACGCATCCGGACTCGCTTGATGCTCCCCTCTCCCCTCGGGAGAGGGGTTGGGGGTGAGGGTCTCGCGAGCGGCCCTCCTTTCCTTGCGCTTCTCGCTCCAACGGATCATGCCGGCGGCTTTATCTATGCACTGCTTCAGCTCGCAGCTCGTTACCTTGTGGTTGTGCGGGGAGACGCCGCCGGGCTCCATCGCGTTCATGCGCAGCAGGTCCAGGATGTCGATCCCCAGCTTCTCGGCGGCGAGGTCCCAGGCTTGTTCCACGGCCCAGTCCGCGGAAGGATTGCCGAAGCCGCGGAACGCCCCGGTCGGGACGAGATTCGTGTAAACCAGCGTCGAATCGGCGCGCACGGCGGAGTACCGGTAGAGCGCATCGTGCCGGACCGTCGCGGCGCCCAGTATCGCCTGGGATTTACCGGTGTAGGCGCCGTTATCCGCCCACATCTTGATCTCCTTCGCCTTGATGCGCCCATCGCGCGAGAAGCCGAGCCGCACCCAGTAGCGCATCGGCATGCGCGGGTGGCTCGCGAGAAACTCTTCCTCGCGCGTGTGAAGGAGCTTTACCGGCCGGCCGCTCTTCCGCGCAAGGAGCGCGCAGACTACGGATGCGTTGTCGTCGCCCGATTTACCGCCAAATCCGCCGCCGACTTCGGTCTGGATCACGCGCACCTGGGATTCCGGCACGCCGAGCGCGGTAGCGTAACGGCCGCGCGCGAGAAACGGGGTCTGTGTGTTGCACCACATCGTCACGCGTCCGCCGGTCCAGCTCGCCACGCAGCCTATCGTTTCCAGCGCAGTGTGCCATTGGCGCATGGATTCCCACGTGCCTTCGACGATCACGTCCGATGCTTTGAACCCCGCCTCCACGTCGCCGCGCTCGAAAGCGAACTGGTGGGCGACATTGCCGGGCGCGTCGTCATGAACGAGAGATGCGTTTGCTGCCAGCGCTTGATCGAGCGACAGTACGGGAGTGAGAATTTCGTAGTGGACGACTATACGATCTACCGCTGCGCGCGCCGTGGCGGGATCTATGGCCGCGACCGCCGCGACCTCGTCGCCGACATAGCGCACCTTGCCGATGGCCAGCGGATAGAGGTCGGGCCTGAAGGCGCCCCACTTGCGCTTGGCAGTGTCGGCACCCGTTGCGACCGCCTTGACGCCGGGCATGGCTTCCGCGGCGCTCACGTCGATGCTGACGATCCGCGCGTGGGGATGCGGGCTGCGCAATACGGCTGCATGCAGCATGCCGGGGAAGTTGAGGTCCGCGACGTACTGTGCGGCGCCGGTTACCTTGGGGATCGCGTCGGTGCGGGGCACGTCCTTGCCGACGACGAGCAGGCTCTCGGCGGCGAATTTGGGATCGGGCTGGTTCGGAACCATGCTAAAAGCGGAAATTAGCCACAGATCATCTGTGTTTATCTGTGGCTGAATCGCCCTTGCTTATGAGGCGGATCGCCTCGCGATACGCCTCCTCGATGCGCACATAGCCGGTGCAGCGGCAGTACACGCTGTCGACGCTCCCACGTATCTGCTCCTCGCTGGGCTGGGGATATTTTTCGAGCAGCGCGCAGGCCGCCATGATGTGGCCGGGTATGCAGATGCCGCATTGCAGGGCGGAGCGATTCACGAACGCCTGCTGGATTGGATGCAGCGCCAAGGATCCCGCCAGGCCTTCGATGGTGCGCACGTCCACGCCTTCGCAGAGCGCAGCAAGCTGCAGACACGACGCGATGGGCTCGCCGTCCAGGATGACGGTGCAGATCCCGCACGCGCCGATGCCGCAACCCACCTTCGTACCGGTCAGCTTGAGGTCTTCGCGCAGAACGTCGAGAAGCAGCCGGTCGCCGGACTTGAGGTTTATCTCAACGGGATCGCCGTTGACACGAAACTTGATCAGCATTCTGTCCTATTGGGAGTGACTCGTGACTCGTGATGAGGCGCAAAGGCGCAGTGATGCCGCTCACCCGTCGCGCCGTTGCCCTTTGCCCCGATTATATGCTGGCGCTTGCCCAGCGGGACACCGCCCAACACGGCGCAATGTCCCCGACAGGCTCGTGGATGCCGTGGCCTATAATTCGAGCGCGGCGCCGCAGGCGCTGGCGTGAGTGGCGAGACCACGTGCAGAGGAGTATTTTCGAGTCACGAATCACGAGTCACGAATCACGCCTTTCCGGAAGGAGACACCATGCGCAACCTGACCGAAGCGAACCTGACCGACGCCGTGGTGGCACGGCTGGAAAAAACCGCCGATCCCCGCTTCAAGCAAATCATGACGAGCCTCATTCGCCATCTGCACGCGTTCGTGCGCGAAGTCGAGTTGACGGAGGAGGAATGGTTCGAGGGCATCAAGTTCCTCACCGCCACCGGGCAACAATGCGATGACAAGCGCCAGGAGTACATCCTGTTGTCCGACGTGCTCGGGGTGTCGATGCTGGTCGACGCCATCAACCATCGCCGGGCGGGCGGCGCCACGGAGAATACGGTGCTCGGGCCGTTCTACGTTCACGGCGCGCCCGAAATCCGCAACGGCGACGATATGGCAACGGGCTGGAAAGGCGAGCCGACCTACGTGTCCGGCAAAGTGGTGTCTACCGAGGGCAAGCCGATTCCAGGCGCGCTGCTCGATATGTGGCAATCGAATACTGAAGGCTGGTACGACGTGCAGCTCGCCGACGCCGGCGGCAGGCAGCTCCGAGCAAAGCTGCATGCCGACGAGCAGGGCCGTTTCCGGTTTCGCACGATCAAGCCGACCGCCTATCCGGTGCCGACCGACGGGCCGGTGGGGCTGATCCTCGAGCGCATGGGGCGCCATCCGATGCGACCGGCTCATCTGCACTTCATCGTGACCGCGCCGGGATACGAGACCGTGGTTACGCACCTGTTCGTCGAGGGCGACCCTTACCTCGAGTCCGATGCCGTGTTCGGCGTCAAGAACTCGCTGGTGGTCGAGTTCAAGCGCAATGATTCAGAGACCGAGGCTAGGAAGGTCGGTCTAGAGGCGCCGTTCTACACCGCGACCTACGAATTCTTGCTGAAGCCCGCCACCACGGCGAAACAGCAGAAGGGGTCGTCGGCGGCGGACGCCGCCCGCGTTTGACGTGGATCGAGGAGGGAGGGATTGCTATGGATGCCAGGTTGCACAAGACATCGCTTGAAACTCTGGTCGCCGTGCTGACGGCGGGGTTGCTGCTTGGCGTCGAGCACACGGGTGCGCGCGCCCAGGCCTATCCGGTGAAGCCCGTGCGCGTGATCGTCGCCAATGCGCCCGGTTCTCTCAACGATACCGTCGCGAGGCTCGTGTTTACCAAGGTCGGCGAGGTGCTGGGCCAGCAGTTCATCATCGACAACCGCCCTGGCGCTGGCGGGGCGATCGGGGCCGAGGTCGTGGCGAAGGCGCCGCCCGACGGCTACACGCTGATCAATGCCGTCAACACGATCATGGTGGTCAATCCCTTCCTGTACTCGAAACTCGGCTACGAGCCGCTGCGCGACTTCGAGCCGGTCTCGATGCTGGTGAAGATAAGCGAAGTGCTGGTCGTGCATCCTTCGCTCCGCGTGAAAACGGTCAGCGAATTCGTAGCGCTCGCCAAGGCTCGCCCAAAGCAGATCCCGTACGCGAGCGGGGGAAACGGCCACCCCACGCATCTCATGATGGAGCTTTTCCAGCGCAAGGCCGGGATTGCGCTGCTGCACGTGCCGTACAAGGGCACGAGCCCCGGAGTGCAGGCCTTGATCGGCGGGGAAGTCGCCGCCTTCAACATCGGCATCGGCCTCGTGCGTCCGCACATCGCAAGCGGCAGGCTGCATGCGCTGGCGAAGACGGGTTTTCCCTCGAAGGAGACGCTGCCGGGCGTTCCGGCGCTGACGCAGTTCTACCCGGATGCCGAATACATTCCCTGGCAGGGTGTGTTCGGGCCGAAAGGAATGCCGCGGGATGTCGTCTCCAGGCTCAATGCCGAGATCGGTAAGGCCCTAGCGGTGCCTGACTTGAGGTCGAAAATGGCGGAAATCGACCTCACCCCCGCAGGCGGAACGCCCGGCGAACTGGACAAGGCACTCCGCGCTGACATGAACCTCAACCGCGAGCTGGTGAAAAGCATCGGGCTCAAGCTCGATTGAAGGCTGTCGTCCGGCGGTTATTTCAAGAGTCGGGCGTCGAATGAGAAGGGAATGGGCGCCGACATGCGTATGCGTCGGAAGTCGGGGTGCAGCGGATTCAGGAGGTAGTTAAATTCACCCGTGATCACGAGTCACCGACCACGCTCCTCTAGACCTTCCCCAGCGCCTTGAGCACCCGCTCCGGCGTGCACGGCTGTGCCGTGACACGCGCGTTGAAGGGCTTCAACGCATCGTTGATCGCGTTCATGACGGCGGCCGGCGCGCCCGCGGTGCCCGCTTCGCCCGCGCCCTTCGCGCCGAGCTCCGAGGTCGTGGTCGGCGTGGAAACGTGCGCGACGACGATGTCCGGCATTTCAACGGCCATCGGCACCAGATAGTCGGCCATGTTGCCGTTCAGCAATTGTCCCTCGGGACTGTAAATGCAGTGCTCGAAGAGCGCAGCGCCTATGCCCTGCACGATGCCGCCGCGGATCTGCTCGTCCACGAGCATCGGGTTCAAGATCGTGCCGCAATCCTCGACGCACCAGTGCTTGAGCAGCTTTACGAAGCCCGT
>CAWDIV010000033.1:0-11313 GCA_963802355.1 uncultured beta proteobacterium | reverse complement strand
TCATGGAAGCCGTTCGCCCCTTTCATGTGGGCCAAAATGGCACTCAATTGTGCTTGCCAATGTCATGATTGAGCCTATGATCATCGCTCTCCCTACTGAAACCGATAAGAATCATGAAGTTATTCACCGGATTGAAAAAAATCAGGGAGTTTGAAAGGGACCAACTACCCTTCCTCAAGTCCCTCATCGATTTCGATATCATCGTCGAGATCGGCTATGCCGAAGAGCAGGGCCAACCGCTCACGCTGAAACAGCTCTTTCTGCTGAATATCGGTTCGCGCACGACGGTACGCCGCAAATTGGCGAGGCTTATCGAGGAAGGAATCGTAACGCGGCGCAAACATGCATCCGATAATCGCGCCGCCGTCCTGACCATTTCATCTTCCAGCCTCAAACTGATAGGCAAGTATTGCGGCGCACTTAATTCTATTTGTGCGTTGAATTTCAAATAGGCAGTACTCTCAAGCCTCCTCCACGACGCTTTTCAGCCGGGCGGGATCGCACCGCAGGCGATGCGCCCACCGGCATTGCCGGTCGGCTGGGTCTTGTAGTCGTCGGGATCGGCATGCCGTGCGGATTGAAATGGTCCCTGGTGCTCATGCCGTCACCCGGGTCCCTCGGGAAACACGAGATGAGATAATTGAGCCGCGCACACCTTTCCCATTTTCAAGCGGACAAAGCTCATGAGACAAGCCACTATCCACGCACCGTCGCCGACGGACGTACCGCACGTACCGGAAGGCACCGATCTCATCGAGTGGTACTACGAGCGCGGCTACTCCGACGGCCTGCCGCTCGTGCCGCCGACGCTGGAAAAGATCGCCGCGATCGTCGCTGCAACTCGGCGGCGAGCCCGGACGAGTGGTGAGCCGCGTGCCGCCCCGCTGGGGCAGCCTCACCCGCGAAGTGCTGGCGGTCAACATGGTGATGGCGGGCTGCCGGTCGGAGGACGCGCCGGTAGTCGAAGCCGCGATACTCGCCCTGTGCGATCCCGCGCTTCAACCTGAACGGCGTGCAGGCGACGACCCACATGGCAAGTCCGCTGCTCGTCGTGAACGGGCCGCGTGCGCGGCGCCATCGGCATGAATGCAGGCGTGCAACGTGTTCGGCTCGGGAAACCGCGCCAACGCAACGATCGGGCGCGCGCTGCGCCTCGTTCTGCTGAACGTCGGCGGCGGCTGGCCGGGGCTGCTCGACAAGAGCACGCTGGGCCATCCCGGCAAGTACACCTACTGCATTGCGGAGAACGAGGAGGCGAGCCCGTTTGCGCCTTATCACGTCGAAAAAGGCTATCGGGCGGACGATTCCACCGTCTTCGTGCTCGCCGCCGAACCCCCGCACAGCGTCACCAACCATTTGCGAACGACGCGGAAGGGATACTCGACAGCGTCTGCTCCGCGATGAGCACGATCTGCAACAACAACGCCGTCTCGGCGGGGCACTGCGCCGTGGTCCTCGGCCCCGAGCATGCCGCCACCATCGCAAAATCCGGCTGGAAGCGGCACGACATCCGCCATTACCTGTGGGCGCATTCCGGCAACCGGTGGGGTGACCTTTACGGCAACGGCCGTTATGGCAAGGTCTACAACCGCAACCTCCCGGTTTGGTACAAGCGCGAGCCCGATGCGCGCACGCCGATCGTGCCGAGCCCCGACAACATCCATCTATTCGTCGCCGGCGGCGAGGCGGGGCGCTTCTCTGCCTTCATTCCCGGCTGGGGGCACATGTCCTCGCCCGTGCTGCGCGGCGTCGGCGACGCGCAGCCGGCGGGCGGACCGCAGTGCGCGGACGACACGTGCGCTGTGTAAGGATGAAGGATGAAGGCGGAAGGAAGGTGTCAGGAACCTTGAGGGAAAGGGTTCCTGACACTTTCCTTTCTATTGGACGGCAATGCAAGGATGAAGTGATGAGGTAACGGAGCGCATATGAAGACAATGCCGGTGTACGACCCGCGAGGCGTGGTGGAAGCGGCGCCCATGACGACGGCTCCCCGAGTGAAGAAGCTGGAAGGCCTCCGTCTCGGGCTGCTCGACAATACCAAATGGAACGCCAACAAGCTGCTGCGCGGCGTGCGGGACCGGCTCGCCGAGAAGCACGCTTTCAGCGCGGTCAACTACTACCGAAAGGAAGGCTTCTCGCTCGCCGCCGCGCCAGAGCTGGTCGCCGAAATCGCGGCCAACAACGACGTCGTCATCACTGCCATCGGCGACTGAGGGTCCTGCACGTCGTGCTGTATGCACGACTCGGTGATGCTGGAGGCGGGAGGCCGTCCCACGGCCGTGATCGTCACGAGCGAATTCGTGCTCGAGGCGGAGACACAGCGCGACGCGCTGGGCATGGCGGGACTCGCTGCGGTCGTGATCGCCCACCCCCTGAGCTCGCTGACCGACGCGGAAATTGGGGGGCGGATCGAGCAGGCGCTGCCGCAGATCGAGCGTATTTTGCTTGATGAAGCGTGACGAGATATGGGTGACGAGGTAAAGGTGACGAGATATAGGTGACGGGCAGGAGGGTGTTCGATTTCAACGAGCCTTGCCGCTTGGAGATCCGTTTGGATGAACGGTCGTTACCTCGGCGAAGTCAACCGCATGAGCCCGCATGCTCCGCACGCAGACCGAAGCGTTGCGGCCTCAGAGACCTGCCGACCCTATTCCCGTAAAACATGCGGGCTCAGTTGAGCGGGCGTTTGCCGATGTATTCCAGCACATATAGGCCGCCGCAAGCGCGGTCGGCAGCGTAGATAATGGAGCGGTCGTCCACGAACACGTCACTGATCCGGCATCCGCGCTGCCCCATGGGCGTCTCCGGCAGGAAGGCGGCGATCTCTTCCGGCCGATAGGGGTCCGCGATGTCATAGACGCGCAGGCCCGCGCTGAACCAGGTGGAGGCCACGGTGTTCTGGAGCTTGGCGCTGCCCGGCTCCGGCTCATTCTCGTGGATATTGTGGGCGCCGATGCGGCCGCCGACCTTGTGCAGTTCGCCAAAGCTTTGCGGCGTCGGCAAGCTCGAAATGATCACCGGATTCGACTCCAGCCGAAGGTCTACCATCCAGCAGCGCTTGGGCCAGTCGAGCCCCTGGTCTCCGGTCGCCTCGTCAGTGACGACCAGCAGATCGCGGTCGAACAGCGGCAGCACCGTGTGCGTGAATCCGGGAAACGGCGGGTGGTAGTCCAGCCGGCTGATCAGCTTGGGATGCGCTTTGTCCGCGATGTCGAGGATCACGATGCCGGCATCGATGTAGCCGATGTAGGCGCGGTCCGGCCGTTCGGGATAGCACAGCGTGTGATGGGGCCGAAAGGCGAAGTCCAAAGAGGGCGCGACGTGGCGTTCCGGCGCCGGTTCCTTGTCGCCCTTGCGCTGGCCCGGCAGCCACCAGCGCCCGACTTCCGTCGGCTTGGCCGGGTTCGCGAGGTCCACGATCATGTAGAACTGGTTGTCCTTGGGGTCGTTCGGCACGAAATCCGGGTGGGCTGCGCTAACGTGGGCATAGCGGCCGTCCATGAACGATACATAGTGAACGCCGACGGCGTGGGAATCAGGCGGGCCCGAGAGATCGAAGAAAGTGATTTCGCGCGGCTCCGCCGGTTTGGAGATGTCGTAGACCTGGAAGCCCGCAGGCTTGAGGCCGGGTTCGTACGACTGGTAAGCCATCAGCAGGATGTCGCCGCGCATCGCGAGCGAGTTGCCCCGCACTCTGCGGTGCGGCAGCGGCAGCTGCCACAGCATCTTCGGGTCCGACGGCTCGGTGACGTCGAAAATCGAGAACGCAGCCGGCCCGTGCTCGTGCGCGATGTACATGTAGCGCCTGCCGTCCTTGATCTTCATCGCCATGCCTTCGCCGAGATTGGGCGCTCCGCCTGCGTCGTGCTGAGCGAGCAGTTTCAGATTGTGGGCAATCCGGACCGTCATGGCGTTTCCTTCATTTTTTGCAGAATCGCCCGGATGCTAGCAGGGGGAGGGTGGCAATGCCAAGACGGACAATCTGCCCGGTGTGCCGCCTTCGTGCGGCACCACCGTTTGATGCTCACGAGAAGCGCCCACTCCGCCGGCAGCGATTGCCTTGTTTATCCATCATGAGCTTTAGGGACAAAGCGAGGCGCCATCAGTCTTAGCTGATTTTCCACCAATCTGACCCCGGGGACTCTGGAAGCCAGCGCTTCGACTAAACGTTTTTGGTCATCATGCAAGACGATGCCGCGTAATACTAAATGCCCCGGATCCGCATTGTTTTCAGCTTCTATACTAACTCTGACCTGGGAAGTTCTAGGATTGTTTTTCAACGCGGCGGAAACATGCGCGGACAGCGCGAGATTCGCAAGGTGCGCGCGTGACTGCGGGGTCTCCTGAAACGCGGGAAGCCGGAGCAGATCCTTGATCTGGTCTATGCAATTTTCGACTGAAAATCGGCCGGTATTGAAGACTGCGTCATAGTGAACGGGATCCTCCCAGTTGATCGCAAACCGGCGTCGCATGGCATTGGTATGGGCCGCATCGTTACGCCTCACTTCTCCCAGGGCGTCTGCAGGATCGTCAATTCCCATCCGTTCCATGATGCGTTTCGCCCGCAGCTCAATCGGTGCACACAACCTGACACAAACGACATGCGAAACGGGGCGCAACAGGTAAGTTGCCCCCCAGCCGCGGATCATTAAGTTGCCTTGGATGGCGAGGTCGAAGACTTCTTCGGCGGTATACAGCGACAGCCTATTCATATCGACCCGCAAGCGTTCGATAAACTTCGCTTTTCCCTGCAGGCAACGGAATACGGCGCTCTGCGGCATGCGCATTTTTTCGGCCAGGCTGTCGACGATCTCGTGGTATAGGAGCTTCAACTCCAGCTCTTGAGCCAGACCTTCGGCTACATCTCTTCCCAGGCTGCCCATTTCCCGGGTCATGGCAATGACTGGCATGATGTTGTCTCCTGGACACACTCACTGCGGCGCCATTGACCGCCCCTCGACGCGGACCCGGTCTGCGTCGAATCCGCTCCTGGATTCGACCACCGAGGCGCGCTGTTGCATTGATCCACTCTCCGTCTGGGCGCTACCCCGGGTCTCCCACTGCGTGTCGGTCCTGGTTCCGAATACGGCGACACTTATCAGGATCAGCAGGCAACCCGCGCACTTGAGTACCACACCGAGGCTCCAAACCGGTTCGCGGTTAAAATCGCGTAACAGTCTTTGCTTCTCATCGTGCGTTACCATTTACGCGCTCCCGGACGGGTGTGAGAAGACCGAGCGGATCAGAATGCTTCAATCTGTTCGGACGGTTCGGTCGCCTGATTCACGTACTGACCAGGAAAGTAGACGAACTCGGTGCTCGCGTTCGGGTTCCCGGCCGTCCCTGGCGCAGTGCTGTTCTGGCCGCCCGCCACATCGGGCCTCGTTCCGCTCGCGGCTGCGAGTGATAGCACAGCAATCACGATCACGAGCGCGATGACGCGATGGCTCACCTTGCGGGTCGGGACGAGCGAAACGACGTTGCTATTGCCGGTGAATCCGGAGAGGAAGGAGCGCTGTTTCGACATGACCGTATCCTTTCGACTGTGAGTTTTGGGGGCTTCCCTGGCGCTGCGTTGTTGCATCCAGGTTGAATCCAGTTTATTGAGCGCGGGTCACCGGCCGATACGGCCTAGTTGACGCGGGGATGTGACAAATTCCCATCAGGTATGGGTATGGCAGCCGCCGCCGAATCGCCGGAGACCGGGGACGCAGGGAAGCTCATTGCGGCGGCCGACACTGCGGCGCGGGCGGCCAAGACGCTGTTCTAGAAAGACGTAGCGAGCCCTAAGGGGCAGGAGGGAATCGATCCTGACTTCAGGACGAGGATGGTGGAGACTGCGCCGGCGGGCGTTGCCGGCAGAAGCGCGCGTCCGGCTACCAGCGGTTCGGCAGCGTACGGTTCAGGAAGATGCGGCGGCCCTCGACCGTCAGATAACCGCCCGCAATGAGATCCTTGAAGAGACGGCTCACCATCTCGCGCGAACAGCCCACGCGGTGCGCGATGTCCTGCTGCGTGAGAGGATCCACGATGGTGAGCCGGCCGTCTTTCTCTTCGGCAAGATCGAGCAGCAGGCGCGCGACGCGGCCGTACACATCGAGCAACGCGAGGCTGCGCACGGTCTCGGTGGCGGTGCGGGCACGCCGGATCAGGTTGCGGATGAGATGCTCGACGGCCTCCGGTTTCTGCTTCAGAAATTCGCGGAACCGGCTTTGCGTTACAACCGAGACCTTGCACGTCTCGAGCGTCATCACCGATGCGGAGCGCGGCTGATCGTCGAACGCCATCTCCCCCACATAGCTGCCGGCGCGGTGCACGCTAAGGACAACTTCCTTCCCGCCTTCCTCGCTCAGGTAGACCTTTACGCTTCCGGACAGGATCACGAAGAGAGAGTCGGACGGGTCGCCTTCCGTGATGATGACGGCATGCTTCGGGTAGTTGCGCACGATGCCGTGTGCCGCGAGCGCCTGCACCACCCCTGCCATCGAATCAACCGCCCGGTGCTCCGTCGGATCGGCAGCAGTCTTGGTCACTGGGAGCTCTCGAAGGTACTGTTCACGGTGTGCCGGTCGAATGCGCGAAAGGCGGCGAAGGCAATCTATGCAACCACTGTACCTCCACCGCGGGTCTCGCCGCAACCTGCGGCGTCGCTTAAGAACTACACGACAGGGCCGAGCATCCGGGCTTGTGGCGCGCCCATTCGGGGCGCCGGTTCGCGAGCTCGTCGCGCTCGGGTTGTTCGTCGTAGGGTCGCTGCAACACCGCCATCAGGCGCTCCATGACTGACGCATCGCCAGCCTCCAATGCGTCGATTGCCTGCTGTGCGAGGTAGTTGCGCAAAACATACTTGGGATTGGCGCGATTCATCCGCTCGACGCGTTTGGCGGCGGGCAGGGCATCCTGCCGTACTCGCGCGATGTAACGGCGCAGCCAGCCTGCCAGGCGGACCACGTGTTCCGCAGCGAACGCGTCCTCGGCATAGAACGCCCGGCGCAGCGGCTCGATGAGCGCCCTGTCGTCCGTCGTCGCCAGCGGTTTCGGATCCCCGGTCTCCAGTCGTTGGTCCCGGGTGGTGTCGGCAGCGCCATCCCCTGGCAGCGCGGCCAGCAAACGGAAGAAGAGGGTCAAGTCGGTCTCGGCCTTTTGCAGCAACTCGAAGAGGTCGTCCAGCAGCTTCTCGTCGCCCTCCCGGTCGAGCGCGGCGAGTCCCAGCTTGTCGGCCATCATCCGGCCAGCACTGCGCTCATAGGTCTCGGTATAAACTGCCAGACCCTGTTCCAGCGGCGCCTTGTCATCGATCAGCGGATAGATCGCGTTGGCGAGCCGCACCAGATTCCATTGCGCGATCTGCGGTTGCTGGCCATAGCAGTAGCGCCGCCCCTGTGCATCCGTGGTGTTAGGGGTCCAGCGCGGGTCGAAACCTTCAAGCCACCCATAAGGGCCGTAGTCGATAGTCAGTCCGAGTATCGACATATTGTCGGTGTTCACGACGCCGTGGACGAAACCCACCCGCATCCACTCCATCATCAGCGTGGCGGTGCGCCGGCAGATCTCTTCGAACCAGCGCGCATAAGTCGCGGCCGACGGCGCTCCCGATCCGGACAAAAGCGCCGGGAAATGCTTGACTATCACGTAATCGGCCAGGCGTTTGAGCGCATCGATTTCGTTGTGCGACGTGAGGATCTCGAAGTTGCCGAAGCGCACGAACGACGGGGCCACGCGGCAGACGATGGCGCCGGGCTCGGCTTGCGGATTGCCGTCGTAGAACATGTCGCGCACTACCGCTTCGCCGGTCGCCAGCAGACTCAGCGCGCGGGTGGTCGGCACGCCGAGATAGTGCATGGCCTCGCTGCACAGGAACTCGCGCACCGAGGAGCGCAAGACTGCGCGGCCGTCGGCGGTACGCGAATACGGCGTTGGCCCCGCCCCCTTCAACTGCAGGTCATAGCGCGTGCCATCGGGTCCCACTACTTCAGCCAGCGTGATGGCACGGCCATCGCCGAGCTGACCTGCCCACTGCCCAAACTGGTGTCCGCCGTAACGTGCGGCATACGGCTGCATGCCCGGCAGGACGCGATTGCCGCCGAGCACTTCGGCCGCCACGCCGGTGGGCGAGTCCGGGCGCGAGATGCCCAGCATCTCACCCACCGGATCGGCCCAGCCGAGCAGGCGCGGCGCTGCGACCGGGGTCGGATCGACCCGCGTATAGCAGGCGTTGCGCACCGCACGCGGCACGTTGTGCAGCAGAGGATCTCCGGGCAATTCGCGCACGAAGCTCGCATCGAAGGCGAGATCGGTGAGATCGACCGGCATAGCCTTGCGCATGGCGCTACTTTGAATCACTCGTGCTCCGCGAAATGAAATATGATCAACGAGGTCGCTTGAATGCTGCGCGCCGGCCTGCCGGTGGGAGATCCATGGGTGGGCATACTAGATCCAATATTGGGGCGGAGTCGTGTCATAGCAACGGGTGGCTAGTTTTCTTGCGGAGGCGTCAATTATCTCAACCAACGCCCCGCAGAAGGTCACTATATCGCCATTGAGGAGGAACCGTGAGAGCATCGTATCGAGCAACGTTTTTTGGCGCGGCGGCAGTCTTGTTTGCGTCCACGGGTCTGGCTCAGGCGCCCTACCCGACCCAGCAGTTGAGAATCATCTGTCCGTTCCCTGCCGGCGGCGGCACGGATATCACGTCGCGGCTGCTCGGCGAGCAGCTGTTCAAGATTCTGGGGCAGCCGGTGGTTGTGGACAACAGGACCGGCGCGAGCGGGATGATCGGCACGGGCTCCGCGGCGAAGTCGCCCCCGGACGGCTACACGCTCCTCGTGGCGTCCGGCGAAATGGCGGTCAACCCCCATCTCTACCCGAAGATGGGCTACGACTGGGAGAAAGACCTTCAGCCCATCACGCTGCTCGTCAAGGTGCCGAATGTGCTGGCGGTGAACGTGGACGTGCCGGCGAAGAACGTCCCGGAGTTGATCGCCTACGCCAAGCAGAATCCCGGCAAGCTCACGTTTTCCTCGAGCGGCGTCGGCAATCCGCAGCAGCTGACCGGCGAGCTTTTCAACAAGATGGCGGGCGTAACTATCCTGCACGTCCCGTACAAGGGCGCCGCGCCGCAGCTCGCGGATGTCGCCGGCAAGCACATCACGATGACGTACGTCAGCATCGGCGCTGCGCTGCCCTTCATCGAAAGCGGCAAGATCAGGCCCATCGCCGTTACGTCCACGACGCGCGTGTCGGCGCTGCCGGACGTGCCCGCGATCGCGGAGCATCCCCCGCTCGCCGGTTTCGAGCTGGTAAATTTTTTTGGGTTTTACGGCCCGGCCGGATTGCCGGACCCGATATTGAGAAGGCTCAACGCCGCCGCCGTTCAGGCACTGAAAATGCCGGAGCTCGCTACCAGATTGCGGGGCATGGGTTTCGAGCCTGCCCCCACCACGCCGGAGCAGTTCCGCGATTTCATCAAGAACGAATCCGTGAAGTTTGCGAGGATCATCGTTGAAGCCGGCGTGAAGGTCGAGCAGTAGGAGAGGAGAAACACATTCTTCGCAAGTTAGTCGGTGCCGCCCAATCCCTTGCGATCCTCGATCGTAGGGTGTCAGGAACCCTAGACTCTAAGGTTCCTGACACCCTCAGGCGTGCGCTCGGTCAAGTCGCAATAACTATTCCTGAATTGAGCTCGAGTCACGGCTTTTGAGCAAGGGCGCTGTCAAAGCTGACAGGCTGAGACGCTGGCGGCCGTTCTCATCGAAATTGCCGGGAGCGAGCCAGCGCTCGAATGCCGTGCGCAGGGCCGGCCATTCTTTATCGATTATCGAAAACCACGCCGTGTCGCGGCTGCGCCCTTTGTATATCGTTGCCTGCCGGAAAACGCCCTCGTAGGAAAAGCCCAGGCGCTGCGCCGCGGCGCGCGACCGCGCATTCAACGAATCGCATTTCCACTCGTAGCGCCGGTAGCCCAGGTCGAACGCCCGCTTCATCATGAGGTACATCGCCTCCGTGGCGGCCGGTTTTCGTTGCAGCAGCGGCGAGTAATTGAGGTGGCCGACTTCGACTACGCCGTGGGCCGAATCGATGCGCATGTAGCTTGCGACGCCCACTGCTTTCCGTGTCGAAGGATCGACGATCGCGTGGAAGAGGGGGTCCGAGCCTGGCGCCATCTGCTCTACCCACTCGCGGTACGCAGCCGCGGTGTCGAAGGGTCCGATGCTGAGGTAGGTCCAGTTGCGACCTTCGTCATCCAGTGCATTCGCGGCATGGAGATCCGCGGCGTGGCGCGCTGCGTCGAGCGGCTCGATGCGGCAGTAGCGGCCCTCCATCGGTTCGCGTGGCGGGACAGGCGGCGGCTGCCAGCCAGGGAGAGCGGGACCGATCGGCTGGCCCAGCGAGTTACGCTCATTCGTCATTTGCCGAATGAGCTCCAAGGCAGAAGGCAAAAGGCAGAAGTGAAGGAAAAAGAGCGGTCCATCGCGAGGTCATCGTTTTGCATCACCCATCACCCATCACTCATCACTCACCAGGCACCAGCACGGCCGCGCCCTTGATCCTGCCAGCGCGCAGGCTTGCAAGAGCTTCGTTGGCGCGACCAAGCCTGAATGCCTCGGTCGTAGTGCGCACCGGCACCTTCGGGGCGAGAGCGAAGAATTCCTCGCCGTCACGGCGCGTGAGATTGGCTACGGACCGCAGCGTGCGTTCACCCCACAGAATATCGTAAGGAAATGCCGGTATGTCGCTCATGTGGATGCCCGCGCAGACCACGACGCCGCCCTTCGCTACCGCGCGCAGCGCATGTATGACGAGGGGGCCCGCCGGTGCGAATATGATAGCCGCGTCGAGCTCCTCGGGTGGCTGCGCCGACGAATCGCCGGCCCACGTCGCGCCGAGCGCTTTCGCGAAAGTCTGTCCGCCGGCATTGCCCGGTCTGGTGAAGGCGAAGATCCTGCGCCCCTGGTGGCGAGCGACCTGCGCCACGATGTGCGCGGCGGCACCGAATCCATAAATGCCGAGCCGTTCGCCGTCACCGGCCATCACGAGCGATCGATAGCCGATCATTCCGGCGCACAGCAGCGGCGCGGCCGCAACGTCGTCGTATTCAGCGGGGATGGCGAAGCAATAGCGTTGATCTGCCACCGCGTACTCTGCGTAGCCGCCGTCGACGTGGTAGCCGGTAAAGCGCGCGGAATCACAGAGGTTCTCCCGACCGCGCGCGCAGTATGCGCAGGCGCCGCAGGTGTAGCCCAGCCACGGAACGCCGACCCGGGTGCCAGTAGCGAATCGCTGCGCGCCGTCACCGTTCGCCACCACCGTACC
>CAWDIV010000032.1:0-93262 GCA_963802355.1 uncultured beta proteobacterium | reverse complement strand
GCTACCGCTAACCATGCTAGGGCGGCTGGATCAAAGAATCGTGGCCCTCGAACAGGCTAAAACGAGAACATTGGCGGCGATGCCGCGGGCTAAGGCGGCGAGTCGGTTTAGGCGACGGAAATCCTAGTCATGGGGAAGATCGCGGACGCCTTGCGAGGTGTCGTCATGCCGGAACAAAAGCGCATTCAAGTGCTTTCGTTGGATCAACAGTTTTCTGATCTGGAAGCGGAGAACAAGGCGCTCAAATTGGAGAACACCACACTCCAGGCACAGGTGAATCCGCTTCGGAGCGAAGTAGATACCCTCGAGCAGCGCCATCAAGGCACAGGATAGCGCGTCTCTCGATGATCTTTCCGAGAACATGCTTCTCGAAATAGCGAAAGAAGGCTATGCGGAAAAGCAGCGCCTCTTTGAACATTTTCAGCTATCAATCTTTGATTACCATATCGACATCCTGACCCAGAGGAACTTTATCGAAGTGGGTCCGACGCTTGGAATGCTAGATGCCTACTTCCTGGCCACGCCAGACGGCCGACAGTATCTTGCGAACAAGAACCTCCTGTGATTCCGTATCGCTCGCCGGCTCGCGCTACCTTCTTCTGGCTTCAGCCGGCGCGTAGTGAACTTGGCCGCCACGGAACGTAGTGCAGCCTTTGCACTGATACGCCTGCGTCCAGCGCGGAATTCCATCCTTCGATGTAAACCTGGCTGAAGTCATCCGCCCCGCAAATGGGACAGATGAATGGAAGGCGAACGCCGGCATTTACAGTAGTTGGCCGAGCCGTCAACCTCCTTGAGTCTTATCCAGTAAGCGCCTTGCCCAGTGCATTGTGGGGTAGCGCACAGAGCCGGGTGATCGCCGCGCGTAGAGTAGCCCCGATGCGCGCGCTCTATCCAATCTCCCTGAATCCTGGTCGCCGGCTGATTTATGAAAGTCATATGCCCAAACTGCGGTACGGTAGCTTGGTCTAAGACAAGCGCCCCAGCCCCATCAGGTGGCCCCTAATAACCCGGTCAATGCGGCCCCGGTGAAATGGGTAAAGCCCCTGTCGTGATGTGGCGCTGGCGGCTGCGCAACGTGAAAAAGCGCGGCGGCTGGGAAGTGCTCAGTTGGGCGATGACCGAGGCGGACGCGGCCGAGTGGGGCCGCAATAACAAGGTTGAGCTTGAGCAGGTGCCAGGCAGCCGCGAGGAACGGCAGGACTACTAGCGGGACGGATACGGCGAGCGCGTGCCGCCAGCGCGGGGGAAATAATCGCCACCAAATAAATACCGGCGCTCATCCGCCTAATGCTGCCGGCGCTCCTGCATTGGGAGCTCTGGGTCGTCCGGCGCGGCAGCACCAGTGATCTTTTCGAGTTCTTTCCTGAGATTCGATCTAACGAGCCCCCAGCCGCTTGGGCACTCGAAGTATTCGGCCATAGGACGGGCCCGAGGGAGCATTTTCAGGTCGCTCAAGAGTGGCACGTTGAGATAGAACGGGGGTAGGCATGTCGTTGCGACTGCCGAATCCTGGTCGACCAAGACCGAGCATCGCTCAACAGATTGATGCCTCTGTCATCGCGTGCCAGCTCGGGGCTACTTTCATTCCCGCACAATCCATCGGCGCCATCGAGGCGTACTTTGACCAGATGGAACGGGACACCCTGAAAGCGTCCTCCCACGGAGAGCACGGGAGCTGCGATCCTTGATACCAGCCCGTGACACTGCCAGACGTTCCTGAATTCGGCGTGATACCGGATGGAGCGGAAGCGCAGGCTGCACTAAATGCTTCGACGCGTTGGAATATCATGCTGACTTGAGGAATACCCCTTGAACATATTTGATCCTCCCGTCACGCAGCGCTCGGCCGGAGTTGCCGCGTTTCTCGGCATGGCGTTCGCCGAGCACGATGTGCATTCCAAGCGGTGGTATCGCACCTGCCGGGGGCGGATTGGCTATCTGCCACGCAAGTATTGGCGCCGAGACATCACGAAATGTCTGTGCTGTCAGGCCAACGGCGTTCAGTGCCGCCCGCAGATCCTCGGGCGCGATAAGGTGACTTTGACTCGCCTCGCTTGCCCAAGGTACCGGAAACTCCAGCGGCTGACCGTTGCCCGCGCAAATGTCCTGGAACACCAGCCGTCCGCCCGGACGCAGCACGCGCGCAATCTCGCCATAAAGCCGGTGTTTGTCGGCGATATTCATCTGAGCCTGTATGGTCCAGGCACAGTCGAACACGCCGTCGTCGAACGGCATCGCCAGCGCGTTACCCTCCAGGAATCGCGTGCTCTGTGTAAGGCCAGTGCGGCGCGACAGTTCGTTCGCCACGGCGCAGAACTCGGCCATGAGATCAATGCCGGTAACATCGCAGCCGCAGCCGACGGCCAGATAGCGCGCCGGCCCCCCTAGCCCGCTGCCCACGTCCAGGACACGCGTTCCCGGCTTCAGGGCGGCCAGCTCGGCGAGGTCCTTAGTGGCGACGCGCCCGAGAGAGTGAAATTCATCGGCCGGCGCCAAGTCGTCTACCGATGGCGCGTCCGGGTTCTTCCCTAATTCGCGCAATCCGGACACAATACGATCGAGCAAGCCCGCCGTGCGGTAGTGCGTCTCAACTCAATGCTCGCTGGCTGTCATGGCTGCCCCTCCCGTCCAATATAGGACCTACTTTACCGGCAAGATACCTCACGCATGCCGGAACACAACACCCCTGCGGGGTCACTGGAGCAACGACCTAATCCTCTGCCCGGTCAGGCATCGAAGAGCCCGAGCACCACAGGTCCGAGCTTCCACACCGCGTTTTCGTCTATCGCTCCGACACTGCCCCCCGTGATACTGAGGGCTATCTGCTGCAGCGTCTTCCTCTCGCGTGGGGACTTTGGGCGCAGCCGCGCAGCGTGGCGGTTCGGCAAATATCGTCAAACGGATCAACGCCAGCGCAGTCTTCCCAGGCGCCACGGGCATGGGGATCTGACCCGAATCCCACCAAGGCCCGCGAGTGCCGCCTTCGCCTACGCCTCGATTGCATAGAGTGGGGAATCCTTCGGCGTAGTGGGCCCGTACCCGGATCTGATTTTTTGGATAATACTGTCGGCGACACAGGCCGCCTTCTCTGCAATATTCTTTGCTAAAGTTTCCGCTTGATTGGAATCGCTGATCAACTGTTGGATCTCGAAGTTTCCCATTTTGTCCTGGCTCTCCAGATCCTTGAAGAGTCCTACCCAGTAGCTGGTAAGCGTGTTTGTAGTCTGCACGACGTCGTGTCTTATTTTCTCGCGAATTTGGTTTCGCATATCTTATCCATCTGACGTCAGTGACGCGCACGATGCGTGCGATATCGACCATTACGCTTTTTTCCCTAACGCGTTCACTCCTGTGGGTCACGTTTCGCTCCTTTCCCGGCCAGAGATTTGGAAAAGGCTCGGGCCAGCGTGATGAGATGGTGTCATGAGCGGCGTCCCAACTTCTCGCCATGTGATTGATCTGACCTAATATTAACGGATGACGTCCAAGCTCGCGGTAGTTCTCCTTGCGGCCTCATAGACGCGGCGATCGCCGAGACTATGACCGGCCGGGTTGTCGGGATCTCGGACGGCGACACGCTCACAGTACCTGGTAGAAAGACGCCAGGTCAAAGTGAGGCTGGCCGACATCGACGCGCCCGAACTCAAGCAGGCGTTCGGGACCCGGTCCCGCCAGTCGCTCGCCGCGCTCTGCTTCAACAGGGAGGTCCGGCTCGAGACCGCTGGGACGGATCGAAACGGGCGGACGATTGCGACGGTTCACTGCGCCGGCACAGATGCAAACGCGGAGCAGGTGCGTCAGGGAATGGCTGTTCGAGCGGTATGCCCGCCCGGATTCGCCGCTCTACGCCATCCAGGACGAGGCGCGGGCCACGGGGCGCGGCTTGTGGGGCGATCCGCAGCCCGTGGCGCCGTGGGAGTGGCGGCGGCATGGGAGAAGCGCGCGCGGTCGAAATGATCTGTAATAGTCGCAACTGGACCTGGCAGGCAGCGCCTACGCCCGTTCGGAGGCTTTACGGCTTGCCGATCAGAGGTATGGAAATCGGCATCCTGCCAGGGGGAAAGTGTGTCGAGCCAGTCCGGTTCGTCACCACCCAATGATCTTCCTTCGGGCGGAAACCATGCTTGATAGCATCGCTAATCGCCGCGCCGAAGTCTTGCAACGGCGACGAGATATGCGCGATTGAGCCATCAATACTCAATTGTCGCCACGTCCACAAACTTCCTTCGACGTGGTTGATGAACGCCCAATTAACTGGCTTCGGTGAATCGTATCGCGTGCGAGCCATTGGGTTTCCCTCCCTCATGGCGTTAGTCCTGACGGTATATTTACCGGATGCGAGGGTAGCTGGAAGGGAGTTATGTCACGCGGTCTTTAGAGTATTGTCACGCTCTTTACACGCGAAACCTAAAGGCTACAGTCTCGTCCAACCTTACGGAGAAACCTGTGGCCGAATACTTCGAGTGCTTGGGCTGTTGCGCCGTCACCGTGGTAAGCGTGACATCCTCGCAAGTAATTAACGTGACACCCCCGAAGTGCTCGAAGTGCGGAATCGGTTGGGGATTCATTAGATCGAATTTCAGAGAAGCAGTTGAAAAGATCAATGGTGCTGCCGCGCCCAACGACAGACGCGCATTGCAAATGCCAGCGAGAGAGCGCCGAAAGAATAGGATGGGCGAGCGCCGGGGAAGGGGTTAGTCGCGAGGCCAGCACGGCCGAAAAACTGCGCGGTCATCATCTCATTGCCTCAGCGGTTCAGGTTTTCATGCATTACCAATCGTCTCAACGGTGATCCGCCTTATGCCAACCAGGCGACGGTGACGCTGGAGCCTTCCAACGACAGCTTCCTGCTCATCAATGCCACGGTTCGGATGGCGCAGAATCTTTGGCGCGACGGGTTTCGCCATGCGAAGGCGGGCGATGCCTTTGTCGATCTTTGCCGTACAGGATCAGGCGACGACACAGTTTTTTCCATCGCGCGATGCCGCGCGATCAGCCACGCTAATGCAGACTCTGGACGCAGTGAATCGACGCTACGGCCGCGATACGCAGCGTCCCGGTGGTACTGGCGCAGCCCCGATTGGTCCATGCGCCGGGCCGAGCTGTCGCCTGCTTATACGACGTGCTTTGAGAATTTACTGCCGGTCAGAGGCGACGCGCCGCTCACCATAGGCCCTATGGCCGATTGGTTATCGCTGCCACTTGTTTTAGAGTGAGTTCGCTTCCTCCAAGTAGCAGCAGCTTGTAGGCGCTCCTGGGTCAACCCGCAGCGCCTATTTTTTTGGGCCTTGCGCTTATGTCTCCCCCGCGCCCGCCCGTGATATCCCAGGCGGCCCCGGAACGAAATCACCTCGCTCCTGCAGCCATACCCTTCGGCCCTATTTCCAAAAACCGATTGTCATGCGGCAACAACGGGCTGTTACCGTTGGGGGCTGCGGCTCCGCTGCCGCACACCCGCGCCTAGCCCTCGCTCAGGTATCGAGTCCGCTCGCTGCAGCGTAGCCGGTGGCATGGTAGGAGGGCTGTCGGATCGCCTGTGATTCACGATACCGCCGCGCGCGCGTGGCGGTACGCTCCAGTCTCCCCGCGTCGGCGGGATTCCTTTATTGCACTGAACGTCTCCTATCGGCTAACTGGCTCCGCCGGTCAGCCGGCTCTGACCGGCCAACTGCTGCCGATCCCAGTTACATTTGAATTTCGTCACGAACGGTCATAAAACCTCGTGTAAAACTCGCTAATCTGCTGACCTTGGCGTAAGCGGGCATAATGGCCGCCTACCAAGGGGAGCGAATGAATAATCGCCGCAAATTGGTGATCGCGCTTGGCGCGGGCGCGCTCGTGGCGCCGCTTGCGTGCTTTGCTCAGCAGCCGGACAGAGTCTGGCGCGTTGGTTTTCTGTCAGCGCGTAGTCGCCCGGTTTCTCTCGATTCCGATGAATACGGTGGATTCCCGCAAGGCATGCGCGAGCTCGGTTACGTCGAGGGCAAGAACCTGGTGATCGACTGGCGCTATGCCGAAGGCAAGTACGAGCGCCTTCCCGAACTGGTGGCGGAATTGGTGCGGCTGAAAGTCGACGTCATTGTGGCGCCAGGCTCGCCTGTCATCAGCGCGGTGCAGAAAGCAGGCACCACCGTTCCCATCGTCGTGGTAAACGCGCAGGATCCGGTCGGCAGCTGGATTGATCAAAAGCCTGGCGCACCCCGGAGGTAACATCACAGGTCTCTCGAGCCTCGCTGTCGACATCGGCCCCAAGCACCTGGAGATGCTGCTCGGCATGGTGCCCAAGCTCACGCGCGTGGCTGTCCTGGTGAATTTCGACAACCCGTCCCATCCCGTGACCCTAAAGAACATCCAGGCCGCGGCGCAGAAAGGCTAACGCAAAGGTTTTTCCGGTGGACGCACGGACTGCACCAGAGATCGAGAAAGCATTTTCCGCAATGGCCCGAGGAAAAGCCGGGGCCGTCATTGTGGCGCGGGATGCGCTTTTCCTCCAGCAAGCGCGTCAGATCGCGGAACTGGCGGCGAAGAATCGGCTACCGACAATATCCGGGATTCGGGAACACATGGAGGCTGGCGGTCTGATCATCTATGGACCGAACTCCACAGACAGTTTTCGGCGCGCCGCAACTTACGTGGACAAAATCCTCAAAGGTGCAAAGCCAGGTGACCTGCCGGTCGAGCAGCCCACGAAGTTCGAGCTGGTGGTCAACATGAAGACCGCCAAGGCGCTCGGCATCACGATCCCGCAGTCGATCCTAGTGCGTGCGGACAGGGTAATCGAGTAAACGACGCGAGTGACCCGTTTCGGGAAACCTGAGTGGCGGGTTAGAGTCGCTTACTGCCGTGTCGCGAATCGGGCCAATAGCTGCCGGTCCCTGTTACGTTTCAATTTGACGTTGATCGTCACCCCGTACCTGCCTACCGCAAAAAATTCGCTGGACTCCCCTTGCCACAAGCGCGCATAATGGCCGCCTGCCAAAGGAGGGGGATGAACAATCGTCGCAAGCTGGTTATCGCGCTTGGCGTAAGCGCGCTCGCAGTGCCGCTTCATGCTTTCAGCCAACAGCAGCCGGGCAAGGTCTGGCGGATTGGATTTCTGGGGGTGGGCAGCGCCGGCCCCTATGCGGAGCGCATTGAGGCGTTGAGGGCTGGACTTCGCGCCTTCGGCTATGCCGAAGGCAGGAATGTCACTATCGAATACTGTGGGCGGAGAACAACTACGACGCCTTCCCCAACTCGTAAATGAGCTCTCCCGGGTCAAGGTCGATGTCATCGTAACGCACTCCGGAACGGGTGTGCGTGCGGCGCGGCAGGCCGCAACAGGCATCCCCATCGTGATGACGGATGTAGGCGACGCGGTCGCTTCTGGTCACGTCGACAGTCTCGCTCGTCCGGGCGGAAGCATTACCGGGTCGACCTTTTTCTCGCCGCAGCTCAGCACAAAGCGGCTGGAGATACTCAAAGAAGTGATGCCACGGATTGCTCGGACCGGGTGGCTCGTGAATTCCAACAATCCTGGGTTTGCCACGACCCGCAAGGACATGGTGGAGGCCGCCCAGGCCATGAAAGTGGAGCTGCATGAATTCGACGTGCGTCCTGCAGGGCTCGATTCGGCTTTACAGACCATCGCGAAGGGCCGCGTCGACGCATTGCTGATACAGGAAGATCCGCTGTTTACCTCGAACATCGGGGCAATCACAAAAGCAGCGCAACAGCAGCGGTTGCCGTTGATCGGGTTCAGCCAGTTCGCGGACGCGGGAGGTATGATCGGGTTCGGGGTCAATTTCCCCGAACTGTATCGCCGCGCGGCGTATTTCGTGGACAAGATCCTGAAAGGCGCCAAGCCTGCTGACCTGCCGGTCGAGCAGGCAACCAAGTTCGAGCTGATCGTCAACATGAAGAGCGCCCGGGCCCTCGGAATCACCATCCCGCAATCCGTGCTGGTGCGCGCGGAGCGGGTGATCCAGTGAAGGTGTACCGCGATACGTGGGAATTAGGGCTGCACTCATATTTGACTTACCTGCGTGACCGACTGCTACTGTCAAGGGAATTGCTGCACGAGAGCGGAAGCGTGTTTGTGCAAATTTCCGACGAGAAGCGCTAGAGACGAGTCGATTACAGGCGCCGCTTTGGCCGTGGATAAGACGAAACGGCCGTAACTTGATCTGACGGGGAGCGTCCGCTTTGCGGGAAATCGTGGGTCTATGACAGGTGGCTCAAACCGGCCGAGCCCGTGTGGAAACGCACTTGGTAGATTGGTTTGTCGTGGTTGATCGGGGCGCAAACAGCGTCTGTTGTGAGGTTGCGACGTAACCGGCGCGGTGGTAGAGCGCCCGAGGCGTCTCAATATGCGCCCTCAGGCACCTGCGAGCCGCAACGCCCTCATCAATTTGGCCATTCCGAGCAGCCCGATCACCCGCTTGAAGTTGTATGCGAGCACGTGCAGGCTCATCTCGGTGCTCACGTTGTCGATGACGGCGCGTGAGGAAGTGGGTGGACCCCATCCAGTGTTTGAGTGTGCCAAACACGTGTTCGACAGTGCGTCGTCGCACGGTCATCTGCTTTGGCTCGGCGGTCAAGCCGTACCCTGAAGAGCCGATCTATCACTTCTTCATGCTCCCCCCGGGCGCACGCGCCGCTCCTTGCCGGCGGTGCACTTCGATCTTGAGCGCGCACTGGCCGCACGCACGTTGGTCCAATACGCGTGGACGTTTAGGCCCTTTTTCGAGCGTGGTCTGCCGCCCGATCGCAACCGCTCACCAGCGGGACACTGATATTCGTCGTCTTTGCGGATGTAGATGAAGTGCGCCTTACTGAAGCGACCCGCGGCCTTGCTGTTGGACGTCATCGGCTTCGGCACGTACGCCGTGATGCCAGTCTCCCTCACACATCTTGATCTGAGGTCCGCTGAAGTAACCTCGATCAGCGATCGCTTCGAGCTTTGATTTGCCCATGGCGGGGTGCGCCGCCTGGTCGGCCATGCTGGCAAGCTGTCCACGGTCGTTGCCTATGTTGGTGACTTCGTGCGCAACGACCAGATGGTGCTTTGTGTCGACCGCGGCTTGTACGTTGTATCCCACGACTCCCGTTGACCCAGGCCATCACTCTCTTTTCATTGAGCGAGCATCGGGGTCTGTGCTGGATACCTGTGGGTCGTCTCGCTCCTGCAGCTGGCGCTTCAGTTCCCCCCAACTCACCCACACGCCCCGCTAGCGGCTGACGGAAGCCGATTGATCTTCTCGCCAAGGCGCTTCGTTTGTGCCTCCATCTCCACGGGCTGCGTTCGATCCGCGGTTTCCAGAGCGTCCAAGTAACGCTGCACGCTCTCTCTCGATCTGCTCGATGGCGCCTGTCGATCTTGGTCCGGGGGTGAAGTTGCGGTCACGGCTGTTTACTGCCTTGAACTTGCTGCCGTCGATGGCCACAACTGCTTGTGTGAACAGCTTCAAGTCTCGGCACAGCACGACGAATTGGCGGCACACCTTGCGAATTGCCGGACCGTCGCTGCGGCGGAAGTCCGCGATCGTCTTGAAGTCAGGCGCGAGGCGCCCCGTCAGCCACATCAGCTCCACGTTTCGCTGACACTCGCGCTCCAGCCGACGGCTCGACGCGACCCGATTCAAGTAACCGTAGATGTAGATCTTGAAGGACCCCGGGGTGGTACGCAGGCCGGCCAGTTGCCGCAGGCGCTGCCTTGGTGAAGCCGAGCGCCGCCAGGTCCAGTTCCTCGACAACCCCCTCGACCACCCGCACCGTGTTGTCTTCAGCGATGTAGTCGTCCAGGCACTCCGGGAGCAGGGTGATCTGCGTTCGGTCTTCACCTTCGATGAATCGCTTCATATGCCCACCCTGTCTCCATCCCCTTGATGAGCAATGAACGCCTCAGACCTCGTCCCGGTGCACTCAACCTGACATGTTTTCACACAGCCTCGGCCAAAAGCAGTCGTTCGTCGGGACAAGTCCCTTTTTGGCAATGACTCGCCAGTCTGCTGTCCTTGGCTTAAGCGAGCATAATAGGCGCGCCGCAGATTGTGCGGGAGGGTGCCCATGGCGCGGCAAACGAAGTTCGACCTTTTCCTGAACCTGAAAACTGCCAATGCGCTGGGGGTGAAGTTCCCTCAAGCCATACGTGTGCGCGCGGACCGGGTGATCGAACAGTTCATGCAGATCGGGAGATGAGAGAACCATGAGCCTCTTCCGCCGGAGGCAATTTTTGGTCTCGGGCAGCGCGCTTCTTCTGGCACCGCTTGCCCGGGCGCAGACTCCAGAACGCGTGCGGCGCGTCGCCGTGATGATCCCGTTTTCCGAAAGCGACGCCACGGCACAGCTACAGGTCGCGGCGTTTCGGGAGGGGCTAGCCAAGCTTGGCTGGATCGATGGGCGCAATCTGTCATTGGATTACCGCTGGGGCGGCGGCAGCATGGAACGCATGCGCGCCTTCGCGCGGGAGCTCGCCGCGCTGAAGCCGGATGTGGTCCTGGCACGCACCACTCCCGTCACGGCGGCATTGCGGAAGGAAGCACCATCGGTACCGGTGGTGTTCGTCGTCGTGTCGGATCCGGTGGGTGACAAGCTCGTCGACGGCCTGGCGCGTCCGGGCGGCAATATCACCGGATTCACCAACGTCGAGTCGACTTTTGGCAGCAAGTGGATCGAGCTGCTGAGGGAGATCGTGCCGCGCGTTTCCCAGGTCGCGTTCATGTACGGCCCCAATACGGCGCCGGGCGGCGGGTTGTACTACCGCCGTCAGATCGAGGAAGCTGCGCGCTCGATCCAGATGAAGCTGACCGCGTCCCCAGTGGATACGGCATCTGACATCGAGCGGACCTTCGCGATGCTCGGACAAGAGAAGCACGGCGGTCTGGTAGTCGGGCCGGATGTCACAACTGTTGCGCATCACGATCTTATCATCTCGCTCGCTGCAAAAAATCGTCTGCCAGCGGTGTACCCTTGGGCTTCGGCGCCCGAAAAAGGAGGCCTGCTGTCCTACGGAGTCGAGTACGTCGACCTCTACCGGCGGGCGGCAGGCTATGTGGATCGCATATTGCGAGGCGCAAGACCCAGCGATTTGCCCATACAGCAGCCCACCAAGTTCGAGCTGGTCATCAACTTGAGCACCGCGAAGGCCCTCGGCTTGGCCGTTCCACAAAACCTTCTCTTCCGCGCGGATCGGGTCATCAAATGACTGACCTGCAGCAGCCCTTCCTCGTACGCGCGGACAGGGTGATCGAGTGAACGCGCGAATGCCAGCTATATAGACTCTCGACCGGCAGCAACGGGTCGCAAGCTGGCGCCTGGCACCCGGCAGCTCTTGAGACGGTTGAATGACTTGTCCTGAACGGCAGCTATCCGGAAAACCAAGTATCGACGACCACAGGCGGTACGCGGCCAGAAGCGGACAGTCGGTCATCCTTCCCGGCAGCCTATTTCGATATTCCTGCGTGCAGCGGCCCGGATAGACTGATCGGACGCAACGTATTGATGCCTCAAAGCTTGATTACAACGATGTCATAATGGGCGACCTTTCGGAAGTTCATGAGCTCAAATAACGTTTAGGGGAGAGGACTATGAAACCAAGGCAAGACAGATTTTCCGTTACGGCCATCCTGTGTATCCTGCTGGTCTCGCTCGCTTCCTGTCTCGAGCAACCGCCGAAGGTCGCTCGGGTCGGTTGGATGTCAATTGCTACTCCCACCGCTCCTGCGCTGAATTACGATGTATTCCTTCAGGGAATGCGGGACCTCGGCTATGTCGAAGGCAAGAATCTCTTTCTGGAGCCGCGATACTCAGGTGGTAAGAACGAGGTCTTGCCCGAACTCATCGCCGACCTGGAGCGTGTGGGTGTCGATGTCATCGTCGCCGGTCCATTCGGCGCGCTACGAGTCGCCAAGCAGACCGTCACCCAAACTCCCATCGTCATGACACCGAGTGCTGATCCTGTCGTGGCCGGCATCGTTCAAAGTTTGGACCGCCCCGGCGGAAACGTTACCGGCATTACGGAGATGGCTCCGCAGCTAACTCCAAAGCGACTGGAAATGCTGAAAGCCATTGTGCCGACGCTAAGCCGGGTGGCGATCTTGTGGCAACCGGGCACTCTTAGCGACGAGGCATTCACGCAAATGTTGAAAGACACGCAGACCACTGCGCGACCCCAGGCATACAACTTCAGGTGGTCGAGGCTAAAGAAGTGCCCGACTTTGACCGTGCTTTTACGGCCATAGTGAAGGAACGCGCCGAGGCCCTCATCGTGATGATCAATCCGATGTTCAACGTGCAGCGCCAGCACATCATCGAGCGCGCGGAATCGTATCGGTTGCTGGCACTCGACGAGTGGAAAGAATTCGTTCAGAGCGGCGGCCTGCTCTCCTCTCGGCGCAGACGTGCAGGAACATCCACCGCCGTTCGGCAGGGTTCGTGGACAAGATACGAGGGGCGCAAAACCTGCGGATTTGCCCGTGGAGGGCCCGACCCGGTTCGACATAGCGGTCAATCTCAAGACCGCGAAGGCGCTGGGTCTAACCATCCCGCAGTCGATCCTGGTGCGCGCGGACAGAGTCATCGAGTAACGGGCGCGACTGACCGCTTTTGGGAAGACACGACCGGCAGCAACGGATCGAGACCGGGCCTACGCCGCTCCCGAAAGCGGTCGGTCGCGGTAGGCGAAACCAGACACTCGCAGTCGGATCAAGTCGCGACAAAAACTTAAGCTGTGCCCAACACCCGCTGCACGACACTCACGCCAATACCAGCGTCACGGGCAATCTTTAGCATGCCGTGACCCTTCCGCCGCTGGCGGCGGATTGTAGCCTCGATAGTCGCCGATGCCCGGGGCCGGCCGATGGGTCTGCCTGACCTGGTGCCTTTCGTCCTTCGCCCGCGCAAGGCCTGCGCGGACACGCTCCTGAATCATGGAGCGCTCGAACTCAGCGAACACGCCGAGCATCTGGAACATGGCGCGGCCCGAGGGCGTTCGCGTGTCGAGCGCTTGCCGATGCAGGTAGAGGTCACAGCCGGCTCCCTGCAACTCAGCCAGCGTGTGCAGGAGGTCCTGGAGGCTACGTCCAAGGCGATCTACTGACCAGGCGCCAAGCACTTCATAGCGCCCCTGTACCGCCTCCCGCAGCGCCTTGTCGAGCCCAGGGCGGCCATCCCTACCTTTCGCGCCGCTTATCCCTTTGTCGCTGTAGACCTCGACGATCTCCCAGCCTTTGGCCGCTGCTACCTCGCGTAGCTCGCGCTCCTGGTTGGCGACGGTTTGCCCGTCCGTGCTGACTCGAAGATACAACGCTACTTTGGTGGGCACCTTCCCGTTCATGCTCTTTCTCTCCGTTTAGATGGCGGGTCGATCCCGCCCATAACCGAAGAGTAGCCCATGCCTATACGGAAAGCAAATGGTTTACGTATGGCCTCCACGCGAACCGCAAGGGACCGCCTGACCAACGTAATTCCATTGCTGAAGCACAGGGGGTTTCCGTATATGGAGAGGTTGAGGACAAGGGGTCGGCGACGTTGGCGCGAGTGGAATGATCTCGGCCAAACGATTCTGATCAGAGGGAACCGCGAATGTAGAGAGTTGTGGAACGGGCCGCGCGAACACGGCGACCGGTTCCTCGCTAGCCTCGACTGCAACTGTCACTTCGATATCGAGCGCATGATGCGATCCACGCCCGCGGTGGTCCCGCCGTAGAAATCGCCTTCCCGGAAGGCGCGGCGCGATCGCCTCCACAATGATGCGCTTGGCGATGGCGTCCGGTATCACCCCCTCAAGATCGCGCCCGACCTCGATGCGCAGCTTGCGATCGTCCTTCGCGACGAGGAGCAGTATCCCGTCGTCCACGCCCTTGCGCCCCAGCTTCCACTGGTCGAACACGCGGATCGAATACTGCTCGATCGCCTCGGGCTGGGTGGTGGGAACGATGAGGACGGCGACTTGGCTGCCTTTCCGCTTCTCGAAATCCCACAGCTTCGCCTCCAGCCCCGCGAGCTGGCCGTCAGTGAGCGTGCCTGTGATATCGGTGACTCTCGTTTTGAGCGGTGGTATCGCCACTGCCGTTGCACCACTTGGCGATTCCTGTGGTGGCGAGCGCTTTGGTTTCGGAGAAATATTGGCTTGTTGTGAGGCTCTTCGTTCAGCTTCGTTGTCCTGCGCACTCTGAGTTTGCACATTCTTCCGTGTTGGAACGCCGTCCAAATAGAAATCTGCTGCAAAAAGCAAAATGGCAGCAACCGACGCGATCAGTTGCGGACGCCAAGCTATGAGAAAACTCGTGTAACGGGAACGCTCTTCTTGTGAAACCCTTATGATTCCCGAAAGCATCAGCATAGCTGCGCCAATTACCAGAACGGCACAGCCCCATTGCAACTGAATTGTCGCAACGAAGAGTTCAGAGAATGCACGAACAAGGCCTTCATCGCCTGCTTTCATGCTTGAAGTTGCAACTTTCAGACCAAATCGACGATTCTTGCCGCTATCAGTCCCGCAGTGAGACCGGGCAATACGAGCCACTTATACGCTTGACGAATGAAGATCAAATAGAGCGACACAAGTGACATACCTATGAGTAGGTACCCGTATACGCCGTGTAACCACCAATCAGATAGATGCTACCAACCATTGGAAAGTGCACGTTGGGACAAATGCTCCTGCAAGTATTAGACAGGCACCTATGGTGGCTATGGATAGGGTGTAACGAGCCAAGTGTGATAATGGGGATGTATCTATAGTGGACCGCGGTGGGATGGGAATGGCTGCGGATTGGCGTGGAATTGCTTCGCAAGCCAAGCGCACATCGTATAGCGATCTTTGATTAGGATCAGAAATGACTTTGTTAGCGATGGTGAGAAACTTCAGCTTGTTTTCCGCATCGGGGTCGCCTTCTGATTCCAAAGCCGAATATTTCTTGCGCAGCGATTGATAAGTCAACTCAACTATTTCGGGGCTTGCCGAGGCACTGACCTCCAGAATTTCGTAAAAGGTTTTCTTCGTGTTGTCTGCTCACACTCACCGGTTGGAGATTCGTTGACGTTCGAGAGGGACGCCACTGGTGCGTCGCTCGTAATGATGTATGCAATCATCGAGCCTTGATATATCCGCCACAAACTTGCCGCTCGGCTTCTCTCTTGCGTTGTATCTCTGCGTAGTCATTCAAGATTGAAGCGACTGCAATATCATGGCTTCGCTGTGCTTGCTTGCACTGCTGACTATTGAGTTGTTCCCAGCGCAGATTCGCTTCCGTCTTGGGCGGCCCTGCTTCCGCTGCTTTTATCCACTGCCAATGCGCGGGTGTAAGCGCTAAATTCCGTGCGTGACCTAAATCCTTTCTAGCGATTGCGTCCCTTACAGCCAGATCGAGTTCTCGGCCACCGGCACTAGCAGGCTGCTGCGCTTCATAGCTAGCCAATGACTGACTCGTTGGCTGGGAGGTACGTTGTGCTACGCGTACCTTTTGTTCGCCCTCCCGAGCAACCGGAGCCGCTACCCTCGGCGCCGAAGGCGGCTGGGGAACCGGCTTTCCCGCTTCCTTGGCCTGACGGTCGTTCATGGCTTTATTCGCCGCCGCCACATCCGCCTGTGAAAAATACGGCGATGACTGCGCGACGGCTAGCGCCGGACAAGCCACCAAAACTGCTGCTATGACAACTGTTGAAAAAGGTTTCATGCTCGTTTCCATTTGATGGCTAAGCCTTCTTGATACTTATGGGCTGAATTGTGATGGCGCGTACGCCTGTTACTTGCGTGCGAACCAAGTATGGGTGCGCAACGTGCGACCCGCTTTACCCGCTGCGCCACGCAGTTGTCCTTTCGCGCCAATTTGCTTCTGGTTAGCTCGTTGGGATTGCGTCAGGGGGGTCGCCTAGTGCCTGCATGGCACATAGGGCAAAACGATTGGCGCGTCGGAGAAAGCACTCAATCCCGGAATTCCGCACTATGCGGTGACAGACTGCGATGGCTGCTTGCCTCAACCTCAGTGGCGCAATCGGTCAAATGAATGGCGCAAGAGGGAAAGCGCGGTGGATCGCTGGCCCATATAGTCCCGGGGTCGGCAATGGGGCCGGATAACCAAGGAGCCGTAATGAAACACTTTGCAATCGCAGTCGCGGTACTTACTGTTGCTATCGCAATTCCTTCCCATTCCTACGCGGGCGACCAAAAGTTTTGCTCCAAGAGTGCCGAGGCCTTCGCGGCATGGGTCGCAAACGCGAGGGTCCGCCTAAAAGGGGGAACGGCACTTGAAGAATTCGGACGCCTACATGCACAACAGGCGCAATTTCAGGGTATAGCAAACAAAATGAGTAATAGAGCCGCCAGGCTCCTAGAATCGAGCGCCACAGAGGGTGAGGCCAGAGCGGACCTTTATGCTTTATGCATGAGTAATAGTTAAGGGCGTTTACACCCGCCAGACTGCTGTCTGGCCTTTCTTTTTAGTGAACTCTCCCTAGCGGGCGGATTGCATCATCTCGGTGGGAGCGCGGCATCAACGCGATGCCGTCCTATGCACTGCGCCTCTACCGGCAGAGATTGAACCGGGTGTCGCGCGTTACTCTGGGCATCCCCAGCTCGTACCCGCCTCGGGCACCGTCGTTGCAGGCTCCTGCCCCGTCACCCTGGCGATTAGCTTGTTCCAGTCCATGGGGTTCAAGGCAACGGCCACCGGCCCGCCATCCGGCCCAGCGCACGAGCAGGATTGCGAATGCAGCCCTAGTGTATGCAGGACTCATGGTTGCACCTTCAATTAGCAGGAAGCTAGCAAAATGTACACGCCGGTCATGTAAACACCGGCGACAGTTCGAGATACCCTCTTAGATCGTCCATAACTGTCTAATACCGCTTCCACAGGCGGGTCCACAACATGTGGACCAGGTCATAGTGCACCGTACGATGAGAAGGAGCTCTGCATGACCGCGTTGGAATCCATTTAGCCCCGGTCCCTCGCAACGAATCAGTGCCTTGTAAGACTTCATCACAACTACCGTCGCTATATGTGACTCGTCCACTTCCGTTCCTTTTTCTATCGCGTAGTCCATTTTGATCGACTCAGTTTTTCCATCCACTGTATGTAAACACGCTGCTCCGAACTCGGTGTAGATCTGCCCGATTCGAAGCTGTGCTTTAAGCTCCGTCTCGAAGAACTTGAGCGGTGCCTTCCCCAGATGGTTCCACTTCCCGTCCTCGGTCCAGTAACATGGCGGGAAACGCCCGTCGATGGCGAAGAACTTGACCACGTAGCCCATACGGGGCTTCCAGGGGATTACTACCATTTCCATCCCACACGAGCATCGCTGCCATCACCGTGAATGCCGCCCACGGTTGAGATATTGCCCATTCGATGAGAAACACTGGAAGGAAGTCCATCTCTACAATTGCTCGAAGCTGGCTTATTCATTTGATCTTGTCCCAATAAAGGTGATGGAATCAGGTTGATGCGACGAGCACGAGTTTGGATGCTGGAAGCGATTCGCGCTTCGCCCTGCGCGCCAAGCGCTTTACCGGACACGCCAATCCGGTTGATTCAGGAAGTGAGGAGTGCGGCCAGGCGGCCGCATGTCACACTTGAGGAGACGGCGACTTAGGCGCTCGCCAAGGACTTGCTGGAGCGGTATTCCGACGGACTCATGCCCGTCCACCGTCGGAAGGCCCGCGTGAACGCGCTCTGCTGGGAATAGCCGAGGAGAAAGGTGATGTCGGTAGCGGACTTGCCGGGATCCTGGATATACCGCAACGCCATGTCCCGCCGCGTATCGTCGACGAGGGACTGGTAGCTGGCGTCAGCCTCCGCGAGCCGGCGCTGCAGCGAACGCCGGCTCATGTGCAGGTCGCGCGCGACGTCCTCCTCCGAAAACTCGCCCGAAGTCATTCGCTCGAGGAGCGATGCACGAAAACGCGCGACTACATTCGTCTTGTCCAAACGGGCAAGCTGCTCGACAAGGATGCGGTCATGAGCCGCTGCAAGGTCGCGGTTCCCGGTCGGAAGCGGATGGTCGGCTTCGGCAGGACCTATGAGCAGGCGGTTGGCATCCGCGCCGAATGAGACCGGGCAACCGAAAAGCGCCTCGTATGGGCTTGCATCGGCAGGTGCCGGATGCCGGAACGCCACGCGCCGGGGGCTAAACGCATGGCCGAAATTGGTCCGGCACATGTCGTAGATGATCGCCATCACGATGTCGCCCCGAATCCCGTCGAGAGTGCTGTCGAGCTCCGGCGGCGTGTGGACGAACTCAACGCCCTCTGGCGTCTCATCCAGCCTGACTGTCACGTCTGCAATGACGATGCGCCAGTAGCGCACCAAGCGCTTCAGCGCCGTGCGCAGGGTTGAACTGGAGAGCCAGGCGTATCCCAGCGTGCCCAGATTCGACGGGTGCCAGCATTGCGCGGCCTGCAAGCCGAATGCGGGATCGGCAATCCGCTCTGTCAGCGCCCGCATCAACGCATCGCTCTTCGGGCGCGCTATGTGCGCATGCGGATCGTGAATGATCTCCGGGTCGATCCCTGCCGCCCGGAAGAGCGGCTCAGGCGCAAGATCGTGACGTTCGATCAAACGCCAGACGATCTGGCCCATGCTGGCGAGGGTTTCGTCTTTCACGGGCGCGGGCGTGTCATGGAAGTCGAGCGACTATAGCAGGAGCGCCGGTCGACCCCCAAGGGCGCTATCCGTCGCCCTCAAGTCCTTCCGCCGAGAACACAAACAGCACGTCGAGCGCAGCAATGACGTGAGGGCCGACCGGATCCCTCGCGAAGAGCGACCGCCACGCTGCCCGATACGCTCGCGCAAGCACGTGCATTTCGACCGTATGGAGCGGTTCACCGCTTGAGTGGCTGAAGATGCTGTATTCCATTTCGGAACCTATGTCCGCGCCAGTAGTCGGGGCACTCGTTCATCAGCACGAGTCGACAAGAATGCCGAAAACAACATCAGCCAACTCATCACCGTTCCCCCATGGCGCGCTTTGCCGCCAGCACCTGCCGTGCGGCGCCAGCGATGACCTGCGAGGAGAAAGTCTCGTTGTTGCGATGCTCTTCGATCAGCGCCCCCAATTCGAGGAGGCTCAAAGCGGCCATTTTTAGGTCGCGCTGCGCAACGTTGCGAACGTCCAGCGTGATTGGGCGGGTGTTCATTTCCACCTCCTGTGTGTGCGAGTCAAGTATCGTGCGGCAACGAGCGACCCGCTATACCCGCCGCGCCACACAGTTGTCCTTTCGCGCCAATTTGCTTCTTCCAGGGTGCCTAACTCGCTGTTGGCACATAAGGCAAAGCGATTGGCGCGTCGGGGAAAGCGCTCAATCCCGGATTTCCGCACTATGCGCTCACGAAGCCACTTTTCATTTTTGGAGCATCCTCATGAACCGTCGTCCCGCCCAGGGCATGGCGAAAAAACCATCACTCTACGATGTGCTTGGCGTCAAGCCGGATGCAAGCAAGCGCGAGATCGATGCGGCATATGCGGCGCTGAAAGAAAAACACGAGGCCTTGCGCGACCAAGGCGGCGCGGCAGATTCTAACCAGCTTCTGTTTCTGCAAGACGCGCATTCAATTCTGTCGACTTCAGTGAAGCGGGAAGAATATGACAACAAGCTCGCTGGTAATCCGGAAAAGCGAGCCTCGTTACTAAGGGTCGATATGAACTCTGAACAACTCGAAAGCGGGAAAAAGCTATTTTACGTTCTCCTCGGTGTCGATATCGCTGTAACCGCATTGAATGGCCTCAACGCCTTTTCGACAGTTGGAACCCTGAAGGATATTGAGTCGGGCACGAGGGCCGTGGATCAATCCCTGCTCAGTAGTTGGGAAAATTGGAAGTGGTTTTCCAGGCTGATGTTCCTGACCTGGATAGGCGTTGGCCTCGGATTGGTGAAGTGGCTGAACTCGTGCTACCGCTTCGCAAAGGACTCGCTTGGCGCGACGGGGTTCAAAAATGAAAGCTGGACGGCGATCGGTTGGATCATACCTATCTTCAACCTGTTCAAGCCCTATCAGATTATCAATGAAATCTACAAGGCCGGAGCGCCGGCCTATACGGCATCGGGTGACTGGAAAAAGGAAAACAGCTCCGGCCTCCTGCTGACATGGTGGATATTCTGGGCGGTAACACACTTCATTGGAGCCTGGATCGGCAAGCAGCTACTGAGAGGTTCGACGCGCGGCGACGTTACGCTGCAACAAGCCATAGATGGGACCGAGTTGCAGGCGTGGGCGTGCGTAACCTCCATCATCATTGCGGGTTTGTGGTTCGTGGTCGCCAATTACTTGACGATGAGACTGCTACAACGTGCCCAAGTTTTCAAACAGGCGGATGGTGCTATTGAACAACCCTCCGCGCCGAATTCCGGAGCACGTAACCTCGCGGAACTGTCTATGTCAGAGGCAATGCGCATTTCCGCAGCACCGAGCACTTTCGCCGTGCCGGCAGCAACGCCTCTGCAACCCGCCGCGCAAGTGGCCGAAGCCGATGCGAGGGAAGCAAGTGTCGCAGCGGAGCAATTCTGGTCTGCGGCACTCGCTGAATACGACAGTTCCTCAAGGCGCCCTGGCTTGTGGGCTCGGGCATTCGCGGAGGCGCAGGGAAACGAAGCCGTCGCCAAAGCAAACTACTTGCGCTATCGGGCCGACGAATTGCAGAAAGAACACGGTGCACACTTGGAGCGGAAACGTCGCGATGCCGAGGCAGCCGCGGAGCGGAAACGTCGCGATGCTACCCTTACGTTCGCCGATGGCCGGAAGTATGTGGGTGAGTTCAAGGACAACAAGATGAGCGGACGAGGCACCTAACGTGGCCCGATGGCGGGAAGTATGTGGGTGAGTTCAAGGACGACAAGGCTAGCGGACAAGGTACCCTTACGTTCGCCGATGGCCGGAAGTATGTGGGTGAGTTCAAGGACAACAAGATGAGCGGACGAGGCACCTATACGTGGCCCGATGGGAGGAAGTATGTGGGTGAGTTCAACGACGACAAGATTATTAGCGGACAAGGCACCTTCACGCTTCCCAACGGCGCGAGGCACGTCGGTGAGTTCAGGTGACTCCGCTTATCGCTCCTCGGCCCTCCTGATCTGGTTTCAGGACCACTTCGGGATGCCTACCCAACACACCATCGCGCAGATTCGGGATCTCGACTGGGAGGCCCATTCTTGGAACAGATCGCTCAGTGCATTACTTGCTCTCAGGGCCGGAATGACGCCCAACAAGGCGCTCCAGCCGACCAGTTTGCCTCCGCTTCGCTGCGGCAAAACCGCGGCTGAGCTTAGACGTTGGACGACGAGACTGGTAAGTGATGCCCCTATCCTCGTGCAGGTTCGAGATCTGGATTGGCCGGCGTACACGATGGGCTCTGGAATGGATTGATGGCGCGGCCCGATAGTCAGACGACGCTTCGTCGCATTGTAGATGTCTGGTTTCGACCGCGACCGACCGCTTCCAGAAGTGAGGCCAGGTGTGGGGCTGAGTATCGTTCAGAGATCGCACTCGTTGACCGTGATACTCGGATTTTGCAGCCGGATCATGAGGTTCACACCCTTGTTCTTTCCGACCTTGAAGTTTCGTTTGTACCTTGTTGAGCTGCCTGACACACTCGTCAATCGCCGGATTCAATTTGAGTGCTTCTTCAAAGGAAACCGACACGTTAAGTGCGGGCGTCCTTCGAGAGAAGGTTGAAACCGGCGGGCCGATGTAAGCGACTTTGCAACCACCAGAGGCAAATGTTTTTCTTGGTGCTTTCTTCGCCATACTCCTCCCCTTGAAATGATTGTTAACGTTCACGCCCCGCTCGCGCGCGCGCCGTCGGACGGTGAATTGGCACAGCAGCTCCGCGCGCGTCCGGGTGCGGCGCGCTGTTAGGCCACAGGCTGCTCATGAGCTAAGGAATTTGCAGTCGCCGAGCACCCAGGCGGCAAACAATGGAACGTGCTGCGAACCAGGAAGGCGCTGGATTTTGCCGACCTCGGCACCGACATTGAAGAGGTGAAGGAACGCTTGGTAGTCAGGCCAGCAGACGCGCTCTTGGCTAAACGAATGCACGAGCATGACTGCCGCAACGGCACGATAACGCTCGCCTTCGAGAACCGCAGAGGCTGCCCGATGAAAGAGCTGGTAACGGTTTGCACCATCTGGCGCGCCTGAAAGACCCACGGTACGTAGAAGGAAAGAAAGCCGCTCTTCCTTTCCAGGAGAGGCGTCCTTCCGCCACTCAGCGATGGTTGGGCCGAAGGACTCTGAAACTTTGCCTTCGACCATGACGGAAACAGGCCCGGCTTTGGAGCGGCCGAGAACAAAGAGGTCGTTCTGTGAAGGACGGTCACCCCCCGGAAGTGGCACCTTGAACTCCGGCACAGCGATGATGGGCGTGAAGTCAGCAAGCAAGGGCTCGTTATTTGACGCAAAGACGGCTTGAACTTCAGGTGGCAATCCTGGCGTGGCCTCCCAGCAATGCGCCAATGTGCGCGCCGAGAAGCCGGTACGCCAATGCTTTTGTGGATCGGCCAAAAGCGCCTGCCAATCCTGCGGCCCTGTGGTGAAGTGGAGGATTCTCGGCACGGCGGCTGCTCCAGCGGCTTAAGGTATGTGACTTCCGAAATGCAGCCTATTATGGCACTGCGACCTATCCGGCTGCCGCACGCAGGAATATCGAAATAGGCTGCTTGCAAGGACGACCGGACGAGACCGCTTTTTGGCCGAGCCCGTGTGGAAACGCACTTGGTAGATTGGTTTGTCGTGGTTGATCGGGGCGCAAACAGCGTCTGTTGTGAGGTTGCGACGTAACCGGCGCGGTGGTAGAGCGCCCGAGGCGTCTCAATATGCGCCCTCAGGCACCTGCGAGCCGCAACGCCCTCATCAATTTCGCCATTCCGAGCAGCCTGATCAGGCGCTTGATGTTGTAGGCGAGCACGTGCAGGCTCATCTCGGTACCGACGTGTTGAAGTCCCCGCGTCAGGAAGTGTGTTGAGCCCATCCACTGTTTCAGCGTCCCAAACACGTGCTCGATCGTGCGTCGTCGCAGCGTCATTGCTTCGGGTCTGCGGTCGAGCCGGCGCTGCATAGCTTCCAGCACCGCCTCATGCTCCCAGCGTGTGATGCGTCGATAGTCTACTGGTCGTGCATTGCGTCTTGAGTGGGCAGTGCGGGCAGGCCGATGACCAGTATTTGTGGAGGCTCAGGCCGTGCTCGACCGTCGTCATACGATGAATCGCACGTTCGCCCGCTGGACACTGGTACTCGTCATCCTTGGCGACGTAGATGAAGTCGGCCTTGCTGAAACGACCCTCTGCCTTGGCATTGGAGGTCATCGGCTTGGGCACCAGCGGCGTGATGCCGGCCTCAATGCACGCTTTGATCTCGGGGCCGCTGAAGTAGCCGCGGTCGGCCACGGCCTGTAGCCGTGCTCTTGTCCATCGCTGATCTCTCGCTGCCGTCCCCATCTTGGTGAGCTGCGCCCGGTCGCTGCCGACGTTGGTCACCTCGTGCGCCACGATCAGGTGATGCCTGGCATCCACGACTGCCTGAACGTTATAGCCCACTAACCCGGTGCCCTTCGCCTGGGAGACCATGGAGCGCGCGTCCGGGTCGGTCTGTGAGATCTGCCCATCGGGCTGGCGCTTCAACTCCTCGCGGATCGTGTCCATGCGCCGCATCTGCTCGCGTAAGCGTGTTGATCTTCTCGCGCAGCCGCTCGGTCTTGGCCTCGACCTCGGCCGGCTGAGTACGGTCGGCGGTCTCCAGCGCCGCCAGGTAGCGCCGATGCTTTGCTCGATCTGCTGCTGACGCTTGTCGACCTTGCCTGGGGTGAAGTTGCGGTCTCGGCTGTTGACCGCCTTGAACTTGCTGCTGTCGATGGCCACGATCGCCTGGGTGAACAGCCTTAGCTCCCGGCACAACTGCACGAACCGCCGGCACACGTTACGGATACCGGCGCCGTTGTCTCGGCGGAAGTCGGCAATCGTTTTGAAGTCGGGTGCCAGTCGACCAGTCAGCCACATCAGTTCGACGTTGCGCTGCGCCTCGCGCTCAAGCCGGCGGCTGGACGTATGCGGTTCAGATACCCGTAGATGTAGATCTTGAGCAGCACCGCTCGGGTGGTACGACGGCCGCCCGGTGACCGCCGGATCGGCGCCATCGAAACCCAGCGCCTTCAGGTCCAGTTCCTCAACAAAGGCATCGACTGCGCGAACCGGGTTGTCTTCGGCGATATAGTCGTCGAGACACTCCGGTAGCAGGGTAACTTGGTTCGATCCTCACCTTCGATGAATCGCTTCATATGCCCACCCTGTCTCCATCCCCTTGATGAGCAATGAACGCCTCAGACCTCGTCCCCGTGCACTCAACCTGACATGTTTTCACACAGCCTCGGCCGGTTGGAGCCGATTGCCCATCAGCTCAAGACTTGCCCAGAAGCCTGTCAGCTTGAATTGCGACTACTACATCCAATCCTCGCACCCCGGTTGTAGACCGCGAGCGCGTCAGCGGGCTCATTGGGTATCGCCTGCCGCTCTCTATTCGGCATCGACCGGCTCCGGGTGCTCCAGTAGCTCCCGCAGCAACGGCCCCCAATCGAATGGTCCGTAAAGTGCCGGACAGAGTTGGGACGCGAGCCACTTGCACGTCTCGACCTGCAGGCGCTTGGCCTGCACGGCATCCGCGTCCATTTTTCCGTCGACCACGGGCACCGGCGCGTCGGCGATCTCCAGCGCGTCCTGGGCCAGGTCGTGGGCCAGCATCTCAGCCCATTCGCAGGGCAACGCGCGACCGTTGCACGTTCTGGGCATCCCCCCGCCTCGGGCGCCGTCGTCGCAGGCTCCTGCCCCGTGACCCTGCGGAGGAGCGCGCCCCAATCCATCGGGGTCAGCGCGACCGGCACCGGCCCGCCATCCGGCCCAGAGTGTTCGAGCGCTGCGGTCGCTCGTCCCCAACCGCGGTCAAGAATTTCAGATGCAGCCGCCACACGAGCGCTCGCAGGCGCCTTCTTGTCGTCCATCACGGAGATGATGGCGTTCACCGCCTCCGGGGTGTGCTTGCGCGCGAGAGCGCGCAGCTCGACGATCTCCGGCGGTATCTTCGGTCGCCCGCCAGGGTTACCCGATCGCCCCTTGGCGAAAGGTTTCCCGCGCGGGAGTTTTTTGCTGCTCTCAGCTAACTTAATCTTTGCCACCTGTATCGCTATCGTAAGGTTTGGTTGTCATGATCCGCCGACCTTTCCGCACTGGCAACCGCTCATCCAACCCAGCCGGCGTCAAACGACGCGCGCTACATATCAGCCTGAAACTTGTTGCCAAATTCCACACCGCTACCTGTAGAGGTTCTGGCGCATTGTGCCCAGTGGAGTTTGGTAAACAACTTCGGATACATTTAGAATCTCAAGGTGTTGCGGCACCAAGTCAATCTGCCTTGGGCGCAGGAGGTCGTGAGTTCGAATCTCACCACCCTGACCATCTCGTTCCAAATGTGTGACTGGTGGTACGTGACGGCTACAGCGTGACTGGGGTGTCGGTTGCACACCACACCCAAAAACAAATCCCCATTGGGCCAGCTACTTGGCCCTAGGTCACGATGACCCAGACGGATAGCAATCGGGAAATGTAACAGCCTGAATGTGCGTCTATGTACAGTAGCGAACAGACGCGCGCCGTCTTCTCGCCTAAGCTTCAAATCGGAGGTCATCATGGAGAACTTCATCAGGCATTTCGTTCGCATCGAGCCCGGAAAATGGACGTGCGTTAGACCCGGTGAATTTGAAGGCCCTACTGGGCGTATTCAAATTGCCATTGGTTCAACTTTCACGAGGGGAACTGACTTCAAGGGTATAGACTTGGGGTGCTGGCTTGAGGAGGAGTACCAGAAGAAGAATGGCAACACCAGTCCGCGAGCTTCGCAAGCTCTTCCAAGATCCACACGAGATCCGATACGGCCGCTTCCATCGACCGAATAAGCGGTCGGTCCCGAAACAGAACCCCGCGAAGAGACGTAGTGGAGTTACGAACCGTGCCTCTGAGGAGCGGGCTGCGCCTACCGTCACTGGCTGTTGAACATGGACAACTCCACGAGCAAATCTGTCGGGATGAATACCGAGTTCCCTGAGCATAGGCGGGCAGATGACCCTGTGCGCTGGAATGAAGAGCGCTATCGGACGTTGTTCGACTTAGGTCCCGTGGCCGTCTATTCCTGTAATGCCTCTGGTGTAATTCAGGAATTCAACCGCCGCGCCGCGGAATTGTGGGGCCGTGAGCCAGCGGTGGGGGATACCGACGAACGGTTTTGTGGTTCGTTCAAGTTGTTCCGTCCGGACGGCAGTTTCATGCCGCACGAGCAGTGTCCCATGGCGGAGGTGGTGGCCGGCATACTATCGGAGGTACGCGATGCGGAAGTGCTCATCGAGCGCCCCGACGGCTCGCGCATTACCGTCGTCGTGAATATCCGACCGCTGACGGACCAACGCGGAGAAGTCACGGGAGCCATCAATTGCTTCTACGACGTCACCGCGCGTAAGGCAACCGAAGAGGCGTTGCGCGACTCCGACCGCCGCAAGAACGAGTTCCTGGCAATGCTCGCCCACGAGCTCCGGAACCCGCTCGCCCCCATCCGCAACTCTATTGATGTCCTGCGTAGCGCCCGCAGGGGCGAATCGTCGATCTCGCTCACTACCGCGAGCCCGACAGGACCGGGTCCCATCGGCCCGGTCGACGCTGCGGTCGATGTGCTTGAGCGGCAGTTCGGACAAATGGTGAGGTTGGTCGATGACCTACTTGACGCAGGGCGCATCAGCAGTGGCAGGATGGTCCTTCGTAAGCAGCGGGTCGAATTGTCTTCGGTCGTGCACCACGCGGTGGAAGCAGTCCATCCGGTCTCCGAGAGCCGGGGTCAGGAACTGACGGTCACGCTGCCGCAGGTGCCGGTGTACCTCAACGCCGACCCCACGCGCCTGGCGCAGATCGTCGGAAATCTCTTGAACAACGCCTGCAAGTTCACCGACCACGGCGGTCGGATCTGGCTCACGGTGGATTGCACGGAGGAATTCGGAGCCGATGTCACCGAAGAGGCGTCAAGCGACCTCCCCCCATACGTCGTCATCCGTGTGCGCGATACCGGTCTCGGCATCGCCGCCGATCAGCTTCCGCGCATATTCGATATGTTCATGCAGGTGGATACGGCCTTGGAGCGCTCGGTGACCGGGCTCGGCATCGGCCTGACACTGGTTAAGACCTTGGCGCAGCTGCACGGCGGCACCGTCGATGTCAGCAGTGCTGGCGTCGGTTATGGTAGTGAGTTCATCGTCCGGTTGCCGATCATGGTGGAAGCGGCCAGGCCGGTGCCACCCGCGACGACTCCCGAGCCGGCAGTGACAACAGCGCTCCGTATTCTGATTGTCGATGACAACCAGGACGCCGCCGAAATGCTTGCCATGCTTCTCAAGTTAAGCGGACACGAAACGCACATTGCCCGCGATGGTTTGGAAGCTGTGGAAGCGGCGGCGAGACTTCAGCCTGATGTGATCTTGCTCGACATCGGCTTGCCAAGCCTCAACGGCTACGAAGTGGCTCGTAGAATTCGTGAGCAGCAAAAACAAAGGGGCCGCCCGTTACTGGTCGCCATTACTGGCTGGGGTCAGGACGAGGATCGCCGCCGCTCTGAGGAAGCCGGCTTTGACGCGCACATGGTCAAGCCAGTTGACGAGGCGGCGCTGGGCAAACTGTTGGTCACACTAGGCGCACGCAAACAAGAAGTGGGAAACTGATCGGCGTCGTCACACACGCCAGCGGTTGAGGCCCGACCTTCGAGCCTTGCAGCGCTACAACCTCAGCGCCATTATGGCCTGCACGTTTTATGCTTTGGTCTCGCTCGCGCTCTGTGTGACCTGCACTGCTTCCGCTGGGCTGTCCTTCTGAGATTCGGAGCCAAGCAATTCCGCGAAGGATTGCAGTTCCGAGATACGCTCGCGCGCTATTTTTTCTTATCCGGCACGCCACCGTCTTTGAAAGCAGGGCTCGAATGATCGCCGGCTTGTCCGGGTTGTGGCAACGGAACCTCAGGGCTTTTAGGCGCATCGGAAGAGGGTAGCGGTGGCGTCGGAATGACCGATGCTTTTGAATCTTCCGATTTGATAACGGGCGGCTGAGACGCAACCGGCCGCGGTTCGTCTTTTTTCCCGCAGCCGCCGACCAATAGAGCCACTGCAACAACGAGGGTTAGATAGCGTTTCATCTGGTGAGCAAGTGAGATGGATGGATTGCAGTACATACAATGCCGATACCCTCGGATGGGAGAAGCACCTAGCATTCGGGTCTCGGTAGCCGAAACTTCGCAATACACCGAGCCAGCGAGCTATATCTTGCCCATCAGAAGCAGAATCAGAATTACCACTACCAGCAATCCGACACCGCCGCTCGGACCATAACCCCAATTGCTGCTGTGACCCCAGGTCGGAAGCACACCCACCAGGACCAGCACCAGCACAATCAAAAGAATCGTTCCGATACTCATTTTGCTTCTCCTTGTTCGAGCTGCCCGAAATGAAAGAAGTCCCCTGAGCGTCTAATTCGATGAACTTTGTTTGGAATGCAGCGCGTGACGAATACCGGCTATCTCACGTGCCCGCCAGTCCCATGGAAAATCTTTCGCTCTTACTTGCCGAAACGCGCCTTGACGTCGTTGATGCAGCGGTCCTTAGCGTCACCCGACAGCGAGTCGCAACGCTCGCGTGCCGCCTTGTACTCGGCTTGGCGCGTGTCCTGCTTCGCGTCTTTGCGAGCCTCGGCCACCCTCTCACGGGCGTCCTTGTTTGCTGCCGCGGATTCTTTGCTCACCTTGGCCTCCGACTTGGCGCGGGTCAGCGACACTTTCGCGTCCTTCTGGCACACGTCCTTGGCGTTGCCCTTCAGGTCGTCGCACTTCTCCTTCGCGACGGCATACTCAGCCTCAGCCTTGGCGATGCGCACGTTGGCCTGCGCCTTTGCCGTGCCCTTGTCCTGCGCTTCGAGCTCAGCTTTCGCCACCTTCTGCGCGCCTTTCGCTTCGGCCATGCAGATGTCCTTGGCGTTGGCCTTCAGACCATCGCATTTTTCCTTGGCGGCCTTGTATGTGCTGCTGATGCGGTCCTGCTCCGACTTGCGCTGCTCTTTCGATAGCGCCGCATACCCTGCGCCGGAGAACCCGAGCGCCGCCGCCACTGCAAGGACCATCAAGCTGGTTTTCATCATGAACCCCTTCTGGTTGTAAGTTGACCGATCAGCAGCAAACGACGCGGATCGCCGTCACGCGTTGACTACGTGGATATGGGACTCCCCGAGCCCCGCCGCATTTGCGAGTAATGAGGCGTCCCCCACCGCCGCAGTGCGGGTTGTAAAGCATGCGCCGGGGATTAGCTTTCGTGAAAAGGCGACCACCCACGTACAAGCACCGGCTGGCGCTACGACAAATGACTTTGCCTTTCTGCGTCCAACCATGGCTTTTTTATTCATGGAAATGCTCCTTTATTTGCTTCGAGTAGCGCACATCAGTATTACCAGCGCGAGAGCTCGTTCAAACATTGTGGCCTCTGTCATATTGGGAAAAGCTTCAGCCGAACATGACAAGCAGATTACATGACAAGCAGATTAGGCTCTTGATGGCCGACGCGCCAGCCAGCGATCCGTGATTCTCTTGTGGCCACGCGATAGGCGTAACCGTAGTGGTCAAACTACAGCCGGCATTCGCCAGCATGCTATACGCATGGCCGTTCTATTCGAAGGCGGCTCCCGTTGCCGGCACAGTGTCCAATGAGATGATCGCGAGCTCCTCTATGAAGCTTTTGCAAACCTATTAGCTTTCAATTTCTACGCAAGTCCTGGAGACATGCGGCGTACAATCCGTCGGGTGAAACCGCGTGTTCCGTGCTCTCACTGTACACACTACACACGGAGAAATTCAATCAATGATCAATATGCTTGAACGCCCTTGGGTCCAGTCTGTCGGACTTTAGTGGCCGTCCACTCCTTCAGTGTGGCAGTTCAGGCTGGCTATGGTGACTGGTCGCGTGAACTGGTCGTGGGAACGAATTCAAGAGGGGCGCACGGTCTCAAAATCTCTTGGAGATCTCGGAACCCTCTCGGACGCGCTTGCGGATGCGAGGAAATATGGCTTTAGTGACGCACACGACAAATATTCAATTGTCTGAGCCGCGTCGCCCTTGTGGGGCGTGATCTGCACGTTCGCCATCGCCCAGAACATCGAGGCCGGCCGCCGCAAGCCGCTTCTCTTGCAGCGCTTGCCCAGTGACGCCCATGGTGAAGCCGCGGAAGTGGCGCCGGGTTAACCCAGCCGACGCTCTATTGAGGGAATAGTCTTTTCAGCTACCCTCATATTCGGCCTGACGAATCCTTTGCCGGTTCCACACTTCGAGCACGTCGCGAAGTGCGGGCTCGGCACAGGATCCAGGGGTTTCTCTGCCAAGATGATGACCAAGGTGGCGGCGCGGCACTCTAAGCATTGGAAATATAGAGCCATGCTTCAACACCTCGGCGCTATCGGGGGAACAAAAGGATCCGTAAAGTGTCGCTCGGAGCGACCGGCGCTCGTCGGGACGCGTGTGTCACGCTGATTCGGGAAGAATTACACGACTCCGCGAATCTTTGCCACCCCATACGAGTCAAACTTTGGACTTCGTTGACTGTATTGGATAAGAACTCTACAGACTCTCTCTGCCACATTACTAATTTACTCAGTAACTTATACCAACACTATAACGAAAACCCCGGTAAAGGCTGTGAACCCTCGCCAAGTAGGAGGGCAACATGTCAAACGGAAGCTCTGTTCGCTGGAGTTTCATTCGTCATTTTGACAAGGTTACAACCACATGGCTGTGGCAGCGCTTCGGACCTGACGGGCGAGTTGAGAAGACTTCCGAGCCCCTTGCGACGTACGGTAAGGCGTTGATGTCAGCGTTGCAGAACGGCTTCAGGCCCGACCAGGACGACTACAGCGTGGATCTGCCGTCTGGCCGGATGCACTTTCCGCCTGGCCGGACACCCGAGTTTTCTCCGGAGCCTCTGCAATTGGAGAGGCCCAGCTCAGGGGTAACGCATGAGCCGCCTTACGCCAAAGGACTTTCCGCGAAAGCGTGGGCGTTACTGGACCTTCTTCATCGAGCCGCTCTGGGAGGTCCTCTCCCACCAGCGTTGGATGGCTTTCAGAAGGGCTACAGCGAGTTATTGGCCCTCAAGCTCGCCATGCGATCGGCCGAGCGCATGAAGATAACGGATAAGGGTGAAGCCGCCCTGCGCGATCGAAGCCTGCTAGGGCGAGAGTAAGACGCTCCAGGACGTAAAAACCTTAAGGTCGAGCACTTCTTCCGGCACGAATACGGCAGGCTTGTTGTTACGCTCTCGCGCCGGATCGGAGTGCAATACATCGAGGCTGTTGAGGACGCCGTTCAGTCCGCCTTGATGACCGCACTCGAGATCTGGACGAGATGTAGCGTTCGAATCGGCCCCTACTTCGGCAGTGAAGAAGCTTTTGCAGCGACGGCCCCAGACCGGCAGCCCCGGCTGATTAAGTAACCTCTAAAAAACCTGCTCGGCGCGATGTGCCGAGGAGGTTTTTCAGCTGAGATTGGGGATCAGGAACTGGGAGAAGATCGAACAGGATTTGACTCATCTCCACAAAGCTTGCCGCGAGTCCGCGCAGGGCGTTTCCGCAGCGGCAAGCTCGACCTCATCGCGCCTGCGTTGCGATCATTTCGTTCTATCTGACACCAGGAGTCGGGGCTGACGGCGCTGCGGCCGGCGCAAGCGCGTCCAAAGCCTTCGCCGCCGCAATGTGCAGCGGGATCGATAGCCCCTGGCGCGCGTTGGCAGCGGAAACTTGCACGCCCTGGGCGCTGCCGCGCGATGCGAAATCGAGGCCCTTTTCATAGACCATAGCGCGTGACGGCGTCCACTTCGGCTTTCGGAGAGGGCCGAGCTCACGAGCAGCAGGGCCGCCGTCGCGACAGTGCGCACGTCCTGGCTTCTGGGTCGCGTACGCCCCGCGGGGAATCGTATACGGCGAAGTACCCGGCCTTGGCCGCGGTGAGAGCCGACACGGCGCGCTCCGAGAGCGGGAGCGAACCGCAGCGGAATCTCCGCAAGCGCATCGCGGACGCTGTCGGCGGGCACCCCGATCACCTAGATGACGGCGTCCACTTCCTTCTGCCGCAGTCCGATCAGCGCATCGCCGAGCGGCAGCTCCAGCGGGCTTGATGTCTTTCGGGCCGAGACCGTGCGCCTCCAGCACGCGCAGCGCCGTCGTGCGCGACGCCGATCCCTGCTGGCCGATCGCCACGCGCCAGCCCTTGGAGCTGCGCCACCGACGCATCGGGCCGTCGGCGCGCACCAGCACATGGACCGGCTCGGGGTAGAGGCTGCCCGACCGCGCGCAGCGATGCGTGCGGCCCATCCTCCGCGAAGTTCCCTTTGCCCTCGTAGGCAGCGAGCGCGGCGTCACCCTGCGCGAGCGCGAACGATACCTTGCCGTCGCGGAGGAGCCTCAGGTTTTCCTCGCCGCCGCGCGTGACCAGAGCCACCATCGCGCGCACCCTTGCCGTCGGACAACGCCAGCGCGAACCGTAGGTACTGCCCATGTTCGGGCCCGGCAGCGACAGCATAGCCGTCGGCGGACCGGGCGAGCCGCGCCCGGATAGCGGCGTTGGCGGCAGCAAGCTCTTCCTCGATTACCGCTCGCTGAGCGAGCGACGCGTCCTTCGGAAGCCGGAGTCGATCGCCGTGCGCATCGATTCGAGAATCGCGGCCGGACCGTGCGGCGCCTGTTGGTGGCGTAAGCGGGCGCAGTCGTCGGGCGAAAACCGCCGGAAACGACCGGCGACCCAGCGATCGCCCGTCGCGCTTGTAGAGCGCCGTGCCGTGCGCGCGCACGATATCGCCCGCCTTGTTGCCTCCGGCCGTGATGCCGGTGATGCCCTTCGGACCCGTGCCGAGGGCGGACACGAGTGCCGGCCACGCCCGGTGAATCCCACGCGCCGAAATCGAAGTCGCGCGCGAGCTTCAGCTCGGCATCGAAATAGATGATGCGCCGCGTCTCGCCGGACGGCGCCTTGGTGTCCGTTTGCGAGCCCCGGCGGTCGAAGGCGGCGAGCGCAACAGTGCCCTCGGGCAGCGCCCGGGCCAGGCGCTCGTTGATGTCTTCTCTTCAGCGCGTCGGCATCCGGCTCGCCGCCGCAGCCCGCGAGCATCGCGAGAGGGAGAAAGACAAGAAATGCGCATGAAACATACAAAACACCCGACTCGCTGTCAGCCTCCGATGAAGGGTAGCGCCAGCGTGAGCGTGATCAGGAAGGCGTTCATGATGTCGATGAAGAACGCGCCGGCGAGCGGGACGATGAGGTAGCTCTGGGGCGCCGGCCCGTACTTCGTTGGTGATCGCCTGCATGTTCGCCATGGCGGTCGCCGTCGAACCCATGTTGAAGCCGATGAACGCCGCCGAGGTGACGGCCGCCTCGTAGTCGCGGCCCATGAAGCGGAAGCAGACGTAGATGGCATAGAGGATGATGAAAACGACCTGCGCCGCGATGATGACGAGGAACGGCCCCGCGGAGAGCGCGACTTCGACGAGGTTGAGCGCCATCATCGTCATGACGAGGAACAGCGACAGGCAGACGCCCGAGATGAGATCGGATGCCCTGTCGTCGCACCGGAGGCCGGTAAAGGGCACCAGGTTGCGGATCGCCACGCCGAGTATCATGCACCAAAGGAAGCGTCGGGATTGTGATCGCGCCGCCGGAGAACTTCGACGCGCAGCCAGCGTCCCGCCACGACGGCGGCGAGGATGCCCGCCAGGGCGCCGATCATGCCCACGGTGCTGATGGGCACCATTTCCTCCGCCCTGTCTCTGTCGGCGGATTTCTCGCCTGCCGCAGCGCCTGCGACCGAAGCTGGTAGCGGTTGATCAGGTATTGCGCGACCGGTCCCGCTATGATGCCGCCGACGATCAACCCGATGGTGGCCACCGTCATGGAAAGCTCCATCACCGTCTGCAGGTTGTTCACTTCCGCAAGGCGCTCGGCGTAGGCCGCGCCCGTCCCGTGGCCGCCGACGAGCGTGATGGAGCCGGCCACTACTCCGAATATCGGATGCAGGTCGAGGAGCCTTGGCGACGGTCAGGCCCACCGCGTTCTGAACGATGATGTAGGGAAACAGGACGATCAGGAAGATCGAGGAGCGCCTTGCCGCCCTGCTTGAGCATGCGCAGATCGGCGCACATCCCCACGCCCGCGAAGAACATGAGCAGGAGCACGGGTTTGATGGTCTGGTCGATCGCGACCTGGAAGTCCGTCGCCGCCCAGACGATGGAGGCGACGGCCGCGAACAGGAGCCCGCCGGTGATGGGGTCGGGAATATTGTACCTGGAGAGGAACCCGACCTTACGGTTGACCAGCGGTGCCGATCAACAGCACGATCACGGCGGCCAGCAGAGAGTTGAGTGGGTCGAGGCTCATCAGAGCATGTAGGCGCGCATGCTGAGAGCATGGACGACGATCGTGGAGCGGTCAATCGTATCGGACATTTTCATCATATGGTTCGTCTTGAGAGTTCGATGTAGGTCAAGCCGAGCAGCGTCCACCAGAGCGGCCCGACGGTGAATCAGATCGCGAGGTAGACCAGGCTCATGACAAAACCGGTCCGCCACCACTCGGCCTGCGTGACGTAGCCGGCGCCGAACATGACGGGCCCGGAGCCGATGGCGTCGAGAATTGCACTTTGGTGCAATGCCCTGACGGCTACATACCGCGATCAATCGTGCGAAAATAGAACGGACGCGTTGGGGACCGCAGCGCGATCGCCAGCGTCCGACATCGACAAACGGGAGGGATCCATGCGACGCAAGGTTTGCACAGTGCGCGGCCTGATCGTCGTGATCCTGGTGGCGGGCGCGTTGATCCAATCGGGCTGCTCCAAAGAAGCGCCTCAGCAGCAGCGGCCGGCGCCACAGGTCACCGTCGTCACGGTGGCGCCAAAGACGATTCCCACCGTGCCCACCTTCGTCGCGCAGACCGAGAGCTCGCAGCAAGTGGATATCGTTGCGCGGGTGTCGGGCTATCTCGACAAGATCGCCTACCAGGAAGGCGAGGTCGTCAAGGAGGGCCAGGTGCTCTTCCAGATCGATCCCAAGCCCTTCCAGGCGCAGCGCGACGCGGCAAGGGGGGAACTGCAGGCGCAGCAGGCGCGCCACACCACCGCGGCCGCTAACCTGAAGCGGGTCGGGCCGCTCGCGGAGCAGAAAGCGCTGCCGCAGTCCGAGCTCGACCGCGCCCAAGGCGAGTTCGATGGTTCGAAGGCGGCGGTGTTCTCGGCCCAGGCGAAAGTCACCGAGGCCGAGCTCAATCTCGGCTATACCACCATACGCTCGCCGCTGACCGGGCTGGCAAGCCGCTCGCTTCAGCGCCAGGGGGCCTACATCAACTCGCTTTCACCGGAAGCGAAGCTCACCTACGTCGCGAAGGTCGAGCCGATATGGGTGACTTTCAGCGTGTCGCAGAACCAGCTCGCTAAGCGGCAGGATCTCGTCAAGAGAGGGCTGCTGGTACCGCCGAAGGGCGAGGACTACGAGATCGAGCTGATCATGGCCGACGGCGCTGTCTATCCCTATCGCGGAAAGATCAACTTCGCCTCGCCGGCGTTCAGCCAGGACACCGGCTCGTTCCTCGTGCGCGCCGTGCTGCCGAACCCGAAGCGGGAGCTGCGTCCGGGGATGTTCGTGACCGCCATCCTGCACGGCTCCCTGCGGCCCGACGCGATCCTCGTGCCGCAGCTCGCGGTGCAGCAGGGCTCCAACGGCCACCTCGTGTACGTGGTGAAGCCGGATGGCGTCGCGGAAGTGCGGCCGGTCGTCGCGGGCGACTACTACGGCAGCGGCGAGATCGTCATCGAGGCCGGACTGCACGCGGGCGACCGCGTAGTCGTCGATGGCGCGCTCAAGGTGGTGCCCGGCAAGCCCGTGCAGATTGTCGAGGCCGGCGCCGCGGATTCCAAGGGCAAGCCGCCTGGCGAGCTCAAGGGGAAGGGGGGCGCCGGGACGCCGCCTGCGGCCAAACCCCAGGAAAAGCGCAAGTCGTAACGCCGCATGTTCACGCACTTCTTCATCGACCGGCCGATCCTCTCGTCGGTCATCTCGATCCTGATCCTGCTCGGCGGCCTGCTCGCGATGCTGGTCTCGCCGATCGCGCAGTACCCCGAGCTGGCGCCCCCGCAGGTACAGGTTCAGGCGCGCTATCCGGGCGCCACCGCGGAGGTCATTGCGAACACCGTCGCCTCGCCCATCGAAGCGCAGATCAACGGCATCGACAACCTGCTCTACTTCAATTCGGTGAGCTCTTCCAGCGGCAACGTCACCATCAACGTCGTTTTCCGGCCCGGCAGCGATCCCGACATCAACCAGGTGAACGTGCAGAACCGGGTGAGCCAGGCGCTGCCGCAGTTGCCGCAGGTCGTGTCGCAGCAGGGCGTCACGGTGGACACGAAGTCCTCCAGCATCATGATGGTGTTGTCGGTGTATTCGCCGGACGGCCGCTACAGCGCGACCTACATCGACAACTACGCGAACCTCTACGTCCTGGAAGAGTTGAAGCGGGTGCCCGGCGCCAATCGCGCGTCAGTGTTCGGGCTGCCCGATATCGCGATGCGCGTGTGGCTGCGGCCCGACCGCATGGCGCAGCTCGGAATCTCGGTGCAGGACGTGGCGAACGCGATCCAGAGCCAGAACCAGACTTTCGGCATCGGGCAGATAGGAGCCCAGCCCACGCCCGACGGTGTTCTGCAGACCTTCGTGGTCACGGCGCAGGGCCTGCTCACCAAGCCCGAGGAGTTCGAGGCGATCATCATCCGCGCGGCGAAGGAAGGCACTGCGATCGTGCATCTGCGGGACATCGGCCGCGTCGAGCTCGCCAAGCGCGACTACTCGATCGCCAGCCGCATGAACGGCAAGACCGGCACCACCATCGGCATCTTTCAGCAGCCGGGGGCGAACGCGGTCGAGACCGCGGCCGCGGTGCGCGCGCGGCTGGAAGAGCTGAAAAAGCAGTTTCCCACCGGCCTCGATTACAAGATCGCCCTCGACACGAGCCTCTTCACCTTGAACTCGATCGAAAAGGTGGTGCATACCTTCTTCGAGGCCGTCGTGCTGGTGGTTCTGGTGGTCTTCCTGTTCCTCCAGTCGCTGCGCGCGACGATCATCCCCATTCTTGCGGTGCCGGTATCCATCATTGGCACGTTCATTGGCATGCATCTCCTCGGCTTCTCGATCAACATGCTGACCCTCTTCGGGATGATTCTCGCCATCGGGCTGGTGGTGGACGACGCGATCGTCGTGGTCGAGAACGTGGAAGTGAACATGACAAAGCACGGCCTCACCGCGCTCGAGGCCTCGAAGCGGGCGATGACGGAGATCGCCGGCGCGCTGATCTCCATCGTGCTCGTGCTGGTCTCGGTGTTCCTGCCGGTCGCGTTCCTCGGCGGGGTCACGGGAACCCTCTATCAGCAGTTCGCCGTCACGATCGCGATCTCGGTGGTCATCTCGGGGCTGATGGCGCTCACCCTGTCGCCGGCGCTCGCCGCGATCATCATCAAGGCCCACCACGGCGAGAAGAAGGGCTTCTTCCGCTGGTTCGAGAATGGTTTCAATCGTCTGACGGCGGGCTATGTCGGCATCGTCGCACGCGCGATCCAGGGCTGGCCGATCGCGCTCGTCGCGTTCGCCGCCGTCATCGCCGGTATCGTGATCATGTTCCGGGTGCTGCCGGGGAGCTTCGTGCCGGACGAGGACCAGGGGTATTTCTTCGCCGTCGTCGAAGCGCCGGACGCCGCCAGCCAGCAACAGGTCGGGGCGCTCGTCGCGAAGGCGGAGGCGATCCTCGCCGCGGACCCTGCGGTCCAGGACGTCGCCAGCGTCAACGGCTACAGCCTGGTCGACGGACAGCAGCGCAACAACGCCGCGATTCTCTTCGCCTCGTTGAAACCTTTCGACGAGCGCAAGGAACCCTCCCAGCTTTCGTTCGCCGTGTTGCCGAGGCTGAACAAGCAGTTCGCGGGTCTCAAGGAGGGATTTGTTTTCGCCATCAACCCGCCGTCGATACCCGGCCTCGGCACCACGGGCGGGTTCGAGTTTTACGTCCAGAACCGCGGCTCGGGCGACCCGCGCGCCACCAACCAGGCGGTGCAGGCGCTGATCGCCGCGGCCCGCCAGCGGCCCGAGCTTGCGGGCGTCAACACCACGTTCCGCGCTTCCACGCAGCAGCTTTTCGTCGATCTCGACCGCAGCAAGGCCGAGGTGCTCGGCGTGCCGGTGCAGGACGCGTTCCAGACGCTGCAATCGTTCTTCGGGTCCTCAATCGCGGGGCAGTTCTCGCAGTTCAGCCGGGTATGGTGGGTCGTGCTGCAATCGGACGCCGGTTATCGCGCCGATCCGGAAGACTTCAGCAAGGTGTTCGTCCGCTCCAGGAGCGGCAGCATGGTGCCGCTCTCGGCGCTGATCACGACGCGCTACGTTGCCGCTCCGAAGCTGATGGAGCGGTTCAACGGCTTCCCAGCGGTCAAGATCACCGGCAGTCCTGCCGAAGGCTACAGCTCGGGGCAAGGCCTTGCCGCGATGGAGGCGGTGGCGCGCGAAACGCTGCCCGCGGACTTCTCTTATGCCTGGGCGGGCCAGGCGCTGCAGGAAAAGCAGTCGGGCGGCACCTCCGCGATCGCGTTCGTCGCCGGCCTGATCGTCGTCTTCCTCCTGCTCGCGGCGCAGTTCGAAAAGTGGACGCTGCCGCTCGCGGTCGTGCTGACCGTGCCGGTGGCGATTCTCGGCGCGCTGCTTCTGACCTGGGCGCGCGGCCTGGAGAACGACGTCTACTTCCAGGTCGGGCTGGTGACGCTGGTCGGACTCTCGGCGAAGAACGCGATCCTGATCTGCGAGGTCGCGATCGAGCACGTGCGTCACGGCATGGCGGTGCGCGAGGCGGCGCTGGAGGCGGCGCGCGCGCGGATTCGTGCGATCGTCATGACCTCGCTCGCCTTCGGCCTGGGCTGCGTGCCCCTCGCCATCGCGTCGGGCCCCGGCGCCAACAGCCTGCGCGCGATCGGAACCGGCGTGATCGGCGGCATACTCGCCTCGACCCTGGTCGCGGTCTTCTTCGCGCCGCTCTTTTTCTGGATGCTCGAGTCGATGAGCCAGAGGTTTGCCTCCAAGAAGGAAGCTCAGGGACACGCAGCGGGCGGCGCCGCGACCGCGGCGGCTCACGCGCCGCGACAGCACGACTAGAAGCATGAACCACAGATACACACAGATACACACAGATAGTTCGAAAAGGCACGGTGCGCCGGCAGCGTCTTGCATCCGTGGTTATCTGTGTTTATCTGTGGCTGTCTTGTTGGGTTTGACATCAGGCTGCACCGTCATCGGCCCCAACTACACCCGGCCGGAGGTGGTCAAGCCGCAGACCTACAGGTTCCAGGAAGCCGAAGCGCGAGAGCTGGCGAACGTCGCATGGTGGAACCAGTTCAACGACCCGGTGCTGGACGCCTTGATCGACGAGGCGCTCGGGGCGAACCGCGACCTGCGCATCGCCGCCGCGCGCGTCGAGGAATTTATCGGACGCGTGACGACCACCCGCTCGCAGGCCCTGCCGCAACTCGGGTACGGCGCGAGCGGATCGCGCGACCGGCTGAGCGAGCGTCTCGAAACGCCGATCACGGGGATCCCCAATCCGCAGACGACCTATCAGGCGTTCCTGAGCGCGAGCTGGGAGATCGATCTGTGGGGACGGATCCGCCGGCTCTCGGAGGCCGCGCAGGCGGATCTGCTCGCAACGGAGGAGGCGCGGCGCGGCGTCGTGCTGAGCCTCGTTTCCTCGGTGGCGGTCGGCTACACCGTGTTGCGCGATCTCGACAAGCAGCTCGAGATCTCTCGGCGCACCGCACAGACGCGGGAAGACGCGGTGAAGCTCTTCGACCTGCGATTCAAGGGCGGCGTGGTTTCCCAGGTCGAGATGGCCCAGGTCATCTCCGAGTACGAGGCCGCGGCGGCGGCAGTTCCCTCTGCCGAGCGCGCGATCGCCCAGGCCGAGAACGCGCTCGCAGTGCTGCTGGGACGCAATCCCGGCCCGATACCCCGCGGCAAGACGATTGACGAGCTGAACCTGCCCCCCGTGCCGGCAGGCTTGCCCTCCGATCTGCTGGAGCGCCGTCCCGACATCCGCCAGGCCGAGCAGAATCTCATCGCAGCGAACGCGCGCATCGGCGCGGCGCGCGCCCTGTACTACCCGACGATCTCGCTCACCGGCCTCTTCGGTGTCGCGAGTGCGTCCCTCGGCAACCTCTTCAGCGGACCGGCGCGCACGTGGAGCTTTGCGGGAAGCCTGTCCGGACCGATCTTCACCGGCGGCGGGATCGAGGGACAGGTCGCGCAGGCCGAAGCGCAGCAGAAGCAGCTCCTCGCGACGTATGAGCGCGCGATCCAGAACGCCTTCCGCGAAGTGGACGACGCGCTCGTCGATCAATTGAAATCGCGGGAGCGGCTGGCGGCGCAGGGCCGCCAGGTGGCGGCCCTGCGCGATTACGCCCGGCTCTCGCGGTTGCGCTACGAGGGCGGATACACGAGCTATCTCGAGGTGCTCGACGCGGAGCGCAGCCTGTTCAACGCGGAACTGAGCTATGCCCAAACGCAGGCCGATCTCTTCAGTGCGCTGGTAAACGTGTACAAGGCGATGGGCGGCGGCTGGGTGGACGAAGCGGACAAGCTCACGCCGAAACCGGCGTTGACGGTCGACGCCCCCTCGCGTTGAGTCCAGAAGACTTCATCCTTTGTCCGGGACCGCCGGGTTGTGCCAGCCGCCGGAGGGCGTGACGCTCTCGACCTCGCGCGGTCCCCAGGTGCCTGGCTCGTATTCGAAGACCGGCGTACCCTGCTTCAGTACCGGATCGACGATGCGCCACGCCTCTTCCACGTAATCCTCGCGCGCGAACAGCGTCGGATCGCCCGCCAAGGCGTCGCTGAGCACGCGCTCGTAGGCGTCCATTTCGTCGGCGCCGGGACGGCGACTCGCCAGCAGCTCCACCGGCTGGCCGACCATGGTGTCGCCCGGGTCCATTACCGTCGCGCCAAGTGCGATGGCGGTTTCGGGACTGATGCGGAACCGGCAATAGTTCGACGCGCCGGCCAGCGTGGGAAAGACCTTGGGCGCGCGGCGCAATCGCACCAGGATTTCCGTGCACGTCACCGGCAGCGACTTGCCGGCGCGGATGTAGAAGGGCACCCCTTGCCAGCGCCAGGAGTCGATGTTGAGCCGCATCGCCGCGAAGGTCTCGACCTGCGAGTCCGGCGCGACACCCGGTTCCATCCGGTAGCCGCGGAACTGGCCGCGGATGAGGTGTTTCGCCTCGAGCGGCGGAATGGACTTCAGGACCTTCACCTTTTCGTCGCGCATGCATTCGCTGTCCGTCCGGGCCGGCGGTTCCATGGCGAGATTGGCCAGTACCTGGAACAGATGGTTCTGTATCACGTCGCGAACGGTGCCGGTCTGGTCGTAGAACGGGCCGCGGCCCTGGACGCCGAAATCCTCGGCCATGGTGATCTGCACGTTCCTGATGAACTGGCGGCTCCAGAACGACTCGAGGAATACGTTGGCAAAGCGGAAGAACACCATGTTGTGCACCGGCCGCTTACCGAGGTAGTGGTCGATGCGGAAGATGCGCGTCTCGTCGAAAGCGCCGAGCAGAATCCGATTCAACGCGCGCGCCGAGTCGAGATCGTGTCCGAACGGTTTTTCGACGATGACACGCCCACCGGCGCTGCAGCCGGACTTCGTCAGTTGCTCGACGACGGGTCCGAACAGTATCGGAGGAATCGCAAGATAGTGCGCCGGCCGCTGCGCGGTGCCGAGCTCCTTGCGCAGCGCCGCGAACGTGCCCGCGTCCGCGTAATCACCATCGACGTAGCGCAGCAGGCCGGTGAGTTTCGCGAACGCCGCCGGATCGAGCCCGCCGTGCTGTTCCAGGCTGTGGCGCGCGCGCGCGTGAAGCTGCTGGAGGGTCCAGCCGGCCTTGGCCACGCCGATGACCGGCACGTTCAGGCGGCCGCGCTTGAGCATCGCCTGCAGCGACGGAAAAATCTTCTTGAAGGCCAGATCGCCCGTCGCCCCGAAGAACACCAGCGCGTCGGAATGGCTTTCGCTCATCGTGATTTCTCTTCGCCGGGCCGTTACCTGCCGGTCGGTTTTTCCACGTGCCCGCCGAACTCGTAGCGCATCGCCGAGAGCAGCTTGTCCTGGAACTCCGCCTCGCCGCGCGAGCTGAAGCGTTCGTACAGCGCCGTCGTCAGCACCGGCGCCGGCACGCCCTGGTCGATGGCGGCCTTGATCGTCCAGCGCCCCTCACCCGAGTCCGACACCCGGCCCGAGAACTTCTCCAGCGCGGGGTCCTTGGCCAGCGCCGAGGCCGTCAGGTCGAGCAGCCACGAGGCGATCACGCTGCCGCGCCGCCACACCTCGGCGATATCCGGCAGATTCATGTCGTACTGATGGTGCCCGGGGTCGCGCAGCGGGGTGGTCTCGGCGTCGATTGCGTGGTCCCGCTTGCCGACGTTGGCGGCGCGCAGGATATTCATTCCTTCGGCATACGCGGCCATCAGGCCGTATTCGATGCCGTTGTGGACCATCTTGACGAAGTGGCCGGCGCCGTTCGGCCCGCAATGCAGGTAGCCGTGCTCCGCGGTCCCGCCGGCCTTGGCGCGTCCCGGCGTGCGATCGATAGTGCCGATGCCGGGCGCGAGCGTGGCGAAGATCGGGTCAAGGTGCTGCACCACCGCAGGCTCGCCGCCGATCATCATGCAGTAACCGCGTTCCAGCCCCCACACGCCGCCGCTCGTGCCGACGTCGACGTAATGGATGCCTTTGGGGGCGAGCTCCTTGGCACGCCGGATGTCGTCGATGTAGTAGGAGTTGCCGCCGTCGATGAGTATGTCGCCAGCCTCGAGCGCAGGCAGTACATCCGCGATGGTCTTGTCGACGACGGCCGCCGGCACCATCAGCCACACCGCGCGCGGCTTGGCGAGCTTCTTCACCAGATCCGCCAGCGAGGAGGCCCCTACCGCCTTTTCCTTGACCAGTTCTTCGACCGCCTGCGGCGACCTGTCGAAGACCACGCCATCGTGGCCATTCTTGATTAGCCGACGCACCATGTTGGCGCCCATCCGGCCCAGTCCGATCATTCCGAGTTGCATACGTGACTCCTTGTCTGGAACAACGTTTATGACGGGTCGAGCCGAATCGACCGGTGGTGTCGGGTTACGCGGATACGCCCTTCAATTTCCGGTAACGACGGATCAGCGTGTTGGTCGAGCTGTCATGCGCGAGCTTGGGCTGCGCCGTGCTCTCGAGTTCCGGGATGATGTTCTGCGCCAGAACCTTGCCGAGTTCGACGCCCCATTGGTCGAAGCAGTCGACATTCCAGACCGCGCCCTGGGTGAACACGCTGTGCTCGTACAGCGCGACGAGCTTGCCCAGGGCGGCGGGCGTCAACTGATCGAGCAGGATGGTGTTGGAGGGCCGATTGCCCTCGAACACCCGATGCGGCACGAGCCAGTCCGGCGTCCCCTCGGCTTTCACTTGCGCGGGCGTCTTGCCGAACGCAAGCGCCTCACCCTGCGCGAACACGTTCGCGAGCAACAGGTCGTGGTGCCGGCCCAACGGATTGAGCGGCCGGCCGAAACCGATGAAGTCGCAGGGAATGAGTCGCGTCCCCTGGTGGATGAGCTGATAGAACGAGTGCTGGCCGTTGGTGCCCGGCTCGCCCCAGTAGATCGGGCCGGTGTCGCACGCAACCGGATCCCCGTCGAGCGTGACGTGCTTGCCGTTGCTCTCCATCGTCAGCTGCTGCAGGTAGGCCGGGAAGCGCTTGAGATACTGCTCGTAGGGCAGGACCGCGACGGTCTGTGCGCCGAAGAAATCGTTGTACCAGACGGAGAGCAGACCCATCAGCACCGGCAGGTTTCGCGCAAGGGGCGCGGTGCGGAAGTGCTCATCGATCTCGTGGAATCCGGCAAGCATCGCACGGAAGTTCTCCGGGCCGATGGCGATCATCGTCGAGAGACCGATCGCCGAGTCCATCGAATAGCGCCCGCCGACCCAGTCCCAGAAACCGAACATGTTGGCGGTGTCGATGCCGAACGTCGTCACTTCCTGCGTGTTGGTCGATACTGCGACGAAGTGTTTCGCGACCGATTTCCCGTCGCCGCCGAGGCCCGCAAGCGACCAGTCGCGCGCGGTGCGGGCGTTGGTCATCGTCTCCAGCGTGGTGAAGGTCTTCGACGAGACGATGAACAGCGTTTCCGCCGGATCGAGGTCGCGCACGGCTTCGGCGAAATCGGTGCCGTCGATATTGGAGACGAAGCGGAACGTCATCTCGCGGGCGCTGTAATGCCGCAGCGCCTCGTACGCCATCACCGGTCCAAGGTCGGAGCCGCCAATGCCGATGTTGACGACGTTGCGGATGCGCTTGCCGGTGTGACCCTGCCACGCGCCGCTGCGCACGCGGTTCGCGAAGTCTGCCATCTTGTCGAGCACGGCGTGCACCTGGGGCACGACGTTGCCGCCGTCGACGACGATGGACGATTCCTTCGGCGCGCGCAGCGCCACGTGCAGAACGGCGCGCTGTTCGGAAGTGTTGATCTTCTCGCCGCGGAACATCGCGTCGATGCGTGTGCGCAAGCCGGACTCTTCGGCGAGTTGCAGCAATAGCCTGAGGGTCTCGTCGGTGATGCGGTTCTTCGAGTAGTCGAGGTAAATTCCTGCCGCCTCGGCGCTCATGCGCTCGCCGCGCTTCGGGTCGTCGGCAAATAGTTGCCGCAGATGCGCCGCCTTGATCTTCTGATAATGCGCCTCGAGGGCCTGCCACGCAGGCCGCGTCGTCACGGGCTGAAGCACTGCCGTCATCTTGCCGTCCTTTCAGGACTTGGTTCGATGGTTCCGCGCACGCGGCTGGCTTCTAGGTAACGAGGGCGCGGGCTTGCCGGCAGCCTTCGCGGTCCCGGCAGGCCGGCCTGCCCGGGGGTTCAGCTTGCCGGCCTCGGGCTGCCACATGCGAAAGCCGCCGACGAAAGCTGCGGCGTTGCCGCCCGCGCGACAACCTGGCGGCAGTTCCTTTAGCCGATGGACGTTGCCGCCACCAAGGACGACGTCATCGGGCAGTAGCGCGGCGGCCAGGCGAGCGACGACGTCGTGGACTCGCTTGCGCCACTTCTTCTTCCCATCGCGCTCAAGCGCGCGCGCGCCCACATAATCCTCGAAAGTGGCCTTGCGATAGGGTAGATGAGCGAGTTCCATCGGCACCACGATGCCGTCGACAACGAGCGTGGACCCAAGGCCGGTACCGAGACCTAGGAACAGCAGCTTGCCGCCTTTATAGCTGCCGAGCGCCTGCATTGCGGCATCGTTCATGATCTTCACCGGGCAACCGAAGGCGGCCGGATAGTCGAATTTCACCCACCCCTTCGCCAGGTTGTGCGGCTCCGCCGCTGGCTGGTTGCGGTTCACCGCGCCAGGATAGCCGATCGAAACGACGTCGTACTTCCAGCCGCGCGTCAGCTCTTTCACGGTTGCGACCATCTGCCCTGGCGTCATCGCTGGACCCGATGCGAATTTCTGCGGCGCAGTCTGACCGGTGGCGAGGGCCTTGACATTGGTTCCGCCGACATCGATCGCCAGGATGCACACATTGTTTATGTCCAGCTCAAATCGTTCTGTGCGCACGCGCTGCCCCGAGCCTAGGCGGTTTTCTCGAGCACAGCACTCTTGGAGGCGATCACCCCCATCAACTCGTTCCACGACTTGACGAACGAATCGGCACCCTCCTTCTGGAGCTTTGCAGCGAGGGCGTCTACGTCGATGCCGGCCTTGGCGAACTGGGCGAGGACCGCCTCACAGTCACCGCCATCGGGTGCCATCGGGGCAGCGACTTCGCCGTGATCGGCAAAAGCTTTCAATGTGCCCTCCGGCATGGTATCGACGGTCAATGGGGCGGCCAGCGACTTGACATATAGTATGTCGGAGGCCTTTGGATCCTTGGTGCCCGTGCTGGCCAGCAACAGCCTTTGTGGGCGCGCGCCGGCGTTGTAGGTACGCTGCCCGCGTGGTGAGGCAATCAGGTCGCAATACGCCTTATAGGTGCGCCTGCCGATGGCGATGCCGAGCTGGTTGTCCAGCGTTGCGGGCACTTTGCCCATGACCGCGGCGTCCCAGCGGCTGATGAACACCGATGCCACCGAACCGACGTCGGGATTGAGCCCCGCGGCGATCCGTCGCTCGATGCCGCGCAGGTACGCCTCGGCTGCGGCCACATAGTGCTCGCGGGAGAAGAGCAGCGTCACGTTGATCGGCACGCCGGCGAAGATCGCCTCCTCGATCGCCGGCAGTCCTTCCTTCGTGCCGGGAATCTTGATGAAGACATTCGGACGCCCGGCCCGGGCATGCAGGTCCTTGGCGGCGGCGAGCGTAGTCCCGGTGTCATACGCCAACAATGGGGAGACTTCCAGCGACACCCAGCCATCGACACCGGCGGTCCGCGCGTAGACAGGCCGGAACAGGTCCGCGGCCTGGGTGATGTCAGCGAGCGCCAGCTCGAAGAACAGTGCCTCGCCCGACTTGCCCGCCTTGAGTTTGTTGCGGATCTCGGCGTCGTAGTCGCTGCTGTTCTTGATCGCCTGGTTGAAAATCGTCGGGTTCGACGTCAGCCCGGTGACGCAGAGCTCGCCGATGTAGCGCTTGAGCGTGCCGCTCGCCAGCAGGTTGCGAGTGATATTGTCGAGCCAGAGACTTTGGCCGATGTCGTGGAGCTTTTGGGTCGCGTTCATCGTGTCACCTCTGTTTAGTGTCCTGAGTCACTAATTCGCTGAACAAAAGATTATCATCGGCCAGACAAGAAATACCACGGGGCCGGCTGCCGTCATTGCGCCCGCGGCGTTTCATTCCATAGCCGGATGACCGGCTGCGAAACATTGTGCTCATAGCCCAGCGCACTCAGACTTGCCGTGCCCAGCAGGAAATGCGCGCCGCCCGCCGCCTCAAGACCGAGCCAGCGCGCGGCGAGCACGCGCAGAAAGTGTCCGCTGGAGAAGAGCAGCACGTCGCTGCCGACGGCGCGCACGCGGCTCACTACGCGATCCGCTCGCGCACCAACCTGAGCCGGCATTTCGCCTCCAGGGCAGCCGTCGCGGAACAGTTGCCAGTCCGGACGGTGCGCGTGGATCTCCACCGTGCGCCGACCTTCGTATTGGCCGTAATTCCATTCGAGCAGATCGCGATCGACTGCAGCGGCCGCGCCGAAGCCGGCCAACTCGCAGGTCCGTGCCGCGCGCTGCAGCGGACTGGTGAACACTTTGACGAAGGTAAGCCCCTTGAGGCGTTCTCCGAGCCCGCGCGCATTGTCCTCGCCGCGCGCGGTGAGCGGTACGTCGGTCAGCCCGGTGTGCTGTCCCGACAGGCTCCACGCGGTTTCGCCGTGCCGGGCAAGGTAGACGACAGGCAGCGTGTCGGTCACGGTGGAGGTGATTCCTGATCGCGTGAAATATGCTCGACGAGGCAATCTGATCGCTGCCCTCGATTCTTGATTGTCCTTGCTGGCAGTTGCGCTGGCAAGACCGGCAACTTTTTTTCGGCGCGGCGGCAGGCGGTGGTAGCGTCGTTGCGACTGGTGCCGTTTGTCGTTACAGTTCGTCGCTTGCGTTTACAGGGTAAGTCCTTGCCGTTGACTGAAGAAGAGAAACGACTGGAGGCGGTGCGCTCGGGCGATTCGGGATGGCGCCACTGGGGCCCGTACTTGAGCGAGCGGCAATGGGGGACGGTGCGCGAGGACTACAGCCCCAACGGCGACGCCTGGCAATCCGTCTCCCACGACCATTCCCGCTCGCAGGCGTATCGCTGGGGCGAGGACGGCATCGCCGGCATCTGCGATGAGCGGCAGCAACTGTGCTTCGCGCTCGCGCTGTGGAACGGCGCCGATCCGATTCTGAAGGAGCGCATGTTCGGGCTGGCCGGCAACGAAGGCAACCACGGCGAGGACGTCAAGGAGTACGACTTCTACCTCGACAACGTGCCCAGCCACGCCTACATGAAGTACCTCTACAAGTATCCGCAGCAGGCATTCCCCTATGCTGATCTGGTCGAGCAGAACCGGCGCCGGGGACGGCTCGACCCGGAGTACGAGCTGCTCGACACCGGAATCTTCGACCACGACCGCTATTTCGACGTGTTCGTCGAGTACGCCAAGGCGGCGCCCAGTGACATCCTGGTGCGGATCAGCGCCGTCAATCGCGCTGCCGAGGCGGCGACGCTGCACCTGCTGCCGACGCTGTGGTTCAAGGATGACTGGTCGTGGTTCCCCACCAACTCGAAGCCGCGCATCGAGATCGACCGATCCGGCAGGAAGAGTCTCGTGCTCCGCGCAACGCACCGCAGGATGGAGCCGTACTGGCTCTACTGCGAGATGCCGGAACAGGTGCTGTTCACCGAAAACGAAACCAACCGGGAGCGCCTGTACGGCGTGCCAAACGCGACGCCATACGTGAAGGACGGCATCAACGAGTTCATCGTCCACGGCCGGCGCGATGCGGTGAACCCGGAACGCGTGGGCACCAAGGCCGCCGCGCACTACGTCCGCGTCGTAGGCCCGGGCAAGACGGCCGTGATCCGCCTTCGCCTGAGCGATTCCGGCAATCTGCGCCTGCCGCCGGCCGCGCGGTTCGATGCCACGTTCGACCTGCGCAAGGAGGAAGCCGATGCGTTCTACCGGCGGGTGACGCCGTTCGATCTGCCCGAAGACATGCGCAACGTGCAGCGCCAGGCGTTTGCCGGCATGCTGTGGACCAAGCAGTACTACCGCTACATGGTGAACCGGTGGCTCGAGGGCGACCCCGCCGGACCGGCGCCGCCCGAGCAGCGCAAGCGCGGCCGCAACCATGAATGGTGGCATTTCGCAGCGGGCGACATCCTGTCGATGCCGGACAAATGGGATACCCCTGGTTCGCCTCGTGGGACACGGCGTTCCACGTCGTCGCGTTCGCGATGATCGACCCGGACTTCGCCAAGGATCAGCTGCTGCTGCTCACGCGCGAATGGTACATGCACCCCAACGGACAGATCCCCGCCTACGAATGGGCGTTCGGCGACGTCAACCCGCCGGTGCACGCCTGGGCGGCAATCCGCGTCTACCAGATCGAAGACAAGATGTACGGCCGCAAGGACCGTTCGTTTCTCGAGCGGGTATTCCAGAAATTATTGATCAACTTCACCTGGTGGGTGAACCGCAAGGACGCTCAGGGCAAAAACATCTTCGAGGGCGGCTTCCTCGGCCTCGACAACATCGGCGCCTTCGACCGGAGTTCCGGACTGCCCTCGGGGGGCCGTCTGGAGCAGGCCGACGGCACCAGCTGGATGGCGATGTACTGCCTGAACATGCTGATGATCTCGCTCGAGCTGGCGCAGGAGAATCCCGTCTACGAGGACGTCGCAACCAAGTTCTTCGAGCACTTCGTCTTTATCGGCGAGGCGGTCAATCGCGTGGGCGACCGCGAGGGCGGGCTGTGGCACGAGGAGGCAGGCTACTATTTCGATGCGCTCAAGCTTCCCGATGGCCGCTGCTTCCCGATAACGGCGCACACCATCGCCGGACTGATCCCGCTCTTTGCCATAACGACAGCCGATCGCGAGAGGATGCGCGCCTTCCCCGGTTTCACCGAGCGCTACGCCTGGTTTGCCAAGTACCGGCCGCACTTGCTGCGCGGCCTTGCCGACATGACCCATCACGGGGTCGAGCAGCGTGTCCGCCTGGCACTCGTCGATTCGCACAAGCTGCGGCGCATTCTGGAGCATGTGTTGCACGAGGACGGCCTGCTCAGCCCGTACGGCGTGCGCTCGGTGTCGAAGCGGCACGCCGCAGCTCCCTTTGTGCTCGACCTGGATGGGCAGTGCTTTGCGCTCGATTACCAGCCCGGCGAGTCGACCACCGCGATGTTCGGGGGCAATTCAAACTGGCGCGGCCCGGTATGGTTCCCGCTGAACTTCCTGCTCATCGAGTCGCTACAGAGACACCATTACTTCCTGGGCGATGAATTCAAGGTGGCGCTGCCGTGGGGTTCCGGAAACGACGCGACGCTCTGGGAGGTGACCACCGATCTGTCGTACCGGCTCATCAGGATCTTCCTCAAGGACGAAGCCGGCCGCCGTCCGGTCAACGGCAGCCGCGAGAAATTCCAGCGCGACCCGCATTGGCGCGACCTCATTCTGTTCTACGAGTACTTTCACGGCGATACCGGCGCCGGTCTGGGCGCGAGTCACCAGACCGGCTGGACCGGCGTAGTCGCGAAACTTATCCAGCAGCACGCCGAATACGCGCTGCAACACAAGCCGCCCGGCGGGATCGAGGAGTCGGGCGTGAAGTTGCCCGGGCATTGAGCGCGCTCGCGGTCGATACCAGCCGCAATCCGCCCCGTTCCCGTCACGGCAACAGCGGGTGAGTTTCAGATTCGGCGCTGGGGATTTTGAGCTTGTTTGCGGTGCTCGCATGTTTGAGATACCCGTCGGAAAACGATGAGTCTAGAACGGATTTCATGAATTGAGCTCTAGAGAGCGCAACGGCTGCCGGGTGCGCTGGGCCAGGCGCTCGGTGATGGCGCGGATCATACGGCCTTTGGACGGCACGCCGTGGCTCTCGAACACTACAATCCGCGCGCAGAATTGTCCCCAAACGTCATTGCGCTGAAGCGAAGGCGGGCGAAGCCGCCGCAGTCCTGAAACCCGAAATGACATGCCGCATCGTGGTGCGTGGAGATATTGTCCGCACCAAAGGCGCGCAAGAACGGTGCACCCATCCTGTTTCTGTTGTGCAAAGCGTCTCATTGCCCGGCCCTTTGTGCGCTGTCGTACAGACTGCGGTAGACGGTATCGGCGTAACAGTGATACAAGTGGTTACAAGTCATTAGGTCCTGAGGTTTCGGGCACTGGCCCCGGCACCCGGGAGGGAAGGTGTCTTAGTCTGCATTGAGATCGCGCAGGTAAGACGCTTGAGTTGCAAGGGACACGTCATTAGCACGCTCGACACTACGGGCTGGACGCAGGGCGGGTATGGGGCGCGCGCGTCCTCGTATCTTCCGCTGTCGTTGACTGCGCTGCTGGTATTTGCGGCTTACTACTTCGGCGCTAAAGTCGGACTCGCGCTGACGTTCAGTCCGCACCCGACGTCGGTCCTGTGGCCGCCCAATGCCATTCTGCTCGCCGCGTTGTTGCTTGCGCCGGTACGCTGGTGGTGGGTCCTGCTGGCTGCCGCGTTTCCCGCGCATCTGCTCGCCGAGCTGCAAGACGGCGTTCCCGCCGCCATGGTCCTGTGCTGGTTCGTCAGCAACGCGAGCGAGGCACTCATCGGGGCTGTGTTCGTGCGCTGCCTCATGCGCGGTCCGCACGCCTTTGACAGCCTCCGAAATGTCGTAATCTTCATCGCCGGTGGAGCGTTGCTTGCTCCATTTCTCAGCTCTTTCCTCGACGCCGGATTCGTAACGCTCGTCGGCTGGGGCCAGAGCGGCTACTGGGACGTGTGGAGGACGCGGTTTCTTTCCAATATCCTCGCGACGCTCACGCTGGTTCCGGTGATCGTGACTTGGGCGAATGGCGGCATAGCGTCATTGCAGGCGTCCGCTCCCGCACGGCTTTGGGAAGCGATAGCCCTGCTTTCCAGCCTGCTGGCCACGAGCATATTCGTTTTCGCCTGGTACGCCGCAGGATCCGGTATCCCACCGGCGCTGCTGTATCTTCCGCTGCCTCTCCTGCTCTGGGCAGCCGTGCGTTTCGGGCCCGGCGGGGCGAGCACCGCTTTCGTGATCGTCGCGCTCCTCGTGATTTGGGGCGCGGGCCACGGTCGCGGTCCCTTCGTGACCAGCACGCCCGCCGAGAACGTGCTGGCCGTCCAGTTTTTCCTGAGTTTCGTCGGTATTACGATGATGGTGATCGCTGCGGTCATCCAGGAGCGCAAAAGCGTGGAGCAAAAGTTGCGCGGCTCGGAGGAACGATTGGCGACGGCATTTCGTGTCAGCCCGGACGCGATGGCCATCAGCCGCCTGTCGGACGGAAGGATGATGGAGGTCAACGACCGCTGGCTGGCGATGTTCGGGCACCGGCGGGAGGAAGTCATCGGACGCCCGGTAGCGGAGTTCAATTTCTGCACGAACGAACGAGACCGTGCGCACATGGCTGCTCTTGCCCAGGGGGGCGGCGCACGCGACGTGGAGATAGCGTTTTGCTACGGTACCGGCAACCTTCTGCAAACCATTCCGTGTACGGAGATCGTGGACATCGAGGGCCAGCCCTGCTTGATCACGATCATTCGCGACATCACGGAACGGCGGCGGACGGAAATGGAAATGACGCAGCAGCGAAGCGAGCTGGCACACCTGTCGCGGGTGGCCATGCTGGGCGAGCTTTCAGGATCGCTTGCCCACGAGTTGAACCAGCCGTTATCCGCGATTCTGGCCAACGCGCAGGCCGCACAGCGATTCCTGGCACGCAAGCCGGCGCGCTTCGATGAAATCGATGACATCCTCAAAGACATCGTGGCGGACGACAAGCGCGCCGGTGAAGTGATCAGGCGCATGCGCGTGCTGTTCAAGAAGGAAGAGATGCAGCACCAGTCCGTGGACGTAAACGAGGTGGTGCAGGAGGTTATGCAGTTGATGCGCAGCGAGCTCGTGAACCGGCGCGTATCGGTGATCACCCGCCTGGCGCCCGACCTCCCCCGGGCCGAGGGTGACCGCGTGCATTTGCAGCAAGTGCTGGTCAACCTCATCATCAACGGGGCCGATGCGATGGAAGGGATCGAGCCTGAACGCCGCACCCTCACCATGCAAACCACGCTGGTCGATGCAAGTGCCGTCGCGATGTCAGTCATCGACCAGGGTAAAGGCATTCCCGTCGATGACATTGAACGCATCTTTGAGCCCTTCGTCACGACCAAGCCGCATGGCATGGGGCTCGGACTGGCAGTGAGCAGGACGATCATGCAGGCTCACGGGGGACGTCTATGGGCCGCCAATAACCCCGACCGAGGCGCCACCTTTTGCTTCACGTTGCCTGTAAGTAACGATTCATAACGCAGGCAAGACGGTTGTCAGGGAGGTGTCATGAGCACGCTCGATACAGCGGGCCTGGCGCGACCGGCGGAAGGGGCGCGTACTTCATCGTATCTCCCGCTGGCGTCCGGCGCCGTCCTGGTGTGCGCGGGCTACTACGGCGCGGGAATCGTTGCCCTCGCGCTCCGGCTCGAGCCCGGAGGCATCTCCACCATCTGGCTGCCGCACGGGGTACTCTTGGCGGCGCTTTTGCTGACACCAGTTCGGCTCTGGTGGCTGCACCTCGCTGCATTGCTCCCCGTGCACCTGCATCTCGTGAGCCACTTTCAGGGCCCGGTGCCGCTCGTGGTCATGCTCATCCAGTTCGGCGGAAACGCGGCGCAGGCCATGCTCGGGGCGATGGTCGTGCAGCGTCTCATCGGCGCTCCGCCGCGGCTGGACGAGTTTCGGCAAATGACCGTTTTTCTCGTCCTCGGCGTGATCCTGCCCGTGGCGGTCGTCTCTGCCCTGGTGGCCGAGTTCTTCTTTCTCACGGATTGGGTCGACGACTTCCGGCTCGCGTGGCATCGGCGGACGCTGACCGGGGTCTGCGGGGCGGTTGCGCTCACTCCGCTGATCGTCCAAATGGCGACCGGCGGGACGCGGGCGATCAGGGAGACGCCGCGGCAACGTCGTCTGGAGTTTGCCGCGCTGACGATCGGTCTCGTGGCGTTGGTAACGCCCGCGCTTGGCTGGGAGCGCAGCCTCGCGAGCCAGTACGCGCTGCTCTTTGCGCCGCTCCCGCTGCTCCTGTGGACGGCGGTCCGCTTCGGCCCCGGCAGCCTGTCGCTGCATCTTCTGATCGTGGCGCTTGCGACCTTGGCGGCGACGAAGGCCGGTCAGGGGCCGTTCATCGCGGGTTCGGCCGCCGAGAGCGTCCTTTCCGTAGATACGTTTCTGCTCTCGGTGTCGGTTCCCCTGCTGCTGCTTGCGGCGCTGGTTGCCGAGCGGAGTCGTTCCGGCGAGGCGCTGCGCGAAAGCGAAGAGCGGCTGCGACTCGCGCTCGCAGCTGGCAGCATGGGGGCATGGGATTGGAACCGGAGTCGCAACACGTTCACATGGTCCAAGGAGCACTTTGCGATCATGGGCCTCACCCCGTTCAGCGTGGAGCCGACCTACGACACCTGGGCTGGTTGTGTACACCTTGACGATCGTCCCCGCGCGGACGCAGCAATGGACGAGGCCATCGCAGAGCGAAGACAGTACCCATGCGAGTACCCGCGTGGTCTGGCCCGACGGCACCATTCGCTGGGTGGAGTCGCGCGCCGACCCGATCTACGGCGACGGCGGTCGATGCGTCAGGGTCATGGGACTGATCGTCGATATCACCGAGCGCAAGCGGGCCGAGGAGGCGCTGCAGGCGAGCGAGGAGCGCTACCGCGAAGTCGTCGAAAGCCAGACCGAGCTGGTCTGTCGGTACCTGCCGGACACGACATTGACCTTCGTCAACGAGGCCTACTGCCGTTTCTTCGGTCAACGGCGGGAGGCGCTGATAGGACGAAAGTTCGTTGAGCTGATTCCAGAAGTTGACCGCGCTGCGGCGTTGGAACATGTCTCATCGCTCGCCATGCACGCGCAGCCGGTCGTCTACGAGCACCAGGTGCTGATGCCTGACGGGAGCACCCGCTGGCAGGAATGGACGGACCGCACGATCCGGCTGCCGCACGGGGCAGTCGAGCTGCAAGGCATTGGGCGGGACGTCACGGACCGCAAGCGGGCCGAAGAAGCGAACCAGACGCTGACCCACCTGTCGCGGGTGGCGATGTTGGGAGAGCTTTCCGGATCTCTCGCCCACGAGCTCAACCAGCCGTTGTCCGCGATTCTGGCCAACGCGCAGGCCGCGCAGCGATTTCTGGCACGCGACCCGGCAAACTTCGATGAAATCGGTGACATCCTCAACGACATCGTGGAGGACGACAAGCGAGCCGGCGAAGTCATCAAGCGTTTGCGCGTGCTGCTCAAGAAGGATGAGCCGCAGCATCAGCCGCTCGATCTGAACGAGGTGGTGCGGGACGTCATGCGGTTGATGCGAAGCGACCTGATGAATCGTAACGTCACCGTCAGTGCCGAGCTTGCGCCGGATCTGCCGCAGGTGCTCGGCGACAGGGTGCATTTGCAGCAGGTGCTGGTCAACCTCATCATGAATGCCTGCGACGCGATGATCGATGGCGGCGAACCCCGCCCGCGGCTCTCGGTGCAAACGAGGGTGGCGCACGCAAACGGGGTCGAGGTCGCCGTCATCGACGAGGGCGAAGGCATTGCCCCTCATGACGTAGAGCGTATCTTCGACCCCTTCGTGACGACCAAGCCGCACGGCATGGGGCTAGGTCTCACGGTTTGCAGGACGATCATCCAGGCTCATGGCGGACGGCTATGGGCGGCAAATAACCCCGATCGCGGCGCCACCTTCTACTTCAAGTTGCCGTCAGCAAACGGGGGGATTCATGAATAATTCGACGCCCACAGTGTTTGTGGTCGATGATGACCCTTCAGTTCTCAAAGGACTGGGGCGGCTGATCGCAGGGGCCGGCTTGAAAGTCACGAACAGTCCCGGTTGAGGGACCGCGCGCTGCGCGAGGAGAGGGGAGAGCTAGCCGGGATCAGGCGCCGCCTGGCGACGCTCACTCCGCGGGAACGCGAAGCCTGGCCCACATCGTGTCCGGCCGGAGAAACAGGCAGATTGCCGGCGATCTCGGCACCGTCGAAAAAACCATCAAGGTCCATCGCGGGCGGGTGATGGAAAAACTTCAGGTGGGCTCCCTCGCTGATCTGGTGCGGCTCGCCGAGCGCGCGGGCGTCGAACGCCCTGCCTGCGGATCCTGAGGACAGACACGCCCGGCGCGATGCGCTGCCGGCTGTCCTGACCTGCGGGATGGTCCGGTGGTGGTGCTTCCTGGTCGGCGTGTCTTAGTTTTACTCCGCGCTGGCACTGAGGGCTCAACCCGAGGATGGGCCGTGGCGAGTGCTGTTCCTGCGCGGAACCCGCTTTTTCGCCGGTCGCCATGATTTACGGCTGGAGATTGGACCAAGGTCCAATTTGTCGTTGTCATCCGATCCGATAACGTCCGTCAATGTCGCCTGTGCTGCTACTGATTGCGGTCGTGGACGACGACGCATTCGTGTGCAAAGCCCTGCAGCGACTGCTTCGGTCCGCCGGATTCGCCGTTGAAACGTATTCTTCGGGAAGCGACTTTCTGGAAGCAATCCGCAGCCACACGCCGGATTGCGTCGTGCTCGATCTCCACATGCCGGAAGTGAATGGGTTCGAAGTGCAGGCGCAACTGGCGCGTGCCGGGTCGCGAATACCCGCGGTTGTGATCACGGGTCATGACACGCCCGAATCCCGGGCACGCGCGATGCGCAACGGCGCGAGCGCATACATTTGCAAGCCGGTCGATGACATGGCGTTGCTGGAGGCCATTAATGCCGCAACATCAGCCAGAGAACCGGGCTCATTCGGGCGGGAGAAACCTGGGCAATGATGCCGACCCGACACTGGGGTCGGAGCCGGTGCCACTCCCAGATGTCGGCTGCCCTGCAAAGCGTTGCAGACACCCTGTACTTGGAGCAGTATCTGGGACGCATTACCTGAGACGTAGGACCCGAGACGCCATACTGTGCGATGGAGGAAATGACATGGACCGCATACTGAGGGTGCTATGGCCGTGGATGTTCGTAATTCTTGCGGCGGGGGCGCCGCCGGCGGTGGCGCAGGAACCGGCTCCGTTCAAGAAGGAGGAGATCGAGCAGCTCGTCGCGCCGATCGCGCTCTATCCCGACTCCCTCATCGCACAGATTTTAATGGCTTCGACTTATCCCCTGGAGGTCGTGGAGGCGGCGCGCTGGGTGAAGGCGAACCCGAACGTCAAGGACAAGGCGCTCCAGGACGCGATGGAAAAGCAGAAATGGGACCCGAGCGTGAAATCGCTGACCGCGTTTCCGCAGGTGCTCGCCATGATGAACGAGAAGCTCGACATGACGCAGAAACTCGGCGACGCGTTCCTCGGCCAGCAGAAGGAAGTGCTGGCGGCCATCCAGGTCTTGCGCTCCAAAGCGCAGGCGGCCGGCAACTTGAAGTCGGGCAAGGAACAGACTGTCTCGACGGCGCAGGAAGCAGGAACGACGGTCATCAAGATCGAGCCGGCCAATCCAGAAGTCGTGTACGTGCCGACCTACAATCCGGCGGTGGTGTACGGGTCGTGGCCCTATCCGGCGTACCCGCCGTACGCCTATTACCCGCCGGGCTACGTGCCGGGCGCGGGGCTGTTCGCCTTCGGCGTGGGCCTGGCGGTGGGCGGCGCGCTGTGGGGCAACTGCAACTGGGGCGGCGGCAACGTCAACGTCAACGTCAACAAGTACAACAACTTCAACAAGACCAACATCCAGAACAGCAACTGGTCCCACAATGCCGAGCACCGCAAAGGCACGCAGTACCGCGATTCCGCCAGTCAGCAGAAATACGGCGGCGGACAGCGGCAGGGCGCCGACTCGCGCGAGCAGTTCCGAGGCCGCGCGGAGCAGGGCCGGCAGGACATCGCGAAGGGCGGCGCCGACGGGTTCAAGGGTGGCGGCCCTGGGGACAGAGGCGGCGTCGGTGACCGGGGCGGCGTCGGTGACAGAGGCGGCGTCGGGGACAAGGGCGGTGTTGGTGACAGAGGGGGCGGCGTCGGTGACAGAGGCGGCGTCGGTGACCGGGGTGGCGTCGGTGACCGGGGTGGCGTCGGGGACAGAGGCGGCGTCGGTGACAAGGGCGGTGTTGGTGACAGAGGCGGCGGCGTCGGTGACAGAGGCGGCGTCGGTGACCGGGGCGGCGCCGGTGGCGGCGGGGGAGTGGGCGATCGCGGTGGCGGTGGCGGGACGCAGCGCGCCAGCCATGGTGGAGGAAGCGCCTTCGACGGCGCCGGCAGAGGCGGTGGTGGCGGGGACCGCGCCGCCAGCAGTCGCGGCGCATCGAGCCGCGCGTCGGCCGGCGGCCACGGGGGCGGCGGCGGACGCGGCGGCGGCGGTGGCGGCGGACGCGGCGGCGGCGGGCGGCGATAACAGAAGGTGTCAGGAACCCTTTGCCTTAAGGTTCCTGACACCTTTGAACACAAACCATCGACGGAGCTGAATATGTTTTCTACTAACACGACGGCCGAACTGTGGCGGTGGGCGGTGGTGGTGACGGTCACCGCCGTGATGGTGACTATGCACATGCATCAGGGAATCGCCGCAGAGCCGAAATCTCAGGATGCAAAGCCAAAGGCGGCTACGGCCAAGCAGAAGACTTATGCGACGCCCGAGGAAGGGGTCAAGGACCTCATGGCAGCGGCGAAGGCCGGCGACTCGAAGGCGTTGCTCGCCATACTCGGACCGGAGGCGAAGCCCATCCTGTCGTCGGGCGACGCGGTGGCGGACAGGGAAGGGCGCGACCGCTTCGTGAAGTCCTACGACGAGGCGAACAAGCTCGAGAAGTCTGGTGACTCGAAGGTCATACTGAACACCGGCAAGGACAACTGGCCGTTCCCGATACCACTCGCGAAGAACGCGGACGGCTGGCGCTTCGACACGAAGGAGGGACAGGAGGAAATCCTCAACCGCCGCATCGGGCGCAACGAGCTGTCCGTCATGCAGGTGGTCCTCGCCTACGTCGACGCGCAGCGCGAGTACTACCTGCGCAATCCGCAGGGCGACAAGCTGCTCCAGTACGCCCAGAAATTCGCGAGCACCCAGGGCAAGCGCGACGGTCTCTTCTGGCCGGAGAAGGCGGGTGAGAAGCCGAGCCCGCTCGGACCACTCGTGGCGGGCGCGAAGGCGGCAGGCTACTCAAAGGGCGAGGGCGGCAAGCCGGGGGCGTACTACGGATACCACTACCGTATCCTCAAAGCGCAGGGACCGGACGCCCCTGGTGGCGCCTATGACTACGTCGTGCAGGGCAAGATGATGGGCGGGCATGCGCTCGTCGCCTGGCCGGCCACCTACGGCAATTCGGGCGTGATGACCTTCCTCGTGAACCATGACGGCACGGTGTACGAGAAAGACCTCGGTCCGGAGACGCCCGCCGCGGTGCAGAAGATCACGAAGTTCAACCCGGACAAGAGTTGGAAGAAGGAGTCCGAGCCCGCGAAGAAGCCCGAGCCGGCGAAGAAGCCCGAGCCGGCGAAGAAATGACCGGCGGCGCTTTCGAGCGTGTCAGGGCGCCCATGAAAGCAATTCTCGTATCGGCTGTGCTGATCTCCGCGGCGATGCTGTTGCCGGTGCGCGCCGCGGCCGCGGAAGTCCAGACTACCGCGGACCCGCAAGCGGACCTGTCCCGTTACGGCACGTTCGTTTTCCTCGAAGCCGATCCAGGCGCGCCGGGCGCCATCACCGACAAGCTCGCGCGGGACCGCCTGCGGCACATGATAGGGATCCGTCTCGGAACCAAAGGCTATGCGCCCGCCAAGAAGGGCGAGACCGCCGAGCTGGGCGTGCACTACTCGGGCCAGGTCGTGCCGAAGCAGCGCGCTCTCATGGTCGGAAGGCCCGGCCCCTATGACTACAGCTGGGGGCGCGCGGACATCGGCGGCTACGACACGACGGCCTATCGCGAAGGCACGCTGTTCGTGGACCTGGTCGATCTGGGCAAGAGCCACCTCCTGTGGCGCGCCCGTATCTCGGACGTGTTTTCGGCCGGCTATTCCGAAGAAAACTGGAAGAAGGTCGACCGGGCGCTGGTCGAGGCGTTCAAGAGCGTGCCGCAGCGCCGATAGGTGCCAAGCGCCGATAGGTGCCAGGAACCCTTTGTCTCAAGGTTCCTGGCACCGTTAATGATGAACGCGTCGAATGTAACGAATATGCCTTGAAAGCTTCCCGTCCTCGCATGGAGGGAAGAGCACGAAACAGGCGTCATCTTCTTTTCCCGACAACAAAGGAGCTCCCTATGCGTATCACTCTTACCCTCCTGCTGGCTGCAGCTGCAATCGCATCGCAAACGGTGCAGGCGCAAAAACCATCGGCCCCCGCCGGGGGGGCGGTGATTTCCAGTGAACCTGGCAAGGTGGCGATGGCTGCCTCCGTCGAAATCAACGCAACCGTTACGGCGATAGACAAAGGGACGCGGACGGTGACTCTGAGAGGTCCCAAGGGCAGGACGCTCGATGTTGTGGCTGGAGAGCAAGTCAGGAACTTCGACCAGATCCGGGTGGGAGACAACGTCATGGTGCAGTATCAGGAAGCGCTGACGCTGGAGCTAAAAAAATCCCAGAGCGCTCCGAGCGCGTCGGTGTCGGACACAGCGGTACGTGCCGCGCCCGGCCAGCGCCCCGGCGGCGCCGTGGGGCGCGAGATCGTCGCGCTCGCCGACGTCGTCGCGGTCGATCCCGGCAAGAGCATCATTTCTCTCAAGGGGCCCAGGGGCAACGTGGTCGACCTGAAAGTGCAGAACCGCGACCACTTCAAGGTGGTGAAGGTAGGCGACCAGGTGGAGGTCGTCTATACGGAAGCGCTCGCGGTTGCCGTCACTCCAGCGGCCAAGGCGGAGGACAAAGCAGCCACGAAGGCGGCGCCTTCCAAGGCAGAGAACAAATAGTCGCGCGCAACGACCCTGTACACGGAGGCGCTCGCCGTGGCGGTCATGCCGGCGCCCAAATCCGAAGGCAAGAAGTGGCGCGTCATCGAGCGCTCCCGAAGTGGTTGACACGCTCGATCCCTCACGCCCACCCTCTCCCGGGCAACGCCCCGCCCCGCGTTGCTCCCTCACCCCCATCCCCTCTCCCGAGCGGAGAGGGGAGCTTTCAGCGCTCCGCGCAATATTGGATGGAGAGGGGGCGAAGTGTCGGAAATGGTTTGTCAACCATTTAGCGAATGATCGGTGGGATTCGCAACGAGAGGGAGGATACGGAAATGACTGCGAAGGTGAGGTTGGTCAATCAGAACTGGTGGATCACCACTTTGCTGGTCGGCGGCTACAAGCACTGTCCGCCCCTCACGCAGGACATCAAGTGCGACGTCCTGATCGTCGGCGGCGGATTCAGCGGCGTCGCCGCGGCGGCGGAGTTCCTGCGCAAGGGACTCAAGGTGGTCCTGATCGAGAAGAACATCATTGGCGGCAGCTCGTCGGGACGCAGCGCCGGGATGCTGACTCCTGACAGCGAGCTGGAGCTGCATCAACTGGTTCGCCGCTATGGCGCCAAGGCCGCGGGGGAAATATGGGAAGCGCCGCTTCGGGGCATCGAACGCATCGTCGACGTCATAAAGAAGCACGATATTCAGTGCGGATTGCAGAAGCAGGATTCCCTGTTTCTCGGACTCGGCTCCGGCGGGGCGGAGGACGTCGAGCATGAGCTCGAGAGCCGCAAGCTGGCCGGTTTCACCGATCAACGCACGTACGACGTCAATGAGTTGAAGGGTATCCTCGGCTCGCAGGGCTACACCGCCGGGATACGGTATGGCGGCACCTACGGCGTCAACCCGCTGCGCTGCCTGCAGGGAGTGAAGGACATACTGATCGACAACGGCATGCAGATCTTCGAGAGCACCGAGATGGAGAGACTCGAGGACCACACGGCATACACGCACGCGGGCAGCGTGACCGCGGACAACATCATCATCGCGGTCGACAAGCTGAGCGACTCGATCAGTCCGCTCGCCGAGGAAGTCTTCCACGCGCAGACGTTCCTGAGCGTGACCGAGCCGCTGACCGACAGGGAGCTCAAGATCCTGTTTCCGTCGGGCGAGCCGATGCAGTGCTGGGATTCCAAGCTGGTCTATTCGTACTTCCGGCTGACCGGCGACAATCGCCTGCTCCTCGGGGGCGGAGTTCCCATTACCACCTTCCTCAAGGATGCCTATAACAATCCGGGTGTCATCGGGCGGGTGATCAGGGACTTCAAGAGCCATTTCCCGGAGTTGAGCGATCTTTCCTTCATGCAGTTCTGGCCCGGCCTGATCGACATCAGCAGGGATCTGCTGCCGGTAATCGCGAGGCCGCCCAAGCACCCGTACGTGCGCTTCATCCTCGGCTGCGTGGGAATTCCATGGGCCACCTTCTGCGGCAGTTTCGCGGCGCGGAATGTGCTTGGCGAGGCAGACGAGGATTACAAGAAGTATTTCAACTACTTTTCGAACGAGCGTTACTTTCCCTTGCCGAGCGCCCTGGGCAGGATGTTCGGCAAAACCATGTATTTCTCTTTGTCCAACGGTTGGGCGAAGTTCTATCAGGTCGACAAGCTGCGCAGCCACGAAGGCAGGGAGAAGGAGTTCTGAGTCTGGAAGAGATGTCGGCACTCTATGGGACGGCCCCCGAGACGGCGCCGGTCGCTTCCTACAATGCCGGCGCGGGCCGTATTTCATCGCTGCGATTCAGGCCGGGCAGACCGCCAATCAGCGATTGGACCAAGGTCCGATATCCAGGCCCCCCGGGTTTTGCTAGAAAGACTGCTCGTGCCATGGTCCAATAGGGGCGCGTCCAACCTCGGAGAAAGCAAATGACGACAACGGCTAGCGTCTCGATCTGGGACACCATGGAGCACACGCCCTCGCTCAGGCAACGGGGGTTCCTGCGCTACTTGACCGCAACCCTCGTGGATCTCGTGGTGCTGGGCCTGTTCGCCGAATACTGGAAGCACGTCCACGTCGACTCGTTCACGATCATGCTGCTCGCCGCCGTGCTGCTGCAGATCCTCCTGAAGCTCACGATCGCCCTCGAGCATCGCGTTGCCGCCTTCTTTAACGCGAGACCGGGAGGCTTTAACAAATTCATGCGCTTCTTCACTGCCTGGCTGATACTGTTTGGCTCCAAGTTCGTGATTCTCGAAGCGCTCGTCCTCGCGTTCGGCGACCGCATTGAGTTTCGGCGGGCCATTCCATGGGGTAGTGGTCCTGATCGTGGTCGTTGTGGTGATGCTCGTGGTCGAAGCGGCCCTCGTGAAGTTGTACCGCAGCCTGGGCTGAGGATGCCTAGTGTGCTGTCCTGCAAATAGCCGGTGAAATTTCCACGACAATCGCCGACGCGCTGGAACGTGGAGCAGGGATCGGCGCAGCGTGGAGCAGGGACCCGCTTGCGGGATGCGACCATGGAGCCGTTCAAGGCGCGTCGTGCACCCATGCCGATCCAGCGCGCCGCCGGGGGTCAGATCCCAGCACTTGTGCTCTCGCGATCGCCTTCTACTTATGCACGCCGATTTACGGGACAGCACACTAGCTATCCGAGAACGGCAGACTGTATTCGAGCGCGGGCGACCGGGTGCTGATCGCGAGCATCTTCATCCTCGCGGCGACTTCTGGGACAAGATGCGCATTGTTCCAGCATCAATTGGGTTACGACTAACGCAAAGAAGGAGCTGATCCATGAATGCGCCCTCCACGCCTGATCTGGATCTCGAGAAGCGCCTATCCGGAAGACTGCTCGATGTCCTCATCCGGGCCGGGTTGGTCTTCGCTATGGCGGTGTTATGCTACCAGATCTTTTCGCCGTTTCTCGCTCTGATGGTGTGGGCGCTGATCCTGGCAGTGACGCTTTATCCGGCGCATCAAAAGCTGGCGCACAAGATGGGAGAGAAACAGGGGCTTGCGGCCACAACGTTGGTCCTGGGCGGTATCGTGCTGATCGGAGTTCCTACCGCCGTGCTGATGTTCGAGCTCGGCGATTCAGTTCATCAATTCATCGTCAGCCTGCGCGACCACACGCTGCAAATTCCCGCCCCCTGGCCGAGCGTTGCCGAGTGGCCGATCGTCGGCAAGAAGGTCGATGCTCTTTGGTCGCAGGCCCATACGGATCTGCCGGCATTCGTTCAGAGCCTGCAGCCGAAGCTCGGCGACTTGACCAAAACCGCGCTGGGGATTGTTGCCAGCATCGGCGGCGCGCTGTTGCTGTTTCTGGCCTCCTTCATCATTGCGGGAATCATCATGGCCTTCGGTCAGTCGGGCGCTGGAAGCGTCAAGTCCATTTTCGATCGCATCGTCGGCACAGAGCGGGGCGAAGAATTTGCCAAGCTGTCCACGGCGACGATTCGTGCAGTGGCATTAGGAGTCCTCGGCGTGGCGTTCATCCAGGCGATCGTCGTGGGAGTGGTATTGATGATCGCCGGCGTTCCATTTGCAGGCGTACTCGCATTGATCGTGCTGATACTGGGAATCGCGCAGGTTCCGGCGCTGCTGGTCACTTTGCCGGTCATCGCCTACGTCTGGATGAGCGGCGACTACGGCACCGGGGCGGCCGTTACTTACACCGTGCTGCTGTTCGTTGCCGGCATGCTCGACAACGTACTGAAACCGCTGCTGCTGGGTCGAGGTGTCGATGCGCCGATGGTGGTAATTCTGCTGGGCGCGTTGGGTGGCTTGGCAACCAGCGGTCTCATGGGGATGTTCGTCGGCGCGACGTTGCTGGCCCTGGGCTATCAGATCTTCATGCGGTGGGTCGCTGCCAATCCTGACAAGGCAGCGGCGCAGCGCAAACCGCAAGTTGCAGCCTGAGTCGGTGTGTGGAGCATGTCTATAAATAGGTTGCGAGCGCAGGCGGTCGGGCTGGCAGGCACGCTGCTGCTCAGCGCTTGCACTATCCTGGGGCCTGACTTCAAGCGACCTCAAGTGCCCTCCTGGCTGGCCGGCTGGAAGGGTGGCTCGCTCGAGTCGCTGGCCGCTGATCCGCGAGCTCCACGCAGCCGGCAGACGCAGGAGTGGTGGCGCACCTTCAAAGATCCCGTGCTCGACCAGTTGGTTGCCGAGGCGCAGCGCGTGAATCCCAGCGTGCGGACCGCCGGTATTCGCATCATGGAAGCGCGCGCCCAACTCGGGATTGCCGGCAGCACGCTCTACCCGCAGTTTCAACAGGCCACCGGCGAGCTGCTCTGGGCGGGAGAGCGAAGGGCAGGCGCACCGGACAGCAGTGCGACTGTCTTTCAGCGCCGGGCTGCAGATCGGCTGGGAGCTCGATTTCTGGGGCAAGTTCAGGCGCAGCATCGAGTCCGCGGATGCCGGCTATTTCGCCAGCATCGCCCAATACGATGACCTGCAGGTGCTGATGGCCGCCCAAGTGGCCAGCCTGTACTGTTCGATCCGTACCGTGGAGGCGAGGCTGGTGATCGCTCGCGAAAATGCAGCCCTGCAAAAGCGCAGCCTGGAGATTGCCGAGCAGCTGTTCAAGGGTGGCACTGAATCCGAATTGGATGTGCAACAGGCGAAGGCCCAGTATCTTGGCACGCTGGCCACCATACCTCAGCTGGAGAGCGGGCTGCGCCAGACACAGAATGCGCTGAGCATATTGCTGGCCAGAGCCCCGGGCCCATTGCCTGAAATGGCCGCAGGCAAAGACGTGATCCCGCAGGCTGAACTGGACGTCATCGTCGACATACCGGCTGATTTGCTGCGCCGCCGCCCGGACGTCAGGGCGGCAGAAATGCAGTTGGCTGCTCAGTCCGCCCTGATCGGGGTGAGCATGGCGGATCTCTATCCGTCGATATCGCTGTTGGGATTGGTTGGCCTGTCGGCTACGTCCGTGAGCGGGGCGCCGAACGTGCTGAGTTGGGGCTTCGGACCCAGCCTCGTCTGGAACGTGTTCGACCATGGCCGGCTCACCAACGCCGTGCTGGTCCAGGATGCCCGATTCCAGCAGCTCTACGAACAGTATCAGGACGCGGTATTGCGGGCGGCCCGCGAGGTCGACGACGCCGCCGTTGGCTTCGCCAAGACCGGGGAGCAGATCGCGCTGCTCGCAGACTCCGTAAAGGCCGCGCAGCGCTCGCTGGACATTGCCACTCTCCAGTACCGGGAAGGGCTGACCGACTTCGAGCGAGTGCTCGACTCTCAGCGAACGCTTTTCAGCCAACAGGACACTCTGGTCACCAGCCGTGGCAACCTGACGCAGAGCCTGATTGCCCTTTACAAGGCCATGGGTGGCGGCTGGGAACAGGGGCGAAGCCGGCCCGTGCTGGATGATGTGACGCGCGAAACCATGGGCCAACGCAGTAAATGGAAAGGCATGCTGGACGCCCCGCTACCGGCGCCGGGCGCTGACGCTCCACAAGACCCTCCCGCAACGCCAAGACCATGAGTCAAGAATCCACAAGGCCGGACGAGACCCCGGCTCCGGTTGGCGAGCAATTGCTGCCGCCGACCAAGACGGACGGGACCCCGGCTCCGGTCAGCGAGAAATCGTCGCCGCCGCCGTCCAAGCCGGACGAGACGCCGGCCCCGATCGGCGAAAAGGCGCCGCCGCCGTCCAAGCCGGGCAAGGGAAGCCGGCTGGGCGCGATCATCGTGCTGATACTGATCGTCGCAAGCCTGGCCTGGTATTTCGTTTCGGATCGCCTGACCCCGTATACCTCCCAGGCCAGGGTTCAGGCCTTCGTCGTGCCAGTGGCAGCCGAGGTATCGGGCACGGTACTGAAGGTGTACGTCAAGAACAACGATGAGGTGCAGCCCGGGCAGCGCCTGTTCGATATCGATCCGACCCAGTACCGGATCGCGCTCCAGCGCAGCCGCTCGGACTATGAGTCGGTGCGTCTTTCGGTCAATGCCTCGACGGCGTCGGTGGCGGCGGCCAGGGCGTCATTGCAGGCGGCTGTGGCAAACAACGTGTTCGCTCAGACAGGATGCCAAGCGGCTGGAACAGATCTATAAGGAAGATCCCGGTGCGCTCTCGGTCCGCCGCGTCGAGAGCGCGCAGACCAACCGGCTCACGGCCCAAAGTCAGGAGAAGAAAGCCGAGGCGGATCTGCGCCGCGCGCAGGAGACAGCGGGCGCAAGCGGTGACAAGAACGCGCAACTGTTGAGTGCCCGCGCGGCGATCGAGAAGGCCGAGCTGGATCTCAAGCGTACCGAAGTGGTCGCTCCCGCCAGCGGTTCGGTCACCGATCTGCGCACCGATGTCGGGCTATATGCGCAGGTCGGCGCGCCTGCGATGACTCTGATCGCCATTCACGATCTCTGGATCAGCGCCGACATGACCGAAAACAACCTCGGCAACGTCAAGCCCGGTGACGAGGTCGCGATCGTGCTCGACGTGATGCCAGGCGAAGTGTTGAAGGGCCGCGTACGCAGCGTCGGCACCGGCATCAGTCCCGGCAAGCCACCTCCACCCGGCACGCTGCCTGAGATCGAGAACAGCCGCGATTGGCTGCGGCAATCACAGCGATTTCCGGTGGCCGTCGAATTCGACCCGTCCGAACGCGAGCGACTGCGTGGAGTGCGAATCGGGGGCCAGGCCGACGTGCTGGTCTACACGGGAGACTACCCCGTTATGAACTGGCTTGCCGGGGTCTTCATCAGGATGATGAGCTACTTTTCGTATCTCTATTGATTGCGGTAGATGCACCGCGCTGACAAAGCGGTACTGCGGCTCGCGATTGGCCTGGGCGCTGGCCGTGCTGATCGCCTACGGATTGGCGCTGGAGGGCGCCGTTCGCGGTCTGCGTGGTGGCTGTGCTGATCCTGTGCAAACCCGGGCCCGCCGATCCCGTTCGTGAAGGGCGTGGTGTTTGCCGCTCGTCATCGCTGCGATTGCTGGTGGCGGGCGTGCTCATGGTCCCGCTCCTGGAAAACTACCGCGTCACCGGACTCCTCCTGACAGGCGCATTGCTCTACGCAGTGTTTTTCGCCGGCGCGCGCAGCGGCAATCCGTTGACGATCTTTCTGGTGATCGCCCTCACATTCATTCCTGTGGCCGGTGTCGCCGAGCAGGCACTGGCCACGGCTCTCAGTCAGGCCTTTGGGCTGGGGCTGGCTATCGGCGTTCTCGTCAGCGGCTTCTCACACGCCTTGTTCCCGGATCCTCCCGGCCCCGCCCCCATCCCGGCGCCGCGCGTGGCAGTCAGTCCGGAAGCGGCAAGCTGGAGCGCCCTGCAGGCTACGTTGGTGGTCATGCCGGTATTCGTGGTGGCGCTGACCAACCCGGCCCTCTATCTCGCGGCCATCATGAAAACGGTAACGGTGGCCCAGCAGGCCGACGCCACCAACGCGCGTACGGCCGGTCGCGAGCTGGTGGGATCCACCCTCGTGGGGGCACTCATGGCGACGGTGGTCTGGTTCGGTCTGTCGCTGCGGCCGAACCTCTGGATGCTGATGTTATGGATAGTGGCTGCAGCGCTCTGGGCGGGCGCCCGGCTATTCCGGGTCAAGCCCACGTCGGAACCCCCATCGTTCTGGGTCAACGCTCTGATGACGATGTTTATCCTGCTGGGGCCCGCCATCGAGGATGCTGCGGTCGGCAAGGATGTCTACAAGGCTTCTGCCACCCGCGTCGCCCTGTTCGTCGGGGTGGCGCTCTACGCGTGGGCAACGGTGTGGGCGCTTGAACGCTGGCGTGCCTCAAGATCTAGGCCTGTCGCCGTGGGTTCCAGGTGACGGAAAGGCGTACCGCATCGCGCCTCCGCAACGGGGTGCGCGGCACCTGACTGGTGCATCCCACTTGTCGTTATCGTTTTCCCATCGACTCCCGTTGTGCCAACAGTCATGGATTCCTCGCGTTATATCGTGACGGATCAAGGCTGGACGCGTCCGGCGCGTCAGAGTGATAATCGGATGGAGCTGTGTTCGGGGCGTCAGCGCTGACTACCGAAGATAGGGTCTTCGCTGCATGGCGATGATGGTGAAGGTGCCTCCCCTCCGGATCGATAAAGGATTTGTGAATGAATAGCGCGCTACCGACCGTATTTGTCGTGGATGATGATGTGTCGGTTCTGAAAGGCCTTGGACGGCTGATCGCGGGAGCCGGCCTGAACGTCGCCACGTTCGATTCGCCCCAACAGTTTCTGGACCGCCACGACCCGGACACCCCGGGCTGCCTCGTGCTGGATCTGGAAATGCCCGGATTCACCGGCATCGAACTGCAGCGCGCGCTGGCGGACCGCGGCAGCATCCTGCCGATCATATTCCTTACGGGACGTGGCGATGTTCCCAGGGGCATACAGGCGATGAAGCGCGGCGCCGTGGACTTTTTGACGAAACCTGCGGATGCGAACGATCTGCTCGCGGCGATCGGCCAGGCATTCGACCGGGATAGTGCGCTTCGGCAGGAGAGGGGCGATCTGGCGGAGGTTCGAGGGCGCCTCGCTACGCTCACTCCGCGCGAACGGGAAGTCCTCGCCTACATCGTATCCGGCCGGAGAAACAAGGAGATCGCGGCCGACCTCGGCACCGTGGAGAAAACGATCAAGGTTCATCGCGGGCGGGTAATGAAGAAGCTTCAGGTGCGCTCCCTCGCCGAGCTCGTGCGGCTTGCCGAGCGCGCGAATGTCGATCGCCCTCCCTACAGGTCTGAGGGGGCCGTGCCGAAGGGAACCAGCGGCTGATCCGCCTTTCGCGCGTGGCAATGCTGTGCTTGCGGTGGCCTTGGCCGAAGTGACCCTTGCGACTTAAACGGCTGGCGGTGGTGGCGTGCGTGTTGCTCGTCGCGGCGGTTGCGGCGATCGCCATCGCCGTTCATTTCTTCGATCCGCGCTCGCTCGCAGTATCGCTGGCCGCATCCGTCAAGGCTGACACGGGGCGCGAGCTCAGTTTGGGTAAAGTGGGGGTCAGGTTCCTGCCGCGGCCGGCGCTCGTGTTGTCGGAGGTGCGCTTCGGCAACGCCGCGTGGGGTTCGCAGCCGTGGATGGCGCAGGCCGGCCGGGCAAGCGCCGACATCGACGTGCTGGCGCTGCTCTCGGGCGGGCTGCGCATCAAGCGCATTGCGGTGACCGATGCGAGCGTGTTCCTAGAGACCGATCCCGACGGTAACGGCAACTGGATAATAGGTTCAGCGGACGCGACCGCATGGGTCGAGGCGCTTAAGATCCACGAGCTTACGCTGCAGGCGTTCGCGTTCACCTATCGCGACGGCACGACCGGCAAGGCGACGTCAGTGCAGCTCGACTCCGCCCGCATCGCCGGCTCGGCGTCGCATCCGATTCACCTCAGCGCCCGCGGAACCTTCGACGGCAAGAGCGTGGATGCGGCCGGCACGATCGGCGCTCTGACGGCACTGATCGCGAACGAGCCGGCTTACCCCGTAGACCTCGAGGGCAAGGTCGGTGCCGCCAGCGTAAGCGTGCATGGCACCATCGACAAACCCTGGGGCCTCGACGGGTTCAAGCTGGCGCTGCGCGCGCAGGCGCCGGAACTCGCCGAACTTGCCGCACTGTTCGGCGCGACCGCGCAGCCGCTCGGACCTTTCCGCGGCGCGGCGCAGCTGACGGGCGCGGCGGCGGCGCCGGTGTTCTCCGGCATCGACGTCGAAGTCGGCACGCCGGAGCGGTTGGGACTCACGGCTCACGGCGACCTCATGGGCAGCGTCTCCGCCGGCGGTCGCTACGAATGGAAAAGCACCGGCCTAGACCTGCTCGTCCAGGGCGCGCAACTCAGCGATCTCGGCCGATGGTTCGGGAAATCGCTGCCTGCATTGGGGCAGTACCGCATAGCTGCGCGCGTGGCCGGATCGGCGGCGGCGCCCGGGTTGTCCGCGATCGACATCACGATCGGCGGGAGCGAGACGCCCGAGATCAAGCTGCGAGGCGCAGTCGCCGACGTGCGTGCAGCGAGCGGCATCGACTTGCAGCTGGCGGCATCGGCGACCGATTGGTGGCGCCTGGAGGCGGCGGCGGACGGGCCGCGTTTGCCGCCGTTTCGCGCAAGCGCTCGCCTGCGCGATGCACGACAGGGGTATCGCGTGGACGATCTCGAGGTAAGAATCGCCGACAGTACCGTCAGCGCCTCGCTGCAAGTAGCGCAGGCCGGGCCGCGGCTGCGCGTCACGGGTAAGGCGGCATCGCCCCTGATCGATCTCGCGCGCCTGGCGCCCGGGACCGGCAGCGCAAAAGCGTCCGCCGCCAGTGCCGGAGCGCCGCGCCCGGCCGATTACTGGAAACTCGCCGACGTGGACCTCGATCTGAAGATAGGGCGGCTCGTCTTCCCCGATGGCCGCCAGTTGCAGTCGGGCAGCGGGCGGCTTGCGCTCGACAACGGCGAGCTGAGGGCGCGCGCGCTGCAAGCCACATTGGGCGGCGCCAACGTAAAGCTCGACGGCAGCGTCGCCGATCCGCAGAACCTGGCCGGGCTCGACCTCAGGATCGCCCTTCAAGGCAGCGAACTGGCGGAGTTGTTCAAGTTCTTCGGGAGGTCGATTCCGCCGGTAGGCCCTTACCAGGGAAACGCACAACTGCGCGGATCTCTCGATGCCATCGGCGTGTCCGGGATCGATGCGACCGCCGGCCGTCCCGGGCAGCGCCTGCGCGTCACCGGGCAGATCGAAGATGCGATGAAGAGGCACGGGATGCAGCTCGCGATCACGGCGAACATCAGCGACAGCACGGCCGCCGGCCGCCTGTTCGGTGCCGACGTGCCGCGGCTGCCTGCGTTGCGGGCCACGGCGCGCCTTGCCGGACCGCAGGGCGGCTACGTGTTCGACGATCTCACGCTCGTGCTGGGCCGCACGTCGGTTCAGGGACGTGTCGTGTTCGCGCCCGGCGAGCCGCGTCCGCGCGTGACGGGGAAGCTCGGCGGGCCGCTCGTGGATCTCTCCGAGCTGCCGTCAGCACGAGCTAAGCCCGGCGGAACGAGCCCCTTGCTCGCAGCCGATGTCGAGGCGGACATCCGCTTCGACCGGGTAGTGCTTCCCGACCGGCGTGCGCTCGGTCCCGTAAGCGGCGGCGTGCGGCTTGCGGCAGGCGCCGTCGAGTTGAAACAGTTCAGCGTCGCGTTGGATGGGGCGAGCGCGATGCTGGACGGCAGGATCAACGACCCGCTGACACCCGCGGCGCTCGAGCTCATGGTGAACGCCAAGGTCACGCGCGGCGCGGGCCTCGCAGCCTTCACCGGGCTGCGCCTGCAAAACCTCCCGGCATTCACGGCAAGCGGCAAGTTGACCGATGTGCCCAACGGCTATGCGGTCGCCGGTCTGAAGCTTGCTTACGCGGCGACGACGATCGCGGGCGACGTTGCCGTGACGCGCGGCGCCAAACGGTTCAAGGTCAGCGCGAAGGGGAGCTCTCCGCTGCTGGATGTCTCCGCATTCATGCGTCCGGCTGCCGCGGGCGGCGCCGCGAAGCCCGCTTCCGCCGGCACGCGTGCCATTCCGGACGTGCCGCTTCCTCTTGATGCCCTGCGTGTCATCGATGCCGACCTCGATCTGCGCATCGATGCGGTCAAGCTCAGCGATGCGGTCCCGATAGGCCCGTTGCTGGTGCGCGCGGCAATCGCCGACGGCAGCCTCGCGGCCGGGCCGGTGCAACTCGTTGTCAAGGCGGGCCAGACGCTGAACGTGTCGGGAACGGTCACCGGCGCGCAGTCGGCATGGGCGCTGCGCATCGAAGGTGCCGGCATCGATCTCGGGGAACTGCTCGCCCGCTTCGGGCGCCCGGGCCTGGTGACGGGGGGCAGCACCGAGCTGGCCTTGCAAGTCCAGGGGCGCGGCAAATCCCTGCCGGCGATCCTCGGGTCGCTCAATGGCGATGCGCGGGTGAAACTCGGACCGTTCCGCGTCCACAACTTCGCCGTCAACCCCGACAGCGGGATTGTTCTGCGCATTTTCAGCCTGGTGAACCCGACCCACCAGACAGACCCCGATACCGACGTCAAGTGTCTCGCCGCACGGGTGCCGATCAGGAATGGCGTCATCACCTCCGAGGGCAAAGTCGCGGCCGAGACGGCCAGGTACAATGCGGTGATGAGCGGCGCGGTGAACTTGCGCACCGAGTCGATCGACGTTGCCGTCACGCCCATCGTGACGAGCGGACTCGGGACGGGCGCCGTGAACACGATCGTGCGGGTGCGCGGCACGCTTGCCGCCCCGACGGTTGGGGTCGATCCGGTCCGTGTCGCCGTGAAGTCGGCCGCGTCGATCGGCGCTGCGGTGGTGACGTCCGGGGCTTCGTGGATCGCAGACGCGCTGATCAGGAAGGCGATATCGGATCCGAATCCGTGCGCGACGGCGCTCGCCCAATAGCCGGGATTTAGTTCGACCAACGTCCAGCAGAGGCTTCTCTTTCAGCAGGACTCGCCTTAAAGGTTCCTGACACCGTTTCCGTCTCCTCACGGTGAAGTGACACTGGCCGCCGGCTGACGCTCCCTCGATCCGATAGGACCAAGGTCCAATATCACGTGCTCCGCGCTCGCGATACCGTCGAGCAGGACAAACAATAAGGGGATCCCAATGACGACGCGATATCGGCGTTCATCGGCGGCCGATCTGTTCTCGACCTTGTCCGCATTTATCTGGGTCTATCCGCGGCCAATCTGCCTTTGATCTTGTCTGTGTTGTGTGCATGAGGATCGTGCGAGTTGCGGGCGACGGCTCGCGGCCCGCGGTGATGCTCGAGTGCAGATTATCCGGGGTAACCGCGCCCGGACCACCGGCAGTTCGGGTTCGTATTCTGAGGTTCGAATAAGGAGGCAAAGAAATGGCCCCATTGGTTGTGGATGTCACCGAGCAAAAGCGGTTGAACGACGCGCGCGAGGCGCAAATCCCCTGGAAGAAATGGGGCCCGTACCTCAGTGAGCGGCAGTGGGGCACCGTCCGCGAGGATTACAGCGATGACGGCAACGCCTGGGATTATTTCACCCATGACCAGGCTCGCTCACGAGCCTACCGGTGGGGCGAGGACGGGCTCGGCGGACTCTCTGATGACAAGCAACGGCTGTGCTTTGCGCTGGCTTTGTGGAACGAGCGGGACCCGATCCTGAAAGAGCGCCTGTTCGGACTCACCAACAGTGAGGCGAACCATGGCGAGGATGTCAAGGAGTACTACTTCTACCTCGACAGCACGCCGACCCACTCGTACATGAAGTATCTCTACAAGTACCCGCAGCGGGAGTATCCCTACCGGGACCTGATCGAAACGAACCGAGGACGATCGCGGGAAGAGTTCGAGTACGAGTTGCTCGATACAGGTGTTTTCAAGGACGACCGGTACTTTGATGTTTTCGTGGAGTACGCGAAGGAAGGCCCGGAAGACATCCTGGTTCGTATTACCGTGCACAATCGCGGGCCTGAAGCGGCCCGGCTTCGTGTCTTGCCGACGCTGTGGTTCCGAAACACGTGGTCCTGGGGTGAGCACGACCCGAAGCCCTCGCTGCGTGAATCGGGGCGCGGTGTCATCGAGGTCTCGCACCATGAGCTCGGCGAGTGCCGGCTGTTTTGCGATGGCGCCTCCGAGTTGCTCTTCACGGAGAATGAGAGCAATGCGGAGCGTCTCTGGGGCCACCCCAACGCCACTCCCTACGTCAAAGACGCCTTCCACGCGTACATCATCTCGGGACACCGCGAGGCAATAAACCCCGCCAAGGTCGGGACCAAGGCCGCGGCCCACTATATGCTCGACGTGCCCGGCGGCGGAAGCAAGACGGTCCGCCTGCGTCTGGCGGCCGCCAGGGTAGCCGATGCCTTTGGCGGTTTCGAAAAGACATTCAAAAGCCGGATTGCCGACGCTGATGAGTTCTATGAACGGATCACGCCGCAATCGCTGAGCGAAGACGAGCGCCGGGTACACCGCCAGGCACTGGCGGGCATGCTCTGGAGCAAGCAGTACTACTACTTCGATCTGGATCGATGGCTTCAGGAGCACCGGAGTCATCCGCTCATGGAATCCGCTGGCCGCGGCGTGCGGAATACGGAATGGTTTCACATGCTGAACGCCGATGTGATCTCGATGCCGGACAAATGGGAGTACCCCTGGTATGCGGCCTGGGACCTGGCCTTCCACACGATCTCCCTGTCGCTGGTGGATTTCGACTTCGCCAAGGAGCAGCTGCTGCTCATGCTGCGCGGTCTCTATGCCCACCCCAATGGGCAAATTCCCGCCTACGAGTGGAACTTCGGAGACGTGAATCCCCCGGTGCACGCCTGGGCCACGCTGTTCCTCTACAAAACGGAGCGGACCCTTGGCCGGGCGGACCTTCGGTTCCTGGAACGATCGTTCCAGGGGTTGATGCTGAACTTCAGCTGGTGGGTGAACCGCAAGGACCCCGCCGGGCGCAACGTGTTCGCCGGGGGATTTCTGGGTCTCGACAACATCGGCGTGTTCGACCGGAGTGCCCAGCTTCCCACGGGCGGCTCTCTGGAGCAGGCGGACGGGACGGCCTGGATGGCGTTCTACTGCCAGAACATGCTGGAGATCTCCCTCATTCTCACCGAATACGACCCGATCTACGAAGAGGTCGCCTACAAGTTCGTCGAGCATTTTTGCTGGATCTCCTACGCGATGGACCGCATCGGCGAGCATCAGGACGAGATGTGGGATGAACAGGATGGGTTCTACTATGATCTGCTGCGGCTGCCCGACGGCCAGGCGATGCGTTTGAAGGTGCGGTCGCTGGTGGGGCTCCTGCCGCTATGTGCGTCGACGGTGTTCGAGGGGGATGCGCGCCTCTCGCTATCCGAAGCTGATGGAGATGATCGCCTTGTTCCGCAAACGCCATCCCGAGATCGTGTCCCACGTGGCCCCGACCGACCAGGGCTTCGTCGGATACAAAGGACGGCGTCTGCTGTCGATTCTCAACAAGCGGAAGCTGGAGCGAGTGCTCGGCTACATGCTCGACGAGAACGAGTTTCTCGGGCCTCACGGCATTCGCTCTCTGTCCCGGTATCACCTCGATCATCCATTTGTGTTTCACGTCGGCAGTGAGGAATACAAGGTCCAGTACCTGCCAGGCGAATCGAATACCGGGATGTTCGGAGGCAACTCCAATTGGCGGGGCCCCGTCTGGATGCCCGTCAATGCCCTGCTGGTCCGCGCGCTCTTGAACCTGTATAGCTTCTACGGCGATGAATTCAAGGTTCAATGTCCGACAGGTTCGGGGCGGTACATGACGCTCTTCGAAGTGGCCCGGGAACTCTCCCGCCGGCTGGCTAGCATGTTCCTGCGCGACGCCAAGGCACGGCGGCCGGTGTACGGCGGGACCGCCAAATTCCAGGACGATCCGCACTGGCGCGATCTGATCCTCTTCTATGAATACTTCCACGGTGACAACGGAGCGGGGCTCGGCGCCAGCCACCAGACGGGGTGGACGGGTTTGGTCGCTCGCCTTCTCGACCTGTTCGGGCGTGTCGACACCAAGGACCTGGAGATGGAACTCGGGCAAGTGTCCGCCCGGCTCGTGAAGGAGCAAGTGGGTGGGAAGGACCATGAGTGAACATTTGCAGTGAGGCAGAGTTCGGTCGAAGGCGATAGGAATGTCGGCGTAGGCAGATGGAATACGATGTAATCATCATCGGGTCGGGCGCCGGCGGCTCGGCAGCAGCGTACCACTTGACCCAGGCCGGGAAGAAGGTGCTGCTGCTCGAAAAAGGGTTGCCGCTGCCGCGGGACGGAAGCACGCTCGATGTAGACACCGTCATGCGGCGGGGCGCGTATCTGAGCAAAGAGCCCTGGGTGGATCGCCACGGCAAGCAGGTGGTTCCCGAAGAGCACTTCAACCTGGGCGGCAAAACGAAATGGTACGGCGCGGCGCTGCTGCGCTTCGCCCCGCACGAGTTCGAGGCCGATCCGGCGCATCAGTGCCGAGCCTGGCCCATCGGTTACCAGGAGCTCGCGCCATTCTACGATGAGGCCGAGGAACTTCTCGGCGTACGTACTTTCAACGCGGAGCCCAATCTGCAAAAGCTGTTCTCCGGCTTGCACGGAATCGATGCCGGTTGGACGAAGCACATCATCAATCTGGGCCTGTCGGCGGACATCCTGAGCTATCCGGAGGAGGCATGCCGCTTCGACGGCTTCGCCTCGGTACGCGGGCTGAAGAGCGACGCCGAGAAATGCCTGCTCGATCGTGTGCGCGGAAAGCCCAATCTCACTATCGCGACCGGCAAGGCAGTTCGTGCATTGATAGCGGATGCGAACAGCCCGATGCGCCTCGCGGGTGTCGAGTGCGAGGACGGGTCTCGCCATGAGGCCGACACGGTGATTCTGGCGGCCGGCGCCCTCCACAGTCCGCGGCTGCTTCAGGGTTATCTGGAGCAGAGTGGACTGGCGGATGCGCTGCCTGCCTATCGGAACGTGGGACGCAATTACAAGTTTCATGTGCTCACCGCGCTGCTCGCGTTTTCGCATCGGAAAATCACCGACGCGCTGGGCAAGACGCAGCTGCTCATGCACGGCGCGTTTCCACACAGCAGCGTGCAGACGCTCGGCGGCAGCCTGACGCGCGAGATCGTGCTGACGCAGGCACCGGCGTTTGTGCCGAGTGCGCTGATCGAGCCGTTCGCGCAGCGCGCGGTAGGGTTGTTCCTCCAGACCGAAGACGGTTCCCATCCGGACCAGCGCGTGGCCGCCGAGGCGGGCTCGCCCCCGCGGATCGACCATGACCCGGCACGGTTGCCCAACGCCTACGCAGAACATCGGCAGCTCATTCGCACAATGCGTCGTCAGTTGGTGCGTCTGGGCTACGTGCCGGTGACACAAGCCGTTTCCATCGCCGGGACCGCACATGCGTGCGGCACGCTGATCGCGGGGAGCGATCCCGCGAACTCTGTCGTCGATGCGGAAGGGCGGGTGCATGGGCTGGAGAATGTGTACGTGGTGGACGGCAGCGTGCTGCCACGCTCGAGCCGCGTGAACCCGGCACTGACCATCTATGCGTGGGCGCTGCGAGTAGCGAGCCGGATCGACTCGCCTCGCGTGGCCGCTCATCCCCGCCGCGGTAGCGTGCACGGGGTGCACTCCGCGGGTCCCTGGACGTGCACGGCAAGCGTCACTTCTACGGCTTCTACGGCGACGACCTCACCGTCGAGTGCCCGACGGGCTCGTTCCATTTGAAAGATCATGAAAATAACCCGCTATCCGTCGCTTTACCAAGTCAACAGCCGCGTCTGGTTGACGGAACTGTCCCGGAAGTTGGGCCGCGCAGCGACTCTGGACGACATTCCGGACGCCGACCTGGACCGCCTGGCCGAGCTGGGTTTTGACTGGGTCTGGTTACTGAGCGTCTGGCAGACCGGCCCTGCTGCGCAAGCGATCTCGCGGGCGAATCCCGAATGGCGCAAAGAATTTCAAGGGACGCTGCCGGACTTGCGAGAGGAGGATATCGCCGGCTCAGGGTTCGCCATCCAAAACTACATTGTCCATCGCGATCTGGGCGGCGACGCGGCGCTCGCCCGTTTGCGACAGCGGCTGCAAAAACGCGGACTGAAGATGATGCTCGACTTTGTCCCCAACCACATGGCCCCGGATCACCCGTGGATCGACGAGCACCCGGAATACTTTATCCATGGCAGCGAGACTGATTTGGCCCGCTCGCCGCGGAATTACTGCCGAGTGCAAACAAAAAACGGGTCGCTGTTGCTGGCTTACGGCCGGGATCCGTACTTTGAGGGCTGGCCCGACACGTTGCAGCTCAACTATGGCAACTCGCAATTGCAGCAAGCGATGATCGGCGAGTTGGAGAGAATCGCCGGGCAATGCGACGGCGTGCGCTGCGACATGGCCATGCTGATCTTGCCCGACGTGTTCGAAAGCACCTGGGGCATCCGGGCTGAGCTATTCTGGCCGAAGGCGACCGAGTCCGTGCGGCGGAAACATCCGGACTTCCAGTTCATGGCCGAGGTCTACTGGGATCGGGAATGGACGCTGCTGCAACAGGGATTCGATTACGCTTACGACAAACGGCTATACGATCGCTTGCGCGAAGGCCATGCGCGGCCAGTGCGCGAGCATTTTCACGCGGGACTCGATTATCAGGACAAGCTGGCCCGCTTCCTGGAAAACCACGACGAGCCGCGGTCGGCTGCAGCGTTTTCGCAGGACGCGCATGAAGCGGCGGCGGTCATTACGTTCTTGTCCACCGGTCTGCGTTTCTTTCACCAGGGACAATTCCAGGGGCGCAAGAAACGCATCTCGCCCCATCTGGTTCGAGGCCCGGCCGAGCCCATCGACCAGAAGCTGGAACGGTTCTACGAACGGCTGCTGGCTGTGCTACGCCAGCCGGTCGTTCGCGACGGCCAGTGGCAATTGCTCGAATGCGTCCCCGCCTGGGACGGGAACGGGACGTGGGAAGCCTTCATCGCTTTCTCCTGGACCGGGCCGGGCGAGCTGCGCCGCCTCGTCGCCGTCAACTACGCCCCTCACCAGAGCCAGTGCTACGTTACGATGCCGTGGCGCGACCTGGAGGGGCGGACGTGGCGGCTCCAGGATCTCACGGGCCCCGCGTCCTACGACCGCGACGGAAGTAATTTGACGCGGCAAGGTCTCTACCTCGACATGCCCGCATGGGGCTACCACGTGTTTGCAGTCTCGCACGCGCGATGACGAGGTTACGAAGTGCCGATACACTAGCAGCGTGATGCAGGACTCTTTGAGTTACGTGAATTCCGTCATTCCCGCGCAGGCGGGAATCTAGAAGTTGTTGATTTGCGTGGAATGCATTTTCTGGACTCCCGCCTTCGCGGGAGTGACGAACCATTTTGCATCACGCTGCTAGGAAAACGGATTCAGGAGAGGGGCATCCCATGAAGGCAATCACCGTCGAGCCGAAGCGTGCAGGGACCATACAGCTAGAGGACGTTGCGGAGCCCGATGCAGGCGACGGCTCGGTGCTCGTTGAAGCCATCGCCGTCGGCGTCTGTGGCACCGATGCCGAGATCGCGGAAGGTAAGTACGGTTGGGCGCCGCGCGGCAAGACGCGCCTCGTGCTGGGCCACGAATCGCTGGGCCGCGTGGTGGATCCGGGCCCGAGAGGCACACTCAAGACGGGCGACCTCGTGGTCGGCATCGTCCGCCGGCCCGACCCCGTGCCATGCTCGAATTGCGCGGTGGGCGAGTGGGACATGTGCCGCAACGGCCAGTACACCGAGCGCGGCATCAAGGAGATCGACGGCTTCATGTCCGAGCGCTGGCGCATCGAGCCGGAGTACGTGATGAAGGTCGACCCGTCTCTCGGACTCTACGGCGTGCTGCTCGAGCCCGCCACCGTCGTCGCGAAGGCCTGGGAGCAGGTCGTTGCAGTCGGCAAGCGCGCTTTCTGGGATCCTCGGACTGCGCTCGTCACCGGCGCGGGGCCGATCGGTCTGCTCGCCGCGCTCCTCGGGAAGAAGACTGGTCTCGACATCCATGTCTTCGACCGCGTCGAATCGGGCCTCAAGCCCGAGCTCGTGCGCGCCCTCGGCGCGACCTACCATTCCGGCAGCATTGCGGAGATCGGCTTCGCGCCGGACGTGGTCATAGAATGCACGGGCGTCGGGCAGGTCATCGCCGACTCGGCCCGGACCATCGCGCCGGGCGGTGTCGTGTGTCTCACGGGCGTCGGGAGCGGCGGCCGCACGATGGGGGCCGCGACGGCCGACATCGCGAGCCACATGGTGCTGCGCAACCTCGTCGTCGTCGGTAGCGTCAACGCGAATAAACGGCATTGGTACAAGGCCGGCGAAGCGCTGGCCCGGGCGGACCGCGGATGGCTGGCGCGCCTGGTGACGCGACGCGAGCGGCCGGAGGACTTCGCGCGTGCCCTCGAGCGGACAGCCGACGACGTCAAGGTCGTCATCCAGTTCGCCGAGGCGTGATCGCTGCGGCTCCGTTCATTGTTTTTGTGCCCCTCACCCTAACCGGCCCCTCGCCGCGTTCGCAGCTCTCCCCGTGAGCACGAGGAGAGGGGATTTTATTTTGTTGGGCGCTCTAAGGCTTCGCGCGGCGCCGGGGAGACTGGTTGCGTTACTCATCCGTGTAGGTTCCGCCGACCTGAATGAAGTGTCCGCGAAAGCGGCTCAACTCCAACTCCAGGTTGCCCTTTGGTCCAATAGTAGGCCTGACTGAAAATGGCTGATACTTAAAGCCTCATTCACCCAGGGATGGCGTCACGTATGAGGCTCAATTCATTGTGGTTGTTCGTGACCGAGGTGGTCAACCCGGACAACCCGGGTGGGCGTCAGCACTTCGGCATGGGCGACATGCTGATCATACCCGCGGCGGTGATGGAGCTTCTGGTCCCGCGCGCGCTATAGGTAGCCGTTTTTTCGGCGGGGATCCGGAGTTAACTACAGCCCAAGATCGCATGATCGGATCTCGCAAAGCCCGCTCTTGGCTTTCTTTGTTGCTCTCCGGCAGTGCGCTACTGGCGGGCTGCGACATGGTGGTGCTGAGCCCGTCGGGCTACATCGCCACGCAACAAGCGAATCTGTTGGTTATCTCCACGGTGCTGATGCTGGTCATCATCGTGCCGGTGATCGTGCTGACGCTGGTCTTCGCCTGGCGCTATCGGGCTTCGAACACGGCCGCGCGTTACACGCCGGACTGGGACCACTCCATCCAGCTCGAGCTGCTGATCTGGTCCGTACCGCTGCTGATCATCATTGCCCTGGGCGCGCTCACGTGGATCGGCACGCACACGCTCGACCCGTATCGCCCGCTCGACGTGCGGCAGGCTCCCCGCGACCTCCCGACCCTCAACATCCAGGTCGTCGCCCTCGACTGGAAATGGCTGTTCATCTATCCGGACCACGGCATTGCCGTGGTGAACGAGCTCGCCGCGCCGGTGGACGTGCCCGTGCGCTTCAGCATCACGTCGTCATCGGTGATGAATTCGTTCTTTGTCCCGGCGCTGGCGGGCCAGATCTATGCGATGCCGGCCATGGAGACCAGGCTGCACGCGATCATCAACCGGCCGGGCGAGTACCAGGGCTTCTCTGCTAACTACAGCGGTGCCGGTTTCTCCCATATGCGGTTCAAGTTTTTCGGCACGAGCGCGGCCGAATTCGATGCGTGGGTGCAGAAGGCGAAAGCGAGCGGCCAGGAGCTGAGCCGCGATGCCTATGTGCAGCTCGAGCGGCCCAGCGAACGCGAGCCAGTGCGCCGATTCGGGACGGTCGCGCCCAGTCTGTTCGAAGCCATTGTCAATCGCTGCGTCGACCCGACCCAGCCGTGCCTGCACGACATCATGATGCAGGATATGCGCCGCGCGTCGGCGGCGCCCGGCGTGGTGGCGCTCAACTCGCAGTCCGATGCGTTCATATGCACTGCCGGGAATCCGGCAGGAAGCGCCTTGCCGCGCGTCACCGATCGACGTTGACCTCGAATGTCCGAGCATACTGATCTCACGAAGCTTCTGTTCGGCCGCCTGACCTGGGAGGCCATTCCCCTCCACGACCCGATCCTGCTCGCCACGTTCGCGGGGGTCGTGCTGGGCGGCCTCGGCATGGTTGGCGCGCTCACCTATTTCCGCGCGTGGGGCCCGTTGTGGCGCGACTGGATCACCAGCATCGACCACAAGAAGATCGGCATCATGTACGTGATCCTGGGGGTGGTGATGCTGCTTCGCGGCTTCTCCGACGCCATCATGATGCGCGCCCAGCAGGCCGTCGCCTTCGGTGACTCGATGGGCTACCTGCCGCCGCACCACTACGACCAGATCTTCACCGCGCACGGCGTCATCATGGTCTTGTTCGTCGCGATGCCGCTCGTCACGGGGCTCATGAACTTCGCGATGCCGCTGCAGATCGGCGCTCGCGACGTCGCCTTCCCGTTCCTCAACAATTTCAGCTTCTGGATGACCGTCTCCGGCACCGCGCTCCTTATGATGTCGCTGTTCGTCGGCGAGTTCGCGCAGACCGGCTGGCTCGCCTACCCACCGCTGTCGGGGATCATCCACAGTCCGGGCGTCGGCGTCGATTACTACATATGGTCGATCCAGCTGGCGGGGGTGGGCACCACGCTGTCCGGCATCAATCTCATCGCCACCATCGTCAAGATGCGCGCCCCCGGCATGAGCATGATGAAGATGCCGATCTTCGTGTGGACCACGCTGTGCACGAACGTGCTGATCGTTGTCACCTTTCCGGTGCTGACCGCCGCGCTCGCGTTGCTCGCCCTCGACCGCTATGTCGGAACGCACTTCTTCACCAACGAGCTTGGCGGCAACCCGATGATGTACGTCAACCTCATCTGGATCTGGGGGCATCCGGAGGTGTACATCCTGATCCTGCCCGCGTTCGGCATCTATTCCGAGGTCGTGGCCGCCTTCAGCGGCAAGCGCCTTTTCGGCTACACGTCGATGGTCTACGCGACGGTGGTGATCACGATCCTGTCGTACCTCGTCTGGCTGCACCACTTCTTCACGATGGGCTCGGGCGCGAGCGTGAACTCGTTCTTCGGCATCGCCACGATGGTCATCTCGATTCCCACGGGCGCCAAGATCTTCAACTGGCTCTTCACCATGTATCGAGGGCGCATCCGCTTCGAGGTCCCGATGCTGTGGACGATCGGCTTCATGGTCACGTTCGTGATCGGCGGAATGACCGGCGTGCTGCTGGCGGTGCCGCCGGCCGATTTCGTGCTGCACAACAGCCTGTTCCTCGTGGCCCATTTCCACAACGTCATCATCGGCGGCGTGGTGTTCGGACTGTTTGCCGGAATCACCTACTGGTTCCCGAAGGCCTTCGGCTACAAGCTCGACCCGTTCTGGGGCAAGTGCTCGTTCTGGTTCTGGATGATCGGTTTCTATGTCGCCTTCATGCCGCTGTACGTGCTGGGCCTGAAGGGCGTTACCCGCCGTCTCAGCCACTTCGAAGACGGTTCGCTGCAGATCTGGTTCGTGATCGCGGCGCTCGGCGCGGTGCTGATCGCGCTCGGTATCGCATCGTTCATCATCCAGCTCCTGGTGAGCTTCATGCGGCGGGAATCGCTTCGCGACACCACGGGCGATCCCTGGAACGGCCGCACCCTGGAGTGGTCCACTTCTTCGCCGCCGCCGGCTTACAACTTCGCGTTCACGCCGATCGTTCACGAAGCCGACGCCTGGCATGACATGAAGAGTCGCGGCTACACGCGGCCCGTGGCGGGCTTCGTTCCAGTTCACATGCCGAAGAACACGAGCGCGGGTGTCGTCCTCGCCGCGCTGAGCACGATCTGCGGTTTCGGTCTCATCTGGCACATGTGGCTCGTTGCGGGGGCGGCGTTCGCCGCGCTCATCGTCGCGGCGATCGTCCACACGTTCAACTACGAGCGCGATTTCCACGTACCCGCCGAGGACGTCGTGCGCACCGAAAACGCCCGCACGCAACTGCTGGCCGCCCATGTCTGATTCCGTCGCCGCCGCCGCGTCTTTGACCGCGGGCGGCGCCCAGCCGCTGCGCTTCTACGATACCGGGACGCATCACCCGGAGCAGCCGACGCTGCTCGGGTTCTGGCTCTACCTGATGAGCGATTCGCTGATCTTCGCGTGCCTCTTTGCCACATACGGCGTGCTGGGCCGCAACTACGCGGGCGGGCCGTCGGGGGCCGAGCTCTTCGCGTTGCCCCTGGTGGCCGCCAACACGTCGCTCTTGCTCCTCTCGTCGATCACGTACGGTTTCGCGATGATCGCGATGCAGCGGAAGCGCGTCGGCGCTATGCTCGCGTGGCTCGCGCTCACCGGGCTCCTGGGCGCCGGCTTCGTCGGCATCGAGCTCTACGAGTTCGGCCACCTGATTCGCGAGGGCTACGGGCCGCAGCGCAGCGCTTTCCTGTCGTCGTTCTTCACGCTCGTGGGCACCCACGGCTTGCACGTCACCTTCGGCATAGTCTGGCTGATCACGTTGATGGCGCAGGTGAGGAAGCACGGGCTGGTTGCGGCGAATCGACGGCGCCTCATGTGCCTGTCGATGTTCTGGCATTTTCTCGACGTCGTGTGGATCGGGGTCTTCACCTTTGTCTATCTGATGGGCGTGCTGCCATGAGCGTACCTGTGGATGAACTGCATGTGCCGGATCATCACGGCGCCGACGAAGAGCTCGATCACGACACCCTGCACATTACGGTCGGTGGCTACGTCACCGGCTTCGTGCTGTCGGTGATCCTGACCGCGATCCCGTTCTGGCTGGTGATGGGCAAGGTGTTCGCTAGCTCCACCGTCACGATCTTCGTCATCCTTGGCCTCGCCATGGTGCAGATCTACGTGCACATGGTCTTCTTCCTGCACATGACCTCGAAGGCCGAAGGCGGCTGGCCGTGGATGTCGCTGATTTTCACGCTGGTGCTGCTGACCATCATGCTGAGCGGCTCGATGTGGATCATGTACCACCTGCAGGCCAATACGATGCCGCTCACACCCGAGCAGGTTCGCAAGCTACCCTGACGAGGCGAGAAGCGTTATGCCCCCTGCCGGTTCGGACACCCTCGAGCGCGACGCCCGCGCCGTGTCATCGCACCCGCCGGAGGTCGCGCCGGGCGACATCGCCGTTGGCGTGGTCATCGGGCGCACGTCGGAGTACTTCGACTTTTTCGTCTACGGCATCGCTTCGGTGCTGGTGTTTCCAAAGCTATTCTTTCCCTTCGAGGTGCCTCTCGAGGCAACGCTGCTTTCTTTCACTGTCTTCGCGCTCGCATTCATCGCCCGGCCGTTCGGAACGGTCTTTTTCATGGAGATCCAGCGCCGCTGGGGACGCTACACCAAGCTCACGCTCGCATTGTTCCTGCTGGGCACATCCACCGCGGGAATCGCCTTTCTGCCGGGGTACGACAGCCTGGGAGCTGCCGCGATCGGGCTCCTCGCGATCTTGCGGATCGGCCAGGGCATTGCGCTTGGAGGTTCGTGGGACGGTCTGCCGTCACTGCTCGCGCTCTCCGCACCGCCCGGCAAGCGCGGCTGGTACGCGATGCTGGGGCAGTTGGGCGCGCCGGCCGGTTTCATCATCGCCAGCGCGCTTTACCTGTTGCTGTACGCGACTCTGTCGCAAGAGGATTTTCTGGCGTGGGGCTGGCGCTATCCCTTCTTCTGCGCTTTCGCAATAAACGTGGTGGCGTTGTTCGCGCGCCTTCGGCTCGTGGTCGCTCCTGAATACGAGCAGCTTCTCATCCAGCGGGAGCTCGAGCCGTCCCCGTTCGGCGAATTGCTGCGCTCGCAGAGCGGCAACGTGGTGCTGGGCGCATTCGGCGCGCTCGCAAGCTATGCGCTTTTCCACGTCGTGACCGTGTTTCCGCTGGCGTTGATCGTGCTGTTTTCAAAGCAGTCGATCACCGAGTTTCTCGCCATACAGATCGTTGCCGCATTCTTCGGCGCAGGTGGTATCGTCGCCTCCGGCCTCATTGCCGATCGGTTGGGACGGACTAAGACAGTGGCAGTCTTTGCCGCCCTGATCGCCCTCTTCAGCGCCTTCGTTCCGACCCTGCTGCACGGCGGCCCTCTGGGCCACAACGTATTCATCGTGGTCGGGTTCATCCTGCTGGGCCTCTCCTACGGGCAAGTGGCTGGTGTGCTCTCGGCGAACTTCGAGCCGCGGTACCGCTATACCGGCGCTGCGATGACGTCGGACCTGGCCTGGCTCATCGGCGCAGGATTCGCACCGCTGGTCGCGCTCGGTCTGGCCGCGTACTTCGGGCTCGGTTACGTCAGCCTGTACCTGCTCTCAGGTGCCGTGGGCACCCTCGCGGCGCTCTGGATCAATCGCAAGTTAGTGGACAACAATTGAGGGTGCAGGGCGGGCGAAAGCTATATGAATAAGAAGATTGCTACTCCGGAGGGCCCCGAGGATTTTTCGCTCGTGCTCGGGGGACCGCTGTACCAGATGTACCTGCGCTCGGGCCTCGTCCGGCCGCCCGCGGATCTGGTGCAGCGGCGGATCATCGCGTTCATCGTCCTGACGTGGCTCCCGCTCGTCGTTCTCTCGTTCGCCGGCGGTACCGCGTTCGGTGGTGTGGAGGTGCCGTTCCTCCTCGACCTGGACGTTCATATCCGGTTTCTGCTGGCCCTGCCGCTCTTGATCGGCGCGGAAGTTCTCGTGCACCAGCGCATACGGGTCACCATCGGCCAGTTCATCGAGCGCGGCATCATTGCCCCGGAGGATCGCCCGCGCTTCAACGAACTGATCGCCTCGGCCATGCGCCTGCGCAACTCCGCGGGGATCGAAATCGCCCTGATCGTGTGCTCGGTTACCCTCGGCTACTTCGTCTGGCGGGAGCAGATGACCCTGCGCGTGGGCACCTGGTACGTCAGTGGAGAGTCCCTCACGGTGGCGGGCTGGTGGTACGCGTTCATCAGCTTGAACCTGTTCCGCTTCGTGCTCTTCCGCTGGTATTTCCGCCTGATCGTCTGGTACGTTTTCCTGTGGCGGGTGTCGCGGCTGCCGCTACAGGTGAATCCTCTGCATCCGGACCGCGGGGGCGGCCTGGGTTTCATCGGGAACAGCGTTTTTGCTTTCACGCCGGTGCTGCTCGCCCATACCGTGGTTCTGTCCGGCGTGATTGGCGGCCGTATCTTGCACGAGGGTATGAAATTGCCCGCGTTCCAGATCGAGATCGTGGCGGCGGTTGCGCTGCTGATGGTGGTCATGCTGTTGCCCCTCGCGTTTTTGTACCGCGGCTCGCCCGGGCCAAGCGTGAGGCGATGCGCGAGTATGGCCTGCTGGCGACGCAATACGTCGACGAATTCCGCGCGAAGTGGATGCGGAACCGGCGGCCGGAGGGCGAGCCGCTGGTCGGCAGCGCCGACATCCAGTCCCTGGCCGATCTGGCCGGCGCGCACGACGTGCTGCGGGAAATGCGGTTGTTCCCCTTCGGAAGGCAAACGATCATCGCCCTTGCCATCGTGATCGCGCTCCCATATCTGCCGCTGACGCTGACCATGATTCCTTTCGAAGAGCTGCTGACTCGCATCATCGGCAAGCTGCTCTAAGCCCGCATGTTTGACCAGCGTCACGATTTTGAAGTGGGACTATCAACTCGCGCAAGTAGGCATCGGGGCACATGCGGGCTTATAATTTTTGCATCGGCGGAGTCCTTTGTTGAAATAACCTAAGCAATTTACTCAACGCTTGAAGCAGGTCTTCGCCGACCTATCCTCGTGAATTATTCAGGCTAGATCAATGATCACAAAGCTTCTCATCGCCGGTTTTTTGATGGCCCTTTGCGTAACGGTTCACGCAATCGGGGTGACGGCGGCGTTTCGACGGATACACGGTTCGCCCGCGCTGGCTGATCCGCGCTTCTGGCCCCCGACGTGGCTGCTCATCCGGATCGCGGGCTGGATCGTTTTTCTGCATCTGATCGAAATCTCGCTGTGGGCGCTGCTCTACGCGTGGCGGCAGGCGATGCCGGATCTGCACGCGGCGTTTTACTTCAGCGCCGTGACTTACACCACGACGGGCTATGGCGACCTGGTGCTGCCGGAAGCGTGGCGCCTGATCGGCGGCATCGAGGCGCTCACGGGCATCCTCATGTGCGGCTGGTCCACGGGTTTCTTCTTCGCCGTCGTGAACCACATGTACCGCTCGCGGCCGGCGGAAACTATGTGATCGTAGACCTGGAGTTCCCGCGCCTCGGCCTGATTCGCGTTGACGCTGCCGATCAGGTCCTTATCGAGCTCCGGAAGAGCATGCACTGAAGGAATGCATCGCAGGTCTTGGACCAAAGTCCAATACTCCATGATCGCAATTCGTATTAGCCTTGTTTTGGGGCGGATACTGTCTGTTCGACGCCCTATCATGGAGCAAGCATGAAACTATGGATCGGCAACATCGCGCCGGGAACGTCCGACGACGAGATTCGCGAATTTGTCAAGAAATATGCGCCGGATCTGGAGTGCGTGAATATCCAGCGCATCGATGGCGACGGATCGCGCCCGGCCGCGACGCTCGAGTTCGCCGACACGCCTTATGGCTCGGTCGAGAAGATTTCCCTGCGCCTGCACGGGATGTACTGGAAGGGGCGCGAGTTGTTCGTCCAGACGATGAGCCGCTGAGCGTGCGAGACAGCGCGTATTGCCGTCGGATGCTCTCAAGGGTCACCCGGGGTAATGGTCTTCCGGGGCAATGTTCGGTGCCTGCGCGGCTTGTTGCGCTCACGCATTTCACTCCAAGGAACCTGTAATGACAAGTCCTGCCGCGAATCTCTTCAATGCCTATGCCACGCTGGTCCAGCAGGGCGTCGAGTACCTGGACCGACGCGGCTCAGCGCAGCGCGTTGTACCTGGACACCATGCGCAAGCGCGGCAACATCTACATCGAGCATGCGCTGCAGGGCAAGCCGGCGCTGCTCAAGTTCGAGCACGAGGTGTTGATCGACGGCAGACAGCTCGAACGGCCCTGCAACTACTCCCTGCTGCGGATCCTGCCGGACGGACAGAGTGCGCCCAAGCTGGACCAGCGGCCTGTCGTGATCGTCGACCCGCGCGCCGGACACGGCCCGGGGATCGGCGGCTTCAAACCCGACTCGGAGGTCGGCGTGGCGTTGCGCGCCGGGCACCCGGTCTATTTCGTGACGTTCTCGCCCGAACCGGTCGAGGGGCAGCTGCTGACCGACGTAGCGGCGGCCGAGGCGCACTTCATCGAGGAAGTACAGCGGCGTCATCCGGGCTCCGGCAAACCCGCAGTCATCGGAAATTGCCAGGCCGGATGGGCGGTCGCCGCGCTGGCTTCGTTGCGACCGGAGATCATGGGACCGATCGTGTTGAACGGCGCGCCGCTTTCCTACTGGGCAGGTTCGGCGAAACAGAATCCGATGCGCTATTCCGGCGGTGTGCTCGGCGGCTCGTGGATGGCCGCGTTCGCGAGCGACCTGGGCGCAGGGCGATTCGACGGCGCGCACCTGGTGAAGAACTTCGAGAGCGGCAACCCGGCGAACACCTACTGGAAGAAGGACTACAACCTCTACAGCAAGATCGACACGGAAGAGGCGCGCTTTCTCGAGTTCGAGCGCTGGTGGGGCGGTTACTTCCGCATGACTGGCGAGGAAATCGAAGGCATCGTCAATAATCTGTTCGTCGGCAACAAGCTCGCGCGGGGCGAAGTCGTCCGCGGCGACAAGCGTGTCGATCTGCGCAACATCACCTCGCCGGTGGTCGTGTTCGCATCATGGGGCGACGACATCACGCCGCCCCAGCAGGCGCTCAACTGGATCATCGACGTGTGGGGCGACGAGAAGGCGATCATCGCGGCCGGCAGGACCATCGTTTACATGGTGCACGAGAAGATCGGGCACCTCGGCATCTTCACCGGCAGCGCGGTCGCACGCAAGGAGCACGACCAGATCGTAAACACGCTGGAGTTGATCGAGCGCTTGCCGCCGGGCCTGTACCAGATGGTCATCGACGAGAAGACGGGAACCGCGCGTCACGAGGAACTGGAGCACGGTGACTACACGGTGCGCTTCGAGCTGCGCAAGATGGACGACATCCTGGCGCTCGAGCCCGATGGCCGCGAGGACGAGGCAATCTTCAGCACCATCGCCAAGGTATCGGTGTGGAACGAGGCGTTCTACAAGAATTTCTGCAGTCCGTTCGTCCAGGCGATGGTGACCAGGCCCGTGGCTGAAGCACTTGCGGCGATGGGGCAGACGCGGACACAGCGGCTGATGTTTTCCGACTTGAATCCCCTCATGAACCTGGTCAAGCACTCGGCCGAGCACGCGCGCGCGAACCGCAAGCCGGTGTCCAGGGACAACCCCCTGGTCGCCCTGGAGCGCCGCACTTCCGGGCAGATCGCGGACGCTCTGGAGGCGTATGGCCACCGTCGCGACGACATGATCGTCAAGTGGGTCGAGTTCGCCTACGGTCCGCTGGGGCTGGGCGCGGTTTTCCCGCCGGATGCGCCGACCGCGGTCGCGGCGCGGGCGCGCGCCGCCACCGATGTAGAGGATGCCCGCCAACAGATCCAGCCGTTGATTCATGCCGGCGGATTTCCGGAAGCGCTTGTCCGCATCCTCGTCGCCACGGCCGGCGCCCGTGGCGTGATCGAGCGGCGCAGCGGCCATATCGGCGAACAAATCCGCAGTTACGTGAAGGAGCACCGCGACCAACTGGGCTCGCTGGTCGGTGCCGCACCCGTCGACTGGCCGACCGTAGTAAAGGCCCAGACACGCATCCTGATGCTCGATCCGAAAGAGGCGATCGAGGCGATCCCCGGGCTCATTCCCAGGCAGAATCTGCGCGAATGGGCCGTCGTCATCGCGGCAAAGATGCTGATGCTCGAGCCCGAGCTGGGCGACGCGGACTCGAAGGCCGCCCGCCGCGTGCATGAGCTGCTCGGCGTCGACTATCTCGCCGCAGCGAAGAAGCTGGGGGGCGCGCGCTCCTCGCCGCGCGGCTCCCCGCATTGAACGGACAGTCTGCTCTGGACAGGAAAGCGTTATGGCCAACGATCACGAAAAATACCGGCGGCTTATCGGGCGCTGCAAGACGCTGCCGCCGGCATCGACCGCGGTCGCGCATCCGTGCGACGAGAGCTCGCTGAAGGCGGTCATCGACGCGGCAAAGGCGGGCCTGATCGCGCCGATCCTGGCAGGGCCTCGCGCGCGCATCGAGGAAGTAGCGAAGCAGCATGGCATCGACATTTCGAAACTGGAGATCGTGGATGCCTCGCACAGCGAAGGCTCGGCTGCAGCGGCGGTGGCGTTGGTGCGGGAGGGAAGGGCGGAAGCGCTGATGAAGGGCAGTCTCCACACCGACGAGCTGATGGGCGCGGTGGTCAGGCGCGATACCGGCCTGCGCACTGCGCGGCGCATCAGCCACTGCTTCATCATGGACGTGCCCGGGCATCCCGAACCGCTCATCATTACCGACGCCGCCGTCAATATCGCGCCCTCGCTCAAAGACAAGGTGCATATCGTGCAGAACGCGATCGACCTCGCACGCGACCTGGGCATGACCGAGGTGCGGGTGGCGATTCTGTCGGCGATGGAGACGGTCAATCCGGACGTGCCTTCCACCCTGGAAGCGGCCGCGCTGTGCAAGATGGCGGATCGTGGGCAGATCACGGGCGGCATCCTCGACGGCCCGCTCGCGCTCGACAACGCGATCAGCCTCGAGGCTGCGAAGATCAAGAAGATCGATTCGCCGGTCGCCGGGCGCGCCAACGTGCTGGTCGTGCCGGATCTCGAAGCCGGCAACATGCTGGCGAAGAGCCTGACGTTTCTCGCCGGCGCGGACGCCGCCGGCATCGTGCTCGGCGCGCGCGTCCCGATCATTCTTACCAGCCGCGCCGACTCCCTGATTGCGCGTCTTGCCTCCTGCGCGGTAGCCACCCTGGTCGCGAACGCACGCCGCGCAGATGCCGCGAAGGCCGTGGCATGAGCGACAACGCTATCCTCGTTCTGAATGCTGGTTCGTCCAGCATCAAGTTCCTGCTCTTCGCCGAGCGGGACGGAGAGCTGGATCCCGTCGTTCGGGGCCAGATCGAGGGCATCCAGACCGCCCCCCGCTTCATCGCCCGCGACGGCGAGGGTCGCGTGACGGCCGAAAAGTCCTGGGGCGAGGGCGTAAACCTCGGCCACGACGGCGCCGTCGCGCACCTGGCCGATTTTCTGCGCGGGCAAGGTGGCGGGCTCGAGTTGGCGGCGGTCGGCCACCGCGTGGTGCACGGCGGAATGGCTTACTCGGAGCCGGTCCGGGTCGACTCGGGCGCGCTTGCGGTGCTCGAGAAGTTCGTGCCGCTTGCGCCGCTGCACCAGCCGCACAACCTGGCGCCGATACGCCTGCTGCTAGGGCGCCGGCCGGAGTTGCCTCAGGTGGCGTGCTTCGACACGGCATTTCATTCGACCAATCCCGACGTCGCCACGCGCTTCGCGCTGCCGGGCGAGCTGCATGACGCCGGCGTGCGCCGCTACGGATTCCACGGCCTGTCCTACGAGTACGTCGCCTCGGTTCTGCCCGCGCGCGACGCGCGCGGCGCGGCCGGCAAGGTCATCGTGTGCCACCTCGGGAACGGTTCGAGCATGTGCGCGATCGAGGCCGGGCGCAGCGTCGCCAGCACGATGGGGTTCACCGCCGTTGACGGCCTGCCCATGGGCACGCGGTGCGGGGCCATCGACCCCGGCGTGCTGCTGTACCTCATGGACGAGCGCGGCATGGACGCGCGCGCCATCGAGAAGCTGATCTACAGCGGGTCGGGCCTGCTCGGCGTATCCGGCATCTCGAGCGACATGCGCAAGCTCCTCGGCTCGGACGATCCCCGGGCAAGGCTGGCCGTGGACCTCTACCTCTACCGGATCCGGCGCGAGCTGGGCTCGCTCGCGGCCGCGCTCGGCGGCCTCGATGCGCTCGTGTTCACGGCCGGCATCGGGGAGAACAGCGCGGCGGTCCGGGAGCGGATCTGCCGTGACGCTGCGTGGCTGGGCGTGGAGCTCGACGCCGCGGCGAACGGGAAGGGCGGTCCGCGTCGCATCAGCGCGGCCGGCAGCCGGGTAGCCGCGTGGGTGATCCCGACCAACGAGGAGCTGATGATCGCGCGGCACACGCAGCGGCTGATCGGGGCGCGGTCTCCCGCGTCCGCCGGCGCCGCTTCAACCTGAGAGGAATGAGGATTGTTCGTC
>CAWDIV010000031.1:0-57776 GCA_963802355.1 uncultured beta proteobacterium | reverse complement strand
TGACCATGCCGAGCACCTCGCCGATCGCGCACCCCGTAAGGCAATGCAGCGTGGCCGACCACGCGGTGCGGTTGAGCGAAGGCTTTTCGTGATGGGCGTGCTGCATCTGTTCCATAGGTAGTTCCTTCAACCGAATGCAAATGCGAAGGCCTCGGCGCCGGCATCGAGGAATTCGATCTCGAACAGGCGCTCCACGATGGGCTTTGGCTGCCGGATGAGCTAGGTCCATGCGTTGCTAGCGATTTTGCATAGGAGATGGCGTCGGGTCGCTTGGACGATGGTGTTGCCCGAGTCTGCCGAGCGCGCGGCCGCCACGGGCCATGATCGTGACGCGGCTATCGAAACGCCGGAACATCTGCGCGAACTCAACGTGTACGTAGCTTCCGCCGACGCCCAGGCGGTGCGGCGGCATGGCCACATCATCAACATCGCCTCCGTGCTGGGATTCAAGGTGCTCACGCCAGGCGGAACCGTCTAAAGCGCCACGAAGTTCGCCATGCACGCAGTGACCGAAGGCCTGCGTATCGAGTTGAAGGCGGACAACATCCGCTCCACGATGATTTCCCCAGGTGTTGTGGCGACCGAGCTGCCTGGAGGCAGTTCCGACGAAGCCACGCGCAGCCCGAGGACAGGCAGGTGCAGAACCCTGTCATGGCTCAGACCTCGTGCTTGGAGACCGGTGCCGCCGGGCTCGCCTGTACCGCACCACCAGAGAACGCATGCGCACCGTGCGGGATCTCCCCGTGGCGCTTGAGCGGCCGGTTGCCGGTCAGGGCGCGCAGCAGCACGTAGAACACCGGCGTGAGAAAGATGCCGAAGGCCGTGACGCCGATCATGCCGGCGAACACCGCGATTCCCATCGCCTGGCGCATCTCCGCACCGGCGCCGACCGAGAAGGCAAGCGGCACCACGCCCATGATGAAGGCGATCGAGGTCATGGTGATCGGCCGCAGCCGCAGCCGGCTCGCTTCGATCGCCGCCTGCACCGGCGTGCGCCCGGCGAATTCGAGCTCGCGCGCGAATTCGACGATCAGGATCGCGTTCTTCGCCGCGAGGCCGACCAGCACCATGAAGCCGATCTGGGTGAAGATGTTGTTGTCGCCGTGCGTAGCCAGACGCCGGCGAGCGCGGCGCCGAGGCCGAGCGGCACGATGAGGATGATCGCAATCGGCAGGGCCAGGCTCTCGTAGAGCGCGGCGAGCACCAGGAACACGAGGAAGATGGCGAGCGGATAGACCAAGATTGCCGAGTTGCCGGCGAGGATCTCCTGGTAGGTGATCTCGGTCCACTCGTAGCCGATGCCGAGCGGCAGCGTCTCGGCGGCGATACGCTCGATGGCGTCCTGCGCCTGGCCGGACGAATAGCCCGGCGCCGGGCGGCCGTTGATATCGGCAGCGACGAAGCCGTTGTAGCGAATCGCGCGCTCGGGACCCGCGGCCGGGCGCACATTCATGAGTGCGGAGAGCGGCACCATCTCGCCGCTGTTCGAGCGCACCTTGAGCAGCCCCACGTCTTCGGCGCGCGCGCGGTAGGGCGCATCGGCCTGCACCGCGCACGGAGTACGTGCGGCCAAACTTGTTGAAATCGTTCACGTACAGGCTAGCCGAGGTAGATCTGCATCGTGTCGAACACTTCGGTCACCGGCACGCCGAGCTGGCGCGCCTTGGTACGGTCGAGGTCGGCGTAGAGCTGCGGGACATTCACCTGGTAGGTGGAGAAGAGGCCGGCGAGCTCTGGCGCCTGGTAAGCCTTCGCAAGGAATGCTTTCGTCGCCTGGTCGAGCGCCTCGTAGCCGAGCGACGCGCGGTCCTCGAGATAGAGCTTGAAGCCGCCGGTTGTGCCGAGGCCCGGCACCGGGGGCGGCGGGAAGATGACGATGAAGCCTTCCTGGATCTGGGCGAACTGCTGATTGAGCGCCCCGGCGATCGCGCCGCCGGAAAGGCTGGCGTGCTCCTTTCCTCGAACGGCTTGAGGAGCGCGAACCCGATGCCGGCGTTCGCGCTGTTGGTGAAGCCGTTGATCGAAAGGCCCGGGTAGCCGGACGCGTGCTCCACGCCGGGCTGCTTCAGCATGATCTCGCCCACGCGCCGCATCACGTCCTCGGTGCGGTCGAGCGTCGCGCCGTCGGGAAGCTGGACGAAGCCGATGAGATACTGCTTGTCCTGCTCCGGCACGAAACCGTCGGGCACCGCCCGGAAGAGAAGCCCGGTGACCGCCGAGCAGCGCCACGTAAACGGCCACTATCAGAGCCTTGCGCGGCAGCACGCCGCAGACCCCTCGGCCATAGGCATACGACGCCGCGCCGAAATACCGGTTGAATCCGCGGAAGAACCAGTTGGTCTTCTTCCCTTCGTGGGCTTGAGAAGGAGCGCAGCGAGCGCCGGCGAGAGCGTAAGCGAGTTGATCGCCGAGATTACCGTCGAGATCGCGATCGTCAGCGCGAACTGCTTGTAGAACTGGCCTGAAAGGCCGCTGATGAAGGCAAGCGGCACGAAAACGGCCACCAGCACGAGCGCGATGGCGATGATCGGGTTGGTGACCTCCTGCATCGCCTGGTAAGTGGCGTCGCGCGGGCTGAGGCCCGCGGCGATGTTGCGTTCGACGTTTTCCACCACCACGATCGCGTCGTCCACCACGATGCCGATGGCGAGCACCAGCCCGAAGAGACTCAGGGCATTGATGGAGTAGCCGAAGAGGTAGAGGAGCGAGAAGGTGCCGACGATCGACACCGGCACCGCCACCAGCGGAATGATGGAGGCGCGCCAGGTCTGCAGAAAGAGGATCACTACCAGCACGACAAGCACGGTCGCTTCGAGCAGCGTCCTGACGACCGCCTTGATGGAAGCACGCACGAACTGCGTCGGGTCATAGACGATCGCGTAGTCCACGCCCTCGGGCATGGTCCTCTTGATCTCGGCCATGGTTTTGCGCACGTTGTCCGAAATCTGCGATTGCGTTCGAGCCGGGGGCGGCGAATATGCCGATCGCCGCCGCCGGCTTGTTGTCGAGCAGCGAGCGCAGCGCGTACTCGGAAGCGCCGAGCTCGATGCGCGCGACGTCGCGCAGCCGCGTGACGGCGCCCCCCTCGCTCTTGAGGATGATCTCGCCGAATTCCTGCTCGCTCTGCAGGCGGCCCTGTGCATTCATCGAGAGCTGCAGCTCGGTGCGGTCGGGACTCGGCGAGGCGCCGACGATGCCGGCCGCCGCCTGGACGTTCTCGCTGCGGATCGCGCGCACGATGTCGCCCGCCGACAGGTTGCGCTCGGCGACCTTGTGCGGATCGAGCCAGACGCGCATCGCGTAATCGCCGCCGCCAAACATCAGCACCTGGCCGACGCCTTCGATGCGCGCGATGCGATCCTTCACGTTCAGCACGCCGTAATTGCGCAGGTAGTTTATGTCGTAGCGCTCGGTCGGCGACACGAGGTGCACCACCATGGTGAGATCGACCGCGCTCTTCACCGTGGTGACCCCGAGGCGGCGCACCTCTTCGGGCAGACGCGGCTCAGCCTGGTCGACGCGGTTCTGCACCAGCTGCTGCGCGAGATCCGGATTGGTGCCGAGCGGAACGTGACCGTGAGCGTCATCGCGCCGTCGCTCGTCGCCTGGCTCGACATGTAGAGCATGTTCTCGACGCCGTTGATCTGCTCCTCGAGCGGCGTGGCGACAGTCTCGGCGACCACTTTGGGGCTCGCGCCGGGGTAGCTCGCGCGCACGACGACCGAGGGCGGCACCACCTCGGGATACTCGCGAGATCGGCAGCAAGCGACCGAGATCGCCCCGCCGAGAAAGAGCAGCACCGAAAGCACGCCCGCGAAGATCGGGCGGTCGATGAAGAAGCGCGAAAAGTTCATGACGCGCTCGGCCGGAGATCGTCTGCGATGCCGATTCGGCAGGCTGCGGGGCGATCTGCATGCCTGGCCGCACGCGCTGCAGCCCGTCCACGACGATCCGCTCGCCGGCCTCGAGTCCCGAGCTGACGATGCGCTGGCCGTTGGCCCTGCCGCCGAGCGCCACTTCGCGCCAGATCGCCTTGTCCTCCGCGCCGACCACGATGACGAAGCGTTTGCTCTGGTCAGTGCCGATGGCGCGCTCGCTCACCAGCAGCGCCGGTCTCGGCCTTGGCGCGCCCCATCCGCATCTTGACGTACTGGCCCGGGGATCAGGCTGCCGTCCTTGTTATCGAACACGGCGCGCACCCGCACGGTGCCGCTTCGGGTATTGACCTGGTTGTCGACGAGCTGGAGGCGGCCGCGCAGCGCGTGCCGCCGTTTGTCACCGTTTCCGTTTCCACCGCGATGCTCGCCGCCTTCCGTACTGCAGCGCCCGCAGCACGACGTCTCGTCCGCCTCGAAGCTCGCGTAGATCGGGTTCACGGAGACCAGCGTGGTCAGCACAGGAGCGCTGGCGCCGGCGGCGACGATGTTGCCGACGGTCATCTCGAGCTTGCCGACGCGGCCCGATACCGGCGCCCGCACTTCGGTGTAGCCGAGGTTGAGGCTGCGCCGACTGCAGCGCAGCCTGCGTGGCGCGCACGTTCGCATCGGCTTCCTGCTCGGCGTTCAGCCGCCCGTCGACCTGGGTGCGCGCGATGAAACGCTCTCTCCCACAGCCGCTCCGCGCGCTCGCGCTCGATCTTCGCGTAGCTGAGGCGCGCCTGCGCCGCGACGAGTTGCGCCTTGGCGCGATCCACCTCGGCGGCGTACGGATCGGGATCGATGGTCACGAGGAGATCGCCGCGCTTCACGAGCGCCCCTTCGATGAAGTGCACCGATTTGACTGCACCGGCAGCGCGCGAGCGCACGTCGACGCGCTCGACCGCCTCGAGACGGCCCGAGAACTCGTCCCACGTGACGACTTCGCGCTCTTCGATGACGGCAACCGGAACGGGCAGCGCCTGGGGCGCTGCCTTGAACGGAGCTGCGGCGGCCTTGCTCTCCGCATTGGTCGAGCGAATCGCGTATGCCCCGGCACCGAGCCCGACCAGCACCGCCAGCGTCGCCACCGCAAAGAGGACTCGGCCGCGCTTGGATTGAATTGAACTCATGATGCGAGGTCCTCCGGTAGTAGACGAATGGCAATCTAATCCCGGACATCCACGCCAGTATGTCAACTTACAAGCTGCTTGCGACAGCTGCAACGTCTCGGGCTTGTCGCGCAGTGAACACGCCCGGATAGATACGACCGAGACGCGGCAATCGCGTCACCCTGTCGGGGTAGTCGGTGATGAGGCTAGTGGGCAACCCCGGGTGTAGCCTCTTCCGGATTGACTGTCCAACGCAGGTATCGACCAATACCCAGGTCCAAGTGATTCTCGCTTGAAGTGAAGGCAGCCAGAGTTCATCAATATGGACCGCCAGGTGATTATTTGAACCGGATCGCGGAATTGATAGACGAGGGTCGGTTACGCACGAATGTCACGACAGTGCTGCCCTTGGGTGCAGCACGCGAAGGACACGAAAATGCTCGACGGCGTGCGCCCGCGGCGTGGAGGGAAGATCGTGCTGAGCGTGCAGTGAGCGCTGAATGGCGGCTCGATCTGGGGAAGCTTCCGGGACATTCACACGAAACGGACGAATAGCGGTCTTATCTTGCACAACCTGGTCCATGGTTTTACTCCTCTCTGAAGGTAAGAGACTGATGAATACCCGCGGCACGGGTTGCCGCTGCAGCACCGCGCTGCACATGGCCAACGAACTGGGGCATGCGCAACGCACTTTTGCTCCGCAAGATGTCATGAATGCGCCTTCGCGCAAACGCCAGAAGTCATCCGACAAGATTCGGCCACACCTGACACTCGCCGGGCGGTGTCGGCACCGGCGCACCGAATGCTCCACCTTCAGAAGAGCCTGCCTAAGCACTATGTTGGCAAAGGCCAGACCTCAGGTCCCGGTTGAGGCAGGTGAACTGCGCAAAGCCCGGCAATTACCTCGTGACGTGCTCCCGCGAGTCAGATCAGGTCGGAGCTGCTACATGTGCTCAACGTTTCCAGGACACTTCATCATGTGCCGCGTGCGGCTATGCGCGGCGCGCCGCAGCCGGAGCGCCGCCGTCCTCCAGTGGCAGCTTGCCGCTCGCGAGCGCAGGCGAGCGAGGGAGACCCGTGACCTCGAGTATCTCCTGCTCGTTCAGCGTCTCCCGCTTGAGCAGCGCATCGACCAGGGCGTCGAGCTGCTTGCGGTGCGCGCGCAGCAGGTGCCTGGCTTCTTCGTGGCAGTCGTGGATTATTTTCGTGACCTCGGCGTCGATCAGCCTCGGCGGTGCGCTCGCTGAAGGGCCGCTCGCCGGCGAACGCTCCGCCGCCGCCCAAGTAGGGATTCTCCCGCGGAGCAAGCTGCACCATGCCCAGGCGCTCGCTCATGCCCCAGCGGGTAACCATGCGGCGGGCAAGCGCCGTTGCCTGCTCTATGTCGCTCTCGGCGCCGGTGGTCTTGCTGCCGTAGACCACTTCCTCGGCCGCGCGACCGCCGAGCATGCCCACGATTCGTCCGCGCAGGTAATCCTCGGGATAGTTGTAGCGATCGCTCTCGGGGCGCTGGTAGGTTACGCCCAGCGCCTGGCCGCGCGGCACGATCGTCACCCGGTTCACCGGATCGGCGCCAGGCACGACCAGGCCCAGGATCGCGTGACCGCCCTCGTGATAGGCGATGCGCTCCTTGTCCGCCGGGCCCAGCAGCAATGGACGCTCCGGGCCGAGCACGATCTTTTCCAGCGCGTCCAGGAAATCCGTCTGCCGCACCTCGTTCTGCTCGCGCCGGGCGGCGAGCAGGGCCGCTTCGTTCACCAGGTTCTTCAGGTCCGCCCCGGAGAATCCTGCCGTGGCCGCGGCGAGCTGCTCGAGGCTCGTGTCCTTCGCCAGCGGAACCTTGCGCGTGTGCACCTTGAGGATCGCCTCGCGCCCATTCTTGTCGGGCAGGTTGACGATCACCCTGCGGTCGAACCGTCCCGGCCGCTGGAGAGCCCGATCGAGCACGTCCGGCTGGTTGGTTGCCGCGAGCACGATGATCCCCTCGCGGCTCGAGAAGCCGTCCATCTCGGTCAGGATCTGGTTCAACGTCTGCTCCTGCTCGCTCGAGCCGCCGATCGCCACCTGCCCGCGTGCCCTGCCGATCGCATCGAGCTCGTCGATGAAGATGATGGCGGGCGCGTGCTCGCGGGCCTGCTTGAACAGGTCGCGCACCCGCGCCGCGCCCACGCCCACGATGATCTCCACGAACTCCGAGCCGCTCATCGAGAAGAACGGCACGCCCGCTTCCCCGGCCACCGCGCGGGCAAGTAGCGTCTTCCCGGTGCCGGGAGAGCCGACCAGGAGCACGCCCTTGGGCGCGGTCCCGCCCAGCCGCGTGTACTTGGGCGGGTTCTTCAGGAAATCCACGATCTCCACCAGCTCGTTCTCGGCCTCGTCGATGCCGGCCACGTCATCGAACGTCACCTTCTCGTCCGTCTGCTGGTCGTAGCGGCGCGCCTTGCTCTGGCCTATGCCCATGAGGCCGCCCCCCATCAGCCCGCCCTGTTGCGCGCGCCGGAACATCCAGACGTAAAAGCCGATGATGAGGAGGGCAGGGCCGAAACCGTACAGAAGGGTCGCCCAGGGATTGCCCTCGGTCTGGATGGGCTCCGCCCGAATCTGCACCCCGTTGTCGATCAGGAACTTCTCGAGGCCGGGATCCACGAACGCGGGCAGCGTCGTGATGAAGTGCGTCACCTGCTTCGCCGGTGCGCTCGTGCCCTTGCTTCTGGTCCTGCGGCGCGGCGCCGCGCGTCCGCCCCTTTTCGTCCGGAGGCGTATACGCGACCGCCGTCACGAAGCGGCCTGTGATCGTCTCGCCGCGGCTGTAGATCGCCTCGACGTTGTGTTTTCCGACCTCGGCCCTGAAGAGCGTATAGGGCACGATGACGGGGGTTTCCGGTCCCGGCACCAGGTGCCGGGCGACCAGGAAGTTGATGAGTATGAGCATGGCGAACCACAGCCATGTCCGCCTGGGCGGCATGCGTGCTTGCCCCTGCGGCGCCCCAGTCCCGCCGGCGCCCGGCCGCGCAGGCGGCTGCGATGCAGGCTTTCCGGCCAGTCGCCCCGGCTGTCCCGTCCCATTCATAGTCCGTCCCCCTGGTATCGAAGCCGTAGGGTGAGATTCACCCACGGCCATATCGTTGCATTCCGTCGAAGAATCCCACAAATTGGCCGACCTGCCGAGCGCAATCCACCCGGCCTGAGGACAGGCACAGGATCAGCCCGAGGCTTCGTGAGTCGATGAAACGGCCTTGCCGTTGATCCGCAGGCTCGTGGTGACCATAGTCGCCAAGCCGATGGCAACGGTATTCATGTTCGCAGGTCCGAAACGGGAATGACGACGACCTCGAGTTTCCTGTCGATCGTCCGCAACTGAAGACCGCTCATGGTTCCTCCGGTTTCGGTGCAAATGATCACCGAGTTTCGGCGCCGCTGCGTGTCATCCAGCGGCCGGCTTGTGTCATGTGAAGCACCGGGTCGCGTCGGTGTCATGGTGGCGGCAATGCCGACGGGTCCAATGATGGTCCAGGGATTGCCCTTCTATCAGATCAAGGAGGCTCAGGAATGGCAACGAAGAGAGTGTCGGAAGCAGTAAATCAGAATCGCCGACGCTTCGTCAGCGGCGCAGCGCTGACCGTTGCCGCTGCTCAATTCGGGATGCCGGGTTCAGCGGAGGCGCAAACCAGCGCGGGGAGCCCGCAGGGCGCGGGCCGGCCCGCGAGCGGCGCCAAGACCTCGTTCGCCTCTATCAAGCAGGTCAACGCGGGCGTGCTGAACGTCGGATATGCCGAAGCCGGTCCTGCGGGCGGGCCGCCGGTCATCCTGCTCCACGGCTGGCCCTACGACATCCACACCTACGTGGATGTCGCGCCCCTGCTGGCGTCGGCGGGCTACCGGGTGATCGTCCCGTATCTGCGCGGCTATGGCACGACGCGCTTTCTTTCGAGCGAGACCTTCCGGAACGGACAACCGGCCGCAGTCGCCTCCGACATCATCGCCTTGATGGACGCGCTGAAGATCGAGAAAGCCACCCTGGGCGGGTGCGACTGGGGCGCGAGGACCGTGTGCATCATGGCGGCGCTCTGGCCCGAGCGTTGCAAGGCCATGGTGTCGGTAAGCGGTTATCTCATCGGCAGCCAGGCAGCCGGCAAGATGCCGCTGCCGCCGCAGGCCGAATTCCTGTGGTGGTACCAATATTACCTGTCGACCGAACGCGGCCGGGAGGGCTATCAGAAATACCTGCACGACTTTGCGAAGCTGATCTGGCAGACCGCTTCGCCGAAGTGGAAGTTCGACGACGCCACGTTCAAGCGTAGCGCGGCGGCGCTCGACAATCCGGATCACGTCGCCATAGCGGTCCATAACTACCGCTGGCGGCTCGGCCTGGCCGAAGGCGAGCCGAAGTTCGACGCTCTGGAAAAACGGCTTGCCGGATTGCCGGACATCAGCGTGCCGACCATCACGCTCGAAGGCGACGCCAATGGCGCCCCGCACCCGGATCCTCGCTCCTATGCGAAGAAGTTCTCCGGCCGGTATGCGCATCGAGACCTGACAGGCGGCATCGGGCACAACCTGCCCCAGGAGGCGCCGGAGGCGTTTGCGCGGGCGGTCATCGATGTAGACACCTATTGATCGGGCGCGGCCTGCCCGGGCGTCAAAGCGAGGAGAACGCAAATGATCAAGCTGAACGTGAACGGGAAGCCCCACAGCGTGGATGTCCCCGGCGACATGCCATTGCTGTGGGTACTGCGGGACGTGCTCGCCATGACGGGCACGAAGTTCGGCTGCGGCGCGGGTCTGTGCGGCGCGTGCACGATCCAAATCGACGGCCAGCCGGCGCGCTCCTGCATCACGCCAGCGTCCGTGGCGATCGGGAAGCGTATCACCACCATCGAGGCCATCGGCGCCACCGCGGAGGGCAAGAAAGTCCAGGCGGCGTGGCTTGCGCTCGACGTGCCGCAATGCGGCTACTGCCAGTCCGGCCAGATCATGTCTGCGAGCGCGCTGCTCGCGTCAAACTCGAAGCCGAGCGATGCCGACATCGACGCCGCGATGGCCGGGAACATCTGCCGTTGCGGCACCTATCCGCGCATCCGCGTGGCGATCAAGAAGGCCGGAGGTGCCGCATGACCTCGCGCCGAGACTTTCTCAAGCTGAGTGCAACCGGTGCGCTGCTGCTCGGCTTTGGACTACCGGTGCGCGGGCAGACAGGCAACTCGGCCTTCGCGCCGAACGCGTTCCTGCGCATCGACCGCACCGGCAAGGTCACGTTCGTGACGCCGCACATCGAGATGGGGCAGGGCACGCATACGTCGCTCCCGATGCTGATCGCGGAAGAGCTCGAGGTCGATGTCGACAAGATCGCGATCGAGGACTCCCCGGCCGATGACAAGGTCTACGCGAATCCCCTCATCGGCTGGCAGGCGACAGGCGCGTCGACCGCCATCCGCGGCAGGTACGTTCCGCTGCGCCAGGCGGGCGCGACCGCGCGGACCATGCTGGTCCGCGCTGCCGCGCAGCGCTGGAAGGTGGACCCGTCGAGCTGCCGCGCGCAGAACGGCGCGGTGATCCACCCGGCCAGCGGCCGCAAGCTGGGCTACGGCGCGCTGGTCGATGCGGCGGCGAAGCTGCCGGTGCCCGAGAAGGTCGCGCTGAAGGAGCCCGCCCAGTTCAAGCTGATCGGGACGCCGCACCGGCGTCTCGATGCCCCGGGCGAGGTCAATGGAACCGCGAAGTTCGGCATCGATACCCGTCTGCCGGGAATGAAGTTCGCGGCGCTCGCGCAATCGCCGACCTTCGGCGGCAGGTTGATCTCGGTCGACGAGGCCAAGGCGAAAGCGGTGCGCGGCGTGAGCCAGGTCGTCCGGCTCGACGACGCAGTAGCCATCGTGGCATCCAATACCTGGGCGGCGAAGCAAGGCCTCGCCGCCGCGGCGCCGCGGTGGGACGCCGGGCCGAACGCCAAGGTGACCACGGCCGACATCGTCGAGCAGCTCGCCCGCGCTTCCGAGAGGCCCGGCGCGGTCGCCCGGCGTGAAGGCGATGCCGCCGCAGTAATCGCTGCATCACCCCGGAAAGCACAGGCGATCTACGAGCAGCCGTTCCTCGCGCACGCGGCGATGGAACCGATGAACTGCACCGTTCATCTCACGAAAGAAGGTTGCGACATCTGGGTGGGGACGCAGATTCCGGGCCTCACGCAGGCGGCGGTCATGAAAGTCACCGGCCTGCAGCGCGAGCAGGTGCGCATCCACAACCACCTGCTGGGCGGCGGCTTCGGCCGGCGCCTCGAGTTCGACGGCACGGTGCGCGCGGTGCAGATCGCACAGCACGTGAGCGGGCCGGTGCAGGTGATCTGGTCGCGCGAGGAAGACATTCAGCAGGACTTGTACCGGCCGTACTACTACGACCGCATTAGCGCGGGCGTGGACGCGCAGGGCAGGCCGGTGGCCTGGTCGCACCGCATCGCCGGCTCGTCGATCGCTGCGCGCTACGCCCCGGCGTGGATGAAGCACGGCGTCGACCCGGACGCGGTCGACTCCTCGGAGAATCAACCCTACGACGTCGGCGCCATTCAGGTTGACTGGGTCCAGCAGGAGCCGCCTTCCAGCATCCGCACGAGCTGGTGGCGCGGGGTCGGCCCGACGCGCGGCACGTTCGTGGTCGAGAGCTTCATCGACGAGCTCGCGGCCAATACAAAGGCCGATCCGCTCGCTTACCGCCTCGCGCTTCTGGACAAGAACCCGCGCGCCAAGGCCGTGCTGCAGTTCGCCGCGGAGCGTTCGGGCTGGGGCAAGCGGCTGCCCGCCGGACAGGGCCGCGGGATCGCGCTCTGCATCGGCTTCGGCAGCTTCATCGCGCAGGTCGTGCAAGTAAGCGTGGACAAGGATGGCGCTGTTACGCCCACGCGCGTGTGGTGCGCCGTCGACTGCGGCATCCAGGTCAACCCGGACACGATCCGCGCGCAGATGGAGAGCGGCATCATCTTCGGCCTGTCGGCCGCGCTGCACGGCGAGATCACCATCAAGGACGGCCGCGTGCAGCAGACCAACTTCGGCGACTACCGCGTCCTGCGCATCAACGAGGCGCCGCGGATCGATGTGCATCTCGTGAAGAGCCTGGAGGCTCCAGGCGGGATCGGCGAGCCCGGCACTTCGTGCGTCATGCCGGCGCTGACCAATGCCATCTTCGCGGCTACGGGCAAGCGGATTCGCAAGCTGCCGATCGGAGAACAGGCCAAGAGGTCCCTGTGAAGCGCACCACGATGAGCAAGCAGTTTGTGCTGACGCGGCTCTCGCCCGCGTACTGGCGCGTCACGCTCAATCACCCGCCCCTCTACATCTTCGGCCCGGCAACCATTTCGCAACTCAACGAAATCATCACGGCGACCGGCGCGTTTCAAATCACGGAAAGGGTACAGTCGCATGGATAAGCCACCTATTTCCCGCGGCTTCAGGTCGAGGCGTCAGGAGCAGACGCCCGGGCACCGCGTACCTCCCGGCCAGTACGTGACGAAGGACTTTCCGGTTCTATCGGCGGGACCTACGCCGGAGCTGAACCTCGAAAGCTGGAGCATGGTTCTCGAGTACGGCGGATCCGTGCTCGGCAGCTGGACTTGGGCCGAGTTCGAACGACTGCCTCAGACCACGATCCGGACGGATATTCACTGCGTCACCAAGTGGTCGAAGCTCGATACTACCTGGCTGGGTGTGACCTTCGACGATCTGCTGGAGGCGGCTGGCGTGACGGATCCACTCGCACCGTACGTCATGGCGCATTGCGACGGGGGTTACAGGACAAACCTTCCGGTCGCGGACCTCGTCGACGGCAAGGGCGCCATCGCGACCCGTTACGAGGGCGCACCGCTCGACCCGGTGCATGGTGGTCCGGCCCGGCTGCTCGTGCCGCATCTGTACTTCTGGAAGAGCGCCAAGTGGGTGCGGCGATTGCGCTTCATGGGTGACGACGAGCGCGGTTTCTGGGAATCGTTCGGCTACCACAACTACGGCGACCCCTGGAAGGAACAGCGGTATGACGGTGATTGACGGCTCAGCCGTGTTGTCGCGGCGGCTCGAGTGGCAGCGAGCGGAGGTGCGCGCGCTCGCGGTGGAAACGCCTCACGTAAAGAGTCTTGTCCTCCACGTCGGCGGCTGGCGAGGACATCTGCCCGGCCAGCATGTCGATATCCGGCTCACGGCCGAAGACGGCTACCAGGCGCAACGCAGCTATTCGATCGCTTCGCCGCCGGAAGACGAGTTGCTCACCATCACTGTCGAGCGCGTCGACAACGGCGAGGTTTCGCCCTATCTCATCGAAGATCTTCGCGTGGGCGACCATTTTGAACTGCGGGGGCCCATCGGAGGGTATTTCGTGTGGACCCCAGCTATGGGCGGCCCGCTCTATCTCATCGCCGGCGGAAGCGGCATCGCACCGCTGATGGCGATGCTGCGTCACCGCGACCGGCGTAACGCTCATATCCCTGCCTTGCTGTTGTTCTCATCTAGGACCCTGGAAGACGTCATCTATCGTGAAGAGCTCGATGCAATGGCGCGCCGTGATCGCGCTCTGCGCATCGTGAATACGTTGACCCGCAGGCAGCCTGAGGGATGGATGGGTTATGGACGAAGAATCGATAAAACCCTGATTGCGGAGTCGCACATTCCACCGGACGAACGCCCCAGGACGTTTGTCTGTGGATCCACCCCTTTCGTGGAAAACGCATCAAGGATTCTGGTGGAGCTTGGACACGATCCTCTCACCATAAAGACGGAACGCTTCGGACCCTCGGGAGCATAGCTGCCATGGCTGACACTGACGCAGGCTTCGTTCTGGATGGAAATGCGGCCGCAAGTCTTCTTCACGAAGTGTTCGTTTTTGATGTAACGACGGCGCAGATTCAATGCGCGGCCTGCGGCGCCTCTGAGCTCGTCGGCGCTTTTCCTCTGTATGCCGCGCCAATGGGAGCCGTCCTGAGGTGCATGCATTGCGATGCCATTCTGCTAAGAGCGGTCCGCACATCGCATGGCCGGTGGCTTGAAATGACCGGGACCCGGTACCTGCGGTTCTAGTCGTCCTCGACCCTACAATCCAAGCTCCGACAGGCCGGGATGGTCGTCTGGCCGCCGGCCGAGCGGCCAGCGGTATTTCCGATCGGCCTCGCGAATCGGAAGGTCGTTGATTAGCTTGTGGCAACAAGGGCGCTTCCAGGTGGAAAAGCTCGCCAAGCAACGGGACAGGTAGAGCGTCATGGAACAGACCTTCTATGGCGGATGACACGAAAATTGCGCTGCCCGACAACGGGAGGCCATAGCCGCAAGCCAGACTGTAAACATGTTTAAAACGAGCTTCGCTCGCAATATTTTTCCTTCTCGTTGCGAGCGTTCGGCGGTCCTTCGGGACCGCCGATTTATTCTCTTCGACAAGGCTAAGGCGGAGCTCTGCCGATGAGCGCGGCAAACTTCGATGCGATCATCGTTGGCACCGGCCAGGCTGGTCCCGCTCTCGCTGCACGACTGTCTGCGACAGGTTGGAAAGTCGCTGTGGTCGAGAAGCACAAATTTGGCAGGACGTGCGTCAACAACGGTTGTACGCCGACCAACGCGATGGTCGCGAGCGCGTACGCCGCGCATGTGGCAAGGCGCGCCGCCGACTATGGCGTGGTGCTGGAGGAAGGGCCGCGCATCGACATGAAGCGTGTCAAGGCGCGCAAGGAAGAAATCGTCCGCGGGTCCAGCGACGGCCTCGAGCAGTGGCTGGAAAGCCTGAAAGGCGCGACGGTCTACCGGGGACACGCGCGCTTCGTCGGTCGCTCCGAGATCCAGGTCGGCTCGCACAACTTGCGGGCTGACAAAATATTTCTCAATGTTGGCGGCCGTCCGTCCGTTCCTGCCATGCCAGGGCTGGACGCGGTTCCCTACCTCACGAACGTCACGATGATGGATCTCGACATCGTTCCGCCGCACCTCCTGGTCGTCGGCGGAAGCTACGTCGGACTCGAGTTCGCGCAGGTGTTCCGCCGCTTCGGCAGCCGCGTCACGGTCGTGGAAATGGGGCCGCGCCTGGTCGCCCGCGAGGATGAAGACGTATCCCTCGAGATCCAGGACTTCCTGCGTGCGGAAGGCATCGAGCTGCGGCTGGATGCGGAGTGCATCACCGTGCAGAAGGAGGCAGAGGGACTTTCCCTAGGCCTGAACTGCAAGTCGGGCGCCCCCCGCGAGCACGGCACGCATCTGCTGCTCGCCGTCGGCCGTGTGCCCAATACCGACGATCTCGGCCTGGGCGCCGCCGGCATAGCGACCGATAAGCGCGGCTACATCGAGGTAGGCGAGGCGCTGCGCACCTCCAACCCGCAGGTTTGGGCGCTCGGCGACTGCAACGGCAAGGGCGCGTTCACCCACACCGCCTACAACGACTATGAGATCGTCGCCGACAACCTTCTCTCGAACGCCAGCCGCAAGTACATCGACCGCCTGCCTGCATACGCACTCTATACTGACCCGCCGCTTGGCCGGGTCGGCATGAGCGAGGCGGAGATCAGGGCGAGCGGGTTGAAAGCGCTCGTCGGGAAGCGCCCCATGTCCCGGGTCGCGCGCGCGGTGGAGAAGGGAGAAACCCGTGGCTTCCTCAAGATCCACGTGGAGGAGGGGTCGCAACGCATCCTGGGCGCCGCGCTCCTTGGCACCGGCGCTGACGAGTCCGTCCATTCGCTTCTTGACGCCATGTATTCGCGAATGCCGTATACCGCATTCCAGCGCCACGTGCGCATCCATCCCACCGTAAGCGAGCTCCTGCCGACCGTGCTGGAAGGTCTGGCGCCTTTCGCATAAGCCGCACGGAACCCAACCCAAAGGAGAAGCCATGAGCAGCACTGAGCTGCAAAGAGTAGCTGCAATCGACAGCGCGAGAGCGTGCACAGTCGACATGAAGGACCCATTGAAAGAAGACGAACGATGAACCACCAACTCTTGCATGCCTGGTCGCCCCACGCCCTCGCCGCCCTGCGCATCGTCACGGGTTTCCTGTTTCTACAGCACGGCTCGATGAAGCTGCTGGGATTTCCGTATGACGCACACTTCGCCGCCACGCCGATTGCATCGCTGGACGGTGTCGCCGCCCTGCTCGAGCTGCCGGGCGGGCTCCTGATCATGCTAGGGCTCTACACGCGCCCGGTGGCGTTCGTGCTCTCGGGCATGATGGCCGTCGCGTATTTCATCGCGCACGCCTCGCAGGGCTACGTCCTGTCGCCCGCGCTGAATCATGGCGAAGCCGCCGTCTTCTACTGCTTCATCTTTCTTTACCTCGTGTTTGCCGGCCCGGGCGTCTGGAGTGTCGATGCCTGGACCGGACGCACCGTCCGTCAGGACGCCCCGTCCGGGAGCTTGTCATGATGACCGGAATGCATTCCGTCCGGGGCGAGCCTCTGCCCCCGTTGAGGAGCTGATGATGTTTCGCAAGACGGATTCTCGGATTGGCGTCATGACTTCAACCGCTGTGACGAGAGCAGCGGATGACGAGCTGGCGGTCGCAACCTTCGCCGGCGGCTGCTTCTGGTGCATGGAACCGCCGTTCGACGAACTGCCCGGCGTGGTGTCGACGACGTCGGGGTACACCGGCGGGCGTAATGCGAATCCGACCTACGAGCATGTGTCTTCAGGGACCACCGGGCATGCGGAGTCCGTGCAGGTGCGTTACGACCCGAAGAAGGTGAGCTACGAGACGCTGCTCGAGGTCTTCTGGCACAGCATCGATCCCCTGACCGCGAACCGGCAATTCTGCGATCGCGGCCCGCAGTATCGAAGCGCGATCTTCTATCACGACGAGGAACAGCGGCGGCTCGCGGAGAGCTCGAAGGAAGCGCTCAATGGGCGGTTCGCCGAACCGATCGTCACGGAGATCGAGCCGGCGGGTGCGTTCTATCCCGCTGAGGAATACCACCAGGACTACTACAAGAAGAATCCCGTGCGCTACAAGTTGTACCGCTGGAACTGCGGCCGCGACGCACGGCTCTCCCAGGTCTGGGGCCGCAGTCGTTAGTCAGTACCATGTTGCAATGGCTTCGGCTTCCAGCACGCAGCGGGATACGCACATGTGCTCCATGCGCTGCGCTTCGACTGACCCACTGACTCTCAAAGGAGAGATCCACGTGAAAAATATCGGTTTGAGAATACTCCTTCTTATCGGCTCGCACCTCCTCGCCTTGGCCATCGGCTTCGCGGTCGCCTTCTACATCCTGCCCATCCTCATCGCCCCGCCGGCGCCCTCTGCCGCCGAGGTGGCGGTGCAGGCGCAAAAGGCAACCTACAACGGCCAGTTCCGCCGCGACCTCAAGGGCAGCGACATCCTGCACTGGGGCGAGGGCACCGTATCGGTAGGCCGCACGAGCATCGCACTGGCCGGGGAACTCGCGCCGGGGCCGGACTACAAGGTGTATCTCTCGCCCGAGTTCGTCGAAACCAAGGCCGATTTCAAGCGGCTCAAGCCGAGCATGGTCCGGGTCGGAGACGTCAAGACGTACAAGAACTTCGTGGTTGCCGTGCCTGAGGCCGTGGATCCTGCGCGCTACAACACGGTGATCGTGTGGTGCGAGAGCTTCAGCCAGTTCATCACCGCCGCGAAGTACAAGTAGTGTTGTTGATCTGACCCCGTTTAGGAACCTCTGCACAAAAGCGTGTGCAGAGATTCCTGAACGAAATAAATGATATTGTTCACAAATCATCGCGTTCTGCAGTGCGCCCCCGGGCTGGCTGTGGGCCTGGGAGCTGAGGTTGAGTGTTCTGCGTGCTCACAGGACGCACTTTGCCCCCGGCGGCATCAACCGTCGTCGCACCAGATACAGGTTGGCCAGAGCAAGCATGGTGTGAGCCGTGGCCAGGTTCTTGGCCATTCTGCGGTAGCGCACCTTGGTGAAGCCCCATCGGGCATCCACACGAGTGGTTTATAGCGCCTGTCCGCGTGACGTTCCGAACGCACGTCCGCCAAGCTCCGCGCATGAGATCTTGTCGGATGACATCTGATAGTCGCGCAACGACATGGCCATGACACTTCCCGGGACGAAAGTGTGTCGTGCAAACGCAGATTGGCGGATGCATCCAGCGAACCTCTTCTCACAAAGGAAAAGATCATGGACCTTCTCTGGAAATGGCTGCACATCTTCAAAGCGCGGAGTTCGCGCAATGCTCTGCCCGCCATGGCGTGCGCGGGCGGATTCGTTCCTGCCCCGCTCAATGCACCGGCCTATGCCTTCGCACAGGAAATGCGCGCGGCTTTCAAATCGCTGCGTTAGCTCACGCCATGGACGGCGCGCGGATCGCGTGCGCCGTCCACGTTACTAGTGCGGTGCTGCGCTGGAAGCTCCGCAGAACCTTTGCAGACTGTGAAATGAGGTCATCATGAAGGTACACTGGGCTTTTGCTTGCCGCGATTCTCGCCGGCGCAATTGGAATTGCGATCGTCATTCTGTCTGACAAGAGCATGGGACAGCAGGTGACTACGACCCCCGTTCAATTGCCCATTGAAGGTCAGCAACCCTCCCTGCAAGGGGCGACCGGCTGGCTCAATTCGCGCCCACTGACGGCCCCCGAGCTGCGCGGAAAGGTAGTGCTCTTCGACTTCTGGACTTATTCGTGCATCAACTGGCTGCGCACGGCTCCTTACGTTCGCGCCTGGGCCGAAAAATACAAGGATCAGGGCCTGGTGGTGATCGGCGTGCACACGCCAGAGTTCGAGTTCGAAAAGGACGTCGAAAACGTTCGCTGGGCCGTGAAAACGATGGGCATAACGTATCCGGTCGCGATCGACAGCGAATATGCGGTCTGGCGTGCCTTCCGCAACAATGCATGGCCGGCTCTCTACTTCGTCGATGCGCAGGGCCGCATCCGGCATCATTATCTCGGCGAAGGCGAATACGAGCGCTCGGAAAGGATCATCCAGCAGTTGCTCGCGGAAGCCGGGCGCACTGCAGCTCCTGGGCTGGTCTCGGCGCATGGGAAAGGTATCGAAGCCGCACCGGACTGGGCCAGTTTAAAGTCACCTGAGACCTACGTCGGTTATGAGCGCACGCAAAACCTCGCATCACCCGGCCGCCCGGCATTCGACGCGAAGCGCACCTACGTTGCCCCGGCGCGATTGGGGCTCAATCAGTGGGCTTTGTCGGGCGAATGGACGATGCGGAAGCAAGCGCTCGTGTTGAACCAGTCTCATGGAAAGATCACATACCGCTTTCACGCCCGCGATCTTCATCTGGTCATGAGCCCGGCGGCGAAAGGAACCGCGGTGCAATTTCGGGTGCTGATAGACGGACAACGGCCGGGACCTGCTCACGGCGGCGACATCGATGACCAGGGCAGGGGCATCGTCACCGAGCAGCGACTGTATCAGCTGATCCGGCAGCCCTATCCTATTACCGAGCGGCAATTCGAGATCGAATTCCTCGATTCCGGCGTGGAGGTTTTCGTCTTCACATTCGGGTGATTGGAGCCACGCTCGTGGCGCAAGACCATGCTATGAAATCAGACGTCTGGCTGGCCGCCGGCCTCCGGACGCCATTCGTGAAGGCGGATGGCGCGCTATCAAAATATGACGCAATCGGATGCCGTGCCATCGTCAGCATCTGCGCGGACGGCGGACAGGGGAGCGTAGCCCTGCTCGAAGCAGCTTGATCTCGGTGACGTCGCGCACCTGCGACCAGGGCGCTGACTACTTATTAGCGTAGCTGCTGCCGGGCGTTTGATCTTGGCGCGAACCTCGCACGCGCGCTTCGTCCAGTAACACACGCACCTTGTCCCTTGTTTCAGCCGCGACAGCCTCCGTGGCGTGCGACGCACCTCCGTGTCAAGTGTGATGGAACGGACCGGTCGCGGAAACACGCCTGCCATGGCGCCGGCCCACTCTGCAGGCATACGCAATCAGCGCCTGAGTAACAACGGAGGACCAACATGATACGCGCCCTGGTAACTCTGGCACACGGGCCGGCCGTTCAGGCCATATCCACTACAGATTCCTACGCCGTCACGGTCGCGCGCTTGGCGTTCGCACGCGAGCACGGCATCCCGCCCGCTGAAGTCGGAGTGACGATCGAATATGCCACAGCGTTCTTCGAGCGGGCGCCGACAGCGACGGACCTGGCGATCATCAACGCGGAGTGAGGCTGTTACAGCTAATGGAGGCAACAATGATGCTCGACGACGTATACGGCAGCGAACAGGACGAGATTCTTGCGAGGCAGGAAGCGGTGTGGCGCGATCGCGAGCCGCCTGAGCTCGAGTGGGACGAGAGCGAAGCGTCCCTCGCGATCGAAGACGTGCTCGGCAGATCTCAGATGCAGGGCAATTACCAATCCTAGCGTCGCCGAGCGTGGCGCGGCTGTGTCGGCTGACACGGCCCCGCCAGACAGCGATACGCCACGTATCGCGGCGGAGCCGGAGACCAGCGGCAATTGATCGAGTCATTTCCGGCAGAGTGGTCCGGGGCATCTTCGGGGCATCTGCCGGATCCGATTCCGAGGTGAGCCATGGACGTGATCTATGACAGCGAATGCTTTTACGTCGTCGAGTACCCCGTTCAGCACGGATACGAGCTTGTGGACAAGCAGGTCCGGCGGGGGACATTCCTCCAGGGAGACATCGCAGATAGATTCGCCCAATCCCTGCGGGATGTCGTTGCAAGAGAAGACGCTTCGGTCGAGCGCGTGGACGAGTTTCTCGATGATTTCAGCGCATTTATGGTCCAGTCGGTTCTGTACCATTGATGAGCCGTAACTCTCCACTCGCACAGCTGCTCAAGGACTTGAGTGAGAACGATTACGACGGGGTGGCAGATTGGGAATGCGCTGGTCTGCAAAGCCTGGTTTGCGTAGCCATGGGATCAGTGCCAGCTGGCGCCCGGGCGCGCAGGAAGTTGGTTCGATTCCAACCCCCGCCTCCGATCAAGCTCTCGTCGAAGCTGGTCCTGCACACACGCGGAATGGAGATCCCCGCATGAAATCGTTGGGTGGTAAATCGAAAGGCGCGCGGCTCGAGCGCATCAAGGCTTCGCCGCGCTGGGCGGGCGAGCGTTTCCGTAACGTGCACCCGATCATGCCGGGCCTGCGCGACCCGAATGCGTCGATGCCGTCGCTCAGTGAATTCCTCTGCGGCGGCGAGCGGCGAGTGCCGCGTGGGCCGCTCCCCTCGATGAGCCCGCTCGACACCTGGAGCAGGCCGCCCGCCAGCGGGCTGCGAGCCACCTGGCTCGGCCATTCCACGGTGCTGATCGAAATCGATGGCCTGCGCGTGCTTACCGATCCGGTCTGGGGACGCGCGCGCGTCGCCGTCATCGCTCGCGGCCCCAAGCGTTTTCAGCCGGTGCCCGTTGCCCTGCGCGCGATGCCGCAGGTCGACCTCGTGGTCGTGTCGCACGACCACTACGACCATCTCGACTATCCGACGATCCACGAACTCGCCAAGGGCGACGTGCCGTTCGTGACCTCGCTCGGCGTCGGCGCACACCTCGAATCCTGGGGCGTGCGGCCCGAGCGCATCGCTGAGCTCGACTGGTGGGAGTCGCACCGAGTCCCGAACACCGGGCTCACCGTGACCGCCGCGCCTTCGCAGCACTTCTCCGGGCGCGGCCTGAACGACCGCAATTCGACCTTGTGGTCTTCGCTCGTCATTCGTCTCCCCGCGCACGCCGTGTTCTTCAGCGGCGACACCGGCCTCACGACCGAATACCAGGCAATCCGCGAGCGGCTCGGGCCGTTCGACCTCGTGATGCTCGAGGTGGGCGGGCTGCATCCTGCATGGGGCGACATGCACCTCGGACCGGAGAACGCGCTTAAGGCGCTGGCCCTGCTCGGCGGCGGCGCCTTCCTGCCGGTGCACTGGGGCACGTTCAGCCTTGCGATGCATGCCTGGGACCAGCCTGCGGAGGTCCTGCTGGAGCTGGGCCCGAAAGCGGGTGCGCGACTCGTGATGCCTCGCCTCGGCGAACCCGTCGAGCCGGCGCACGCGGAAGGCATCGACCCTGGTGGCGCGTCGTCGACGCGACCGCGCGCGGCGCCAGAGCCCGACGCGCCTGCGGCGACCGCGCTGCCGAAGTCAATGCCCTGGCCGATCGACTAGGTTCGAGCGCCGCATGATCATCGATCTTCCAGCGCTCATCGCCATCTACATCGTCGACTAAGAGAAATCGCCGGAGTCGCCCGAATCTGCAAAAGAATCGCTGCCGGTATCTGCGCTCGTATCGTAGCTATTCACTAACTCGGGTTCGCTGGCTTGAGCCAGGTCCGGTTGACGAGGCGCCGACGCCGAGCTTGTGTCATCCCGGTGCATGAGCCCCTGAATGCCTTGAAACAGAAACGATCCTGCGACAACGCCTGCAGCCGTTGCGGCGATGTTCCCGAATAGACCGGAACTCCACGAGCCTTTTCCCCCGGGAGGAGGGGCAGCGGCACCCTGAGCCACGGGGGTTGGTGTGGTCGCCTGCGTGGCCGGCCGCCCCCACGCGTTCGGATCGTTGAGAAAGCCGCCGCCCGAACCTGAGCTCGTCCGCTGCTGATGAGCCTGCATTTTCTGCAGCTGAGCCTGAGAGGCCTGCAGAAGTTGCTCGAGCTGCAGTGTGCGCTGCACGAGCAGATACGCGGCATCGGGCTGTTTGGCACAAGCGTTCCTGATAAGACTGGCCGCCTCGACGTCCTTTTCCCCGGCTTTCGCCGTGCTGAACTGCTCCAGAAAGCGGCTGAGTAGTTCTTTTTCCTGTAAGGTCATTGGCTGGTCTCCATGCGTGTAAGGGATCGTCTCTGAAGTATTATCGGAACTAGAAGGTTACCGCCCCGATCCTTGCTCGTCGTCGGGCGACGCGGTCAGCGAGGGGCATCCCTCATCCAGCGACCCTTCAGTATTATCAGAACATCTTGTGACCACGCCAGCCCGCGACCGTTCGTACCGATCGGATCAGCGCTCGAGTCGAACCTGGATCCAGCGGACCCCACCCCTAGCTCTTTCCAAAGCCCGGCGGGATTGGCACTGAATACGATTTCCACGCTCGCCGGCCGCACGTTCCAGGCGCCGTCGCGAATCTCCTGGTCAAGCTCTCCCGGAGCCCAGATCACCAACCCGACGAAATAGCGTGCGTTGTTGGGCGTGGTTTCGATGACACGATCCACGCTTTCGCTATCGATCACTGCAACCAGGCCGGACATGAGCGGAATTGCCGCACCGGCGTTGAGCGGCGCCTTGCGCGTCAAGGCAACGATCATCCCGGGGAGCATCGGGCCGCCGAGAGATACCGGCTCGATCGACCTTGCGCGAAGGCGCGTGCCCGGGAAACAATTCTCGAGCTTGGCGCGCGTCGGGCGGTTGAGGATGAAGCCCGACATGCTGACCTTGCGGTTAGGGCGCCGCGATCAGCACCGTTTCCTCGTAGATCGAACCCGGCGAGGCGGGTAGTGGCCACCAGGGTGACTGGTTGCGACAGATCGGCCGACCGCGCCGCGTCCGTCGTGCCGGCGATGAAAACGAGCGCTGCCCCGAGAGCGATTCGCGACTCTCGCATAGAGCTTCATCTCACTCTCCTTTCCGAGGTTGACGCCGGACTCGGCGTGGCGCGGCCCTTTGACCATAGCCCAGTATTAACGGTGCCGGTTACGCAGGTGTGTCACGGCCCCTGCTCTGTCTCTGTGACGTTTGTCATGCGGCCTGGCATAAACGCGTCGCGCCGATGCCCCAGTCTTGCTAACGCTTTGGAGAACTTTTCAGGAGTGATCCAGTATGAAACGCATCCTCGACCCGCCATTCCACTATCGGCCGAGCTTTGCGACCGACTTGCGCAAGACTTTCGAACGGGTGCGGCGCGAACGCAGGGGGCGCGCGCGGGATGGCGCCGCGTTGGGGACTGACGCGCGTGAGAACATCCTTCATATGAGCCGATCCAGGAAGGGCGGATAGCACGCCCATGCGTTTCATCCCGAAATCGATTCCCTTCCCATCCTTCGTGGCACTGACGCGGGCGGCGGGCCCGATCTCGCCATCGAATTGCTCCTGCCCGGGGGATCGGTCATCGCGCTCCTGGCGTGGCTGTATCGACGCAGGGCGCAGAGAGCCCATGGCACCTGCCCGCACGCTGTGCGTCAGTCTGCGCCTGTGGCAGCTGGCGGATAGATGTCAGGTGACACAGAGGGGCTGCGACATGACACGCAGCTGACAGGTCGGAACTAGAACCTGTACCCCGGTTTGTGAGAACAACAAAGGGAGCATCGAATGCGGACTGTCATGCACGGGCTTTTCGGCGCCCTGGGTGGCATTGTCGCCGTCGTGGCTGTGATCGAGCCGGCGGCGGCGCAGGAGCCGATCGCGATCAAGAGCCGCTTCACCGAAGTGAACGGCATGAAACTGCATTACCTGATTGCCGGCAAGGGCGATCCGGTGATCCTGCTGCACGGCTACGCGCAGACAAGCCACATGTGGCGGCCGCTGATGGCGGAGCTTGCCACTACCAATACCGTGATCGCGCCCGATCTGCGGGGCTTCGGGCAAACGTCCAAGCCCGATGGCGGCTATGACAAGAAGACCATGGCGCAGGACGTGCACGCGCTGGTCGCAGTCGCTTGGCTACAAAAATGTTGGCGTCGCCGGCCACGACATCGGGTTGATGGTGGCCTACGCCTATGCCGTGCAATATCCCGATGAGGTCGATCGCATCGCTCTTGATGGATGCGTTTCTGCCGGGCGTCGGGGACTGGAACGAAGGTCTGGCTGCTGCGCGATCTGTGGCATTTCCATTTCTACGGGACCGACGCCGCTCGCGCTCGTGCAGGGCCGCGAGCGCACCTATTTCGAGCATTTCTGGAACGACTTCGCGGCCGACCCGAAAAACTCCGTCTCCGAGAAGCCGACCGACGCTTCTACGCGAAGGAATATGCGCGCAAGGACGGCATGCGTGCGGGATTCGAGGTGTTCCGCGCCTTCGAGGAGCGACGCCAAGTATTTCGCGGAAGTCTTCCAAGACCAAACTGAAAATGCCGATGCTGGTGCTGACCGGCGAGAAGGCTTCCGGGGATTTCCTGATCGTGCAGGGCAACCTCGTCGCCGACAACGTCGAGGGCTTCATCATCAAGGGATCGGGCCATTGGCTGATCGACGAGGAGCCGGACCAGGTGATTCCGAAGCTTGTGGCTTTCTTTGGACAAAAAGGAGCAATGCTGCCATGAACGTCAAGGAAGCAAGAGTGCGGCGGATGGCGCCGCTCGCCACGCCGACGGGCCTGTCGGCCGATGCGGTCCGCGATCTCTCGGGCGCGCTCAACACGCTGCTCGCGGATACCTTCGCCCTCTACATGAAGACGAAGAACTTCCACTGGCATGTCGCGGGCCCGCATTTTCGCGACTACCACCTGTTGCTGGACGAGCAGGCCGAGCAGATCTACGCCACGACCGACCCCATCGCCGAGCGCGTGCGCAAGGTGGGCGGCACGACCCTGCGCTCCATCGGCCATATCGGACGCCTGCAGCGCGTGTCGGACAACGACGCCGACTATGTCTCGCCGCTCGACATGCTGGCGGAGCTGAAAGACGACAACATGCAGCTCGCGGCGAGCATGCGCGCGGCCCACGGCGTCTGCGATGAGCACGGCGACGTCGCGACCGCGAGCCTGCTCGAAGTCTGGATCGACGAAGCCGAGAAGAGGACCTGGTTCCTGTTCGAGGCGAGCCGCAAGGGCGACGTCCCGGGCCGCTGACCTCTTTAGCCCGCGTGACTGAAGGAAACCATCATGCGCACCGGCTACAAGCTATTCCGAGTTCACAGTCCCTGCCGCCGGCGTGGCGGTTGGGCGTGAATGCTACTATCTAACCCATCAGTGACGAAAGGAGATGATCATGGCTGGAATCAGAAAAGCCGCAACAGGCGTCAAGGCGGCCGCAGCCTGAGTCAGGCAAACGCCGCGGCACTGCATCCCGGCTCATCACGCGTAGCGGCCTGAACGAAGGTATGAATATCCAGGCTTCCGCTCGCATCCTCCTCCCCTCCCTCGCGAGCAGCGGGCGAGCCCTCTTGGGCCGCCCGCTTTTTTCTGCCTGGGCGCGGTGGCGGTGACCGGCGGCATCCTGGCCAATCTGAGATCGGGGCGGCCGAACGGATGAGTTGCCGTCGCAATTTCGAAACACCGCAGCGTCGATCAGATGCCACCTCCCGCGGAAAACGGACCAAAAGCATCGCCCTCCCAAACGGGTTCACCATGGGCCCCATTTCGTCATGCCAGTTTTGCCGTCCTGTGGATCGCCACAGTCGTTTCAAACATCGGCACCTGGATGTACAGCGCCGCTGCGGGCTGGCTGATGACGAGTCTCGATCCCGATCCGCTCACCGTGTCGCTGGTCCAGGTGGCAACGAGCCTGCCGATGTTTCTGTTTGCGCTCCCGGCGGGCGCGCTGGCCGACATCGTGGACAAGCGGCGTCTGCTCATCGGTGTGCAAGTCGCGGCGACGGTGCTATCGGCGGCATTCGCAGCGCTCGTTTGGATCGAGGTGGTGACGCCGCTCACCTTGCTCGCGTTTACGTTCCTCCTGGGCGTGTGCGGCGCGCTCACGGCCCCGGTCTGGCAATCGATCGTGCCGCAGCTCGTTCCGCGCCCGGAACTGTCTTCCGCAGTGGCGGCAAATAGCGCCGGGGTCAACGTGAGCCGCGCTGTGGGCCCCGCGCTCGGCGGGGCGATCACGGCCGCCGCCGGGATCGCGACGCCGTTCTGGTTGAACGCCGTGAGCAATCTGGGCATCATCGGAGCGCTGGTATGGTGGCGTTCGCCGCCCATAGGCTCTCGCCGCCTGCCCGCGGAGCGTTTTGCGAGCGCCATCCTGACGGGCGCACGTCATGCCCGGCACAACCCCGACCTGCGCGCCACGCTGATTCGAGCAGTGGGGTTCTTCCTGTTCGCCAGCGCTTACTGGGCGTTGCTGCCGCTGGTCGCTCGCAGCCAGATCATGGGCGGACCGGAACTCTACGGCGTGCTGCTCGGCGCCATCGGTGCCGGCGCGGTGGGCGGAGCCCTCGCGCTGCCGTGGCTAAAAGCGAAGCTGGGTCCCGACCGGCTCATGGCGGCCGGAGCGCTCGGCACGGCCACTACGCTCGCGCTTTTCGGACTCGCGCATCACGCTGCGACGGGCCTTGCGGCCAGCGTGATCGCCGGCGTTTCATGGATCGCGGTCCTGTCGAGTCTCAACGTCTCCGCTCAAGTCGCGCTTCCGGACTGGGTTCGGGGGCGCGGCATTGCAGTGTTCGTTACCGTGTTCTTCGGAGCCATCACGCTGGGCAGCGCGGTCTGGGGCCATGCTGCAGGCATCCTGGGCCTGTCGGCAACGCACTTCCTCGCTGCGGCAGGCCTGCTCATCTCGATTCCGCTCACGTGGCGCTGGAAGCTGCAGACCGGCGCCGGCGCCGACCTGACACCGTCCATGCACTGGCCCGCTCCCGTCATTACGCATGAAGTCGAAGCCGACCGGGGACCGGTGCTGGTGACGGTGGAATATCGCGTCCGTCTGGAAAATCGGGAGGCGTTTATCGCGGCGATCGAGAATCTCGCGCGGGAGCGGCGGCGAGACGGGGCTTATGACTGGGGCGTGTTCGAGGATGCGGCGGAAGAGGGACGCTTCGTGGAAGCCTTCAGGGTCGATTCCTGGCTGGAGCATCTCCGCCAGCACGAGCGGGTGACCAACGCCGACCGGACGGTGCAGGAGGCCGTCCAGCGCTTCCATATGGAAGGCACGCCGAAGGTCACGCACTTGATCGCCGCGGAACGCCGTGACGTGCCGCCGGCAGGGGAATCGACTTGAGGACGGAATTGGACAATCGAGCGGCATTGTTCGTCGTGTTCCTGATCGGCGCCACGCTGCAGGTGCTGCGGTTGCGGGCCAACGGCCGACAACCGACAACGTTGAGGACAACCTGAAGGGTTTGCCATGGAAACGAAATGGAAACGCAGGGATCTATTGAAAGCAGGGGCGATGGGGTCCGTTTACTCGTTGCTCGGTGTGAGCCCTGCGACTCGCGCCCAGGGAACGGAGGCACCCGTGCTCATACTCAAGAACGGCAAGTTCACAACGCTTGACAAGGCGCAACCCGCCGCGAGCGCGGTGGCCATGACGAACGGCCGCTTCGCCGCAGTTGGCGAGGAAAAGGAAGTGATGAAGCTCGCCGGGCCCAAGACGCAGGTGATCGACCTGGGCGGGCGGCGCGTGATTCCGGGGTTGTTCGACAGTCACACCCATCCGATCCGCGGCGGGCTCAATTACAACATGGAGCTGCGGTGGGACGGCGTGCCGTCGCTTGCCGATGCCATGAGGATGCTCAAGGAGCAGGCGAAGCGCACGCCGCCGCCGCAGTGGGTGCGCGTGGTCGGCGGGTTCACCGAGTACCAGTTTTCCGAAAAGCGCATGCCGACGTTGAAAGAATTGAACGAGGCGGCGCCCGATACGCCGGTCTTCATCCTCAGGCTCTATGACCGCGCGATGTTGAACGCGGCGGCATTGCGCGCGGTCGGCTACACCAAGGACACGCCGAATTCTCCGGGCGGACTCATCGAGCGCGACAAGGACGGTAATCCGACCGGCATGCTGATCGCGAAGCCCAACGCGGTCATCCTGTATTCGACGCTGGCTAAGGGGCCCAAACTCTCGCTCGAAGATCAGATGAATTCCACCCGCCATTTCATGCGGGAGCTCAACCGCCTGGGCGTCACGTCGGTCATCGACGCTGGCGGAGGCTTCCAGAACTATCCGCAGGACTACGAAGTGGTCGAGCGGCTCGCGCGCGCCGGAGAGCTGACGATCCGTATCGCGTACAATCTTTTCACCCAGAAGCCCAAGGAAGAGCTGGCCGATTTCCAGGGTTGGGCGAAGATCGTGAAGCCGGGGCAGGGCAACGACATGTACCGTCACAACGGTGCGGGCGAAATGCTGGTCTATTCGGCAGCGGATTTCGAGGACTTCCGCGAGCCGCGCCCCGAAACCCCACCCAGCATGGAAGACGATCTCGAGCGCGTGGTACGCCATCTCGCGCAGGTGAAGTGGCCGTTCCGCCTGCATGCGACGTATGACCAGACCATCAGCCGTGCGCTCAACGTTTTCGAAAAGGTGAACAAGGAGATCCCCCTTGCGGGCATCCACTGGTTCATCGACCACGCCGAGACCATCACGCCGCGCAGTATCGATCGCATCAAGGCGCTGGGCGGCGGCATCGCCGTCCAGCATCGCATGGCCTACCAGGGCGAGGATTTCGCCAAGCGCTATGGCAAGGAGATGACGGCGGAAGCGCCACCGATCAAGCGCATTCTGGCGGCGGGCGTGCCGCTCGGGGCCGGCACCGATGCGACGCGCGTGGCGAGCTACAATCCCTGGGTCTCGCTCTACTGGCTGGTGACCGGCAGGACCTTGGGCGGGATGACAATGTACCCGAAGGAAAACCGGCTCGACCGCACGACTGCCCTACGGCTATGGACTGAAGCCAATACCTGGTTTTCTTCGGAAGAAGGCAAGAAAGGCGCGATCAAATCCGGCCAGCTTGCCGATCTTGCGGTATTGTCAGCAGACTACATGACCGTTCCGGAGGATCAGATCAAGAGCCTCTCGTCGGTGCTCACCATCGTGGGCGGCAACGTCGTGCATGGGGACGGTCCATTCGGCAAACTTGCGCCGCCGCTGCCGCTCCCGAGCCCCGACTGGTCGCCGGTCAACAAGTTCGGCGGCTATTATAAGCGTGGAACGAAGGCCGATGCTTCAAGGAAAGTTGGTGTCGTGGGCGCCGCCGCAGGCTACAGTTGCGCGGTGCACGGCCGGCAGCAACAGCTCGCCTGGTTCGCCGACATACCGGCTGCGGACCAGGGCGAGTTCTGGAGCGCGCTCGGCTGCAGCTGCTGGATGGGCTGATATGAGTTTTTGGTGTCCGCGTAGCGATTGACCTGGATTATTGACTGAATGAACACCGCCGCAAGCTTGATACAACATGAAGTCGAGGAGGGGGCGAGCGTTCTTTACCTGACAGATGTCTGGCGGCTGTCGAATCTCGTCGCCATCTCGGACGCGTTGCGGGCCCTGAGTCTGACGGCGCAGAGGCATTTCGTGCTGGACGGCAGCCGCCTGAAGGAACTGGACACCGCCGCCGGTTTCACCCTTTATCGGCATCTGGTGGGCATCGGCTGCACCGAGTCCATGGTAAGCGCGCGCCGGTTCGATCCGAAACACGAGCGTCTGCTGGCCCTGGTGCACGAGCGCATGACGTGTCCGCCGGCGGCCGCGAGATCTACGCGTCTGGCACTGGTACAGCGCCTCGGCGCGGCCGCAATCGCTGTGTGGCGCCTGCTGAAGGCGCATAACGCCTTTGTTGGCTGGCTGGCATTGGAGCTTTTGAGCCTCATCCGCCGGCCGAAACTCTTCCGCATCAAGGAAACGGTGTCGCAGTTCGAAACGATCTGCCTTGACGCCATTCCGGTCGTCGGTCTGGTGACGTTTCTCATCGGCGTGGTATTCGCCTACCTCCTCGGGTTACAGGCCCAGCGCTACGGCGCCAATATCTTCGTCGTCGACGGCGTAGGGCTTGCCATGTGCCGGGAGCTGTCCCCGCTGCTGGTGGCCGTCATCGTGGCGGGCCGCTCCGGGCGCCGCGTTCACGGCACAAATCGGGACGATGAAGGTGCAGGAAGAAATCGATGCGATCAGCACGCTGGGCCTCTCGCCGCTCCAGGTGCTGGTGATTCCGCGGCTGGTGGCGATCACGATCGCGCTACCTTTGCTGGTTTTCGTCGGCGACGTGGCGGGGATCGCCGGCGGCATGCTGATCTCCTCTTGGCAACTGGATATATCCGCTCCGACTTTTCTCGATCGCCTTCATGGAGTACTGCCGATGAGCGCGCCCGTCGTAGGCATGGTGAAAGCGCCGGTATTTGCGGCCTTCATCGCCTTGATCGCCTGCCGCATGGGCATGATGGTCGCGCGCGATGCGCGTAGTGTTGGAATCAACACCACATCCACGGTCGTGCAAAGCATCGTGTGGGTGATCTTGCTGGATGCCGTGTTTGCGGTAGTGTTCGAGCGCCTGGATATCTGAGTGGATACGAGCGCCGCGCCACTGATCAGTCAGCCGTCGGATCCCGTGCTGAAGGTGAACTCCATCGTCACTCGGTTTGGGCGGGACGTCATTCATGACGGCGTCAGCTTCACTGTGGGTCGGGGAGAGGTCGTCGCTCTCATCGGGGGCAGCGGCACCGGGAAGTCGGTGCTCGTCAAGGAAGTGATCGGCTTGATGCGCCCCGCGGCCGGTACCATACGCCTGCTCGATACCGACGTCTGGAGCGCCGGACAGGAGGAGATGAACGCTCTGCGCCGGCGCTTTGGCATGCTGTTTCAGGACGGTGCGCTTTTTTCTTCGCTCACGGTGGCTGAAAACATTGCCGTTCCCTTTCGCGAGCATACTGATCTGCCCGCCGAGCTCATCTCACCCCTGGTCGGATTCAAGCTGTCTTTGGTGGGATTGCCCCCGGAAACGGGAGCGAAGATGCCGGCCGAGTTATCGGGCGGCATGCGAAAACGGGTGGCGCTCGCGCGGGCGCTGGCTCTGGAACCCGAAATCCTGTTTCTCGACGAGCCGACATCGGGGCTGGACCCGATAGGCGCACGCGCCTTCGACAGCATGGTGCGGGTATTGAGCGACGGCCTTGGCCTTACGGTCTTCATTGTGACGCACGATCTCGATACGCTGCTCTCCATAGTGGACCGCGTGATCGTGCTGTCCAAAGGGAACGTCATTGCCGACGGCCGGGTGGATGTGGTGATGAAGCTCGAAGACTCGTGGATCAAGGATTACTTTTCGGCGCGTGCCCCGGGCACCCGGGGAGGGAACTGATGGAACCGGAAGCGAAATACACGCTGGTCGGAACCGCCCTACTGGTCTTGCTGACGCTGGTCATCGTGGCCGCCGTGTGGCTCAAGAGCACGGGCGGGCAACGCGACAACGAACCGTACAAGATCTACTTTGCACGCCAGTCCCTCGAGGGGCTCCAGATACGAAGCGACGTCAAGATGCAGGGAATCAAGGTCGGGTCGGTCACCGGCTTTCGCATATCTGCGGGCCGCCCAGGCACAGTGGAGGTCGTGATCCGGGTGGTTGGAACGACACCGATACGCCAGAGCACTCGCGCTAACGTGGAGCGGCAGCTCCTGACCGGCATCGCGAGCATCCGGCTCGTCAACATCGACGAGACCAGCCCCCTGCTCACAGAAGTCCAGTCGGATGAGTCCTACCCCCTGATTGCGGAGGGCGAGGCCGAGTACAAGTTCTCGGAAACCGTGGCGCAGATAGCGCAGCGCGCGGATGAAACGATGCAGCGCATCAACCTGACGCTCTCCGACGAGAACCAGGTGGCGCTCAGCGAGATCCTGATCAATCTTCGCCGCATTTCTGCAAACGTGGACCGCAGCATGGCCAGTCTGGACCGCACACTGGTTGCCGCGGGCCGCGCCGCCGATGAGGTGCGGACGATGAGTGCCGGAATCGCCGGCGATGCGCGCAAACTCACGGCGCGTTACGACACGCTGGGCGAGGAATCCACCACCGCCGTCAAAGATGTGTCTGCCGCGATCCGCCAGATGAGCGCCGATGTGGCGCGGCTCTCGACCCGAATGGATGGACTGGTCGCAGACGGCAACGTCGAATTGCGCGTTACCGCACAGGAACTGCGTGCCACCGCGGATTCACTGGGGGCGGCGGCTCGCCGGTTCAGCGATCCGGGCAGAATCCTGTTCGGACCGGTGAAGGGCAGCATGGGTCCCGGAGAGGAGCGCAGGTGAGAGCATCAATATGCATCGTAATAGTGGGTGCAATGGTCGCCGCGCTCGCCGGCTGCGGATCCTTTGGGTCGCAGGAGCCGCAACGCTACTACGTCCTCGACGCCGTGTCCGCGAAAGCAGGAGCAGCAAATACACCCCGAGCATCGTCGCTGCTGGTCGCGCCCACGACGGCATCCAGTTTCTACGAAACACAGGAAATCGTGTTCAGCCGCGCGCCGGGGATGCGTGCCTATTATCAATACCACACCTGGACGGAGCGTCCGGGCCGGCGGATGACTGAACTGCTCGTCATGCGCCTGGAGCGCGAAGGATTGTTCAAGACCGTGGCGACAGCCGTCAGTGGCGTTCAGGGCAACCTGGTATTGAATACCCACCTGGCGGAGTTCTATCACGACGCGGCAACTCCTCCCGGGAACGTCAAGGTGACGGTTACTGCTGAGTTGATGGAACCCGGGCGGCGGGTCCTGCTGGCACGGCACACGTTCGATCGATCGGCACCTGCCGTGACGTATGATGCGCCGGGGGCAGTGACAAGCATTCAGCAAGGCGATAGGCGCAATGCTCGACGATATCTCGGCATGGGTCGATGCCGCTGCTCCCCGTTAGTGGTGACTAAGTATTAGGAAATAGGTGATAGGAAATAGCGCGCGGCCGGTGCTTTGCTCCTGTTTCCATTTCCTATTTGGTTGGACGCGCACCCTTGGTAATCGAAGGCTTTCGTTACGGGATGTGAACGACAATTGCGAGAAGGCCCATGAACCAACATCAAAAGTTTGAGTTAGCGGTACCCGTGGATGCAGTGGATCACGTGCTCGGGCCGGTGCAAGCCCCCGTCACGGTGGTCGAATACGGCGATTTCGAATGCCCGAACTGCAAGCAGGCGGCACCGGCCGTCAAGCTGCTGCATCAACGGTTCGCTGACCGGGTGCGCATAGTCTATCGCCACTTCCCGCTGGAGGAAGTCCATCCGCATGCTTTGCTTGCAGCGCAGGCGGCGGAAGCCGCAGGCGGGCAGGGGAAGTTCTGGCAGATGCATGATCTGCTGTTCGACAACCAGAGTCACCTGAAGCTCCGCCAGCTCCGTGGATATGCAGAGCGGCTGGAGCTCGACATGACGCGTTTCGATGCCGATATGGACGACGAGATCTACCTGCAACGGATCCGCGAGCATATCGACGGCGGCAGCCGGAGCGGGGTTCGTGCGACGCCCACGTTCTTCATCAACGGACTGATTCAAGACGTTTCTTTCGGCCTGCACTCACTGGCTGATGGAATTGAAGCGGCGCTGCGCAAGTGAAAGGTGTCGTGGGCATCGAAAGTTTCACCTTGACCTCACGCGAATCCGGGAGCTCCAATGTCCGCTGAATGCAAGCATCTGAATCTTGTAAAGACCGACCGGCCACACGGTCAGGGTTGCGAAGAATGCCTGGCTATCGGCGACACTTGGGTGCAGCTGCGGCTGTGTCGCACTTGTGGGCACGTCGGCTGCTGCGACAGCTCCAAGAACAAGCACGCCACCAAGCATTTTCACGCCACGAAGCACCCCATCATCACCTCGCTCGAGCCGGGAGAAACCTGGAGCTGGTGCTACATCGACGAGCTGGCAATGGAGCTCGAATGATTCTGAGGAATACCTGCCATGGCTGAACGTTCCCGCTCGCCGACGCTTGAAGCGCGCCGTGCGCAGATGTTTCCGACCCTCACGCCCGGAGAGATTGCGCGCATGCAGCGCTTTGGCACGGTGCGACGGTACGCCGACGGCGAGCGCTTGTTCGAAACCGGCAAGCCGAGCCCGGGCATGTTCGTGATATTGTCGGGATCGATACGGGCGACACGGCACGATGGGTTGGGTCACGAAGTGCCGCTCATCGAGCAGGGCGTGGGCGGGTTTACGGCGGAAGTCGGGCAGTTATCCGGCAAACCTGCGTTCGTCGACGGTTTCGCTCAAGGCGAGGTCGAGGCCTTGCTGATCCCTCCCGAGCAGTTGCGCGCACTGCTGGTCGCGGAGGCCGCGCTCGGCGAGAAAATCATGCGGGCGCTGATCCTGCGCCGCGTGGGCCTGATCGAGACCGGATCGGGCGGCCCGGTGTTGATCGGATCGCCGTCGTCACCGGACGTCCTCCGCCTTCGCGGCTTCCTTAGCCGCAACGGCTACCCGCACCAATTCTTCGATCCCGACAGCGATCAGGACGCGAGGACATTTATCGATCGCTACGCGCCATCCGTCGACGACATGCCGCTCGTGGCCTGCCCCGATGGAACCGTGCTGCGCAACCCCACTGAAAGCGAGTTGGCGAAGTGCATCGGCATGCTCGATGGCGCCGACACCGACGTCGTACACGATGTCGCGATCGTGGGTGCGGGACCGGCGGGACTCGCGACCGCGGTCTACGCGGCTTCCGAAGGGCTCTCGGTGCTCGTGATTGACGCCCGCCACTTTGGCGGCCAGGCGGGCGCGAGCGCGCGGATCGAGAATTTGCTCGGTTTCCCGACCGGTATTTCGGGCCAGGCGCTCGCGGGCCGCGCGTACACCCAGGCGCGGAAATTCGGCGCCCGCATGCTGATCCCAGACGAGGTGAGCGCACTCGACTGCAATCGCAACCGTAACGGCGGACGGCTCGCGCTGAAGCTTGCCGACGGGCGCACCGTGGGCAGCCGCACGGTGGTCATCGCCAGCGGCGCGCGTTATCGCCGGCCGGACTGCGCGAATCTCAAGGCCATGGAAGGGCGGGGCGTCTGGTACTGGGCGTCCTCGATCGAAGGGAAAATGTGCTCCGGGCAGGAAGTGGTGCTGGTCGGCGGCGGCAACTCCGCGGGACAGGCCGCAGTGTTTCTCGCTGCGCTCGCTTCTAAAGTGTGGATGCTGGTGCGCGGCGCAGGCTTAGCGGCAAGCATGTCGAAATACTTGATCGACCGCATCGCCTCGACCGCCAACATCGAGTTGCGCACGCGGACAGAGATTGTGGGGTTGACGGGCTCGCGCCAGTCGGGCCTCGAAACGGTGCGCTGGCGGCACCGCGACACGGAAGAAGAGGAAGTTCGCGACATTCGCAACGTGTTTCTGTTCCTGGGCGCGGATCCAACGACGGAATGGTTAGGTGACTGCGGCGTGACGATCGACGAAAAAGGCTTCGTCAAGACCGGGCCCGCCTTGGCGCCCGGCGATGCACACGCACCGAACGGTGGCCGCCTGCCGCTGGAAACTAGCGTACCCGGCGTCTTTGCGATCGGGGACGTGCGTTCGGGCTCGGTGAAACGCGTAGGCGGCGCGATCGGTGAAGGTGCCGCTGTGGTGGCGCAGATCCATGCGTTTCTCGCGCGAAGCGAGGCGCTCGAGTCATAGAGGTAGGCGATACCGACGCCGTCGAGCACGGAGGCGAAGCCGTAGCCCTCAACGAGCTCGCCGTATTCGGGGAGGGAGAGTCGGCGTTGCAATTCGAAGCGAGCGGAGACTCGGCATCAGCCAGGCATCTTCTCGACCACCGCCCGCATATTCGCGAGACCCTGATCAAACTGGCCCCCGACCATCCGGTCGCAGTTGATGAACAGGCCGACTGCCTTGGACATGAAGTTGTTAGTCCCCGACATGCTCCACGTGACGGTGGTCCGGCCGCTCTCGGGGCTGAACGTGAACTCCGCAATGTTGGTGGCCTTGAATGGCTTGACGAACTCGAGCTTGAACCGTATCAGCTCGTTCAAGCGGCTCTCGGTGATCGTCATGCGTCCCTCGCCGATCTTGTTGTTGCCGGCCCACGAAAAAGCCGCGCCGACGCCCGATGGCGGACCCTCGAAAGTCGCCTTCGCGGTGGGGTCGAGCTTGGCCCACGGCGACCATGCGTCCCAGTTGCATAGCTCGTTCACCTGGGCGAAGACCGCCGACAACGGGGCGGACACGACGGCCGAGCGCGTGACGCGGAACTCGGCTGGTCGCGTCGCGACGACCACGACAAACACAATGACGGCCGCAGCAACTACAGCAAGAACGATATTGAGCATGACCCTTCCTCCGGATTGAATACGTGAGGTTCATGATTCCTTCGCTGCCGACCGGCGCCGCTCGCTGGCACGGATCATCTCGGTCAAATCCGCGGCCGGGCGAATCTCGAAGGGTCCTGCGCGCACACCCGGGTGCTTCGACATTAGCTGGATGGCGTGGTTGAGGTCGTTCGCCTCGAGAATCAGGACGCCGCCGATCTGTTCCTTGGTTTCGGCGTACGGTCCGTCCGTGACGATCACCTTGCCACCCCGGAAGCGAAGGGTCACGGCTTTGCGGGCACCCTGGAGGGCCTCCCCGCCTGCGAAGTGACCATTCTTCCGCAGTACGTCGTCGTAGGTGAAACACTCGTCGACCAAGGCGTTGCGTTCGCTTTCGCGCATGGATTCGAGCTTGTCCGCTTCGATATATCCAAGGCATATGTATTTCATCTTGTTTCCTCTATGCTTCCAGTGCTCGCACCTCGACCGTGCCGCCGTAAGGAATGGTCGGGATGCGACTGGCGATTGAAATCGCCTCGTCGAGGTCCTTGCACTGGAGAAGGTGGTAGCCGCCGAGCTGTTCCTTGGTTTCGGCGAAGGGCCCGTCGGTGATGGCCATCTTGCCGTTCCTGCCGCGAATAGTCGTGGCGTTTGAGCTCGACTGTAGCTTCGCCCCGGCCAGGTGGTGACCGCTCTTATCGAGGCTCTGAATGAGCTCACCGTACTCCCGCATGATCCCGTCGCGCTGCGATTCCGGAATCTTTTCCCACCGCTTCTCGTCGAAGCAGCACAGCAGCAAGTATCGCATCGTGTCTTTTCCTTACCGACCCTAGGCGTCGACCAGGACCTTGAACCCGCCCCAGAACATGCGCTTGCCGTCGAAAGGCATGTCTTTCATATCGCCCATGCCTGTGATGCGCGGGTCTTTCATCACCTTGGCGTTGATGCGGTCGCGCTGCGCGCGTGACTTGTACACGATGTACGAGAACACCACTGTCTCTCCGGGTTTCAGCTTCACCGCTTGCGGAAAGGACGTCGACTTGCCCGGCTTTACATCGTCGGCCACGCACTCAGTCACTTCGAGCGCGCCGTACCTCCGCCAGACCTTGCCCGCCTTCTGCGCCATTCGCCGGTAGGCTTCCACTTTCCTCTTCGGGACAGGTACCACATATCCATCTACGTATTTCATTGCGCTCTCCTCATGCCGTGCTGGTTTCCGGTTTATCGTTGCTGATATGCGTGCGTTAGACCTTTAATGTCGAGCTTTTCCATTTGCAGCATTGCGTTCATCACTCTTTTCGATTTCTCTGCATCCTTGTCCTGCAGCATCTTGCCTAACACAGTCGGAATGATCTGCCACGACACGCCAAACTTGTCCTTGAGCCAGCCGCATCGTTGTTTTTCTCCGCCTGCCGAGAGCTTCTCCCACAGCTCATCAACTTCCTGCTGCGTCTCGCACTTCACGAAAAACGATATGGCCGGCGAGAACGTGAAATGCGGACCGCCGTTCAGCGCATAGAATTCCTGCCCGTCGAGCTGGAATGTCACGCTCATACGGGAAGCGCTCAGGAGCTTCGAGTTCTTGAAGATCGAGACATAGAAATTCGCCGCCTCTTCAGCCTGATTGTCGAACCACAAGAATGGGGTGATTTTTTGCATATGGGTTGCTCCTCCTACAGTCCGCCGCCGACGCGCAGGCGCTCTTCCAGCTGCCGCCAGCCGTCGGGCTTCTCCGCAGGGTCGACGGGGAAATCCTCGAGCTCGAAGATCTGGCGGATCTCGCACTCGCTCTCCGCGCCGTAGCGCCCCGGAGCGTCAACCTGCACGAATCGCTTGGTCCACTCGATCGCCTCGTCCTTCGATTTCACCTGGATGATCGCGTAGCCGGCGATCAGCTCCTTCGTCTCCACGAAGGGACCGTCGGTCACCGTGCGCTTGCTTCCGGAGTACTGGACCCGAAAACCCTGCGAACTCGGCTGGAGCCCTTCGCCCGAGAGGATCACCCCGGACTTCGTCCCTTCCTCGAAAAACGTCCCCATCGCAGTCAGGAATTTCTCGTCCGGGAGGACGCCCGCCTCGGTATCCTTGTCGGCCTTGAGCAGGCCCATGAACCGCATCGTGCCGGGCTTCCTGGCGGGCGGGGCCGCGCGGAACTGCTCTTCCTTCTCCCGCCATCCGTCGGGTCTCTCCGCGGGGTCGACCGGGAAGTCGGTCAGTTCGAAGAGCGGGCGAACCTCGACCTCGCCCTCCTGAAAAGGGACGCGCTTGGCCCAATCGAGGGCCTCCTCTCTCGATTTCGCCTGGATCAGCCAGAAGCCGGCGACCAGCTCCTTCGTTTCGGCGAAGGGCCCATCGGTCACCTTGAACTTCCCGTTGGCGTACCGGACGCGCGCTCCCTTGGAACTCGCCTGGAGCCCCTCGCCCGCGAGGAGCGCGCCCGCCTTGACCAGCTGCTCGTTGTACTTGCCCATTTCGGAGAGGATCTTCTCGTCCGGCAGGACGCCGGCTTCGGAGTCCGGATTGGCCTTCACTATCATCATGAATCGCATCGTCTTTTCTCCTTGGTTGATCGTGATTGGTTACCCCATAGTCGATCGGCGGGACGCAAAATCGACATGAGGATTGGAACGGGGCGCGCCTACAAAGATCCGGTGGGTGCCTGACTACTGACGGCGTTCATGCGTGTGCTCGGACGCCCCGCAACAGCGTCATGGCAAGGATCGCGACGCCGATCGCGATGACCGCGCTGGTGGCCGCTGTCGTTCCGAATGCCTGCGCGAAAGCTTCGCGGGCCGAGCCGAGGAGTTCGGCGCCGAGCGCGTCAGGCAGTTCCCCCGCGACCGACACCGCGCCGCCGATCGTGCGGCGCGCGATCTCGGCGGCCTCCGGCGGTACGCCTGGGGGAAGGGTACTGGCGATCTCGCCGCGGTAGATTGCGGTGACGATGCTGCCCATCACCGCGATGCCCAACGCCCCGCCAAACTCTGAGCTGGTCTCCGACAGGGCTGAGGCAGCCCCGGCGCGCTCGGGCGGGGCGGCGCTCAAGACCATATCGGTCGTCAGCGTGACGACCGGAGTAAGCCCCAGCGAGAACACGACCGAGCCGGCCACGAGCATCGCGAGCGGCGAGGCGACGTCGTCGACGAGCGCGAGCATAATGAAACCGGCGGCAGTAACCGCCATGCCGCCCGCGATGACGTACGCCGGACGGAAACGACGCACGATCATCGGCGTCAGCATCGATCCCGCGATGAATGACAGCGCGGAGGGCAATCCCCACAGACCTGCCTCCAGCGGCGAAAGTCCGAGCACCGATTGCAGGTACTGCGCGATGAAGAGAAAGGCGGCGAACGCCGTCACGAAGCCGAGCAGGTTCACGGTCAGCGCCGCGCTGAAAGCGGGGATACGGAACAGCTTCAGGTCGATCAGCGGAACGGCCAGCTTGCTCTGCCGGACCAGGAACGCCGCGCCTACCGCTATGCCCGCGAGGATCGACAGAGCCGCGATCCAGCCGAGGCCGCTCTCGGCGATGCGCTTGAGGCCGTAGATCATCGCGAGCACGGCTGCCAGCGACTGAAATGCGCTCAACGGATCCAGGCGACCCGCATCGGGATCGCGGAACTCGGGGAGCAGAACCGGTCCGATCGCGAGCAGCAGCAGCATCACCGGCACGTTGATCAGGAACACCGAGCCCCACCAGAAATGCTCGAGCAACGCACCTCCGATCAGAGGCCCGATTGCGGCGCCGGCCGAGTAGCTCATGATCCACACGCTGACGGCGATCGTGCGCTGTGCCGGGTCGAGAAACATGTTGCGGATCAAGGACAGGGTCGATGGCGCCAGCGTGGCCGCGGCGATGCCGAGCAGCGCGCGCGTCGCGATGAGCATCGCGGCGCTGGTCGAAAACGCAGCGAGCACCGAGGCTGTGCCGAAGACCGCCGCACCGATCAGCAGGAGCTTGCGGCGGCCGATGCGGTCGCCCAGCGTGCCCATCGTAATGAGCGATCCCGCGACCAGGAACCCGTAGATATCCACGATCCAGAGCAGCTCCGCGCTGCTCGGCTTGAGGTCGGCGCTGAGCGAGGGAACCGCGAGGTTCAGCACTGTCAGGTCCATCGAGTAGAGCATGCACGGCAGTGCGATCACTGCCAGTCCGATCCACTCGCGGCGTCCGGCCCTGTTCATCGGCTGTCACGCTCGGCGTGGATGAAGGGGTATTGCATAAGCGCTCCTGGTTCTAATTCAGAGCTGCGGTTTACCCATAGTCGAATGGAGCTGCGCCAGATCGACACGTCCAACGGAATTTCTGGCAGCGGCAGCCAAGTGCCGAGCTAAGGGACTATTCGCGGCTTGATGCGGTCTGGCGTTTCACGGCTGAACCGGAGCAATCAGCCTCGCGATCTGGTGCCTCGTGCTGGAGTCAGTGATTGAACGTCACGAACACCGGCCCGCCCCTCGCGCGTTCGAGGAGTCGGATTCGACGCTCCAATTCCGCGTGATCGGTGGCGGCGGCGAGGTAGCGCTCTTCTGCATCCGGGCGTTCCCACCAGCGCCGGAACCGCTGAGCAATGCTGTCCGGTTTCGATTCAAAGGAAGCGCTGCGAGAGGATTGACGATCATTCATGGGCAGTTCACGTTCCACAAGAACGCGCCAGCTCCGTTCTCCGCCGCGGCGTGGTGCGCGCACGCCATACTCTCTGACGAGCCAGAACACCGCGAGAACGACGAAGGATGCCGGGACGAGCAAGACCAGGGCGTACGCACACCACTTGCCGAATTCTCGCGGCGAGGTTGTTCTCAGGCGACTAAACATGTTCACTCCTGCTCTCCGGTGCTACCGCCACGGCCCGATCGGACCGCCGCCATGCAATGCTGAAACACATTTCCCAATAAGTCTAATTAATTATTTTGATGAATTTCATAAGACAATCTTTGAACGGTGTACCTGGCGCTGCAGCTCGCCATCTTGTCCAGCGTGTGCTGGTTCACCGTGAGGCAGCCCAGTGCCGCGCTGCCTCTTAACGTTTCGAAAGCGTAAGCAGCGCGTCGTACACGACCTTCAAGCCCATCTCGAGCGGCTTTTCGCGGCGCCTGACGATGCCCAGGCGGCGCATGAGAATGGGCTTCAAGGGACGCACCTGCGTCTTGCCGTATACGAGGATGCCCTGTTTGTGCTCGAGAGGCAGGATCCCGACGCCCACGCCGGCCGCAACGAGCGTCTTGATGGCCTCGGTGTTGCCGAGCTCCATGATCGGCCTCAATTCGACTCCGGCCGTCTCGAACCAATGGGCGATGATCTTGTAGGTCTGGCTGAGCTGCTGGTTGAGTATCAGGTCGCGACCGGCCAGGTACTGCGGGCTCGCGTGCGTGGGCAGCTTACGTTCCCCACCAGGAAAAAACGCCATCATGGGGTCCTCCCGTATTGCTTCGACCACGATGGCTGGATGCTCCTTAACGGGCATCGTCACCACGCCGATGTCGAGGTCGTTGGAAAGAATCCGGGAGACGACGTTTTCCGTGGTTCCGATAGTGATGACGACCTCGAGGTCGGGATGCGCGCGCCGGAGCTTGGCAAGCACGGGTGGCAGCAGGTAAGTGCAGACGGCTACCGACGTTCCCAGCCGCGCTCGACCCAGCCACCCTTCGCTGTGACGCCGCATCGCGGCGAGCGCCTGCTCGGCCTCCTGCGCGAGCCGCCGCGCGTATGCAATCAGCTCCTCACCCGCGGCAGTCGCGTAGGCGCGCTTGCCCATGCGTTCAACGAGTTGCACGCCGAGCTTTTTTTCGAGCTCGCGGATCTGGAGGCTCACGGCAGGTTGCGTGAGGTGCAGCTTCTGCGCGGCGGCGGAGAAGCTCCCGAGCGCAATGACGTCCGTCAGGGTCTGGAGCTGGTCGAGGTTGAGGTTGCGCATGCGCCGACCCCAATAATGTCTTATGCAATTCATGATAACAATTAATTGGACTAATTGTCATTAGTGGTTCAATATTTTCGCCGTCCTTTGCGATCCCAGTTGAGACAACGACGAGGAGATCACGTGGAATTGAGTGTTTCGACGCCAGAATTTTCGCAAGGTCCCGCGTTCGCGCCGAGGGAACCCGGTCGAGCGCGAGCTGACCGGCGTGCCAATGTCCGGGTTGCCAGGAAGTTCAAAGCATCGCCGGAGCGCGTTTTCGATGCCTGGCTGGACCCCAGGATCGCGGGCAGATGGTTATTCGCGACGGCGTCGCGCCCGATGACCCTCGTGAGGATCGACGCGCGCGCCGGCGGCGCATTTCGTTTCGTCGACCGGAACGACGGCGAGCACATAGAGCATGCCGGCGTCTATATCGAGATCGTCCGCCCCCGGCGTCTCGCCTTCACCCTCTCCCTCGAAAATCACCAGCAAGTGATGACCCGCGTCGTCACCGAGATCGTTCCGTTAACGGGGGATGTGGGATGGCCCCACGCGGTTCGAACGGAAGGGGCCCGCACCCTCGGGGACACCGGATGCGAACTTATCGTGGCCCACGAAGATGTACCGGCGGAATTTGCAAGCAACATCGAAGCGCGCTGGACCGGAATGCTCTACGGGCTCGGTGTGACTCTGGATCCGCAGTCCAAGCGTGCCAACTTGTCAGTCCTCCAGCTGAATGGGCGATCCCGATGAAACCACGTCGCAGATGCGCGCTCGTAGTGGCCGTTGGCTGAGTTCATTCCAATGCCAGGTTTCCTTGCATCTATTGAACACGTGCTGCTATTTCTCGCGATGGCGTTTTCCATGCCACTGACGTTCGCGCAGGAACTCGGTCCCGACGCGCTGGTAAGGACGGTCTCTCGTGACGTGACCGCCGCCATCAAGCAGGACAGGGATATTCGGGCGGGCAATCCGAAAAAACTCGTCGAGCTCGTCGAGGGCAAGATACTTCCTCACGTCGACACCGCGCGCATGACCCGGCTTGCGGTCGGCGCAGGCTGGCGACAGGCGACTCCGGAGCAGCAGCAGCGACTCACGGACGAATTTACGACACTGCTGGTGCACACGTATTCCGCGGCGCTGATGAGTTACAGCGATCAGGTGATAGAAATCAAGCCGGTGCGCGCGCAATCGAGCGACACGGAAGTGATAGTGAAAGCCGAGATCAGGCAGCCGGGAGCCCAAGCGATCGCCTTCGATTTCACGATGGAGAAGACACCCTCCGGGTGGAAGGTCTACGACATCAAGATCAGCGGCGTCAGCCTGGTGACCACCTACCGCACCAGCTTCCAGGAGGAAATCCGTAACCGCGGCATAGAAGGGTTGATCGCTCTTCTCTCGAGCAAGAACCGGCAGAACGGCAAGCGGATCGCGCCGGTTCAATCGTAAATGGTGCCGGGACAGGGGTGCCGTGAACGCGTTCTTCGCCTTCCTGCACCACGTCGCAGCGTTCGCTTTGGTGGCCGCTCTCGCCGTCGAATTCGTTCTGATTCGTGACGATCTGACGGTCAGGCGGGCGCGCAGCCTCCAGCTCGCGGATGCTGCCATCGGCGTCTCGGCAACCGTCGTGCTGATCGTGGGTTTTCTAAGGGTCTTCTATTTCGAGAAGGGGGCGGCGTACTACTTTCACAGTGTGCCGTTCATTGCCAAGTTGAGTCTGTTCGTGCTCATTGCCCTCGCATCGATCTATCCGACGATCGAATTTCTGTCGTGGTCCAAAGCGCTGAAACGGGGTGAGGTTCCGAGCGTAAACCCCAGGAAATTGCGGGTGATTCGCACCGTCATCCACTGGGAGCTGGCGGGTATCGTCCTGCTTATTTTTTGTGCAGCGCTGATGGCAAAAGGGATAGGCTACGCCGGCTGAGGATGCGACCGCTGTAAAGAAGAAATCCTCATCGATCGGCGACACTGATATCCGCCACTGCCGACTGGCCGGGTTTGCGCCCGTTGCTCCGGCGCCGCGCGCGCCAGCACAGCACGCCCAGCCCGCCGAACATCAACGCCAAGGTCCCCGGCACCGGCACCGGGCTCAGCACGATCAGCCTCGACTGAGCACGATGATCGGGACGACGACAAAGACGACGATCACGGCAACAAGCGACGCTAACGCTTCGGTCTAACCCGGATCAGGGCGCGGAGGCTGTTCCGCGCCCTTTTCTATTGGTCGCGGTATGCCGACACCCCGGGGCCATAGCGCATGATCTTGAGTGATCACTTCAGGTGTCATAAAAAGGTCCTTAATTCTTAACGAATTGTTCTTAGGCACATGCCATGATGCTGCCATGGATATCGCTCCCGCCGTCATCGGCCAATCCTCACGGGCACGCACGCTGCGCATTGCGATCGTTACCGAAACGTATCTGCCGGAAGTAAACGGGGTCGCCATCACGATGGGACATATGATCGAGGGTCTGCGCCTACGGCATCACCATATCCAATTGATCCGTCCGCGTCAGCATGCCGGAGAGTTGCCGGCGACCCAGCCAAATTTCGAGGAAGTGCTAGCGCGCGGCGTGCCAATCCCACGCTATGACGGCTTGAAGCTTGGTTTGCCTGCAAAGCAGGCACTCCTGCGCGCGTGGTCGGCCGTCCGCCCCGACGTCGTGCATATCGTTACCGAGGGACCGCTGGGCTGGTCGGCGCTGTCAGCGGCACGTGACCTGAAACTGCCAGTTTGTACTGATTTTCATACGAACTTCCATACCTACACACAGCATTATGGTATCGGCTGGCTCAGGAAACCGATTACGGCTTATTTGCGCAGATTCCACAACAGGGCGCTCGCAACGCTGGTGCCAACGCATGGCATCCGCAGGGAACTGGAACGGTTGGGCCTCGCCAAGCTGCGCGTGGTCTCCCGGGGTGTGGACACCGTATTGTTCTCGCCCCGCCGTCGCAGCACCCAGCTCCGCGGCAGCTGGGGTGTCGGCGCCGACGACATGGTGGTGATGTACGTGGGGCGGATCGCACCTGAAAAGAATCTACCGCTCGTGCTGAATGCATTCGAGGCAATGCGGAAGGTCAACCGAAGGCTGCGCCTGGTCCTGGTGGGTGACGGACCGGAGCGTGCGGCGCTGCAAGCGAGCCATCCCGAACACGTGTTCGCCGGCATGCGCTTGGGGGAGGAGCTGGCCGCACACTATGCTTCAGGCGACATCTTTCTTTTTCCGAGCACCACGGAGACCTACGGCAACGTCACCATTGAAGCGATGGCAAGCGGACTCGCGGTCGTCGCATACGACTACGCGGCTGCGAACTTACATATCCATCACGAGACAAATGGCCTGCTCGCCGCGGTCGACGACACAGAAGAGTTCGTGGGCCTCGCTATTGCGCTTGCCAACGACCGCGGACGGGTCAAAAACCTGGGCGCGCGCGCCCGCCGCGTGGTCGAAAAGCTCGATTGGGCATGGATTGTGTGTGAGTTCGAGCGCGCGCTGCTCGATCTCGCTGGCATTGGAAAACTCGATGCACCCGCGATTCATCCAGCCGCTTGAACGCGTTGGCCATTGGGATGGGGCGCTCGCGCTAAGGTGCAACCGCGCGAGCCGCAACATATGGATCCGCAAGCCATTCCAGGTGATAAGCCGTCTTGGGGACGGCATCTTCTGGTACGCGTTGATGCTGGCGCTTCTGCTGCGATTCGGGGCCGACGCTCTTCCAGCGTTGGTGCACATGATCCTCGCGGGCCTGGTCTGCACCGGCCTGTACAAGTGGGTGAAACGCACAACGTTGCGCCCGCGCCCGTACGAAGCGTATCCCGGCATCATGTTGTTCAGCGCCCCACTCGATCACTTCAGCTTCCCCTCGGGCCATACGCTGCATGCCGTGGCTTTCACGCTGGTGGCCGTTGCTTACTATCCATGGCTCGCATGGCTGACGATACCGTTTTCGCTGCTCGTTGCGGCATCGCGTGTGATCCTGGGCCTACACTATCCGAGCGATGTGCTGGCGGGTGCGGTGGCAGGCGCCGTAGTTGCCGGCATATCGTTCAGTTTCTGATCGGCGGGCGATTGCGTGGGCCAATCTTTCCAGCCGGCTCTGACGTCCACCCTCTTACCCGAGGGAACCCTGTTCTACATCGTAGGCGCGTCGGACGCGAACAAAGCTGGGTTGCTGCGGTACGCACGCGCTCAGCTGAAAGACAACCATCTTATTGTGTTCGCTCACCGTTACGTCACGCGAAGCTTTGATACGGGAAGGGACGATGAAATCCGGCTGTCCAACGCCGAATTCGCGCTGCGCGAGCGGCATGGTCTGTATGCGATGAGCTGGGAGAGCGGAGGCCTGAGCTACGGCATTGGCACCGAAATCAACTACTGGCTGGCGAGGGGCCTATCGGTAGTCGTGAAAGGCTCGCGTGCCTATCTGGGCCAAGCGCTGAGATGCTATCCGGACATGACCGTGATTTGGGTTGCAGCCGATGCCGAAGCCGCCGCTCGCACCCGGCGAGCGCGGGAGTTTCATCCGCAATGCGTGAGTGATGCCGAACATCTTTCATCGAGCGGCACAAGGACGTGTGGCTCTCGGGTTGTCCGTATCGGCAGCAGCGGGACGTCGCTCGCGGGCGAAAAACTGGTCTCGGTTTTGACCGGAAAGGTGATTTAGACCGTGCTCGCCAATGGCACTCTCTCGGAAAGTTCGACCCCGCGCCGTAGTGACCGGCGCACAAGCGGAGGCGGTATCAGAAGAAGTCCTGCGGCAGCACCTCGCGTTGTGTGATACCGGGTGCGAGCCGGAATTGGATCCCCTCGTGCTGGGTGTGGGACGCAGGTTCGGCGTTCCATATCGGCGAGTCGCCGGCAATCAAGCGGTTGATCTGATGGAGCCGCCGCGTGGTTTCACTGACGTAATCGTCGAAGCGGCTAAAGATTCGCGCGTCAAGGGCACGCGCGACCTGCCGAATTGCAAGCGGCAATCGGGTCGCGCGCAAGAGCCGCTCCCCGTTGCCGAGCCAGCACAGCGCGCGGAATGCGGAATGCTCGGTGCACCCGAGCGAGTCCGCCGCATGGCGGGCGAGGCGGGCACGATGGCGCCGCATCAACTCGCCCGGAAAAGCGAGAAGCTGAGGACCCACGTGCGCGTCCATCGCCCATTCACATGCCGCGTGCGTGAGCACGGGACAGTCAAACCAAAGCCGTTCGTGCGCTGGAACGAAATAGTTGTGCGCGATGACATCGGTGAGGAGGTGGCTGGCGTAGCCTGCCGCGATCGCCCTCGACTCGTCGTCCTTACCGGAGATGAGCATCCGCCGGCAAGCGGACCACTGATGGGTGGCGCGGAGTGCAACCGCGCCGGAATGGCGGCTAAAAAGCGCGGTATCAGGCAAGCAGGCGCCTGCCAGCATCAACTCGGGAAAGCGTCGAATTGCGCGGCGAAAGCGCGGATCTGCGATCGGAATGGCCCAGATCAACACTTGCGCGAAATAGATGTGGGTATAAAGGCCCCACGCGAGGGCGTCACCGCTGTAGCAACAGAGCGGGAGCAGCCAGACGATACAAGAGCACCACTTAGGCACGCATGAATCTTGCGCGCCGCGTACGAACACCCTATGAACAGTGAATGAAGTATTTGCGACATTTCTGATGGTTGCACGGCATTCCTCATGTTACGTCTCAAGATTTATTCAAAGGAAACATGGCTAACTTCAAGCTCAGCGGCGATCCGGACAGCGTTTCAAGTCCTTACAAGGGCAAGACAGGCCTGCCGCGACTCTGGTGCGCGGTGCTCTATTCGCTCGATGGACTCTCCGCCGCGTTCCGGCACGAGGACGCTTTCCGGCAGGAGGTACTGCTCGCCATGGTGCTGCTTCCGCTCGCCCTGTACGCACCGGCATCTGGCTTGGGCAAGGCGTTGATGGTCGCCGCCGTGCTGCTGGTCCTCATTGTGGAGCTGATCAACTCCGGCATCGAAGCGGTTACCGATCATATTTCCCTTGAGGAGCACGTGCTCGCGAAGCGTGCCAAGGACATGGGCAGCGCGGCCGTGATGCTATCCCTCGTGAACGTTCCGGTGGTGTGGCTGCTGGTGCTGCTGGGCTAGTGTCCCGACGTTGTAGGTCTACGTCGGCTCCATCACGGCCGCGAACGGCCGGCCTAGCCTGGCGCGGCGCCGACAAGTAAGCGGCAGTTTGTGCCCCGGCGTCAGCGCCGGTAGCGCAGCGCGTCAACCAGGAGGGCGAAGGCCGGTGAGGGCTGACGACGGCTTGGGTAGTAGAGGTGGTACCCCGGATAGGGCGGGCACCAGTCCTCGAGCACTCGCATGAGAGTTCCCTGGGCAATGTACGGCTGCGCCACATCCTCAGGCATGTACGCCAGGCCGAGGCCGGCCAAGGCAGCATCCAGCGCTGCCTGAGGGTGTTGAAGACGAGCTGGCCGTCCACTCGGACCCTCAGCTCGCGCCTGCCTTTCTCGAACTCCCACGCATACAGCCCGCCATAGGTCGGCAGGCGAAGATTGATGCAGTTGTGCTCGGTCAGGTCCTGCGGCTTCTTCGGTGAAGGTGCTTGGCGAAATAGGATGGAGCACCTACGACCGCCATGCGCATGTCCGGCCCGATGCGCACGGCGATCATGTCCTTCGCCACCTGCTCTCCGGTACGAACGCCCGCATCGTACCGCTGAGCGACGATATCGGTGAATCCATAGTCGACGCTGATCTCGACCTTGATGTCGGGATAGCTCGGCAGGAGCTTCACCAGAGCGGGCGATAGGACCGTATACGCCGCATGCTCGCCGGCCGTGATGCGGATGGTGCCGGCGGGCTTGTCCCGGAGCTCGCTCAGCGCGTCCAGCTCGGCCTCGATTTCCTCGAAGCGGGCGCCCACGCTCGAAAGCAGGCGCTCGCCGGCCGCGGTGGGCGAGACACTGCGCGTGGTGCGAGTCAGCAGTCGAAGCCCGAGCCTCTCTTCGAGCCCGCGGATCGTATGGCTCAGCGCCGACTGCGAAACCCCGAGCTTGGCGGCCGCCTTGGTGAAGCTTCGCTCCCGCGCGACCGCGAGAAAGGCGAGGAGGTCACTGACGTTTTCGCGACGCATTCATGAACTCCCACTCATGAGTCCATGCGAATTGTCCCACCTAATCGCCGGGTGCCCCACCTGTATCGTGTCAGCACGCACGAACTCCGACTGGAGAACACGCGACATGCTAGATGACCTCGAAATATCCCGGCGTGAATCTGTATCCTCGGAACCGACTCTCCGCAGCGGCGACAGCGGTACCGGTCGTCCGCCAGGGGACAAGCGACTGCCGGGGGATCGCGCCTGTGATATCGAAGGTGTCCTTCCGCGTGAACGGCAAGGCCCGACGAGCTGGAGGTCGACACGCGGACGACGCTGCTCGACGCGCTGCGCGAGCATCTGCATCTCACCGGCACCAAGAAGGGCTGCGATCACGGCCAATGCGGCGCGTGCACGGTGATCGTCGACGGGCGCCGGATCAATTCATGCCTGACGCTGGCGGTGATGCACGAGGGCGACACGCATCACCACCATCGAAGGGCTGGGCACGCCCGAGAAGCTGCATCCGATGCAGGCCGCCTTCGTGAAGCATGACGGCTATCAGTGCGGCTATTGCACGCCCGGGCAGATCTGCTCGGCCGTGGCGGTGCTCGGAGAGATCAAGGCCGGCATTCCGAGCCATGTGAGCGCCGATCTGACCGCGCCGCCGCAAGCGACGGCTGCCGAGCTGCGCGAGCGCATGAGCGGCAACATCTGCCGCTGCGGCGCCTATTCCAACATCGTCGATGCGATCACCGAAGTCGCCGGGAGGAGGGCATGAAATCCTTCACCTACGAACGCGCGCGCTCGCCCGCCGAGGCCGCGGCGGCCGCCGCGCGCAACCAGGGCGCCAAGTTCATCGCGGGCGGCACCAATCTGCTCGACCTGATGAAGCTCGAGATCGAAACGCCGGCGCATCTCATCGACGTCAACGGCCTCGCGCTCGACAAGATCGAAGCGACGCCCGACGGCGGGCTGCGCATCGGCGCGCTGGTGCGCAACACCGATCTCGCCGCCGATCCGCGCGTGCGGCGCGACTATGGCCTGCTTTCGCGCGCGCTGCTCGCCGGCGCCTCGGGCCAGCTGCGCAACAAGGCGACGACCGCGGGCAACCTGCTCCAGCGCACCCGCTGCCCCTATTTCTACGACACCAACCAGCCGTGCAACAAGCGCGAGCCCGGCAGCGGCTGCGCCGCGATCGGCGGGTTCAGCCGCCAGCACGCGGTCATCGGCGCGAGCGACGCCTGCATCGCGACCCATCCGAGCGACATGGCGGTGGCGATGCGCGCGCTCGACGCGACGGTGGAAACGGTGCGGCCGGACGGCTCGGCGCGGAGCATCCCCATCGCCGAGTTCCATCGGCTGCCCGGCGACACGCCGCACGTCGAGACCGTGCTCGATGCCGGGCGAGCTGATCACGGCGGTGACGCTGCCCAAGCCCGTCGGCGGCACGCACATCTACCACAAGGTGCGCGACCGCGCCTCCTATGCTTTCGCGCTGGTCTCGGTCGCCGCGATCGTCCAGCGCGACGGGACCGGGCGCGTGGCATTGGGCGGCGTGGCGCACAAGCCGTGGCGTGTCGAGGCGGCCGAAGCCGAGATGCCGCGCGGGGCCAAGGCCGTTACGGCGCAGCTGCTCGCCGGCGCCAAGCCGACGCACGAGAACGCATTCAAGCTGACGCTGGTCGAGCGCACGCTCGCCGCGGTGCTGGCCGAAGCAAGGAGCTGAGCCATGAAGTTCGACACTCCCGCAACCACCAATCCGATCGACCAGCTCAAGGTGGTCGGCAAGCCCACCGATCGGATCGACGGACCGCTGAAGACCACGGGCACCGCGCCCTATGCCTATGACCGGCACGATGTCGCGCCGAATCAGGCCTATGGCTATGTCGTCGGCTCGGCCATCGCCAAGGGCCGGATCGCCTCGATCGACCTCGCCGAAGCCAAAGCCGCGCCCGGCGTGCTCGCCATCGTCACGGCGGAAAATGCCGGCAAGCTCGGCAAGGGCAGCTTCAACACCGCCAAGCTGCTCGGCGGTCCCGACATCGAGCACTATCACCAGGCGATCGCGCTCGTCGTCGCCGAGACCTTCGAGCAGGCGCGCGCCGCGGCGCAGCTGGTCCGCGTCGATTATGTCCGCGCCAAGGGCGCGTTCGACCTCGCGGCCGCGAAAGACTCCGCGCAAGCCCGACCGACAGGTTCGGCGGCCCGGCCGATACCGCCGTCGGCGATTTCGCCGGCGCGTTCGCCGCGGCGCCGGTCCAGCTCGACGCGACCTACACCACGCCCGACCAGGCGCATGCGATGATGGAGCCGCATGCCTCGATCGCCGCCTGGGACGGGGACAAGCTCACGCTCTGGACCTCGAACCAGATGATCGACTGGAGCACGGGCGACATGGCGAAGACGCTCGGCATCGCCGAAGGAGAACGTCCGCCTCATCTCGCCGTTCATCGGCGGCGGCTTCGGCGGCAAGCTGTTCCTTCGCGCCGACGCGCTGCTCGCCGCGCTCGGCGCGCGCGCGGCTGGACGGCCGGTGAAGGTGGCGCTGCCGCGGCCCCTATGTTCAACAACACCACGCACCGGCCTGCGACGATCCAGCGCATCCGCATCGGCGCGACGAAGGACGGCAAGATCACCGCCATCGGCCATGAGAGCTGGTCCGGCGATCTGCCCGGCGGCAAGCCCGAGGCCGCGGTCAGCAGACGCGCCTGCTCTATGCGGGCGCAAACCGCATGACCGCCACGCGGCTCGCGGTGCTCGACCTGCCCGAAGGCAATGCGATGCGCGCGCCGGGCGAGGCGCCGGGCTTGATGGCGCTGGAGATCGCCATGGACGAGATGGCCGAGAAGCTCGGGCTCGATCCGATCGAGTTCCGCATCCTCAACGATACCCAGGTCGATCCCGAGACATCCCGGAGCCGCGTCCCTTCTCGCAGCGCCAGCTGGTCGAGTGCTTTCGCACGGGCGCCGAGCGCTTCGGCTGGAACAAGCGCAGTGCGCAGCCCGGCCAGCGTGCGCGACGGGCGCTGGCTGGTCGGCATGGGCGTGGCCGCGGCGTTCCGCAACAACCTGCGTGATGAAGTCGGCGGCGCGCGTGCGGCTCGACAATCGCGGCGTCGTGACGGTCGAGACCGACATGACCGACATCGGCACCGGCAGCTACACGATCATCGCGCAGACCGCGGCCGAGATGATGGGCGTGCCGCTCGACAAGGTCGTGGTGCGCCTCGGCGACTCGACCTTCCCGGTCTCGGCGGGCTCGGGCGGGCAATGGGGCGCGAACAGCTCGACCTCCGGCGTCTATGCCGCCTGCGTCAAGCTGCGGGAGGCCGTGGCGCAGAAGCTCGGCTTCGACTGCCGCCGAGGCCGTTTTCGCGGACGGCCAGGTCCGCTCGGGCAATCGCAGCGTGCCGCTCGCCGAGGCCGCGGGCGAGAGCGGCATCGTCGCCGAAGATGCGATCGAGTTCGGCGACCTCGACAAGAAGTACCAGCAATCGACCTTCGGCGCGCATTTCGTCGAGGTCGGCGTCGACGCCGCAACGGGCGAGATCCGCATGCGGCGCATGCTCGCGGTGTGCGCGGCGGGCCGCATCCTCAATCCCAAGTCCGCGCGCAGCCAGGTGATCGGCGGGATGACCATGGGCGCCGGCGCGGCGCTGATGGAAGAGCTCGCGGTGGACAAGCGCCTGCGGCTTCTTCGTCAACCACGATCTCGCCGGCTACGAAGTGCCGGTCCATGCCGACATTCCGCACCAGGAGGTGATCTTCCTCGACGAGACCGATCCGATGTCCTCGCCGATGAAGGCCAAGGGCGTCGGCGAACTCGGCATCTGCGGAGTCGGCGCGGCCGATCGCCAACGCGATCTACAACGCCACCGGCGTGCGCGTGCGCGACTATCCGATCACGCTCGACAAGCTTCTCGCCCGGATGCCGGAACCGGTCTGATTCCACGAATGAAAGGCGAGAAGATCGAAAACCTCTTCACGCGGAACATGAAACAGCCGTATGTGCTGCAAAAACTCACGGATCGCAGCTACTACTTCCAGCGGTTCTTCTACTCGACGACGTTTTATGTCGGTGACAAGGGCGTGCTCTTGTTCGATGCGCTCGAGGGCCGCGGCCAGCATATCCTGCAGGCGATCCGCGAGGTGACGCTGCTGCCGGTGACGACCATTGTGTATCGCACTTCCACGTCGATCACGTCGGTGACGCCAGGTTCTGGGTGGACGAAGCGCAGAAGGCAGGAGTAAAGCTCACATCGTGGCCAGCAAGGCCACCGCCGAAAAGATGGCCTTCATGCAGAGCCGCTTGCCAAAGCCCACGGTCGTGCTTCAGAAGCTGAACGACTCCTTCAAGTTCGAGAAGCTGACAGTGGAAATGCATCGATTCGCCAAGCCTGCTCATACCGACGATCACTGGCATGGCCGCTTGCTGAAGGAGGAGAGGATCGCGCACAGCCCCGACCTGCTTAATCCCGACCAACTACCCATGCTAGGCTTTGCGGTATCAGACACGGCCGTCTACCACGCAGCCAATCTGCGAGAGGTCGCGGCGCTCGACTGGCAGTACCTCGTCGGTGGCCATGGCAACGTCGGGTCCAAGGAGGATTTCAAGTTCCAGCTCGGCTTCCTCGACGATCTTCGCCAGGCTACCCTGACGGCGCGGCAGGAAGAAGCCTTTTCCAAGCACATGAGGCCGACCGAGAACAACCATGCCGCCTTTGCGCGGTCGCAGCGCGAAGCTATACGTTCGGCGCGTGACGGAGGAGCTGCGGCCGAAGTACAGCCAGATGTCCGGCTATGACGCTTCGATGCCGGCCAACGTCGAGCTCGCGATCAGGATTGTCGGTTCATATTACTGAGGTGCGATCATTCACAGCTACAATGCCGAACCGCAGCTTTTAGGAAACGCCCGCAAGAGGGCGTCAATCGCGAAGCGATATCCCACACGAGTTGCAATTCCTCGTCATTTGTAGCCCCCAGGAGAAAAATCATGCCAGTTCGTGCAGCAACTATCGTTATGCTGATATCGATTGTCGCGGCGACCGGATTGCCCGCCGATGCACAGGAGCTACGTGCTCATGCCGCCCCCGTGCTGCATTCCTTCCTCGACAGCACTCAGGTCTATCCAGAGAGCATCACAGTCGACCCGTCAAACGGGACGTTCTCTCGTGGGCTCAGTAAAGGAAGGAACTATCTACAAGGGACACGTAGGCGATCCACGACTGCAGGGTTTTTCACCCGGCGGCGCGGATGGGCGCACTATAGCGACCGGGATGTCTTACTCGAAGGGGCGTCTCGTAATAGCGGGAAGACAAACCGGACTCATCTTCGTTTACGACGTTAAGGACGCGCGCCTAATCAGCAAGCTCGACAACGGATTAGCCGGCAAGACGTTCCTTAACGACACAACCTTTGCCGCCGACGGCAGTGCCTATGTAACGGATTCTGTAAATCCCGTACTTTATCGCGTCGCTCCCGTCGCCAGCGGCGGCTACGAGTTGCAGGAATTTCTTAAAAATACGATGCGCAACCCCGGTGAAATGGGTGACAGCACAAGGGCCCGCCGGAATCAACGTCAACGGCATAGCGGCGACGCGGGACGGGAAAATGCATATCATCTCCAAGCGGAACGAGAATGCTCTTTTCCGCGTAGATCTAAAGTCGAAAGAGATCGTGCCCATCAATACACCGGCTGGGATGCTTAACACGCCGGATGGACTTTTCATCGACGGCAATACGCTCTATGTGGCGCAAAACACGCCGAAAGCAGTTGGAGTGGTGAAGCTATCGGCTGACTTCACTGCCGGCTCCCTTGAGCGCAATATCCCTCATCCTACCTTTGCGTTTCCGACGTCAGTTGCCCATTACAAGGGACGGCTACTCGTTGTAAGCGCACAGTTTGATACCGCCGGAAGTCCCGCGGCGGTTCAAGGTACGCAACCCCCGGTTGTGCCATTCTGGGTATCCGAAATTCCCTTGTCCTCGGCTGGCGTTTTGCCGAAAGAGAGGTAAATGAATGGGAAGTACGTCGACCGTCTCTGCCTGCGTTCTCTCGTTTGGAGCGGCGCTCGCGATCGACGTAGCGGCGCAGACTGCGCCACCCAACTCGCCGGTACCGCACTTCCCCCAGCCCGTCCCCTTCGATGCACAGCGCGCTCCAGAATCAGCCCGTCAGCACTCGAGGATGGTTTCCATATCGGGCGGCCGGTACACGATTGGGTCGCCCACTCAGCACCCGTTGGCAAACAGAGCTGCAATGCCTGAGCATCAAGTCGATATCAAAACTTTGAGAATCGACCGGACGGAAACGACGAACGTGCAGTTCGCCGAATACTTGAACGCGCTGCCAGTTAAGCCGCTCGGCGAAGCACTTGGCGGCAAGCTTGCTGTCGAAAATTTGGTACTTGCGCATCGACCACTGTTCCTCGAGTTTTCCAGCCGGCCGTCGCCTTACACCGATCAGTATCGATCTGAATAGCCCGAGGACGCGCGAATTGGCGTGCGCAATGGACGCTTTGTCCCGACCCCAGGATATGAAAATCATCCGGCTACTGAAGTTACCTGGGCAGGCGCGCTTGCGTATTGCACATGGCGTGGAGCGCGTCTGCCCACGGAAGTGGAATGGGAGGCAGCCGCGCGTGGTCGTGAGGCGCGGGCTTTCCCATGGGGTAGTCAGATGCCGACTCCCGCGCTCGCTGTCATCGGTCTTCCGAGTGGAACGACTCTTCCCGTGGGCAGCCGGCCAACCGGCGCAACGCCCCGAAGGACTGCAAGACATGGCGGGCAGTCTTTTGGAATGGACAAGCTCGCTCGATCGTCCGTATCCATACCGAGCAGACGACGGTAGAGAGGATCTGCGCACACCTGGGGAGCGCATTGTACGAGGCGGGAACTACATCTTTGACGACACAGCAGACAAGCTAGTGTCATGGAACCGCACTGTCGCCTACCGAAATCCGGCCACGGGGCATCGCCAAATCGGGTTTCGCTGCGCAGCATCGGTGAGGGGCCAGCATGTTCACCAACGTTCGCTCTCGGCCGAAACGGCTGGCCCAACGTCTTCTCGGCGCTGCCGGTGGCAAAGGACGTTTTCGAAAAGCGAGGCGGATAGGCTCAACGCCCGCGCTTCGAGGCGCTGAGACGCAGATGATCCGATAGTCGCACCGCCACGCGGGATCGCGGCCGCTCGCGCGGATAGATGAGTTGCACCTTCGCTTTCACTGTCCGGCTTGAATGACCGGAAGGCGAGGTTCGTGAACTTTCCGGACAGAGCGGTGGCGTGATCGACGAGGGCAATACCCGCGCCTTCGCTCACCATGAGACACGCGGCGACGGACGAGCCTGCGTCAATTCCGATTTGCGGAGGAGTCACGTTCGCCTTTCCGGCACTCATCCTCGATGAGGGAGACCCGAGCCGGGTGTGCGCGCCGAGCGAAATGAACGGCTCATCCGGGAGATCCTCGACACCGATGTAACGCTTTTCTTGCGAGCGGATGCGTCTTCAGCACGACGGCAGGCAATTTCGGTGGTGATCAGATCCTCGGTATCGACCCCCGGATCGTTGGCCGGCGCGTAGATGATGCCCATGTCGGCCTCGCGCCGCGCGACGCGCTCGACCGCGAGCGCCGTGGGGAGCGAAAGCACCGACACGTGCACGCCCGGACTTCTGCCGGCGAAGCAGTGCGACCGCGCGCGGGAGGAATGCATGGACGAGCGTCGGAGACGTCGCGATGACGAGGCGCCCGGTTCTGCCGTCGCGCATCGCATGGAAGATGCCGGTTCAGCGCACCCAGGCGGCCGAAGATCTCGTTGACGTCCGGCAGGAGATCCGCTGGCTTCGGGGGTAGGGTAAAGACGGCCGCCCTTGCGTTCGAACAGCCTGAACTTGAGTTGTTGCTCCGCATGCTTGAGGCACGTTGCTGACGGCAGGCTGCGTGACGTTCAGGCTGCGCGCCGCGGCTGTCAGCCGAGCCGGCGCTCATGATGGCGTAGAACACCTCGAGCTGTTTCAGGTTCATCACGCAGCAACG
>CAWDIV010000030.1:0-25111 GCA_963802355.1 uncultured beta proteobacterium | reverse complement strand
AGGAGTGACACATGGCTACCAACCTTTCCCTGGACCCCCGCTTGATCGAACGCGCCGTGGAAGTGAGCGGCGAACGCACCAAGAAAGCGGCGGTTACCCGCGCGCTGGAGGAGTTCATCGCCCGCCGCAGCCAGAAGCGCCTGGTTGAATTGATGGACAAGCTCGAATGGGATAAGTCGTTCGACTATAAGTCCGAGCGCTCCCGCCGGTGACCCTGTTCGTCGATACCAGCGTTTGGTCGCTCGCCTTCCGCCGCGACAGACCCTCCACCGCGCCGGAAGTACGCGCGCTGCGCCGCGCCCTGGAGAGCGGCGAAGTCATCGTGACCACCGGGTTGATCCTGCAGGAATTGCTGCAGGGGTTCGCAGGCCCGCGTGCGCGCGAAGAAATCATTGACCGGTTCACGGCCCTGCCGCTACTTGCTCCGCACCGACAGGATCACATCGACGCCGCGGAATTGCGCAATCGTTGCCGTCGCGCCGGTTTGCAGGTCGGCACCATCGACGCCCTGCTCGCACAGCTCTGCATCCGTCACAAGTTGACACTGCTGACGACCGATGAAGACTTCGTTCGGGCTGCCGCGCACTGCCCATTGCAGGTATGGAGTCAGGACGGTAGCATGGTCTTGCCCTTTCTGGAGGGACATGAAATATCGCGCAGCAGGTGTCGCTGTGGCAATCGGCATACTCGGCGGTCTCGCGGCCAGCAGCATGTATGCGCAGCAAGCCCCGGTCAAAAGGAACTTTGACGCGGAAATCCGGGCGGCGCTGCAGTCAGCCAAGAGTGCGGCGGGGTTCGAGTTTCTGGGCACCCTGGTCCGGACATGCCTGTTGCCGCAAAGCGGCGGCGAAGATACCAGCGACAACCTGCCGGACTATGTGACGAACCCCGCCAGGGCGCCGGCGCGAGAGACGTGGTACGCAGAGCCCGCGCGGGTCTTCGACAATCTCTACTTCGTCGGCGGTAAGGTTCACTCGGCCTGGGCGTTGACGACCAGCGAGGGGATCATCCTCATCGATACGATCTTTCCCTACAACTCCGAGGAACTGATCGTCGGCGGATTGCGAAAGCTCGGCCTCGACCCGAAGAATATCAAGTACGTCCTATTTCCCACGCGCACGGCGACCATATCGGAGGCGCCGAGATGCTGCAGACGCGGTACGGCGCCCGCATCGTCATGGGAGGGCCCGATTGGGATGCGGTGGCAAAATATCCGAACCGGTACAAGACCATGGCGCCGAAACGCGACATCGTCGCCACCGACGGCATGAAGGTCACGCTCGGCGGCACCACCGTGACTATCTGGCGGACTCCCGGTCATACCCCGGGCACGCTGTCCTACACCTTTACCGTGCTGGACCGCGGCCGGCCGGTCAATGTGGCCTATTCGGGCGGCACGGCATTCAATTTCGTGAACAACACGCCGGACCCGGGCATCAAGAACTTCCAGATCTATATCGAGTTCGCAGCGGCACATGGCGACGCAGGCTGCTGCCACGGCCGCAACCGTCCTGCTCTCGAACCATTCGGAGTTCGACAATGCGGTCAACAAGAACAGAATGCTCGCCGGGCGAGGCGACGGTCCGCATCCATACGAGCTTGGGGCCGATTGGGTCCAGCGCTATTTCCAGGTGATGCAGGGTTGCGCCAGGGCGGCGCAGATCGGTTTGGAACAGAGGTGGCAGAAGCGCCCAGGCGGTAGAGCCTTGGGGCTGAGTGATGAGTGATGCGGCCGTGGCGTCCTTCGCGTCGAGGCTGTTATTTTCCTTCGCGGCCCTCGCGTCCTTCGCGGTAAAGCTTTACGTTGGTCGTCAGCCGTCAGTCTCAAGGCGCCGGTGCGCCTGCGGCCTTGGAAGCGATGCGGGCGAAGCTTTTGTACAGCATCCAGTCGAGCGCGTGTTCCTCGAGGGTTTCCGGGTTCCACATCCGGCGCGGCAACTCTCGATATCGCCGCCGTAGACGTGCAGGCCGATCGCCGGCGCCTCACCGAGGCATTCCGCCACATGCACCGTCTCCGCCCGCATGGACAGAATGGCTCCGCGCGCGAGCGTTACGTCGCTCGCCCTGCGCAATGCGCCGTTCTGGCGCCGATAGAGCGTGTTCTTCTCCTCTCCGGAAAGGAGAAGTATCGTTGCCCAGGTGCCGTGATCGTGGGGCGGGGTGCGACGGCCGCTCGGGAAGCACACCTTGAGCATGGTCAGTCCGGGAGAGCGGTAGAAAACCTGGCGCGCGTTGCCGCCGACGCCCGAAATGTAGGCGAGCGCGCTTTCGATCGCGCTGATGTCGCCGCGGAGGCCCTCCAACACCTGCCGCGCCGAACCCATGGGATCCGCGCTTTCACTCGCCTTCGCGAAACGCGCCACCAGGTCGTGTACCTTCATCTGCGTGCCCTCCATTTACCGATTGACAGGTAGATCAAAAGCCTTCCTTCGCGGCTTCGCGTTCGTCGCGGTGAAGCTTTAGATCAGTCGTCACTCATCACCGTCACTCGTCACTCGACGGTCACATCGTCCCCGACGCGTATTTCTCCGCCAGGCCCGCGCGGCACGATGCCCACCGCGAAGGTCGGCTGCTTCTGACCGAACGCCGTGACGAGCGTCGTCATTACCGGTAGGTCACGCTCGCCCGTCCGTGGATTCGCGTGCGTGGCCAGGCATCTGGTCTTCTGTCTCTCCACGTAGAAGGCGATGCCGCCGATGTGAATCTTGCGTTCCAGCCACTCCTGCTCGTCCCAGGCGCTGACACCCTCGATGACGATATTCGAGCGGAAGCGCAGCCCGTCGAGGGCGGGGTCGCCGACCGCCGCGGCGACGGCGGCCAGGCTCTCGCGGCTGTGCAGCGTGATCTGGCCCGCCTCGTTGTCCTGATAGCGCGGCTGGACGCCGTTCCCGACCAGTCGCAGCGGCAGGCGTTCCGGGTGGCTCGCGAGCGGATTTTCGCCGAGCCCGAGCACGAAGTCCTGGATGGCGGCGGCGATGCGTTTGCGCCCGCCGGAGTCGAGCGCGTCTTCGACGAGAAGGGCCCGGTCGAGGCCGATACGCAGCCGCTGCGCCTCGTGATCGAACCGGAGTTGGAGACGTGCGAGACCAGGCGTGTTCGCGAGCGCGACGAACTCATGCTTCCTGCTCCACGCCGCATCGGGCGCGCGCGAGTCGGCGAAACGGAATCCCAGGACGCGGTCGCCGGCGATACGCCCCTCGGGGAGCGCCGTCAGCACCTCATGGGCTTCGGCGTGAATCCCTTCACTGGGTAGCGGTACAGAGCAACAACGCGCGGCACGGGTTGGGATGAGGGGCGGGGAGATTCAACGTCAACCACATCGCCAGGCGCGGCCGCAATCCCGGCTGTTCGCCAATCGCATACGCCGCACGGCGACAGCGCGCAACTAGCCATGACGCCAGGTTGATCGTCGCGCGTAGGCGGCGTAGCCTATGCGCTCGCAGCACGAGGGTCCGAAGCCATACGGAAGAGACCTAGGAATCTGCGAGCCCCATCCGCCCAAACGAACGTACTGCCGACATCATATGGAAGCTCCGCTCACGCCCGAACAACAGCCTCGCGTCCAGGCTTTCGATCCGCTGGTGCTGGATCGCACGGTGATTGCCGTGCCGTTGCTCGCCAAGATGAAGGAAGATCTCGAACTTATCGAGAAGGTTAGGGCGGATCATCCCGAGGAGTTGAAGAAATTCAACTCGGCGATCCGGCTCAACGAGAAGTATCCAGGCGGAGCGGAGGGCGCGCTGAAGAAGGTCCTCGAGATGGCCGAGGACGCCGGGACAAAAGCGCTCGAAACCGCAGCGAAGCGACTTGCGCACGCGGGCGAGGCGGTGGACGAGATCGAGAAGAAGCGGCTGCAGGAAATCGAAAAGAAGCGGCACGACGCCCTGAAACAGGCGATCAAGGACCAGAAAATCGAGGGGCTGCTGCAAGAGCACGACTACAGCTACAGCTTCGCCTCGCTGCACGCTGCCGTGATCCGGCGTCTCCTCTCGCAGAACGATACCTTCGGCACCAAGAGGAATCCTGACCCTCCACCCATCAAGCGCATATATCCCGAGCGCTTCGAGATCATCATCGACTTGAATCTCGAGTATCCGGGGGGACGCGCAGCCGCGCGGCAATGGGTGCTGGACCACATAGACGCGGCGAAGCAGCAGGCGAACGTGCACGATGCGGGGCAGGAGGTGCATCTCGAGAAAGACCAGCGCGACAGCCAATACCTTTTCGCACGGCTGGAGGCGCGGGCCATCCAGGCTCTCGTCGATTTGGATATGAAGGAAGCGCAGACGAAGGCAAAGGAAGCGGCGGCGAAGGAGAGCGCGGCGGCCGGCGGCAAGGGGGCTGAAGTCGTGAGAAAGGACCCCATCAAGTTCCGCGCGGTCTTCCACATCTGGCCGGATTTCGAAATTTCGGCGAGCATCAGCAAATCGATTTCGACGGTAAAGGCCGACGCAGCACAAAACTCATTCTCCGCGCGCGGAGCGGGCATCACCTGGGCGGTGATGGACTCGGGCGTCCAGCAGCACCTGCACTTCAAGCTTCACAAGAACCTCGAGGTGCCGCAGGGCTGGCATAGAGATTTCACCGTGGACGGCGGGGACCCCCACAACGACGAGAACGGCCACGGGACGCACGTCGCGGGGATCATAGCCGGCGAGTGGCGCGTGGGTGCTCCGGAAACGCCGGAGAAGCCGCTCGCCGTTTCACGCTATCTCAAGACGAACACCGACGACATCGAATACCAGGAAACGCGGCTCGACGCCGTCAGCGGCATGGCGCCGCGGTGCAAGCTCGTGAGCCTGCGCGTGCTCGATGAGAACGGGAAGGGCGCGGTGAGCAACCTCATCGCGGCGATCAGCCATATCCAGGAGATCAACGGCCACGGCCGCCGGCTGCTCATACAGGGCGTAAACATGAGCGTCGGTTACAACTTCGAGCCCGAATGGTTTGCCTGCGGCCAGAGCCCGCTCTGCGTCGAAGTCGACCGCCTGGTGAAAAGCGGGGTCGTCGTCGTGGTCGCGGCGGGAAACACCGGCTACGGGACGCTGAAATCCCAGATCGGCGCGACGGCCGCTGGCATGGCGCTCACGATCAACGACCCGGGCAACGCCGACCTCGCCATCACAGTCGGCTCGACACACCGCGACATGCCGCACGTTTACGGCGTGTCGTATTTTTCTTCCAAGGGACCCACCGGAGACGGCCGGATCAAGCCCGACCTCGTCGCGCCGGGCGAGAAAATCATCTCTTGCGCCACCGGCACCTTGAAGAGCGAGGGCGCAAAGGGCCGGGCGTGCGACTACGTGGAAACCAGCGGCACGAGCATGGCGGCTCCGCACGTGAGCGGCGTGATCGCGGCGTTTCTCTCGGTGCGCACCGAGTTCATCGGCAAGGCGGAGCGCGTCAAGGAGATCTTCGTGTCCACCGCGACGGACCTGCGGCGCGACCGCTATTTCCAGGGTGCCGGCCTCGTCGACCTGATGCGCGCGATCCAGTCGATCTAAAGCGTTCAGTCCAATCAACCAGGGAGAGCAACCATGAGCGACATTGCTGGAATTCCCTTCTGCGAGGCGAAATTCGACAAGAACGGGCAGCTCGAGAGTCAGGTCGCCCTGCCCGCGGGCGTGACGGACCTGTTCGTCATTTCGCACGGGTGGAACAACGACGCGGCCGAAGCCCTGGCGCTGTATACCCGTTTCTTCCAGAACTTCGGCGCGGTCGCCCAGCCCGGCGATCTGACGGGACGGAGCCTTGCCGTCATCGGGGTGATCTGGCCTTCGAAGAAGTTCGATGAGCTCGTCGCCGCCTCCGGCGTGCCCGACTCGGCACAAGGCTCGGCAGGCCTCGCCGCCGCGGATAAGAAATCACTGAAGTCTCTCGAAGACAAGCTCGAGCGAATGAAGGACCTGTTCACTACGCCCGCGCAGCGAAAGGCGCTGGACGAGGCGAAAGCATTGCTCCCGGACCTTGAAGAGAAGGGCACCGCGCGGCGTGAATTCGTGAACAAGATCCGCTCGCTGCTCGACCGGAGCGCGGCGAACAGGGAGGACGCGTCGGACACCTTTTTCAATGACGACGGCAACGACTTGATGACGAATTTGAAGGTCGCTGAGGACGACATCGACGAGGAAGTCGCCGGCACAGCGGGAAGCGCGTCATTGCCCCTCGGAGTGGGAAGGGCCGCGCCGGCGGCAGGCGGGGCGGCGGGGTTGAAGGATATTCTTTCCGGCTTCAAGGCCGCCGCCATGAACGTCCTGAACTTCACGACTTATTACGAGATGAAGGCCCGCGCCGGCACGGTGGGCAAGAACGGCGTCGCGAAGCTGATCGACCAGCTTGCCCCGCAGGTGCAGCGCATCCATCTCATCGGGCACAGCTTTGGCGGCCGCGTGGTTACCTCGACTGCGGCTAATTCGAGCACGGACAAGATCAAGAGCATGGCGCTGCTGCAGACGGCTTTTTCGCATAACGGTTTCTCGAAGAGCATGAAGGGATTTTTCCGCACCGTCGTGGAAAAGCAGCGGATCAAGGGCCCGATTCTCGTCACCCATACCAAGAACGACAAGGCGGTCGGGGTGGCGTACCCGCTCGCGTCCCGGATCAACGGCAACAAGACCGCGGCGTTCGGGGACGAGAAGGATGTCTTCGGCGGTATCGGGCGTAACGGTGCGCAGCAGATGGAAAGCGGAGAAACCGTTCCCGGCAAGCTGGGCGCTGCGGGCTCGAGCTATACTTTTCAGGTCGGCAAGTTCTTCAATCTCGAGTCCAGCGACTTCATCACAGGCCACAGCGACGTGACCGGCAAGGAGGTCGCGCACGCGGTGCGCAGGGCGGTAGCGGGCTGAAGCCAGCGCCCACCGGGTCACCGTCTGTTGCTACCGTGCGGCAACGGCGCTGCAAGACGAGCGCGTAGGGGTACCAAGCCAGAGGTGATAAACCGGATCGGCGGGGGCACAGTCTCCAGCGACGGGGGAGTGCTGCTGTTGCGACATCTTCCGTCACGCCGCGCGCGCCCTGCGCTCCCCTTAACCACCATCGAGTGCTGTCCCGGGCACGCTGACAAAACAACGGGGGTAAGGGGCAGTGTCGGCTGAAGCGGGCTTCTTGCCTAAAAATTCATCAGCCCGCATGCTCCGGCGACAGTTCGTAGTGACGCCGCCCGAAAACTACACGGCCCTCTTACCTGTGAAACATGCGGGCTAGTCCCTGACCTCTCGCGTTACCGCCCGGCTGTTGCCGAAGCAGGGGACGTAGATCGAGTGTGTGCCGGGGCCGCCGGCGACGATGAGCCAGATGTCTTCGGGACTGGGGCAAATCGGCAGCAGCGTATCCGGGCCGATCTTACCCAGCTCCGCAGAGCGGGAGTCGTGCACTCGCAGCAAGTCTTTCTGGGTCATGCGGGAGGCCCGCATTTTCGAGCCTTCCCAGAGTCGGCGCTTCAGCTCCGCCTTGCTCAATCCGGACTGCGCAAGGATCTCCGCGTGCTCCGGGCTCAGGACGAACCAGGGCTCGCCGCCATGCGTGTATTCGTTGCTCGGCGGATGCATCATGGTCTCGGCCGTCGCGCGCACGAACTCGCCCGCGTCCTTGGTGTGGGTATTCATGTTCATCGTGCCTTCGGCGCCGACGACGGTCACCGTGCTCGCTTCCCGCGCGTGCCCGCGCTCGACATGGAGCGGCTCCCAGGGGCTCGCTTCCTCGTTCTCGCCGCAACAGAACGTGTACTTGCCGGGCTGCCCATGGGTCGAGCGGTCCATTTCGCCCGGCAGCGCACCGCCGATGTTCTGCAGAACGAGCCGCAGCGGCGCGCCCGATCGTGGCGTTCGCCCAGGTGCCCTGCCCGAGGCAATTGAAGGCTCCGTTGACGCCGAGCTTCCCCGCGAGCGGACCGTTCACGATGAGCCACACTGCGACGGGGTTGGTGGTCGCCTGTATGCCCTGCAGGTTGAATTCAGGCGAGGCGACCGCCTCGGTCGCGGCGATCAATACCGGCAGATACTCCGGGTCGCAGCCCGCGAGCACGGCGTTGATCGCGATGCGCTCCACGCTCGCTGCGCCGAAGCCGGGCGCGATCTGCGCCACGACCTCGTCGCGGGCACGCTGCGTGTGGCGCAGCATGCGCTCGACGCGCTCGGGGGTCGGCGGAACGACGGGCAGCCCGTCGCTCCAGCGCCGCTCGCGGTAGAGCCGGTTGATCGCGTCGAGATCGTCGGGCGCTTCGAATTTTGCGGCGGTGTCCATGCTCAAATACTAGATTCAATTCATCAATAGTTATTGCGACTTGACCGAGCGTACGAAGGTGTCAGGAACCTTAGAGTTTAGGGTTCCTGACACCCTTACGATAGAGGATCGCAAGAGATCGGGCTCGGCACCGACCAACTTGCGAAGAATGTGTTTCTCCTCAGCCTTGCGCGGGGTCAAATGAACATCAGTCATTTATGAAATCAATTCTAAAAACTAGCCCCGGAACCACACGAAAAAGACTTGTTGTCCGTGTGATTCTGTGGCTAATGTTTTTGAAGTATCAACTTTGCGATGTCGTCCACGCACTGCTCCGCCATCTGGCGGACTTCTTCGCGCGTGCGCAGCCCGAACGGGTGTGCGATCACCGCGATCGGCAGGTCAGGATGGGCGAGCGCGCGCGCTTGGGCGCGTCCGAGCGTGAGAAACGCGGTCGAACAGATCGCCACCGCGGCCCGCCCGCGCTTCGCGGCTTCTACACTGTCGTGGACACTCCACGACGCGCAGGACCCTCAGTCGCCCGATCCGGTGATCACCAAGTCGCATTGCCCGGTGACCTCCCGCAGCATTTCCTCCGGCGCGGGTACCGATGCCGATCGCTTGCGGCGCTTCATCACCGTGCGCACGCCATAGCGGCTTACCAGCAGGTCCGCGAGATCGTCCACCAGATGATTGAAATTGGGCTTGGCATTATCGATGAAACCGACTACCGATCCCTTCAGCCCCGCCATCGTCCGCACCGTCCTACCGCCGTCCTCGCGGCGCGGCGCGGTCGGATCGTACAAAATCACAGTCCCTGCCATTCGTTACCTCAGTTCAAGAACAAACGTACCGCAGAGACGCGGAGAAAGAGCGAGATTTCATGCACAATCCTCTCAAGTCTCAGGAAAGCCGATGCAATCGCGGCGCTTGACTTAACCCTCGTCCCTCATCCCTCATCCCTCATCCCTCATCCCTCGTCACCTGTCACTCCGACTTTATGCCCGTCTTGCGGATCAGTTCCGCCCACTTGTCGAGCTCGGCGCGGACAATCGCCATGGCTTGCTCCGGCGTGTTGCCGACGATGTCGGCGCCTTCCTGCTCGAGCCGGGTCTTCAAGTCCGGCGAGTGCAACGCCTTGACGATCTCCTGATGCAGGCGCGCGACGATGTCCTTGGGCGTTGCCGACGGCACCCAGATCGCGTGACCGCCCGGCACTTCGAATCCCTTGATGCCAAGCTCGCCCAAGGTGGGTATCTGCGGCAACTTGCCGTAGCGCTTGTCGCCGCTTACCACGATCGCCCGCAGCCGTCCCGACTGGACGACCGGCATGGCGGCGATCATGTTGAAGAGCGCGACTTGCACGTGTCCCGCGATCATATCGTTCAGTGCGGGGCCGGTGCCCTTGTACGGAATGTGGGTGATTCTCATGCCGGTTTGCAGCATCAGCAGCTCGAACGCCATCTGCGGGCCGGTGCCGGTGCCGCCCGAAGCATAATTGAGATCGTTCGGGCGCGCCTTGGAGAGTGCGATCAGGTCTTTGAGCGTCTTGACGGGCAGGGACGGGTGGACCGTCAGGACGTACGGCGCTGCTGCGAGTATCGATACCGGCACCAGATCTTTACGCGGATCGTATGGCAGCTTCTTGTAGAGATTGGCGTTGATGGTGTAGGTCGCGACGGCGACCAGCAGCAGGGTATAGCCGTCGGCGGGTGATTTGGCGGCGATGTCGATGCCGATAGTCCCGCCCGCGCCCGTCCGGTTGTCTACTACTACCGACTGTTTCATCGATTCGGTCATCTTCTGGCCCATCGAGCGGGCAATGATGTCGCTCGGCCCGCCGGGGGCGAGGGGCACGACCATCCGTATGGTTTTGGCCGGATAATTTTGCTGCGCGTTGGCACTGGCCGCCGCGACGGCAAGGCAGGCGCCCAACGCCCAGGTAAGCAAAGCATGCGTAAGCAACGAAATCCTTTTCATTCTGAATCGCCCGCGAGCCCTCGAGCATGCCGGTTCCTCTGCGCTGTGCCAAGTATCCCGCGATCAAGGAAGCACATTAACGGACGGCGTCGTCCTGATGTCCGTCGCGGACTTATGCAGGCCCACGAGCTGATGCAGCACGGACAGGATTTCGAGCGTGTGGTCCTTCCGCGCGCTGTTGTCCGGGCGGCAGCCGGGTCCTTGGGGGTACAAATCGCCGGGTGGATTGAAGTTCCCCACGTAGTATTCCTTCTCCCGGTAGGTCAGCGAAAAACGCGCATTGCAGGGATCGCCGTCGACGCGCAGGAATATGTCATCGCATCCCGGTTCGGGTATGTCGCCGCAGAACCCGAACGTAATGGGGGTGTTGAGCTTGTGCTGCGCCTGCCGGTTGTCTTCCACGAATTTCCTGACCTCGTCCTGATAGTGCAGCAGGTCGCCCAGGAACTGGAAGATTTCCCCGACGGAACGGATGTACAGGCGCAGCTCCAGCCTGGGATAGCCTCCGGGTTTGGTCGCCGGGCTCGGGCCGGTGCCGGTAAACCGGTTGTAGATCCCGCAGTAACGCGACGGGTCTTTCACGAGGGCGGCTCCCGGGAAGAAGATGGGCGAGGGGATGGCCCTTGGCCCCGTGTCCTCCCTCTCGACCTCGACGACGGACTGAAAACAGTTTCTCTTGTCGCCGGCCGTTCCGGGCCCCGCATCTATGACCTCGAACTGCGGGGCCGAAGGTGTGGTGGGGTCGGCGTCGTCATAGAAGCAGAACGCGACTTTCTGTTCGGTCGACAACGCGTACAGGCTGTAGGTGCCGCGCTCCCTGTCGTAGACGAGCTGGACCTTGGACTGGTCCAGCGCAGCGAAAGCCTGCAGGTTCTTCATGTCTTCCTGCCGTGCCTGGAGTGACGCCTCTCGCCAGCAGCCGGCGCTCGCGGTAGCTGTGCGCGAAGAACGTCCTCAGCGTGTTGAGCAATTTCAGATAGCGCTCGAAGTCGGATTGGGTATCGCAGCGCAGCTCGTCGGCCCCGCGGAACGCCTCCGTTCTCCGCTTGATGACGTCCGCCGCCTCCCGCGGAGAGTTCGCGACCCGTATGGTATTGATGGGGCCCTTGGGCGACCGGGTCTCGATGATCTCGACCGCGGAAAAGAAGAGCAGCAGGACGATGCGCCGGTCGAGACCACGGTCGAGCATGTACTTCACGATTCTCGCATCGATAGGCGACGATATCCCCGTGATGAAGTCCTTGGAATGGAGTTGGTTCAAATCGAAGCTCGGCGTCCTCTGAAAGCCCGCGCCGGTCGTCACGCTGTCGCGTATGGTCCAGGGGGCTTTCGCGGTGCCGATGAGATTGAGCCACGAAAAGGTGAACAATTGCTGTATCGATTCGCGCATCTGGGGTATGTCGGCGAAATGCAGCGGGGCCTTGTCGCGCGCGCGCAGGACGTTCATCACGAGCAGCTTGTTGGTCGTGTCCTCGATGACGCCGCCGAAGTCGAGCGCGTCCGACTTGATGACGGGCGCCAGGCACCCGGACAGACAGATCGAAAATCCGAAAGCGAAGAGCAGGCGATGCATGGTTCCCCCTTTTCTTTCCGTTCCACGCCGGAAAATATTCCTGAAACTTGCTCCGGGCTACGCCGGAGCGGTTTGGTCCCGCCTCTGCACGTCCTTCAGCAGTCGACTCACCACCAGCCGCATGAGGTGGAAACCCAGCTTGGGATGCTGATAATACAACCGATAGATCATTTCATCCGTCATTTCGTAGAGCTCGCCGTCCGTCGCGCAGACGACGGTCTGGGTGCGTTTCTTGTCCGGGGAAAACAGGCCGATTTCCCCGATCAGCTCGCCCGGGCCGATCCGCTGGCCGATTTCGGCCAGCGTGAGTTCGCCGCGCGTGACGTAGATGAGCCGGTCGGCCGTATCGCCTTTGCGGAACAGCACCGCGCCCGCCTTGAAGGCGCGGCGGCGCATGTGCGGCAGCAGCCACTGCGTGACCGGTGAGTCCAGGGTGGCTCGCTCGATTTCTTTCGCCAGCTTGGTGATTTCCCAGAGGCGAATGATATTCAACGGGATCAAGACAACGTTGAGCGCGATGGAAGGCAACTGCCACTCGATAAATCCATAGAAGATAAAGCAGACGCTGCCTACCAGGGAGAGCGTCCGTAAGGCCGCCATGCGCTTCACGGCGAAGCTGGCGAGCGTAAATCCCACCCCGAGCATTCCCAGCACAGGCCCGAGCCTGAGTTCCATCCCGAATACGGGCAGTGCGCTAACGAGATCCACCGTCAAAGTCATCCGTCCCTCCACTGTCGCCTGCTCTTCAGCAGGCCATGGGTTGCACACCATCATATGACAACCCAAACCCCGCGGGCGTAGAATCCTCAGGAGTTTGTCGGACTTGGACACGACAAACTCCTAAGGTAAAACCGCCTGGACGAAAATGGGAAAAAGGATAGTGAACGCTTCATTTCAAACTGACCTGGGTGGCCTGTCGCGGGGTAAAACCGGCCGTTATACTCAACTCTCTCAGGAATCTGCAGGCGGGCTTGCTGTTAGCGGCCTGTCGGATGCCAAAGGCTGACAGGCTGCCAGGAGGGCCACCATGAGTGACAAGGCGGGAGCCTGGACGCATCTCAACGAGGACGAGCTCCGCGCGCTGACCGCGCAGGGGGTCATCAAGAGCTTTCCCAGGAACGCCGTTATCGTCAGCGAAGGCGATGAGACCGACTCCCTGTACATCATCATCGCCGGCCGCGTGAAATTCTACGTGAGCGATGAAGACGGTAAGGAAGTGGTCCTGGGCACGCAAGGCCCGGGTGATTACTTCGGCGAGATCGCGCTCGACGGCGGACCGCGCTCCGCTTCGGTCATGGCGCTGGAGGTATCGCGCTTCGCCGTGATTCCCCGGGAAAAGGTGCGGGACTTCCTGCGCACCCATCCCGACTTCTCCATCCATCTCATCGAGAAACTGATCGCCCGGACGCGCTCGCTCACCGAGAGCGTAAAGAGCCTGGCGCTGATGGACGTCTACGGCCGCGTCGCCCGGCAGCTGCTCGAGCTCGCGGTGGAAGAGGACGGCAAGCTCGTCGTCCATGAGAAACTGACCCAGCAGGACATCGCCAGCCGCGTGGGCGCCTCGCGCGAGATGATCAGCAAGATCTTCAAGGACCTCTCGGCCGGCGGCTACATCACGGTCGAGCAGAAACGCATCACCATCAACAAGACACCGCCCAGGCATTGGTAAGGAATGGCGGCCCCGCCATTCCTGGATGTGAATTTTCCACAAAATCCGGCCGGAAGACTTAACAACCGGGGCGCCCGGCCACGCCTAACCTCATCGTGAGGTGCCGGCTCAAGCGGGTTCTGTACCTACCGCACAGACAGGGAAGCATGGGGATCCGGAAGATGGGCTTCCGGAGAAGAGGGGGGATCAGTTGACGTCAAACCGCAGGCGGCTGCCGCTCGGACCTACCATCCCGCAGTCGATCCTGGTGCGCGCGGACCGGGTGATCGAGTGATCTCACGACGGCACTTACTATTGCTCCTTGCAAGCACGCCAGGGATTCTACCCACTGTTGGACTCGCGCAGACGCCGCGCATGTATCGTGTCGGAGTATTGTTCGGCGGGCCGAAAGAGGGCAACACGGCGTTTTTTGATGCCCTCCGGAAGCAGATGGCGGTCCTGGGTTACATCGAGGGTCGCAACCTGATTCTCGATACCCGCTTCGGCGGCAACACGGCAGATAGCGCGAAGCTGCTGGCCGACGAACTCATTGCGCTCCGACCCAACGTCTTGGTCGCCGCGCAAGGCCAGGCGGTAGCGGCCGCGAGCCGCCTGCGGGCCACGATCCCGGTGGTGATCATCGTCAGCGGCAACCCTGTTGACGCTGGCTACGTCGCGAGTTTTGCCAAGCCGGGAGGCAACGTTACCGGCATATCGCTGCTGGCCACCGACCTGGTGGGCAAGCGCATTGAGCTGCTGCAGGAAATTCAACCCAAGGTCAGGACCATTGCGGTAATTGCGGACCCGCAGCATGCCGGAGAGCATCGCGAACGCGCTGCGTCGGAGGCAGCTGCCCAAAAACTCGACATTCGCGTTCTTTACTACCCCGTGCGAAACAAGGCCGAGCTGGACGCGGCCCTCGTTGTCGCCAAAGCGGCCGGCGCCCAGGCGATCGTCTTATTTCCCGACGCAGTCACCGTTCCGAATCGCAACGCGATCGCCGAATTCTCGGTCCGCAACCGGCTGCCGGCGGTTGCCGGCTGGGCCTCGTTCGTTGAGGCCGGCTGCCTGCTTTCGTACGGGCCGAATCAACACGCTTCTTATGCCCGTGCCACCTACTTCGTGGATCGTCTCATCAAAGGAGCGAATCCCGCGGATCTGCCTATCGAACTGCCGAGCGTTGTGGAACTGGCAGTCAACATGAAAACCGCCAAAGCGCTCGGCCTCACGATCCCGCAATCGATCCTGGTGCGCGCGGACAGGGTGATCGAGTGAACCGCCGCAGGAAACTGTTGATAGCGCTCGGCGCGCTGCCGGTGTGGTCCCGGTTGCATGCGCAGGCTCCGGCCGGGATCCATCGCATCGGCGTGCTCGATCCGTCGCCCTCCGCAGAGACCCGGTCATATATCAACGCACTCCACGCAGGGTTGAAGAGCCTTGGCTACGATGAGGGGCGCCATTACGTGCTCGAGTACCGCTCGGCGGAGGGCACGTTCGAGCGTCTGCCGGACCTTGCCGCCGAGCTCGTGCGCCTGCCGGTGAAGGTGATGGTCGCACGCACCACACCTGGCACGCAGGCTGCGAGCCGGGCGACGAGCAGCATTCCGATCGTCATGGCGGACGTCGGTGACCCGTTGGGCCTCGGTTTTGTGAAGACGCTCGCGCGTCCGGGCGGGAATATCACAGGCCCTTCCAACGCGACCCTCGAGCTGCTGCGCAAGCGCCTCGAGATCCTGCGCGAAATCGTGCCGGCATTGGGCCGCGTCGCGGTGCTGGGCAACACCGACGACCAGAACACGCCGTTCCAGGTCGCGGAAGTGCGCTCGGCGGCCAAGTCGCTGCGCGTCGAGGTGAAAATCTTCGACGCCCGGTCACACGCCCAGCTCGAATCCGTGCTCGGCGAGATCGCTGCATGGAACCCGCAGGGGATGCTGCCGCTGGTCCATCCGCTGCGTTCGGCGATGAGTCCGCGTGTCGTCAAATGGGCTGCGCAGCGGCGCCTGCCCGTCGTTCACGCGTTCAGCAACGAGGTCGAGGCCGGCGGTCTCATGTCATACGGTGCCGACCTTTCGGACCAGTATCGGCTCGTGGCGGTGTATGTCGACAAGCTCTTGAAGGGCGCCCGCGCGAGTGACCTGCCGGTGGAAAGACCCACGCGCTTCGTGCTCGTCATCAATCTCAGGACCGCGAAGCAAATCGGGCTCAAAATCCCGTCCAACATGCTCGCGCGCGCGGACCGGGTGATCGAGTGAACGACCGTCGCGATCTGCTTATCGTGCTCGGCGCTTTTGCTTTCGCGTCGCGGGCAGTGCTCGCGCAATCGAAGCAGGCGCCGGTGATGATCGGTTGGCTCAGTTCCGGATCGCGGGAGTCGCACGGACATTACCTTTCGCTCTTCAAGGAAGGGCTGGTGGCGCTGGGATGGAAGGAAGGCTCACAGGTCGTGTTCGAGGAGCGCTGGGCGAACAACCAGGTAGACCGTATGCCGGTCCTGGCAGAGGATCTCGCAACGAAGAGACCGGCAGTGATCGTGACCACCGGGGTGGGAACGACTGGGATCGCAGCCATGGCCGCACCCAGGACGCCTGTCGTCATGGCCATGGGCGGCAATCTGGTGGCTGCAGGACTCGCGGCCAGCCTGGCGCGGCCCGGCGGGATGATCACCGGGCTGACCAACATCGATAGCGATCTCTCGGAGAAATTCCTCGAATTGCTCCTCGCAGCCTCGCCCAAATCGCGGCGAATCGGCTTTCTCGCTGATCCATTCGTCGCAAATCACACCCTGCACATGGAAAACGCGCGCCGTTCGGTGGCGCAACATGGAGTTGAGGCGCGTTTCGCTGAAGCGACCAAACCCGAAGAGATCGATCTTGCGCTCTCGCGCTTTGCGAAGGAGGGGGCGCAGGGCCTCGTCGTGATAGCCTCCGGGCGGTTTTTTGCCGAACGGCGCGGGATCGTCAAGTTTGCGCTGGCGCAACGCTGGCCCCTGATCGGCGCCTATCGCGAGTTCGCTGACGAGGGCGCTCTGTTGAGCTACAGCCCCGACAATGCGCCTCTTCTCCGCCGTCCGCCTGGTATGTGGACCAGATACTGAAGGGCACCAAGCCGGGCGATCTTCCGATCGAGCAGCCGACCAGGATCTTGCTGGTCATCAACCTAAGACCGCAAAGCGCTCGAGCTCACTGTTCCGCGGACCTACTGTTTCGAGCCGACAAGGTGATCGAGTGAAAACGCGGCGCAACTTTCTTGTTGTCAGCGTAGCGGGGTTAGCACTGCTCGCCGTCCCGCCGACAGTTATTGCCCAGCAACAAGGAAAAGTCTGGCGCATCGGTTTTCTGAGCGCGCAGTCCCGTCAGGCGCAGTCGGAATCGATCGCGATCTTCCTGCGCGCAATGCGCAACCACGGCTATGTGGAGGGGAAGCACTTTGTCATGGAGTGGCGCTTTGCTGAGGGCAAGTTGGATCGTCTCCCCGCGCTGTCAGCGGAACTCGTGCAATCGAAGGTGGACGTGATCGTGGCCGTGTCATCGTTCTGCGTGGAAGCCGCGCGAAAGGCTACAACGACGATCCCCATCGTTATGACAGGCGCCGGAGATCCGGTGGCGAGCGGCTTCGTTGCCAGCCTCGCTCACCCGGGTGGCAACATTACGGGAATTTCCAACGTATCCGTCGTGGTAAGCAGCAAATATCTCGAGTTGCTGAACGCTGCAGTGCCGAAGCTTACGCGCGTAGCCGTGCTGATCAATCCGTCGCATCCGAACCATCCCACAGTCCTGAAGCAGGTTCAGGAGGGCGGAAAAGCAATCGGCGCGACCGTCGTGCCGTTCGAGGCGAGCAACTCGGCGCAGATCGAGCAAGCATTCCTTGCCATCGGGCGGGATAAGGTGGGTGCGATGATCGTGCCCTCTGATTCTGTCTTCAGTTCGCACATGCGTCAGATCGTCGCGCTGGGTGCGAAGGTACCGCCTGCCCACGATGTACGCGACCCGTCGCGGAGCGGAGGAGGGCGGTCGATGAGCTATCACCCGCATCCAGCGGAAATGTACGAGCGCCCGGCCGCGATGGTCGACAAGATCCTCAAAGGCGCCAAGCCGGCGATATTCCGGTCGAGCTGCCGACCCGCTTCGGTCTGGTGGTTAATCTCAGGACCGCCAAGGCGCTTGGCATTGCGATCCCGCAGTCGATCCTGGTGCGCGCGGACAGGGTGATCGAGTGAAGACGCGACGGGACGTTCTTCTGACCGCAGTTGCCGGGCTGTGCGGGCTCGCTGCGCCGCTTGCCTGTTTGGGCCAGCAGGGAAAGACCTGGCGCATCGGGTTTGTGTCCCAGCAGGCGCTGGAATCCTTCAATTACGGCGCCTTCCAGCAGGGTATGCGCGAGCTGGGCTATGTGGGGGGTGGGACGCGTACGGTACGAGGCGCGTTACGTCGCCGGCAAGTTCGAGCAGGTTCCGACGGTCGCGGCGGAACTGTTGCAGTTGAAGGTCGATGCCATCGTGGTCGGCGGGGGACCCGCGACTCAGGGCGTGAAGGCGGCCACTCGAACCGTCCCCATCATCATGGTCAATGCGGGCGATCCGGTCGGCAGGGGTTTGGTCGCGAGCCTCGCGCGCCCCGGCGGAAACGTTACCGGCATTTCCAGCATCTCGGTTGAGACTGGCCTGAAGCGCCTCGATCTGCTAATAACTGCGATCCCGAAGCTGTCCCGCGTCGCCGTGTTGTTCAATCCGGCCAATGACGGTCATGAGGCGGCTATCAAGATGCTTCAGGACCCGGCAAAGAAGGCTGGTGTGCAACTGTTGTCCGTTGGGGCCCGCACGTCGGAGGAAATCGAAAAAGCCTTCCCCCTAATGGTGGCGCAGCGCGCGCAAGCGCTGCTTACGATGAGCGACGGGTTGTTCGGCACCAATCGCCGGCCGATCGCGGAGCTGGCCGCAAGAACGCGCCTGCCTTCCATTTACGAGACCGAGCCGGACGCTGAGTTCGGCGGATTGATGAGCTACGGCCAGGATAACGCGAGCAGTTACCGGCGAGCCGCGATCTTCGTAGACAAGATCCTGAAGGGCGCCAAGCCCGGAGATATTCCGGTGGAACAGCCGACGAAGCTCAACCTGGTGCTCAACGTGAAGACCGCCAAAGCCCTCGGCATCACATTTCCGCAGCGAGGTGCTGGTGCTGGCGGATCGGGTGATCGAGTAGTGCGCCGGGAGACCGGCAAGGAGTAAATGGGTGGAAGTCCTAAACAGTAAAGGTCTAGCAAACCGTACCTGTCCCCGAGTCATGCGTGAGGAATCGCCGTGAGGCACATCGCGAAGCGTTGACAGGGGTGCGCGTAGGCCAGCCATGGAGCCGCGAGAAGTACCTCATTCTGGGTGCCCACGCCGTTACTCGGGCGGAAGGCAACACGGTCGGGCGCGCTAGTTCGAGCGCCCGCTCGGCCCGGCCTGGTCTGAGACCCTGGCAATGCACGTAAGACTCGTTGCACGGTAACCGGGAGATCTCCTGCTTGGCCACCGAGCGGTAACTGGCGGTAAGCCGCATCGGAAAGGCGAGGAGCTCACGAGCCGATGCTGGCACGAGCTGGTCAAGTCTGACTCACTGATAGTACCGAGCGAACTCGCGCGATCAAGGCGGGCTGGCCCGCGGCGCAGTCTATGCGGCGGCAAGCGGTCGGATCGCGAAGGAATAGTGGATTTGCTGTGCACGGTCCGAACTCCGAGTCGGGTAAGCCGTGTCACAACACGCAGCTCCGCATACATGAAACCGGGCTTTTTCAAGCTCTCGCGCGTCACGCCTTTCGTTAGGCAGCCGCATGCGGGGAAGTCAAGCTCGTCCGGGCAGGATCTGTCTGCGGGCGGCGCCCAGTAATGGGCGTCCCGTGCCGCCTAGAACATGAAGATGTTTTTCCGCTTCCACCCCCACCCTAACCCTCCCCCTGCCTATGGGGAGGGAAAGGAGGTTGGTGCGCGCCGACAGGGTGATCGAGTGAAGACGCGGCGCCGGTTCCTCATGACTAGCGCCGCGGGGCTGTGCCTGCTCGCGGCGCCATTCGCCTCTCTCGCCCAGCAGGGCAAGGTCCGCCGCATCGGCTTTCTCGGCGCCTCCTCCGCCTCCGGATACGCGCCACAGGTCGAGGCGCTGCGCGCGGGCTTGCGCGAGCTGGGCTACGTCGAGGGCAAGAACATCGCCATCGAGTTCCGCTGGGCGGAGGGCAAGTACGAGCGGCTGCCCGACCTGGCGGCAGAGCTGGTGCGGCTCAAGGTCGACGTCATCGTGACCCACGGCACGCCCGGGACTCTTGCATGCAAGCAAGCGACGACGACCATCCCCATCGTCATGGCATCCGCCGGCGACGCCGTAACGGCGAGCATCGTCGCCAGCATTGCCCGGCCTGGCGGAAACATCACCGGGTCGACGTTCTACAACCCGGAGCTGGCCGCGAAGCGCCTGGAGCTGTTGAAAGAAATCCTACCGCGCATGCGGCGTGCGGCCGTACTTATCAATGCGGGCAATCCTGGAATGGCACCCGTCGTCAAGGCGCTCGAGCCCACCGCCAAGGCGCTCAAGCTGGAGCTCCAGCAAGTCGGTGTACGGGGACCGGAAGAGCTCGAAAGCGCGTTTTCAACCATGAGCGCCGGCCGCATCGAGGCTGTCGTCGTCATCGAGGACGCGATGCTGAACGCCAACGCCCGGAGAATCGCGGAGCTTGTGGCCGGGAAGCGCCTTCCCGCGATCGGTATGCCCGAGCTTGCCGAGGCCGGCGGCCTGATGGCCTACGGCGTGGATCAGCTCCAGATGTTCCGCCGCGCGGCGTACTTCGTGGACAGGATATTCAAGGGCACAAAGGCCGGCGATATCCCGATCGAGCGGGCGACGAAATTCGAGACGATATTGAACCAGAAAACGGCCAAAGCGCTCGGCATCAAGTTTCCGCAGGCTATCCTGGTGCGGGCCGACAAGGTGATCGAGTGAACCGCGAGTCCGGACATGCATCGGGCTCCTTTACTGCGTTCGAGCGGACGCCAGGGCAGACTCCCCATCGTGCTCGGTGCCGTTTCGGAGATTGATGGAAATGTAGACAAGCGATGGGCGCTATGCACCCGCGTGCTTCAGAACGATGTCCAATGCGCGGACGGGAGCGACCACTTGCACTCCGCGCAGCGTGCGACCGTAAAGGCGCGCGAAATCGCGGGCGTCTCCGGTAACCAGCAGATCGGCCCCGGCATGCACGGCAGCCGCGAGAATCGGCGCGTCCTTGACCGGCAGGCGTTGTTCTATTGCCCATTCGGTCAGGGCGGAGGGGGCTTCGGCAGCAGACAGCGAGTCTGCGCAAGTGCAGCCGCCAGCCGGTGCTTCGAACCCGCCCGACTTGAGCTCGAGATTGCGCCGCGCTTCCTCCAGCGCATGCGTGGAGGTGAGCAACTCGCAGCGGCCGGCGCGCGCCAACGCCACCAGCTCTTGCGCCCGGCCCTCCTCACGATGCGCCGCCGAGAAAATGACGTTGGCGTCGAGAAAGAGTTTCAACGCTTGCGCCGGCGCAGCGCCTTGCGCACGCGGGCTTTCTCGGATGCGGTGATCCGGTTCGCCTCCTCGAACTCCTTGATGCGGGCGTCGGTGTACAGCTCGATCGGATATACCGCTGCGGGCCGCAGGATCACGGCTCCGTCGTCGGTTGCCTCGACGATGAGCGTCGCCGCGCCCTGCAACCCCAGCTTGCGCAGCACTCCCGCGGGGAGCGAGAGCTGGCCCTTTTTCCCGAGCTTGACGATGTCCATGCTTTTATCCGGATTCCGGAAAGCCGGATTATCGCACATCCGGCCCCAACCGGATACGCAGACAAGGTGATCGAGTGAGCCGCCGCCATCTGCTAATCGCGCTCGGCGCCGCGCTGATTGCGCCGCGACCAGTGTTTGCGCAATTGAAGCAGGCGCCGGTGTGCAGGCGCTCGTCGTGACGCCGGGCCAGGCTCATATCGGTCGGACGACAGCGCATAGTGAAGTTCGCGTTGGCACAGCGCTGGCCGGTGATCGGGTCCTTCCGCGAGTTTGCTGAAGAAGGAACTTTGCTGAGTTACGGAGCTGACCAGTCGGCAAATTACCGCCGCGCCGCCTACTACGTCGATCGGATCCTGAAGGGCGCCAAGCCGGGCGACCTGCCGATCGAGCAACCGACCAAGCTCGAGCTCGTGATCAACATGAGAACCGCCAAAGCGCTCGGGATCACGATTCCGCAGCCGTTTCTCATGCGCGCGGACAAGGTGATCGAGTGACGACACGCCGCGAATCGCTCATCGCGCTTGGAAGCGTACTGGCGGCGCCGGCCGCGTCGTTCGCCCAGCAGAAGTCGGCGAAGGTCGCGCGGATCGGGTATCTGGACTTGGTCTCCTCAGACTTCGCGCGCATCCGGGTGGACGGACTGCGCACCGGCCTGCGCGAGCTCGGGTATGCGGAGGGCAAGAACGTCGTCATCGAGGACCGATGGGCGGAGGGGAAGTATGAGCGCCTGGCCGGCCTGGCGGCGGAGTTGGTACAGTTGAAAGTGGAGATCATCGTGGTCGCGGGAACGCAAGCCATTCAGGCCGCCCAGAAAGCGACCGCCACTATTCCTATTGTAATGGTGGCCACTGCCGATCCCGTCGCCGCCGGGTTTGTCGCAAGCCTTTCCCGGCCCGGACGGAAACATTACCGGGCTATCCAACATTTCGGCGGACCTCAGCAGCAAGTACCTGGAGTTGCTGCAAGTTGCGGTCCCCAAATTGTCGCGGGTCACGGTGCTGGTGAACCCGAGCCACCCGAACCACCCCTCCTTTTCGAAAAACATTCAGGCCGCCGCACAAACGACCGGCGTGAAAGTCTCGCCGGTTCAAGCGGGCACTGCGAGCGAGATAGACGCTGCTTTCGCCGCGCTGAAGCACGAGCGCGGGGGCGCGCTGATCGTGCTGCCCGACGGCTTGTTCTTCGCCCAGGCGCGCCGGATCGCGGAGCTTGCCGCGCAGCAGCGCCTGCCCACGATGTTCTGGACACGGGAACCCGTCGAGTCCGGCGGGTTAATGAGTTACGGGCAGAATATTGCGGAACACTACTATCGGGCAGCCACCTACGTGGACAAGATCCTCAAGGGCGCGAAACCAGGAGACCTCCCCGTGGAGCAGCCCACGAAGATCGAGCTCGTCATCAACTTGAAGACCGCGAAGGCGATCGGGCTGACCATTCCGCAGGATCTGCTGTTTCGCGCGGACAAGGTGATCGAGTGAAGGATCGTCGCAGCGTGCTCATCATGCTCGGAGCCACGGCGATCGCTCCGCGGACGGCGCTCGCGCAATCCAAGCAGCCGATTTTGATCGGCTGGCTAAACGCGGATTCACGGGAGTCGGCGGGCAATACCTTGCCGCGTTCAAAGAGGGACTGGCGGAACTGGGGTGGAAGGAAGGCTCGCAGGTCGTGATCGAAGAGCGCTGGGCGGACGCCCGGATCGATCGGTTGCATTCCCTGGCCGAAGAGCTTGCGGCGAGGAAGCCTGCGATCATCGTGGCGGGGTTTTTGGCGGCAGTGTCTCCGGCGGCCAAGGCCGCACCCGGGATCCCGATCGTCATGGCATGGGGCGGCGGCGACCCGGTGGAGCACGGACTCGTGAAAAGTCTCGCGCGGCCGGGCGGCATGATCACCGGGGTCGCCAGTCTCTCGGATCTCCTCGCGGAGAAGCACCTCGAGTTATTGCTTGCCGCCGCGCCGAGCTCAAGCGCGTCGGTTTTTTGATCGACGCCAACGCCCCGGGCCGCGCCCCGCAGAGGGAAGCGGTGCACCGCTCCGCAGCGCGATTCAAGGTGGAAGCGCGCTTTGCCGAGGTGGCTAAACCAGAGGACATCGAGCCGGCCTTCTCGCGCCTGGCAAAGGAAGGTGCGCAGGGCCTTATCGTGACCGTGGGCCTGATGTTGAGGAACGAGCGGCGGCGCGTCGTCAAGCTCGCGCTGGCGCAACGCTGGCCGGTTGTCGCGGGAACGGGCGAGTTCGCCGAGGCTGGGGCTTTGCTCAGCTACAGCGCGGATGCTTTGGCGAATTATCGCCGTGCCGCCTACTACGTGGATCGGATTCTGAAGGGCGCGAAACCCGGCGACCTTCCCATAGAACAGCCGACGAAGTTCGAGCTCGTGATCAACATGAAAACCGCCAAGGCGCTCAAGATCGACATTCCACGAGAGCTCGCGGTGCGCGCGGACAGGGTGATCGAGTGATAAGACACCGGCCCCTTACCATCCCGAACGAATCGGTGGTGTGCGCCGACAACGTAATCGAATGAACACCCGCCGAAAAGTTTTGATTGCGATTGGCGCAAACCTACTTGCAGCGCCGCTCGGCGCCTTCGCGCAGCCCCAACCGGCGCGCACGTTCCGGCTCGGCGTTCTGTTCGCGGGCACTTTTGCGAGCAGCGAAACCTACTTTCGCGCGTTCTTCGAAAGCCTAGAGGTCTCGGCTACGTAGAGGGAAAGAACCTCCTCGTAGAGCGGCGATTCGCTGACGGCCGCATTGATCGGCTGGACGTGCTGGCCGTCGAGCTGGTGGCGGCGAAGGTCGACATTATCTATGCGCCGCCAACGCCCGCCGTACTCGCGGCGATGAAGGCGTCGAGCACCACTCCGATCGTCTTTAGCATGCCTCCCGATCCAGTCGGCACCGGGCTGGTGCAGAGTCTCGCTCGGCCCGGCGGTAACGCCACAGGCTTGAGCACGCTCGGCAGCGGACTGGTGGCAAAGCGTATCGAGTTGATTCGCGAACTGGTGCCCAAGGCGCGGCGCATCGGGCTACTCTACGATTCGCGCGAACCGGCCGGCAAAATTAATCGCGAATCCGCTTTCGAAGCGGCTAAATTGCTGGGCTTGACCCTCGTCGAAGAGAACGTGAACCTGCGCGATCAATTGCCGGCAGCGTTCGCTGCGTTCAAGGGAAAACGTGCCGATATGCTGCTCGTCCTCGAGGGCAGCCTGGCGAGTTATCAACCGCGAGTTGGTGCTCGCGCTTGCGGCAGCCAATCGACTGCCGGCCCTCTACCCTTACCCCGAGGTTCCAGCAGAGGGAGGCCTGATGTCTTACTCGGCGAACATCGTTGAGCTATACCGCCGTTCCGCCGTTTTCGTCGACAAGATATTCAAGGGCGCCAAGGCCGGCGACCTACCGGTCGAGCAGCCGACAAAGTTCGAATTGGTGGTGAACATGAAAACCGCGAAAGCGCTCGGCATCAAGTTTCCGCAGTCGATCCTGGTGCGCGCGGACAGGGTGATCGAGTGATTGTGTTATGTTGACTCGTCATCATAATAAGCCTAGGCTGTCGCCAATGGGACCGGAGCGGACCAAGCGGCCGGGGCGGCCGAAGACGAGCGGCTTGTCGCGGCAGGAACAGCTGCGCCTCGCCAAGCGCGCGCAGCGCGAGCGCGAGCGCGACGCGGGCCTGGTGGTCGTGCCGCTCAGGCTCGCCGCGCGGGACGCCGCGCGGGCGCGTGCGGCCTTGCGCCGCCCCGAATTCATGCGCCGGCTGGCCGGGCTGCTCGCAGACGAGTTGATCGAGGTCGCTGCGTTCGAGAACCTGGCGGCGCTGTGCTGGAACCGGCGTGAACGCTATCTCGGTGCGGAGGAGGCGTTCCGTCTCTACGAGCGCAACTGGCGCCTGGTCGACCGGCGCCGCATGCAGCCGGCCGAG
>CAWDIV010000029.1:0-21985 GCA_963802355.1 uncultured beta proteobacterium | reverse complement strand
CCGTGCATTCGAGGCCGGAGAAATCACAGGACGGGCCGTCCTGGTGCCTTGAATTAGCGGGAAGCGGAATGCGTCGCCCAGCCCAAACGCTCGACGACAACACTGCTTCAGCATGATCCCGATGTTGAATTTCTTACGACCCCGGAATGTAGTGCTACTCACTTCTGCCCTCTGGAAGACGGTTAGAATCGCCTGGTCATAGGTAACCACAGGGGGTTGGGTAAACCGGCTGGATCGCATGACAACACGTCGGGAATTGCTTATTGCGCTCGGAGCGGGCGCGCTCGCCTGGGCAGGCGCCATACGCGCGCAGGCGCCGGAGAAACTCCGCCGGATAGGACTTCTCTCGGCACACCCGCCTTCCGATAGCGCACCCTGGTCCCAGGCATTCCGGCTCGGTCTCCGCGACCTTGGATGGGTCGAGGGAAAGAACATCAGCATCGAGTACGCTATGCGGAAGGTAGAAGCGATCGCGTCCCTGACCTGGCAGCCGATCTCGTCCATCTCAAGGTTGACGTCATCGTCGCTTCCGTTACTCCCGATGCCCTGGCCGCCCAGAGCTACCAGGACAATCCCGATCGTTATAGTGGCCGCGGGTGACCCTGTTGCGATGGGGCTGGTTGAGAGCCTGGCGCGGCCCGGCGGCAACGTCACGGGTTTGTCCCCAATGACCTCCCAGTTGGGCGGGAAAACGGCTGGAGCTGCTCAAGGAAATGGTTCCCAAGCTCTCCCGCGTGGCTGTGCTCTGGAATCCACAGAACGCAGGCTGCCACTCGCTTGGAAAGAAATCGAACTCCCAGCACGGCAGCTGGGAATCCAGCTTCACTCGCTGGAGGTACGGAGCCCCAACGATTTCGAGAAGGCGTTCGAAGACGCGACCCGGGCTCGCGCTGGCGCTCTTTTCATCATCCGAGACCCAGTGATTACTCCGAATCTAAAACGGATAGCGGGGCTTGCGGCAAAGAGCCGCCTGCCGTCGATATTTCATGTTTCGGAATTCGCGGACTCTGGCGGTCTTGTGGCCTATGGGCCAGACCGTGCCGACTTGTTCCGGCGCGCCGCCACCTTCGTGGACAAGATCCTCAAGGGCGCGAAACCGGGGGACCTGCCGGTGGAGCAGCCGACCAAGTTCGAGCTGGTGGTAAATCTGAAGACTGCCAAGGCGCTCGGCATCACGATTCCGCAGTCATCCGGTTTCGCGCCGATCGGGTGATCGAGTAAACGCCCCGAATAACCGCTTCGATTGAGCTATCCCGCAACCGTTCATCGTGCGACGGGGGGTGCGGGGGGAACGGGAAGGCCCCGATGTTTTGCCGGAAGGGGCCCGTTCCCCGCCCTCGTTACTGGCTGTTAGAGGTTGGTACCGGTCACCACGCGCGCCCACTTTTCGTGTTCCGACCTGATGAACGCGCCGAACTCTTCCGGCGTGCTGCCCACGGGGTCGGCTCCCATGCCGCTCAGCCGCTCCTTGACGTCCGCCGCGGCCAGCCCGCGGGCCACCTCGCGCTGGGTTTTCTGAATGATGTCCTGCGGCGTGCCAGTCGGGGCGACCAGCCCGCCCCAGCCGATCGAAATGACTCCCGGAAATCCGGACTCGACCATCGTCGGCGTGTCGGGGAATGCCGGCGCGCGCTTCTGGTCGCACACCGCCAGCAGCCGCAGCCTGCCCGACCGGATATGGGGCGTCACGCCGGCCGAAGGAGAAACATCAGCGCGACCTGGCCGGCCACCAGCTCCGTGATCGAGGGCGTCTCGCCCTTGTACGGGACGTGCAGCATCTTTAGCTTCGCCTCGATCCGGAACAGCTCGCCGGTGAGGTAGTCTGGTTCCCGACCCCGAACGAGCCGAAGAGCAGCTCGCCGGGCCGTGCGCGCGCCAGAGCCGCCAGCTCCTTCACCGACCGGGCCGGCAGGTCCCGTTGACGACCAGCGCGATCTGGTTCATGACCGTCTGGGTGATGGGGGTGAAATCGCGCTGGGTGTCGTACGGCAGCGATTTGTAGATCGAAGAATTGATCGAAAGCAGCGAGCCGAAACCATAGAGGAGCGTGTAACCGTCGGGCTTCGATTTCGCGACCGCCTCGCTGCCGATGATGCCGTTCGCTCCCGGGCGGTTGTCCACGATGACCTGCTGGCCCCAGGCTTCCGTGAGTTTCTGGGCTACCGCGCGCGCTACGACGTCGGTGCCGCCCCCGCGGGCTGCGGCAGGATGATCCTGACGACACGATTTGGGATAATCTGCCGCCGCGGCCTTGGGCTGCGCCGCGAGAAGTCCGGAAGCCAACGCCGCAACCGCGGCTAGCCACAGGCATGACGGCGTGGAAAGTTTCATGTGCGTCCTCCTCGTTATGGTCGTTTTAGTTTTCCGGCACCCCTACCAGATCCGAGTCGATGCGCCGACGGCGCGCATTTGATCCTAACACGGCCGCCGACGCGACTGCAGCAAAAGCAATTGTGTTGCACGCGCAGCCGCTGTAAATTCTTCGACGGATGGACGATAGTCCCGGTCTGTCCTTCGCGGTCACGCCAAGCAACCTCAAAGGAAATCAGGTATGTCGCCGAACGGTACCTGGATCGATCATTTTCCGGACAACTATAGCTGGTCGAATGCGACGCTCGTCACCAAAGGCATGGCGCCTTACGGAGCGGTCGCGCTCGAAGAGATCGACCGGATCGGGGAGCGGCTGAAGGCTCGCGCGGGGGAGCCGCAGGCGTGGTGGGAGGAATGGTCCGCAATGGCGGCCCGCATCGAGAGGGCCGCCGATACCGCGGCAGCGGAGGGCTGCCAGATGACGGCCGGAAACTACTATATCCGCGCCGGAACCTATTATTTCACGGGAGAGCGGTTCATCGCGCCGGGGGAGCAGAAGCCGCAATGTCTGCAGGGCGCTGCGCTGCTTTCACGCCGGCTTCGAGCGCCGCCATCGCAATATTGAGCGCGTCGATGTCCCCTACGAAGGCTCCGCGCTCGCGGCGTATTTCATGAGAGCGCCGGGCGTCACTGGCAAGGCGCCGACCGTCGTGCTGTTCAACGGCATGGACAACTGCAAGGAGATGAGCGTGTTGTTCGCCGGCCTGGAGTTCGCCGCGCGGGGCATGCATACGCTGGCGATCGACGGGCCGGGACAGGGAGAATCGCTGCGCCTGCGCAAGATCCACACACGTTACGATTATGAAGTCGCAGGCACCGCCGCCTACGATTACGTCATCTCCCGCGCCGACGTCGATCCGCAGAAAGTCACGGTCATGGGATACAGCTTCGGCGGCTACTATGCGCCGCGCATCGTGGCATTCGACAAGCGCTACGCCGCCTGTGTCGCGTTCGGCGCCATGCACTCGAGCATCTACGAGTGGGTCCTCAAGATCAAGACGGTAACGCAGGGCGATTCGCGGAACAGCGCGCAGTCGGCGTTTCAGGTGCCGTGGGTGTTCGGTGCGAAAGACATCGACGAGGCGCTGGAAATGGCGAAGCGCTTCGACTTGAACGGCGTCGCCCAGCGCATCGAATGCCCGGTGCTCGTCGCGCATGGCGACAAGGACCGCATCGTCCCGCTCGACTCGGCGAAAAAGCTCTACGACATGATCGGCGCGAAGACCAAGATGTACAAGATATTCACCGTCGATGACGGCGGGGCGGAGCACTGCCAGGTCGACAACCGCCAGGTCGGCATCGATTTCATCGCCGACTGGATAGACGCGAATACATGATGTGGACATTACATCTAGCCACAGATACACACAGATAAACACGGATAAAATCAAACACAACATCAAGACCCATTGAGCCGCAAATGATTCGAGAGGAAGCTCACGCAGACAGGATCAATCAGCCGGCAGTTTGTCGCTCACGTTGAATCACCGACCCAAAACGATTCGTCACTCCCCCGAAGGGCGGGAGTCCAGGTACAAAGCGCGAGCAATCAGCTGGTCCTCGATTCCTGCCAATGCGGGAGTGAGGATATTTTTCTTATCTGTGTTTATCCGTGTGTATCTGTGGCTTGAATAGTTCTTTGAGTTTTTACTGCGTGTATCTGCGGCGGAAATGGTTTTTGCGTAGCCAGTTGAGGAGGTGAGATGACAGCCCGGGCCGCAACGAAACCGCTCACACGGCTGAACGAATTGAGCGCGCTGGAGATCACCAGGGCGATCGGTGGGGGACGCACGACGTGCGAAGCGGTGACGCGCGCGTGCCTCGAGCGCATCGCGGAGCGCGAGCCCCAGGTGCTCGCCTGGGAATACCTCGATCCGGATCAGGTGATCGCGCAGGCAGGTGCGCTGGACCGCAGCAAGTGCTCGGGCGCGCTCATCGGCGTGCCGTTCGGCGTGAAAGACATCATCGATACTTTCGACATGCCCACCGGCTACGGCTCTCCGATCTACGCCGGGCACCGCCCGCGACGCGACGCCGCGTGCGTTGCAATGGGCCGCAAGGCGGGCGGGGTGGCCATGGGAAAGACGGTCACCGCTGAATTCGCCGTCAACTATCCGGGCAAGACGCGCAATCCCTTCGATCCCGAGCGCACACCGGGAGGCTCTTCGAGCGGATCGGCCGCCGCCGTCGCTGATTGCATGGTGCCGCTCGCCCTGGGCACGCAGACCACGGGATCGACGATCAAGCCGGGATCTTTCTGCGGAGTATTCGCCTATCGCCCGACGTTCGGCGATGTGCGCTGCTCGGGTGTCATGGAATCGTCGGGCTCGTGCGACACGATCGGCTTCTACGCGCGCACGATCGAGGACATCGCGCTTCACCGCGATGTGCTGGTCGGCATCGATCCAGTACCCGTGCCGGACGATGTGCCGGCGCCCCGCGTCGGGTTCGTCCGCCCTCCGCAGTGGCCCCGGCTCGAGCAGTACACGCAGCAGTTGCTGGAAGATGCGGCGGGGAGGCTCGCGCGCGCCGGCGCGAAGGTGTCCGACGCCGTTCTGCCTGCGGAGTTCGAAGGCGCGGAGGAAGCGCACCGCATGATTTCATGCCGCGAGTTCGCGCTCAATTTCACGCGCGAGATCGAACAGCATTGGGAAGAGTTGAGCGCCGACCTGCGTAACGGCAAGATCAGAACCGGCATGGAGTGCAGCTTCGAGCGCTATCGCGACGCGCGCGTGCTGGCGGAGCGCTGCCGCCAGGCACTCCGGTCGGTCTTCGCCGATTACGACGTGCTGCTGGCGCCCGCCGCCGTCGGTGAAGCGCCCATCGGGTGGAACACCGGCGACTCCACTTTGGCGTCGAGTTGGACGCTCATGCACGTGCCCACGATGAGCGTCCCGGTGTTCAAGGGTCCGAACGGCCTGCCGGTCGGGGCACAGGTGATCGCCGCGCGCGGCGAGGACCGCAGGCTGTTCGCCGCAGCGCGCTGGATTTACCGGCAGCTTGTCTAGAAGCGATCTCAAAAACCCTATTTGAGCCACAGATAAACACAGATAGGCACAGATGAAATCAAAGGCCAAATTGGCCACGGAATCACACGGAAAACACGGACAGAATGGAAAACCTGAAATGATTCTGTTCGCTACTTGGTTGTTTTTGCTTCTTGTAGGTTCTGTGTGCTTCCGTGTGTTTCCGTGGCTGAAAGGATCTTGAATTTGGGGATTGAATTTATCCGTGTTTATCTGTGTGTATCTGTGGCTGATTAGGTTTTGTTGTTGAGATGAGTTCACCAGGACCGGTTCCCCTCCGACGCACGCCTGACGCGACGCTGCGCTCGACGCCGGAGAACGTCGTCTGGGGCTGGATACCGGCGAACCGCCCTCCGGTACTCCGCGTGCGCTCCGGCCAGACGGTGAAGATCGACACGGTCTCGAATCAAGGCATGAATACCGGTCGGGACCCGGTTCCCTATTTGGGCGCCGCCGGCATACCGCCCGAGGAAGTCCTGCAGGACGCAAAGGACATCTTCCGCGAAGTACGGCGCGAGGAAGGCGCGGGCTCGCATATCCTCACGGGGCCCGTATACGTCGAAGGCGCCGAGCCGGGCGATATGCTCGAAGTGCGCGTCCTCGACGTCGCGCTGCGGGTGCCCTACGGCGTCAATTCCACCGGCCCGGGCTGGGGCGTGCTGCCCGAGCTGCTCACCGCGCCCGCGCCCATGGTCATCAAGCTCGACCTGGAGCGCAACGTGGGCCTCTTTTCCGATAACGTCGAGGTACCGCTGGCGCCGTTCATGGGCATTGTCGCGGTGGCGCCGCCGCCCGAGCTCGTGCGCGTCAGTACCAAGCCGCCGGGTCCCTATGGCGGCAACATGGACTGCAAGCATCTCACCGCGGGCTCTACGCTCTATCTGCCGGTGTTCAACGCAGGCGCCCTGCTCTACACCGGCGACGGTCACGGCGCGCAGGGTGACGGCGAAGTCGACGGCTCGGCGCTGGAGATGTCTTTGACGCCGACCCTGCAGTTGATCGTGCACAAAGGCGCGGGCAGGAAGATGAAATGGCCCCGCGCGGAGGATGCCGCGCACCATTACCCGATGGGGATGGACGCCGATCTCGACGCGGCGATGAAGAACGCCGTTCAGCACGCAGTCGATTTCCTGAAAGAGCGCGCGGGATTGTCCGCCGCGGAGGCCTACGCGCTCTGCACCTTGAGCGTCGATTTCAGGGTCGGCGAAGCAGTGAACATCGTGAAAATGGTCTATGGCGTGATTCCCAAGAGGCTGTTCCGGGACAATCCCGAATACTGGACGAAGTAGTGCCTCAGCGGCGTATTGGGTCAGCACCGATCTATCGAGCTTTACGTAACTTCGTTACGGATTTGTCATCCGGTTTCGTAGTGATTGATCGTTCCACGTTAAACTGGAGCCGGTCGCCGTCACCGGAGGATGCAGTTAATGAGAACGCTCACCGCAGGTTTTGCCGCGGCAATGCTCTTTATCGCCGGAGCCGCAGCGCAGGAGTTTCCTTCGAAGAGCGTGCGGCTCATGGTGCCATTTCCGCCCAGCGGGGCGGTCGACATCATCGCGCGCACTATGGGACCGCCGTTGAGCCGGTCCTTGGGCCAAAGCGTGATCGTCGAGAACCGCCCGGGAGCGAATACCGTGATCGGGGCGGAAATCGTGGCGCGGGCACCCGCCGACGGGCATACCCTGCTGCTGATGGCGCAGAGCTTCACGGTGAATTCGATCGTGCGCTCGAAGCTGCCGTACGACACCTTCAAGGACTTCACCGGCGTCACGCGCCTCGCGTCGAATCCACTCGTTATCTCCGTCCATCCGTCGCTGCCGGCGCGCTCGGTCAAGGAGCTGGTGACCATCGCGCGCTCGCGTCCGGGCGAGCTCACTTTCGCGACCGCCAGCATCCTGGGCGGGCAGCGCCTCGCCATGGAATTATTCAAGGAGGCCGCCCGGTTTGACGCCATCGCCGTGCCGTATAACGGCGGTGCGCCGGCTGCGACCGCGGTGATGGGCGGACATACTACTATCCTGGTGGCGAACATCGCCGAAACCGCGCCGTTCGTTGCCGCGGGCAGGCTGCGCGGCATTGCCGTGACGTCGCTCGAGCGATCCGATCTGCTCCCGGACATCCCGTCAGTGGCGCAATCCGGCTATCCCGGATTCGAAGCCCTGAACTGGTTCGGGGCGGTTGCCCGATCGATGACGCCTAAAAACGTGATCCAGCGGCTGAACGTCGAGATCGCGAAGGCGCTGCAGTTGCCCGAAGCGAAGGACGTGCTCACCAGACAGGGACTGGCTCCCGCCGCTCTCAGCCCCGAAGCGTTCGACGCATTCATGAAAGCGGAGACGGAGCGCAACGCACGGGTCATCAAGGCCTTGAACCTCAAGGTCGAATAAGCAGCCTGTCGGAGGTGACGTGTCCGACATGCTGCACCACACCGAGGAGGAAACGAAGCGCTGGGCGCGCCTCGTCAAGACGGCGGATATAAAGGCGGAACAATGAGAGCGGTGATAGGTGACGAAGTGACTGGAGGTCAATTTATAAATCGTTATTGTGACTTGACCGAGTGTACAGAGGGTGTCAGGAACCTTAGGGTTTAGGGTTCCTGACACCCTTACGAGAGAGGATCGCAAGAGATTGAGCCCGGCACCGACTAACTTACGAAGAATGTGTTTCTCCTCAAACTTGCGCGGGGTCGAATGAACATCACCCTTTTATAGAAATCAGTTCTAAGTGATCAAGTGATGCAGTGATGAAGTGAGTGAAACCGATGAGTATCATTCGAGCAACCACAATACTGGCCCTCGTGCTGTGTGCGCCGGTCGCGCTGGCGCAGGAGCCGTTTCCGTCGCGTCTCATCACCGTCGTCAACCCCAATGCGCCCGGGGGCACGGCGGACATCATCACGCGCGGAATGACGGAACCGCTGCAGCGCAGCTTCAAGCAGTCGGTGATCACGGTGAACCGCCCGGGCGCGGGCGGCGCAGTAGGCGGTGCGGCCGTGGCTACCGGGCCCGCCGACGGCTACACGGTCCTGCTCAACACCGTGACCCACGTCCTGATCCCGATCACGGACAACGTGCTCGGCCGGTCTTCCGGCTATACGCCCGATGATTTCGTCCTCCTCGCGCGGATTACCGCCGACCCGCTGTTGCTCGTCGTGCACCCCAGCCTGCCGGTCAGGACGGTGAAGGAATTCGTCGAGCTGGCGAAGAGAAAGCCTGGTGAGATCGTTTACGCTTCGACCGGCCTCTACGGCAGCGGGCACATCTCCATGGCGATGCTGATGCGCGCGGCCAAGGTCGACCTGCTGCACTCGCCGTACAACGGCGCGGGCCCGGCCATCATCGCTGTGCTCGGCGGCCACTGCCAGAGCTTTTTCGCGCCTTCGGGCGTCGCGAGCCCGCATATCCAGTCCGGCAAAGCGCGCCTGCTCGCGCAGTCGGGCCCCAAGCGCGTGGCCGCGTTCGCCGATACGCCGACGGTCAAGGAAGCAGGCTATGACGCCGAGCTCGTGCTGTGGACCGGATATTTCGCGCCCGCGAAAACGCCCGCCGCCGCCATTAAGGCGTGGCAGGCCGCGTTGCGGGAGAGCGCGGCAGACCCGAGGTTCAAGGCGGCCATGGAGAAGATCAACGTCACGGTCGACCACCTCGACGGCGACGCGCTCAAAGCCTGGTACGACGCGGAGCTGAAGCGCCTCGACCGCGAGATCCGGGCCATCGGCAAGATCGAAAGCAGAACATGACCGAGCCCATCCAGATTCGCATGGGCGGCTACGGGCCTCCGTCTACGACGTGCAGCCGCGGGCTGAAGATCATGGGCGACCGGCTCGAGGCGGATTTCGGCAAGGCCGTCGACGTGAAGTACATCTGGAACGTCATGGACCTGGGCTACAAAGGGGGCGACCTCTTGTGGATGGCCGAGCACGGCATCCTGACGCTCTCCTATCAGTCGACGAGCTACCTGGCCGACCGGGTGCCGGAGCTGGAGTTTCCCGATTTACCGTTCCTCTTCGATGGGCTGGACGACGCGCGGGCCGCGATGGACGGCAAGCTCGGCGCCTGGATGAGCCGCAAGATCGAAGAACGCATCCCCGGCTACCGCGTGCTCGGTTACTTCGAGAACGGCTACCGCCACGTGTCAAACCGGCTACGCCCCGTGAGGACACCCGCCGACCTGAAAGGCATGCGGGTCCGCCTGATGCCCGGCAAGGTCCACGCCCGGAGCTTCGAGCTGCAGGGGGCGGTGCCCTTTTCGCTGGACCTCAAGCCGGGGCTGGAAGCGATCGTGTCCGGGGCCGTCGACGGGCAGGAAAACCCGCTCGCCAACACGGTCGACTATGGCGCCCACAAGGTCCACCGCTATCACAGCCTGACCGGGCACTGCTATCTCTCGCGCGGCATCTATATGAACCGCGCCGAGTTCGAGCGCTGGCCGAAGGAGCTCCAGGAAGGTATCCAGCGAGCAGCGCGCGATGCCATCACCGCGCAACGGGAGCTCGCCGTGGAGGAAGAGGCGCACGCTCGCGAGGAGATCGAGAAGGCGGGCGGCGAAGTGCTGGAACTCAACCCGGAGCAACGCGCCGCTTTTGCGCGCCCGGTCAAGCCGCTGCACGACGAGGCGCGGCAGCGGTTCGGCGATGAAGCATTTGCGCTCTTACGAGCGGGCTGATTGAGGAATTAACCGCCAAGACGCCAAGGCCGCCAAGAAAACCAGGCGGAAATTAGCCGCAGATAAACGCAGACGAACGCGGATTCATTCACAACGACAATTCCAGCCGCCGATGGACGCCGATAAGATCAAGAACAAATCAGCCACAGATACACACAGATAAACACAGATGAAGAAGCAGCAAAACCAAGTTCAATGAACCGCCGATGGCCGCAGATGGCCGCCGATAAGATCGGATCAGCCCCGGAAGCACACGGAAAACACGGACAGAACAAAAATCATTATTTGATCACCTTGTCCGCCCGTGCGAGCAGTGAATCGGTGTATATTGGCGTCCATCGACGGCCAATCTACTTTCGATCCTGGGGTTGATCTGATCCGCGTTTATCTGCGTTTATCTGCGGCTATGTGCGGCGGGGAGTCATTGCGTGAGCCGTACGACGTTGAAGGCCGACGTGGGTTTGAGGAACCCTTTTAGGCTGAGCTCGCCGACGGGATCGGCCTCCACCCGTCCGTCCACTGCCGCGTAAACGCGCTGGCTCACGAGTATCTGGCCGCCCCGCGCCGCGTCGCAGAGCCGTGCGGCGAGGTTGGTCACCGTGCCGATCGCGCCGTAGTCGTATCGCCCTTCGAAGCCGATCTTCCCCAAGGTCGCGTAGCCCAGCGCGATCCCGACGCCGAATTCGAGCCGGAAGCCGTGTTTCCGCCACTCGACTGCAAGCCCCCCGACACGCTCCCGCATCCCGACGGCCATCTGCACGGCGCGCGCGGCGGGGTCTGGACAAGGCACTGGGTCGTTGAAGAAGACCATGAGGCCGTCCCCGGCGAAGCGCTCGAGCGTCCCCTCGTGGCGGAAGATCAGCTCGCCCATCGCCTCGTGGTACGCGCGTAGAACCCCCATGACTTCCTCGGGCTCGGCCGTCTCGGCGAAGGCGGTAAAGCCCCGCAGGTCGCAGAACACCACCGTGATTTCGCGCCGATGGCTCTCGAGGAGCTTGTCGTCACCCGAGGCGACGACGAGGTCGGCCACCTGAGGGGAAAGGAAGCGCCGGCAGCGGTTGACGCGCTCGAGCTCGGCGAGCTGCTCGGCGACGCGCCGCTCGAGCGTGCGGCCCCACTCGGCGAGCTCCCCCGCCTGCGCCTCGAGGCGCGCCCCCTGCTCCTGCGCCGTGTCGTGGAGCGCCTTGATCCGGAGCATCGACTTGACCCGCGCCATGAGAGCGGCCTGGTCCACCGGCTTCGTCAGGTACTCGTCGCCGCCGGCCTCCAGGCCGGCCACGACGTCCTTCGTATCCCCCCTGGCGGTGACGAGGATGATGGGCACGAACGGCAGCCCGGGGTCCGCGCGCAGCCGCCGGCACACCTCGTATCCGTCCAGCTTCGGCATCATGATGTCGAGCAGGATCAAGTCCGGCCGCTCCCGGCGGGCGAGGTCCACGGCCTCTTCGCCATTCGCCGCAACCAGGATTTCGTAGCCGTGGGCCGCGAGCCGCGTGCGGAGGATGTCGACGTTCATCGCGTTGTCGTCCGCGACGAGGATCCGCGGCGGTGTCCTCACGGCACGTACTCCCGGATCTTCGCGAGCAATGCCCGCGGGCTGAAGGGCTTCGTCACGTAAGCGTCACAACCCGCCTCGAGCGCCTTCACGTCGTCTCCGCTCAGCGCGTACGAGGTTACCGCGATGATCGGGATCGCGCGGAGCGCCGGGATCGCCTTGATGCGCCGCGTCGCCTCGTAGCCGTCGAGGCCGGGGAGCTGAATGTCCATCAGGATCAGATCCGGGCGCTCGGCCTCGGCGCGGGCCACTCCCTCCTCGCCGGTGTGGGCTTCCAGCATCTCGTAGCCGGCCGCGGTGAGGAGGTCGCGCATGATGCGGCGGTTCTCCTCGTGGTCTTCGACGACCAGGATGCGCCGGCTCATGCAGGCCCGCCTGGCGCTCGACCCGGACCGGCAGCGTGACGGTGAAAGTGGCGCCGCGTCCCGGCGCCGATTCCACCCGGATGCGTCCGCCATGGAGCTCGACGATCCGCCTGGCGATCGCCAGCCCGAGACCCGTGCCGCCCTTCTTGCGCGTGGCGGAGTCATCGACCTGCTGAAATTCCTCGAAGATCCGCTGCTGGTCGGCCTCGGAGATGCCGGGGCCCGTGTCCGCCACCGAGACGACGAATTCACCGTCGGAGCACCGCGCCTCCAACCGCACCTCGCCCGCCTCGGTGAACTTGATCGCGTTGCCGACGAAGGTTCAGCAGTACCTGGGCGAGGCGCCGATCGTCGCCCCGGCCGCGCGGCAAGTCGGAGGCGAGAGCGGACCTTGAGCGCGAGCTTCTTCTCGGCCGCCAGGGACTCCACCGCCGTAAACACCGTCTGCACGACGTCCGTCAGCGAGTAGTCGGCGAGCGCGAGCGTCAGTTGCCCCGCCTCGATCTTGGAGAGATCGAGGACGTCGTTGATGAGGCCGAGCAGGTGCCGTCCGCTCTTGTCCACGCGCCCCATCACGTCGCGGACCTTCTCGGACACCTCGCCGTAAATCCCGTCGAGGATCAGCTCGGTGTAGCCGAGGACCGCATTCAACGGCGTGCGCAGCTCGTGGCTCATGTTGGCGAGGAACTGCGATTTGTGCCGGCTCGCCACTTCGAGCTGGCGGCTCTTGTCCTGGATCTCGTTGAACAGCCGCACGTTCTCGATCGCGATTGTCGCCTGGTCGGCGAAGGTCGTAACGAGCGCGATTTCCTGCTCGCTGAACGGCTCTACAGCGTCGCGCGGTAAGCCCGATCGTTCCCATCGGCTCGCCCTCCCGCAGCAGCGGGACGCCCAAGACCGTACGGTAGCTGCCCAGCCGCGCTGCGTCGCCCCACTGGTATTCCGAGTCGGCGAGCACGTCGTGCACGTGCACCGGGCGCTTTTCCATGATCGAGCGGCCGCTGATCGTCGCGCGGTCCGGCGCGACGGAATGTGACTGAAGATACTCGCGAAGCTCGGGCGTCACGTTATACGTCGCCGCCAGGCGATACATGTCGCCATCCCGCCGAAACATGACGCCGCGCTTCGCCCGGCACAAGATCGCGGCGTTATCCATGAGCGTCTGCAATACCGTTTCGAGATCGAACGTCGAGCGGCTGATCACCTTCAGCACTTCGGCCGTCGCCGTCTGCTGCTCCAGCGCTTCCGCAGTGACCTCGGCGATCGACGTCTGGCGTTCCAACGCCTCGTTGATCTCGTTGAACAGGCGCACGTTTTCGATCGCGATCACGGCCTGGTTGGCGAAAGTGCTGACGAGATCGATCTGCTTTTGCGTGAACGGCCGCACCTCCGTGCGCCGGTAAATATTGATGCCGCCGACTACGCGTCCCTCCTTGAGCATGGGCACTGCAACATAAGTCCGTGCTCCACCCAGTTCGACCAGCGCAACGGTGCCCGGGACACCATCGCGGTAATCGGATGAATCCCTTCGGTCCTCGACGTGAATGGGCCTGCCGCTCTGCAATCATGCGGGCGCCGGCACCGCCACCACCAAGGGTAGTTCGAAACGGTCCTCTTTCGCTAATGTATTTAGCGTACCCGGCGTTGCCCCCGCGCTGTGCAGACGTCGCTGATACTTTCTCTCCGTCGTACAACGCCCAGGTTACCCATGTGCGCGTCGCACAGGCGGTCGCAGTTCTCGAGAATCGCGTCGAATACCGGCTGGATGTCGGTCGGTGAGCTGCTGATGACCGCAGGATCTCCGCCGTTGCCGTCTGCTGCTCTAGCGCTTCCTTGGTCTCGTTGAACAGCCGGACGTTCTCGATCGCGATCACGGCCTGGTCGGCGAAGCTCTCGAGGAGCCTGATTTCCTTGTCGGCGAAGGCCCCCGCCTCCCGCCGCATGACGGAGATGGCCCCGATCGCCCGAGCCGTCCCGCAGCAGCGGCGCGGCAGCATCCCGGAGTGGTATGCCCCACATCATGCCAAGTTGGCGGATGCGCGGGTACTGCTCGACCGCGCGTCCAGGTTCGGCACGTGGATCATGTGTCCGTCGAGCACGCACACCCCGATGGCGCTCCCGCGGTCAATCGGCAACTTATCGGGCCAACCACCTGCAAACCAGCCGCGCCGAGCAAACTGCGCCATGCGCATCGAGCCGTCCCCGCTCTACCAGCCGGATGCACGACGTCGGCTGTCTCTCCGCACAGGCGCGCGGCGCTCTTCGGCCACCGCGTCGAACACCGGCTGGGTGTCGGTCGAGTGAGCCGCTGATTACCCTCAGGATGTCCGCCGTCGCCGTCTGCTGCTCCAGCGCTTCGGTGACCTCTGCGTTCCGCGCCTGCAGTTCCTTAAACAGGCGCACGTTCTCAATGGCGATGACCGCCTGATCGGCAAAGGTTTCGAGAAGCTTGATCTGCTGGCCGGAAAACGGGTGCATCTCCGGACGGCGAATCGTGATGGTGCCGATTGCAGTGTCCTCGCGCAGCAAAGGCGTGGTGAGCAGCGTCCGGAAAGTGCCCGGCTGTCGCAAGAAGCGCGCATCCGGGTACTCCTCACGCACGTGAGGTTCCAGGACGTCGTGGATGTGAATTGTCCGGCGCTCGAGCGAGGCACGGCCGCCGATGGTCCCGGGGGAGATTGCGGAATCGGCACCTGGCGTGAGCGGCACCGATCCAATGTGAGCTACAAGGCGCAACACGTTGCCGTCCACGCGACGGATGACCACGTCGCTGGCGCCGCAAAGGCGCGCGGCGCTCTCCGCCACCGCATCCAGGACCGGCTGAATATCGGTCGGGGAGCTGCTGATGACGCTCCAGGATGTGAGCGGTGGCCCCCTGCTGCTCGAGTGCTTCCGCCAGACGCTTTTCGAGTTCGTTAGTCCCCGCAGCCGCCTGCTTCGGCGCCTTGCGGGCGAGCGGTCGCTTCGCTTCCGCTTTAACCTTCGCGGGCTTTGCACGGCGCCCCATTAGCCTCCCCTTGCCTCGCACAGCACAGCGACCGACGACAGGTTAGGCGAAGGAGCCTTAGTGAGCAAGTGAGAGGATCGCACTGTATTGTCCCGCGTCTCTCGGACAGTCAATTTATGCTCATATACCTCTGCTGTGCGGATGCGATAGAAGACGTCGAGTATCTAATACTAACCGCCCAGGCCCGCCAGGACCGCCAATACGGATCATGTTTCTCAAACAACAAAGCAAGTGTCAGACTTGCGTAATTCGAATAACGTGGACCCGAACCGAAGATGAAGGCCATACATGCGCTCGCGATCGCCGTGCTGGCTCTGTCGGCAGCATTGAACGCAAACGTGGCAGCGGCACAGGCTTTCCCGTCCAAAGTCGTGCGGCTCGTGGTGCCGTTTCCGCCGGGAGGATCCAATGACATGGTTGCGCGCGCTATGTCGCAACCGCTGAGCAAGGCCCTGGGCCAGAGCGTCGTAGTTGAAAACCGTCCTGGCGCCAATACGCTCATTGGAACCGAACTGGTGGCCCGTGCCCCCGCCGACGGCCATACGGTCATCATCGTTGGCTTCACGTTCCTGTCCAACGCCGCGCTGCGGCCCAAGCTGCCGTATGACCCGGTGAAAGACTTCACCGCAGTCGCTGGGTTGGGGACGCAACCGTTCGTGCTTTCCATCCATCCATCGCTGCCCCCGAGGAGCATCAAGGAGCTGATCGCCTTCGCGCGCACGCGGCCGGGCGAGATCGTCTACGCGGTCAACGGCTATGGAACCGGCCAGCACCTGGCGGGCGAGCTGCTGAAGCTGAGCGCCGGGTTCGACATGAAGCTGGTCGTATTCCAGGGCGGCGCGCCCGCGACCATCGCCGTGCTGGGCGGGCATGCCGGCGTTCTCATTTCCACTATCGCGCCCATCGTGCAGCATGTTCCGGCGGGCAAACTTCGCGCACTTGCCGTAACGTCACCGGCCCGGTCCGAGCTGCTCAAGGACGTTCCTACCATGATCGAATTGGGGTTTCCGGATTTCGACATCACCGGCGCAATGGGCGTATTCGCCCCGGGGGAACGCCGAAGGACGCGATCGAGCGGCTGAGCGCGGAGATTCTGCGTGCCGTCCAACTCCCCGAGGTAAAAGCCGGCATGCTGAGGGACGGATTCGTGGTGGCCCCGCTCGGCCCGGCGGAGTATGAAGCCTACACCCGGGTCAAGATGCAGCAAATCCAGAAAATCGCCAGGGCGGCGAAGATCAAGCTCGATTAGCCCGCATGTTTCACGGGTAATGAGAGTGGGCGACTATTCGCGCGTGTCGCTACGATTTGCGGCGGAGCATGCGGGCTGATCCAAAATTCCAAATCTCGCATCCATCAATACCGCCGTTTGCCGTTCGCTGGCTTCGGGAGCTAGCATTCTGCGAAAGCGCAATATCCAACATTGAAAGGGTCTTGCATGAAATCGATCAAAGTCACTCGGGACGAGATGAGCCGTAGGATGGCGCGCTTCAAGAGTCTCGGCTCCTACCAGCATCAGAACGAGGCCAACGGAATTCCGGCGGAAGTGATGGAAAGAATCGCGGCGCATCGCGTCTACCCGCTGATGGTGCCGGAAAGCTACACCGGCCGCAGCGCCCAGGCGCCGATCAAGGGCGCGCCCGGCACGGTCCTGTCAATCGCCGAATGCCCGCCCGGTAACGGGCCGGCGATGCACATCCATGAGCAGACTATCGAGAATTTTTTCTGCCTGAGCGGGCGTTTCGAAATCGCCTGGGGCGATCCCGGGGAGGAGCAGAGCGTCATCATCGAGCCGCTCGATTTCATCTCCGTGCCGCCCGGCGTGCCCCGCAAGTTCACGAACGTGCACGAAAGCGAAACCGGCCGGCTGTTCGTCCTGATCCAGGTCCCGACCCGGGAACAAAGCGACCGCGTAGCATTCCAGCCGGAGCTGCGCGAAGAGATCGAGCGCAAGCACGGTAAGCAGACCGTCGATGCGCTCGACCGCATCGGCGTTCGCTTCGACGCCGGTGTCGAAGCCTGACTTCATCAGTCAACATTGCGAACGCCATGCCCGCCGAGCTCCTGTTCCGGGATGACGCCTATCTGAAATCAGCGCAAGCGCGAGTGGTTGCCGTCCACGAGCGCGGGATCGAGCTGGACCGCACGATCTTCTATCCCCAGGGCGGCGGCCAGGTGGGCGACACGGGCGTGCTCACGCGTGCAAGCGGCGAGCGAATTCAGATTGCGAATACGGCAAAGGGTGATGCGATCGACAGCGTGGTGCATGTCCCCTCGCCGGGCACGCCGCGGCCCGAGGTTGGCGAGACGCTCACGCTCGAAATCGACTGGGAGCGCCGCTATTCGCTGATGCGCCTGCACAGCGCGCTGCACGTGATGTCCTGCGTGGTGGTGGCGCCGGTCACCGGCGGCAACATCGCGCCGGAGCGGGCTCGCCTCGATTTCGACATCGACATGAGCCTGCTCGATGCCGGGAAAATCGCGCATGAGATGAATGAATTGATCGCCCGCGGCATCCAGACGGAGACTGTGTGGATTACCGATGAAGAGCTCGACGCGCGGCCCGAGCTGGTAAAGACCATGAGCGTTCAGCCGCCGCGCGGGAGTGGACGGGTACGGCTCCTCAGAATTCCCGGCATCGATCTGCAGCCCTGCGGCGGAACGCACGTCAGCAACATCGTCGAGATCGGCAGCGTCCGCGTGCTCAAGATCCGCAGTGAAGGCAAGCGCAACAAGCGCGTGGAGATCGCGCTAGGTTGAGAACTAACCGCCAAGACGCCAAGGCCGCCAAAAAAACCAATTCATATTGACCGCAGAGGCACAGAGTAAGAGGAGAAACAGCAGGAACCTCGGATCACAGACACGGCTCGCGGTTCACCGATCACGGATTCGCGGATCACGTCTTGTCCGGACGCCTACCTGGGACGCCATCCTTGTTTCGCGAAGCGCCGTACGTCTTCCATCCCCAACCGAGTTTGCTCTCTGCCACTATTCTTCCTCCCCATCCTCTTTCGCGCTTGCGCTGATCTCATTGCCCCCTCGCGTGCTTCGCGGCTCTCCCCCTTCAAGGGGAAGGTTGGGATGGGGATGGGGCTCACAGGGGAGGATTGAGGTGGGGGAGGTTGCTTGCCAGAGGGTGGGGATGGGTTTCATCTGAGACGCTTCATCTGAGACGCTTCATCTGAGACGCCTTATCTGGGACGCTCCACAAAAAAATGGCCACGCCCATCGAAACGCCAGTGCTGATCGTCGGCGCCGGACCGGTCGGGCTGACGGTGGCCCTGGACCTGGCATGGCGCGGCATCGACGTAACGGTCGCCGAGCTGCGCGCGGCGGGCGAGCTTCCCAGCGTCAAGTGCAATCAGATCTCCGCCCGCTCCATGGAAGTGTTCCGTCGCTTGGGAGTAGCGAACGACCTCCGCAATACCGGACTTCCCGCCGACTACCGCAACGACGTCGTTTCATGCACCACAGTGACGGGCATCGAGCTCTCGCGCATCCCCATTCCGGCGCGGGGCGAACGCTACGGCCCAGTGCAAGGGGCGGACAGCTGGTGGCCGACGCCCGAGCACACGCACCGCATCAACCAGACCTATATGGAGCCAGGACTGTTCACTCATGCGGCGGCGAATCCGCGCATCCGGTTCCTGAACCGTACCGAGATCGAATCCTTTTCCCAGGACGAGCACCGCGTCGTCGCGGTTGCGCGGGATATCGACAGCGGCCAGCGCCGCACGATCGCCTGCGCGTACCTCGTCGGATGCGACGGCGCCCGTTCGGTCGTGCGGAAGACGATGGATGCGCAGTACGAAGGCACCGCGGAAATCCAGCACGTGCAGTCGACGTGCATCCGTGCGCCGGATCTTACGGCGATGTTGCCCGGCAAGCCGGCGTGGCTCTATTTCGCACTGAATCCTCGGCGGTGCGGATCGATGATCTCGATCGACGGCCGCGGGACCTGGATCGTCCACAACTGGCTCTACCGCGGCGAGGCGGATTTCGATGCGGTGGACCGCGACTGGGCGATCCGCACGATACTGGGCGTCGGCCCCGACTTCCGCTACGAGGTGATCTCGAAGGAAGACTGGATCGGCCGCCGTCTGGTCGCGGACCGTTTCCGCGACGGCGTGTATTCATCTGCGGGGACGCGGCGCATCTGTGGATTCCGCATGCCGGCTAAGGCATGAACGCGGGGATCGCCGATGTGGCCGATCTCGCCTGGCAGCTCGCAGCGGCTCCAGGGTTGGGCGCGGGCCGGAATCCTCTGCGCCTACGAGGCAGAGCGGCATCCGATCACGGAACAGGCCTCGCACTACTCGGAAGATATCGCTCGCAGGATCATGCGGCAGCGGCGCGGGATTCCGCCCGAGATCGAGGCGCCCGGCGCCGAGGCGATGTCTTGCGCGCGCGCATCGGCACGGACGCCTCGCCCTGGACGTGGAACAACAATGCTGCGCCGGCTTGAACTTCGGCTACTTTTACGAGGCGTCGCCGATCATCGTCTACGATGATGAGAAGCCGCCGGGATATTCGATGGGCAGCTACACACCGTCGACCGTGCCGGGCTGCCGCGCGCCGCACATCTGGCTCGACGGGCGCCGCTCGCTTTACGATGTCCTGGGTCGGGGCTACACGCTGCTACGCATGGATCCGAGCTGGACGTTTCGGCCATCGTCGACGCAGCCGCACGGCGGCGGGTTCCGCTCGCGGTCATGGACCTCGATGGCGCCGAAGCAGAGACCTATCGCCGCAAGTTGGTGCTGGTACGGCCCGATCAGCACGTGGCGTGGCGCGCCGACGCCGGCCTACCGATTCCTTGGCCCTGGTCGATCGTAGACGCGGCGCGTCGTGCTGACGCGCCTCGAGCAGGACCTTCTTCATCCTTCATCCTTCGATTCCTCATCCCTGAAGAATCATCCCAACGAAAAGCAAATCAGCCACGGAAACACATGGAGGACACGGAAAAAGCTATTAGTTCAGGTCAGGCTACAACTCATCTAAAAAAACGGCATACGGACAGGATGAACGGGATGAACAGGATAAGAGCGCAGTGATTCCATCCTGCACATCCTGTTAATCCTGTCAATTTTTCGATCTTGAGCGGCGTCCTTCAACATTTTGAGATAGCTTCTATTCATCTTCGACCGTGCGAAATCCGCGATCTGACCCTCGAGTTTCGCGTAGAGTGTGTCACCGAGGACCTCTTCATGGAGAATGCCCAACCAAATTGCCCGGGGCGACTGTAATCGCTGCATCTGAGGCCGCGGGAACCATCATAGAGCTCCCGAGAAACACCGTCGCGGAAACGACATGAACCTGTCTGAAAGCTCGATCGCACTCATCGCATCGTCCGCCGCAGCGTGAAAAGCTCTTGAAGACTGTTCGAACTTCACCATCAAGTTCTGCTTTCTCCATGTCTTCCTGGGCCAGCTGCGCAAGCAGTGCGCTCTCGGCTCTCCGGAACCTCAAGGTGAGTCTTGCTATGGCTGATGATCGGGCTGCGCACTCATTCGGCTCAGCGGGCGCGCTTCAGGTGTGCTTGCTCTGAATAAAGTTGAGCTGACAAAGACGTCATTGTGCGTGGGTGACGATATTTTTGGCGGAAGTGATATATAATAGATTGGATTGTGTGTAGGACGTGGTTTTGCTGAGTTGACACACCTCTCAGTCGCGAAAGCTATAAGCACTCGAATGAAACCGAGTGGTGAGTTCTGGTGGGATTAGAGGTGTTCAGGGCGGATCAGACTTGTGGGTATGAGAATTCGATTTGAACGGGTTTGCCAGATGCTGTAGACTTGGGTTTCCGCTGTCAGCGTGATACGTTGATGTGTCGTCCAGCAATGGCGCGAATCGTCTGCGGGTTTGTCACATATGCTTTGTAATCTTTAGTGTAGCCATCTGGAACTTGAGGATGAGTGTTATTATTGATGCCGAGAAAGCCTATGCAAGATCCGCTCAGCTGAACGACTACTGCCATCTAGGTGTCCTCAATGTGTTCAATTCAGCGTAGGGTCAAGCATGGCTCGCGTGTCATCTTGGTGCTGTTTGATCGCGCCGAGCAGGCCCGAAGTTTGTCTCTATAGGTGACGCCGCGGAACAAAAGCGTCTGGCTGATCTTCCATGAACGTCAGTTCTCGACGCACAGCCGGTACGTGCCACGGGAGAAGGGGTCGCTCCGCGCGCGCTCTCGCGGGCTCGAACTTTGCCCACGGGGCATGCGTACCCCGTGCAAACGCCTTCTTCGTGGTCAGGACCCGTCCGACCGAGCTCCGCTTCGGTTCAGAATACTCCGGTGCCTTTCGGACTCGTCGTCCAACGGCGTGTGTTGCTTCATATGCTTCCTAGCACCTGAGAGCTGCGAAAGAGATAGCGATCCGTCAGTCGAAAGGGACTCCTTCGAAGGTGCCACGCACGTCGGGCGGCAGCGCGCGTCTCTGTCGCGTCGTCATGTATGATTGGCGTCAATCCTTCCGAGACCTCAGGAAGACAGCGAGCCCTGGGGTCAAGAGCGTCAACGCGCCTGCGAGACGTCATCCTACTGCGTGTACCGTCTTGTTGGTCAATGCTGGAGTCATCCGAGCTCATTTACGTCAGAAATCCAGCGGCGCGCGGTGGACAGCCGCGCCTCCCGTTCTGGATTCCAATAGGGGGTTAGGTGTGCATCACCTGCTGCATGGCGCTCTCAAGATAATTCTGCGTATCCAGCGATGTCCTGTCAACAGGCATTCACTGCAATGCATCTCCTTCAGGTACCTTTTTTTAGCTTCGTCAAAATCTACTCGCTCCGCCAAAGTCATAGCGCGTTGGACAGCGCAGATGTGGCAAAGGCAACCAAAGTACGATCGCAACGATCCAGCGAACGGGCTCGACGAAGGCTCTTCGCCTTCTCTTCCGGAAGCGAATGACATCGTGTTCTTTAGCATCAGGACAAGGCCCGGGAACGCGGTCAGGAAAACGCGGCGGCGATCGCGCATGGCTGTTTCTTTCTTTTCCGGTGCTG
>CAWDIV010000028.1:0-548923 GCA_963802355.1 uncultured beta proteobacterium | reverse complement strand
CGATCGTTTCTCCGATCCGGTCGGTGCGTGGGCGGCCCGTATCGGGAATTCCGATCTCCAGGTCGAATTGGACGGTCTGCGGCACTTTGCGCTCCCAGTTGTAGACCCCGAGGAGGATGTCAAGGCGCAGATCGGAGATGAAGATGATGTCCATCGAGAAGCGTGAGGGTGATACGAATATCGAAGGGTGGAGCGACGCAAGCGGGATTCTTATCACCTATCACTTATCACGCCTTTTCATTCCTTAGCGCCGGTCGCATAGAATGAACGGCATTCTAAGTGAATTCCTATGACGCTGGTTGCGCTTACCGTGGTGGCCTATCTGATCGGCTCGATCCCGTTTGCGGTCATCGTGAGCCGCCTCTTCGACCTGCCCGATCCGCGCAGCTACGGCTCGGGAAATCCCGGCGCGACCAACGTGTTACGCACCGGAAGGAAGGTCCCTGCCGCGTTGACGCTCGCGGGCGACGCGGCCAAGGGCTCGTGGCCGTGTTCGTCGCGCCGCTACTTCGCCAGCGCGGAGAACGCCGAACTGGCCGTCGCGGTGGCGGCCGTTGCGGTCCGCTGGGCCACATGTACTCGGTGTTCCTGCGGTTTGCGGCGGGAAGGGCGTAGCCACGGCGGTGGGCGCGCTGCTCGCGCTCGATCTTTACATCGCTGCCGGCGCGATCGCCACGTGGGTCGTGATCGTGTTCTTCTTCCGCATTTCTTCGTTCGCGGCGCTCGTCGCGGCGGCGTTTGTCCCGTTCTTCTCCTTCTTTCTCTACGGCATGAACGGCCTTGCGCTCGAGCCCGCGATCGCGCTCACGATCAGTCTCGCTCCTCCTCGTCTGGCGGCACCGGACCAACATCCGCAATCTTCTGGCGGGCACCGAGGGCAGGATTGGAGGGACAGGATACGGGAGCCGGGGACCAGGATTCAGGAAATCTCGGATTAGGCCTGACGGATGATCGAGTTCCTCCAGATCCCATCGCGGCCGACGGTGAACCCGTGTTCCGACGAATCGCGAATGACGGATCCCGCTCCTTTTGCAGGCGCATCGCGGCGGCAAACGCGATCATGGCGCCGTTGTCGGTGCAGAACTCCAGCTCCGGGTAGAAAACCGCGCGCCGAGCCGGCGCGCCCTCGGTCGAGCCGCGCGCGCAGGTCAGGTTCGCGCCTACTCCGCCGGCAACCACGAGTTGCGTCAGTCCCGTGCGCCGGAGGGCGGCGAGCGCCTTGGCGACGAGCACGTCGACGATCGCGGCCTCGGTCTCTGCGGCCAGGTCGGCGCGCCGGCCTCGTCGAGCGGACGCTCGCGGGTTGACAGGAGCACCGCGGTCTTCAACCCGCTGAAGCTGAAATCGAGATCGCCCGATTTTTCCATCGGGCCATCGGGCGCGGCAGCCGGAAACGGCCGGCCGTCCCGCGGGTCGCGAGCCGCGCCAGCGCCGGCCCTCCGGGATACCCCAGGCCCAGCAGCTTGGCGCTCTTGTCGAAAGCTTCGCCGGCGGCATCGTCGAGCGTTTCTCCCAGCAACTCGTAGTCGCCCACGCCGGCGACGCGCATCAGCTGCGTGTGCCCTCCCGAAACCAGCAGCGCGACGAACGGAAACGCGGGGTCGGGCGGGACAGCAGGGGGAGAGCAGGTGCGCTTCCAGGTGATGCACGCCCAGCGCGGGAACCCCGAGCGCGTAGGCCAGGCCGTGGGCGACGGCTGCGCCGACGAGCAGCGCGCCGGCGAGCCCGGGCCCTTCGGTGTACGCGATGGCGGTCAGCGTCTCCATTGCAGCACCGGTCTGTTCGAGCAGCCCGCGCGTAGCGGCAGCAGGCGCCGGATGTGGTCGCGCGAGGCGAGCTCGGGCACCACGCCACCGTAGGCGGCGTGCAGCCGCGCCTGCGAGTGCAGCGTGTGGCCGAGCAGCCCGCGGTGCCCGTCGTAGAGCGCGACGCCGGTCTCGTCGCAGGAGGTTTCGATACCCAGAATCAGCATGAGGCTGCATCGCTCGGCTAAGTGTGGAGGCCGTTGCGAGGCACTGCGGCGAAGCGTCCTGGACAGAATCGCATTCGTATACCGGCTTGTCTGTTGATATAATGCGGCTTTTCCCGAGCCACGAGCTTATGCCGACTGTCCGGGTCAAGGAAAACGAGCCATTCGAAGCGGCTCTGCGGCGCTTCAAGCGCACCGTCGAGAAAACCGGCCTGCTGACCGAGCTTCGCGCGCGCGAGGACTACGAGAAGCCGACCACCGAGCGCAAGCGCAAGCTCGCCGCCGCGATCAAGCGCCATCACAAGCGCCTGCGCTCCCAGGTGCTGCCGCCGCGGATGTTCTGACACCCGTCAGGCGTCAAGCGTAAGGCGTGAGGGGGTATCAACCCTCGCGCCTTTTTGTTTTTTCCGCCCCAGCCCCTCACCCCCCTCACGTGTCTCTCAAAGCCCGCATCAACGACGATCTCAAGACTGCCATGCGCGGCGGCGACGCGCGGCGGCGGGACGCGCTGCGGCTGCTGCTCGCCGCGTTGAAGCAACGCGAGGTGGACGAGCGCATGGAACTGACCGACGCCGACGTCGTGGCGATCGTCGAGAAGCTCATCAAGCAGCGGCGCGAGTCCATCGCCCAGTTCGAGAAGGGCGGACGGCGGATCTCGCGAGAACGAGCGCTTCGAGCTCGGAGATCCTGCAGGCCTACATGCCCCAGGCGCTGTCGGAGCCGAAATCGAGGCGGCGATCGCGGAAGCGATTGCGGCCGCCGGCGCGAAGGCGCCCTCCGACATGGGCAAGGTCATGGGCGTCCTGAAGGGGAAGCTGGCGGGTCGTGCCGATATGGGAAAAGTCTCGGCGCTGGTGAAAGCGAAGCTGTCAAACTAATTGCTTCCTGCGGCAGTTTCGATCCGCCGCGCCGTTTCCTGTCCTGTCCCGTCGTGCCGGGCTATACTCTGCATGCGTGCGGACCGGGCGGACTGTTAATACGCGCTACTCGGAGCGATGCGCGCAGATCCGTCACGAGTCACGAGTCACGGTCACGCTCTTTCCCCGCGATGATCCCGCAATCCTTCGTTCAGGAGCTGCTTGGGCGTGTTGACATCGTCGACGTTGTCGACCGCCACGTGAAACTCAAGCGGGCGGGAGCGAACTATGTTGCCTGCTGCCCGTTCCACAGCGAGAAGACGCCGTCGTTCACGGTCAGCCAGACGAAGCAGTTCTATCACTGCTTCGGCTGCGGCGCGCACGGCACGGCGATCGGCTTCCTGATCGAGTACAGCGGGCTCGGATTCGTCGAGGCGGTGAAGGAGCTCGCGCAAAGCGTCGGCATGAAGGTTCCCGAAATCCGTTCCGAGACGGCGCAGCGGCGGGCCCAAGAGGGCGACGATCTCTACAGCGTTCTGCTCAAGGCGGCGCAATACTATCGTTCCCGGTTGAAGAGCTCAGCGGGCGCGATCGCCTACCTCAAGAGGCGCGGGCTGTCGGGCGAGATCGCAAAGCACTTCGGCATCGGCTATGCCCCGGACGGATGGCAGAATCTCGCTGCGGCGTTCTCGGATTACGACGGCAAGCTGCTCACTGCCGCGGGACTCACAAGGTGAGTGAAAAGGTAAGTGAGGACGCGCATCTGGGTGCAGGGCGGGAAGGCCGCCGCTACGACGTGTTTCGCGACCGCATCATGTTTCCGATCGTCGACGTGCGCGGCAACGTGATCGGATTCGGCGGGCGCGTGCTCGGGAGACGGGCGAGCCCAAATATCTCAATTCGCCGAAACGCCGGTCTTCGAAAAGGGCCGCGAGCTCTACGGACTGTACCAGGCGCGGCGCGCGATCCGCGACGCCGGCCGCGTCGTGGTTGTCGAAGGCTACATGGACGTCGTCGCGCTCGCGCAAGCGGGTATCGAGTACGCGGTAGCGACGCTCGGCACCGCCACGACGCCGCTGCACGTGCAGAAGCTCATGCGCCAGGCCGAGGAGATCGTGTTCTGCTTCGACGGCGACGACGCGGGGCGCCGGGCGGCATGGCGAGCGCTGGAGAATGCCCTGCCCAGCTGCAGGACGGCAAGCAGGTGAAGTTCCTGTTCCTGCCCGACGGGGAGGATCCCGACACGTACGTGCGCAAGAACGGAAAAGCGGAATTCGAAACGCGGCTCGCCGATGCCGGTCCGTTGTCGCGCTTTCTGCTGGAGGAGCTTGCGAGCCGTGTCAATCTGGCCACGGCCGAGGGCCGTGCCAATCTGGTCCATGCGGCCAAGCCCCTGCTCAAGCAGATGCAGGCGGGCGCACTGCGATTGCAGCTTGTGCGCGAGCTGGCAGGGACATCGCGCCTGTCTGCGGACGAAGTCGCTCAGCTGTGTGAGATCGCTTCCGTTTCGCCCCGGCCGCCCTCCGCGCCGGCGCGGAACCCCCGCCCGCCGGTGGTCCCTCTTGCCGAACGGCTGCTGCGGGTGCTGGTATGCAACCCAGACTGCGCGGCAGAATTGTCGGCCGAGCAGCGTGCGCTGCTCGATTCCCCGGAGCTTGCCCCCGTGGCCGAGCTGATCGATGCGCTGAAAGACGGTGGCATCACAACGCCGGCCATGCTGTTCGAAGCGACCCGCGATTCCCGGTATGCCGACCTCTACCAGAGTATTGCAGGTGAAATGCTGACGGGCTCCATCGCTGGCGAAACGGCAAAAGAGGACTTGGCTGGTGCGTTCACGACGCTGGAACGCGAGCACGTGGAATCCGAATACCAGCGGCTGACGGCAACTGGGGTGCGCGACGAGTATTACCAGGAAATCGCCCGGCGGCTGGCTAAACTAAAAGGCGCGCCGCAGGTCGAAAACCGTCCGCAGGCTTGAATAATGCCGTCGGTTGAACTGTTTACGATTGACCCCCACATATAAGAGGCTGACGCCGATTCCAGATCAGGCCCGAAAATTGCTTCAAACACAGCCGGTTGCAGCGGAAACCTCATCGCGTGGCCGGGGTCGAAACTAGGTATAATTCGCAGCTTTTTTGGTGTTGAACAGGGCGGGGGAAAAGTTAGATGGCAAAGGTCAAAAAGGTTAAGGCTAGAGCACGGGTTGCGGCACGCAAGAAGGCGGGCGCGAAGGCCAAGGCGCGGATCATGGCCAAGCGGCCCGCGGGCAAGCCCAAGCACGTCACTGCGCGGCCGGTCGCCAAGGCCAGCGCCAGCGTGAAAACGGCGCGCAAGGAGCAGATCGCCAAAGTTCTCGCCAGGCTGAAGCTGCTGCCGAAGAACAAGACGGGCAAGCCGCAGAAGCTCGACAAGGCCACGCTCAAGAAGGCGCTCCTGAAGGAGCGTCTCGCTCGCGCCAAAGCTGAAGGCAAGCCGCGCTCCACGCGCGGGCTGACCGCCAGGGAAAAGGCGCTCGTCAAGGAGTTCGAACGCAGAGAGCTTTCCCCGGCCGATGCCGAAGCCCGGCGCTTGCGGCTGAAGAACCTGATCGTACTCGGCAAGGAGCGGAGCTACCTCACCTACGCCGAGATCAACGACCATCTGCCGGACGACATGCTGGACGCCGAGCAGATCGAGACCATCATCAGCATGATCAACGACATGGGCGTCCAGGTGTACGACGAGGCGCCGGATGCCGAGACCCTGCTGATGGCGGAAGTGCCCGCTGCGGTTGCCAACGAGGAGGCGGCGGAGGAAGCGGAGGCGGCGCTCTCGACGGTGGATTCCGAGTTCGGCCGCACTACCGACCCGGTGCGCATGTACATGCGCGAGATGGGCTCGGTGGAGCTTCTCACGCGGGAAGGCGAGATCGAGATCGCCAAGCGTATCGAGGACGGCCTGCGTCACATGATCCAGGCGATTTCCGCCTGTCCGACGACCATCGCGGAGATCCTCTCCCTCGCCGAGCGCATCGAGAAGGACGAAACCCGCGTCGACGAGGTGGTCGACGGTCTGGTCGACCCCGGTTCCGAAGAGGAGCCGGCGATCGCCGAGATGTCCGAGGACGAGGAGGACATCGAGGCGGAAATCGAAGGCGCGGACGAGGAGGACGAGGAAGGAAGCAATGCCCCGACCGCGGACCAATTGAAGCTCAAGGCCGATGCGCTGAAGCGTTTCGCCGTCATCCGCTCGCTCTATAACAAGATGACGCGCGCGCTCGCCAGGAACGGGCCGCGCAGCCGCGCCTACCTTCAGGCGCGCGACGCGATTACCAACGAATTGATGAGCATTCGTTTCGCCGCGAAGCAGATCGAGGCGCTGTGCGATGGCGTGCGGCGGCTCGTGGACGAAGTGCGCAGCTACGAGCGCAACATCATGTCGCTCGCCGTGGACAAGGCGAGCATGGCGCGTCCCCACTTCATCAAGGAGTTTCCGGGAAAGGAAGGGAATTTGCGCTGGATCAAGGGCGAGATCGAGGCGAACCGCCCGTGGAGCGAGGCGCTCGAGCGTTTCGAGCCCGCGATCGTGGAGAAACAGCAGAAACTGCTCGACCTGCAAGCGCGCGTCGGCATCCCGATCAAGGATTTGAAGGAGATCAACCGCCAGATGTCCACCGGCGAAGCTAAAGCCCGCCGCGCCAAGCGCGAAATGACCGAGGCGAACCTGCGGCTCGTGATCTCGATCGCGAAGAAATACACCAACCGCGGGCTGCAGTTCCTCGACTTGATCCAGGAAGGCAACATCGGCCTCATGAAGGCAGTGGACAAGTTCGAGTACCGGCGCGGCTACAAGTTTTCGACCTACGCGACGTGGTGGATCCGCCAGGCGATTACGCGCTCGATCGCGGACCAGGCGCGCACGATCCGCATCCCGGTGCACATGATCGAGACCATCAACAAGATGAACCGCATCTCGCGCCAGATCCTGCAGGAGACCGGGCAGGAGCCGGATCCCGCGCTGCTCGCCGAGAAGATGGAGATGCCGGAAGAGAAGATCCGCAAGATCCTCAAGATCTCCAAGGAGCCGATCTCGATGGAGACGCCGATCGGCGACGACGACGATTCGCATCTGGGCGATTTCATCGAGGACCAGTCCACCGTCGCGCCAAACGAGGCGGCGGTCTACGCGAGCCTGCGCGGCGTCACCAAGGACGTGCTCGATACCCTCACGCCCCGCGAGGCGAAAGTGCTGCGCATGCGTTTCGGCATCGAGATGAACACCGACCACACGCTGGAAGAAGTCGGCAAGCAGTTCGATGTCACGCGCGAGCGCATCCGGCAGATCGAAGCCAAGGCGCTGCGCAAGCTGCGCCACCCCTCGCGCTCCGAGCGTTTGCGAAGCTTCCTCGACCAAGAGAATTAACCGCATATCCCGAGGATGGGATGGAGGCGACATCGTGCCGCGTAATCCATCCTCCTGCGGTTAATTCTTAACGAAAAACCAAGCTTCAGGTGATGCCGCGGCCGAAATGCGCTCGAGGACCATCGGCCTTCGAGTTGTCGCGGTAATTTCTGTACAATTCCACAAAGCCCGAATCGCTCATGCAGTTGATGAGCGATGCGGGCTTGGGTCTGTAGCTCAGTCGGTTAGAGCAGGGGACTCATAATCCCTTGGTCGAAGGTTCGAGTCCTTCCAGACCCACCATTCACATTCAACGGCTTGCAACGTTTCGTCTCAAGCCGCCGATCTGCCAACGTGGGGAAATCGTGACGTAAAAATCACGTTTCCGACGATTTTGTCCCGTTTCTTCGCCGCGGTTTTCACCCGTTTGACGGGTGGAACCGGAGCGGGAGACGGACTCTCATCTCTGTTCGACTCGATGCGTGCTGCTGCCACAACCAGGTTCTCTGTCGCAAACTTCGCGTAGCGATCGACCATGCTGCGCGTCTTCCAGCCACCGAGGTCTTTCAGCTCGTCACAGCTTGTTCCAGCCTGACGATGCCACGAGGCCCAGGTGTGCCGGAGATCGTGAAACCGCAGGTCAGTCAGCTCCGCCTTCAAGCACGCGGCATCCCAGGCGCTGTTCGTCAACTCGTAGCGTATCGGGTGACCGCGGAACGTGAAGCAAAAGCGCCGGTGCTTTCCGACCTGCTCTCGCAACACAGCTACCGCATCTCGATTGAGCGGAACGCCTCTCGGCGTGCCATTCTTGGTCTGGTCTATCCATGCCGTCGCTCGTTTCAAATCGACGCGTGACCATTCCAATCCTGCAACCTCACGGGCGCGACAGCCGGTAGCGAGGGCGAAGCGCACCATAGCTCTAAGATGGGGAGCGCACGCGGCAACGAGCCGCTTCGCCTCGTCTCTCGTCAGCCACCGGTCGCGTTCCACTTCGCCGCGCAACAGCCGCACTTTCGGAACCACATCGATCCACTGCCAGTCGTCCCGCGCCATGCGAAGGACGCTGCGGATGAGAGCGAGCCGGCGATTCACCGTTGCCGGCCTGTTGCCATGCTTCAATCCGCTTTCGCTAACGCGCCAGATCACGTCGCCGTTGATCTGGTGCAACTTGAGCTCTCCCAGGTACGGGTCGAGCTGGCGGCAGATCGCGCGCTGCTTCTCGATATCGCGCAAGTGCAACTTCGTCGCGAGGTACCGGACCACCGCCTCCTGCCAGGAACGCTCGGCCTCCAGACGCGCTACATCGCGGAGCGTCTGAGCGAGGCGCTTGGGAAGCAGTTCGTCGTCGACAATCGAGGCAGCAAGGATTCGGGTAGGTTAGTAAATAGATCGAACGAACAGGAGGAAATGCCATGCCAGTCATCGACGTTCAGGTCCATCCCTTCGATCGAAATCATCCCGGCCGGCCCTGGGCCAGCCCCTCGCACGGGCTGGACTCCGCCACGGGCGAGGAAATGGTCGCTGCCATGACCAGTGTCGGCGTCGACGGCGCGATTATGGTGTCGTCGTTCAGCGCCTATGAGTACGACCCGAGCTACGCGCTCGAGGTTTACAACACCTATCCGGATAAATTCCGGGTCGTGACACCGGTCGATGCAACCGATCCGGCAATCGACGATGTGGTGGCGAAATGGGCGGCGACAGAAGGCGCGCGCGGCATTCGCATACGCATGCGTGACGGCCTGCCGATGGACGCCGACCATCCCGGCCTGAACCGCGCGTTCGCCGCCGCTGGTAAACATGGGTTGCCTGTCAATTTGCTTTGCTGGGGCATCCTGGACAAAGGCCTGCCGCACATCCAGCGGCACCCCGACACGGTCATCGTGATCGATCATCTCGGTCTTCTGCAACCAGCCCGACCGCCGGTTCCGCCCGACGTCTGGGCTGATCTGCCGAAGCTGCTCGCGTTGGCTCAATACGCGAACGTAAGGGTGAAGATCAGTGGCGCCTGCACGATGTCGCACCAACCGTTTCCCTACGACGACATCTGGGAACCGGTGCTGAGAATCATCGACGCGTTCGGGCTGGATCGTTGCATGTGGGGCACCGATTGGACGCGGGCGATCGGCATGCTGACCTATGAGCAGGGCGTCGCGCCGTTCCGCGAAACGAAGCGTCTGTCCGAGAGCGACAAGGCGGCGCTCATGGGCGGAACGTTGCAGAAAGTCTACAAATGGTGATGGCTTCCGGCACTACCAGGAACCGCCTGGAAAACGCGGGCTCTGTGTGCCACGGTTAGCCGGAAATAATCGGAGGTGTGCCATGAGCCAGATCGAGGTCGCCGAGAACAACGTTGCGGCGGACACGCAGAGAGCTTCGTCGGCCTATGTGCCGCCGCTCCAGCGCACGGAAGGGCAGCCGCCGCCCATCGCGGCGAATGGCGGCCTGTCCTACATGTCGTTCGACCGGGACGGCGATGCGGGAACCGCCAAGGCGCTCGAGGACGCGCTCGCCCAGATCGCCGAGGGCGAGGGCCAGCGCGTTACCGACATGATCCACAACGCGCCGCCGGGGCCCCGATCAAGACCAAGTGGGGCCTCGGGTTCCGGAAATACGACGAGTGCATGGACCACATCCGCAGGAACAACCCCATCAAGGCCCCCGAAGGCGGCGTGGCGCTGCCGCTGCCCTATACCGTCTACGAGCGGCCGACCTACTCCGTCGTCCCGTCCAACGCTATCTGGCGCGACCCGGCGCGCGCCGAGGTAGCGGCGATCCTGCGCAAGAACGAGCAGAACAACAAGCGCCGGGACCTCTGGTTCCCGCAGGTGCTGCGCGACGCGCGGCGCATCGGCGAGTACTACCCCGGCCTCTCGCCCCACCAGCCCCGAATGCATGGACCGGCTCGGTGTCTCGCTGGCGCACCTCGAGTCCAAGTGCACGAACATCTACGATTCGGCGGAGGTGGAGCGCGTGTACTACCCCGAGATCGAGAAGCTCCTCCTCGAGTTCTTCCCGGACGCGACCGATGCGCTGGTCTACAACCACGACGTCTTCGACAAGGATTACGCGGGCGACCGCACGGAAGACCAGGACAACAAGAACCCGGGTGTGAACGCCAATTATGCCACCCTCGTGCACAACGACCTGAACGACAACAGCGGCCGCGTGCGCTGCCGCGAGCTGCTCACCAAGAACCTGCGGAACTTCGGGCGCGAGCAGCACTACACGGAGGAAGAGGCCGACGGGAAGATGTCGCGGCGGTTCATGTCGATCAATCTCGCCAAGCCGATGGAGACGGTCGAGCAGTTTCCCTTTGTGCTCTGCGCCTGGCCCTCCTTCGCCGACCAGCCGTACATCACCAACTACCGGATCTACGACGACCGCGTCGGCGAGACCACCCGCTTCACCTACCGTCCCGACCACGAGTGGTACTGGTTTCCCCAGCAGAAGCCCGACCGAGGTCTCGATGCTGAAATGCTATGACTCCGTGACCGACGGCTCCGTCTCGCGCTGGTCTTTCCATACCGCGTGTATCGACCCGACCGCGCCCGCCGACGCCCGATGCCGCAAGAACGTCGTGGTCCGGGCTTTTGTCTTTTTCTAGAGGAACAGGAGATCAAAGCCGACTGGGGTGACCACCAGGATCACTCAGCCCGGGCAAGAAAAGTTGCTCGATCGATGGCTTGTCGCGGACGAGTCCCTGCTCCTGACACAACTGAACGACGGTTTCCACCATCGTCCGATTCGAGCCGCTGCCGTAGGAAAAAGGATCGCCAACGAACGATTCGCACGTCCTGGCAAGCTGGTCGTTTCCGAACAGGAGGCCCCGCGGTGTTTCACGAGGCAGCGATTGTTGAGCGAGCGTCTTCGATTCGTGGAACGCCCGGTAAAGATTCGCGACGAGCGCCGGGTGCTCGCGGGCGAGACTGCCTCTGACCATGTACATGTGGTTCGCAGGAATATAGCCGTGCGCGTCGTAAAAGCGCTTGCGTTCGGCGATGGCATCAGCGAAGAGGGGACGCAGGTCATTGCCGGCTTGCGCCTGGGCGTTTCCCCGACCAAGGCCATGTCCAGCTCTGGCGGCGGCGTTCAAGCCGCGGTTCGCCCATTGCTGGTCACATACCGGGCAATCTCATCCGCGAACACGCGCTCGGAGTCGTCCAGCGGCGCATAACCGATCACTTGCCGGGCGTTCACGATGCTCCAGCATGAGCGCGTGTTGTCGGACACGCCATAGAAGCAGTGCCACGGCACGCCGTCGGCGTTGCGGATGTCGGGCGTCTCGATGGATTTCATATAGAGCTGCTGCAGATCGCGCTCGCTGATGTAGCCTGCCAGATCACGCTTGTAGGTGACCTGGTTGCTTGCAAGCTTTGCGCCATCGACCGCGCGCGGCACGACGATGCGGATGTGAATGTTTTCGACCGGCCTGCCGAAACGACCAGTGGCGAAGATGAAGCCGAGATTCTCATAGGCGATCTTCGCCCAGCCGTAGAAGTTGTCCGAAAGCGGATAGGTAGTGTGATCGCAAGAGTCCATGCGGCCGTCGTGCAGTTTGGTTTTGTACCAGTCGGTGGCGTGGTTCGAACTCGCCGTTACGACGCGAGTGACGCCTTCTTCCTGGGCGAGGCGAAACACGTGATAGGCCATGTCGAGCGAATCGCGTTCGACATAATAACCCTCCAGATCGCCCAACGGCCGGTCCTTAAGCCACTGCCGCGGTGCGCCGGTATTCACGCCCGGGCGAGTGCTGCGCGTGTTGTGAACGATCGCATCGACGCCTTTGAAGTGTTTGCGATAGGTGTCGATGTCGGGGTTGACGAGATCGACCTCGATGATGCCGTCGATGTCGTGCGCTTTGCGGCGATCAAGTAACACAAGATCATAGCGCTCGCGAAACACGGGCAGAAGCTGGCGCGAGAGGTAGCCGGCTGCGCCGGTGATCAGGACACGTTTGCGAGCCATGGTCGGTCACTCCGTAAGTGAAACGTTCCGATGATAGGGCAAACAGCCGTCACTCAGTTCTCTCCCGGAACCGCTCGATCGCGTGAGCTGCCGAGCGTCAGACACATCCATACCGCCATGATCCGCATGGGATGTCTCTCGAGCCCAGCACCGTTGCGGTTCGCGTTATGATCGCCCATACCGTGCCGTAGGTGGATTCATGTCCCTTTCCGACGCTCGCGCGCTCAGCGTTCTTACTATTGCCGGTTCCGATTCGGGCGGTGGCGCCGGCATTCAGGCTGATCTCAAGACCTTCGCTGCGCATGGGCTGCACGGCCTTTCCGCGATTGCCGCACTCACCGCCCAGCACACGCGCGGCGTGACGGAAGTGCACGTGCCGCCCGTGGCTTTCCTGCGCGCGCAGATCGATGCCTGCTTCGATGATTTTCGCATCGGCGCGGTCAAGCTGGGCATGCTCGCCAACAAGCAAGTGATCGATGCGGTCGCCGATGCGCTCCAGCGTCACCGGCCCGCCTTTATCGTGCTCGACCCCGTCATGGTGGCGACCAGCGGCGCGCGCTTGCTCGAGCCGGATGGGCTCGATGCGCTGCGTACACGCTTGTTTCCGCTGGCGACGATCCTCACGCCCAACATACCGGAGGCCGAGTTGCTGCTCGGCCAGCGTATCGATGACGATGCAGCTGCCGAGGCCGCACTGGAAGCATTGCGGGCGTTGGGCACGCAAGCCTTGCTGCTCAAGGGCGGCCACTTGCGGAGCGCCGGCGCAATGGTCGATCGTTATTGCGACGCCAGCAAGAGTCTCCGGTTCACACACCAGCGAATCGATGTCGAGGGGCATGGTACCGGCTGCACGCTCGCGTCGGCGATCGCGGCGAATCTGTGCCTCGGTAAGGCCTTGCACGCCGCCTGCGAAGCCGCCACCGACTATGTGCATGGCGCCTTGCGGCATGCGGTCCGTCCCGGGCGCAGCCAAGTCGCGGTCCTGAATCATTTCTGGCAGAGGGCCGGATGACTGCTAACACAGCTCGGTCGAGCTCGTTCACCGACGAGCTCTGGCATTCGATCGAACCGATCTATGCCGCGATATTGCGCCACCCATTCATCGCCGGTCTGACCGACGGCTCGTTGCCGCGCGAGTCCTTTGAGTTCTATGCCGTGCAGGATGCACTCTATTTGCGCGAGTTCGCGCGCTCGCTGGCGATTGCCGCGGCGCGCGCGCCAAAGGACGACTGGATCGTCATGTTGAGCGATCATGCCGCGGGCGCGTTGCGCGTGGAACGCACGCTGCACGAAGGCTTCTTCCGCGAATTCAAGCTCACGCCTGAAGACGTTTTGACCACGCCGCTCGCGCCGACGACGCTTGCGTACACCCACTATCTGCTCGCGGTGGCGTACGGCACGCCTTTCAATGAGGCGCTCGCCGCGCTGCTGCCGTGCTACTGGATCTACTGGGAGGTCGGCAAGGAGCTGACGCGTGCGGGTTCGCCGAATCCCTTGTACGCCCGTTGGATCGGCACCTATGGCTCCGACGAGTTCGGTAGCGTGGTGCGCGCGGTGCTCGATGCCACCAACGAGATCGCCGCGGGTGTCGGGGATGCCGAGCGCGCCGCGATGCGCCGCCATTTCAAGACGACGAGCCGTTACGAGTGGATGTTCTGGGACATGGGCTATCGCTGCGAGCGCTGGCCGTTCGCATAGTGGAGCTCCACGCCGGACCGGCCGGCGGCCCGGCGGCAACTTGAGCAGCTACACCGCTTACGCTCGCCGCCCGCACCGTCGAGGAAGTGCGAAAGGACCTTCAGGAATGGGTGTCGAAGCCCGGACCGATGATCATCGACGCGCGCATCTCGAAAGCGATGATCAACCTGCCGATGAGGCGAGTACTTTATGGGAAGGATGAATAGGGGAGTCGACTCGGCGTCGTGGATGCTTCGTTGTTTGGGATGAAGCACTGTTGATCCGGTCTAACGTGGGGAATTCGTGACGTATTCTGCGATTCCTGGCGAGCGTCAGCAATCGTAAGCGATTGAGGGCGGACCATTTTCACTTTTCAAAAGTAGGCGTTTTTCAACTCATAATCCCTTGGTCGAAGGTTCGAGTCCTTCCAGACCCACCACGGATTCCCCGCGTTGACCATCCTTACCTCAGTAAATAAGAACCCCGCCACTTTGATAATGGAGGGATAGCGTCATGAGCAATATCGAAGAAAGTGGCAAATATCGTAAGCAGCTTTTTAAGGGGAGAATCTTGACATCTGAGATTCTCATGGAATAAGATTCTTGGACTATGACCCTTAAGGATCTGGCCAAGAAACATAAGATTCCCTACTCAAGCTTAGCTCGCTGGGTCGAGCAGGGCCTTATCGAGCCCCAAGGCCGCACGGGGCGGTCGGGATCGGTCGTGGTACTAAACGAGAAAAACATTAGGGAAATTGAAAACTTAATCCGTTTGCGTAAGGGAGGGCTGCCCATGCAGCGGGCGCGCTACCTGATGGAGGACCTTCGGGCGGCTGGTTATAACCCTCTTAGCAAGGGACTGTTTGTGGTTATAGGTAAGCGGCACGGACGGGTATTAAGGATTTCGGAAGACCATAAGGCTGCAAGAGAAGTTGCAGGGCCGCACAAAGGGCAGGCGGTGATGGTGGAACTTCTTCCTGAGGGGAGCTGAACTAATTTCCCGAAGTCATAGGTAACCGACTGTCTCCCAGAGTAGGCTGCGATGTTAAAATCCATCCTGCGGGTCTTCCACACTTGGGACGGTACGACTGATCCTCTACCTGATCGCGCTAGCCACAATGAGTATCAGTTAACTACTCGTCTTGGAATCTTTTGGCTGACACATATTGAAGACTATCTTATCGGCGTAAGCGCCTATGTTCGGCACAGCACTACCCTTACCCTGAATGTAAACATATACCAAAAGCGCTCGTCGCTTGGCTCCGCCCAGTTCAGCGGTCCCTTCCTTGATATCGGGTGAGTCCTTAAAGTGAAATCGAATATCAATTTCTCCCGAGGTGCGGCGGCCAGGAACAGCGCGATTGTCCCCGATGACGCGATCCGCTTACCTTAAGGTTGGTGCGCTAGCCGCCCTGTACTTGCTCTGGCTGGCCATCTGGTTCGTAGTCGGTAATGAGCCGTTTGGTCCCAGTCGGTATTACTGGGGCCAAGCTAGCGCGCCCGCCGTCACCGGAATCATCGCCCTCTACGCTTCCCGACGCAGTCCCCGTCCCTACCCGGGGTTTCTCGTCATGCAGGGTCTTGCGTTCCTGCTGCTGGCAGGGTCGTGGGTGACCTACCAGGCCTCCAGTGGGCCCTCCGCAGTTGTGGAGTCTTCGCCGCAAGGCGCTAGCGGTGATTTATTCGAGGTGATTTCCAATTCGCTCTATGCCTCATGTGTTTTTGTACTCATGTGCGCGTGGGGCTATCTCGCCTTGGAGCGGTGGGATACCCGGCCGCTGTCGTTACTTACAACCTTCGTTTTTGCGGCATTGATGGCCGGCCTAGGGGCGATCTTCGCGAGCTTCTACTACTACAAGTACAGTCATCTCCTGAACACCGCGCTCGGGCGGCTCGACGCCGTTACGGCCGCGCTCGAATTCGCGGTTCTCGCGATTGGGCTGCTCTGCATGCTGCTCAAAGAGCCGCCGGTTGTGATCTGGATGGTCATCGGAACGGTCATTCTAATGGCGGGCGACATGGCATACAGCGGCACCACTGTGCCGCAAACAATTGAGGCAGTCTGGATGCTGGGACAGTTCCTGCTGCTGTCAGCCATGGTTTGGCTGTCGGCGACGCCCATCCGCAATACCGTCACCGCCGATGTGTCCACGCGTGCACGACGGGAGGCGCTCGGGCGTTCGGGTCTTTCTGGAATCCTGATTCTGCTGTCCCTCGGGGCGGTCCTGCTTTCCCCGCTGGTCTGGTTCCTGCCCGTCCAAGCGGTGTGGAAGTCCTTTTTCTCCGTGCTTTTCATCGTTGCGCTCGTCACGATCCTTGTTTGGATCACCGATCGTTTCGATGACACCGTAGCCTACTTGCGAGAGTACGTGCGGCGCGTTCACCAGTCCAAACTGGTATCTGAGGATTGGCGAGGCACCCGGTCCCGAATCGGGACGGCTTTGCGCTCTACGGGGCTCGACGTCTTTCTGGACGAATTCCGCGATTCGGCTGCGCACCTGAAGCAGGACGTGCTGTTCCTTGGACCAGAGAGGCTCTACTCGCCCCCCAAAGACCGCGCCGATCCGCGCAAGGCATCCTGTTTTATCGTGATGCCCTTCAGGCAGGAATGGTCTGCCGACGTGCACCGGATATTGGCAAGAGCGTGCGAAGCCGCGGGTGTGCGCCCAGTGCGTGGGGATGACCTGTTCAGCCCCACCGACATCCTCGAGGACATCTGGCAAAGCATCAATGCAGCCGACTTCGTCATCGCCGACATCACCGGGCGCAATCCGAATGTGCTTTATGAGCTGGGGATCGCACATACATTGGCGAAACCGGTGCTCATCCTCTCTAAGGAAGCGGCCGACATTCCGATCGACCTAGCCACGCGGCGAGTGATTCTGTATGGGCAGAAGGCAGACGCTTGGCGCGAAGATCTCGCGCGCATGATTCAAGAGGCGATCGCGAAAGTCGTCGAAGATTACGGCCTCGAGTCCAGGAGATCTACGGGGCAAATGCCGGGGGGTTGAACAGTCAAGCGGCTTTTGCAAATGATCCTCATGTCGCGTCTGCTCAGGATTCAGTTCCCGCGGCGGTCTACCACGTCATGAATCGCGGCGTCGCGAGGCAGCCGACGTTTATGTGAATTCATGAGAGTAAAGCACAAGTCGTCCGAAACAATTGCATTGAACCTCTTCACTCGTGCGCTCGAATCGGTACTTACATATCGGTTCGCATGGCCTGCTCTATTGCAATCCGAGACAAGCGTTTACTACCCCATTCATCGTACGGTCCACGGCCGATCCTGACGCAGTAGTCAGCGATATTTGGCCGGAGAATCGTGGCGGCCCCATTTCAAATTGAACCGCTCGGGAATCTTTCTAGGCAGATGCCCGCCGAAGATGCAAAGAAAAGATGGCCCTTCCTGAATGCACGAATAAAGGACCTTCGGAATCAGGGCGGGGTGAGCGCCGCTCTAAAATTCACTGGGTTGGCACTCTTTACGCCTGTCGAAATCACACCGGACGACTGGGCAATTGTCTTAGATGATCTCGCAATCAAGCAAGAGCGCTAGTCGCTGTTGGGAACCCGGGCCGTAGGGGCTCAAGCGCACTGGCATATTCGCCGGCGGTTCGTCGTATACTCCCCGGGAGTCCGTCGAATGTGCCCTTGACACCCGCTCGGCTCTGTTACCAGTGCTACGATAAGATCCGCACGAGCGCTTCACGAAGCGACCGCTAGCGGAGGGGAGGACCGGATGGTCGAATGGATCGGTTACGGGTGGATTTCGGGGTCGGTGTCGGGTCCCAACACCTTCTTCGCCGACCTGACGATCGAGGTCGAGCGGGGCGACGTCGTCGCGGCGGCGGCGGTGACCGCTTTCTCCGTCGGGGTTCACCAGCACGAGCCCGGCTCCGTCGCCGCCTACATCCGCGAGTACGCGCGGTTCAAAAGCGCAACGCAGATCGAGGTCGTCAACGTCCCTCCGGATCCGACGAACAACGTGATGGGCATTGCCGACTGCGCGTTCGTGCGGTTCCGGATGACCGTCTTTCAGGCGAGAGCGGTCTCCCGGGGGCTCGTCTTCCGCTTCGCTCCGAACCCCCCCGCGTCGAAGAAAAAGGCCGCACGGAAGTTCTCCGTCAAGGACTTTGACGTGCGAATTGGCGGTCGCCTGGTGGGAGCGCATCGCGTCATGGCTCTCGCCAGTGGCAGCCGCCTTCCGCTCGACTCCCTTCTCCGCCGCGCGAACCAGGAAGCCGCCCGGTTCCTAGGTTTCCGCCCCCGCGAGATCCGGGCCGTCCGCGCTAGGAAGCGGCGAACACCGTCAGGCACCGACTCCGAACAACCCGGAATCTTCTAGCTTCCGCGGGGGCACGTTTGTCGTTTGAATCTGGGTCACTTCTTGGCCCTTGCGTCTCCCCTCCAGCAGCTCGTCACGGGCGCAGCGCTGTCGGGCGGGAAGCTATCCCAGCAAGGCGATCGACTACGCGCTGCAAATCGCGCACGGCCTGGCCGCGGCTCAAAGCACATGCTGCGCAGGGCAACATTTTTGGATAAGAGTGGGGCTCGCGTGAATTGTGACGTGATTGACGGTTGATCGACTGGGCGATAGAGTGGCGGTCAGGGAAAAAATAGGGTTTAAATTTCCTATGCGCTTACGTACGGCGGTTGATGGTGGTTACGCCGTCACGGAGCCGCTGCTGCACGACCCCTGGTTGGCGGCCCTTCGCGACAACCCGCGCTTCACCGAGATCCTTCGGCGCGCACAGGCCCGCCGTGACGAGGCGCTGGCCGTGTTCCGCGCCTGACGCCCGGGATCAAGAATGTCTTGATCCGTAGCCAACCTCACTCAGAGCGGAAGAAGGTTTAGAGAACCTCCACCCGGACATGAAGCTACGAGCGAGTACACCAAACCTCTGTAGATTGTCGATTCGACGGAGCGACTCTCGTGCGCATGGCAACGAGCCCCTACCTCAGCTGTGACTTGTGCGATCCGCTTGACAACGTGCGACGCTGACGACAATCTGCGCGTGCAGGTTTCATGTCCGTCCTCGACCCGAGCCTTAGAGCCCTGCTCGAACACGAGCGTGAACTCGATCGGACACGTCCTCACGGCGACGCGCCGTCGGTCGGCATTTCGGTCTCGTTCACCGGCGACATTGCCGATCTCCACCAGCTCGGGTTCCGCGCGCCGTCGGTCATCGACGGGCCGCGGTCGACGATTGCGGCGGGATCCATCCCGCTCGATCGGCTCGAGCAGCTTGCCGCGATCGATCACGTCATCTCGGTCGAGGCGTCCCGCCCGCTGCGCGCGGAGCTGAACTTCAGCATCCCGGAGATCGACGCCGGCCCCACGAAGTTTCCCGCCAATCAATTCACGGGACGCAACGCCGTCGTCGGCATCGTCGACGTCGGCGTCGACTATCGTCACGGCGTGTTCCGCAAGCCGGACAAGACCACCCGCATCCTCGCGCTGTGGGATCAGTCGATTCAGCCCAGACAGGACCTGGGGGAGAAGTCCCCCGACGGCTTCACCCATGGGGTCGAGTACCTGCCCGACAAGATCAACCAGGCGCTGGCCGCGGCCGACGACGACTTCGACAGCGCGCTCGAGATCGTCCGGAGCGTCGACCGGGTGGGGCATGGAACCGGCGTCGCCGGCATCGCGGTCGGCGACGGCTCGCAGGCCGGCACCTCCGACGATCGCGGCAATTGCGAGCCGGCGTTCACCTTCGTTGGCGTGGCTCCCGAAGCCGAGCTGATCGTCGTCAAATTCATCCGCAAGCCGGCCGAGTCGATGGGCTCCAAGCGGACCGATCTGATTCAGGCCTTCGACTACATCTTCAAGCACAAGGCGGTCCTCGATCCCAACACGGGACTGCCGCGCCCCGTCGTCGTGAACTTCAGCCACGGCGATCATCTCGGCGCGCACGACGGCACGAGCAACCTCGAGGAGGCCCTCGAAGGGTTGGTCAACGAGAAGAGCGGGCGCGTGATCGTGAAGTCAGCCGGCAACGATGGCGGCAAGAAGCGGCACGCGCAGGGGACGGTGGGGGCCGGCTCGGCGGTCGAGAACCTCAGTTTCGAAGTCCAGCCCGACGATCACACGGCTTCGCAGATTGAATTGTGGTACCCCGGCTCGAGCAGCCTGGGCATCATGCTGCTGCCGCCGGTCGCAACGGTGAACACGAATCGCATCGTCCAGCCCGGCGAGCCGCAAGCGTTCAAACTCCTGATCGGCGATCCGGCGGATCCGACGAGGGCCCTGATCACGTCAGACCTGAACAGTCCGAAGAACGGGGACAAACGGATCAACCTCGTGATCGATACGCCGTCGGGATCGGACCAGGCGGCGCTGCCCTCGGGGCCGTGGCGCATCCAGCTTACCAATGCCGCCGGTCCCGCGGTGCCGTACCACGCCTGGATCAACGGCGAGGGCAACGCGCCCATCTTCACGGGCCCGCAGGTGAGCGACAGCGGCACGCTGACGATTCCGGGAACGTCGAAGGGCGTGATCACGGTTGGCGCCTTCGTTCACCGCGGCGCGAAGTCAGGACGAGTCGCGGATTTCTCGAGCCGCGGGCCGGCGCGCAAAGCAGGCGCTGGCGAACACAAGCCCGACCTCGTGGCTCCAGGCCGCAACGTCGTGTCCGCGCGCCCGAACAAGGACAGCAGCTGCTCGGACTGCTGCGTCAACTTCTACGACTCGGAAAAAGAAGGGCAGGGCACGAGCGTCGCCGCGCCGCACGTCGCCGGCGCGGTGGCCCTGATGTTCGAGAAAAATCCCAACCTGACGTTCGCCGAAGTCCTGACCCGCTTGAAGAACAGCGCGCGGCGGCCGCCGGGTTTCACCGGTCCGCTTCCGGACAACGAATTCGGTGCAGGCATCCTCAGCGTGAGTGAAGCGCTGAAGCTGGTCAATCCTCCTGGAGGAGGAGGTGGCGGCGGCGGAGGGCCGGTGCCCGCCCCCGCCATCGCATCCGCTCCTCGCATGCGAACCCGGGCGCCGATCGCGCGGCCAGACGACAGCGATGGTGGCCCTCAGCAGTTTTCGACGTTGCCGGCTTTCGCCGCGTTGCGCGGACAGGCGTTGACGACGCCGACCGGCCAGTTGTACGCGGCGCTCATCAGCCGGTATTTCAGTGAGATCCGCGGATTGATTCGCTCCAACCGGCGCGTCGGTGCGGTGTGGCAACGGGTCGGAGGACCATCACTGGTGCGCCAGTTAATGCAGCGCGTGTTCGATCCGGATCGGCCGCTGCCGAGCACGATAAAAGATGCATCGCTCACGTCGGGCGTCAGCCGGTTTCTCCAGGTGCTTCGTCGCTATGGCTCGCCCGATCTCTGCCGGGACATCGAGCGTTACGGCGGGATGATGACGGGGCTCGAAGGCCGCAGCCTCAACGGCCTGCTCGGACGGCAGCCATGAGCACGCTCGATCCCCGGCTCAAGAGCCTCCTGAAGCGTGGCCGCTCACGAACCGTGGGCTCGCCCCCGCGGCGCAGCCGTGCCATCCCCGAGCGCGTGAAGATCACCGTCAAGTTCACGGGCGCGCTCGACGACTTGGAGCGCATTGGCTTCAAGCCCTCGACGGTGCTCCCGCATCCGAACGATCCGTCGATCATCGCGACCGGCTCGATCGAGACGGCGCGCCTCGAGGCCCTGGCGGCGATCGATCACGTGACGACGATCGAGGGCACGCGGGCGTTCAGTACGGAGCTCAACAAGAGCGTCCCCGAGATCAACGCGGGCCCAGGCCATTCTCCGGCCTCAGACTTCACCGGCGAGGGCGTCGTCATCGGCATCATCGATACTGGCATCGACTACCGGCATCACGCCTTCCGGAATCCGGATGGCACGACCCGGATCGTGGCGATTTGGGATCAGACGCTCGATGTCGACGATGTCGGAGGCTCAGCGCCTGACCCCTTCGACTTCGGAGTCGAATACGACGCCGACGCCATCAACGAGGCGATCGAGGCGGCCGACACCCTCGGCTTCGACGAAGCGTTCGCGATCGTGCCCAGCAAGGACAAGCGCGGTCACGGCACGCGCGTGGCCGGCATTGCCGCCGGCGACGGTTCGCAGGCCGGGAATTGCCACGGCGAATTCACCTTCGTCGGCGTGGCGCCGGGCGCCGAGCTGATCGTGGTCAAGCGCGACTTCGGTTCCGGTTCCGCGGCTGTCGGGGAGTCGGACAACTTCGTCGAGGCGCTGCGCTACATCTTCAACCATCCCAAGCTGAACGGCCGCCCGGTCGTCATCAACATCAGCCTGGGCGACAACCAGGGGGCGCACGACGGCACCAGCATGGTGGAGCAGGCGATCGATCGGCTCGTCCTGCTCCAGCCCCGCCGCGCGGTCGTCAAATCGGCGGGCAACGAGGCGGACGAGCGGCATCACGCCCGCGCCACGGTGCAGGGGCACGACTCGCTGAACCTGCGGTTTCGCGTACGCCCGAAAGATGACTCGGACCGCTTCCTCGAGCTGTGGTATCCCGGTTCCGGGACGCTGCAGGCCCGCATCAAGGTGCCGGTCGTGCCCGAGGCGGTCAGCCTCCAGCTCAACCCGGGCGACGACGACGACTTCCAGGTCGGCGACGCCGAGGAGTCGGTGACGGTCACCATTGCGTCGGCGACGACCAACGCGGACAACGGCGATCGCCGCATTACGGTCCAACTCGAGGCGCCCGACGATGAGGGACATCTGACCTCAGGCACGTACACGCTGGAGCTGACCAATCCCAATAACGATCCGGTCGAGTTCCACGCCTGGCTCGACCGGAGTGAGAAGGGGCCAAAATTCCTCGATCACGTCAGCTCCGCCAGCACGGTCAGCATCCCGGGGACGTCCGAGTTCGTGATCACTGTCGCGGCCTACACGGCGGAGGGTGCCGCAACAGGCGAGGTCGAAGACTCCTCCGGCCGCGGGCCGATCCGCCGTCATTCGCTCTTTACCGGGGTCTTGCCGCTGAAGCCCGAAATCGCCGCTCCTGGCGGCGGCGTGACGTCGGCGCGGGCGAACAAGGACGACAGCGCCTGTTCCGATTGCTGCGAGACGTTCTACAACCAGGGATTCGGGACGAGCGTCGCCGCGCCGCATGTGACGGGCGCGATCGCGCTGTTGTTCGAGAAGAATCTGGATCTCGACGTCCGCCTGATCAGACGGATCCTGTTCGAGAGCGCCACCGCCCCGGCCGGCGATCCCGATCCCGCGCTGCCCAACACCGACTGGGGACACGGCCGGCTGGATGTCAGCGCCGCGCTCGAGAAGATGGACAACCTGGGGCCCATCAATCCCGTCAATCCGATCAATCCCATCGTTCCCATCAATCCGATCATTCGTTCCGGACCTCACGCTCCGTCGCCCCTCGCTGAGGGCCCGATACGCGGGCGCACCCGCCGCCCGGTGCGAGAGACGGGACCGCTGTCCGCAACACCGGCGTTCACCGTACTCCGCCGCCGCGCGCTGAGGACGCCGACGGGGCAGGTGTACGCGTCGCTCGTCAGCCGCTACTTCAGCGAAGTGCGAGGGCTCATCCGCTCGCAGCCGAGGGTCGGCGTTGTCTGGCAGAGATGCGGCGGCCCGCAACTCGTCCGCGAGCTGGCACGCCGCGTTGCGGACGCCGATCGTCCGTTCCCGCTGGCCACCGGCAGCGTACCGCTGTCGGACGGATTGCGCCGCTTCCTCGCCGTCCTGGCGCGCTACGCCTCCGCCGAGCTGCGGCGGGACATCGATCGCTATGGATCGATGATGCTCGTGTTTGGAGGACGAAGCCTGAACGAGATCCTGGCGTTGACCGACGTCGACGAGTCGACTCGCGCGGGCGTGGCCTAGCCGATGGCGTCCGAAGCCGGCACCCTCGAAGTCCTCGCCCGCGAGCTCGCGCACGCGCTGCAACCGCTCGAGCAGCGGCTGGCGGCCGGCAGCGTCGACGGCCTGTTCTCCAGCCTCGGCCTGCGCCTGCCATCCGGTTTCACCGGCCAGGCCGCGCTGACCGCGCCGCTCTCCGCCGGCGTCAGTGCGGCGGCAGCGCTCCCGCCGCTCGTCGTGCAGCTCACCGCGGCGATCGAGGCCGAGGACATCGGTCAGATCGTCTCGAGAGGGCAGGCGTTGTTGGAGAAGATCACGGCGGTGATCGAAGCAATCCCGCAGATCTCGAGCGGGCTCGACAGCGTGGCCGCCGGTTTCGGCGGCCTGACGCCGGCGCAGCGCGCGGAGATCAACACGTTCGCGGAGGAGCTGCCGCGGCGGCTGCTCGACCTGCTGGTCGTCGAGTACATCGAGTCGCGAACCCCGACGGGCATTCCGCCGACGCTGGCCCTGCTTGGCATCATCGACACCGAGGTGGATCCCGGCGTTCCCGAGGAGCCGCTGCGGCCGCCGTTCGTGCGGAAGGTGCTGCACCTCGAGCGGGTGCCGAAGCTTTTCAGCGATCCGGACGCCTTCATGCTCGACGTGTACGGCTGGGGCGATCCCGCATTCGACGGTCTGAAGCTGCTGGGCAACCTGCATCGGTTCGTCGAGGAGTTCCTCGAGGCGCCGGTCGACCTGCTCGCGCCGCCGGGTTTTCCGGCGATCCTCGAGGCCTACCTCTACGCAGTCCGCGTGAACCCGGCGACGACCCCACCCGGCGTCGTCGTCGATTTCCGTTTTCCCGCGACCCAGGATTTCGAGCGCACGTATCCCCTGACTGCGCCGTGGGCGTTGAAGGTCACCGCGAAGGCGCGCTTCGATCCGGACCTCGAGGTCACGATCACGCCGCCACTCGACGCGTCGCTGCGCCCTCGTCAGGGCACGGTGAACATCGACTTCACGGCCGGCGTCGCAGCTGATTCCACCACCGATCCGATCCTGCTGCTCGGTCAGTCAGGCGGCACGCGGCTCCAGGCCAAGCAGGTGAGCGTCAGCGCCGGCTTCGCCGCGAGCTTCGACGGCGCAACCGCACGCGGCGAGCCGCTCGGCATCATCGCAGTGACGGGCGGCGCGCTGGTGATCGATACGTCGGACGGCGACGGGTTCATCCAGAGCCTGCTGTCGGGTGCGAAGGTCAACTCCGCCTTCGACGTGAAGGCCCGCTGGCGGCCGAGCACCGGCATCGTGTTCGAGGGCGGCGCCGGCATCGAGCTCGTGATCCCGACGCACCTGAATCTGGGGCCGGTCGAGATCCAGCAGCTCTATCTCCGCTTCGCGTTCACCGACGAGGTGCCGCTGCGCCTCGAGGCCGCGCTGGCACTCGGGGCGACGATCGGGCCGCTCTCGGTGAGCGTCGACCGCATCGGGGCGGCGGGCAATTTCACGTTCCCGCCGGATCGAGACGGCAACCTCGGCGTCGCGGACCTGAATCTCGATTTTCTTCCGCCAACCGGCCTCGGCGTCGTCGTCGACGCGGGACCGATCGCCGGCGGAGGATTCCTCTCGTTCGAGCCGGCGACCGGCCGGTATGCCGGCATCCTTCAGCTCGAAGCGATGGGGCTCGCTGTTGCCGCCGTGGGTCTGCTCGATACGCGGCTGCCGGACGGGTCGTCGGGCTTCTCATTCCTGATCATCGTGTCAGTAAATCTGCCGCCGATCCAGATCGGCTTCGGCTTCACGCTGAACGGCGTCGGCGGGCTGGCGGGCATCCACCGCACCGTGATGACGGAGGTGCTGCGCCAGGGTCTGATTCACGGCACGCTCGATCACATCATGTTCCCGCGCGATCCGGTGCGGAACGCGCCGCAAATCATCAGCGATCTGCGCGCCGTCTTTCCGCCGATGACGGGCCGCTTCGTCTTCGGTCCGATGTTGAAGCTCGGGTGGGGCGTGCCGTCGCTCATCACCGCGAACATCGGCGTTGTCCTGGAGCTGCCGGATCCGTTCCGCATCCTGATCCTCGGCCAGGCCAAGGTCGAGATTCCCGCGCCGGACGCGGCGATCGTCTCGCTGAAGCTGGACGTGCTCGGCGTGATCGATTTCGAGGAGCGTCTGTTCTCGATCGACGCGACGTTGTACGACTCGCGCGTCGCGACGTTCTCGGTCTACGGCGACATGGCGATGCGGCTGTTCTGGGGTGAGCCGCCGAACTTTGCCCTGGCGATCGGCGGCCTCCATCCGCAGTTCCGTCCGCCGCCGAACTTCCCGACGCTTCGCCGGGCGACGATCGAGATCGGGCTCGGCGGCAACCCGCGCCTGACGTGCCAGAGCTATCTCGCGGTGACCTCCAACTCGCTGCAGACCGGGGCGAAGATCGAGCTCTACGCGTCGGCCGGCTCATTCAACATCCATGGCTGGCTCGGATTCGATGCCCTACTCATCGTCCGGCCGCTCTCGTTTCAGGTGGACATCGACGCCGGCGTCGAGCTGCGCCGCAACACGAGCGTGATCGCCGGCATCCACGTGCACGCGACGCTCTCGGGGCTGGGTCCGTGGCACGTGAAGGGCAAGGCGTGTCTCAGCCTGTTCTTCTTCGACATCTGCGTGCCGTTCCAGCTGACGATCGGCAGCGCGCTGGATCAGGTGCTGCCCAGCATCAACCCCCTTCTCCAGCTCGTCGCCGCCCTCGAGGATCCGCGCAGCTGGGTGTCCGGGCTACCGCCGTCGGCGTTCCGCGCGGTGAGCTTCGCGACGCCGCCAGGCTCGACGCTGACCCTGATCGATCCGGTCGGCAGCTTGAGCGTGCAGCAGAAAGTCCTGCCGCTCAACCGCACGCTGACCAAGTTCGGCGAAGCAGCGCTCCTCGGCGCGGATCGCTACGACCTCACCGCCGTCCGCATCGGCACCAACGGCGTGGCGTTCACGCTGATGCGCGACTTCTTTGCGGCGGGTCAGTTCCAGCAGTTGAGCGACGCGGAGAAGCTCTCGCGCGACGCCTACGAGAAGATGGACGCCGGCGTGGCGATCGCCGCCAACACCGTCACGAACGGCACCGGACGCGCGGTGCCGGTGGAATACGAGACGATCATCATCGACGCGCCGGAAGGATTCGAAGCGCCGTTCACGAAGTTCGTGAAACGGAATGCCGGCGTGTTCTCGCTGTCGGCGACGTCGCTGCTGGCGCGCTCGGAGCGCGTCTATAGCGCCCATCTCACGGCCAACAATCGTACGCCCTACGTGGCGCCTGCCGGAACGAAGACGCAGGTAACGCTCGGCGATGAGCTGTTCGTGGTCGCCAGCACCGCTAACCTCAGCATGCGCACCGATCTCGGTGCGCCGGACAGCAAGGGCGCCGTGCACGACGCGCTCGCCAGGCACCTGGCGGCGCACCCGGAAGAGCGGGGCCAGTGGCAGGTCGTGCCAGTAGACGAGGCGGAGGTTCCCGCGTGAGCACGATCGTCGCGCAATACGGATTCCTGTCCTGGCTGCGCCGCGGCGTCGCGACCCAGATCGCGGAGCATGAGAGCGACGGCAGTGTGGCGCCGCGCGCGCGCGTGCCGATCACGGTCGTGTTCAATGCCGAGGCCGTGACAGCGACGGTGACCCTCGATCTGCTCGGCGCCGGGGAGCTGGGCGGGTTCGATCCGAGGAGCGTCATCCGCACCTGGCCGCGTCCCGACGTCTTCGAGGCCGAGAGCAACTACTTTCCGATCGTCGAGTTCGATCAGCCGGATCTTCCCTGGCGGCTGACGCCCGCCACCGCGGAGACGAACGATCGGCTGCGTCCCTGGCTGGCGCTGGTCGTCGTGAAAGAAGGAGAGGCGACACTGGCGGGCTCGCGCGGTGATGGCAGGCCGCCGACGCTGTCGGTCGATAGCGCGGATATCCTGCCCGACTTGTCGCAGGCGTTTGCCTGGGCCCACGCCCAGGTCAACGGCGAGACGACGGTGACTGCCGAGCGGCTCGCGCAGCTCCTGCAATCCGAGCCATGGCGCGTGACGTCGCGCATCCTCTGTCCGCGGCAGCTCGAGCCACTGACCAAGTATGACGCATGCCTCGTTCCGGCCCTGGAGCGTGGACGCCTCGCCGGCCTGCGTGAGGACGTCCCCGATGCAGTGCCGGGCCTCGAGCCGGCATGGAAGCCGGGACAAGCCGGCGTGCTGCTGCCGGTGCTGCATTACTGGCGATTCCAGACCGGCATGGCGGGAGATTTCGAGGCGCTGGTTCGCCGTCTGGAGCCGCGGCTGCTGCCGCCCGAAGTGGGCATCCGCGACATGGACGTGAGCGATCCGGGCGGCGCGTTGCACGGCGTGCCGGCGCACGATCGACCGCTCGGCCTCGAAGGCGCGCTGAAAACGGCGAGAACGACCAGTACGCCCTGGCCGCCGACGCCGACGCGGACGACGTTTCTCGACAAGCTCAAGAACCTGCTCAACCTGCCGGCGCAGCTGCTCGGCGGCACCGCGCCCGTGCGCGCAATCGCGCCGCCGCTGTACGGCCGCTGGCACGCCGCCGCCGCTCGGCTCGAGCCCGGCACCCAGCCGGTGTGGTTCAACGAGACGAACCAGGACCCGCGGCTGCGAGTGACGGCGGGCCTCGGCACGCAGGTCGTACGGCAGGAACAGCGCAGCCTGATGGCGTCGGCGTGGCGGCAAGTGGAAGGAATCCGCAAGGCGAACGAAGAGCTGCGGCTCGCGCAGCTCGCGCGCGAGATCGCGGTGAAGCTCCACACGCGTCACGTGACGACCGCCGGCGTCGAGGAAGTCGTGCGCTTGACGACGGCCGTCCACGCGCGCGTCAAGGCGAGCCCGTTGACGGTGCGTGCAGTGCTCGATCGAAGTCCGGTCCCGTCGGCCCTGGTCGATGCCCAGTTTCGACGACTGACGCGGCCACTGGGCCCGCTGGGCAGGCGCCAGGGGCGGCCCGATCGACCACCGACTCCCACCATCCTTTCACGCGTCAACGACGGCACGCTGTCGATCGCGGCACCGCCCGCGACGCCCGAGACGCTGCCGACGACGACCAAGCTGGCCACGCGGGTGGTCGCGCCGATCGCGGCGACCAGCTACGAGTGGCTGCGGCGGTTGCCGCCCTGGTTCATCGCGCTGGCGCTGATCCTGCTGACGGTACTTCTGATCGCCATGGGCCCGCTCGCGATTTTCGCCGCGATCGTCCTCGCGGTCGTGGTTGCCCTGGTCGGGCGCCCCAGCTTCGCGAGCTACTCGAGGCGCTGCGCTCGGCGTTCACGAGAGAAGACTCACAGGCCGAGGCCGAGACCCGAGCACAAGCCATACGCGACGGCAAGCTGACAGTCGCGCTGATCAAGGATGCGCCGCTGCAACCCGATTTCGTCCTGCGGCGGGCACCGGCCCCAGGCAGGCCGCCGCTGCCACCGCCGACACGGACCGGCGGCACCGACAGCGCCGACGCCCGAGTGTTCCGGCAGGCGGCGGTCGACGTCCTGACCGATTTCGAAGTGCAGCCAGGCGCGGGCCCAGTGCTGCGCCAGGTCGTGCTGCCAGAGATCAGCGCCAAGCTCGTCACCGCCCTGGATCCGCGGGTGACGATCAACGCCTCCGTGCGCGCGCGACTAACGATCGATCCGCGGGTGAAATGGGAGCCGGAGGATCCGATCGAACCGGTGATGATGTATCCGATCTTCGATCGGCCGATGTACGAGCCGCTCCGCGATCTCGGCCAGGATTTCCTGCTGCCCGGGCTCGACCGCATCCCGGTCGACACCGTGGCGCTGCTCGTGACCAATCAGCCGTTCGTCGAAGCCTACATGCTCGGCCTCAATCACGAGATGGCGCGCGAGCTGTTGTGGAACGAGTTTCCGACCGATCAGCGCGGCAGCTACTTCCGGCAGTTCTGGGATGTGCGCGGCGCCGAACCCTCGCCTGGCGAGACGCTGGACCCCGAGAAGCTGAAGGACATCAAGGAAATCCACACCTGGCGGAAAACGGCGCACCTCGGCCAGAACAGCGCCAGGCCGCCGCTGCCGAACAACGAGGAACGGGTCGTGCTGCTCGTCCGCGGCGAGCTGTTCCGCCGCTATCCGAACACCGAGGTGTACGCTCTCAGTGCGGTTGCTGGCACAGGGACACGCCGGAACCTTGGCGAGGATCGCAAGAATCCGATCTTCCGCGGCTCGTTGCGTCCAGACGTGACGTTCTTCGGCTTCGACCTCACGCCGACGCAGGTCGTCGGCGCCGAAGATCCGACCGATCCGACGGCAAACCAGGGATGGTTCTTCGTGCTGGAGGAGCAGTCGGTGGAGCCTCGCTTCGGGCTGGACGTGGCGACGGCATTCGGTGGATCCGTGGCGGACTTCAACAACCTGTCGTGGGGGAACCTCGCCGCGTCGGCAGTGGACCTCGCCGCTATTCGCCACATCGATCTCAACGCCGAGCTCCCCGACACGAGACCCGTCACCAGCACGACCGCGCCGGCGTGGCACGCCGACACCGGCCTCGGACGCACGAACACACGCAGCGCCGAGATCGCCGAGATCACGCTGCAGCGCCCGGTGCGCATCGCGATTCACGCCTCGGACATGCTGCGGGGGACCCGCTGATGGCACGCGATCCCGCTCCAGTCATTAGCGTCCGTCAGAACCTTGCGGCCGCGACCGAGGAGCGCGGCAGCGCGGCATTGGCGCTCGCCAGGGCCGAAGCCGAACTGGCGCGAGCCCGCCGCGCGTTCGGCGAAGACGACCAACGGACGCGTGCCGCCGGCCAGGCGCGCAACCGCCTCGCGGGAACGCTCGCCGGCGCCCGCGATCGGGTGCGCGAGCTGGAGACCGGTTTCGGCCAGGCGATCGACGAATTCCTTCGCGACCGCATCGAGGAGGATTTCACCCTCGATGCGACGCTGCCGATCGTGCTCCTCCCGGTCCGCGTGGAGACCAGATTCAGCCTGCGTCCGGATGGCGCCGAGCTTCTGATCCGCGTCTATCCGGACGAGATCGCCGCCGATCCGCACGAGCCCGCGCTGACCGATGCGGAGCGCGCCGACGGTGAAACCTACTGGACCACGGTGTGGCCTGCCCCCGACAAAGCGTTGGATGCATGGCGCACGCTGCTCGTGCAGTCCCAGCCGACGCGTGCCGCATGGATAGTGAAGCAGACGACGCCAACGAATGTCGGCACGACGCCGCGTCCCGACGCGCCGGCGTTTCCCGAACCGCCGGCCAAGGCGGAACAGTGGACCCGCGGGGTCGAGACCCGGGTCCTGCCCGATCGCTGGATCGCTCTGGGCTTCCGCGCCGACACGGAAGTCGCGCGCGCGGTCAGCGGTCCGGTCATCGAGCCGCTCGTGCTGAGCCTGGCGCCGGATCTCGACCAGGCCACGGCGGTGGACATCTCGGGCGATGGCTTGACGCTGGACCCTGCGCTCGTCTGGACGATCGATTTCGCGGCGGCGGAAGCGGCCGGCATGGCGATGCGGATGCCGCTCTCGGCCGATGACGCGCGCGCCGGCTTCGATCAGGTGTACGTCCTCGGCGTGAAGTCGTCGCTCCTGCCGGACGCGGCGAGCGCCCGTCTCGCCGAACTGCTCGACGCCCATCACTACTCGCGCGGCCTCGCGTTCGTGCCGCAGGGGACGCCGACCAACAACACGCAGGCGGCGCCGTCGGCGTTTCCGCCGCCCGACCCTGGGAACGCCGCGAGCTTCGCGACCGAGCTCGGTGCGCCGCTCGCCGGGCCAGGAACCAACGGCGCTCGCGTCGCCGCGGCGCTCGGTGTTCCACCCGCCGTCTTCGATCACATCGGTGGCGCCGGCAACGACGATCAAGGGCGTGCCCGCGCGATGTGCGACGGCCTCTGGCCGGCCACATGGGGCTACTTCCTGGAGCAGTTCCTGGACATCGACGACGAGGCGTCGATCGACAGCTTCCGCGGCTATTTCAGCGACCACGTCCGTGCTCGCGGCCACTATCCGGCGTTCCGCGTCGGAGGAACTCCGTACGGCTTGGTCGTCGCCTCGTCGCTGGCGCGGTATGCGCCGCGCGGAGAACGCAACCGGCTGGAATCGGCGTTGCCAGGCGAGCTGCGCCGGCTCTTGCCGATCTGGTCGCGACAGATCGAGCGGGCGCCGCGCGCTGGAGCATCCACGGATCCCGACGCGGATCTGGTGAAGGTGCTGGAGATGGACGCCTCGACGCGCGAGGTGCGGATCCGCAAGGTCCTCGGCCCCGACATGTCGTTCAACCTGTTCTCGATGCTGGCCCTGAACTGGACTGCGTGGGGCGACGAGCGCGCCCGCTTCGGGCTCGAGATCGCGCGCGTCCTCGGCCGCACGGAAGCAGCCTCGCGGATCTTCACCGTCAGCTATGACGAGCGCTCGCTGCCGTTCGGCGGCGGGTTCGTCGTGCCCAAGCTCCCGGATGGACGCGAGCCGCTGTCCGAAACGGCGCCGCTCGATTTCAACTACATCACGTGGCTGCGCACGGCATCGCTCGCCGACTTGCGCAACGAAACGTTCCCTGCCGGGGTCGGCAAGCCGAACACGCTGCTGTACCTGCTGCTCCGGCACGCGCTGTTGCGCCAAATCGGCGACGCGGGTGACCGCGTGCTGATTCGCGAGCAGCTGATGACGAAAGCGGTACGGCGCGAAGCGGAGCTGGTCGGAATGTCCGCCGGTGATGGGGGTGCTGCGGCCGCCCCGGCAGCAGCCCCGATCGCCAGCACGGTGTGGGAGCGCCTCGACCAGACGGTGCCCAACGTCACGGGACGCCTGCCGCTGGCGCGCTTTCTCCTCGAGGTGGAGGGCCAGCCGGACACGGCGGCAATCGAAGCCTACCGGAACGGGTTGAAAACCCTGGAGAACCTGCCGACAGCGGAACTGGAACGCCTGCTGACCGAAACGCTCGACGTCTGCTCGCATCGGCTCGACGCGTGGATCACCTCGCTCTACGCCGAGCGGCTGCGTGTGATGCGGGAACAGCGCCCGGCCGGAACGCATCTCGGCGCGGTCGGGTGGGTCGACGATCTGCGCCCAACCCAGATTCAACGTCGTGTCCCGCTGCCGGAAGATCGCTTCCGACGCCTCGCGCAGATCGCGCCAGCCGTGCGCAGCATGAAAACGCTGGAAACGCAGATCTCGACCGGCGGACACATCCACGCGCCGTCGATGACGCACGCGGCGGCCGCGGCCGTTCTCCGCAGCGGCTACCTCAGTCGGCGCGGCGAGAACCGCGAGCGGTACAACATCGGCCTGACGTCCGCCCGCGTGCGCGCGGCGCGGTTCCTGCTCGACGCCGTCCGCAACGGCCAGCCGCTCGGCGCGGTCCTCGGATACCAGTTCGAGCGCGGTCTCCACGAGGGTCACCGGCCTCTCGACCTCGACAAGTACATCGAGCCGTTCCGTACCTGTCTTCCCGCTCGTCGCCAACAAGCTGACGCCGGCCGAGCCCGACGAGCCCACCGACGCCGTCGCCGCCAGGAACGTCGTCGACGGCCTTGCCCTGCATAGCGCGTGGAAGAAGGGGGAGCTTGCCTTCGGCACTCGCGGTCTGCCGCCGACGGCGGGTGCCGATCGCGACGCCGTGGAACAGGAGCTCGACTTACTCGATCGCGCCATCGACGCCGTCGCCGATCTCTTGACGTCCGAATCCGTGTTCCAGATCGTGCGCGGATCCGCTGTCACCGCGAGCGCAACGCTCGACTCGCTGGCCCGCGGCGTCCGTCCGCCGGATCCGGAGATCGCACACGCGACGAGGGGGGGAAGCACCCTGATCCACCGCGTGGCGATCGTGCTTGGCGGCGCGCCGGCACTGCCGGCCGGATGGGGAACAATCGCGCACTCGCCTCGATCGCGGGCCGAACCGCATCTGGACGGGTGGATCGGCGGGCTGATTGGCAATCCGTCCGACGTTCGCTGCCTGGCGATCTATCAGGACGCCGTCAATCCTGAGGTCACGCATGAACGCGAGGTGCGATTGTCCGAGCTCGGGCTCCGGCCGATCGATCTGATCGCAACGGTCGCCGCGTCGGAAACGGTGCCCCAGACCGCTGGCGCGCAGCCGGCGACAGCGCAGGCGTCCGAGCTGGACGCGCGCATCGCATTTCTCGTGCTCGGCGAACCGGATGTCGCCGAGGACGGCAGCGTCGAGATCCGGTACGCGCCGGCCGATCGTTCCCGGCGCAGCTTTCCCGAGGTCGCCGAAGTCCTCCGAACGATCGGCGCGCTGCTCGGGACGTCACGGCCGCTGGAGCCGCGCGATCTCCTCGCGCCCGACCGCGCGGATGACGCGGCGTCTGCCGACACGCTGTTGGCCGAGGCGACCGGGCGGGCCAACGGCGCCGCTGCGGATCTGCAGGCGGCCGCCGCGGCGCTCACGGCGGCGCTCGGTCCGCTCGACGTCGACCCGCGGCCCGTCGCGCCCGATTTGACGCCGTTGCGCGCCGCGTTGATGGCTGCCGCCGCGTTCGGCGTTGCCTCGGCCGTGCCGCGCAGCCGAAAAGGCAGCCGGCCGGAGCAACTCGAGTCGCTCATCACCCAGGCGGCCAGCGTGCGCGGCGAGTTGAATCGCCGCCGGAACGTCGCGGCGAGCGTCGTCTCGCCGCTCGATACTGTCAAGGCGGTGTTCGGCGATGGCTTCGTGTTCCTGCCGCGATTCGTTCCCGTTGCCGGCGAGCTTGATCAGGCGCTGGCCGCAGGCCCGACGCCGACGCCATCGCCGTCGATCGTCAGGCGCTGGCTGCACGGTGCCGCCCAGACGCGCCCGCCTATCCGCCGGTTGCGCCATCTCACCATGCTGGCGCGGGCTCTCGACGCGCCGACGGTCGAGCCGCGCATCGCACAACTGCCGCACCGTCCGGCGCCGTGGGCGGCCGAGCCATTCGGCGACGACGAGCATCGGCCGCCGTCGGGGATCGTGTCGCTCGCGCTGCTGCGGGCTGCGGCGCCAGCCGTCGCCACACCGTGGGTCGGCCTCGTCATCGACGAATTCACCGAGCTGATTCCCAACAAGATCGAGAGCACGGCGATCGCATTTCACTACGACGATCCCGGCGCGGAAGCGCCGCAGGCGATCCTGGTTGCCGTGCCGCCGGGCAACGACAAGACCTGGAGCCTCGAGACCCTCGTCGCCGTGCTCCGCGAGACGCTCGAGCTTGCGAAGATCCGCGCCGTCGACGGCGAGCTGCTCGAGCAGCTGTCGCAGGTGCTGCCGGCGGCCTATCTCGCGGCGAACCCCAGGAACGACACGATTTCGACCAACCTCGCGTCGCTCGTCATCCGGGACGCGGTAATCGTGAGGGAGGCCTGACATGCCGTCGATCACTTATTGGAACCGATTGGAGCCACGGCCGCGGGCGCGCGATCTCGGGCCCAGCCTGGCGGCGCGGGTCCGCGATCCGCTGTGGTTCCTCGCGCGCCAGTACCAGATGGGTGAGTTCCACGGCGAAGACGCCGGGTCGCCCGCCTACGTCCGCCTGTCGATGCGGCAGACGCCTTTCACGGGCTGGCGCGTGAATGGCGGTGACGTCGATCCGATCGACGGGACGCTGCCGCTCGAGGAGATGGTCGAGACCGAAGCCTACACGGACCATGCCGGCATGAAGGTCGAGCTCGGTCAGCTGGCAGAGAGCGTGTTCGTCGAGCAGGGGCTCATCGCGCTGGTGCCGACGCTGCGCCGCGGATACCTGACGGCGTTCTCGACCGAAGAAAATCTCGCGCGCAATCCCGATCCCGACACGGCGAGCTTTCTGAGAGTGACCGGCGGCCGGACGATCGACGGCGTCACGCTCTTCCGCGAGGCCGAGGCCTCGGCGCCCAACGTGCCGCCGCGGCTGACGGTGCCTCCGTCGGAGATCCCGCCGGGCGATCGCGGTGCCGCCGCGACCGCACTTGCCGCATTTCGTGCCGAGGTGCATGCGCTCTACGGCGACATCGGCCGCCGCGAGGCGCCGGCCTGGAACCCCGAACGCCTGGAATACCGGCTGCAGACCATCGCCGCGACCGCCGATGGACAGGACGCCGTGCTCCGCGCCACGCCAGGAAGCGATGGCGACTTCGACTGGTACGCCTTCGATCTGGACCGGATCGATGCTCCCGTACCAGAAGGTGCGCGGCCCGAGACGATCACGATCGCGCGCAGCGTGCTGCCGGTGCACGTGCGCTTCACAGGCATGCCCAACCATCGCTGGTGGGACTTCGAGACCGGCAGCACCGATTTCGGCGCCGTGCAGCCGGATCGCCGCGATCTCGCTCGTCTCCTCGTCGTCGACTTCATGCTGATTGCCGGGAACGATTGGTTCAGCGTGCCGGTGTCGATGCCGGTCGGCACGTTGTGTCAGGTCGATGCGCTGATCGTCCACGACGTCTTTGGTGGGACGACGCTCGTGCCGCGCGCCGACACGCTGGACGGTGACGCCGCGCCGAGCTGGAGCATGTTCTCGACCGCAGCGGCTGCCGGCGTCGCACCGTTCTTCGTCATGCCGCCAAGCGCCGGGCCGGCGGTGCAGACGGGACCGACCGTCGAGGAAGTGCGTTTCATTCGTGACGAGATGGCGAACATGGTCTGGGGCATCGAGCAGACCCTCGAGAGCGGGCTCGGACAGGCGCTGCCGGGGCAGGAGCGGGCGCAGGCCGTCGCTTCCATTGCCGCCGCGTCGGCGCCGGCGTCCACCGTTGCCGCGGCGCTACGCTATCTCCTCGAAACGCTCGTCCCCGAAAACTGGATTCCGTTTCTGCCGGTCGCCATCGACGCGGCGCTCGGCGACATCGCGCTCGAACGTGCGGCAGTGATTCGCGTACGGTCCGACGGCGGCCTCGTCCCAATCGAGCCACGGGGCCGCATCCTGACGCCGCCCGGCGTTGCGCCGTATCGCGTCCGCGAGGAGGAGGTCACCCGTGCCGGGACGCGGGTCAGCCGCGTGCCGATGCGATCGCGTTGGGTCGACGGCAGCACGCACCTGTGGATCGCGCGCCGCAAGGGCGTGGGCGCAGGCGAAGGCTGGAGCGGCCTTCGCTACGATCTCGCGGTCGGCAAGAAGGTGGAGGGCTGAGCCTGCCGGGCTGCGCGCCGCGGCTGCAAGCACGGTCCACTACGAGCGGCGGCGGTCGGAGGAGACGACCTGTATCGCCTGGTGCGGACGTCTCGAGACGTTCCTCGCCCAAGTCCAAGCCGGGGGCGCGGTGAGCTTGTCCCAATGTCAAAGACGAGTTCGATGCGTTTCTCGAATGCGGCATTCTTGCCAATGGCTTCCTGAGGCTGCGCTGCGCCGGGTGCGGCCACGAGAAGCTGGTGGTTTTCCGGGGTAGCGTCCAGCCCGCTTGCCGCCTCGCGGGCCGCGCCCCGTGGGGTCCGAACAGCGGCACAATCCGTGGCACACTTTTGGCACACTCGTGGCACACTTTCGGCAGCAATCGGCAACACGCGGCAGCAAGACCGAGAGCAATTCCCCTATGATAGTGATGCTGCCGTTGATTGTGGTTTGCTGCTGATTTCAGGCTGATTCGGACTCATAATCCCTTGGTCGAAGGTTCGAGTCCTTCCAGACCCACCAGTTTCATTCTCAACCTGTCGGTCGAGAATGAAACTGAATGATCACTCTGCGAGTGATCGAAAGATCAGAATGGCACATAGGCCTTGCCGTCCTCAAGCCACCGGTCCAACTCAACCACGTCCCACACCGAGCGCCGGCCGAACTTGATGGGCGGCGGGCCGATTTGAAGGAGCAGCGTCACACCGCTGCCGAGATATGTTATCGGTGCAGGCGATAGTTGACGAATATCGATATTACCGATATATTTCGTATATCGCTATTACCGATACGGTGCGTCATGCGCCAAGTCATCACGCACAGCGCCCAGCTGGGACAGATACTCACCGGCCGCAGGAAAGCTTCGAAGCGCTCTCAGCGCGCCTTGGCGGCCAAGCTCGCTATCAGCCAGAACCGCCTGTCCGAGATTGAAAGCAACCCGGGAACCCTCGCGGTCGATCGACTCCTGGAGCTTGCCAATATTCTAGGCCTGGAGGTGGTGATCCAGGACAAGCCGCCGGCTTCCCGTTCGTCCAAAACCGAGTGGTAGGCGATGGGCAGGAAATCCGGCGCGCGCGCGCTTGCGGTCTGGGTCAACGGCAGTCGCGCCGGCGAATGGCGGATTCCAGCCCGCGGGGACATGGAATTCCAGTATGAGCGCGCCTGGGCGGAATCGGAGGAGGGGCGCCCACTCTCGCTGTCCCTGCCGCCAAGCCTCGACAACGCCCCGATCAAAGGCAAGCCGGTCGATTGCTACTTCGACAACCTGTTACCCGATAGCGACCCGATTCGACAGCGCCTCCAGCGCCAGTTCCACACGGCCTCGCGCAATTCATTCGACCTCCTTGCCGCCATCGGCCGCGATTGCGTCGGCGCGGTGCAGTTGCTTTCCCCTGATCAACCGCCGCCGGAGATTCATGCCATAAACGCAAAGCCCTCTCACTGACACTGCAATCGAGGCGGCCCTGGTCCAAACCGTGTCCCCTGCATCTTTCGGTGCAACCGGCGCGGACGATGACTTCCGCATCTCCATTGCCGGAGCCCAGGAGAAGACCGCCTTCACCTCTCACAAGGGCAGGTGGTGCAGACCTCGCGCCGCTACACCCACGACTCACATCTTCAAGCTGCCACTTGGCTTGATCGGGGGAATGCGCGCCGACATGAGGGATTCCGTCGAGAACGAATGGCTCTGCGCGCGGATCCTGGGTGCCTACGGTCTGCCCATAGCACGCTGCGAAATCGGGCAATTCGGATCGCAGAAGGTGCTGATAGTGGAAAGGTTCGACCGGCAGCTCCATTCGAGCGGGAAATACTGGCTGCGGCTGGTGCAGGAGGATTTCTGCCAGGCCACCGCCACGCCGTCCTCGATGAAGTATGAACGGGATGGCGGACCCGGCGTGCTCGAGATTTCCCGAATACTCAGGAGCTCGGTCAATCGCGACCATGACCTGGAGTGCCTGCTCAAAGCCCAGCTCCTGTTCTGGATGCTTGCCGCTACCGATGGCCACGCAAAAAACTTCAGCATCCGGATTCTGAGCCAGGGGCGCTTTCAGCTCACGCCTCTCTATGACGTCGTCTCGATCTGGCCGATCATCGGCAACTCTGCCAACAAGATCTCTTGGCACAAGGCGAGGCTGGCGATGGCGGTGCATGGCAAGAACAAGCACTACCTCCTGAAGGACATCCAGCGCAGACATTTCAACGCGATGGCTGCCCGATGTGGGGTAGGGCAGTCGGCCGAGTCGTTGATAACGGACATTCTCGCCGCAACACCGGCCGTCATCGCTTCGGTGCAAAAGAACCTGCCGAAAGGTTTCCCGCAGCGCGTCCTCGATCCCATCCTGACTGGATTGTCGAAGTCGGCCAAACAGCTCGAAGCGATGCCTGCAACATGACTACTCGGGCGCCAAAACGTAACAATCCATTTCCGCCCTAACAATTTGTTGCATTTCGGCACTGGCACTCGCTGCCACGCAGGGGTTCTAATACGAGCATACTCAATATTAATTGCCCAGGATGCCATGAACGCGCCCAAGATCGCCTGCCTGTTGTCGGCCGGTGTCATGCTCGCCACCACGTTTCCCGCGCTTGCCCAGCAATCGGGCCAGCGGGGAGTCCGCGATCGCCAGCCACAGCGAGTGCTGGAGCAACAGCGCCACTTTCATCCGGGGGCGCGTGACGCCGTCCGGCGGCACGCTTACGTCGACCGGCAAGTGTTCGTCCACCGCCACGCGGGGCCCTACGCTTACTACGGACCCCGCGCCTACTACTGGCCGCCGTACGTGGTCCGCGAACGGCCCATCTACTACTACTACGGCGCGCCCGCGTACTACGTCAGTCCGCCGTACTACATCGGCCCCGGCCCGGCGCTTGCTGCGGTCGCGCTGCCTCCGCCTCCGCCTCCACCTCCCGCCGCGAAACGCGCGCCTGAACGCGTACCGAAGGCGAAAAGATTTACGCTCTCCGCGGATGCTCTGTTCGATCTCGATCAGTGGGTGCTGAAGCCCGAAGGCAGAAGGCAGCTCGACAAGCTCGCCGCGGACCTCAAGGACATGGAGTACGACATCGTCGAGGTCACCATGGTTAAGGTGACGGGGCACACCGACCGGCTCGGGTCGGATTCACACAACATGCGGCTTTCGATGCGCCGGGCCGAAACGGTCAAGGCACACCTGGTGAACCTCGGGATCCCGGCCGCCAGGATCGTCGCCACCGGAAAAGGCGAGACGAATCCGGTGACCAAGGCCGGCGAATGTCGCGGCGACAAACCGACCAGGGAGCTGATCGCCTGCCTGCAGCCTGATCGCCGGGTGGAGGTCGAAGTCTCCGTCGCGAAGTAAACCGCAATAGCTATAAGGGGGGACGCGGCACCTGTTGCGCGAGCTGCGCCGAGGGTTGCGCGGCAGGATGGAGCCCGCCGCCGTCTAAGCTAACTGATTTGGAGCTGGATTAGCGCGCGGTCGCCAATCCGGACGAGGCGAGCCCACGGCCCGGTCTCGGTAGCGGCTTGCGCGCGAGTCCGGGCGCCAAAGCGGGCGTATAGTGGGGCTGTCGGCGGCGACAAGGTGTCCGACTAAGAGGGGATATGCCAGACCGCATCTCTTTTCGTTGGAATTTCGTTCGTCACTTGGGCAAAGGTGAAGCCACATGGTTGTGGCAGCGTTTCGGGCCTGACGGACGAGTTGAGACGACTTCTGCGCCGCATGCAACATACGGCAAAGTGCTGATGGCGGCGCTACAGAACGGCTTCAGGCCAGGTTTGGATGATTACAGCGTGGATCTGCCGCATGGCCGGATGCACTTTCCGCCGGGACGGGCCCCTGAGTTCTCATCGGCTCTTCCGCCCTCATCGGAGTTCGACACCAGGCGGAGACGCGGCTACCGAGTTGGCCGGCGTGCTTGGACCGAAGTGAAGCGCTGACTTCACCTCGCATCGTTGTCAGGCCAGCAGAAGCGATCCCTTTCATAAGTTGACAGAGCGAAGGTGATGGCTTCGTTACGAGCCCTATGTCTTATCTTTACCGGGCACTGGCGTAACGGACTGCTCATAGCTGGCTCCAGAAAAGTCCTGCCGCTCTTCGCGGCTTCCCGATATCTTCTCGAGCTCGACCTTGTTATTGCGGCCCCACTCGGCCGCGTCCGCCTCGGTCATCGCCCAACTGAGCACTTCCCAGCCGCCGCGCTTTTTCACGTTGCGTAGGCGCCACCGCCAGAGGACCGCCGGTGCTTTCGCCATTCAGCGCCGCTCGCCGTCGTCTACGTCTTTGAAGATCTGGAAACAGCGGCACGCGGCGCTTCGAGAACTTTCCAATCGAACTCGGTCGACGCGCTCATGCTCTGCCCAATCGATGACGGCGATGGTGCGGGCCAAGCCTTTTTCAAACTCATCGGGTCCCCCTTAATGCTCAAAGGATTCCCATACTCTACCCAGAGCAATTCCGTATGTCCGTACGCAAACGTACAATAAGTGGTGTGCCCGCTTGGCGTCATCGTGATGGCTGTCATCAGCAAAATGTTCGTCGCCGGCGCGCTCACCGGTGGCGCGCTGCGCCGCGCAAAGCCCCCCCAGGAGTAGCCGTGGCCCTCGACGAAGGTAGCGCCCTGGATGTCACCGCAGTGCGTGCACTCGAGACTGACGCCGACACGCGCACGCTCTGGACCGATGCGGACCGCGCCTGGGCGAGCCGGGCAGCAGCCGAGGTGGTTGGCGAAGGAGGCTCGACGGAGGCCTTTCTCGCGCAGCGCGCGCGACTTGCGCTCGGGCGCGTGGGCGAGCGATTTAAGGTGTTACCGCGCACTGTGAGCTACTTGCGCTGGCGTCCCTGGGTGGGCACCGTTATCGTCATCGCCGCCTTCCTCACCGGCGTGGCGATCGACCGCGTCGGCAGCGCACAACGGATCAATGTGCTCGCGCCGCCTATGTTGGTGCTGCTCGCATGGAATCTCGCCGTGTACTTGCTGCTCGCGGTCGGATTCGTCGTGCGCTATGGCGACGCGGCGCCGGCAGGACCGCTCCGGCGCGCAGTAGCCTGGCTCGCCCGCGGATTGCTGAAGCCGCGCGGCGGCGGCCAGCTCGCCGCGGCGGTCGTGCAACTCGTCGGCGACTGGTCCCGCATTTCCGCGCCGCTTTATGGTGCACGCGCGGCGCGCATCCTCCACCTCGCCGCTGCCGCGCTGGCCGTTGGGTTGCTCGCCGGCCTCTATCTTCGCGGGATTGCGTTAGAGTATCTCGCGAGCTGGGAAAGCACGTTCCTCACTGCCGAGAGCGTGCGTCGGGTACTCGCAATCACGTTGGCACCAGGCGCAGCGCTTACCGGCATTCCCGTCCCCTCCGTCTCGGAGGTCGAGGCGATCCGTGCGCCTGACGGCGAGAACGCCGCGCGCTGGCTGCACCTAATGGCTGCGACTGTGGCTATGTTGGTGATCGTCCCGCGCCTGCTGCTCGCGCTGTTCGCGTGGTTCCTCGAGCGCCATCGGTCGACCCACCTGCCACTCGCGCTCGACGAACCTTATTTCCAGCGGCTGCTACGCGGCTTCCGCGGCGGGCCGGCAAGCGTGCGACGTCCTGCCCTACAGCTACACGGTGCCGCGAGCGGTGAGGGACGAGCTTGAGCGGTTGGTCGCGCGCGCATTCGGAGGAAGCGCTGCGCTGACGATCACCGCGCCCGTGCCCTACGGGGGCGAGGATGCGCTCGCAACCGCCGCCGGGCCCGAGTATGCCGGCAGCGTCATCGCTCTCTTCAACGCGACGGCAACGCCGGAACGCGCCACACACGGCGCCTTTCTAGACGCGATTGCCGTTCATCTCGGGACGGGCAGTACACTCATCGCACTCGTGGACGAAAGCGCCTTCCGGGTTCGCTTGGGCAGCGAACCCGCGCGTCTGGAGGAGCGCCGTCGAGCCTGGCGCGAACTGTGCACTGACCGGCATGTACCCTGCGCCTTCGCCGATCTGGAGGCGTCCGACGCCGACGCCCAGGCCGAGCTCGAGCGTGCTCTCGAGGAGACCGCCCGGTGAGCGGTCCCGCCCACGCGATCGCGCTGTCGCTGATCTCACACACGAATGCGGGCAAGACCACGCTTGCTCGCACTCTGCTCGGACGCGACGTAGGCGAGGTGCGCGATGCCTCACACGTAACCACCCGCGCCACGTCGTATACGCTGATCGACACACCCGAGGGTGACGCGCTGGTGCTCTGGGACACGCCCGGTTTCGGCGACAGCGCGCGCCTCGCGCGGCGGCTCGCCCAACAAGGTAATCCCATCGGCTGGTTCCTCTCGCAAGTCTGGGACCGCTTCCGGGACCGGCCGTTCTATCTTTCCCAGCAGGCAGTGCGCAACGTCCGCGACGATGCCGACGTGGTGCTCTACCTCGTCAACGCCTCTGAGGCGCCCGCCGACGCCGGCTATCTCGCGCCTGAACTCGACGTGCTCGCGTGGATCGGCCGGCCCGTCTTCGTGTTGCTGAACCAGATGGGGCGCCCGCGCCCGCGGGCCGAGGAGGAAGCCGAGCAGTCGCGCTGGCGCGACGCGCTGGGGACACGCCCGTTCATTCAGGACGTTCTTACGCTCGATGCCTTCGCCCGCTGCTGGGTGCAGGAGATCGTGCTGCTGCGCGCGCTCGCACCCGCTGTTGCACATGCCAAGCGCGCGGCCTATGAGCGGCTGGTCGCCGGGTGGCAGGCCCGACGAAACGCCCAGTTCGAGAAAGCCATGGCGGCGCTCGCCGTGCCGATCGCGCGCGCAACCAGGGACGAGGTGACACTCTCGAACCCCGGCCTCATGGAGACGCTGCGCGGGGCGTTGCGCTCGGTCGTCGCCGGCCCGAAGGAGGATGAAGACAAGCAGCGGGCGGTACGCGCGCTCGCCGACCGCCTCGACGCCGCGCTGCGCGAGAGCACTGGCCGCCTCATCGCGATCCACGGCCTCGAAGGCCGTGCCGCCGACGAGGTGCTCGAACGGCTGGTCGAGCGCGTGCGTACCGACGAGCCAATGCACGAAGGAAAGGCCGCGATGATGGGAGGAGTGCTGTCGGGCGCTCTATCCGGTCTCGCGGCCGACCTTGCCGCGGGCGGCCTTACGTTCGGGGTTGGGACGCTGATCGGCGCGTTCGCGGGCGCGGCCGGCGGCGCGGGGTTCGCGCGCGGCTTCAACGTCCTGCGCGGCCGGACCAACACGCAAGTGCGCTGGAAAGACGAGGTGCTCGATGGCCTCGTGGTGTCCGCGCTGCTGCGCTACCTCGCGGTTGCGCACTTCGGTCGCGGCCGCGGCGAGTGGAAGGAAAGTGAGTATCCGCCGTTCTGGCGTGAGGTCGTGCAGCAGGCGGTCGATGCCCGCCGCACCTCGCTGGCCGCACTGTGGGCGCGACGCTCGGACGCAGCGGACGCCGCGACGATCGAGGCGGACGTGCGTGCGATCCTCGGGGAGGCCGCGCGCGCGGTGCTCGACAAGCTCTACCCGGACGTGCTCCTCGGTCCCGCTTAACGGTGCGTCCCTCGTCCGCGGCCACGGTTCAAGGAGCCGATTTGTGATGTCGGACTTGACGATCTTCAGCGCCGCGCGCGTTAGCGCTTGCCGCACCCCCCCGGTTGGAATAGATTGATCGGTAGTTGCCCGCTCATCTCACTTACGACGCGCTATCTTGCCCGCATTACCCCTCACGGCATCGCGGCCGGATTGAATTTCCTATCGTTCTAAATTATGGCATGAGCACACACGACCACGACGACCATGAACACAGCTCGGAGTTGTCGGAGATCCAGCTTCGGGTCCGCGCCCTGGAGACGATTCTCATCGAGAAGGGCTATGTAGAACCGGCCGTGCTCGACGCCATTGTCGAGCACTACGAGACCAAGACCGGTCCCCACGTCGGGGCCCGCGTCATCGCCAAGGCCTGGGTCGACCCCGAGTTCAAGGGCGCGCTGCTCGCGGACGCGACCAAGGCGATAGCCGGGCTCGGCCTGACCAGTCGCGTCGGCGACCACCTGATTGCGGTCGAGAACACGCCCAGGCTCCACAACATGGTCGTCTGCACGCTGTGCTCCTGCTACCCATGGGACGTGCTCGGCCTGCCTCCAGTCTGGTACAAGTCGGCACCCTACCGTTCCCGGTGCATCAGGGACCCGCGCGGCGTGCTTGCCGATTTCGGCGTCACGCTGCCGGCGGACACTGAGATCCGCGTGTGGGACTCGACCGCCGAGACCCGGTTCATGGTGCTGCCGCCGCGTCCGGCCGGCACCGAGGGCTGGAACGAGGAGCGGCTCGCCTCCCTCGTGACTCGCGACTGCATGATCGGGACCGGCCTTCCCAGGCTCCCCGGGGAGAGCGCGTCATGAACGGTGTGCACGACATGGGAGGCATGCACGGGTTCGGCAAGGTTGAGCCCGAGCCGAACGAACCCCCATTCCACGCCGAATGGGAGGGCCGCGTTCTGGCTATGCAGCGCGCGATGAGGTTCACCCGCGCCTGGAACATCGACATGTCGCGCGCTGCACTGGAACGGTTGCCCGCCCACGTCTACCTCTCAGTGTCGTACTACCACCGATGGGCCCTTGGGCTTGAGCGCAACGCCCTCGAAAAGGGGCTGATCGACGCCGATGAGGTCACCGCCGGTCACGCGCTCCGTCCGGGTAAGCCCGTCAAGCGGATGACGAAGGACGACATTGGTGGCGCGTTCACTCGCGGCTCGTTCAACCGCGAGACCAGCACGAGTCCGCGGTTCAAGCCCGGCGACCGGGTGCGCACGAGGAACGCCAATCCGTCCAGTCACACGCGGCTGCCGCGCTACGCGCGTGGCCGTGTCGGGGTTGTCGAAGCCGTGCGTGGCTGCCATGTCTTCCCGGACTCCGTCACGACCGGCGGCGGCGAGAACCCGCAATGGCTGTACACGGTGAGATTCGAAGGCCGCGAGCTCTGGGGCGAGGGCGCTGACCCCAACCTGAAGGTCTCGGTCGAGGCCTTCGAGCCGTATCTACAGCCCACCTGACATGAAAGTCGATTCCGCCGCGGCGCGTCACGCCACCGAAGCCGTGCCCGGCATCCCGCGCGATGTGGACGGCCCGGTGTTCCGGGAGCCGTGGGAGGCGCAGGCCTTCTCCATGGCACTGGCGCTGCATCAACGTGGCATCTTCACCTGGCCCGAATGGGCGGCAACGCTGGCCGACGAGATCAAGCGCGCGCAGGCCGCCGGCGATCCGGACACCGGCGAGACCTATTACCGCCACTGGCTCGCGACGCTCGAACGCCTCGTGGCAGAAAAAGGGATCACGAGCCGGGACACGCTCGCGCGCTATCGCGACGCCTGGGACCGCGCCGCCGACCGTACGCCACATGGCGCCCCGATCGAACTCTCGCCCGACGATTTCGTCTGAGCCGTTCGATTCGCTACCCTGTATGAGGAGGCGGTTGATCGGCATCGAGTTCACGACGTTCTAGGCCGGCGCCTTATCTTGTTGGTAACAGGGTGTAGAGGTTGTGGCGAATCTGGAGGAGACCAATAGACGCACATCAATCTGGTCAGACTAGTGGAGTCGGGCCAGCGCCGACGCGCCGTTCGCTTAGCGATGGCTTCGGTTACCTCGCCTTCGCCAGATAGAGCTTGAAACTGTCGCTACAAGCGCTCGAACCCAAGCCGCTGCTCCTCGACATCAAGATCAGCGAGGAAATGGCCGACAGCTGAAGGATCTGCTTGGTAACAACGCAAAGTGGCTGGGCGTCTCTGCGAAGCAGCTCGAGCTAACGATCGCAGATCAAGGCTGAAGTGTCGGGGCCGCGTTATAAACGGGGCCGAACGGGTCCTTGCCACTGTTAGCGGGCCGGGGCTAGTAGCTACGCCTGATCGCCTATTCAGTGGGTATCGAGCCTTTGGTGTTCCACGACCTTGTTCTCCCGCCACCATTCGACCATTGCCTCGAAATCGCCCCCAAACTTTCTGAGTTTGAGCTCTTCCACGATAGTGCTACATAAGGTGGCAGGCGTGGCTTCCACGCCGTGAGTGGTTGCGACATAGTCGCACACCCAAAAGCCTCGTTCGAGATCGGGAACAAACGGCGTTTCCGCCGCCGAGCCGCCTCCGCTATGCACGAGAAGGGTGAACGTGAACATCACCGAAACGGCGAGAATGGATAACATCCGACGAGCGCGGTTCGTGTCCATGAGTCCCTCATAAAAGGTGAAGAGTGACGCACGTCATTGTGGGAGCTTAGAACGGACGCCGCAGTGCGTTTGCGCACAGGAAAAGAGGGAAATATTCGTCTCGCCTGTTGCGCCAGCGTGGGTCCGCATAGCGCTCGAACACCCAGGCCATGCCTTGGCGCACCTGCTCCGCGTTCGCGCCGGCCTGGGCCACGGGCGTGACATAGTCCACACTTCAAGAGACCTGTGGCAGCAAGTGTCAAACTCTCCCGACATGCCGTAGGTCGTACGGTTGAACACTCCCGACAGACTCGGTCTGTTGCCTCGGTCTATCGTTCAGTTTGTGAAGAGCTGTCGCTACCGAGAGGAGAAAATGGATCAACCGCTTAGGATACTGCTCGTCGAGGATCAGGCTTTTGATGCCGAGTTGCTAGAGCGCGACCTGCGTCGTGGCGGGCTTAAATTCTCGCTGCAACGAGTCGATACACGCGAATCGTTTCAGCTCGCTCTGAAAACATTTCGCCCACAGGTCATTCTCTCCGATGGCAAGATGCCCCAATTTGACGGATTGGAGGCCCTCGCCCTCGCCCAAGAGGGCGCGCCGGATATCCCATTCATTTTCGTTTCCGGCACAGTTCGCGAAGAGTGTAAGACGGAGGCGCTCCAGTGTGGGGCGACAGACTATGTGCAGAAAGGGGCGACGGAACACCTTGGCTCTGCGATTGCACGCGCCCTCAAAGCACGCTAGCGTTTCCGGCGAAACTCCCACGGCGGCATTGGTTCCCTTGTCCTGGGGCGACGCAGCTACCGATCACGCCGAAGGCACCCAAGGTATGCCATCAGCCGCCGAAGAGCCGCCCTGCGCTTCAGCAGCACGTCTGTTATCCTAATCAGCAGGGTTTGAAGGGGTGACAATAGGGGGGGCGATTCATATGAATACATTGTCCGCTGTCGCATTAACATTAGTGGTTTTTCCTGTGGTCGCCTTAGCTGAGACCTGCGTTGCGGTAGGCGGAGCCAAGGCGCCAGTTGAGATCCAGATCTTCGATGAAACCCAGCAAGGCGCAGAAGGAAAGCTTCTCTATTCTGGCCGCATGAATCGCGAGCAACGAGTACCTCTTACAGTTTCGTACTTGAAATTTCGATATCAGTATCGAGTTGGTTCGACTGATTCATGGTCTTCTAGTGCAAGTGAATGGTGCCAACGAGGAGAGAGCAAATTAGTTCCTTGAGTTCGTCACAAAGCTCTGCAGTCATCCCTTCCCGATTCGGACGACCAACCTGCTCTTGCCATCGGCCACCTGGTAATCGATAGCCTCGGCGACGCGCCTGACTATCCTCATGCCGAGATCGTCAGGCTGAAGATTACTCTCGAGCGGATTGGCCCACTCCCCGCTGCGCTCGAACATTACGTCCAGCGCGTCCGTTTTTTCCGAGTAGGTCACGGTGAGTTCGAGCGGAGCGTTGCGAAGGTCGGGCTCGTAAATCTCCAGAATCTCCTCGATTGCGAGCATCAGGTTGTACCGGGTTTCCCGCGGCAGGATATGTTTTTCGCAGAACGCCTCGATCTCTGCGTTCATCGCGTAGCGGTCAAAGTCGGGCGAGCCGATCCGGTAGCCGTAGCTGCGGATCCTGTTGACGAACGCCTTGGTCTTTTCCTTTTTCGGGTTTCCGAAGATCTCCTCGGGTGTCCCCTCTTCGTAGATCAGTCCCTCGTCCATATAGAAGACCCGGCTCGACACGTCCCGGGCGAATTCCATCTCATGCGTGACGACCGCCATCGTCATGCCATCCTTGGCCAGCCGCCGCATGACTGACAGGACCTCGCTCACCATAGTGGGGTCGAGCGCCGAAGTCGGCTCGTCGAAGAGGATGATCTCCGGATCCATCGCCAGGCAACGCGCAATGGCCACCCGTTGCTGCTGGCCGCCGGACAGCTCGTCCGGGTAACGATCAGCCTTCTCTGCCAAACCGACCAGCCTGAGCAGATCCAGCGCCTTCGCCTGCGCAGTTTGCTTGTCCAGGCCCCTCAACTTGATCGGTCCGATCGTCAGGTTCTCGAGCACGGATAGGTGCGAGAAAAGATTGAACGACTGGAACACCATGTTCATCTTCTGGCGCACCTTCGCGATATCCGCCTTCCTGTCGAGGATGTCGACGCCATCGACGTGGATGGACCCGCCGCTCGGGTACTCGAGCAGGTTGAGGCAACGCAGGAAGGTGCTCTTGCCGGCACCCGACGGGCCGATGATGGAAACCACCTCCCCCTTGCGGATCTCGGCGGTGACATCGTTGAGCACGCACAAATCCCCGTAGCGCTTCGAGAGGTGCTCGACCTTGATCATGCCCGCGCCGCTTGTTCCCGCCTGCGCTGCGGACCGGTGGCCCGTTCGAGGTACTCCAGCGCCAGTATGAGCACCCAGGCAATCAGGAAATAGAGTATGGCCACCAGGACCAGAGGGAAGAAGGCGTCGAAGGTGCGGCTGCGGATGATGTCGCTCGCCTTCGTCAGGTCCTGCACGGCGATGTAGCCCACGATCGAAGTCATCTTGACCAGCGAGATGAACTCTCCCTTGTAGACCGGCAGGATTCGTTGCACGGTCTGCGGCAGCACGATGTGGAAGAAGGTGCTGAACTTGCCGAAGCCCATCGCAATGCCCGCCTCGGTCTGGCCCTTGTCGATTCCCTCGACGCCGCTCCTGAAGATCTCGGCCGCGTAGGCTGCGAAATTCAGCCCGAAGGCGATGATCGCGACCACGAGCGGATCGATGTTCACCGAGGCGAAGACGACATAAAAGATGAGCATCAGCAGAACCAGGAGTGGCGTACCGCGCACGATGCTGATGAACACCCGCGCGGGCACGTTCAGGGCGCGCCGCTTCGCCATGCGCATGTAGCAGATCAGCGCACCCAGCAGCGTGCCAAGAATCGTCGCGAAGACGGAGATAAGCACGGTGGCCTTGAGCCCGTCCCACAGCAGGAGGTAGCGCTTTTCCTGGATGATGTTGCTATGGAAGCTCGCCGCGAACCTGGTCAGGAACGGCAGCCCCGGGCCGGTATCGGCACCGGAGGTGTCGTAGGCCGCGATGTTCTTCTTCAGGCCGAAGGCCCGCGTCGCCTTCCTCGTAGTAGGGATCGGAAAAGTTGATGCTCTGCTTGCGCTCGTCCGTGATGAAGATCGCGCTGACGATCATGTCCACCTTGCCGGCCGCCACCGCCGCGATGAGGGCGCTGAAGTCCATGTTCGAGAACCGGACCTTCTTGCCGATATGGGCCGCGAAGCGCTCGCACAGCTCGATTTCGAATCCGATCAGCTTGTTGTCCACGATCGCAAGAAAAGGCAGGCCGCCGTCGCTGATGCCCACTACGAGCTCGCCGTTCGGCCCGGGGTTGGGAATGGCGGGCATCACGGTGCCGGCCTTTTCCATCCAGCGGTCGACCATGTCCGCGTGGATGCCGCTTTGCTTGAGCCGGGCGAGGAACTCGTTGAATTGCTCCAGCAGGGCCGTGTTCTCCTTCCTGAAGCCGACGCCCTCCGGAAATGACCATTAGGTTGTCGCCGAGCGCGCCCAGGGTCTTGTCCTTGCGCAGCATTTCCCGCAGGGGCTCCGCATCGCTCAGCGCGGCGTCGACCTTGCCGGTCTTGACGGCTAGCAAAAGGTCCGCGGGCGAGCTGTATTGCAGAAGCGTTGCCCGGGGCCAGGTCTTCTCCACGTAGTCCACGTGAGCCGATCCCTGCAGCACGCCAATTCGCTTGTCCTTCAGGTCGTCAACGTGCACAAGTTTCGACATGGCCGCTTCAGTCTTGCCGCCTCCGGCAATGAACCCGAGCATCGCCAGGAAAATCAGCGCCCTGAAGAGTGACTTCTTCATCGGCTTCCCCTTTGTGCGCAATTCGCCGAACGTGACGGGTCGTTTCACCAGCTTGACCCATGGCAGGATGCTGAATGAATAGTTCTTGGCGATCAAGAGGGTCGCCGGTCAACTTGCCTCGTTGACCTGCGACGCGGCCCGCGTCACGGTGATGCCAAGCGCTTGCATCGCTCTGGTGCGTGGCGTAGATTGCCCAGTCTCGGAGTCACGTGCTGCTATGGCCATCACTCATGAAGACGTCAGTGAGTCGTTCCGGCGGATAGCCCTTTCCGGGCGCCTCGACGGTCGGGGAACCGAGGAGATTGCCACGAAATTCGCGGCGCTCTCGACGGCGAAACACCGGGTGGTCGTCGACCTTACCGGGATCAGTTTCCTGGCTTCCATAGGTATCCGCGAGTTGATCAGCAACGCGAAGGCCCTGCAGCAGAAAGGCGGTCGCATGGTGCTGTTCGTCGGCGGCAATCCCGCCGTGACCAAGACACTCGAAGCCACGGGCATCGATGCCCTGATACCGATGTTCGCGGACGCCGCCGAAGCCGAGAGGGCCGCGTTGGCCTAGTGACTCAGGACACTAGCGCCGCTCGCGACGACCGGCACGCGATCGATTCGATTGTGGACTGCTCGATCCGCGTCGATTCCGGCGAAGCCCGGCGTGCTTCGACCTGGCTCGGCGAGGCTGGCGCCGCGCGGGGCATACCGGCGGAACCGCTGTGGCGCCTCGATCTGTGCGTGACCGAGGCGCTCGCGAACGTCATCGCCCATGGCGGCGCGGGGACTGGCTCGATTCCGATTAGTCTGCGCCTGGACGTACGCCGTAGCGAGAGCGGCGGCGAGGCCTCGATTACTGTCTCCGACGCGGGCACCGCATTCGACCCGCTGACAGTGCGGCCGAAGGCGCGGCCGCGCACGCTTGCGCAGGCCGAGCCGGGCGGCTATGGGCTGACCTTGCTGCGTCAGTTCGCCGACGCGCTCGATTACTCCTACAGCGAAGGTCAGAACCACCTGACGATCCACGTGCGCTGGAATGAGGATGGAGGCTCCCTGATGAGCGAAGAGGTCTTCGCGCGCACCCGCTTTGCGAGGGGACCTGAGCGCAGGAGTGGCCGACCTCGGGTTCACGCCCGACCGGCGCCACCCGCCGGGCGACCGGCGCCGCAGCGATCTCGGCTGGCTGCCCCTGTTCCGCGGCACGGACTTGGCGGCGGTTGCGCGGGCTATCGGCCACTGCGACGTGATCGCGGTGCCTGCGGGCACGCCTCTGCTGAGGCCGGGCGAGGCCAACGACACCGTATACCTCCTCCTGGCAGGCCGCGTGACGGCTTACCTCGGTAGCGCGCTGGACGCCGAGAACGCGATCGACATCCGGCCGGGCGAATGCATCGGCGAGCTCTCCGCCATCGACGGCAAGCCGGCGTCGGCGCTCGTGCAGGCGCAGAGCGACGCGCGCGTGCTGATGCTGCCGCGAGACCTGTTCTGGAGCCGGCTCATGTCCATCCCCGCGGTCGGGCGCAATCTGCTCGCCGCCCTCGCGGAGCGCATGCGACGCAGCCAACGAGGCGATGCTGGAGGCGCAGCGCAGGCGCCTCGCGCTGGAGTACCTGCAGCAGGAGCTCGAAGTTGCGCGCCGGCTGCAGGCCGGAATGCTGCCGCTACGCCGGCCGCTGTTTCCGGACCGGCCGGATGTGGAAATCGCGGGGATGATGGAGCCCGCCTCGGGCGTCGGCGGCGATCTCTTCGACGCCTTCTTCGTCGACGAGGGGCGCCTGTTCCTCTGCGTGGGCGACGTGTCCGGCCACGGGGTGCCCGCCGCGCTGTTCATGGCGCGCGCCATTGGCCTGATGCGCATCGCCGCGATGGGCACGACCCGGCCCGATCGCTTGCTCGAACGCATCAATGACGAGCTCTGCGTCGGCAACGACACCAGTATGTTCATGAGCATCTTCTGCGGTTTTTTCGAAGTCGCGAGTGGGCGGCTGACTTATTCCAACGGCGGGCATTGTGCGCCGGTGCTCATCGCCGCGACGGCGCGTCGCGCCTGCCGCTGCCGAACGGCGCGGTGGCTGGGGCGGCGCCCGGACTGCGCTATACGGCGCGGGAGATCGTGCTAGAGCGCGGCGAGGTGCTGGTCTGCTTCACGGATGGGGCGACCGAGGCGCAGAACGCAGCGGCGGAGGAGTTCTCGGAAGCGCGTCTCCTGGCCGTCGTGGCGCGCCATGCGGGCGGTTCTCTGGAAACGTTGCTCGACGCCGTGCGTCGCGAGGTGACCCAATTTACCGGCCGCGAGGCGCTCGAGGACGACTGTACCCTGCTCGCGGTTCGCCGCCCGCTAGTGTCCTGAGTCACTAGTTCGTTGATAGATCCATCGTTCCAGCACTGCCGATGGCGGCAGGAGTATGACGACTGACGCCGCTCTCGCTAGTGACGAGTGACGGGGTTCGAGCTATTCGAGCTCGAATTCGGCAAGGATGGCATCGGGAATGCTGGGCGATCGGCCCAGCGACATGCGCCCCGAGCCGCGCAGAAACACCGTCCTGTCCACGAGAAAGAACTGACCTTCGCCGAAGGCGATAAAGATGCCGTTGCGGCTGTTGTCCGTAAGCACCATGGTGCCGCCGATTATCTCGATCTTGCCGTGGCTGCCCGACACGAAGATCTGGGAATCCTCGATGACCAGTCTGTTATGTGCGCTGCGGCCGAAGGTAAGCGGCGGGCTGCCGGATTCGAGCACGCACACCTTACCCTGGCAGCGCAGCGTGAGGCGCTTGAACAGGGTCGCGGTGTTCCCGGTGGGTCGGGAGAAAATCGTCCCCACGCCGTCGCCTTCGACGCGCCAATTGAGCTCGTAGAGCTCGAAGGTCTCTTCCTTGCCTTTCAATACTTCATTCCGCCACATCCGCACCAGCTCCGACATGTCTTCCTTCAAGAGCTCGGCCGCCGTGCGCGTCAGGAGTATCCGCTCCGGCTTCGAAGCGGCGGTAACGCGTGCCGCGACATTCACGGTGTTGCCCTCGATATCGTTATTCTTGACGACCACCTGACCCGCGTGTATGCCCATACGCAAGGGCAGCGGCTCCTTGGCGTTACGATTCGCGCGCTCCGCGTGACGCTGCATGTCACGGGCAGCGCGCGCCGCATCCTGCGGGGATTTGAACATGCACATCAGCCCGTCGCCGAGCGTTTTCACCACCCATCCGTGGTGCTTCTGAACGATTTTCTTGAGCGGCCTGAATAGCTTATCCCGTAGTGTGAGCGCGGCCTGGTCGCCGACTCGGGAAGTCAGATCCGTCCATCCCGACACATCGGCGAACAGAACCGCGGGTACCGCTGGGGTAATCTCGGTGATCGATTCCCGCTTGGGCTTCGCTCCTGCTTTATCCAGCGAGATGGTAGTGGCAGCCTGGGACTGGTTCCCCCGCGATTTTGTCGTCATGTCAGACTCGAATCCGTCGGCTGGTCAGGGCTCGGAATACTCTACGACAGTTTCATCACCACCGGTGCAAGGATAGCACCGGCGATTCTGGTTCGCGACGATTTCTTGTGGTGAAATAGGTATCTAGTGTGCTGTCCCGTAAATACCGTGCATAAGTAGACGATACCCGGGACAGCACGCTAGGGCGGTGCTGGGGAAATAATGCCGCCATGCTACGCCCTGGACTAGGTCCATTCCAGGATCCAGTGGAGGTCAAGCTGCATGCGACTCAAAGGAAAGACGGCACTGATCGCCGGCGCCAGCCGGAACATAGGCAAGACGATAGCGCTGACCTTTGCTCGCGAAGGCGCGAACGTGGTGCTCGTGGGCAGCAAGATGAGCGACGAGCTGAAGCAGGCCGCCAAGGGATGCGAAGCGTACGGGGTGCAGGCGCTGCCTGTGGCGGCGGACGTGGGCGATCATGAGCAGGTCAACCGGGCGGCGCAACTCGCCCTGGAGCGCTTCGGCAACGTGGAAATACTGGTGAGCGTGGCCGCCATACGCCCGCACAAGCCGTTCTGGGAGATCAGCTACGAGGAGTGGCACCAGGTGTTCGCCGTGAACCTGCATTCGACCTTCTACCTCGCCAAAGCGCTGGTTCCGGCGATGATCAAGAGCGGCAGGGGCGGGAGCATCATTGCGCTGGGCGGCATGGCCTCCCTTACCGCGCAGCCGCGGCGGGCCCACGTCATAGCGACCAAGACCGGCCTCTATGGGCTGATGAAGTCGCTGGCGCTCGAGCTCGGGCCGCATGGCATACGGGCGAATCTGCTCGCCCCGGGGTTGATCGGCACCGAGCGGCACCACCCCGAATGGTATCCGGAGGGCGGGGGCGTGCCTCACGGCATGGTCAGCTCGAAATCGGACGGCACGCCGCTGGGGCGGGAAGAGGGTACGCCCCTGGGGCGGAAAGGTACGCCGCAGGAAGTCGCGAACGTGGCCTTGTTCCTGGCTTCCGATGATTCCTCTTTCGTTACCGGTGACCGCATCATCTGCGCGGGCGGCAGGTACATGTAGGGCGGAATGGTGACGAATAATGGTGACGAATAATGGTAACGATTGATAGTGACGGGAAACAACGCGCAAGTACGTCACCTGTATCTCGTCACCCGCGGCCTCAGCAATATCATCGCGAGATCATAGCGTGATCGTGTCGGCAGCAGCGCGCCGCCGGGGGGCGCATCCCGAACAAGTTCGGGCGCGTCGAGGGGCGGAAGAGGGACCCTCTGGGATCTGACCCCCGGTGACGCGCAGGATCGGCATTTGAAACGACGCGCCTTGATCGGCTCCACGGTCGCATCCCGCAAGCGGGTCCCTGCTCCGCGCTCCGCCGATCCCTGCTCCGCCCCTCGACGCGCTACCTCTTTCACCCGTATCTCGTCACTCCTCGGTTTGGGCATCGTCGCCTGCACCTGCCTGACGATCCCCGCGATATCGGCGCAGAACTATCCGAATAAGCCTATCCGGCTGGTGACCGCGGAAGCGGGCGGCGGCAACGATTTCGCGGCGCGCGTGATCGTGCAGGGGCTCGCGGGCAGCCTCGGGCAGAACATGGTGATCGACAACCGGGGCGGCGCGGGCGGGTCCATCGCGGCGGAGATCGTGGCCAAGGCGCGCCCCGATGGGTACACGCTGCTCCTCTACGCCAACAATATCTGGCTCATCCCCCTGTTGCGCAGCAATGTGCCCTACGATCCGGTGAGGGATTTCGCGCCGATCACGCGGGCGGCGAAGTCGCCGAGCACGGTCGTCGTGCATCCCGCGCTGCCGGTGAAATCGATGGAAGACCTGATCGCGTATGCCAAAGCCCGGCCGGGGGAGCTCAACTACGGTTCCGGCGGATCGGGGTCCACGACGCATCTTGCAGTGGAGCTCTTCAAGTCCATGACGGGCGTCAACATCGTGCGCGTACCCTTTAAGGGCAACGGGCCGGCTCTCAACGCCCTGATCGGCGGCCAGGTGCACCTGATGTTCGCAACCGCGGGTTCGGTGGCGCCGCACCTGAAGTCGGGACGGCTGAAGGCGTTGGCGGTGACGAGCGCGCAACCGACCTCGCTCGCTCCGGGTTTGCCGACGGTGGCGTCAGCGGGGCTGCCCGGTTACGAATCGATATCGATCTACGGCGTATTCGCTCCGTCGAAGACGCATCCGGCGCTCGTGAAGCGCCTGAACGAGGAGATCGTGCAGGTGCTCGGCAGGGCGGACGTGAAGGAGAGATTCTTCCTGAGCGGTGTCGAGGCGGTGGGCAGCTCGCCGGAGCAACTGGGGGCAATCATGAAATCCGAGATCGTCAGGATGGGCAAGGTAATCAAGGAAGCCGGCATACGCGAGGAGTAAGCGGGAGCAGCGATCAGCTCTCAGCGATGAGCTACACCAGGGAACGTTTCAAGCTGATCGCTAACCGCTAACCGCTCCATTCTCTGGCAGCGGGAACGCGCCGACGATATCGCGCGCCGCGTCCGTGCTTTTCTCCAGGTCCTCGACCACCTGCGCCAACCGCTCCGATTCCGCCGGCGGTGCGCCCAACCCGAATTCCAGGCAGTCGTGGAACTTGGCGAGGAGGTCCGCTGCGGTGAGCGGCTCCTGGGGACTGCCCTTGATCGTGTCGGCGGCGCGCTCGATCGAGCGGCCGTCCTTCAACCGGATCTTCACGCGAGCGGGCTCGATCGCGGTTGCTTCTATCGCCGGGTCGGAAATGACTGAAGTGCGCGCAGTGAGCGCGGCAACGGCTGGATCCGTGATCTGCGGCCGCTGGTAGGTGCGCAGATCGACCCGCCCGTCGGTGAGGGCGCGCGCGAAACCATAGGAAGCGTTGAACTGCGCGTGCACTACCGAATCGCGTTGGGGTTGGTAGGGCTCGCCAACTGTCAGCCAATTGACGTTCCCCATGTGGATTTCGATGGAATCCACGTTATCGGCCTGCAGGCCGCTGGCATGCAGGCCGATGCCGAGGCCGATCGACGTGTGATTGCAGCGGCAGCAAGGGTAGGGTTTGAAGCTGTAATCCGGGATGCGCCACTCCTGGCCCAGCCCTTCGAACAGCAGTTCCGGACGAACTTCATCGCGCTCGTAGAGAGCGAAGAGGCCCGCGTTGCCTTCCAGCGTGCGCCGCGTGCCGCTCAAGCCGTCCGCGCCGAGAAATGTCCCGAGGACGGCCGCGCGCGCGGCAAAACCGGCGCCGATGCGCTTGGAAAGGACGCCGTCGCGCATGCTCTGGGCCGAGCCGCTCGCCTGGTGGAAAGCGAATCCCAGCGCGTTGTTGAGACGTTCCGCATCGAGCCCGAGCAGCCGGCCGGCGCCGAGACTTGCGCTCACGGTGCCGAATATCATCGTCGGGTGCCAGCCTTTCCCCAGGCTGTTGTAGCAGGCAAGACCCAGGCGCGCGTGCAGCTCGGCGCTCACCGCAAACGCCAGCAGGAAATCCGTTCCCGAAATCCCGCCGCGGTCTTCCGCCGCCGCCAGCAGCGCGGGCAGCGTCACGCAGCTCGTGTGCACGCGCGCCGGGTCGTGCTGATCGTCGAAATCGAGCGCGTGAGCGGCGGCGCCATTGGCGAGCGCTGCGCTCGGCGGCGACAGGCGGCGTTTGCCGATCAGCGCGGTGGCCGAACCGTCACGCTCCCAGCGCGTCAACCGCTCGTGCAATTCCGGGATTCCGGGCGCACGCGCCGCGCCGCCGATCACGCCCAGCGTGTCGATCACGAACGATTTCAGCACGCGCACGACCTCGGGCGGCAGATCCTCGTAGCGCCAGCGGGAGATCGTTTCGCACAGCCTAAGACTCGCGCCTTCGGCGAGCAGGGGGGACGGCATTTCCTGTTTCATCAGAGACTCCGTGTCAGTCGGTGTTTACAGGTGGATTAAGCCACAGATACACACAGATAAACACAGATAGCAACGATGGGCTAAGCGCGCATGTCGCCGCTTTTCTGCGACGCCCCGGCTGAAACGCTCCACCTGGGACGCCGTATCTGAGACGCATCATCTGGGACGCCTTGTTCACCTGTGGCTCATCTCCAGTACGACTTTGCCGAGTGCCTTGCGGTCGCGCACGGTCGCCAGCGCTTCGGGATAAGACTCAAGCGGGTAGGCCGCCATCACGTGGGGCTTCAGTTTGCCCGCCTGGTAGAGCGCGAACAGCTCGGCCTGTGCCTGCCGCATCTTGTCCGGTGCACGATCGCGGTAGTCGCTCACCTGCAGGCCGATCAAAGCGATGTTCTTCACCAGCAGCAGCCCGGCCTTCACTTCGGGCACGCGGCCGGAGGCGTAGCCCACGGTGACGATGCGCCCGCACCAGGCAATGGCGCGCAAGCTCGCGTCGAACACTTCGCCTCCCACCGGATCGACGATGAGGTTCACGCCGTCCCTCCCCACTGCCGCGAACACCTGCCGCCGGAAGCTTTCACGCAGGTCGGGCGAGTCGGTACGCACGACATGATCGGCGCCGCTCGCGCGCGCGAGCGCTGCCTTCTCCTCGCTGCTGACACTGGCGATAACGGTGGCGCCATAGGCTTTCGCAAGCTGCACCGCGGCAAGGCCTACGCCACCCGCAGCGCCGTTTATGAGGACGGTCTCGCCGGACTTCAACGCGCCGCGTTCCCCCAGCGCGAAGTGCGCGGTGAGATAAACGAGCCCCATCGCAGCGCCGTCAGCATAGGGCATGCCGGCCGGCATGCTGTAGCAGTTGTGCGGCGCTACCACCGCGCGCTCCGCGAATGCGCCGTACTCGATCTGCGCCATCACGCGCTCGCCGGCATTCAGCGAGGACACGTTCGCGCCGACGGCCGCTATCGTCCCGGCGAGGTCCTTGCCGGGCACGAAGGGGGTCGGCGGCAGATTCTGGTACGTGCCGCCGATAACGAGCAAATCCGGAAAGTTAACGCTCGCGGCATGCACGTCGATCAGTACCTCGTCCGGACCGGGCTGCGGATCGGGGAGCGTCTCGAGCTTGAGATTTTCCAGCGGGCCGTGCTGGTGGAGTACTAGCGCGCGCATTCAATCGAAGAGAATCATTGCTTCCTGTCCAGGAGCGAGTTTGCTTCGCCCAGCGCCGGATAGCCGGCGGTGTCGCCGCCGCGAAATTCCGGAGCGATCGGTGTTGGCAACGCTGTCATGGTTTTGCCGTCCGCGGTCAATTTGCGGTCGAACAATCCGCGCGCGCGAAACTGCGGATCGGCAAGTGCCTGCTCGATCGAGCTCACCACATTGCAGCACAGGTCCTTGCCCGCGAACGCGGCGCGCCATTCCTCCGCCGTCTTTTCCCGGATCCGCGCCGACACCGCCTCGATCGTGGCTTCGGGGTCGGATCTGTCGTCGCGCGCCTCTGCGGGCAGCGCAATGGCGTCGCAGAAGATCTGCCAGAACTTTTCCTCCAGCGGCGCGGCTGCAATGAACCGGTCGTCGCTCGTGCGATAAATCTGATAGCGGGGGCTGCCGCCGGTGACGAGCGCCTTTCCCGGCTGCGGCCAGCGACCGGCGGTAAGGCCCTCGCCCATCGCCCAGTACATGAAGGTATAGAGATTATCGGCCATGGCGATGTCTAGCTTGCAGCCACGGCCGCTCTGCTCGCGCTCCCGCAGGGCGAGCAGGATGTTGATCACGGCCGGAAAGCTGCCGCCCCCGATGTCGGCCACCAGCGCGGCGGGCGGCACCGGCGCGCCGTCGGCGCCCGCGGCAAGCGCGAGCATTCCCGTCTCGGCGGCATAATTAAGATCGTGCGCCGCGATCATCGCGCGCGGGCCGGACTGGCCGTAGCCCGTGATCGCGCAGTAGATGATGCGGGGGTTCGCGCGCGACACGGCCTCGTAGCCCAGCCCCAGGCGGTCCATCACGCCGGGGCGGAACTGCTCGACGATGACGTCGGCGCTCTTCACAAGCGGCATCAGGCGTACGACCGCCCCGTGCTCCTTGAGATCGATCGCGATCGAGCGTTTGCCGCGGTTCAATAGCGAGAAATTGACGCTGTCGGCGCCGAACTTGGGCGTGTAACTGCGCATCTCGTCGCCCGCGCCCGGCCGCTCGATCTTGATCACGTCCGCGCCTGCTTCCGCGAGCATGAGCGTCGCCAGAGGCCCCGGCAGGAGGGTGCTGAAGTCGAGGACGCGGATTCCCGCGAGCGGCTGCATATCGTTAAGGAAATTCAACTAACCGCAGAGGCGCGGAGAAAAAGGGAGAAAAAATAACAACAATTCTCTGGATAGACTTTGAAATAGACTGCGTAGGGAAATCGCCGGAGAAGCACGCGCCGCAGGCGGCCCCGGATCACCGGAAACAGTTCTGGCCGTTCCTCGATTCTCGCGATGGCTTCGTCAACGGCGTCGACAAAACGCTGAGCTGCGGCAGAGGAGTTCTGAAAATACCGGTCGTAAGCCTTGAGGATTTCAGCCTTTGCCTGCAGGCGAACCCGCAGCGGGCGCACTCAGCGGCGCTTCCCGACGAGTTCGCTCTTGATCTCGGGCCACGGCTGGCCTGCTTCGGGATCGGCGTCCGCTTCGGCCTCACGCCGATCGAGTTCGGCGGCCAGCGCCGGAGTTATCGTCGCAGCGGTTGCAGGATCCAGGCTGTCCCAGAGGTACCCAATGAGCTCGACCCGCTCCTGCGCGGGCAACTGCTCAACAAGATTTGAGAGCGATCCCATGACGGTAGTGTGATCAATTTCGCGTTGTCACGCAACATGAGCGGATGATCCGCGCCATCTCCTCTTTCGAAATAACGCGTTTCGCGTCCCACCCTCAAGGGGGAGGTGAGGACGGCGCAAGAGCGAGATGAGGATGGGCGTTCATCGGCTATTCCTATTGTTCTTGCCGTTGCTTCGCCACCCGCGCGCGGCGCGCGGGCGCGTATGCCGCATCGCCATACACTTCGAACAACGTTCGCGTCACGTCGTAGTGATGCGCGAGGCCGGTGCGCTCGAGCAATTCGATCGGTCCCTCCGGGTAGCCCAGCCCGAGCTTGAGCGTAGTGTCCATATCGCTCGCGCTCGCGAGTCCCTCGTCGAGCCGCCGGAGCGCGGCGTTGTAGTACGGCCGCAGCAGGCGGTCGAGGATGCGCCCGGCGAAATCGCCGCACAGCGCCACCTTCAGGCCGTGCTGCTCGAACACTCCGCGGGCCGCGTCGATCGCCGCCTGGGTGGTGCGCGGCTGCCGCACCAGCTCCACGAGGTCCGACGGCTGTGAGTCTCCAAGCCGGAAGCGTGCGAAGCCAAGGACGTTGGAGCCTTCTTCGCCGCGCAGCTCGCCCGTGTACGTGCCGAGGCATTCCGTGCCTAGCTCAATTAGGACGGCGAGGACATCGGCCTTGCGGTTTGTCTCACTAAACTTCCTGTACGCAGTTCCGGCATCGGCGCCAACAATGACAACGACCTGGCCGCTGTCCTTACCACCCGCCGCTAGCGGGTGGTCCTCAGGGAATGATCGACTCGTTCCTGAACGAATAATTTGATATTCCATCCTGTTACCTAATAACGTCCATTTAAGGATGAACGCTTCGCGTTCATCCTCCGAACATCGCGCTGCCTTGATACTTGTAGAACCCTTCACCCGTTTTCCGTCCCAGCTTGCCTGCCGCAATCATGCGCTTGACCAGCGCCGGCACGGCGGCGCGCGGATCGTGCGTCGAGGCGTAGAGCGCTTCGGCAACGAGAAGGTGGGTGTCGAGCCCGACGAGATCGAGCAGCTCGAGCGGTCCCATCGCGTAGCCGAGTCCGGCCTTGATCGCGCGGTCGATGTCGGCAGGGGCGGCAACTCCGGCTTCGACCAGACGGATCGCGTCGTTATTGAACGGGATCAGGAAGTAGTTGAGGATGAAGCCCGGGCTGTCCTGGGTCTTCACCGGGATCTGGCCCATCGCCTTGCAGAAATCCCAAGCGGTCTGAAACGTTTCTTCGCTGGTACGCAGACCGGGCGACATTTCCACGAGCTTCATCAATTGCGCGGGCAGGCAGAAGTGCATCCCGACGAACCGGTCGTCGCGGCCGGAGCCGGCGGCGATCTCGGTGATCGAGAGCGTAGAGGTGTTGGACGCGAACAAGACGTGGGGTGGGCAAACTCGATTCAACTGGTCGAGCAGCGCGTGCTTGACCTTGAGGTCCTCGAACACCGCCTCGATGACGATCTCGCAGGCGGAGAGGGCGCCGATGTCGGAGGTGCCCGCCAGGCCGGACAGGATCTTGTCGACCTGCTCTGCCGAGAGCTTCCCGCGTTCGACGGACTTTGCAAAAAACCCCTCGGTCTGTTTCCGCGCGCGGACGAGCGCCTCCTCGCGCGTGTCGTAGACGATGGTCTTGAATCCGGCGCGCGCGGCGACGATCGCGATGCCCGCGCCCATCGTGCCGCTGCCCGCTACGCCTACGGTTTTGATCGCGGTCGCCATCAAAACCTCCGGAGTGATGGGTGATGAGTGATGAGTGATGGGTGATGGGTCTCGAACATTGCGCTACGACGCGGTTGAACGGAAAAACCGAAGCGTCTCGCATGTGCGGGAAAAGAAAAGAGGGCTGAACGCACTGCGATTTTACTCATCACTCATCACCCATCACTCATCACGCCTTTATCACTCAACAGTGATGCCGACTTCCTTGATCACCTTCGCCCAGTTGGCGAACTCGCTCTTCAGGAACGCTCCGAACTCCTCCGGCGAGCTCGCTACGACTTCCGCGCCGACGGCGACGATGCGCTCCTGCACGGCGGGTATCGCCAGCGCCTTCGCGAGGGACTGGTGCACGCGTCTGACGGTAGCGGGCGGCGTGCCGGCCGGCAGCATGATGCCGTTCCATTCGATCGCTTCGAAGCCCTTCACGCCCGCCTCTGCCACGGTCGGCACATCGGGCAGCGCCGAGCTGCGCTTCGCGCGGCTCACGCCCAGGGCGCGCAGCCGGCCCGACTGGATATGATGGATCGCGGAGGGAATCGTGGCGAAGAGGAGCGAAGTTTCGCCTGCCACCAGCGCCACTACGGCGGGGCCGCCGCCCTTGTAGGGAACATGCACCATTTTCGTTCCCGTCTGGTTCATGAACTTCGCGGTGGCGAGGTGGTTGGCGCTGGCGTTGCCGGCCGAGGCGAAATTGAGCTCCCCCGGCCGCGCCTTGGCGAGCGCGATCAGCTCTTTGATCGAGCGCGCCGGCACCGATGGGTGCAGCGTCACCACCAGGTTGACGACGCTCACCTGACTCACCGGCAGCAGGTCCTTTTCGGAGTCGAACGGCATTTTCTTGATGAGACTGGGGTTGGCGCCGTAGGTGATGTTGTTTGCTCCCCAGGTGTGCCCGTCGGGCGGAGACTTGGCAGTTGCATCCAGCCCTATCGTCGATGAGCCGCCGGGCCGGTTCTCGACCACCACCGACTGGCCGAGATCCTCCGAGAGACGGGGCGCGAGTATGCGGAACACGACGTCGGTCGAGCCGCCGGGCGCGTACGGCACGATGATGCGTATCGGCCGGGCGGCCGGAAAAGTCTGCGCCATCACGACTGCGGGTGAGCCCAGTATCAAAGACAGCGCCGCAAGTGCGGTTGAACGCAAGCTGAGTTTCATCGTCCTTGTCTCCTCTCTCCTTTAGGGTGGGCTCTTAGCCGTCAGTAATTGCTTTCTCACGCGTGGGAGTTTCAGTTGTGATCCCCTGACGGTCGTTTCACTTGATCGAGCGTAGGTCTCAGATAGTGGCCTCGGCCTAAAGCACGTCAGGATATCGCGAGAGATGGAACTCGGCACCGGGCAACTTGCGAAGAATGCGTTTCTCCTCAGACCTGCACGGCGCACGGATGATACCCAAAGCCATAACATGGAAATAATTCCAGTACGAGCAGGTTGGCATAAAAGGTAATTGCAATCACTTTTTGATAAAGCTGCGCCCGATCAACTGGCGGTGGATCTGGTTGGTGCCTTCCCAGATTTGCGTGATCTTGGCGTCGCGCATGAGCCGCTCGACGCGATAATCCTTGCAGTAACCATAGCCGCCGAAGAGTTGCACCGCATCGGTGGTGATACGCATCGCAAGGTCGGAGGCGCGCAGCTTCAACATGGAGGCCTCGATGCCGAAGTCGGTGGCTCCGGAATCGACGAGTCGCGCGACGTGCCACAGCCAGGCCTCGGTGAGCGCAAGTTCGGTGGCAAGATCCGCCAGCATGAACTGCACGCCCTGGAACTCGATGATACGACGTCCCGACTGCCGGCGCTCGTTGATATAGGCGACGGCGTCCTCGAACGCGGCGCGCGCGATGCCGAGAGCGTGTGCGGCGATGCTGGGACGCGAGCGGTTCAATGAAGCGAGCAGGACCTTGAGCCCGTCGCCCGGCTCGCCGATCAGATTGGCGCGCGGCACGCGGCAGCCGTCCAGGGCGAGCGCGGCTGTGCTCGAGGCGCGCAGCCCCATCTTGTCCTCCTCGCGCACCACTTCGAGTCCGGCGGTGCCTTTTTCCAGCACCAGCACCGAGATCGCCTTGCGACTGTCTTCGATGCCGTGCCATTTTCCAAACAGCAAATAGAGATCGGCGTGCGCGCCGTTCGTGATGAAGCACTTCTCGCCGGTCACCACGATGTAATCACCCTCGGGCCGGAACGCGGTTTTCATGGCGGTCGCATCCGAGCCTGCCCCTGGCTCGGTAATGGTGAGAGAACCGAGTCCGCCTTTCACCATCACCGGCAGCAGCCGCCGTTTCTGTTCCTCGGTTCCGAACTCGGTGAGCGGCTTGGTGAAGTGGAAATTGGTCGCCCAAATGCCGCCGGTCGAGGCGCACGCCTTGCTGATCTCGCGCAAGCATTCGAGATACGCGGCGTACAGACATCTGCGCGCCCCCGTACTGCTCCGGGACGAACATCGCGTTCAACCCGAGCTTGTTGATGGCCCGGATGTTGTCCCACGGAAATTCGCCGGTGCGGTCGTACTCTCCGGCGCGCGACGCGAATTCATCGCGCGCAAGAGCGCGGACGCTCTCCACCAGCATGGTTTCCTCCGGCGTGAGCCGGATGCCCTGGTCGAGCCGCTCAAGGACGGTCATATAAGATACAGGTTGCGAGATACGAGATACGGGTTGCGAGATGCGCGTATCCCGCATCCCGGATCACGCATCCCGCATCGCGCACCCCGAATCCCATCTTGTGAGTCCTGTAAATCCTATCCATTGCGAATTAGTGTGCAATTCCTTGCGCGCCGTCGAGATAGATGGTTTCGCCGGTGAGGAAGGGGATGTCCTCGGTGAAAATCGCCGCCACCAGCCGCGCGACGTCGTCGGGCGTGCCGTGCTTGCCTCCCGGAATGCGCTTCGCGAGGTAGTCCTGCAATGGCCCTGCAAAGGCCTCGCGGTTCAAATCGGTCTCAATGTAGCCGGGTGCCACGTCTATCACCCGTATACCCTTCGAGGCCCATTCCACGGCGAGGCAGCGCGTCATCGCACCCACCGCCGCCTTGGATGCGCAGTACCCCAGGTTGCGCTTCACGCCGATCTTGTCAAAGAAAGAACCGATGTTGACGATGATACCGCCGCCGGCGCGGACGAGATGCGGATACGCTTCGCGCGCGCATACGAATACCGCGGTCGCGTTGGTGCCCATGATCTCCTCGTACGCCGCGGTCGGCAGCTCGTGACTCGTTCCATCGCGGTGGATGCCTGCGTTGTTGACGAGCCCGTTCAGCACCCCTGTGGTGTCGGCGAGCCGGGCGAGCGCCTCCTTGACGGCGGCTTCTCGGGTTACATCGCAGCGGATGTTGATGAAGCGCCCGGTGTCGTGCGCGTCGGCGCCGGACGGCTCCGGGCCCTGGCCCGAGCGCGTGAGACAGCCGACGGTATGGCCGCGGCGGCGCAATTCCAGTGCAATGGCTGCACCCAGACCGCGGCTGGCGCCCGTCACTGCAATCACCTTGTTCGAGGGTTTGGAAGATGCGGCCAAGCCTATCGATCCTCGACCTTCGGTTTGCGTTTCTCGATGAAAGCCGCCATCCCTTCCGCGGCGTCTTCAGTGCGAAAGGCGAGCGTGGAAAGACCAGCTTCGATTTTCAGCCCTTCGTGGAGCGGTGTATCCAGAGCCAGGCTCACCGCTTCCCGCGCGAAGCCCAGGACGGGCAGGCTGTAACCCGAGAACTCGCGCGCGTAGGCGATCCCCGCCTGTACCGCGTCTCCATCGACCAGCCGGTTCACCAGACCGATGCGCGCCGCTTCCTCGGCGTCCACCGTGCGCCCGGTCATGACGAGCTCCAGCGCGCGCGCTACGCCCACCACGCGCGGCAGCCGCTGCGTGCCGCCGTAGCCGGGTATCAGGCCCAGCTTGATTTCGGGCAGTCCCATTTTGGCGTTGGGCATGGCGATCCGGAACGTGCAGGCCAGCGCGAGCTCGAGGCCGCCTCCGAACGCGTAGCCATTGATAATGGCGACCGACGGCATGGGCAAACGGTCGAGTTTCTCGAATACAGCCTGGCCGAGCTCGGCCCCGCGTTTCTGCTCCGCGAGCGAGCGGCCCGTCAGCTCCTTGATGTCGGCACCGGCGCAGAACGCCTTGGCCCCGCTTCCGGTGACGAGCAGCGCGCGCGCGTCGCTCTGCGCGACTTCATCGAACGCCCGCCCGAGCTCCCTTATGAGGGCGAACGAGAGCGCATTCAAGGCTTCCGGGCGGTTCAGCGTGAGAAGAGAAAATTCCTCGATGCGTTTCAGTTCGATGGTCATATCAGGATCGTGACATGTGACTCGTGACTTGTGACTGGTGGTTTGTCATTCAGTGGTCGTGCCGAGGGCCTTCGAGTCACGAGTCACCAGTCACGCCTTTTGTTCCGCGCCGGTCCAGCGGATCGGCGCGGGTTGGATGCGCCCGCTCTTCGCCCATTCGACGAGCTCGCGCTTCAGGATCTTGCCGCTCGCGGTCAGAGGAAAGGCCTCGAGCGCGATGAAGTACTCGGGCATGTCGAACCGGGACAGGCCCGCCGTATCCAGGTGGCGCAGCAGCTCGTCGCCATCCACCGGGGCGCCGTCGCGGGGAATGATCGCCAGACACACGCGCTCGCCGAGCCGCGGGTCGGGCACCGGAAACGCGGCAGCCTTGAGGACGGAAGGGTGCTTGAGGGCAAGGTTCTCGATGCGCGCGGGATGAATGTTGTGGCCGCCGCGGATCACCAGGTCTTTCTTGCGACCCACAATCTGCAAGTTGCCCCTGGCATCGAATTGCCCGAGGTCACCGCTCATGAACCAGCCGGATGCATTGAACGAGTTCTCCGTCGCCGCCTGATTGTCGAAGTAGCCGAGCATCAGCAACGCCCCGCAAGTGCCGATCTCTCCTATCGTTCCCGGCTGTGCTTCGACATCCGGGTTCTCGCGATCCCAAAGCCGCGTCTCGTAGCCGTGGCATGCCTTGCCGCACGTGCCGGTGATTGCATCCACGTCGTCGTCCGGCATCGTGTACTGATGCGAGCCGTTCTCCGTCATGCCGTAGATGTTCTGGGGCTTGACGCCGAGGTCGAGGAAGGTGCGCGCAGTCTCCGGCGGGATGGTCGAGCCGGCCATGTAGAAAACGCTCACCTGTCCCAGTTGCTCGAGTCCGCGGCGTTTCAGGTCGGCGAGGATGTCGATCGCGTGGGTCGGCACGCCCATCACGTATGTCGCTCCCGTCTCGATAATCCAGTCGAGTGGTTTCTTCCCGGCTGGCAGATCGTTCACCACGAGCTCGCAACCCGCGGCGAGACTCTGCTCGATCGCTACCGTCGCGATGTGGTGAGAAAGCGGGCTGTGACTGAAAATCACCGTCCGCTCGTCATGGCGCCAGTCGTGGACCATGGCGCGCCCGTTGGCGAGCAGCGTGTTGTCCGAGTGCAGCACGCCCTTCGGCTGGCCCGTCGTGCCCGAGGTGAACGCCAGGTACACAATTTTGTCTGGATTCAAATCAAGCTCCGGCAGTGAGTCCACTTTCGTTTCGCGAGGCGGGAACGGCGCGGTGCCATCGTGAGGAACGGAATCTGTCCTGGCCGGAGCTAGTCGATAGACTCGTTTCATCGAAGCCAGAGCTTGCGCAGCCGCAAACACATCGTTGTGTCCGGCATCCGCGCCGTGCCCGGATTGGGAAAAAAGCGCGGCACTCTGTATGCGCCTAAGCAACTCCACGACTTCCGCCACGGTGTAGTTCTGATGGAGGGAGGGATTACAGACGTAGCCGTTACGGGAGCAGGCGAGCAGCACTACTACCGCCTCGGCGCAGTTGGGGAGCCATACCGACACCCGCTGTCCGCGTTTGACTCCAGCCCGGTGCAGATCGGCAGCGAGCACATCCACCCACGACAGGAGCTGCGACCAGGTGAGCCGCCGGCGGCTGTCGCGCAACGCGTAGGCGCGCGGACGTTCGCGCGCGTGATTCCGCAGCAGCGTGTAGAGAGTGTCCTCTCGCCACACGCCGTCCTCGTGGTAGCGGCGCGCGGTCTGCGGATCGTGGAGAGTGAGCAGCGTATTCACTGACTCAATGGTTAATGTTTAATGCTCAATGCTGAATGAAGAGCAGCCGCCATTAAGCATTCGAAATTGAGCATTGAAAATTAGAAATTCGGTCAAGTCGGATGATTCGCCTCGCGTCGCCGGTCAATGACCGAATTTCTCGGGGTCGGGCTTGCGCTTCGCGCCGAACGCGCTGCTGAGCTCCTGGGATTCCTCGGACTCCAGGTAGAGCCGCAACAGCAGGTCGTGGGAGATGCGAGCGAGGCCCGATACCCCGCCGTGGCGCGCGGTAAAAGCCGCCTTGAGCGCGGCGATCGCGAACGCGCCGCGATCGGCGATTTCCAGCGCCATCTTGCGCGTTTCTTCCAGCAGCTTGTCGTCGGGCACCACTTTGTTGATGAGCCCGATCGCGAGGGCTTCGCGCGCCGTCAAGCGGGGATTGAGGAACCAGATTTCCTTGGCCTTCTTCTTCCCGACCAGATCCTCCAGGTACCAGGTGCCGTAGCCCGCGTCGAAGCTGCCCATCATCGGCCCGACCTGACGGAAAATCGCGCTTTCCTTCGCAATGGTGAGATCGCATACGACCTGCAATACTTGCCCGCCACCCACCGCGTACCCGTTTACCGAGGCGATCACCGGCTTTTGCAGCCGCTCGATACTCTCGTAAATCTCCAGGGTGGGCAGCATGCCGGCGTAGAGGTGAGAGTCTTCCATCTCCTCCTTGCGCCCGCCGATGCAGAAGAACCGGTCTCCCGCGCCGGTGATGACCAGCACTCGCGTGCGCGTCTCGCGCCCGACTTCGTTGATGCAGTCACGGATCTCGTGACACATCACCGGTGTGAACATGTTGCCGTCGTCCGGGCGGTTCAGCGTAAGCCAGCCGATCGCGCCATCTTCCTCGTAGCGTATGGTTTGGTAAGTCATTGCAGAAAGTCTCCCGCGCGCATCCATCGTGCATCCTCAAATACTGGAATACCGGCGGGGAATGTCCAGATTATCTTTGACGCGCAAAACGGCGGACTCTTATACTACAGGAATGCGTCGCGCTTGCGTGCGACACATAAGCCACAGGATGCCAATGAAAAGTTCTCATCGCATCGGCCTGCTCGTTCCGTCTTCGAATACGACGGTCGAGCCGGAGTTCTATCGCGCGCTCCCGGCGAGCGTCACGCTGCACACCGCGCGGTTGTTCCTTACCGAAATCACTCCCGAGGCGATACTCAGGATGGTCGAGGACCTCGAACAGCAGAGCCGGCTCCTGGCGAGTGCGGACGTGGACGTGATCGTGATGGGCGCGACTGCCCCGAGCTTTCTCAAAGGCGCCGGTTACGATCGCGAAGTCATGGCGCGGATCGAGAAGGCGACGGGAAAACCGGCGACGACGACATCGACCGCGTTACTGCGTGCGCTGCGCTTCCTCGACGCGAAGCGGATCGTGCTCGGCTCGGCATACACCGACAAGGTCAACGCGATCGCGCAGGGCTTTCTGGAAGCGAACGGCTTGAAGGTCGTCGCCGCCCGCGGTCTCGGAATGGTGGACAACCTGGCGGTGGGGCGGCTGGGACCCGAAAGCGCTTACGAGCTCGCGCGCGATGCGGCGCATGCGGACGCCGACGCCGTGGTGCTCGCGTGCACCAACTGGCGCAGCATGGACGTGATCGAGCGGCTGGAACGCGAGCTCGGCAAGCCGGTGGTGTCCACCACGCAAGTGAGCGTGTGGGACGCGCTGCGCCTCATCGGCTACCGCGGTGAGATTTCCGGCTATGGACGGCTGCTGCGGACCCTGGCGGCGGAAGAACGCCTCGCGGCAGTGGCGTAGTTGAAGCTGCAGATAAAACAGATGAACACAGATAAGGATGAAGCATCGATCATTACTAGAGGTCCATTCATAAATAGTTATTGCGATTTGACCGAGCGTACGCCTGAGGGTGTCAGGAACCTTAGAGTTAGGGTTCCTGACACCCTACTGCGTATTCTCCGTGCAGCCTTACGCGGGGTCGAATGAACATCAACCATTTTATGAAATCGTTCTAGTTGAAGGGTTTTCACGAGGAGTAACGATATGTACGGATGGCGCGGCAGGATCGGATTGCTGGTTCCTTCGATCAACACGACGATGGAGACCGAGTTCTGGCGCATCGCGCCGGAGGGCGTGTCGGTCCACACCGCGCGCATCGCGGGCGGGCGCCACGGCACGCCGGAAGAGCTGCGCGGCATGGAGAACGCCAGCAAGCAAGCTGCTGCCGACGTGGCGATGGTCGAGCCGGACGTCGTGGTCTACGGCTGCACCAGCGGCAGCTTCTTCGAGGGCCCGGAATGGAACCGGAAGATCTGCGAGCAGTTGACTGCCATCGCCAAGGCGCCGACGGTGACCACTGCCGGCGCCATGGCCGAATGCTTCCTGGCCGGGGGTTACAAGAAAGTGGATATCGTGACGCCCTACGTGGAGGTCACCAACGAGCGCCTCAAGCAGTTTCTGAAGACGTTCGGCATCGAGGTCGTGACGCTCGGCACCTTCGACATGCTCGACATGTTCGATCACGCGAAGATCGAGCCCGCCGAGATCTATCGCAAGGTGAAAGAGATCACGACATCCGAAGGCGGAAGCAGTCTTCGTCGCTTGCACGCAGCTTCGCGCGATGGAAGTCCTCGACAGTCTCGAGCGCGATCTCGGCAAGCCGGTGTACTCGGCGATCCAGGCTACGGCGTGGCAGGCATACCAGGCGATGGGCGTCGATCCGGGGATCACCGACTGCGGCAGCCTGCTCCGGCGCCTTTCGGAGCCTGGCGTTACGGAGGCCGAGGAAAGCAGCGCAAGTCCGCCTGAGCTTCCGGGGCTCCGTAACGCAAATCGCCATGCGTTCGCATGGCGCGGTTCGGCTCTTAATGTGTGTACCGGATACGACAGGCTGCGGCCTGCCCTTAATTTTGCCGGCGGACTCGTGATATATCGGTTCGACCCAAATTCAGGTAGAGCCTGATTCGTGGCAGTGAGTAACGGCAAAGTTGAAACTTTTGACGTAGTCGTCGTCGGGGGCGGCGGCGCCGGCCTCGCGGCGGCTGCGGAAGCCGCGCGTCTGGGCCGCAGCGTCGTCCTGCTGGAAAAGAATCCCAAGCTCGGCGGCAGCACGGCATGGTCCGTGGGCTCCATGTCGATCACCAACTCGCCGCACCAGCAGCGGCGCGGCATACAGGACACGCCGCAGGCGCATTTCGAAGATCTCGAGCTTCTCGCCGGCCAGTACGCGCCGCGCGACAACCTGCGGCTGCGCCGCATCCTCGTCGAGAGCACCACGGACATGTTCGAGTGGCTGCGCGGCCTCGGCCTGGTGTTCGCCGGGCCCGATGCCGGAGCCGCCGCACCGCGTTAACGCGCATGCACCTCGTGCTGCCCAACTCGCGCGCCTTTCCGTACCACATCGGGCGCCATTGCCGGAAGCTCGGCGTCGATATCCGCCTCGACTACCGCGTCGAGCGGCTGATCGTCGAGAACGGACGCGTGCTGGGCGTACAGGCGCGTCACGCGGGCGGCGCCAGCGTCGAATTTCGCGCGCGCGGCGGGGTGGTGCTCGCCGCCGGCGACTACAGCGCAGGCCGCGAACTGAAAGCCCGGCTGGCCGGAGAGGACGGTGGCGGAGCTCGAAGCGGTCAACGTCACCGCGACCGGCGATGGCCATCGATCGCGCTCGCTGCCGGGGCGACGGTCGTCAACGGCGATATCGTGCGCGGCCCCATCATGCGCTTCGTGCCGCCCTCCCACGACCGCTGGATGCTGAAGCTCCCGCCCTGGCGCTGGCTCGCGCTGCACGATACGCTGGGCCATGGACCATCTGCCGGAGGCCGTGCTGCGGCCGTTCGCGATGAGCTTTCTCACCACGGCGCTCGGCCCCTCGCCGGAGCTCTTCAAGAACGGCGCAATACTGGTGAACCGCAACGGCGAGCGCTTCGCCGACGAGCTGGCGGGGCCGGCGCGCGCCGTCCCGCGGCAGCCGGAAAAGCAGACCTTTATCGTATTCGATCGAAAACTCGCGCAGCGCTTCACGGCCTGGCCGTACTACGTTTCGACGGCGCCGGGCATCGCCTACGCCTATCTCGACGATTATCGCCGCAACCGCGCGGACATCTACCACGAGTCCGCGACGCTCGAAGGACTCGCGCGCAGCATGGGCGTGCCGCCGGACGCGCTCGCGCGCACGCTCTGACCGAGTACAACGCTGCCGGACGCGCGGGAGCGGCCGGCGCTGGACACCGCGCCGTTTTACGCGCTGGGGCCGGTGAAGAGCTACGTGGTTTTCACCGACGGCGGGCTCAAGGTCACCGAGCGGCTCGAAGTCACGCGCGAAGACGGCACGGTGATCCCGGGTCTTTATGCGGCGGGCTCCACCGGGCAGGGCGGCCTGCTGCTAGAGGGTCATGGGCATCATCTGGGCTGGGCGTTCATCTCAGGCCGGATTGCTGGTCGCAATGCCGCCTTCGGGGTGACTCGTGACTCGTGACTGGTTACTCGCGACCACATCACCCATCACCCATCACCGATCACGCGGTTAGGGCGATCATGATATTCATGTCTCAAAGTGGAATTACCGATCCCAGCGCGCCGCGGATTGGGACGCGTGGTACGTCGAGCACCTGCACATCATGCTCACGGTGCCCGGTGTTTCGAGCGCCCAGCGATTCGTGACCGATACACCCGGCTACTCGCCCTCGCTCGCCATCTACACGATGGCCGGCCCCGGAGTCTTCGACGATCCGTACTACCTCAGCGTGCGCGGCATGGGCGAATGGCTGCCCTTGATAGACCGGCGTTATTACCAGCGTAACCTGTTCGCAGGTCTCGACCGCGCGCCGCCCGGTGGCCGCGGATGCAGCGGCTGATCGTGGCCGATCGCGAGCAGGAGGATTTGGCGCTCGCCGATCTCGGTATGAAGTGGCTCGCCTCCGTAGCCGCCGATCGCTCGACCCCGTTGCGGGGCATTACCGTGCGGAACGCTGCCGCTGCGGAACGCATTCGGGGACGCAGTGTGGCCGTATACCGGCCGGTCACCGAGCACATGGTTTCCGGCGGCCCAGTTAGTAAGCCAATTTGAGCCACAGATAAACACAGATACACACAGATAGGACTAACTTCAAAAAGCTATTCTTTGTCTTCGCTCTTATCCGTGTTTATCTGTGTGTATCTGTGGCTAATGTCTATTGCTGATCTTAGCGATGGAATCTAACCCATCGGGCCGCGTCGCGCTGGTCGCGGGTGCGAACGGCCTTATCGGCCGCCGCGTCGTGCCGTATCTCGCGGACCGCGGCTGGGATGTCGTCGCGCTGTCCAGAAAGCCGTACTCCGGCGCCGGCGTGCGGCGCGTCACAGCCGATCTTACCGACGCGCGAGACACCCGCACCAAGCTCGCTCAACTGGGCGACGTCTCGCATGTCTTTTATTGTGTGCGTGCCGATCACCCGGAGGGTGTGCCCGAATCCGAGGAGTTGAACGCGGCGATGTTGCGCAATCTCGTGGAATCTCTGGAATCTCATGCGCCGCATCTCGCGCATATCAATCTGGTGCATGGAACCAAGCACTATGGCCACCATCTGGGCCCGTGTCCGGTGCCGGCGGTGGAGGAAGGGCCGCGTGGGTCCGGGGGAACGTACTATTTTGCACAGCAGGATTACCTTTTCGCACGCGCCGCAAACGCGCGGTGGACCTGGAGCATCGTTCGTCCGCACGCCTTCTGCTACACGGAAACCGATAATCCGCGTTCGCTCGTGCTCGTCATCGCGGTGCTGGCAGCGGTGCAGCGCGAGCTCAAGCAGCCGCTCCTGTTTCCCGGCAGCGCAAAGAGCTATGGGTCGTCCACGCAGTTCACCGATCTCGCGCTGCTCGCGCGCGCTATCGAATGGATGGCGACGGCGCCGCAGTGCGCCAACCAGGCGTTCAACATCGTGAACGGCGATTACCCGCGCTGGAACGAGCTGTGGCCGCAGCTTGCCGCCATGCTGGGATTGGAAGCGGGGCAACCGGCGGCGATCCGGCTCGGGCAGTACATGGCGGATAAGGCGCCGGTGTGGAATGCAATCGTGGCGCGGCATGGCCTTAAGCCGAGCGCGCTCGATCGCATCGTCTTGTGGAACTATGGGGATTACGCGTTCGCTCCCGAATGGGACATAATGTCTTCGATGGAAAAAGCGCGCCGTCTCGGATTCGAAAAGCGCGTCGACACGCGCGAGATGTTCGCGCGGCTCATCGGGGGATACCGCGCGCAGCGCGTTATCCCTTAAGCAACTCTGAAACCTGCCCGGCGCGGTTGTCAGGTTTTTCAGCTGAAACTTGCGAAGAAAGCTCATTGTGCGACCGGGGGGCACGGGGGGAACGGGAAGGCTCCGATGGTGTGCCGGAAGGGGCCCGTTCCCCGCCGTTTCCCATCAAACGAGGAGAGGAGCATGAGACCCTATCTCGTGCAGGCAGTTTGCGCGGGTGTGGCACTCGTTGCGTTCGCCCAGCCCGTTGCGGCGCAGGGCTATCCGACGAAGGCGATCCGGTGGATCGTTCCCTGGCCGCCCGGCGGCGGCGCGGACGTATTGTCGCGCATGCTGAGCCCGCACCTGTCGGAGGCGCTGAAGCAGCAGATCATCATCGATAACCGCGGCGGCGCAGCCGGCAACATCGGCGCGGAGATGGCCGCCAAGTCGCCGCCCGACGGTTACACGATCGTCTTCGCCTATTCCGGCACCCACGCCATCAATCCCAGCATCTATCGCAGGATGCCGTTCAAGGACAGCGATTTCGCGCCGATTATCCAGCTCGCGTCGGTGCCGCAGGTGCTGGTCGTGCACCCGTCGCTGCCGGTGAAGGACGTGAAGGAGCTTATCGCCTTGGCGAAGACACGGCCGGGCGAACTGACCTACGGGTCGAGCGGCAGCGGTGCGTTCAACCATCTCACCGGCGCGCTGTTCGCCCAGCTCACTGGAACGAAGCTCACGCACGTGCCGTACAAGGGCGGCGGCCCCGCAGCCATCGCGCTGATGTCAGGGGAGATCAGCATGATCCTGGGCGAGCCCGCAACCATCGTCGGCCATCTCCAGTCGGGCAAGATGCGGGCGCTCGCTGTGACCAGCGCCAAGCGCACGCCGGGCCTACCGCAGCTGCCGACTATGGCCGAAGCGGGTCTACCGGCCTACGAAGCGACCTCTTGGAACGGCATGCTCGCCCCGGCGGGTACGGCGGCCGATATCATCAGGAGACTGAACGCCGAGTTCAACCGCATCATAAGCATGCCCGATGTGAGAAAGCGCATGCTCGACAGCGGATTCGAGCCGGTCGGCGGCCCGCCGGAGAAGCTCGGCGAGTTGATCCGGATCGAGATCGCAAAGTGGGCGCCGGTGGTGAAAGCGGCGGGCGTGCAGGTCGATTAAGAGCAGGAATTAGCCACAGATACACACAGATAAACACGGATCACAGTAACCACAGACAAGGATCAGAGACTCGTCATTCCCAGGACGGCGGGAATACAGCCAGCACCTCTTTGCTATCGGGTCCGCTGAATTCGAGGGGATAACCCGGCCGGCGATTCCCTATCTGTGTGTCATCTGTGTTTATCTGTGGCTTGAATTGATCTAGCGGAGGAGCGCATGGTAACGCCAATGGGATTGCTGGTCGCGGGATTCAATTTCTCCCCCGTAGCCGCCGACGAATTCAACGACTGGTACGACACCGAGCACATCCCCGAGCGCGAGCGCGTCGAGGGCTTCGTCAACTGCGAGCGCTGGATCGGCGCCGAGGACCCTAAGATCTCGATCGCGACCTATGACCTGGAGTCGCTCGCCGTCCTGCAAAGCCCGGCGTACCGGGCGATTGCCGGCGCCAACCTGTCGCCGTGGTCCAAGCGCGTCACCGGCAAATGCCGGCGCATCTGCCGCTTCGAAGCGGAGCAAACCCTTCCCGGAACTCTTGCGGCGCCGGCGGACGGCGCGGCCGCAATGCTGTTCTTCGCGATGAATCCCGTGCCGGAGGCTGAGGCCGACTTCAACGCGTGGTACAACGAGGAGCACGTGCCCGCCCTCGCCGCGGTGCCCGGTTGCCTCACCGCGCGGCGCTTCAAGATCGTGAATGGGGTGAGCGAGGGCAATCACCGCTACCTCGCGCTCTATCACCTCGTTGCTTCGGAAGTCCAGACCTCTGACGCGTGGAAGAAAGCCGTCGATACGCCGTGGACGCACCGGATTCGACCGCAGACGCGCGACCGGCTGCGCATCGTGCTCAAGCGCTACGCACGGGGTAGTTAGCCACAGATAAAGGAAAGGCGGTAACAGGGCTACTTGATCGAGCGCGGGGGAACGAGCGGGCTGGACACCATACCAGCCCTTTACCGAGTAAATGATGTGTGCTTACTTAGCTTTGGCAGCATCCGCCGCGTCGATTTGGGGAGCTCTTACGTGCTTTAGGCCGAGGGCTCTGTGGCTGCCTTACGCGCGGTCAGATAGCCGTGCCATTTGTGTCCGAATTCACCACCACTACGTATAGCGACATGGACGAGCTCCCCAAGCTTCCCGGCAGCCTCAACACCAATCGCCGCCTGAGCCAATGGCTGCGTTTCAACGCGGACCGCACGGTCACCGTCTACACCGGAAAAGTGGAGATCGGCCAGGGCATATTGACCGCGCTGGCCCAGATAGCCGCCGAGGAGCTGGACGTGGCGTTTACCCGCGTGCGTATGGTTGCCGCGGACACTCTGATGGCACCGAACGAAGGGCACACTTCGGCCAGCCGTTCCATTGACGACGGCGGCAGCGCGTTGCAATACGCCTGCGCGGAAGCGCGTCAGGTGCTGCTGCAGGCCGCTTCGCTGCAGCTGGACATTCCTTCGGACAAGCTCAACGTTGAAGATGGCGTAATCAGCGGCCTCGATCGCATCCGCGAGATCACTTACTGGGACTTGCCTCACGGCGAGTTGCTGGACCGCGAAGCGACCGCGGCGGTAACGCCGAAGCCTCCTGCTCGCCATCGGGTGGTGGGCACGAGCCAGCCGCGCCTGGACTTGCCCCGCAAGGTAACAGGCATGCCGAGCTTCGTGCACGACATGGAGCTGCCGGGGATGCTCTTCGGGCGCGTGGTCCGTCCTCCTACGCATGGCTCCAGGCTCCTCGAGTTCGATGTCGAAGCCGTGCGCAAGATGCCGGGGGTCATCGCCGCGTTCAGTGACGGCGGCTTCATCGGCGTCGTTGCGCAGCGAGAAGAACAGGCAGTCAAGGCGCGGCGGGTCGCCCTACGGGCTGCGCAATGGCAGGAAAACCCTCTGCCGACGAATGCGGCCGGCATCCACGAGTACCTGCAAAGCCGCGCGAGCAAGGAATTCGCCGTCGTCGATCATGAGCGCGATCAAGGCGCGGGCGCGCCCGCGGCACGCACGCTCGAAGCGCGGTACACCAAGCCCTATCTTGCGCATGCCGCGTTGGGACCGTCCTGCGCGCTCGCCCGCATCGAAGACGATGTCGTTGAAGTGTGGACCCACAGCCAGGGCGTCTATCCGCTGCGGAGCGACCTCGCCTCGGTTCTCGGCGTGCCAGTGGAGCGGGTGATCGTCCACCACGTCGAAGGGGCGGGCTGCTATGGGCACAACGGCGCCGACGACGCAGCGCTCGATGCCGTATTGCTGTCGCGCGCGGTGAACGGCCGTCCCGTGCAGGTGCAATGGATGCGCGAAGATGAGTTCGCGTGGGAACCCTACGGTCCCGCCATGGCGGTACACACGAAGGCTTCCCTGGACGCGAATGGCAACGTCGTCGACTGGCGCGTCGACGTCTGGAGCAACGGCCACACGCAACGCCCCGCACGCGGTAAAACGGAAGGCGGGGTCTCGGCCTTGCTGCCGGCGTGGCATCTTGCCAACCCATCGGCACGCATTCCACAGGCCGATGCGCTAGGAATTGGCGGGATGTCGCGAAACTCCACGGCGCTTTACGATTTCCCGCGCCACCGCGTCGTGACCCACCGCGTGGCAGAGCTGCCCTTGCGGGTGTCGTCCATGCGTTCGCTTGGCGCTTACGCCAACATATTTGCGATCGAGTCATTCATGGACGAGCTCGCCCATGCGGCTCGTTCGGACCCGGTCGAATTCCGGCTCCGCCACATGAAGAACCCGCGCGCCCGCGCGGTGATCGAGCTCGCGGCGCGCAAGGCAGGATGGCAGCCGGGTGCAACGAGCGATGGCACGTGGGGACGCGGTATCGGCTTCGCGCAATATAACAACGCGTATGGTTACTTCGCCGTCGTGATCGAGCTGGCGCTGGAGCCCGATCTGCGCGTCACGCGCGCGATCTCGGCCCTCGACGTCGGACGGGTCATCAATCCCGATGGTGTCATCAACCAGACCGAGGGCGGTATCGTGCAGGCGATAAGCTGGACACTCAAGGAGGAACTGCAATTCGACCGCTCAGGCGTGATCGCCCGCAACTGGGAAAGCTATCCTATCCTGACTTTTCCCGAAGTCCCGCAGGTCGAGGTCCATCTCGTCAACCGCCCCGAGGAGGCGGCGCTGGGCGCGGGCGAAACCACGATGGGCCCGACGGCAGCAGCGATCGCCAACGCCTTGCACCACGCGCTGGGTGTGCGCGTGCGCGACCTGCCGCTTACCCGTGAACGAATTGCGGCCGCGATATAACGAGGGCGGGGAACGGGCCCAAGGTGTCAGGAACCTTAGAGGTTAGGGTTCCTGACACCTTATCAAACCTTTAGCGGCTCGTTTTTCGCTTCCTCGAATTTGAGCCGCTTCACCTTCTCCATGTTGACGCCCTCGATGCGGATCAGCATGGTGGAGTCGACGCGTTTCGGGGAGTGCAGGTCGCCTTCGTTGTAGACGTGGGCGACGCCGGGGGTCAGCTTGTAGGTTCTGGTCTTGCGTACCTTCCCCGGCTTTTCGGGGCTGGCGGACTCCAGCAGCTCGTAGTCGCTCATTTCGGTCTCACCGCGCGCCTGGCCGTAAATCGCCCAGTACGGCCCGTGGTCGTGCGGGCGCACTGGTCTTCGCGCCGCGATAGTGGTGCGCCAGTATGCAGAAGCCGAGCTCGGGATCTTCGTACAGGATCTGCCGCTCCGGCGTCTCGTCCTTGATGTAGGTCGATACGAACTTCTCGTCCTTCAAGAGATCCTGCAGCAACGCGCAGACTTTGCTGCGTCCGGCGGGATTGGGTTCGGCCTTGAGGATGTTGTGGCAGGCAGCGGCAAATTGATCGATCGTTTGGGTCATGAGGCCTCCTTCGTTGCGTAGGGAATGATTGTAGTTCACGGTTTCTGCGGAGCGCTGATGTGAGCCATAAACTCCACCATTTCCGCCTGCTGCCGCACCAGAGACTTGCCCCATTGCGCGCTTCCCTGGTAGTTGTCCTCGAAGTTGTTGCGCTTGGCGAATTCCTTCCATGCCGCGCTGTCGTACACGCGCTTCAACGCGGCTTCCACGGCCGCTGCCGCTTCCTTCGGCACGCCGGCGGGCATGACGAAACCGCGCCCGGTGCCGACGACGATCTTGTAGCCCAGTTCCTTCATGGTCGGCGCGTCCGGCACGGCGACGAGGCGCTTCTCACCGGTGACCGCCAGGACTCTCAGCTTCTTGCCTTCGACGAGTCCCAGCATCTCGCTCAGGTTCTCGGGCGTGAACTGAGTGTGCCCGCCGGCCACCGCCGTCGTCGCCTCGCTGCCGCTCTTGAATGACACGTACTTGAACTTTGCCCCGGTCTCGCGCTCGATGACATACAGCAGCAGGCGGGCGGTGCCCGTGGCCGAGGTGATGCTGGCCGTGATGGCGTTCGGCTCGTTTTTGCCGGCGTCGAGCAATTCCTTCGCGGTCTTGAACTTGGAGTCAGCAGCTACCGCGATCACCTGCGGATCGATCGCGAAGGATACGAGCGGGGTAAAGTGCTCGAGCCCGAGATCCAGCTCCTTGCGGACGGTGGCGGTGAGAAACGAGCCTGTGGCCATGGTCAGCACCACGTGCGGATCGCCGCGCTTGGCCTTGACGTGGTTGAACGCGATGGCACCGCTTCCTCCCGGCCGGTTCGATACGATGATGGCCTGCGGAAATGCCTTTTCCTTGATGAGAATTTCCGTCACGGTGCGCGCAAACAGATCTGTTCCGCCGCCGGGCGCCGTGTGAACGTTGAACTCGATGGGCCTCGAGGGATACGGCTGCGCGTGGGCTGCGCCGGTCAGCGCAGCGGCCGCGCCGGCTGCAACCAGAAGCGACCGAATGAGACTGGCAAGACTGATGTTCATGCTTTCTTCCTCCAATTTCTGCCCGGCTCTCTGCGGCGGCCGACTGGGAATTATACGCGGGTGCGGCTTGCGAGTTCATCGCATGCAGGGCCCGCGCTGCAATAGAATATCCGGCGCCTGACACTCGACTCCACCCTCAAGGGAGAAACAACGCAATGAACAGCGAGCATGCCGAGCGTGATCGGAGCGCCGGCCGACAGCCTGCCGCGGGGGACGAGATCAATCCGATCATGGTTCAGGCTCAGCACGTACATGAGCGAGGCCGCCGGGCGCGCGTTGCCGGCCGGTGTCGTCAAAGAAACGAAACACCACATTCTGGACACCATCGCGGCCATGGTGTCGGGCGCGGAGCTCATACCCGGCCGGCACGCTCTGCGATTTGCGCGGGCATACGGAGGGGAAAAGATTGCAACCGTCGTTGCCTCCGACATTCTGTCCGGTCCGATCGAGGCTGCAATGGTGAACGGCGTTCTCGCGAATGCCGACGAAACCGACGACAACTACAGCACCGGCGGCGCGCATCCGGGCTGCGCGATCGTGCCCGCGGCGTTGGCGATAGGCGAGAAGAACGGGATCGATGGAACACGCTTGATCCGGGCGGTAGCGCTGGGCTATGACGTCGGCTTGAGGGCGTTCAAATTGGTTGCCAAGGGCGGCGTGCTCACCGAGACGCACAACATCGTCGGAACATTCGGTGCGGCGGCAGCCTGTGGTTGCGCGGTAGCCTTGGACACGCGACAAATGCGCACGCTCATCGATTATGCTTCCCAGCAAGCGGGCGCCGGCATCGGCGCCTGGCGGCAGGACACCGAACACGTCGAGAAATCCTTCATGTTCGGCGGGATGGGCGCGCGCAACGGCGTAACGGCGGCGATGCTCGTGCAGGCCGGGTGGACGGGCGTCAACGACGTTTTTTCGGGGCCGGGAAACCTGTTCCAGTCCTACGCGCCCAGCGTGGATCCGCAAATGCTGGTGCGCAGGCTCGGGGAAGAATTCGAAGTGCAGAACACGATAATCAAGAAGTGGAGCACGGGAGGCCCCATCCAGTCGCCGCTCGAAGCCATCTCAGTTGATACGTGAGGGCCGTCCTTTCGAGCCGGATGACATCAAGCAGATAAACGTCCGGGTCTCCACCAGCGCGGCCGACAAGATCGACGACAGCGCAATGGCGAATCTATCGATGCAGTACCTGATTGCCGTCACGCTTCTCGACAGGTCGCTGTCGTTCAAGGCTGCGCACGATGATGCTCGCATGCTCGATCCCGCCGTCGTGCGGCAGAAAGCGAAGATCAAAGTAATTTCCGACGAGAGCCTGGAGCGCCTGCTGCCGAAGAGGGTGGCGGTCGTCGAAGTCCTCTTCAACGACGGGACCACCGTCACGGAGCGCAACGATGCGGTTCGCGGCAGCCCCGAAAACCCGATGAGCAGCGAGGAAGTCGCCGCCAAGGCCCGGGCCCTTATCGCCCCGGTGCTCGGCGAAGACAAGTGCAGGAAGCTCGTCGAGAGCATATTCGCTCTCGACGAGATCAAGAATATCGGAGAGCTTCGACCGCTTCTTCAGCGCGCCTGATTGCAGACTTCTTGCCTAAAAATTCATCAGCCCGCATGCTCCGGCGCCAGTTCTAGTGACGCCGCACGAAAACCGCACAGCCGAAGTACCTTGTGAAACATGCGGGCTATTTCCGGTAGGACGAACCCCCGTCGACGATGACGACCTGCCCGCTCATGTACGACGCGCGGTCCGAGGCAAGAAACACCACCATGTTCGCGATTTCCTCCGAGGTCGTCATCCGCCCGAAGGGATTGTTTTTCACCAGTTCGCGCCAGCGCTCGGGATCCTTCAGTTCCTTCGTGGCGCGCTCGCGCAGCCGCACGGCCGCCCGCTCAGTCTCGGTGCCGACGGGATTGACCCCCACCACCCGCACGCCGTAATCCGGACTTTCCGCGCCGAGCGCCTTCGTCATTGCCATCAATCCGGCATTCGCGATGGCCCCTGCGATATAGCCGGCGGAGGGCCGGTGCCCGGCATTGCCTATGATATTCACGATGACGCCGCGGCGCTTCTCGCACATCCTGGCGTAGATCTCGCGCGTCACGTTAATGTAGCCAAAAAGCTTGAGCTCCCACCCATCGCGGACTTGCTTGTCGCTCATGCCGGTGATCGTCCCCTGCGGGATGGCGCCGGCATTGTTGACCAGGATGTCCACGTCCGCGAGCTCCTTCGCGAGTTTGCTCGCATTCTCGGTGACGCCGAGATCGCCGGCGTGATTCGTGACGTTGACCTTGCTTTCGGCAAGGATCTTCTTGCGTGCGGCGTCGAGATCCGCGGCGTTGCGCGAAGCCAGGTGCACGTTACAGCCTTCGGCGGCGAGCAGCCGCGCCACCGCGTAGCCTATGCCGCGCGAGGCGCCCGTAACGAGCGCGGTGCGGCCGGAAAGATTGAGGTCCATAGTGTGATCTGGAGGTTGTTGAGGAAAGCCCGGCCGGTGAGCGCGCCGGGCGGCAGGTATTCTATAGGATTGCGTGGGGCCCAGGCCCACGCAATCCTTAGTGCCGGTCCAGGCCCAGGGACGGTAGGCGGTCAAACGACAGTGCCGTTGATCAGGCCATTGGAGCATTCGCGGATATGTCGGACCGGCACTGGTCAACCGTTCCCCACCTTGCGCGTTTTTAAGGCTATCCGGCAACCAAACCGGACCAACACGAACCTCGAAGAAAAGGAGTCTGACCATGAGCAAGCTGTTGACTGCACTGATCGCCGCGGTTTTCGCGGTAACCACCTCCGGCGCTTTCGCGCAGATGAAGGACGCCCCGAAGGACACCGCGCCCAAGGCGGCCCCCGCGACTCCGGCGACGCCGCCGGCGAAGGGTGACACGAAGGCGACCCCGGCGACCCCGTCCCCCAAGGCGGACAAGTCGATGGACGCGCCGAAGCCGGAAAAGAAGGCCAAGAAGAAGAAGGCCAAGAGCGAAGGCAAGAAGACCCAGGGCGAAGGCAAGAAGAGCGAAGGCAAAGCCAAGGGCCAGAGCGACAAGATGGACGCCCCCGCCCCGAAGGTCGACGCTCCGAAGGCCCCGGAAAAGAAGTAACAGCACAGCTTTGACCGGCGGCGGCGCGCCGCCCCGGTTCCTGGAAAAGGCGGCTCAGGCCGCCTTTTTTTCGCGCACCACTCCCCTCCTGCCTGAGGAGGGTGGCACCGAAGGTGACGGGGTGGTGGGAGCACCGGGGTGGTGGGAGAAACGCCGGCGGTTTGTTGCTACACTCGCTCGAAAGTCACAGCGAGGAGGGGGACATGCGCAGGACTGCAAGGTTGGGATTCGTAGCGGCCGCATTTCTGGCATACGGCCTCATTCCGCCCCTCGCCGCCGCGCAGCAGTACCCGACGCGTCCCATCCGCTGGATCGTGCCGGTGCCCCCGGGCGCCACCACCGACATCCTGTCGCGCATCATCGGGCAGAAGATGGGCGAGGCGTGGGGCCAGCAGGTGATCGTGGACAACCGCTCCGGCGGCGCGTTCGTGATCGGCACCGATATCGTCGCCAAGGCCAACCCCGACGGCCATACCATCGGCATCTTCCTGACGCCCCACGTGGTGACGCCGTTCGTGATGAAGGACCTGCCGTACGACTCGGTGAAGGACTTCCAGCCAATTACGCAGATCGTGTTCGTGCCCGGCGTCATGGTGGCGAACGCGGCGGTGCCGGCCAACAACCTGAAGGAAGTGATCGCGCTCGCCAAGGCGAAGCCCGGCCAGTTGAACTTCGGCTCGCCCGGGGCGCTCACCTCGGGACACCTGTCGATGGAGCTCCTCAATCTTACCGCCGGGATTAGGATCCAGCACGTCCCGTACAAGGGCGGCGCGCCGGCGATCGCCGATTTGATCGGCGGCTCGATCCAGTTCGTCGTCCTCGGGCCGCCCACGGTGATGGCGCACATCAAGGCCGGACGCCTCAAGGCCATCGCCACCACCGCCGCCAGGCGCTCGCCGGGACTGCCGGACACGCCCACTTTTGCCGAGTCGGGGCTGCCCGGCTACGACACCTACGAGTGGTACGGCATCTTCGCCCCAGCGAAAATACCGCGGCCGGTGCTCCTGAAGTTGAACGCCGAGATCAACCGCATCATCAAGCTCCCAGATGTGAACGAACGCTTTCTCCAGCTGGGCGCGATTCCCCACGGCAACACGGTCGAGGAATTCACGGCGTTCCTCGACGGTGAGCGCAAGAAGTGGGGGCCGGTGGCGCAGAAGGTCGGGCTCAGGCCCAACTGATGAGGCGAGTTCCAGCAGGCGACATTGAGGATGCGTGCTCGGTCCGTTCAACGCGCCGCACCGCGTTAGTGGTGAATGCGAAAATCGCCAAGGCCCTCGGCCTGACCATCCCGCAGCCGTTTCTCCTGCGCGTGGACAAGGTGATCGAATGAGATCACGCCGCGAATTCCTGATTGCCGGCGGTGCCGGGCTGTGCACGCTTGGAGCGCCGTCTTTCGCGCAGCAACCGCCGGCCAGAATTCCCCGCATTGGGTACCTCGGCGTCGTGACTGCCGCAGCTCACGCAAGACAAGTGGAAGCATTGCGGGCGGGTCTGCGTGACCTCGGTTACGTTGAAGGCAAGAATCTCGTCATCGAATTCCGCTGGGCCGAGGGTAAGATTGACCGGCTTCCCGAGCTGGCGGCCGAGCTGGTTCGTCTCAAGGTCGACGTCATCGTGACCCACCAGCATTCAGGAACCCTCGCGGCCAAAAAGGCAACCACGACGATCCCCATCGTCATCGCGGTCGTCGGCGACGCCGTTGCCACCGGCCTGGTTGCGAGCCTTGCGCGACCGGGCGGGAACTTGACCGGATCGTCTTTTTTCAGCCCGGAGCTCAACGCGAAGCGGCTGGAATTGCTCAAGGATGTCTTTCCGCGCATCCGTCGAGTCGCGGTCCTCTGGAAATCGGACGGCCCCGGCCTTTCCCTGCCGGCAATGGAGGCAGCGGCAGGACCACTGAAAGTGGAGTTGCAAAAATTCGGGGTGCGGAGCCGAGACGAATTCGAAGCCGCCTTTGCAGCGATGAGCAAACAACGCGTCGAAGCGGTCGCGATCGTCGAGGACACGATAACGATCCCCAATGCCGCAGCGGCGGCGAGCCTTGCGGCCAAACATCGGATTCCCTCGGTCGGGTTCATCGAGGTCGCCGAAACCGGCGGCCTCATGGGCTACGGAGTGCACTTTCCCGCGATGTTTCGCCGCGCCGCCGTTTTCGTGGACAAGATCCTCAAGGGAGCCAACCCCGGCGATCTGCCGATAGAGCGCGCGACGACCTTCGAGTTGGTCGTCAATCTCAAGACCGCCATAGCGCTGGGAATCACGATCCCACAGACGGTCCTGGTGCGCGCGGACCGGGTGATCGAGTGAACAATCGAAGAAAACTTCTCATCGCGCTCGGCGGCGTGCTGGCCTTGCCCCGATTCGCCCGGGCCCAGCAGGCCGGACGGATCTATCGGGTCGGCTGGCTGTCGACGTCCCCGCGCACCGAGCCCTACAGTATCGCCTTCGAGCAGCGGCTGCGCGAACTCGGGTATGTCGCGGGGCGCAATCTTGTGATCGAGTTCCGCGGGTCGGAGGGCCGAATTGACAGGCTGCCCGAGCTCGCCGCCGACCTTGCACGGCAGAACTGCGACGTACTCGTCGCTCCCGGCAGCGAAGCGAATCTTGCCGCGATCAAGCAGGCGAGCCGGGACACGCCCATCGTCATGGTAGCGATCGATTACGACCCCGTCGCAACCGGTCATATCGCGAGCCTCGCGCGCCCGGGAGGCCGAATCACCGGGATATCCCAGCAGCAATCAGAGCTGCCCGCGAAGCGTCTCGAGCTGCTGAAGGAGTTGTTGCCGAAGGCCACGAAAATCGCCGTGTTCTCGGATACTGGCACCGCGGGCCAACTCAAGGCGGTGCAGGCCGGCGCGAAGCGGCTGGGCATCGCGCTGCAGGTGCTCGAATTCACACGTACGCCGTATGACTACGACAGCGCCTTCGCCGAATCGGTACGCGCCAAGGCGGAGGCGCTGCTGGTGCTCACTTCAGGCTTCTTTGTCCCTGCACGCCGGCAAATCCCGGAATTGGCGCTGAAGCATCGCCTGCCCTCGATGTTCGGCAATGCCGTGTGGGCGGACGCCGGGGGGCTGCTGTCCTACGCGCCGAACTTCTCGGAGTTCTACCGCCGCGCGGCGGAACAGGTGAGCCTGATACTGAAAGGCGCGAAGCCAGCCGAAATGCCGGTGGAGCAGCCGACCAAGTTCGAGCTGGTGGTGAACATGAAAACCGCCAAGGCGCTTGGTTTGACCATTCCGCAGCCGTTTCTCATGCGTGTGGACAGGGTGATCGAGTAGTTCAATCCATTCGGCGAGCGCGGCCTGTCGTGGCACCGCGCGACAGATCAGTTGACGTTCCTCACCAGTGCCTTCGCTCAGGGTTTCTCTTGTTTGGTATATTCCGTGTCTTTCCGTGTGGTTTCGTAGCAGATAAACGCGTGGGCAAGATCCTCATCGGCATAGACACCGGCGGCACGTTCACCGATCTCGTCGCGGTCGACGCCGAGCGCGGGCGCTACCGATATCACAAGGTGCCGACGCAGACGGCCGATCCGGCGCAAGGCATCCTCGACGGCATCGCCGAGCTGCTCGACCAGAACGGGCTGGCGCGCGGCGATGTGGCCGCGCTCGTGCTCGGCACCACGCTCGCCACCAACGCGGTGCTCCAGGGCAAGTGGGCGCGCACCGGCATGATCACGACCGCAGGCTTTCGCGACGTGCTCGAGCTCGCGCGCCAGCGCCGCCCGCACTATTTCAATCTCGATATTCCCGAAGCCCATGCCGCCGGCGCCGCGCGACTGCCGTATCGAAGTCGCCGGCCGCATCGCCCACGACGGCGCAGAAGTCGCGCCGCTCGCGGAAGACGACGTTGCGAAAGCGGTCGAGCGGCTGAAGGCGAAGAAGGTCGAGGCGGTCGCCATCTGCTTCATGCACGCCTACGCCAATCCGACGCATGAGGAACGCAGCGAGAGCGCTCGTGAGCAAGCTCTGGCCCGAGGTTTACCTGTGCGCCTCGGGCGACGTGCTCGCCGAATTCCGCGAGTTCGAGCGCTTCGCCACCGCCGACGGTGAACGCGAGCCTGATGCCGGTCATGGATCGCTATCTCGAGCGTTTCGAGCAAGGCGTCGCGCGATCTCGGCATAGGGCGCGTCGCCGCGCGTCATGCAGTCGAATGGCGGCGCGGTTTCTCCCGGCGCGGTGCGCAGGCTGCCGGTGAACACTTTCTTCTCGGGTCCGGCAGGCGGTGTGATCGGCGCGGTGGGGCTGGGAGGGCAGCTCGCGCTCCCCAATCTCGTCACCTTCGACATGGGCGGCACGAGCACCGACGTCTGCCTGATCCGCGACGGCGAGCCGGCGAAGAAGAGCGAACGCCAGATGGGCGGCTTCCCGGTGCGCACGCGCACGCATCGATATCCACACCATCGGCGCCGGCGGGGGCAGCATCGCCTGGGTCGATGCCGGCGGACTGCTCAAGGTCGGCCCGCAAAGCGCCGGCGCGCATCCCGGCCCCGCGGCTTACGGCCGCGGCGGCGCGCTGCCCACGGTGACCGACGCCAATGTCGTGCTCGGCCGGCTGAATCCGAGGACGCTGCTCGGCGGCCGCATGGCGATGCACGCGGACAGGGCGCGTCACGCGATCGACGAGCTCGCCGGTCGGCTCGGAGTCGATGCGGTGAAGGCCGCGGCCGGTGTGATCGAGATCATCAACGCCAACATGATGGGCGCGGTGCGCGTGATCTCGGTCGAACAGGGCGAAGACCCGCGCGATTTCACGCTCGTCGCCTTCGGCGGCGCCGGCCCGCTGCACGCGGCCGATGTGGCGCGCAACATGGGCATGCGCAGAGTGCTGGTGCCGCCGCGGCCGGGGCTGCTGTCGGCGATCGGCTTGCTGCACGCCGACGTGCGCGGCGATTTCAGCCTGACGCGGCTCGTGCGCGCGGAGAAGCGGCAGTCTCGAAGGGCTCAACAGCGGTTTCGAGACGTTGCAGCAGCGCGGCACGGAATGGCTCAAGGGCGAGGGCGAGAGCCGCGGGAGCTTCGGCTGGTTCGCCGACTTGCGCTACCTCGGCCAGAACTTCGAGCTCAACATGGAATTGAAGAGCGACTGGCTGGATGAAGGTTCGCTCGCCGCGTTGATCGTCTCGTTTCATCATCGGCACAAGGATCAATATGGCTACGACATGCGCAGCCAGCCGGTGGAAGTCGTCAACCTGAGGCTCACCGTGACGGCGAAACGGCGCGCGAGGGTGTCAGGAACCTTAAGCAAAGGGTCGAGGGTGTCAGGAACCTTAAGCAAAGGGTTCCTGACACCTTACAATCGCGGGGACATGAAGCAGGCGCTGCTCGAGCGCCGCAAGGTGTGGTTCCCCGGAACCGGCTACCTCGCGACACCGGTATACGACCGGGACCGGCTGCCCGCCGATTGCCGCATCGCCGGCCCCACGATCATCGAGCAGATGGACGCGACCACCGTGGTGCCGCCGAAGGCCCTGGTGAAGGGCGACAGGCTGGGGTATCTGCATATGCAACTCAAGGAAGGATGACCTGGGAAAGACCGTCATGCCCATGCGGTAGACGTCGCCCCGGCAGGTATCAGGCCGGGGCGGGCATCCAGGCGCGACCTCGCGATTCGGAACCTTCGCGTAAGTCATCCTCGCGAAAGCGGGGATCCAGTAACAAACTGATTCGCCTGGATTCCCGCCGCCGCGGGAATGACGATTCTTCATATGTGTATAGATTCGTTGACCGTATCGAGCGCACGTTCAGGAACAACGTGCACGGGTGTATCCGCTGAGGCGTTATATATGGCTAAAGTGTTGATCATCGTGACCGGTCATGACCAGGCAGCCCTGCGTTTACATACTCGCGAGTAGCCGCAATGGGACTCTTTATGTTGGCGTCACGTCCGATCTGGTAAAGCGGGCATGGGAGCATAGAAACGGCGTTGTCGGTGGGTTTACGCAGCGCTATGGTGTGCATGATCTCGTGTGGTTCGAACAACACGAACTGGACCCCAGCCTGAAACCCCGGCCAAATACCTGCCGGGGCGACGCCTGCTGCCTGGGTGACGAATGTTCACGTCCTCTCATGTAAAGAAACGATCTCTGATGAGCACGCAACGACGCAAGCCAACCAAAGTCGACCCCATCAGCGCCGAAGTCGTTGCGCGCTTTCTGCTCGCGACCGCCGAGGAGATGGGCGCGACGCTCACGCGCACCGCGTTTTCGCCCAACATCAAGGAGCGCGCCGATTGCTCCACGGCGATCTTCGACGCACGGGCGAGGTCATCGCGCTGGCGCAGCGCGTTCCGATCCACCTGGGCTCGATGGTCGGCGCGGTGGACGAGATCCTCAAGCGCTATCCGCGCGAGGAGATCGTGCCGGGCGACATGTTCGTCGCCAACGATCCGTACAACGGCGGCGGCACGCATTTGCCGGATATCAACGTCATCGCGCCGGTGTTCCTGGGCCGGCGCATCGCCGCGTTCGTCGCCAATATCGCGCATCACGCCGACGTCGGCGGCATGGTTCCAGGCTCCGAAGCGGCGGTATGCAAGTCGATCTACCAGGAAGGCCTACGGATTCCGCCGGTTCGCATCATGCGCGCCGGCAAGGTCAACCGCGACGTGTTCGACGTCATCCTGCTCAACTCGCGCACGCCGGACGAGCGCGTGGGCGATCTGCAGGCGCAGTTCGCGGCCAACACGGTGGGAACGCGGGGCGTCCTGCAGCTTTTCGAGCGCTATGGGACAAAAGTGACCGAGGCGACCATCGCCGGCTATCTGGACTTCACCGAAAGGCGCTTTCGCGCGGCGATCGGCCGACTGCCGCCGGGGCGCTACATAGCCGAGGACTTTCTCGACGGCAATTCCGAAGGAGAGACCTGTGCGAGATCACGGCTCGCGCTGACGGTGAGCAAGAGTCGGCTTCGATTTCGATTTCGCGGGCTCGGGTCGCGCAGCTCGAGAGCGCGCGCAACATTCCGTATCGCGCGCTGCTCGCAACGGTTTATACCGTAGCGAAGAGCATGCTCGATCCGGACGTGCCTGCGAACGCCGGCTACTACCGCACGCTCGACGTCACGGCGACCCCGGCAGCGTCGTCGGCCCGGTGCCGCCGGCGGCGATCGGCTGCCGTTCGATCTCCGCCAGCGTGCTGGGCGACGTGATCGCCGGCGCGCTCTCGCAGGCGCTGCCCGCGAAGGCGCTGGCGGGCAGCGGTCCGCACCATCTTCTACGTCCTCTCCGGGACCGATCCGCGCACCGGCGTGTATTTCGTGAACTACGAGACGGTCGCCGGCGGCATGGGCGCACGCGCGAACCGCGACGGCGTGGACGGCGTGCGCGTGCACGCGTCGGGTTCGTCCAACCTGCCGGTGGAAGCGCTGGAGCACGCCTATCCGTTTCGCGTCGAGCGCTATGCGCTGTGGGACGGCTCCGGCGGTGCGGGCCAGTTTCGTCGGCGGCATGGGTGTCGTGCGCGACTATCGCGTGCTCGCGGACGACATCGTGGTGAGCCTCTCCTCCGAGCGCCAGCACGTAGCGGCGAAAGGCGCCGCAGGCGGCGGCGCCGGAGCGACCGGCGCTTTCATTCTCAATCCGGGAACGCCCGAGGAGCGTCAAGCTTCCAGCCGCGGCGGCCGACGTGGTGCTGCAACGCGGTTCGGTGTTCAGAATCTGCACGCCGGGCGGCGGCGGCTACGGCCCGGAGGATGCGCGCGACCCCACCGCGCGTGAGCGCGATACCCGCGAAGGCCGAGTTTCCCGCGCTGCGGCCCGGAAAACTTGACGAAGATCAAGGCGCAATTCAGCCACAGATACCATCTGTGTTTCATCTGTGGCTAAAATGAGTTTTTGTCCAGCTTACAGCCAGGGAGAACAGTCGTGAACAGACCCAGTGATTTCGACGCCATTGCCGCGGCCCGCGCCAACTATCCTGCGCTCGAGCGGTGGACCTACCTGGATGTCGCCGGCCGCTGCGTGATTTCGCGCGCGTCGCGCGCGGCGCTCGAGGCACATCTCGACGGCCACATGTTGAACGGTGCGCGACAAGAAGCAGTACTTCGCGCTGATCGAGCGCACGCGGGGCCGCTTCGCCGAACTCATCAATGCCGACGCGGACGAAATTGCCTACACCAAGAACGTGTCGGAGGGCATCAACATGATCGCCTCCGCCTACCACTGGCGCAAGGGCGATAACGTAATCATGTGTGGCGCGCTGGAACACCCGAACAACGTCTACCCATGGCTCAACATGCGCCGTTACGGGCTCGACGTGCGCTCCGTGTCGCCGCGCGACGGTCACATACCGGTGGACGAGATCATCGCGCGTATGGACGACGGTACGCGGATGGTATCGGTTTCGACCGTAACCTTTTCCCCGGGTTTCCGCACCGACATCGAGACGCTGGGCAAAGCGTGCCGCAAGCGCGACGTGCTGCTGCTGGTGGATGCGGCGCAGTCGGCCGGCGTTCTGCACACCGACGTCGCGCAGAGCAAGATCGACGCGCTCGCGGTCTCCACGCAGAAGGGCCTGCTGGGACTCTACGGCATGGGATTCCTCTATTGCCGCCGCGAGTGGGCGGAGCGGCTGGAGCCCGCGTATCTCGCGCGTTTCGGAGTCGATCTGGGGGAAGGCGCCCACGAGGCGTCTATGGGAAATGACGAGTACAAGCTTGCGGCGGGCGCGCGCCGATTCGACCTGGGCAACTACAACTTTTCCGCTGCCGCGGCGACCGAGGCTTCGCTGGGCGAGCTCCTGGCGCTGGGAACCACCAATATCGAAGCGTACGTAGTGGGACTGGCGCGAGCTCTTGCACAGGGATTCCTCGACCTCGGCCTGCCGGTGTCGGGCGGCGCCCCGGGACCGCACCTGGCGCATATCGTGACGGTGGGCAAGATGAGCGCGGACCATTACGGCACCGGGGAAGAGCTTTACAACCAGCTCTACAACCATCTCGAGCAAAACGGCGTGAAGCTCTCGATCCGGCGCGGCATGCTGCGGTTCTCCTTTCATCTTTACAATAATGCCGACGATGTCGCGCGGGTGCTGGAGCTTACCCGAGCGTTCTTGAAGAACTAACAGACACTGCAGATTCAGTATCCTCGTGGGGTTTGTCCCAAGCGAAAATAGAAATTCCCCTCCTGCGGAGGGGTGGCACGAAGTGACGGGGTGGTGGGAGCAGGAAACGGACTTTCCTCAACGTCGACCATATAACTCGAATCAGTAATACAGTGACGAAGTGCTGGATGTATCTCCCACCGCCCCGGCGGCCTTCGTGCGCCACCCCGCCTAGATGAAGGCGGGGAGGGAGCGGAAAGCGAAGTACTCTTTGATACGGCGATGCGTCAGGCCACGCCGTGCTTCTTGAACCACTCCTGCATGCGTTTCCACCCGTCTTCGGCCGCTTCCTTGCGGTAGCTCGGCCGGTAGTCGGCATGTCTCAGATAGGGCGTCTCAAGACGTTTTCACCGGCACGCTTCACCTGGGACGCCTCACTTGAGACGCATCATCTGGGACGCTTCACCTGAGACGCTTTTCCCTTCTTATTCGGCGCGGGCGCCCGACTCCTTGACGACCTTGGCGTAGATGACCATGTCGCGCTTTATCTTCTCGGCGAGCTCCTGGGGCGTGCTGCTCACGGTGTCCACCGACTGGATCGCGAGCTGTTCCTGCAGGTCCCGTGCCTGCAGCGTCTTGATCAGGGCCCGGCTCAGTTGCTGGATGACAGCGTCGGCCGTCCCGGCGGGCGCCGCCAACCCCAGCCAGAGCGTGAACTCGTATCCCGGCACCCCCGACTCGGCGACGGTGGGCAAATCGGGGAAGGCCGGCACTCTCTGACTGCTCGTGGCGGCCAGCGCGCGCACTTTGCCGGTCTTGATGAACTGGGTGGAAGTGATCGTGGTGGAGAACGTGACCGAGATGTGCCCGCCGAGGAGATCGTTCAACGCCAGGTTACCGGCCCGGTAGGGCACGTGGACCATCTTGATGCCGGTCATGGTGTTGAGCATGGCGCCCGCGAGATGGCCCGGCGTGCCGACGCCGCCGGAACCGAAGTCGACCTGTCCCGGCCGCGATTTCACCAGCGACACGAGCTGCTTGATGCTGTGGACGGGCACCGACGGGTGGACGATCACAATGTAGGGCGAGAGCCCGACGAGCCCTACCGGCGCGAAGTCCTTTACCGGATCGTAGGGAACCTGGCGCAGCGCCGGCACGATGGCGAGCGTCGCGTTGGTGACCATTGTCAGCGTATAGCCGTCGGGCGCCGCCTTCGCGCCCTGCTCGGTGCCGAGGGCGCCGCCGGCCCCTGGGCGGTTCTCGACCACGAACGGCTGGCCGAGCGCCGTCGTGAGCCTGGGCGCCACGAGGCGCGCGACAATGTCGTTGCTGCCGCCGGCGGCAAAGGGGGAAATGATGCGCACCGGCCGGCTCGGATACGCCTGGGCTAAAGTGTCGAGCGGTATGTGCAGCAAAAGAATCGCAAGCGAAAAATTCAGCCACGGCAACACGCGGAAGCGCATTGAAAGTCGCAAACAGAAATTAGCCACAGATACACACAGATAAACCCGGATAGCGGAACCCAAGCTCAAAGATCTTTCAACCGCCGTGCACGCCGACCTGCCCGCTGCTCCTTTTAGATGCGGGCAATGTTTTGCCGATTTTGGTCTTATCTGTGTTCATCTGTGTTTATCTGTGGCTGATTCGCCCTTTGCTTTGTCCGTGTGATTCCGTGGCCAATGTCTCGACTATTCGATCGCCGCCGCTTCCTGAACGCTCTGGATGAGCGAGGTGCGCAGCAGGAATTCGCGAGCGAGCTTCGGATCGGCGGCAGTGCGCCGCAGGTGATCGTGGTTGCGCTGCCGCACCACCGGATCTTTCTCTTCGAGCAGCTTCTTGTTTCTCGCCGTCTGCGCGGTGGTGTGGTTGACCGCGACGTGCCGCCGCTGGCGCGTGTAACGGTCCAGCACATCGAGGCCCCTTTCGCCGCGCTGGATGGCGACGAGCTTCTCGCCCAGATTCACGGCGTCGTGCACGCCGCTGTTCATGCCCATGGCGCCGATCGGGCTCATTACGTGGGCCGCGTCGCCGGCGAGGATCGCGCGTCCGACGCGGAAGGTGGCCGCCACGCGCTGGTGCACTGTGTAGAGCGTGCGGTGGACGACTTCGTGCGGCTCGGAGCGCGGCAGAAACCGCTGCAATTGCTCCTGTATGTAGTCGTCGCCCAGCACCACTTCCGGATCGTCGTCGATATTCGTGGGAAAGTGCACCCGCCAGCGCTCCGGCTGCACCCACTTGAACAGGTTGGACCACTGGTCCGGATCGGACAGATAGTTGCGGTAGGCATAGCCGTGTTGCCGGTCGAAGTCGTAGCAGACGCACACGGTGAGGGTGCGCTCGGGGTAGGTAAAGCCCTCGAACTCGATCCCCAGCGTCTTGCGCACGTTGCTGCGGCCGCCCTCCGCGCTCACGACGAAGCTCCCGTGGATGCGCTCTTCCTCGCCGGATGAGTGCGTGACGAGCGCTTCGACGCCGTCTTCGTCCTGGGTGAAGGTAGCGAACGTGGTCGCCATCCGGATCTCGCACTCGGGATGTTGCCGCAGGAGCTGCATGGCTTCGTCGATGATCTTGCCGCGCTCGCATTGCAGGACGTACGGAAAGCGCGTGTCGTTCCTGAGCGCCGCATGGTCGAACTCGGCGAACATCTCGTCGCGCACCCGGTCCCAGTACCTGGAACTTGGGAGAGATCAGCCCGCGCGGCTCCATCTTCTCGTAGAGCCCGAGATCGTCGAGCATCTCAAGCGTGGCGGGGTGGATGCTGCCCGCGCGCGGCTCCTGGTCGAGAAAGTCGCGCGCGTTAAGCGACTCGATCACACAGCTCCTCAGGCCACGCCGCGCGAGGTAGAGCGCGAGGGTGAGCCCGACTGGGCCCGCGCCGATGATCAATATGGGATCCTCGCGTGCCATCACTCAAGGAGCCGGGAGAGCGGGAGGTCGGGAGCGCGGGAGAGGGGAGAGCATCTTCTTACGCCCTCCCGATCTCCCGATTTCCCGGGTTTCAGTCGGCCGGCTTGACGTTCTTGACCGCGCCGCGCCAGCCGCTCGCAGTGATGTCGAAGACGATTCCGGTCGGATCGCGGTATTTCACTTCGTAATAGCTGTTGGGGCTGTTGGGCGGCCGGCCCTGGAAGTGCACCGCGCCGGCCTGCTTCACCTGCTCTTCGGCCTGCGTCAGATCATCCACCCACATACCGAAATGCATGACTCCGTAGTACGGCTCGTCGCTCGCGATGCCATCGACCTTGCCGCCCTTCGCGAGCAGCGCGACATTCATCACGCCGTCGGTCATATAGATGCCGTTCTGCGCGTCGCCCGCCTTGGTCATGCCGAAGGCCTCCTCGAAAAATTTCTGCGCCGCCGCCACGTCCTTGACCGAAATCGCGATGTGACGCAACTTGTGCTGCTGCCTGGCCATGACCGTCCTCCGCCATCGGGATAGCAGAGCATGGTACGGAAGGCGGCGGCCGCGTGCAACATTAAGGATGAAGGATGAGGCGCAGCCGCCCAGGTCATCCTTCCGCCTTCCTCCTTCATCCTTGCCCTTTGGGTGGCATAATCCGCGGACGATATGAACGATCAATCCACGGTTCGGCCCGCCCGCGTCAAGGGGCCGCGCGTTTTCCTCGACTACGACCAGCAGGAGCTGGACGACGCCTACGACCAGGCGGTCTATGCGCCCAACCGCGACGAGCTCGTGGCGCGCCTCGCGCAGGCGAGTGAACTTGCTCGCACGCGCCTCGGTACGCCGCTGCGCGAGAGCTACGGCCCGACGCCGATCGAGCAGCTCGATATCTATCGCACGCGCGCCGCCGGGGCGCCGGTGGCCGTGTTCATCCACGGCGGAGCGTGGCAGCGCGGAACCGCCGCGGAACACGCATATGCCGCCGAGATGCTCGTACGGGCCGGCGCTCATTTCGTCGTTCCGGATTTCGAGCGCGTGCAGGACGCCAAGGAGAGCCTGTTCACCATGGTCGACCAGGTGCGGCGCGCGGTCGCATGGGTGTATCGCAATGCGGGGAGCTTCGGCGGCGATCCTGGCCGCGTGTATGTCCTGGGGCATTCGTCCGGTGCGCATCTCGGCGGGTGCGTCGCGGTCACCCCGTGGGAGGACTTCGGGCTGCCGGTCGATATTGTCAAGGGCTACACGCTGCAAAGCGGTATGTACGATTTGCGCGGCCCGCGACTGTCCAAGCGCAGCGCCTACGTGCGGTTCACGGACGAGATGGAGGAGGCGTTGTCGCCGCAGCGGCATCTCAACCGGATCGCTGCGCCGGTGGTGCTGGTTTACGGTTCGCTCGAAACGCCGGAGTTTCAGCGCCAGTCACGCGAGTTCGCCGCGGCGTTGCACCGAGCCGGCAAGCCAGTCGAGCTGATTTTTGCGGACGGCTGCAATCATTTCGAGGTTGCCGGGACGCTCGCCGACCCGGAAGGCTATTCGGGCAATGCGGTGCGCCGCCAGATGTCGCTGTAGCCGGGTCATCCCTCATCCCTCACCCCTCATCCCTCACCCCTCACCCCTCATCTTTTATCCTTCGTTCCATGAAAATCACCGCCGTCAAGAGCTACACCGTTCATCCCGGCTGGCGCAAGAACCTAATCTACGTCAAGGTCGAGACCGACGAAGGCGTGCACGGCTGGGGCGAGGCCTATTCGCAATACGACCGCGACACCGCGGTCACCGCGCAGCTGGAGGCGCTCGGCCGCTACGCCGTGGGCAGGAGCCCCTTCGACATCAAGCATTTCACGCAGATCGCCTTCGACGACTATGCGCAGCGCCGCGGCTCTGTCGAGTTCTACTGCGCGCTATCCGGCATCGAGCAGGCGCTGTGGGACATCGTGGGAAAGCGCTGCAAGCAGCCGGTGTACAACCTGCTCGGCGGCCGCTGCCGCGACAGGGTCCGCGTCTACGCCAACGGCTGGGGCTATCAGTTGAAGGAGCCCGCGGACTTCGCGCGCGCGGCGGAAAAGGTAATCGCGCAGGGCTTCGACGCGCTGAAGCTCGACCCGCTGCCGGCGCCGTGGCGTACGTGGATACCGAAGGAGCACGAGGAGCGCGCGGTCGCAGTGGTGAAGGCGGTGCGTGAGGCGGTCGGGCCGAAAGTGGACATCCTGATCGACCAGCATCGGCGCCTCGCGCCGATGCACGCGATACGGCTCGACAAGCGCCTCGCCGAATACAACATGTATTGGATCGAGGAGCCGAATCTCGCGGAGATGCCAGAAGCCATGGCGGAAGTGCGCCGCGCGACGGGGCTCCCGATCGTGATCGGCGAGGCGACGTACGGCAAGACCGGCTTCCGGCCGCTGCTCGAAGCGCGCTGCGCCGATATCCTCAACCCGGACGTGGCGTGCTGCGGCGGGATCCTGGAATTGAAGGAGATCGCAGCGATGGCGGAGCCGTTCCTCGTCGCGATGTCGCCGCACAATTACAACTCGACGCTGGTCGCGCTCGCCTCCACGGTGCACGCCTCGGCGACGATGCCCAATTTCATCATCACCGAATATTTCCTGCCCTTCGTCGAGTTCTGCGATCGCATTTCCCCCAACCAGCTGAAGCAGAAGAACGGCTACATCCAGCTCCCCACCGCGCCGGGGCTGGGCGTGGACGTCGACGAGGCGGCGCTCGCGAAATTCCCCGGGAAGCCCTACACGACGCGCAAGCTCCGGCACCCGGAGGACGAGCCCGGCGGAATCTGATGAATTGCACATTCCGCGCATGAATCAGACCGTCCGGCGCGCCGCTACGTTTGTCCATGAGCGGTTGCGCCGCCTCGCAGCGCTCGCCAAGCGGCATCCGGTGCGGGCGGCGCTGCTCTTGCCAGCGCTGATACTGCTGTACGTGCTCATGCTGATCCCGTTCACGCCCGGCATCGGCGACCTGCGCAAGGCCAAGTCCGCAACGCCCTCCGTTGTGGTGTCCTCCGACGGCATCGTCCTGGCCGAATTCAAGCGCATCAACCGCCAGTGGGTGCCGCTCGAAAAGATCGCGCCGAGCGTGGTGCAGGCGCTGATCGCAATGGAAGACCACCGGTTCTACGATCACCACGGCATCGACCTCCGCCGCACGGCGGGAGCCTTGGTGAGCACCCTGTCGGGCAATCTGCAGGGCGGCTCCACCATCACCCAGCAACTCGCGCGCAACCTGTATCCCGGACGATATCGGCCGCGCCGCCACGGTCAATCGCAAGGTAAAGGAGGCGATCACGGCCCTCAAGATCGAGGCGGTTTACTCCAAGGGCGAGATCCTCGAAACCTACCTCAATACCGTGCCGTTTCTGTTCAACGCCTTTGGCATCGAGATGGCGGCCCGCACTTATTTCGACAAGTCTGCCGAACGTCTGGATGTGCTGGAGGCCGCCACGCTCATCGGCATGCTCAAGGGCACCAGTGCGTACAACCCCGTGCTGCACCCGGAGCGCGCACTGGAGCGCCGCAACCTTGTACTCGCCCAGATGGCCAGGCACGGCAAGCTCAAGCCCGCCCAGCTGGAGGCGCTGGTCAAGCGTCCACTGCGGCTCAATTTCGAGCGGCAGGTCGAGCCGCCCGGACTCGCACCCCACATCGCGCAGCAACTGCGCAAATGGCTGATCGGATGGGCGGACCAGCATGACTACGACATCCATGCCGACGGGCTCGTAGTGCGCACCACGATCGATTCCCGGCTGCAAAAGGCGGCCAATCAGGCGGTCGCCCGCCAGATGACGCAATTGCAGACGCTTGCCGACGGCCGGCGCAAGCGGGACGAGGAGAGTCCCGTGCTGCAAGCCGGCTTCATGGCGCTGGACCCGCGCAATGGTTTTGTGCGCGCATGGGTGGGCAGCCGCGATTTTGCGCAGGAGCAGTTCGACCATGTGAGCCAGGCGCGCCGCCAGCCGGGATCCACGTTCAAGCCTTTCGTGTATGGCGCGGCGTTCATGCAGGGAATGAGCCCCAGCATGACGCTGATCGACCAGCCTGTTGCGATCAGGGTCTCGGGTAACGACGTATGGATGCCCAGCGATGACACACCGCCCTCCGGCCAGTCCATGACCCTGCGCGACGGCCTGGTGTTCTCGAAGAACACGATTACCGCCCAGGTGATGCAGCAGGTGGGACCCGCCCGCGTGGTGCAACTCGCCCAGGCCATGGGCGTGCGCCAGAGCAAGCTCGACCCGGTGTTGTCGCTCGCCCTGGGGACCAGCTCCGTCACGCTGCGCGAAATGGTTGCGGCATACGGGACGATCGCCAATGGCGGACACTTTATCGAGCCGATGATCGTCAGCCGGGTCGAGGACCGCGACGGCCGGTTGCTTGAGGAATTCCTGCCCGTGCGGGAAGCAGTGCCGGCGCTGCCGCGCCGTCAGGCGCTGGAGCTGGTGAACGTGATGCGGGGCGTCGTCGACGAGGGCACCGGCGCAGCCATCCGCCAGCGCTACGTCACCCGGGCCGACGTGGCGGGCAAGACCGGCACCACGCAGGAAAACACCGACGGCTGGTTCATCCTGATGCACCCGCAGCTGGTCGCCGGCGCCCGGGTCGGCTTCAACGACAACAAGGTGACGATGGGGCCCTGGGGTCAGGGCGCCCGGAGCGCTTTGCCGATGGTGGGGGAAGTCTTCCAGCAAGCCTTGCGCAACCGCTGGATCGATTCGGCTGCCGAGTTCGACATTCCGCGCACACCGCCTGACCGGCGGCAAGAGCGGGACAGGCAGACGCAGCGGGATCGGTTTAACAATCCAATCGATGCGGTCCTGGACGAGTTGCGCCGGATTTTCAGATAGCCGATGCCGCATCGGGACCTGCATCGCGGTCCAACCGTCGCCGTCGATGCGGCATGAACACGCCGCGCCTTGCGCGGCGTTATCAAGGGAGGGGAATTTGATCCGATCGCACGGTTCGAGGCCACGGGAAATGACACGCAGTCGTGTATTTCTGATAAGCGCTGGCGTCGCGGCGCTGATTTCACTGCTCGGCGCGTGGGAAGCCAGCGCTCAGGGGTGGAAGCCCGAGAAGCCGGTCGAGATCATCATCGGCACCACTCCCGGCGGACCGCAGGACCGCACTGGACGGCTGATCCAGAAAATCCTGCAGGACCAAAAGCTCGTGCCGGCGCCCATCAACGTGGTGAACAAGCCGGGCGGTGGCGGCGTGATCGGGCTCACCTACCTTTCCCAGCACCCGAACGACGGGCACTACCTGATGGTGAACGCGGTGACGTTGTTCACCAACCACCTTACCGGCCGGACTACTCTGGCTTACACCGACTTCACGCCACTTGCTGTCGTCGGCGCCGAATACGTTGGCGTAGCGGTGCTCGCTGAGTCGCCGGTCAAGAACGGCAGGGACCTGGCCGAGCGGCTGAAGAAAGACCCTGCATCCCTCAGCGTTTCGATCGGCACCGCATTCGGTAATGCAACGCATATCTCGTATGCGCTCGCCATGAAGGCCGCCGGCGTGGAAATCCGGAAACTGAAAACCGTCGTATTCAACTCGGGCGGCGACGCGATGACGGCCCTCCTCGGCGGTCACGTCGACGCGATGGCGAGCGCGCCTTCGACCCTGTTGCAGCACATCAAGGCGGGCAAAGTGCGAATGCTTGCAGTCGTCGCGCCGCGGCGGTTGAGCGGCGACTTCGCTGGCATTCCGACCTGGAAAGAACTCGGGATCAACGCCACTTTCGAGCTGTGGCGCGGACTGGCGGGCCCGAAAGGCATGAGCCGCGCGCAGATTCAATTCTGGGATGACGCTCTCGGGAGGATGGTGAAAACCGAAGAGTGGAGGAAACAACTCGCGCTGTTCGATATGGAGGACGTTTACCGGGGCAGCGCGGAGACCGCCCGCTACTGGAAGGCGGAGCACGAGGAAGTGAAGGCCGTGCTCACGGAGCTCGGGTTGGTGAAGTAGATGCACTAGACGTCACTGCAAGGATAGAAGGATGAGCGGATGGCCCGCGCAGTGCGGGCTCCGTTTCTAGAGACCTGGCTCAGCCTTCATCCTTCCGCCTTCATCCTTCGGCCGTAAGACGGCCTCGTCGCCCTGGACGTCTACGCGCGTTGCAAATCGGGCGCTGCGCTTGCTGATCTTGTCCAGCGTCTCGCCTTCGTCCCGCATCGCGCACAGCACGGTTTCGTTGCGTTCGTTGTGACGGACGAACTGGAACGACGCCCGCTCGATGCCACGCTCCTCCAGCGTGACGCGGGCCAGCATGCCGACCCAGTTGCCGTGCTTGAGGCCGCCGTGGCCGGTGTGGAAAGAGAAGCTGCCGAGGCCGTAGAAGATCGGCTTGCCGCGGTAGATCTCCACCGGCAGCGAATAATGCGGGCCGTGGCCGATGACGATATCGGCGCCGGCGTCGATCGCGGCGTGCGCGATATCGGTCATGTATTGCAGCACCTCCTCGCCCAGGCCCCAGTGGTGCGAGGCCACCACGATCTCGACGCGCTCGCGCAGCGCCTCGAGATCCGCGCGGTAGCGCGCGAGGTAATCGGGATCGGCCCAGGTAACGATGACCGGCGGCACGCCGGGACGGTTGGCCGGCGGGATTTCCGGGCGCGTCTTGTGCAGGGGCAACTGATACGCGGTGTGGCCGCGCAGTGCCGCTACGCCAGGCGTATGCTCGCCCGCCTCGTGGTTGGTCGGCCAATAGACCGAAGTGCGCTGCAGAAAGCCGACCCGCAGCCCCTTCGATTCGACCACTGCCGGGGCCCGTGCCTCGGCTGTCGTTGGTGCCTGCCCCGGCATGCGCGATACCCAGCCGGTCGAGCGCGGCGAGCGAAGAACGTATCGCTTCCGCGCCGTAGTTCACGTTGTTCGCATTGCCCAAGCGCATGAAATCCGCCAAGCTGGAGCGCACGCCCTGCGGCGGGCGGCGCCCAGAAGCCTTCGTCGGAAACCGAGCGCTCGCCGGCAGCCTCGTAAAGGCAGCACTCCAGGTTGCCGAACAGCACGTCGGCGCTGCGCAACGTATCGCCTACCCGCGCAAAAGGGACACCGGGATCGGTGACGTTCATGAGGTTGATATCACCCGTGAATAGTAGGGTTCGTCGCACGCTTTCCTCGGGATGGGTTGGATTCGTTCGCGGCCAGCGAACGATTATAGCGAGCACCCTGTCGGCTTGTTCCGACATGCTGCTGAAGGACTGTGTTGGCACGAAGTCCGACACAGTCCTCTTGACAGCGCGGTCGCTGCGCGACAAGCTTGCTTCGTGGTCCAGATGATGGAAACGTGGTGCGCGCTTTTTGCAGTGGTCCCCGACGGAGGAGATGGCCCGATGTTCAAGAACATCCTGATCCCGACCGACGGCTCCGAGCTCTCGCAAGCGCGCCGTGCGCAAGGCCGTGGAACTCGCCAAGCTGCACGAGGCGCGGATCACGGGGATACACGTCATTCCCGACTATCACCTGCTGATCGCCTACGAAGGCGCGTTCGATCCCGTGACCGAAGAGCGGATCGAGGAAGAAGCCAAGACCCGCGCGGAAACCTACCTCGCCTTCGTCCGCAAGGTGGCGGAGAAGCGGGCGTGCCGTGCGAGACGGTCTGCGAGACAAGCGACCACCCCCACGACGCGATCCTGCAAGACCGCCGACCGCGCAAAGTGCGATCTCATCGTGATGACCTCGCACGGCCGCAAAGGCCTTGCCGCCATGCTGCTGGGCAGCGAAACGCGCAAAGTGCTGACCCACGTCAAGATACCGGTGCTGGTCGTGCGATAGGCCGGCGTCGTCGCACTCGCGTAGATAATTTATTGATTTGATTGGCAACAGGATTGTTGCGTCCACATTATATTGCATGGCAGCAGCAAACGCTTGCATGCGGCCTCGGTCTTGGAGATAATTTAACCGCGTCGTCGCCCTAGAGGCGGCGAGCGCACTCCTCCAAAACCTCCTCCTTTGGTGGAATTTTAAGCGCAACCTTCAAGGTTGCGCTTTTTTTTGCGGCTTTCCTCAACAGTCGGTCCCGCAGCATGCTGGATGTAAATCAACCTCAGCCTGCTTGGTGCAGTGCGACAAACCGTAGTCGGCGCCGATTCCCCCGTTGGCGCGCCGCGGGTGAACCTGCTCCTGATTTTGCTCAGCCGGTCGAGATCGAACGCAGTCCTATCGCCTTTAAGGCAATGGCCCGTTCGCCCGCCGATTCTAGAGGCAAGAAATGCGTTTGTTATACTGCGCGGTCCGGCACTGCTCATGCGTCGTGGCGCTGGAAATCACGCGGCAGCCGTGGCGGTTTCTCGAGGACGGGCCGTCCGGCGGCCGTGCGGTAAGCGCGGCGTTTCTGGATATTGACTGCGGTCAAGGCCGTGCCGCTGACGGGTGTATAGATTTAGCCGGCTTGCGCAGCGGGCCAGCAGCGTCGCCATATATGCTCCCGCACAGACAGGTCACTAATGAAAATCCACGAATACCAGGCGAAAGAAATCCTGCGCAATTTCGGCGTCCCGACGCCGCGCGGCTATCCCTGCTTCAGCGTCGACGAGGCGGTGGAAGCGGCGAAGAAACTCGGCGGCCAGGTATGGGTCGTGAAAGCGCAGATCCACGCCGGCGGCCGCGGCAAGGGCGGCGGAGTCAAGCTCGCGAGCTCGCTCGAGGAAGTGAAGCAGCACGCGAGCCAGATCCTCGGCATGCAGCTGAAGACGCACCAGACCGGTCCCGAAGGCCAGAAGGTGCGGCGGCTGTTGATCGAGGAGGGCGCGGATATCCGCAAGGAGCTCTACGTCGGCATGGTCGTCGATCGCGGCTCGCAGCGCGTGGTGCTGATGGCGTCCAGCGAAGGCGGCATGGACATCGAGGAAGTCGCCGCGAAGACGCCGGAAAAGATCCACAAGGTCGCGATCGATCCGGTGCACGGGCTTGCGGACCGCGGACGCCGAAGACATCGCGCGCAAGATCGGCGTGCCGGAGAAAGCGGTGCCGCAGGCGCGCGAGCTGCTGAAGGCGCTTTACCAGGCGTTCGAGGAAACCGACGCATCGCTCGCTCGAGATCAATCCGCTGATCGTGACCGGGGACGAGCGGGTCGTCGCGCTCGACGCGAAGATGAACTTCGACGACAACGCGCTCTTCCGCCATCCCGACATCGTCGCCCTGCGCGATCTCGACGAAGAAGACCCGGCCGAGGTCGAAGCCTCCAAGTTCGATCTCAACTACATCCAGCTCGACGGCAACATCGGCTGCCTCGTGAACGGCGCGGGGCTCGCGATGGCCACGATGGACATCATCAAGCTCTATGGCGGCGCGCCCGCGAACTTCCTCGACGTGGGCGGCGGCGCCTCGACCGAGAAGGTGACCGAGGCGTTCAAGATCATGCTGCGAATCCCGAAGCTGAAGGCGATACTCGTCAACATCTTCGGCGGCATCATGAAGTGCGACGTGATCGCCGAAGGGCGTGGTCACGGCGGCGCGCGAGGTGAAGCTCAAGGTGCCGCTGGTGGTGCGGCTCGAAGGCACCAACGTCGAGCTCGGCAAGAAGATCCTCGCCGACTCGGGCCTGCCCATCATTTCCGCCAACAACATGGCCGACGCCGCGGAGAAGGTCGTCGCGGCTGCAGCAAGGCGGTAGCGTGAGCTCGAGCCGAGGTGAGCGATTACTCACCACTATTTCGCCGTTCTTCAACGAGATAGCTATGGCCATCCTGATCGACAAGAACACCACGGTGATGACGCAGGGCATCACCGGCAAGACCGGCCAGTTCCACACCAAGATGGGCAAGGAATACGCGAACGGCAACGCACTGCTATGTCGCCGGCGTGACGCCCAAGAAGGGCGGCCAGAGCTACGAGGGCATACCGATCTTCGACACGGTGAAGGAAGCGAAGCAGGCGACCGGCGCGACCGTCTCGGTCATCTACGTTCCGCCGCCCTACGCCGCGGCCGCGATCGACGAAGCGGTCGAGGCGGAGCTCGATCTCGTGATCTGCATCACCGAAGGCATACCGGTGCTGCGACATGGTCCGCACGCGTTACCGGATGCAGGGCAGAAAGACGCGGCTGATCGGCCCGAACTGCCCCGGCGTCATCACGCCGGACGAGCTCAAGATCGGCATCATGCCGGGCCATATCCACAAGCAAAGGGCCGGTCGGCGTGGTGTCGCGCTCGGGCACGCTCACCTACGAGGCGGTCGGACAGTTGACGGCGCTCGGCCTCGGGCAGTCGAGCTGCGTCGGCATCGGCGGCGACCCGGTCAACGGCTTGAAGCACGTCGACGTGCATGAAGATCTTCAACGACGACCCGCAGACCGAAGCAGTGGTCATGGTGGGCGAAATCGGCGGCACGCGACGAGGAAGAAGCGGCGCGCTGGGTCAAGGCGAACATGAAGAAGCCGGTGGTCGGGTTCATCGCGGGTGTCGACGGCGCCGCCGGGCAAGCGCATGGGGCACGCCGGGCGCGATCATCTCCGGCGGCAAAGGCACGGCCGCCGAGAAGCTCGCCGTCATGGAAGAGTGCGGGATCAAGGTCACGCGCAATCCCGCAGAGATGGGGAAGCTCATGAAGTCGGTGCTGAAGTGAGATGCAGCAAGCCCGACGAAAAAGCGCACCGGGGGGCAAGAGTTGGATTGCGGAAGGCGGCAACGTAACGCGTCGAGGACACGGGCCGGTGCGCGGCACAGCCCAAGGGCCGCGCGGTCGACCCGCAGGCGCTCGCCGAAGTACAGGCGCTGCTGGAGGAAGAACGCCGGAATACCGGCGTGGAACCGCGCCGCCGCGATCTGCTGATCGAGCACCTGCACAAGATCCAGGATCGCTACGGCCATCTGTCGCGCCGCGCACCTCGCGGCGCTCGCGCGCGAGATGAGCCTCGCGCTCGACCGAAGTCTACGAAGTCGCGACGTTCTACCATCACTTCGACGTCATCAAGGAAGGCGACACGCCGCCGCCGCCGCTCACCGTGCGCGTGTGCGATTCGCTCTCGTGCGAGCTCGCGGGCGCACGCGCGCTGATGGCGGAGTTGAAGCGCGCGCCTCGGGCGCGCGCGTGCGCGTCATTCCGGCGCCGTGCGTCGGGCGCTGCGAGCAGGCGCCGGTCGCGGTCGTCGGACAGAACCCGGTGGCGCAGGCGACGCGCGACAAGGTGAAGTCGCCTGCGCCTGGCGAACGACGTACCGATGCGCCGTCGGGCGAGTACATCGATTACGCCGAGTACCGGCGCGAACGGCGGCTACCGGCTCGCTGCGGAGTGCGTCGCGGGCAAGCGCGACGCCGAGAGCGTCATCAAGACGATGGAGGAATCGGGCCTGCGCGGCCTGGGCGGCGCGGGCTTCCCGGCCGGCCGCAAGTGGCGCGTCGTGCGGAGCGAACCGGCGCCGCGGCTGATGGCGATCAACATCGACGAAGGCGAGCCGGGCACGTTCAAGGACCGCTATTACCTGGAGCGCGATCCGCACCGCTTCATCGAAGGCGCGCTCATCGCCGCGTGGGCCGTGCAGATTTCCGAGATCTACATCTATCTGCGCGACGAGTATGCCGGCTGCCGCGCGATCCTCGAGCGCGAGCTTGCCGGCGCTGCAGGCCGATCCGCCGTGCGCGCTGCCGCCGATCCACCTGCGGCGCGGCGCGGGCGCCTACATCTGCGGCGAAGAATCGGCGATGATCGAGTCGATCGAAGGCAAGCGCGGCATGCCGCGGCTGCGCCCGCCGTACGTTGCGCAAGTCGGGCTCTTCGGACGTCCCACGCTCGAGCACAACATGGAGACGCTCCACTGGGTGCGCGAGATCCTCGAGAAAGGGCCGGACTGGTTCGCGTCCCACGGGCGGCAACGGCCGCAAAGGCCTGCGCTCGTTTTCGGTGTCGGGCCGCGTGAACAAAGCCCGGCGTGCATCTCGCGCCGGCCGGCATCACCGTCAGGGAGCTGATCGACGAATATTGCGGCGGCATGCTGCCCGGGCACGAGTTCTACGCCTATCTGCCCGGCGGCGCGTCGGGCGGGATCCTGCCGGCGAGCTCGATGGGCGACATCCCGCTCGATTTCGACACGCTGCAACCGTACGGCTGCTTCATCGGCTCGGCGGCGGTGATCATGCTGTCCGACAAGGACACGGCGCGTCACCGCGGCGCGCAACGTGATGAAGTTCTTCGCGGAAGAATCGTGCGGGCAATGCACGCCGTGCCGCGTCGGCACCGCCAAGGCGCTCGAGCTGATGGAGGCAGCGCGCTGGGACCAGGCGCTGCTCGAGGAGCTGTCCGTCGGCGATGGCGGACGCATCCATCTGCGGCCTGGGACAGGCGGCGCCGAATCCGATACGCTGCGTGGTGAAGTATTTTCCGACGAGATCGATGAAGTGAGCGTGATCGGGGTCAACCGATGACAGCGATGACAGCAAGCACGAAGAGCTGAGCGCGATGCCGGTCGAGTTCAAGCTGAACGGCAAGGACGTCGTCGCGCACGCCAGACGAGACGATCATCCAGGCCGCCAAGCGCTACGGCGTCGAGATCCCGCACCTCTGCTACAAGGAAGGCATGCGGCCCGGACGGCAACTGCCGCGCGTGCATGGTCGAAGATCAAGGGCGAGCGCGTGCTCGCCGCCGTCGTGCTGCCGCAAGCCCGCGCCGGGCATGGAAGTCACGACCGACAGCGCGCGCGCGCGTCGCACTCGCAGAAGATGGTGCTGGAGCTGCTGCTCTCCGACATGCCCGAAGAGCGCCATACGCTCGACTCCGAGCTCGACCACTGGGCCGCGGCGCTCGAGGTCGGCAAGCCGCGTTTCGCGCCGCGCCACCAGCCGCCGGCCGATCTCTCGCATTACGCGCATCGCGGTCAACCTCGACTCCTGCATCCAGTGCACGCGCTGTCGTGCGCGCCTGCCGCGAAGAGCAGGTGAACGACGTGATCGGCTACGCGTTCCGCGGCGAGCACTCGAAGATCGTGTTCGATCTCGACGATCCGATGGGCGACTCCACCTGCGTCGCGTGCGGCGAATGCGTGCAGGCGTGCCCGACGGGCGCGCTGATGCCGGCGCGCGACGTGGGCATGATCAAGCCCGACAAGCAGGTGCACTCGGTGTGCCCGTACTGCGGCGTCGGCTGCCAGCTCACCTACAACGGTCAAGGACAACAAGATCCTCTACGTCGACGGCCGCGACGGCCCGTCGAATCACAAGCCGGCTGTGCGTGAAGGGCCGCTACGGCTTCGACTACGTGCATCACAAGCAGCGGCTGACGAAGCCGCTCATCCGCAAGCCCGGCGTGCCCAAGCACGCGGATTTCACGATGGATCCGGCCAATCCGCTCGAGTATTTCCGCGAAGCGAGCTGGGAAGAGGCGCTCGATCTCGCCGCGGGCAAGCTGAAAGCGATCCGCGACAGCGCAGGGAAAATCAGGCGCAGGCGCTCGCCGGTTTCGGCTCGGCCAAGGGCACCAACGAAGAGGCGTACCTGTTCCAGAAGCTCGTGCGCACCGGTTTCGGCACCAACAACGTCGATCACTGCACGCGGCTGTGCCACGCATCGAGCGTCGCGGCGCTGATGGAAGGCATCAGCTCGGGCGCGGTATCGAACCAGGTGAACGACGTCGCTGCGCGCGGAAGTGATCTTCCTGATCGGCGCGAACCCGATCTCGAACCATCCGGTCGCGGCGACCTGGATCAAGAACGCGGCGAAGCAGCGGCGCGAAGCTGATCTACGCCGATCCGCGCCGCTCGGAGCTCGTCGCGCCACGCGGCACTATCATGCTGCAGTTCAAGCCCGACACCGACGTCGCGCTGCTGAACGCGATGATGCACACCATCGTGCACGAAGGGCTGGTCAACGAGGACTTCATGCAAGATCCGCACCATCGGCTACGAGGAGCTGAAGAAGAACGTCGCCGGCTACAGTCCGGAGGCGATGGCGCCGGTCTGCGGCATCCCCGCCGAGACGATCAAGGAAGTCGCGCGGCTGTTCGCGAATGTCGAAGGCCTCGATGATCCTGTGGGGCATGGGCATCTCGCAGCACATCCACGGCACCGACAACGCGCGCTGCCTGATCGCGCTGTGCATGATGACCGGACAGATCGGGCGGCCCGGCACGCGGGCTGCATCCGCTGCGCGGGCAGAACAACGTGCAGGGCGCGTCCGACTCCGGGTCTGATCCCGATGGTGTTCCCGGATTACCAGCGCGTCGACAACGCCGAAGCGCGCGCGCGCTTCGAGAAGCTGTGGGGCGCGACGCTCGACCCGAAGCCGGGCCTGACTGTGGTCGAGATCATGGACGCCGTGCTCGACGGCGAGATCCGCGGCATGTACATCATGGGCGAGAATCCCGGCGATGTCCGATCCCGACGCGCATCACGCGCGCGAGGCGCTGGCGAAGCTCGACTGCCTGGTGGTGCAGGAGATCTTCCTCACCGAAACCTGCTATCACGCCGACGTGATCCTGCCGGCGACGGCGTGGCCGGAGAAAGACGGCACGGTGACCAACACCGATCGCATGGTGCAGCTCGGCCGCAAGGCGCTCGACGCGCCGGGCGACGCGAAGCCGGATCTGTGGATCATCCAGGAGATCGCGCGGCAGCATGGGGCTCGACTGGAACTACGGGGGCCCGAGCGACGTGTTCAACGAGATGCGCAAGGCGATGCACTCGATCGCAGGCATCACGTGGGAGCGCCTCGAGCGGGAAAGCTCGCGTCACCTATCCGTGCGAGAACGAAGGCGATCCCGGGCGAGCCGGTGGTGTTCATCGACAGCTTCCCGACGCCGACCGGACGCGCGCAGCTCGTGCCGGCCGACATCATTCCGGCGGCCGAGCAGCCCGACGGCGAGTTTCCGTTCGTGCTGATCACCGGCCGCCAGCTCGAGCACTGGCACACCGGCGCGATGACGCGCCGGGCGTCGCGTGCTCGACGCGATCGAGCCGGAGCCGGTGGCCTCTCTGCATCCGCTCGATCTCGATGCGATCGGCGCGCAGCCGGGCGAGGTGATCACGGTCGAGTCGCGGCGCGGCATCATCTCGCTCTACGCGCGCGCCGACGACGGCACGCCGCGCGGCGCGGTGTTCATTCCGTTCTGCTTCTACGAAGCGGCGGCGAACCTGCTGACCAACCCGGCGCTCGATCCGTTCGGCAAGATTCCGGAGTTCAAGTACTGCGCGGTTAAGGTCATGCGCGGCGGGGAGCTCACGCCGCGCTCGAGCTACGGCGGCGGCCAGGCGCTCGCGGAGCTGGAAACGACGTAGAAAAACAATTTAACCCCAGACCGCCAAGGAAACCAGCCAGTCGAGACAGAACGGATCGACCGCCAAGACGCGGAATTGGAGCAGGAGAAATCAATGGCAGGTATTGAACTCTCCGCTTCCTCCGTGCCTCCGCGGTAAGTTTTGTCTGCCTTTCGACGGGCTCGGCGCCTTGGCGAGTGATTCTAGGAGAGGGAAAACAACATGCCATTGTCCGACATCGAGATCGCCCAGCAGGCGAAGATGCAGCGCGTCACCAAGGTTGCCGCAGAAGCTCGGCATCCCCGAGGAGCACCTCGACCCCTACGGCCACTACAAGGCGAAGGTCTCGCTCGACTACGTGGACAGCCTCGCAAGAAGAAGGACGGCAAGCTGATCCTGGTGACGGCGATCAGCCCCGACGCCGGCGGGCGAAGGCAAGACGACGACGACGGTGGGCCTGGGCGACGCGCTCAACCAGCATCGGCAAGAAGGCGATGATCTGCCTGCGCGAGCCGTCGCTCGGCCCGGTGTTCGGCATGAAGGGCGGCGCCGCGGGCGGCGGCTACGCGCAGGTCGTGCCGATGGAGGACATCAACCTGCATTTCACCGGCGACTTCAACGCGATCGGCGCTCGCGAACAACCTGCTCGCGGCGGCGATCGACAACCACATCCATCACGGCAACGAGCTCGGCATCGACGTGCGCCGCATCACCTGGAAGCGGGTGATGGACATGAACGATCGCGCGCTGCGCGACATCATCGGTCTCGCTCGGCGGGCCGGGCAACGGCTACCCGCGCCAGGACGGCTTCGACATCGTGGTCGCCTCCGAGGTCATGGCGATCTTCTGCCTCGCGACCTCGCTCAAGGACCTGAAGGAGCGCCTCGGCAACATCGTCGTCGGCTACACGCGCGACCAGAAGCCGGTGCGCGCAGCGGACCTCAAGGTGCACGGCGCGATGACCGTGCTGCTCAAGGACGCGCTCGCGCCCAACCTCGTGCAGACGCTCGAGAACAATCCGGCGTTCATCCACGGCGGCCCGTTCGCCAACATCGCGCACGGCTGCAACTCGGTGATCGCGACCCAGACGGCGCTGAAGCTCGCCGACTACGTCGTCACCGAGGCCGGCTTCGGGGCCGACCTGGGCGCGGAGAAGTTCGTCGACATCAAGTGCCGCAAGGCGGGCTTGCGACCCGGCGCGGTGGTGATCGTCGCCACCATGCGCGCGCTCAAGTACCACGGCGGCGTCGACGTGAAGGACGTGCAACAAGGAGAATCTCGCGGCGCTGGAAAAAGGCATCGCCAATCTCGAGCGGCACGTGAACAACGTGCGCAACCACTACGGGCTGCCGTGCGTGGTCTCGATCAACCGCTTCACCTTCGACACGCGCGGCCGAGATCGAGCTGCTCAAGAAGAAGATGGCGCACGCACGAGGTGCCGGTGATCCTCGCCACGCACTGGGCGGACGGCGGCAAGGGCGCGGCGGAGGTCGCGCGCGACCGTCGTCGAGCTGATCGAAAAGGTCGCCTCCGACTTCAAGTACGTCTACGAGGACGCGCTGCCGCTGTGGGACAAGATCAAGGCCATCGCGACCAAGATCTACGGCGCCGGCGGACGTGACCGCCGACGCCAAGGTCCGCGGCCAGATCAAGAAGCTGCAGGAAGACGGCTACGGCAACTACCCGGTGTGCGTCGCGAAGACGCAGTACTCGTTCTCGACCGACGCGCAACTGCGCGGCGCGCCTTCGGGGCACATGATCAACATCCGCGAAGTGCGGCTCGCCGCCGGCGCCGAGTTCATCGTGATGGTCTGCGGCGACATCATGACCATGCCGGGCCTGCCCAAGGTGCCGTCGGCGGAGAAGATCGATCTCGACGAAGACGGCAAGGTCGTCGGGCTGTTCTAGGCGAAAACTGGCCGGCCGGACGCGCACCGCGGCGTGCGCGAGATCTGACGCGTTGCCATAATATCGGTAATCGGCATTCGGCTGCGGTCCCAAATGCGGGGGCGCGGAGGTAAACGGAGGCGAAAATGCCTGTCGATCTCGGCAATCCGCAGTTCTGGGTCGCGGTCCTGCAGATCATCGCGATCGACATCGTGCTGGGCGGAGACAATGCCGTAGTCATCGCGCTCGCATGCCGGCGTCTCCCGGAGCGGCAACGCAATCTCGGCATCTTCTGGGGCGTGTTCGGCGCGATCGGCCTGCGCATCGTGCTCATTTTCTTCGCGTTGTACCTGCTCGCGATCCCGTTTCTGAAGGTGGTCGGGGCGGCGCTCCTGGTCTGGATCGGAATCAGGATGCTTCAGCCCGAAACGGAAGGCGGGGGAAGTCATGCCGTCGATGACAGCTCGACGCTCCTGGGCGCCATCAAGACCATCATCGTCGCCGATGCCGTGATGAGTCTGGACAACGTCATTGCAATTGCCGGGGCCGCCAAGGGCAGCATCGGGCTCGTGGTGTTCGGGCTGGTCGTGAGCGTGCCGATCATCGTGTGGGGAAGCAAGCTCGTGATGAGGCTCATGGACCGCTTTCCCGTCGTGGTCGTGCTCGGGGGCGCACTGCTCGGCTGGATCGCGGGCGATATGACCGTGACGGACGTCGCGGTGAAAGAATGGGTGCAGGCGAATGTGCCGGCCCCGGGATGGGTGGGCCCGCTCGCCGGCGCCGCCTTCGTGGTCGCTGCCGGCAGGTGGCTCGCGTCCCAGACGGTGGCAAGGCGGCCGGTGCTGGCGGAACTGGGCGGCGAGGTTTCCGTTCCCGCCGCAGCCATGGGCAACGCTCCTGCGACGCGCTCGAGCCTCTTCAATCGCATCCTGCTGCCGGTGGACGGTTCGGACAGTGCCGCACACGCAGTGGAATACGTCATCGCGCTGCGGCGTCACCATCCCGCAGCCGAGACGATGGACATCCGCCTGATGAACGTACAACGGGAGGTTTCGGGAGACGTCAGCCGCTTCATCGCAAGGGAATCGCTGGAAGACTACCATCGCGAGAGGAGCGTGACGGCGCTCGAACGGGCGCGCAAGACACTCGACGACGCCGGCGTGAAATACAGCGTTCACATGCTGGTTGGCAAGCCGTGGGAGGTGATCAGCGAATACGCAGGGGTGAATCACTGCGACCACATCGTGATGGGCACGCGGGGATTGGGCTCGTATACCGGCGGACCTCTCGGCTCGGTGGCGTACGGTGTGGCGCAGCGCAGCCCGGTGCCCGTCCTCATAGTGAAGTGACTGCCGCGTGCGGAGCCGCCGAGAAAAGCCGAACCCACCGACGAGTCGAGATCGGCGGGCTGTTCTAGCCCGGATGGACTGCAAGTGGACCGATTTTCATCAATTGCCCGGGCCGCGTTCGATTGACGCCGGGACATCCGGGCTGAAGGATTTTCAGCAGGAAATCGCCCCTGAGCCGATGCAGGAACGATTTCGGCAACGTCAGCCTGGGCTACGACCGCGGGAGTCGAAGCGTGGACACGTTGTTGACGTGTCTCTATAAGTTTGTATCAACCTGCTAATGTCAGGAACCTCTCGCAGGCGCCGGAGTCTTGTGGTGTGTCTATGATGCGGGCACGTCTTTGCCACAGGGTGGCGGGTTCCTGACATGGGATGGCTGTCGGATCCGGAGGCATGGATTGCGCTCGTTACGCTGACGGCGCTGGAGATCGTGCTCGGCGTTGACAACATCATCTTCATCTCGATACTGGTCGGGCGCCTGCCGGAAGGGCAGCGTCAGCGGGCGCGCATCCTCGGCCTCGCGTTCGCGATGTTCACGCGCATCGCGCTTCTGCTGTCGCTGGCATGGGTGATGACGCTCACCGAGCCGCTGTTTTCGATCCCGGTCATGGGCAAGGACATCGCGGGCCGCGATCTCATACTCATCGGCGGCGGCCTGTTCCTGCTGTGGAAGAGCGTTCATGAAATTCACGGCTCGCTCGAAGGAGAAGAGGATGAGCAGGCGATTGCAGCCGCTCGCACGGGTTTCGCCGCTGTGATCGTTCAAATCGCGATCATCGACATCGTTTTCTCGCTCGATTCGGTCATTACCGCGGTCGGTATGGTGGACCAGGTTTCCATCATGGTGCTCGCCATCGTGGCTGCCGTCGTGGTCATGATGTTCGCGGCCAAGCCGATCGGCGAGTTCGTCGACCGCCATCCGACCGTGAAGATGCTCGCGCTGAGCTTCCTGATACTCGTCGGCGTGGCGCTGATCGCGGAGGGCTGGGACTACCACATACCGAAGGGCTACATCTATTTCGCGATGGCTTTCTCGGTCGCGCGTCGAGATGCTCAACATCCGGGTGCGCGCCCGCCGCAGGGAAGCGGTCAAGCTGCGTAAGAGCGGCCCAGCATAGTCCTTGAAAAAGCGGGCTCCCCGCCCTTCCCGGCCCTTACGAGCGTTGCAGGCGAGACCTTTGCCCGACGAGATTGGGTCATCGGTTCTGCATACGGCAGCTTGTAAGGTTGCGGTCAGTTTGTTGACGGCTGAAAGACAGGCGTGGTAAAACCGGCTCGCACTTCGGGTAATCCCGCAAGGGTTTGCCCGGTGCCCTCCAAAGGGGAGTAGCTACGGCGGCGCGGGAGGAGCGCCGTTGCGGCAAGGCCGTCAACACGGGATGCGATGCGATTTCGTCTCCCCGGCCCTGCCGGCAATTCAGCGTTGCAAGCGAGACCTTTGCCTGGACGTCCGGATCTGCCTGATCGCTCGTCCGAGGTAAAGGCTGCACTGTGATAGCGCGAAGAATCGCTCCCAGCATGCGGTCCTGAATAATTTCGTGCTATGGGGAGGAGGACGCATGCTCGGGAATGGAGCCACCACACGCAAGGCTCGGCCGTTGGGCCAAGGCTGTTCGTTTCAGTAGTCCTGCTGAGCACCTGGCCCGCGCATTGCCGCCGCCGCGTCGCGACATGCCGGCGCTTTTTGGCATCCCCGTCGACTTCATCCTGTTCGCCCTGACGCTGATCGGCGTGGCGGTATTCCACCATCACACGCTGCAGGTCGCGCTGACCGGGCTGGCCACCATCGTCGTCTACAAGCTCGCCTTCACCGGCTTCAAGACCGGCGCGGGCCTGGCCGGGCTGGCCGGGCACATGCACCACGAGTGGGTGATCCTCGACCAACCTGCTGTGCCTGCTCGTAGGGTTCGCGCTGCTGTCCAACCATTTCGAGAAGAGCCGCGTGCCCGACGTCCTGCCCCGCTTCCTCCCGGACGACTGGAAGGGCTGCTTCGTGCTGCTCGTGATGATCTTCGTGCTGTCGAGCTTTCTCGACAACATCGCCGCGGCGCTGATCGGCGGCGCGATGGCTGCCGTCGTGTTCCGCCACAAGGTTCATATCGGCTACCTTGCCGCGATCGTCGCCGCTTCCAACGCAGGCGGCTCGGGCAGCGTGGTCGGCGACACCACCACCACCATGATGTGGCTCGACGGCGTGAGCCCGATCAGCGTGCTCGATGCGTATGTCGCCGCGGTGGTCGCTCTCGTCATCTTCGGCATCCCGGCCTCGATGCAGCAGCAGCGCTACTCGCCGATCATGAAGGACGAGCAGCGGCATGCGCCGGTGGACTGGCGCGCGGCTCGGCATCGTCGCGGCGATCCTGATCGCGGCGATCGTGACCAACGTGACGGTCAATCTCCGATTCAAGGAGCTCGCCGACTATTTCCCGTTCATCGGCGTCTCGGTATGGGTGGTGATCCTGCTTACCGCGCCGCTGCGGCAGCCGGAGTGGAAGCTCGTGCCCGAGGCCTTCAAGGGCACCATCTTCCTGCTCGCGCTCGTCACCTGCGCCTCGCTGATGCCGGTGGAGAAGCTGCCGCCCGCGTCCTGGCAGAGCGCATTCACGCTCGGGCTTCGTCTCCGCGGTATTCGACAACATCCCGCTTACCGCGCTCGCGCTGAAGCAGAGCGGCTATGACTGGGGCATGCTCGCCTACGCCGTCGGCTTCGGCGGCTCCATGATCTGGTTCGGCTCCTCGGCCGGCGTGGCGCTCTCCAACATGTACCCAGAGGCCAAGAACGTCGGCCGCTGGGTCTATCACGGCTGGCACGTGGCCGTTGCCTACGTGATCGGCTTCTTCGTGCTGCTCGCGATCATGGGCTGGCACCCGACGCCCAAGCGCGGCGATCCGCCGATCGCCCCGCCGGCCGTGCAGCAGCCGGCTGCAGCGCCGGCGCGCTGACCCGACAATTAATCCTTTAAGAGAGAAAACCCATGGAACCGATGCAATGGCTGACGCTGATCGTGTTTGCACTCACGATCCTGGCGGTGATCACCAACGTCGTGGACAGCACGCTCGCGGCGCTGGTCGGCGTGGCGGTCATGTGCTGGCTCGGCATCATGACCGAGGCCGACGCGTTCAAGTACGTGGACTGGAACGTCATGGCGATCCTGCTCGGCATCTGGATCATCGCCGGCTACTTCGGCAAGTCCGGCGTGCCGAGCTGGCTCTCGATACAGGCGTTGAAGCTCTCGGGCGGGCGGCCAGGGCTTGCTGGTCATCATCCTCACGTTCCTGGCGGGCTTCATCTCGATGTTCGTGGACAACGTGGTGACCATCCTCATGATGGCGCCGGTTGCGCTGCCGCTCACGAAGGCGCTCAATCTCAAGCCGGTGCCGGTGATCCTGATGATCGGTTTCGGCGCGAATTTCATGGGCACTGCGCTCATCATCGGCGACCTGCCGCCGCAGATGCTGCACAGCGTCGCGGGCGCCGAGTTCTTCGATTTCATCTGGCACAAGGGCCGGCCCTCGTCGTTCCCGATCCTGATGGTGACTTTCCTGATCACGCTCGGCGCGATGTATGCCTACGGTTTTCGCGGACACAAGCGCGTAACCGACCTCAAGAGCCTCGGCGTCGAGGCGAGCATACCGAACCCGCTGTTCGCCACGGTCGTCGTCGTGTGGTTTCTCGGCACCGTGATCGCCATGTCCATGCGCGAGCACATCGGCGTGCAGCTCGGCTTCATCGCTCTGACCGGCGCGATCTCGCTGGTCCTCGTTCTGACGCTGCTGGGCGACCGGGTCAAGACTTCGAACTTCGAGGAGGTGATGCAGGAGCTCGACTGGCGCGCGATCTTTTTCTACATCGCGCTGTTCGCGCTGGTCGGCGGGCTCGAGAAGAGCCACATTCTCGACAAGCTCGCCGCCGCCCTGCGGCCCGATCTTCGCGGAGAACTACGCGCTGGGCGCCACGCTCCTCTACTGGGTCACGATTCCCATCGTCGGGCTCGTCGAGCACGACGCCTATATCCTGACCTTCCTGTACACGATCAAGGACATGGCGCAGGGCGGCATCGAGCCCTGGCCGCTGTGGTGGATGCTGTTGTGGTGCGGCACGCTCGGCAGCAACCTGACCGTCGCCGGCGCGCCGGCGCTGTATGTCGCCCTGACCCTCGGGGAGAAGGAGGAAGGGCGCAAGGTATCGCTGCGCGAATTCCTCGCGTGGAGCGTGCCGTTCACCTTGGTCGCCTCCGCTGTTTGCTACATCCTCGGCATGCTGATCTGGGTGCTGCCGTACGCAAAATGAGATAAGAAGAGGAGACTCGCATGTACAAGCACATACTGCTGCCGACCGACGGCTCGGCCCTGGCGCGGGAGGCGATACAGGCCGGCGTCAAGCTCGCGAAGGCGCTGGGAGCGCGCGTGACCGGCTTCTACGCCGCGCCGCCCGCGACGCCGCTCGAGTACAAGGGCTTCCTTCCCGTCGGCTATCGTCGACCCGGCGAAGCACGCGCGCGTGATCGAAAAGGCGGCCGCCCGGCACCTCGCGGTAGATCGAAAAGGCGGCGCGCGCGGCGGGCGTGCGCTGCAAGGTGGAGCACGTGACCAACGACTTTCCCGCCGAAGCGATCGTGCCGCGGCCGAAGAAGCAACAAGTGCGACCTCATCTTCATGGCGTCGCACGGCCGCCGCGGCTTCAAGGACTCGATGCTCGGGTAGCCAGACCCAGAAGGTGCTGGCCTGTCCAAGGTCCCGGTGCTGGTCCACCGCTAGACGCGGACACCGCAGGCCGCGACGCCGCTGTTGCCTGCCTCGACGCGCGATCGAGGACCTGCGCCGTTGCGGCGTAACGTAATCGACCCGGCGGTCAATGTCTCACAGCGCATTGACCACGGTCAATTGTGCGGTGGCTGATGAGCGGCACATTGACGTGGCCATAACACGAGACGCGCCGGACTCATGGGCATCGCATTGCGGAACCTCAACCGAAAGGAGGAAGGAGCAATGACTATCCATGCGTATCGTGGCGTGCAGCGCCGTGCTCGTGGCGCTCGTCGCTCGCAGGCGCTCCGTCGATGGCCTGCGGCAGCATGGGAACCCACCAAGAACGTCGAATTCGTCGTGCCCGCCGGCACCGGCGGCGGCGCCGACCAGATGGCGCGCCTGATCCAGGGCATCGTGGCGAAGAACAACCTGATGAAGCACTCGATCGTGGTCGTGAACAAGATCGGGCGGAGCCGGGGCGGAGGGTTTCCTCGCCGTCAAGGATGTGAAGGGCGATCCCCACCGCATCGTCATCACCCTTTCCAACCTGTTTACCACGCCGCTCGCAACCGGCGTGCCGTTCAACTGGAAAGACCTGACGCCGGTGGCGATGCTGGCGCTCGACCAGTTCGTGCTGTGGGTCAATGCGGATACACCTACAAGACCGCCAAAGACTTTCTCGACGCGGTGAAGAAGGCCGGCCCCAACAAGTTCAAGATGGGCGGCACCGGCTCGAAGCAGGAAGACCAGATCATCACCGTGGCGATCGAGAAAGCGACCGGCATCAAGTTCACCTACGTGCCGTTCAAGGGCGGCGGCGAGGTAGCGACCCAGCTCGTCGGCAAGCACGTCGATTCGACGGTGAACAATCCGATCGAAGCGGTGGCGCACTGGCGCTCGGGCCGGCTGCGGCCGCTGTGCGTGTTCGACGACCAGCGCATGCCGTACAAGAACAAGGTGACCGAAACGATGGCCTGGGGCGACATCCCCACCTGCAAGGAAGGGGGCGTGCCGACCGAATACGTGATGCTGCGCGGCATCTTCATGCCGTCGGGCGTCAAGCAGGAGAACGTGGACTACTACGTCGAATCTCTTCAAGCGGCTGCGCGATACGCCGGAATGGAAGAAGTTCATGGAAGACGGCGCCTTCAACCAGACTTTCATGGCCGGCAAGGACTACGCGAACTGGGTCGCTAAGGCCGAAGCGCAGCACCGCACTCTCATGAAGGAAGCCGGTTTCCTCGCGGGCGCGGACAAGAAATAACTTTGGGTTTTTTTGCGGGCGGCTTTGCCTCAGGAGTTTGTCGGGCTCAAATCCGACAAACTCCTCGCCCGGCGCAGGCACCAGAGAGAACTGAAAAAGGGGCCACAGCCCCAATCTTTGCTGAAAAACCTGTTCGACACATTGCGCCGACCAGGTTTTTCAGAGGTTAACTAGCGACTGTTCCCACATAGATGGCGCAGGATCCCCAAGCCGCCCCCCGCGTGCCTCGCACGGTCGTAGTCGACCTCGTCGTCGCGGTTATCATCTTCCTGCTGGGGGCGCTCGTGGTATACGACAGCCTCCGGCTCGGCGCGGGCTGGGCGCCAGACGGGCCGCAGGCGGGGTATTTTCCGTTCTACATCGCCCTGTTGATCTGCATTTCGAGCGTGGTGACGGGCGTGCAGGCGCTCTTGAGATTCAAGCGCGACCAGCAGGTCTTCGTTGATCGCGAACAGTTGCAGCAGGTCATGGTGATCCTCCTGCCTTCGGTCGTGTACGTGCTGGGGATGCAGTACATCGGCATCTACATTTCATCCGCGGTGTTCATCGGTCTGTTCATGAGAATCGTCGGCAAGTACACCTGGCTGCGCAGCGTCGCGGTGGGCGTGGGAGTGAGCGTGACGGCATTCGTACTGTTCGAGATCTGGTTCACGATCCCGCTGCCCAAAGGGCCGCTCGAAGAGCTGATCGGCTACTAAATTAGTGGCACTTTTGTGATGCGACTGCAATTGGCAAGTTGAGCGATCTATCAACGAACTAGCGACTCGGGACCTAACCGGGGCGGCCAGGGGGGAAGGCGAGTGGAGGAAATCAACGCGCTGTTTCACGGCTTCGCGGTCGCGCTGACGCCGTTCAACCTGATGTTGATGATCGTCGGCATCGTGCTGGGCGTGATCATCGGCGTGCTGCCGGGCCTGGGCGGCGCGAACGGCGTGGCGATCCTGCTGCCGCTCACTTTCACCATGCCGCCGACCTCCGCCATCATCATGCTCTCCTGCATCTACTGGGGCGCGTTGTTCGGTGGCGCGATCACCTCCATACTTTTCAACATCCCGGGCGAGCCCTGGTCGGTGGCGACCACCTTCGACGGCTATCCGATGGCGCAGCAGGGTCGGGCGGGAGAGGCACTGACCGGCGCTTTCACTTCGTCCTTCGTCGGCGCGCTGGTCGCGGTCATCATGTTCACCTTTCTCGCGCCGGTCGTAGCCAGGTTCGCGCTGCAGTTCGGCCCGCCGGAGTTCTTCTCCGTCTATCTGCTCACGTTCTGCAGTTTCGTCGGCACCGGCAAGGGCAGCCCTTTCAAGATCATCGTGTCGATGATGCTCGGCTTCGCGATGGCCGCCGTCGGCATCGACATCGTGACCGGTCAGCTGCGCCTCACCTTCGGCATCAACGAATTGCTCTCGGGATTTCATTTTCTGGTCGCTGTTATCGGGCTGTTCGGCATCGGCGAGATCCTGCTCTCGATGGAAGAGGGGCTGTCGTTCTCCGGCAAGAGCGCCAAAATCAACACTAGAATCGTGCTGGAGACCTGGAAGAAGCTCCCGCGTTACTGGGCGACTTCCATCCGCAGCTGCATCATCGGCTGCTGGATGGGCATCATCCCCGGGGGCGCGACCCCGGCCTCCTTCATGAGCTACGGCGTGGCGCGCAGGATGTCGCGCGACGGAGACAAGTTCGGCACCGGCCAGCTCGAAGGGGTCGTGGCGCCGGAGACCGCCGCGCACGCCGCGGGAACCTCCGCGCTGCTGCCGATGATCACGCTCGGCATTCCCGGCTCGCCGACCGCGGCGGTGCTGCTCGGCGGATTGCTGATCTGGGGTCTGCAGCCGGGGCCGCTGCTGTTCGTGGAGCAGAAGGATTTCGTGTGGGGGCTGATCGCCAGCATGTATCTCGGCAACATCGCGGGCCTCCTCGTCGTGCTGACGGCGGTGCCGCTGTTCGCCGCCATCCTGCGCATTCCGTTTCCGATCATCGCGCCGGTGATCGTGGTGATCTGCGCGATCGGCGCCTTTACCGTCAAGAACAACATGCTCGATGTGTGGCTGATGATGGTATTCGGGATCGTCGGCTACGTGTTCAAGAAGCTCGACTATCCCCTCGCGCCCATGGTGCTGGCGCTGGTGCTGGGAGATTCGGCAGAGAGCTCGTTCCGCCAGGCGATGCTGATCGCGCAGGGCGATCTCACGGTGTTCTGGTCCAACTGGCTGGTCGGGAGCCTCACCACGCTCGCGCTCGTCCTGCTGTTCTGGCCGTTGCTCTCGCGCGTGCTCGTGCGCCTGCGCGGCACCGCGCTGCAGCGCAGCGGGTGATACAAGGGGGGGAACGGGCCCCTTCCGGCAACTCATCGGGGCCTTCCCGTTCCCCCCGCACCCCCAGTCGCACGATGGACGTTCTTTGCGAGATAGCGAATCTGCGTTGCAGAGGTTTGTTTCTAGATTTTCCCGCTGCGCTTGAGCCTTGAGAGCGTTTCGGGTGAGAGATTCAGATAGGAGGCGAGGTCCTTCTTGGGCAGGCGGGTGGCGAGGTCGACGTGCTTGCGCGTAAAGCGCCGCACCCGTCCCGGCGCGTCGAGCAGGTGCAGCGTAATGGTATGAGCCATGACTTCGCTCATCAGCTTCATGATCTCGTACTCGAAGACGTTCTTGACGGCGGGGTGACGCTCCAGAAACTGCACCCACTGCTGCATGGAGAGTTTGGCGGCGCGCACCTTGGTGAGGGCGCGGATCGAATAGGGAATGGGCGTTTTCAGCCGCCATGCGGCGTAGCTCGTGTCGATGTCGCTCTCGGCGGCGAAGCGGAGGATCATCTCCCGGCCTTGGGCGTTCGACACGACGCGCTTCAGGATGCCCTCGATGATGAAGTACTGTTCCATCGACCAGTCGCCTTGGTGCTCGAGCGAGCCCCCCTTGGGATAGTCGACGATTTCGAGCAGTGGGCCGAGCTCGCGCCATTGCGCGGCGTCCAGATGCCTGAGAACTATGTTCTGGCGCAACTGCAGCCTGACGATCTTGGCTTCGGGATGGAGTGCGAGCAGGGGCATGATGGCGGTCGCGGGGCTGCCCCCCGCGAGCGAGGAGTATAGCCAATTCCGGGCCTAACCCACAGAACGCGCAGGGGAAAGGGTCTTAGCCCCGCGTCACCACTAGACGAATCTTGATCGCGGTCAAGAGTCCATGCGCATGCTGTCCCCTATGATACGCAGGTAAAATCACAGCCACATTCAGGTGGCCTGGGTCTGCCGTGAATTGATTCCGCCCCGTTTACCCTCCACGGTAGATAGCCATTGGAAAAATACTTGTTCAATTGACGGCGAGAACGCGAGGCATCTCAGCATGACAACCGCAAGACCTCTCAGCATGACAACCGATGCACAATCACAAGAAGCGACCGACGGCTTTCATCTGGTCATCGATGCCCTCAAATTGAACGGCATCGACACGATCTTCGGTCTGCCCGGTATCCCGATCACCGACTTCACCCGCATGGCACAGGCTGCAGGCATGCGCGTAATTTCGTTCCGCCACGAGCAGAACGCCGGCAACGCCGCCGCCATCGCCGGCTTCATGACGCAAAAGCCCGGCATTTGCCTGACGGTGTCCGCCCCCGGCTTCTTGAACGGCCTGACCGCACTCGCCAACGCCACCACGAATTGCTTCCCGATGATCCTCATCAGCGGCTCCAGCGAGCGCGAGATCGTCGACCTGCAGCAGGGTGACTACGAGGAGATGGACCAGTTGGCGATCGCCAAGCCGCTCGCCAAGGCCGCCTTCCGCGTGCTGCACGCCGAGGACATCGGTGTGGGCATTGCGCGCGCCATCCGCGCCGCCGTCTCCGGCCGCCCGGGCGGGGTCTACCTCGACCTGCCGGCGAAGCTCTTCGCTCAGACCATGGACGCGGAAGCCGGCAAGAAGTCCCTCATCAAGGTCGTCGACCCGGCGCCGAAGCAGATTCCCGGCGCCGACGCCGTCAAACGCGCCGTCGACCTGCTGAAGGGCTCGAAGCGCCCGCTCATCGTGCTGGGCAAGGGCGCCGCTTACGCCCAGGCGGACGCGGACATCCGTGCCCTCATCGAGAAGACCGGCATTCCCTACCTGCCGATGTCCATGGCGAAGGGCCTGCTGCCCGATACGCACGAGCAGTGCGCCTCCGCCGCCCGCTCCTACGTGCTGCCGGAGGCCGATGTCGTGATGTTGATCGGCGCGCGCCTGAACTGGCTGCTCTCGCACGGCAAGGGTAAGACCTGGGGGGCAAGGACCACAAGGCGTGGGGCAGCCAGAAATTCATCCAGATCGACATCTCGCCGCAGGAGGCGGACAGCAATGTCCGCATCGACGCCCCGCTGGTCGGCGACATCGGCTCCTGCGTCGTCGGCGCTGCTCGCCGCGATTAACGAAAATGAGGGCTCCAACTGGGCCAGGCCGGGGACCGACTGGATGGGCTCCATCGCCGAGCGCAAGAGCAAGAACATCGAAAAGATGGCCGAGACGCTGGCGAAGAATCCGACGCCCATGAACTTCCACAGCGCGCTGAATGTGGTGCGCGACATCATCAAGGCCAACCCGGACGCCATCCTGGTCAACGAAGGCGCCAACGCGCTCGACTTCACGCGCAGCATCGTCGACATGTACAAGCCGCGCAAGCGCCTGGACGTCGGCACGTGGGGCGTGATGGGCATTGGCATGGGTTTTGCCGTCGCGGCCGCCGTGGTGAGCGGCCAGCCGGTGATCGCGGTCGAGGGCGACAGCGCTTTCGGATTCTCCGGCATGGAGGTCGAGACCATCTGCCGCTACAACCTGCCGGTGTGCGTGGTGGTCTTCAACAACAACGGCGTCTACCGCGGCACCGATGTCAATCCGACCGGCGGCCCCGATGTGGCACCCACCGTGTTCGTCAAGGGCGCACGCTATGACAGGGTGATCGAGGCCTTCGGTGGCGTAGGCGTGCACGCCACGACACCGGCCGAGTTGCGCAAGGCAATGGAAGAAGCCATCCGCTCGCGCAAACCCACGCTCATCAATGCCGTCATCGATGAAACCGCCGGTACCGAAAGCGGTCGCATCACGAGCCTGAATCCGACTAGCGCAAAAAAGAAATAAGAGGCTAACTTTGGAGGTCAGCAGATGGAAGCTTTGAAGAGGCGTACGCATCCTCGACATGACTCACGTCCAGGCGGGGCCGACCTGCACGCAGTTACTCGCCTGGATGGGCGCCGACGTGATCAAGCTCGAGCCGCCGCAGGGGGACGCCACGCGCGGCCAGCTGCGCGACGTTCCGAACGCCGACAGCCTGTACTTCACGATGTTGAACTGCAACAAGCGCTCGATCACGGTGAACATGAAGACCGCCGAGGGCAAGCAGGTATTCGTGGAACTTCTCAAGAAGTGCGACATCGTCATGGAGAATTTCGGGCCGGGCGTACTCGACCGACTCGGCTTTGCCTGGCAGAAGATTCACGAGTTAAACCCGCGCGTCGTGATGGGCTCGATCAAGGGATTCGGCTCGAGCGGCCCCTACGCCGACTTCAAGGCCTACGAAAACGTGGCGCAGGCGATGGGCGGCGCGATGAGCACCACCGGCGTTCCGGAAGGGCCCCCATTCGTGACCGGCGCGCAAATCGGTGATTCCGGCACCGGCCTGCATCTGGCCGTCGGGCTGCTCGCTGCGTTGCATCAGCGCGACCGCACCGGAGAGGGCCAGTACGTCGAAGTCGCGATGATGGACGGCGTAATGAATCTATGCCGCGTAAAGTTCCGCGACCACCAGCGCCTGACCCGCGGCGGCCTTACCGAGTACTCCGTGCCCACGCATCAGGGCATGGGTGACGTGCCGCGCGCCGGCAACGATTCCGGCGGCGGCCAGCTCGGCAACGCGATCCACTGCAAGCCGCACGGCCCCAACGACTGGCTCTATGTCGTGGTCCAGGAAGCGGTGTGGGACGGGCTCGCCGGCCGCATCGGCCCGGACCTCGGGCTGCCGGGCCTCGCGGCCGATCCCCGCTTCGCCAAAATCGCTGACCGCCGCAAGAACCAGAACGAGATGTGGGCGCTGATTACGAAATTCGCGGCGAACCACACCAAGCGCGAGTTCATGGCGATCCTGAATCCGCTGGACGTTCCCTGCGGTCCCATTATGGGCACCGAAGATCTCGCGAACGACGAGCATGTCCGGGGCCGCGACATGTGGGTGGAGGTCGATCACCCGCAGCGCGGCAAGTGGTGGAACGTCGGCATGCCGATCAAGCTCTCTGCTTCGCCGGCCGAGATCAGGCGTTCGCCGTTGCTCGGCGAGCACACCGAGGAGGTGCTGCGAGAGGTCCTCGGCTACGACGACGCGAAGATTTCGAACCTTAAAGCCGCGGGCGCGTTTTCGGCCCCACCCAAGAAAGCCGCGTAGCCGCGTCTTTCTTTAATGAAGGGCGAGTGACAAGAAGCAGGGCATAAAATCCTGCCTCTCGTGCTTCACCCATTAAGTCTTGCTGCAGGAGAAGAACAATGAGAATCGCGATAATTGGGCAGCAAGACTTCGGCAAAGCGGTTCTCGACGCGTTTCTTGCACGCGGCGATGAGGTCGCCGGCGTGTTCTGCGCGCCCGAGAAACCCGGTGCCAAGGCCGACCCCGTGCGCGCCGCTGCCGAAGAGAAGAAGCTCCCCGTCTACCAGTTCAAGTCGCTGCGCGAGAAGGACGCGCACGAAGCGCTGACGGGCCTGAAGGTCGATCTCGGCATCATGGCCTACGTATTGCAGTTCGCCCCGGACAGCCTCATCAGGATCCCGCGGCTCGGGACGATACAGTATCATCCATCACTGCTGCCGAAGTACCGCGGGCCCTCATCGATCAACTGGCCCATCATCCGCGGCGACGCGCGGACCGGCCTCACGATTTTCCGTCCCACCGAGGGGCTGGATGAAGGCCCTATCGTGTTGCAGAGGGAATGCGACATCGGGCCCGACGAAACGATCGGCGACGTCTATTTCAACAAACTGTTTCCGCAGGGCGTGAAGGCCATGCTGGAAGCCGCCGACCTCGTTTTTGCGGGCAAGCACCAGGAAACCGTGCAGGATGAAACGAAAGCGAGCTACGAAGGCTGGTGCCGGGAGGCGGAGGCGCGCATCCATTGGGCGCATCACGTCGATTTCATCTACAACCTGATCCGCGGCTGCAATCCGGCGCCCGGCGCCTGGACCACCCTGAACGGCAAGAAGCTCCAGATTTTCGACGCACGCAAGCACGCGTTTCGCCGCTTTGCCGACGTGACGGGCAAGGTGGGCGAGATCTCCGGCATTACGGAGGCCAGCTTCAAGGTGACCGCGCAGGGCGGTATCATCGAGGTGCTGCGGGCGCGCGGCGAGGACGGCAAGAAAGTGGCCGGCGGCGAATTCGCGCGCGCGGCCGGCTTGGTCGCGGGAACGGCACTCGGCAGCTAGTGCTTCTGGTCGCTAATTCGCCGATGCGACCGACATTGGCAAGTGACCGATCCAGCAACGAATTAACGATCCGGGGCACTCGCCCGCAGCAACCTCTATCTCATTGAGCCGGCTGCAATCCGAGTCCAACGCTCTTTGTATCTCTCCAGCGGCCCCGACCGGGAGCCAGCCGCGACCCCCAACCTCCTGTATTCATTGAAGCTCTTGACTTCAGTTTCTAAAAGAAACATATACTTTTACGGGAAATATCGTAAAATGAGCGAGTCTACAGCGCCAACTCACTAGAAGAACACATAAAAACCAGGGAGAGGGATGAAAAAGCTGGATTTCTGGAAGTCGGACTGGTTCCTCGGCGTCGTGGTCGTGCTCGCGATCGTCGTGTTCAACCGCACCAGCGACCTGATCCCCAGCCTCGAGCGCAAAGCCTACGATCTCGGCGTCACGGCCACTGCGCGCGCGCCGTCCGACAAGATCGCGGTCATCGGCATCGATGACCAGAGTCTCGCCAACATCGGCCGCTGGCCGTGGTCGCGCGAGGTGCTCGCGAAGATGACCGACCGGTTGACCGACGCGAAAGCGAAAGTCATCGGCTATACGGTGCTATTCGCCGAGCCGCAGGTCGATCCGGGTTATGTCTACATCAGCAAGCTGCTCGCGGTGGTGTCCAAGAGCGCCACTCCATCCGCCGATCTGGCAGCGCCCCCGACCGGAGATCTTGCTGCATTCTACGACCTCCTGCGGGAAGCGGAGCTAGCGCTCAATACCGACCGCAAGCTCGCCGAGAGCTTCGCGCGTGCAGGCAACGTGGTGCCGATGATGTTGTTCGAGGTCGGCATACCGCAGGGCAAGCCGGACAAACTATTGCCCGAGTTCGTCGCGAAAAACGCTTTGCCCAAGGTCGGGCAGGGCGTCGATGAGGCCATGTTGCCGACTCGCAGGGTCGACCATCCGATCGAGACGATCGGCAAGTCGGCAGCCGCGCTGGGCCACTTGAATGCCACCCCCGACGTCGACGGCGGCACGCGCACCGAACCGCTGGTCATCGCTTACTACGGACAGGTGTTTCCTTCGCTGTCGATGATGATCGCCGCGAAGAGCCTGAATCTCGGTGTCTCCGACATCCAGATCACCCCCGGGGAGAAGGTCTCGCTCCAACGGCTCAACATCACGACCGATCCGCTCACGCGGATGTACACCTATTTCTACAAGGACCGCGACGGGCGGCCGGCTTTTCCAGTCGACTCCTTTTACGACGTATACGTCGGCAAGATCCCGGTCGAAAAGTACCGCGACAAGATCGTGCTGATCGGCCCCACGGCGCCGGGCCTGGGGAGCGCCACGGTCACACCCGTCTCGCCCGCGATGCCCCCGGTCCAGACGCTCGCGCATTCGGTTTCGTCGATTCTTTCGGAGCATTTCTTCGTTACGCCCGCATGGGGGTTCTGGGTCGAAGTCCTGATTTTCCTGTTGATCGCCGCCTACCTGATCGCATTGCTTCCGAAGCTCAAGGCGGGTCAGGCGCTGGCGATTTCGGGCGGTGTATTCGTCGTGCTGCTGGCCGCGCATTTCATACTCATGACCGGGAACGGCATGTGGCTGCAGCTGATGTTGCCTGCGACGCTGCTGCTCATCGGCCACGGTGCGCTGGTGTCCAAACGCTTCATCGTGACCGAGCGCGCGAAACTCAAGTCCGACGAGACGGGCGCCGAATCGAACCGCATGCTGGGCATCGCCTACCAGGCTCAGGGCCAGCTCGATCTCGCCTGGGACAAGTTCCGCCAGGTGCCAATGGCGGACGCGGTGATGGACAACCTGTACAACCTGGCGCTCGACTTCGAACGGAAGAGACAATTCAACAAGGCCGAGTCGGTGTTCCGCTACATGGCGGACTACAACCCGAAGTTCCGCGACCTCGAACAGCGGCTGACGCGCGCCAAGGCGATGTCCGACACGATCATCCTGGGCAGCGGCGCCAGTCATGGCGGCACCGTGATCCTGCCCGGCGGCGGCGTGGAAAAGCCGATGCTCGGGCGCTACGAGGTGGAGAAGGAGCTGGGCAAGGGAGCGATGGGCGTCGTCTACCTGGGCAAGGATCCCAAGATCGGCCGGGTGGTGGCGATCAAGACGATGGCGCTGTCCCAGGAGTTCGAGGCCGACGAGCTGCAAGACGTCAAAGAGCGGTTTTTCCGGGAAGCCGAGACCGCGGGGCGTCTCACTCATCCCAACATCGTCACGATATACGATGCGGGTGAAGAGCACGATCTCGCCTACATCGCGATGGAGTTCCTGAAAGGCAAGGACCTCACGCCTCACGTCAAGGCCGACAATCTGCTTCCGCTCGAGACAGTGCTCTCCATTTGCGCGCGCGTGGCCGATGCGCTCGCTTACGCCCACAAGAACAACGTCGTGCACCGCGACGTCAAGCCGGCGAACATCATGTGCGACCTGGCCAGCGATTCGGTGAAAGTGACCGACTTCGGTATCGCGCGCATCACCGATTCATCGAAGACCAAGACCGGTATGGTGCTCGGCACGCCGTCATACATGTCGCCCGAGCAGCTCTCGGGCAAGAAGATCGAGGGCCGCTCGGACCTGTTCTCCCTGGGTGTCATGACCTATCAGCTCGCCTGCGGCCGGCTGCCGTTCCAGGGCGATTCGATGGCGCAGCTCATGTTCAAGATTGCCAACGAGCCGCATGCCGATATCCGCACGCACAACGAGAAACTGCCGGTGTGCGTCGCGGCGATCGTCAACAAGGCGCTCGCCAAGGATCCCGACAAGCGTTATCAGGACGGCGAGCAGATGGCAAAGGCGTTGCTGCTGTGCCTCCAGAGCCTGAGGTCGTCGAAACAGCTGGTATCCGCGGCTCCCGCGTCCGGAGCCGCGTAAGAGGACTTGATGGCCGATCTAACGTCAATCCTCGAGGTGGCGACCGCCACGCATCCTGGAATGGTGCGGTCGCATAACGAGGACAGCATCGCCGCTGACGCCGACATCGGCCTCGCGGTGCTGGCCGACGGCATGGGAGGTTACAACGCGGGGGAGGTGGCGAGCGGGATCGCCGTGGAACTGATCAGGACCGAGGTAAAGAGCGCGCTCGCCGGCGGCAAAGGCGGAGAGCTGAACGGAACGGGGGCCGAGACGCTCATTGCCGAGCACGCGGTGCGCGCCAATGCCGCGATCTATCAGGCGGCGCAGAGCCAGCCGCAGTACTCGGGCATGGGCACTACGCTGGTGGTCGCACTGTGGCACGACAACCAGATGTCGGTCGGGCATATCGGCGACTCCCGCCTCTATCGCCTGCGCGGTGAGAACTTTGAGCAGGTTACGCGCGATCACTCTTTGTTGCAGGAACAGATAGATAGCGGCATGATTACCAAGGACCAGGCGCGGCATTCACAGAACAAAAACCTGGTGACGCGCGCGGTTGGCATCGATCCTCAGGTGGAGGCGGAAGTACACACATACACCGTAGAGCAGGGCGACATTTACCTGCTCTGCTCGGACGGCCTGAGCGACATGGTGAGCGACGAGGACATGCAGCTTACGCTCTCGTCGCTGCAGACCAATTTGTCGCTCGCGGCCCAGCAGCTGGTGCAGCAGGCGAACGACAACGGCGGGCGCGACAACGTTTCGGTTATTCTGGTGCGGATAGCGCGGGAATTTCCGGCGCGCACGGGCTGGCTGGCGAAACTGAAGTCCTGGTTTGGATAGAAGACGGGGATACCACCATGGCGAAATTGATTCTCAGTCTCGAAGGTTCGGTAATCAGGGAAGTTACGCTCGACAAGGAACGGGTGACGATCGGCCGCAAGCCGCAGAACGACGTCCAGATCGAAAATCTGGCAGTCAGCGGCGAGCACGCCTGCATCGTGACGATCCTGAACGATTCCTTTCTCGAGGACCTGGGCAGCACCAATGGCACGCTGGTCAACGGCAATCCGATCAAGAAGCACATCCTGCAAAACAACGATGTGATCGAGATCGGCAAGTACAAGCTCAAGTACATCGGCGATCAGCCGGCCGCCGGCCACACCAGCGTGGAGGATTTTGAAAAGACGATGGTCATGCGCTCCCCGAAGGTCGCCGCGCCGCGCGCATTCGGCGACACGCAGGGAGTGGGAGTGCCAACCGCCGGAGGACCGTCGCCGGCGGCCCGCGTGCTCACGGTCACTACTCCGCCCATGAGGGCTCCCGCCACTGCTTCCGCTCCGGCTCCGGCTGCCGCACCAAGGCCCGCAGTGCACGATCATATGCTCGCCGCGATCCAGATTCTCACCGGCCCCGGCGCGGGCAAAGAAATGGAACTCACCAAAAATTTGACGACGCTGGGCAAACCCGGCGTGCAGGTGGCGGTGATCACGCGCCGCCCTCAGGGTTATTTCATCACGCACGTCGAAGGCACGGTCTACCCGGTGGTGAATGGCAAGGTGCTCGACGCCCAGGCGCACCCGCTCCGCGACCATGATGTCATCGAGCTCGCCGGCGTGAAGATGGAGTTTTTCCTGAAGAAATAGAAGCGACGCAATCGCCGCACGTGCAGGCGTAAAGCAGCTAGCCACGGCAATTCCGGGGGCCGGATATCGGTGTGATGCGCCGTGTCCGGCTTTTGTTTCTGGGCGTACAACGTGCGCCGTCGCGGGCGGGGGTTAAAGGATAGAGGGCGGGTTGGTGCTTGATAATCTGAAGAAGCATGTCGTGCGGATCGGCATCGGGCTTGCCGTCGTTGCGATATTCCTGGGCCACGTCATCCAGTCGATCAAGAAGGAGCCCTTCTACCAGCTGCCCCTGATCGCCCAGCTCGAGAACATCATCTACGACACGCGGGTGCGGCTCACCATGCCCCGCACGCGGGATACCAAGGTCATCATCGTCGACATCGACGAGAAGAGCCTGCAAGAGCGGGAAAAGGGCGGCGAAGGCCGCTGGCCGTGGCCACGCGACCGTCTGGGGCTCCTGCTTGACAAGCTGTTCGACAAATACGGCGTTGCGATCGTCGGCTTCGATATCGTGTTCGCCGAGCGCGACGAATCCTCGGGCATACGCGTGCTCGAGAGGCTCGCGCAGAAGGAGCTGCGCGAGGTGCCGCAATTCCAGTCGGTGCTGGCGAGCATCAAGCCCGAGCTCGAATACGACAATATCTTCGCTCGCAAGATCAAGGGGCGTAAGGTGGTCCTGGGCTATTCGTTTTCGAGCGATGATTCGGCCCAGGTTTCGAAAATCGGCATGCTGCCGGAGCCGCTGTTCGGTTCAGACGTGCTAGGCACCAGAAAGATCAGGTCAACCTCTTGGGCGGGCTACACCGCGAATCTCGACGAGCTGCAGAAAAACGCGACCAGCGCGGGGCACTTCAACTCGGAAACCGACGCCGACGGCATCATCAGGCGCGTACCGATGCTGGCTGAATACAAGGGCAACTACTACGAGCCGCTTTCGCTTGCGGTCATTCGGGTGCTTCTCGGGGGGCCTCCGGCGAAGCCGCTCGTTCCGGAGGGAAGCATGTTTGGTTCCCGCTATGAAGGGCTGGAGTGGCTTCAAGTCGGCAACAAGCTCAAGATTCCCTTGGACGATGACGCGATGGCGCTGGTGCCGTATCGCGGGAAGCGGAACAGCTACACGTACTTTTCAGCGGTGGACGTCATAAACGAGCGTGTGGATCCTGCGGCGCTGAAAAATAAGATCGTGCTGGTGGGCACCACCGCGCCCGGGCTGCTCGATCTGCGGGCGACCCCCGTCGATCCGGTCTATCCCGGGGTGGAAATACACGCCAACATGATCTCCGGCATGATCGACGACACGATCAAGCAGCGGCCGACCTACGTTTTCGGTGCGGAAATCGTGCTGCTTCTCCTCCCCGGCCTTGCCCTGGCACTGCTCCTGCCACTGCTGGGGCCGCTCGTCTCGACGTTGACCACGGTCTTGGTCCTACTCGCGGTGCTGGCCATCAACATCGTCGTATTCCATTACGGCAACCTGGTGCTGCCGCTTGCCTCGGGCGTCATGATGACGCTCATGCTGTTCATGCTGAACATGGCCTACGGATTCTTCATCGAAGCGCGCGGCATGCGGCAGATCACGGGGCTTTTCGGCCAGTACGTGCCGCCGGAGCTGGTGGACGAGATGGCGAAGAACCCGGAGCAATTCAACATGGCGCCGCGCGCCGAGGAGCTGTCGGTGCTGTTCTCGGACGTGCGGGGATTTACGACCATCTCCGAGAGCCTTTCACCGGAAGACCTCTCTCTCTACATCAACGAGTACCTCACCACCATGAGCCTGGTGATCCGCGAGAAGCACCGCGGCACGCTCGACAAGTACATCGGCGACGCGATCATGGCGTTCTGGGGCGCGCCCGTGGCCGACCCCGAGCATGCGAAACACGCGGTCCAGGCGGCGCTCGACATGCAGAAAGCGGCCAAGGAACTCAACGAGAAATTCAGCGCCAAGGGCTGGCCCACCTTCAAGATCGGCATCGGGGTCAATTCCGGCGTGATGCGCGTGGGTGACATGGGATCGCAGATCCGCAAGGCGTACACGGTAATGGGCGACGCCGTGAACCTCGGTTCGCGGCTGGAAGGCATCACAAAGCAGTATGGGGCTGATATCATCATCGGCGAGGGCACCAAGGAGCGCATTTCCGGCTTCGTCTGCCGTGAAATCGACCGGGTGCAGGTCAAGGGGAAAGATGAAGCCGTTGCGATCTACCAGCCGCTCGGCATGGAAGGCCAAGTGGCCAAGCCCGTCGCTTGATGAAATCAAGATTTGGAATCAGGCACTTAAACTCTATCGAGCACGCAGGACTGGGACATGGCCGAGCTGCAACTCATCAATCTCAAGAAAGCGACTGCCAATGGGGTGCTCTATGATGAATTCCTGGAACGCGTCGCGACAGCACAGGCTGAAGCCGCCCGCACCGGACTGGGACGGCGCCTTCAAATTCGAGACGAAGTAATGAAAGTAAAAGTCCTGGGTTGCAGCGGCGGCATCGGCGGAGAGCTCCGCACGACGTCGTTCCTGCTCGACCACGACACGCTGATCGACGCCGGAACGGGAGTGGGTGACCTGTCGATCAACGAGCTCTCGCAGATCGACCACATATTCGTCACGCACTCCCACATGGATCACGTGACGTCCATCCCGTTCATCGTGGACACCGTGGGCTGGATGCGCGAAAAACCGCTGACGCTGCATGCGACTGCCGAGACGCTCGACATCCTCAAGACGCATCTTTTCAACTGGAAGTTGTGGCCCGACTTCACGCAGATCCCGGACGCGCAACGGCCGGTGATGCGCTATGAGGCGATCGCCATGGGCAACCCCGTGGCGTTGAACGGGCGCAGGATCACGCCCTTGCCGGCCAATCACGTCGTGCCGGCGGTGGGTTTTCAGCTCGATTCCGGGCGCGCGAGCCTGGTATTCACGGGCGATACCACGACCAACGACGCGCTGTGGCTGGTGGTGAACGAGATCGCGAATCTGAAGTATCTGATCATCGAAACGGCGCTTTCCGACCGGGAGCGCCCACTCGCGCTCAAGTCCAAGCATCTCTGCCCAAGCCTGCTCGCCGAGGAGCTCGCGAAACTGAGGCACTCGCCGCAAGTCTTCATCACGCATCTGAAGCCTCGCGAGTCCGAGCTCATCATGCAGGAAGTCGCCACCCAGGTTAAGGAGCGCCGGCCGCAGATGCTGCAGAACAACCAGGTATTCGAATTTTAATGGCGGCGCGCGCGACCGACGAACAGGGCAAAAAAGGCGTAGTCTAAGCGAGCAGAAACGGAAAGAACGAGGTATTTATGAGCACCGGTACTCCAGAGCAAGCCGGCCGCCCAGGAAAATCTGGCCGAGAAGCTCAATTTCCAGCAGAAACTGCAGACGGTCACGAACAAGATCCACGCGACCAAGAACCTCGACGAGATCCTTCTCGAGCTGTCGCAGGAGCTGTGCAACCTGTTCAACGCCGACCGCCTCACGATTTACCTCAACAGCGACGACAAGGGATCGATCATTTCCAAGGTCAAGACCGGACTCAACTCGTTCAAGGATATCAAGCTGCCGATCAACGAGCAGTCGATCGCCGGCTTCGTCGCGTTGCACAAGCGCATCATCAACATCCGCGACGTCTACGACGAAGCGGAGCTGAAGTCGTACAGCCCGCAGTTGAACTTCCTGAAGGCGGTGGACGCGAAGACCGGCTACCGGACCAAACAGATGCTGGTCGCGCCGGTGCTCGAGCAGAAGAGCAAGGATCTGATCGGCGTCGTGCAGATCATCAATTCCAAGGCCGGGCAGCCGTTCCTGCCGGTGATGGAGGAAGGCGTGGCGCACCTTACCGAGACGCTCGCGATCGCGATGCGCCAGCGCCAGGGACCGTTGATGCAGGTGCGCACCAAGTACGACGGGCTGGTGACCAGTGCGGTGATCTCGGCCGAAGAGCTCGAGCTCGCGCAGCGCTCGGCGCGCCGCAAGAATCTCGATATCGAAACCGTGCTGATCGAGGAGTTTCAGGTCAAGGCGCCGGCGCTCGGGGAGGCTCTGGCCGCTTACTTCGGCGTGCCGTACGAAGCGTTCAAGCCGGACCGCATCAAGCCGCCCGACCTCATGAGAAACATGAGCCGGGAGTTCTGCCAGACCAACCAGTGGGTTCCGCTGGAAGACACCAAGGATGGCATCGGCGTGATGACCGTCGACCCCGAGAAGATCAAGGCGTCGAGGATGGTCAACAACGTCTATCCCAAGAGCAGGATCATCTACAAGGTCACCTCCAGCCGCGAGTTCGCGTCGACCCTCGACCAGATGTTCGGCGGTAGTGGCACCACGGCCCTCGCGGACAGCGGCGATATCGGCGACATGCTGGGCACGCTCGATGAAGAGAGCGACACCATCGAAGTGGGGGGCGAGGACGTTGTGTCCGCGGCGAACGACAACGAGGTGGTGAAGCTCGTCAACAAAGTCATCATCGACGCGTATCAGCAGGGCGCTTCGGACATACACATCGAGCCCTATCCGGGCAAGGCCAAGACCGAGATCCGGTTCCGCAAGGACGGCGAGCTCATGAATTACATTTCGGTGCCCGGAAGCTACCGCAACGCGATCGCGGCGCGATTGAAAATCATGTGCGATCTCGATATTTCCGAGCGCAGGAAGCCCCAGGACGGCAAGATCAAGTTCAAGAAATTCGGCCCGCTCGATATCGAGCTGCGGGTGGCGACCATCCCGACGACGGGAGGGGTGGAAGATATCGTGATGCGGATACTTGCCGCGGGCGAGCCCCTGCCGCTCGACAAGATGGGTTTTTCCAAGCGCAACCTGCAACTGTGCAAAGAGGCGATCGAAAAGCCCTACGGTCTGTTCTTCGTGTGCGGGCCGACCGGCTCCGGCAAGACCACGACGTTGCACTCCGTGCTCGGCTACCTCAATACGCCGGACATGAAAATCTGGACCGCGGAGGACCCCGTTGAAATCACGCAACGCGGCCTGCGCCAGGTGGGAATGAATCCCAAGGCCGGGATGACATTCGCGGTGGCGATGAAGGCGTTCCTGCGGGCCGACCCGGACGTGATCATGGTAGGGGAGATGCGCGACAAGGAAACGGTGTCGACCGGCATCGAAGCCTCGCTCACCGGCCACCTGGTGTTCGCGACCCTGCACACCAACAGCGCGCCGGAATCCATCGTCCGGCTGCTCGACATGGGCATGGATCCGTTCAATTTCGCCGATGCCTTGCTGGGTATCATGGCCCAGCGTCTGGCGCGGCGCCTGTGCAAGTGCAAGGAGCCGCACATCGCGTCGCCGGAGGAAATGCAAGCGTTGATCGAGGAGTACTCCCTCGAGCTGCAAGCCACCGACACCTGGAAGAAGGATCCCAAGGCCGCGCGCGAGGAGCTCTACGAGGAATGGGTCAAGGAATACGGCAACGACAAAGGCCAGTTCACGATCTATACGGCGAAGGGCTGCGAGGTGTGCCGCGATTCCGGCTACAAGGGCCGGGTCGGCCTGCACGAATTGCTGATGGGAACCGATCGCATCAAGAGGGACATCCAGGAGCATGCCCGCGTGGCGCAGATGTTCGCGACGGCCCTGGAGGACGGCATGCGCACGCTGAAACAGGACGGCATCGAAAAGGTGCTGGGCGGGATCACCGACATCCAGCAGGTACGCTCGGTTTGTATCAAGTAGCGGAACCTATCTCAGTCATAGGCGCGTGATAGGTTCCCTATGAACGAGGCCTACCAGTCCCGCGATTCGAGCGATCTGCTCAGAAGGCTCGATCAGTTGAACCGGATCGGTGTCGCCCTCTCGCAGGAGAAGGACATCAATCGCCTCCTGGAGACGATACTGGTCGCGGCCAAGGACATCACCAACGCCGACGGCGGAACGCTGTATCGGATGACCGATGAGAAGACGCTGCGCTTCGAGATCATGCGTAACGATACCCTCAACATCGCCATGGGCGGCACGAGCGGCGTCGACATCCCGTTCTACCCGATCTATCTCCACGACAAGGAAGGAAAGCCGATCAATACCATGGTGGCGGCGTACGCGGTCCATCACGACCGCTCGGTAAACGTCGCCGACGCCTACACGCAGGAGGGCTTCGACTTCAGCGGCACCAAGAGCTTCGACAAGAAGACCGGTTATCGCTCCAAGTCGTTCCTCACCGTGCCGATGAAGAACCACGAAAGCGAGATCATCGGCGTGCTGCAGCTTATCAACGCCAAGGATGCGGGCACGGGCGAGGTGGTGGCCTTCTCCGAGACCGATCAGCACCTCGCCGAGTCGCTGGCCTCGCAGGCGGCGATCGCGCTCACCAACCGCCTGCTGATCAACCATCTCGAGGATCTGTTCGAATCGTTCATCGGCCTCATCAACGCGGCGATCGACGACAAGTCCCCCTATACCGGCGGGCACTGCCAGCGCGTGCCGGTGCTCACCATGCTGCTCGCCGAGGCGGTCAACAACTCCCGGGTCGGCCCCCTGAAGGACTTCGCCATGACGGACCGGGATCGCTACGAGCTGAAGATCGCCGGATTGCTCCACGATTGCGGGAAGGTGACGACACCGGTGCACGTGGTGGACAAGGCGACGAAGCTGCAGACGATCTACGACCGCATCAGCATAATCGACACGCGGTTCGAGGTCGTCAAGCGGGATGCCGAGATCGCGCTGCTCAAGGCACAAGTGGCTGCACTGCAGTGCAATCAGGCGAACGGCGACGTCAAGCGCGAGCTCGCGGAGCGCTTGAAGGCGATCGAGGACGACCGCGAATTCATCCGCCGCGCCAACTTCGGCGGTGAGGGGATGAAAGAAGAGGACACTGCGCGCGTAAGGGCGATCTCGGAGAAGTATCGCTGGCGCGACATCGAGGGAAAGGCGGCGGCGTTTTTTTCGGAGGAAGAGCTCGGCAACCTGACAATCCGCTATGGCACGCTGACTCCCGCAGAACGCCAGATCATCAACCACCATATCGAGGTGACGATTCAGATGCTGGAGGCGCTACCGTGGCCCAATCATCTGAAAAACGTTCCCGAGTACGCCGGCGGGCACCACGAGCGCATGGACGGGAAGGGGTATCCGCGCGGCCTCAAGCGCGAGCAGATGTCGGTGCAGGCGCGCTGCATGGGGATCGCCGACATTTTCGAGGCGCTGACGGCGAAGGACCGCCCGTACAAGAAAGGCAAGACGCTGACCGAAGCGCTCACGATCCTCGGCAAATTCAAGCTGAACGGCCACGTCGATCCGGATCTCTTCGATGTCTTCATGTGGGAGAAGGTCTACGAGCGCTACGCCAAGCAATTCCTCGATCCCGACCAGATCGACGAGGTGGACGTAACCAGGATTCCGGGGTACGTGCCGCCGCCGGCGCATTAGTTGAGGCTTCGCCCGAGCTGCGAGTTGAATCGGGCCAATGGTCCGGAGGCGTCGCAGTAAATGCAGGCAAAGCCGCGATGCGGATTTCCGTGCTCGATGAAACTGCCTGGCAGTCTCCGGGTCGCCGATCGCTCGCTGAGGGAGAAAACCGATGAACACGGATGATCCGGTCTACGTCACCCAGCCTTACCTGCCGCCGTTGGAGCAGTTCATCCCCTACCTCGAGAAAATCTGGACCAGTAAAATACTCACCAACAGCGGCCCGTTTCATCAGCAGCTCGAAAAGGAATTGTGCGAATACCTCGGCGTGGAGCACCTCGCGCTGTTCGCCAACGGAACGATTGCGCTCGTCACCGCGCTGCAGGCCCTGCGCATCACCGGGGAAGTCATCACCACCCCGTATTCCTTTGTCGCCACCGCCCATTCCCTGCTCTGGAACGGCATCAAGCCCGTATTCGTCGACATCGACCCGGGCACCCTGAACCTCGACTCCCGGAAAATCGAGGCGGCCATCAGCCCGCAGACCACCGCCATCCTGCCGGTGCATGTGTATGGCCACCCGTGCGACGTGGAGGCCATCCAGAAAATCGCCGACAACTACAACCTGCGCGTGATCTACGATGCCGCACACGCCTTTGGCGTGCAAGGCGACCGTGGCAGCGTGCTCAAAAACGGCGACCTTTCGGTGCTGAGCTTTCATGCCACCAAGGTGTTCACCACCTGTGAGGGCGGCGCCATCGTCTGCCCCGACGCGAAGACCAAGCAGCGCATCGACCACCTGAAGAACTTCGGCTTCGTGGACGAGGTGACGGTAGTCGCCCCGGGCATCAACGGCAAGATGAGCGAAATGAGCGCCGCCCTGGGCCTGCTGCAGCTCAAAAATGTCGACAAGGCGCTTGCGCGGCGCAGGGAGATCGACGCGACGTACCGGAAACTGCTGAAGGGCGTGAAAGGGATCCGCTGCCTGCAGGATGCGGGCGAAAAGGTCGCGAATCACGCGTACTTCCCGATCCTCGTGGAGGACGGCTACCCGGTGAGCCGCGATGTGCTCTATCAGACGCTCAAGAATCACAACATCTACCCGCGGCGCTATTTCTATCCGCTGATTTCGGATTTCCCGATGTACCGGGGAATGCCCTCCGCGCGCAGGGACAACTTGCCGGTGGCGACCGACTTGGCCGAACGAGTGCTCTGTCTTCCTATTTATCCAGCGCTGGACATGGCTCATGTGGAAAAAATCACGGACTTGATAAGGAAAATCCGGTCCTGACTGCCGAGCACGACGCGGTATGATCCCTCGGGGAGCCACATGCTGATGTCACTTCTGAAGCGGCTGGTGCACGGGTCTGGCCCGGAAAGCCGGCCCGCCCGCCAGTTAGCCGGCACTCCCGCCGACGGTGGCGGTTCGAGCCACGCGGCATTTACCGAGTCAATGCTGCATGATTTCTTCGTCCTCGCACACCAGGGGGTCCAGGACAACTACGACTACGCCCGATTCAGCTATGACGGCACCGACCGCTCGCGATTGGTCAATGCAGCCGACCACGCGAGCTATCTCAATTTTTTCTTCAATCACGCCGCCGAATTCTTCGCAGCATGCGAGTCGCTCGACGACCCTCAGTCGCGCGAGCTGTTTCGCCGTCTCGTCCTCTATCGCATGCTGGGACATACGCACGTGCAGATCAGGGAAGGCGTCGGCTGGAGCGCCGAATCGGAGCTCTACAGCAAGGCGAAGGCGTATGACCGGGGCGAATCGAAGCTGCACGTGGACAGCATGTTCGGGCCGATTCGCCATCACACGGGGGTGCCGACACCCGGGGGCCCCGCAACGCTCGATTGCTGGAACGGAAACGTCGTGTATACGGCCCTGAAAAAGCAATATTTCCTTTCGCGGGGCAACCTCGTCGTGGAACCTAGAGCTGATGACATCGTGATCGACGCAGGCGCCTGTTTCGGGGATACCGCGGTCTATTTTGCCAAGACGGCGGGAAAGCACGGACGCGTCTATGCCTTCGACCCTTTGCCTGCGCACCAGGCGGTCAGCGGCCTCAACGTCGCGCAGAACGAGCTCGAGGATCGAGTCATTGTTGTGCCGCTCGCCGTTTCCGACAGGACGGCAGGAACCGCACCGCAGGCAGCCGTCGACTCGCAAGGCTATCTGCTTGCCCAGCCCGGGTTTTCCTTGCGTAGCGCGGAGAACCGGATTCCCATGACATCGATCGACGACTTCGTACGGGAACACAATGTTTCCCGCGTGGATTTCATCAAGATGGACATCGAAGGCTCTGAATTGGCCGCCCTCATCGGCGCACGGCAGGTCATCGGGCAGTTCCGGCCCCGGCTCGCCATCTCGCTTTACCATCGCCCCGGCGACTTTTATGAGATTCCCCTGTGGCTCAGCAGCTATTTTCCGTGGTATGACCTGCATCTTGAGCATTACACGATCCACCACGAAGAGACGGTGCTCTTCGTCGTTGGCATGAGCCCCCTAGCTGCGGCCGCGGAGCTAGCGTGCCGCCACGCTGAAGCAGATCCTGGTCGAGGCGGAGCTCCGGTAAGCAATCTGCTCTATCTGTTCTGAAGGACCTGACGCGTACTGCCGCGACGAATGAAAGTGGCAGTCATGCAGCCATATTTTTTTCCTTATATCGGCTATTTTCCAGCTCATCAATGCGGTCGACCTGTTCATCGTCTACGACAACATCAAATACGCGAAAAGGGCTGGATCAGCAGAAATCGCATGCTTCAGCAAGGCAAGGCTGTCGTGTTTTCGGGGTCTTCAGGAAGTCGCGTGGGTAAATTGCTGCGGTAAATGGTGTTGTAGCCGAGCCCAGATTGCCATTTTCAGGGATGGCTACCTTATCGAAGCGAGCGCGGCGACTTTGGGATGCATATGCGTTCCCGGGGTTTCGTCCGCGACCCACAGTGCGCGGTGCCTTTGGTGATTCGAAGGCACCGTGTCATCACGCTTGTACGACGCTCAAAAAAAGGGCCTGCGGTCAGTGCGGCCGGGTGCACTCGGGGTGGTACGACCGCAGAGTGCGGCAAGTACGCGATCTCTTCTGCGGCGACGCGCGCATCTACCTTGAGATCGAAGTGCGGCGCGTGCCGTGCCGAAGCTGCGGCAGCGTGAAGCGCGAGCAGTTGGTGTTTCTAACGGACAACCTGTTCTGTACCAAGCGCTTCGCCCACTACGTGGGCCGGCGCTGCCGTTCGGCAACGATCAAGGACATTGCCACGGAGCTCAAGCTTGACGGGGACACGGTCAAGACACTCGATAAGCAATACATGCGCGCGCAGCTCGCTAAGGCCGGCACCCCGGGACCCAAGATGATCGGCATCGACGAGATCGCGATCCGCAAGCGTCATACTTATCGCATCGTGGTCAGTGATCTGATTCGCGGGCGCCCGATCTGGTTCGGCGGCGCGGACCGCTCCGAGGCCAGCTACTGCTGAACGCGATGACACGCGCCAGCGAAGCACGTATGAGACTCGCCATCATGCAGCCGTATTTCTTGCCCTACATCGGCTACTTTCAGCTCATGGCGGCCGTCGACCGTTTCGTCATCCTCGACGACGTAAACTACATTAAAGGTGGTTGGATCAATCGTAACCGCCTTCCAGCGCGGAACGGCACAATGTGGCTCACTCTTCCACTGGTCGGCGCAAGCCCGAACCGGATTATTCGCGAGATCGAGATCCTGCCGGACAACGGCTGGAAACGCGCCATGGAGCGCACGGTGGCGCTCACCTATGCCGAAGCAACTGAAGCGGCGCTTGTATTGCCGCTCTTCCGGCAGTGGCTGGCATCGGCGTCCGGCAATCTCTCAGCATTTTTGTCTGGCTGCTTGGTTGATGTAGCGAAGTATCTTCGGATGGCTCCGGAAATTGTCTACACCTCTTCTATTCATCCTAAGGACGGCCTCAAAGGACCAGAACGCGTTCTCGATATCTGCTTGCGTGAAGGTGCGAGTGTTTACGTGAATCTGCCCGGAGGGCGTGAGCTATACGATCCGTCAGTATTCTCGTGCGCAGGAGTTGAGCTGCACTTTCTTCAACCGCAAGTACAGGCCTTGGCACTCATGCATAGCGGGACAGAGGGGCCGGTACTCTGTTATTCTCGATCTGATGATGCAGAATTCACGCAAAGCACTGCACGACGCAACGAAGGCTTTCTCCCTTGCCGCATCGTGACGGCTACGCCTAAGCTGGCATCAGTTAAGTTGCTTAACGTTACAAGGAGCCGCCTCATGTCCAAGACTGTGATGTTCGCCCTGAGAGATAATTCCGCTCTATGTCTTTTCTGAAATAAGCCTGAAGATAGCGCCAGCGCGCGAACCCGATGAATAGGCATTCACTGGTCCTGAAAGCCGCCTCGGACTCTCTGGACGTGAGGGACCGCTGTCGGCCGCCGGCCTGCAGGCGAAGTAGACGCGGAGGCACTGGTCGAGCACGAGAGCGCAGGGTGCTTGCGCAAAGTCCTTCATCCAATCGATGTCTTCGATCTCTCGGGGATCGAAGACCCACCCCAGCTTTCGCCATTCAAACGCCTTCTGCACCGGGCTCGGGGAGGCGGCAGAGCCTGCGGGCGCCGGTCTTCAGGCATCCGTAGTAGTAGTCGCTGAAGCCCGCCGCCTTCATGAGATCGAACACCGGCTGAACGTCATACGCGACCCGATGCAGCGCGAACTCGCCATCGTAGGTCGCGAAGGCGGCTCTGGGATCGTTGTCTCTCGGCTGCCCCACGGAACCCGGATTACAGTAGGTCTTGCCGCCGCTCGTGTGGATGGCCTGAATGTGCGTATGACCGGAGGCGAAGCGGTTTCCGGGGATCTCGGCGAAATAAGTCTCCGTCCACTTGAGGTACTCGTCGATCGGATCGGACCATCCGCCATGGACGACTTGGAGCCCCTCGATCCGGAGCTGTAACGGGAAGCTCCGCAGCCATTCCACGTTCTCGGGGGTGATGACCTTTCGCAGGTAGATCATGCAATCGTTGACGCTCTTGGACCTCGGACAAGCGCCACCGCCCGCCATGTACCAATCGTGATTGCCCATGACACAGCGGATGCGCCGCGCCCTCAGCTCATCGCAGCACTCATTGACCTGCGAGTAATAGCCGACGACGTCGCCGAGGCAGATGACTTCGGACACCTTCATCCGGTCGAGCTCGGCGAGAACCTCGGTCAAGGCCTCGTAATTGCCATGAATGTCAGAAATCAGTCCGATTGTCATGAGTAGAAAATCAGATCCTCTATGTACCGCACCGCGCGCCCCTGTTTGATGACGGGCTGCCGCGGCGTCTTGCCTTCCAGGTAGTACTCGACCGCCATCTCGCATTGCATTGTATCCGAAGGCCGTCCTGATCGAGGTGGCCGACGATACTCTCGGATTGATCTCGAGGAGCTTCAGGGCTCCCTCATGTCGCCGGAACTGGAAATTGGTCGGGCCGATCGGCCTGAAGAGACCGCACAGCTCATGCACCGTTCCCGCTATGTCGTCGACTTCCACGACCTCGGCCCGGTCGGTGAAACCGTCGCTCGAGAGCTTCCTCTTGAGGGTCATGTGCGCATGGTAGCCGCCCTTGCCGTCACAGAACGCGGAGGTCGTGAACTCTTCGTTCTCCGTGCCCATGATGGGCTGCGCCATGAGCACGGGCCCAATCCGGGCCTGATGCTGGAGGAACGTCGCCCGGCAATCGACCCTCACGATCCCCTTGCCGCCGAATCCGGTCCGCGGCTTGAGCAGGAACGGCAATCCGAACCTGCTCGCGAGCGCATCGAAGTCGGACTCGAGGGTGGTGTCGATGACACAGGGCAGGGCACTGTTCCTGAGCGTCTCGAAGAATGTCCACTTGTCCTTGCACAAGGAGATCAGCCGCGGCTCGTTGAGCAAGGCCTTCACCGTGCCGCCCCGCTCCAGCTCACCGACGGACTCGATCCACCGGTACACGTCGGCTTCGATACCAGGGATGATCAGGTCGACCTGGTAGGTCGAAATGATCCTGGATAGCCACTCCATATAGCCGGGGCGAAGCGTCGGCGGCGCCTGCTCGAAGATGTCGCAGAAGTCTTGGGCCGCCGAGTCGTCGTAGATGGTGGTCCCGACGAGGCGCAAGCGCTTGCCCGACCGCCGGAGCGAACGGAGGATACCGTATCCCACGATGCCGCTCGCGCCGGAGACGAGGATCGTCTTCATGACAGCCGTGCGATCCTCCGGAGCCCGTCCTCGATGGTCGTGCTGGGACGGAAGCCGATCGCTTCGTACAGGGCATCATCCGGCGCGAAGACGTTGTCCGGGATATCGGGCTTGTCGCTGAGGAAACGAACGCTTCCTCGGGTGTCGAAGGCCTGGAATGCAGCCGTCGCGATCTGCGAGTAGGTCACGTCGCTGGGGTGCTGGCAGGAGTAGGTCCCCACGATCCGCTTGCTGATGACGCTCCGGATCACAGCGGTCAGATCGTCGATGTAGACATAGTTCCTCCACGGATCGCGCGTGCCGTACAGGAGGATGTCTTCGCCCTTCCTTGCCCTGTCCATCGCCGTGTACAGAAACGGTTGATGCGCGCGGAAGTGCGGGCCCGGTCCGTAGATCTGGGAAGGGCGCAGCACGGCCAGCGGGAGCGAATGGGTCGCACAGACGAACCGCGTCACGTCTTCGGCGTGCCTCTTCGAAAGGGCATAGATACCGTGGTATTCGGAGTCCTCCTTCAAGGCGGCGGACATACTGGAGATCAAGACGAAGTGCCGCGCCTTGGTCTTGACCGCAGCCTGGCACAGCTTCAGCGTCCCGAGTACGTTGACCTGCTCGGCTTCCAAGATGTCCGCTGCCGTCTTTCCGCCAAAGTGAGCTGCCGTGTGAAGGATGACGTCGACATCATCCGGCAGGACCATTCGTTCGAGCGGCCAGGTCAGATCGAATGCGAGGTCACAGTCGGTCCTCCCGGCGGTGATCACCTCGCAGGATGCGGACAGGACCGCTCTCAGGGCCGAACCCAGCGAGGAGGTGCCTCCGACGATGAGCGCCTTCATCCGGCGTCTTTCGCTTGTGCCAGGATGCCGCAGGAAAGCTCCGGGTAGTCCACGCCCAGCGCGCAAAGCGCTTCGATGATGTTCGCGTCGAGATTCAGGGACACCAGTTGCCGGGTGGTGATCGGTTTCAGGTAGATTCCTTCCACGCGCTCCACGTCGTAGCCGGCAGATCGCATCTCGGCTCTCAAGGAGCCCACCGCGTAGTAGCGTTTGTGCCCGAGCAGGACATCGTTCTCGGACAGGGCATGCATGTCAGGCAGCAGCCCTGCCAGGTGTCCCAGACGCCGGTTCATGGCCTCTGCGTTCGGCACTGCGACGAACAGCGTTCCATTCGGCGCCAGGAATTGCCTGTAGCGCGCCAGGATCTCGGCGGGGTTGTCGACGTGCTCGAGGACGAAACCCATCACGATGACGTCGAACCGCTCCTGGCCTTCGAAGCGCTCGAAATACGTCTCGATGATCTCCGCGCGGCATTCGGGGGACTTCTTCCGGAAGTTGGCGATGACGGCCGGTGAGCCCTCGAGCACCACGTGGCGGGCGAACGCCCGCGAGAACAGCGGGGTGGAGTACCCGTGACCCAGCCCCAGCTCGAGGAGCGAGGTGGTGTTCGGCGCCAGTTCGACTATTCGCTTCGGGTACCAGCGAAGGAGGATCGAATTGTCGAAGTCGTAGAGGTTGTTGCCTTCGTACGCCTCGACATGCCTGTCCAGGATGTTGCTCATCACCTGCCCTTTTCGCACACCAGGAAGATGCTCGAGCACAGGTCGGGGTAGAGGTGGCCGAGCTGATAGCAGCCCTCCAGGTAGCCGGGAGTGATGATGTCCGTCGCCAGCAGCCTGTCCCACTGGAAATTGGCGAGCGCCTTGAAGAAGATCCCGGAGCGATGAACGACGCTGAGCCCGCCGGCTCTGACGTCGCGCTCGAGCATGTCGAGCGAGTAGGTGATCCTGTGACCGTGCTCCTTCTCGGCGGGAGTTACGGCGGAGTTGTGGCTGATCAGCCCCATTCTCACCGCCATCTGCCGCGACGGCGCATTGGCGTTTGGACAGACCAGGAAGAACCTGCCGGTGTCCGAGAGCCATTCGGTGTTGATGCGTTTGAGGATCCCGCCCGGATCGTCGAGATGCTCGAGGACGTGGGTCAGCACGACGTTGTCGTACTTCTGGTCGAGCTTCACCTCCTCGACGGTCGCGTTGATCAGTCGCGCGTTGTTCCCGGCCTCGGCCCTCGCCGCGGCCACGGCATCCTCGGACGCCTCGACGCACGTGATGTCGGTGAAGTGGGCGGCCAGTCGCCGGGTAAAATCACCACGGAAGCTCCCGAGCTCCAGGAGGTTGCGCTTCGCGAAGAATGGCGTGAACGACCGGACCATGAACGGGTGCATGACGTCGAGATCGAAGCTGTACGCGAACTTGTGGCCCGACGCGTCCCAGGCTTCCTGGTTGTAGTCTCTGTTGGTCATGTTGCCGTCCTTCAATCAGCTGGGCTGGCGTGATGGATGAGGCGTCCGATGAAGGCAGGTGTCTCACCTTACATTGGCCCAAACGGGTATTCAACCTGCAGGAGATTGCCGGCCGGGAGTGGGCTCAGGGAGTTAGTGCAGGGGCTGGCGGCCGGTTTCACACGTTTTTCTGTTATCGTCAAGCCTATGATTTCAGAATGAACGGGGAGAGGCGCTACCGGATTTGCCACAACTGCCCGGATTATCGTCAACGATGCCTATCTGGATGCCTGCAACGAACTAGCGAAAACCTATCCGGAGTTGGCGGCCAGTTGGTTCGCTGTATGTGCCAATCCCGGATCCTCGCCGCAACAGAGGTAAGTAGTGCTTTCGTCTCTTCTGAAGGACCTGGTGCCCCGCTTCGGCCGTGCCCGCCGCGAGCCATCTCGCGCGACGCCGCGGCAGAGATCCGCGATTCCGAAGCTTACCTATCGGCGCGGCGGCGCGGTGTTGGCGTTCGTCGCCGCAAGCGAGGGTGATGCGCTAAAGCAATGCACGCTGGAGATGCTCCAGCCGATTCGGTCAGTCTTGTGAGGATATCGTCCTGCTTGATGTCAACGACCCGTCCTGGTTCCGCAACTACGAGGCCGCTGCCGGGAATCCGATTTGGTTTGCTATGTCTCCGTTCGGGGGAGGCGAGTACCACGTTGTTGAAGGCGATGAGGTCCGGAGTCCCTGGGCCGAGGCAGGCATTCCTTTCGTCCGGCTCTTTGGCGACGTGCCGGCCTATTTCCCCGCGAAGCATGTTCAGCACTTCGCAAATTCCATCAACGCCTATGGACACCCTGAACACCAGGATTTTTTTGTTCGCTGGTTTGCCCAAAAAGCTCCGTGTCTGACCCTGCCGCTTTTTCCCTTCGACACTATCCCGAAGCGCTCGGTCGAGCTCGATGGCAAAGCAGCGAGCGGCACGATCGTCTTTCCCAAGAACGGCAACTGCCCAGACCGGTTGGTGCAGTACTGGCGCGTCAGCCTGCCGCCAGCCGTCGCCAAGGCACTCGAATCAGTCGCCGAGGGCGCCTGCGCCGCGCTGGACCAGCCGATTGATCCTTTTGCCGAATTACAGCGGTATTTCGCGGGACTTGGCATTGACCTACCGGAGAAACAGCGCCTGATGTTTTTCCTTTTCGCCCAGCTCGACGACTATTTGCGGAGAAGAAAGAGCACTCTGATTGCGCGCAGCCTGCTCGGCTATCCCGTCATCATTCGCGGTGTGAATTGGGACCACATCGACTTTTCCGGGAAGCGTGCAAGACACGATCCGGACTCTGACTACGGTAGGACACGGCGGCTGCTCGACGAGTCCATCGCGATCATCGACATGTCCCCCAATACTCACCGCGGCGCCCACGACCGGGTGCTCAGAGCCACCGGAAGATACACCGCATTTCTGACCAACCGTCAGCAGTTCTACGTCGGCAACTTTCCCAACCATCGCAGCTTTACTTTCCTGTTCAATCCCGATGCGATCCACGAATGCGTCGAGGCAGCGTTGTCGCGCCCCCGCGACACCGTCGAGATGGGGGTGGTTCAGGCCGAACGAATGCGCGAACTGTTGACCGAGGAAAAATACGTTGAACAGCTTGTGACAGCCGTTGATGCCTGCGCCCTGGCGTGCGAAGAACGCCCTTCCGGAACGCAAAACTATGTGAGCTATCAGCCGATCCGTGTTGATAGTTGAGCCTGAAAAAAAGTCACGTGATTTCCCCTTCGCTCGCGCGCTTCGCAATGTCGCTGCAACATGAAACTTGCCAGATCCGGTTGTGCACAGCGCAACTGCGGGCATCAGGGCGGCCGCGGCACATTTCCCTGAGCGCGGGACGCTAGTGCGGCGCTGATCTCCTCGATCACCGGAGACCATTCCGCGGTCCGGTTCGGCCTGAACACGCGCGCCGATCCATACCAGGGTGCGCTTGCGCCGGCTATTTCCCAACGCCAGTCGGCGCGTAAAGGACACAGCACCCAGACGGGCTTACCCAGCGCGCCCGCGAGATGCGCCGTCGCAGTGTCGACGGAAATCACGAGGTCCAGCTGGTGTATGAACGCGGCGCTGTCGGTGAAGTCGGTCAGATGTTCAGTCAAATCGTGCATCGGAAAATGCGGCGCGCCGAGGTCCGGCCGGCCGAGCTGGAGCCGGTACAGCGAGACCCCCTCGATTCGAGAAAAAGGCTCGAACCTCGCTACCGGGATCGAGCGGTCGGTGTCACGGCGATGGCCGGCGTTGCCTCCCCACACGAGGCCCACGCGCAAGCGTCCATCCGCGTTGCCGCCCACCCGCTCGCGCCAGGCGTGAAGGGACTCGGCGTCCGGCTGGAGGTGGCGTTTGTCAGGTCCGATCTCGTCCACGTGCAGCCTCACGGCACGAGCGAGGCTCATGAACGGAACGTAACCATCGTAACGGTCCGGCTCCGCTGTAGCGATCTCGTCGAGGGAGCGCACCTCGTCGGCAAGATGCGAATGCCGGAATAGCCGGATCAGCGCGGGCTGCACGAATGCCGCCACCGAATGGCTCATGCTTCTTAAGCGCGGAAGCAACCGCGCAAACAGCAGGACATCCCCCAAGCCCTGTTCGGCAACGACTGCGACACGCGCGCCGGCTGAGTCCGGCGGCAGCCGGGGCAGAGGCACGGTCTTCATCATTTCCGCCAGGTGCGGGCGGTGCTCGTATTCGGCCCATCCGCGGTCGAAGTCGCCCGTGGCGAGCAGCGCTTCGGCAAGGTCGAATCGGGCCTCCTCGAGAGCCGGGTCGAGCTCGAGGGCGCAGGTCAGCGCTTCGATCGCGCCGCGAACGTCCCGCAGCCGATAGCGCGTGATGCCGACATTCTGGTGTATCGCCGCGGAGCGGGGCTCGCACGCCGCTGCACGCTCGTGGGCGGCCAACGCCTCTTCGAGCCGTTCGTCCGCGGCGAGCACTGCACCGAGCCGACTCCATGCCGCGCCGAAGTCGGGACGCAGGTCGACGGCGCGGCGCAGCCACGCTGCCGCCGCGCCCAGCTCGCCGCGTGCCTGGTGTATCAGCCCCTGGACCATGAAGACATCCGCGTTGCCGGGATGCTCCGCGAGCAGCGGCGCGAGCATCGCGGCAGCGCCGGACGCGTCGCCGCTCGCGAGACGCTCACAAGCCGCGACCGCCGTACGCGCCGCGCTACCGGAATCCGGGTGCACCTCGCGCCGGCGCGCCAGGCTTCGCCCCAGCGCTTTGAGGAACTGCATCGGCGGCGTCAAGATCGTTCAGGCTTGCGGAGGCGGGTCAGTGCGGATAATCGAGCCAAGCACGCGCCGGACGCCGAGCCGGGCAAGATCCACTGGCGACCGTGACGCCGGGTTATTTGCGCGAGATGTATACGACCAATCCTTCAGTCGCGGCGTCGATGAAGCTCTTGCTGTAGCCAAGCTCCTCCAGCTCCCAGCGAAACGTGTTGCCGAGCCGCGCCTTCTTATAGACGCCGAGCTTGTGCTGGTTCCGGTACTCGGTCGCCTTGCCGTAAGCGTCTTCGAGAATCGCGGACAGGCGCTTCTGCGAGAGCTTGCGCTCCGCGCTGCCTTTGTCCAGCGCAGGCGGATAACGCTTGGCGATGTCCTGCGCCAGCCCCTTGGCGAACTGGTCCACGTCTTTGCCTGAAACCGAGCCAAACAATCCCATGTCGTTCTCCCGAGCGTTCTGTAATGTACTATTTTTCGCGGTGAGACCAGCCACCACCTGTCCGACCCGCAATCTTACCCGGCGTATAATCCCGGGGCCTGCGTAGCACGGTTGTTGGAGCAATATTCTTTGAAAAATAGAGCATTAGATTATCATTTTCCGCGCCGGCCGCGTCAATAGCGACGCTGCGACCAGCCCCCACACTTGCCGCGCTCCAGTGTTGAGTTCGCTCATCAGGCACGTTCTCGATGGCGCCCGCGCCCAACGTGACGTCCGGCGGCGGCGCGCGGCGGATTCCGTGTTCGAGCGGGCACGCGAGCTGGAATGCCGTGGCGATAGCGCCGGCTCGCGCGCGTTGTGCGAAGAAGCCCTGTCGAGTAACCCCCGGCACGCGGACGCGCATTGCATGCTCGGCAGGTTATATGGCCAGGCAGGCGAGCTCGATCGCGCATTCTTGCATCTCAGCGAGGCGGCCCGCCTTGCGCCGGATCTGTACGAAGCCCATTTCGGGCTTGGTAACGTGTACCAGTTGCGGGGACAGGCGCAATCCGCGGCCGCGAGCTACCGTCGCGCGGTTGCCGCAAACCCCGAGTTGCCCGCAGCGCATTTCAGCCTTGCCATCGGTACTGCGTCATCTCGGGCAGTTGCCTGATGCGATCGAGCACTTCAAGCGGGCGGGGTCGCTGTCGCCCGCATTGACGGATGCGTTCAAAGAATGCGCGCTCTGCCAGGTGCAACTGGGATCGTACAACGGCGCGTTGGCAACCATTCAGGAACAACTTCGCGTCACTCCCGGATCGGGAGAGCTGCACGCCGTGCTTGGCTTCATCCGGCAGAAGATGCACGAGCCGCACGCGGCCCTGGAGTGCTACGAGCAGGCGCAGGGGCTCGGTCATTCGAATGCGGATTTGTGGAAAGACCTTGGCATCGTGTTTCAGGAGCTGGGGCGCATTCCCGAAGCGCTGGCATCGTACGACAGGGCGCTCGCACTGCAGCCTGATTTCCCGCTCGCGCGGTTTCACCGGGCGCTGGCGGAACTCCTCGCGGGCGACTACGCCAGCGGCTGGCCCGATTACGAGCTGCGGCTGATCAGCGAAGACCGTCCGCCGCGCGCCTCCGCACATCCGCGATGGGATGGTTCGGCCCTGGCCGGGCGCACCGTGCTCGTCTACGGCGAGCAGGGGTTGGGTGATGAGATCATGTTCGCCTCCTGCCTGCCGGAAATCGTCGATGCAGCGAGCCGTTGCATCATCGAGTGCAGCGGTAAGCTGGAGCGTTTGTTCCGCCGGTCGTTTCCGCGGGCCCATATCTACGCCGCGGCAGCGGACCGCCCGGTTGCCGAACCGGTCCGCGCAGAGGCGATCGATTGCGAGGTGCCAATCGGCTCACTGCCGCTGTACCTGCGTCGATCGATCCGCGATTTCCCGCGGCACCAAGGTTATCTGGCTGCCGATCCGCAGCGCGTCGAGGCATGGCGCAAGCGCCTGCGCGCGCTTGGCCCAGGACTGAAAGTGGGAATCTCCTGGCGGGGCGGCACGCATGAGACCCGCAGCCCGCTGCGCTCGATTCCCTTGTCGCAGTGGGAACCTGTGTTCAAGGCGGCCGACGCGCAATTCGTGAGCCTGCAATACGGCGAGTGCCGGGGCGAGCTTGACGAACTTGCCGCCCGGCAGGGCATACGCGTCACGCACTGGCAGGAAGCGATCGACGACTATGAGGAAACCGCCGCGCTGGTGAGCGCGCTCGACCTCGTGATCAGCGTGTGTACCGCAGTGATCCACCTGGGAGGGGCGCTTGGCCGGCCGGTGTGGATCATGGCGCCCTACAGCCCCGAGTGGCGATACGGATTTGCCGGTGAATCAATGCCTTGGTATCCTTCGGTTCGTCTCTTCCGTCAACCTTCTTTCGGGAATTGGCCGGCGGTGATTACGACCGTTGCCCACGAGTTGAGTTCGCTCGAGTCCCGGACGGGCCTACACCCGGTAAAGCAAGATCCAGGCGATACATGACTTACAGCCGCGGCAATCCGATCTGACACCACAGATTTGACCATGATCAGAGTTTTCATCGGCTACGACGACCGGGAAGCCATTGCGTACAACGTGCTTTCCCACAGCATCCAGAGGCTCGCCTCGGAGCCGGTAACCATCGCTCCGCTCAGGCTGTCCCAACTGAACGGCATACTGACGCGCGAGCGCCACCCGCTGCAGAGCACGGACTTCTCGTTTTCCCGCTTTCTGACGCCGCATCTCTCGGGCTACGAGGGCTGGTCGGCGTTCATGGATTGCGACATGGTAATGCTCGACGATATCGCCCGCCTCTACGCGCTGAGAGACGAACGTTACGCCGTGATGGTGGTCAAGCACGTGCACGTGCCTAAAGAGACCGTCAAATTCCTGGGCGAGCCGCAAAGCAAGTACCAGAAGAAAAACTGGTCGAGCGTGATGCTGTTCAATAACGCGAGATGCAGGGCGCTGACGCCTGCGTACGTGAACAGCGCGACCGGGCTGGACCTGCATCAGTTTAGATGGCTGGAAAGCGAGGATCTGATCGGCGCGCTGCCCAATCGCTGGAACCACCTCGTTGGCTATGACGCACACCGCTCCGATGCCGCGCTGCTTCACTACACGGAGGGCGGGCCCTGGTGGATCGACTACAAGGACTGCGAGTACGCCGAGAACTGGTACAGCGAGCTCAAGCGAATGGAGCACGTCGAGCGGCGCCGCAAACCGCCCCGGTGAGCAGCGATCGAGCGTCCCCACGGCCAAGCCGCTTCCGGGGCCGACCAGTTAGCGTAGGGGCCGCGCCCTAGGGCGTCCGGTGTGGGTACCGCTCACGGTTATCTTGGAATGGCGCTATTTGTGGCGCGGATAGAGACCCGCTCTCTGATGTTGAGACAACTGAAACGCTTCCTGGGAATGGACCGCCGGGTCACTGCGCCGAAGGTGCCGGCCGTGGTGGACACGGTCGCAGCAGCCAGCTCCGCGCGCGACAGGGCGAAGGCGCTGATAGCGCAGGGACGGCTCGACGAGGCCAGGGATCTGCTTTATGAGGCCTTACGCCTGAAGGACGACCTCGCAGAGGTTCACTACTGTTTCGCCGTCACAACACCAATGTGCATCTGGCCAGCAGAAGGGCCGCTTTTCCCTAGCCGGAGAGGCTCCGCAGCTTGGCGGTCGAACATCGTGCTGCTAAAAGGCTGGTTCAAGGTCACGCTGCGGCAGTTTATCTCGCAGCATCCTGAGCCGGCGCACTTCATACATGTGGACTCCGATCTTTACAGTTCCGCGGTCACGGTCCTGACGCAACTCGCGCCGCGCATCGTTGCCGGCACCGACTGGTGTCGAGCGCCCGTGCACTGAGCGGCCCGTGCTAGCCCGGTTGGTCAAAGACGTATGGAGGCACCTCCTGGGCCGAGGCGCACGTGAAGCCAGCAAGGGTGACAGCCACCGCATGGGAAATAACCTGCCGCGTGTGTCTGGACCCAAGGCGCAGCGGGTAGAGTCCCTTCATGCACGGAGCTGCGCCGCCCAAAGCGCCGGGCAGGTCGAGGCCGCTCTCGACTCGGTAGGGAAAGCGCTGACGGCAGATGCTCGCGCCGCGCGTTACCACAATACCTGCGGTAACCTGAAATACGCGCGCGGCGACCTGGAGGGCGCGGCCGGTGAGTACGCCGAAGCGACAAGGCGCGATCCCGGACTCCCCGAAGCGCTCACCAACCTGGGAATGATTTCCTGTGAGCGTGGAGAGATTGAAAGAGGCGTGCTGCTGTTCCAGCGGGCGATTGAAGCCGATGCGAAGCAGTTTGCCCCATATCACAATCTCGGCAATGCGCGGCAGGCGCTCGGCGAGCTCGACGCCGCTGCAGAGTGTTACCGGCAGGCGCTGAAAATCAAGCCGGAGGCGGTCGAAAGCCTGCATGGACTCGGAACGAGTCTGGCCGCCCTCGGACGGCATGAGTCCGCGTTGGCGGCCTTCCAGCGCGCCCTCGAGCTCGAGCCCGACCATGCCGATGCGCAATACAGCATGGGCAAAATCTTGTTTGAAATGGGCCGCCACGGCGAGGCGTGGACCTCCTTGAAGCGCGCCACGCACTTGCGTCCCGATCATTACGAAGCCTACAACGGTTTGGGAATCATCGAGTTGGAGCGTGGCCACTTGGACGACGCGGCGGCCGCGTTGGGCCGTGCAATCGGGCTCCGGCCCGACTACGCCGCAGCCCACAACAATCTCGGAATGGTTCTGCTGCAATTGGGCCGCGCCGACGAGGCCATCGCGTCTTTCCGCCGGGCGCTGCTCGCGACGCCGGATTTTCCGGACGCGCACAGCAATTTGATCCATGCATTGAGCTTTTCCTCCGCTACCGTCGTCGCAGAGGAACAGGCGGAGCGCCGCCGCTGGCACGCGCAGCATGTACGGCCTAAAAACTTTCGCCTGGCCCCGCATGGCAACTCGCCGGACCCCGACCGCAAGCTGAGAATCGGCTATGTCTCGGCGGACTTTCATTATCATGCGGCGTCAGGCGTTTTTGGCTTGATGCTGCTGCATTACGACCGCTCGCGCTACGAGGTAATCTGCTACTCGAATTCGCAGCGAGAGGACGAGCTGACCGCACGGTTTCGCAACAGTGCCGTAGCGTGGCGTACAGATTGCCGGAATCTCGGATGAGACAGTTGCCGAAATGATGCGAGCGGACGGGATCGACATTCTCGTTGATCTGTCCGGCCATTCGGCGGGAAATCGGCTGCTGGTTTTCGCCCGCAAGCCGGCGCCTGTCCAGGTGAGCGCGTGGGGCTACGCAAACGGAACGGGAATCGAGGAGATGGACTATCTGTTCAGCGACGAGATCATGCTGCCGCCCGATTCGCGGCGATATTTCAGCGAGGAAGTCGTCTACCTGCCGTGCGTGCTGAGCTACCTGCCGCGCGACGACGCACCCGCGGTGTCCTCACCGCCGTTTATCCGCAACGGATACATAACGTTCGGTTACTTCAACAATTTCACCAAACTTTCTGCTGACGCCCTCGGGATGTGGGCACAGCTGCTGTTCGAAATGACGGATGCCCGTATTCTGTTCAAGGGAAAGGGGCTGGACGTTCCCGGTCAGAAGCGCGAGCGCGTGGCGAGGAAACTGCGCGACGCCGGCGTGGCGGACGAGCGAATGCGTTTTATGGGAGCAACAGCATGGCATGAGCACATGTCGGACCACAATCAGGTGGACATCGTCCTCGATCCCTTTCCTTGCGGGGGCGGCATGAGTACTCTGGAAGCGCTCTGGATGGGCGTGCCGCTGGTGACGCTGCCCGGGTCGATCACGGCCCGCTACTCACCCTCGATTCTCAATGCTGTAGGGATGTCAGATTGGGTTGCCCGTACACCGCGGGAGTACCTCGACATACTCAAGAGCAAGGCGGGCGACCGCCAGAGATTGATGTCCCTGCGCTCCGAGTTGCGGCAACGCCTCGCCCGCTCGGTTCTGGCTGACCCCGACATTTACGTTAGGGCGGCGGAGGCCGCGTTCAGGGACATATGGCGGAGGTGGTGCGAACGTCGCCGGCCGCCGGCGCGTGATACTCTCGGAGTGAAAAGCAATCCTGACGCTTTCGACCGGGATGAGTGATCGTGCAGATGATCGACGCGCTTCGGCAGTTCGTGACGCGCCTTCGGCTGCTCCGCGGCGAGCGAGCATCCGCGCCCGCGCCCTGGCGCCGCGCGCAGGCGATACCGTGCTTTTAGCTGACTATCACCGATCGTTAGCGTCGGCAGTGCTCGATCAGCGGCTGCCGAGCCTGGGCTGCAACGATATCACCTTCGTCAGCCTGCAGTACACCGAATGCAGCGCGGAGCTGGCCGACCTAGAGCGCAATCACGGAATCAGGGATTGCCTAACGGATGCGGCCGACTGAACGGATCTTTTCGCGAGCCCAACCTGCAGAATCTGCCCAGGTGCATGACGCCATTGTGGATGCGGCTGTTCGGCGATAGAGACGGCATGGCATGTCCGCCGACCTCCCATTACCGTGTTGCCGTTTTTCTGTCCCACAACAACCCGACAGTGTGCATGCGCATTGCCCCGTTTCACGACGGCCGTCCTCGATACTCGGTCGAGGCGCGCGGGGCTGAAGACTACGATTTCTGCCTTGAAGCGGCACGACACGGTTTGCGCTTCGAAAATATCGACCGTATCGTCACCCGGTATCGCTGTCACGCGGCATCGGCGTCCAGAATGCTTGTAGGTACCTCTACGGCGCTCCGTGGTTAACAATGACTTTCTGGAGAAAATTACGGAAACGGATCAACCTGACCAAGGCATGGCACGCACGCGGTCGGAGCGACGCCCGCAATAGACTTGGCCGTGCGTTCGATCGCTATGCAGAGGGAAACTACGCAGAAGCTTGCACGCTGTGCGAAGAAGCATTGGCTCACGAGCCGCACCTGGCGGATGCGTCCTGTCTGCTGGGAGTGCTGGCGTGCCGCGGGGGAGATGCCGACTCGGGCGCCCACGCGATCGAGCGCGCCCTAAACCTGTCACCATCTCATACTTGGTACCTCGCGGCACTGGCCGACGCGCGGCTGCTGCAACAGCGCGCCGGCGATGCGCAGGTCCTGTATTCCCGGGCGTTTCCTCGGCAGGCGGCGGATATCGCCGGCCTGACGGACGCGGGCCTGCCTTGGAAGAGGACGCACCCGGACTGGATCCGAGGCCTGCTGCATGTGACATTGCCGCTGTCGCTCCCTCATTTGGAGGGCACCTACAAGGGGCATCTCCGGGATGACGAGGTGGAAGCCGGCCATCTGCTGAATTGGGCGCTGGCGCTGGTTTCGCAACGCAAGGTGCGCCAGGCTATATTCCTGCTGCAGCAGGCTATCACGCGCGACCGGCGCCTCGCCTATGGCCATGCCGCGCTCGCGCTGCTACACACGCTGAACCGCGACTGGGGGCCAGCCCTGGCAGCCGCTCATGCGGCACGTAGCCTGGGTGTGGAGGCCTTTCGCGGTTCGAATGATCTGTGCATTCTTGCCGCGCAGTTCGGTACCGGCACCCCTTACTCGGAGCTCGATCCGGTACTCGACTGGAGCCCGTTTACCGCGTCGGCCGAGGCTGGGTCCGGGCATCTCGATCGCCTGCCATCGCTAGAAGGCCTCCCGTATCCACAGTTTCCTGAAAACGTTCTCGTCTATTTCATAGCGTGCGATCCGCGCTACTTTCAGGAGTATGGAATTGCACTCGCTTGTTCCATACGAGACATCACCGCAAGGGACGCCATTCATTTCCACATTTACAACCCGACGCCCGAGCTCTGGTCTGCCTTGCACGAGCTGCGTTCGAGGATCACGCCGTTAATGCTGAGCGTCACGTGGGAGTCCGTTGACTTTGATCGTTTCGGGGGAAAGAGCGCGTATTGCAGCTTCGCGAGGTTTTCGCGCCTCTATCAGTTGCTGCTCGGCACAAGCGCCGACCTCCGCGTCGTGATGCTGGATGCGGACAGCCTGGTGCGCGGCGACCCTGCGCCTGCCTTGGCCCGGGGTCGGGAGATCGGACTCGCGCATGCCGGGGATGAACCGTTATGGCACCAGTACCTGGCGGGATTTACGACCTTTCGCGCGTCGCCTGTGGCGACACGGTTTCTCCATGCGTTGAGCAATTTCCTGGCAACGAATCTCGCCGACGGGGCGCGCGCGCGCATACCTGGATCAGATCGCTCTTTACGCGTGCGCCGACCGGTGCACTGCTGCGGCTATGCAAGCCATCAACCATCTGCCGGTCAGCGTTTTCTGCGACACGCTGTTCGGGGAAAGCGCGCTGATTTGGTCGGTGACGCAGAACAAGGGTGTAGACAGCCCATTCGATCGAGCGAGACGGTCCATACTGGAACGTTACGACCAGCCGATTTTCTCTTCCGCTAACCTTGCGACTGAAGATCGCTCCACTGGCTACGGGCCTGCAACTACTGATCGTTACGAAACCGGATGACAAATCCGGACTCGCTGGACGCTCCCCTCGCGATCCAATTTTGCGCGGAGCGGCTCGAAGCTCCCCTCTCCTTCCGGGAGAGGGGGTTGGGGGTGAGGGACGCAACGTCTGGACGTTGCTCGGGAGAGGGGTTGGGGGTGAGGGAGGCAACGTCTGGACGTTGCTCGAGAAAGGGTTGAGGGAAGGGCCGAGCGACGGTAACGGAGTTACGTAGAGTTCGATAGGTGACCAAATTTGTCACTTTATGCCGCTAATGACGATGGTCGATTGGTCATCGGCAACCGGCCACGCGCCCGAAAAGCACGCACGTTCTGTGGATTTGACCCCATTTCCGATGACGGACGTTGTGCGCGGTCGTCACGAACGGCCACGGTCGCAGGCCAAGCTCCTGAAACATAGATGAAATCCTCTAGGAACGGCAGCCCATTCTGGTTTAACCGTCTGAAAGAAAAGAAGAAACTCCAGCTTTATGGTCATGGTATTAAACTTGCTTAAGACTCGGGTCGCGCAAACGGACGTTTGTGTATTGCTCAACTTCAGGAGATCTTAATGAAACGAATACAGAAGGGTTTTACCTTGATCGAATTGATGATCGTGGTGGCGATCATCGGTATTCTGGCGGCCGTCGCGTTGCCGGCGTATCAGGACTACACCATCCGCGCGAGGGTGTCGGAATTGATCTTGGCGGCGAGCGGGCACAAGACTACGATTGCCGAGTTCGCGCAGGTCAATAACACGCTGGTCAACTCTGGTGCGGGCATGAGTATGTCTATCACCGGCAAGGTTGTGGCGCGGTTCTACAGTTACCCCCAACGGCCAGTTATCGTCGTAGGCGACGGCACCCCTACCTCCGTCGGCACGGCTATAACGATCAACTTGAGCCCTTCCTTGATGACGGACGGCAAGGTCATCTGGTCATGCACGACCGCGACTACAAGCTGGAAGTTCGTGCCGGCTGAATGCCGTCATTGATGCGCGGTCGTTTCTGACAGGTTTCAAGTACGGAAAAACCCCTCCTCGGAGGGGTTTTTTATTTGGTGCCCGGCGGGTGTAACTCGAGTAATGGCACGACTCTTGCCGTCGGATGACAGCGGTGCCATTTTCCGCAAAGGGGACTAAGCGGCCGGAATGCCGCTGATACCTGCATCGCACGTCCGGGTCGCCAGTTCCTGACGATGCCTCGCTGCTTTGGCCGGCCACCTCCGGCGCCAGCCGCCGCAATGCCGAAAGCACCTCATCTGCGACGCGGCTTACCACTGCCTTGCTTTTGTGGAGCTCGGTTCACCGCGAGCTCCGCTACAGGCGCAGCATCCGTCGAAGCCAGGTTGCGGGAGCAGGCGCTCGATCCTGACCGAGCGCGCGTTCCAGCGCATCGGCGATATCCCGGATCACCTCTTTCCAGCCGGGTTGCTGCTGGCGAAAAATCCTCATCGTCGGGTACCACGGGGAATCATTTCTCTCGAGCATCCACCGCCACTCGCTGTCCGCGCGGTTCAGCAGCCATACCGTCTTGCCCAGAGCTCCGGCCAGATGCGCAACAGACGTGTCGACGCTGATGATCAGCTCCAGCTGTTCGATGAGCGCAGCGGTTTCGAGTAGGTCGTCGCATTCATCCATCCAGTTGCCGATATTTCTCCGGACGTTCGCGAGTTGGGATGCTTCGGGTCCTTTTTGCAGGGATACGAAGCTGATTCCGCGTTTCTTGAGAAGGGGCAAGAAGCTCGTCAGCGAAATGCTGCGGCGCGAATCGGCGAGTATCTGCTTGCCGCCGGCCCAGACGAGCCCGACTCTGGGAGGCGGCAAACGCGACACCTTCTCAGACCACTTGCGCTTCAGATCGCGAGGCACGGCAAGATAAGGTATGCGCGCGGGTATGGTTTCCAGTCGGGTGCCGAACGCTAACGGCAGACTCATCATCGGGCAGTGAAAGTCGAACCGCTTGCGCCAATCCTCGCTTCCGGTATCGAAGAAGACTTCATCCACTTCAGTCACGCCTTGCATCAAACGCGTCAGCTCGGGCTCGCAGCACACTGCGAGCCACGTTACTCCGAGGTGCCTGATGGGTTGCAGGTAGCGCATCATCATGACGGAATCGCCCAGACCCTGCTCGGTCCACACGAGGACGCGCTTTCCCTGCAGAGATTCCCCGCGCCATCGTGGAACATTGCGCAGCTTCGCCAGCAGCTGGCGGGTGCCTCTCGCCGCCGTCGGAATCCGCGCACGCCAGGCGCGCTTCATAAAGGGGCAGCCCGGCCTCGTAATCGCCGCGCAGCAGCTTCAACAATCCCAGGTTGAGCCGCCTAACTGCAGAGACGGGTCGCCGGCGAGAGCCTTGCGATAACAGTGCTCTGCTGCGTCGATCTGCCCGAGAAGGGCCAAGGCATTTCCGAGATTGAGATGAGCAGCCGGAAAGTCGGGCTTGAGATTCAGGGCCTCCTCGCAGCACTCTTTCGCGCGATCGGGGCAGCTCAGCCTTTGGTAGGCTTCGGCCAGATTGCTGAGAAAGACGGGGTTCGATGGAGACAGCTCGTCGGCGTGCTCGATCAATTCGACTGCTCGCGCGGCCTGCCCGCACTCGATTGCGATCAGCCCCAATAGGTGGAAGGCGTCGGGATGGGCAGGGGCGGCTTCGGTTATCTGCCGGCAGAGGGCTTCGCCCTCGGCAAGCCGCCTGGCGTGGTAATGCTGCCAAGCGAGCTTCAGTGCCTGCTCACTTGCGCCTGCGGCACGGGCGGATCCCATTGGCGTATCGGGTCTTCTTCCGTAGACAGGGTTGTTGACAGGCTCTTCCGGCTGTAGGTTACCATGCCGACACGATGCGATCCGCGAATGCGTCGAGGCAGCGTTGTCGCGCCCCCGCGACACCGTCGAGGTGGGATTGCTTCGGGGCGCGTCTCTTTTCAATTGCTAGCTAGGTAAGCCCGGGGTTGCCTTGCTGCCCGGTGAGCGCCGGACGATGGGGATGAACCGCGCGTACGACCCTCTTTGCGCGCAGGTATTGCGCCACGATTTCCCAGACGGGTTCGCCGCTCGCGCCCTCCGTGACCGGCGCCCAGCTCGCAACCTTGTAGCTCCTGCTGGCTTCGACGGGCCGTCCCCGGAGCGTCATGCCGCCGATGCGGCTGCCGATTCTCTGCCCGGGGTTGCAGGTGTACTGCATGCCCCCGACACGCACCATGTCGCCGCCCTGCTGATAGTAGGGATCGGGGTTGAAGAGGTTGTCGCATACGTCTTCCAGAATGGATTTGATCGCTTCGCCCGTCAGCTCGTTGATCGTTACGTGCGGATAGGTAATCGCGGTTTGGTTCATCACGTGTTCCATCGTGATCGTCTGGCGAGGCAGGATCGTCGTGCCCCACCGGAATCCCGGGGAGAACGCGATCTCTGCGTCCTTGACTTGCATCAGCGCGTCCAGAATGACCTGGTCGAAGGTGCCGGTGAAGTTGCCGCGGCGGTAGAGCAGCCCCTCGGTCACCGCCAACTTCTCCGTCAGCGTCTTTTCGTAAGGAGCCCGCATTTCATGAATGAGCGCCGCCATCTTCGCGTCGGGTTCGAGCAGGTTGGCGAAGACGGGGAGCAACCGGTAGCGATAGTCCTGAACGGCGCCGCCGCGCACGTCGAGCTCCAGCACGGCTAGGAACTTGCCGTTCGAGCCCGCATTGGTGACGATCGTCGTACCGGTCGGGTTCCTCACGAGCACCGGCTCCGGAACGGCGTCGTGGGTATGGCCACCCAGGATGGCGTCGATGCCCCGCACGCGGGTAGCGAGCTTCAGATCCACGTCCATCCCGTTGTGCGACAGCAGCACGACGGCGTGTGCCCCCTTCTTTCTCGCCTCACCCACGACCTGCTGCAGATTCTCCTCCTGGATACCGAAGGTCCATTCGGCCACCAGGTGGCGCGGATTGGCGATCGGCGTATAGGGATATGCCTGACCGATCACGGCTACCGGAATGTTGTTGAGCTCCCGTATCACGTACGGTTTGAACACGGGATCGCCAAAATCGGCGGTCTTGACGTTCTGTGCGAGAAACTCGATCCTGCCGGCGAGCTCGTTCTCGATCGCCTGCTTTACGCGCTCAGCGCCGTAGGTGAACTCCCAGTGGCCCGTCATGACGTCGACGCCGAGGAGGCGAGAGGCGGCGATCATGTCGCGTCCTCGGGTCCAAAGGGCGGTTGCCGAGCCCTGCCAGCTGTCGCCGCCATCCAGCAGGAGCGCGCCAGGGCGTTGCGCGCGCAGCCGCTTGACGAGCGTGGCGAGGTGGGCGAAGCCGCCCACCTTGCCGAATCGAATGGCGGCGCGTTCGAAATCAAGATGCGTGCAGGCATGCGCCAGACGGCTCCCCGACGGTATCCGGTAATGCCGGAGCAGCGCCTCGCCCACGAGGTGCGGCGGTTTTCCCCAGCGCCTGCATTCACTCCGATGTTCGCGTCGGGCTCGCGGAAGTGGAGTGGCAGCAATTGCGCGTGGCAATCGGTGAAATGCAGCAGGGTGACGTTGCCCGCAGGCCGCCCGAGCTCGTAGCTTCCTTCCTCGCGCCCCGCCGCCGACGCTCCCCGAAACCGGTATTCCACAGCAGGCCGCGGCCGAGAGTACCTGCAGGAATTCGCGACGCGTCAGCGCCATGAACGGAAATCGAGGATCGGTCGCGAGCTGGCAGTTAGGGCGGGAGACAGCGCCCCCTCGGCGAAACGGTTGGCCCTAAGCACGGGCGACGGAAAAGCTGTAAGGTGCGCGCCCGCTATAGTAGGTATCGAGCATCGCCCGGTAGGCCGTTTCAAGATGCCTTACCTGACTCGACGTGTCGAACAACGGAGAAGTTGCGCGGCTGTCCAGCCTGTTTCTGAGGCGCGATAGAAGCTCCCGGTCTCTAGCCAAACCGATCGCCATGCTTTCGTACTCCTTGAGATCCTGCGCGATGAGCTCGCGGAGGTCTACCGCGTTCAAGAGGCTGGCGGAGACTCGTCGCGCAAAGGTAGTGCCCGGACACGTGAGGACGGGAACGCCGGCCCACAGCACATCGCTGGTCGTCGTGTGGCCGTTGCAGATGTAGGTGTCCAGGAACAGATCAGCCAATCGGTGCCGGGCGAGATGGGTGGCTTTGTTCACCTTTTCGGCAAAAACGAGGCGATCAGGATCCACGTTCCGTGATCGCGCCTCCTGGCGAAGGTTGATCTCGGCTTGGGGGTCTTCCTTGATGAGCCAGAGAACGCTGCCCGGGACTGCGCGCAATATCTCCATCCAAACGGAAAATAGCGTCCGATCGATCTTGCGCAACGTATTGAAACAGCCGTAGACGAAGGCGTTCTCGGACAAGCCGAACTCCGAACGCACGACGGGGCGAGCCGCAATGGGCTGGCGGCTGTCGTTGATCTGATAGCTATTCGGCATGTAAACGAGCTTCTCCGTGAACTCGTCCTCGCATCCGGAGGGAGTCGCAATGTGATCCGAAATGAAGTAATCGATGAAACTCGCGCCCGTCGTCGACGGATAGCCGAGATAGTGGGTTCGAACGCGAGCCGGCCGATAGGCGAAGAGCTGCAGCCTGCTATAGGCGGCATGCCCGTTCATTTCGACTAGGATATCGATATCGTCTGCTTCGATTCGCTGTGCTGTGAGTTGCAGGCTTTCAAATCGTATGTCGCTAAAGCGATCGCAGGTTTGCTCGATGTGTTTTCGATAGACGCTGCCGTCGTCCGGACCCGAGGAGTAGGCGTAAACCTCGAAGTCTTGCCGATTGTGCGCCTCATAGAGACCGAAGGTGAGGTGCGCACTGGGGTGGGAATAGAAGTTGGACGATACGTAACCCACCCGGATCCTGTTCCTTCCGCGCGAGGCGGGCTTGGCGGCGATGAGCCTGGGGGTGGTTGCGGCTATCGAAGTCTCGAGCTTCGCCGCGCGGCAGGACGCCAATTCCCTGGTTATCGCTGCAGGGAACAGGCTGAAGGCGCAGAAGGGCTCGAGTCGTTCCGCCCAATCCTGTACCGGGCGGCCTTCCTTGTAGCGCAGGAACTCCGCCTTCCAGCGGTCCACTTCGTCCCAGTCGCAGCAATCGAGGTAGGCGTTGATGATGTTTGCGTGCGCCGTTGCCGAGCGCAGGCTTGAGCGCGATGCCCGTGCGGTAATGTCTGACGGCCTCTACATTGTTCTTCAGCCGGTTGTAACACACGCCCAGATCGAGATGGGCTTCCGCCAGGTCCGGCTGAAGCTCGATGATTTCCAGCAGTACGGGAACCGCCACAGCGAATTTTTGCTGACTGATGATCGTGGCGGCCAAGTTAGTCCAGGCCGAGACCTCGGATGGGTTTTGCAGAACGACTTTGCGAAAGTACTGCTCGGCCATATCGAGCTCGCCGCGTGCGTGATGCGCCAGCGCGAGCTCGTTGAGCTCGGCGACCGTCCTCTTTCGTTCGAGGCTCCTTTTCAAGAACTTCAAAAACATTTGCTATTTCCTGTTCACCGGTGATTGGGGATCGACCAAATACGCCACCAGGTGAGCGATCTGATCGGGCGTGAGATGGTGGTTCGCCCCCAGGCGCGGCATGTTCGAGCACGGCGCGAACGCCCAAGCGTTGTAGATTCTCTCATAGGTAATCTTGGCCACCGCTTCCGAGTTCCCGCGCTGCGCGCCGTAGCCGGTGAGGGCAGGGCCCACGTTGCCCACGTTCATCTCTCCGGGGGCGAGGGCATGGCAGTTCTGGCAGAGCCCGCCGTTTTCCTTGCGCTGCTCGAGGCTTCCGAACTGGATACGGTCGCCCGCGCCGTCATGCGCGAGTCTGTCGCCGACCTTCCAGTCGCCCACGAGCTTGCCGGATTCCGGATACTTCATCGAAGCGCGCGCGAGCTCGACCACTTCGGCCGCTTCGGCCTGCGTGAGCTTGGCATCCCCGATCTTGCTGCATATCTGCTGCGACCGGTCCTGCACCAGGCGTTTCAGCAAGGCTGGCATCGGTGCGGAGTAGCTTTCGCTCACCATTTTCTCCGCGATCTGGCGCGTGGCCGCCGGATCGGGATAAGTCGCGCAGCCCGCGGCGATCAGCCCCAGGCCACCCGCGGCTGCCCAAACGAACCATGCCGTTTTCATCCGGTGGTCTTCTCAGCGCTTGAATCCGGGCACCCGAATGACGGCCCCGTTGCCTTGATAGTGCAGATAGGTGGTCAATGCGATTGACGCATCAGACGCATAGTTCAGCTCGGGCAGCCGCATCTGCCAGAAACAATCGGAGAGCCGCCACTGCATGGTGCGGACCACGAAATGCGCGCCGCGATACGCGGGCCAGGTCGCTACGACCTCCTGTATCTGCTTCTTGTCGCTCATATGCACCAGGTCCTGCAGGCGGATGCGCTTGTCGGGTTGGCCGTGGCATTGAACACACGCGAAGTCCGTCTGCCCACTACGCCGGTGGAAGAGGTACTCCCCCGCCTGGTACATTTCGCGTTCTTTCGGGTGGTTCAACGAGACGTTCATCTTCATTCCGTTCGACCTGGAGGTGATGTAGATCGCCACGGCCTCCATATCGGAGCCGCTGCTACCTGCCGGACTGATCGCCGTTTTGACCAGGTCTTCGCGTTTGAAACCCTGCAGTTCAACCATGCAGGTGAGCAGCCGTGACTCCAGGTCCTGTACGCGGTCGGTATCCGGGAAGTAGCGTGGCAACCCGGTGGTCGCGCCCTCCAATTTCCCCGGGCCCGCCCCCAAGTCGCACTCATCCAGCGTAGCGTTCTTGGGGCCGCGCTTCTGGTGGAAGAGCGTCCTGCCGCGCTCGATCCACAGTTCGCCTGGGTTGTCCTCCGCCAGCATCTGGCGGCCTACCGCGAGCGGGTCGTCCGGCTTTCCTTGGGACAGCGCCGCCGCCCACGTGAGGGCGCACCCTACGCTTGCGACGGCAGCGAGCAGCCCTCGCGCACCAGCCTTTCGCATCTTGAGCTGCGACAGGCTGCTACACGCAAAAGCGCCTGAAGATTTCAGGAGACGTCGAATCACGAGGCCGAAACGGTCACCTCGTCCGTGCGCTTGTCGCCCCTGTTGTCCGCCCAGGTGACGCTCACCTTGTCGCCCGCCTTGGCGCCCTTCACTCGCAGGCCCAGAAACGGGTTGCGGGAGACCGCCTGGCTCCACTGGGCGTCGAGCACGGGTTTCCCGTTATGGGTGACCACCACGCTCCGGATGAAGTGCAAAGGGACGATATCGCCCTTCGCATCCTTGCGCTGCCCGGTTTCCATTGGATGCATCATGAGGATTCTGACGTCCGCGACATCGCCCTGGAGCGCCGCGCGGATCTTCATCGGTTCAGCCACGGAGTGGTCTCCTTGCAGAATGCTGCGCGCTCCGCTTCAACATTCCGTAATGCGCCGCCCGCGGCGCGGACAGAATGGCGGAGACGAAAAACGAGAAGCTCGTCATGGGAACGTGAGTATCCGAAGCCGATGTCTTGTGCTTCAAGAACCTTTGCTGTCCCGGTCTCATGTAAGGAATATGTCGCAGGGCGTAGCCGACATATTCCTAGCCGCAGCCACCGATGGTGACCTTGACTTCCTTTACCGCGGTATGAAACCTGCCGCCGGCCTTGACCACGGCGCGCACATTGGAGGTCTCCGCCATCTTGATCCGCGTCGAGACGTAGGGCTCGCCGCCATTCGCGACGTCGAAAGTCGCCGCCAGCGGAAACGGATTTTTCTCGGCAATTATCGAGATGCTTTCGGTGTTCGGAATCCTGCTCGCCACGGCGACCGGCACCACGGCTCCGTTCTCGGCGATGTCCGGCGCCGTGATCACGATTTCCTTGCTATCGGCGGGATTGGCGGCGCCGAGCGATCTCATCACGTCGGCGACAGCCTTGGCCTCGAAGCCCGTCTTGTTCCAGGCCTGGGCCCAGGCCTCTCGGGTCCAGGCGAGGCTGGCCGTCGCGACGGTTCCTGCTGCTGCGGCGAGCTTCAGAAACGTTCTGCGTGTTGCCTTCATCACCATCCTTGATTATGGTTCGTGCCGGCGAGAGCCGGCGCGCCACGTGATCGACATACTGACGGCTGCCAGGGGAGAAAGCATGCTAGCCAAGATCATCCGCTCTGTCCACTCAGGAGTGTTAGGCATAGACCACTTGGACAGCACGGAAATAACCTCGAGCCAGCGCGCTTGCTAGCGTACATGTCCAGTTTCGGCCCGCCAGTGACCCGACTTGCCGCCCTTTTTCTCGAGCAGCCGGATGGCTTCGCAGGTCATGCCGCGATCCACGGCCTTGCACATGTCGTAGATCGTCAGCAGCCCGATGGCGACCGCGGTGAGCGCCTCCATCTCGACGCCGGTGCGGCCCACCGTTTCCACGGTCGCGATGCATTCCACGGCGTTCGCCTTTCCGCGCATCGTGAAAGCGACGTCGACACGAGTGAGCGCGAGCGGATGGCATAGCGGAATCAGCTCGGCAGTTCGTTTCGCCGCCTGGATCGCCGCAATTCGCGCGGCGCCGAGCACGTCGCCCTTTTTCGCGCTGCCAGCCGCGATTTGCTTCAGCGTTGCAGGCAGCATGACGATGCGGCCCGCGGCGCGGGCGACGCGCCGGGTCGAATCCTTCGGCCCGACGTCAACCATGTGCGCCTGGCCGCCGGCATTAAAGTGTGTAAGCTTGCTCAATTCGCTTTCCTTTCAACGGCACGCGAATCAGGGTACCGCTGTCAGCGCGGGATAGAAACTCGCGCCCGGTCGAATTATCATAGCACCATGAGACTCCGTTTCTTCCTCGCTTTGCTGCTGATCGCGGTGCCGCGCGTCTTCGGCCAGGCGCTGCCCGACCTGGGAGACGTATCGCAGGCTACCTTTACGCCGTCGCAGGAGCGGCGCCTGGGCGAAAGCATCATGCGGGAGATTCGGGCGGATCGAACCTACTATGACGAGCCTGAAGCCACCGACTATCTCACCCGTCTCGGCAACCGGCTCGGCGCGCGCAGCACCGATGCGCGCCAGGAACTCGATTTCTTCCTGATCCTCGACCGCCAGATCAACGCTTTCGCGCTGCCCGGCGGCTTCATCGGCGTCAACGTCGGGCTCCTGCTCGCGGCGCAGAGCGAATCCGAGGTGGCGGGTGTGCTGGCGCACGAGATCTCGCACGTGACGCAGCGGCACATCGCGCGCATGATCGCGCAGCAGAAGCAGGGCGCGATTGCCACGATTGCCACGCTCGCGGCCGCGCTACTCCTTTCGCGGGTCAGTTCCGACGCGGCGCAGGCGGCGTTCGCGTTCGGACAGGCGGGCGCCATCCAGAGTCAGTTGAACTTTACGCGGGACAACGAGCGCGAGGCGGACCGCGTCGGCCTGCAGTTGCTCGAACAAGCGGGATTCGATCCGCGCGGGATGGCGTCCTTCTTCGAGCGGCTGCAGCGGGCCACGCGTTTCTATGAAACCGCGGCGCCATCGTATCTGCGCACGCACCCTCTGAACTACGAGCGCATCGCCGACATGCAGAACCGCGTACAGGATCTGCAGTACCGCCAGGTTCCGGACAGCGTGGAGTTCCAGTTGATCCGGGCCAAGCTGAGAGCGGAACTCGACCCGCCGCGGGAGGCAGTCGCGTTCTTCGAAACCAGTCTCGCGGAACGCAAGTTCCTGAGCGAGGCGGCAAGCCATTACGGACTGGCGGCGAGCGCGCTGCGCCTGAACGACTTCGCGCGGGCCCGCAAGGAGCTTGCGGACGTGCGGAAGCACGTTGCGCATCATCCCATCGTAGAGACACTCGCGTGCAAGATCGCCAGCGGGTCGGGTACGGCGGAGTCGGCGCTCGCGTGCTATCGTGAGGCGCTCAAGAGCTTTCCGATGTACCGGGCCCTGGTCTATGACTACGCCACCGCGCTACTGCAGGAGCGGCGGGCCGATGCTGCGCTCAAACTGATCGAAAGCCAGTTGCAGGTCATTACCGGCGACTACCGGCTGTATCAACTGCAGTCGCGCGCCTATGCCGCGCTCGGGAGACGGCTGGCGCAGCATCGCGCGCAGGCCGAAGCCTATGTCCGTATGGGCAATCTCCCGGCAGCGGTGGAGCAGCTCCAGATCGGTTTGAAGGGCGGCGACGGGGACTTTTATCAACTCTCCAGCGCCGAGGCGCGGTTGAGGGAGTTGCGCCAGCTCGAAGAGGAACTGCGCAAGGAAAGCAAAAGGCCGTAAAGCCCATAACAGTATGCTATTGTGTTTACATGGATATTCCGCGGACATCGCTCGTGCCCGGTCTGCCACCCATCGTGGACAAGGTCGGGAAGTTCGAGATCATCAAAGAGCTGGGCAAAGGTGCCACCAGCGCGGTCTACCAGGCCTTTGATCCGTTTCAGAACCGCCAGGTCGCGATCAAGTTGGTCTTCCAGGAAGCGCTCCTCGATAGGGAACACGGCAAGCGCTACCGCAAGCTCTTCGTGACCGAGGCTTCTCTTGCCGGCAAGCTCTCGCACCCGCACATCGTTGCCATCTACGACGCGGTGGCCGGAGACGAGCTGAACTACATCGTGATGGAGTACATCGATGGCACGACGCTCGAGCAGTACACCCAACACCAGAACCTGCTGCCGGTCCAGAGTATCGTCGAGATCGTCTACAAGTGCGCGCGGGCACTGGACTACGCCGCCAGACAGGGTGTGATCCACCGCGATATCAAGCCCGCAAACATATTGATGACCGGCGAAGCGGACATCAAGATCTCCGACTTCGGCGCAGCGTTGACGCTCGCCGCGGAAACCACGCAGCTCTCGGGAGTAGGTTCGCCGGCGTACATGTCCCCGGAGCAGGTGAGGGAGCAGTCGCTCACGCATCAGACCGATATTTTCTCACTGGGCGTCCTGATGTACCAGCTGTTGACGGGCCGGCTTCCGTTCCAGGGCGCGAACAACTACAGCATGATCTACCAGATCATCAACGTGGATCCGCCGCAGCCGAGCCAGCTGCGTTCCGACCTGTCGCCGCGCATCGACGCAATCGTGATGCGCGCGTTGAAGAAGGACCGGTCGGAGCGCTATGCGACGTGGGATGAGTTCGCGCACGATCTGGTGGTCGCGCGCGGGGGCGAAGACAAGCATGACAAGGGCTTCGCCGAAAGCGAAAAGTTCGACACGCTGCGCAAGCTCGATTTTTTCCGGCAGTTCTCCGACGTCGAGCTGTGGGAAGTGCTGCGGCTGGCGACCTGGCACCACCATTTCAGCGGCACCACGCTCATTCAGGAAGGCGACATCGGCTCGTCTTTCTTCATCCTGGTCTCGGGGCAGGTCAAGGTCGTCAAGCAGGATCGCCTGTTGAACCTGCTCAAGGCCGGGGAGTGCTTCGGTGAGATGGCCTATCTCGGCAAGCAGAAATTTCAGCGCTCGGCGAGCGTCACTTCCATTTCGGACATCACCGTGATCGAGATCCGAGCCGAGACTCTGACCAAGGCGTCGGAGCTCTGCCGCCATCACTTCCATGGCGCGTTCCTCGAGCTGCTGGTGGATCGCCTGTCGATGGCGAACTTGCGGCTCTCCCAGTTGCTGGCCGACCGCAATATCAGCGTCTTTTGAAACGGATCCGCGGCGGCGCAACGCCGTGACCGCGATGGATTTATGCTAGGATGGCATGGCTCCCGGCCATACAAGGCCATACCGGTTGAGAGCGCCGCCACGTAAAAAAAGATCTGCGATGGAGGCACACATGAGAAAGTTCGCCGGCCGCCCCAGGCACTTGAATCAACGCGGTCAGGGCAAGACCGAGTACATCATTATCGTTGCGCTGATCGTAATCGCCGCGATCGGCGTATACAGCTTCTTCGGCCAGACCACGCGACAGCAGGATGTGGGCGTAGCAAAGAAGGATCCGTCGGGCAAGATGCCGGCCAAGGAGGCCGCGCGCGAACAGGGCGCCGCGAGCCCGACTCCGGTGAAGCCCGATGAAACCAAGGCAGGCGAAACCAAGGATGCCGGGGATTCCAAGACCAAGAGCGTCGGTGGCAACAAGTAGCTCTCCCGGCTCGGGCAGCGCGCTTCCTACGCGTCTTGTCGCGGGCAGCGAGGGTTTCCGGCGGGCCGCACGGGTCCGACATCGAGCGCCGGGACCATCACGCCCATACCACTCCGCTGAGAATCGGTCATGGAACCCATAACGTCCATAAGCTTCCATAAAGAGCTCGATGCGCGCGGACTCAACTGTCCGCTACCGATATTGAGGACGAAGAAGGCACTGACTGACATGAGGCCTGGCGAGGTCCTGCGTATCGTCGCGACCGATCCCGGCGCGGTGAAGGATTTCCAGGCGTTCTCCCGACAGACTGGCAATCCATTGCTGTCGTCGGAGACCTCGCACAAAGAGTTCGTTTTTCTCCTTCAGAAGAAATAGTTATTGCGCAGCGCAGGGCGGCTGCAATAACTTCGCGCGTCCGAGCGGACGCCTGAGGACGTGAAGAAATCCATTTCCCGCAGAAGCTGGTTCGCGCGCGTTTCGGTAATTGCCCTAGGCATGGTCCGCTTGCGGGAAGCGCTCGCCGCGGATGCCGTTGCGAAGGGCATAGCCCGGCTGCGAGGCGACGTAAGCGTGAACGGCCAGCCGGCACGGCAAGGTCTGGAGTTGAAGCCCGGCGACACGATCGCTACGGGACGCGATGCCGAGCTCGTCGCCGTCTTTGGCCGCGATGCGTTCCTGTTGCGGGCCGACACGCAGATCGAGCTCTCCCCGGGCAGGAATCGACGCATCGTCGGCGCCCTGCGCGTCGTGACCGGCGCACTGCTCGCTGTGTTCGCACCGGGGGAAGCAAAGGAGATCCGCACGGAAAGTGCGTCCATCGGTATCCGTGGGACGGGCGTGTACGTCGAGCTGGAGCGCGAGCGCACGTACGTGTGCACGTGCTACGGCGTGGCGCGGCTCACGCCGGTGGACGACCCGCAGGCGGCCGAGACGGTGCGCACCAAGCACCACGACCAGCCGCGCTACATCTATCCGAAGGGCATGCCGCGCAGGATCGAGAAGGCGCCCGTGGTCAATCATACGGACGCCGAATTGATCCTGCTCGAGAGCCTGGTGCGGAGGAAGCCGCCCTTCACCACTTCCAGGTATTAGGAGGGTGGCGCCGGAGGCCGTTCCCCGCCCCCTTTAGCCGCCGCGCCGGAACGCGGGCAGCCGCCGGATCGCGTCCAGCAGCCGCTTGATGCCTCGCCATAGCTTGGGCAGCAGCCAGAGCACGATGACGACAAATAACGCGAACGCAACCAGCAGGGCGAGCGGGTACTTCAGCGCGGTCCACAGAATGGCGAGCGAGAAAAAGTCCTCGCTCAACGAGGTGGCCCAGTTCGTGAACGGCTCCGGTGAGGCGTTGATCAGCACCCGCGCCCCGGCCTTCGCGAAATGGCTACCGGCGGTGACTACACCGCCAATGAGACCGGCAGCGAGAGCAAGTCCGGGGTCGTCCGCCGCGACGGCGAAAGCGGCGAGCAGCGCGCCCGCGGGAATGCGCACGAACGTGTGCAACGCATCCCACAGAGTGTCGAATCCCGGCACCTTGTCGGTGAAAAACTCGGTGACGAACAGCGTGACGGAGGCCGCCATCACCGCCGGATAGGCGAGCATCTGCAGGCTGGTCGGCAGCGGCGCCGCGCCGGCATAGTGAAGGACGCCGAGAAAGAACAGCACGCGTAGAGCCGCATGCCGCTCGCCCAGCCCAGTCCGGCGATCAGCGCGGATGTTGAGACGATGTCCATTGCAGGATATGCTGGAGACACGCCGAGCGCACGTCAACAGGAGTCCGCTCACGCTGGTTGAGCCGGCGCTTCTCTGCGCTCATCGTAATCAGCAATGCCGCATTATGATGAGATACCGCCATGCTACTGACCTTGTTCAAGAGCTTTCTTCGCGGAAACCGGGGTAACTCACAGGCTGCCACGGACGTCCAATTCGTTGAGTCTCGGCGGTCCGTCGGCGAGCGTCTCAAGACTGCAGCCAAACTGCATGGAGACGGCGACTTGGCTGGAGCCAGGGTACTTTACGAGGAGGTGTTGAAGGCGCAACCGGAGAATGCGGACGCCCATCACCTCCTGGGGTTGTTGGAGTTGTATTGCGGAGACGATCAGGCGGCGGAGACATCGATCCGGCATGCACTACGGCTCGAACCGGACAACGCTGTCTTTCTTGGGCACCTCGGATTGGTGCTGGAACGCCAAGGCAATCTGTCGGAGGCCATCGCATGCTGCACGCGAGTGCTCGCATTCAATCCCAATGATCCGGAGGCACACTCCCGGATGGGAACGGCGCATCCTTACCGCACGGCGAGCGCACGAAGCTGCGGCCAGCCATCGTCGCGCCGTCGAGCTGGAGCCGGGATCGGCTGCATTCAAGTTCAACCTTTCCATGGCATTGCTGCTGATAGGTGAGCTCGAGGAGGGATGGCGGAATTACGAATTTCGCTGGGACGGTTCGCTAGAGGCTGCGGGGCGCAAGCGTGAATTTACCCAACCGCAGTGGCACGGTGAGCCGCTGGGGGGAAGGACCATACTGCTGCACGCCGAGCAGGCGTTCGGCGATACTCTGCAGTTCGTACGATACGTCGGTCTCGTGGTGGACCGCGAAGACGCCGGGCACGTCATACTGGAGTGCCAGCCGGAGCTCAGACGCTTGTGCGAGAGCATTCGAGAGGGAATAGAGGTCATCGACCGGGGAGCACCGCTGCCGCACTTCGACGTTCACTGCCCGTTGCTGAGTCTGCCCCTGGCCTTTGGCACGACCTTGAGTTCGATTCCCGATGGCGTGCCTTATCTGCGTCCGGACCCGGTCGAAGCCGGAAAATGGGGGGAGCGGCTGCGAGGATGGGGAAATGAATTCAGGGTCGGTCTTGGTCTGGTCGGGCAAAGTGCGAAGGAAACCCAAGTCTCGAATTGGCTGAGTTGGCTCCGTTGCTCAAGGTCCCGGCCGTGCGCTATTTCAGCCTGCAAAAGGCGCAGAGCGGCTCGGCGGTGAAAAGTGAACGTCAGGAAGTTCCGTTTGACGACTTTACCGGAGAGTTGAACGACTTCGCGGACACCGCCGCGTTGATTTCGAACCTGGACCTGGTGATCAGCGTAGACACCTCTGTGGCCCATCTTTGCGGGGCGCTCGGCACGCCGGTCTGGCTGCTTGCGCGATATGACGGGGAATGGCGGTGGCTCCTGGATCGATCGGATAGTCCTTGGTACCCCAGCATGACAATTTTCCGTCAAAGCGCGCCCGGAAACTGGAGCGAACTGATGCTGCGAGTCGCGTCCGCGCTTCGTGCGGAGATCAATCGCAGGAATTCAACCGGAGCGGCGATGTCGGATGCGCCCGGCGTGACCGGTCCGATCTCACGCTTCACCCATCGATAAGTCCCAGCCACACGTAAATCCGCGCTCCGCGCTCGGCCAATCCATTTTGACGTGCGATCCACGAACGGCGAGCTATGGGTTTCCGAGCACGACTCGCTACAGCGGCGGACGCTGCGCTGTGTGGAAGGGCCAAGGCTCGGGGAAGTCATTTTCGATCCGCGCATTTCTCACAGCGGCGCGTCCGTGACCGTAAGCACGCGCACGCCTTCGGCAGCCGGACACATACGAGTCTGGCCGTGGCGCTGGAACCGCCTATATTTCCTTTCACTCATAGCGCGGCTGGTTTGTTTGGTCACCCTATCTTGGTTGGCATATGAAATATTGGAAACGCCGAGCGTAGAAGCTGCAGCTATTCGCCAATCTCGGCGGCCCAGGCTACAGCATCGTAGCGGCGGAGCTTGTTGACCCGTAGTCCTTAGAGCTTCTATAAGCGGCTCACGTTCAACGCTCGATTTGGTTTTCCTGGCAAACTTAAATCAAAATGATGGAAAAGGTAGTCACTGTCTATGCCTTCCAGCAACATCACGCATCAAGACTTGATGCTCGCCACGAGCGCGCCCGCGCCGTTCTCGCGGCAAGGCTCGCTGTTCCAGCCGAAGTAAGTAGGCTTGAAACAAAAAGGCCCGTGCGCTGCGGGCCAATCCGTCAACTTCGGCCAGTAATCTACCGCGACCTGCGCCGCCGCATCAATCCTAGTCCGGCGAGCGCGGCGCCAAATAGCATCAGCGTGCCCGGTTCGGCGTCTCAGCGGACGCAATACGCTCGACGACTATGGACCAGACGTAATTCTACGCGGCTGAGAAAGCCTGCCGGGGACGTCTTCACGGCGATGGAAGCGAAACGGCTAGAACACAAACTGAAGTGACCGGCCAGGCGCTAGCAAAGAGGTTAACCTTTTCGACGCTCTAATGAGGGGATGATGTTTGCGCTCGTCCTGACATTCGGTCTGAGGATCCCCGTGCCAACGCCGCACTTCGAGCACTTCGGGGTTGTCACATTTATCGCCTTCGAGGGAGTCTCGATCAAGGTAATCGCGCTACATCCTACGCACTGGAAGTATTCGGCCATCGCTGTTGGGATTGTAAGTGCTTGAACTTCCGGCCGCGCGGCCTATTTCCGCGTGCCCCGTGTCACCGTCGCCCAATAGCGACAATAGTGCTCAATAGTGACAATGAACCTTTACAAATACGCCTTTTTTTTAGCTAATATATTTCGTCCAACGATTACTGCCATGAGGGAGCGTTCATGGCTCGCGCACCAGACGATAAGCGAGCACCAGTTGCTTGGGCATTCCATCCTCCACGATGAAAATCAGTGGATATGGCGACAACTGAGGGTTGATGGCTCGATCGAGCATCACTCCTCGGCGCAATTCCCCGGCTTCGGCGTGGCGGTCGTTGATGCAATCAAGCATGGTTTCAGTCCGAAAGAACAGCACTGGGTAGTGGCGAACAAAGCCGTGACGACGCACTTCCACCCCGGCGACAAGCCAATTTCCATACCCCCGGATTTCCGATCTGTGAGACGCGCCGCGCGCCGGAAAGCCTCTGCACTTACTAAACCGGAAACGCAGGACGAGAACTAATCGGGCTAGCCCTTCCCGCGCTGTCCCGCTAACCACTTCCGAATCATCCCGGCATTCGGGCCCATGCAACGGCCAGCGCAGCCGCCAGTGAGCCCGTATCGTTGAGAATTCGCGCACGCATCGTTGCTAAAAAGAAAGAGCCCCAAGCTGACAGCTTCGGGCTCTCTTCGTGCCACTTTCGTGCCACCGTGCCACGCGAAACTAGATGAAATAGGCGCTATTGGATGGAAACGGGGTTAGAAAATATTGTTAGAAATCAGCAGGGGTAGATACTACGTGATAGCCAATGAATGGCTATCGGCTAACGGCCGGATATGCTGCCGCAGCCTGGGCAACTGGGGCCATAGCCACAGCGCGCACAGCATGCACGAGGCCCCGCCGAGCGCCAGCGTGTGCGTCGCGCCGATCCAGGATGCCAGAGCGCCCGAGGCGAGGCTGCCCACGGGATACATACCGAGGAACGCCATGCTGTAGAAGCCCATGACGCGCCCACGCATGCCGTCGTCGACGATGGTCATGGTGATCGTGGAGATGCCGTTCACGGTCACGACGATGCCTGCGCCGGCGATCACCAGCATGGCCACCGAGAGCGCGAAGTCACGTCGAATAGGCAAATACGGCGAGCGCCGCGCCCGCGCTGAAGCACGCCGCCGACGACCCAGGCGAGCAGCCCGCGCAGATCCTTGCGCGCGGCGAGCGAGATGATACCGGCGACGCCGCCCACGCCCGGCTGCACCGATCAGGTAGCCCAGCGTGTCAGCGCCGCCTGCGAACACCTCCGCCGCGAAGATCGGCATCAGCGCCTGGTACGGCGTCGCCATGAAGCTCACCAGCGCGACCACCGGCAGCAGCAGGCGCACCGGCACCATGTTCCAGGCGTAGGCCGCGCCATCCTTGAATCCTTTCCAGATCGTGGGCGCGTGCGGTAGCCCGTCCGCGGGCGTCGATCGTCATCATGACGAGCGGCACGACGGCGGCGAGCTTGGTCATGCCGTTCACCAGAAAGCAGAACGCCTCGCTGGAAACGGCCAACAGCACGCCGGCGATGGTCGGGCCGATCATCCGGGCCGCGTTGTACATGCCCGAATTGAAGGCGATCGCGCTCGGCAGGTCCTGCCGCTCGGGCACCATCTCCGGCAGAAACGACTGGCGGATCGGCGAGTCGATGGCGATGATCACGCCCGAGCAGCGATGCCGTCACGATGACGTGCCAAACCTCGATGCATCCGAGCCAGGCGAGCGTGGCGAGGGTGAACGCGGGGACAGCCGCGGCCGCCTGCATCACGACGAGGAGCTTCTTGCGGTCCACCCGGTCGGCCCACAGTCCGCCGAAGGGCGCGAGCACGAGCACCGCGATCTGGCCGGCGAAGGCGGTCACGCCGAGCAGCCACGCCGAGCCCGTCAGGCGGTAGACCAGCCACGCCATCGCGATCTGCTGCACCCAGTAGCCGACGATGCCCAGCGACTGGCCGTAGAAGAACAACCGGTAATTGCGGTGGTTGAACGCGCGAGGGAGTGAATCATGGTTACCCCGTGCAAGGCGCGATCCGCGGCTTGCACCTCGAACCTCCTTCCCTCTCAGGGGGAAGGGTCAGGGAATGGGGTGAGTGCTGTCGCCGCCGCCGCCCGTTGAGCGTTGCCGGTCATCACCCGAGCTTGCGATCTGTTCGCCGATCTGCTCGAGCGTCGCCTTGGAGCGGGCGAGCCGTTCCTTCTCCTGCGCGACGATGAGTGGCGGCGCGCGCTGGACGAAGCCCGGGTTGGCGAGCTTCGCCTGCGCATTTCGCGATCTCCGCTTCGATGCCGCGCCTTCCTCCTTGCCGAGGCGCTCGCGCTCCGCGGCGGGATCGATCTCGACCTTGAGCATCAGCCGGGACGTGCCGACAATCGACACCGGCGCATCGGCCTTGGGCAGCTCCCGCTCCGTCACCACGACCTCGGTCAGGCCGCGCGAGCGCCATCGAGATAGGGCGCGAACGGCGCCGACCTGCTCGCGGTCGCCCTGCACCAGAAGAGGCAGGCGCTTGCCCCGGGGCGATGCCCATGTCGGAGCGCAGCGTGCGGCAGGCATTGACCAGGTCCTTGAGCGACGCCATCTGGCTTTCCGCCACCTCGTCGATTTTCTCCGCTGCGGCTGCGGGTAGGGCTGGAGCATGATCGAGGCGCCGCGCTTGCCGGCGAGCGGCGCGACTTTTTGCCAGAGCTCTTCCGTGATGAACGGAATCACCGGATGCGCGAGCCGCAGGATCGTTTCCAGCACGCGAGTCAGCGTGCGGCGCGTGCCGCGCTGCTGGGCCTCGGTCCCGTTCGCAAGCTGCACCTTGGCGATTTCGACGTACCAGTCGCAGTATTCGTCCCAGGTGAGCTCGTAGATCTCGCGCGCCGCGAAGTCGAAACGGTAGTCCCCGAAGCCGTCGCGCACCGCCTGTTCGGCGCGCTGCAGCCGGCTCACGATCCAGCGGTCGGCGAACGATAGCTCGACCGGAAGCGACTCATCGAGCCCGGTGTCCTTGCCCTCGCAGTTCATGAGCACGAAGCGCGACGCGTTCCAGAGCTTGTTGCAGAAGTTGCGGTAGCCCTCGCACCGGCTCAAATCGAAGTTGAGCGTGCGGGCGAAGGTGGCGAGCGAAGCGAACGTGAAGCGCACCGCGTCGGCGCCGAACGCGGGTATGCCCGCCGCGAAGTGCTGCCGGACGTACTTCTCCGCCTTCTCCTTGTGCTCGGCGCGCATGAGACCCGCGGTGGACTTGGCGAGCAGCTCTTCCAGCGTGATGCCATCGATCAAGTCGAGGGGATCGAGCGTGTTGCCCTTCGATTTGGACATCTTCTCGCCTTCGGCGTCGCGCACGATGGCGTTGATGTAGACGTGCCGGAACGGCACTTTGCCGGTGAAATGTGTCGTCATCATGATCATCCTGGCGACCCAGAAGAAGATGATGTCGAACCCCGTCACGAGCACCGATGACGGCAGGAAGAGATCGAGGTCACGCGTCTTCTCGGGCCAGCCGAGCGAAGTGAACGGCACCAGCGCCGAAGAGAACCACGTATCGAGGACGTCTTCGTCGCGTTGCAGATGGCCGGAGTAGCCGTCCGCCGCCGCCCTGGCTTGCGCCTGCGATTCGTCCCTCGCGACGTAGACCCTGCCGTCGTCGGCGTACCATGCCGGAATCTGGTGGCCCCACCAGAGCTGGCGGGAGATGCACCAATCCTGGATGTTCTCCAGCCAGTGGTTGTAAGTGGTCGTCCAGTGCTCGGGAAAGAACCTGACGTCTCCCGCTGCGACGGCTTCCAGCCCGCGATTGGCGAGGCCGTCCATCTGCACGAACCACTGGTCCGTCAGCATGGGCTCGACGATCTCCTCGGTGCGGCCCGAGCGCGGCACGCGCAGCTTGTAGGGCTTCTCGGAAACCAGGTGCCCGGTTTCGGCCAGGTCCTTGACGATCGCCGCGCGCGCAGCGAACCGGTCGAGCCCGCGGTACCGTTCCGGAATCAGCTCGAAAGTCGGGCCCCCGGCGACGCCGTCTCCGTCGGCTAGCTGGCCGCCATCTGTTGGTCCTTTGTGGCCCCGGGTGAAGTCATCGAACGCGCTATCTTTCAAGCGGGCGTCGGGCTTGAAGATGCTGATGAGCCCGCCCAGCGGCGCGTCCTTCAATGCCCCGTCCTTGTGGCGCATCCAGACCTGATAGTCGTTGAAGTCGTGCCCCGGCGTCACCTTCACGCAACCGGTGCCGAATTCCGGATCGACGTACTCGTCGGCGATGACGGGAATCGTGCGGCCCGTCAACGGCAACCAGACGCGCTTGCCGATCAGCGACCGATAGCGTTCGTCCTGAGGATTCACCGCGACGGCGACGTCGCCCAGCATGGTTTCGGGCCGGGTGGTGGCGACCACGACGCTGCCGGTGCCGTCCTCCAGCGGGTAGCGGATCTCCCAGAGCCTGCCGTCCTCCTCCTCGCTGTCGACTTCCAGGTCGGACACCGCCGTGCCGAGCACGGGGTCCCAGTTGACGAGGCGCTTGCCGCGGTAGATCAATCCCTGTTCGTACAGCCGCACGAACACTTCGATCGACGGCGCGCGACATTCTCGCGTCCATCGTGAAGTAGCCGCTCATCTGCCCTTCGGTGTCCGCGTAGCTCCAGTTCGCCGAAGCGCCGAGGCGCCGCATCTGGCGGGTGATGGTCGAGCCCGAATGCTGTTTCCATTCCCAGACGCGCCTGACGAATGCTTCGCGTCCCAGGTCATGCCGATTCTTGCCTTCCGCCTGCAACTGGCGCTCGACGACGATCTGGGTCGCGATCCCGGCATGGTCGGTTCCCACCACCCAGTTCGCGTTGTAGCCGCACATGCGGTGATAGCGGATGAGCGCGTCCATGAGCGTCTGCTGGAAGGCATGCCCCATGTGCAGCGTGCCGGTGACGTTCGGCGGGGGCAGCTGTATGCAATAGGGCGGCTTGCTCTCGTCGAGGCTGGCCTTGAAGTAGCCGTTCTGTTCCCAGAAGGGATACCAGCGCGCTTCGATCGCTGCGGGCTCGAAACTTTTGGCGAGCTCCATATCGGGAAGGGGCGATGCGGAAAAAGCGGGCATTATATCCGAGCCGCGCGCGACCGCCGCGTCTGCTTCCGCATCGGCCTCCAGTGCGAGGCGCAAATTCTTCAGCTGGGTATGCAGCGTCTCTTCTATGGAGGCGCGCACCATCGCGCCGATGTCGTCCTTGATATCCTGGGTCATCGCCTTCAGCGCGGCGTCGAGTGCGGTGGCGACCTCCGGGATGAAGCGCTCCTGCACGACCGCAGCGATATGCTGGTCGAGGTCACGCTTCAACTTCTGATAGACGCTATGCTCGAGGTTCTGCACCTGGACTCGCGAGATCACTTCACCGGCCGCGGGCTGTGAGGGAGCCTCAAACTCGACCGGCATGAGCAGCGCGGCTTCCTCCTCGGACAGCGGGATCGCGTCGATCAGCGTGGGAACGTCGGAGGGCTCGGCGGCCGGCTCGATGGCTTCGGTGAGCGTCGGAATGTCGGACACGGCCGGTGCGGGCCCGGACGGGACGCCGCGATGGCGCCCGAGCAGCACTTCGGCGCGCCGCAGCAGGTCATCGTCGTCATCGTGCCGGATGGGTTGCTCTGCCATCGGAAAACGGTAAGCAGTAAGTAGTAAGCAGTGAGCGGTAAGGGCTTATCAGTAGCGATTCTATCTGCTTACTGCTCACCGCTTACTGCTCACTGAGTCTGGCTCAAGTCATGAGTACGGATCTCGTAGCCGCGGTCGCGGTAGAAGCGGAAGCGGTCGCGGGCCTTCGTCCGATCCTCGTCGTCGACGCTGACGATCTCGATCAACCGCTGAAAGCGGCTGAAAAAAGGCGGCCATTCGGTGCGAAGGTTGAGCAGCACCTCGTCGTGAGGCGGCTCCCCGGCGTAGTCGACGATGACCGGTGTAACCGGTGCCAGCGGATGCTGCGGCGTGCAGTGGGGCGTGAAGCCAATCGCCGGCGTCGTCCAGAGCATGCGGTCGAAGCGGTGCGCGGTATCCGGGTCCGGACAGTACACGAATACCCTCAGTCCCTGAGTGCAGGCTTTTGCCGACAGCATGCAGGCGATGCGCAGCTTGTCGGGCACATGCGTGTAGAAATCGATCTGCGTCATGTTTGTAGATGCGTGACTCGTGACGCGTGCCTCGTGACTCGAACAATCCCGTCGCTATCCGCGCATGCGCTGGAACCGGCGGAGGCCGGGAAAAAGGACCAGTCACCAGTCACGAGTCACCGTTTTCCCGCGCGGCCGATGAGGAACTGGGTTAGAAGCGGCACCGGCCTTCCGGTCGCGCCTTTTTCCTTGCCCGAGCGCCAGGCTACACCGGCGATGTCGAGGTGCGCCCACTTGAACTTCTTGGTGAAACGCTCCAGAAAGCATGCTGCGGTCACTGCCCCGGCGGGGCGTCCTCCGATGTTGGCGAAATCGGCGAAATTGCTGCGGAGCTGCTCCTGATAGTCTTCCCACAGCGGCATGCGCCATACCCGGTCGTAGGCGGTTTGCCCCGCAGCGGCCAACTCGCGAGCGAGCGCGTCGTCGTTCGAGAACAAACCGGATACCACGTGCCCGAGCGCGATCACGCACGCTCCGGTCAGTGTCGCAATGTCGATAACCGCCGCCGGGGCGTAGCGTTCGACATAGGTGAGCGCGTCGCAAAGGATCAGGCGGCCCTCGGCGTCGGTGTTGAGGATCTCGACGGTCTGCCCGGAAAGACTGGTGACGATATCGCCCGGCTTGACGGCGCGCCCGCCCGGCATGTTCTCGGTGGTCGGGATCACGCCGACGATATTGAGCGGCAACCGCATCTCGCCGGCTGCCCTCAATGCGCCCAACACGCTCGCCGCGCCGCACATATCGAACTTCATCTCGTCCATCTCGGAGGCCGGTTTCAATGAGATGCCGCCGGTATCGAACGTGATGCCCTTGCCGACCAGGGCGATCGGCTTCGCGCTTTTCGGCCCGCCCCGATACTCCAGGGTGATCAGCTTCGGAGGCTGGACGCTCCCTTGAGCGACCGCGAGTAGAGCGCCCATGCCGAGTTTCTCCATGTCCGAACGCTCGAGCACGTGCACCTTCATGCGGTAGCGCCGGCCGAGCTCGCGCGCCTGCTCGGCGAGATAAGTCGGCGTGCAAACGTTCGGCGGGAGATTGCCCAGGTCCCGCGCCAGGCTCACGCCTTCCGCGATCGCGCGTCCCACATCGAGGCCGGCCGTGGCGCGGAGGGCGGCGGCGCGCTCCGCGACGACAAAAGTAAGCCGTTTGAGCGGCGATTCCGTATCTTCGCTTTTGCTCTTCATGCGGCTGAAGCGGTACGCGTTCTCTCGCGCAACCATCACGGCGTGTGCTACTTTCCAAGTCGCGTCGCGCCTGCCGACGGGGAGATCGGCGAGGTGCAGCGCGGCTTCCTCGGCGCCGGTGGCGTTGAGCGTCCGGATGGCGGCAGCTACCGCGTCGCGATACTGTTTGTCACGGAACTTCTCCGCGCTTCCCAATCCGATGAGCAGCACGCGCTCGGCCGGCACGCCGGGAACGTTGTGCAGCAGCAGCGTCGTGCCCGGCTTGCCCTGCATGTCCCCGCGGTTGAGGACGCCGCTCAAGTAGCCCTTGGAGGAGCGATCGAGACTGGCGGCCGCGGCGGAAAGCTTGCGCGATTCGAAAACACCCGCCACCAGACAACCGCTGCGGACCGTCTGCGGCGCGCCGCTTTTTATGCTAAATTCCACAGTGTTCTCCGTGTCGGTTATGCAAAAGGAACGAGGGGATAGCTTCCCTCATACTCCCTGGAGCCTATCAGCGGGCTGTTGCGATCCTTCTGGAACAGCTGCCTAGCTAGCTCGCCGGATTATTCGCGAATACTCGGCGCCTTGTCAAAACAGCCGCTCCCCGGATGATTTTCCGCAAATCGTTGCTGCGTGAGCTGGTGACGCTGGCGGCTGCGACGTTTATCGTGCTGCTCGGCATCTCGCTCACCACGCAGCTCGTGCGTCTGCTCGGCCAGGCCGCAACCGGCAGCATTACCTCGACGGCGGTGGTGACGCTGCTCGGATTCTCGTCGGTGAACTATCTGCCCATGCTGCTCTCGCTCACGTTGTTCATCGCTGTGCTGATGACGTTGTCGCGCAGTTACCGCGATTCGGAGATGGTCGTGTGGTTCTCGAGCGGCGTGAGCCTGACCGAGTGGATCCGGCCCGTGCTCGGGTTCGCGCTTCCGTTGGTGTTCCTGATCGGCCTTCTGTCGCTGACGCTTACGCCGTGGGCCGTGGAGAGGAGCGAGGAGCTGCGGCGCCAGCTCGAAAGCCGCGATGATATTTCTGCGGTTTCGCCTGGTGTGTTCCGCGAATCGCGCCAGGCGGAGCGGGTCTACTTCGTCGAGGAAGTGGCGGAGAAGCAGAACGTCGTCGCCAACGTGTTTGTAAGCTCGACCCAGCTCGCGAAGCAGGGCGTGATGGTGGCTGCGCGTGGTTTCCAGGAAACCGCCGAGAACGGCGACCGCTTCCTGGTGCTGGTGAACGGCCAGCGCTACGAAGGTGAGCCGGGAACCGCGCAGTACAAGATCTACCAGTTCGAGCGCTATGCAATGCGCATCGATTCCAAGGAGGCGAAGGCCGCTCGCGCGCCCACCACCAAGTCGGTCCCTACCATCGAGCTGCTGCGCGACCCGACGCCCGCCAATCTCGCCGAGCTCTCGTGGCGCATCGGACTGCCGGTGAGCGCGTTGATACTCGCGCTGCTAGCGATTCCGCTCTCCTTCGTCAATCCGCGCGCCGGCCGTTCGATGAATCTCGTTCTGGCGCTGCTCGTCTACATGACCTACAGCAATCTGCTGTCGATCTCGCAGGCGGCCATCGCCCAGTCGCGCATCACGCTGCTCACCGGTCTGTGGGGCGTGCACGTTCTGATGCTGGTGCTGCTCACGGTGATGTTCTACCGCCGGCTGATGGTTTTATCGCCGTTTCGCTTCGTTCGATGAGAACGAAATGAGAACACTGAGACGCTACCTCGCGACCGAAATTCTGGCCGCGACGGGGCTGGTGTTCGCGGCGTTGTTGATGCTGTTCGCCTTCTTCGACCTGGTCGAGCAGATCAAGGATCTCGGGCGCGGCGCGTATACCCTGCGCAGGATCCTGTTTTACGTCCTGCTTTCGGTGCCGGACCACGTTTACGTGCTGTTTCCGATCGCGGCGTTGATCGGCACCCTGTTCGCGCTGGCGCAGCTCGTGGCGGGATCCGAGTACACCGTCATGCGCACCTCGGGGGTATCGATGGTACGCTTTGCGGCCACGCTCGTCGTGATCGGCCTCGCGTTTTCCGCGCTCACCTTCGTTTTCGGCGAATTCATCGCGCCGCCGGCGGATCAGTTCGCGCAACGCCTGCGCTCGCAGTCGATCACGGGCCTGGTGGCCCAGGAATTCCGTTCCGGCCTGTGGGTGAGGGACGACAAGAGTTTCATCAACATCGGAGAAGTATTGCCGGATTCGAGCCTGAAGCGCGTGAGAATTTACGAGTTCGACGGCCAGCATCGACTGCGCGCGATCAGCTTTGCCGCTGAGGGCAACTACCAAGGCGGTCGCCGCTGGTTACTGAAGGACATCACCCAGACGGGTTTCGCGGAGAGGAATACCACCGTCAACCGCATCGCCGAAGCGCACTGGGAGTCCGTGCTCGAGCCGAACCTGCTCAACGTGCTGATGTTGAAGCCGGAGAAGATGTCGGCCTGGCGGCTTTTTTCGTACTCCCACCATCTGCGGGAGAACCGGCAGAAGGCGCTGCGCTACGAGATCGCGCTGTGGTCCAAGATCACCTATCCGCTAGCGGTGCTGGTCATGATGGTGATCGCGTTGCCTTTCGCGCACTTCCAGAGCCGGCAGGCTGGCGTCGGCGCGAAGATCTTCGCCGGAATCATGCTCGGGCTGGCGTTCCATTTTCTGAACCGGCTGTTTTCACACCTGGGGTTGTTGAACGACTGGCCGCCGCTGGGAGCCGCCATCATGCCGACCGTGATCTTTCTTTCGGTGGCGGTCGGAATGATGTGGTGGGAGGAACGAAGGTAAGGATGAGGGATGAAGGCGGAAGGATGACCTGGTTGTAATCGCACTGGCTTCGTCGTAACCCGCACTGCGGGGGTCATCCTTCATCATCCTTACATCCTTCACGATGCGTGTTCCTGCCAGGCGATCGTGCAGGAACTGCCGGTCGGGATCGATGAACGCCCAGAAAAAAGCGGCACCGAGGGCCAGAGTACCCGGCAAGACCGAACAGTATCCGGCGCAGCGCGTGAGCGCGGGTGAGCGGGCCGCCGCCGCGTGTAACGAGCTTCAGGCGCCAGGTTTTCATCGGCAGTGTCTGTCCTCCGTGTAGCCACTGCCAGCCGAAGTACTGACCGGCGAGCACGACGAGGTAGAGCTGGAACAGCGGCCGCGCGGCGATCCGATCTACGTCCTCAACCATCAGCACGAAGGGCAGGGCGCCGATCATCAGCACCGCCACGAGCAGCAGGATTTCGTAGAGGAGGCTCAAGACGCGCCGGGGTAGGGACGCCGGCGCGGGACCACCGTTCACTTGTTTGCCGACGCTTCTGCAGGCGATGCCTGCGGCGGCGCTGTCGGTTCAGCCGGATCAGTGAGCGAGGGATCGAGCGGCGCTCCCTGCCGCTGCTGCTGCTGCGCCAACGCCTCCTGGTAGCGCTGCCACTCGGTCGTCACTTCCTGCCGCTTCTTAGGCGGCAGCTTCTGCAGTGTCTGGTATTTTTCCCGGGCCGCCTTGCGCTCTTGCGGCGTGAGCTTGACCCATTCGGACATGCGCTTTTGCAGCCGCTGCTGTTCCTCGGGCTTCATCTTGGGATAGCGCCCGGCGACTTCGACCCATTTCTTGCGCCGCGTAGCGTCTATGGAGTCCCACTCGGGGCGCAGCGGCGCAAGCACCTGCTGTTGCGCCGGGGTCAGCTCGGACCAGTCGGGCCGTACGGGCTTCTTAGTATCGGTCTTGCTTTGGGCGGCAACTACAGGAAATGTAAGGCATAGCCAAACGATCAGCGCGATGAACGCTTTAGCCATGAATCGAAGCCCCTGTCGAGATACGCGTCGATCGGCAAGTCGTCGGTAAGCAGTCTGACATCGATGTCGGAGAAGTCGTTCGGCTGCAAGGTCTGCCAATAAGCAAAACCAACCAGGCCAAGAACGAGCGCGGCGATGGCGATCAGGTAGCGGGCGCCGTGCAGACGTTGCGAGCTCCCTCGCGGGGATAGCGCACTCATCGCCCACGCGAAACCGAAAACCGGCTCCGGTCGTTCCCGGTAGCGCGATAACGCGACCTTGCGCGCCGCGGCGAGTCGTTCGCGCGTCCCAGCATCCAGGCTCTCGACCCCGTAATCCAGCCGTTGAACGATTTTTGCAGCGACTTCGTCGTCTGGCCGATTCATAGCTTAATCCCCTGTTTTTTCAATATCGTAGCCAAGGCGTGCGTGGCCCGGGAGCAGTGCGTTTTCACACTCCCCTCCGAGCAACCCATGACCTTGGCGGTATCTGCGACGTCCAATTCTTCCCAATAACGCAGCAAAAACGCCTGGCGTTGACGTCCCGGCAGTCTTTCGAGTGCTTTTTCAATCAAAGCAAGAGCTTGTGCTACGTTCTAACTGTTCCGCCGGAGGCTCCGAGAACTTGGATTCATCCGCCACCTCCAGGGTTTCAAGCGGGTCGCCTTCATCGTCGGCGTCGGCGCCGAGCAGGCTCGACAAGGGCATCGTCCATATCGCGCGCACCTTCTGTCGACGATAAAAATCGCGGATCGTGTTTTGCAGGATCCGTTGAAACAGCAGCGGCAGCTCGGGAAGGGGGTGGCCGCTGTATTTTTCCGTCAGTTTGAGCATGGCATCCTGCACGATGTCGAGCGCGAGATGATCGTCCCGCACTGCGAACAACGCCTGCTTGTAGGCCCTGCGCTCGACTTCAGCGAGGAAGTCGGCCAGTTCTTTATGAGTGGCCAGTGTGTCGCCTTTGCGATCGTCTGGCTAGCAGCCTGTCTGCCCTACGGCTACGCCAGGCTGCTAGCAACAAAACCGCGTATTCCCGGCGAGAGCCCCGCGGCATCTTAACAAATATTCAACACCGTAAGCGCCGTGCCATGGCTCACCCGAGCGCGCGGCGTATGTGTGGGGGATAGCGGCAGAAGTTTTACGCCACAAGCACTCGCGAACGTGCGTGCTATCTTCCTGTTTAAAGGGATGTTTTGCTTGACCTGCGCGCATGCAAACGGTAATGTTCGATGTTCTACGTTGGTCTGGAATCGAGCTCATGGAACTTACTGGCGCCGAAATTACGGTGCGTTGCCTGCAGGAGGAAGGCGTGGAATATGTCTTCGGCTACCCCGGCGGCGCCGTGCTGCTCATCTACGATGAGCTCTTCAAGCAGGACAAGGTCAAGCACATCCTGGTCCGCCACGAGCAGGGCGCGGTGCACGCCGCAGACGGCTACGCGCGCTCTACCGAAAAGGTGGGCGTGTCGCTCGTGACCTCCGGGCCCGGCGTCACCAACGCGGTGACCGGCATCGCCACCGCCTACATGGACTCGATCCCGCATGTCGTGATTACCGGCCAGGTGCCTACCCACGCCATCGGCCTGGACGCGTTCCAGGAGTGCGACACCGTGGGCATCACGCGGCCGTGCGTCAAGCACAACTTCCTGGTGAAGGACGTGAAGGACATCGCCATCACCATGAAGAAAGCGTTCTACATCGCCTCCACCGGCCGTCCCGGGCCCAGTGGTCGTGGATATACCGAAGGACGTGACCCAGGCACAAGGCTGAGTTCCGCTATCCCGAGACAGATCGAGATGCGCTCCTACAATCCGGTCGTCAAGGGCCACGGCGGCCAGATCAAGAAGGCGATACAGGCGCTGATGAAAGCCCAGCGGCCGATGATCTACACCGGCGGCGGGGTAGTGCTGGGGGGCGCCGCGGAAGAGCTGGCGCAGCTCGTGCGCCTGCTCGGGTTTCCCTGCACCAACACGCTTGATGGGGCTGGGCGCGTATCCCGCGACCGACCGCCAGTTCCTGGGCATGCTCGGCATGCACGGCACCTACGAAGCGAACATGGCGATGCAGCATTGCGACGTGCTGCTTGCGATCGGCGCGCGCTTCGATGACCGCGTGATCGGCAATCCGAAGCATTTCTTCGCGGAGCCGCGCACGATCATCCACATCGATATCGATCCCTCTTCGATCTCCAAGCGCGTCAGGGTCGACGTTCCCATCGTGGGCAACGTGCGGGAGGTGCTGCGGGACCTCATCAAGCAGCTCGAGGCCCGGCAAGGACAAGCCCGATCAGGAGGCATTGAAGACCTGGTGGACGCAGATCGAGCTGTGGCGCTCGCGCGACTGCCTCAAGTACGACCGCGCCAGCCGCCATCATCAAGCCGCAGTACGTGATCGAGAAGCTCTACGAGATCACGCAGGGCGACGCCTACGTCACTTCCGACGTCGGGCAGCACCAGATGTGGGCGGCGCAGTTCTACAAGTTCGAGAAGCCGCGGCGCTGGATCAATTCGGGCGGGCTCGGCACGATGGGCTTCGGGCTGCCCGCGGCGATGGGCGTCCAGCTCGCGCATCCCGAATCGACCGTCGCCTGCGTCACCGGCGAGGCCTCGCATCCAGATGTGCATCCAGGAGCTGTCGACCTGCAAGCAGTACCGGCTGCCGATCAAGATCGTCAACCTGAACAACAAGTACATGGGCATGGTGCGCCAGTGGCAGGAGTTCTTCCACGGCAACCGCTACGCCGAATCGTACATGGACGCGCTGCCCGGATTTCGTCAAGCTGGCGGAGTCCTACGGGCACGTCGGAATGAAGATCGAAAAGCCCGAGGACGTGGAGCCCGCGTTGAAGGAAGCGTTCTCGCGCAAGAACGATCTCGTGTTCATGGATTTCGTGACGGACCAGACCGAGAACGTGTTCCCGATGGTGCCGGGCGGCAAGGGCCTCTCGGAGATGATCCTGGTATGAGGCACATCATTTCCATCCTGCTCGAGAACGAAGCCGGCGCGCTGTCGCGCGTGGCGGGGCTGTTCTCGGCGCGCGGCTACAACATCGAGTCGCTTACCGTGGCGCCCACCGAGGACGCGACGCTGTCGCGCATGACGATCGTCACCGCCGGCTCGGACGAGGTGATCGAGCAGATCACCAAGCAGCTGAACAAGCTGATCGACGTGGTCAAGGTGATCGATCTCTCCGACGGCGACCACATCGAGCGCGAGCTGATGCTGGTCAAGGTGCGCGCGGTCGGCAAGGACCGCGAGGAGATGAAGCGCATGGCCGACATCTTTCGCGGCCGCATCATCGACGTCACCGACAAGGATTACACGATCGAGTTGACGGGCACCGGCTCGAAGCTCGACGCGTTCCTGAAGGCCCTCGACCGCGCGGCGATACTGGAAACGGTGCGCACCGGGGCCTCGGGCATCGGGCGCGGCGAGCGGGTATTGAGAATCTAGAGAATGGAGAAGGGGGAATGCGGGAAGGGTAAGTGCCGTTGGCTTCGCGCCTGTTTCCCTTCCCCCTTCTCCCTTCCCCCTTCACGCATCGAAGAGGAAACATGAAAATCTATTACGACAAAGACGCCGACCTGTCGCTCATCAAGCGCAAGCACGTTGCGATCATCGGCTACGGCTCGCAGGGTCACGCACACGCGAACAACCTGAAGGACTCGGGCGTCAAGGTCACGGTCGGCTTGCGCAAGGGCGGCGCTTCCTGGACCAAGGCGAAGAACGGCCGGCTTCGCCGTAAAGGAGGTGGACGCCGCGGTCAAAGGCGCGGACCTGGTCATGATCCTGCTGCCCGACGAGCACCATGCCGAGGTCTACCGGGACCACGATCGAGCCCAACATGAAGAAAGAGGCTGCGCTCGCCTTCGCGCACGGCTTCAACATCCATTTCAAGCAGATCGAGCCGCGCGCCGATCTCGACGTCATCATGATCGCGCCTAAGGGCCCCGGCCACCTCGTGCGCTCGACCTACACCCAGGGCGGCGGCGTGCCGTCGCTGATCGCCGTGTACCAGGACTCCAGCCAGAAGGCGCGCGATCTCGCGCTGTCGTACGCCGCGGCGATCGGCGCGGCGCGGGCTGGCGTGATCGAAACGACGTTCCGGGAGGAGTGCGAGACCGACCTTTTCGGCGAGCAGGTGGTGCTGTGCGGCGGCCTGACCGCGCTGATCCAGGCTGGCTACGAGACGTTGGTCGAGAGCCGGCTACGCGCCCGAGATGGCCTATTTCGAGTGCCTGCACGAGGTGAAGCTGATCGTCGACCTGATCTACGAGGGCGGCATCGCCAACATGCGCTACTCGGTGTCCAACACCGCCGAGTACGGCGATTTCACGCGCGGACCGCGCATCATCAACGAAGCGGCGCGCGCCGAGATGAAGAAAATCCTCCACGAGATCCAGAGCGGGCAGTTCGCCAAGGAATTCATCCTCGAGAACCGGGCGGGCGTGCCGACGATGAAGGCCATGCGCCGCATCGCCGCCCAGCACCCGGTCGAGGTGATCGGAGCGAGGCTGCGCGACATGATGCCGTGGATCAAGAAGAACCGGCTGGTCGACCAGTCCAAGAACTAGTCTGCGTGCGAAAGGTGTCATTGGTAAAGCGAGCCATGTCATGAGTGAGTCAACTCGCTCGCCTCCGCATCTGACGCTGGAGCCCTCGCCCGCGAGCGCTGCTATCCCCATCCCATCATCGCGCGGGAAGGTTGGTCGTTCATTGCCATGGGCGTGGTGGCGGCCGCGGTCGCGCACTGGGCGTTGGGCCCGTGGTGGGCCGCGCCGTTGTGGCTGCTCGTGATATTCATGGTGCAGTTCTTCCGCGATCCGCCGCGGCAGGTGCCCGCGGACCCGAAGGCGGTGCTCTCTCCTGCGGACGGACGTATCGTGGCAGTGGAACGCAGCCGCGACCCGTATCTCGAACGCGAGGCGATCAAGATGAGCGTCTTCATGAACGTATTCGACGTCCATTCGAACCGCAGCCCGGTGGACGGCGAGGTCCGCAACACGTGGTATCCATCTGGGCAAGTTCTTCAATGCAGCGCTCTCCAAGTCCTCGCTCGAGAACGAGCGCGCCGCGCTGTGGATCAGGACGCCCGAGCGGAGGCGACGTCACCTGCGTGCAGATCGCGGGACTGATCGCCCGGCGCATTCTGTGCTATGCGCGCATCGGACAGCGCCTCGCGCGAGGCGAGCGCTTCGGCTTCATCCGTTTCGGCTCGCGCGTGGACGTATACCTGCCGGTCGGCACGCGGCCGGTCGCGAGCGTCGGCGACAAGGTCTACGCCACCGAATCGATACTCGCATTACTTCCGTAAGCAGTAAGCGGTCAGCAGCAAGCGCAAAGCAGCGCACCTCCGTGCCGGCAACCCACCGCTCACGGCTCACCGCTCACCGCTGACTATCATGTACCATCCGCGCGAGCACAAGCTCTTCGTCAAGTCGCGTTTCGCGCGGCGCGGCATCTACTGGCTGCCCAACGTGTTCACGATCGCGTCGCTGTTCTCGGGGTTCTACGCGATCGTGCAGGCGATGAACAACCGTTTCGAGGTCGCTGCCATGGCGATATTCGTGGCCATGGTGCTCGACGGGCTGGACGGGCGTGTCGCGCGCTTCACCCGCACGCAGAGCGCCTTCGGCGCCGAGCTCGACAGCCTTTCCGACATGGTGTCCTTTGGAGTGGCGCCGGCGCTGGTGGTCTACGTCTGGGCACTTCAGGACTTCGCCGGCATGCAGACCGTGAAGTGGCTCGGCCCGTGGCTCACCACCAAGCTCGGCTGGATCGCGGCCTTCATCTACTGCGCGTGCGCGGCGTTGCGCCTCGCACGTTTCAACACGACGCTGGAGGTCGCCGACAAGCGCTTTTTCCAGGGCCTGCCCGAGCCCTGCGGCGGCGTGTCTCGTCGCGGGGCTGGTATGGGCGCTTGAACGAATACCAGATCAAGGGCCAGGATGTGAAGTGGCTAGCCTGGGGGCTCACCGCGTTCGCCGGGGTCACGATGGTCAGCAACCTCAAGTTCTACAGCGGCAAGGACATCAACCTGCGTAAGAGCGTTCCGTTCTCGGTGCGTGGTGGCGATTGCTTTCGGGATCATGGCGGTGTTCACGTTGTCCAGCACGTTGCCGGAAATGCTGTTCCTCCTGTTCGTGTGCTATGGCCTGTCGGGCTATGTGATCTGGGTTTACGAGCAGGTGAGGAAACGTGCCAGCGGCCGGGCGCCCCCGCCTTCCGCACCCGGTGGCTAGAGCGCGCTGCGGCCTGCAGCGGCGGCCTCCAAACGGCGTGCTTGATCTATAGAGGCAATCAGGTCGGCCGCTTGAATGCTGTCTCTGATCCTTGCCATTGATGACAAAAGCTTATATATTCCAACGCATGTATTGCTTCGCACGGGCCAGCGCGTACATTCATTCGCCGCTTCTTTCCGCCAGCTTCCTGCTGGCCGGCCTGCTGCTGCGCCCGCGCGGCGCATAATCCCTTACATCTTTCCACAGCGGGTTTTTGAGTTCGGGCGCAAGCGCCCGGAGATTGAACGAGCATGCGCGGCGCGACTCCGGCTGCAATGCCCATGACAGAGCGGAGACCGTGATGGCTAAAGAGAAACTGATCATTTTCGACACGACGATGCGCGACGGCGAGCAGAGTCCGGGCGCGTCCATGACCAAGGAAGAGAAGCTGCGCATCGCGCGCCAGCTCGAGCGCATGCGCGTCGATGTGATCGAGGCGGGATTTCCCGCCGCGAGCGACGGCGATTTCGACGCGGTGCGGGCAGTGGCGCGCTCCATCAAGGACAGCACCGTCTGCGGGCTCGCGCGCGCCAACGAGAACGACGTCCGCCGCTGCGGCGAAGCGGTCAGGGGCGCCCGATCGCCCCGCGTGCATACCTTCATCGCCACGTCACCCATCCACATGGAGAAGAAGCTGCGCATGGAGCCCTCGCAGGTGATCGACCAGGCGGTGCGGGCGGTCAGATGGGCGCGGGAGTATACCGACAACGTCGAGTTCTCCCCCGAGGACGCCGGTCGCTCCGACATCGATTTCCTGTGCCGCATACTCGAGCAGGTGATCAAGGCCGGCGCGACCACCATCAACGTGCCGGATACCGTTGGCTACACGCTGCCCGATCAGTTCGGAGGCTTGATCAGGACACTGCGCGAGCGCATTCCCAATTCCGACAAGGCGATCTGGTCGGTGCACTGCCACAACGACCTTGGGCTCGCGGTCGCCAACTCGCTCTCCGCGGTACTGAACGGCGCGCGCCAGGTCGAGTGCACGATCAACGGACTGGGCGAGCGCGCCGGCAACGCGTCGCTCGAAGAGATCGTGATGGCGGTGCGCACGCGCCAGGACATGTTTTCCTGCGATACCGGCATCGACACGACCCAGATCGTTCCGGCATCGAAGCTCGTGTCCGGGCATCACCGGCTACCCGGTGCAACCGAACAAGGCGATCGTCGGCGCCAACGCCTTCGCGCACGAGTCCGGCATACACCAGGACGGCGTGCTCAAGCACCGCGAGACCTACGAGATCATGAGCGCCGAAGCGGTGGGCTGGAGCACCAACCGGCTGACGCTCGGGCAAGCTTTCCGGGCGCAACGCGTTCAAGACGCGGCTCGCAGGAGCTTGGCATCGAGCTCGCGTCCGAGGAGGCTCTGAACGCCGCGTTCAAGCGCTTCAAGGACCTTGCCGACAAGAAGCGCGAGATCTTCGACGAGGACCTGCAGGCGCTGATCAGCGAGGAAGCCATCGACCACGTGGAGAGCGAGCACTACAAGCTGGTCTCGCTCACCGCGCACTCCGAGACCGGCGAAGCGCCCTTACGCGAAGATCGTGATGCACGGAGAACGGCGCGGAACGGCGCTCCGAGGCCAGGGCAGCGGCCCGGTGGACGCGTCCTTCAAGGCGATCGAGAGCATCGTCAAGAGCGGGGCGGAGCTGCTGCTCTATTCGGTCAACAACATCACCACGGGCACCGACTGCACAGGGCGAAGTCACGGTGCGGCTCGCCAAGGACGGGCGCATCGTCAACGGGCAGGGCGCCGACACCGACATCGTGGTCGCGTCGGCGAAGGCCTACATTAACGCGCTGAACAAGCTGCACTCCACGCTGGAGCGCCTCAACCCCCAGCTTTAGCGCGCACGACATCCGGGTGCCTCACGAGGGGCGAGATATGCGCTTGTCGTGCGCTCCTCGTTTACTCGACGATGTGGCGCGCGCCGAGCGACGCGACGCGCAACTGGAGCGCGACGTCCCTCACGCCGGGAACCTGCCGGGCCACGTCCGCAGCGTACGTCGCCTCCTGCCCCGGATCGATCATGCCCGCAAGAGTCACGACGCCGTCCTGAGCCGAGATGGAGATCTGAAACTTGCTCGTACGCGTATCCTGGCGCAGCGCCGAGCGCACGTGAGCGGCAAGCGCCAGCTCGCTGAACACGCGCCGCGATTCCGCGGTTTCCTGGAAATTCGGGTCATCGCACAGGCTCACGACCTCGTCCGCGCATTCCTCAACCGTCAGGCGCTCAGTGTTGAGCACCAGGTCGTACCGGTCGGAGTGCTGCCAGCTGATCCCGAAATGGCGGCGCGTGATCGCCCCGTGCGCCTCCTCTGAGAGCTTGATCTCATTCATCACGAAGTCGCGATCGTCGGTATTGAGCCGCTCCATCATCCGCTCCACTCGCACCTCGAACGGGGCGCACACGCGCACCGAGATGACGTGCGTCACGGGCCGCAGGAGATGCGTCGCCCCCCAGCCGCGGATCACCGCAACGTTGCCGCTCTCAGCCAGCGCGAAGGTTTCATCGGCGGTGTAGATCGACAGGCTGGTTTTGTCGGTGGTGAGACGCTCCCAGATCCCGGCTTTGCCTTCGAGAAAGCGGATGACATGGCTCTTCCTCAGGCGCATCTTGCTCGCGAGATTGTCGATGATCTCGTGGTGGATCACCTGCTTGCCCAGGCGGTCGGCAACCGCGGCAGCGACATCCTTACCGAGCGAGCCCATTTCACGGGTCATCGCGACGAGTGCCATAATGTCCTCCACTGATTTTGCGCGCGAAATTTGAGAATAACACGTTGGGACGCTTTGTAGAGGAATTCGAGCACGCTGAATCAGTCATAGCCTGTACGCGGCGCTGGAATGTGGAATGCGTCACTATAAAGCCATGACAGACGGTGAAGATATCCCCTCATGCTGCCCTCATTTTCTTCAGGCGGGGCTGTGGCGGCAATTTCGCAACGGCTGTTAAAGGTCGCTCGCCGTGGCGAAGTGGCTGATCACCATCGGGATCGTCCTCGTCGCCCTCGGCGTGCTGTGGCCGGTGCTCGTGAAGCTCGGGCTGGGCAGCCTCCCCGGTGACTTCAAGTTCGAACGCAAGGGCTATACCTTCTACTTTCCGCTCACGACGAGCATCATCGTCTCCGTCGTGATTAGCTTGATTCTGTGGATTTTCCGCCGGTAGCCGATCAATGCCAAAACCTGAACGCACGGCCGCAAAGGCGCAATGTCCTGAGTAGAGGTCAATGCGAAGAATGTGTTTCTCCTCAGCCCTGCGCGGTGTCGAATGAGCATCAGCGATTTATGAAATCAGTTCTAATAAACCATAGCTCGATTACGCTTTGCGGCCTCGCGCCTATCGTCGAAGACTTTCTAACCGGAGCGGGCGAGCTTTAATGCGATCTCGGCGAGCCGCCGCCCGAGCGCGATGCAGAGCTTGCGTTCCGGTTCGCTGATGGGGTGCTCGCCGGCAGCCCCGGCGTGGTGGCTTGCGCCGTAGGGCGTGCCGCCACCGGAAGTCGTGAACAGCTCGGGCTCGGAATAGGGCAGGCCGACGATGACCATGCCGTGATGCAGCAGAGGGAACATCATGGAGATGAGCGTGCTTTCCTGGCCGCCATGCAGACTGGCAGTGGACGTGAACACGGCGGCGGGCTTACCGGCGAGCCGCGCCTTGAGCCACAGCTCACCGGTGGAATCCCAGAAATGCTTCATTGGCGCGGCCATGTTGCCGAAGCGCGTTGGTGAGCCGAGGGCGAGCCCGGCGCACTCTTCCAGGTCCTTCACTTCGACGTACGGCGCGCCGGCAACGGGTAGCGCGGGCTCCGTCGCTTCGGATACCGCTGAAACCTTGGGCACCGTGCGCAACCGCGCGGTCGCGCCCTGCACCTGCTCCACCCCGCGTGCGACGAGCTGCGCCATGTCCCGCACCGCGCCGGTGTGGCTGTAGTAGAGGACGAGGATCTCCTTCATCGATCGGGCGGCCAGAAAAGGGCGGGAGTATTAATATAAGGCCTCCGCGCCCTTGAGGACAGTACGGGGACAGCATGGAAGCGATGGCGAAAAAAACGCCGCTGGCGGATTTCCTGAGCATGGTGTGGCGGCGCTTCCAGGAGGACCGCTGCCTGCAGATCGCCTCCAGCCTCACCTTCACCACGTTGCTCGCCCTCGTGCCCATCATCACCGTGATGTTGACGCTGATGTCGCTGTTTCCCGTCTTCAGTGACATGGCGGGAAAGACGGAGAAGTTCTTCCTGCAGAACATGCTTCCCGAGTCCGTCGCAACCATCGCGACCTACACCGAGCAGTTCACGCAGAACGCAGGCAAGCTCACCGCCGTCGGCATTGTCTTCCTGTTCGTCACCTCGATCATCGTGCTGATGACCATAGAGCGCGCCTTGAACGGGATCTGGCGCGTTGCGCGGCCGCGTTCCGTGGTCCAGCGCGTGTTCATCTACTGGGCGCTGCTCACAGTGGGCCCGATCCTGGTGGGCGCGAGCCTCTCACTTACGTCGTGGCTGGTGGGCCTTTCGCTCGGGCTGGTGGAGGAGGTTCCGCTCGCGGCAATGGCAGTGCTCAACATCGTGCCGGTGCTGCTGACCGGGGTCGCCTGCACCCTGCTCTATCTCACGCTGCCCAATCGGCGCGTCGTGCTGCGCGATGCTGCGCTGGGCGGCTTTCTCGCCGCCATCGGATTCGAATGGATGAAGCATGGCTTCGCGCTCTACATCACGCAATTCGCCACCTACAAGCTGGTCTACGGGGCATTCGCCAGCCTGCCGATCTTCCTGCTGTGGGTGTACCTCTCGTGGGTGGTGGTGCTCACCGGCGCTGTCGTCGCGGCCGTCGCTCCCGAATGGCGGGAGCGCGCCTCGCAGGGAGAGCCTGCGCCCGGCGCGGTGTTTATCGACGCCCTGTACGTGCTGAAGCTGCTGTGGCAGGCCCGCGCCAAGGGGAACAGCCTCACCCTCGCGCAACTACACGCGGCAGTGAAGCTGCAGACCGACCGGACCGAAGCACTGCTCGATGAAATGAAAGCCATGCGCTGGGTTGCGAAAGCGGGGCGGGGGTGGATGCTCGTGCGCGACGCCTCGGATTTGAGCGTCGCCGAGGTCTACCATCTGTTCGTGTTTCGCGCTGGCACGAAGCAGCCGGCGCGGCAGGCAGGCCCCGAGCTCGACGCGCTCGCCCGTCATCTCGAAGCTCGAATCGAAGAGATCATGCACCTGTCGGTGGAAGAGCTGTTTCGTAGATCGGCACCATCTGTTCCCGAGTCTTGTCAGCGCCCACTCACGCGGGTGACCGCGGAATAGTGCCAGTCGCGCTGCCAGGCGCGCTCGACCAGGGCGGGGTACTCGGGACGTCCCAGGCTGCCGTTGTAGCGGCCGAGCGCCCGATAGAGGTCGCCTTTCTCGATGTCGAGGTAGTGGCGCAGAATCACGCAGCCGTAGCGCAGGTTGGTGCGCAGGTTGAAAAGATTGTGCTCGTTGTTGCCGATCAACTTTACCCAGAACGGCATGACCTGCATGTAGCCGCGCGCGCCCGCGCTAGAGACCGCGTGCTTGCGGAAGTTGCTCTCGACCTGGATCAGTCCCAGCACGAGCTGAGGGTCGAGCCCGGCGCGTTTGGCCTCGTAATGAACGGTGATCAGGAATTCCTCGCGCGCAGTGCGCTCGCGCATCCGCCCGGCGAGTTTGCTGGACATCGTGGATAACCAGTCGCGTGCCTCCGCCTCGGTGCCAAACGCAAGGTACGGTACGGCGTGATCGGAGATGGCCTTGTGCAGCGCCCCCTGCACGCTGGTGGCGAGCGGTTCATAGACTTGGTTACCGGCTGACAGATGGGCCGGCGCCGCTGCAGCGAGCAGCCAGAGCAACTTGCAGAGGTGGTGAACTATCCCTCGCACGCCTTTGATTTTACTAAATTAACGGCATCGTGCAAGGGAATGGGTGTGGCCTGCGCGTCGCGCCGCGCCTGGTATTCGACGGATCCGGCTTTGAGCCCACGGTCACCGACCACCAGCCGGTGCGGAATGCCGATGAGTTCGATATCGGAGAGCATGACGCCCGGACGCTCGTCTCGGTCATCGAGCAGCACGTCGATGCCGGCGGCGCGCAGCTCCCCATAGAGCCGCTCGGCGGTTTCGCGTACCTGGGAACTGCGCGCTGCGCCAAGCGGCACCAGCGCGAGCTCGAACGGCGCCATCGCACGCGGAAAAATGATTCCCCGTTCATCGAAGTTCTGTTCGATTGCGGCGGCGACGATCCGTGTCACGCCGATGCCGTAGCACCCCATTTCCATGACCTGGGGCTTGCCCGCTTCATTGAGGAAGGTGAGCTTCATCGGATCCGAATACTTGGTGCGGAGCTGGAAGATATGTCCGACCTCGATGCCGCGGCAGATCTCGAGCGCGCCCTTGCCGTCCGGGCTGGGATCTCCCGCCACGACGTTGCGGATATCGGCGATCTCCGACGGTTCGGGGAGATCGCGCCCGAAATTGACGCCGACGAAATGAAGGCCCGTCCTCGTTCGCGCCGACAAACGAAGTCGCCGATCACGGCAGCCGCGCGATCGGCGACGATCGTCGGCTTGTGACGGCCATCGGGCAGCAGCGGACCAGGATCCAAATCCTGCGCCGAAGACCCGCCGCAGTTCTTCCTCCGTCGCTGGCCGCAAGGAGCTTCTTCACTTGCGGCAGCTTGCCCGCCTTGACCTCGTTAAGTATGTGGTCGCCCCGCAAGAGCAAAAGCCACGAGACCTTCGGCGCCTTCGTACGACTAACGGCTTTCACGGTTGTCTCGATCGGGACACCAAGAAACGCTGCACAGATCGTCTATGGTCTTCGGACGCCCGGCGTTGCTACTTTTGCCATCTGCTCGCCTGGGCGGGCCGCGATGCTGCTTGGCGCCAGCGCCTCCGCGAGCTCGACGTTCGCAGCGTAGTCGGACTCCGGACAATATGCGATCGCGTCCTCACCGGAATCAGCGAGCACGTGAAACTCGTGCGAGCCGGTGCCGCCGATCGCGCCGGTGTCGGCGGCCACCGCGCGGAACCTCAGCCCCAGCCGCGTGAAGATCCGCGCATAGCAGTCGTACATCTCCGCGGTAGGTCGCATCGAGGCTCCCCTTGTCCGCGTGAAACGAATAGGCGTCCTTCATGATGAACTCGCGCCCGCGCATCACTCCGAAGCGGGGCCGGATTTCGTCGCGGAACTTTGATCTGGATCTGGTAGAGATTGAGCGGCAGCTGGCGATAGCTCTTCACTTCCCGCCGCACGACATCGCTCACTACCTCCTCGTGCGTCGGGCCCAGGCAGAAGTCGCGCTGATGGCGATCCTTGAAGCGCAGCAACTCCGGCCCGTATTCCCCCCAGCGGCGCGATTCCTGCCACAGTTCCGCCGGCTGCACAGCGGGCATGAGCAGCTCGATCGCGCCGGCTGCGTTCATCTCCTCGCGCACGACCGCCTCGACCTTGCGCAGCACGCGCAGCCCGAGCGGCATCCAGGTGTAGACCCCGCTGGTCAACCGCTTGATGAGCCCCGCGCGCAGCATCAGGCGATGGCTTACGACTTCCGCTTCGGCCGGGTCTTCCCGCGAGGTCGATACGAAGAACTGCGAGACGCGCATAATTTGTCAGTGATGGCAAAAAGTGATTATTCTACCGGGCTTCGATTGATCATTTCGAATCCGGATGACAATCCGGACTCGCCGATTCGTTCTCACCTCGCTTCCCTCGCCTCTGGGGAGAGGGGTGGGGTGAGGGGTGCAGCGACGTAATGAAGTTACGTAAAGCTCGATACGAAGGCGGGCGGCGATGAATCTCGCGAGCTGGTTGTGGCGCAAGGCCACCGGCGATGAAACGGTGTACATCACCGAGCGTTTTGGCGTGCGGTCGCTGCACATCGGCAGCGACACCATCCAGAGCGCGATGCGCCTGGCGCGCCCGAACGATCTCGAGCTCGCCTACACCCGCAGCATGATGGGGTTCCTGCTGTTCAACGAGTGGCCCGAACGCGTACCTGATGGTCGGGCTCGGCGGCGGCTCGCTCGCCAAAATTCGTCTATCACCGGATGCCATGGGTGAGAGTCGAGGTCGTGGAACTGAATCCGCAAGTGGTGGCGATCGCGCGCCAGTGCTTCCACGTTCCCGCGAATGACGCGCGCCTGACGGTGAGAATCGGCGACGGCGCCGAATGCATGGCGCAGCCAGGCGAAGGTGCTGATGCGATACTGGTCGACGGCTACGACGGCGATTCCCAGGTCGCCGAACTGTCCTCGCGCTCGTTCTACGAAGCCTGCAGGCAGCGGCTCAATGCTCGCGGCGTCCTCGTGGTCAATCTTTGGGGGAGCGACCGGCGTTTCAACGAATACCTTCAGCGCATCGAGTCGGCGTTTCCCGCCGGCACGCTCTGTCTGCCGGCCGACAAGCCGGGAAATGTGATCGTGTTCGCGTTTCGCGATCCCCCCGGCAGTCCGCAGTGGGACGCGCTGGCGAGGAAGGGTCGCGACCTCGAAGCGCGTTATGGGCTGGAATTCAGCCGATTCGTCGGGGGACTCAAGAAAATGAACCGCAACGACAGCGAGCGTCTGTACGTGTGAGAAGCGGGGGGAACGAGCCCCTTCCGGCACGGCATCGGGGCCTTCCCGTTCCCCCCGCGCCCCCCGTCGCACGATGAACGTTGTTCGCGAGACAGCACATTTGAAGCGGGCCCTTTCCTGCAGATACGCCAAGGTCCTTCCCGCGCCCCCACCCCCCCGGTCGCACGATGGAGTTTCCTCGCGAGAAATGAGGTGAGGCGAGCGGGAGATTCCCTCGGATTTCAGGAAGGGGCCCGCGACGAATCTGCCACCTCGCGAAGAACGATGAAACGTGCGACGGGGGCGGGGGGGCCCGCGCCCCGCCACTTCCAAGTGACTCGGTTGCCGAAGTGTGAAAAAATCGGGAATCGAGTGAGCAGTCCGGGGGGTTCCTATGATCGATCGAGATGGATATCGCCCCAACGTCGGCATCGTCCTATGTAATTGGAAAAACGAGGTTTTTTGGGGCAAGCGGGTCAAGGAGCATTCGTGGCAATTTCCCGCAAGGAGGCATCAAGCCGGGGGAGCGCCCGGAAACGGCCATGTACCGCGAGCTGAAGGAGGAAGTGGGTCTGGAGCGGCAACACGTGCGCATCCTGGGGCGTACTCGCGACTGGCTCCGCTACGATGTGCCCGAACAATGGCTGCGCCGCGAGTGGCGCGGTAACTACCGCGGCCAGAAGCAGATCTGGTTTTTGTTGCGACTGGTGGGGCGCGACTGCGACGTGAGCCTGCGCGCTTCGTGCAAACCGGAGTTCGACGCGTGGCGCTGGAGCGAATACTGGGCGCCGATGGAATCGGTGATCGAATTCAAGCGAAACGTTTACCAGAAGGCGCTGGAAGAGCTCGCGGCGTATCTCAGCCGGCGCTCCGGCAGGTCACGCCGCCTCGAGTCAGCTGACGCGGTCGAAGGCGGCTGAACCCAGGAGTGTGTCGACTTGTGTCGACTTTGGTCCAACACACACTCCTAATAGCAGCCTTCCCAAAGCGTAAGCCCGACAGGCTGTTAGTGTGCCGTTCCGTAAATAACCTGTGAAAGTCCAGCGACAATCGGCCCCATACTTTGTCGCAAATCCTCGCCAGGTGTCCAACCTGGCTGCGGTTTGCTTCGCGTCTGGCGCGAATTTCGCAGGACTTTTGATCGGTCCCTGCGAGAAAGCAATATGGCGCCTATCCGACCGCCCTCTACTTATGCAAGGTTTTTAGGGAACAGCACACTAGGAGGCGACCGTGCTCAGGGATTACGCGCCGCTCGAGTCCGTCATGCTGCAACCGAGCGTCGCTTACGCGCAGGCCGACGCAGGTCCTGCCGGAGAAGGTCACACTCGAAGATCCCGCGGCGCAGGTCATGACCGACTTCAATTCGGTGACGGCGGTGATCATCCTTCCGGGTGACACCCTCGACGAAGCGCATCGCAGGATGATCCAGCGCGGAGTGCGGCTGCTCCTGGTGGTGGACCAGAACCGAAGTGTCTTAGGGCTCATTACCGCGACGGACATACTCGGGGAAAAACCGGTGCAGGTCGCGGTCCAGCGGGGCTCCGACGTGGGGAGATTCAAGTGCGCGACATCATGACCCCGCAGGAGCGGCTGGAGGTCCTGGATCTCGAGCAAGTGCGCGGCGCCAAGGTCGGGCACATTGTTGCGACCCTGCAGAAAGCGGGTCGGCAGCACGCGGTGGTGGTCGAGCGCGATGCGCAGGGCCGGCAGAGCCTGCGCGGGCTTTTTTCCGCCACACAGAGTCGCGCGGCAGCTCGGGGTCACGCTTCAGACCAGCGAAGTGGCGCGCACCTTTTCCGAAATCGAGTTGATGTTGGCCCGCTAAGGAATTTGTCGCACCGCTTCGCTGGCCGACAAATTCCTGAGGCTGTTGCATGACGCCGCAACAGCCACACGATTTCAATTAAGGATTGTCGGGATCGAGGCCGACGGAATCCTTGACAGCCTTGCAGGCGTGCTTATAGTGGGTTCAGGTATTAGACTAAGTCTAATCCACTCAGCTGGCCCGGGCGTTTTCGTGTGCAGCACACGGCGTAGCGCACGGATTGCGCAACCTGTCTAATTCTCTGATCCGAAGGAGAAAATCGATGCAACTCAAAGGATCCAAGACCCACGACAATCTGAAGGCAGCTTTTGCCGGCGAATCGCATGGCGAACCGGCGCTACCTGTATTTCGCCGCGAAGGCCGATGTTGAAGGACAGAACGACGTGGCCGCCGTGTTCCGTTCGACGGCTGAAGGCGAAACAGGCCATGCTCACGGGCATCTCGAATACCTCGAGACCTGCGGCGACCCGGCGACCGACCTGCCGTTCGGCAAGACACGCGAGAATCTCAAAGCCGCCATCGCTGGCGAAACGCACGAGTACACCGACATGTATCCCGGCATGGCGAAATTGGCGCGCACGGAAGGTTTCGGCGAGATCGCCGACTGGTTCGAAACGCTGGCGAAGGCGGAGCGCTCGCACGCCAACCGCTTCCAGAAGGCGCTGGACGCATTGGCCGACTGAAGACCCGTGAGGCGTGAGGGGGAGAGGGGTGAGGAGGAGATCCTTGCCCCAAGCTTTTGCATCGTCGCTCACTCGCTTGACGCCTCGACGCTTCACGCATGACCACGCGTGAAGGCAGCCTCGAGGCTCCCACCCGGCATCCGCTCGATTGGAAATCGCCGGAGTTCTACGACACGCCAGCATCGTGCAGGAGCTCGGGCGCGTCTTCGACATCTGCCACGGCTGCCGGCGCTGCGTGAACCTGTGCACGGCGTTTCCGACGCTCTTCGACCTCATCGACGAGAGGCCGACGCGGCAGTCGACGGCGTGCCGAAGGAACGCTATCGGGAAGGTCGTCGACCAGTGTTACCTGTGCGACATGTGCTACATGACCAAATGCCCGTACGTGCCGCCGCATCCGTGGAACGTCGATTTTCCGCACCTGATGCTGCGCGCGAAGGCGGCGGATTCAGGAAGGACGGCGTCGAAGTTTCGCGACCGCATGCTGTCGAGCACCGACGCGCTTGGGCAAGCTTGCGACGATACCCGTGGTCGTGCAGTTCGTGAACGCAGCCAACCGGAACGGCCTCGCGCGCAGCGCGATGCGACAGGCTGCTCGGCGTGCACCGGGACCGCGAGCTTCCCGAGTACGCGAGCGCGACGTTTCCGCAGCACGCGCGCGGCCCGCGACGGCCTTCGCCGCAGCGCGATGGCAAGAATACGCCCGGCAAGGTCGCCGTGTTCGCGACCTGTTACGTCAACTACAACGAGCCCGACATCGGCCACGATCTGCTGAAAGTGCTTGCGCACAACGAGATTCCCGGCGATCCTCGTCCGAGAAGGAAGCGTGCTGCGGCATGCCCAAGCTCGAGTTGGGCGATCTCGAAGCGGTGGCGCGGCTGAAGGCGCTCAACATGCCCGGTCGCTCGCGGCGCTGGCCCGGGACGGCCATGCGCTCATGACGCCCGTGCCTTCCTGCACGCTGATGTTCAAGAAGGAACTGCCGCTCATGTTCCCCGACGACCCCGACGTGAAGGCTGTCGCGGAGGCCATGTTCGATCCTTTCGAGTACCTGGTCCTGCGCCACCGTGACGGGTTGCTGAAGACGGATTTCAAGACGGCCCTCGGCAGCGGTTTCCTATCACGTGCCGTGCCATCTGCGGGTGCAGAACATCGGGCAGAAGACGCGCGAGCTGCTCGAGATGGTCCCCGGCACGAAGGTCCACACGGTCGAGCGCTGCTCGGGCACGACGGCACCTGGGGCGTGAAGTCGGAGTACTTCGAGAACTCGATGAAGATCGGCCGGCCGGTATTCCGCCAGATGGGCGAGGGCGAGCCCGGGTACGTCAGCTTCGGACTGCCCGATCGCCGCGCGCCACATCATGCAGGGAATAGGCGAAACGAAGGCCGAGCGGCAGCATCCGATCACGCTGCTGCGTATTGCCTATGGCCTGTAGAAGCGTGAATGGTAAATCGTGAATGGTAAATCGCGAGGCGCGGCGCACTCACTCGAACGCTTACGATCCACCATTTACCATTTGCGATTTACGGAACTTCGATGGCACACATCACCCGCGACAGCCTGATGACGCTCGAGGCCTACGCCCGAAGGCGCGGCCGGAATTTCGCGCGCGCGTGATGGCGCACAAGAAGCATCGCACGGTCGCGCTGGGGGAGCACGTGACGCTGATCTTCGAGGACGAGCTCACCATCCGCTACCAGATCCAGGAGATGCTGCGCGTCGAGCGCATCTTCGAAGAGGAAGCGAGATAGCGAGGAGCTCGACGCCTACAATCCGCTGATCCCGGACGGCGGCAACTGGAAGGCGACCATGATGATCGAGTATCCCGACGAGGCGAGGAGCGCCAGCAGATGCTCGCCAGGCTGATCGGGATCGAGGACCGGGTCTGGGTGCAGGTCGCCGGACATTCGCGCGGGTTACGCGGTCGCCGACGAAGACCTCGAGCGCGAGACCGAGCCAAGACCGCCGTCGGTCCATTTCCTGCGCTTCGAGCTGCAGCCGGCCATGTGCGCGCGCTGAAGGCGGGCGCGGCGCTCGCGATCGGCATCGATCATCCCGGGCAGCGCAACCGTCCAGAGCCTGGATTCCGCGACGCGCGCTCGCTGGAACGACCTCGCGCCTGACAGCCCCCTGACCGTCGCGGCGGTGAGTCCCGAAATGCGGCACTTCCGCTCGCGACCGATGCGTCGCGTACCTCAGAACGCCCTGACCTGTCACGCGTGCAGCATGCGGCGCGGGCTGTGCTATTCTTCGCAGGTCCGCAGTCCGGCTCACAGGAACTCCGATGCTGACTATCCCGACTGCTCGCCAGGTTCGAGCGCCGCTCGAGGAGTCCGGCCTGCCGTTGTCGGTGCAGCTGTGGAACGGCAAGACGGTCGGCGCACTCCCGGAATCCCGCGTTGCACTTCGACGGTAAGAACACTCCGGCCGCGCTGGCCGCCCTTGCCAATCCCAGCATGGGCAAGCTCGCGCAGGAGCTACGTGGAGCAGCAGCTCGACGTCGAGGGCAGCGCCGCGCGACGTCGCTGCGCGCCACTGAAGCGCTGTGCGGCGCCCAGACCGAGCGTGTGCGCAGCGCGGCCGGTCTGCGATTCCACCCGTGGGTGCGGCACACGCGGCTCTTCGACCGCAAGGCGATCAGCCGTCACTACGACGTGAGCGACGAGTTCTTGCCGGCTGTGGCTCGACCGGCTGCGCGTGTATTCCTGCGCCTATTTCCGGCGGCGCCGACGACACGCTCGACCTCGCGCAGGAACAGAAGCTCGACCACATCTGCCGCAAGCTCCAGCTCGCGCCGGGCGAGCGATTTCTCGACATCGGCTGCGGCTGGGGGGCGCTCGTCATGTGGGCGGCGAGCCGCTACAGGCGCAGTCGCTGGGGGTAACGCTGTCGCACAACCAGCACGACTACGCGCAGGCGCAAATCAGGGAGCTCGGGCTCGCGGACCGGTGCGAAGTGCGGCTGCTCGACTACCGCGATGTTCCGGAGGATGAGCCGCTTCGACAAGATCGCGAGCGTCGGCATGTTCGAGCACGTCGGCCGCAAGAAACTTCCCGGTGTACTTCGGCAAGATCGCTCGGCTGCTCAAGCCCGGCGGGCTGGTGCTGAATCATGGCATCACGCTCGAACGCGCCCGAACAGCGGCGAGCTGGGCAGCGGCATCGGCGATTTCATAGACGACTATGTGTTTCCCGGCGGCGAGCTCGCGCACCTCTCGCAGGTGATCGAGGAGATGTGCGCAGCAGGGCCTGGAATGCTGCGGACGTCGAAAGCCTGCGGCCGCATTACGCGAAAACGCTGTGGGCCTGGGTGGAGCGGCTCGAAGCCAACCGATCGAGCGGCGCTCGCCGCGGTGGGCGAGAAGACCTATCGCATCTGGCGCATCTACATGGCCGGCTCGGCGCACGCGTTCGAGCGCGGCTGGATGTCGGTCTACCAGGTGCTCGCGGGCAAGCCGCTGGCGAACGGCGCGCTCGCGCTGCCCCTCACGCGTGATTACATCTACGCGCGCAGTGACGCTCCGAGCTGACAGTCGCGACTTGCGTCCGATGCGGCCGGAGCTCGCCTGCAGCATCACCGCGTTTGCCATGCTGCTGGCGGGCGCCGGCCGCAGCCCCGGCGCCAGTGGCGACTGTTCGAATCGGAATTCGACGAGGATAAAAAGCCCTGGGCGGAAATCGAGGCGCAGCTTCCCCTCTCGCCCAAGCCGGAAAACCTTATCCGCGTTCGACGCAGGCGGCGCGACGCCGACATCGCTTCTACATCGATGCGGCTTCGCTATCCGTGGGCGAGGACGGCATCGTGCGCTACACGATGGTCATCAAGACCGCCGGCGGGGCGACCAACGTCTCGTTCGAAGGCATCCGCTGCGAACCCGAGAGCAGAAGCTACTATGCGGTGGGGCGCAGCGACGGCAAATGGATGCGCGCGCGCGACCCCGCAATGGCGCCGCATCGAGTACCAGGAGCTGAACCGCCATCACGGCGTGCTGTACTCCGATTTCTTCTGCCCGGAACGCCACAGTGAGGAATGGTGACGCGCAAAGCAGATACTGCGCTCCAGGCGCTAGAACGTCGGCTGCGTTGAAGCGCGCGGCGTGACGCTAGAGCGTGCGTATCTACTTTTTGCAGTCGCCGAGATGGCGGCCCGTGAAATTCATGGTCATGTTGTGGGTCTTGCCTTCATGCTTCATCGATACGGTCTGCGTGCCGGTGTAGGAGCTGCCGGCGATAGGTAATGGTGCCGCTGCCGGTCATGCTCACCCTCGCACGCCGTCTTCCAGCGTCGCCGTGTTGCCTTGCAGCTTGTAGTCGGTCATCTTGCAGCTCTTGTCGGCTCCCTGCGCTCCGGGCGTCGTCTTGCTCGGGTCCGCGAGTTCCTTCTGCGTCATGCATTGCTGAACCGTTTGCGGCGGCATTGCCGCCCGGCATGCCTGGCATCTCCGTTTTCACGGTTATCTCCCAGAGGCCTTCCTTCATGTTCGGCGCGGCGGCGTGGACGTGGAAAGGCAGCAGGACGGCTGCAGACTATCGCAATCGCGGTGAGGCGCATCGATTGTTCTCCCGGTGTGTGACGTGGTGGAGTTATCATAGCAGGACCAGGTTGTCCCTGTGGATCAGCTCGGGCTCGTCCACGTAGCCCAGTCTGCGCTTCGATCTCGCTCGAGGGCGTGCGCAGGATGCGGCGGGTCTCCGCGGCGCTGTAGTTGACGAGCCCGCGCGCGATCTCGCGCCGCGATTCGTCGAGGCAGCTCACGACTTCGCCGCGCTCGAATTCGCCCCTCGCCTCGTGCACGCCGATCGGCAGCAGGCTCTTGCCTTGCACCTTGAGCGCCTTGACGGCGCCGGCGTCGAGCAACGAGCTGCCGCGCACCTGCAGGTGGTCGGCGAGCCATTGCTTGCGCGCGGCGAGCGTCGGGCGCTCGGCGACGAGCCGCGTGCCGATCGGCTCGCCGCTCGCGAGCCGCGTGAGCACGCGCTCCTCCCGTGCCCGGATGCGATGACGGTGTGGGCGCCGCTGCGCGCCGCGCGCCTGGCGGCGAGCACCTTGGTCAGCATCCCGCCGCGGGCGTAAGGGTTGCCGACGCCGCCCGCCATCGCTTCGAGCGCGGGATCGTCCGCCGCGGCCTCGGCGACGAGCTCCGCGCGTCGGGTCGCTTGCGCGGATCCCGGTCGATAGAGGCCGGCCTGGTCGGTGAGGATGATGAGCACGTCGGCTTCGATCAGATTGGTGACCAGCGCCGCCAGCGTGTCGTTGTCGCCGAAGCGGATCTCGTCGATCGCGACGGTGTCGTTCTCGTTGATGATGGGGATCACCCCCAGCCCGAGCAGCGTGCGCAGGGTCGAGCGCGCGTTGAGATAGCGCTTGCGGTCGGCGAGATCCTCGTGCGTGAGCAGGATCTGCGAGGTCATCAGCTCGTGCTCGCGAAAGCACGACTCGTAGACCTGGATGAGTCCCATCTGGCCGATCGCGGCGGCGGCCTGCAGCTCGTGCAGCGCGTGCGGCCGCTTTTTCCAGCCGAGGCGCTGCATGCCCGCGGCGATCGCGCCGCTCGACACGAGCACGACCTCCCGCCCATGCCGCGCAGCTCGGCGATCTGCTCCGCCCAGCGCGAGAGCGCCGGCTCGATCGAGCCCCTCGCCGCCGCTGGTGAGCAGGCTGGAGCCGATCTTCACGACCAGGCGTTTCGCGTTTTCCAGGATCGGAGGTCATCGCCAGCTCGCATCGGGTTCAGGCTTCGACCGTCGGCCGTGCGACGTCTGCGTTCCGGTTTTTCTGGAATCCTCGACGTTCCGGCTCCCGATCCTTGCTCGCCGAATGCTGTGCAGATAATCTGCGATCGCGAAGACGAGCTCCCTGCAGCCATCGCCGGTGAGCGCGGAAATCGATGAAGCTTCTGCCTTTCCAGCCGAAGCGCGTCAGAAACCGCCTTGACCGCGCGGCTGCGCTCTTGCGGCGCGGCAGCAGATCGGCCTTGTTGAGCACCAGCCAGCGCGGCTTGCGGTAGAGCCCGTCGTCGAACTTCCTCAACTCCTTCACGATCGCCTTGGCTTCGCGCGCCGGGTCCGCTGTCCGGGTCGAACGGCGCCAGGTCGACGAGGTGCAGCAGCAGCCGCGTGCGCGCGAGGTGGCGCAGGAACTGGTGGCCGAGCCCCGCGCCCTCGGCCGCGCCCTCGATCAAGCCGGGAATGTCGGCGATGACGAAGCTGCGGCTCACGTCGGCGCGCACCACGCCGAGGTGCGGGATGCAGCGTCGTGAACGGATAGTCCGCCACCTTGGGGCGCGCGGCGGAGACCGCCCGGATGAACGTGGACTTGCCGGCGTTCGGCATGCCCGAGCAGGCCGACGTCGGCGAGCACCTTCAGCTCGAGCTTGAGCCGGCGCGTCTCGCCGGGCGCGCCGCGCGTGAACTGCCGCGGCGCGCGGTTCACGCTCGACTTGAAGTGCAGATTGCCCAGGCCCGCCTCGGCCGCCCGCGGCGAGCAGCGCGCGCTCGCCGTCGTGCGCGAGGTCGGCGATCGACCTCGCCGGTTTCCAAGTCGCTTACCACGGTGCCGACCGGCACGCGCAGCACGATGTCCTGGGCCGATTTGCCATAGCAGTCCGAGCCGCGGCCCGTTTTCGCCGTCCCGCGCGCGGTGGATGCGCGCGTAGCGATAGTCGATGAGGGTGTTGATGTTGCGGTCGGCGACCGCGTAGATGCTGCCGCCGCGGCCGCCGTCGCCGCCGTCCGGCCCGCCGCGCGGCACGAACTTCTCGCGCCGGAAGCTCGCGCAGCCGTCCCCGCCCGTTGCCGGCGTGGACTTCGATCACGGCTTCGTCGATGAATTTCATGCTGACCAATGGCGAAAGGCGAGAGTGAAGAGGCGAGCTGGCAGCAACAAAAAAGCCCTGTCCGGTGACAGGGCTTCGTCGGTGGGCGCGGGTCCGTTCAGGCGGGAACGACGCTCACCGTCTTGCGGTTTGCCGGCCCCTTGTGCGTAAACGCGACGCGGCCCGTCACCTTCGCGAACAGCGTGTGGTCGCGGCCCGATGCCGACGTTGTCGCCGGGATGCACCCGGGTGCCGCGCTGGCGCACGATGATGGATCCGGCGGGGACGAGCTCGCCGCCGAAGCCTTTCACGCCGAGACGCTTCGACTGGGAATCGCGACCGTTGCGCGAGCTTCCGCCTGCTTTCTTGTGTGCCATGGATCTCCTGAGTTCCTATCAGAATGAGGGATCTCCCGCATGCTGCCCTGCACCAGGGGCCGTATCATTCATTTTTGATACGGCTGCTAAAGGTTATGCGATGCCGAGGATTTCGATCTCGGTGTAGTTCTGCCGGTGGCCCTGGGTCTTGCGATAGTGCTTGCGGCGACGCATCTTGAAGATGCGCACCTTCTCGCCGCGCCCGTGCGCGCAGCGACCCTCGCCGTGATCTGTGCGCCGTCGAGCAAGCGGCGTTCCCATCTTCACTGCATCGCCGTCCGCAACGAGCAGCACCTGGTCGAGCACGATCTCTGCGCCCACATCGGCAGGTATCTGTTCTATCTTCAGTTTTTCGCCGGCGCTCACGCGGTACTGCTTGCCGCCGGTTTTGACTACTGCATACATGGAACTACCCGTTCTGGTCGAAGAGTGCCGGCAGCGTTTCCGCCTGCACGCAAAGCTGGAACCGCGCATTCTACAAAATGATACTCTACTTAGTCAAAGTGAAAATCCGCGCAGTCTGGGTGTTTCCGCATCAAGGAGTTACCGCATGCGCCGGCAGAGCCGTCGAGCCTGTACGGGCTCGGTTCCGGGGCGCAGCCGGCTCACTCGGTTTGCTGCTATCATCAACCCCCTTTTCTGGCAGGTGCGGCGTGACGCTCGAAGCGATACGCGAGTTCATCGCCGACGGACCTGCAGGCGGTGGATGAAGTCATCCGCGGCGCGCCTCGCTTCGGAAGTCGTGCTCATCCGCCAGGTCGCCGATTACATCGTCGGCGGCGGCGGCAAGCGCCTGCGCCCGGCCCTGGTCATCCTGTCGGCGGGTGCCTTTGGCTATCGCGGCACGCATCACCACGAGCTCGCCGCGGTGGTCGAGTTCATTCACACCGCGACGCTGCTGCACGACGACGTCGTGGACGAGTCGAAGCTGCGGCGCGGGCAGGCCACGGCCAATGCGCTGTTCGGCAACGCCGCGGCCGTGCTGGTGGGCGACTTCGTGTACTCGCGCGCATTTCAGATGATGGTGGCCGTGGACAACATGCGCGTGCTGCAGGTGCTGGCCGATGCGACCAACGTCATCGCCGAAGGCGAAGTGATGCAGCTCATGAACTGCCACAACCCCGACGTGAGCGAGGCGGGCTATCTCGAGGTCATCCGCTGCAAGACGGCGAAGCTGTTCGAGGCCGCGACGCGGCTGGGCGCGATACTCGGCGGCGCCACCGCGACGCGCAGGAGGACGCCGTGGCCGAGTACGGCTCCCATCTCGGCACCGCATTCCAGCTGATCGACGACGTGCTCGACTATTCGGGCGATCAGGCCGTCATCGGAAAGAACGTCGGCGACGATCTCGCCGAGGGCAAGCCGACGCTGCCGCTCATCTACGCCATCGAGCACGGCACGCCCGAGCAGGCGCAGCGGGTGCGGCGAGCCATCGAGCACGGCGGCCGCGACGACCTCGCCGAGCTGATCGAGGCGATCCGGGCGACGGGCGCGCTCGACTACGCGCGCGCGCAGGCGCGCGCCGAATCGCGCGCGGCGTGCAGCATGCTCGAGCGCCTGCCGAATTCAACGTACCGGGATTATTTGCTACAATTGGCCGATTTCGCGGTGACGCGAACGTACTGACCAGTAAGCAGTGAGCGGTAAGCAGTGAGCAGTACGAGGCGCGGCATTAGCCGCGCTTTTTTGCTGGTGCGAGAGAATTCACCGCTCACGGCTCACCGCTTCCTGCTTACCGGTTTAAGTCGGGGTGTAGCTCAGCCTGGTAGAGGTACTGCGTTCGGGACGCAGGTGTCGGAGGTTCAAATCCTCTCACCCCGACCACTAACCCGGTGAATGGTGAATGGTGAATGGTGGAACAATGAACGTTGATGGCAAGCCCATCGCGCCATGGCTGCCGCGAATTTTACCGGTTCCTGTTCCCCATTTCCGTTCCATATTTCCCCTTCCTTGATTCACCAAGGGCTAGCTACTATGCGAGGGTTGCGGCACACTACACCGCATCCTCAGCCGTACTGGGAAGATGGTACGTAGTGAAATACATCCTCCTGCTCGTCCTCGGTCTGCTCCTCGTCTACTGGATACTGAAGAGCTATCGCCGCAGGGTCCAGCGTCCCGGGGCGCCTCCGCGTGCCACGGACAGTGAAGATATGGTGCGCTGCGAGCATTGCGGCGTGCACCTCCCCCGCAGTGAAAGCCTGACCACCCAGGGCAGGTTTTATTGCACTCCCGAGCACCGGCGGGAGCACAAGAACGTCTAGTGTGGTGTCCCGTAAAAACCTTGCGTAAGTCGAAAGCCATCGATGTATCGAAGATGTCGCAGTCTTCGCGCCATTTTTTGAAAGTTTCGCGAAATCGGTGCCAGACGCGAAGCAAACCGCAGCCAGGTTGGACACCTGGCGAGGATTTGCGACAAAGTGTCCGCGGGGGGGTGTGTGGGGGGCCGCGGGGGGGGCCCCCAGTGCAAGGTCTCCAGTTCCCGCGTCGCCGATTGTCGCGGGACTTTCACAGGTTATTTACGGGACAGCACACTAGATCCGCGATGAGCCTGCCATGAGCTCGGTCGATACAGAGCGGCCGCTGCAGTGGGAGGCTGCGCCCGTTGTCCCTGCCGCCGGTTTTCCGGCGCCATTTTGGCGTGCGCTCTTCTTCTTCAACGCTTACCGGCTGATGATCGCGCTGCTGCTGCTCACGATCGTGGCGATCTGGGGCAACACGCTCTGGTTCGGTTCCTACGATATGGCCCTGTTCGTGGTGACCGGCATCGCATACGTGCTCTTCAGCATCGGTTGTTTCGTGCTGGTGAGCGCGCGGTGGCAACTCAACTTGCTGTTGATGGCGCAGGTTGCCGCCGACATCGGCTTCATCGTGGTCCTGATGTTCGCCAGCAGCGGCATCTCGAGCGGGCTTGGCCTGCTTCTCCTCCCCGCGTTGGCCGGAGCGGGCCTGATCAGTCGCGGCAGGCTGACCCTTTTCTTCGCCGCGCTCGCCGCGATTGCCGTCCTGCTCGAGCATACCTACGAAGTGCTGCGATTCGACGCTTCGGTGGCGCAGTACGTGCAAGCGGGTCTGCTCGCCGGGGGCTATTTCGCCACCGCGTGGCTCGCGCACACGCTCGCCAAATATACCCAGGCGAGCGAGCAGCTCGCGGCACAGCGCGAGATCGATCTCGCCAACATGGCGCAGGTCAATCAGCTCGTCATCCGCGACATGCAGGACGGCGTGCTGGTCGTGGACGACAAGGGCGTCATCCGCCAGTTCAACGTCCGCGCCGAGCGGCTGCTCGGGCCGATTCCGCGCGACCAGCAGGACCCCGCGCTGGCGGGATACGCGCCCGTGCTTGCCGCGCGGTTCGAGATATGGCGCGAACAACCCGGCGCGGAATCGGACACCGGCCTGCCTTTCACCCGGAGCTTGAGCGCGCGCTTCGTGCCGATCGGAAGGCACCGGCGGCTCGGCGCGGTGATTTTTCTCGAGGATCAGTCGCGCGTGCAGGCACAGGCGCGCCAGCTGAAACTGGCCGCGATCGGCCGCTTGACGACCAACATCGCGCATGAGATCAGGAACCCGCTGAGCGCGATCAGCCACGCCGCGGAACTGATGCACGAAGAGCCCGAGGTGAACGACACCACGCGCCGGTTGCTCACCATCATTCTCGAGAACAGCCAGCGCCTGGACCGCATGGTGAACGATGTGCTGCGGCTGAACCGCGGCGAGCGCGCGCGCCGCGAGCAATTCAAGCTGGTTGATTACCTCAAGACCTTCGTCGAGCAATTCGCCCATATCCAGAAAGTCGACCCCGAGATCTTTGCGATCGAGCTGGCAGCCGATCCCGACGTGCTGTTCGACCGCAGCCACCTGAACCAGGTTATGTGGAACCTGTGCCGCAACGCGCTGCGTCATAGCCGCCGCAAGCAGGCGAGCATCCGGATACGCGTCGCGCTGGAGCGCGGACGCGGTGTTGTAAAATTGGATGTCATGGACGATGGGCCGGGTGTTGCCGCAGAGCTGCGCAGCCAGCTGTTCGAGCCGTTCTTTACGACCGCCGCGGGCGGTACGGGTCTTGGACTCTACATCGCGCGCGAAGTGTGCGACGCCAACGGCGCGACACTCGATTTCGTCGAGACCACCGCCGGCGCGCAGTTCACCGTGCTATGTCGTGCCGGGTGATGAATGTGAACGTGAACGGCGAGGAAAGACCATTCCCGAAGTCCGCGCACGAGATGAAAAACCACGTCCTGTCGTGGATGACGAAGCCGACATCCGGGAGCTCCTCGGCATGACGCTCTCGCGCATGGGTCTGGAAGCGCACTGCGCGGCGAATACGACGGAGGCATTTGCGCTGCTCGCCCGCAATAGCTACGACCTTTGCCTTACCGACATGCGGCTGTCCGACGGTGAAGGCCTGGCCGTGGTCGAGTATGTCGCCAAGCACCATCCCAACCTGCCCGTGGCGGTGATTACGGCGCACGGCAGTGCCGAGAATGCCGTCGCTGCGCTCAAGGCCGGGGCATTCGACTATGTCTCGAAGCCGGTTCAACTGCATCAATTGCGCACGCTCGTCCAGCAGGCGCTGAAGTTGAGCGTGGTGGACAAGCCCAAAAAGGCGTCCAAATCCCCGGTGCAGGCGCCGCGTGGACTGCTTGGGGAAAGCGCGGCGATTCAACAGGTGAAGAAGATGATCGAAAAAGTGGCGCGAAGCCAAGCACCTGTTTATGTATCCGGCGAGTCGGGCAGTGGCAAGGAGCTCGCGGCGCGGCTGATCCACCAGCAAAGCACGAGGAGCGACTGCCCGTTCTTCCCGGTCAACTGCGGCGCGATTCCGGAGAACCTGATGGAAAGCGAGTTCTTCGGTTACAAGAAGGGGGCCTTTACCGGAGCGGCTCAGGACAAGCAAGGTTTCTTCCAGGCAGCGCACGGTGGAACGCTGTTCCTCGACGAGGTGGCGGAGCTGCCTTTCGGCATGCAGGTAAAGTTATTGCGGGTGATACAGGAGAAGACCGTTCGCCAGGTGGGTTCCAATGAAGAGGTGCCGGTAGATGCGCGCATTATCAGCGCCACACACCAGGATCTGCATCAACTCGTCGGCAGCGGGGACTTCCGTCAAGACTTGTTCTACCGGCTCGCCGTTATCGAGTTGAAGATGCCGCCACTGCGGGAGATGAGCGAGGACATTCCGCTCTTGGCTGCGGAGGTTCTGGCTCGTTTGACTGGGCCGATGCACGTGGCGCCACCGAAGTTGAGTTTTGGCGCGTTGAAGGCACTGCAGTCCTACCCTTTTTCCGGAAACGTCCGGGAACTCGAGAATATCCTCGAGCGCGCGCTTGCTCTCGCGTCGGGAGACGAGATCAGCGCTGAAGAACTGCAATTGGGTGTCCATAAGGACGCACAGACCATCACCCGGCAGGACCTGGTGGGATTGAGGGCGTCCACACCCTTACCCGAGTATCTCGAGCGCATCGAAAAGGAAGCCATACTCGAAGCGCTCGAGAAAACCCGTTATAACCGTACCGCTGCGGCAAAGCTGCTCGGCATCACTTTCCGCGCGCTTCGCTATCGCATGGAGCGGCTCGGCGTCAAGGACGAGCTCGACTCCAAGGGCTAAGCGCAGCGCTTGCGCTCAGCCGTCGGGGTGAACGGTTTATTCTTTTGCCGGTAAGACTGCGCATCACTGACGATGGAATCGCCCAGGGCGCGCGTTACGTCGCCTCGCCCAATTGCGACGAGCGGCCGGCGGGCTGCGCGGTTGAGTTGATCGTGATCCACTCGATCAGCCTGCCGCCCGGGAAATTCGGGGGTCCAGGGATCGAAGCGCTCTTCACCAACCGGCTCGATACGGGCTCCCATCCCTACTACGCCACTCTCGCTGAGCTGAGGGTTTCCGCTCACTTTCTGATCCGGCGTGACGGTGAGCCCGTACAGTTCGTGCCGTGCACCAAGCGCGCGTGGCACGCCGGAGTATCCAGCTGGAAAGGCCGGCCCCGCTGCAACGATTACTCGATCGGGATCGAGATGGAAGGCACGGATCACGCGCCATTCGTGGATGCTCAGTATGAAACGCTCGCCGTGGTGACGCGCGCGTTGAGGGCGCGCTATCCGATCGAAGACATGGTTGGTCATAGCGACGTCGCTCCGGGCCGCAAAACCGATCCGGGGCCGCATTTCGACTGGGACCGCTATCGCGCAATGCTGGACATCCACCGCCCAGACGCCGAGGCCGCCAAGAAGAAAAAGACAACATCTCAACCGCGGAGGACGCCGAGGACACGGAGGAAAAAGAAAGCAGCGCGAAGGCGCGAGTAAAGAACTCCACAGCAAGGGCGGTGTGCGAGAATCGCCTGGGCCGTCCCTCCGTCATGGAAATCAGACGAGCGTCCTGCGGCGATTACGCCGAAATCATCGAGCTTCAGACTGCGAATTTCCTAGCTAACCTCACGGCTGAGGACCGGGAAGGGGGATTCCTCTCGGCGCAGTTCACGTTACCGCAGATCGTGGCCATGGCGGACGACCTCGGGATCCTGGTGGCGAGGGATGCGGACCATGTCGTCGGCTATGTATGCGCGCACCGGACGAACCTGGCGCGGCTGCCGCCGCTCGTCGAGGCCATGGTGCGTTGCTGCCGCGCGGCTTCGTATCGGGGCACGTTGCTTGCGCAGGCGCGCCTCTTTGTCTACGGACCGGTATGCATAGCCCGCGCGCATCGCGGTCGCGGCGTGTTGCGCCAGCTCTACCGCGCCGTGCTGGGCGAAATGGCCGGAAAGTTCGAAGTCGGAGTGACGCTGGTCTCGGATGACAATCCCCATTCGCTCCATGCTCACGTCGACGGCCTGGGAATGCACGACGTGGCGCGATTCGAGCACGGCGGTCGCATGTACCACTTGCTCGCTTTCGCCGTGTCTTGAAATCAACCTCAGTGTCGGGAAATCTGCGTACGCACAGTTCAAGTAAGCACTTTCGTCGTTGCGTCGTCTGATGCGACTTTTCAAAATGTTTTCAATGATATGCAATCCACTCTCGCCCAAGTCATGATGCCCGCAACAAAGAAGCGGCGCGAAGTGGAGATTTGCAGCGCTTGGCGCGCCGTAAAAGAAATCTCCTACTATCAACACGTTCATTTCCTTGGCACACTTTCTGCTCAGGATAGGGTCGGGGAGGTCACGATTCGCTAAGCGCGTTTTCCTGCGAAAGGAGGCGCTCGAATCACCTCCCCTCCCTACAGTGCTCGGTTCGAGCAGGAAAGGCGGCCCTCGTGGCCGCTTTTTTTTGCGCCCGCTCTCCACCGCAGATCTGCCTCCAAGCGTACGGCGCACAGCGGAGTAGCCCAATTCGCTGGTTTTCACCAGTTGTTTTTCCTGGATCCTGGATTTCCCGTGTGCGCTGAGCCGCGGAATTCGACTGGCGTCGATAACTGCCTAATTTCTGACCAGTTTTGCCTATTTTTTCATCAGCTTGCGACGATTTTTTTCAATCAATGCGAGGGTTTAAGAAATAGTTCACAAATCTGTTGCGTTCTCAAAATCAGACTACTAGAATTTGTACACAAGTAGCTAATAGCCACTATATGTAGTGGTGTAGTAATGTTCTAGTGTTTCCGGGTTGGGGGGAGGCAGTCGGGCCGTCCCCTTGGGTCAAAAGAACTCATAACTCAAGGAGAAGCATCATGCAGTTCGTGCCGGAATCGGTTTCCGCGCCCGCGGGAGCCAACTTAGCCCTCACCACGAATCCCGTCAGCCACGAATCCCCCTACGCGCTGCACAAGGTCATCCGCCGCAACGGCGCGGTGGTGGGATTCGAGCCCTCCAAGATCTCGATCGCGATGACCAAGGCGTTCATCGCGGTGAACGGCGGCACCGGCGCGGCCTCTGCGCGCGTGCGCGAGCAGGTGGCGAGGCTTACCGAGAGCGTAGTGAGCGCGCTCCTCCGGCGCCAGCCCGCCGGGGGCACTTTCCATATCGAAGACATCCAGGATCAGGTCGAGCTCGCGTTGATGCGCGCCGGGCGAGCATAACGTTGCGCGTGCCTATGTGCTCTATCGCGACGAGCGGGCGAAGGAACGCGCCAAGGAGCGCGAGAAGCGTCGAGCCGCGCCCGCAGAGCACGCTACAGGTGAGCGAAGGCGGGGTCTTGAAGCCGCTCGATCTCGCCAGGGTCGCGGCACTGGTGCGCGAGGCCTGCGAAGGGCTGGGGCGCGATGTGAACCCGGAGCCCGTGCTTCAAGCCATGCAGCGCGACCTCTACGACGGCGTGCCGATGGACGAGTTGCGCAAGTCACTCGTCCTCGCGGCGCGTGCCCTCATCGAGCAGGATCCCGGCTACAGCTACGTCACCGCGCGCCTGCTGCTGCACTCCCTGCGTCTCGAAACCCTGGGCGAGGAAGTGACACACGCCGGCATGCACGCGCGCTACGCCGACTACCTGCCCGAGTTCATCAAGACAGGGAATCGCGGCCGATCTGCTCGATGAGCGCCTGGGCCGCTACGATTTGAAGTGCCTGGGCGCGGCGCTCGATGCTAACCGCGACTTGAAGTTCACCTACCTGGGCCTGCAGATCCTCTACGACCGCTACTTCCTGCACGTGCAGGGGCCGCCGCATCGAGCTGCCGCAGATCTTTTTCATGCGCGTGGCGATGGGCCTCGCGTTGAACGAGCCGGAGGGCGAGCGTGAAGCGCGCGCGATCGAGTTCTACAACGTGCTCTCCAGCTTCGATTTCATGAGCTCGACGCCCACGCTTGTTCAACTCCGGCACCCGCCGCTCGCAGCTCGCGAGCTGCTATCTCACCACGGTCGCAGACGACCTTGACGGCATCTACGAGGCGATCAAGGAAAACGCGATGCTGCAGAAGTATGCCGGCGGCATCGGCAACGACTGGACGCCGGTGCGCGCGCTCGGCGCCCACATCAAGGGCACGAACGGCAAAAGCCAGGGCGTGGTGCCGTTCCTGAAGGTCGTGAACGACACCGCCGTCGCGGTGAACCAGGGCGGCAAGCGCAAGGGCGCCGTGTGCTCGTACCTCGAGACCTGGCACCTCGACATCGAGGAATTCCTGGAGCTGCGCAAGAACACCGGTGACGACCGCCGCCGCACCCACGACATGAACACCGCCAACTGGGTGCCGGATCTGTTCATGAAGCGCGTGATGGAAAACGGCGAGTGGACGCTGTTCTCGCCCTCCGATGTCCCCGACCTGCACGAGAAGTACGGCAAAGCGTTCGAGAAGGCCTACCTCGAGTACGAAGCGAAGTGCGCGCGCGGCGAGATCAAGCTCTACAAGAAGCTTCCCGCGACCCAGCTTTGGCGCAAGATGCTCACGATGCTGTTCGAGACCGGGCATCCGTGGCTCACCTTCAAGGATCCCTGCAACCTGCGCTCGCCGCAGCAGCACGTCGGAGTCGTGCACAGCTCCAATCTGTGCACCGAGATCACGCTGAACACCGGTCCGGACGAGATCGCCGTGTGCAACCTGGGCTCGGTCAACATGCCGGCGCACCTCGACGCCGCAACGGGCCGCATGGACATGGAGAAGCTGAAGCGCACGGTCGGCACCGCGATGCGGATGCTCGACAACGTCATCGATCTGAACTTCTACAACGTCAACAAGGCGCGCAATTCGAACTTCAAGCACCGGCCGGTGGGGCTCGGCATCATGGGCTTCCAGGACTGCCTGCACTGCTGCGCATCCCGTACGGGTCGCAGGCGGGGGTGGAGTTCGCCGACCGCTCGATGGAACAGATCGCCTACTGCGCGTACTGGGCCTCGACCGATCTCGCCGAAGAGCGCGGGCCGTACTCGACCTTCAAGGGCTCGCTATGGGACCGCGGGATTTTGCCCGTCGATACGCTGAAGCTCGTCGCCGAGGAACGGGGCGGCTATGTCGAGTGCGACATGTCCATGACGCTCGACTGGGAGGCGCTGCGCAAGCGCATCCATCAAGTGGGCATGCGCAACTCCAACTGCCTCGCGATCGCGCCCACTGCGACGATCGCCAATATCACCGGCCTCGCGCAGTCGATCGAGCCCACCTATCAGAATCTGTACGTGAAATCGAATCTGTCGGGCGAGTTCACCGTCGTCAACGAATTCCTGGTGCGGGATCTGAAGCAATTGAACCTGTGGGACGAGGTCATGATCGCCGACCTCAAGTACTTCGACGGCTCGCTCGCCACGATCGACCGCATCCCGCCGGACACCCGCAGTCTCTATGCCACCTCGTTCGAGATCGAGCCCAAATGGCTGGTGGAATGCGCGGCGCGCCGGCAGAAATGGATCGACCAGTCCCAGTCGCTCAACATCTACATGGCGGGCGCTTCCGGCAAGCGGCTGGACGAGACCTACAAGCTCGCCTGGCTGCGCGGCTTGAAGACCACCTACTACCTGCGCACGCTGGGGGCGACCTCGGCGGAGAAGTCCACGGTCACGACGAGCCAGCTGAACGCGGTGCCAACCGGGGACTACGAACGCCGCCGCGGACGCGAAGTTGTGCTCGATCGACAATCCCGAGTGCGAGTCGTGCCAGTAGAGGGCAACGATGATTCTTTATAACGCCTGGCAGTTCTCCGATCCCACCCCCGTATGGCTATGGAATCCGCTGGCTGCTGCGGGCATTTATGCCATCCAGGTAATGGATGCCGAATGGTCGCCGCGGCCCGTCTACTTCGGCAAGACAGAGGATTTTTCCGGCTGCCGGAGCGTGAGCGCTCATCACGCGTTTCGCAGCTGGACACGGGTGGCGGGCGGTGAATTCAAACTCTGGGTTTCTTTCCATCGGGAACCCTATGCGATGCGCAGGACAGTCAAGGAGATTGCATTGATTCAGGCGTACACGCCGGTTTGCAATGTTCGGGTTCCGGAGCCGATCCCACCGACAACCGTATAAAGGGACAGCGCCGTAGTTCCACCTACAACGCCAATAAAGGAGACTCATGATGTTGCAGCAGCAGGGAATCAACGTAGGGCCAGACCGCGCATTCCCGACAACCGATCCCGTCACGACGTTTCCGCCACGCGGGTTCATCGGTCCGATAGGCACGGATGTTACTGAATTGCGACGCGTCAACGTTGCCGACAAACGCATCATCAACGGCCGCACCGACGTCAATCAGCTGGTCCCCTTCAAGTACAAGTGGGCGTGGGAGAAATATCTCTCCGCGTGCGCCAACCACTGGATGCCGCAGGAAATCCAGATGAGCCGCGACATCGAGCTGTGGAAGAACCCGAACGGCCTCACCGAGGACGAGCGCCGCCTGGTCAAGCGCAACCTGGGCTTCTTCGTCACCGCCGATTCTCTCGCGGCGAACAACATCGTGCTCGGCACCTACCGGCACATCACCGCGCCGGAGTGCCGGCAATATCTGCTCCGCCAGGCGTTCGAGGAAGCGATCCATACGCACGCGTACCAGTACATCGTCGAGAGCCTGGGCCTCGACGAAGGCGAGGTGTTCAACGCCTACCACGAGATTGCGAGCATCCGCGACAAGGACGAGTTCCTGATCCCGTTCATCGACACGCTGACCGATCCGTCGTTCAAGACCGGCACGCCGGAGACCGACCAGCAGCTCCTGATGAGCCTGATCGTGTTCGCCTGCATCATGGAGGGACTCTTCTTCTACGTCGGCTTCACGCAGATTCTCGCGCTCGGACGGCAGAACAAGATGACGGGCGCGGCCGAGCAGTACCAGTACATCCTGCGTGACGAGTCGATGCACTGCAACTTCGGCATCGATCTCATCAACCAGATCAAGATGGAGAACCCGCACCTGTGGACCCCGGAGTTCCGGGACGAGATCCAAGACGCTCATGTTGAAGGCGGTCGAGCTCGAGTACCGCTACGCGGAAGACACCATGCCGCGCGGCGTGCTCGGCCTGAACGCCGCCATGTTCAAGGAATACCTGCGCTTCATCGCGAACCGCCGCTGCCAGCAGATCGGCGTGGATCAGCCGTTCGAGGGCGCGACGAATCCCTTCCCCTGGATGGCCGAAATGATCGACCTGAAGAAGGAGAAGAATTTCTTCGAGACCCGGGTCACCGAGTATCAGACGGGAGGAGCGCTCAACTGGGATTGAGTTGAGCGACGACTACAACGAGAGGAGTGCGGCGGACGACTTCAACCACAACAGAGGGGGGGAATCCCTTGGGAATGAGCCTGCTGAACCGACGTTACCGCAGCCGCAGGACGATCAACATGCATACCATCACCGAGTGCCGCGCCGAAGGGAACTACACGCTCTGGCTCCGGTTCGATGACGGACTCGAGGGGCGGGTCTACCTGGGCGACCTTGTGATGACGAACTCCTACACCACGCTTTCCGACGAGGACATATTCAGGCGCGTCGCTTTCGATCCGGTTTCGAATACCGTCACGTGGGGGGGCGGCATCCACCTCGACCCGGAAGTGTTGTACCGCGATCTCGCCGGCATGACGCACGCGCCCTTGCACTAGCAGCCTGTCGGACTTGAAGCTCCGACAGGCTGCTAAGGGATGAAACGACAGGAGGATCGCATGGCGAAAGCGAAGAGGCGAGCCGGCAAGAAAAGGACGGCCGCGAAGCAGCGTAGGGCCGGCAAGAAGAAAGCCGTAGCAAGACGTCCCCGCGCAGCCGCGGCGCGCAGGCGCGCCGCGCCCAGGAACCCCGCCCCGCCCCCCGCTGTTCCGGCGCCACCCCAGCCGGTCGCCGTGCCCGGGGCATGGCCGTTTCCGATGATCAGCAAACCTTAGAACGCCCGAGGACGCCCGCAACCAAAGGCCTGCGAGGTTTCGGCGACGTGCCCACGGGCGTCCTGAATGAAGAACTCCAAAAGTAATGGACGACAATACGGCTTGCCTTTACATAGCAGCGACCCGGACTCGCTGTTGAGAGCATCGCCGGAATCGCGAGAAATTAAACGCCCTCGCCAGCGGCAGTCCTAAGGTGAATATTGCTGGTCAAATTCTCTTGCGCGACATGGAGTCAGTTCAATAACGACTATCGTATGGAGCGCAAGAGAGTCAACGCCTCTAACATCCGCGCTATCGGCTACGACGCCGCCAAGCAGTTGCTCGAGGTGGAATTCACGAGCGGCTCCATCGTGCAATACTCCGGCGTGTCGCCCGAGGTGCACCGCCGCTTCATCAACTCGCCTTCGCCCGGCAGCTTCTTCCAGGACCAGATAGACGAGAGTTTTCCTTCGAGAAAGGTTCGTTAAGAAAAGCTGGTGTTCGGGCAAACGCGACCTCAGTCCCCCGTCGGCGCGATCCGGAACTCCAGGACCGATTCGGTGTTCTCGAGCGTTTCGTAAAGGCGCTCGGCTCCGGTGCGATCGGTGGAACGGATGATCATGCTGTGCCGGCGCACTCCTTCCACATCCAGGCGATAGCTGAAATTGGCGATGCTGAAGCCGTGCCGCACGACCAGCTCCCGCAGTGTCTCCTTGGTCATCCCGCCCGATCGCGTGAACCGCACTTCGAAATGGTAGTACGCCTGCGCGGGCATCCGGGACTCGATCACGCGAAAGAACGAAAGGATGCCTATCGTGGCGACGACGCTGATGGCCAAAGGAAAGTAAAAGCCAATCCCGGCCAGTATTCCGATCGCGGCGGTTATCCAGATCGACGCCGCCGTGGTCAGGCCCCGGACGGAGAGTCCTTCCTTAATGATTACGCCAGCGCCCAGGAAACCGATTCCGGTCATGATGCCCTGCGCCATGCGGGTCGGGTCAAGCCGGACAAGGTCGGACGCCGCGCGCACCCAGTGGGCTTCGTAAACGGTCACGAGCATCAACAGGCTAGATGCGGTACAAACCAGCGTGTGCGTACGGAACCCGGCGGGACGCGCGTGGTACGACCGCTCGTACCCGATGATCGCCCCGGCAATCACCGCGGCGGATATGCGCAATAGCATTTCTGCGTCATCTTTACTCAACAGATGGAACCTCCTGCGTTGATCTTACATCAGGAATGGCAGGTATATTTGTCTCCGCCATCGTCTTCTACGGTACCCAGTCGAAGAGGATTTCCCTTCTATAATAGTATGTTAATGCGAGACGTCCGGAGCAGAAAGGGCCGGCACTCATGCCCTGTGATTTCGCCCCTATAATCCAGAATTCTTGCGCATCGCACGAGCATCCTTATCTCAGGGAGGATTTAGATGAAAGCCATCCAGTTTGCAGCGGCGCGCTCGCTCGCGGCCGTCGTCTTCGGTCTCGCCAGCGTCACCGCGTTTGCACAGGCCGACGACTGCAAGAACCGGGGACAGCTCGACACGATGTACTGCGATGAGAACAAGGACCTCGTCGCCGACACGCCTAAGGACCAGAAGCGGTGGAAGAACCCTTCCACGCTGATCTTCACCTACACCCCGGTGGAAGACGCGGCCGTATACGAGACCGCTTTCAAGCCTTTCCTGGACAATCTGAGCAAGTGCACCGGCAAGCGCGTCGTATATTTCCCGGTGCAATCGAACGCGGCGGAGATCGAGGCAATGCGCGCCGGGCGGCTGCACGTCGGCGGCTTCTCGACCGGCCCCACGGGCTTCGCGGTGAATCTTGCGGGTGCCATCCCGTTCGCCATCAAGGGCACCGAAAAGGAGCTGCAGGGCTATCACCTGATCATGATCGTGAAGAAGGGGAGTTCCTACCAGAAGCTCGCCGACTTGAAGGGCAAAAAAGTGGCGCACACCTCGCCTTCCTCCAATTCCGGTCATCTCGCGCCGCAGGTGCTATTTCCTCCACAGGGACTGGCGCCGGATAAGGATTACAAAGTGCTCTTCTCGGGCGGCCACGGCCAAACCGTGAAGGGGGTCGAAGCGGGCGACTACGACGCCGGACCGGTCGCTTCCGACGTGTTCAATCGCATGGCCGCGCGCGGCGAGATCAAGGCCGAGGACTTCCGCGTCATCTACAAGAGCGAGCTGTTCCCGACCTCGTCGTTCGCCTATGCGCACGACCTACACCCTGATTTCGCGAAGACGCTCACCAAGTGCTTCTACGATTACCGCTTCCCGCCGGAGATGCAAAAGACTTTCGGCGGCGCCGACCGCTTCTTCCCGATCACCTACCAGAAAGACTGGGCGGTGGTGCGCAGGATCGCGGAGGAAACCGGCACGCCCTTTAACCGCGCGGCTTACGAGAAGGAGTCGGCCCGGGAAGCCGCGGCGCGCCAAAAGGCGCTCGAAGCGAAGAAGTAGGGAGCACAGGGGCAGGGAGCACCGGCTCGTTCAGGCGCTGGACCGGAGTTCGGGCCTCGAGAGGAGCTTCGGCGCTCGGCCCCTCCCCGGGGCTGCTTCCCGAACCGCGCGCCCCGGCGCCGCTGGCTGAGGAGTGATTGAGGTGAATCAGGATTCATCCCAGGCCGCGGATACCGGCTCGCCTTCGCTCGTCATCCGGGGATTGCGCAAGGAATATCGGCGCGGCATCGCGGTGCTGCGCGACGTGAGCATCAACTTTCCCAGCCGCGGCATCACTGCCGTCATCGGCCCGTCGGGGACCGGCAAGTCGACTCTAATTCGCTGCATCAACCGCCTTGTGGAACCCACCGCCGGCCAGATCCTGTTCCACGGCGTCGATCTCGCGCAGTTGCGCGGCAAGGCGCTGCGGGCTGCGCGCCGGCGCATCGGCATGGTGTTCCAGGAGTACAACCTGGTTGAGCGCCTGACGGTGATGGAGAACGTGCTTTCGGGGCGCCTTGGTTACGTGCCCCCGCTCAAGGCCTGGCTGCGCAGGTATCCGCAGGAGGACATCAACGCCGCGTGGGAGTTGCTCGACACGGTTGGGCTCACGCAATTCGCCAACCAGCGCGCGGACGCGCTCTCGGGCGGCCAGCGCCAGCGCGTGGGCATTGCCCGCGCCATCATGCAGCGCCCGGAGCTGCTGCTCGCTGACGAGCCCACGTCGTCGCTCGATCCGAAGACGTCAGTGGAGATCATGGAGTTGCTGGTGAAGCTGACCGACAACCGCCGCATCCCCGTCATCCTCAACATCCACAACGTGCCGCTCGCGAAGCGCTTTGCCACGCACGTGATCGGCATGACCGGCGGCAGCATCGTCTACGACGGCCCGCCGGAGGGGTTGACCGACGCCCACCTGAAGCAGATCTACGGCGGGGAGGACTGGCTTGAATAGGAAAATGCGTGAACGAGTGAACGGGTGAACGAGTGAACGCGTGCCGGAGCGAAATCTCCCTCTCCCCCGGGTCTGGGGGAGAGGGTGGGGTGAGGGGGCTCACTCGTTCACTCGTTCACTCGTTCACCTTCTCGTTTCAAGTCCGAAGCGTTGGCTTTCGGAGATGTCAGTGAGCCAAGCTGTGTCCAATCGTCCGCCCGCATTCCTGCCGAACTGGCCGGCGCGCATCGCCTGGATCGCGCTCGCGTTCTACTGCGTCTACGCTGCGTCGATACTGGACGTGACCTGGGACCGCTTCGTCATCGGGCTCCACAACGGCGTCAAGTTCATCGGGCGCATGCTGCCGCCGGATACCGAGGCGTCCAAGATGACCTTGATGCTGAAGGGACTCTACGAGACGCTGGAGATCGCGATCATCTCCTCGGCGCTCGGCATCCTGCTCTCGCTTCCCATCGGGCTGCTGGCGGCGAGGAACCTGATGCCACCGTGGGTAACATGGCCGATGCGCTTTCTAATCGCGCTGTGCCGCTCGTTCCACCAGGTCATCATCGCGATCCTATTCGTGAAGGCTGTCGGTTTCGGCGCGCTCGCCGGCATCCTCGCGCTGACGGTCGCCTCGATCGGTTTTGTCGCGAAGCTCTTCGCCGAGGCGATCGAGGAGATCTCGCTGAAGCAGGTCGAGGCCGTGCGGGCGACCGGCGCGCCGTTCATGAACGTCATCAGCTACGGCGTGATGCCGCAGGTGCTGAACCGCTTCATCGGATTCGCCACCTACCAGTTCGACTCAAACTTGCGAAATTCCACCATGGTTGGCATCGTCGGCGCGGGAGGCATAGGCGGAACGATGTTCGCAGCGTTTCAGAAATTCGACTACGACTTCCTGCTCACGATCCTGATCGCGATCATCGCGATGATCATGGTGAGCGAAACGCTGCAGAATCGGATAAAAAAGTTGTATCAGTGAGAAGCGCATATCAATCAGCCGCAGATAAACGCAGATAAACGCAGATATGAATCGGGATTGCTATCACCCCCAGCGTTTTGAGTTTATCGGCGTTCATCGGCGTTCATCGGCGGTTCCATCGGGGTTTTGACATGGCAGCTACCGACGCGATCGATCGCGAATGGCGGCGCTATACGCCCCGCCAGCGCTTCGCGCGCTTCGTGCTTTATTTCGGGCTGGTGGCTGCAATCGTGGTGAGCCTGCGCACGGTGCAGATCATCCCGGAGTTTCTCTACGATGCGCACGAACAGATGGCGGATCTGTTCAGGCGAATGTGGCCGATCGACTGGGCCTACTACCCGAAGGGCGTGCACGACGCGCTGATCGAGACGCTGCACATCGCCACGCTGGGGACGATACTGGCGATCCTTATGGCGGTGCCGCTGGGCCTGCTGGCGGCGCACAATATCACGCCGTGGCCGTGGGTGAATTACCTCGCGAAGCTCATGCTGGTGTCCTCGCGCTCCGTGAATTCCCTGGTGTGGGCATTGCTCTTCGTGGCGATATTCGGGCCCGGCGCGCTCGCCGGCACGATGGCCATCGCGTTTCGATCGATCGGGTTTGTGGGCAAGCTCTTCGGCGAGGCACTGGAGGAAACGCGTCCCGGCCCGATCGAGGCGCTGAAAAGCACTGGTGCGCCCTGGCCCAGTATCTTCGTCAAAGGCTACTGGCCGCAGGTCGAGCCCGCGTTCTGGGCGATTGCGCTGTTCCGATGGGACATCAGCGTGCGCGAGTCGGCGGTGCTAGGGCTGGTGGGCGCCGGCGGCATCGGTATGGCGATCAACGCAGCGATGGACCTCTTCCAGTGGCAGCGCGTGGCGCTGATGCTCCTCGCGATCTTCGCGGTAGTGATCGTTGCCGAAGTGGTCGTTACCTATATCCGAAAAAAAATCATCTAGGGCTGGAGCAGCCGCCAAGACGCCAAGAACTCCCCTCATACTCCCCTTGGCGTAATCGTAGTAAACCTTCACGATCTCCTCCTTCGTGACTTGCTGCGCAGCCGGGTGCGAGATACACGCATCGTACCACCTGCGCACGCGCTCGTACCGTTCCTTCATGGGCAACTGGACAGACGGGAATGTGATGTACGGTCGGGTTAGCCATCGGCAATGCCGCGACGTCAGCGGGCCCCGCGCATCGGGGGGAAGCGGCAACGGCCTCATCGCGGGCGAAGTGGCAGCTGGCGCAGGTCTTGCTGTCGCTGGAGAACCGTTGTCCCAGAACGAGGTGCGGCCAAAGTGTGGAAGAGGCACAGTAAACAGGCTAGCCGCCGATGTCGCCGCCGTCGTTGCGGGTGATCGCCAGCACCGCCGAGCGCGGCGGCATGCCCTCCTGGAAGTCGGGCCAGCGCGTCGAAGGCTTGTCGAAGCTCGAGCCCTTATCATCGCCGGGGTGCTGGACGCTGAGGAACAGGGTCTTGCCGTCGGGCGTGAAGGCCGGGCCGCAGATCTCGGCACCGCTCGGGCCGTTGAAGAAGCAGCGCGTCGCGCCGCGTCCCGGGCCGCTCACCTGCGCGGCGTAGAGGCTGTCGTTGAAGCCGGCCGCGTCGTCCTGCCCGTCGGTGGAGATCCAGATCCGCCCCTTGGGATCGAAGGCGACGTTGTCCGGCGCGGCGACCCAGCCGTTGGCGGTGACCTGGCCGCCGTAGCGCGCGCCGTGCGAGGGATTGGCGGGATCGCCGGCGAGCAGGAAGAAGCCCCAGTCGCATTCCGTGGCGGTGTGATCGGGCTTGCCGTTCACGAGGGGCGGAACGATCTCGATGATGTGCCCGTAGCGGTTGTTGGCGCGCGGGTTAGCAGGGTTGACCTGGTCGGGCTTGCGCTGCTCGTTGTAAGTGAGCACGACGTAGACGCGCCCGCTCGCCGGATGTGCCTCGACATCCTCGGGACGGTCCATCGGCGTCGCGCCGAGCAGATCGGCCGCGCGCCGCGCCTCGATCACCACGTCGGCCTGGCTGTTGAAGCCGTTGGCGGCGCTGAGCGGCCCCTGCCCGTGGACGAGCGGCAGCCAGCGCATCTTGCCGTTGGCCTCGAACTTGGCGGCGTACAGCGTGCCGCTGTCGAGCAGATCGCGGTTGGCCTCGGGTCGCGATGCGTCGTACCTGCCCTGGGTGACGAACTTGTACACGTACTCCATGCGCGCGTCGTCGCCGGAGTAGATCGCGACGCGCCCGTCGTGGCTCACGGCACTGGTCGCGCACTCGTGCGCGCAGCGCCCGAGCGCGGTGCGTTTCGTCGGTGTCGACTTCGGGTCATAAGGATCGATCTCGACGATCCAGCCGAAGCGGTTCGGCTCGTTCGGCTCTTTGTCGAGGTTGAAGCGGTCGAAGTGGCGGCCCCAGGCGTCGTAGCGTCCGCGCCCGCTCACGCCGTAGCGCTTGCGCGCCGCCGCCTCCGGCCCCTGCCCCGCGTTGCCGGCGAAATAGTTCTGGATATTCTCTTCCGCCGTCAGGATCGTGCCCCACGGGGTCGTGCCGCCGGCGCAGTTGTTGAAGGTGCCGAAGATCCGCGTGCCCGACGGATCGGCGTTCGTCCGCAGGCGCGCGCTACCCGCCGCCGGGCCCGCGGCGCGCATCGCAGCGTTCGCCGAGAGGCGGCGGTTGTAGGGGCTGTCCTCCACCAGGCGCCAGCTGTTGCCGCTCTTCTGGATCTCGATGATCGAGAAACCCTGCGCTGCCATCTGCACTTCGCACTGCGCGCGCGTCAATTGCGACAAGTTCTGTGAGGTTACCCCGGGAAAGCACAGCACGGCGCGGTGGTTCTCGTGGTTGACGCCCAGCAGTCCGCGCGTCGACGAGTTCGAGCCGCGCGGCAGGGGCATGAAGGCGAGAAAGTCGTTGTCGGTACCGAACTGGCGCTCCTGGTCAGCGCCGGTCTGCTGCCCCGGGCGGTACTGCGGCGCGCCGCGGTGGATCGGATCACCCTGACGGATCAGCACCTGCAGGTTATGCCCCGGCGCGACATGCGCCTTGTCGTCGGTGGTGCGGCCGAGCTCGGTGAATGCAAGAGCCGCCGACCCATCCGCGCTGCCGCCCGAGCCGGCGGCCATCGTGCCGCACCCGAACAGCCCGAACATGCTTGCCGCGCCAATGCCTTGCAGCGCCGCGCGGCGCGACAGGCGCACGTCGATGATGTCGGCGATGGCGGGCTCGGTCGACGGATTGACGCGCCGGCCGTCGGCGACTTCGAACTGATCGTGTTTCATATCTCCTCCTGTTGGATTGGGAATCAATTCGTCTTTATCTTTGCCCCCGATCAATCTATTCCAACCACCACAACGCGGCAAGCTCTGTCCCGCTCCCGGCTCGCACCTACGCTTTTCTTTAACGGCAATTCGCACAGCCAATATTTCATCGAGACAATCTCGACGACAATGTCCGGATTAATGTTGCTTGGCGGCTACTTTAGAGGGGCCAGCGGCACCCTTTGGGACAAGCGCCATCGGGTACCGTGGTGGACAGCGATCCGCATGCGTTATATTGCGCTGGGACATCAGCGTGCGCGAGTCGGCGGTGCTGGGGCGTCGGCGCCGGCGGCATCGCCATGGCGATCGACACGGCGCGGCGATGAACCTCTTCCAGTGGGACCGGGTGGCGCTTATGCTGTTCGCGATCTTCGCGGTGGTTATCGTTGCCGAAATCGTGGTTACCCATATCCGCAGGAAGATCATTTGAGATCACCGCTGGGGATCGAGGGAGGGTCGCTGAAATGACTGCGCAGGCGCAAGCTGACGGTACCACGATCGAGGTGACGCAGGACGGGCCGCCTGCCCGCGTGTTCTCGTCAAAACAATCGAGCCGCACGTCGCCCGCCTGCCGCGCACGGTCGAGCCCAAGCGCGTGAACGGTTTCAAGTGGCCGGAAGCGCTCCCGGCGTCGAAGCACCTGCTGCAGAGGCGTTAACATCCAGCATCAGCCGACTGACTGGTGGGTCGGCTGCGTTGGTTTGCTCACCATGGGTGACGCGTACAGAAGCGAGCAGGCCAGAAGCAAGATCCACACAACCTTGAGAAGTCGATACGGCGCGTCAGAGGTGGCCACTGTGTTGGAAGCAGTTCCGTCCGAGAACTGAATAGCGGCGGTGGCGGCCAAAGCTCTTACCCCAACAAAGGCCTCGTCCTTTGATTCCTTGTTAATTTGTCGATGTAGGGGCTCGTGCATGAACATAGACAACCTGTTTATCTCTGCCGACAAGTAGACCGATTATCAAAAATACGACACCGAGGAAAAAGCCGACAAACCCCATGAAGCCAGAGATAAGGCCACCACCGATTGCAGCACCAGCGGCCTGAGCTCCTGCGTATTGCGCGTTTGCATCGACGTGCTTTGCCATGAAACTTCCCGTGTAGATCAGCCCTGATAGCGGAAGCAGGAACGACAGCACGGATGAAGAGAGAAGAAGTTTTCTCCATGCCTTCGACGCAGACGCCGAGAATATGGCAACGACGATGCCTACGACCCAAAAGGCAAAAAAGCTGATGGCACCCAACGAGCCTCCTTTTTCGGGTGATGCGGCAAAGGTTACGGTGACAAGAATTGCGCCGATGACGGCAAGGAATAGCCCTCCGATGATGCCTGCAAGATCCTTCATAGTTTCCTCCTGTTATGGCGGGAAACTCCCACCGGAGAGGGGGACTATATGGGCCAGCGATCCGCTGCGCTTTCCCTCCTGCGCCATTCGGTTGCCCGATTGCGCCACTGAGGTTGAGACAAGCAGCATCGCGGTCTGGAAACGAAAACCCTGCCGAAGCGGGGCCAGCACTGGGCTATAGGTTTCCCATAGTGTCCGGTGTTCTGCTCACCGTCTCATAGGGAGATGTGCGTTCTGCGACGGCACGCACTGGGCGATCGGGTTCGCCGAGAGCCGCGGATGGCAGGCTGCCGTGTTCGTGCCGCCTCTCGGAGTGAAGCGCTTCAGTTTGCTCGTCGGCGCGCTGTTGATCGGCGGAGCGGCAGCCGCGGTCATCGCAATCAAGGCCGCCGACAAGGCGACCGCTCCGGCACTCGGTCCGGCCGGGCTTCTGTACGACTTGAATGTGGTCCTCAATATCCTGCTGGTCGCGGGCCTCACTTTCGGCTACTGGCTCGCAAAGCGGGGCAATATTGCCGGCCACCGCTACAACCAGACTATCTGGATGCTGTTGAACGCGGTACTCGTCGCGCTGATCATGGTGTGGGGCCTGGCGGACGTGACGCCCAAAGCCGCTTCCGACCTCGCCAAGCCGCACGTCCGGGTGCCGTGGGTGCACGCGGCGCTGGGCAGCGCAACGATCGCGTGCGGCCTGTGGCTGGTGCTGCAGATGAACGGCCTTCTGCCGCAGCGGCTCCACGTGCGCGGCTGGAAGACGCTGATGCGGGTGACGCTGGCGGGCTACTGGCTCGTCGCCGCTGCTCGGGCTGGCGATCTATTACCTCTGGTTCATGTAGCGTTAAAGCCGGACGCGCTGCACCGGTTTAACGTACGGCGTCAGCCGCGCCGCTCTTTGGCGTCGGCGGCACGCCGCAGTTCAGTTCCATACCGAAATACCTTCGGCAGTCAGCGCCCGCTGAACACTCGATCTGCGGCACAAACGTTCCGCGTAAGCCGTGTATGCAGGGAACTTGCTTCGCATGTCATAGCCGGTTTCGTACGCCCCACCTATAGAAGACGAGCCAAAACGGGTCGACCACGGTGAATTGGGAAGCGACCGCGTACTGTTGATGCTGCAACTTCTTGTCGATGTCGGTAAGGCAGCGCTCGTAGTTTGCGCGGCCGCTCTCCTTTACGGGAGGATGGCCAGCTTCGTTTGGCACAAACCTCTCCGGGCGAAGCAGTTGCGCATACGCGACGTGAACCGTATTTGACGACCATGCCAGCAGCTCGAGGCAGCGCGCTTCGGCTTCCGAGCCGTCGTTTGGATACAAGCTAGCGCTCGGAAATCTACGTCCGAGGAGGCGAGGATGGCTGGATTCTCTGTCAAGATGAAACCGTCAATCTGTAATCCGGTTGAGTGAATGGTTAGGTAGGATACAAATTCTTCATGAGTTGGCGGTTAGTTCAAAGGCGCCTTGCCCTGCGCCACGTCCATGATCATCCGCGTCGCGAGATAGAGGCGCGGCTCGATGGACTCGATCAGGATGTATTCCGCATTGATCGAGTGCGAGCCGAAGCCGCGCAGGCCGAAGCTCTCGATGACCGGACCTTTCGCCTTCAGCGCCGCGAACGCGGCATCCGTGCCGCCTCCCGTCGGCTGGTCCAGAATGCCCAGTTTCATGCCGAGCTCGCCGTAGATCCGCTGAGCATGCGCGGCGAGCGTCCGCGCGGCCGCAGTTGGTTGCAAGGGAGGGAACCGCCGCTCGAAGATGAGCTCCACCTGGCTCTCTGGCAGCAGCTTGTTCTTCATCCGTTCCCGCAGCTTCTGCTCGATGCCGTCATAGTCGGCGATGCGCTCGACGCGTATGTCCGCCTGCGCCTGCGCGCCGGGCGGAATCATGTTGCGGACGATGCCGGCATTCGCCATCGTCCAGTTCACCTTGAGGCCTGTCGCCGGGTCGGATAGATCGCGCATTTGCAACACCTGGTGTGCCATCTCATAGAGCGCATTGACGCCCCTCTCGGGCGCCCCTCCTGCGTGCGACGCGCGGCCCCGCACGCGGAGGATGGCTTCCGCGATACCGCTGGTAGCCAGCCTCAACCGATCTTCCTGCGGGTTGCCGCCACCTTCGAACGAAAATACGACATCGTGCTCGGCACCCAACCGGGTGATGTGGTTGCGCGATGCCGGCGAATTGACTTCCTCGTCGCCGTTGATCATCACCGTGAGCGTTCCATAGTCGGCGAAATTCATGGCCTTGAGCATGGCGAGGGTATGCAATATCAGGGCGATGCCGTGCCGGTCGTCTGCAATGCCGAGCCCGTAAGCCCGGTTGCCGTCAATCCTGAAAGGTTGCTGGGCCAGCATGCCGCGCGGATACACGGTATCCATGTGGGCGAGCAGGAGTATCTTTCTCGTCCCCTTGCCGGCGAAGGTCGCCCGGACCATCTTGCCGAGTTTCTCCGGCGTGTCGACGAACCTGACCGTGTCGGGGCCCGGCTCGATCATCTCGACCTTGCCTCCAAGGCCCGTCAACCGTGCCGCGATCACGGCCGAGATCTTGTCCAGCCCTTCGCGATCCGAACTGCCGGATTCGATCTCGCAAAGTTCCTTCAGCGTGTTGAGCAACGCCGGCCTTTCCTTCTGGGCCAGTGAGAGCACCGGCTCGGCGGGCTGGCCCGTTGCGTGGGCTGCCAGTCCTGCGCCGAGCATGAATAGAACGCGCTTGAGCGCACGGCCGAACGTGCCGGGGTATTTCATGACCCTCGCCTCCAATAGCTAAGTTCGCAATCAATGATACGCCGTGCGAAGTAGCTCACCGGGCGCGCTGGCGCGCTACCGACCGTCGCAAGGCGTGAAAGAGCGCTATGAGGTCGCCGAGCTGGTGATTGGCGTTCAACCCGCTCGGATTGGGCAGCACCCACAGCATCGCACCGCCGAGCGCTTCGGGTTGCTTTCCGAGCAGCGCGCGGGGCTGCTCAAAGGCCGTGCGATACGCGCCTATCCCGAGCACGGCAACGCACCGCGGACGAAACCGATTCACCTTGGCGTCGAGGCGTTTGCGGCCCGCGATCAGCTCCCGCGGCGCCAGCTCATCGGCGGCGGTGGTGGTACGGGCGACGAGATTGGTGATGCCGTATCCGTACTCGAGCAGCAACCGCTCTTCGGACGGGTCGAGCACGCGCGGAGTAAACCCCGCTCCGTGCAGCGCGGGCCAGAAGCGGTTACCGGGGCGCGCGAAATGGTGGCCCGTGGCGCCCGAATAAAGCCCCGGATTGATGCCGCAGAAGAGTACCCGCAGGTCTGGGCGCGATCACGTCCGGGATGGTCTTCCCGGCGGCGGCGAGCAGGTCTTCACGGGTCGGCCTGCGCATACGCACTATAGGACTAACCGCCAAGACGCCAAGACCGCCAAGAAAATTCAAGTCCAAAATTTGCCGCAGATGAATGCAGATCAAGTCGCCGTGTAACGTTTCAAATGAGAGGCGGGCCGGAAGCGGTTCGTTGCTTCCGGCAGGTTCCTCTCGACTTGGCGGCTAGTTCCTCATGCCCACCAACGAGCGGTGATCGTCATGAGTGCAAACTTTGCGTCCTGTGTTCCGTGTACTTCGGTGGACTGATTTGATTTGTCGGCGGCCATCCCCGGCCATCGGCGGTTAAAATTTTGCCCTGTCCTTCGTGGCGGCCTTGGCGTCTTGGCGGTTAATTCTTGCTCCACAAGCTCGCGAACGCGCCGACCGTTGCGTCCACATCCGCCGGCGAGATGTGCCGGTGGGTCACGAAGCGCAGCGAATGGATGTCGCACGGCGCGACGCTCACCCCCTTTTGCTTCAGATCCGCGGACCACTGCGCCGCGCGGCGCCCGCTCTTCTTTACTTCCACCCGCACGAGATTGCTGTCGACATCTTTCGGATCCACGAGGCTCGCATCGATGCGATGCAGGCCCTCTGCCAGGCGCTTGGCGGTGCGGTGATCCTCGGCGAGGCGATCCACCATCGTCTCGAGCGCGACGATGCCCGCGGCCGCTACCGGTCCCGCCTGGCGCATGTTGCCGCCCACCATGCGCCGGTAGGCCCGAGAACGCTCGATGAAGTCCTTGCTCCCGCAGAGTATCGAGCCCACGGGCGCAGAAAGTCCTTTGGATACACAGAAACAAACCGAATCGGAAAATTTAGCGATATCGCTGGGGGCAACGCCCAGCGCTATCGCTGCGTTGAAAATCCGCGCGCCGTCCAGATGCACCGGCACGCTTTTTTCGCGTGCCAAGCGAGCGACCTCTTCCATGTAAGCGAGCGGCAGCACCGAACCGCCGGAGCGATTGTGCGTGTTCTCCATCCAGACGAGCGCGGTGCCCATCTGGTTGCGCGTGGTAGGCCGGATTGCCTCCTGCAGGTGCTCCAGGTCCATTGCGCCGCGCTTGCCCCGAATGCCGCGGTAAAACAATCCCGCGACGGTTGCGATGCCGCCCAGCTCGGCGTTCAATGTGTGCGAACCGTCCTCCAGCAGCACCTCGCCACCGCGGCCGCCGTGGGTAAGCATGGCGACCAGGTTGGTCATGGTGCCGCTCGGCATGAAGGCGCCCGCTTCCTTGCCCGTGCGCTCGGCAGCCATCGCTTCGAGCTTCTGCACGGTCGCGTCGCCGTCGCGTGAATCATCCCCCAGTGTGGCTTCGCGCATGGATTCCAGCATCGCTTCGGTAGGGCGGGTAAGGGTGTCGCTTCTCAAATCGATCATGTCGTGAACCTCTCAATTAACCGCCAAGCTTGCCCCGGACTCGATTCGGGGACGCCAAGGAATTCAAAAACAATTTTAACCGCAGAGGCACGGAGAGAAGCAAGCGAAAGCTCGTTGCTCGACATTCTCCTCTTCCTCGGCGTCTCTGCGGTGAAAGATTGCCTTAACGAGCCGACAGGATAGCATCGACCACTTCGCAGAAGCCCGCGCCTGCAGCGGCGGTCGTCACGTACGCGGGTTCGTGCTCCAGCCGGCCCGCAAACCCCCGGATGTTGGCCACGCCGACCGCATGCGGAAAGTAGGCGAACATCGGCGCATCGTTTGGCGAGTCGCCGACGAACAGGTAGGCCTCGCGCGACACGTCGAGATCGGTGCCGCAGGCGTCGCACAACAGGGTCTTCGTCATGGTGAGCTTGTCGTATGTCCCGAACCAGCCATTGACGTGGATCGAGCTCACTTTCGCGGTAAGGCCCCGCGCTCGCATCAACGCTTCGATCCGGTCGACCGCCTCGGACGAGAGCGGGAGAACATCCTCACGGTAGTCGATCGCAAGATCGGTTTCCCGGTAGAACTGATCCGCGGCAATCGCCGTCCCGGGCACTGCCGCGAGGATTTCTTCGGCGATTGCTGCGAACCGCGCCCGGTATGCCGCGCGCGTCGGTACGTCGTCAACGTAACGACGGTGCATGTTGCGCGCGGCATGGTCGTAACGAAAATAGAAGGCGCCGTTTTCGCCGACGACGGCGGCGACGGGCCACATGCGAGCGATGTGATCGCACCAGCCGGCGGAGCGCCCGGTAATCGGAACCACGGTGAGCCCCGCGTCGTGCAGGCGCTCTATCGCGGCGTAAGCATCGGCCGTCAGCCGGCCGTCGGTGGTGAGCGTATCGTCGATATCGAAAAGAACGCCGCGAATTTTGCGCCGGGCATCTTGCGGGAATGCACTCAGGGGTAGCATTGGGATCAAGAAGCGTGAACGAGTGAACGGGTGAACGAGTGAGCCCCCTCACCCAACCCGGCCCCCTCGCGCGCTACGCAGGCTCTCCCCCAGGGGATGGGGGAGAGGGAGTCTTCTATCCCGTTCACCCGCTCACTCGTTCACTCGTTCGGAGGCCTGGGCTCACGGACGAAGGAGAATTTTTCCGGGACGTCGCGCGCCGCGATCGGCTCGATCTTCACGTTGGTCTCGCGGAACTTGAGCCAGAGCGGGACCGAGCGTTGCTGTCCGAGGAGCGTCGTGAGCTCCTCGAGCACGGCCTCCTCCAGCGGATTGCCGTTGGCATCGACGAAGCAGGGCATGATGCGCTCCAGGTCGCCGTCGTGCAGGATGCCCACGCCGTGCTCGGTGAGCAGAAGCAGTGTGCCCTGCTCGTCCATCCAGGCGCCGTCGAGCTTCACCACCTGCTTGCCGGTATGTGCCTCGAGCTCAAGCGGCGCCTTCTCGGGGCTCGTCACCCGCAACACCAGAGGTGTGTAGTCGAGCGTGACGAACACCCGCTGCGGGCCGTTCTGGAAGAACCAGCAGCCCCGCCCGTCGCGCTCGAAGTTACGGCCGATGAACGCGGTGACGGTGGGATTCGATATGCGCTCGGCCTTGATCAGCCAGTGCCCGCGACGGTCGAGCGCGAGCCAGCCGTAGACCGCCGGTACGTTCGGCCATTTGGCCATCCCACGAAGGACAATTTCATCCATGCGCGGGAAAGGCTTGAACGAGTGAACGGGTGAACGAGTGAACGGGTAAGAAATTCTCCTCTCTCCCGTGGCCGGGGGAGAGGGTTAGGGTGAGGGGGCTCACTCGTTCACTTGTTCGCCCGTTCACTGCTCCTCGGCGTGAGCCGTCTTGGCGTGCGCCGCGACGAGATCCTTCTGCACGTTGGGCGGCACAGGGTCGTAGTGCGAGAACTCCATCGTGTACGAGCCCTGGCCGGCAGTGACGGACTTCAGCCGTGCCTGATAGTTATTGAGCTCGGACAGCGGCACCTTGCCTTTGATCACCAGTGTGCCGGGGGCGAGGGAATCCGTCCCGCTCAACTGTCCGCGCCTGGACGAGAGGTCGCCCGCGATGTCTCCCATGTTGCCTTCAGGCGCGGTGATCTCGATATTGACGATAGGCTCGAGCATGATCGCGCGCGCCTTGCCGATGGCGTCCATGAACGCGCGCTTGCCCGCCGTGATGAAGGCGATTTCCTTGGAATCCACGTCGTGGTACTTGCCGTCGTAGACGATGACCCGCACGTCGTGCACCGGATAGCCCGCGAGTGGCCCTATCTCCAGCACCTGGCGGACGCCTTTCTCCACGGCGGGAATGAACTGGCTGGGAATCGTCCCGCCCTTTACCTGGTCGACGAATTCGAATCCCGTGCCTCGCCGCAGCGGCTCGACTTTCAGGAACACCTCGCCGAACTGGCCCGCTCCCCCGGTCTGCTTCTTGTGGCGGTGGTGGCCTTCGGCCCGCGCCGTGATGGTTTCGCGGTAGGGGATGCGCACCGGCTTGGTCGCGACCTCGACGTGGTACTGATTCGCCATGCGGTCGAGGATATAGCGCATGTGCAGGTCGCCCAGGCCGCTGATAATGGTCTGGTTGACCGTGGCGTTGTGCTCGACGCGGAAGGTCGGATCCTCGGCGGAAAGCTTGTGCAAGCCCTCCGAAATCTTTTGCTCGTCGCCGCGCTTCTTCGGCTCGATCGCGAGGCTGTTCATGGGCGTCGGGAACTCGAGCGGCACGAAATGGATGTGGTCCTCGTCGTGCGAGTCGTGGAGGACGGCATCGAAGTGGACCTCTTCCACCTTGGCCACGGCGCCTATGTCGCCGGGCACGAGCGCGTCGGTCTCGACGAAATCCTTGCCCTGTATGAGATACGCGTGTCCGACCTTGAATGGCTTCTTGCTTTCCCCGATGTAGAGCTGCGTGTCCTTGGTGATGGTTCCCTGGTGCACACGGAAGACGCCGACCTTGCCGACGAATGGATCGATCATGACCTTGAACACGTGCGCCAGCGCGTGCTTCTTCGGATCGGGCTCGCCCCGCACCGGTTGGGCTTTCTCGCCTTCCCCCTTCACGATCTGCGGCGGGTTGCCTTCCGTCGGATTGGGCATGAGCTTCACGATCACGTCGAGCAACTCGGCCACGCCGGCGCCGTTACGCGCCGACACGAAGCACACGGGTATGAGATGGCCTTCGCGCAGGGCTTTCTCGAACGGCGCATGGAGCTCCTCCGGCGCAATCTCACCTTTCTCCAGATAAGCCGCCATCAATTCCTCGTCCACCTCGACGACCTGATCCACCAGCGCGCCATGCGCCTCCTCCACAGAGGAGAAGTCGGCCTCGCCCGACGGATTGAAGAAGCAGTCCACCACGCGCTTGCCGCCCTCGGCGGGCAGGTTGATCGGCAGGCATTCCTTGCCGAAAGCCGCCTGCAGCTTCGCCAGCAGGCCGGGCAGATCCACGTTTTCGGCGTCGATCTTGTTTACGACGATCATCCGGCAAAGATCGCGCTTGCGCGCCCACTGCATCATGCGGCTCGTGACCATCTCGATGCCGTTCTGCGCGTTTACGACGACCGCCGCGGTTTCAACCGCGGGCAGGGCGCCGATCGCACGCCCGATGAAATCCGGCAGGCCGGGCGTATCCAGGAGATGGATGCGCGTCTCGCCGCGCTGCAGGTGCACCGCGCAAGTGTTCAAGGAGTGGTGGTACTGCTTTTCGAGCGGATCGTAATCGCAGACGGTAGTGCCTTTTTCCACGGTGCCTTGGGTGGTGATGGCACCCGCCTTCGCGAGCAGCGACTCGACCAGCGTGGTCTTGCCGGAGCCGCCGTGACCGACGAGCGCAACGGTGCGTATCGCTTCTGGAGAAAACTTGGGCATCTGAGAACTCCTCCGACCCTCTAGCGGCCTGTCGAGCCGGGCGATCGACATGCCGCTAATGGCAAGACCGCCCGCGTAATAAGAATCAATCGAGAAACGCATCCCTGCGATCCGGATCCGGGACAAACTCGGGGCTGCTGCCAGTCCATGATCTTCTTGCTGGATTCGCGGGCGGTTTTGCCTGAGGATTTCGCTGCCGTGCCGTCCAGCGAATTCCTGGGTTTCATCGAGTATAGCCGCCGGGTTTGGCCCATTCAAGTTAACCCCTTTCGCGTTGGGCGCCCGTTTATAGGGAGGCATCGAGGAGCGTGTCGGACTTTGTCCCCACACACTCCTAGGATGCGCTCACCGAGAAGGAAGCAACATGAAAAACAGACTGATCGCGGCGCTCGCCCTGTGGGGATGGCCTGCCGGAACCGCCGGAGCGGTAGGAAACATGGCGGATGTCACAGTTTACGATCGCGTCGAGAACCGCGCGCTACCCGTGCATCAACACGAAGGGCGCTATTACGTTGTTGGCAAGCCGGGGAACGAATACCAGGTCCGCGTTCGCAACCGAACCGGCAGGGACATCCTCGCCGTGGTGTCGGTGGACGGCGTCAATGCCGTGAGCGGCGAAACCGCCAACTGGAGCCAGACCGGCTATGTCCTCGGCCCGAACCAGAGTTTCGACATCAAGGGCTGGCGCAAGAGCTTGCAGCGCGTGGCGGCGTTCTTCTTCACCGAGCATCAGTTCTCCTACGCGGCTCGCACCGGCCGCCCCGATAACGTCGGGGTGATCGGCGTGGCGGTGTTCCGCAAGAAGGTCGAGCCGCAGGTATTCGTCCCGCGTGAGCGGCATGGCGGGCCACGCGCGGAGCGGTCGGAATCAGGCAGCGACGCCGGGACCGCCGCCGACAGCGCTTCGCGTCAGGCGGACAGCGCCGCGGCACCGCGTCCCGCGCCGTTTGCCCCCGAGAAGTCGAGTTCGCTTGGCACCGGCCACGGCCGCAGCGAAGCTTCGCGTGTGACCTACACCGATTTCGAGCGCGCTACGCCCGCTCCCGAGGAAGTGATCACTATCCAGCTACGATACCTACAGCAATCTCGTCGCGATGGGAGTGATCAGAGGGCCGCGCATCGCAGCCCCGACGCCGTTTCCGGGGCAGTTCGTTCCCGATCCCAGGTAACCGGTGCATAGCGTATGGAGCAGAGTCGACAATGAGGGTGTTTCTTGGCGGTTGAGCATTCATCACTCGTCACTCATCCCTCGTCACTCGGCGAGCCGGCAGGTTGCCGCGATGCAAGCCGTCGCGCATACTGGCAACCCGCTATGGGATGGAATGCGGAGAGCAGCGATGAAGAGCTCATGCTGCTTTATCGCGACGGCGACGCGGGCGCCTTCGACGCGCTCTACGCGCGCCACAAAGGCGGGCTCTACCGCTACCTCCTGCGACAGTGCCGGGACCAGGCGCTCGCCGAAGAACTGTTCCAGGACGTGTGGATGAATCTCACCCGCGCGCGCTCGCGCTATACGGTCCAGGCGAAGTTCACTACTTACCTCTACCGCCTCGCGCACAACCGGCTGATAGATCATTATCGCAAGCACTCACAGGCCGTGGTGGCATCGTTCGATGACGAAGGTGGTCCCGTGCTGGAAAACCTCGTAGACGAGCATGCGCACCCGCCCGACACCGCTTACGACGTCAAGCGGCAGGCCTCAGAGTTGCTCAGATTGATCGGCGAGCTGCCTGCCCCGCAGCGAGAGGCGTTCCTGCTGCAGCAGGAAAGTGGCATGAGCGTCGAGGAAGTCGCGGCGGCGACCGGCGTGGCGCGCGAGACGGTGAAGAGCCGCCTGCGCTATGCAACCGCCAAGCTGCGGCAAGGAATGGGCAAATGGCGTTAAACGATCACGATAAAGGGGCAATTCGGGACCCCGGGCGCGATCCGGTGCTCGAGCGCTTGTACGCCGAAAGTGCGCGCGAGGAGCCGCCTGCCCGGCTCGATGCCGCGATCCGCGCCGCCGCCCGGCGTGCGGTCGGCGCACGGCCCAGATCGCTGGGGCCGATCGTGCGCGCGTGGCGCATGCCGGTCTCCGTCGCCGCCATCCTCGTGCTGAGCGCGAGTCTGGTCTTGTTGATGAAGGAGGAGGGGGCTGACCGGTTCTACGAGGTCCCACCGCCCGCCGTGCTGCAACCGGAGGTTGCCGAAGACACGCAACCCGACGCGTCGCGGTCCCAGGCAAGTCGCGTGCCGCAGGGAACGGCTACCCAGCCTGCTGCAGAGCCTGCACCGCCACCTGCACCCCCCAGGGAGGCTCAAACTGCCAGGAGAGAGCGACCTGCGCCGGGGGCGCGGAACGATCTACGGCGACAAACGGAATCCGTAGTCTCCGGGGTGGAGCCTTCCCAGGGGCCGCCTGCGGCATCGGCCGAAGAACGCCGACCGGCTTCGCTGCCGGCACCGGCGGCGCACCCCCCCAAAGCGCAGGAGAGCACTGGCAGTCCGCCCGAAGCCGACGACGGCCTCTTCGCAGCGGGAAAAGCCCTACGATCCGAGCGGGCGGGTCGCCCGGCCGCCCCGCCCCCCGCCAAGTCCGTTGCGCAAGGCGAGGCGCTCGCAAAAAGAACGGAGCCCGAAGCGGGGGCGAGAGGCAGCTTGGACCAGGCGGCTCAAAGCCCTTACCTTCAGCAGGAGGCGGGCACGCCTTTGGCGGACGCGCGGCCGCCGGCAAAGCCTATGACCTCCCCACGGGTGCAGGCTAAGCCCGCTCCGTCGTTCGCCGATTCCGGCGCGGGCGCGCTCGCGTCGCGCGTCCCGATCTGGTCCGGTTTCGAGCGGCAGCCTCCCGACAAGTGGGTAGCGTACATCGAGGAATTGCGGCGTGCTGGCCGCGAGACCGAAGCGAGAGAGATGCTCGAGGAGTTGAGGAAACGCTTTCCCGACTACCCGTTGCCGGCGTCATTGGGACGATGAACAAAGAATCACCCAGTGATCCCATGCCGCAACCGCCTCGCGAGCCATCGCCGGAAGAATGCTGTGGTGGCGGCTGCGACCCTTGCGTTTACGACCGTTATTCCGACGCGATGGAGCGATATCGCGACGCTTTGCAGGCTTGGCGACTGCGCCATCCCGAGTTCGTCCCCGCGCCACCATCATATCCCCCTAAATATAATTAAACGCTTGTTTTAAAATAATAAATTTATCAAGAACCGGCGTTACGGAATTGTGTCGAACTTGACGCAAGTCAAGGTTATGCATTGCCAGTTGCGTTACCTTCCTTCGAACGGTGCAGTGATTGCTGCGGCGCACCATAAGCGCGGGCGAGCAGGCGCACAGGTCGTAATAACATGATGAAGGATTTGTTGCCGGTACCCTAGGCCACACACTAGAATTAGGCACTTTTCGACAGGGCCCCCACTACTTATTGTGGTTAGTACCGGACCAATACTGAGGAAAGGAGTGCTGTTACCGAGGCGTAACGGCGCGTGGGCTCCACACCTCAGTTGTCGCACTAAGGGAAAGGTCGTAATCCGCGTGGGAAAGATCAATCCGCCAACTCAAACAGGTATGACCGGAGGCCGGTTGGCGCGCAAGCTGCTTTCGTTCGTGACGCTGTGCGCCAGCCTGGTTGCCCTCGCGCTCATGGTGCATACCCAGCACGGCCGGGCGCGGCTTGTGCCGTCATCCGAGCACGCGTCGACAGAAGAAGACATTGCGTCGGCCGACCACGGAGCGGTCTCGGTTAGCCCGGCGGAAGACCGCAGTTACCGAGCCTTGGGCGACTTCGTGGCCCGGAAGTACCGAGTCTCCCAGGACATAGCCTATGACTTCGTGCGCCTGGCGCACAGTACCGGCCACCAGCTCGGACTCGACCCGCTCCTCATCATCGCCGTGATTGCAATCGAATCGCGTTTCAACCCCATCGCCGAGAGCATGGCCGGAGCCAGGGGCCTGATGCAGATAATCCCCAAGTACCACACCGCTAAGTTCGAGGAATACGGCGGGGAGAAGGCGGTATTCGATCCGGAGGCCAACGTCAAAGTGGGAGCGCGTATCCTGAAGGAATATATCCGTCTGACCGGCAACGTCGGGATCGCATTGCAGATGTACGCGGGGGCGCTGAGCGATGACGGAGAACAGTACACCGCCAAGGTAATGAACGAAAGGCAGCGCCTGAAGCAGATCGTGTCGCCCTCGCCCTCCCGCAGCGCCTTTATCAGGACTTCATCCGCGAATCCGCCCGATACCCCCTCAGTTAACACCGCTGGGCCTACGCCCGGCCGTGGGGCAGATCAACTGGAGGGTGGTGAGTAATCACTAACTAAAGCTTATGGGCGCCTATCATCAGGCGCTTGAAAACCGAGTAGCGCTCGCCCAAGCCCTCTTCCGTTGCCTCCCGCCGTACCGTAATCCAAACCTCGTCCGGGAATCCGGCGGCCAGATCGGCGGTGTAACTCAATTCCTCCTCCGCCGCCGAAATGGCGGCTTCCGGTGATGGCGCGCAGAGGTCTTCCACGAAATGATGCACGAGCGCTTCCTTCAACTGCCCGTAGGTAGCGGGGTCGATTTCCACGACTTCCGCGATGGTGCAGCGGCGCCGCGACGCCACCGCAACGAACGTGCTCTCGCAGTGGCATTGCGGCGCCCGGTGGCCGTGCGTCAGATCGCATACCGCATAGCCGCCGGATACGACCCATTCGCCGTCCGCCGCCGCCCCGCCTTCCGCGGCGAGTATGCGCTCATCGGAATCGTCGAGTCTCACCGCTTTAAGGAATTTCATCCTGCGGCCATAATAGTCGTCTCGGACACGCAGGTCACAGGAGATCGCTCATGGCCGAAGAACAAGGGTTGCCGAAGGACATGTTCGAATTCATGCAGAAGATGTGGAACCCGATGTCGTTCCCGATTCCCGGCATGGGCATGCCCACCGTCAATATCGAGGAGATCGAGAGGAAAATCGGCGAGTTGAAGACGGTGGAGACCTGGCTCACCATGAACGTCGGCTTCGTGCAGATGACGATCAAGACCCTGGAGATGCAAAAGGCCGCGCTGGAGTCTCTTTCCGGAGTGTCTAAGGGTAAGTGATAGGAGGTACACATGTCCACGAGCATTCGAAAGACCGCCTATTTCAGCATGAAGGCCCCCAACCGCGCTGGTGAGAGCGCGCGACTGCTCAATGGCCTGGCCGCGCATGGCGTCAACCTGCAGGCGTTCACGGGGTTTCCGGCGGCGGGTGGCGCGCAAGTCGATTTCGTCCCCTACGACGCGACGAAGTTCATGCGCGCCGCGCGCAAACTGGGCCTCAAGGTGAGCAAGAAGAAAAGCGCGTTTCTCGCGCGGGGCACGGACAAGACGGGCGCGGTTGCCTCCGTTTGCAGCAAGCTGGCGAAGGCTGGCATCAACATGGTGGCGATGGACGCCGTCGCCGCCGGCAGCGGCCGCTTCGGGGCGATCTTCTGGGTCAAGCCGCGCGATGTTGCAAGGACCTCGCGCGTGCTGGGCGCGCGCTGATCACCGCCTGAGGTATAGTCCCGTCTGGTGCAATGCGGACCCCAGCCCGACCCCGCCCGTGTCGAAACCCGAAAATCTTGCCGAGTATCTCGAAGGCTTCATAGAGGATACGCTTACCCGCTGCACGCGTTGCGGGCGGTGCTTCGAGGCTTGTCCGATGACTCCCTATGCGGAGCGTTTGGCGCAGGCCAACGCACCGGAAGTGGTCGGCGACGTCCTCGAGGTGCTGCGGCGCCAGCCCGCTACGCCTCAGGCGCTCGACTGGATCAAGGTCTGCACGCAGTCCGCGACCTGCATCAAGGCCTGTCCCGAAGGCATCAACGCGATGCTGATGCTGCGCGTTGCGCGCATGGGCGCGCTGGGCTCGCTCGGCGGCCCGCGCCAGATGCAGGGCCGCGACGACCCGCTGTTCTTCCGCCGCATCACCGCTTTCGCCGAGACGCAGTTCACCGAGGAAGAGCTCGCGAAGTGGCACCGATGACCCCGCGGGCGAACCCCCACCCCCATCCTCTGATCCTTCCCCCTGAGGGGGCAGGACGATTTCAGCGCTGCGCGAATTGAGTATGGAGCGCGTCGTATTTTGGTACGGCTGCAACGTGGTGCGCCACGGCGACATCGTTCATTACGCCATCGACCTGCTGCGGGCCGCCGGCGTGGAGCCGGAGCTGGCGGGAGGCCCCAGCTACTGCTGCGGCACGCAGAAAGACGATAACTTGCGCGCGGCCGAGGGCATGGCCAAGCGCACGGTCGGCAAGTTCAACGCCTTCGGGACCGAGCAGGTGGTCACCTGGTGCCCATCCTGCCACCGCCACATGAACTCCTTCATGGGCCAGTACACGGACGCGAATTTTTCCGTCTCGCACATCGTGCAGATATTGCATCGCAATCGCGAACGGCTCTCGGGTGAATTCCGCAATCCAGTTCCACGGCGGGTGATGCTGCACAAGCACGTCGGCTTTCAGGAGGTGGAGAACCTGAACGATCTCATCAGCGACCTGCTGCGTCTGGTGCCGGGACTCACGCTGGTCGAGAGCGACTACGCTGCCCCGGCTCACATGTGCTCGGCGTTGGTATCCGTACCAGCCGCGCTCAAGGATGTAACGCGGCGGTTATGCGATGACGCGCGCGCAGCGCAGGTGGACGATGTCGCAACGGTGTTCCATTCCTGCCAGCGCCTGATGTGCGCGCTGGAGGAGAGCGAGCCGTTTCGGGTCGTCAACTATGTTGCCCTGCTAGGCGCGGCGCTCGGACGCGAGTATCCCGACGAGTACAAGGCCTGGAAGACAGCGGGGGGCGAAAAGGAAATCGTCGAGCGCGTCGGTCCCGAACGCGTCGCGAAAATGGGCGAGCCGTTTTTCCAGAGCGCGGTTCTGCCCGAGTTACTGCGCCGCCCGCAGAAGTGACTTGGCGGCGCAGCCGCGAAGTCATCCCGGCGTAGGCCGGGATCCAGTCGTCATCGCCGCTCGCGCCGCCAGGTCATCCCGGCGTAGGCCGGATCCAGTCGTTCATCGCCGCCCGCGCCGCCAAGTTGTCCGGCGAGGCCGGGATCCAGCTCGTCCCCACCCCGCCTTCCCCGCAAGACGTCCAGATCATGGAGGCCGGTGCGAGCGTATTCAAACTATGGTCTAATTTCGCGCTCCAGGGGGGAGTTTGCCGGGCAAATTCCTTATCTGAACCGCGGAAGCGGCAGAAGCGGCCGGTCAGCGCTACCAGAAAATCACGAAAGGAGACATCCCATGCCCTATGCAATTCGCATACACGAACACGGCGGTCCCGAGAAGATGCAGTGGGAGGAAGTCCAGGTCGGTGACCCTGGACCAGGACAGGTCCGGGTGCGCAACACTGCGATCGGCTTGAACTATGTCGACACGTATCAACGGAGCGGCCTCTATCCGATGCAGTTGCCATTCACGCTCGGTTCGGAAGGCGCGGGCGTGGTGGAAGCGGTCGGTCCCAAGGGCAAGGAATTCAAGGTCGGTGATCGTGTCGCCTATGCCGGCCCAATCGGCGCGTATGCTGAAGTGGTCCTGCGGCCCGCGGATCGCCTGGTGAAGATTCCCGCCGGCGTGGACGACAAGACGGCGGCGGCGATGATGCTGAAGGGATTGACGACGCAGTACCTGCTCCGCCGCACCTATCGGGTAAAGAACGGCGACACCATCCTGATGCACGCGGCAGCCGGCGGCGTCGGGCAGATCCTGTGCCAGTGGGCGAAGCACTTGGGGGCGAACGTGATCGGCACCGTGGGCAGCGATGAAAAGGCGGAACTCGCGAAGAAAGCCGGCTGCAAGCACGTGATAGTGACTACGCGGGAAAAGTTCTTCGACCGGGTAAAGGCGATCACGAAAGGCAAAGGCGTGCCCGTCGTCTACGACGGCGTGGGCAAGGACACCTTCATGGAGTCGCTCGACTGCCTGCAGCCGCTGGGACTGATGGTGAGCTTCGGCAACGCGTCCGGTGCCGTGCCTCCCTTCAACGCGGGCATCCTGTCCGCCAAGGGTTCGCTGTTCCTCACGCGCCCCACCCTGGGCACTTACACCGCCTCGCGCGAGGACCTCGTCAAGGCAGCGCAGGAACTTTTTGCCGTAGTGAAGAGCGGGAAGGTCAAGATCAAGGTGAACCAGACCTTCCCGCTGCGCGAAGCGGCGCAGGCGCACCGCGATCTCGAGTCACGGAAGACTACGGGATCGACCGTTTTGATTCCCTGACGGGTTGACGACGCTTACCCAGGGGTGGAACAGGCAACTCCCCGCCGCTTGTTGGGATCTGCTCCCCCGCGGAACGGTCGATATGGCTGCGCTGAAATCATTCGCGACTCAGCGTGTCGGCCAGTATTAAACTGATGGGTAACGACTAACGCCATACGTTTGGGAAGAGTGTCTACGCCACGAAATGAGGACCGCTTTGGTCAAAAATGCTGAGCCCGCGATCCAGCAGCCCGGGTTCAGAACCCATGACGGCGGCGGCGCGCGTACTACGCGGCTGCTGTCGCCACGCTTCATTCGCGGTCGCGGTGCCTCGGTCGCGCTGACGGATGCGCAGCGGCGCTGTGTCCGCGCCGTGACAGAGAGGCTGAAGCTCGGCGTGTACGCGCTCCATCGCGACTGCTGCCCCTGCGGTGACGACGCCGGTATGGTGATCGCCCACGTCGACCGGTACGGACTGCCGCTCGACACGGTCCTGTGCGCGACCTGCGGGACGCTGCGGATAGATCCGTATCTATCGGCAGACCACCTCTTTGATTTCTACGCGGCCTTTTACCAGGAGATGTACGCAAGGGTCAACGATCCGGACGTCTATTTCAGACGCCAGCAGGCCTATGGCCAGCGCGTGCTGCGCTTCGCGCAGAAAATGCTTCCGATCGGCGCAAGCGTTGTTGAGGTCGGGTGCGGAGCCGGCGGCGCGCTGGCAGTCTTCCAAGCAGCGGGCTACAGAGTGCGCGGATGCGATTATTCGGAACCGCTGCTGCAGCAGGGCCGCCAACGCGGCATAGACAACCTCTATCTCGGAAACATAGATGCCTTGGCAGGAAAGCTCACAGGGCCGTCCCAGGCGGACCTGATCTTATTTCATCATGTATTCGAGCACATGTCCTCGCCCATTGAGATCCTCGAGACCGCGAAACGGCTGCTCTCGGATCGGGGACTGGTTCTGGTGGCCGTACCGGACGTGACGGGCATCGAGCAATTCCCGGATCCGGCCGGCAACCTGCGTCTTTTCCTGCACATCGCTCACAAGTACAATTTCACCGTCAGAGGCTTGGCCGCGCTGGCCCGGCGAGTGGAGCTGCATGCATCCGTGGCCCACGTCGAGGTGAGCCGCCAGGCACCGGAGATGTGGGTGGCGTTCAGCCGCGATACGTCACCGGAGATCCGAATAGCCGAACCGGAACCGGCCCAAGGCGAGGCGCTGTTTCGCTTGCTGCGCGGGATCGAGTTTCGATTCATCCGCAACGAGCTGCTGAGCAGGCTCGGCCGGCCGTTCGGCGTTTCGTGCCAACCCCAGCGAACACAGATGGCGGCATCGAGACGTGAAGCCTCGCCGCTCCGGCGCGACGGGATACGCCATTTAGGAGGGCAGTTAGAGGCAGCCTTTGGCACCCGCGTCAAGAAGCGGGATCTCAGGGGCCTTGCACTGCGCGTGAAATGGCTCCTGTTCCGGCTGCTGGAGTGCGTGAGCGAAGTATGGGTGTTCCTGAAGAGCAAAGGGGCTATCAAGCACCTCACGACCCCGGCATCAGGTCCAGCGCAATCGCTATGGATTTTCGCCTCGACGATCGGCGAGCTGAGCGCAATCGAGCCGCTTCTGCGGCGCATGCAGCAGCGACTCCCGCACCTGTCGCTGACGCTGCTCAGCGATCATGATTTTTATGAGGACAGCTTTCTCGCGAAATACCCCGCAGCGCGGTTTCGCGTCGTCGATCACCGGACATCGCGGGTGCGCAGCCTCATGGACGAAGCGCCTCCTGCGCTCGTCGTCCTCGCGGAAATACCGTGCCTGCTCTCGGAAGCGCCGTGCCGGCTGCCGTTCGCGCTGGCGTTCGAGGCAAAGCGGCGGGGCGCCCGCCTTTGCCTCGTTAATGGCTGGCTGTACCGGCAGCAACCAAGCTCCCGGATGGACGCCATCGAGAAGCGCCTGTTCGAGCGGCGCTACCTCCAGTTGTTCGACGTGATGACTGTGCAGAACGACGCGATCCGCCAAGTCCTCATCGAGCTCGGCGGTGACGAGCGGCGCGTGTTCGTTACCGGCAACGTCAAGTTCGATGCGCTCGCCGGTCCCCCGCTCGCACCTGGGAACACGAAGAGCGCCGTGCTTCTGAACAGTATCGCGCGCAGCGGGCGTCCGGTCTTGACCGCTGGGAATGTGACCAACGTCTCCGAGCAGGAACTCGTATTGGATGCCTTCCGGACGGTCTGCAGCCTGGCTTCCAACCCGTTGCTCGTGCTGGCGCCCAGGTATCCCAACAACATCGAGAGAATGGACGTCCTGGAGAAACTGTTGAGCGCACGCGGTTACCGCTTCGCATTCAAGAGCAGACTGCGCGCGGACCGTCTCGACGATACGCTGCAATGCCTCATCCTGGATACGCTCGGCGAGCTCAGGGAATTCTATGCGGCCAGCACAATCAGCTACGTCGGGCTGAATAAGAACGTTCTGGAGCCGCTCGCCTTCGGCAAGCGGGTGCTCGTCACGCCGGGCTGGGATCCGATCCGGCCGGGATACAGCGTATCCAGGCGGCTCGCCGATGAAGGGTTTATCACGGAAGTACAGCAGGGCGACCTCGGGCGCGCGTTCCTCGAGCACCTGGAGGGAAGCACCGTGACCGGCGCGCCCGATTTCCGCGAGAGCGATGAGTACCGCAAGCTGGTAGGGGCGACGGATCAGTGCATGGCGCGGCTTGAGCCGGGTACCGACCAGAGCCCGATTGTAAAAGGCCCGCGCGTATCCGGCCGTCGCCTACTGCGGCGGCCGTCCGGTCAGCGCCTGGTAACGTCCGCAGACGCCGGAGCGCCCCATTAAACGGAGTACGCCCCGGCGATTGCCGCGGCATACACCCGGCCGGCGATGATCGGTATCACATCGAACAGGCGCGCTGGAGATTTTCCTAACGCCGCAGCTTGAAACGCTCGGTCGCCTTCACGAGCTCGGCGCTGATCCCGGGTTCCCAGGCCGAGTGCCCCGCGGCGGGAACGATGATGTATGCCGCCTCCGGCCACGCACAGTGCAGATCGTCCGCAGTGACGATGGGACAGACGGCATCGTAGCGGCCCTGCACGATCGTGCACGGGACGTGACGGATACGCGCAATGTTCGCGAGCAGCGCATTCTCCGGCAGGAAGATGTCATTGCTGAAGTAGTGCGCCTCGATGCGCGCCAGGCCGAGCGCCACCGTATCGCCGGCGAAGTAAGCGACGGTGTCGGGGCTCGGCAGGAGCGTCGAGCAGGCTCCTTCGTACGTGCTCCACGCCCGCGCCGCCGCCATATGCACCTTGGTATCGGGGTCGATCAGGCGCTGGTAGTAAGCGCGTAGCAAGTCGGCGCGCTCTGCTTCAGGGATCACCTCCGCGAACGTGCGCCATGCCTCCGGAAAGAAACTCCTCAATCCGTAAATGAACCAGTCGATTTCTTCCCGGCGGCACAAAAAAACGCCGCGCAGGACAAAGCCCGTGCAGCGCTCCGGATGCGCCTCGCCATAGGCCAGCGCGAGCGTGGTCCCCCATGAACCCCCGAACACCTGCCAGCATTCGATCTTGAGGTGCCGCCTCAGCCGTTCGATGTCGGCGATGAGGTGCGGCGTCGTGTTGTCCTTCAATTCCCCGAGTGGAGCCGAGCGGCCGGCGCCGCGCTGGTCGAAGACGACGATGCGATAGTGCGCCGGATCGAAAAAGCGACGGTGCGCCGGGGCGGCGCCGGCCCCCGGTCCGCCATGCAGAAACAGCACCGGCGCGCCATGCGGATTGCCCGACTGCTCCCAGTACATCGTGTGCATGCCGTCGAGCTTTAGAGTGCCGGCGCTGTACGGCTCTATCTCCGGATAGAGCGCGGCGCGCGGCGGGTGGGAGACGTCGGCCATGGCGCGATTGTAGCTCAGGAAGGAGCCCATTCCCCCTGCTCATTCTGGGCCCGCGCCCCGCCACTCCTTTATGCCGTGCGAATGCGGCGCGCCGTGAGCGCCGCGCGTGCGGTGTGCAGGCGGTGCAACGTGATCAAGCGCACGGACGCCTTGCTCGCCTCGATGTGGGTTTTCGCGAGCAGCTTCGTCTGTTCGAGGCGCCTGCGCATCACGTTGTGCAGGATCTGTGCATGCTCCTCGTAGGTCGAATCGATGCGCTCGGGCCGGGTGAAGTCGAGCCGGCGGATGATGCGGATACGCTCGGTGATCTCGCGATGAATGCGCGCGAGCTCGGGATTGCCGGCTGCGGTGACCAGGCTCGAGTGGAACTGCTCGTCCAACTCGCATACGCTGTGCGGGTCACGGACGCGCTTCTCGGGCGGCACGAGCCAGACTCTCTTCAGCTCGTCGAGGGCGGACCTGCCTTCCAGCTCGCAGAGCTTCTGCACGGCGGCGAGCTCCAGTATCACCCGTACGTCGTAGAGGCTCTCGAATGCCTCGAAGTCGAACGGCTTGACGCTCCAGCCGTTGCGCGAGGAAACCTGGATGTAGCCTTCGCGCTCGAGCTTGTAGAGGGCCTCACGCACCGGCGTGCGCGAGACGCCGGCGCGCCCGGCCACCTCGGTTTCGGTGAAGCGGTCGCCGGGCAACAGCCGGAAATCGAAGATGTCCCCCTTGATGCTCTCGTAAACGCCGGCGGCGAGATTGCTTTTCGGTACGAGTTTCACTGTTGCCATGAGTCCCCCGTCATGCGGCCTCCGCAATGCGTGCGCTTGCCACGAGCGGCCCGTAGGTCTGCACGAGGCGATTCCTCACCATGTCCACCTTCGGGATCATCTTTTTCTGGCGCGCCAGCGCGAGATTGACGAAACCCGGCATCACTGCGCCGTGGCGCATCACCGGCGGTGCCGACACGTTGATATCCCAGTGCGGAAAGCCCGTCGGCGCGATCACCAGCGATCCTCCCGGATAGGGACAGTCCGTGCGGTTCGCGCATACGACGAACACTCGGTTGTCCTCGGCTTTGGGCACGGCGGTGAGCTCGCGCTCGTAGCGGTGACGCCACGCGCACGACCAGGTGACGATGTCGGCGCCCAGCAAGGTCAGCAAGCGGGCCGATTCCGGGTAGAGGCCGTCGTACCCCAGCATCATGCCGATGCGCCCGAACGGCGTGTCGAACACCCTGAATTCGGTACCGGCTGAAGCCCAGTTGCGCAGCTCCGGTTCGAGGTGCACCTGCTGATAGCGCCCAGCCGCTTTGCCGTCCGGCCCGATGAGGACTGCCGTCGGCGCGATGCCGCTGGGCGTGGCTTCCATCACCGGCACGACCAGCGCGCACTCGTAAGTGCGGGCAATCTGTCCCGCGCGGCGGAGCACGTCCACGGTGTTTTTGGCCGCGGCGCTCGCCTGGAACGTGTCCGGCAGCCAGGTATCCAGGTTGAAGTGCTGGGGCAGCACGATCACCTTCGCGCCGAGCTTGCCCGTGTGTTCCGCCATCTCCAGCGCCGACTCCAGGCTGCGCACGCGCGGTGTCATGTGCGCCTGCACGGCGGCGGCCTTGGTGGTCGCCTGCTCCGGCACCAACGGCTGCTCGAGCAGGGGCGCAAGCGGCGTTTCCTTGAACGGTTTCGCGAGCAGACCGTAAAGCTCGGGCCGTCGATCGGCGAATTTGTCGCCGCCGGAGGGCCACTTCTTGTAAGCCGCGGCAGCGGTGTCGATCTCGGCGCTCACCACGCCGTGGGTGTCGTACGGCATTCTCGCTACGACTTCGCCCGTCGGCGCGACGATCATGCTGCCGCCGGGATAGTAAATGCTGCGCTCGACGCCGGCCTTGGTCGCGGCGACGAACCAGACGCCGTTTTCGAACGCGCGCGCCGGGACCCACATCTCGGCCTGGTCCATGGCGAAGAAGTTCGCCATGTCGACGATGATCTCGGCGCCCTGTAGCGCCAGGCAGCGCGCGATCTCGGGGATGCGGCCGTCGAAGCAGATGAGGAGCCCGATCCTTCCCAACTCGGTGTCGACGACCGGGCAGCCCTTCACGCCGAACTCGAACCAGTTCTGGTCGTGGGTGGCGAGAAACTGTTTGTGGTAATGCAGGATCAACTCGCCGCCCGAGTCGATGAGCACTCCGCTGTTGAAGATGCGGCCCGTCGCGGGCTCGAGCTCGGTCATGCCGCTCGCGATATGTATGCGATGCTTCTTCGCAAGCTCGGCCATCGCGCGGCCGTAGCGGCCGTTGATGGGCTCGGCGAGCCGCTCGCAATGCTCCCTCGAGTCGAACAGATAGCCGGTATTCATGCACTCGGGAAACACCACCAGTTTAGCTCCCAGCCGCACTGCATCCTCGGTGTAGCGGGTCAAGAGCTCGATGTTCGCGTCGAGGTCGCCGAGCGCGGCGAGCGTCTGCACCACCGCCGCACGGAATCGATTGCCTGCCATGGGTTGGCTCCTTTTCGCGCCGTTATTTGATATCGCCCTTCTTGAGCAGGACGTTGCGCACGTCGAACCGCTCCTTCAGGACGGCCTCCTTGTGGAAGACGTCCACCAGGGCCTGGTAGGACTTGATGTCGGTTTCGTTGAGATCGGTGAACCCGCGCAAATAGGGCTGCGCGACGTGCTGGACCTGGTCCGGTTTGATCGCCGTGTACTTGGGGATTATCGCGCGGTACTTGTCGAAGTTCTTCATTGCCATGTCCGTCGCCTGGTCCAGCGCGTCGACCACCCTCCTGGCGACGGCCGGCCGCTCCTTCATGAACTTGGTCGTGAGCACCGAGACGCCGGAATAGAACGGGTCGGCGATAAACATCGCCACCGGGTTCGTCATCGCGCGCTTCGCCTCTTTCGACGCGATCGCGATCGAGCCCACGGGCTCCAACGACAGCGTCGCGTCGACGCTGCCCGCGACGACCGAGGCCACTTGCAGCGGCACGGCGATCTCCTGCAGCCGCACGTCCTTGTCGGGATCGAGGCCGTTCGAGCGCACCATGTGGCGCGAGATCGTGCGCCACTGAATGCCGGGGATGTGCCCGAGCGACTTGCCCCGCAGGTCCTTGAACGACTGGATTGCCGAGTCGTTCTTGACGATCAGGCCGTCGTTGATGAGATTTACCTTGATGCCGCCGCCCTGCAGCCCGAACACCTTGAAGGTGCCCGGGTAGCGCGACTCGGCGAGCACCGTGATGCCGGCCGCCGCTCCGGGCGGACCGAAATCCGCCTGCCCCGATATAAGCGAATCGATGATCTGGTTCGGGTTCTGGAACATCTTGGAGTCGATCTCGATGCCGGCCTTCTCGAAGAGCTTCTCCTCGAGCGCGACGTAATAGGCCATGGTCTGCATGATCGGCAGCCACGAGGCCACCACCTTCTCCATCTTCTGCTGCGCTGCCGCCGGCAGGCTTGCGCAGGCGAGACCGAGCGCGGCGCACCACACCCACACGCGTTTCATGATGTCACTCCTTTCATTCAGCCACAGATAAACACAGATGAACACAGATGAATCAAAGGCCAATTGGCCACGGAATCACACGGAAAACACGGACAGAACGGAAGACCTGAAAGGATTCTGTTCATCGATTGGTTGTTTTGCATCTTGCTTCTGTGCTTCCGTGTGTTTCCGTGGCTGAATGATCTTGAATTTTTGGGTTTGAACTTATCCGTGTTTATCTGTGTGTATCTGTGGCTAATTGCTGTTTCTCATTTCCCCGCCCAGTGAACGAAAAACCTCTCGATGCCAAAAAAGATGAGATTGACGCCGTAGCCCATGACGCCGCTCGCGATGATCGAGGCGTACATCTGCTGCAGATCGAACACCTGCTGCGAATCTATGATCCGGCGGCCGAGCCCGTCGGAGGAGCCGATGAACATCTCGGCGACGATGATCACTACCAGCGCGATCGAGACCGCCATGCGCAGCCCGACGAAGGTCTGCGGCAGCGACTCGAAGAACATCACATCGCGGAATACGCGCCAGTGCGATGCGCCCATCACGCGCGCCGCGAGGATCCGCGTCTGGCGCGCGTTCATGACGCCGTAGGCGACGTTGAACACGACCACCAGCCAGGCGGCGAAGGCGGCCACCGCGATCTTGGCGAAGTCCCCGATGCCGAAAATCAGGAGGAACAGCGGGAACATCGCGGTCGCGGGCGTAGACCGGAAGAAATCCACCAGGAACTCGATCGAACGGTAGATCTTCTGGTTCGCGCCGAACACGATGCCCACCGGAATGCCGAGCGCCGCGGCGATCCCGAACGCGGAGAGCGTGCGCTGGAGCGTGCTCATGAAATCCTTGGTCATCGCGCCGGAGAGGACGCTATCCCACAGCGATCTCACCGTGCTCCACGGGCTCGGCAGCAGCTTCTGGCTCACCCACTGGGCGTCGAACGCGAGCCACCACAGCACGAGCAGCGCCGCGGGCCCGATGAGCGCGACGCCCAGCCCCGGGAAGCCGGCGCGGGCGCCGCCGGAGGGTGCCTCGGGTGCGGTGAAGCCGGGGCGAAGCAAGGCGAAGCGGGGCGTCAACTTCATTTGCGGACTTCCCGCTGGAACACTTCGAGACAGTGGGCCTTGACGCGGATGAATTCCTCCGTCGAGAGCGTGCCTGCGTTCCTCAGCCGCGCCGCCTCGAACGCGACATTCTCCGCGACTTGCGCCGGCCGCTTGGTGAGCAGTAGCACGTAATCGGCGAGGTATACCGCCTCTTCCAGGTCGTGCGAGACGAGCAGCATGGTGACGCCGGTCGCGGTGAAGATTTCCTGCAGCTTGTCGCGGATGAAGAGCGTCATCTCGTAGTCGAGCGCGGAAAACGGCTCGTCGAGGAAGAGCACTTCCGGGTGCGGCGCCAGCGCGCGCATGATGGACACCAGTTGCTGCTGGCCGCCGGAGAGCTCGTAGGGGTAGCGGTGGAGATCGAACTTGATGTCGAAAGAGGCCACCAGCTCCTCGACGCGCTCTACGCGCTCGCGCTTGTTCTTGCGGGCGATCTCGAGCGGGTACTGGATGTTGTCGAGCGCCCGCTTCCAGGGGAAGAGCGCATCGCGATAGTTCTGGAACACGTAGCCGATGGTGGTTTCCTTGATCGTCTTGCCGTCAAACAGGATTTCTCCGGCGTCCACCGGCGCGAGCCCCGCCATCATGTTGATGAGGGTGGACTTGCCGCAGCCGTTGGGCCCGAAGATCGAGGTGATCCTCCCTTGCGGGAGTTCGAGATCGAAGCCCGAGTACAGCGGGCTGCCCGCGAACCGCTTGGCGAGCCCGCGAACAGTGATATAGGTCTGGCGCTTTGCGGATGGGGGCGCGGCGCGCGCAGGCTCGGGCACCGGCTTCCAGGCCGTCTGCGGCTTCATCAGCGTGCTCTGGTATACATGCTTGTATTCCATAGTTGCAAGCACCATGCCAAGGGCGGGTATGCGTCTAAGGCTTTGATTCGTATGCCCGTGAATGCGTGCTGGGCAGCCGGGGGGGGCTGCCAGTGCACCGTTACACTGCAGCACGCACTGTTGCGGTGCTTGACTACGCCGGCGGCACGACCTTGTCGCGTTCGGCGAAGTGACAAGCGACGAGATGATCAGGGACAATCGCATTGAGCTCGGGCATCTCACGCACGCAGCGCGCTTCGCCCTTCGGGCAGCGGCCGTAGAAGCGGCAGGCGTTCGGATCGGGATCGATCGGGCTCTTTGGTTCGCCCGACAGTACCTGTCGTTCCTCGGGGCGCCCGCCGATCGCAGGGATCGCCTTAATGAGAGCCAGCGTGTACGGATGTGCGGGTCTGCGGAACACGGCCTCGGTCGGGCCGTGCTCGACGATGCGGCCGAGGTACATGACGATCACCCGGTCGCAGAGCATTCTCACCACGTTCAGGTCGTGCGACACGAACAGGTAGCTCATCCCGATCCCGCGCTTCAGGTCGGCGAGCAGCTTCAGGATGGTGGCCTGGACCGAGACGTCGAGCGACGCGGTCGGCTCGTCCAGCACCAACAGTTCGGGCCGCAGCGCAATCGCGCGCGCGATACCTACTCGCGCTTTTTGCCCGCCCGAGAGCTGGTGCGGAAAGCGCGGCAGCAGCTCGCTCGGCAATCCAACCTGCCCGGCGGCGTTCTCGACGGCGGCGGCGAGCTGTTTCGTGTCGCTTACGCTCCCGAGCAGCCTCACCGGTTCGGCAATCGTGTCGAAAGCGGTGAAGCGCGGGTTCAGGCTGTCGGTGGGGTCCTGGAAGACCATCTGGATCTTCGGCCGGAACTGCGTGCCGGAGAAAGCGCGCGCCGGGATGAAGCCGATGTTGCGGCCATTGAAAATGATGTCACCGGCAGTCGGGTCGAGCATACGGGTGATGAGGCGCACCAGCGTCGACTTGCCGCAACCGGACTCGCCCACCAGGCCCACGCTCTCGCCCTCGCCGATCGAGAACGAGACGTCGTCCACCGCGTGCAGCGCGCTCCGCCTCCCCACCGCGAAATGCTTCTTCAGCGCGACGACGTCCAGAAGATTCATTCGGCCGCAGCCTCTAGGGGATTGAAGCAACGCACGCTGTGGTCGCGCCCGCGCACGATCTCGGGCAGCGGCTCGATCGGGCACCTGGCGAGCGCGCGTTCGCAACGCGCGTGAAAACGGCAGGCCGGCAGGTCGGCGCGGCGCAAGTCCGGAAGGTTGCCGGGGATCGAGTCGAGCTCGTCAATCGAGCCGTCAATGCGCGGCGTCGATGCGATCAGCCGCGCGGTGTAAGGGTGCAGGGGCCCGCCGAACAAAGCAGCGGTCGGCGCCGACTCGACTACGTGGCCGGCGTGCATCACGACGATCCGATCGCAATATTCCGAGGCGAGCGCAAGATCATGCGTGATCAGTATGCACGCCATGTGGCGCGCACGCGCTACCTCTCTCACCAGTTCCATGATCGCTGCTTGGGTAGTGACGTCAAGCCCGGTGGTCGGCTCGTCGGCGATGAGGAGCGAGGGATTGCAAGCAAGGGCAATGGCGATCATTACGCGCTGGCACTGGCCGCCGGAGAGCTCGAATGGGTATGCTGCATAGCGCCGCTCGGGGTCGGGAATGCGCACCTGCGCGAGCAACTCGACTGCCTTGCCTTTCAGCTCAGCCGTGAGCGTACTGGTGTGGGCCCGCAGGACGTCCTCGATCTGCCGGCCGATACGGCGGATAGGATTCAACGCGGTGCGCGGGTTCTGGAAGATCATCGAGATCTCCCGGCCGCGCACCTCCTGCAGCGTCGCCTCGCTTGCTGCGAGCACGTCCAGGCCCGCGAACGCAATCGATCCGCGGGTGATTCTCGCCGCACGGTCGAGGATGCGCAGGCAGGCGAAAGAAAGCACCGACTTGCCCGAGCCCGACTCGCCGACGATGCCGACCATTTCGCCCTTCCGGACCTCGAGGCTGACGTTCTCCAGCGCGTGCACGGTGCCCGAGCGGGTGCGGAACTCGAGCGACAGATCCTTCACCTTCAGCAGCGGCACGGCGCTCGCGGAAACTTCGCTGGTTGCGACGAGATCTCGCGAAGGACGCACGACGGCGCTCTGGTTCATGTGACGCTGGCTACGCACGCTAGTCCTCATGCGGGGGTCCATGATGTCCCGCAGCCCGTCGCCGAGCAGGTTGAAACAGAACACGGCGAGCATCAGCACCGCGCCGGGGAACAGCGCCACCCACCATTCGCCGGAGATGATGTAGGTCGCGCCCTCGGCGACCATGATGCCCCACTCCGCCTGCGGCGGGCGCACGCCCAGGCCGATGAACGAGAGGCCGGCGGCGTTCAGGATCGCCCAGCCCATGTTGAGCGAGATCTGCACCATCATCGGCGGCAGCACGTTCGGAAAGAGGTGCAGCGCGAGGATGCGCAGGTTGGAATTGCCCGCCAGGCGCGCGGCTTCGACGTAGCCCGCATTGCGCCGCACGTTCACCTCTGCGCGGGCGACGCGGATGTAGAACGGCAGGTTGATGATGGCGGTGGCGAGGACGATGTTGGCCACCGTGTTGCCGAGCGCGGCGACGATGCCCATCGCCAGCACGAACAGCGGGAACGCCATGATCGTGTCGGCGATCGCGCCCGACGACGCGGTCCGTCCAGCCGCCGTAGAAGCCGGCCAGGCAGCCCAGCGCCGCGCCGGCGACGAACGAGACGGCGACTGCCGACACGGCGATGCCGAAATCGAGCCGCGCGGCGACTATGACGCGCGAAAGAATGTCGCGGCCGAGCGCATCGGTGCCGAACCAGTGCTGCGCCGAGGGCGGCTTGAGGGCCATCTGGGTGTTGGAGGCGAGCGGATCGTAGGGCGCGATCCAGGGGCCGAACAACGCGAGCAGCACGAACGCCGTGAACAGCACGAATGCCCCGAGCGTCACCGGATTCTCGGTGGCGACGTAACGCACGTGGCGCAGAGTCCCGGCTCGTCAGTCCCTCGAGACCCACTCTGCGGATCGATCACGCCGTACAGGATGTCGATGGCGAGATTGAGCGCGACGTAGAGCAGTGCCATCGTCAGCACGAAACCCTGCACCGGCGCGTAGTCGGAAGCGACCAGCGCCTCGATCACGTACGAGCCGATGCCCGGCCAGGCGAACACCTTTTCCACCAGCACGTTCGAACCGAGCAGGAAAGAGAACACCATGCCGAGCGTGGTCACCACCGGCAGCAGCGCGTTGCGAAGCGCGTACGTGTACAGCACCTTGTGCGCGCGGCAGGCCCGATGCCGTCGCGGTGCGGATGAACTCCGAGGACAGCACGCCGAGCATCGATGCGCGCGTCATGCGCATGAGCGGCGCCATGACGAAGAGGCCCAGCGTCACCGCCGGCAGCGCGAGCTGCCCGGCGCTTGCCCAGAACAGCTCGGTGTCGCTTCGCGAGCAGGCTGTCGACGAGGTAGAAGCCGGTCACCGCCGGCGGTGCCGGAAGGGCGACGTCGAGCCGGCCGACCGGCGCGGGCGCCAAGCCCGAGAAGGAAGTAGAAGACGTAGGCAAGCAGCAGCCCGGTAAAGAATGTCGGCAACGATACGCCGGCGGTGGCGAGCATGCGGCACAAGTGATCGGCCCAGGACCCGGGTCGCGTTGCGGCAAAGACCCCGAGCGGAATAGCGACCGCGCACGCGAAGAGCAGTCCGCACGAGCGTGAGTTCCAGCGAGGCCGGCAGCCGCGCGGCGATCTCGGCAAGCACTGGCTGTCCGGTGGACAGCGAATTTCCGAGATCGCCGCGTGCCAGGTCGCGCAGGTAGAGCGCGAACTGGTGCGCGAGGCTCTTGTCGAGCCCGAGCTGCGTGCGGATCTGCTCGACCGCCTCCTGGGTCGCGGCGGGACCGGCGAAATAGGCCGCCGGGTCGCCGGGCAGGGCGCGCGTGAGCAGGAAGGTGACGATCACGACCCCGATCACGTTCGGGATCGCGCCCGCCAGCCGCGTCAGGGTCAGGCGCAGCACGGCGCCCCTAGGCTTCCCCGCTCACCTACGCTTTCTCCAGATTGCGGTAATCCGGCTGCAGGTGAAACCAGTAACGGTAGCCCTTGACGCTTTTCTGCATCGCGACGTCGAAGTTGGGCTGCGCGATCGGCACGCGCGGCACGTCGGCGAATGCGAGGGCGACAAAACCGCGCACGTCGTCCTCGGTACTTCTTGCGGTCGTTCTCGAAGCGCGCGGCGTCGATCAACCTGTCCATTTCGGCGTTCTGGTAGCTCATGGTGTTGAACACCGCGTTCTGGCCGTGATAGTTCCAGAAGAAGAAGTACTCGGGGTAGTTCAGCCAGCCGCCGAAGCGGTTCAGCATCAGCGGCATGTCCTTCTTCAACATCGCCGCGCGCCAGTTGGCGCCGGGAATCTTGTTGATCGTTGCCTTGATGCGGATCATGCGCGAGCGATTCCTGGATGAGTATGCACGCCGGCTCGGAGACGGTGCCCTGGCCCAGGTCGAAGGACAGCGTCGTCTCGAAGCCGTCCGTCATGCCGGCCTCCTTCATGAGCTGCAGCGCCCTGGGAATGTCGTACTTGTAGCCGGTGCGGCTGGGGCCAGGCCGCGCTCTTGACCGCGGCGCCGTCCCACAGCTTGGTGGCGCGCTTGTACATGGCGCTGTCCATGATCTTCTCGTAGGGGATGGCATAAGCCACCGCCTGGCGCACCTTCGGGTTGTCGAACGGCGGCTTGGTCACGTTCATGCCGAGATACCAGATCGAGTTCTCGATCGGCGTGGTCTGGACCAGCACCTTGCTGCCCTGGGACAGCTCGAGGAAGTCCTTGGGCGGCATTTCGTAGGTCATGTCGATGTCGCCTTTTTCGAGCAGCGCGCGGCGGTTGCCGGCCGACGGGATCTCGCGCTGAATGACGCGGCGGATCTTCGGCAATGGCCCCGATTTCCAGTCGTCGTAGCGCGCGTAGATGACCTCCTGGCCCGGCTTCCACGACTCGACCTTGTAGGCGCCGCCGCCGGCGCCGTTGCTCTTGGTCCAGTCGAGTCCCCACGGATCCTCCTTTGTCGCGTGCTTCTTCACCAGCGCCGAGTTGAAGATCGAGGGCACCGGCACGGCGAGATCCATGCATCGTGAGCCTGTCCTTGCGCAGGCAATTCGATGCGGAAAGTATGGTCGTCCACGACGACGAACTGCTCCGGCTTCTCCAGCGAGCCCGCCTTCATCTGGAAGGTCGGGAAACCGCCCACCGACACCGCGCGATCGAGCGACCACTTCACGTCCTTGGCCGTCACCGGCGTGCCGTCGTGGAATTTGGCGTTCCTGCGCAGCTTGAAGGTCACCGCCATGCCGTCGGAAGCCGACCTGCCAGCGACTCGGCGAGTTCCGGCTCGAGCTTGGTGTAGTCGTAGGTGACCACTCCGCCGGGCAGGGTTTTTCTTGCCGAAGGTCATCAGCCGGTCGTAGCACGACCCAGGACACGCCGTAGGCCGGGCGGTTGGCGCCCACGGTATGGATGTCGAGCGAGTTCGGTCCGGTCTCGTTGGCGACGATGAGCAGCTCCTTGCGCCGGTCGCTTTGCGCCAGCGCCTCGGACGACAGCAGCGGATATCCCGCAAGCGCCGCCGAAGCGGTCAGAAAGTCGCGTCGTTTCATGATGGTTCTCCAGTTTGGTTGAAATCGGATCAGGCTTTCAATTGCGCGCTGACGTAACTGCGCCAGCCGCCGAACGAAGTGATGTCGGGCAGCCCTGCAACCGCATACGACTCGCACAGAAAACCCTGGACGGATTCACCGTCCTCGAGCGCGAGCGTTCCGATGGCGAGCGGCGATGAGATCCCGGCGACGAACGACCCGAAGTGGCGCAGCGGCATTTCCCAGACCTCCACCTCGATGCAAGCGCCGAGCCCGTCGCGCCCGACATGGACGAGACCGGGCTTCGGCGGTGCCGTGCCGGTGAGCGCAGACAGCCGGTAGTGCTGCGCCGTGCGTGTCGTGCGCAGGAGCCGCGCGCCGCGTTCGGTCAGCTGATGGTTGAGAGGCATGCCCGTCAAGTGGGCGCCGACTACGGCGACGCGCACCGTGCCGGAAACGGCCTGCGCCGGGGCCGCCTGCGGTACCCGCGCGCCGCAGGCGCCCGCGGTCTCGCACGAGGCCGCGTGCAGGCGCGCGCCCAGCGCGGCGAGCGGGCGGTCGGAAAACATCGGGCCGACCAAGGTCACGCCGAACGGCAGACCATCGGGCCGGAAGCCCGCCGGCACGGTGATGGCCGCGAGGTCGAGCAGGTTGACGAAATTCGTGTAGAGACCGAGCCGCGAGTTGAGCGTGATCGGGTCGGCTTCGGTCTGGGCGATGGTGTAAATGGTCGGCGCACCGGGCACGAGGAGCACGTCGGCCGCCTCCCATACCGCTTCGGCGGCGCGCTTGAGCTCGGCGAGCCGGTATTGCGCTTTGAAGGCGTCAATCGCGGAATAGCCCGCCCCGGCCTCGATCACCGCCCGCGTAACGGGGTGCACCGCGTCCGGGTGCGCGGCGATGAACTCGCCGAATTGCGCGGCGCGTTCCGCGATCCACGGGCCGCGATAGAGCAGCTCCTGCGCGGCAAAGAACGGCGTGAAGTCGGCTTCTATCGGCGTTCCGCCGAGCGCCTGCAGACGCATTACCGCCGCCTCGAACAGCGCGGCCGATTCGCGATCGCCAAAGAACTCGAGGTGCGGATTGCGGGGAAACGCGAAGCGAAACCGCCCGGCGGGGAAAACCGCCGGCTCCTCCGGTCGCCGGGAGTACGGATCATCCGGATCATAGTTCCCGACCGTCGCCAGCACTTCGAGGGCGTCGGCGCACGACAGCGAGAATACCGACACGCAGTCCAGCGAGCGGCACGCCGGAACGATGCCCCGCGTGCTGATGAGGCCTCGCGTCGGTTTCAGTCCTACGATGTTGGTGAAGGCAGCCGGCACGCGACCCGAGCCCGCGGTGTCGGTGCCCAGCGCAAAACTCACCAGTCCCGTCGCGACCGCGAGCGCCGAGCCGGAGCTCGAGCCGCCCGCGATATAGCGCCGGTCGAACGGATTGAAGCACGCTCCGTAAGGGGAGCGGATGCCGACCAACCCGGTCGCGAACTGGTCGAGATTGGTCTTGCCTATGAGGAGCGCCCCTGCCGCCTGCAGCATTTGCACCGCGTGCGCCGTGCTCTGCGGAACGTAGGCGTAGGCCGGGCAGGCAGCCGTGGTCGGCATTCCCGCAACGTCGATGTTGTCCTTGACCGCGAACGGGATGCCATAAAGCCGAAGCGTCGCGCCGGCACTGCGCCGCGCCTCGATATTCCGCGCCTGCGCTGCCACTGCTGCCGGTGTCTGTAGAGTTATCCAGATCGGATTGCCGCACGCCTCTACCCCGGCGATGGCGCCGAAAACGTCGCGCACCATGGCGCTCGGCGTAAGCGCGCCGCTAGCGTGTACGCCGTTGCGAGGCTTGCCAGATCGAGACTGTAGTCGAGCGCCATTACGGAGCAGGCAGTGCTTTTCTTGTATACAAGCTTGTGTCCTAGCAACCGGCGTGCCACGCTCGCCCTGCGGCGTATCCCGCTGAGTTTGTGGGCGAAGCAGGACGGCCTCGGGACGATCGTGGCCGGGATACGCCCTGACGCGGTGCGGCGTGCCCGCTTGTGGTGCGTAGCGAACTCGCGGGTGTTTTTGAGCTAGTCGAACGCCCAGCGGAAGAAGAGACCGATCGCGCTCGTGGTGCCCGCTTCAGCGCGTACCATCCAGCGCCGTCCGAGGTTGTATTCCAGCTTGAGCGCCTGCGCGGCGGCGCCCATACCCTGCTGGTACACCACGTAGAGATCGTCGGTGAGGCGCTTGCCGACCGTGATGATCTGGCCTGCCACCGTGTCCCGCCGCATGCCGATGGTATCGAGCCCGAACCTGCCGGCGATCCCTCCGTCGGACTCGCCTTGGTTGAGCAAGGCTGCCGCGGCGAGCGGCAGCATGGAAAGGTCACCGCTCGAGGCGTCGCGAGATCCATGGCCCAGCACTAGCCACGAAAGTGCTTCATGCTCCGGCAGCGCCGGGTCCGATACGACCCGCACGAAGGGCGAGCGCACCGTGCCCAGGACCTCGACGCCCGCCTCCACCTGTTGCCGCTTGCGCATGGCGCGGATATCGAGCCGCGGATTTTCAATCGGCCCGTCGAAGATGACGCGGCCACGCTCAAGCTCCAGTCGCTGTCCAAACGCGTGATAAGCGCCGCGCACTGCGCGCACCTCACCCTTGGCGATGAGATCCCCAACGGCATTGGTCTGCACGCGCGCGCGCCCCGCGAGGGTGGCGTCGAGCCCGCGTCCGGTGAGGCGGAAGTGATCGCCGAAATCTAGAGTGAGGTCGAGCGTCGTGCGTTGCAAGGTCGAGCGCTCCGTGGTCTCCCGCTTGCGCCCGACGATCACCACATCATCACCCAGTGCGGGCAACTGGCTCGAGCGCAGCTCGATCTGGCCCGAGTCAGCGCGTAGCTCCCCGGTCAGCGCGACCTTCGAGCCTTCGAGTGTCGCGTTGCCCTTCCCGGTGACGACCAGGCGGCGGTCCGGACGGTTCAGCAGCGTCAACCGTTCCGCCTGCCAGTCGAGGGCGGCGCGGCGACTCGTGCCCTGCGCGAGGACGCCGCTCGCCTTGAAAATACCGTCGCCACCTCGTATCGTGAACGACCCGACGCGGATCTCGCGCTCGGCGAGCTCCGCACGCAGCGTGCCGTTACGCAAGTCCACGCCTTCGGGGGGCAGCGCCACCGAGAGCTCGCTCGCCTCGACGGTGCCGCTCAAGAGCGGCTCGCGCAGCGTCCCACGGGCAGTGAAGGCGGCTTTCGCACGCCCGTCGAAGCGCATCGTTGCATCGGTGAGCCCGGCGAGCATGGCAAGACGCGCCAGTTCGATGTTTGCCGAGAGGCGCAGAGGCGACGCCGTGGTGATGCGCGGGCCGCTCGCCGTCGTTACCGGGAGCACGGTTCCTTCGAGATTCCCAGTGGCGAGCTTCGCGCGTAGCGCCCCGCGGTACTCGACCCGGTCATCGATTACGCGCGCATCCAGCGTCAAAGCCTCGATCCCCAGCGGCAGGATGTTGCCGGCGCTGAGCGCGACGTCGCCGGCATCGCGCCGAAGGGATAGTGTGCCGTTCCAGCGCGGCGTCGAGGCGAGGGACCAAGCGCCGGACAGTCTGAGCGTACCGCCGGTATCGGCCGGCACGCCCGCGAGCGCGAGCACGGTCTTCACCGGTATCGCGTCGAAGCGGCCCTCCGATGTCAGGCGGTTGCTCTCGTAGCGGGCGCCCCGCACGTCGAGCCGGCCGCCGATGATCTGCGCCTTTACCGCGCCCACGAGCAACCGGTCGGGTCCGGCCTCGAGCGCGAACGGCGCTTCCAGCAGGACCGGAATGTTGCCGCGATTGGCGACTTCCAGCACCGTTCCTACCCAGCCGCGCCCTGTTTGCCAGCCGCCCGCCGCGCGCGCCGTGAGATCTAGCGTGCCGCCCTGAGCGGTGAGCGCGACGGCGTGCTTGAGCCGGGTGCCTTTTACCTCGAGCGTGCCCCGATCGATACGCCATGCTGGTCCGACGATGCCGGTCGTGACGGCGGCGAGCTCGAGGGGTCCGTCGGCCTCCCTCGCATACACCCCACGGGCACTGACGACGGCGGCGCGCCATTGGTCTCCGTAGGCAAGATCCTGTCCCGACAGCTCGAACCTGGCACCCGGCGCCTGCCAAGTCCCGGCCAGTTGTGCCGTACCGGCCAGACGGCCCGTCAAGTGCGGATCGATGATGGCTAGCCGCGGAGCGTCGATTACGACCGACAGCGTGTCGGCGCGCTCGCCGAAGGCGCCGCGCACTTGCAGCCGGTTGCCGCCGAGGTCGACATCGACGTGCGCGGTGATACGCTCGCCCCTCATTTCCGCGCGCCCGTTACCGGTGAGCGGCACGCCGCGCAGCCGCGACGGCTCGAGCGCCAAGTCTGCAGCGAAATTGCGGTTTTTTAGGGTCCCTTTGGCGGAGATGCGGCCGCTCACTGCGCCCGAGGGAAAGTCGCCCCAGGCCGCGGGATCGAAGCCCTTGAACTGACCTTCGACGACAAACGGCTGGGCACCGGCGAGCGTGATGCGACCGTGTGCACGGGCTTCACCGCCCCGCGCGCGCGCACGCAGTTGAGCGACCTCGACGAGGGTGTTGGAGCGGCGGGCATCGAGGTCGAACTGCAACGGCCCTTCGGCCAGGGCCGCGCTGACCGATTGAATCTCCATCGTTGCGGCCGCATCGATACGGCCGTTCAACTGGGTCCGGCGTAGCTTCCCGTGCAGGGCCGCGAGGTTAAGTCTGTGCGCTCGCATCGAGAGCGTAGCGCGGTTCAACGCGAGTGTACCCGCCGCCGGCGAGCGTGCCGCCAGGCCCGAGGTCGGCGTTGAGCGCAGTGAGTTGCAGCGCAGTCATGTCAGTGCGCACGTTCGACCGCAACGACTTGAGTGGCAGGCGCTCGCGGTCGTGGGGACCATTCAAGCTGTTCTCCAATTCCAGCGTTCCCGTGAGCGCGTCGCCGGCGTCGGCGACGGCAGCGTGCCCCCGTATCGCCGTCTGCGGCAACCGCGCGTCGAATGCCCGCAGGTCGACGTCCGCCAGTTGGGCGCGCAGCCACTCGAGCGGCCGCGCGTTGAAGGGCGCGAATGCTGCTTCCAGTGTTGAGCGCGCACCGCCGGCCTCGGTTCTCGCGGCGATATGCAATGCTTCAAGTGTCCCACCCAGGGTAGCTTGCTACCTGTGCCGCCGGGTGCGTGGCGCTCTGCGCGGCGATCACAGCCTCGACGCGAAAGGGCTTCACCGCTCCGACGGTAGCAGTCCCTTTCACGCCTAACCCGCCGACGGCGAGCGAGAGCGCGCGCAGCTGGTGCGCAGCGGCGTCGCCCTCGTAGACTAGGGTCATGTCGGTGATCACGAAAGGTGCGTCGCCCTTGCCCACGATGACGCGCGCGAACCTCGCATCGTCGATCTGTATCGGAACGGGCGGCACGAGCGTGACGGGCGGTCGCGGCGGGGCGTCCCCGGGCGTCACATCAATGATGAGTTCCTCACACCGGAAAACGGTGATACGAGGCGCCAGCACGAGGAGCGAGCGCGGGGATACCTTCACGCTCAGGTCGCGCGCTTCTATGGTATTGGTGCCGTCCACATAGCGGGCACGTTGCACGGTCACGCCGCCCGCCAGGGTTCCGCCGGCGCGGTCGATTTGGAGCGCGCTTCCCACAGCGCGCTGGACACGGCTGAACATCCAGGTGAGTCCCGCTTCAGTGTAAAGAAGCCAGGCCGCGGCACCCCCAGCAAGGCTGGCTCCCAAGACGCCCGCAAACAGCAAGACAAACAGAGCGCGGCGCACGATTGCTGTGGTTAGAAGCTGAAGCCTACGGAGAAATGCATCCGCACTTTGCCGGTGTCCTGGCCGTAGGCGAGGTCCGCCCGGAAGGGCCCGATGGGCGAGCGCCAGCGAGCGCCTATGCCGTAGCCGACCTTGAGGTCGAAAGCAGAGCGAGCGTCGAATGCGTCGCCGGCATCGACGAAAACGGCGGCGCCCCACTCCTCGGTGAACCACCACGTGTATTCCGCGCTCGCAAGGGCGAGGTATCGCCCGCCGACGATGGCATTGCCTTGCCGCACGCCGATTGACTCGAATTCATAGCCGCGCAGCGTCTGGTCACCACCCGTGCGAAACAGGAAGGATGAAGGTATGCCAAAGCGCGAGCTTGCCGCCACGATGCCGCCCTCGGCACGCAATGCAAGATCGGCACGTTTTCCCAGCGGCAAGAGAAAATGAGCCTTCGCCGCCGCGCGCAAGAAATCCTGCGTTGCAAGACCCGGCACACTGGTTCCGAGGTTGACCACGCCGAACAGCCCGCGGCGCGGCAGCAGCGGATCGTCGGTCATCCGGAAAGTCGTGCGGTAGCCGAGAAACAAGGCGTGATTGTATTCCGTGCTCGAGCCCTCGACGATCTGGCGTTCGGCGTGCGCCGAGAGCGAGATCTGGGAGGGTGTCGTTTCGACCCCCCAGTTGTAGGAAACGCCGACTACACCCTCACGCGTACGCTGGTTCTGGATGTCGGTTTGCACATACTTGGCGTTAACGGTATTCCACACGCCGCCGGGCCGAGGCGGCGTGTCTACGCTCGTGTCAAAGATCTGTTCTTTCGCGTTCGCCTTGAGCTGAGAGCGCAAACGCAATGCGGAACCGAAGAGATCCTGGTGCGTGTAATTGAGCTGCGCGCCCAGACGCGTATCGGTACTGAACGACACCCCGGTGTCGATACGCTGCGAGCGCGCCTCGCTAACGGTCACTTCCACGGGCGCTGCGTCCGCATTCACGGGATCGGGAGCCACCATTATCTGCACTGTCGAGAAATAGCCGGTTTCGAGGAGGCGGCGCTGAAATACCGCGAGCCGCGACGCGTCATAGGTCTCGCCCTTTTTGATGGGATTGAGGTTTTCGACGATGCCCGCGGGATAGCGGCTTGCGCCGCTTACGCGGGTTTCGCCAACGCGGAATGGCGGTCCGCTCTCGAGCTCGACCTCAAGGGCCACCAACCGTTGCTCAGGGTCGACGCGGGCTTCGCTCTGCGCGATCGAGGCAGCCGCGTAGCGGACCCGTGCGAGTTCCTTGACGGCCCCCCGTTTCGCAGCGTCCCAGTCCGCCTGCCGGAACGGCTCGCCGGCTGGCAGTTTCCAGGCGCTTCTGACGGCATCCATGCGCGCCTGGCCGTCCGGGTCCGTCTCCGCAACCGGCCCGCGAAAGCGCAACTCGACCCCGGAAACAACCGTCCGGAGCCCTGGATCGACCGCGATGCGCACGATGATGGAGCCGTCGTCCTCGCGCTCGATTGCGGTGCGCACCGTCGGCGAGAAATAGCCTTCGGCAGCGACCGCGCGTTCGACTTCAGAGCGCGCCTCGGCGACGAGCCGCTGGAGCAGATCCATGGACATTTTCTCGTCGTGCTGCCAGCGCATCAAGTCCAGGCCGCGCTCCAGCATGGAAGCAAGGGGCTTGGGAGCGTCGATCACGACACGGAATCGCACGGAAGCATCGGGCCCGGGCGGCAAGGCCACCGGCTCAGCATGCGCCGACGTCGCGACCACGCACAGAACGAGCGCGGCCGCCAACAGCGTGTAGCGAAGCGACTCGCACGAAAAGGCACGAAAAATCCTTGCGGTATAATTGATGGAAGGCCCAGTCCGGGACCATGGCCGGCAGCGTTGCCTGGCTGACGCCTCCGCGCCCTCCAATTCGACACTGCGATGGACGATCAATTCCGCAACGCGGCGCTCGAGTATCATCGTTCGCCGGTCTCCGGCAAGATCGCCGTCGTCGCCACCAAGGACCTCGTCAGTCAGAGCGACCTCGCGCTGGCCTATACACCCGGCGTGGCTCTCGCGTGCGAGGCGATCGCGGCTGACGCGGGCGAAGCGCGCAATCTCACCGCCCGCGGCAATCTGGTGGCAGTGATCACCAACGGCACGGCCGTGCTGGGGCTCGGCGCCATCGGGCCGCTCGCGGCCAAGCCGGTGATGGAAGGGAAGAGCGTGCTGTTCAAGAAGTTCGCCGGCATCGACGTGTTCGACCTCGAGATCGACGAGCGCGACCCCGACAGGCTCGTCGAGATCATCGCGAGTCTGGAGCCGACGTTCGGCGGCATCAACCTCGAGGACATCAAGGCGCCGGAATGCTTCATCGTCGAGAGCAAGCTGCGCGCGCGCATGAAGGTCCCCGTGTTCCACGACGACCAGCACGGCACGGCCATCATCGTGGGCGCAGCGATCCTAAATGGTCTAAAGGTCGTAGGCAAGGACATAACGAAGGTGAGGCTCGTCGTATCGGGCGCGGGCGCCGCGGCGCTCGCCTGCCTGAAGCTGCTCGTGGACATGGGCCTGCGGCGGGAAAACATCGTCGTGACCGACTTGAAGGGCGTCGTCTACAGGGGCCGCAAGGAAGAGATGGACCCCGAAAAGGAGCGCTTTGCGGTAGAGACCGGCGCGCGCACCCTGAGCGAAGTGATCGACGGCGCGGACATTTTTCTCGGACTTTCCGCCGGCGGGGTGCTCAAGCCCGACATGGTCAAGCGCATGGCGGTGCGGCCGTTGATCCTGGCGCTCGCCAATCCCGAGCCGGAAATCCGGCCGGAGGCGGTAAAGGCGGTCAAGCCGGACGCGGTGATGGCCACCGGCCGCTCGGACTATCCGAATCAGGTCAACAACGTGCTGTGCTTCCCGTTCATCTTCCGCGGCGCGCTCGACGTCGGCGCCACCGCTATCACGCGCGAGATGGAGCTCGCCACGGTCAGGGCCATCGCGGAGCTCGCGCAGGCGGAGCAGTCCGACATCGTCGCCATGGCCTACGGCGGTCAGGACCTGAGCTTCGGGCCCGACTATCTGATTCCCCGGCCGTTCGATCCGCGCTGATCGCCAAGATCGCTCCGGCGGTGGCGCAAGCGGCGATGGAGAGCGGGGTGGCGACGCGCCCGATCGCGGACCTCGATGCGTACCGCGCGCGCTTGAACGAGTTCGTCTACCAGTCCGGCCTCATCATGAAGCCGGTATTCGAGGCGGCGAAGACCGCGCCCAAGCGCGTCGTCTATGCGGAGGGAGAGGACGAGCGGGTGCTGCGCGCGGCGCAGGTGGTGGTGGACGAAGGCATGGCGCGCCCGACGCTCATCGGCCGGCCGGTGGTCATCGAAGCGCGCATCGAGCGGCTCGGACTGAGATTGAAGCGAGGTAAAGACTTCGATGTGGTCGATCCCAACAGCGATCCACGTTACCACGAGTACTCGGCGGCCTACCATCGCCTTGCCGAACGCAAGGGCGTGACTCCCGCAGATCGCGCGGCTCGAAATGCGCCGCCGCTATACTCTGATCGGCGCAATGCTGATGCACAAGGGAGACGCTGATGCCATGCTCTGCGGTGTCGTCGGGCGCTACGACAGCCATTTGCGCTTCATCGATCACGTGATCGGCCTGCGCGCCGGCGCCAAATGCTACGCCGCGATGAACATGCTGCTGCTGCCGAAGCGCACCGTGTTCATCTGCGATACCTACGTCAACTTCGATCCCCCCGCCGAGCAGATCGCCGAGATGACGGTGCTCGCGGCCGAAGAGATCCGCCGCTTCGGGATCGTGCCGAAGGTCGCGTTGCTGTCGCACTCCAATTTCGGCGCCGCGGACACGCCGACCGCGGTCAAGATGCGCAAGGCGGTGGAGCTGCTGCAGGCCCTCGCGCCTGGACTCGAAGTGGACGGCGAAATGCACGGCGACGCCGCCATCTCGGAGGAAATACGCAAGCAGACGTTCCCCAACTCCCGGCTGCGCGGCGAAGCGAACCTGCTGGTGATGCCGACGCTCGACGCCGCGAACATCGCTTTCAACCTGTTGAAGACCGCTGCCGGTGACGGCATCACGATCGGCCCGATCCTGCTTGGCGTAGGTGGGCCCGTGCACATCATCACGCCCTCGTCGACCGTGCGCCGTATCGTCAACATGACGGCGCTCACGGTGGTGGATGCTGCCGCGCAGCGTGCGGAGCATCAAGTCAAGGCGTGATCCGTGATCGGTGATCCGTGTCTGGAAACTAAGCGCCATGCGTGACTTGTGTTTCCTGATCCAGCGATTGCAGTACTCGCGCTTGGCCGGTTCGCTGATTCTTCGGTTCACGGATCACGGTTCACGGATCACGGATCACGCTTTTCCAGGAGGCGCACCATGAAGCGCCAGCGCCAGACACGTATCGAACGCGACACGATGGGCAAGATCGAAGTGCCCGCCGACAAGCTGTGGGGCGCGCAGACGCAGAGGAGCCTGCATCACTTTCACTTCCCGGGCGAGACCATGCCGATCGAGGTGGTGCGCGCCCAGGTGCTCGTGAAAAAGGCGGCCGCCGCGGTCAACGTCGCGCTGGGCGAGCTCGATCCGAAGAAGGGCAAGGCGATCATCAAGGCCGCCGATGAAGCGCTCGCCGGCAAGCTCGATGAGCATTTCCCGCTGGTCGTCTGGCAAACCGGTTCCGGCACCCAGACCAACATGAACGTGAACGAGGTGCTCGCCAACCGCGCTTCCGAAATTCTCGGCGGCGAGCGCGGCGAGAAGCGGCTGGTGCATCCCAACGACGACGTGAACAAGTGCCAGTCCTCTAACGACACCTTTCCGACGGCGATGCACATCGCGGCGGTGATCGCTCTGGAGCGGCAGGTGAAGCCGGCGGTAGGAAAACTGCGCGATACGCTGGACAGGAAGGCGAAAAAGTTCGCGAAAATCGTGAAGATCGGCCGCACCCATCTGCAGGACGCGACGCCGCTCACGCTGGGCCAGGAGTTCTCGGGCTACGTGTCCCAGCTCGATCATGGGCTGGCGCACCTGGATGGCGCGCTGCCTCATTTGTGCGAGCTCGCGCTGGGCGGCACCGCCGTGGGCACCGGGTTGAATGCTCATCCGCAATTCGCGATGAGGGTGGCCGAGGAGATCGCGAAGATTGACCGGCCTGCCATTCGTCACCGCGCCCAACAAGTTCGAGGCGCTCGCCTCCTGCGATGGGGTGGTGCATGCGCACGGCGCGTTGAAGACGCTGGCTGCATCGCTCATGAAGATCGCGAACGATATCCGCTGGCTCGCCTCCGGTCCCCGCAGCGGCATCGGCGAGCTCGTCATACCGGAGAACGAGCCGGGCAGCAGCATCATGCCGGGGAAGGTGAATCCGACCCAGTCCGAATCCATGACGATGGTGTGCTGCCAGGTGTTCGGCAACGACGTCGCGGTCAATTTCGGCGGCGCTTCGGGCAACTTCGAGTTGAACGTGTACCGGCCGATGGTGATACGCAACTACCTGCACAGCGCGAAGCTGATCGGGCATGCCTGCGAGAACTTCGACGAGCACTGTGCCAAGGGCATAGAGCCTAACCGCGAACGCATCGAGCAGCTCATGCGCGACTCGCTGATGCTGGTGACGGCTTTGAATCCGCACATCGGTTACGAAAAGGCGGCGGCGATCGCCAAGAAGGCGCACAAGGAAGGCACGACGCTCAAGGCGGCGGCGCTCAAGCTCGGCTACGTGACGGCGAAGCAGTTCGACGAGTGGGTGCGGCCGGAGCAGATGGTCGGAAAACTGAAAGAGTGACGAGACGCATAAAGTGATGACGACGATAGTGACGCTTGACATCAAACTCTCCGGGTGGCGCACGGGCGCGAACTCATGGTCTGGGCGAGTCGAAGTCCCTGAAAGCGCCACGCTCAGTGATTTACACTACACGATTCAACGATTGATCCATTTTGACGATGACCACCTCCATGAATTCTTTGCTGGCCGCAACTGGCGAGATCGGAAGATTACCTTTGGCGAGCCTGCCTCTCCGCTCGAGATCAACGACGGCGAGGAAGCGCCTCTCTCAGAAGTCTTTCCGTTACCCAAGGGTCACAAACTCTACTACCACTTCGATTTCGGAGACGATTGGCTGTTCGAAATCACTTGCCGTCCGGGCGCGAAGCAAGCGGATCGAAAGACGAAAAATCCGAGGCTCGTTCAAGAGAAGGGACGTCGGCCAAAGCAATACCCTGGTTAAGACGCGGTGGCTCATCAGCACCAGAGGCCGGGTTATTGGAGGGAACGCATCAACCGCTGATATTCATCGGCGTTTATCTGCGTTTATCTGCGGCTGATGCTTTTGGTTTTCCTCTGTGATCTCTGTGTCCTCTGTGGTTGATGGGGTTTCACATGACTGACAAGCGCGTCGCGGTTGTCACTGGCGCGAATCGCGGCATCGGGCTGGAGATCTGCCGCCAGTTGGGAAAGCGCGCCGACATTCATATCGTGTTGACGAGCCGCGACGATTCCAAGGGTAGATCGGCGGCGAAAAAGCTCGCCGTTGACGGAGCCGACGTCGAGTTCCGGCCGCTCGATGTCACCCAGGAGCGCAGCGTCGAGGCGCTCGCGGATTTCGTCGGCAGCGCCCACGGCCGCTGCGACATCCTCGTCAACAACGCCGGTATTCTTGCCGACCCGCGCGGCTCGCGCTTCCTCGATTCGAAAGTGGAAACGTATCGGGAGACGCTCGACGTCAACCTGTTCGGCGCGCTCATGCTGGCGCAGGGGCTGGTGCCGGTCATGCGGAAGAACCGCTACGGCCGCATCGTCAATGTCTCGAGCGGCCTGGGGCAGCTCTCCGACATGGGCATCGGCTCGCCCGCCTACCGCATCTCCAAGACCGCGCTGAACGCGCTGACCGGGATACTCGCCGCGGAACTCAAGGGGAGCGGGGTCCTGGTGAATTCGATGAGTCCGGGCTGGGTGCGGACGGATATGGGCGGTCCCGACGCGCCGCGCACGGTGGAGCAGGGAGCCGATACCGCCGTGTGGCTCGCGACGCTCCCCGATGGCGGCCCGACCGGGGGATTCTTTCGCGATCGGAAACCGATTCCGTGGTAAGGATGACCGCTGACGACTGCCGCGTGACGGAAAGAAAGCAAGAACTCAACCGCCCACAAACCCTCCAGGGAAAAGGGGAATTACATTTTGTTACGCGCCGATCGGGGTGTTGCTGGTTGGCGGCCGCGAACGAGTTGGCCACAGGTTGGTCCAATCTTTCCAGGAGGGGCGGGGTCCTAACAGGTAGTTTCAGGCTACCGGTCTTTATCAGGTCTGCGTCCGGCCAGGGCTGTCGGCAGCCATAAGGGTGCCGGCCATGCTGCTGCTCGCCTCTCGACAACCAACCAACTTTGATGGAGAGGGACAATGAAGCAGAAGCGTGTTCAAGGTGTTTTGATTTCCGCCGCAGTGGTCGCGGCGCTCACCGCAGGCGGTCTCCGGGTATACCAACCCTCGCAGGTTCATGCAGCAGCGCCTGGCGTTACACTGCAAGCCCTGCCCGATTTCGCGGACCTGGTCCAGCGCTACGGTCCGGCGGTGGTGAATGTCCGGGTGACGCAGGCCGTAAGGACCGCCGCGGAGAGCCCGCAATCCCCCCAACAGCCTCCGGAGCTCGAGGAGTTTCTCCGGAGATTCCAGATTCCCATGCCGCGCGGCGACGCCCAGCCGGCACGCGGACTCGGTTCCGGGTTCATCGTCAGTTCCGACGGGTTGATCCTTACTAATGCTCACGTGGTCCGTGGCGGGGACGTCGTGGTCAGGCTTACCGACAAGCGCGAGTTCAAGGCGAAGGTTATCGGGACCGATATGCAGACCGACGTGGCGGTGCTCAAGGTTGAAGCAACCGACCTGCCCACGGTCAAGATCGGGGACCCGAATTCTGTGCGGGTCGGAGAGTGGGTAGTGGCCATCGGCTCGCCCTACGGCTTCGATAACTCAGTGACGGCAGGCATCGTCAGCGCCAAGGGGCGCGCACTGCCCGACGGTACCTACGTGCCCTTCATCCAGACCGACGTGGCCGTCAACCCCGGCAATTCCGGCGGTCCGCTTTTCAACATGAAGGGTGAAGTCATCGGCATCAATTCGCAGATCTACAGCCGCACCGGTGGCTACCAGGGCTTGTCGTTCGCCATCCCGATGGACGTCGCGGCCAACGTGCAGAATCAGCTCGTGAGCCACGGCAAAGTGACCCGCGGGCGCATCGGCGTGGCGATACAGGAGGTGAACCAGTCGTTGGCGGAGTCGTTCGGATTGAAGAAGACGACCGGAGCGCTCGTGAGCTCCGTCGAGAAGGACAGTCCCGCTGCCAAGGCGGGCATCGAGCCCGGCGACGTGATCCTGAAAGTCGACGGCAGGGAGATCAACGGGTCCATGGACCTGACGGGCCATATCGCCAATCTCAAGCCGGGATCCAGTGCCAAGGTTGAAGTGTGGCGCAAAGGCGCGTCTCGCGTGCTTACCGTCACGATCGGCGAGATGACGCCCCAGAAAGTTGCCGCGGGCAAGCCCGGGGCGGAGGAGCAGGGACGCCTTGGAGCTGCCGTGCGCGCCCTCACCCCGGATGAGCAAAAGGAAGCCGGTGTCAGCGGCGGATTGATGGTCGAGAGAGTCGGGGGCGCCGCTGCGCAGGCGGGATTGCAGGCCGGCGACATCATCCTGGCACTCAACAACACGCCGGTGAAGGATGCCGAGCAGCTGCGCACCATGGTCGGAAAATCGGGCAAGCGCGTCGCCTTGCTGGTGCAGCGCGAAGACGCCAAGGTTTTCATCCCGGTGGAACTCGGCTGAACGGCTAGCGCAGTGAAACGCCAACGCGCCGGGCGGTTTTAGCGCCCGGCGCTTTTGTTTGGTGGCGAATGATTCCGGGCTGGACATTACCGCGCTGCTCCTCTCCATCGGGCTCCTCGCCGCCTACCATGGCTACTTGCACTTACAACTGAAGTACAAAAAAATTCCCCGCCGGGAGGGCGGGGAAGCGTATCGGGCGCCTGCGCGGTTACTTACTCGATTTTCAGGATCTTCATCGCCTTGGCCAGCGTATCCACGGAATCCTGATGCTTGCCGGCCTTGTGCAGCGTTTCGCCCTCGGCGCGGTACTTCTTCACCTCCGTCATCTGCGCCTCGCTGAGCTTGGGATTCTTGGCGAGCGCCTCGTCGATCTTTTTCATGTCCGCCGGGCAGTGGAACGCCAACGCGACGCTGCTCGCCAGGGCGAGACTCACTGCGGCTACGATGCTGCGAATCTTCATATGCTTCCTCCTTTTCAGGGTTAACAGACGGCTGCTAGTTCAAAGACCGGCACCGAACACCCCGTCATTCTACGCGAGCGGGAGACCGGTGGATGCGCCGGCCGCCAGCCGCGCGTAAAATCTCCAGTAACTACAGGACCTTGTCGAATATAGCATGGCTCACCAGCAACTAATACCAACGCCCGGACGGGTATTCCCGCTGACACGGGAAAACATTGCCGCCGGGCTCGCGCGGCCGGCGCCGCCACCGGAGCCGCACGATCTGCACCTCATCGTGCTTGAGAAAGGCACGCGTGTCACCGAGGCGGCGGTGCTGATACCGCTCATCAACCGCGAAGACGGCGTGCGCGTGCTTTTCACCCAGCGCACCGTACACTTGGATGATCATGCCGGGCAGATCTGCTTTCCCGGAGGGCGCGCCGAGCCGGCGGACGCGAGCCGCGAGGAAACCGCGCTGCGGGAGACGGAAGAAGAGATCGGCCTCGCGCGCGGCGGAATCGTGCCGCTCGGAAAGCTGCCCGATCACGAAATGCCCTCGGGCTTCCGCATCACGCCCGTGGTGGGCTGGATCGAGCCGCCGTTCTTGCTCACGCCCGATCCGTTCGAGGTCGCGGGGGTTTTCGAGGCGCCGCTCGAGCATTTCATCGAAGAGCGCAACTATCAGCGGCGCGAATACCACTTTCGAGGCCGTCACCGCCATTACCTCGCGATTCCGTTCGAAGGCCGCTACATCTGGGGCGCCACGGCGGGCATGCTTTTCAGCCTGTGCCGTATACTTCGCAATGAGCCCTAAGCGGTGAGCCGCAAGCCCTTGGAATTTGAGGCTTTCCGCGCACTGCTCACCGCACGCGGCTTGCCGTAATCAGGGCATCCTAAGATTGCCGCGCGGAAACAGGGAGTCGGCAGCCGATGGCGGAGGGAAGCCGCCCCAAGGTGGGGCTGATCTTGACCGGAGGCGGCGCGCGCGCCGCCTACCAGGTCGGCGTGCTGCAGGCGATCTGCGAGCTCATGCCGCCCGATGTCCGCGCCCCCTTCCAGATCATCTGCGGCACTTCTGCGGGCGGAATCAATGCCGCGGCGATCGCGGTGAACGCTTCGGACTTCCGGTATGGCGTGCGGCGCCTGGTGGAGGTGTGGAGCAACTTCCGCGCGCATGACGTCTACCGGGCCGATCTGTGGGGAGCGTTGTACAACACCGCGCGCTGGAGCTTGGCACTGCTCACGGGGGGCGTGTTCCTCCGCCGTCCGGTGTCCCTGCTCGATAACGCACCGCTCGCCCACCTCCTCGGCAGCTATTTCGATTACGCCGCGATCCAGCGGGGAATCGACAGCGGCGACCTGATTGCGTTCAGCATCACCTGTTCCGGCTATACCTCGGGGGAGTCGGTCACTTTTTTCCAGGGGCGAACCGAGTTGCAGCCGTGGGAGCGCGCGCGCCGCATCGGCATCGCCACGCCGATCACGCGAGATCATTTGCTCGCGTCTGCTGCGTTGCCGTTCATCTTTCCTCCGGTCCACATCAACCGCGAGTATTTCGGCGACGGCTCGATGCGACAGATCGCCCCGGTCAGCCCTGCGTTGCATCTCGGCGCCGACCGGTTGCTGGTGATAGGCGTGGGGCGCCAGATGCTGCAAAAGAGGGCGGAGCGGACCAAAGTCGAAATGCATCCCTCGCTCGCCCAGATTGCGGGCCATGCGATGAACAGCATCTTTCTCGACAGCCTCGAAGTGGATCTCGAGCGGCTGCAGCGCATCAATCGCACGCTTGAAATGATCCCCCGAGAGCTCTTGTCGAAGACCAGCTACCCGCTGCACGCGGTCGATTTCCGCGTCATCAGTCCGAGCGAGGAGCTGGAGAAGATCGCGGCGGAGTACCGAGAAGAATTGCCGCGCGCGATACGCGTGCTGATGCACGCGGTGGGAGCGATGCGCGCCAGCGGCGCAAACCTGATGTCCTACCTCCTGTTCGAGCGCTCCTATTGCCGCGCGCTCATCCGGCTCGGCTACAAGGACTCGATGGAGCGCAAGGACGACTTGGCGGCGTTCCTCGGCTGGCCCGGGACCTCCTGACGCGTCCGTGTGCGGGCATTCCGAAGGAACAAGTTGCCTTGCGCCGGGTCTGTTGTTACGAGTAGGATAAACGAGGGATAGCCGCGACACGCGGAACGCCCGGTTAATCCTCCGAATGCAGCGGACATCCGCCAGCCGATGCCGTTGTTTTCGGCGTTTTTCACTTCGATTTCGGTGACCCGATGAGCCGTGCTTTCGTCAAGGACAGCGACGACGATCTGGCGGCGGGCGAATTGCCCGAGCGCCCGCTTTCAGCGCATCCCAACTACGTGACGCCGCAGGGGCTCGAGCAGCTCCAGGCGCGCCTGCGTGAGCTGCAAGAGCAGCACGAACGGCTGGCGCCCCAGGCGCCCGACGATTCCCAGGCGAAGCAGGCGCTGCGCGTAGTGCAGCGGGACTTGCGATACTTCAACGCGCAGGTCGAGCGCGCAGTCGTAGTGGACCTGCATGGTCAGCCTCGCGACGAAGTGCATTTTGGCGCCCAAGTGCAGATCCGCGACGAGGACGGCAAGACGCACCGGTTCACGATCGTCGGCGATGACGAAGCCGACGTTGCGGCCGGCAAAATCAGCTGGGCTTCCCCGCTTGCCAAGGCGATGATGGGCGCGCGCGTCGGCGATACGGTAACCTGGAGCCGTCCGGCCGGCGATGCCGAGGTGGAGATCGTCGAGATCAAGTATCCGGAGAAGCGTGACTGATAGGGCGTGACTGATGAAGCGTGACTGATACGGCGTGACTGATCGAGCGTGACTTGTGACCCCGCTGCGGTTGCGCGTTACCAGCCACGAGTCACCAGTCACGAATCACCAGTCACGAGTCACCAGTCACGAATCACCAGTCACCCGATGACCTTTCTATCCCTGGTGGCGGCATTGCTGCTGGAGCAGGCGCGGCCGTTGCGGCAGGGCAACCGCCTTCACCTGTGGTTCGACCGCTACGCGCTGCACCTCGAGCATCAATTCAATGGGGGCGAGTTTCGTCACGGCATCGTTGCCTGGCTGCTCGCCGTAGTGCCGCTCCTTGCCGTTACGCTGGCGGTGTATTTTGCCGTCTACGCCATCAGCCCCCCGCTCGCGTGGGCATGGAACGTCGCGGTGCTCTATATTACGATGGGATTCCGCCGCTTCAGCCACTACTTCACCGAAATTCTGAGGGCGCTCTCCAATGAGGACGTCACCACTGCGCGCAAGCTCCTCGGCGAATGGCGCGGCGAGTCGGCGGCCGAGTTCAGCGCCACGGAGATCGGGCGGGTTGCGATCGAGCAGGGGCTCCTCGCGTCCCACCGGCACGTTTTCGGCACGATCGCCTGGTTCGTCGTGCTGGGGCCGGCCGGAGCGGTGCTGTATCGCGCTTCCGACATGCTGGCGGCAAGATGGGGGGCCACAGGCGGCCCGGAAGGCGGTGAATTCGGCCGCTTTGCGACGCGCTTCTTTTTCTGGGCGGACTGGGTTCCGGCCCGGTTGACCGCTCTCACCTTCGCCGTTGTCGGCAATTTCGAGGACGCGGTCTATTGCTGGCGCAGCCAGGCGCTCGCGTGGAGCACCCGTTCGCAGGGCGTAATCCTGGCCGCGGGCGGCGGGGCGCTCGGCGTGCGCCTGGGCGATACGCTCCACCAGGACGGCGCCCTCCAGTTCCGCCCCGAGCTCGGCACCGGCAACGACGCGGATGTCGACACCATGGAAGGAACCGTCCGGCTGATTTGGCGCTCGCTGGTGCTGTGGATGTTTCTGATACTCCTCGTGAGCCTCGCCCACGCGCTCGGCTGAGCGGCGCGCGACGTGCCGCAATTGAGGCGCAAGCGGTGAGTGACAATGGCTCTCGAACGTTCTGGTTACCGCGTGCCGCTTATATGCAAATCCAAATATGGTACGTAACGCCTGACCTGGATGTTGCCTTCATCCAAATGGAAGACGCGCCGTTAGAAAGTGAACAGCGCGTCGAGCTTGGCAGCACAGATGAAGTCATTTTGCCTCCGGCCGCGCGCGTCGGAGCGCTTGCTCGACGCAAGCAAAGGAACCGCGCGCTTAACGTTCACGGCGTTTCCGCCGTGAAGTTAGCCTACGCCGAAACGATTTCATAGGGAGGACGGACGCGCTATTACAGACCAAATAGCGCGTCCAACTTCGCTGCACAGATGAAATCGTTTTCACTCAGGCCGCCAATTGCGTGCGTCATGTATTCGACGCGGCAGGTGTTGTAACCGACGCTCATATCGGGATGGTGGTCCTCGCGATGCGAGATCCACGCCGCGGCGTTGACGAACGCCATCACCTGATAGTGGTTCGTGAAGGAAAAAGTTTTGCCGATTTTTCCGCCCGCGAGTTCCCACCCCTGAAGCTGCGAGAGCAGCCGACCCACTTCGTCCTGCTTGAGCGGCGCCACACCGCCTTCGCACGGCTTGCATTTCTTGGTGGCTAGATCGGAGACTGGCATGGGGGCCTCCCTGAGAAGTGATTCGTGACTGGTGACTCGTGATTCGTGGTTGAAGGCAGCCAATCTTGAGTGTCGCGAATCTTGACTGTCGCAGCAAACCGTCGCTTCCCGGACCAGCCCCAGTCACGAGTCACGATTCACGAATCACGCCTCCTGCAATCGAGCGATGCGCGCCACTGCCGGCGGGTGCGAGTCGTAGAACGCCGAATGCAGCGGATCCGGCGTGAGCGTCGAGGCGTTGTCCTTGTAGAGCTTGATCAGCGCGGAAACCAGGTCGCGCGCCGAGGCGTAGCGCGCGGCGTACTCATCGGCCTCGAACTCGTGCTTACGCGAGGTACATCGCTCCCACGGGTTTCAGAAGAAAAGTGAATGGCGGCAATATGAGCGCGAATAGTATCAACGCCATTGCCGGCGAGGGCGTGGCGACACCGAGGCCCCTAAAAAACCATTCCTCGTACATGAGAAAGCTCAAGAGCCAGAAGAATCCGAGGCTCAGGAAAAAGCTCCATGCCATTCTCTTGATAACGTGTTTCAATTTGAAGTGGCCGAGCTCATGCGCGAGAACGGCTTCCACCTCGGGAGGTCGCAGCTGAGCGAGCAAGGTGTCGAAGAAAACGATCCGCTTCGAGCTGCCGAAGCCGGAGAAAAAGGCGTTGCCGTGCGCGCTGCGGCGCGAGCCATCCATCACCAACAGGCCTTTCACCTTGAATCCGCAGCGGGCTGCCAGCTTCTGGACCCGTTCCCGTATTTCCGCGTCCTGCAGCGGCGAGAACTTGTTGAACAGCGGCATGATCACCGTCGGGGCGATGAACGTTACAAAAATACTGAAGACGACCACCACCGCCCATGCATAGATCCACCAGCTTGAGCCGAGCGCCTCGATCAGCCACAGGATGACGCCGACGAGCGGAAGCACCAGCGCGGCGCCTACCAGCAGGCTCTTGACCAGATCCATGAAAAACAGTCCCGGAGTCATCTTGTTGAAGCCGAATCGCTCTTCGATGACAAACGTCCGGTACAGGTCGAACGGGATGTCGAGCAACGTGAGTAACACCGCCACCAGCGCGATCAGCAGGACGCCGCGCGCTATCCCTTCCGGCAACCATGCCGCGGAAATGCCGTGCAGCCACTGGAGGCCGCCGCCGAAAGTAAGCGCCAGCACGATCAGCGCTTCCATCACGACGCCGATCAGCGCGAAGCGGGTCTTCGCGATGGTGTAATCCGCGGCTTTCTGGTGCTCGGCAAGGGTGATCTCTCTCGCGAACTGCGAGGGCACCTGGGCGCGGTGCGCGGTGACGTACTGTATCTGACGCCATCCGAGCCAGAGGCGCATGCCGGTTGCCAGGGCGAGGGCGGCAAGAAACACGAGGCTGAAGGTGCTCATGGCTCAGCTTAACGGACCGGCAGGAACTGTGACAGAATACCCGTGAGAAGGATCCCGCCGTGGAAGTGCTGGCGCAAGTTGAACGGCGAGCGCGTTGTCCGTTCGAACTCGCTTGGTTGAAACGGCGATTCTGCCGTCCATTTTAACGGAGATCATGGCACAAGACCCCAACAATCTCATCTGGATCGACCTGGAGATGAGCGGCCTCAATCCCGACCTCGACAGGATACTCGAGGTGGCGTTGGTGATCACGGACTCCCAATTGAACAAGGTGGCGGAGTCGCCGGTGCTGGTGGTGCATCAGGATGCCACAGTGCTCGGAGCGATGGACGACTGGAACAAATCCACGCACGCCAAGTCGGGCCTTATCGGGCGAGTGACGGCGTCCAACTTCACTGAAGCGCAGGTCGAAGACCACATGCTGGCGTTTCTGGCGCTGCATGTCCCTCCGAAAATCTCTCCGATGTGCGGCAACTCGGTGCATCAGGACCGGCGCTTCCTGGCCCGCTACATGCCGCGCTTCGAAGCGTACTTTCTGTACCGCAACCTCGATGTGAGCACGCTGAAGGAGCTGGCGCGGCGGTGGAAGCCGGAGGTCGTGGCGGGGCTGACGAAGGAGGGCAAGCACGAAGCGCTCGCCGACATCTACGATTCGATCAAGGAGTTGCAGCATTACCGCGAGACCTTCATCAAGTTATGATTCACTTTCGCGGCAGCGGCACACTGATGCTGGGGATCGGCTGGCTCGTCATCGTCGCCATCGTCTACTGGGCATTTCAAGGCTGGACCGACCGCGAGGTCAATCCGAATCGCGTACTGACGGTAGCGCCCACGGGCGAGGTGGTGCTGCAGCGTAACCGGGCGGGACAGTTCGTGGCCGATGGAGAGGTGAACGGCCAAGGGGTGACCTTCCTGCTCGACACGGGCGCGACTCAGATCGCGCTCTCCGCGCGGCTCGCGCGCGAGCTTAAGCTCAAGCTCGGGCCGCCTGTGTCGCTACAGACCGCAGCGGGCACCGCCGTGGGCTATCCGACCCGGCTCGAAAGCGTGCGTCTTGCGGGGATCGAAATGCGTGATGTGGCCGCCTTGGTCTCGGAGGGGCTGGAACCAGGGCTGGTGCTGCTCGGCATGAACTTCCTGAAGCGCCTGGAGATGATCCAGCGCGGTGAGCAGCTCATACTCAAGCCGCTGCCGCAGACGCCTGCGCGCTAGCGCCATCGCGCAAGGTGTCAGGAACCCTAAGCTCTCCAAGGTTCCTGACACCTTCATTCGAGCTTGATCTCGCCGTCGAACTTGACGTCGATATTGAGCTTTCCGACCGAGAGCGTCATCGCCACGGGAAACGCTTCGTTGCCTTTCAGCTTGCCTTCGGCAACCGCCTTGGTGACGGCTTTCTCGATCGCCAGCTGCGAATTTACCCCGACGGTCTTGAGAAACTTGCGGATGCTCATGTTGAGCGTTTCGTCGTTCATTTTTCTGTCCTCCTGCGTCGTTTATCGGCGGCAAGCGCAAGTTACAGGACAGAAAAATAATCCAGCCCCGGCGGCCGGACAACTACCCCGCCCTGCACATTACGAACTGGCTGGTAACAGCAGCTCCCAGTTTGCTCCGAATTGTCGCATGTCTGAACCTCCGCTGCTCTTCGCTACGGCTTGCCAGGTTGCCCATTAAACCGCATGCTCCACCGCCGGCCGAGACATTGTCGCTTTTGAAACGTTGAAATCGTATTGCCCGTAAAGCATTCGGGCTAGCGGTTCGTCTTGTAATAGTTGATCAATCCGTTCGTCGAGGCATCGTGGCTCGTGACCTGGGCGCTGGTGGTCAGTTCGGGCAGGATACGGTTATGTCACCATCCGACCGCATAATGGCCTCCATCCGATGAACACGGTTCTCTCCGCATTTACGGCAGCGCTGCGCGATCTGTGGGCTCCCCGCATGCTCGCGGTCATGCTCATTCCGCCGCTCGCCGCGCTGCTGGTCTGGGGCGTGCTCGCATGGGCGCTTTCGGATGACTGGGCGCGCTGGGTGGCCGACTGGATCGCAACGAGCCCGTGGCTTGCCTGGGTGGGCAAGCTGGGGCTCTCCTCCGTCTTCATCTGGGGGAGCGGAATCATGGCGTTCGCGCTGCTGCTGCCCGTTATGCTGATAACAGCGGTGCTGGTGGCGGAGATCGTCGCCATGCCGATCATCGTGCCTTGGGTCAGCGAGCGCCGCTTTCCCGGCCTGCAGCAGCGCAAAGGCGGCTCTATCGTTGGCAGCGCGGTGAATGCAATCACCACGATCGTGACTTTCGCCGTGCTCTGGGTGGTGACGCTGCCGTTGTGGTTCACGGGAATCGGCGCGCTGGTCCTCGCGCCCGTCTTGTCGGCATACCTCAACCAGCGGTTGTTCCGTTACGACGCGCTCGCCGAGCACGCGAGCGTGGAGGAATACCGCGAGATTCTCGCGCGCGCCAAAAGCCGGCTGTTCCTGCTGGGCCTGATGCTGGCGCTGCTCTACTACGTGCCGTTCGTGAATCTCGCCGCCCCGGTGCTGTCCGCGCTCGCGTTCACGCACTTCTGCCTCGGCGAGCTTGCTCGCCTTCGGCAGGGTGACCACTGACGGCTGACAGGCGAAAAGCTTCACCGCCAAGACGCGGAGGACGCCAAGGAAAATAACAGCCTCAACGCGAAGGCAGCGAAGGACGCAAAGGATTGCAAATAAAACTAAGCCCAACTGGTCCAATCACGAATCACGAGTCACCAGTCACGAACAAGGAACGAACACTATGCCCATCCATCTGAAAACCCTCCTCGGGGATCATCCCACCACCCTGGCGTTGAAGCGGGGCGAGGTCGCCTCGCCCCATGTCGCGCTCGACATCGCCGACATCCCGCAGGCGTACGTCGCGTTCAAGCGCGTGGTGCGCGATCTCGAGTTCGATGTCGCGGAGCTGGCGATCGTGACCTACCTGATGGCCAAGGCGCACGGCAAGCCGTACGTCCTGCTGCCGGTGGTGGTATTGAGCCGGTTCCAGCACCCGTTCATCGTGTATAACGCGACCCGGGGCGAGCTACGTCCCGCCGACCTGAAAGGGCGCCGCGTCGGCATCCGGTCCTACTCGGTGACGACGACCATGTGGCTCCGCGGGATACTCGCCAACGACCACGGGCTCGATCTCGATAGCGTCCGCTGGGTGACATCCGAGGAAGCGCACGTGGCCGAGTTCAAGGACCCGCCCTCGGTCGAGCGCGCGCCCCCGGGCCGCGACCTCCTCTCGATGCTGTTCGATGGAGAGCTGGACGCCATGGTGCTCGGGGACAAAACGCTGAAGGACCCACGCTTGAAGCGGCTCATACCGGATCCGGACCATGCGGCGCAGGACTGGCACGCCCGCAACCGCGCGATCCAGATCAACCATATGGTGGTGGTCAAGGAATCGGTCTCACACGCTAACCCCGATGCGGTGCGGGAAGTGTACCGGCTGCTCCGCGAATCCAAGCGACTCGCGCCCACGCCCGGCGCGCTCGATATGACCCCTATCGGCCTGGAGGCGAACCGGCGCAACCTCGAGGTCGCGATCGATTATGTTTACCAGCAGCGGCTCATCCCGAAGCGCTACACGGTGGACGAGCTGTTCGACGATGTGACGCGGGCGCTTTGACGGTGACGAGATAATGGTGAAAGAGATAGCGCGTCGAGGGGCGGAGCAGGGGCCCCGACCGTTTGTCGGGGAGGCGACCCCCGGCGGCGCGCTGCGGCCGACACGATCATGCTTTAATCTTGCGATCACGTTGCGGAGGCCGGGGGTGACGAGATACGGGTGACGAAAGAAGCTTCATCAGCGCGGGCATGGCATACGCGACCTTTCTTTTCCACGGCGACCTGACGGCTTTCCTGCTGCCGGCGCGGCGCGGCGGGGCCTTTGCCTATCATTGCGCGCGCGCCGCGACGATCAAACATGCGATCGAGTCGCTGGGCGTACCGCACACCGAGGTGGGGGGCCTTACGGTAAACGGCCAGCCGGCTACGCTCTCGCGTGCGGTGCGCGACGGTGAGGCGATCGAGGTATTTCCACACCAGGCCGCCGAGCTCTTTCCTGAAACGGCGCCCCGCTTCATCGCCGACGCGCACCTCGGCGGGCTCGCGCGGCTGCTGCGCATGCTCGGCGTCGATGCGCTGTTCGAAAACACATGGGACGACCTTGAGCTCGTGGAGCTCGCGCACCGCGAGCGCCGGATCGTGCTTACGCGCGATCGCGAGCTGCTGAAGCGCCGAGACGTGCGGCGCGGCTGCTTCGTGCGGGCACTCAAGCCCTCGGCGCAGCTCGGCGAAGTCGTGACGCGCTATGCGCTGGTGCCGCACTTTCGTCCCTTTACGCTCTGCCTGCACTGCAATCTGCCGCTCGCAGCGGCGCCACCGGCTGAAGTTGCGGGGCAGGTGCCGCAAGGCATCCTGGAACGCTACACGGAATTCGTTCAGTGCCCCGGCTGCCGGCGGGTGTACTGGGAGGGGTCACATTGGGCGCGCATGCGGGAGATGCTTAAAGGCGTGACGAGTCTTGGGTGACGAGTGACGAAGAAGCTTTAGACGAGCGCCCTGTCTGGAACACCACTCGCACTGCGCTTCAATTCGCTCACGAGGAAGTCCACCACACGCTCGAATGGGTCGAAACCGAACGACTCCGCGATGGAGGGGCGAAGGTTGGAGTTCGCGTTGATGTCGTAGAACACCAGCCGGCTGGCACGCGTTTCGAGATATTCAATTCCTCCCACGTCGAGCTTTCCGGCCGCCATGATGCGCTTGCCCCAGGCGACGGCCTGCGAAGGCACTTCACGATACGGATGGAACTCAACCGGCGCCGCCGCCTCTACTCCTGAGGTTTGCTCGGCCGGGGTCTCGCAAACGCCGGCTGCTTCGTCTTCGGGATTGCACACCGGCGCCGGACACAGATTGAATCGCCCGTTCGAAATCACGCGCATGGCGTAGAGCAGCTCGCCGCCGAGGAACTCCATGCGCACGATGCCTCTGGCGGGGTCGGTGGGAAAGTACTCCTGGAGCAGCAGCAGGTTGTCCGGCAGCCAGTGCTCCGGATGCTGCGAGAGGAGCGACTCGAGGTGCGCAAAGCTCTCGACGAGCACGATACGCGCGCCGCTGCCGCCCTGCTCGGGCTTCAGCAGCACCGGGAAGGAGATTTCGTGCGTGCGCGCGCGGATCGCGTCCAGGTCGTTGAACGTCCATACCTGGGGCGCCGGCACGCCGAGCCGGCGCAGCAGCGCGGCTTGCGCGGTCTTGCTCAATTCCAGGGCAAACGCGTCCGCGCCATTCAACACGCGCACGCCGCGGGTCTGCAGCGCCCGCATATACGCCAGCGCATAGGGCACGGCGCGCGTGTTGCCGCGTACATAAGCCGACGGGCTCGCCTGGTTGAAATAGAGCGGCGCAAGCGGGGCGTCCGTATCCGAGAACGCGGCCTTCTTGAGGTCGACCGGAACGTAGCGAATACCGCGACGATCGAGCGCCTGGAACAGCGGCTTCTGCCACTCCGGATGCTCGAATAGGACGGCGAGATCGGCGCGATAGCTCATTTGCTTTGGAATTCCCGAGCTGGAGATAGTTTCCTCATATTGGCAGTCACTCGTCAGTCGTCACCCGATAGCGGCCTCCGAAAAGTAGTCGCAAGCTTTCGGCGCAACTGTGTCGGCCGCTCGGCACGCAGCCTCCGGCAGTTTGTCGCAGAATTTACCAGATGCTCAGATCGAACCCGGGGAATCCGGCCTCGGCGACGGTGGGAATTTCCCTGAACAGCTCGGAGCGTGCGAGCGAAGTCACGGCGAGCGCGCGCAGCTTGCCGGTCTCGAGGTGCGGAGCGCCTTCCGAAAGGTTCGCCACCAGGATCATCGTGTGCCCGTCCACGACGGCGATCGTCGCCGGGGCGCCGCCCTGATAGGGGACATGTGTGAGATCGACCTTGGCCAGGGCCTTGAACGTTTCCATGGATATCGTCACCCGTATCTCGTCACCAGGTATTATTACCGGTGACTCGGCACCAGTCACCGGTCACCGAAGGGGAGAGGATACTCATGCGACACCCATCACCCAAAAGGGAAGAACCCGCAGTGAAGAATTTCAAGGCAGGATGGATCATGGCCCCGACCGGCAAGGGCTCGAACTGGGTAGAGATCGTCACGTTCGACTGAGCTGCCTCACCAACGAAGGACACGAGGGGAATAAATTCATCAAGTAAACCGCTGGGAGAAACGAATGAAAACCCTATATCTCGTAATACTCGCGGGGACGCTCGCTTGGTCGGCTGCCGGTGGCGCAGCAGAGTTTCGTCTCGGTACGGCCGACACGATCGAATCAGTATTGCGAGCTCAGAAGGGCCGCGTGACGGTGCGCCTGCGCTCGGGACAGGAGCTGACCGGCACTGTGCGCTCCGTCGATGTCAGGCTCCTGCACCTCGGCTCGCTCACTGGACGGGAATTCTTCGATGCGGTTGTGCCGATGGAAGCGATAGAGGCGGTGATTGTGCGGACGAAGGAGTGAGGAAGCTCAGTGGTGTGACCCGGTCTGGCCTCGCAGGACAGCGCACTAGATCGCCGTTGCCGCATCGTGCTCGTAGAGCCAGCTTCATCGCGGCGAGCGTGCGGTCGCCGTTCGTGACCATGAGCTCGTCGCGCTTCTGCTGCTCGGGCCCGTCGGGCAAATGGAAGCGCTTGCGGTTGACGGCGCTCAGCTCCTGCAGCCGCGTAGCGCGCGGCTTGCGCACCGCCTCGTAGCGTGCGAGCGCGCCCGGCACGTCGTCGGGCATCGCCTTGAGGAGTGACGCGAGCGCCGCGCCATCCTCGATCGCCTGCGCGGCGCCCTGCGCTGCCATCGGCAGCATGGGATGGCAGGCATCGCCCAGCAGCGCAACCCGCCCCCTGGTCCAGTTCGGGAGCGGCGCGCGGTCGTGGAGCGCCCAGATGAACGTCTCGGAGAGCGCGCCGATCAGGCCACGCACGATGGGATGCCAGCCCTCGTAGCGCGCCGTCACGTCGGCCACGTTGCCCTTGTCGGTCCACGACTCGCGGGTCCAGGTGCCGCGCTCGTTTATGAACACGACGTTCATCAGCCGTTTCGCCGACACCCAGTAGTGCACGCAATGCCCGCCCGGTCCCATCCAGAGGTGCGAGGCCACTTCGATGTCGAGATGAGCGATGCGCTCGGCCGGCACCAGCCCGCGCCATGCGGCGCATCCGGTGAAGCGCGGCTTCTCGGGACCGAAGGTGAGACTCGCGCACGCGGCTGTGTATGCCGTCGGCGCCGACCATCACGTCGGCTTCGGCCGAGGCGCCGTTCTCGAAGCGCGCGATCACGCGCTCGCCCTTCTCCTCGATGCCGACCAGACGGTGGCCGGCATGCGCGCGCTCCCCGGGCAGCGCCGCAGCCAGCAACGCTGCGAGATCGCCGCGATGGAAATGATAGTAGGGCGCGCCGAACGCCGCCTCGACCTCCGATCCCAGCGGAGCGCGCTGCAGGGTGCGGCCGTCGTCCCAGCGCCGTTGATGCACGCCGGCCGGCCGTACGCCCCACGCATCCATCGCGTCCTTGAGGCCGAGACCATGCAGCAGCCGCGACGCATTGGGGCTGATCTGGATGCCGGCGCCGATCTCGCCGAATCGCGGCGCCGCTTCGTACACATGGACGTCGCAACCCGACTTCAACATCGCGAGCGCAGCCGAGAGCCCGCCGATACCGCCGCCAATCACTGCCACCTGCAGACTCATGGCGCGAAGAATCGTGGCGAAAGAACAACCTCGGATGGGGAGGGGAGTATTTGTGAGCGCGGTTCTAGTCGAGCGGTTCGACCTTGACGATCGAGGCGCCGTGGTTGCTGCCGATCCACAGCGTGCCAGGTTTCTTCGAATCGTCGACATAAACGCGGCGGATGTTGGTCGGGCGCGGCAGCATGTATTCCGTGTACTGGCCGCTCTTGATGTCGAGGCGCGCCACGCGGTCAGTCAGCATGGACCCCGTCCACGCCTCGCCGTTGCGGCCGGCCATGACGTCATACGGCGCGCTCCACGGAGTCGGCACCTTCCACTCCGTGATGCGTTCGGTCTTGGGATCGAACATGCCGACGCGCTCGCCCTGATATTCCGCAAACCACAATCGGTTTTCGTGATCGACGCGACCGCGCCGCGGGCGGGAGTCCGGGGTCGGAGTCTGGTAGACGGTCGCATTCTTGGTCTTGGCGTCGATTCTGACGATGTTGCCGGCCGCGAAGTCGAGCAGATAGGCGTTGTTCTGCGCGTCCGAGTGGATGCCATAGGTCCCGATGCGCCTGCCGGTCTTCGGATCCTTGAAGGAGCCGAGGTTCTCCATCTTGTTGGACACGAGATCGAGACGGTAGATGTTTCCGCCGTCGGAGTTCTTGATCCACACCTTGTTGTCGACATTGGTGCCTTCGATCGCGAAATGGCCGAGTTGCCCGGCGTCCGTATCCCATTCCTTGGGGGTCGACCACATCTGGAACTTTTCCGTCTTCTTGTCGAACTTCGCGATGGCACTCTGGTACATCACGCCGACCCACGGGTTGTCGTCCTTGTCGAATTCAAGATCGAGCGTGCCGACGGGCCAACCCGGCTTGACCACGGGGATCGGATATTGCGTCACCTTGCCGGTCTTCGAGTCCATCTTGCCGAGGAACATCTGGCCGAAATCGGAGTACCATACGTTGCCCGCGCGATCGAGCATCACGTCGTGGGGCTGGATCAAGGCGTCCGGCAGGTCGTATTCCGTGATGATCACGCGGGTGGACTTGCCCGTCAGCCGTGGCTGGGTTTGCAGCGGCCAGTTCCATTTCTCCTGCTGGCTCAGGTTGACGCTGGCGAGCCATTCCGCAGCCTTCCTGACATCACCCCGATCGCGCAGCCGGGTGGCATCGCCGGCAAGCCGCTGCGGCTTCAATGGCGTGCTGCCGGGATAATACAAGCTCATCCGCTGGAAAACCTGTACGAAGCCGTCGGCGTCGTGCGTCGATTTCACGATGCGCTCGAGCGTGTGGCAGCCGATGCAGTTGAGCAGGAACTTCTTCTGCTCCTCGGTGCCCGGCATGCTGATCAACCATTCGGCATTGGTGAGGTGTGCGGAGAGGTTCCTCACTTTCCGCAGCCTGATATCGGCTCTAGCTTCCTGGCCTGAGGCGACGTCCACGCCTTTGGATCCCTCGAGCTCATAGCCGGCGGCGCGCGCCTTCAACCCGTAACGTCCGGGTTCGAGTCTCGCGGCGGGGAAAGCAAAGCGGCCCTGGGCGTTGGTGACAACGCTGATGCTGATCGTCGAGCCGTCCTTCTTGGCGCTGACGACAACGCCTTCCATCATCGCTTCCTCGGCGGAGCTGACCTGGCCGGCCAGCGCCACGGCCGTTTGCGCCCGCGCGGGCAGGACGGAAGCCGCGGACAACAGAAACAACGCAAGAGGAACGGTGATGCCGAGCAGGTAATGTATCACTCGCATTTGGATATCCTCCCTTGGATTTCGATGTTTCCCGGGAACCGGACTCTGTGGATTGGCGAAATCCTATGCCGAATGGCAGGAAGTTACAATTGGTGATAGGTGACGAGAACCCTACTGCCTTTCGCTTCCGAAACATCTCTTTGGAGCCAGCCATGTTTGTCCGTATCGACCACGTGATGATCTGCGTGCCCGACCTGCAGCGGGGACTCGAGCAGGTACAGCAAGCTGGGTTTCAATATCTATCCGGGCGGCGTGCATACCGGCAAGGGCACCCACAACGCCATTGCGTTCAACCAGGACGACTACATCGAGTTGCTGGCGATCCGCGATCAGGCTGAGCATAAGGCTGCAGCGGGCGCGCCGGGCGATTCGCATGCAGGTCTGACGGATTTCATCGCGGCGGGCGGCGGCATACGCTACATCATTCTGCAAAGCGACGACTTGACGGCGGACGTGGCCGCAATGCGCAGCCGCGGTGTCGACGTAAGCGATACGGTCGAACGCGGCCGGCGCACTCCCGCCGGGCAGGAGCTACGGTGGAAAGCCGCGGTGCTCGGCCCGAAGAACCGGCTGCCAATCTTTTTCATCCAGCACCTGACGCCCATAGAGGAACGCCGCCAGCAGGTGCCGGTGGCCGGCAATCACCCCAACGGTGTGTACACCATCGAGCGAGCCTACATTGTCACTGAGGACGCTGCGGCTGCCGCAGCGATGTACGCCACGGTGCTGGGTGTACCGACGCCGACATTGCACCCGGGCACGGTGATCATGGCAAACATGGCGGTGTTCCAGTTAGGCCCTACCGGTCTCGGGATCGCCCAGCCTTACGCTCCAGGACCGGCCGCCGTTGCGCTGGAGCGCCGTGGCCCTGGTCCGTTCCAGGCGCTGTACCGCACCACCAGCATGGGCGCGGCCGCCCGCTGGATGCAGGAGCACGGCATGCCGCCTCCGATGCGCGGCACGCGGAGCATCGGTGAACAGGCAATGCTGGTCACTCCCGCCGACGCCTGTGGGGCGCACATCGGTTTCGTGGGGCCGGAATGAGTGACGAGTGACGACTGACGGACAAAAAAGCTTCACCGCCAAGACGCCAAGGCCGCCAAGGAAGAAAAAAGCCTCACCGCCAAGGGCGCCAAGGACGCCAAGGAACAGAAAAGCCTTAACGCGAAGGACACAAAGGGCGCGAAGGAAGAGAAAAGCTTCGGCTTTAGGGCCGGGATGTCCCAAAGACCGTCACAACGCGGTCAAAAACTCCTCGATCAGCGCGTTAACCTTGTCCGGCATCTCCATGGGCGGGAAATGCCCCGCGCCGGAAAGCGTTACGTACCGGGAGCCGGACACTGCCTCGTGCATCTCTTTCTCGTACTCCGGCGGCTTGCCGGGATCGTCCAGGCCGCGCAGAAGGAGAAGCTTCGGTTTAAGGGTCGCGATGCGGTCGCGCACGTCGAAGGCGTCTATCGTCTTCAGGTCATGGTATTGGGAGAGCGGGCCCACCTGGCGGTGGCGCTCCATCAGCCGCTCCCGCAAGCCCGGTTCCACGAACTTCATCGCGTGGCGCTGAAACGCCAGCCACTCTTCATACACCTTCGGATCCTCCACGGCGCGCAGCCGCATCTCGTACGCACCGGGCGGGCGTACCTTGGGCCGTGCCGCAACGGTCATCAGCACGAGACCCTTCACTTCATCCGGATAGTCGAGGCCGTATTGCAGCGCTATCGACGCGCCCAGCGTGTACCCGACGAAAACGAGCTCCTTGTTCAGGCCCTGCGCCCACAGCCAGCCGCGCACCCATTCCGTGTATCCGGCAACGTCCGCACACCGGGTACCCTCGAGGTGGCCGGGCAGGGTGGGCGCGACGCTCTCCGGGAAATGCTGGAGCTGATAGTGGTACGCGTCAGCGCAGGCGCCCGCGCCCGGTCCGTGGAGAAACACCAGTTGAGACATACGGAAAGTTCCTTCAAACCATCGCCGAGCCGCCGTCCACGACCAGCGTCTGCCCGGTCATGAAGGCGGCGTCCTCGCTCGCCAGGAAGCTCACCGCGCCTGCGAGGTCCTCTGGGTGCTCTTCGCGAGGGATCGCGCGCGAGGCGCGGCTCGCCTCCCCGTGCTTCACGTGCGTGGCGCTCTTCAGGACGCCCTCGGATAGCGTGAAGCCAGGCGCGAGCGCGTTCACCGTGATGCCGTCCTTCCCGACTTCGCGCGCCAGGGCGCGTGTCAGTGCGATCACCGCGCCCTTGCTCGACACATAGTGCAGCAACAGCGGCACGCCCTTCAACGGCGCGCCGGAGGCGAGGTTGATGATGCGCCCGCCGCCCGCCGCCCGCATGTGCGGCACGCACGCGCGGCAGCACAGGAACACGCCCAGCGTATTGATCTCCATCACCTTGCGCCATTCCGCGGCGTCGATGCGCTCGAACGGGCGCGGCTCGATCGCTGAAAACAGCGCCGCATTGTTGACCAGGATATCGATACGGCCGAACGCCTTCACCGACTCTTCCGCCATGCGTGCCACATCGCCCTCCGACGCCACGTCCACTTTCAGCCCCAGCGTGCGTGCGCCGGTGTCCTTCGCGATGGCGGCGGCCGCGGCGTCCGCGTTGCGCAGGTCGGCGACGACCACCGATGCGCCATCGCGCGCGAGCCGCGTCGCAAGCGCCTTACCGATCCCGCTCCCCGCGCCGGTGACGATCGCGACCTTGTCCTTGAGTTTCACGCGTCCTCGAAGGTGATGAATCCACGCGCCGCGCGTTCTCCGACACCGCGCCGCGCATCACGGTTCGTGGCGCAATTATGACAGTTGCGGTATAGAATGATCGGGCCGGGATCGAATTCATGGAACGCATCCGCGCCGGTTCTTTCCCTGGAATACTTACCTGCGGGGACGGCCCATGAAGCTCGTACGCCTGCTGCCGGTCTTGCTTGGCGCCATGGCCGTCTGTTCCCACGCGGACGCCCAGTCGTATCCGGTACGCCCGGTCAGGATGGTGATCCCGCTTGCCCCGGGCGGCGTGACCGACGCGATGGGGCGCCTGCTCGCTCACAAATTCAACGAAGCGTGGGGACAGCCCGTCATCCCGGAGAACCGGCCCGGTGGGGCCGGCATGATCGCCGCGGACCTGGTGGCCAAAGCCAACCCCGACGGCCACACGCTGTTACTCGGCAACATCAACACGCACGGGATCAATCCCAGCCTCTATCCCAAGATGCCCTACGACCCGGTGAAAAATTTCGCCCCGATCTCGCTGCTGGTGACGGTGCCGAACCTGCTGCTCGTCCATCCGTCGGTGCCCGCCGGCAACGTCCAGGCGTTGGTCGCGCTGTCGAAGGCGAAACCGGCCGCGCTCAACGCCTCCTCGCCGGGTAACGGCACCTCGGGGCACATGTGCGTGGCGGTGTTAGTCGCGATGACGGGCGCCAAGATCGGGCACGTGCCGTACAAAGGTCCCGCGCCCGCACTGCAGGCGGTGATCTCGGGCGAGACGCAGCTCGTATTCGATACCGTCTTTTCAGCGCTGCAGCATGTGAAAGCCGGAAGGGTCAAGGCGCTTGGACTGAGCGTGCCGCGGCGCTCACCGCTCGCTCCGGAGATACCGACCATCGCCGAGCAGGGCCTGGCCGGGTTCAACGTTTCGCCCTGGTTCGCGCTGTTCGCTACCGGGGGCACGCCGCCGGCGGTGATCCGGAAGATCCACGCCGAGACGATAAAAGTGATGAACCAGCCGGAAGTCAGCGAGCGGCTGCAATCGCAAGGCCTCACGATCGAGACCGGCTCGCCGCAGGATCTTGCGCGTTATGTCGAGCGCGAGATCGCGCGTTGGGGCAAGGTCGTCAAGGAAGCCGGCATCAAGGCCGAATAGCGCGCCATTTTTCGCCGCGCGTCTGGAAGAAATCCGGTTGACCGGACACACGCCCCTGCGCAAGCGTGCGCGAGTAGCGGCGCACGGAACTCGCTGCTATGCCGCCAGCGAGACGACCGCCTCCTCGTAACGACCCGCGCCCATCTTCCCGTCCTCGAAGATCCGGTGCTCAGCGATCCAGCGGAAGGAATCCTCGTACACCTCCCGGGTATAGGGCTCGAACACCAGCCGCTCGCCCGGCCCCCAGCGACGCGTGTCCATCTGGTCGAGGAAACGTCGCGGGAATTCCCTGCGGAAGTAATGGGTGTAGCGCTCGGGCCGCAGGTCGATGTCGCGTTGCGCGCGGCGCAGCGCCCGGAAGTACTTCTTCACATCTTCGGGATCCGGATCGCCGGTGATCATCGAGGCGATCATGAACGTGGTGTCGATGATCTTGCGGAAGCCGAGCTGTTCGACGAAATAGTACGGGCCGCTGAACAGCGCCGCCGCCGGCACCTTGCGATCGACCAGCCTTTCCATGCGCCCGAAAAGGATCCCGTCGGCGAAGGACAGCTTGATCTCGTCGGGCTTCAGGTACTGCTCGAGCGCCTGGAGCGTGGAATAGTGGCTGCCGGACTGGTAGCCAACCGAGATCGGCACGCCTTTCAAGTCCTGCGGCGTGCGGATTTCGGAGTCAGGCGCGACGAATATACCGGATGGCGCGACCGAGTAGCAGTCGGCGTAGAACTTGCCATGACCCGCCGATGAGGCGACGTTGACGGTCCAGTGGCAGGCGCAGCTCACGTTCGAAGGCCGGCCCTGCTCGATGCTCTGGTAGGCGCCGACTTTGTCCGGCGTCGCATGGGTCTTGCCAAGATCGTCGCCGTCCCAATTAGGCTGGAACTGGTAATCGAGGCCCTCGGCCTTGAAGTAGCCCTTCTCCTCGGCGACCCACTCTTGCAACCGGAAGTGCGGCGATATGATGAATTTGCCCATTGCGCCTCCCTCAGGAACGTAACGACAGTGGTGAGAGTAAATGTAACACGCCTTTCGCTTCCCGTCAGTCGTCACCGTTGCTAGCCGTTTGACGCGTGCGCGTGAGTTATCTACGCTGCGTTGAACAATAGTCTCGGAGATTCAGCATGGACGTCAGGCCCGGGGAGGCGGCACCGCGGCACAAGCTGCCCGGTTGGTGCGGCGCGCATATCTTTGCGCGGGCGCTGCAGAGGCATGGCGTGGAAGTGATGTTCGGCCAGAGCCTGCCTTCGGCGCTGTATCTCGTCGCGCCGGAATTCGGCATCCGGCAGATCGGCTATCGAACCGAAAACGCGGGCGCCTCGATGGCCGACGGCTACGCCCGCGTATCGCACAAGGTGGCGGTGGTGACCGGGCAGAACGGCCCGGCGGCCGCGCTGCTCGTCTCCGGGCTCGCCGAAGCGCTGAAGGCGTCGGTGCCCATCGTTGCGCTGGTGCAGGACGTGCGGCGCACGCAGACGGACAAGAACGCGTTTCAGGATCTCGATCATCCGGATCTCTTCCGCGCCTGCAGCAAGTGGCTGCGCCGCGTGAGTGAGCTCACGCGCATCGACGATTACGTCGACATGGCGTTTACCGCCGCCGCGAGCGGCCGGCCCGGCCCGGCGGTGTTGCTGTGCCCGCAGGACCTGCTGCTGGAAGCGGCGCCGAGTGCGATGCCCGCAGTACGACGTAGAAATCTCGGAAGTTACCCGCTCGACCGCATCCTCGCCGACCCTGCGCGCGTTGCGCAGGCCGCCGCAATGCTGGCTTCGGCGCGCAGCCCTCTGGTCGTCGCCGGCGGCGGCGTGCATCTCTCGCAGGCGCACGCGGAGCTCGCGCACCTGCAGCAGACGGCTGCGCTCCCGGTCGCGACGACGAGCATGGGCAAAGGCGCCGTAGACGAGCGCCACCCCCTGTCGGTCGGCGTGATCGGATACTTCATGGGCACGAGCAGCGCCACCAAGGCTCTGCGGCGGCTCGTGTCCGATGCCGACGTGATCCTGTTCGCCGGCGACCGCACCAATCAGAACGGCACCGATTCGTGGACGCTGTTCCCGCCCGCCGCGGCCTACATCCATATCGACATCGACGGCCAGGAAGTCGGCCGCAACTACGAGGCGCTGCGGCTGGTCGGCGACGCCAAGCTGACGCTGGCCGCGCTCGCGGAGGCCATGCGCGCGCTCGACTTGACCGCACGCGCCCGCAGCCGCGGCGCGGTCGAGGCCACGATCGCGGAAGGACGCGGCCTCTTTGCCGAGGAAGCGCGCGAGGTGATGAATTCCGGCCAAGCGCCGCTGCGCCCGGAACGCCTGATGCGCGACCTCAACAACGTCCTTACTCCGGACACCATCGTCGTTTCTGACGCGAGCTACGCGCCGATCTGGGCCGCCAACTATCTGGTGGCGCAAGCCGCCGGCATGCGCTTTTTGAGCGGCCGCGGGCTCGCCGGTCTCGGCTGGGGGCTGCCGGCCGCAATCGGTGCGAAGCTCGCCGCGCCGGAGGGCACCGTGGTATGCATCGCGGGCGACGGCGGGTTTGCCCACATGTGGGCCGAGCTCGAATCGGCGAAGCGGCTCGGCGTCAAGGTGGTCGTGATCGTGCTGAACAACCAGATTCTGGGCTACCAGTGGCACGCGGAGGACGTGCTCTACGGCGGGCACACCGATGCCTGCGCCCTGGGACCGGTCGATCATGCGGCCATCGCGCGCGCCTGCGGTTGCGAAGGAATACGCGTCGAGCAGGCGGCCGATTTCAAGGGCGCCCTCGACCGCGCATTGAAAGCGTCGGTAACCACCGTCGTCGATGTATTGATCGATCCGAAAGCGTACCCGCCCATCACGCTATTCGAAGGAAAAATGGGTGATGTCGCGGGCGCTAAGTGATGCCGCTGGCGCTAAGTGACGGAGTGATGTACATCACCCAGCGAAGCGACATCACCGGCGCAGTGTCGTCGCCATCATTTCACCCAGCCGAACCTCTCGCGTCGGCGCCCATTGAGGATTGAACTCGAGCCGCTCCTTTGGAAACAACGCCACTACCGTTGAGCCCAGCGAAAAGCGGCCCATTTCGTCCCCCTTCCTGAACAACCGATCCTCTGACCGGTAATGCCACTCGCGGACTTCACGAGCGCCCGGCGGATTGACGATGCCATGCCAGACCGTTGCTATGCTGCCGACAATCGTGGCGCCCACGAGTACCATTACCAAGGGCCCAAGGTCCGAGTCGAACACACATACGATTCTTTCATTGCGAGCGAAGAGACCTGGCACACCCCGCGTCGTCGCCGGGTTGACCGAAAACAACGCACCGGGGACGAAGATCATGCGTTTCAAACGGCCGTCGCAGGGCATGTGAACGCGGTGGTAATCCTTGGGGCTCAGATACAACGTCGCAAAGCTGCCATGCTGAAATTGTGCGGCCAGATCGCCGTCGCCTCCGACCAGGGCTACCACCGAGTAGTCATGGCTCTTGGCCTGAACTATCCGATCGTCGTCGATGGCGCCGAATTGACTGATGGCGCCGTCGACCGGACAAATATAGTCGGCCTGGGCCAGGGGGCGCGCGCCGGGACGCAACGCGCGCGTGAAAAAGGCGTTAAAAGTAGCGTAGCTCTTGATATCGGGATGCCCCGCTTCTTCCATGTTGACGCCGTAGTGCCGGACGAACCATCTGATCAGAGCCGTGGTCAAGGGGCCTGCCCTGGCGTTGGCAATCATGCCGGCAAAGGTGGTCAGCGCCTGTTTCGGGAACAGGTACTGCGGCAGCACACTCAAGCGGTCAGACACGATAACGGCCTGGAAAAGACGAGGGCGTATTGTAGCGACACACCTTTCCCGTATCGACGGTTGACGGTGGTCGATCCCGAGACACGCGGCTTCCCGGTAAAAAGGAACCGCACCTCATTCTCGGGAGGCCGGATATGGAATACATTGATCACCACGCACGGGGAGGAGTAAACATGAAACTCAAGACCTGCGTTGTTCTGAGCGCCAGCCTGGTTCTCGCGTTGGTTCATGCGGCGGTCCGCGCTCAAACGGACTCGTACCCGAACAAACCGGTGCGCATCATCGTCGGCTTTACGCCGGGCAGCGCAACCGACGTCACCGCGCGGATCTTCGCCCAGAAATTCAGCGAGGCATGGGGCGTGGCGGTGACAGTCGACAACGTTCCGGGGGCGGGCGGCACTGTCGGCGCCGCGCGCGCCGCGAAGGCGCCGCCGGACGGCTACACGCTGCAGTACGGCGCCAACGGCGCGATGACCATCGCCCCGGGCCTGTACAGCAAACTCGCCTACGATCCGATGCGTGATTTCGCGCCCATCTCGCTCCTCCTTGCGATGCCGAGCATCATGGCGGTGAACAACGAGGTGCCGGTGAAGAGTTTCCAGGAATTGATTGCGCTCGCCCGGGCACAGCCCGGGAAGCTCTCCTACGCCAGTCCCGGAGCCGGGACGCCTCAGCATATCGGGATCGAGCTGCTCAAGATCCTCGCGGGCGTGGACATCATCCACGTTCCGTACAAGGGGGCGATTTTCACGGACGTGATCGGTGGGCGCGTCGCGATGACTTTGCAGAACGCGGCTGCGATATTGCCGACAGTCCGCGACGGCAGGCTGCGCGGCTTGGCGGTGTCGTCCCTCAAGCGCTCCCCGAACATTCCGGAGTTCCCGACCATAGCGGAGTCCGGATTTCCCGGCTTCGAGGCGGTTTCATGGTTCGGGCTCCTTGCGCCGGCCGGAACGCCCGCAGCCATCGTAAACAAGCTGCATCAGGAAACGGTGAAGGTGCTGGGGCAGCCGGACATGCGCGCGAGATTTTCGCAGATGGGCCTGGATACAGTGGGCAACACGCCCAACGAGCTTGCGGCGATCGTCAGGTCGGATGTCGCGAAGTGGACGAAGGTGATCAAGGACGCGGGCATCACCGCGACCGACTAGCCCGCATGTCTTTTACTATCTCTAAGCGGCCCGCAGGAGGTCCATGGTTGGTGATTCCGCTCTTGCGCCCTCGAGCGCGAGCAGCGCGCGCTTTTTCTCCAGACCGCCGGCGTATCCCGTCAGGCTGCCGTTCGAGCCGACGATGCGGTGGCAGGGAACGATGATCCCGATCGGATTGCGTCCGGTCGCCGCGCCCGCGGCGCGCGCGCTGCCCGGAGATCCGGCGCGTCGGGCGAGCTCGCCGTAGGTAATGGTCGCGCCGAAATCGACGGTCGAGATCGCCCTCCATACTCGTGCACTGAAACGGCGTGCCTGCGGGCGCGAGCGCGGTCTCGAAGCGCTTGCGCTCTCCGCCGAAATACTCGGCCAGCTCGCGCTTCGCCTGGCGCAGCAGCGCGTGGCGCGCGTCGTGCAGCCATGCGGCGTCGAGCTGCGGATGATATTTCTGGCCGTCGAAGTAGACGCCGGATAGTCCCTCGTCGCTGGCGACGAGCAGTATCCGGCCATGCGGACTTTCGTAGAGATCGTAGCAGTGCATGCATGTTCATTCCTTTCACTTGAAGCGATTGCCACAGATGCATCACGGCGTAAGCGCGCCAGGGCCGCCAGGCTTCGCCGGCGGCGAGCACGCGGCGCGCGTTGGTTTCGCCGAGTGCCTTCATCACGCCCAGATCGGTGTGCGGAAAGGCGTCCGGCCAGGCCAGCGCGCGCATCGCGATGTACTGCGCGGTCCACTCGCCCACGCCGGGCAGCGCGCGCAGCCTATCGAGCGTCGTCTCGATATCCGCGTTCGGCATCGAGGACGAGACCGCCGTCGGCCACCGCGCGCGCAAGCGCGAGCACGGTGCGGGCGCGTGCGCCGGGCATGCCGATGCGCGCAATGCGGCCGTAGGGCAGCTCCGCGATGCGCCCGGCGGCCGGAAATAGCGTCGTCAGGCGCCGCGAACGGGGTTTCGATCGGCTCGCCGAATGCAGCGGCAAAGCGGCCGGCGACCGTGCGCGCAGCGGCGACCGTCACCTGCTGGCCGAGGATCGCGCGCACCGCCACTTCGAAGCCATCGAATGCGCCGGGCACGCGCAATCCGGGGTGGCGCTTTGCCAGCGCGCCGAGCGCCTGCGCGACTTCGGCAGGATGGCAGGCCAGGTCCATCAGCGATTTGACGCGCGAGAGCACGGGCGGCAGCGCCTTGGCGAGCGAGGCCGAGACCGTGACGCGCAGCGCGGGCTTCTTCGGCGACATCCCGACTTCGATCCAGCCGCGGTGCTCCTTGCCGTCGATCGGGACGCGCACCGTGCGGCGGTAGCAGGCGCCCTCCACGGCCTCCACGCCCGCGATCGCGCGCGCGCCGAGGAACGCGCTCACGGCGGCCCAGTCGTAGGGCGGACGGAAGCTCAGCTCGAATTTCAAGACATCTGCCGCCGTTGAAGCCGCCGCCGCGCCATGCATATGCCGGCGCAACTGGCTGGGCTGGAGACGATAGCGCTGCTTGAACAGCGCGTTGAAGCGCCGCAGGCTGCCGAAGCCGCTCGCGAATGCCACCTCGGTGACCGGCAGCACAGTGTCGGTCAGCAGGCGCTTCGCGAGCAGCAGGCGCTGCGTCTGCGCGAATTCCACCGGCGAGACGCCGAACTCGGCGCCGAACGCGCGGCGCAGATGGCGGTCGGTGATGCCGAGCCGCGCAGCGACCGTCTCCAGCCCTGCCTCGTCCAGCGTCCGGTCCTCCATCATGCTCGCAGCAGCCTGCGCGAGGCGCGAGGTCGCGTCCACGCTGGCGTTGCCGGGGGCGAGCTCGGGCCGGCAGCGCAGGCACGGACGGTAGCCGGCCGACTCCGCCGCCGCCGCGCTGGGATAGAAACGGCAGTTCTCGCGCCGGGGCGGCTTGACCGTGCACACCGGGCGGCAGTAAATGCGCGTCGACGATACCGCGACGAAGAAGCGGCCGTCGAACCTCGCATCGCGCGCTTTCAGCGCCCGATAGCAGGTGTGGGAGTCGAGCGTCATGGGCGCATTATGAGCGCCGCGCGCGGCCGCCGCTCGCCGTTTTCGGACATCACAAGCGCCGTATTCGACGTTGGAACGCGGTCGCCATCCCAAAAATACTCACGGCGGTGCGGTCGGATCTCCTATTCCTGAGGAACAGCTTTAACACGAAGAACACGAAGCCACGAACGAAATAAACGGAAACGAAGCCCATGGAAGAAGCCGCTTTTCGTCGCTTCGTCACTGCGTCACTTCGTCACGGGTTTATACTCATCACCCATCACGCTCTTAGGAAATATCGCTATGGCTCAGTCACGTGGTCCGCTCGACGGCGTCAAGGTTGTTGCCTGCTCCACCGCGCAGGCCGGCACAGTTCCCTACATGCTGATGGCCGATCTGGGCGCCGAGGTCATCAAGATCGAGGTCCCGAACGGCGGCGACAACACCCGTGCAGCCAGCGTGTTTCCCGGTCTGCCCAGCACCATTTTCGAAACGAACAACCGGGGGGTGAAGAGCGTCACGCTGAACCTGAAATCCGCGGAGGCGCGGGAGATCCTGCACCGGCTCGTGGCGCGGGCCGATATCTTCGGCCAGAACTTCCGCCCGGGCGCTGCGGAGAAGAACGGCTACGGCTATGAGGACCTGAAGAAGGTGAACCCGAAGATCGTCTACGTCTCGATTTCCGGTTACGGCCCCAAAGGACCGCACGCCGATCTTCCCGGCACTGATTCCATGGCGCAGGCGCTGGGCGGCATCGCCGAGGCCTACTCCACACCGGGCCAGCCCCTGCGCACCGGCATCGTATCGGTTGCCGATGAAACCTGCGCCATCCTGGCGTTCGGCGGGATGCTGGCGGCCCTGCATTGCGCCCGCACGCAGGGGATCGGCCAGAAGGTCGACTGCTCGTTGCTGGGAGGGCAGATCCGGCTGATGGGCTGGACGCTCACCACCGCGATGTGGCGCAACCGCAACCCGGTCACCGGCCAGGCCCGCATCACCGGCACGCCGGAACGGCCGGGCCTGAGTGCGAGCTTCAACGACATGGACGGCAAGCCGCTGGTCTTCCAGCTCCGCGGCGTCAAATGGAAGGCGGCTATGTCCGCGCTGGGCTTTTACGACACGTTGGCGAGGGCGGGGTTTGGTGATCTTGGTGCCGCGATGGTGTCGGATGAGCGCCGGGAGACGTTGTTGAAGACGCTCGATGAGCTGTTCGCGACCGGCCCACGCGACAAATGGGTCGCGCTGCTGCGCGGCGCGGACATCGTTTCGGCGCCGATCAACACGCTGCTGGAAGCGTCGAACGACCCCGATGTCCTGGCCAACGGCTACGTGACCGAGGTCGAGTATCCGAAGCACGGCAAGAAGCTGAAAGTGCACGGCTCGCCGTGGAATTTCTCCGAAACGCCGGCCCGCATCGGCATCGCGCCGGAACTCGGTGAGCATAACGAGACGGTTCTGACGGAGCTCGGCTACAGCGCGGCGGAAATCCAGGGATTCCGAGAGCGGAAGGTGATCTGACATCGGTGATGAATGATGGGTGACGACTGACGGCCGAGAGCTGATAGCCGAACGCTGGCGGTATAGAGCGGACGGCGCGGCCTAGGTCATGCTTCATTCCTCCGCCCTCATCCCTCGTCCCTCGTCTTTCACAAGTCAGTCCAGTCCCCTCGCGGGGCCTGGTTACTTTCTCTCGCTCGCCCGAGATAGAGTTGGCGCCTATGGATCGAGAGCGCAATGCTTTGCGCTGATCCGACAAGCCATGTCATAGTCCAAAGCCCGCACACATGGTCACAACCGATGACTACCCACTTTGTCAAACCTGACTGCTCGGCCTGACAGTGATGCTATCGAGAGCTACGCCCAGAATCAGCGTCGTCACTGCGACGTACAACCGCAGCAACGTGCTTGTCCACTCCATCCAAAGCCTCAGAGGCTCGACGCTTTCAGATTGGGAGTTGCTGGTGGTAGGAGATGCTTGCACGGACGACACCGCCGACGTCGTAGCCGGTTTCGACGATCCACGCATAACCTTTGTCAACCTCGAGGAGAATTGTGGAGACCAATCAGGTCCCAACAACGTTGGGGCGAAGTTGGCGCGTTCGCCGTACCTGGCGTTTCTGAATCACGATGACATGTATTTCCCCGAGCACCTGGAACGCGGCATCGCGCATCTCGAAGCCACAGGAGCAGACCTTGTCTTTTCTGGAGTTGCCGTGGCCGAACCACGCACGGCGGAGAAGTTCGCCCGGGACGACTTGAGATTCACTCTGACCGGCGTCAGCACCGACAGCGATTATCACCCCTACATATTTGCGCCAGCGTCGGGTTGGGTTTTGCGCCGGAAGCTGATGGAAGAACTAGGAGGCTGGCGGCCGGCACGCGACCTTTACATCGAGTCGTCCCAGGACTTCCTCTTTCGAGCGTGGAGGGCTGGAAAGCAGATCCTGGCTCTGCCGGCCATCACCGTTCTCGCCGTGCAGTCGGGCAAACGCAAAGATTCTTATAGGCACCGCGAATGCCATGAGAACGCTCGTTACGCAGAGCGGATGGCCAAGGATCCCGGGTTTCGGGAGGTCGTCCTTACCAGCGCGGCGCTGGAGAGCGCGCGCAAGTGCGTTATCGATTCACGCAAGCTCAACTGTACGCCCCTGCAGCTTGCCTCAGTTCTGGCCTATCGATGGTTCTGCAAGTTAGGGTTGCATCCGAGGGCGATTTCCATGCTTTTTCGTTATGGACGAGGCGGTTGGAATTCAGAACTGCGCCGGATACGTGGTCTAGATTAGCAAGCTATTTACTGGGGAGGGCATGATGAGCATCCACCGTGATTGGGAGCTTGACGGAATGCGTCGGGATTCGCAGGGCATCACCCGAGATTGGCAGTTCGTCAACCAGCGCATCATCGAAGGAGTCCGGATCAAGGAAGTCGTGTCCGTGATGACGGGTTATGGGGCCTTGACCGAGGTCTACCGAAAGGATTGGGTTCTGGATCAAGGGAAAGTGGATCAGGTGTTCGTGTCATCCCTGGAGCCTGGTGGCATCTCTGGCTGGCACGCTCATGCGGAGACCACAGATCGCCTTTTCGTCGCAACGGGCCGCATGCGGATCGTGTTATACGACAGCCGTAAGAACTCTCCGACTTTTTCCGCTGTGAATGAATTCCGCTTCGGCGCAGGCCGTCCGGGCCTCGTGGTGATTCCGCCGAAGGTGTGGCACGCGGTCGAAAACATCAGCAGTGCCCCTGTTTTGCTTATAAACGCCGTCGATAAAGCCTACTGTTACGAGTCACCGGATCACTACCGATTGCCCCTGGAAACCGATCAGATTCCCTATCGCATTGGCCAGGGACGGGGCGATGCGTTGGACGGAGTTCTCAGACGTTGAATTTCGGAGTACTTCGCTTTTATGCACGTGTTTGGGTTAGGTTGAGCTGGTCCGGCTTTGCTGGACGGATTAGTGATGGGTGACACTCCGTTCATCAAAGAGCCCTACTGACCAGCAGGAGGAACGCATGCTGATAGTCGATTCCCAGATCCACATCTGGCAGAACGCCAAGATGAGCGCCCACCATCGCCAGATTCCGACCTATTCGGTCGATGACGCGCTGGCCGAGATGGCCTCGGCCGGGGTCGATTGTGCGGTGATCCATCCGCCCAGCGCGCTCGGCGAGGCGGTCAACGCGCAGGCCGTCGATGCGGTGCGCAAGCACCCGGACAAGTTCTGCATACTCGGGCATTTTGACCTTAACGACCCGGAGCGCGAGAGCATCGTCGCCCATTGGCGCGATCGGCCGGGCATGCTCGGGTTTCGGTTTACCTTCAACCAGCCGCATCAGAAGGCGTGGTGGACCGATGGCGCGCTCGACTGGTTCTGGGCCGCTTGTGAGAAGGCGGGATTGCCCATCGGTCTCCTGGCCGGCGGGCACATGGCGGCGCTGGCGAAGATCGCGGGGCGGCATCCTCGTCTGAAGCTGCACATCGATCACCTCGGACGCGCGGGCGGCGTCGGCCGCGCGGGAACGGACGACGCGGCCTTTGCCGACCTTGGGGACATGCTTGCGATCGCCAAATTCCCCAATGTCGGAGTCAAGATGTCGGGCGCTCCGAGCTATTCGAGCCAGCCCTACCCGTACAAGAACATCCACGGCTACTTGCGCCAGATCTTCGAGGCGTTCGGGCCCGATCGCTCGTTCTGGGGTACCGACATCACCCGCATGCCTTGTTCGTATCGACAATGCGTGACGATGTTCACCGAGGAGTTGCCATGGCTGAAGGGCCGCGACCTCGAGCGGGTGATGGGCGGGGCCGTCGTCGACTGGCTCGGCTGGAAGCGCCCCGCTGCTGCCTGACGGTGGACAAAAGATCACTCATCACCTGACCGGAGAAAGCATATGGCAAGACTGACTTCCATCACCAGCAAGAACCAGGTGGCCGCCGAGCACCACCCCATCTTTGACGCCATCGTCAAAAGCCGCGGCGCAGTGCAGGGACCGTTCACGATGCTCATGCACTGTCCACCCGTCGCCAGCCACCTCGAGCAGTTGGGCGGTTACGTGCGCTTCGAGGGCAAGCTCGACCACCGGGTGCGCGTGCTCGCCGCGATGACCGTCGCGCGGGAGTTCGACTGCGTTTACGTGTGGGGCGCCCAGACCGGCCAGGCCCGTAAGCAGGGCGTGCCCGAGACGACGATCACCGCGATCCGCGAGAAGCACTCGCGCGGCCTCCCCGCGGAGGACGCGCAGATCGTGGATTTCACGCGCGATCTCATTCACAAGCACCGGGTCAGCGCGGCGGCCATGAAAGCGCTGCAGGAGCGGTTCGACAACTTCCAGTTGGTCGAGCTGACCGGGACCATCGGCTACTACAGCCTGCTGACGATGACGGCCAATGCGTGCGAGCTGGAGCCGGGGAAGGGGGCGGAGATGTTGCAGGTGTAGTTCTGGGCCTGCGCGCCGCGCCTGGCATTCGAATCAGCCGTCTCTACAATTCAGGAGAAATCCATGATCCACGTAGTAGCCATCATCACCGCCAAGCCCGGTACGCGTGAAGCCATACTGGAAGCCGCTCGGGCCAACATCCCTGCCGTGCGTGCCGAGGACGGCTGCATCGAATATGGCCTCGCGATCGACGCCGACGGACTCGGCAGTTTCCAGACCAAGTTCGGCTCCGACGCATTCGTCTTCATCGAAAAGTGGCGCGATGCACAGGCACTCAAGGCGCACGCAGCGGCGCCGCACATGGCCGCCTACGCGGCCAAGGTAAAGGACATGACCGCGAGTCGCGTGATCCATGTCCTTTCGCCCGCATGAGACTCGAAGGCTCGTGCCACTGCGGCGCCGTGCGGTTCCATCTCGAATCGGCCCATCCCTATCCCTTCATGCGCTGCTACTGTTCGATTTGCCGAAAGACCGCTGGCTCCGGCGGTTATGCCATCAACCTCAGCGGCGACCATCGAACGCTCGAGATCAGGGGAAAGAAAGACATCGCCGTGTATCGCGCGCGCGTGCTGGACGAAGATACGGGCAGACGCGAGCGCAGCTCGGGGCGCCGGCATTTCTGCAGGCGCTGCGGCAGCGCGCTGTGGCTGTGGGACCCGCAATGGCCCGACCTCGTGCATCCGCACGCATCCGCCATCGACACCGCGCTCCCGGTTCCGCCGGAGCACACGCACATCATGCTGGCGTCAAAGCCGCGCTGGGTCGAGGTGCAGTCGAAGCGCCGGGACAAAAAATTCGACGAGTATCCGATAGAGTCGATCGCGGCGTGGCATCAGCGACTGGGGTTGCAAGTCAAGAAAAGCGCGAAGCGATAACCCTTAGAAGAGGAAGACGATGAAAGCACTCAGCCACGAACAGGCGGACTCTTACCGCTACAACGGCTTCCTCTTTCCCCTGCCGGCGCTGACGCCGGAGGAAATCGCGACCTGCCTCGCCGGCCTCGATCGGTTGGAAACGGAATTGGGCCGGCCCGTTGCAGACGCGGATCTCAAATGGCGCTCCCATGCTTATGCCCATTCTCCCTGGTTCAACAATCTGATCCGTCACCCACGGATCCTAGACGCCGTCGAGGAGCTGATCGGCCCCAACGTCCTGGTGTGGACGAGTACCTTCTTCATCAAGGAGCCGCACTCGCCGACTTTCGCCGCGTGGCACCAGGATGCCACCTATTTCGGCCTGGAGCCGAAGGAATCGGTCTGCGCCTGGGTCGCGCTGACGGATGCCGACCATGAGGCCGGTTGCATGGAAGCGCTCTCCAGCCGGGGCGCCCCGCGCCAGCATCACCACGCGGCTCTGGGCCTGGCGAACAGCATCAACCGCGCCGGCCAGACCATCGTGGAGAAGCTCGACGAATCGAATCCCGTGGCGATGTCGTTATCCGCCGGGTCTTTCTCCCTTCATCATGAGCTAGCTGTCCACCGCTCGGCGCCCAACAACGCCTCGCACCGGCGGATAGGCGTCGGACTCAACTACATCCCGACCCATGTTCGGGTGAATGGGCCTGTCCGCCTGCGGGCGATGCTGGTGCGGGGGAGGACACCTACGGCCACTTCGACTTGATCGACCCGCCATCAGCCGAGCGTGACGCCGCCGCGCTGGCTGTCCATCTGCAGGTCAGCGACGCCTACGGCAAGAACTACAACGAGCAGGTTCGGCGCCACGAGCAGCAGTTTGCCGCTGCGAACAGCAAGTGATGAAGTGATGAAGTGACGAAGTGAACCAACTGGCGAGCAGTTGAGCCTGAGAATCATCGCGGACGGCATCGGACAGGACTTTTCGTAAGCCCACGTTCGCATTTTCACCTGATTCGTGCGATATTTTCGCGCATGGTCTGGTACCATCACGTAAAGCAGCGCCCCGCGTGCCAAACGGCCTGACGGTACTCGCCGCGGTGCGGCCGGGCGAGGAAGCGGCACTGCGTGAGGTCTTGCGCGCGATTGGCGACGACATCAAAGGCAAAACCGTTGCAGGTCCGGCGGCGCGTCCCCACATCGATTTCATCCGCAGCCGCACGATACACTTCGCGCGCTTCGCGATCCTCGACGATCCGAGCCGCGGTCCGCACCGCAGCCGCTTGCTGTTCTCGTCCAATTACGACGGCGACCTCGACGGCCACCTGGCAGAGCTCGTTCAGATCACTTCGGACATGCAGGCGATCTGGGGCCGGTGCGAGGCATACTCGGGAATCTCTACCTTTTCCGCATTCATTCGTGCTCACGCGCACGAACCGCGAGCTTTTTACATCGCATTTCGAGACGAGACGGTTGAAAGCATCCGCGGTGCGATGGCCGTCAGGCGCCAGTTTGAAACCGCACTTGCATCGGCGCCGCTCATGCCGCAAACCGCTGCCGATCGCCCGTGGAGGCTTTCGACCGCGATCGCGGACGCGGCTCGACGATTCATGCAAGGCGTCGAGCGCGTGATCCGCGCGCTGCCGATCGTGGCCGATTTCGTGCGGGCGATCGGGCGAGTGGGCTTCACCAACGTGTTCCGCGCAATCACTCGGATCATCGCCAGCCTGAATCGATACGCGGTCTTCCGCTTCGCCAACTGGATCACCAACAACCGCATGCCCGCTCGCAAGTCGCCTTACAGCAGCGTCGTGCTGGACAACTGCGCCCCTTGGGAACCGGTCGGTGCCGGCGACGAGCTACCGGCCGGCTCGGGACGCGGCACGCCGCCGACGTTCAGAGAGGATGTCGTCACGCAGAATCAGCTCACGCTTGTCACCATGGTGGATCCGCAGCATGTCGATCGCGTCAAGGCGGTCATGGCGGCGATCGACTCGTACGCAAAGCGCCTCGCGCCGCCCGGTTCCCTCATCGGCGTCAGCACGATTCATTTCGTCAGATGGCTGCTGATCGACGAGGATAGCCGCCTGATCCTGCTGAGCGAATACGACGGTTCGTGGGAAAACTACATCGGCGAATTCGCCGAGATGATCTTGTCCGGTCTCGACGCCATCTGGGAGACGTCGTTCGGCTATCCGCCGGACGGCGCGCGCGATCTTCCGGCGTTCAAGCGGTTCCTCCGTGCGCATCAGGTTCCCGCGGAGGTGTTTTTCAGCGCGTATCCGGACGCGACGACGCTGAACGTCGGCAATGACCTCGAGCTCGCGCAGAGGATTGCAGCAGGCACGCGGCAGCCGATGAAGAATCTGGCTTCAAACGTGTAGCGAGAGAAGTTGTGACGACGCGCCTGACCGATCAATCTCTCGCGGATATTCAGGGGTTCATCACGAGCGGATACGGTCACCTGCCGCTCGCTACCTACGTGTTCCTTCAAATCGGCCAGGCGGCTCGGGCACAGGCGTATCTGGCGACGCTTATTCCGTCGATCACCACCTCTGCGCGGTGGCCGGTCACGCCGGAGGGAAACAAAGTGCGGCCGCTATCCGCGGTGAACGTCGCCTTCACTGCCGCGGGTCTACAGGCGCTCGGGTTGCCGGAGGCTGTGCGATGTACGTTTCCGCCCGAATTTCATGATGGCATGACGGCACCGGAACGCTCAGCGATCCTCGGCGACACGGAGGAGAGCGCGCCAGATCGATGGGAATTCGGCGGTCCTGCCTATCCGGCGATTCACATGATTCTGATCGTTCACGGCGCCTCGAGCGCGGATCTCGATCGCGAGTGCCGCGTCCATCGCAGACTGGTGGACGCCACCGATGGCGGAATGACCGAGCTTAGCAGCGCGGCGCAGAACGGTTACAGGCCCGAAGGCGGTCACGAGGCCTTCGGTTTTCACGACGGCGTCTCGCAGCCATCGATCCAGGGGATCGCTGGCGAGGGCGTCCCCACCGGCGAGTTCATTCTCGGATATACGAATCATTATGAGGTCGTACCGCCGACCCCTGTGGTGCCGGAGGAGCTCAAAGGCAGTGCGCTGCTACCGCCGCTCATGAACCCGTATCACTACGCGAAGGGCGTCCGCGATCTCGGCCTGAATGGTTCGTATGTCGTGTACCGCAAGCTTCAGCAGGACGTGGCCGGATTTTGGCGCTTCATGAAAGATGAGGCCATGCGTGCGACAAGCCGGGAGGATTCCGGCTATATGGTATGGGTTGCGTCGCGCTGCATGGGCCGCTGGCCAAGCGGCGCTCCACTGGCGATGACGCCGGATCGCGACGATCCGCGGCTGCACGACGGTAACGACTTCCTGTACGACAAAGATGCCGAGGGGCTCGACTGTCCGTTGGGCGCGCATATTCGGCGGACCAACCCGCGAGCCGTCATCAAACCCTACGGTCCCACCGAGTCGCTGAGCATGTCCGAGGCGCACCGGCTGCTGCGGCGCGGACGCATGTTCGGCCCGCCGCTGTTCGACGCCGGAATCCTAAGGGATCCGATGAGCCCCGCGAATGCGACGGCTCTCAGGAATCTCGCCGATGACGGGATCGCCCGCGGAATTCATTTCTTCTGCGTGAACGCGAGCATCAAGAGCCAGTTCGAGTTCGTGCAGCAAACATGGTGCAACAACCCTCGCTTCAGCGGGCTCAATGCCAACAAAGATCCGATCAGCGGCGACAACGCCCGATCAGACTCTCCGGCAAGTCACATGACCATTCCGCGCCGGGGGGCTGCCTACCGAACGGCTGTCCTGCCGCGATTCGTGACGGTCAAAGCCGGGCTCTACCTGTTCATGCCAAGTATCACGGCGTTGCGGTTTCTCGCCGCGTTCCGAGAGGAGCAAGCCGTGGTCTAGTCGTCGGAGATGCCGTGGCTCGCACCGTTCGGGACGAGCGCATGCGGCCAGCACCCGGTAGAAACGCGAATGGCGTCGATCATCGTGAGGGGATAACAAAGACCGGCCGGCGTCGAGCCAGAAGTGTTACCCATGTCCTCGCACACCCGTTACCCAAGAGAATCACTGGGCCCCACGAGGGGACCGATGCCTATTCGGTGATCTCAAAGCGCTAGCTTGAGTATCTCGGCGAGATCGTCCGCGCCCCGCACCGGCCGTGGATTGGTCGCGATCGGGCCGGTACCGTCGTACTGCCGTGCGAGCTCCGGGATACGGTCCGCGCCTATGCCGACGTCGCCGAGACGCGTGGGCAGGCCCAGCGATCTCACGAAATCACGGATCACGTCGCAGGGCCGCGCACCGGGGCGGCCGAGCTTTTCGGCCACGACCCGCTGACGCTCGGCATTGACGGGCTCGTTCCATTCGAGCGTGGCGCCAAGAGAGATGCAGGAGGTGATTCCATGCGGGACGCCCGCGTAGCCTCCGAGTATGTAGCCGATGCCGTGGCTCGCACCGTTCGGCACGCCGGGTGTGGCGGACACCTGCGTGAGCCACGCGGCGAGCTGGCAGTTCGAGCGCGGCTCGAGGTCATCGGGGCGTGCCTTGATCGCCGGCAGGTTGTCGGCGAGCATCGCCATGGCCTGCAAGGCGAGGCCGTCGCCGAGCGGATGCGGCCGGATCGAGCACCAGCGCTCGACCGCGTGATCCATCGCGCGCATTCCTGTCGACAGCATCAATTCCATCGGCGTCTCGAGCGTCGCCGCCGGATCGAGTATCGCGGCAATGGGCGCCATCCGGGGATGGGCGAACGACAGCTTGACCTTGCGCTGGATGTCGGTGATCCCCGCGCTGTTGGTGAATTCGGCGGCGGACAATGTCGTCGGCACCGCCGTCATGCGCATCCGGTCGGAGTCGAGCGGCGCCAGGGGCCCCGTGCCGCGCTTCGGGGCCAGCGTCGAGAGCGTGTCGACGTCGCGCACTCCGCGCCACAATGCGAGCAGCATGGTCTTGGTCGCATCGGTCACCGAGCCCCCGCCGACGGCGAGCAGGTGGTCCGCTTCGACGTCACGCGCGAGTGCGGCACCGGCGATTACGGCTTCACGCGGCGAGTGGGCGTGTATCGCGGCGAACCGGCCCACGCAGCGATCGCCCAGAGCCGAGGTCACGTCCCGGATCAGCCGGCCGTTCGTGAGCGATCGCGTGGTGAGCAGCAGCACGCGCTTGGCCCCGATGCGCTCGATCTCCGCACGGACGGCTTCGGTCGCCGGCTTGCCGTGTACCACGCGTTCCTGCGTCGTCCAGTGCACCGTGCCGGTCAACATGCGCTCCTCCAATGCGTCCCAGATGAAGCGTCGCAGATAATGCGTCCCAGGTGAAGCGTCCCAGATGAAGCGTCGCGGGTAAAGCGCCCTAAACTCGCCGTATCTGAGACGCCGTATCTGAGACGTGGTATCTGAGACGCGGTATCTGAGACGTAGCTAGACGCGGCCAAAATCGCTCTCATACAGCGCATCGAGACGGGCGAGCACATGCGGCGGGAGCGACCCCATCTCGGCCCCCTGCAGCGCCTCGTCGATATGATGCAGTTCCGCGCTGCCGATCACGGCGCACGATATATCCGGGTTCGACAGCACGAAGCGCAGCGCGATCTGCGCGCGCGTTCCCTCATCGGTACCGATCGCGTCGAACACGGCCTTAGTCTTGCGTTCGTCTTCGGCGACGCTTGTGTCCGCAATGAGAACGCTCTCGCGCCCCGTCCGCTCATCCGTGGCGATGACGCCTGCGGCAAAAATACGAATCGCCATTACTGCCACATTGTTGGCGCGACAAGCCTCGATAATACCGCCCAGGTTCTGCCCGGTCCACGCCTCGGGCATGCTGCGGCCCGCGCTGGGATTGAGCAAGTTGTAATAGACCTGCGCGGAGTCGAACCGCCCGCTTCGGATCACTTCGCAAACGGAAGCGGCCTCGCCGATTCCGGTAATGCCCATATGGCGGATCAGCTTTTTTTCGCGCAGCCGGTCGAGGCCGTCGGCCACACCGTTCCTGCCGAGGATCTGCTCGACCGTCATCACCCGGCCGCCGGGCTTAGCTCCGATGCGGTTGTGGAGCTGCAGCAAATCGACCGATGAGCGCTTGAGCCGGGCGAGACTACCCCGCAGCCGCTCCTCGATCTGCGCCGGGATGTCCTTCAGATTCTCCACATCGAGATTGAACTTGGTCGACAGATAAGGCGTCGCGCCGCTCATTTTACTTTCGGCGGGCAGCAGCCAGCTGAGCGCTTCCTCCGACTTGCCGTTGCCGTACATCGCGGCGGTATCGACCCAGTTGATTCCGCCGGCCAACGCGCGGCGGATCGCTTCCCGCTTCGTCGCGTCATCCTTGTGGATGATGACGCCGCCGACGGCGCCGCCGCCGAAAATGATTTCCGAGACCTTGATGCCACTGCGGCCGAATGTGCGGTGCTTCATATAAAGATGATGCGTCTCAGATGATGCGTCCCAGATAAAGCGTCTCAGATACTGCATCTCAGATACCACGTCTCAGATACGGCGTCCAGCTAACGCGTAGCAGACGTTGGTTAGACAAAGGCTCATCGGGGACGCTTCACCTGGGACGTTTCATTCCTCGAAGGCATAGCGGTAGGCGCTGCCGTGCCTGACGATCCGTCCGACGGTCGGCGCCGGGAAATGCCCGGGCAGCAGGCGGGTGCCGCGTTCGGCATACTCTTCGACGAGCCGCGTGCGCGTCTTCCGCGACAGGTCACGATCGGTACAGGCAAGCGTCGACCACTCCGGCTTCGCCAGCTGGAGCTGGTGATGAAGCACATCGCCCAGAAAAACGGCGCGGTCATCTCGCGAGCGGGCATGGATCACGACGTTGCCGGGCGTATGGCCGGGAGCGCTTTCGAGCCATAAGCCGTCTTCGAGGGCGTAATCGTCGTCGACCAGCACCGATAGTCCCGCTCGCACGACCGGCAGCACGCTGTCCTCGAAGGCAAGGCGGTGCGGCGTTTCCTCGCCCCGCCGCTGCACGCCCTGCCAATGCTCGAACTCGCGGCGGGCCATAATGTAGCGCGCATTGGGAAAGGTCGGGACCCAGCGCCCGTTTTCGAGACGGGTGTTCCAGCCGACATGATCCCAGTGCAGGTGCGTGCACATCACGTAGTCGACATCCTCGACCTTGACTCCTGCGTTCGCGAGATCGGCGAGGTAGGGGGTTCGCAGACGGTGAAATTGCGGCCGCGTCGGACGCTCCTTGTCGTTGCCGAGGCAGGAATCGATCAGGATCGTGTGATGCAGGGTCTTGACGATGAAGCTGTGAAAGCTGAAGACGAGCTTGCCGGTCGCCGGGTCGATCAGCCCTGGTCCCGTCATATCGGGGTTCGCCCGCACTACCTCGGGGTCGAAATCGGGAAAGAAAACCTCGGGAGCTATAAACGGCCCCTGGAACTCGGTGACGCACAGCACTTGGAAATCGCCGACACGCGTGGCCTGCATATCTTCCTCCGCAATCCGGGCCCGTTAGTGAAAAAAGGTTCAGTGTAACTGTAAAGCTTCACCGCAAAGGACGCGGAGAACGCGGAGGAAGGCGAACAGCTTTACCGCGAAGGTCGCCAAGGCGCGAAGGAAGGCGAACAGCTTCACCGCGAAGGCCGCCAAGGACGCGAAGGGAACAATAATGAAAAGCGTCCCAGCTAAACCGTCTCAGGCGAAGCGTCCAAGCCAACCAACATTCCCCCATCCCTCATCCTTCGGGATGCCCATCACTCATCACTGATTTCAAGGCTGTGTTGCTCAACGGCACTCTCAAAGGCCCCAAAAAGCTTCACAATGAAGGAATTATTTCAATCATCCTTAAGGGGTACGCCAAGACCGAGCAAGCAGAGGGAACCAACGCGGCTTACACTCGATCTATTCTAACTTTCGCAGGCACCTAAACTTTCCGGGAGGCGAAATGGCCCAAGAAGATACACCCCTGCCACCGATCGAGATCCCCTGGAAGCTGGCGGCGACGACGCAGCCGTTGAGCGCGGGCGAACCCGCGCAGACGGCGATATCGCTGTTCTTCTTCGAGCCCGACGATGCGACACTGACGAGCCTCCTCCCCGACGAGAAGCTCGTCTTCGTCAAGTTCACGACGTCGATTTCGCCGGCGTCGTTCCCGCCCGAGCTCTCGAAAGTCGCGGCGAGCTTCCTCGGCGAAGGCATACCCTGCATGCATCTTTTACTCGACCTGAAGGTCCGCAACGCTGCGGGCGATCTGGGCACGATCCGGCCGTACTTCCACGCCGCCGCGCCGCTTGCCCGCCGCATGGTGCAGACCGGGGTGGTCGGCGTAGACGCCTACGAAGGTGAGGCCGAAGGGATCGCGATCGGCAAGAGCGGCTCGCAGGTGAACGAGACGCTGCGCAGCCATTCGAATACAACCAGCTCCAGCGGGTCGGCAGGGCTTGACTTGGGAATAGTTTCCTTCGGCGGCTCGGTCCGCAGCACGTCCACCGACGTCGCCAGCAACCGCGCGGTGTCGCAGGTCGTCGACACGACGAATCGCAACGCGTCGGAGGAGCGGCGCGAACTGATCAGCCACACCACGCGGGTCGAGAACATCATCTCGTTGCTCTCCACGAAGTACGTGGGCACGCCGCACCTGAGCTTTTCGGTGTCGCCGCAGCCGCTGCAGCAGCTTTCGGTCGACCCGTCGGACCCGAACCTGTGGTTCCAGCAGTTGCTCGCCAGGCGTTCGAGCGGCATCGAAGGCATCCAGGAGTTCACCGCGGTGCTCGTGGTCCCGAAGGGCACCGACTTCTGCATCAACGCACGCCTGCGCCGCGTCTGCCTGCTCGATAGCGCGCCGGGGCCGTTCAGCCTCGACGAACGTTTCACCGGCACGCTGCTCCAGTTTGCCCGGATGGTCGATTACCTCAACAACACGTTCCCCGTCGGCACGCCGCTCGAGGAGTTGGACATCGACATCATCGGCGGCTTGACCAGTGGCACCTTCCGCCGGCCGGTGGTCGAGTTGTGGGGGCTGCGATTGCTCGAGAGCCTGGTCGTAGCGTCGGTCGTTTCGCCGGGCGTGTCAGCGGGCGTCTCGCAACGCGGCAGCGCGAACTACAAGCACTTTCTCGAGGTCTGGCTCGACACGCTCCGGGACGAATACGAGCGCGAGGCGTCGCGGTCACCGCTCGAGCGCGGCGTGCTGTTCGGAGAGAACCGCTTCCTCGACACCTGCTTCGGCACGAGCCCGGACAATGGAGCGACGGTCGTCACCGGCAGCACCGCCTCGGTGAGCCCGCTGTTCCGCGTCGTTTTCGACCCGGGCCGGTTCGACATCGGGGGTGTCAAGACCCTGTCGGCTTCCCTGAACACCTCGACGAAGACTCGCGCGCTGGAGACCGTCACGCGCTGGAACGCGATCGAGCGGCAGGTAACGACACTGCTCGCCAACGGCTCCAGGTTGCCGGAAGCGCCGCTCGTAGCGAACGACCCCAAGGTTCTCGGCGTGCTGATCGACACCTGGCGCAAGCTGCCGGCGGACGATCCGCGCAATGTCGATTTCGACAAGGCCGCGGCGATGCTTCAACTGGGTGAAGCGCACCGGCGTCTGCTCAGGTCCGCCGGCGTGAGCAACCTTGCCGGCATCGCAAACGCGCTGCGCGTTGCGCCGGAGATCGAGCGCCAGAACGCCGAGGTCCAGCGTATTCGCGCACTGTTCAAGAACCGCAAGATCGAAGGAACGCTTCCGGATCCCGTCAAGTTCTCGGTCACGGCGAAGGACGGGGTGGCGATCCTCGGCGCCATCGGCTCGGGGCTGGGCGGCGCCCGCCGCTAAGGCATGAAGCGCTGACCATGGCCCGGCGCCGAGGCCCGCGGCGGCTGCAACTGGGGCCGGTCGTCGGGCATACGGACGACACCTCGACGCGGATCTGGATCCAGGTGTCCGACGATCCAGCGCGCTACAGGCTGCGCGTCGAAGGCGTCGGGCTGTTCGAGTTCAAGAGCACCGAGCTCGGCGCGGTCGAGTTCGGCACCGCGATCGCGCAGGTCACCGGCCTGCAGCCCGACCTGCGCTACCGCTACCGGGTGGTGCGAGCGGGCCGCTTCGTGCCGGGCGCGAATGGATCGGTCCGCACCCTGCCGCCGCCACCGTCGATGACCAACCTGCTGTTCTGCGCGATCTCGTGCAACGGGGCGGAGCAGTTGGGCGCATGGCAGAAGTTCAGCGACTTCGTCGAAGCATCGCAGCCCTCGTTCATCGTCATGATGGGCGACCAGATCTACATGGACGAGGATCAGCCCGACGTATTCGCGCAGCACTTTCACTCCGACAGCGCGACGCGTCGGCGCGTGATGGCCGAGAAGTACCGCCTGAACTGGTCGCGCGACGTCGTGCGGAAGATACTCGCGAATGTTCCAACATACATGGTCTGGGACGACCATGACATCCGCGACGGTTGGGGGTCGCTGGCATCCGACAGCCCGACGATGGCCGCGCTTCACCATCGCGGTGCGGCGATCTTCCGCGCGTGCACGGAGTACTTCGAAGACGCGCGCGACGTCTACTGGCACTTCCAGGGCTGCCGCAACCCGCTTCCCGGCGACTACCGCGACGCGGCGATTCCTGGGCAGCCCGACCCGGCGTTTCCGAACTACATCGGCGGCCCGCTTCCGCGCGGGCAGCGTCTTGGGATGCCGTTCGTGTTCCGCTGCGGCCGCCTGATGGTGCTCATGCTCGACAGCCGCGGGGAACGCGACGTTTTCCGCAAGGACTACCCGATCCTTGGCGAACGCCAATGGACGTTCATCGACGACGTGTTTGCCCACCTGCCGCCGGATGTCGACGCGCTCGCGGTCGTCACCGCGACTCCGATCGCCTCGCAGGACCCGGACGGGCAGACGCAGCGCCTGATGGGCCAGCGCACCGACGATGTCGAGGCGTTCAAGCGCGGCGACGAGCAGGAGCTGTTCCACCCGAAGTCGACAAAGGACATAACCGACCTCTTGCAGGCCATTGCCAGCGCAAAGGTTGCCCGGTTCACCGGCGTGAACCCCAACGCCGGCAACTTCCAGATCTCCAACCTCGACGAGGCGCGCGACCAGTGGTCGCACCGCTTTGCCCGGCGCGAGCAGCAGGACCTGCTGAAGAAGGCGTTCGCGGCGCGCTACGTGAACCGCAATGCCGCGTCCGGCCGCGGACTGGTATTCCTGTCCGGCGACATCCACATCGGCTGCATCTTCGACGTGAGCGCCGCGCGGCCGAGCGGCAAGGCCGTCTCGCTCACCTCCTCGGGGATCAGTCAGATCGACGACACCCAACCGCTGGTGGGCACCTTCATCGACGAGGAGTTCTCGCTTGCCCCGGGCATCCGCTCGACCTTGCGCGACGTGGTCAACCGCTTCAACTTCGGCGTCGTGCAGGTGCAGCCGACCGGCAGCGGCGCCGAGATCTCCGCCGTGCTGGCGCATGAGGGCAATGCGTTCGCCGCGGGTCTGGACCTGAAGGACCTCATCTAGCCCGCATGTCTCACCAGCGTCACGATTTTGGGAGTGATCCAATCAACTCGTACAAGCAGGCATCACCCATCACCCCACCCATCACCGGTTATTGGCAGCCAAGGATTCCGTTTGTGGTTCGCGGCCTGGATTACTTCCGCCCGTCCTTCGCGTCCTGGGTCGTCGAAAACGTCCGCTGGGTGCTCCTCATCGGCAATCTCGTTGGGATAGTTGTCGGAATCATGCTCGCGTTCCTTCCCGACGCCTTGATGGCGCTCGAAGCCGGCGGTTCCCGTTGGTATTCGGAACGGCGGTACCTCAAGGAGCGGGAGGCGATGAACCTCACGCTCGACAACTGGGTCGCGCAGTTTCCCCGCGCCTCCGGCTGGATCATCACCTTCTTCGCCCTGGTCCTGATCGGCGCCTTTGGGTTGATGCTGCCCGCGATACGCTAGGGGGCATCCCGACTGAATCAGTGGGCGGCACGATCCGGTCCGTAGAGCCGGGCCGGACCAGCGCAATGCGTGGATGGTTACTTCTTCGGCTTCTCGAACTTCAAGACGAAATTGTCGGCTTCGCCGATAGCGAGATACTTCTCGCGGTCCTGCGCGCCCAGCGCAAGCGTCGGCGGCAATGTCCAAACGCCTTTCGGCCAGTCCTTGGTGTCCTTCGGGTTGGCAAGCATTTCGGACCTGCCGACGTACTTGAAGCCTGCTTTCTCGGCGAGCTGGATGGTGTAGTCCTCGCGTACGTAGCCGTTTGCAGCCTTCGGGTCCTGCGGGTGGGCCGTGCTCGCGCGATGCTCTTCCACGCCGAGCACACCGCCAGGCTTCAGTGCAGCGAAAAACGCCGCGAAGACCCGATCGGCAACGCCGCCGGCCATCCAGTTGTGCACGTTGCGGAACGTCAGCACGAGGTCGGCCGAACCCGCCGGTGCAATCTCTGCATCCGTGCCCAACGGCGTGACCTTCACTTCGTCGTATACCGCGGGATTCGCATCCAGCTTCTTCCTGAACGCATCGATGCCACGCGGCGGCATCGCCACGTAGTAGGTGCCGTTGCCTTTCAGGTAAGGCGCGAGGATCTCGGTCCAGTAGCCGCCGCCGGGGAGGATCTCCACCACGGTCAGCGCCGGTTTGATGCCGAAGAATTCGAGCTCTTCCTGCGGCTTGCGCGCCTTGTCGCGTTCGACAAAGGCCGGTGTGCGATGCGAAGCAGCGATGGCTTTCGCAAGCGCTTCGTCCTTCGCCAGCGCCGCTGATAGGGGCGCAACCATGATGGTTGTCGTCACAAGCAAACTTAGCATTCGCATGATCGGATTCCTTGAGCTGACCGCCTCAAAAAGACACTCCTCTCCCTTCAAGTGCGCACGAACTTGTCCACGCTGCGGTCCACGGTCAGTCCCGCGTAGATGTCGCCGCGCGAGTCCACGCCCACGCCGTGGATATGACGGCTCTCCAGGCGGGCTAGCTCCCGTCCTTTCGCATCGCGTATGCAGATATACGCGGGCTTGTCGCCGTCTTCCTGCTCGGCAATGTAGAAAGTGCCGTCCTTGCCGCGCGTAATATCGTTCGGCCCGCCCATGCCGGTCCACATGCCGATGAAGTCTCCCTCAGGCGAGAAAATCTGCACGCGCTTGTTGCTGCGATCGGCAACGTAGAGCTTGCCCTCCGGGTCGATCGCAATGCTGTGAGGGAGGTGAAACTCGCCCTCGGCCTTGCCCGGCGTGCCCCACGACTTGACGAGGCGGCCGTCGCGCGTGAAGCGGTGCACGCGGGAGTTGCGGTAACCGTCGGTCACGTAAATATCGCCGTTGGGGTGGGGCATCATCTCCGTGGGGTGATTGAAAGGGCCCGCCGCGCGCGGCACGATGTAGGGGGACTTTTCGCAGCCGGTGTCGGAATGCACGCCGCGTTGGCCGAGCACCAGCAGAGGCCGGCCGTCCAGCGTGAATGACATCGCGACCGAATCGACGCGATCGGTGGTATAGGCGACGTCGCCGACGATTTTCAAGCCGTGCGGGTCTTTGACCGTCTTGTTGCCCCAGGACTCCAGGTAATTTCCATCGCGGTCGAACACGACCACCGGCGGATCCTTGCGCTGGAAAACGTAGACGCGATCCCGGGAATCGGTCGCTACCCTGCTGACCACGCCGAGGGATTCTCCCTTGGGCATCTTGGGCCAATCCCGTACCAGCTCGTAGGTGTGTTTGCCCGTGCCGACTTGTGTCATTACCGTCTCCCTCCGATCTCGTCACCGCTATCCTGGCTAAACCGGCAGTTCACCACGCACCAGCACGCGGTAGAGCAGGCGATACTGGTCCGGATCGTAATCGAAATGAGCGCGGTGCATCGCCGCGCGATTGTCCCAGATCAGCATGTCGCCCTTGCGCCATTTGTGGCGGTAGATGAACTCGGGCCGGACGGACCGCTCGAGCAGATCGGCCAGCAGCGCCTGCGATTCCGCGGCGTCCATGCCGACGATGTTCTCGGTCTTTACCGGATGGAAATAGAGCGCCTTCGTTCCATTGTCGGGATTGGTCCGCACCAGCGGTTGCAGCACCGGCTCCGGCTTGCGCTCGGCCTGTGCGTCGGCCGACTGCCCGGAATAGAGAGCCGACGCGCTCCCTTGGAAGACGTTGACCGTCTTCATCCCTTGGATCTTCTGCCTGATCGCGTCGGGCAGCGCTTCGTAGCCGGCACGCATGTTGACCACCGCCGTGTCGCCGCCCGACGGCGGCAACGCGACCGCGTAAAGACTCGTGTATTTCGGCGGCCGCACGTGATTGGTGTGGTCGGTGTGCCAGCCGGCGCCGTGCTTTACCCGCTTGCCGGACTTGTCCGTGTGCCGGTTCGACACCTCATGCACCAGCGGACAATCGGGCAGGGCGTACTGCGTGAAATGCTGCTCCATCGGCTCGCCGAACAGGGCGACTGCCGCGAGATACTGCTCGGGCGTGAAATCCTGGTCGCGAATGACGAGGGCGACACCGTCGACGACGGCTGCGTTGAGGCGCCGCCGAACCTCCGCGTCGATCGGCTCGCGGAGATCGATGCCCGTCACCTCCGCGCCGATATGCGGAGAAAGACGTGTCACCTTCATCGTCGCCGCTCCTTCATTGAGCTCTACAGCGCACAGCAGCACCATTGCAAAAGCGTTGCAGGGATTCGTGTCTCGAAAGCGATCATTCCCGCGCAGACAGATCTCTGATATCGACGTAGTTGCGTCACAAAACCGACATTCTTGCGACTGTATAGTGCAAGTGCCGCCCGTTCAAGCTACGCTACCGCAAGCTGAACATGGCAACGGCCGCGACAGTGGCATTCTTCGGGCTTGGGCAGGTCCGGACCGGATACTGGACTCTTTTGCACTTACGGCCGGGCCGTCGATCCTCGAAATGCATTCACTACCGCCACTGGGCTCCACCAGGAAGCAACCGATCATCCTGGTCGACGGTATCATTCGTGGGAAAATCGGCAAGGCGGCCGGCGCACGGACGGAGTACTGATATGGAATTTCCGTTGGTCGACCTGGTATTCCTGAGGTGGGTATTCCGCAGCCTGGTGCTGCCGCCGAATGGCCCGTTGATCGTCGCGTTCGCCGGTCTGCTGCTGCTCGGCCGGCGGCCGAGACTCGGCCGTGCGCTCACATCGCTCGGACTGATCTCGCTCTTGGCGCTGTCGATGCCGGCCGTGTCCGACGCCTTGTACAGGACTCTCGACAGGTACCCTCACCTGGACCTCGCGAAGGCGAGCAATGCCCAGGCTTTGATCATTCTCGGCGGCGGCATTCGATGGAACGCGCCGGAATACGACGGCCCCACGGTTGGACGCTTGACGCTGGAACGCGTGCGCTACGGCGCATGGCTCGCACGCAAGACCGGCCTGTCCGTGCTGGTATCAGGTGGTCCTGTGAATGACGACACAACCGAAGCACAGATCATGCAGCAGGTACTGCTCGATGAGTTTGGGGTTGCCGTAGCGTGGGCGGAGGCACGTTCGCGCAACACGCACGAAAACGCGCAGCGTTCGGCGGAGATTCTGCTACCCCAGGGTATTCGAAGCGTGGTGCTTGTCGCGCATGAATTGGACATGCAGCGCGCCAAGGCGGAATTCGAAGCTGCCGGTTTCGAAGTCATGCCTGCGCCGACCATGATATTGGTGGATGCTTCCGTCGGGCTGGGAGACCTCATCCCGGACGTGCGCTCGCTGGAGCACAGCTATTACGCGTTGTACGAATTGCTTGGCAACGCGTCACGCCGCATCGGCTTATGACGAGGTACGATCCCGGTCGTTCTGAAACAGCTTTCAGGGAAGACGGATTGTGAGTTGCCGGCCAATAAATAGGCGGCGTAGAAGCTCGCTAAAAGGCCCACCCATCACCGATCACGCATCACCAGTTGCGCTGCGCTATAGTGGAGCATGGATGAAATCCGCATCCAGCGGCAGGACTACAAGACCCGCGGAACCTACGTCGCGACGATACCGGGCATTCACGGCATCGCGAGGCTCAACTACAAGCACGAGCGGCCGGGCCTCATCATCGCGGAGCGCACCGAAGTATCGGAGACGTTAAAGGACAAAGGCGCCGCGCTCGCGCTTCTGACGCGGATGGTCGAAGACGCGCGTAAGGAGGGCGTGAAGATCTACGCCTTGTGCACCTACGTGGAGGACCAGCGGCGGAAGCACCCGGAATGGGCGGACGTGTTTCACGTCCCGTCGTAGCGGGAAAAGCGTCATAAGTGACGGGTGAATAAGTGATGCAGCTCTGTCTCTTGTAATTCACGTCTCGACGATCTCGAAACGTCCGGGCGGCGACGCCGCGAGTTCCGCCCAGTCGAGTTCCTCTTCCAGCGCGTGGAAGACGTCGTCATCGATTTGCTCGGTGCGCCGCAGCTCCGCGAGTTTCCTGCGCTGCGCGATGATGCTCCGCAATTGCAGCCGGGCGGTCTGGCTCGCGGTATTCGGATACTTGCCCTCGGCGGTCAACGCGCGCTCCGCGTCGTACTCAGCGCGGATGCGTGCGGCAGGCTTGATCGTTCCGATCGCCGAGGCTGCCGACCCCGGCGTCGAGCAGGGCGATGCGGGCGGACGCGAGTTCCCTGTCGAAGGACTCGTCCGGCCGGATCCGCAGCAGGCGGATGAGCGGGCCCAGCGTGAGGCCCTGCACGACCAGCGTGCCCAGGACGACCGTAAATGCGCTCAGGACGATCAGGTCGCGTTCCGGAAAATTCTCGGGAAGCGCCAGGGCGATGGCGAGCGTTACCAGGCCCCGCATACCACACCAGGAAACCACCAGTGCGTGGCGGAGACCCGGCTGGCGCGGCGTGCCGCGGCGGATCGAGAGCGCATCGGCGAGGCGGTTATAGGCGATCACCCAGACGATGCGGACCGCGACTACGATGGCAAGCACCACGCTAGCGAAAACCACCGCCCGCCAGATCTCGTCCGGATCGAGCCGGGTGATGATGGCGCGGGCCTGCAGCCCCATCAAGAGGAAGGCGAGCACGTTGAGCAGGAAGACCAGCGTTTCCCATACCGAGTAGGAATGCACCCGGTCGCGCGCGGACTGGAGCTCGGGCATGGAGCGCGCCACGGTGATCGCGTAGGCGACCACGCACAGGATCGCCGATAGCTGCAGCCGCTCCGCGATCACCCACGTGCCGAAGGTCGCGACGAATTCGAACAGGCGGCCGCCCAGCGTTCCCGCGAGGCGCGGTGCCAGGGCCAGATAAACCTTTCCGATCAGCACGCCGAGCAGCAGGCCGCCCGGGACCGCCAGCGCCAATCCCGGAATCAGGCTCGCAAATCCCCCCTGCGTCGTGACGGTCCCGACCGCCGCGGCGAAGATCAGGAGCGCGACGGCATCGTTCAAGAGGCTTTCTCCCTTCAGGACGGTGATCATGCGCCGCGGCAGCTTGAAACGCGCGAGCATCGCGCTCGCCGCAGCCGCGTCGGGCGGCGCAACGATCGCGCCCAGCGCGATGGCGGCCGCGAGGGGCATTCCAGCAAGCGCGACGCCCGCCCAGGCCACCGCGGCGGTGGTGAGCAGCACCGCCACGCCCGCGAGGGCGAGCAGGGACGGCCAGTAGCGGCGCATTTCACGCGGCGGCAGATCGTAGGCCGCGTCGAGCAGCGCAGGGGCGATGAACAAGGCCAGCGCGAGCTCCGGATCGATGCCGATGGGCCGCGACCAGGGCAGGGCAGCGACCGCCGCGCCCGCCATCGCGAGCATCGAGGGGTAGGGCGCGTTGAGGTGCCGCGAGACCTGCAGCAGCGCGATGGCAACGAGCGCGAGCGTCAGCAGGCTTACGAAGAGGTGCATGTGTCGGAGTGTTCGGCCAGATAAACGGGACGCTCACATTTTCCCGGCAATAATAGCTGCTGTAACTCATCCTCTGCGAAGAAACACCAATAAATCGAGCCTGTCCCCGCTGCGGCTGAAGATCACCTTACAGAGCAGCAAAAGCTGGGCCGCCAGCTGTTCGAGCAATCGTGCGGGGTCTGTCACACCAGGCCGACGCTGGTTTCTCGCATGTATGGTCCGGAGCTCTCCAGGGAGAGCGCGGGCGGGCGGGAAGACCTCATGCGTGGGTTCATCACCAACGGGACGCCGCGCATGCCGGGGTTCAGATATACCTACAGTCCGGGCCAGATTGCGGCCATCGCCGCTTACCTCAAGACCGTGCCGCCCGGCACGCAGGATCTTCCAACCGCCCGGGCAACCGAATGAGCACCGAGCCGATTTCACTTCGGGAGAACGCCATGAGCAATCCACATAGTTTCTCCGGCGAACGCGAGGGTCAGCCGCTGCGGGTGATCGTTCCGTACGATCGCGCGCGCAAGGTTGCCGTCCTGACCCCGCGCACCGAGGCCGAACTCCGGGCGCTGAAGGAGCAAACCCGCCAGTAGCGGCCGGTGTCAGTTGTAGCGTCCCAACCGTCCCCGGGGCGGAGAGTGCAGGCGTAGGTTCGTACTGCCGCAGCGCGGGATAGCCCCGCGCCATCACCTCATCACCTTGCCGACCCTTTCAGTTCCGGCAGCGGCGGCGTGACTCCGGCCGGTAGCGGCGTCCGGTCCACGTTCAGCGTCATCGAGACCAGCACGTAGTAGCCGTTGACGGCGATGAGGTCCACCACGCCCTTTTCGCCGAAGCGGTCGAGCGCGCGCTTGTAGGTGGCGTCGCCGAGGCCGTGCGTCTCGTGCAACTCGCGGGAGACGTCGTACACGAGCGCTTCGTCCTCCGACATCCCGGCCGGCCGGCGGCCCTGCGCGATGTCATCGGCAATGGCGGGATCGAGGCCAGCCTCGACCGCCAGGCGCCGGTGGGCGTGCCACTCGTACTGCGCGGTCCACTCGCGGGCGGTCGTGATGATCGCGAGCTCATTCAGTTTGGCGGGGATCGAGCTGCGAAAGCGGATGGCCGCGCCGAGGCTCTGGATGACGTTGCCGATGTCCGGGCTGCGCAGCCACACGTTGAACGGCCCGCCGAGCGGACCGGGAGTGGCGGCGGAGGAGTTCTTTATCGCGCCACGCGGGCCGGAGCGAACCCCGTCGGCGAGTACGCGCTGCTCCGGGGTCAGTTTTTCGGGCGGGATCTGCTTGAACCGCTGCGGCGCGGAGGATGTTTGGGTTTTCTGTTCGCTCATGACCTTTCCATATTCTGTGAGGGTTGGTGTTCTGCACTGTAGGGAAGCCGGCCTGCGATTATCGCCTGAATCAGCCGGAAATCGGAAGGCGAAAGTCGGAAGGCGAAAGGAGAAAGGAGAAAGGAGAAAGCGTTCTCGGCACCCATCACCCATCACTCATCACTCATCACCGTTATTTCTGCACGCCGATACCGGCAGCCTTGAGCACCTTGTCTGTGCTCGCTATCTCCGATCTCAGGACCGCCAGCAGCTCGTCGGGCGTGCCGGGTGCGGTGTCTATTCCGGCTTTCAGAAACAGATCCTTGGCCTCGGCCGACCGCAGATAACGCCCGACTTCCTCGTTCAGCCGGGTGACGATAGTCTGAGGCGTTCCAGCCGGTGCAAACATGGCATGAAGGGCTTCCGAGACAAAACCGGGCAAGCCCGAAGCGTCGAGCGTGGGAACCCCGGGCGCCAATGCGGAAGGCTGAAGGCTGCCCACTGCGAGCGCGCGCAGGCGGCCCGACTTCACGTGCGGCGCCGCTCCGCCTGCGGAGCCGAACATCGCGTGGACCTCGCCGGTCATCACGGCAAGCAGTGCAGGGCCCGTGCCCTTGTACGGAATGCGCACGGTGTTCACGCCCGCCATGTAGTTGAACAATACCGCGCCGAGAAAATTCGAGGTGCCCGGTCCGCCCACCGAAAAATTGATCTCGCCCGGTTTGGACTTCGCCAGGGCGATGAACTGCCTGACGGACTTCAGCGGCATCGAGGGATGGACGACGAGAACGCTCGGCGACCTGTCGATCAGGGTAATGAGAGCGAAATCCTTTATCGGATCGTACGACGTCTTTTCCAGCAACGGCGTGATCCAGTGAGTGCTGCCGGTGACGAGAAGGGTATATCCATCGGGCGGCGCTTTCGCCACGATGTCCGCGAGCAGAATGGTAGGCCGGTTGTCCACGACCAGTTGCTGTCCCAGTGGCCCTGCAAGGGCGCGCGCGATGAGGCGCGCCGGAAAATCGTTGCCGCCTCCGGCAGGTGAAGTGACGATGCGTATCGGCTTGCTGGGATAGCTCTGCGGGAAGGCAGGAGCTGCGCCGAGGCCGGCGAGTCCGAGCAAAACCAAACGCACTACGGTATGAGTTTTCAGCATGTTTCGCGTTGGGGAGGAGCTGCGGGATTCACGGCCGGGCAATTCTACGGCATGCGCCTGTTTGTGTGACGAGTGACGAGTGATGAGTGATGAGCGATGAGAACCCATCTCAAAACGGAAAACCGACAGGATGAACAGGATTTACAGGATAATCCCGCAAAAGATCAACAGACGTTTTCATCCTGTACATCCTGTCAATCCTGTCTGGTTCTGAACTTGTCTTGCGTTCTCGGCCGGGTTTTTGAGATAGCTTCGAGTGACCTACTGTCGCCTTTCGGTCCCATCACCCATCACCCATCACTCATCACGCCTTTCTCGAAAAGCTAGCGAATGAACTGCTCGACATAGTGCTCGCCCAGGCCAACTGCCGCGTAGTGCGCGCGCGCCCTGTCGATGCGCGTGAACACGTCGTCGTATCCGGTTGAGACGCCCTGCGGATCGACATACATCAGGCTGCCGTTCACCTGGAACAATGTGACCATTTCGGAGCAGCCCTCGGGTACCACCAATGTGTGCGTCTCACCCGGCGGTTCGAAGATGTAGCTGCCTTGCTCGGCGACCCAGTCGTGCTCGAGATAGAGCCAGCGGCCCTTGAACACCCACGCGTGTACGGCGCCCGAGTGGCGATGGCGTGCGATCACCCCCGCTTTGGTGACGCGCAGTACGTGCGTGTACTGGCCCAGCGTGACGTTGAACTGAAGCGGGCGCGAGGCGACGTGCTCTGCAAGTGGAACCCAAACGCGGGGATCGCTCTGGCCCATCGCGTCGGGAATCACCATGTCGGGGCGCATGTCGCGCGGCTGTGGTTTCTGGTACGGAATGCGCTCGGGATCGGCGACTGTGGATGTAAGAGGTTTGTTCATTTCTGCCTCACCAGCATGATATGTGATAGGTGTAAGTCTCCCGCATAGCGGGGCTTTCTACCAACTACCTATTACCCTAAAAAAGCTTCACCGCCAAGGACGCGGAGAACGCAAAGGACGGCGAACAGCCTCACCGCGAAGGCCGCCAAGGCCGCGAAGGAATAACTTATCCCGCCCTCCCGGCCGGTCAGGGCGATAAAATTCGGTGCGTCCCGGTCACAACGGTCTTGGCCATGAAATTGCCGGTTGTCTTCTTTGCATGCGCGCTCCTAGCGTCGGTCGTGATCTCGGCAGCCGCGCCCGAGGTTCCGAACTACGAAGAGCGCGACTTCCTCGCGCGCATCCGGCGGCTCACGCTCGAGGGGCGGCGGGCGGGCGAGGGCTACTGGTCTCCGGACGGCAAGCGCATGGTCTTCCAGAGCGAGCGCGAGCCGGGCAATCCGTTCTACCAGATCTACGTCCTCGACCTGGCGAGCGGGGAGGTCAAGCGCATTTCGCCGGGTATCGGCAAGACGACCTGCGCCTTCTTCCGCCCGGGAAGCGACGAAATCCTGTTTTCCTCGACGCACGCCGATCCCCGCTCGGAAGCGTTGCAAAAGGACGAGCTGGCATTCCGCGCCTCGGGCGCACAGCGCCGTTATTCCTGGGACTTCGATCCGGAGATGGAGATCTACGTTTACAGCGAGGGCACCGGCGCGTTGAAGCAGCTCACCCAAGTTCGGGGCTACGACGCCGAAGCGAGCTATTCGCCGGATGGCCGCTGGATCGTCTTTTCCTCGACGCGCGAGGCCTATGCACGCAGCCTCACCGACGCGGAGCAGAAACGGCTGGAGCGGGACCCGGCCAGCTTCGCCGAGATCTACCTGATGCGCGCCGACGGCTCCGGGACGCGCCGACTCACGTACAGCCCCGGCTACGACGGCGGTCCCTTCTTCACCCACGACGGGTCGCGCATCGTATGGCGCCGCTTCGACGAGCAGGGACTCCTGGCCGACATCTACACGATGAAGCTCGACGGGAGCGACGTGCGGCGCATCACCGACTTCGGAGCCATGAGCTGGGCGCCCTACGAGCATCCCTCTGGAAAGTATTTTCTCTTCGCGTCGAACAAGCTCGGCTTCGAGAACTTCGAGCTCTTCATGGTGGACGCCGACGGACTGAAGGAACCGGTGCGCGTCACCTATAGCCCCGGATTCGATGGCTTGCCGGTGCCGTCCCCCGATGGCCGCCAGCTCGCCTGGACTTCGAGCCGCTCCGGAGCCGGGACGGGGCAGATTTTTATCGCGCAATGGAACCACGAGAAGGCGCTCGAAGCACTGTCGAAAGCCCCGCAGCGGCGAGGGCGGCCTTGAGCATCGCGGCGCACCGTGTTCTGCTCGCGACGCTGGTGATTGCAGCGCTCGGTGCGCCGCAGGCGATCGTGGCGGCGGGGTCCGCGGCCCCCAGCACACGGGCGCACGTTACCGCACTCGCCGCGGGCGAGATGGCCGGGCGGCTCACAGGTTCCGACGGAGAACGGCGTGCGGGAGACTACATTATTGCGCGGTTGAAGGCGATGGGCGCTGCGCCGATTCCGGGGCGCGACTATCGCCACGCTTTCGAGTTCACCGCCGGAGCGCGCGACGGGGGATCGTCACTCGCCGTGACCTCTTCGCGGCCGGGCGGACGCAGCGCGACGTATGCCGCGCGGGCGGATGTGCAGGCGTTGTCCCTTTCCGACAACGGTTCGGTCAGCGCGCCGCTCGCCTTTGCCGGCTACGGCATCGTGGTTCCGGAGGGCCAGGGGCTGGAGTACGACAGCTACGCCGCGCTCGACGTCCGGGACAAGGTCGGTACTGGTACTGCGCTATTTTCCCGAAAAAGCCTCGCCGCAGGACCGCAACGTCCTCGTCCGCTACGCCGATCTGCGCTACAAGGCGCTCGCCGCGCGGCAGCGCGGCGCCAGGGCGCTGCTGGTGGTCGCCGGGCCGAATTCGCCGAATGCGGGCGAAACGATACCGATGGGCTTCGATACCGCGCTGGCCGGTTCCGGGATCGTCGCCGCCAGCATCAGCGCCGACGTTGCCGCCGCGCTGCTCGCCGGCTCCGGCCGCTCCCTGAAGGAACTGCAGGACGCGCTCGATGCCGGTGGTCCCGGCGCGCGCGGGTTGGACCTGGCGGAAGCGGCCGTGACCATCAGGAGCGAGGTAGTGCGCGAGCGCCGCACGGCGAGCAACATCCTCGCGTATTTCCCCGCGCCCGCCGCCCGCTCACCCATCGAAAAAAACTGGATCGTGTTGGGCGCGCACTACGATCATCTCGGCACGGGCGAGGCGGGGCATTCGCTCGCGGGGAAGGGAGACGCGGGACGGATCCATCCCGGCGCCGACGACAATGCGTCCGGGACCGCGGCGGTGCTGGCGGCAGCGGAAGCGCTGCGCGGGCAGCCACTGCGCAGAAACGTGGTCCTGGCCTTCTGGTCGGGCGAGGAGCTCGGCTTGCTCGGGTCCGCGGAGTTTGTCGCGAGGCCACCTATTCCTCTCCCCGAGATCAGCGCGTATCTCAATTTCGACATGGTCGGCCGGATGCGGGACAACCGGCTGATCGTGCAGGCCACGGGAACCAGTCCTGCATGGCCGAGGCTCCTGGAGCAGGTGAACGTTGCGGAGGGCTTCGACTTGGCACTGCAGGAGGACCCCTATCAGCCGACCGACGTGACGAGCTTCGAAGGTGCGAGCGTCCCGAGCTTGAGCTTCTTCACCGGCGCGCACGCGGACTATCACCGCCCGAGCGACACCGCGGACAAGATCAATTACGAGGATCTCGATCGCGTGGCCGCGTTCGCGGCGCGGATCGCCATGCGCCTCGCCGAGGCCGAGCGCCCGCCGGTGTTCGCGAAGGTCGAGGTCAAGGCGGGCAACCGGCCGAGCCGGGCCGGCGTGCGCGTCTACACCGGGACCATTCCCGAGTACGCTTCGACGGCCAACGGACTGCAGATCTCCGGCGTCATCGGCGGCGGACCGGCCGACCGCGCGGGATTGCAGAAGGGAGACCTCGTCGTGGAATTCGCCGGGCAGTCCATCACCAACATTTACGACTACACGTATGCCCTCGACGCATTGAAGATCGGCGTGCCGGTGAAGGTGATCTACCTGCGGAACGGTGAACGACGCGAAACGGTGCTCACGCCTGAGGCAAGGAAATAGCCGGGCGGGAGCGCGGAAGGGCGGTAAGGCGGATCTCAAAATCGGCGTTGCCTCGCGGCCCAGCTCAGGCGTAAGCTGTCCACATTGTGAGCTAGGAGGGCCGACGATGAAGAGTGTTCGCTTTGTCGTTACCTTGGCATTGCTGGCGGTCTCGGCTGGCGGCGCGCTCGCGCAGCCCGCAGGATCCGAGTTTCCGAGTCGGCCGCTGCGCTACATCGTACCGTTTCCGCCGGGCGGCTCGACCGACATCGTCGCGCGCATCGTGGCCGCCGCATTGACCGAAGGGCTCGGCCAGCAGGTCATCATCGACAATCGGGGTGGCGCGGGCGGAACCGTCGGGGCCGAGATCGCGGCCCGCGCGGCGCCGGACGGGTACACGATCTTCGCCTGCAACATCGCATCGCTGGCTGTCAGCCCGGCTCTCTACCGCAAGCTCGGCTATGATCCCGTCGCCGGTTTTGCGCCGATCGGCCTGATCGGCAGTACGGCCAACGCCCTCGCCGTCCATCCCTCGATCCCGGCAGCGACGATCGCGGAATTCATCTCCTTTGTGAAATCCCGTCCTGGCACGCTCAACTACGCATCGGCCGGCGTCGGGACCTCGCCGCAGCTGTCGATGGAGCTGTTCAAGATGAACGCCGGCATCGACATCGTCCACATCGCGTACAAGGGCGCCGGGCCGGCGCTGGTGGACCTGATGGCAGGTCGCGACGTCCAGGCGATGTTTTCCACCGTGCCTTCGCTGATCGGCGCGGCCCGCTCCGGCAAGATACGTTTGCTCGGTGTCACGTCGACGACGCGCGCCCCCGATCTACCCGACGTGCCGACCCTCGCCGAGTCCGGCATGCCGGACTTCGAGGTCATCTCCTGGCAGGGTCTGTGCACTCCCGCAGGGGTGCCGAAAGCAGCGCTCGTCCGGATTCGCGCCGGCCTCGATGCGGCGCTCGCGCTTCCTGAAACACGCAGGCAGCTTGCGGATCAGGGTATGCAGCCCACCCCGCTGACCGCCGACAAGTTTGCGGCGTTCATCCGCGCCGAGCGCACCAAGTGGGCCAAGCTGGTCAAGGACGTCGGCATCAAGCCGCAATGAGGACTGCGCGTGGCTCGCTGCCGCCGGGGTTGAGGTGCCACTTACGCGCGTGTGGCGCGACGAAACCCGTAAGGTAGTCGAATCCAAGCGCGGCACCGGCACCGCGGTCTGTCTCTAGCAGGGTGTCGGATTTGCAGTTCTCCGCATTGCGACTGGGAGGGATAGCGAGGAGGCTGACGATGAAGAGCGTTCGCCTTGTTGCTACCTTGGCATTACTGGCGGTCTCGGTCAGCGGAGCGCCGGCGCAGGCCGCGAAACCGGAGTTTCCGAACCGGCCGGTGCGTTACATCGTGGCTTTCCCCGCGGGCGGCGCGTCCGACGTCGTCGCGCGCATCGCGGGCTCCGCGCTGACGGAAGCGCTCGGCGTGCAGGTCATCGTCGACAACCGGGGCGGAGCCTCGGGAACCATCGGGGCCGAGGTCGCGGCGCGCGCGACACCGGACGGGTACACGCTCTTCGCCTGCAATATCGCGTCGCTCGCAGTGAGCCCGGCGCTCTACCGCAATCTCCGCTACGATCCCGAGCGCGATTTCGCGCCGGTCGGGATGGTCGCCAGCAACCCCAACGCGCTCTCCGTGCATTCCGGGCTCCCGGCGACGACGATTGCAGAATTCATAGCCCTTGCGAAATCGCGTCCCGGCCAGCTCAACTACGCATCTGCCGGCGTCGGGACCTCGCCGCAGCTGTCGATGGAGCTGTTCAGGATGAGGGCCCGCATCGACATCGTCCACGTGCCGTACAAGGCCATCGGGACGGCGATCGTGGACCTGATCGCGGGCCAGGTGCAGGCGATGTTTTCCACCGTGCCGACGCTGATCGGTGCGCTCCGCAGCGGCAAGGTCCGTGCGCTCGGGGTCACGTCGGCGACGCGCGACCCCGATCTGCCGGAGGTACCGACCATCGCCGAGTCCGGCATGCCGGGCTTCGAGGTCATCTCCTGGCAGGGTTTGTGCACGCCCGCAGGGGTGCCGAAGGAGACGCTCGCCCGGATTCGCACCGCCCTCGCCGCGGCGCTCGCCCAGCCGGATACGCGCAAACGTCTTGCGGAGGCGGGTTTCCAGCCCCACCCGCTGACACCCGAGAGATTTGCGGCGTTCATCCGCTCCGAGCGGTCCAAGTGGTCGAAGCTGGTGAAGGACATCGGCATCGAGCCCCAATGAGCCGAAAAACGAGTGACGAATAATGGTGACGAATAATATTATTGGGGACAGACCACGATTTCCGACGATTGAAATCACAAAAATGTGGTCTGTCCCCAGTTTCCGTTTCCCAGTTTCCCAGGTCAGATACCGCATCGGTCGTATCGCCGCATCCTTGATCGTCGCCGGCGCCGCGTTGCTGTGCGCGAACGCCGTGCAGGCACAGAAGTATCCGGAGCGCGCGATCCGGCTCATCGTGCCGTTCCCGCCCGGCGGCCAGGCCGACAACGTGAGCCGGCAACTGGGCGTCAAGATCACCCCGATCCTCGGCCAGCAACTGATCATCGACAATCGGGGCGGCGCCGCCGGCACGCTCGGCAGCGGAGAGGTCGCCCGCGCGAAACCCGACGGCTACACCCTGCTGCTGGCCACGACGTCCACGCACGCACTCAGTCCGATCGCGATGGCCAACGTGCCGTACGATCCCGTGAAGGATTTCGCGCCGGTCACGGCGATCGGCACGGGTCCGATCGCGGTCTCGGTGCACCCGAGCGTGCCCGCGCGGACGCTCATGCAACTGGTCGCCGCCACCAGGGCACATCCGGGAATGTATTCCTACGGGTCTTCGGGCGTGGCCAGCATCAACAATCTTGCTGGCGAGCTGCTCAAGATCCGCGCGGGCAAGCTCGATATACTGCACGTGCCTTACAAGGGCGCCGGCCCCGCCCTGACGGAACTGATCGGCGGCCAGATTCCCATTGCCTGCACGACGTTGAGCGGGGCAATCCCGCACCACCGGTCGGGACGCGTGCGTACTCTGGCGGTAATGAAGGAGGAACGCTCGGTGAGCGCCCCGGAAATTCCGACGACCGCGGAAGGCGGCGTTCCCGGCGCGGTCGCTTACACCTACAACATACTGCTCGCTCCCGGAGGGACGCCGCGCAGCGTCGTGGATCACCTGAGCGGCGCGATGACGACGGTCATGGCCGATCGCTCGTTCGTGGACGCGCTCGTCAAGCTGGGGGTGGACCCGATCACGGACTCGAATCCCGACAAGGCGACGGCGATGCTCAAGACCGAGCTCGAGAAATGGGCCCCACTAATCAGATCGCTGGGACTGGGACACTGAAGAGCTGCAACAGAATTGAACGGAATTGAGGCAGAGTGAGCTAACCCGGGTTTGTCGGACAGTCAATTTGGCGACCATCCTCTGCTGTTCAAACTGCGCCGGGCTGAGATAACCCAGCGTTTGATGCCTACGCTGCCGATTGTAGAACACGTCGATGCAATCGACGGCCCCGAATTCGTCGACCTGGTGGGCGTCAGCGACCGGCTGGCCGGCCTTGCGGGCGACGGTAATGCTCAGGGTGCCGCTGCGCCCTGAGCCGCGCGCGCGGCAGCTATTGACGTTGAATTGCAGCGTCAGGATGTCGCACCAATGATCCATCGACGGCAAGGCGCGGCTGACAACGTCGTAGGGCTGCGCGACGACCGCATACACGTCACCTTTCAGGACGCCGTTGGCCTCCGTAGGTAGATTCGAGCACCAACGGGCGGAGAAACGGGCTATTCGCGAGCTGGTCGCGCAGCTCAGTCTGGCGCGCGCGCCGCGCAGCAGCGGAGGTTCACGGGGCGGCAATAGCGGGTCCGGCGTGCGAGCGAGGGTCGCCGGGATCGGCGAAATGGCCTAGAATTTTCCGAGACGTACTTCATGGGAGGCGCCATGCCTGTAATCAAGGCCTTCGATCTCGCTTATGGGCGGCTGCGCGCGCCCGATCTGGACCGGCAAGAGGCGTTCCTGACCGATTTCGGCATGGTGCGTGCCGATCGGACCAAGACGGCGCTCTACATGCGCGGAACCGACGCGCCGCACCATATACACGTGACCGAACTGGGCGAGCCGCGTTATGTCGGGATCGCCGTGCACGCTGCCAGCCTGGAGGATCTCGACCGGCTGTCGCGGGTCGAGGGAGCGTCCGCCATCGAGGACATCGACGAGCCGGGCGGCGGCAAGCGCGTCCGCCTGAAGGACCCCGACGGCTACCAGGTCGAGGTCGTGCACGGCATGGCGATGCTCGATCCGATCCCGCTGTCGCGGCCGGCTGTCAATTCCGGCAACGACAAGTACCGCCGCAAGGGCGAGCTGTTCCGGATCGAGCGCGGCCCCTCGCATGTCAAGCGCTTCGGCCATTTCGTCATCATGTCGAAGAATTTCGAGAAGACGCTCGGCTGGTACCGGGAGATGCTCGGCTTCCGCTGCTCGGACGAAGTCTACGAGGGAGAGAAGAGCAACGTCGTGGGCTCGTTCAATCGCCTCGACCGCGGCGACGATTACGTCGACCATCACGCGTTCTTCTGCATCCGCGGCGACAAGAGCGGCCTCAATCATCTGTCCTTCGAGGCTGCCGATATCGACGACATCCTCGTCGGCCACGAGCATCTGAAGACGAAGAGCTATCAACACATGTGGGGCCTCGGCCGCCATCTGATCGGCAGCCAGTTTTTCGATTACTGGGCCGATCCCTGGGGCCGCGTGCACGAGCATTGGGCCGACAGCGATGTGCTGAACGCGCATACCGCGCCCAACGTCGTGGAACGCGGCGAGGGACTCGCCGGACCCTGGGGCCAGCCGATCCCGGAGATCTTCCGGGGTCACGCCTCGCCCTGACGGCGGCCCTTCAGTTCCGCGCCACTCTTCAAGTGCCGACCGAAAGCATCGCAACCACCTGCTCCGTGGTTCGCACGCGCGCCATGCGCGGGAAGATGCGCTGCATGAATTGCGCGTGATTGTCCTGTTCGGGCGAAGTGCAGGCGTCGCTGACGATGACGAGGCTGTAGTCCATGTCGCGCGCGGCATAGGCGGTGCTCGCGACACCGACGTCGGTCGATCCGCCCGAGATCACCAGGGTGTGGATGTTGCGGTTGCGCAACGCCAGATCCAGGTAGGTCTGGTGGAACGCGCTCCAGCGGAACTTGGGGATCATGTAGTCCTGCGGCTGCGGCTTGAGCTCGTCGATCACCTGCGCCTCCCAGGTGCCGGCGGCAACCACCGGCTTGAGCTCGCGGCTCGCGCCGGCGGCAAGCGGTCGCAAGCGGTTATCGGTGTCGGTGACGAGGTGAGCGGAGGTTGCGTTATCCGGCCGGTGGTGCGCGGCCGCGTACATCACCACCGTGCCGGCGCGCCGCGCCGTTTCCAGTAAACGCACGGCGCTCGCGATCACCGGCGCGTAGCGCGCCTTCGTCGCCGGATCGTCCTTCTTGACATGACCGTTCAGCATGTCGAAGAACAGCAACGCCGCGCGGCTGGGATCGAGACGCTCGGGCGCGCTCATTCCAGCCGCACATTTTTCGTGAAGTCGTAATCCACCGCGGCCGCGCTTTCAAATTCCCAGCGCACATGCCCGATCCCCGGCCAGGTGCCGGCGAAAACGTCGGCGAGGAACGTGCGTAGGACATCCCAGGCTTGCTCCGCCTGTTGCGGGCGGTAGCGCCCGGGCATGGTGTCATTGAGCCAGCCGTGGGGCATGTCCGGGAATACCTTCATCCGGTAGCTGCGGCGGCCGTCCTCCAGGGCATCGCGCGTTCGGCGAACGTCATCGAGTGAGATCGTATGATCGCGTTCGCCAAACACGAACAGCGCCGGCGCGGCAAGCAGGCGCATCATCTCCTGCATCGGTTGCGGTTGCAGCTCGGATACCTGCCAATCCCGTTGCTGCGAGGCGCCGTAGAACACCACGCAGGCCGCCAGGTCGCGCCGCCGGCTTCCAACGACGATAGGATAACGCCCGCTCTGGCATACGCCCATCAGAGCGATGCGCCCGGGCGCCACGCGCGGGTGCGTCTTCAGGAAATCCAGCGCCTGGTCGACCACTGCAGCGACCTCCGGGTCCGGCAAAACTACGCGCGCTTCGCCGCGCCGCAGGGCCTCCTGATCGCCCTGCCAGCGCGAGAAGAGGTTGGGCGCGAGCGCGACGTAACCATCATCGGCCAGCCGCTGCGCCAGATTCAGCGTATGTTGCACCAGGCCGTAGCGCTCGTGCAGGATGACCACCGCGCCGGCGGGCGCCTGGCCACGGGGAAAATATAGAAAACCCTCGCAGTCCCTGCCCAGGCTTACCGGTTGCGCGTTTTGAGTCATTTTGTTTTTATCTCCCCCGGAACAGCGCGTGCCAACGCTTTTCCCAGGTATCCCACTCGTCCAGCACCGCTGCCAGATCGATAATACGGAATTGATCCTTGTTGAACGGGCTGTCGACCTTGCGATTGACCGGCACCCGGCTCGCCGCCTTGATGATGAGCTGGCCTTCCGGCGACAGCACGAAATCTGCGAACAGCAAGGCCGCGTGCGGATGCGGCGCCCGTTTCGCCACGCCGATGCCGTCGGCGCGGCCGAATGCCGGCGGCAGCGGCTTCCAGTCGATCGGCGCGCCTTTCTCCTTCATTTTGTCCACCGCCTGGTTGTAAAGAGTCAACACGATCGGGATATCGCCCGCGGCCACCAGTTCCGTCATGAGCGTGTGGCCGCTGCGCATCTGCGGCTTCATCGCCGCCAATTTCTGAAAGTAGGCCAGGCCTTTTTCCTCGCCCATGGCCTTGGCCACGGCCGCGAACCAGACGATGTTGGACGCCTCTATCCCGAAATTGCCGCTCCATCTCGGTTGCAGAAGGTCTTCATAGGTTTTGGGCACATCCTCCGGCTTCACCAGCCTGGTGTTCCAGCCCATGACCAGGAACAGGAAGTTGTCCGGCGCGTAATAGCCGTGGCGCGGGAACGCTTCCGGCGGGATGTCGGCGAACGCCGGACTGTGGAACTTTTCCAGCAGTCCTTCCCGGTACAGGATTTCCATGCCGTGCCCGCTGCCCTCGAATACGTCGACTGTGTGCTTGCCTGCGCGCGCCTCGGCCACGGCGCGCTGCACCAGCTTCTGGTTGAGCCCGCGCCACATCTCGACCTTGATCCCGTATTTTTTCTCGAATGCTTCAACCAGGGGTCTCGCGTCTTCCAGGGTCATGGTGGAATACAGCGTGAGGGCGCCTTCTTTTTTTGCCCGCGAGATCAGTCTTTGCGCACGGTCTGCGCCCTGATAGAGATAGATATCGCGGTTATCCGCTTGCTTGGGTTGTGCATACGCACCCGGCGCCGTGAGCGGGGCGAGCGCGAAGAACAGGACGAGGCGGATGGCTTCGAAGAATGTTTTGCGACGCATCGGTCTCGATATTCCAATACGCTCTCTGCCGCTCACCGCGCTGAAACGAGCTGATCGGCAATCGCTTCCACAGGCGACATCCTCGAGACTCTCTGGCAGCTCGAGTGCTCTCACGACACTTTAGATAAAGGCGCCGTCGGCAGCGAGGCGTTCGTCGGCTGGGTGCAGAGCGCGCGCTCTATCGCCTTCCGTGATGTATCCGCGAACCACGAAATGAGCCGCTGTGGGAGAACCTGAAGTTCGGCCGATTTACGAAAATCCTTGCGGGGTAGACGAAGGAATACGAAGGCACCCAAAGATCATAGGGGTAGCTCGGGTAATAGCTTGGAGAGTAGCTGTAGTTGCTGGGTGGTGGAGGGGGCGGCGGCGGCTGTATAGGGTAATACCCCCCATGGTAGTTCGACGGAGCACCTGCTGGTACCTGGGGTGAATACGGCTGCGTCTGAAGTCGACGCTCGAGACTATCGATCCTGTCCAAAAGCGCTTGCTCCATACGCGTAGCCGCGGGCTTGGACTCCTTCTCCATCAGTTCGAAGTTCGTCAACTTCTGGGGATTTGCAGGACGGATGTTGGAAATGACTGTGTTGCCTTGCTCATCGATCCATTTGTATATGTCGGCCCAAGCGCTTGCCGGAGCCAGAAGCGACAGAAAGGCAGCCCGCCAAGAAAGGTTGCAAATGTATGCAAGCAACCCATCGGCCTTTCCAGTGTCAGGCAAGTGCGGAGTAATCAACAAAATCCCCTCGCGAAAACGCTGACTCCTGAGCCAATGATGCTACTGACTTTTGCTTTTGGCAAACGGGGGGTGCTTGAGACAATTAAACGATTCCTCCTACGCACGTGCGAGCCGTAGGGGTCATCTCAGGCTCGACTTTCCGCAAACGCGAGTTTATTTTACCCGGCAACTTGCCGCATTGCCTTGAGCTAGGCACCACATCAGCGTTCGAGCGGCAAATTGCCTTCCCAGCAGCAGGCACGCGACACGCACTGAAAGCGGCGCCGGCCGAAGCTGAACAATCTATCGATTAGTCGTCGTGGCACGCGATACAAAAGGTCGCCGCAACGGGGGCAGGCGCTCGACGACGCGCCACGATCGCAGATCATCCATCCGTACTTGCTGCTGAACCACCAGTATTGCCTGTCGATTCTGTATTGCATTCTTGCCCCCGTTGTTGCGCGCGCATCGAGTATCAGCAGGCCTGCTCGGAAGGGTCACCATCGTGGGAGACATTAACAGCTCGGTTTTGGTGTTGTCGGTGCGTTTACGCACCTGGTGCGCTATCCGTCGTGGCGCCGTGGGATTGGCCGGCGAAGGGAATTTGTCGAAAAATCTTACATTCACGCCTTTTCCAAACCGAGGGAAACACAGGATGCGTGCCTTTTCAACCACTTGGTAATATAGGCATGTATCTTGCATGGCGGTAATAAATCACACTCTGAACGGTCTGTTTGTAAAATTATCCGACGAGGCAGTTCCAACAAGCAGCGCGGGAGAAATCATCCGGCCTCGGGAAGCTTCGCGCTTCGCGACACCGCAATGGGGGAGACGATGAATTTGCATCGTGGGTAACCTAAGTCCGTAACTAGCTCTAGCCTATGTCTCATTGAAATGTTTTTTTAACTAGCGAGGGGAAGCCATCATGTTTTGCCGATTTGCTGTTCTATCAGTTTTTAGCGCCTTGGCGTTGGGGATCGTTTCCAGTGCATCAGCTGGAGTTCTCTGGAATGAGTCGGTTAACACAGATTTAAGCGGTAACGGCTTGGCCCCAACATTTATAGGTACCTTGGCGCACGGCTCCAATCAGGTCTTTGGGTCGACCGGGAGTCACCGGCTGGAATCCCAGATCGCGACTACTTTTTTATTACCGTGCCTGTCGGTTTGCATCTTGCCTCGATCGCAGTCCTGCCAGGTACAACCTCGGGCAACCTTAGCTTTATAGGCTTGCAAGAGGGCTCCCAGGTCACGCTCCCGACCAACACCCCAACCGCGGACGGATTGTTAGGGTGGTTCCATTATTCTCCGGCAGTTATCGGCCAGGACATCTTGGACGACATGAGCACTCCCAATAGGTTGGGTAGTGGCAACTCCGGCTTTACCATCCCGCTTGGCGCAGGAAACTATGCCTTTTGGGTCCAGGACACCAGCGGGGGCGGCCCTTTCAACTATGGATTCGATCTAACGGCCGTGCCTGAGCCGGGAACCATCGCCATGATGCTTCTTGCCCTTGGCGGCCTCGGCTTCAGCCTCCGCAAACGCGCATAGCGGGCAGCAGCGGCGCTCCGTAACAGCCCAGGTCGGGAATTCGGCGAGGACTGTCGAACCGCAGGAGTGGTAATTCCGGGCACCGCTCAGTTCGCCCTGCCGGAAGTGGCCTGCCGTTGCGCAAGTTCCTTGCGTTTTATCGACAGGTATTCGTTGCGTTCCATTTCGTGCAGCTGCCGGGGATAGCGTTCGATCGCGGTGAACCAGTCGTTCAGGCGCTTCTCGGCCCGCTCTGCCGCAGGCAGCGTGTACGTCCCGAGGTACGCCTCGATCGCGAGGTAGTAGCGCATGCTGTTGCGCTCGATCACCCCTCGCTCCCCGCCGACGTAAATCGGGGAACCGTCGTCTTTGCGCCCGACGATGCTGAAGCCGATCTTGTCGCGGCCACTCGTCGCGAGATACCCCTTCATTGCGATGCGCGCCGCCGCGCCGTAGGCGTAAGAGTAGGACAGGTGCAGAAAGCTGCGCTTCGCGTCGAGCGGGATCGCTTCGAGAACGATGCGGTAGTTTTTCGTGCCGACGGGTCCGGATTCGGCGCTGAGCTGGACCGCCAGGTAGTCGGGACCGGCTGCTGCGACGCGGTAGTTGAAATCGACCTGGTGGGCGTCTGCGACCGGCTCGCCGGGCTTGCGGGCGACGGTAATGCTCAAGGTGCCGCCTCGCCCTGGGCTCGCGCGGCAGCCGTTGACGTTGAATTGCAGCGTCAGGATGTCGCACCAGTGATCTATCGACGGCAAGGCGCGGCTGACGATGTCGTAGGGCTGCCCGACCACCGCATAGACGTCGCCGTTCAGAGCGCCGTTGGCCTCCGTGGATTCGAGCACCAGCGGGCGGCGAAACGGGCTTTTTGCGAGCTGGTCGCGCACCGCCGCCTCGCGCGCACGCAGGCCCGCCGCGTCCTGCGCAAACGCTGCGGAGGCCAGGAACAGTCCCGCCAGCAGTAGAAAGGCGAGTGCCCTGAAAGGTCTATTGAAGCGTGATGCGCTTCCGCTCATCCATTTGAGACAAGCGGAGCCGGCCCGCGTTCCGCACGTTTCAGTTCGCGCTGGCGGCCGTGATTTGCTGCTGCGCCAGTTCCCTGCGCTTCATCGCCAGGTATTCGTCACGATCCATTTCGTGCAACTGCCGCCGGTAGCGCTCGGTCGCCGTAAACCAGTCGTTCAGACGCTTCTCGGGCTGTTCCGCCTCCGGCAGCGTCCGCGCCGAGAGGTAGGCTTCGATGGCGAGGTAGTAGCGCATCGTGTTGCGCTCGATCATGCCGCGCTCGTTGCCGATGTAAACCGGCGCGCCATCGGGTTTGCGCCCGACGATGCTGAAACCGACTTTGTCCCGCCCGGCCGTCGCGAGGTATGCCCGTGTCGCGATCCGGGCCGCCACGCCGTTAGCGTACGAGTAGGAGAGGTGCATGAAGCTGCTCTTCGCATCGCGCGGAACGGCTTCGAGGATGATGCGGTAGTTCTTCGTGCCCATCGGGCCGGTGTCGGCGTCGAGCACCACTGCGACGTAGTCCGGACCGCTGGCGGCGACGCGATAGGTGAAATCGACCCGGTGGCCGCCTTCCGGCGACTGATCGGACTTGAGGGCGATGATGACACTGAGCACGTTGCCGGCGCCAACACGGCGCGCGCGGCAGTTCTTAATGTCGACGTGCAGGATCAGGATGTCGCACAAGCGCCCCGTTCCCTGCAGGGCTTGAGCGACGGCGCCGTAGGGCTGCGCGACGACCGCATAGGCATCGCCCTTCAGCACACCGTCGGCATGCGACGATTCGAGCACCAAGGGCCGCTGGAACTGGTTGTTCGCGAGCTGGTCGCGCAGCGCACTGTGGCGCGCACGCAGCGCGTCGGCATCCTGCGCCTGACTGTCGGGGATGAACAACAGTCCGGCCAGCAACAGGACCATGCCTGCCGAGAAACACCTGCCGGCGCGCGTTGTGTTGCCTTCCATACCCTGTGTGACAGGGGGAGCCCGCCCGGCGTTCCCATTTGACCGTGACGAGATACGGGTGCAGGTGACGAGATACAGGTGACGAGATACGGGCGACGGGATACGAGTGACAGGAGCCTGTTCACATTTTTCAAGCGAAACGTGATGGGCGGGACGCCGTACCTGAGACGCAATTACGTCATCACGTCGTCTTCGGAGGCATAGTCGCACTGAACGACTTCCGCGCCCCCAGCCGCTCCGCGAGCCGCCGTAGCGCGGGATGCGCGGCGCGCCACTCGACCTCCGGCAGCGCCTGTTCCAGGTAGCCCAGCGCGTAGCCGGCGGCGATGTCGGCCAGCGTGAAGCGGCCGCCGAAGCAGAACTCGCCCGCCCCGAGGTCCTTTTCCATGACGGCGAGCCCGCGGTCTATCTTGGCGCGCTGCCGCTCGAACCACGCCGGCGCGCGCTGCTTTTCCGCCGGCTCCCGGTACTCGTGGTTGACCAGTACCGTCGCTTCCGCGATGCCGTCCCCAAGCGCTTCCCAGCGCCTGACCTCGATGCGCTGGTCGAAGGCGTCGGGTATGAGTTTCGGCCCGCTCCCCAGCGCGTCGAGGTACTCGACGATCACCGCCGAGTCGTAGAGCGCGCGCCCGTCGTCGAGCACCAGCGTCGGCACCTTGCCGAGCGGGTTGAACTGCGGCACCCGCGAGCCGGGCGCCGAAGGGCGCTCGATGACGTATTCGTGCGGGATGCCCTTCTCCTCCAGCACTATGCGCACCTTGCGCGCGAACGGACTGCCCGGCGTGCCAAACAATTTCATGCGGCCTCCCTTGCGGTTCCCTGAATTCTAAACTGCGCTGACGGCTTCAGCACGAAGGACACGAAGCCAGCTTCCTGTCTTACATTGTTCCCTTCGTGGTTTCGTGTGCTTCGTGTGAAGCTTTTTTGAGAATGGCGTGGGTTGCACGAACTCGGAGGGGGGACAGAGGGTGGGGATGGGATCCGAGGCGCCCTATCCCGCACGTTCGGGCAGTTTTCCCTCGGGCAGCGCCAACAGGGCGTCGTAAATCTTGCGGTCGATCTCGATGCCTTCCCGCAGGCCGCTCGCGCGCTCGCGAAACGCGCGCTCCGCACGGCAGGCGGATCTCATCGACGCCTGGCTGGCGCGGCGTCGCCTTGACGCGCGCGAGCATCTCGCTCATGTCGCGCCGGAAATCCTCGAGCGGCAGCAGCAGATCGGGTTTGATCGCCATGATCAGGTAGCCATAGTATCTTGTCGTCGCCGAGCCCCGAACCCGCCAGCACGCCGAGCGCCTGCATCGCCAACGCCAGCGCAAAGCCCTTGTAGCCGCCGAACGGCAGAATCGCGTGCACCTGCGCCGGGTCGCGCGTCGGCCGGCCCTGCGCGTCGATCGCGACGCCTTCGGGCAGCACCGCGCTGCGGCGCTCCTGGAAAATCAGGTCCGTGCCCATGAACGCCGAGGCACCCAGATCGATGACGAACGGCTCGTCCATTGTCGGGAAAGCGAACGCGATCGGATTGGTGCCGGTCGCGGGACCGGCGGCTCCGGGCGCAGACACATGGACCCTGCTGCTCACGCTGTGGATGCCGATCAGGCCGGCGCGGCGCGGCCATCTCGACGTAGTGCGCGCTGCGGCCGCTCACCCAGGAATTGTTCACGCCGACGACCGCAAAGCCATGCTCGCGCGCTTTCGCGATCGCGACCTGCGTCGCGCGGTACATCGCCACCATGCCGTTGTTGTTGCCGCCGTCGAACAGCGCCGACACCGGCGTCTCGCGCAGCGCGCGCATCGGCCGGCGCGGCTGCCGCAGCTGGCGGTGCTCGGCGACATTCAGTATTTTCGGCAGTCCCGAGTATTCGTAACCGCACAATGCCGCATCGATCACGTGATCGGCGATGATGCGCGCTTCCTCCGCGTCGTAGCCGATTTTCCCGAGCGCGTGTTCGGCAAGCGTTCGCGCCTCGCCGACGCTCAGCCGAACTCTGTCCCGAGAAACATTGTCCATCTTGATGGGTGAGGTAGTAGTCATCCTGAAGGATGAGGGATGAAGGATGAGGGATGACCCCCGCAGTGCGGAAGTTACAGCCCGGTCATCCTTCCGCCTTCATCCTTCATCCTATGGTGCGGTCTGTCCCCGAAGCTACATCCGCGCGTCGTCGATCGGCAGTCCCAGCCAGTACTGACCGACCAGCTCGTAGTGGGCGAGGCGGCCCTGCAGGTGCTGGGTGATCACGTGGATGTCCTGGAAATGGCGCTGGATCAGGTTGCCATCGAAGGCGGCGGTCGCGCCGCACAGACTGTAGATGCTCTCGACGAGCTGGGCGGACAGCCGTATGGCGTGCGTCGATGCCAGGCGCAGGATCGCGCGCCGCTCCACGCTCAAGTCTCCCGACATTGCTTCGTTCCAGAGATCGCAGACCGCTTCCATGAGAAAGGCGCGCCCGGAGCGCAGGGCGGCTTCGGCCTGGCCGACGGTGAATTGCGAGATCGGCTGCTCGCGCAACAGGCCCTGCACGTAGCGCGGGTTCTTCGAGCCGGCGAGCTCGAAGAACGCGTCCAGGCAGCTACGCGCCACGCCGAGCGCCACCATGGCATCACCGGCCGCGAACGCGAGCGTGAGCGGAATCTTGTATCGCGCGCCGCCGCTCACCTGCGGTGCTCCCTTGGTGAGGACCGTGCGCTCCGCCGGCACGAAGACATCCTTGACCTCGAAGTGATGGGTCCCCGTTCCGCGCATGCCCCGCGTATGCCAGGTGTCCAATAGCTCGACCTGTGCGACCGGCACGAGGAGATACCGCGCTTCCGCCTTCCCGTCGATCTGCCTGATCTCGCCGTTTTCGATGATCTGCGCGTGCGCCGCGATCCAGGAGGCGTGCCGGCAACCGGTGCTGAAGGGCTGGCGGCCCGTGACGCGGTAGCCCCCCGGCACCACCATCGCCTGCGCGGTGGGCCCCGGAGTGTTCGCTACCACGCTGCGTGGCGTGTCGATCCAGATTGCGCGGGCCACCTCCTGCGCCATTCGGGCCGCAAAGGTGCCAAAGGTCGCGCCCTGGTTCACGGCCCAGCCCGTGCTGGCATCGGCTTTTCCGATCTCCTCGATCACCTGCACGTAGATTGGAAAATCGATCTCGCTGCCGCCGATGGCCCGCGGCAGAGCCATACGAAACAGGCCGGCGTCCGCGAGGGCGTTGAAGAGCGGTCGTGGCAGCTCGCGAGCCGCATCGATCTCGTCGGCGCTCGCCCGAATCAACGGAGCGAGCTCCCGGGCGGCGTCGAGTGGGGATAGGGCCGGGGATAGGGGCGTGGCAGTCACGGCTGGGAAATTCATAAGATGAAGGATGTGGTCTTCGATTCAGAATGATACGGCCCCTGATGTAGGGGAGAGCATGAGGGGAGTATCCCCTCATTTTGTTACGTACCTCTTAGTGGCCATAGCGTCCCCAGCATCGAGGCTGTCATCTTACTTGAGGAACCTGATAGAAGATTCAGTTAAATTAATTGTACTGGAACTTGATCGAGCGTACGACAGAGGTGAAGCCCACGGCCTAAAGCACGTGAGAGGATCGCCAGAGATTGCGACTCGGGACTTACTAAGTTCCGAAGAATGTGTCTGTCGACCGAGGTTCAGTTGACCTTCGGCAACATCCCGGCAGCGCGGCCCCATCTGAATTCCGGCAGGCTCAAGTTCTGACCGCTACTTCACCTCTGCAAACACTTCCATCGCCATGTTGTGCGCATCGAGGGACGCGGGGATGCCGCAGTAAATGGCGACCTGCAGCAGCACTTCGCGGATCTCCTCCCTGGTGCAACCATTCGTGATTGCGCCGCGCAGGTGTATGCGCAATTCGTGCGGGCGGTTGGCTGCGCACATCATGGCGAGTACCAGGAGGCTCCGCATTTTGCGCGGCAGCGCTTCGCGACCCCAGATCTCGCCGTATGCGTATTGATTGATGAGCTTCTGCAGGGGGGCGCCGAACTCGCCGGCGGACGCCATACGCCGCTCGACGACATCCGCGCCGAAAATCTCCTTGCGAATGTTCATCCCGGTTTGATGCATTTGCTCATCAGGCATACTCGTCTTCTCCTTCAAAAATGATTTAAGCCACAGATAAACACAGATGGACACAGATAGAACGGAAGAGAAATGCAGTCGATCTTTTTGCGCCGTTGCTCCTATCCGTGTTTATCTGTGTGTATCTGTGGCTAATTTTTTGAGAGAACCCGCCGGATCGCCGCTGTGATACGGGCACGATCCGGCAGGGCTGCTTTTTCCAGGGTGGGGCTATAGGGGACAGGCACGGACGCCGCGCAGACTCGCTGGACCGCTGCCCTGAGGGCATGGAACGTCACCGGGTCTTCGACGACCAGCGCCGCGATTTCTGAGGCCGCCGAGCAGGTGGGGGGTGCCTCATCGACGATGACCAGCCGGCCTGTTTTACGAACCGAAGCGCGGATCGTCTCGACATCCAGCGGGACGAGCGTGCGCGGATCGATAACCTCGACCGAGATGCCCTCGCGGGCCAGCTCGTCGGCCACCGCCAGCGTTTCCTGTACGTAGTAGGCCAGGCCGACGATCGTCACGTCGGTTCCGGCTCGCTTCACCTGGGCGACGCCCAGCGGCACGATGTGATCGCCGTCGGGGACCGGGCCCACGACCGTGTTCAGGCGGCTGCACTCGAATGAGACGACGGGGTTGTTGTCCCGGATCGCGCTCTTCAACAGGCCTTTTGCGTCGGCCGGTGTGGCCGGCAGAATGATTTTCAGCCCAGCGAGGTGCATCCACATCGAATAAGGGCTCTGCGAGTGCTGGGCGGCGAGGCCCATTCCGCCGCCCGTCGAACAACGATAGGTCACCGGGAAGTCGGCCTGTCCGCCGAACATATAGCGGATCTTGCTCGCCTGGTTGACGATCTGATCCATCGCAACGAAGGAGAACGTGACCATGCGCCAGTTGACTATCGGCCGCACGCCGCATGCGGCAGCGCCGAGGCCCATGCCGGTCAGAACCGCCTCGGAGATCGGGGTGAAGCGCACGCGAGCCGGCCCGAACTCCTTGATCGGATTGCCGGTGAAGTCGGTGCCGAGCGTGATCACCCGCTCGTCGCGCCGCATCTCTTCCGCGACCGCTTCATCGAGCGCCTGAGAGAAGGTGATCTCGCGCAATTCAAATCTCCTTTCCTATCTCAAAAACAAGAACATATATTGGCCACAGATACACACAGATAAACACGGATAAGATCAACCTCAAGATCAAGTGCAATCAATTCCTGCTTTTGACTTTGGGTTTTAAATCCGTGTTCATCTGTGTTTATCTGTGGGCTGAAATGAGGTTCTCAGGTCGACGCCGCGAACATGTCGACCAGGATGTCCTTGGGATCCGGAAACGCGCTCGCGTCGGCGAACGCCACGGCCTCTTGCAGATCAGCATGAACCTGCGTTTGCAGGCTCCCCAGATCGGATTCCGTCATCAGGCGCCGCGCAATCAGGTCAGCCGCCAGACGGGCGATCGGGTCGCGTTCCTTCCACTCTGCGATTTCGGCGGCCGGCCGGGTTTCGGGCGGCGGCGTGTTGCGCATCGCATGAAAGTGCCAGCGGTAGGTCTTGCACTCGAGCAGGAATGGGCCTTCGCCACGACGCGCCCGCTCGACCGCCGCGCGCGCGGCCTCGCGGACGGCCAGCACGTCGTTGCCATCGATCGTGAGACCGGGCAGGCCGTAACTTTTGGCGCGCACCGCCACATCGGTGATCGGGTGCTGCACCCCGATCGCATTGTTGGCGGCGTACTGATTGTTCTCGCAGACGAAAACGATCGGCAGTTTCCACACCGAACTGATATTGAGCGCCTCGTGGAACTCGCCCTCGGCGACCGCACCGTCGCCGAAGAAGCAGACCGCGACGTTGCCCTTGCCCTCGAGCTGGGCGGCCAGCGCGGCACCCGTCGCCATCGGCAGTCCGCCGCCGACGATGCCGTTTGCACCGAGCATGCCGACCGCGAAGTCGGCGATGTGCATCGACCCGCCCTTGCCTTTGCAGTAGCCGTCGACGCGCCCGAACAGTTCGGCCATCATGCGCTTGATGTCCGCTCCCTTGGCGATGCAGTGCCCGTGGCCGCGGTGAGTGCTGGTCACCCGATCGGCGTGTGTCAGATTGGCGCAGACGCCCACGGCGACGGCTTCCTGGCCCACATAGGGATGCACAGCGCCGTATATCTTGCCTGCCGTCCGCAGTTTGATCGCCAGCTCGTCGAACTCGCGGATCAGGATCATCTTGCGGAGCATGTCGATCAGGTCAGATGTGTTCGAAATCATCGATCTGTCCATATGTGTCAATCTTCTTCGACATCATCTACTCTTCCCCAAAAGCATTGTCCCCGGATCGCCATTGCGAACGCAATTGTCAAGATCCAAAGAGTCGGAGGAACAGAAACCATGCGATCATACGCGCCGAGATCCCGAAGAACGAGAAGGTCGTCTGGGACGCAGGCATCAAGCTTGACTAGAATCTTAGGCGCCATGCAGTTTCCGCAACGACGTAGATTCGCTGCCGTTGTCGTGACGGGCGTCGCGCTCGCGGCCGCGCCGGGTATTCCGCAGGCGCAGCAGAATTTCCCGAGCAAGCCGATCCGCCTGGTGGCAGCGACCACGCCTGGCAGCCAGCCGGACGGTATCGCGCGCATGCTCGCCCAGAAAATGAGCGAGAGCTGGGGGCGGCCGGTGGTAATGGAAAACCGGCCGGGCGCGGGCGGCCTGCTCGGGGCGGGCACGGTCGCCAAGGCCACACCGGATGGCCACACGCTCTTGTACGCTCTGCCCAATTTTGCAATCAGCCCGGTGCTGCAGCAAAGCGTTCCTTACGACCCGATCAAGGACTTCGCGGGCATTACTCAGATCGGTTTCAGCACGAATGTCCTGGTCGCGGCGCCCGCGCTGGGCGTCAAGTCGGTAAACGATCTCGTCGCCCTCGCCAAGGCCCAACCCGGCAAGCTCATCTTCGCTTCCAGCGCGACCGGGAGCGCGAGCCATCTCACCGGGGCAAGATTCAACTTTATCGCCAGCATCAAGGTCGTGCAGGTCGCATTCAAGGGTGGACCGGATGCGACCATCGAGATTCTGGGCGGACGCGCTCACTATCACGTCGGGACCATGGGCGTGGTGCTGCCATTCGTCAGGGAGGGAAAACTGGTGGCGCTGGCGGTGACCACGCCGCAGCGCGCATCCGTGCTGCCGGACGTGCCTGCGCTGGGGGAGACGATGCCGGAGTTCAAGCGGCCGGAAACATCCCACGCAGTGCTGGCGCCCGCCGGCACGCCGCGCCCCATCGTCAATCAGATCAACAAGGAGATCGCGCGCATCCTCGATCTTCCCGACGTCAGGGAACGGCTGCAGGGCATTGACTTTGTTCCCGCGCCGAGCACGCCCGAGCAATACAACAAGATCCTGCGCGCCCAGCTCGAAACGTTGTCCAAACTGGTCTCGGATGCCGGCCTGAAACCGAAGTGACCCTATCGTCGGTGAAGAATTGAGGAAGTGAAGCGGTGAAGAAGTGACGGCTTCATAATAAGGAATCGCGTCATGGTCAAGACAACTTCAAGTCTATTCATTGCTGCGGTGATGCTCGCCGGCTGCAGCGGCGGTGGCTGGGTGCCGTGGTCACGCTCGTCCGCGGAGGTGGCAGGGCCGTATACGCCCCCCGGCGCAACGGGGTATGCCTGCGAAGGCGGCAAGCGCCTCCTGGTGCGCGTCGAGGCAGACGCGAAATCTGCCTGGGTCATCTATCCCGACCGGGAATTTCGCCTGAATCGCACCGCCTCGGCTTCCGGCGAGCAGTTCAGCAACGCCCGCACGAGTCTGACGATCAAGGATGGCGAGGCGGTGCTGGAAGAGGGCGGGGCAGTGCAGTTTGCCAAGTGCAAGCTCGAGCGCGCGCCCTGATGGTGTGATGCAGTGACGAAGTGACGAAGTGGCTACATCACGAGCGCCAGCGGCATCACCTCGTCACCAGCGTTAGCGACGTCACCTCATCACCAGCGAGGCGCCATCACCCCTAGCAGTTTGTTGAAATTCGCCTCGACTCGTCAACTGAACGCCGATGACGTACGTTATGCGTGGAGTTGACGAAAGCACTGTGAGGCTGGCGATGCGTGGCGCAGATTCGATGCAGGACACGCTGTTCACGACGAGGAGCCTGGAGAGTTTCGTGCCGGGCGATCACCCGTTGCGGCCGGTGCGCGAGATCCTGAATACGGCGCTCAAGGGTATGGATCGGCGGTTCGAGGCGATGTATGCCGAGTGCGGACGCGATTCGATTGCACCGGAGAAGCTGTTGCGGGCGCTGATGCTGCAAGTGCTCTACGGGGTGCGCAGCGAACGCATGATCGTTGAGCAGTTGGGCTACAACCTGCTGTTTCGCTGGTTCGTGGGCATTTCGATGCACGATGATCCCTGGGATCACTCGACGTTCTCCAAGAACCGGGATCGGCTCATCGAGCAAGACGTGTGCGGGGCGCTGTTTGAGGGCGTGCTGGCGCAGGCGCGCTCGAAGGGGCTGCTCTCGGCAGAGCACTTCTCGGTGGACGGCACGTTGATTCGCGCTTGGGCTTCCCAGAAGAGCTTCGTGCCCAAGGACGGCCCGCCGCCGCCCTCGAGCGGCGCGAAGAGCAACCCGGAAGTCAACTTCCGCGGCAAGCCGCGCACCAACGACACGCACGAGAGCCGCACCGACCCCGAGTGCCGGCTCCATCGCAAGAGCAAGAACGCCGAAGCGATTCCCTGCTACATGGGTCATGTGCTGATGGAGAACCGCAATGGCCTGGTGGTCGATCAGCGCCTGACCCAGGCCAGCGGTACGGCCGAACGCGAAGCCGCTCTTGAGATGCTCGCTGCGCAACCGCGCGAGAGCCAGCAAGACGGTCGGCGCCGACAAGGCCTATGACACGGCGGACTTCGTCGAGGATTGCCGCAAGATCAACGTGACGCCCCATGTGGCGCAGAACACCTCCGGGCGCTCCAGCGCAATCGACGAACGCACCACCCGGCATCCCGGCTATGCGATCAGTCAGGTCATTCGCAAACTCATCGAGACCGTATTCGGTGACGCCAAGCAGCACGGCACGCTGCGCCAACTGAAGGTGCGCGGCAGGCAAGCCGCCGGTCAGGCGTTCGCGCTGGCGATGACCGCCGTGAACTTGCGCCGCTTGCCCCAACTGCTGTCGGATTCCGGATGAACCAGGGGAGAGGTGTCTGTGCTGCGCGTGAAATCCGCTGAAATCAACCTTCACAGCAAGCCGAACGGGCCTGCAGGAGGCCCGCGGGACTCGACCTGCATGCGGCAGCAGCATCACCTGAACAAATCGCTCGTCAAAATCGGGCGCTTTTCAACGGACTGCTAGATGGGGCCTCGGCTTGGAACCAGGAGATCGCGCTTCATTTCGGCAACGGACGATATGCCGAGCATCGCCATGTTGCGGCTGATTTCCTCTCGCAGGAGGCTGGCGGCGTGGTGCACGCCGGCTTCGCCCGCGATCGAAGCGGCATAGAGGAACGGTCTGCCGATGAAGACGAACTGCGCTCCCAGCGCGAGAGCTTTGAGCACGTCCGTCCCCCGGCGGATCCCGCTGTCCATCATGATCGTCATGCCGCCGGCTTCGGAGACTGCGGCCGGAAGCATCCGCAGCGGCGCAACCGTGCCGTCGAGCTGGCGGCCGCCGTGGTTCGAAACCATGATGCCGTCGACGCCGCTCTCCCGCGCGATGCGAACGTCCTCCCTGGAGAGCACGCCCTTCAGGACGAGCTTTCCCTTCCAGATTCTTCGCATCAGTTCCACGTGCTCCCAGCACAGCCCATCGCGCGCCATGCGCGGGCGCTCGATGTTGCCGAGGATCGGTATCCGGGGAAAACCCATGTTTTCCAGGTGCGGCATTCCATGGTTGAGAATCGAGCGGCCAAACGTGCCGCATAGCCAGCGCGGCCGCATCATGCAGTCCCATGCCAGCCGTGGGGTCGGCTTCAGCGGCGAGCTGTAGCCGCTGCGCACGTTGTTCTCGCGGTTCGCGGCCACTTGCACGTCCACCGTGAGCACGAGCACTTCGAATCCGGCTCGCTGCGCCCGCTCCACGAGCGGCGTGATGATCTCGGGCTCCCCGGGCAGATACGCCTGGAACCAGGCGGTCGATCCGACTTCGCCTGATGCGCTCCATCCGCGTGAGCGAGGCGCCGCTCTGGATCATGATCGTGTTCAACTCCGCCGCGACCTTGGCGAGGACGGAGTCGCCCATGTAGGCGGCGAGCGAAGTGCCGCCCATCGGGGGAAAGCCGAACGGCAGATCGTAGGTGCGCCCAAAGACCGTCGTCTTCTGGTGGCGCGCCCGGGTGCTGACCAGCACGCGCGGCAGGAACTCGAACTCGCCGAAGGCGGCGCGGTTAGCTGCCAGCGAAGCGTTCGTCTCCACGCCGCCCGAGATGTAGCCGAAGATGGGGCGTGGGAGGAAGCGGCGCGCGGGCTCCTCGAAATCGTCCAGGCACAGTATTCCCTTGAGCCGGCGCGGCGTCGTGGCTGTTTGCCGCGCCGCGACGGCGGAACGCATGGCCGCCTGATCTGCCTGTGTAACGGTATCGTTCATGATTCATCCCTCCCGCAGGAAGCCGCCGCAATGGGCTTCGTGGCGAACGCCGTATAGTATGAAATTCGAGGTATGAGAACAACGTCAGCCCGGGCGGTCATTCTCGGGAGAGTCCAGCATGCGAGCGGGAAAGTCCATTTTCCCGCGATCCGGCGGATCGTGTACGGTCAACCGGCCGCAGACGCGGCCGGTTGAAGTCCTGCGGTTGGCGCCAGCTACGACTCCGCGCAAGATCAGTACGCCGGAGCAAGCTGCCGGAAATACTCGATGCGGGTGCTTGAGCAGCCGCAACCCATCGAGCAAATGCTCATCGAACCCCTACAAGCCGTAGCGGGACGGCGACAACCAGACTTCGGTTCTCTATCCGCCCGCGGCCTGGAAACTAGGCGACTTGAAGTCTTGGGCAGCTTATAGCGGGCGACGGCCCAGAATGCCGAAGACCAGCGCAAGGATGATGCCGATGATCGCGCAAATCCACGCCAGGTTGACTGCGGTGCCCGCGATGCCGCTGAATCCGAGCACAGCGGCGATCAGTGCGATAACGAGGAAGGTGACGGCCCAGGAAATCATATCGACTCCTCCATGAATTTATTGAACAGCTCCGAATGCCCACCTGCTTAATAACCCCAGCTGGCCAATGTCATATCTGCTGGACGGATGACCAACTATTTATCGGACTTGGCAGAACGCAAATTAGTTCACCCGGCGCGCAGATTCCAGCGCTTATACCGTGATGCAGCAAAGCAAGGAATCCATGCTCTTGTAGTCGAATAACGACTTGCGATTGCGACAATGGCAGGGGCGCATGCCACCACGTGCAAGCCATTTGATGTCAGTGACCTGCTGCGCACTGTCCGTGTTGTTGATGATGGGTCGAGCACGAGCTTGTTCGGATTGAAGCGATTCCCTCGTCCGGCGAGTAGGGGCCGTGGACCCGGTAACCGTACACCTGACCTGGACCTATGCCAGGCAGGTAGCCGTGCCAGATCTCGTCCCGGTATTCGGGCAGCTCGATGCGTTCCGTCTCGGTTTTGCCGCCTTGATCGAACAGGCAAAGCTCGACTTTGGGAGGGGTTTTGGTCGCAGCGCCGATCGTTGTTTGCTACTGCTTGCGTTTCGCTATCCCGATATTGATCAGGTGCTGCTCGTAATATCCGACGTGGGGGTCCAGGTGCGGCGCCGCGACGGGAGCCGGGTTCGCCTGCGCTTCCTTTGCTGGAGTGCCGGAAACGTACCCGCTTCCGACGAGCACGAGGATCATCGCTAGCGCTGTTGCGGCGAGCTTGTTCATTGCAACCTCCATGGGATGTGAACCGAGCCTCCCGAGAGTAAACGGTCGCGGAAACGCCCGCCAGCACGCCGGCTATGATTTTCGTGTAACGAAGCGGGGAAGCGACGTGTAGCTGCGCAACTATCCAGCGTCGCGATCTGTCGCTGTGCCACAATTGGTTGCCGAGCTGGAACAGCCGCTTGCGGTCGTCGCGTGGCAGGATACGGTCGCCGGGGCCCAGGTTGGAGATCAATTATTAACAGCATAGGAGGCACGAATGGAAAAACCCCTGGGCAATGAAGACTTGTCCTCGAAACCCGGCGAGCGCGTGATCGACAAGCCCGAGCTCCCCGCGGGCGGCATCACCAACGAGAACGACGTGTACACGGAGGTCGTCGCCGGCGAGATGCAGCTCAAGCGCGGCAACGTCGGCAAGTTCGAAGTGTTCTGCGACGAACCCGCGCGTATCGGCGGCACGGACAAGTATCCGTCGCCGATGAACTATCTCGCGCTGGCGATCGGCTTCTGACTGCTCACCCAGGTTGCGCGGTACGCGCACATGATGAAAATGAAAGTGAGCGGGGCGAATTGCAGGGTGACGTTCCGCAAGCACCTCGGCGGCTCGGTGCTGAAAGGCACGGTGTTCAACCGCTGGGAAGGCGTCAGCACCTATCTCCGGTTCGACAGCGACGAGCCGGCGGACAAGCTCGCGCACCTCGTCAAGAACGCCAAGGCCGGGTGTTTTGCCGAAGGCCTGATCACGCAGCAGGTCCCGCTGCACAGCCATTTCGAAGTGAACGGCAAGCCGCTTCGCATCGAGGGCGTCACGGAGAAGTGAATCGCCGCGCCGCGGGAGATATCAATGCAAGATTTCCAGCAAGCGCGAACGTCACACCGCGGGGAAGTTCTCTAAATGTGGTTTCTGACAGGAGGCGATATGCCGAAGCCGCGTTTTGTCGCATGGCTGGTACCCGTCGGCATGATGGTTTTGGGCGCGGGTGCGGCGTCGGGCCAAGTCTATCCGACCAAACCCATTCGCATCATCACCGCTCCCGCCGGAGCGGGCAACGATTTCATGGCGCGCGTGATCGCGCAGGGGCTTACAGGCAGTCTGGGCCAGCAACTGGTGGTGGACAACCGGCCTGCCGGGATCATAGGCGAACTGGTAGCCAAAGCGCCGGCCGATGGTTATACCCTGCTTGCCGTCGGCAGCGTCTTGTGGCTTACGCCGTTCCTGCAGGACAACGTGCCGTACGACCCGGTAAAGGATTTTTCACCGATCTCAGTCACATCAAGGTCGCTCAATCTGCTTGTCGTGCATCCCTCGGTCGCGGCAAATTCCGTCAGAGAACTGATCGCTTTGGCCCGATCGAAGCCCGGGCAGCTCAACTATGCTACCGGGGCGACAGGCGCTTCCAATCATCTCGCGGCGGAATTGTTCAAGTCCATGGCCGGCGTCGATCTGGTGCGCATTCCATACAAGGGCAGCGGGCCGGCGGTCAACGATCTGCTGAGCGGCCAGGTGCACATGATGTTTCCTACCACGGCCGCGGGGTTGCCGCACGTCAGGTCGGGCCGCTTGCGGGCGTTGGGGGTCACCAGCCTGAAGCCATCCCCGCTGGCTCCCGGTTTGCCTGCGGTGGCGGAATCGGGTCTGCCCGGTTATGAATCGGTCGTCATTTATGCGCTGTTCGCTCCCGCAAAGACGCCGGCGGCTATTATCAAGCGACTGCACACGGAACTCGCGCAGTACCTCAGGTCCGCAGTGACTACAGAGCGGTTATTCAACGCTGGAGTGGAGGTCGTGGCCAGTTCCCCGCGCGAGCTTGCGACCGCGATGGAATCCGAAATGACCAGGATGGGAAAACTGATCAAGGACGCCGGCCTCCGCGGTCAATGATCGCAGAATAGTAAATGGGGTCTCCAGATCATACTCTATTTTTCTTCTTTTCTTAACTCTTCTTCTTTCTACTTTACATCAAATTTAATCTTACTCAATATTCCATTGCACTAGCCGCACACACTCTAGCGCTGTGGCGAGCCAACACTCTTCGTGACCTTGTCCTGCCACTTGCGGCGGGCGCTGGCTGCGAGCTACTTCGAGCATCTCACAAATAGTAGGCAGAATCTGCACGAACACCGAGATCGTTGCGCGCCGCTGCGAGCACGGCGCTCGCCGCAGTCTGCCGCTCACCTCGCGCGAGGCTGCGGTAGCGCAGTGCCGTCAGCGCATGCTTCCCGGCCACTGCTGCGACCGCGAGCAGGTCTTCGGGCGCCGCCGGTGCGCCCGTCAGTCGATGGAAGAGGTGCGCCGCCGCACCTTGCGCCCAGTAGCGCGCTTCTCGGGCGAGTTCACTTTGTGACGGCTGCTCGAGCAGGCTCTCGACGTCGCCAGTGACGGCACGCGTTCGGTTAGCAGCCGGCATACCAGCAGCGGAGCGCGTACATGCAGATCATCGGCAGCTCGACTGTTGTTGATAGCGTTCTCAGTCGCGCTCGAAGCTCGCGCGCAAGCGCTGCCCAGCGCGGTTCGCTTGGGTTCTGCACCAGAAGCACGAGATCTATGTCGGAGAGACACGTGGCGGTCCCCCGCTCGAGCGCCGAGCCGCGTGAGCGTCGCTGCGAGAAGACCGGGTGTGCCGGCAGTGCGGCCCGCGAGCCAGCGCGCTACTGCTTCTGCTCGGGCCCCGCGGGTTCTGCCCCCGAGTTCGCTCGATTGCTGGAAGGCTCAGCGGCGCGATCGCGTCAGCGATACGCTGGAACGAACCTCGGTTTCGGGACCGAGCTCGGCGCGCAGCACGCTTGCTACGAGCCGCATGCGTTCTGCGGAGCGGCGCGAGCGCTTCGTAGTCTACGTGATCGCCCCGGCGCCGCTCTGCTTGCAGCGCTACGCGCGTCACGGGAGCTCGGCAAGCACTTTCGCAAAACGCACGACGTTCACTGCGCGCCCGTCGCGTAGCACGCGCGACGGCCGGCGTCCCGCAGTCAACGCAGGCGGCGCCCGGCCAGTCCGCAGCCGCACGGCTCGTCGATCCATGCACCCCTGTCGCCCGTTCTGTAGCGGAAAAAGAGGCATACCGTGTTCTCGAGCGCGTCACCAGGATCTCGCCGCTGTCTATCTCGACACTGCGCGCTCTCATCGACGTGATAGCCGCCCTGCGCGCACGCGCCTGCACGAAGCCGGCTTCGTGAGCGAGTAGCCCCCAAGCACCGGTGCGCGCAGCACGCGCTCGATAAGTCGCGCTTGCCCTCTTGCGTGAGCTCCTCGCCCGCAGGAACACGCGAGCGGCCTAGGAGCTGACGCTCGTCTCACTCGAGGCGCGCGCACACGAGCTCTGCTACTGACGGAGCGTCGAGACTACACAGCCATCAGTTGCGCGAGCACATCCGCAAAGCGGCTGTCCGGCAGCTGCCACGCATTGAGAAGGTTCCACTTCGACGATGCGCCCGCGCTCGCGAAAGGCGACGGCAGCGCCGCGAGGCCGCGCCCGAGTGGAGCGCAGCACGATGAAATCAGCGCGCGCCACGCCGGCCGCGCCGAGCCGCGCGTCGAGATAGCGTCCGAGCGCGGCCGACTGCGCAGCCTGCGCGCTTCGTCGAGCACGAATTCGATCGGCGCGCCGGTAGTCCCGGTGGTCTTCGCGCTGCGCCATCCGCGCCGGTCCACGCCGGCCGCGAGCATCTCGTTGTGTGCGCCTGAAGGTCCTGCCGCGTGAGCGGCGTGAGCGCCGCCAGCGCCTTCTCGGGTGCGATGATGCGTTCTCGGGTATGCGGCTCGTCCAGTACGGGCATGACCGGCGGGCATGCTCGAGGAGCGCTGCGAGCTTGGCGGCGAGTGAGTCACTTCATCGTCCCCGATATCCATTCTTCACGTCCCCATCGATGTCCGCGCAGAGCTCGTCCAGCTGCGCGGACATCGCGTCCGCTCGCCAGGCAGAAGTTGCGCACGTCGCGGCGCGCCACCACCGACTTCCATCCGTACCCTGTCAGGCGCTCCCAGTCGCCTGTCATCGAGACCGTCTTTCCACTCGTCGTATCATCGTCCGCCGGCCTCCGCACTTCGGCCTCTCGGCGCTTCTGAAGTCCATGAGAAGCTGCTTGTATTCGTCGTCCGTCAATGCGAGCCGGTCCGGAGGCGCGGCGGGTGGTCAGTAACTCTCACGCGAGAGGCGACTAGTGCGCCGGCGCGGCCACTGCCGTCGAAGCCTTGGCGCCATCCCACGCTCGGTCGCGAGCTCGAGCGCCTGTCGAGGTCGCCTCGCCGCTCCGCTATCAGCGCCCCTGCCAGGAGGTGCGGGGCCGCCCCGCGTCGTAGCGCAGGGCATCGCATTGCGCCGCTGCATTGCGCACGTACCGATCGCGTCATCGAGCCGTCCCTGGCGCACGCGCACATCGCGAGACCGGTCTCGATCTCGACGCGCTCTTTGCTCGGACCGTCGTCGAGGTGCGAGCGCATCGCCATAGGCGCTCACGCGCTCTCATAGTCCTTGCGACGCAGGTGATGTTGCCGGCGAGCTTGCGCGTCACGCCGATGCCGCTCTCGTCGCCGTGACGGCGCCGCAGCTCCGTGCTCTGTTCCAGCGCAGCGAGCGCGCCGTGCGTATCGCCATCGATTTCGAGCAGGAGCGCCCGATGGCTCAGCGCCTCTGCGCGCTCGAGGTGTCTTCATCGTGTCGCACTAGAGACTCGACTTCTACCAACGCAGTGTCGCCTCGGCGAGATCGCCCATCTGCAGCCGCTTGCGCGCGAGGCGGCAGCCGAGGCGCACTCGAGCACGCCCGTTTCCGTCGTGCGCCGCGGCCTCGCGCCCGAGCCGCAGCAGCAGCGCGTATTCTTTCCAGAAACCGCGCTCGTTCAGGATCTCCAGCAGCGGCTCGTCCGTTACGCGGGCCGCGAGATCCCATCGTCCTAGCTCCGCGGCACGCGCTCGCGAGGCCGCCTGCCATCGCGGACAGTGCGCGCGAGCGCTTGCGGGTGACTCTCAGACGGCTTCCGGAAGGCGCCCGATGAGCTCGTTAGGCGCCACCGCGATGTCGAAAGCGGCTGACAAAGCGGCTGTGAGCGCCCGCGCCTCTGCCGCAGTGAGGGGCTGCACGAGCACTACCTGTGATCGGCTCCGCTGCCCCAGCCGGCCGCGTGCCGTAGCCACGATGCGCGTCCGCGGTGATGCCCCGAAGGTGCTTACCAGGGTATCGATCCATTCGGGGTGCGCACGATCGGCCCCGTCCAGCAGCACCAGCACGGGATGCCCGGCCATGCGTGAGACCAGCTCGACGAGCGCCTGCGCCTCGGGTTTCGCGGCGAGGCGGCCCGGCTCGAGCGCCCGGCCCAGATTGCCGAGGAAGTCGTTCAGCGCTTCGAGCGTCCAGGCGGCTCCGCTGCCGCGGCGCCGTCGAGTTGCAGCGGCAGAACGTGATCGAAGTCGGCGCCCAGATTCGCCGCGGCGTGCGCGAGCAGCGTGGTCTTGCCGATGCCGGGCAAACCGGAGATGAGCACCGGCGCCGTGCTTTCGCGAGCGCGCTCGAGTGTGTCGCTGATGAGGTTCATTCTGCGAATGAAAATGGAGCCACCGCCAGGCCGAGCAATGCGCGGTCGACCGCGCGCACGGCGGCTTCAGCCGGTGCCGCGGGCGCCGCGCCGAGCCCGGCAGGAGCTTCGCCAGTGCGGCGTCCCACTGCAAATCCACATCCAGGCACAACACGTGGTTCAACGGCTCGAGAATCGAGCTCCACTCCAATCTCCAATCGGCAGAGAACTGCTCGAGCACCAGCGGAATGATGCGGGGCTTGCCGTCGCGACGCGAAGTGCCTGGGCGGCCGCAGCTCCGCCCTCACCCATCTGCTCTCGTGCGCCGCACGGGTCACCAAGATCACGAAAACATCGCACGCCTTCAGCTTGCCGCCGATGTAGTCGTTAAACTCGATATCCCGCGGGATGCTGTGGTCGATGAATACGTCGTAGCCGAGGCGCCCGAGACTGTCGGCCAGGCGCTGCGCGACGCGTGCATCGGTGCTCCGGTGCGTATAGCTGATGAAAACGTGGCCACAATCGATCGTATCAGGCGCGTGGCGCCCGAGCCGCGCCTTGCGTTGTTCAGTGCGCGGCCTCACGCGCGCAGCGATTTGAACAACGTTAGCATGATGATTGCCCCCGTGCGACGTCCGAGGCAAGCGCCGCTCGACGGTGGCGACGGCGCTTCTGCTTGCCCGCCGCGACTTCTACGATTCCTGCTGAAACAGTTCACGTCCCGCTTTTTCCAGGTTTTCCGGCGGCGCTTGACAGTCTCGCCCGTCGGCACATACTGAGCTTCGCGAGTTGCATGGGATGGGTATGTGGGTACCCGAGGAGGTCTCATGACAGACGTCAACGGTCCTGTGTCGCTGCGGGGACTGGCTGCACCCAGTGGAGACCCTGCGCGCCGCAACACCTTCCCTGCTGTTTCTTTACTGACTCGGCTGCTTGCGTTGCGGAGAGCCGCATTCGCGGCGATCGCCGCGGCGGGCATCGCGGGCACCCCGTTGCCGGCCCCGGCGCAGGCGCCGCAGAGTTATCCGGACAGACCGATCCGCTTCATCGTGCCATTCTCGGCCGGCGGGACCTCCGACGTGCTTGCGCGCATGATAGCGGCCAAGGTGAGCGACCACTGGGGGCAGTCGGTGGTGATCGAGAACCGCACTGGAGCGGGTGGCAACATCGGCGCCAACCTCGTCGCCAAGGCGACCGGCGACGGCTACACGCTGTTGCTCACCTCCGCCGCGTTTGTCATCAGCGCGGCGCTGCATTCCAACCTTACTTACGAGCCCCTCCGGGACTTTGTCGGCGTGACCCAGATCGGGCACAGCACGCAGGCGCTGCTGGTGCCGCCCACGCTCGGCCCGAAGTCGGTCAAGGAATTCATCGCATATGCGCAGGCGAGGCCCGGCAAGATCTTCTTCGCCTCCGCCGGCGCCGGCAGCAACACCCACATGCTCGGCGAACTGTTCAGGTTCGCCGCCGGCTTGAAGGTGGTGCACGTGGGATACAAGGGCGCGTCGGACGCGATAATCGAAGTCGCGGCCGAACGCGTCCACTACGCCGTCGTCGGCCTGGCGACGGCGATGGGGCTCATCAAGGACGGGAAACTGCTGCCGTTGGCCGTGACGACGCCGCAGCGCTCGCCGGTGCTGCCGGACGTGCCGGCGATGGCGGAGGCGCTGCCGGGCTGGGAGCGGGAGGGATCGCACTCTCTGCTCGCGCCGGCGGGAACGCCGCTTGCCGTCCGCCAGAAGATCAGCAAGGAGATCGGGCGCGTCCTCGCCCTTCCCGATGTCAAGGAACGGCTCGAGGCAGTGGGCTTTCAGCTGGCACCCACCACCCCGGAGGAACACGACCGGATCTTGCGCGCCCAGATCGAGATCCTGTCCAAGGTGGTGAGGCTCGCCGGTCTGCGTCCCAAATGAGGAATGAAGGATGAAGGATGAGGGACCTTAGCGGTAAAGCTTCTTCTATCTCTCCTTTTTCAATGCGGCCAACAACGATCGCGGCATCAAGGCAGCGCCGAAGACTTCCAATGCGGCCGACTCCAGTATCTCGGCTTCCCAACTGAACCAGCGACCGACGCTGTCCGGCGGATGCTTCTCCGCATCGCATAGCGCAGGGTCGGTCACGACGAGCAGCTTGCGGCAGGTGTTGGGCCGGAATTCATAGACCTTGCACGCGCCATCGTCGCCAAGGAACACGCAGGTCGTATCGGCCGCCGGCTGTTGCCGCCAGGTGTTCATGGTGTAGTGGCTCTGGCGTTCGAGACGCGCCTGGTCGATTTCCATGCCAGCCTCGCGCGCGATCTCGACCAGCAGCGCAGCCTCGTGCGGCCACACTTCGACCGGCCCTCGGCAGCAATGATCGCACCCCTTGCGGCACTTGATGTCGGCGCTCTCCGCGCTTTTCCTCCGGTCCCGTTCCAGCACATTGTCGATCGCGATGTGCACTTCCCGCGCGACCGACGGCGCATCCCGGTTCCCGACCGCACGGAACTGTGCCGTGTAGCGGTCCATTATCGCGCGCAGGTGCACTTTTTTTCTTTCGTCCCGCGCCATCTTGTTCGCGGCGGCCTTGAAGGTGTCAGTCATGACCAACCCATTGGTATCCCGCTGTGGCGGTCGCGATATGCGCGTCCGCGTTTCCTCGCAGGATAAACAGGATCAGTGTAACTGTTCCGCGCGGAAATTGTGGTCGTCCCCGATCGTAGCAACTGCCCTGATTATTGGGCGAATTTCCTTTTAGAAGCGGTGACCCGTGACCCGGTGAATGATGACTGGTAATGGGAGGACGCTATCTAAGACGCTCCATCAGGGCTACACTTTTGCCGTGGAAGCGTGATCATCCGGTTTCGTAATAATAGGAAGGGATAACCATGGCGTATGACCTGCTGATCAAGAACGGCCGCATTATCGACGGTTCGGGAATGCCGTCTTTCCGCGGCGATGTCGGGGTCCAGAATGGCAAGATCGCCGAGCTCGGCAAGTTGAGCGGCCCGGCCAGACGCACGATCGACGCCGAGGAACGCGTGGTCTCTCCGGGCTTCGTCGACAACCATTGCCACTTCGACGCGCAAGTCACCTGGGACCCGCTGTGCTCGTTCTCGCCCCAGCACGGCGCGACCACAGTCGTTTTCGGAAATTGCTCGCTGGGGCTTGCCCCGATCCGTCCCGGCAGCGCGAAGCGGGTCGCCGAGTTTCTCTCGTATGTCGAGGCGATTCCGATGGATGTGCTCGAAACGGTCGACGTCGAGTGGGAGTCAATCGCGCAATACATGAACCGGCTCGAGGGGCGTCTTGGCGTCAATGTCGGCAATTTCATCGGCCATTCGACAGTGCGCTATTACGTGATGGGCGACGAGAGCCAGAAGCGCACCGCCACGGGCGACGAAATCAAGGCGATGCAGGACGTCGTGCGCGACGGCATGAAGGCCGGAGCGCTCGGGTTTTCGGTCTCGCGCAACAAAGGCCATTACGACCCGCAAGGGGTGCACATTCCGGCGCTGTGGGCCAGCGAAGAAGAGATCTTTGCGCTCGCCGACGTGTTGCGTGAGCTCGGCACCGGCATTATCCAGTGCGGTGGCGGCCGTGCCCCGGAGTTGAAGGACGGCCTGATGGCCCGGCTCTCCGAAGCCACGGGCCGCACCGTCATCTACAACAACCTCGGCCAGACCCTACGCGATCCGGAGCAGTGGAAGAAGCACATGGCGCGCCTCGATGAAACGTCGCGGGCCGGCATCCGGGCTTTCCCGCTGTGCAGCCCGAATCGGACCACGCAGAACTTCACCATGCACAACTGTCAGGTGTTCCGCGGCACGCCGACGTGGCATCCGATCCTGCTCGCTTCCGACGAAGAGAAGCTGCGGGCTTACAGCGATCCCGCCGTGCGTCGCAAGCTGCACGAGGAGGTGGTCGAGCACAAGGGCACCAAGCTTCCCGCTGCCGGCTATTCCATGAAGTGGTGGGATTGCATGTGGGTCGAGGAGCCGGCCCTGGAGAAGAACAAGGGACTCAAAGGCAAGACGATCGGCCAGCTCGCCAAGGAGCAGGGCAAGGGGATCATCGACGCCTTCCTCGATCTCGTCGTCGAAGAAAAGCTGGAAACAGCCTTCATGCTGGCAGAGATCAACGTCGACACGGAGGCGATGACAAAGATCCTGACGCATCCGAACGCGATCGTCGGGCTGTCGGATGGCGGTGCGCACGTGCAGTTCCACGGCGGCTACGGCTACTGCACGCGGCTCCTCTCCGAGTGGGTGCGCGAGAAGCAGATCATGACGCTCGAGCACGCGGTACGGCGGCTCACATTCGACTCCGCCTCCGCGCTGGGTCTCTTCGACCGGGGCCTGCTGCGGCCCGGCATGGCGGCGGACGTCGTGATCTTCGATCCCGACACCGTGCGTCCGCTCCCGGAAAGTATCGTTCACGACTTCCCGGCCGGCGGCTGGCGTGTGAAGGAGGCGGCGGCCGGCGTCATGGCCACGATCGTCAACGGCGAAGTCCTGCTGGAGAACGGCGAGCACACGGGCGCGCTGCCCGGCCGGGTGGCCCGCAACACGTACTACCACGCGCACAACGGCCATTGAAGGCGTGAATGGTGAGTCGTGAGTGGTGAGTGGTTTTCGTCACTCGTCACCGCCCGGTTCGCGCGTTTCCTCCGCTGCGTCTTCCCAGTCGTAGCGTTTGCGCGGCGGGATGTCCAGATGCCGCAGCGCGATCGCCAGCGCAAGGCCTATCATCGCGGCCGCGAGATGGGTTTCCCAGGAAACGCCGGGCTCGATCGGCAGTACCCCCCAGACCATGGAGCCGTATAGAAAGGCAACCAGAAGGGACGCGGCGATGGCGCGCCGGTCCCGCCGGATCACGCCGGCCACGAAAATATAGGTGAAGAGGCCGTAGATCAGTCCGCTCGCGCCGACATGCACGGAGGACGCTCTGGCGAACAGCCACACCGCGATGCCGGGTCCCAGGTAGACCGCCGGGATTACCTTGAGGGCCGAGTTCGGATAGAGGTACAGCATCCCCGTCCCCAGCACCAGCAGGGGCAGGGTGTTGGTTAACAGGTGGGCGAAGCCGCCGTGCAGCAGAGGCGCGAGCAGAATGCCGGGCAGCCCGGCAAACTCGCGCGGACGGACGCCGAACCGCCCCAGGTCCAGATCGAGCGCCCAGTTCAGCAACTGGATGAGCCAGATCAAGGCGACGAAGCCCAGCGCGATCCTGGCCGCCAGCCGAAAGTTGGCGCGCGCCCGCTCTGAGCTGGTGTAGGCCGGGTCGGGAACGTCAACCAGCATCGAGGAACAAGATACCAGAGCTTGCTGCGCTGTGACGGTTGGAATAGATTCAATTAAGTGACGGCTGATCCCGTTCACGACCGACCGGATCACGGTTTTATCCTGGGAGGAGCAAATGACATTCGTGTCTGCCGCCGGGTTAGTGCTCGCGATGGCGACTGCATGCGCCGCCCCCATGGTGCAAGGTGCGGCTGCCCCGACAGACGCGAACTATCCGACCAAGCCCGATACGCATGATCGTTCCGTTCTCGCCCGGCGGCACCAACGACATCCTCGCACGCATGATCGGGACGCATCTGACCGAGGTCCTGGGAAAGACCGTGATCGTGGACAACCGCACGGGCGCGGAAGGGATCATCGGCACCGAGATCGCCGTCAGGGCGGCTCCCGACGGCTATACCCTGATCGTGCTGTCGGCGGCCTACGTGATGAATCCCGCCGTGCGCAAGCTGCCCTACGATCCGGTCACGGCCCTGGTGTTCGTCGCCAAGCTCGGGACGAGCGCGACCCTGCTCTGCGTCGGACCATCGCTGCCGGTGAGTTCGGTCAAGGAAATGCTCGCGGCCGCGAAGAGCAAGCCGGGCCAGATCACCCTGGGCAGCTCGGGCGGATTCCAGCACTTCGCCACCGCGCTTTTTCGCAACCTGTCGGGCCAGGATTTCAACATCGTGCTGTACAAGGGCGCCTTTCCGGCCATGATGGACGTGATCGGAGGCCAGTTGCACGCGACCATCGTTCCGATCGTTCCGTCGCTGCCGCATCTGCGTTCGGGCAGGCTCAAGGCTCTGGCGACGGGCGCGCTGAAGCGCACCGCCCTGCTGCCCGAGCTGCCGACGCTCGATGAATTGGGAATCTCCGGCTACGATGCGGCGAACACATACTCGATCGCGACCGCGGCCGGCACTCCGCCCGCGATCGTCAAACGGTTACACACCCTGATCGCAAGCTACATGCGAGCGCCCGAGACGGAGAAACGTCTCACGGCCATGGGCGCGGAAATAGACGTCAAGACGCCCGATGAGATGCGCAAGGTCATCCCCGTCGAGATCGCGAAATGGACGAAGGTCGCCAGAGCCGCCGGCATGCCGATGGAGTGATTCGTGACTGGTGACTCGTGACTCGTCAGTGGATCCGTGTATCTGCGGCACGCCGCCCGCCGCACCACACGTGCTAGCATTGCCGCCCTGAGAGATGAAAGATGAAGGCGTCGTTAAGCGCTGCGAGTCACCAGTCACGAGTCACCAGTCTCCGCCTCATCGATATTTAGGAGAGAAGATGAAAGCTGCTTATTTCATGAAAAATGGCGGGCCGGAGGTGATGCAATATGGCGACGTCCCAGATCCGGTGGCCGGGGCCGGCCAGGTGCTCGTCGATGTTCATGCCGCCAGCGTGAACGGAGCCGACTGGAAGGTGCGCGCGGGCCACTATGCCCCGATCACCACCTTCCCGTACAGTACCGGGGCGGGATTTTTCCGGCGTGGTCAGCGCGCTCGGTGCCGGAGTCAACGACGTCGCGGTCGGCGACCCGGTTTTTGGCGTCTGCGAAGTGAGCAGTGAAGCCGCTTACGCGGAGAAGAAGGCCATCCCGTCCGCCATCGTGGCGAGAAAGCCGGAGAGCCTTTCGCACGTTGAATGCGCCTCGCTGGCGTTGATCGGCCTCACCGCTCTCGTCTCGATCGAGGACACGCTGCAACTGAAGGCCGGTGAAACGATACTCATCCAGGGCGGGGCGGGCGGCGTCGCCAGCTTCGCGATACAGGCCGCCAAGCACATCGGGGCCCGCGTGATCACGACCGCGAGCGCGGCGAATCACGGCTACCTGCGCAAGCTCGGCGCCGACCAGATCATCGACTACAACTCGCAGGACTTCACAAAGGTGGTGTCCGGTTGCGACGCGGTGTTCGACACCGTCGGCGGCGACGTGGCGAAGCGCTCGTTCGCCGTTCTACGGCCGGGCGGGCGCGCCGCATTCATCGCCTCCGGGAATACGGCGCCGACCTCGCCGCGTGCCGACGTCGTTTCGCTGCGCCCGAAAGTCGGGCGCGACCGCGCGCATCTCGAGCGGATCGTCGCGCTGGTCACCAGGGGCGCCGTCCGCGTGCCGGAGATCAAGGTCTATCCGCTATCGGAAGCTGCCGCGGCCCACAAGGTAAGCGAGGGGCGCCACCTGCGCGGAAAGCTGGTGTTCAAGGTGCGATGAGTTCGTGACTCGGGACTCGTGATTCGTGACTCGTGAGAGTAGATTAGCGAGAGGAGCGATTAGCATGGAGCATCGAGCGGCAGAGATCCGCGACGGGCTGAAGCACCCGGTGATCGACGGCGATGGTCACTGGATGGAGCCGATTCCGATCTTCCTCGAGTACCTCCGCGAAGTAGGCGGGCCTGGATCCGTCGATCAGATGCGAGCGCTCTGGCGGGGAAGAGACGCGTGGTACCGCGCCACCTGGCCGGAACGCCAGCACCATCGCCTGCGCCGCGCCATCTGGTGGGGTGTCACCAGCAATACCCTCGACAAGGCGACGGCGCTGCTGCCGGCTCTTCTGAACGAGCGCCTGCCGGAATTGGGCATCGACTTCGCGCTGATCTATCCGAGCTTCGGGCTCACCATCAACGCCATAGCCCAGGACGACCTGCATCGGGCGGCGGCCCGCGCCTACAACATGATGACGGCCGACATGTTTGCGCCGTTTGCCGAAAGGTTTGCGCCGGTAGCGATCATGCCCGCGCATACGCCGGAAGAGGCTATCGAGGAGCTGGAATACGCGGTTGGGGAGCTGGGTTTCAAAGCGATCATGCTGCGGGGAAACCAGGAGCGACCGATCCCGAGCGCGGCGGAGGGAATCGATCCGCAGAAGGCCGCCTGGTACTGCGATACCATCGCCCTCGACAGCCCGTATGACTACGACCCGTTCTGGCAGCGCTGTGTCGACCTTGGCGTGGCCGTGACCCAGCACTCGGGCAGCCCGCGCTGGTCGGATCGCGCCTCCATCAGCAACTTCACCTACAACCACGTCGGCCACTTCGCCGAATCGAACCATGCCTTCGCGCGCGGCGTTTTCCTGGGTGGTGTGGTGCGACGCTACCCCAGCCTCAATTTCGGGTTCATGGAAGGCGGAGTGAGCTGGGCCTGTCAGATGTGCGCCGACCTGATCGAACACTGGGAGAAGCGCCGCCGTGCAGGGCTGCAGCACCCGGGCGCAACCAGCGTCGCCGAGCTGCGCGAGCTGATCGGCCGCTACGGCGATCAGCGACTGAAAGCCAACGCCGATGCGATCATGGGGAGCCTGGACGCATTCCGCCCGGAGTGCAGCCTCGAAGAGCTCGCGCGGCCCGACCACGTCTCGGACGATTTTGAAGCGGCAGGAATCAACTCGAAAGAGGATGTCCGGGCGGTCTTCTCCGGCAACTTCTACTTCGGCTGCGAGGCCGACGATCAGGCAACTATGTGGGCCTTCGACCCCCGTATGGGCGTTCGGCTGCGCCCGGTCTTCAGCTCCGACTTCACGCATTTCGACGTGCCCGATTTCAGGGAGGTGATTCCTGAAGCGTTCGAGATGGTGGAGAAGGGCTTCGTGACGGAGCAGGACTTCCGGGAGTTCACCTTCACCAACGCCGCCCGTCTGCACACCGGCAACAACCCCGACTTCTTCAAGGGTACCGTCATCGAGCGAGCGGTGGCCAGCGAGCTTGGGTTGAAGACGCCGTTGTCGGCAGCGAGAGCTTAGGCAGGCCTGCGGCCTCCAAACGCTGCGGATCGGAAGCGCCTCGTTTGCTTGATCGCTGCCTGAAAGCGCATGCTGCTTTAAATGGAAGTGAGTGGGGGGTGTAGTTGAGTTCGCTGTGGTCGGCCCCAGTCTGTCCCCTATGTCGTCGGGCCAGAAAACATGATCACTCGTCACGGTACGAAGCGCGCGGCGCGCCTCACGCCCACTTCAGCCGCTGCAGGATGGAACGGCCCATCACCCAGTCCTTGTCGCTCTCGGACAGGAACGTCAGGTCCTGCGTGAAATGGGCGATGCGCTGGCTATAGGTCGCCCGCGCCATGTTGTTCGTCAGGTCAGTGCCCCAGTGGCAGCGCTGCGGCCCGAATGCATCGAACACGCGCTTCAGAGGGTCGTTCAGGTCGCGGAACGGATAGGGCTCCAGCGACGAGTTGGCCAGGTTCGACATCTTGATGCTGACGTTGGGGTATTTGGCGAGCGCCACGGCGTCCCCGATCTTCTCCGCCATCTTTCCCTCCTTCGCGATCGCAGCATTCACGCCCAGGTGATCGATGATGAGCGGGAGCCCCGGGTGACGCTGCGCGATCGGCCCGAACAGGTGCACGTTGCCGAACGCCAGGAACATGACGGGAAGCCCGTTCTTCTCCGCCGCCGGCCAGAACCAGTCCGCAGTGCCGTCGGAAAGCCATTTGAGCATCGTGGGGGAATTGAACGTCACGCGCACGCCGAGCATGCCCGGCTGCTTCTTCCAACCCGGCAGCAGCGCGGCCGATTTCAGGTCCTCGAGCGGGATGCGACCCATGACCGCGAAGCGGTCGGGATAACGGCGGGCGGCTTCGAGTGCGTAGGTGTTCACGTCGTTCAAGCCCGGCGGCACGATCACGACGCGGTCCACTCCGGCCTCGTCCATGAGCGGCAGCACGCGCTCGTAGGTCATCGGCTCGGGCAGCTGCGGCTTGGCGCCCGGGTTCCAGGGATAGTCCGGGCCATTTGCCTTCCACAAATGCACCTGCGCATCGACAATCATGCGCTTACCTCCGGGCTGCGTGCCCGCACATCCGGCGGTTGCCAGCGCTACGCCAGCGCCTAGAGTCGTGCCGAGGAACTTGCGTCTCGTGAACATTGTGGCCTCCTGAAAAAGAGTGACGGTGGTGCCCGTCAGCTCGAAAGTCCGAACTCCCTGCTCTTCCGGTCGCGCCATTCCCCGAACGGAACGGTGGTCGGATCGTCCGCGATGCTCCTGCGCGTGGCTTCCTCGATCTCCGCGTCGGAGAGGGTGAAGTCGAGACGGGTGCGCCGCGGCTGCGCGACGTACCACGGCGTGTCGCAGAAGAACTCGAGCCGGTTGCCCTCGGGATCGAGGAAATAGACCGACCATGCGTTACCGTGGTCCACAGGATCGATACCGTCCACGTTCTTGGCGACCAGCAGCTCGTGCATCGCCCTCACCTCCTTGATCGAGGCGACGCGGAAGGTGATCTGGTTGATGGTTGACCGCGTTCCCTTCTCGCGCCCTGAGACCAGCACGATTTGGTGGTGGTCCTTCGGATCCTTGCTCAGGAACGTCAGGCGCGGGCCTTGCCGCAGCTCGCCCTGATCCATGACCTTGAAGCCGAGAAGCCGCGTGTAGAACTCACGCATCCGGTCCACGTCGGTCACGAAGATGCCGATATGGCTCAATTCCCACTTTGGCAGGTCGGGCATGCTTTCCTCCGCGCTCCGGTTGATTGTGGGGTCGTGTTGCGGATGTTATTGCGCGGTCCAACGCTGTGCAAACCCCCGCTTGCTTCAAGCGCCGCGAGACGCGAGTGTCAAGTTGGAACAAGCCCGGTGTCGCCCTTACGTAGCCGGAACGACGGTGGACCTATTCAGTCGAAGAACGCGAAAGTCCTGGTTTCGATGCTTTCGCGCGGCGGCGCTCCCGCCGGCGTTCCGGGATCGTCAAACGCGCTGTGCGCGGTAAAGCGCGCGGGCTGGCTGGCATCGGAATCGAATACCTTGAACACCAGGGCTTCGTTGCGCTGCATCTGCGGGAAGTAGAACCACTCGTGCGCCGGATTGTGGGCGATGTGGTAGACCTCGCCGGTGCGGTCCTTGTAGCGCCGCTCGACCAGTATGAATCCCTTTTGCGGGATGCTACGGCCATCGCAGATGCCGAGCGGGTCGATCAGCACCGTGCCGCGGATCGGCCGCCACACCTGGACGATGGCCCAGCGCTTCTTGAAGCGGCGCTCGGCCTCCGCATCGCCGACGATTTCGCGCAGGCGGCGCGGCGCGGACGTCTCGGTATAGTCGTTGTGCACGCCCTTCACCGTCGGGCGCGCGCCCACAGCCTTCTGTCCCTCTTCGTCGCTGATGCGGATGGTATGGTCGAACACCACGACCGCGGAGGCGCCGGAATGCTTCTTGATCAGCGCCTGTACTTCCAGGTCGTAGACCCGGGCGCGCTCCGCTTCATCGGTGAAGTCTTTGACTTGCGTTCTGTGGTCGACGAAGACGAATCCGTGGGTGTCGAATCTGAACGTGTCGCGCAGCGGCCTGCCGTCGCGCACGGTCATCTCGTACTGCCGGTATTGCGGCGGGACCGCCTTGTGCTCCATCTCCGGCCAATCGATGTAGCGCACCGGGGGTATTCCGGTGTCGACGATATAGTTGAAATTGGCACGAATGGTGCCGGTAGAGGGCTTCTCGGCGACGAGGGGCATGGGACGTTCCCGCGGTTGGGTTTCGATCGTGATCATAGCGGTTTTTTGAACGCCCCGCGTACGCAAACCAGCACGTTATGCCAGCCCAACGCCGGATAGCCGCGGGGCACCGGCCGCGGGGATTGCCCAGGCGCTGAGGCCGTCCCGAGACTGCGCGTAACGGGCATCGGTCAGCGCTCGAGCTTGAGACCGGCGGCCTTGATGACCTTCGACCAGCGCTCGGACTCGCTGCGCATGTGCGCATGAAGCTCCGCCGGGGTCGTGTGCTGCGGTTCCTGTCCCATCTCGATGATCCGCTGCGCGAACGAGGCGTCGGCGAACATCTTCGCGATCTCCGCGTTCAGCCGGCTGACGATGGCAGGCGGGAGGCCGCGGGGCGCGATCAGGGCATACCACGTGATGGTCTGGAATCCTGGCAGAGTCTCTGCGACGAGCGGAATCTCCGGTGCCGCGGGTGAGCGCTTCGTGCCGCCCAGCGCGATGGCGCGCAGCTTGCCGGTTCGCACCAGGGGCAGTATCGGAGGCATGCTGTTGAACATGAATTGCACCTGGCCAGCGGCCACATCGGTGATGGCGGGCGCCGTGCCCTTGTACGGCACGTGCATGAAATTGACTCCGGTCATCGTCTTCAGCAGCTCGCAGCCGAGGTGGTTCGTGGTTCCGAAGCCCGGGGAAGCGCAGTTCAATTGGCCGGGCTTCGCGCGCGCCAGGGCGACCAGCTCATCGACGGTCTTCGCGGGCAGCCCGGCATGGCTGAAGAGCAGCTGCGGGCTGATTACGAGGAGGGATATGGGCGTGAAGTCGCGGATCGCGTCGTACGGCAGCTTGCTCAGGAGCGGGTTTACCGCGAGGTTCGTCGAAGTGGAAACCAGCAGCGTGTAACCGTCGGGCGGCGCGGTCATCGCGATTTCGTGGCCGATCAATCCGCTCGCGCCGGCGCGGTTGTCGACTACGGTCTGCTGGCCCATGCTCTCGGCCAGGCGCTGGGCGACCAGACGCGTCGCGATATCGGTGGCGCTGCCCGCGGTGTTCGGCACGATGATCCGGATCGGGCGCACCGGATAGGATTGCGGGTTTGCGCCGGTCTGGGCGGGGCTTACGCCGGCGAGCAGCGCAATTCCGGCTCCACCGACCATCAGCGGGAGGTTTTTCATCGCAGCGCTCCTTGCTCAGGGATCAGGTGAATATCAAGGTTACTTCTTCGCCAATTCCAGATCGATCAGAAGCGCCTTGACTTCGGGATATTCTTCCTCCATGTATTTTTTCATGAGCGTGGCGCCCATGAATCTGGTGATGCCATTCACTTTGACCATCTCGGCTTTCCAGTCCGGCGTATCGATCAGGCGCTGGAAGATGTTCTCCCAGTAGGCGACCTGCGCCGGAATCATGTCCCTGGGGCCGTACATGGCGCGCCAGTTGGACACCACCGAATTCGCGCCCTGTTCCCGCCACGTCGGAATGTCGGAAAAAAATCCCGGCAGGCGCTCCGCTGAGGACACGGCGATCACCCGCACCGCGCCGGTTCGCATATGGCTTACCCACAGGCCCAGAGATACCGGCACGACATCGACGTGCCCGCCGAGCATCGCAGTAATTGCTAGCGCGCCCGACGTAAACACGACGTTGCGGGTCTTGCGGACATCGATACCCGCGCTCTTCAACGCGCCTGCCACGCCCTGATGATTGGTGCTGCCCAAGCCGCCGGCAGCAAGGCCGAAGCTGTGCGCGGCCGGGTCCTTCTTCAGACGTTCGATGAGATCGCGGCCCGACTTGATCGGCGAATCCGCCTTCACCGCGATGCCGATGTATTCGCCGAACAGAATCGCCACCGGCGTCAGCTCGGTGTACGGCATCCTGCCCATTGCGTGCGCGATAAGCGCTCCTCTACCGTCGGCGTGATAAAGATAATGGCCGTTGCCTTGGAACTGATTCAGATAGTTCCGCGCGACCGCGCCAGCGCCGCCCGCCTTGTTCTGAATCGTAATTGCCTGATCAAGATAGCGATTCGCCTGGAACACGCGCTGCATCACGCGGGCCATGTTGTCGGGGCCGCAGCCCGGCGCACAGCCGACGACGATCTCGACTGCCTGTTCGGGCTTCCAAGCTTGCGCCGACGCGCACAGCGGCGAGCCGGCGAACCATGCTGCCGCAATCAAGACGGCTGCATTTCGCCGCGATACTGCTCGTTTCATGAATCCCGCCGTCAGGAATCCACGCAAGCTTCGCTCATGGGTCTATCAGGCAGCGGAAACCGTGCTCTGATCGCGGGTCAGTGGGGCTGCCGGACGGGCGATGCCATAAAGACGCGCGCAGTTGTCCCACAGTATCTTGCGCCGCTGCTCGTGATTGAGCGGCAGCCCGAGGAATTGCTGTATCGCCTCGGGGAACGCGCCATCGGCATGGGGATAGTCGCTCGACACGACGAAGTATTCCGCGCCCATTTTGTTGACGACGTCGACGGCCGGCTCTTCGTCGACATCGAGCGCAATGTAGCACTGGCGCTTGAAGTACTCGCTCGGCGGCATCGTCAATTGATACTCGCAGCCGGGCCCGAACTTCTCCCACTGGTCGTCGAGCCGCCACAGCCACCAGTAGAGCCATCCGGCCGTCCCTTCGAGGAACGCGCAGCGCAGCTTCGGGTGACGCTCCAGGATACCGCCGGTGGTCATGCTGGCGATCGCTCCCATCAACTCGACCGGGTTGCGGATAGCGTGGGCGATCGGGTGGAAATTGGCGTGGCCGACGTAGCGCGCCCCGGCATCGTCCTTGAGCGAGCTGTTGCCGGTCGGATGGAAACCGATCGGCACGTCGAGCCGTTCGAGCTCGTTCCATAACGGCTCGCATGCCGCGTCGTGCAGATGCTGGCCGTTGACCGGGTTGGGCGTGCCGATAATCGCGACAGCACCCAGTTCGTTGACGCTCCGGCGCGCCTCCTCGACCGCCATCCCGACGTCGTGCATCGCAATCTGCGCGGCGAACTTCAGCCGCTGCGGATCGCCCTTGCAATAATCGCAGGCCCAGTTGTTGTAGGCGCGGGCCAATGCCGCTGCGTAGTCGGGTGCGAGATCGTCGTGGCACAGGATCTGCCGCCCGCGCGTGCCGTACATGACGGCGATGTCGATGCCCTCGATATCCATCGCCGTCAAGGTCGAGGCGGCATCGAAGCCCCGCGCCCGCGCGACATTGAAATGCGGGTGACGCGCACGGCTTCGCCGCCTCAGCTCACGGCTGGAGGCGGCCGCGCCCGCCGACTTGGCAAACGCCGGTATCGCCAGCCCTTGCACCTCCATTCCCCTGATCGAGTCGGCGCTTCCCTTGTCCTCGGCACTTTGCTTCAGTTGCTGCTGCTGCCCGCCGAAGAACCGCGGTGGGTTTGCCCGATAGGGCTCGTCCAGGTAGCGGGCCCAGAGATCGTCCGGCTCGTTCATGTGCAAGTCGCTGTCCATGATCAGGTAGTCTTCGCGTGCCATCTGCTCCTCCTGTAGGTAGTGGGTCGCTGCCCTGGGTGTTACCGCAAATCGTGCGCTTGCAGCAAGAGCCGGGTCAAGCGCCGAGTAATCGGGCGGAGCGGCGCCTCAGTCCGCCTGCAGCCCGAATTCGCGGCTGATCGCGACCGTCTGCTCGTAGGTGTCGGACAGGATCCGCGCGAGCTCCTCGGGCGTGGAGGAAACCGGAATCGAACCCGCCTTTTCGATCATAGCGCGGTATTCGGGCGAATTCACGATTGCCGCGATGTGGCGGTTGAGCAGGGCGATGATGGACTGCCCGGTTCCCGAGCCGGCGCAGAAACCGAGCCAGCCGAAGCGCACGAACGGGAGGCCCTGCTCGCTGAGCGTCGGTATTTCAGGCACAGCGGCAAGCCGCTCCGGGCTAGTGACCGCGATGATCTTCAGCTTGCCGGCCTTGTACTGCGGCAGGATTGAGAGCGTCGGGGAAACGTAGAGGTGCACGCGGCCCCCGATCAAGTCGGTCATGATCTCGGCGCCGCCCTTGTAGGGTATTCCGACCATCTGGACCCCGCCGAGCTTGCCGAGCTCGAGGGCGAGCACCTCCTGCGCCGAACCGCGGCCGACCGTGCCGTAATTGATCTTCCCGGGGTTGGCCCTCGCATGGGAGACGAAGCCGTTCCAGTCCTTCACTAGGAGCTCGCCGGTCAGCGCGACGCCGTAGTAGTAGCGCGAAATCTGCGTGATCGGCGCAACGTCGCCGAGCTTGTAAGCGATCCTCCTGTAGACCGCCGCGTTGATCGACTCGAAGTGGGTGCAAAGCAGCAGGTTGTACCCGTCGCGCGGTTTCGCGAGCACGTCCTGTGTCGCGATCTGGCCGCCCGCGCCAGGCCGGTTCTCGACCACCACACGCTGTCCCAGGGCGGTCCCCAGTCTGTCGGCGATGAACCGGGCCGGCAGATCGGTCGGGCCGCCCGCGCTGAACCCGACCACGAGCCTCATGGGCTTATCGGGATAGCCCTGAGCCTGCGATGCGCCGGCGAGAACGGCGGCGGAGGCCAGGAGTATCAGCCTCGATCGAAGAATAGAGACGGACATGCGGGCTCCCTGTTCGATGGCCGGCGGCCAGACGCTAATATAGGATTCTTGAGTCGATAGTGATAGTAATTGAGGGGATACTCCCCTTGGGAATCATACGGGCAGTGGCAATGAAGCGCAGCACCGATCGCATCCGCACCACCCATACCGGGAGCCTGCCCAGGCCGCCGGAAATCCTCGACGCCCTGCGCGCGCAAGCCGAAGGGCAGTCCTTCGATCATCCGGCGTACGAAGCTGCACTGAGGCAACAGGTGTTCGAGATCGTGCGCCGGCAGGTGCAAGCCGGCATCGATGTCGTGAGCGACGGTGAGTGCAGCAAGCCGAGCTTCAGGGCCTATCTGGCGGAACGCCTCGGCGGGTTCGAGGCGCGGATTCCCGAGGGTGGTGTCCCAGTGCCCGGGCCGGTCGATCCGCACGGCCGCGACGCCGGGATGTTTCCCGACTATTACGCGGGCGTGCGCGAGCACAACCCGTTTGCCCATGCAGTACGCATGGCGCCGCGCGTCTGCGTGGGCTCGATCCGCTACACCGGGCACGAACCCCTGCGGCGCGATCTCAAGAACCTGAAGGACGCCATGGCGGCCGCCGGCGCCGAGGAGGGATTCGTGCCTTCGTCGAGCCCGGTCCCGGTGGATGCGAACGAGCACTACCGATCGCAGGAGGAGTATTTCGCGGCGCACGGCGAAGCCATGCGCGAGGAATACCGGGCGATACTCGATGCGGGCCTGCTCCTGCAGATCGACGACCCGAGGCTCGTCAGCTCGTGGGACGGGCGCAAGGACATGGACCTGGGGCAGTACCGCGCCTGGATGCAGCAGCGGATCGAGCTCCTGAACCATGCGTTGCGCGGCTTGCCGGAGGAACGCATCCGCTTCCACACCTGCTACGGCGTGAATTTCGGCCCGCGCCTCTCCGACCTTCAGCTCGAGCAGGTCCTGGATCTGGTCTTCACCATCCGGGCGGGCGCCTATTCCTTCGAGGCGGCGAATCCGCGCCACGAGCACGAGTGGCGCATCGGGCGCAAGTTGAGGCTGCCCGAGGGCAGGATCCTGATCCCGGGAGCGGTGACGCACTCGAACGTGACGGTGGAGCACGCCGAAGTCGTCGCCGACCGCATCGAGCGCTGGGCGCAGGCGGTCGGACGGGAGAACGTCCTCTTCGGAAACGACTGCGGGTTCGCCTCGACTGCGGGCAATACCGAAATCCCGACAACCGTCGCGTGGGCCAAGCTCGCGGCGCTTGGTGAAGGCGCGCGAACGGCCTCGCGCCGCCTGTGGGATTAATGGTCGGAGTGTTCGTGATTCCAATACTGCGGGCCTGGTTGACCGCCTCGAGCGCGCGCTCGGCGTAGAGGCGCTCGTCCAGGGTAGTTTTCAACTCGGCAGGATCGAGAGCTGTACTGCTGCGTCTCTGGAAAGCGTCCCGGCTTTCCCCGACCGTCGCGTTGCATGATACGCTGCTCCCAAGTTATTGGAGGACGGAACAATGGCTTACGAGCATATCCTTGTCGACGTGGAGGATGGCGTGGCGATCCTCACGCTCAACCGACCGGAGAAGCTGAACGCGATGAACCGCAAGTTGCAGCACGAGCTGCACCATGCGGTCAAGCAGGCGGACGCCGACGATGCGATCGGCTGCATCGTGATCACCGGGGCGGGCGAGCGGGCATTCTCGGCGGGCGGCGACATCCACGAGCAGCTGTCGAACGACGCGCAGTATTCGGACCAGGAACTGGATGCGATGCGCGACAGGAGGGGCAGCTACGAGATCAGTGCGTCCGCGAAGCCGACGATCGGCATGATGAACGGTCTCGCCTATGGCGGTGCGGCCGTGCTCGCCTCGTCCCTCGACATGCGGGTCGGCTGCGAAGACACGAAGTTCCGGTTTCTGGCCGCGGCCTATGGCAGGATCAACAGCACCTGGACCTTGCCCAATCAGGTCGGCTGGCCGATCGCGAAGGAGCTGCTGTTCACCGCCCGCGTGGTGGGGGCGGAGGAAGCCTACCGGATCGGGCTGCTGAACCACCTGGTTCCCCGTGCCCAGCTGCGGGCAAAGACGATGGAGATGGCCAAGATGATCGCCGCGAATCATCGTGGGGCGGTGGTGGGCGTAAAGGCGCTGATGCTGCAGCAGATGGGCCAGAGACTGGAAGAGCAGTACAACGCGGAACAGGAATACACCAAGCACGTGCTGCGCGGAGCGAAGGCCAAGGACGCGTTCCCTGACTTCATTGTACGGAAGGGCCTGGACGTCGAAGGCGGAAGTCGGAAGGCGAAAGGCGGAAGTAGGAAGGCCGCGACAAAGTGACGGCCGTCCGTATTCTCATCACCCATCACCCATCACCAGCGATAGCGCCATCACCCCAGCGACATGCTCCCGACCCCAGGCTTCCATCATCTGCACCTCAACTCGGTCGATCCCGGCGCCGCGATCGACTTTTACGTCAGGCAGTTTCCGAGCACGTCGAAAACGACCTGGGGCGGAATGCCGGCGCTCAGCTCTCCGAATGACGTCCTGATTCTGTTCGACAAAGTCGACAAGACTCCTACGATCGAGCCGCAGTCGGCGATCTGGCATTTCGGCTGGCACATCCCGGACATACGCGGCCGGATGGAAATCTACAAGCAGCGTCCCGAGGTCAAGCTCTTGCCGTTGTACACGGCCGAAAAAGGCAAGTTCGTACTCATCAGCAGCGACACCTTCCAGCCTGCCAGCGGCGCACCGGGACTCACCAAGGCGCAGATTGCGGAGGCGAAAGCCAGGGGCGACAAGCCGAAGGGCGGAGGCGGCTTTGCCTACATGCAGGGCCCCGACAACGCCATCGTCGAGTACGTCGGAGACCATCCGACCGAGTACATGAACCACGTGCACATGTGGGAGGAGCAACCGTTCTGCGCGCAGCTCTGGTACCAGAAGCACTTGAACGCGCCGCAGATGGCCGGGCGGGAAAGCCCCGCGACCATGACGGAAGCCAATTGCAAGGTGACGCGAGGGCTCGATCGCACCTGGCCGGCGCTGGAACCGGGAGGAATGTTCCGCAACCCCAGGGCCGCGGTGATGTTCGGAGACGTGGCGCTGGCCTGGTACGCGAACCAGGGCGAGAAGCCGCTCGCGGGTTCGCGCGGACAGCTCTACGATCACATCGCCCTCTCCGTTCACGATCTCGACGCCTGGGTCGCTAAGCTCAAAGGCGAAGGCGTCACCTTCCTTGAGCAGCCCTATAAGCTCGGCGACACTCGCGCCGTGATGATCGAAGGTCCGAGTCGCGAAGCGCTGGAGCTCGTCGAGATATGACGATACGATGCAAAGCCGCGGTCCTTCGGACGATAGCGGCGCAGCGCCCCTACGCGCGGTCCGAGCCATTGTCCATCGAGGAAGTGAATCTCGCGCCGCCAAAGCCGATTGAATTGCTGGTTCGCATCGCCGGCGCGGGGCTGTGTCATTCGGACTTGTCGGTGATCAACGGCGATCGTCCGCGCCCGGTGCCGATGGCGTTGGGTCACGAAGGGGCTGGCGAAGTCGTCGAGGTCGGCTCGGCCATCGATGACGTCCGCGCTGGAGATCACGTGGTGTTTCAGTTCTCGGCGTCCTGTGGCCGTTGCCGGCGCTGTCTCGAGGGGCGCCCGCAGGTGTGTGAGCGAGCACGCGTTGCAAAGGCGGCCGGTGACCTGATGGCCGGCGGGAGTCGAATCACCAGCCTGAATGGGGAGCGGATCGGCCATCATTCGGGGCTGTCCTGCATGGCGGAGTACGCCGTGGTCGATCGCGGCAGTGTGGTCGTTATCGACCAGGACATGCCGCTTGCGGATGCAGCGCTGTTCGGCTGCGCGGTCATGACCGGAGTGGGCGCAGTGATCAATACGGCGCGCATCCGGCCGGGCGACTCGGTTGCGGTCCTGGGTCTGGGCGGGGTTGGACTGAGCGGCGTGCTCGGCGCGAGACTGGCCGGCGCCGAGACGATCATTGCGATCGATCGCGAGCCGGCGAAGCTGGAGATTGCGGCGAGTGTCGGCGCTACGCATATGGTATGCGCCCGCGATGCCGATTGCGTCGAGCAGGTACGCGATCTGACGGGTGGCGGCGTCGACTATGCCTTCGACCTGGCGGGCAGCAGCGATTCGATGGCTATGGCCTACGCGGTCGTCCAGTACGGCGGCACGGTAGTGGCGTGCGGGCTTCCCGAGGCGACCGCGAGCTTCAGCATTAACCAGTGCGACCTGGTCGGGCAGGAGAAATCCATACGCGGCAGCTACATGGGATCGTGCGTGCCGGTGCGCGACATTCCAAGATTCATACGCCTGTACCAGGAGGGCCGGTTGCCGGTAAACCGGTTGATCGACGGCTACATCGGGTTCGACGAACTGAACGCGGGCTTCGACAAGCTGCAGGACGTCAAAGCCATACGCCAGATTCTCACGCCGCACGAAGCGTTCTCAGGGCGCAGAAAGAAAAGCCTTACCGCGAAGGCCGCCAAGGGCGCCAAGGAAGGAAAAAGCCTCAGCACTAAGGACGCGGAGGACGCCAAGGACCAATAATTCGCGTCCTCCGCGTTCTCCGCGGTAAAGCTTTCTCGTCCTTTGCGGCCCTTGCGTCCTTTGCGGTGAGGCTTTGTTCCTAACAAAACGTCGGAGGGTGGCAATGAAGACTGACCTGGAGCCGGTTCGTCGACTTTTATCCACAAATTCATTCATTGCATCGCGCTCGGCTTGCGCTCTGCCTTGCGTGCGTCGCGACCGCAGTCACCTTCCCGGCACATCGTGCCGGCGCACAGACGCCTGCCCCGGGAGCGCGCGAAGTGCCGGCGCGCACGCTGCCAGTTCCGGGCACGGTTAGCCCACAAATGCAGAAGATTCATCGCAAGCTTCGTCAGGCGGGAGTCGAAGCGGTGCTGCACGTCCATGAAGGCCAGGCGCACGGCGGATGGTATCGCGACAGCACAGCGCCCGAATCCAGGGAGGCTTTCGAGGAGATCGCCAGATTCTTCGACAAGCACCTTGGAAAATGACTCCGCTTTAGCCTCACCCATCACCCATCACCCATCACCCATCACGCCGTTTGTAATTCTTGAATGACCGCGCTCCTCGCCGCCACGGCCGTTTTCCTCCTCGCGCACTTCGTGTCGAGCACCCCATTGCGCGCCGTGCTGGTGAGGGCGCTCGGCGAATGGCCGTATCGCGGCTTGTATTCGCTCGTCGCTCTCGCGGCGTTCGGCTGGATGATCTGGGCCTACGGGAACGCGCCGCGCGAGCCGCTGTGGACCGGCTTGCGCTTCCTGCCCGTCGTGGTGATGCCCTTCGCTTTCATCCTCCTCGCCTGCGGGTACTGGCGCAACCCGACCATGGTCGGCGCGGACAAGCTCCTGAAGAGCGACGACCCGGCGCGCGGCATGATCCGCATTACACGCCATCCGATCATGTGGGCGCTGATGCTGTGGTCGGGCGCGCACGTGCTCGCACGCGGCGACCTGAAATCGATCATCTTCTTCGGCGCCGTCTTCGTCCTCGCCGCGCTCGGGACGCTCTCGATCGATTCCCGGAAGAAGGCGAACCCGGACTGGGCGCGCTTCGCGGCGGTGACTTCCAACGTCCCCTTCGTCGCCATCTTGCAAGGCCGCAACCGCATTATCTGGCGCGAGATTGGCTGGCTGCGGCCGCTCATCGGGGCCGCGCTGTTCGCGGTGTTCTTCGCCGCGCATCAATGGCTTTTCGGCGTGCGGCCCGTACTGAAGCTGTTATCTTCCCTCGCGGCCGTTGCGACCCTGCGTTGAGGCGAACCCCCTCAACGGTATGGTTGAACTCGCCTGTTGAACATATGTGACCGGGCCGAACGGAGGCGAGAGATTATCCATGCGCGCGCGCAATATGACGTTCTGCACGCTGGCCGGACGCGACGGCGGCACCCTGGGCATAAGGACGGAGCGCGGTATCCTGGATGTGGCCAGGGCGTCGAAACTGTTTCGGATCAAGACGCCGACGGATATTCACGCGGTGATCGAAGGGGCCGACTGCGCGCCGCTCATGAAGTTGGCCGAGAAGGCGCTGAACGACCAGCGCGGCAAGAGCGTGTTGGCTCCGGAATCGCGCGCAAGATTCGGTCCGGCCGTTCCGCGCCCCGGCAAGATCATCTGCGTCGGACTCAACTATCGCCAGCACGCGCAGGAAACCGGCAATCCGATTCCGCCGGTGCCGATCCTGTTCAACAAGTACAACAACGCGCTCGTCGGCCATCGTGGCAGGATCCCGTTGCCGTCGAAAGTGTCTTCGCAGTTCGACTACGAGGTGGAGCTGGTGGTGGTGATGGGCGGGAAGGCGCGCGACGTCCCCGAGGAGAAGGCGCTGTCATACGTCTTCGGCTACGCCAATGGGAACGACTTCTCGGCGCGCGATTTGATGCGGGCCACCAGCCAGCTCATGCTCGGCAAGACTTGCGACGGTTTTGCACCGCTCGGTCCCTACATCGTGAGCGCGGATCAGATCGTGGATCCGCAGAATCTGAAAATTGCCACCTACGTTAACGGCGAGCAGCGCCAGAACTCGAACACTGCCGACATGATCTACAGCTGCGCGCAGATCGTAAGCTACTGTTCACGCCACCTGACGCTTCTGCCCGGCGACATCATCTATACCGGGACGCCCCAGGGCGTGATTCTGGGTTATCCGCCCGAGAAGCAAGTGTGGCTCAAAGCTGGCGACAAGGTTGTGACCGAAGTCGAGAAGTGCGGCGTGCTCGAGGTGACGCTGGTTTGAACGGCTTCACCACGAAGGACACGAAACCACGAAGGGCAATTCATGGTTGACCGCCAAGGCGCGGAGAAAGAAAGAGAGACGCCTCACCTGAGACACTTCATCCAGGACGCCTGACCTAGGACGCCTAATCTTTCTTGTTTCTTGGCGTCCTCCGCGTCCTTCGCGGTAAGGCTTTTCTTTTCCTTCGCGGCCCTCGCGTCCTTTGCGGTGAGGCTTTACTTGAGGTACGGGAACCGCAACAAAAAAAGCCGCGCGATGCGCGGCGTTCGAGTCACGAGTCACGCCTTATCAGTCACGTTCCATCAGTCACGCTTCATCAGGTCACGGACTATCAATGCAGCCGCTCGAAGACGGCTGCAATGCCCTGCCCGCCGCCGATGCACATCGTCACCAGCGCGTAGCGGCCGCCGCTGCGCTGCAGCTCGTACAGCGCCTTCACGGTAAGCACCGCGCCGGTCGCGCCGATGGGATGCCCCAATCCGACCGCGCCGCCGTTGGGATTGGTTTTCTTCGGATCGAGCTTGAGGTCGCACGAAACGGCCAACGCCTGGACGGCAAACGCTTCGTTCGATTCGACGACGTCCATCTGCTCGACTTTCAACCCGGCCTTTTCGAGCGCCTTCGTCGAAGCCGGCACGGGACCGATGCCCATGATCTTCGGATCCACGCCCGCGAGCCCGTAGGAAACGAGCCGCGCCATCGGCTTCAGGCCTCGCTTCTCGGCCGCCGCGCGCTCCATCAGCACTACGGCCGCGGCGCCGTCGTTGATGCCCGAAGCGTTGCCCGCCGTAACGGTGCCTTCTTTCTTGAACGCTGCGCGTAGTTTCGCCAGGCCTTCCACGCTGGCGTCCGCGCGCGCGTGCTCGTCGCGGTCGAAGAGCGTCGTGCCTTTGCGCGTCTTCAGCTCGATCGGCAGGATCTGGTCCTTGAAGTAGCCCTTCTCGATGGCGTTCACCGCGCGGCGGTGGCTCTCGACCGAGAACTCGTCCTGCTGCTCGCGGCCGATCTTCCACTTCTCCGCGATGTTCTCGGCGGTGATGCCCATGTGCACGGTGTCGAAGGGATCGGTGAGCGCTCCGACCATCATGTCCACGACATTGCCGTCGGCCATGCGCTGGCCCCACCGCAGCGTCGGCATCAAATAGCCGCCGCGGCTCATGGATTCCGCGCCGCCGCCGACCGCGACGTCGGCATCGCCCAACATGATCATCTGCGACGCCGAAACGATCGCCTGCAATCCGCTGCCGCACAAACGGTTGACGGTAAGCGCGCTGGACTCCTCGGGGAGTCCGCCCTTCAAACCCGCGACACGCGAGAAATACATGTCCCGCGCTTCGGTGTGGATGACGTTGCCAAGTACGCAGGCGCCGACTTCCTTTGCATCCAGCTTGGAGCGCTTGACGGCCTCGCGTATCACTTGCGAAGCGAGCTCGGTAGGCGGGATATCCTTCAACGCGCCGCCGTAATCGCCGATCGCAGTGCGCACGCCGGAGACGACGACTACTTCACGATTGCTGGCCATGATGAACTCCTTAACTATCTGAATTACATGAGGTTAACGACTGGCCCGACAGTGACATTACCCGGCGCCAGGAGAAGGCGGAGTCTACGCTTGTCCGGATGGGCTGTCGAGATTGTGCGGCACAGCAAACAGAGCGACGAGCGACGGGATGCGGGTGACGAGTGACGGTAACGAAGAACCGCGTACGGGCCTGTGGCCGATGGACAGAGCGATGTCTTGAGCGGCACCATGTGCGCGTCCCGCTTGCGTCTTGCTATCCCAATGTAATCGACATGATCCTGCGCACGATGATTGCCGCCGTCGCAGCCATCCTTCTCGTATGGGGAGTTCCCGCCGACGGCGCCCGTGTCGGGGAGCCCAAGCCGAAAAAGGAGCCGAAACCGGCGAAGCAGCCCAAGGAGGTCAAGCCCAAGCAGGAGCCGTTAGGCGAAACCCTGTGCCCGGCTACGATCGGCGTCGAGCAGCGCATCGCCAGCGCGCCGGACGGATGGGAAGCGGCGCAGTCGGACGCCAAGCCCCAGCTTGCAATGGTGACGTTCTTCGACGGCCCGCCGGCCGAACGCGCCTCGCTCAAGTACGACCGCGAGGAAAGGCAGAAGCGGGAGTGGGTCGGCATCTGGACCTTCGCGCCGAACAGCCGCGGCTACTGGATCCAGTGCGGCTACGACAACACCACAGCGGTGCTCTCGCGCCGGCTGCCGGCGAGCGTCAGAACCTGCAAGGTAACCTACGAGCGCAAGACACAGGCAACGTCGGGTTTGCCGACGGTAAAGCACGTGGGATGCTCAGACGCGGTGGCAAAAAAGGATGACGAGAAGAAGTGATGGAGTGACGAAGTGACTGACACCGCCGTCTTATCTCTTCATCACCAGCGATAGCGACGTCACCTCGTCACTAGCGGCAGCGACGTCACTTCGTCACATATCCCCAAGCATCGCAGCTCCCCGGACGCCGCTCGAGTCGCCGTGCGCATTGCGCACGAGCTTCGTGCGCACGACGTCCGAAAACACCCAGTCACGTAGCAGCGACGGCACGCGCCCATACAACGTCCCGATATTCGACATCCCGCCGCCGAGCACGATGGCCTCGGGGTCGAGGACGTTCACGACCGCGGCGAGCGCCCGCGCGAGACGCTGCTCGTAGCGGTGCATGGTTTCCAAGGCGGTGCGTTCGGCACTAAGCGCGCGCGAGGCGATGTCTTCGGGCCTGAGCCGTTCGCCGGATGTGCGCTCGTGATCGAGCGCGAGCCCCGATCCGGACAGAAATGTCTCGATGCAGCCTTGCTTGCCGCAGTAACAGGCGGGGCCGGGCCGCTCGTCATCGGCCGGCCAGGGCAGCGGATTGTGACCCCATTCGCCGGCGATCGCATTCGGCCCCGAGAGGACGCGGCCATGGATCACGATGCCGCCGCCGACGCCCGTTCCCAATATCACCCCGAAGACAGTGTCCGCGCCGCGCGCTGCGCCATCGACAGCTTCCGAAAGCGCGAAGCAATCGGCATCGTTCGCGACCCGGATTTCCCTGCCGAGCGCTCGCGCGAGATCGCGTTTGAGCGGCTGCCCGTTGAGGCAAGTCGAGTTCGAGTTGCGGATGAGGCCGGTCTCGGGAGAGGGCGAACCGGGGGTACCTATACCTATGCTCGCGCCCGGACCGAGTTCGAGTTCGGCTTCCCGTACGAGCCGAACGACGAGTCCGAGCGTGCTTGCGTAATCTCGCGGCGGAGTTGCTTCGCGCCGGCGCAGCAGCGTCTGACCGGCCGGCCCAAGAGCGATGATCTCGGTTTTGGTGCCGCCGAGGTCAACGCCGATGCGGAAAGCGGTCACGGCGTCGTTATCTCCTGTACCGGCAGCCCATCGAGCCGTGCCCGCCTTGTCGAGACTTGAAGTTTGATCGGACCACTATCAAAATTCAAGATATCTTCCTTAGGAGCGAACGATGAAAACCACAGTCACAAAGCGGGAACCGAGATACATACAGAAATCGCGTACCGCATCGCCCGACCGTGATCCCGACGCGGACGAGCGGGTTCCTCAGCTTTACTTACTCGCATCGCGAGATTTCGCAATCGGGCGGCAAGACGCGGATCCGGTCGCGCGAATATCGATTCGAGAACGGCGAGCTCCAATCGGAAGAGTTCGACGGAACGCTCGACGGGTCGGTTTATTTCGATGCTGTGGACCAGGCGCACGAACTGATGTTGGCGCGGACTCGGGACTTCTTAGGGCTCTTCTCCGCGTTTCTGCCGTTCTCGTCCAAGAGGAAATAACAAATGAAGGCTGGAAAAAACGCATGGTCTCAAGCCGTCGCAGTTGCATTGACGCTTGCGGTATCGCTTCTGGCAAGCCCGCCCGGCGCGTCGCAGGGCGTCAAGAAGCTTTAGCCGGAGCTGCAACGCGTGCGCGAGGCGCTGGACAAGTACCGAGATCCGGTGGCGGCCGTGCACGATGGGTATTGCACGTGTGGTTGTGGAAGGAGAACCCCTCCGGGATGTTTGCCCCGACAAATCCCAACGTGAAGTGCCCGAAGGGGCCCTATACCTTCGAGGAGGCCGTACCCCGCATCGTGCCGCACAAATAGCAGGGGCGGCGCGGGAAGGTCACTCGTGGCCGCGTTCCGGTGGCGCCCGCAGGGGCGGGGACCAGTGCCAGCCTTGCGATTGACAGCGATACGTGGTTCGCCCAAGCCTTGACCGTACCGTTCACGCCCCTCGGCCTCATCGGCACCCAAATAATCATCCAGTGAGCCAATGTCCAGTAGCTCAGTCGTCACTTCGTTCACCGCGTCACTTCATCACCCATCACGCATCGCGCATCACGCACCACCGATCAACGCCGCTGGCGTTGATAGAGGCGATACCTCTCATCCTTGTCCCCCGGCCGGTGCCCTTCCCAGATCTTTTTCCACTGGCCCGGAAGTACGTTCTCGTCCAGAGGCTTGCCCTGCACCAGCAGCAAGTCGCACTGACGCTGGCGTTCGGGAATTTCTTCCCGGGAGGCGATGATGCCGGCGAAATAGTGCAACGCCGCGCGTTGCGCTTCGCCCAGGTCGCGGCTCGAAATGCAGTTGTACTTTTTCGGCAACGCCCGCTGCATATCCACCATCATCGAGCGGTAGCTTTTCGCGGTGTCGGCCCAGCCGACGAACAGCACCGCAAGCAAGCCCCACATCACGGTGATGCCGGCCGCCCAAGCCACGACCGGCCGCTCGGGACCCTTCTTGAGCTTGAACACGACCGCCAACCACCCAATCGTGTAAAGGACCCCGATCAGGAACGGAATCCACTTGAAGCCGAACGCGTAGCCGGGGCGTATCGTGTGCAGGTGCTGGTGTAACCGCGCGGGCATGCCCAGCTCGAGCCCGCTCCAATAGACCCAGAACACGAGAATGAAGAACGTCCACGACATCACGCTGAACCAGTACCAGGCGTTGGTCGCGCCACGCCGTAACGTCGCCGGCGCAGGAACTGCTAGCAGCGCGAGCGGCACGAGCATGGGCAGGGCGTAGAGCTCGCGGTAGTCCGCCGACGCGGACAGTACCGACCAGCGTGACGACAAAACCCGTGAGCGGCAGCACGATCCGCGATTCGGCCAGCCCTCCGGATCGCGCGCGCCACAATGTCCACGCCGCAAGCAGCCACGCGGGAAAGGCGTACCACGGCAGGATCTTCAGGTAGTACAGAGTGCTTTTCGCGACAGTGGTCGCGCCGCCGGTATAGTCGTTCAAATTGGCTTCCCACAACCACGTGTTGAACAGCTCCGGAGAACGGAAATAAAGCAGGGCGGGCCAGATCAGGAGCCAGGGCGCCGCGGCTGCAGCAGCGACGCCCAGCGCGCCGGCATAGCTCAGCGAGCGCCACGCCCGCCCGGGCGCCGGCAACAGCAGCGCTATCGCGATGATGATCGCGGGGGCGACGAGCCCGTTTGCGAGAAACCCGATGCCCGCACCGGTGCCGATCCAGAAGCCGCCTGCGCGCCCCCGGCTCAGCGCAAGCGCGCAGCCGTAGTAGGCCATCGCGAATCCGGCGAGCATCGCGACGTCCGTGATGATCTGGTGCGAGCGCACGACCAGCCCGAAACAGCCGAGCAGCAGCAAGACCGCAACACCGGCGTAGCGCTCGCCATTGAGCTCGCGGGCCGCCGCAGCGGTGAAAAAGAAGGTGAGCGCCATCCACAAGCCCGTGGCCAGCCGCGCGCCGTCGTGGAGCGGCAGAATGAAGGAAAAAATCCTGGCGCAGGCCGCAGCGGTCAGGTGGAACAGTGGGGGCTTGTCGAGGAAGGGCTCCCCGGCGAGCGTGGGCACCACCCACGAGCCGCCTTGCAGGAGCTCGTAGACGACGCCGAAAGTGTAGGCCTCGTCCGGTTTCCACGGATCGTGGCCGATCAATCCCGGCAGCAGCCATGCGGCGCAGAGCAGGACGACGAGCAGGTTGCGTTGGGACATTTGTAGCGGTAAGCGGTCAGCGGTGAGCAGTAAGCGGTAAGGAAAGATGAGCGGGCCCGTCGCCCTCCGACTCACTCAGGGCGAACGGTCGTTCGTGGAGACGACAAGCTCGTCCAAACATCGAACCATGAACGGAGACCCCTTCTTCTCACTTTGTTATGAGTTACAGGCGGCAAGGGGTGCGGCCACGCCGCATTCTACCGCTCACTGCTCACCGCTTACTGCTCACGGTTTCATTCGATGATTTTGAGCGGCTGTCCCGCCATTGCCCCGTTCGACGGGTACATGCCATTGATGAGATACGCGGAGTTGCCGAGAATTACGCTTATTACGCGTATGGGCGCGCCGCCGATAGGGTGTCCGCGACGGCAGCCGGCAGCCCACTCCTCACGATCGGCGTGACGGGCGCGCCGAGAGGAATCGCACACGCTTGCGCAAGCCGTCGGCGGGCGCTCCCTGCTCCTGGCCAGCCGCGCGCAGGTCGATCAGCGCGTCACCGCGATTTCGATTTCGCATCCCGGCCATGATCAAAAACGGTGCACGGGAAGGGTCCGTTTCGCACCAATTAGGTGCAACGGTGGCAACCAGCGCATGCCGAGAGCATTTTACCCCGCGCGAGATTTGATTCAATTGCTGAAGGAATTCAGCTAGTTGGGGGGCTCATTGTGGCGCCCCAGCCGCTGGTGCACGAGCTGGTATACATCGTGCAACTGCTTCCACGACAAATAGAGGAGGAGAGGCAGATGTCAGCGTTCCACGATCCGTTCGATCCCGAAATCCGGCTTACGCGCGGCTGTAGGTGCGGCCGGCACTCCAGTGAAAACGAGCACGACGCCGATCTCGCGCGCCCCTCGGGAACTGCGCCGAGCGACGCCGAAGCGCTGGCGACCCGCGCCGTCGATCAGGCGGTGATGCGCGCGTTGTTCCCGCGCGACGAGACACGCCGCCGTTTTCTCAGAGCAGTCGGCGTCAATACGGCGCTCGCGGCGGTCGCCCAGTTCTTTCCGCTCGCCGCTGCGCGCGAAGCGTTCGCGCAAGGGAAGGGCGAGATCGAGAAGCCGAATATCAAGGTCGGGTTCATCCCCATCACCTGCGGCACCCCGATCATCATGTCGCAGCCGATGGGCTTCTACGGGAAGCAGGGCCTCAACGTGGACGTGGTGAAGACCGCCGGCTGGGCGCTGATCCGCGACAAGACGCTCAACAAGGAATACGACGCGGCGCACATGCTCTCGCCGATGCCGCTCGCCATTACGCTGGGCATAGGGTCGCAGGCGATTCCCTACACCATGCCGGCGGTGGAAAACATCAACGGCCAGGCGATCACGCTTGCCATGAAGCACAAGGGCAGGCGTGACCCGAAGCAGTGGAAGGGCTTCAAGTTCGCGGTGCCCTTCGATTTCTCGATGCACAACTACCTGTTGCGCTACTACGTCGCCGAGCACGGCCTCGACCCCGACAAGGACATCCAGATCCGCGCGGTGCCGCCCGCCGAGATGGTCGCCAACCTGCGCTCGGACAACATCGACGGCTTTCTCGGCCCCGATCCCTTCAATCAGCGCGCGGTGTACGACGGGGCCGGGTTCATCCACGTGTTGACCAAAGAAATCTGGGAAGGCCACCCCTGCTGCGCGTTCGCCGCCAGCAGGGAGTTCGTGACGAAGCTGCCGAATACCTACCGCGCCCTGATGCGGGCGATCATGGAGGCGACCGCCTTCGCGGCCAAGGCCGAGAACCGCAAGCAGATCGCCGAAGCCATCGCGCCCGCCAACTACCTCAATCAGCCGGCGACGGTGATCGAGCAGGTGCTTACCGGCACTTTCGCCGATGGGCTGGGCAACGTGCAGAAGGTGCCGAACCGCATCGATTTCGACCCGTTCCCGTGGCACTCGTTCGCGATCTGGATTCTCACCCAGATGAAGCGCTGGGGGCAGCTGAAGGGCGATGTGGACTACGCCAAGGTCGCTCGCGAAGTCTATCTCGCGACCGACGCCATGCGCCTCATGAAAGAGGTGGGGTTGAAGCCCCCCGCCTCGACCAGCAAGAAATTTGTGGTGATGGGCAAGGAGTTCGATCCGGCCAAGCCCGACGCCTACCTCGCGAGCTTCGCCATCAAGCGGACGGTATGAGCCGATCTCACTCATCACCCATCACCCATCACCCATCACCCATCGACGAGGTTGCGCGTGAAGGGCATTCAATTCTGGGGCGCGCCGCTGCTCTCTGTCGTCATCCTGCTCGCATTCCTCGCGATCTGGCACGCGGCCACGCGCCAGGAATTGGGCAGCCAGGTCGTGGACGCCGAGTACGCCAAGCTCGTCGGCGCCGAGGCCGCCACCGGGCAGAAATCGGCGTTTCCCGCGCCGGGCGACGTCGGCCGCAAGCTGTGGGAGCACGTGACCGATCCGTTCTACGACAAGGGTCCCAACGACAAGGGCATAGGCACACAGCTCGCGTACTCGATCGCGCGCGTGATGGTGGGCTTCCTGCTCGCGGCGCTGGTCGCGATCCCGATCGGCTTTCTGATCGGCATGTCGCCGCTGGTCTACCGCGCGTTCGACCCCTTCATCCAGGTGCTGAAGCCGATCTCGCCGCTGGCGTGGATGCCGCTTGCCCTGTTCACGCTCAAGGACAGCGGTGTCTCCTCCATCTTCGTGATTTTCATCTGCTCGATGTGGCCGATGCTGATCAACACCGCTTTCGGCGTCTCCTCGGTACGGCGCGAATGGCTCAACGTCGCGAAGACGCTCGAGGTCGGGCCGCTGCGCAAGGCATTCCGGGTGATCCTGCCCGCTGCCGCGCCCACCATCATGACCGGCATGCGCATCTCGATCGGCATTGCGTGGCTGGTGATCGTCGCGGCCGAGATGCTGGTGGGCGGCACCGGCATCGGCTATTTCGTGTGGAACGAATGGAACAACCTCTCGATCGCCAACATCCTCTCCGGCATCCTCGCGATCGGGCTGGTCGGCATGCTGCTCGACCTGTCCCTCGCGCGCCTGACGAAGCTCGTTACGTTCCCGGAGTAGAGGCAAACTGAACCGCCAAGACGCCAAGGCCGCCGCCATGAGAGCAAGAATGAAGCCACAGATATTCACAAACGCGGGCGGATGCGCCAAGGCCCTGACACCCGTCACTCGTCACCCGTCACCCGTCACGCTTTTCCGGTCATGAGCGATCCTCTCATCAGAGTCGAAGCCATCACCAAGCGTTTCGCCGGGAGCGGCGGCGCCGCCACCACGGTGTTCGAGGACATTCATTTCTCGGTCGAGGCGGGCGAGTTCGTGTGCCTGATCGGGCATTCCGGCTGCGGCAAGACCACCATACTCAACATCCTCGCCGGGCTGGAGCCCGCCTCGGACGGCTACGTGTTCGTCGGCGGGCGCGAGATCCGCGGCCCCAGTCTCGACCGCGCGGTGATCTTCCAGAGCCACGCGCTGATGCCGTGGCTGACGGTCATGGGCAATATCGCCTTCGCCGTCAAGTCACGGTGGCCGGAATGGGACAGCGCCCGGGTCCGCACGCAATGCCAGAAGTACATAGACCTCGTGAACCTCACCGGCGCGGAGAAGAAGCGGCCAGCGGAGCTCTCCGGCGGCATGAAGCAGCGCGTGGGCATCGCGCGCGCGCTCGCGATCCAGCCCAAGACGCTGCTCATGGACGAGCCGTTCTCGGCGCTCGACGCGTTGACGCGCGGCATGCTCCAGGAGGAAGCGCTGAGAATCTGCGCCGAGACGCACCAGACCGTGTTCATGATCACGCACGACGTGGACGAGGCGATCCTGCTCGCCGACAAGATTATCCTCATGACCAACGGCCCCGAGGCCAAGATCGCCGAGATCGTGGTGAACACGCTGCCGCGGAGCCGCTCGCACCAGACCATCCACAAGGAACCGCACTATTACGCGATCCGCAATTACCTCGTGGATTTCCTGGTGATCCGCTCGAAGCAGTTCAACGCCGAGCGGCCGGCAGACTACGATCCGAAGCATCCGCCCGTGGTCACGCCGGGTGCCGCGCTGGATGTCGACAAGCCGAGCGCAGCCGCGGCTGCGCACCCGCTGGCGGAGAAGGGCGTCGTCATCAGTCTGCGGCATTGAACTGCTGGAATCATCCGAGCCACAGATACACACAGATGAACACAGATAGTTCATTTCGGGTAACGCTGTTGGAAGCGGGTCTTATCCGTGTGTATCTGTGTTTATCTGTGGCTGATTCTTGTTTTTAGCGAAACCCAAGGAGGAGCAAATGAAAAAATCCGATGCACCCGAAGCCCTGCTCGCCGCGGCGGGCGTACTGAAACCCATGACACGTACCGACGTCACCGAGCTCGTCGTGATGGCGCGGCTCAAGAAGGGCCTGACCTGGGCGAAGCTGGCGAAGGCTGTCGGCCAGAGCAAGGAATGGACCACCGCCGCGCTGCTCGGACAGATGCAGATGACGAAAGAGCAGGCGGAAACCTCCGGGAAGCTCCTGGGGCTGCCGAGTGACGCCGTGCTGCTGCTGCAGCAGGTGCCGTACAAAGGATCGCTGCCGACCGCGGTCCCCACCGATCCCTTGATCTATCGCTTCTACGAGCTCGTCAACGTCTACGGCACGACGTTCAAGGAGCTGATCCACGAAGAGTTCGGCGACGGCATCATGAGCGCGATCGACTTCAAGATGGATTTGACCCGCGAGCCCGATCCGAAGGGCGACCGCGTCAAGATCGTGATGAGCGGCAAGTATCTGCAGTACAAGACCTACTAGGTCGCTGCCAGGCTCAAAAGAGTGCGAGCCCAAGCCTTGCGCCGCGGCGGCGCAAGGCTTGACGAGCGCTGCCGGCCACCGTCACCATAGTCCCGCCCCACCGGGAGGGGGGCTCTCATGATCTCAACCAAGCGCACTTTTATCGTTGCCGCAATAGTTGCCGCCTTAGCCGGCGGCGCCGTGATCGCGCAGCAGAGCGCAGCACCGAGAGGAAGCCACGACTGGGCGTCCAAGGCGCCGGCCGGCAAGCACCACACCCTCGCCGCAACGCTGGAGACCGTCCAGTGGGGCTGGCTCGATCCGAAGGAGCCGCCGAAGCTCACGGTCAATTCGGGCGACACCGTTTCGATCGAGACGATGATGCACTCGCACGACAAGGTGCAGCCGGGCATTACCATGGAGCAGATCGTGGAGCTGCGCAAGGCGAACCCCGGCGGAGGGCCGCACTCCGTGACGGGACCGATCTTCGTCAACGGCGCCGAGCCCGGCGACGTGCTGGAGGTGCGCATTCTACGCATTGAGCCGAAGCCGTTCGGAATCAACTTCAACCTGCCCGGCAAAGAGTTCCCGACGATCGGAGCGCTCGCTTCCGAGATGCCAGACGGCTTCATCAAGTTCTTCACCCTCGACCTGCAGAGGCGCACTGCCGAGTTCAAACCCGGCATCACGCTCGACCTGCAGCCGTTCCCGGGGACGTTCGCCGTCGGCATCGATCCCGACGATCCGTCGCCGCGCAAGGGCGGCGTGAAAGACCCGATGGCGCCGGTGTCGACGCTGCGTCCGTGGAAGAACGGCTCGAACATGGATATCAACGAGCTGCAGGAAGGCACGACGATCTTCATTCCGGTGTTTCTCAAGGGCGGGCTCATCTGGACCGGCGACTCGCACTGCCGGCAGGGCAACGGCGAGGTCAACCTGACTGCGCTCGAGTGCGCCTACAAGGAAATCCGCATTCAGCCAATCGTGAGAAAGGACCTGAAGCTCGAGTGGCCGTTCATCGAGACGCGCACGCACTGGATCAGCGTGGGCGTCAACGAGGACCTGAACGTCGCGATGGTGAACGCCACGCGCGAGGCGGTGAACTGGCTCGCGAATCAGAAAATGGTGCCCATGACGCGCTACGAGGCTTACGCCCTGGTATCGATGGCGGCGGACTGCCGCGTCTCGCAGGTCGTGGACGTCCGCAAGGGCGTGCACTGCATGATCCCGAAGTCGATTTTCACGAAACGCTAGGGGAGCACCAGGGGAGAGCGACAGCGAGGGGCCATCCCCTCCGGTAGATTGTTAGGTATTCTTAGGTGCTCCGGACGCTCATCCTGGCGCTCGTCCTCGCGGCGGCGCCCGGACACGTCCTTTCACAGCAGAAGCTGCGCGTCGTCGCCACCTCGGCAGATTTGAAGTCGCTCGCCGACGCGGTCGGCGGCGCGCGTATCGAAGTCGAGAGCCTCGCCGCGCCCGAGCAGGATCCCCACGCAGTCGAAGTGAAGCCGGCGCAGCTCGCGCGCGCGCGCGGCGCCGCGCTCCTGATCCGCATCGGCCTGGACCATGAGCCCTGGTTGTCGAAGCTCAAGCTGCCCCCGAGCGTCGTCGTCCTGAACGCTTCGCAGAACGTGCGCCTCATCCAGACGCAGACTCCTCGGCTTCGCGTCGAGCGCCGCGCACACGTCCACGCGTACGGCAACACGCATTACTGGCTCGACCCGGCGAACGCCGTTCCCATCACCGCCGCCATACGCGATGCCCTCACGAAGTTGAGCCCGCAGGATGCGCGATTTTTCGAAGCGAACAGGAATGCCTTTGTCGATGCGCTGACAAAGAAGATCGAGGACTGGAAGAAGGCCCTTGTACCTTTCCGCGGCGCGAAGATGGTGGTCGTGCACGACAGTTGGTCGTATTTCGCGGAAGCGTTCGGCTTGCAGGTCGTCGCGGCCGCCGAGCCGCACCCGGGCGTGCCGCCTTCCCCCGCCGAGCTCGCCGCGCTCTTCCAGCGCATGCGCGAGGCCGGCGTGAAGATCCTCATCGCCGATCCGCATTCCAATCCGTCCCTGGTGCGTCAGATCGCCGCCAAAACCGGCGCGCATGCAGTGACGCTCTCTCCTTCGGGCCACGACTACATGCGCCTGTTCGACGATAACGTCTCGAGACTTACCGCAGCACTAAAGCCCGCTGCCAGCGCTCCCTCGCCGCGTGACGGGGAGAGGGCGGGGGTGAGGGGATCGCAAACGCCGTGACCGAGCTGTTGCTCTGGCCCTTTGTCGCGGGGCTGATACTCACGGCAGTTCACGCCTGGTTCGGACTGCACGTGCTCGCGCGCGGCGTGGTGTTCGTGGATCTCTCGCTCGCGCAGGTCGCGGCGCTTGGGCTTACCGTCGCCATCCTCGCCGGTTACGGCGTGCAAAGCGAAGCCGGCTATTGGTATGCCCTCGCGTTCGCGCTCGGCGGTGCGGTCCTCTTTGCGCTCGTGCGCGCGTTTGAGCGCAGCATCCAGCAGGAAGCGGTCATCGGGATCGTTTACGCCGTCTCGGCCTCGCTCGGCGTGCTCGCGCTCGACCGCGCGCCCCAAGGCGCCGAGCACATCAAGCAGCTCCTGATCGGCTCCATCCTCACGGTCACGCCGCAGGAAGTCGCGTTGCTCGGGGTGCTCTACGCCTGCATCGGTCTCGTGCACGCTGCGTTTCGCCGCGCGCTTGTCGAGGTGTCCTTCGATCCGCAGCAAGCTGCAGTGCGAGGGCGGCGCGTATTCGTGTGGGATATGGTCTTTTACGGCTCCTTCGCCCTCGTCGTCACCTCATCCGTGCGCATCGCGGGCGTGCTCCTCGTCTTCGCCTACCTCATCGTCCCGGCTGCGCTCGCCGGTCTGTTCACGCCCGACCTGCGCCGCCGGTTGCTCCTCGCGTGGGCGCTCGGCGCCTTGCTCACTGCCGCCGGTCTCTACGCATCGTGGGAATGGGACCTGCCGACCGGCCCGGCGATCGTCAGCGCCTTCGGGGCCGCGACGGCACTCATCGGCCTGGGTTTTGCGCTCAAGCGCCTTTCTTTGCGCGCGCTCGGCAAGCTGATGCTTGCAGCAACAGCCCTCGCGGGGCTCCTCCTCGTTGCGTTTCCGAGAATGGACCAGCCTTGGCTCGACGCGTTGGAAAGCATCGCACCGCCCGTGCAGACCGTGTTTCTTACCGAGCACGAACGCGCAACGCGCACCGACATGCTCGAATCGATCGGTCGCGCGAAGGCCGAGCTTGCGCGACTGCGCGAGCTGGAGCAGGACGTACGCTGGGGCAGAAAGGAAATGGATGCGGAAAAAGCCGAGCGCCTGCGCCAGTACATCGCCGGCCGCAGCGAGATCTCCGCGGGCGAGCACCTCGTGCTGCGTAGTCTCCGCGACAAAGCGAGAGGGCGACAGCGGCTGATGCTCGGGCTGCCGCTCCTTCTCGCCGGAGCCGCGGGCTTTTATCTCGCGTCGGCAAAGCGAGCACCAAGGGCGAAGCGCCAGGCCTAGCATTGGCGATCATCCGCGGTTCGCTATTTCAATTGCTTCAACTGGCGCTCGATCTCGACCGACTGGTCTTCCGGTTCGGTGCGGTCGGGCGTTGGCGCCTCGATCGTGACGGGCGTGGTCGCCGGCGCCGCGCGGTCAACCCAGCTCGTTACCAGGCCGGGCCAGAAGATGATCGTGGCCACGAGTATGAGCTGTAGTACCACCCACGGCACGGCGCCCCAATAGATGTCCGAGCTCTTGACTTCCTTCGGCGCGACGCCGCGCAGATAGAACAGCGCGAAGCCGAACGGCGGATGCATGAAGGAAGTCTGCAGGTTCGCTCCGAGCAGTACGCCGAACCAGATGAGGTCTATCCCCAGCTTGGCCGCGACGGGGGCGAGCAGCGGGATGATGATGAAAGCGATCTCGAAATAGTCGAGGAAGAAGGCGAGGAAGAAGACGAAGAGGTTCACCGCCAGCAGGAATCCCACCTGTCCTCCCGGTAACGACAGCAGCATGCTCTCTATCCAAAGGTCCCCGTCCACGCCGCGGAACACCAGCCCGAACACGGTGGAACCGATGAGGATGAAGATCACCATGGCGTTCAAGCGCATGGTCGATTCCATACCCTGCCACAGCAGGTCCCAGGTGAGCCGGCGGTGCATTGCGGCGAGGGCGATCGCGCCGACCGCGCCCATGGCGCCGCCCTCAGTGGGCGTGGCGAGCCCCATCAATATGGTGCCGAGCACGAGGAATATGAGGGCCAGGGAAGGCACCATTCCCCACAGCACTTTCTTGATGAGCGGCCAGCCGATTTTCGTCCGCGCCTCGGGCGGCAGCGCAGGCACCCACTTCGGCTTGGCGATGGAGACCGCGAGGATGAAGCCGCAGAACAACACCACCTGCAGGACGGACGGGCCGATGGCCCCGGCGTACATGTCGCCCACCGACTTGCCGAGCTGGTCGGCCAGCACGATCAGCACCAGGGAAGGGGGTATCAATTGCGTGATCGTGCCCGAGGCGGCGATGACGCCGGTCGCGAGCCGCATGTTGTAGCCATAGCGGATCATCACCGGCAGGGAGATGAGGCCCATCGCGATGACCGACGCGGCCACGGTGCCCGTGATAGCCCCGAGCAGCGCGCCTACCAGGATCACGGCATAGGCGAGCCCGCCGCGTATCGGACCGAAAATCTCGCCGGTTCCTTCCAGCAGGTCTTCCGCCAGGCCGCAGCGTTCGAGGATGGCGCCCATGAAGGTGAAAAAAGGGATAGAGAGCAGCAGGTCGTTGGCGATGATGCCAAGTACGCGGTCGGGCAGCGCCTGCAGCAGACTCATGTGGAAGAACCCCATCTCGATGCCGATGAAGCCGAAGAAGAGGCCCACCGCAGCGAGGGAGAACGCGACCGGATAGCCGATGAGCATGAATAAGATCAGCCCGCCGAACATCAGCGGCCCCATGAGCTCGCGGGAGATCACTGCAGCGGCCTTTCGTAATCGGCATCGAGCTCGAGGTAGCCCATCAGCGCCGCCGCGCGCTTGATGATCTCGGAGATGCCTTGCAGGGTGAGCAGGAAGAATCCGAGCGGGATCAGGATCTTTACCGGCCAGCGCAGCAGCCCGCCAGCATTGCCGGACATTTCACCGATATCGTACGAGTTGATGAACAGCGGCCACGACAGCCAGCCAATGATGATCGTCATCGGCAGCAGGAACAGGATGCCGCCGAGCAGGTCCAGCCACAGGCGCGCGCGCTCGCTGTAGTGGCTGTAAAAGACGTCCACTCGCACGTGCTCGTTCATTTTCAACGTGTAGGAGGCGCCGAGCAGCACCATGCCGCCGAACAGGTACCACTGGATCTCCAGCCAGGCATTCGAGCTCAGGCTGAAGCTGTAGCGCATCAGCGCGTTGCCGGCGCTGATGACGCAGGCAATCAGCACGAGCCAGCTGGCAATCCATCCGAGCTTCTGGTTGAGCGCGTCGATCAGCCGCGAGAACTTGAGCAATGCGTTCATGAATGGAGGTGTGCCGGACGATTCATGCGACTGACATTACGGATCATAGGAGGCCGGGCAGGCAGAGTGCAATTCAGGAAGCAATTCCCGCGCCCGTATCGGTAAAAAGCAGTTACACTCGATTTCCAATGGCAATACGCCAGCTCAGCGGCACGCGCGGCATGGCTGTCGCCCCTCACGCGCTCGCCGCGCAAACCGCGCTCGGCGTGCTGCGCGAAGGCGGTAATGCGCTGGAAGCGATGATCGCGGCCGCGGCCACCATTCCGGTCGTCTATCCGCACATGAACTCGATCGGCGGCGACTCGTTCTGGCTCGTGCACGTTCCGGGCCGGGGAGTGAGGGGGATCGATGCCTGCGGCGCGGCTGCGCGCGCCGCCACACAGGAATGGTATGCCGCACGCGGCATCGCCGGCACGATTCCTCACCGCGGCGGCGTTGCGGCCAACACTGTCGCCGGCACGATTTCCGGTTGGGACACGGCCTTGAAACTCGCACGGAAATGGGGTGGGCGGCTGCCGCTGAAGCGCCTGCTCGCGGACGCGATCGAATATGCCGGGGGCGGCATCGTCGTTACCGAAAGCCAATACCGCGCAACGGAGGGAAAGCTCGAGGAGCTCTCGCTCCAGCCAGGTTTCAAGGAGACATTCCTGACCGGCCGCAGCGCGCCGTCTGCGGGTAGCAGGCTGAAGCAGCCACGGCTGGGCGCGACGCTGACGAGGCTTGCGCGCGCGGGGCTGGAAGATTTCTACACCGGTGCGCTCGCGAAATCCATGGCGCGTGACCTTGCCGCTGTCGGCAGCCCTCTCGGACTGGGTGATTTCAAGCGCCATCGCGCCCGGTTCGTGACACCGCTCGCGCTCGAGCACACGGCCGGCACCGTACACAACATTCCGCCCCCGACGCAGGGCGTGGTGTCGCTCCTGATCCTCGGCATTCTCGACACGCTCGGTCTCGACGGCGCGGGGCACACGAGCGCGGATTACGTCCACCTGACGGTCGAGGCGACCAAGCAGGCGTTCGGCGTCCGCGACCGTCATGTCACCGATCCCGCGTATATGAGTGTGAAGGCGCAGCACTTGCTCGCGCCCGACCGGATACGCGAGCTCGCTGCGAAGGTGCACCGCGATCGGGCGGCTCCATGGAACGCGGGTCGCCCGCCTTCGGATACGGTATGGATGGGGGTGATCGACGGCGAGGGGCGGGCGGTCAGCATGATCCAGAGCCTCTACCATGAATTCGGCTCGGGCATCGTGCTGGAAGAGACCGGCATCACCTGGCAAAACCGCGGGTGCAGTTTCGCGCTCGATCCCGCGGCGTTAAACGCTCTGCGCCCCGGGCGCAAGCCCTTTCACACGCTCAATCCTGCGCTCGCGGTGCTGCGCGACGGGCGCACCATGGTTTATGGCGCGATGGGCGGGGATGGGCAGCCGCAGACGCAGGCCGCGGTATTCACTCGAATCGCGAATTTCGGGATGGATCCGCAGTCCGCGGTGGCCGCGCCGCGCTGGGTCTTTGGGCGCACCTGGGGCGAGGCGAGCGCCACGCTGAAGCTCGAATCGCGTTTCAGCGCCGAGGTTTATGCAGACCTCGCTCGCCGCGGCCATCAGGTGCAGAAACTGTCCGACTACGACGAGACCGTGGGACATGCGGGCGCCATCATGCTTCATCCGGGAGGGATACTGGAAGGCGGGGCGGACCCGCGCAGCGATGGCGTCGTCGCCGCCTACTAGCTGTCAGCTAATAGCGGTTCAGCCATTAGGCGCAAGACGCGAGGTACAAAAGCTTCGCAAGATCGCGCAGGCGCCAGGCTTGCCAAGTCGCTTCAACGCGTAATCGCTTATTGCTGATCGCCTGAGATCTTAGCGCGCGATTTCGACATCGTCCTTGTAAATATCGTAGGCGCGGCTATATTCCATGACGCGTGCGACGTCGGCCACGAACTTGTCGTCGTAGCCTGCCCGCCTCAGCAGGTAGAAGCCCAGCTCCATGCCCGAGCAAATGCCACCGCCCGTGATGATGCGTCCAGCGTCAACCACGCGCGCCCGGGAAATGCGGCACTTCGGCGCGATCTCGGCCAGCCGGTCGATCGGCACCTTTCCCATGTTGGACGCCTCCAGCCGGTCGGGTTCCTTGCGGTTCGTCGCAGCGAGCCCGTCGAGCAGCCCCATCTTGCCGTAGATCCAGGAACCCGTGCACACGCTGGTGAGGAGACAAGAGGCTGGAAGACCGCGGATGAAATCGTGGAGCCGGCGGTTGTGCAGCTCCTGGCGGGTGCCAAAGCCGCCCGGAACCAGGAACGCATCCATCGCGGGCAGGTCGTTGAAGCTGTAGTTGGGCAACACCGTGAATCCTGCCTGCGCCTGCACCGGCCGCATGCTCTCGGCGATCAGGAAGGCGTCGAGCTCGGGGTTGAAGCGGCGCGCCACCGAAAACACCCCGTGCGGAGCGGCGAAGTCGACGATTTCGACGTCCTTGAACACATAAATACCGAGTCGGAATGACATTTTCTGCTCCTTACGGCGGATTATCGAGCTTTACGTAACTTTGTTACTGCGCTCGATCCCTAACCCCCAACCCCTCTCCCGAGGGGCGAGGGGAGCGAGGTGTGGACGAATCGGCGGGTCCGGATTTGTCAGCCGGTTTCGTAATGATCAATGAGATAGCCGCGAAGCTAACGGCACGCCAGGCAGCCACCGACAACAAAAAAAAGGCAGCCGAAGCTGCCCTTGACGGTGGATGAGGTGATCGTTGAGCGAAAACCTCAGGTCGTGGCGGTCTTGGGTTTGGCCTCAGTGGGTTTGTTGCGCGCGTACTTCTGGCGGAACCTCTCGACGCGTCCGGCCGTGTCCACGATCTTCTGCTTGCCCGTATAGAAAGGGTGGCACTGCGAGCACACCTCCACGTGGAGCTCATCGCGGCTCAGCGTGGAGCGCGTATCCCACTTGTTGCCGCAGCTGCAGGTGACGGTGATGGTCCGGTATTCGGGATGGATCTTCGGTTTCATACGGATACTCCGCTGGTCTCCGAAAGAGAGGGGCGCATTATCCACAAACTAGCCGCGCACTGCAAGCGCGGCTAATTTGTGGGAGGGATGAGGGATGACCCCTGCAAGGTGTCAGGAACCCTTTTCCTTAAGGTTCCTGACACCTTCCTTCCGCCTTCATCCTTCAGCGGCCGCGGTCAGCGAAGCAGTGGCCGCTGTCCCGGCGCCCAGTTCTCCATCAGGGAGCAGCAGAGCAGGAGCTCTCTCTTGCCGGCTTCCGCGGCGACCACCGCAAAGTGTGAAGTGCCGGCCCTCACGGTCAGCGAAACGAAGTAGATTTCGCCCGAACTGGTGTCGAGCGCGAACTGCCCTATGTCAGGTCCATTGCCCCGCAGCACTTGGCGGCCGGGGCGCAGATCCACGCGGAAGTAGGTCCGCGGCAGAGTGGACCCGATCAGGCGATCGTTCACCCACAGCACCGAATCGCTCCATTCGCCGCTGCCGCTCGGGAAATCCGGGCGGTAAACGTAGACCGTGGCGGAGTTGGGGTGCGAAATGAACTGCTTCGCATCGGCATCCCGCTCCGAGGACGCCTGCGGAGTGGACGTACAGGCCGCGAGAAGCAACGCCGCAGTCGCCGGCAACCAGCATGCGGCGCCTGCGAACAAGCTGCCGCCACGCGTCACCGGGCGCCCGGCACCAACTGGCCACGCATCACCACCGCGCGGCCGCGGTTTTCGTCCACGCGATAGAAATGTGACATCGGTGTACGTGCGAACGGGTTCAGACTTTGCTGAACGAAGTAAATCCGTCCCGGCTCGGTCTGCAACGTGATGACCGCGGAATCGGCCGCCATCCCGGCTATGCGATGCTGTCCGGGCGGCACTTCCCACCGGTAAAAGGTGCCGGGATAGGTCGTGATGCTCGCGGCCCCGTCGAGCACGATGGTCGCTGCCAGGTCGTTGTCGGGAAAGTCGCGCACGATGTAGATCACAGACATGTCGGGCGCGGCGGGCTCGAATCTCTTGGCCTGGATCTCGTGGGGGCTGGGCGGCAGCTGCGTGCATCCGGCTAGCGCTAATGCGACCAGCAGAATTCTCCACATACGCCCTCCTATTTGAACACCGGGTGACTAACGTTGAGACACCGGTGGCGGGAAGAGGTTTTCCAAGTGGCACCTGGAGGGCGGAGGGCCGGCGAAACACGGATTGCGGGAGGGGTGCAGACTGGAAGGTCGGCGGCTCACGATTTGTCGGACGCCGGCCCTAAGTTAAGGAATTGAATCTGAAATCGTTAATGCCGATTTCTTCCAGAGCGTTGACCGAAGTCTGGGACGCACCTTAACTACCCGCGTCTCATGGAATCAAAAAAGTCCGCATTACCTTTCGTTGCCCGGATCTTGTCGAGCAGGAATTCGGTCGCCTCGAGCTCGTCCATCGGGTAGAGGAGCTTGCGCAGCACCCAGATCTTCTGCAGGACGTCCTGCTTGATGAGCAATTCCTCGCGGCGCGTACCGGAGCGGTTGACGTTGATCGCCGGGAAGATGCGCTTCTCGTACATCCGCCGGTCGAGATGGATTTCCATGTTGCCGGTACCCTTTGAATTCCTCGTAGATCACGTCGTCCATGCGGCTGCCGGTGTCGATCAGCGCCGTGGCGAGAATGGTGAGCGAGCCGCCTTCCTCCATGTTGCGCGCCGCGCCGAAGAAGCGCTTCGGGCGTTGCAAAGCGTTCGCATCCACGCCGCCGGTGAGCACCTTGCCCGAGGCCGGCACGACGGTGTTGTAGGCGCGGGCAAGGCGAGTGATGGAATCGAGCAGGATCACCACGTCCTTCTTGTGCTCGACGAGGCGCTTTGCCTTCTCGATCACCATTTCGGCAACTTGCACGTGACGCGACGCCGGCTCATCGAAGGTGGAGGACACGACCTCGCCCTTGACCGAGCGGATCATCTCGGTCACTTCCTCGGGCCGTTCGTCGATCAGCAGCACGATCAGGACCACGGCGGGATGATTGGTGGTGATGGCATGCGCGAGCTGTTGCATCAGCACCGTCTTGCCGGCCTTGGGCGGGGAAACGATCAGCCCGCGCTGGCCTTTGCCGATGGGCGCGATGATGTCGATGATGCGCGCAGTGATGTTCTCCTCCGCCTTGATATCCCGCTCGAGCTTGAGGAGCTCGGTCGGATGGTAGGGCGTGAGGTTCTCGAACATGATCTTGTGCTTCGAGTTCTCGGGCGGCTCCTCGTTGACCTTGTCCACCTTGACCAACGCGAAGTAGCGCTCGCCGTCCTTCGGCGTGCGGATCTCGCCCTCGATCGAGTCGCCGGTATGCAGGTTGAAGCGGCGGATCTGGGAGGGCGAGACGTAGATGTCATCGGTGCCCGCAAGGTACGACGTGTCGGGCGAACGCAGAAAACCGAATCCGTCGGGCAGCACTTCGAGCGTTCCGCCGCCATAGATGCTTTCCCCCTTTTTCGCCTGGTTCTTGAGCAGCGCGAAGATGAGCTCCTGCTTGCGCATGCGATTGGCGCCGTCCACTTCGTTCTTGGCGGCCATTTCCAGGAGTTCGCCAACGTGAAGATTCTTGAGATCGGATAAATGCATAAATCGCGACTCTTTTTGGGTGGAGTCAGGGGAAGAAGGGGAAGAAACGTCAGCCGCATCCGGGACGCCCACGTCCTCCTGTGGGTCCGGGCGGCGCTCGCCCTGACGCTTGCGGGAAAAGTGGGGAGATCTAGATATGGCTGTCAATGAATGCGGTGAGTTGGGATTTGGAGAGGGCGCCGACTTTGGTTGCCTCTACGGATCCGTTCTTGAAGAGCATCAGGGTCGGGATGCCGCGGATGCCGTACTTCGGGGGCGTCGACTGGTTTTCGTCTATGTTGAGCTTCGCGACCTTCAGGCGGCCGGAGTACTCCTTGGCCACCTCGTCCAGAATCGGAGCGATCATCTTGCACGGGCCGCACCACTCCGCCCAGTAATCCACCAGGACGGGGGTCGAGGACTGCAATACCTCCGGGTCGAACGTCTCATCGGTAACGTAATGAATGTGCTGACTCATGAAACCTGCCTTCGGGAGCTATCGGAAGTGCCACAGGAGGTGTTGCCAGAACTTATGGGACTTATGCTAACCAAATTTCCCCTGCTTTGCAAAGGGCTTTTGGGTATAAGTAGACCGCCGTGACATTTGCTAAAATAGGGACTGTTTTCCGAAGTTCAAGTCTCGGCGTAAATCCCAAGGGATTACTATGACTTACGTCGTCGACCGAGTCATGCATTAAGTGCAAGTATACCGACTGCGTTGATGTCTGCCCGGTGGATTGCTTTCGCGAAGGGCCCAACATGCTCGTCATCGACCCCGACGAGTGCATTGACTGCACCTTGTGCGTTGCGGAATGCCCGGTCGAGGCGATATTTGCTGAAGACGACGTACCCGACGCCCAGCGGAAATGGACCGCGTTGAACGCCGAGCTCGCCAAAGGGTGGAAACCCATCATCGAGAAGATACCCGCTCCGCCGGACGCGGATGAGTGGGCGAAGGTGAAGGAAAAGGATCATCTACTCGAGAAGTAACTGCTCAACGTTGCGTTGATCCCTGCTCGACCCTCCCGCGCGCTGAAAGTTGTATTCGGAACCTCCGTTTCCGCGTCTCTCCCGTTTCGCATAACCCGCGTAACATGACCTTGGCGCGCCGTGTCAGAACGCGGCGCCAGGACTCGATTCTCGTTTGCAATGCCCGCCACCCCGGCTTCAGGTATTACCCGAGTCGCGTGCGCGCCGCACCGGTTGCTTGCGCACGCCGCCTGCCATATCGTGGAATGCGAACGCGCGCGGCTGCCGGACCTCACGCATCTCGTCGTGCTGGTTCCCGACCTGCATGCGGGGGCGGACGTTGCGCGCGCCCTGCGTGCTGCCGCGGAGGTGCCCGCGCTGCTGTTACCGCGCATTACCACGCTCGAGCACTGGGCGTCGGGAATTTTGCTGGACAGACCCGTCACCTCGCGCGTGGCACGGGAGACCCTGCTGTACCAGGAGCTCGAGAAGCGCGCATGGCTCGCGTCGGCCGATTTATGGGCCGTGAGCAGCGAGCTCGCCGGCCTGTTCGACGAGCTCACGCGACACAACTTGATGTTGCCTGCAACTTCGCTGCGTTCAACCGGCAGCTCGAACGCGCTTATCGCGCCAAATCCGGCGAATCGCTCACCTTCGAGGCGCGACTCGTACACGAGCTCTGGCGCACGCTGTCCCGCGTGAGCGAGCGAAGCGAGATCCGGAATCCGCCTATCAGTTGAGACTTGCCAGCCTTGCCGATACTGCTACTGCGCCGCTTTACGCGCTGGGTCTGCGGCGCCTCGCGCCAGCGGAGCAACGCTTCCTGGAACGCTACGCCGAGCACGCGCAGGTGCAGGTTCTCGACGTTGACCCGGCGGCCGGGGATGCGGTGACGCGCACGCTGGCGTCGGCGTGGCCGGCGAACTCGGACTACGCTGGAATGCGGGAGCGAGCCCGCGAATTGCAAGCGGCACAGCCTCGAAGCCCGATCGCCGGCAGGCTGCGGATTTTCGGCGCCGCGAACGCGGAGCAGGAAGCGCAAGCGGTGGACGTCACCGTTCGCGAATGGCTGCTTGCGGGCAAGCGGCGCATCGGCATCGTCGTGCAGGACAGGTCTGTGGCGCGGCGCGCGCGTGCCCTGCTCGAGCGCGCGCGCGTTCTGGTGAAGGACGAGGCAGGCTGGGCATTCTCGACGACTAGCGCCGCAACGGTCATCGGCCGGTGGCTCGATGTCGCAGGCACGGATTGCTACTACCGCGACCTACTCGATCTCCTCAAGTCGCCTTTTGTTTTTCACGACTGGCCGCGCGAGGCGCGACAGAGCGTCGTGTGGCGATTGGAAGGTTATGTGCGCGAGGAGAGCGTGATTTCCGGCATCGGCAACTTCGTCAAGCTTGCCGAAGACAAGCAGGACGTTGAGGTGCGCCAGATGGTCGTGCGGGTCCGGCAGGGGACTCAAGCGCTCGGGCGCGGCAGACGCACGATTCCCCGCTGGTTTGCGGCCCTGTCGACGAGCCTCGACGAGATCGGCGTGCGCGATGCGTTGGCCGCCGACAGCGCCGGCGAGCAGCTGCTCGAGCTGATGGGCCGTCTCGGCAGGATCTGGCGGACGATACGCTCCATCTCGATTTTGTCGGCTGGCGACGCTGGCTCGCCCGCCAGCTCGAAGCTGCCACGTTCCGTGACCGTGCGATCGACAGCCCGGTCGTCTTTACCGGACTATCCGCGACCCGGCTGCGGCAGTTCGACGCGGTGCTCGTGCTGGGCTGCGATGCCGCGCATTTGCCGGGCCCCGACCCGGTCGCCATGTTCTTCAACCAGGGCGTGCGAGCGGAATTGAAGCTGCCCACCTGGTCGGATCGGGTGAGCGACATGGTGGAAGAGCTGGCCGCGCTGATCGCCTCGTGCGGGGAAGTCGCCATCACTTGGCAACGCATGGTAGGGGGAGAGGACAATCTGCTCTCGCCGATCCTGGAGCGCCTGTCCGCTCTGCACGAACTCGCTTACCAGGACCGCCTCGAAGACGCCTCCCTCGCGGCGCGGCTCGGGCAAGCCGAGGTGCGCCCCGCCGGCGCGAAGTCCGAAATGGAGAAAACGCGGGCGCCCGCGCCCGCAGCGGGACCGCTCCTTCCGCGCCAGATCTCCGCGAGTGCCTACAACTCCCTTGTCGCGTGTCCGTACCAGGACCACGCGGGCTACGTGCTGGGACTCAAGGAGCTCGACGAGGTGGAGGAGGAGCTCCAGAAGAGGGACTACGGCAGCATCCTGCACGGCGTGCTGGCGACGTTTCATCGAGCGCATCCCGCCACCGCTGCCCTGGATCCCGCCGCGGCGCAAAGCGAAGCTCGAGCGGGTGAGCGACGTCGCCTTCGCCCCTCTCGTCGCCCGCAACTTTTTCGCCCATGGGTGGCTCGCGCGGTGGAAGGGCCTCATTCCGTCATATCTCGCGTGGCAGCGCGAGCGCGAAGCCTCCGGCTGGAGTTGGAGCGACGGGGAGGTCGACCGCTCGATCGAGATCACGACGCCGGGAGGGGTTACGGTCAGGCTGCGCGGACGATTGGACCGGGTAGATGTAGGCCCCGGCGGTCGCCGCCGTGATCGATTACAAGGCGAAGGCGCCAAAACCCCTCAAGGATTCGCTGGAGGCGCCGGGGGAGGACGTCCAACTCGCCGTATACGCGCTGCTATGGGGCGACGCGGTGACTGAGGCGATGTTCCTCTCGGTCGACCGCAAGAATGTCGAGCAGGTGGCGCTGGAGCAGGAGGTCCGAGAGCTCGCGCAGGGCACCAGCGACCGGCTCGCCGCGATGTTCGACTCGCTCGCCGCGGGTGCGAACCTGCGCGCGCAGGGGACGGAGGCCGCCTGCGAGGTACTGCGACGCGCGCGGCCTGTGCCGCAAGGATCACTGGCATGACTGAGGGCCGCCTGACTGCCGCGGGCGCCCTCGCCCGAGGCGAGCGTCGTCATCGAGGCCTGCGCCGGCAGCGGCAAGACGTGGATGCTCGTCTCGCGCATCGTCCGGCTGCTCCTCGCGGGCGTTACGCCCTCGGAGATCCTGGCGATCACGTTCACGCGCAAAGCCGCGCAGGAGATGGCGACGCGACTGCGGGAATGGCTGCACGAGCTCGCGACCGTGGACGATGAGAAGGCGCGCGAGTTCCTGCGGCAGCGCGAGGTGCCCGGAGACAAGATCGAATCGGTGCTGCCGCGGGCGCGCTCGCTCTTCGAGCAGCTCCTGACCCACCAGCCGCCGATCACGATCACCACCTTCCACAGCTGGTTCCTGCAGATGCTGCGGCGCGCGCCGCTCGATTCGCCGGTGCGCTGGGCGAGGTCAACCTCGCGGAGCAGACTTCCTCGCTGGTGGACGAGGCCTGGCAGATCTTCGCGAGCCAGGCGCAGCGCGAGCCGGCGAGCCCGCTGGCGCGCGGACTCGACCGGCTGTTCCGCGATTGCGGCCTCTTCAACACGGAACGGGTCCTCACCAGCTTCCTCTATCGCCGCGCGGAGTGGTGGACCTACACGCACGGCCAGCCTGACCCGGTTGGCTATGCCATCGAGCGTATCAGGGAGGGCATGCGGGTTGCGCCCGAGGAGGACGTGGCGGGCCGCCTTTACGCCGACCTGACTTTTGCCGTGAGCTGGCCGAGTACGCGCGGCTCCTCGAGCAGTAGCGCCGCCAATGCCGGCCAGGCAAACGCACGCTTTGGGCGCCAGCTCCAGGATTGCGAAGGAGGAGCGGCCGCAGAGGGCCTGCGTACCGCGTGCGATGTCTTCCTCGAGGCAGGATCGGGGAGCCCCGCAAGGCGAGCAGCACAGCAGGCGCGGCGTCTTGGAGCAGAAGCGAGCGCTTTCCGGTGCTCGCATGACGCGGCTCGGCCGCACTTGGCAGGTGGCGCGCCAGGACATCATCGACCAGGCGAGCTACCACTACAACGAGGCGGCGCTGCATTGCGGCGTCGCGCTCCTCGATGCCTACCAGCGCGTGAAGAATGAGCGCCTGGTGATCGACTACGCCGACATCGAGTGGCACGCCTGGCGGCTCGTTTCAGTCAGCGATCACGCGGCCTACATGCAGTACAAGCTCGATTCGCGCTACCGCCACATCCTGCTCGACGAGTTCCAGGACACGAATCCCCTGCAGTGGCTGACGCTGAGGAGCTGGCTGGAGGCCGCCGTGGGTGCGGACATGCGGCCGACCGTGTTCATGGTGGGAGATCCGAAGCAGTCGATCTACCGCTTCCGGCGGGCGGAGGCGCGGCTCTTCGACATGGCGGGCGCCTACCTGAGGGAATACTTCGCCGCGGAGAGGTGCCGCAGCATGAGACGCGCCGCTGCCCGCAACCGGTGATCGACGTCGTCAACCGGCTCTTCGGGCAGAGGCAGCTTTCGAGGGGTTCGAGACGCACGCTGTTCACTTCACGGGCAAGCCCGGGCGCGTGGACGTGCTGCCGCTCGTAAAGGCCGATCCCGCGCCGGAGCGCGCGCCCGCCGATACGAGCGTCGCTCCGCAACCCGCTGGAGACGCCCCTCGCTCGATGCCGAAGACAGCCGGCGCAGGCGGGAAGCCGACGTGCTTCGTCGCGAACGGATCAAGGAAATTCATGACAGCCTGGCAGATTGCCGACGATCGTGGGAGGCGAGGCGTTCCGCCGCGTCGAGTGGCGCGACATCATGGTCCTCGTGCGGCGCCGCACGCATCTCGCGATCTACGAGCGCGCCTTGCGCGCCGCCCAGATCCCTTTCGTCACTTCGCGCTACGGCGGGCTTCTCGGCACGCTGGAGGCGAAGGACATCGTCGCGCTGCTCGAATTCCTCGTCTCGCCATTCGCCGATCTCAAGCTCGCGCACGCGCTGCGCTCCCCGGTGTTCGGCTGCACGGACGAGGATCTGAAGGCGCTCGCCGGCGCCGCTGGCGGGGGCACGTGGTGGGAGCGCCTGCGTCGCGCCCCGGCCGTCAGCGCGACGAGCGCCGCGCTCGACGCGCGCTCACGTGCTGCTCGCCCGCTGGCTCGAGCGCACCGACTCCGCGCCCGTGCACGACCAGCTCGACCGCATCTACTTCGAGGCGGACGTGCTGGAGCGCTACCGCCAGGCGGCGCCGGAAGCGATGCGCGGCGCGGTGCAGGCCAATCTCCAGGCGTTCATGCAGCGCGCGCTCGACACCGATTCGGGCCGCTATCCGAGCCTGCAGCGCTTCCTCCACGAGCTCGCGGACCTGCGCGAGGCGCCCGCAGAGGAGGCGCCGGACGAAGGCATCGTCGGCGATGCGGGCAACGCGGTGCGCATCTACACGGTGCACGGCGCGAAGGGACTGCAATCGCCAGTCGTGTGGCTGCTCGACGCGGCGAGCCGCGCCGGACTCCGGACGCAGCTACGACGCGCTCATCGATTGGCCGCCCGATGACGCGGAAGCCGCGCAGTTTCTCGCTCTCCACCGTCAAGGACGAGCTCAGCACCGCCCAGCAGGCGATCGTGGAAATGAGAAGCGACTCGCCGAGCGCGAGGAGCTGAACCTCCTCTACGTGGCGATGACGCGCGCACAGCAGGCGCTAATCGTGAGCGGCTCGGAGGTACAGGGAAAGAAACCCGGGTTGTGGTACGAAAAAGTGCGCGCGGCGACCCTTGCGGCCTCGGGCGGAGCCGGCGACCCGGCAGCCGCGGCCGCGCACGGGGGCGATCTGTCCTCCAGCGCGATCGGACCGCGAGAGCGGAACGCCGGTCCGAAACCATGCCCGCCGCGGTCGATCCCCGGCTCAACGCGCCGCTTTCCGACCGGGGAGCGCCGGGCAGCCGCTCACCGGACGCGGCGTGATCTATGGCTCGCATTTTCACGCGCTGATGGAGCAGCTCACGGGCGCCGCGCCGCCTGGACGCGAGGTCGCTGCAACGCGCGCTCGGTCTCTCCGAGCCCGAGTTCGCGCCGATGTGGGATCAGGCGCAGCGGCCTGATAGCGTCGCCGGCCCTTGCGCGATTTTTCGATTCAGCGGCACTTCAGGCGCGCTATAACGAGGTATCCTACGCGACCGAAGCGGCGACATCTTTCGCATCGACCGCCTGGTGGAGTTCGAGACGCGATGTGGGTCCTGGACTACAAGACGGGCGAAGGGGAAACAGCCGATCCGCTGCTGATGGAACTGTACCGGGCCCAGGTCTCCAGCTATCGCGACGCGATCGGGCGCGCCTATCCCGGGCGACGGGTCAACGCCGCAGTCGTGTTCACGGACGGAAACGTCCTCACGCTGGAGGACTGACTTCCTTCGCGGTGAAGCTTTTATTCTTCGCGGCTTGACGTGCTTGGCCACAACCAGCGAGATGACGTATGAGCAAACCAAACACACCTGACGCAATATTGCGTTCTACCCCGGACACTGTGAGTTGGGGGTGGATCGCCGCCGACCGCGCGCCGGTGCTGCGCGTCAAATCCGGGCAGACCATCCGGATTGACACGGTCACGCATCAGGGAATCAACACCAAAGACGACCCGGTAACGTTTTTCGGCAGGGCCGGCATTTCCGCCGAGAAGGTGCTGCCCGACGCGGTCGATATCTTTCAGCGGGTCAAGCGCGAGGAAAACGCCGGGCCGCACCTTCTGACGGGCCCGACCTATGTCGAAGGCGCGCAGCCGGGCGACATGCTCGAAGTGCGGGTCCTCGACGTCGAGATTCGCGTGCCGTACGGCGTCAATTCCACCGGCCCCGGGTCGGGCGCGGTTCCAGACTTGCTGGCGCAGGCGGAGCAGAAGGTCATCAAGCTCGACTTGCAGCGCAAGGTCGCGCTGTTCGCGAGCGAGGTCGAGGTGCCCCTCGCTCCGTTTATGGGTATCGTCGCCGTTGCGCCGCCGCCCCGATTGAAGCGCGTGAGCACCAAGCCGCCCGGCGCATTCGGCGGCAACATCGACTTCAAACACCTGATCGCGGGGAGCACGCTATACCTACCGGTCTTCAACGAGGGGGCGCTGTTCTACACCGGGGACGGCCACGCGTGCCAGGGTGATGGCGAAGTGGATGGCACGGCGATCGAGATCTCCCTCGCCCCGACGATGCAGTTGATCGTGCACCAGGGCGCGGGGAAAGCCATGAACTGGCCGCGCGCGGAAGACGCGGCCTGCTATTACGCGATGGGCATGGATACCAATCTCGACGCGGCGCTCAACAAAGCGATTCGAGAATCGGTCGACTTCCTGCAAGCCAGGGCCGGCTTGTCGGCGACGGAGGCCTACGCGCTCTGCAGTCTCGCGGTGGACTTCAGGATCGGCGAGGCCGTAAACAACGTGCTGATGGTCTACGGCGCCATTCCGAAACGGCTGTTCCGCGACAAGCCGCAGTATTGGGCGGAACAGCCTCGATAGGTGATGAGTGATGGGTGATGAGTGAGCTGAAGCCGTCACTCGTTAATCGTGGAAACCAAAGTCGAAGTTACTTCAGACAGCACTGAATTGATTCTGCAAGGAAGGTTTCGTGAGTTAGAAATATTTGATTGATAAAACAATCAAAGGGGTCAACGTCGACTAGCTAGCGGATTTGCCCACCTCCGCTCGCGTCACTGATTCTCCATCACCCATCACCCATCACCCACCACCTACTTGGCGAGTCCCAGGTCGACGAGCACAGTACGGGTGTGCGCGTACTGCGCTTCGAGATACTTCGCGAGCTCCTTACCGCGCAGGGGCGGCGCCGCCACGTTGTCCTCCGCCATGCGGTTCTTCCATTCGTCGGCACCGAACGCGCGGGCGAGCGCTTCTTCCCAGAATGCGATCTGTGCGGGAGTAATGCCTTTCGCGCCGAAAATCGCGCGCCATGTCGTCAGTCCCGGCGCCTGGAGGCCCAGCTCGGCGAGAGTCGGCACGTGGGCCAGCGCTCCGGTGCGACGCTGCGGGCTCACGATCGCCAGCATGCGTATATTTCCCGCCACCACCTGCGGCGTCGAGCCGGCGGCAGACGAAACAGCAGCCTGGATATGTCCGCCCATTAATGCCGTCGACGCTTCGGCGCTCGTCTTGTACACGACCAATTTCAGCCGTTTGGGATCTACCCCGGCTTCCTTCGCGGCCAGCGCCAGCGCCGCATGCGAGGTGCCGCCGCGCGAAATGACGCTGAATGCGACCGACTCCGGATCGGTCTTGAGACGGTCGATGAGATCGCGCAGGGTCTTGAACGGCGAATTGGCGGGGACCATGAACGCGCTGTAGTCGAGGAATGCGAGGCCCAGGGCCGGAAAGTCGGTGTAGTTGTACTGCGCGAGGCCCTGGATCTGGTTCGTTATCAAGCTCGATGTCGCAAACAGGAGGTAATGCGGGTCTGCGGCATGCTGCGTGAGGTAGACCGCCGACAGCGTCTGGTTGCCGCCGGCTTTGTTCATGACCAGGATGGGGGTGGGGACGAGCTTTTGCTCCTGCAGGATCTTCTGAATGAGCCGCGCGAACGCATCGTTGCCGCCGCCCGGTGCGGTCGGCAGGATGAGCTCCACCTGTCTCTCCGGCCGCCAGGCGGCCTGCGCCCAGCCGCGCGCCGGAACCTGTGCCACAACTACGGCAATCAACGTAATCGTCGCGACAAATAAACGAGGTGCTTGCGCGCGGCTTAACATTTACCCCTGTCACTCATCACTCATCACTCATCACTCATCACCCATCACTGAATGTTAGTTCCTGTCGGCGCGAAATACGCTGAGGTTGCCCCGCGCGTCGCGCGCCACGGCAGCTCGTAGGTCTGGTCCTCCGGCAGCGACACGCGCACCGTACCTTCAATGTTCTCGCCGCGCACCTTGCCGCGGAATTCATGGCGCGCGAAGCCCAAGCTTTGCAACGTCATCGTGAGCGTGAACGACACATCCTCGCCGCGCAGCTTCACGTCATGCAGGAGCTCGCGGCGGTTGCCGGCGCGCGCCACACCCTCGACCGACTGAAAGCGCTGTTCCAGGATAGCGGCGTACGGCAAACGGTGCCCCGCGATGGTCAGCTCCCAGCTCCAGTAACCCGCGACGCGCGCCGGCACGATCCACATGCTGACGGGCTGGCCTTCCCCCTGTTCCACTGCGTCGGGCGGCCAGCTTCCCAGGTCCCAGATGTTGGTCACGACGCGTGCGCCCGGCCGCGCCTGTGCGAGGATCAGCGGCCGCAACAAGCGCTGCATCTCCGGCCACAGCCACATGGCGATGACGGTGGCCTCTCGCAGGTCGGCGTCGAAAGCGTTGCGGTGAAAGAATTGCACGCGGTCGGCGAAGCCCAGCTTCTTCGCTTCCGCGTTGGATTCATTGACGAGCTTTTGGTCGATATCCACGCCCCAGCCGCGCAATTTCGAGTTCATGCGTGCTGCGGTGAGCACGATGCGCCCGTCGCCCGAGCCCAGGTCCACGACGACGTCGTCGTCGCGCAGCTCCGCGAGCTTGAGCATGCGCTCGACGTTTTCCTGCTCGCTCGGTACGAAGGGCGAAAAGCGTTCTTGCGCGTTTGCCGCCCCCGCGGCAAACGCCAGGCACAGGAGGATGAAACGGAGTGGTTTCATGGAAAGAGTGACAAGTAAGTGATAGGTGCTGGATGGCAGGTGATGAGAAACCAGCTTTGCCTGGCGAAACCTATCACCTATCATCGGCGCGTCCTAGAAACACGATGTGTGCATCCGTAAGCCGTTCTTCGTCCTCCGCTCGCTTGAACGCCGCCCAAGTTGCCTCGCGGATCGACGCGTACGCTCTGACGTAATCTAACGATGCAGGGATGGGATTGCAAATGATTGCGCCGGCGTGCCCTCCAGACTACTCTTCGCAGTAGCGGGAGGGAGGCGTGAGTCGCCGGTCCGCAAGCCCAACCAGAAAAATACAGATGTACGACCAACGAGGAATACACATGTTGAGAAAGTTCGCCGTGCTGGGGTCCATGATGGGCGCCACGGTGTCCGCCCCTTTTGCCGCTCAGCCCCCTGCACAGAATTACCCGCAGCGTCCGATCCGGGTCCTCATTCCGTTCGCCCCCGGCGGAGCGACGGACATCGTTGCGCGGATGCTGGGTCCGAAGCTTTCCGACCGTCTCGGGCAGCAGATCGTCCCCGATAACCGCGCCGGCGCGGCCGGCAACATCGCAGTGGAGCTCACGGCGATGGCGCAGCCGGACGGTTACACGATCATGATCGGCAATATCTCCACGAATTCGATCAATCCGATCCTGTTCGCACGCACGATGAAGGTAAACGCGCTGAAGGACTTGACCGGCGTGACGCTGCTCGCTTCGATCCCCAACGTCATCCTCGGCGGCCCCAAGCTTTCAGCGAACACGCTGAAGGAGGCGATCGCATATGTGAAGGAACGTCCCGGGCAGTTCAACTACTCCGCGCCGCTGGGATCGTATTCCCATCTCGACATGCTGGCGCTAACGGCAGCCGCGGGAATCAAGATGGTGCACATACCTTCGAAGGGCGCGGGAGAGACGCTGCCGTTGCTGATGCGCGGGGAGACCCACTTCACGGAATCGAACGTCGCTTCGAACATCGGCCCGATCCGCGGCGGCCAGATCAAGGCGTACGCAGTAACTTCGACGAAACGCCTCGCCGAGCTGCCCGACGTGCCGACGCTGGCCGAAGCCGGCTTCCCGGGCATAGGCAGCATGAACTGGAACGGGATGTTCGCGCCGGCGCGCACGCCTAAATCTATGGTGGACACGCTCTTTACCGCCACTATCGCGGTGATGAAAGATCCCGAGATGCAGGAGCTGTTCACCAAGCGCTCCGTTCCGCTCGCCTTGAGCGAGTCGCCTGCCCACTTCAATGCCTACGTGCAATCGGAAAGCAAGCGCTGGGAGAAGATCATCAAGGACAACCGCGTGAATATCGATTGAGCCACGGAGTTGCCGGAACGCAGGTAGTGCCGGAGCGCGGGAACTCGTATCCTCGGAGAGCTCTACCACCTCCGTGGCTTATCGGGCATGTCGGCCCGCGTCCGAAGTTTGCTGGTCTTTGCCCCGAAGACAGGTCGGCAACCCCTATGGGGAGTATGCTTTCCCGCAAGGCCTGTTCCACCCCATGTCATGCGCCGTGGGGCGAGTATTCGCACCGCGGCGCATGTTGCATTACACTTTGCATCCGTCCCGGCCGGAAGACCGGGATGGGCCGGCCGTCCAGCCGCGTTCGCCCACGAAGAGGAGACTATTTGTGCCTACCGGAACAGTGAAGTGGTTCAACAAGACTAAAGGTTACGGATTCATCCAGCCGGATGACGGCTCGAAGGACGTGTTCGTCCACATCTCGGCCGTGGAGAAGGCCGGGTTGGGAACGCTCGCGGAAGGACAGAAAGTGCAGTTCGAAGTGATGCGCGGCAAGGACGGCAAGACCTCAGCCGACCAGCTGAAGTCCAGCTAAGCGGGCATAGTGGATTTCGGAAATGGTCGGTACGCCATTTCCGCCGTTCATTCCCCTCTCCTCCCGGGAGGGGGGGCACGGGTGAGGGCCGAGCGTCGTAGAAGGCCTACCAGGCATGCTCGGCAACGCCGGCCTGCGGGCGTGCCGGCCTAGTTGGGCGCCGATTCCTTGACGCTGCGTTCCTGCTGGGTTTCGAGCTCGTGAAGTACGGCGTTGAGCGCGTCGCGCAGGGCTTCGGCTTGGGCTGCGGTCAGCACGTATTTGCGGTCCTTGTGCGGCTGCTCGGTGGTGCCCTCCACGTAGTGCATTCGAAAGACGACCGCATTACGGTTGGGGATCGGCGCGAACTCCCAGTCGGCCACGTGGAGTAGGGAAAGCTTACCTTCGGTCATATCGGTTGGTATCGCGTGAACGAGCGGATGGTGAACGGATAAGTCGGGTCAATCCCGTCAGACATCTGGTTGCGGCGACAGTTGCGGGGTTGAACGCCGCGTCGCCGGGAGTATCCAACGACCACCTGGGATAGCGCTCGCCGGCCGACTCTGCCGATGCCCAGCCGGCCCCGAGATCTCAAGCTCTTCAGGAGATTACCTGCGCGTCGGCATTGCTTGCCCACCCGCAATTCGCCCCCATATCCAAACAATGGAATCTCCAGAGAAATTTGACGAGGCCGCCAACCATGCCGTCACGTGACCCAACCGGATGGATGTGGGCAGAAGCCTGCCAGTTTCTCGAGCAGGCGGAACGGATGCACCGGCAGTTTTTCCGCTTGGGGGCATCTACCGGCGGGCACACGGGGTGGGAACCCCCGATCGACGTATTCGAGGACGAAGAGAAGTTCACTATCGTCGTCGCGTTGCCCGGCGTCCCGCCCGAGCGCGTCGAAGTGATCCTGGAGCCGCGCAGCCTGGTGATCCGGGCCGAGCGCCGCCTGCCGATCGAGGATCATGCCTGCTCGATCCGGCGGCTGGAGATTCCGCACGGCTATTTCGAGCGGCGCATTGCGCTGCCGCAACACCGGCTGGAGCCCGTCCACCGTGAATCGGTAAACGGGTGCCTGGTCCTGGTCATGCGCAAGGTGGATTGAAGAGGACAAGAAAAGGGATACCTTTGATGAACGGCGAAGCAGAAAGAATTCCCGTCAGCGCCGATGAAGGCCTGCACCCCGCGCCGCCGCCGGCAGCGGCGGGCGAGAAGCAGGGCGAGCGGACCTCGCGTCCGCTGCCGGATGACGCACTCGTCATATTGCCGGTGCGCAATGTCGTGTTGTTTCCCGGCGTGGTGGTGCCGATTACGATCGGCCGCCAGCGTTCCCGTGCCGCTGCACAGCAGGCCGCTCGCCTGCAGCGTCCGCTCGGTGTGCTGCTCCAGCGCAAGAAGGACGTCGAAGAGCCCGGCCCCGATGATCTGCACTGGGTCGGCACCACGGCCAACATACTGCGGTATGTGACGGCGCCCGACGGCTCCCATCACATCGTCTCCCAGGGCGAGAAGCGTTTTCGCGTGCTCCAGTTCCTGGAAGGCTACGACTTCCCGGTCGCGCGCGTGCAATATATCGAAGAGGAAACGGCGTCCGGTCCGGACATCGAGGCGCGCGCGCTGAGCCTGAAGCAGCGGGCGATCGAGATACTCAAAATGCTGCCCCAGGTCCCCGAAGAGATGGTTTTGGGGCTGGAGAGCATCGAGTCGCCCACGCGGCTCGCCGACCTGGTCGCCGGCCTGATGGACGCGAGCGTCGAAGAGAAGCAGGCCATCCTGGAGACGTTCGATCTCAAAGCCCGGCTCGACAAGCTGCTCGAGCATCTCTCGCGCCGCGCCGAGGTGTTGCGCCTGTCGAACGAGATCAACGAGCGCACCAAGGAATCGATCGACGCGAAGGGCCGCGAGCACCTGCTGCGCGAGCAGATGCGCACCATCCAGAAGGAGCTGGGCGACGCCGACGAGCACTCGGCCGAGATCGCGGAGCTCGAGAAGAAGATCACCGAGGCGAAAATGCCGGAGGAGGTCGAGAAGCAGGCGCGCAAAGAGCTGAAGCGCCTCGAGCGCATGCCCGAGGGCGCCGGCGAGTACTCGATGGTGCGCACCTACCTCGACTGGCTCGTCGAGCTGTCGTGGCAGAACCCGGAACCTGCGGCGATCGATATCGCCGAGGCGCGGCGCATCCTCGAAGCCGACCACTACGGGCTGGAGAAGATCAAAAAGCGCATCCTCGAATACCTCGCCGTGCGCAAGTTGAATCCGTCCGGCAAGAGCCCGATCCTGTGCTTCGTCGGTCCGCCCGGGGTGGGCAAGACCTCGCTCGGCCAGAGCATTGCGAAGGCGACGGGACGGGAATTCGTGCGGGTGAGCCTGGGCGGCGTGCACGACGAAGCGGAGATTCGCGGCCACCGGCGCACCTACATCGGGTCTCTGCCAGGCATGATCATCCAGAGCTTGCGCAAGGCGGGGACGCGCAACTGCGTCATGATGCTCGACGAGGTCGACAAGCTCGGCGCCGGCGGTTTTCACGGCGATCCGGCCTCCGCGCTGCTCGAAGTGCTCGATCCCGAGCAGAACTCGACCTTCCGGGACAACTATCTCGGGGTTCCGTACGACCTCTCGCGAGTGATGTTCATCTGCACGGCGAACGTGCTCGACACGATTCCCGGGCCGCTGCGCGACCGCATGGAAATCATCCAGATTCCCGGCTACACGGAGCACGAGAAGCTGCAGATTGCGCGCCGTTACCTGGTGGCCCGGCAGCTCGAAGCCAATGGTCTCAAGCCGGAGCAGTGCGAGATTACCGACGACGCGCTCACCGCGATCATCAACGATTACACGCGCGAAGCGGGGGTGCGCAATCTCGAGCGCGAGATCGGTTCCGTGTTGCGCCATGTCGCCATGCGCATCGCGGAAGGTGCCGAGACACGGATGACGATCAAGGCTGATGACCTGCCGGCTATTCTCGGCCCGGTCAGGTTCGAGGCCGAGGTAGCCATGCGCACTGCGGTGCCCGGAGTCGCGACCGGCCTCGCCTGGACGCCCGTGGGCGGGGACATCCTTTTCATCGAGGCCTCGCGCATGCCCGGCAGCGGCAAGCTCATCCTGACCGGTCAGTTGGGCGACGTCATGAAAGAGAGCGCGCAGGCGGCGTTGTCGCTGGTCAAGGCGCGCTCCCTGGACCTGGGAGTCGAAGCGGCGATCTTCGAGAAATCGGACATTCACGTTCACGTGCCCGCGGGCGCAACGCCGAAGGACGGTCCGAGCGCCGGCGTGGCGATGTTCATTGCGCTCGCATCGCTCCTGACGGGACGCCCCGTTCGCAGCGACACCGCAATGACGGGCGAAATCAGCCTGCGCGGATTGGTGCTGCCGGTGGGCGGCATCAAGGAGAAGGTGCTCGCCGCGCTGCGGGCCGGCATCACTACCGTCCTGCTGCCGGCGCGCAACCGCAGGGAATTCGAGGAAATTCCCGCGGAAGCGCGCGACAAGCTCAAGTTCGTCTGGCTCGAGCGCGTCGATGAGGCGCTGACCGCCGCGTTGGAGCCGGCGCCGGCGGCCAAGGCGGCTGCCTAGAGCGGTGAAAGAGGTAGCGCGTCGAGGGGCGGAACAGGGACCCGCTCGCGGGATGTGACCCCCGGCGGCGCGCTGCGGCCGACACGATGATGGTGCAATCTCGTGACTATCATGCCGAGGCCGCGGGTGACGAGATACGGGGTGTCTCTTGCGTAATCCCTAGTCGTCACTTGCAACTCTGTTCGCGTTCATCACTGTTTCGTCGCGTCGCATAACGTTGCCTTCCAGCACGCGGCCATGTTGTTGCATGGCCAACGGTTCATGGTCATGAGGCTTTCTGCGCAATGAAAAGGTAACGATTGAGGCTGAAGAAATAATCGCCTTGCTTCCCGGCCTGCCTCAAATCCTTCGCCCATTCTTCTGCTTCGTCACGAGTAATGCCGCTGCGGCCACTTACGAATGGAACAATGATATCGATGATCCGATTGCTGAAGGTATTGGGATCGTAGCCGGGGTTGAACAAAGGAACGACCTGCTGCGACTGCATGCGAAAACCGGTGCGCCGGAGTTTGTTCGCCAATGTGCGAGGGAGATAGACGTCTGCCGCATGTTGTTCCTATGCGGCTAGGATGCGGCATGTGCGCTCGGGGTTTGGTGATTTCCATATGATGGAGTCCCAGTCTGTCCACGATCACGACCCTTCCGCCGTCGAAGGACCCGGATCTCAGCAAGCGCAGCATCGACGTCGCGGACGTATTCCAGGACTTGGGTCGATATGGCGGCGTCAAAGGCTCGATCCGGAAAAGGAAGCTGTGTCGCGTCGGCTTGGCGGAATTCAACCCACGATAGATGCGCGCAATGCCTCTTGGCTGCGGAAAGCAATGGCTCGCTGATATCGATACCGCACACCACGCCCGAGGATCCCGTTGCCTCCGCAATTGCCAGCGCCGAGAACCCGGGGCCCGAGCCAGATCCAGCACCCGCTCGCCGGTCCGAGGTCCAAGGGCGGCGAGGAACTCGGCGCGCTGCGCGATCACATCAGTATCCCGCGTCACTGCCGCGGAATGTTCGCCTTCTCAATGACCGACTTCCATTTTGAGATCTCCGAAGCGAGGTGCTGGCGAAACGCGTCGGGTGTTCCGCCGAACGTCTCGACGCCCAGGTCGTGGAAGCGCTGTTTCAGGTCGGGCGCGGCGAGCGCGGCGTTGATCTCCTTGTTCAGGCGCTCGATGACCGCCCGCGGCGTCCTTGCCGGCGCGCCGATCCCGTTCCAGGAAGTGACTTCGTAGCCGGCGACGCCGCTTTCCGCGACCGTGGGAACGTCAGGCAGGCCCGGGAAGCGATTGCGCGGGCTCACCGCGAGCGCCCGCAGCGCTCCCGCCTTTACCTGCCCGATTACCGGCGCCATGAACTCGAACGCGGCCTGCACGCTCCCGCCGCGCAGCGCGGCCAGCAACGCACCCGTGTTCGTGTAGGGCACGATCAAGAGGTCAACTCCCGCCATCGATTTGAACAACTCGGCCGAGAGGTGCTGCGTCGCGCCGATGGCGATCGTGCCGACGTTCAGCTTGCCGGGATTCCCCCGGGCCTGCGCGATCAGGTCCTGCAACGATTTCAGGGGTGAATCCGGGCTCGCCAGCACGACGATGCTGAAGGTGCTGACGGTCGAGACCGGCGCGAAGTCCTTGAGCGTATCGTAGGGCAGCGACTTGAAGAGCGACATGCTGATTGCGTGGGCATTGTTGAGCAGAAGCAGCGTGTGCCCATCGGGCTCGGCTTTCGCCACTAACTGGGAGGCGACGGTGCCGCCCGCGCCCGGCCGGTTGTCGATGATCACTTGCTGGCCGAGCGCGTCGCCCATCTTCTGCGCGACGGCCCGCGCCGTAATGTCGCCTACGCCGCCCGGGCCGAACGGCACCAGCAAACGCAGGGGCTTCGTGGGAAACGATTGCGCGACCGCACATGTCGTTGCAAGAACGATCGCCAACCCAAGGATGAAGGATGAAGGTTGAGGGATGACCTCCGCTGCGCGGGCCAGATAGCTACGCGTTTGCTGTATAGGACGTTGGGTCATCCTTCCGCCTTCATCCTTCATCCTTTGATTCCACACGCGCAACTATTCACCCTGCGAAACCACATTTTCGAGCACACCGACTCCGGAGAGTTCGATGCGCACCTTGTCGCCGGGCTTGAGGAAAATACCGCGCGGCCGCCCGACGCCGGAGGGCGTGCCGGTGGCGATGACGTCGCCCGGTAGCAGCGTGACGCGCCGGCTCAGGTACTCGATCAGTTCGGCGATGTTGAAGATGAGGTCCGCGATCAGGGTGTCCTGCATCTTCTCCTCGTTCACCCACAGCCTGAGCTGGCAGGCATAGATGTCGGGGATCTGGTCGGCAGGCGTGATCCACGGCCCCATCGGGGCGGAGGTCTCGAAATTCTTGTGCCCGAACCAGTCGACGCCGAAGCGCGGCCAATCGGGCCGGCGGGAAAGATCGCGCGCGGAGAGATCGTTCATGCAGGTAAAGCCTGCCACGTGCTTCATCGCGTCGCCGGCCTTGATGTTGCGGCCGCGCCGGCCGATGATTGCTGCGCACTCTCCTTCCCAGTCGACCTGTTTCGAGACCGCGGGCAGCCGGATCTCGGCGCCGGGTCCGATCAGGCAATGCGGACCGGACTTGAGGAAGAAGTACGGCTGGGTGGTCGTCTTGTCCACGCCGCCCTTGCCGTCCGACGACATTTCCTTCGCGTGCGCGTTGTAGTTCGCGCCGGCGCAGTAGATCGCGGGAGGATAGATGAGCGGAGCGAGCAGCCGCACGTCGGCGAGGCGGCTGGTTCTGGCGTTCTTTTCCCCGGCGAGCGCGTGCAGCGCCGGCAGCGCCTCGTCCCACGCGCGCGAGTACCGCAAGCGTTGAAGCCGTCCAGGACTTGCCCGGCAGCGCCTCCTGCAGATCGAGGACCGTGTCGTCGCCAGTCAATATGCCCGGACGCGGCTCTCCGTTTGATCCGGCGTAGTTCAGCAGTTTGAAGTCAGCCATTTGCAGTCAGTGAGTGATGCCGCTTCGCTGGTGATGCCGCTTCGCTAGGTGACGTGCTACGCGAGTGAGGAGGAGGCGGTCTTCATCTCCAGCGCCAGCGGCATCACTTCATCACCAGAGACCGCGGCATCACTTGGTATCAATCACTTCCTCAAGTCAGGCGCAGTTTGAGCCAGTTGGTGATCGTCTCCGTGACCACGTTCGGGTCCATGCCCGGCGTGCGGCCCATGTGTCCGCCCTCCGGAAAAATGCGCGCTTCCTTGGGATTGCCGTGCTCCATCAGGAGATAAATATCCTGGACGGGGGCCTGGTCGTCGAGTTTCCCGTTCACGCCGAGCAGCGGCGCTGAGGGCTTGTCCAGCAGACCCATGGCCTTGAGCGATAGTTTCGGCGCGGCCGCGAGAAATTCCTCCAGAGTCTTCACGCCCATCGCCTGGCTGCGCGCCTCGAACAGACTGCTCGGACCGAACAGATACGTCGATGCGGTCTTCGTGAGCGCCGGCTCCAGCCACTCGCGCTGGAACCCGTAGTGGATATTTCCACCGTGGAATACTGCGGCTTTAAGGCGCTTCGCTTCGGTGAACGCCAGCCGCGCCGCCCAGTACCCGCCGAAGCTTCCACCCCAGACGCCGATGCGGGTGCCGTCGACGTCGCTGCGCTGCGCCAAGTGGTCGATCGCAGCGGAGTACGTGCGCTCCGCCCTGGGGTCGATATAGCGCAGCGGGTGCTCGCCGGTGCCGGGCATGTCCACGGTGAAGGTCGCCAGCCCGAGGCGGTGCAAGACGGCGCTCGCGTGCTGACGGTTCTCCTTCCAGCCGTCGACGCCGCCCCAATGCAATACCACCGGCGGTTTCGCGACGCCCTTGGGGATCTGCAGGTATCCAGTGAGCTTCAAATCGTCGCACCGATATTCGACGACTTGCAACGGCGGATCGAAGTACTTCGCCGCCTTGTGGAACATTCTCAACGGAGTGCCGGTAGGCTTCCTTCTTGCCGGGCGTGCTGGCGACGGGATAGCGGGCGAGGCTGCAATAGTTGAAGCCGAGAAAATAGGTATCGCTGATCTGCTTGCCATCCGCGCCTTGCTTGGCGAGGGCGTCGCCTTTCGCCTCGTAATCGAGGCCTACCTTCGACCATTGCTCCGCCCAGTGATCGCGATCCAGGCTTTGGAGGCCTGCCACGATCTTCTCGACGTCATCGCGGCGCACCCCCTCGAACGGGCTGTGGTGCGCGGCGCGGCGCAGGACTTCCTTCTTGACTTCGTCGAGCGTTCTTTCGCCGCCGGATTTCGGTGCAGTGTCCATGCGCATTCCTCCCCAGATAGAATCCGTGACGAATACGGGTGACGACAAGGGTGACGAGGTGTGGGTGACGAGGGCTTTAGTTTCCGCGCGGCGCGCGGGAATGACGAGCCGCTGCTCTTGCAGAGCATTCCTGCCGTTTCTCGTCACCCTTATCTCGTCACCATTAATCGTCACCCGTAATCGTCACTCTTTCCGAATCCGAGCGGCTACGATGCCTCTAGCGTCTTTTGGGCCCATTCCAGTATTGGTTTCAAGCGCGGCGGGAGCAGCTCCGCGGCTTCGACGAAATTCACCCAGCGCGCTTCGTGGTGTTCGGGCCGGCCCAGCTCAGCGGAAACAGGAAGTTCAATCCGCTCTTCTTCGGTCACTGCGATGTAGTAACGGGCGACCTTGCCTCCCGCGTAGGGCATGGTTTCACGGTAGATGTCGCCGAAGGCGAACTTGAGGTTGGAAAGCCCGGTTTCTTCCATGGTCTCACGGCGGGCGGCAGCGGCCGGATCTTCGCCCTCGCCAACCACTCCCTTGGGAAAATCCCAGTTCCTGTAGGCGCGAAGGACGAGCAGCCGCCAGCCGGTTGCGGTGCGTTGTACGGGAATGATGCCGGCGGATAGTGTTTTGGCCACGGAAAACATCCTCCTACTGATCATTCGCTAAATGGTTGACAAACCATTTCCGACACTTCGCTCCCCTCTCCGGTCGGGAGAGGGTGGGGGTGAGGCATCGAGCGCGTCAATCATTTTGAGAACGCTCGATAGCAGCCTACCGGCCTGACACACTCCTGGTTGGAACGTTTTCCTAGAATGACGTTCCGTGGTCCTCAGACTATCGAGCTTTACGTAACTTTGTTACGTCGACTCTCCCCGAGGGGCGAGGGGAGCAGGGGTGATGGACGCGAGTCCGGATGGGTCATCCGGTTTCGTAATGATCAAAGGAGGGTTTCCGCTAAACGCGGCGTCCCGGCCGCCTGCATGGCAGCTTCGGCCCCACATGTCGCGCGACCGGGGTTGGCACGGCGCCGGTCAATCTTTCGCGGAGCGCTGAAAGCTCCCCCCTCCACTCGGGAGAGGGGTGAGGGATCGAGCGTCAAGCAAATCGTGGACGCTCGATAATCCATTACAATCAGCTTCCGCTGCACGCACCCGACTGTCATTCCTTATTTTCGTCTCATTTTCCTCAAGGAGAGCCGAGCCATGCCGGAAGCCAAGACCAAGGCGGCGATGAAAATGGTGCCGAGGAACAATCTCAAGCGCGACGTGACGCTGCGCACGCTCGAGGAGATGGCGGCGCGCACTAAGAACTGGGGAAAGTGGGGTCCCGACGATCAGCTCGGCACTTTGAATTACGTGACACCGGGCGACATCGTCAAAGCAGCCGCGCTCGTAAGAAAAGGCAAGGCCTTCGCTCTGGGTCTCGACTTCAATTCGAACGGTCCGCAGAGGACGGGATGGGGCGGCCGGTTCAATCCCATTCACACCATGCTCGCGACCGGCACCGACGCGGTGGCGGGCACTCAGGACGCCGGAAAAATCCGCTACGCCGACGACATGGTTTCAATGCCGCTGCAGTGCGGCACCCAATGGGATGCGCTGGGTCACATCTTCTACGGCGACAGGATGTGGAATGGCTACGACGCGCGGCTGGTCGATTCCACCGGCGCCAAGAAGAACGGCATCCACAAGACGCGCGATCGCATGATCGGCCGCGGCGTGCTGCTCGACGTCCCGCGGTTCCTGGGCGGCGACTATCTCGAGGACGGCTACGGCATCAGCAATGCCGAGCTCGATGGCTGCGCCAAAGCGCAAGGCGTCGAGATACGGCGCGGCGACTTCGTGATCGTGCGCACCGGCCAGATGGAGCATTGCCTCGCTCAGGGAGACTGGGGCGCATATGCGGCAGGCGATGCACCGGGACTGCGCTTCGAAACCTGCGAGTGGATACACAGGAAAGAGATCGCCGCGATCTGTTTCGACACGTGGGGTTGCGAAGTGCGTCCCAACGAGAGCACCGAGGCTTTCCAGCCGTGGCACTGGATCGTCATTCCCATGATCGGCATCACCATGGGCGAGATCTTCTATCTCCAGGACCTTGCGGACGATTGCATGAAGGATCGCGTGTATGAATTTCTCTTCTGCGGGCCGCCGTTGCCGATCACCGGGGCGGTCGGGTCGCCGATCAATCCGCAGGCGATCAAGTGATCTAGAAAAGCCCCAGCACGAAGGACACGAAACCACGAAGGAAGGCGAACAGCCTCAGCTTTTGATCTACCTCGAGTCCTTTGCGGCTTCGCGGTGAAGCTTTAGCAAACTCAACAATTGCACTTATACTTTCAGCGCATGGCCACCGAAGCCCTCCATGGGTTGCCCCTGATCCTGAAGGCGCTCGAATTCGCGTCGCTCAAGCACCGCGACCAGCGTCGCAAGGACATGGTCGCTTCGCCGTACATCAACCATCCGATCGCGCTCGCCAATGTGCTCTGCCACGAGGGCGGGCTCACGGATGAGGTGGTGCTGGCCGCGGCCATACTGCACGACACGCTGGAAGATACGCAGACGACGCCGGCCTGAGCTGCGCGACGCATTTGGCGACAGGATCGCGAGCATCGTCGAGGAAGTCACCGACGACAAGAACCTGCCGAAGGCGGAGAGGAAGCGTCTGCAGATCGAGCATGCCCCGGCGATCAGCCGCGAAGCGAAGCTCGTCAAGCTCGCCGACAAGATCTGCAACGTGCGCGACGTCGCCACCCAGCCGCCGGCGAAGTGGGACCTCCGGCGCCGGCGGGAGTATTTCGACTGGGCGAAGGCGGTAGTCGACCGCTTGCGCGGCACGCACCCCGAGCTCGAGCGGCGGTTCGACGAGATCTACGCCCTTAAACCCCGTGATGGGTGACGGGTGATGAGTGATGAGTAATGAAAATCGGATCACTGCGACACCGTCGCGGGATGGAACCCCTCGTTCTGGGATTGCGAGCAACGCGCACCAGGTAGATCAATCAAGGTAGCAGCAAGTTTTCCCATCACCCATCACTCATCACTCATCACCGTTTTTTAATGGAGAAACCCCAAGTCATCGTCGCCGGCGCCGGGCCGGTCGGATTGCTGATCGCGCTGGTGTTGGCCCGGCAGGACATTCCGGTGTTGGTTCTGGAGGCCGAACCCGGGCTCACCATGGATCTCCGCGCGGGAACCTATCATCCGCCCTCGCTCGAAATGATGGCGCCCTACGGCATCACCGACGAGATGCACAAGACCGCGATCAAGGTCCCGCGCTGGCAGATTCGTGACCGCAAGGAGGGGGTTATCGTCGAGTGGGATATTTCCCTCATCAAGGATCTCACGCCTTACCCGTACCGCCTCCATCTCGAGCAGCACCGGCTGACACCTATCATCTACGACAAGCTCAAAGCCTGTGCGAGCGCCGAGGTGCGGTTTCAACACGAGGTCACCGGCGTTACGCAGGCCGCGGACCGGGTCACAGTCACCGCGAAGACGCCTCACGGCGCCGAACGAATCGAGGCCGAGTGGCTGATCGGTGCGGACGGAGGGCGCAGCACGGTCCGCAAGAGCATCGATGTCGATTTCGAAGGTTACACGTGGCCGGAGCGTTTCCTGGTGGCAAGCACCACCGACGATTACACCCGGTACGGCTACACCCTGAACGCGTATGTCGCCGATCCGGAGGAATGGGTTGCGCTTTTCAAGATGCCGGATGACGGCCCGCCGGGCATGTGGCGCGTGATTTTTCCCATACCGGAAGACGAGGACGAGGAGGTGACGCTGTCGGAGGAGAGGGTGGAGCAGCGCATGCAGCGCTTCCAGTCACGGCCCGGGCGCTACCCGATCAAGTACAAGAGCATCTACAAGGTGCATCAGCGAGTCGCGAAGGATTTCCGCGTCGGCCGCGTGCTGCTCGCCGGCGATGCCGCGCACCTGAACAACCCGGTGGGCGCTTTTGGCCTCAACGGTGGCATCCACGACGCGTTCAACCTGACCGACAAGCTCGGAAGAATCTGCCGGGGCGAAGGCGACGTGTCGCTCTTCGATCTCTACGTGCGCCAGCGCCGCACCGTGAATCTCGAGTATGTCCAGGAATACTCGATTAAGAACCTGCAGCGCCTTAACGAGAAATCGGAAGCGGAGCGCCGGAAAAACTTCGACTGGCTGCGGAAGCAGGCGGCGACTCCGGAAGGTCGGCGCGAGTTCCTCCTCGTTTCCAGCATGATCGCTAGCGTCCGGCGCGCCGACGCCATAACCTGACGGCAGGTGATGGGTGATGAGTGATGGGTATCGCATGACCGAAACCATTCACCGCCCGGTTTTCGTCGCCGGCCTTTCCTGGAGACAAAAAATGTTATTCGCGCGCGGATTGCTGGTGCTTGCCGCCCTCGGCGTGGCGGGGCTCGCCTGCGCGCAGCCGCAAAGCGTCGCGCCGGGCATCAACCAGCGCTTCCTCGAGAGTCAGAACTTCGGGGAATTCATCGACCAGTTCGAGCGCGAAGGGCGGGAGATCTTCGACAATCGCCACGCGATCCTGAAGGAGGTCGGGCTCAAGGCGGGGATGGCGGTGGCCGACATCGGCGCCGGCTCCGGGCTCTTTACGCAGCTCTTTGCGCGCGAGGTCGGCCCGGGCGGGAAGGTCTACGCTCTGGAAATCAACCCCGTCATGGTGAACAGTATCGTGCGCCGCCTGCGCGAAGAGGGCTACCGCAACGTCGAAGGCTATGTGAGCACCGCCAAGACCATGCCGCTGCCTCCGGCCTCCATCGACGTGGCTTTTACCTCGGACGTCTACCACCACTTCGAGTTTCCCCAGGTCATGCTGCAGGCGATCCGGACGGCGCTCAAACCTGGTGGAACGTTCATCGTCGTCGATTTCGAGCGCATCCCGGGGGTGAGCAGCGAGCGCATTCTGTCGCACGTGCGTGCGGGGAAGGAAACGGTCATTAAGGAAGTCGAGGCGGAGGGTTTCCGCATGGTCGAGGAGAGGAAGATCATGCGCGATAACTACTTCGTAGTCTTCGAGAAGCCTCGGTAAGAAGCGTCTCAGGTGTCTCAGATTAATTCCCCCATCCCCACCCTCTGTTCCCTCCCCTTGAAGGGGAGGGAAGAAGTACGGCGCTACGCGAAATGAGGATGGCGTCCCAGATGATGCGTCCCAGGTGAAGCGTCTGAGATGAGGCGTCTCAGATAGGGCGTCTCGAAAACTGCGAAAGGTCACCGCAAGGTAACCGCGAGGAGTGTTGCCCCCTTCGGAAAGCGTATCGCTCCGTGGTTCGCTGCGTCGGGCACGCGGATGAAGTCCCAAACACCCAGGTTCTCGTCCTCAACCGCCCCACCGCCTTCCACCACTAACGCCGCCTGAAACGGCAGTCCGGTATTCGCCGCGAGCGTCGCACCGGGCGCGTACCGTAACGCTTGCAACAGCAGGCGGCCGCAGCCGTGATCGACCAGCGTTTTGGTCTCCCGCCCATTGCTCTTTTCCCAGGAGATACTTTCCTGCTGGATCAGGCGGTAGCGCTTCTCGGTGGACATGTGCTCGACTTCGCTGTGGAAGTAGCTCCCCTGGAAGGCGCTGAAAAGCTGGCAACCTTCCGGGTAGTGCAGGGGCCCGTGCGGCTCGCCGCCCGGCCCGAGGACCACGTCGAGCGGTCCGAGCGTCAGCCCATCGACGATCGCGCTGCCCTTCAGCACGGTGGTCGCGTGGGTGCCGGCGTGCACGTGCCGCGGCTCGGTCGAGCCAACGGGGTAGTCGATCAGACGCATGCACAACTCGTTCTCGCGATCGTCGTAGTACATGCCGGCACGGCTCGGCCAATTGTCCACGTTGACGCGGTCCTCCCACGGGATCTCCTTCACCCGTGCGATCTGGAATCCGGATTTGGTGATCATCTCTTGGGACGCTTCATGTGGGACTCTCCCACGGCGCAACCAGCGCCTCGCCCTTGATCGTCGTGCGATGCATCACCCGCCGCTGGGCGACGTCTACTTCGGTGCGGTAGTGCATGCAGCAGCGGTTGTCCCACAGCAGGATATCGCCGACCTTCCACTTGTGGGTCCACGCGTACCTGGGCTGCGTGGCGTGGGCCCACAGCCGGTCGAGCAGCCGTTCGCTTTCGTCGTTCGGGATGCCGACGATGTAGTTCGACGGCCAGACGCGGCGCCGGCCGAGGTACAGCGCGCGCCGGCCCGTCACCGGGTGCACGCGTACCAGGGGATGTGTCGGGCCCTCGACTTCCTCGGGCTTTGTCGGCAGCTTGACGCCGGGACGCAGCACCCCCGCGCTGTTGCGGCTCGAATCGTGCACCTGGTAGCGGCCCTCGATCGCTCGCTTGAGATCGTCCGGGAGCTCCTCGTAGGCCAGGTACTGATTGTTAAAAGAGGTGTCGCCGCCGCCGTCCATCGGCACCTCCAGCGAGTAGAGCATGCTGCCGGCGGGCGGCACCTTCACGTACGAATTGTCGGTGTGCCAGACGACCTCGTAACTGCCGAGCCCGCCGTTGTCCATCACCGGCTTGCCGTTCGCGTCGAGGTTGGAAATGATCGTGATGCTCGGGTGTTTCGACACCATGTAGCTGTCGTCGACCGCGTGGCCGACGTCGAGGTGGTACTTGCGCGAGGCCGCGTCGTGCGGCGGACCGAAGATGCCGGAGCATGCCAGGAGGTGATCGTCCGTCAACGTCTGGCCACGCGCGAGCAGCACCATGTGATCGGCCCACGCCTTGCGCAGCGCTGCCTTGATGTCTTCCGGGACAGGAAGCGAGAAATCCACGCCGCGGATCTCCGCGCCGAGCGCCGCACCGCTCGGAATCACGCGAAGCGTTGCGAGCGCGTTTGGCGCATCCTTTACCGGCGCGCGATCCGTTCGATCACTTGAGGATAGCTGCTCCATGAGGGAATTATAAACGTAATGATGACAAGACAAAGTCGCCCATCACTCAACGGCGGCCTCCGAAAGAGTAACGCGAGATTTCGATCAATCATGTCGGCCGCCTCACGCGTCACCGGGGTCACATCCCCGCTGAAGTGGGCGCGTTGAGGGGCGGAAGAGGGACCCTCTGGGATCTGACCCCCGGTGACGCGCATGGATCGGCATTAGAATTGACGCGCCGTGATCGGCTCCACGGTCGCATCCCCGTAAATGGGCGCGTCGAGGGGCGGAAGAGGGACCCTCTGGGATCTGACCCCCGGCGGCGCGCTGGATCGGCATGTGTGCATGACGCGCCATTGATCGGCTCCACGGTCGCATCCCGCAAGCGGGTCCCTGCTCCACGTTGCGCCGATCCCTGCTCCTCGATCCGCCGATACCTGTTCCGCCCTTGACGCGCCCCATTACCCATCACGCACTACTTCTTGGGCGGCGCCTTATCCGGCCAGTGTATGTACGGCCGCGGCGGCTCCTGTCCCGGCGGCACCGCATCGCGCACTACGTCGCCGACGGGGCCGAGCTGCCGCACGTACTGGTAGAACGCCTTCAGGTCGGACTCGGTCCACTGGTTCAGGTTGAACCACGGCATCGGCGGGCGTGCGCTTAGCCCTTTCGCGTACTTGACCCATTGGGCTTCGGTCATCTTCGAGAGGCTGAGCCTCAGGTTGGTCGGGTAAGTCGTTCCCCATGGCCCGCGAAAGCCCAGGGTGCCATCGCCGAGCAGCCACTCCTTTTCCGGCACCTTGCCGTCGCTGGGGGCGAATCCGGCCGTGTGACAATCATTGCAACTGCCGACCGTCAGCAGGTAGCGCCCGCGGGCGATCTGCTGGCTGCTCGCCTTCTTCGCCTCGGTGCCGGGCCGGCTTGCCTTCGTTTCGGCGGCGAAACCCGTGCACGGAGCAAGCGCAAGGCACAGCGCGGCGGCGGTTCCCGCCAGCAGGTGATTTCGGGTCATGGAGATCTCCGTTGATAGCCGTTTGAAGCAAGTAGAGCAGGTCTGATTCGCCGTTTCCTCCTGGAGTTCCTACTATTGCGCGGCGGGGGGCACGGCCGTGCACATCTCCGGAACGAAGAAGCGGTAGTTGTTGCGCCCGTTCCGTTTCGCGTGATACATGGCCAGGTCGGCATTGACCATGAGCGTGCTCACGTCCTTCCCGTCGTTCGGATAGACGCTGATGCCGATGCTGCACGAGATGTCGAGCTCATGCTGCCCGAGGAAAAAAGGCCGCGACAGCTCGTCGAGGAGCTTGGCTCCGATCATGGCCGCTTCCTTTGCGTCTCCGATCTCCCCTAGCACGATGACGAACTCGTCGCCACCGGTGCGCGCGACCGTGTCCGCTTTCCTGATGCATGCGGTCAGGCGCTGCGCCACGGATTTCAGCAGATCGTCCCCGACGCCGTGGCCGTAGGAGTCGTTGACCGACTTGAACCGATCGAGGTCGATGAACATCAGGGCGAAAGCCCTGCGGGTGCGCTCGGCGCGGGAGGCGGCTTGCGCCATCCGGTCATCCAGCAGCACGCGGTTCGGCAGCCCCGTCAGGTTGTCGTGGAGGGCGATGTTGCGCAGTTCCTCGTTCGCGACCTTCAGCGAGTCCGCCAGCTTCGCGAAATGAGCGTCGAGCGCCGAGATACCCAGCGTGATAGTCAAAATGCTGATCGTCACGATTCCGATGATCAGGGCGAGCGTGGCGTTTTGCATGCCGCCGGTGGAATCCACCGCTAGACAAACGCTGCCAGGCGCGAACTGGGCGGCCGCCATGCCCGTGTAATGCATGCCGGTGATCGCGAGCCCCATCACCACCGCGCTGCCGAGCTTGGCCACGATGGCGAGGCCGGAGCGTTTGTGGCGCAGCTGGAAGGCAATCCACAGGGCTGCCAGCGAGGCTACGATCGCGATGATGACGGACGCGATGAATAGCGGCGGGTGGTAGACGATTGGGGGCGACATCCGCATCGCGCCCATGCCGGTGTAGTGCATGACGCAGATGCCAACCCCCATCAACGTCGCGCCCACCGTGACGTTTTGGCGGGTCAGCGCGGGACTCCTCACCACGAACAGCGCGAGTCCCGACACCACGATCGCGATCGCCATGGACAGCATCGTGATCGAGATGTCATAGGCAATGGGCACAGGCAGGTGAAATGCCAGCATGCCGATGAAATGCATCGACCAGATGCCGGTTCCCATGGAAATCGCCCCGCCGACCAGCCACAGCCAGGAACCTTTGGCCCGCGTTTGGCTGACACGCCCGGCCAGCTCGAGGGCGGTGTAGGACGCGAAGATCGCGACCACTACGGAGAGCGCAACCAGCCGAAAATCGTAGAAGCCGACCATGCTGGCCAGTAGTTTAACCATTCATCGCGATCTGGCAAGACCGGCCAGGCGATTTCCCGCAAAACCTTTCGCGGCACTGCAACTTCCTGCGGAGAAAGCGCATCATTCGAGCGTGAGCCATGCCCATACGGTCGACGGCGTTACTTACCGCTTCGATGACCTGAAGACGCTGCTCGCGCGCGCGTCGCCCGCGCGCTCGGGTGATGCGCTCGCCGGCATAGCGGCGCGAAGCGGCGCGGAACGCGTTGCCGCGCGCATGGCGCTGGCGGACCTGCCGCTTGCCGCGTTTCTTACTGAAGCGGTCGTTCCGTACGAAGAGGACGACGTCACGCGGCTCATCATCGATCACCACGATCGCGCGGCGTTCGAGCCGGTAGCGCACCTCACCGTGGGGGCGTTTCGCGAATGGCTGCTCTCCGAGCACGCGCATGCCGGCGCGCTCGCGCAGCTCGCCCCGGGGCTCACGCCGGAGATGGTTGCGGCTGTGTCCAAGCTCATGCGCAACCAGGACCTGGTGCAAGTGGCGCGCCGCTGCCGGGTGGTGACGCGCTTTCGCTGCACCATCGGTTTGCCCGGACGGCTCTCGGTGCGCCTGCAGCCCAACCATCCGACCGACGATGCGCGCGGCATCGCCGCCTCCATACTCGACGGCTTGCTCTACGGCTGCGGTGACGCGGTGATCGGTATCAACCCGGCGGGCGACGACATGGCGGCGTTCACGGCACTGTGGCGCATGATGGACGCGCTCATCGGACGCTTCGCGATTCCGACGCAGTCGTGCGTGCTTACCCACGTGACGAACCAGATCCGTGGGATCGAATCCGGCGCGCCGGTAGACCTGGTTTTCCAGTCGGTCGGCGGCACGCAGAAGACGAACGAGGCCTTCGGAGTTACCTTGAAACTGCTCGAAGAGGGACGCGACGCGGCACGCTCGCTGAAGCGGGGCACTCTCGGCGACAACGTCATGTACTTCGAGACTGGGCAGGGGAGCGCGCTTTCTGCGGGCGCACATTGGAACTGCGACCAGCAGACGATCGAGGCCCGCGCCTACGGCGTGGCGCGCCGTTTCGAGCCGCTACTCGTGAACAGCGTAGTCGGCTTCATCGGTCCTGAGTACCTGCACGATGGCAAGCAGATCATCCGCGCCGGGCTCGAGGACCACTTTTGCGGCAAGCTCCTGGGCGTTCCCCTAGGCGTGGACGTGTGCTACACCAACCACGCGGAAGCCGACCAGGACGACATGGACACGCTGCTCACGCTGCTTGGCACCGCCGGCGTCACGTTCATCATGGGCGTGCCGGGCGCGGACGACGTGATGCTCAATTACCAGAGTACCTCGTTTCACGACGCTCTCTACCTGCGGGAGGCGCTCGGTTTGAAGCGGGCGCCGGAGTTCGAGACCTGGCTGGAACAGATGGGCATCGCGGGAGCCGGTGGCGAGCTGCTGCCGAACGCGGAATCCACGCTTCTTCCTCTCCTTGCGCAGGGTGGATGGCCCGAAGGGCCGGGGTGGCTGGCTTGAGCAAAGACCGTCCCGTCATCGCAAACCCATGGGCGGCGCTGCGCGCCTATACCCCGGCGCGGATCGCGCTCGGCCGCGCCGGCAGTGGGCTCCCTACGGACGAAGTGCTGCGCTTCGGCCTGGCGCACGCCCGCGCCCGCGACGCCGTTTACGCGGCGCTCGACACCGACGCGCTCGCCGCGGAGCTGCGCGCGCTCGGTCTCGAGGTGCGTATCGTGAAGAGCGCCGTGCCCGACCGCGCAACTTATCTGCTGCGCCCGGATCTGGGCCGCAAACTAGCGCAGGGATGTCTGCTGGATAGGAACCCGGCGCCCATTGCCCTGGCGATCGAGGACGGACTATCCGCTATAGCGGTTCAGCGGCACGCGGCGCCGTTGCTGCGTGCAGTGATCGAGCTCGCTCCACAGCGTTGGGCGGGTGTGCCGGCCGTAATCGCACTGCAAGGACGGGTCGCGCTGGGCGATGAGATCGGCGAGCGTCTTGGCGCGCGCCTCATCGCGGTGCTGATCGGGGAGCGGCCGGGGCTCTCCGCGCCCGACAGCCTGGGGGTCTATCTGACGTTCGAGCCCCGCGTCGGGCGCACGGATGCCGAGCGCAACTGCCTGTCCAATATCCGGCCCGAGGGACTGGGCTACGCCGAAGCCGCCCGGCGCCTGGACTGGCTCGCCGCCGCGGCGCTCGCGCGCGGCAAGACGGGAGTCGCCCTGAAAGACGAGAGCATAGGTTGAAGGCAGAAGGCCATTAGCCACGGATACACACAGATAAACACGGATGTTGCTTAGGCGAAAGTCCTTATACGACTTGCTCTATCTGTGTTCATCTGTGTTTATCTGTGGCTCCAGCTGTTTTAGTGACGAGTGAGTAACCCCATGGCGCGTTCACCCGCAAATCCCCCCAAACACTTCTCGATGATACGCGGCTTCCACCTGGCCGACTTTCTTACGCTGGCCAATGCGGGCTGCGGGGTGGCGGCGGTTTTCTGCGCCATGATCTTCGTGGACAACCAGTCGCGGGCCCATTTCTACGCCGCCGCGGTCCTGACGCTGGCAGCTCTGGTATTCGACGTGCTCGACGGCCGCGTGGCGCGATGGCGGCAAAAGCAGTCGGTGCTCGGACGCGAGCTGGATTCGCTGGCGGACGTCATCTCGTTCGGAGTCGCTCCCGCGGCGCTCGGGTTTGCCGCCGGCTTGCGAGGAGGCTGGGATTGGGTGGCGCTCATCTACTTCGTGTGCTGCGGGGTAAGCCGATTGGCGCGGTTCAACGTGACGGCCGAAACCCTCTCGGGGAGCGAGGGCAAGGTGAAGTACTTCGAAGGCACACCCATACCCACCAGCGTGGCGCTGACCGCCTTGCTGGCTTTCGCGGCCTGGCAGAATCGGCTGGAGGAGAATATTTACTGGGGCGCGTGGACGCTCGGTCCGTGGGAATTGCACCCGTTGGCTTTGCTCTTCGTCCTCTCCGGAACGTTGATGATCAGCAAGACGCTACGCATACCCAAATTATAGTGATGGGTGATGGGTGATGAGTGATGCGTATCGAGGTTTCGCCCCAAGCATGAGAGCATAGGGCATAACGCAAAAGCCGCACTGCCAGCAGCCGCTCTAACCACCCATCACCCATCACGCGTCACTCATCACGCATTTCTCCTAGTGATATTCAAGGCACTGAAGTCAATTTTCGACGACGCAGAACCGGCACGGTCGGCTCCGGGACACGGGCACCGGCACTTGCATGTTGCCGTCGCGAGCTTGCTGCACGAAGCCACGCGGGTGGACTTGAGCGAGCGCATGGAAGAGCGCGCCGTGGCGGAGAACGGGCTCGTTGACCTGTTTGGCCTGTGCAGGGAGGATTGCGCCGCGGTGTTTGAAGAAGGCCGCGAGAAGGCGCGGCATCTCACTTCGTACTTCGGGCCGGTAGCGGTGATAAAGCGCGAGATGGCGCCGCTCGAGCGGGTGCGGCTGATCGAGCATCTCTGGAACGTCGCGTACTCCGATGGCGGGCTCGATCCCTATGAAGACCACTACGTGCGCAAGATCGGGCATCTCCTGTACGTTTCCAATACGGACATCATGCTCGCGCGGAACCGCGCGCGCTCGCGCGTGTGACGAGGACCACTCAAGGTTTACAATCCCATACCCGCATGCTCAAGATGGACGCCATCCGGTTGGCCGACGTCGGCGACCAGACGGCGTTGTCCGCGTGCGAGGATTCAAGTTGCCCATTCCCTGCTGAAAGGACCGACGTGATCGAGATCGAGCTTGCCGAAATCGAGGACCGTCTACCCGCGTATTCGCCCGACGCTCAGGCCGATATCCGTTGGCTGACGAGGGAACTGCGCAAGGCGTACGATCTCGGACTCAGAAATCCGGGCCCGCCCGCTTCCGCCATCTACGACCCGCTTACCGGCTTGCTGAGCGGCGGCGCCTACGGAGTCCGGTTCTCGATGGCCCGGGCGCGGGCCCGAAGGTATCAGAAGATGTTCGCGGTGATGTCCATCGATCTGACATTTTCCAAGAGCGTGGCCGCCGGCGCGCTCAGCGAGGGGGAAGCGGATGAGATGCTCAAGCGGGTCGCCGAGCGGCTCGTTGCGTGCGCGCGGGCGACCGACACGCTCGCCCGCATCGACCGCGAAAAGTTCGCGATGATACTCGAGGAGCTGACTCTCCCGGAACACGCGGAGCGGGTGAAGCAGAAAGTCGAAACAGCGCTCGCCGAGCCGATCCTGCTGGAGGAGCGCGTCGTGCGCGTGGATGCGAGCGTGAGCCTGCAGTTCTATCCGACGTCGGGTGATGCCAAGCTCAATTGATGCGTCCCATCTGAGACGCAGTATCTGGGACGCCTCCATCACTCCATTTGTTGATAATATCGGGCCTCCGAGGATGGGGCCGTCATAAGAAGTGCACGGAGTTCAACGGATGGACATGGCGAAACCGGCGCTGAGCTTTTCCGGCGTGAGCTACGAGGAAGCTCTGCGCCGGGCGCACGAGCTGATCCCGTTCTTGCGCGAGCAGGCGCCCAAGTGTGAGGAGTTGCGCAGGCTGACGCCGGCAGTGATGGATGCCCTCAACCGCAACGGCCTGCTGCGCTATCTCCAGCCCAAGGTCCGGGGCGGGATGGAGCTCCCGTTCACCGCCTATTACGACATTCCCGAAATACTCTCGCGTGGCGACATCAACGTGGGCTGGACCGTCACCAATCTTGCTTCCCACCATCGCACTATCGCCTGGTATGACCCGAAAGCGCAGGAAGAGGTCTGGGGCGAGAATCCTGACGTGGGCATCGCCTCGGGGATCGCTTTCCAGCAGGGACGCGGCCGGCCGGCGGACGGCGGCATCGCGCTCTCCGGCGAGTGGAACTTCTCCTCCGGTACCGATCATTCCGACTGGAGCCTCCTCGCGTGCATCGTGCGCGAAGGCGACAAGCCGGTCGATTATATGTTCTGCCTGCTGCATCGCTCCCAGTACGAGGTCGTCGACGACTGGCACGTGCTCGGCATGCGCGCGACGAGCAGCAAGACGGTGCGCTGCAAGGATGTGTTCGTCCCGGGCTACCGCGCCCTGTCCATGTACGTCGCGCGCGAAGGTCATTCGTGGCCGGGCCTTGCGGTGCACCGCAACCCCCACCTGCATGTCCCCGTCTCGGCGATCGGCGGCCACGGCATCGGCGGCTGCCTGGTCGGCAACGCCCGCGCGGGGCTCGAAATGTCCATCGAGCTGGTTAAAGCTCGCAGCACCAGTTACACCGGGGCGAAGATGCGCGATTTCCAGACCGTGCAACTGCGCATCGGCGCGGCAGGCGCGAAGATCGACGCCGCGTCGCTGCTCCTGCGCAGCGACGTCGTCGAAGCCCAGCGCGTCTACGAGGACGGCGGCACGCTCCCCGTCGAGACGCGCCTGCGCTACAAGCGCAACGGTGCGCTGGCGGCGAAGTTATGCGTGGAAGCCGTGGACTCGCTGCACGAGATGGCCGGGGCGAACGGCATCTACGACCACTATCCCCTGCAGCGCATATTCCGGGACGCGCACGCCGCTTTTGGCCACTTCAGCTTCAGCTCCGATGCGCAATTCACGCCCTGGGGGCTGGTGGCGCTGGGCGGGGAGTTCAAGAGTCCCACGCTTTAGCCCCCGCGGACGGTCATCGACAGGCTGAACGGAGAGATCACACGATTCCTCAACCAGGCGGATGTGAAGGAGCGCTTGTTCAACGCGGGCATGGAAACCGTCGGCAGTTCGCCGGAGCAGCTTGCGGTTACGGTGAAATCCGAAATTACCCGAATGAGCAAGGTGATCAAGGATGCGGGTATACGCAGTGAAACAGTGACGAAGTGATGGGTGTCGAGTGTCGGGTGTCGAGGGGAGAAAGTTGTCAACCATCACTCGACACTCCCCTTCATCCCTCGTCCCTCATTCCTCGTCACCCGTAATCGTCACCCTTATTCGTCACTCTTTCCTCCCTCGGGAGTGAGCAGGCATAATGCACGGCACCAATTCGATCATTACGAACCGGATGACGAATCCGGACTCGCACGACGCTCCCCTCGCCCCTCGGGAGAGGGGTTGGGGGTGAGGGCGAGCGACGTAATGAAGTTACGTAAAGCTCGATAATTCAATGGGAGACTGAAATGCTCTGGGTGATTACTTGCGTTGACAATCCGAATACCGCAGCGATCCGTGAGAAAGTCCTGGTGCCGCATCGCGAGTACCCTGGGAAGCCAGAAGAAGATCCTGGTGCTCGCGGGCGCGACGCAGAACGACGACGGCACGGAAGCGATCGGGAGCTGCTTCGTCGTCAACGTGGGGAGCAGGGTCGAAGCCAAAAAGTTTTCGGACGGGGATCCGTTTACCCAGAACGGCGTGTTCAAGAGCGTCACGATCACGCGCATGCGCAAAGGGCAGTGGAATCCGGAAGCGGCGGAAGGGGCTTGACTGATAGGGCGTGACGGGTAGGGCGTGACTGATGCTGCTTGGCTGCGCTTCTACGCAAACCTTTCGCCTTCCGCCTTTCGCCTTTCGCCTTCGTTAGCCCTGGGATGAGGCGGCCGCGTGAGCGCATCCGGGGCTTCGTACGGCCGGTGTCCTTCTACCTGGGCTGCGTAGAGAACCCGGCGGCTCTCCGGATCGAAGGGATCGCGGCGGTGCACCGTTGCGCGGTTGTCCCAGATCACCACATCGCCCACGCACCACCGATGCTCGTAGCAGAACCGGGATTGCGTGGCGCGCGCCCACAATTCGTTCAGCAACGCTTCGGATTCCTCCAGCGAGCAGCCATTGACGTAGGCGGCGTGCCTTCTACCGAGGAACAACAGGTTGCATCCGGTCTCCGGATGCGTGGAGATGATCGGGTGGCTGGGGCCGGGCGTCGTTCGAACGTCCTCGTCCAGTGAAGCTCCGGGCCTCAGCTTCATCGCCGTGTCTATGATATTGGCCTGCTTGACGGTCATGCCGGATACGCGCTTCTTCAATTCCTCCGGCAGCGCGTCGTAGGCCGCGTAGCAGTTCAGGAAGAAAGTATTGCCGCCCCGCTCCTGCGGCGGGATCTCCATGGCGACCAGCATGCGCGCGGCGGTGGGCCGTTCCTTGAAGGAGAAATCGGAGTGCCACACGACTTCCCCGTCGCCCAGGATGCCGATCGACTTGCCCTGGTCCTGCACGTTCGATACTACGGTAACCTCGGGCGGGAGGTTGTACAACTGGTTCGCGGCGCGCTCCTCGAGGCTGCGCTGGTGCAGATTCGACGATGTGACCGGCGTGCCGAAGCGCCGGACGAGGTTGACGAGATCCTCCGCGGCCAGTGATTGCCCCCGGAACACCAGTACAACGTGGTTCAGCCACGACTCGTGTATCGTTTTAAACGTCGCATCGTCCAGCTGCTTCAAGTCGAGGCCGCGGACCTCGGCGCCGAGCGCCGCCGTCGAGCGGGACCACTTCGGGTTGCGCCCTTAGGCCGCTTCGATGCGCTACTGAAGTTGCCGTCATCGCCGTTGCTCCTAAAAACTGTATCGCTAGTATAGTCTCCGTTTCTGAAAAGCGCGGAGGGGGTTTTTTGAAAAGCCGTGAGCTTTTTGTTTTCGTTGGCCTGGGCCCCTTGAAGGCGAAGCCTCGGCCGGAAAGCGGCGCGCCGGTGGGATATCATCCAAGTGGAGAGCTCGAATCGGGGAGTTGAGTTGACCACCATGAATATCATGCAGTGTCTTTCCCGAACGGTGCGCGCAGCGGCAGGCGTGGTGGTTGCGGCGGCCGCGTTGGGAGTGGTTACTCTCCACGAAGCAGCCGCGCAAAAGTGGCCCGACAAGACCGTGCGTATCGTCACGCCGTTCGCCCCGGGCGGCGGGACGGATGTTTTCGCCCGCATCATCGCGCATCGCCTTACCGAGGTGCTTGGCCAGCAGTTCATCGTCGACAATCGCCCCGGTGCCGGGTCCACGATAGGTACCGAGATCGTGGCCAGATCGCCTGCTGACGGCTACGCATTGCTGATGACCTCCGCTTCGTTCTCCTTCAACCCCGGCCTGTATCCCAAGCTTCGCTACGACTCGATCAAGGACTTCACGCCGGTGTCGCAAGTCGTGAGAGTACCGCACGTGATCGTCGTGCTGCCGTCGTTCCCGGCGAAGAGCCTTCCGGACCTCGTCAAGATTGCGCGCGCGAAACCCGGCGAAGTGCTATACGCCTCGGCCGGCCCGGGAAGCGCGATGCACCTTGCCGGCGCATTGTTTGCCGTGGTTACCAAGACGCAGCTCACTCACGTGCCGTACAAGGGCGGCCCAGCGACTGCGACGGCGGTGATGAGCGGCGAGGCGACGACCGCCTTCAACACGCTCGAAACCGTGCTGCCGCTCATACGCGGCAACCGGCTGCGGCCGCTTGCGGTGTCGACCCGCGAGCGCGCACCGGCGCTGCCGGACGTGCCGACGGCGATGGAAGCCGGGATCAAGGACTACGAGGCGATCGGCTGGTTCGGCTTGCTGGCGCCGGCCGGGACGCCGTCCGCCATCGTCGAGCAGCTGAGCGGCGAGGTCGCCAAGGCGATGGCTACGCCTGCAATGCGTGAGCGCGCCGCTCAGGAAGGGGCGACTCCTGTCGGCAGCACACCGGCGGAGTTCCAGCGCTTCTTGCACGCGGAGATCGCGAAATGGACCCGCATCATCCAGGCGGCGGGGATCAAACTAGATTAGAAGGAAGCCACAGATACACACAGATAACGCGGATGAATTCAAACCTGAAGTTCAAGATCATTTCAGCCACGGAAACACACGGAAGCACACAGAAACTACAAGAAGCGAAACAAGCGATTAGCGAATAGAATCATTTCAGGTCTTCCGTTCTGTCCGTGTTTTCCGTGTGATTCCGTGGCCAATTTGGCCTTTGGTTTGATCTGTGTTTATCTGTGGCTTGATGGATTTTTTTGTATACGCTTTGGGAGAAATTCATGGGGCAGCAGATCGAAAAGCTCGCGCAGTTCGTCGCGCAGACGCGGTGGGAAGACATACCCGAGGCGGTGCAGCGGCAGACGAAGCTCGTATTCCTCGACACGCTCGGAGTCATACTAGCCGGGTCCGTACGGCCCGAGGTGGGTGAGTTGAGGGAGCGGCTGGCGTCTACTGCCGGCACCGGTGCGACGGTGTTGGCGCGCGGCTGGCCCAGCCATGATCCCCGCACGGCCGCGCTACTGAACGGCATCGCGGGACGTGCGATCGAGCTGTGCGAGGGCCTGCGCCTCTATTCCGGCCAGGCGGCGATGCAGGTTCTGCCGGGCATGCTGGCGCTGGCCGAGTCCGCGAACCGCACCGGCCGCGACATGATCACGGCGCTCGTGCTGGGCTACGAAGCCGCCGGCCGCCTGTGCTCGGTGTTCACGGCCCGCCCGCTCGCGCACCAGAACGGCCAGGCTTCGCTGCTCGGCGCCGCCGCTGCGGGCGCGCGCGTCCTGGGGATGGGCCCTGCAGAGGTGAGCCGCGCGATGCGCATCGCGACCACGCAGCTCCTCACGCCCAGCTATACGAACGTGGTCGCCGGCGCGACAACGCTCAACGTCGCGGGCGGCATGAGCGGATTCGCCGGCGCCCTCGCGCCGGACTTGGTGCTGGCCGGCTTCGAAGCGCAGGAGGACGCCGTCGAGGAGGCGCTCGGCAAGATGGTGGGCGACGGGTTCCGGCCCGAAGGCATGCTCGAAGAGCTTGGCACGCGCTGGGAGATCACGCGAAACTGGTTTCGGCTCTACGCATGCTGCCAGCCCATCCACCCGGCGCTCGATTGCCTGCAGGAAATCCTTTCGCGTCTGCGCCCGCGCCCCGAGGACATCGAGCGCATCGATGCGGTGACGTATCGCTTCGCCTCGGTCATGCGCAATCCCGATCCGGTGAACTATTTCGCGTCGAAGTACTCGATTCCCGCACGCCGCGGCGGTGATGGCGGTGAGAGGCGGCGCCGGCTATAGCGCGCTCGACGACTCAGCCGTGGGCGACCCCGCCGTGGCGGCGCTGCGCCACCGGGTGCAGATTACGGAAGATCCGGCTATGACCGCCGTGGCGCCGCGCCTGCGTCCGGCGCGCGTCACCCTCACGCTGAAAGACGGCCGGCAAAGCACGCACGCGTGCGAAAGCCATAGAGGGGATTTTCTGCGGCCCTTCGCGGATTCGGAGTTGCGGGAAAAATTCCACGAGCTGGCGGGTGTCGTGCTCACCCCGGAAGGCGTCGCTCATGTCGAGCGAGCCGTCGACCGCTGTGACGAATGGGCGAGTGTCCGTGAATTGACCGGGCTGCTACGCCGCCACGGCCGGGAAGGATGAAATCTCGGCGTCTCAGGTGAAGCGTCCCAGGTTCTGTGCCCAATTCAACCGGCTACGCGATGCTCAATCCAATCCGACGCCAGTTGCTGCCGAGCCGGAGCGTCCATCGGGCCTAAATGTTCCGGTTAAGCGACGCGCTTTGCGCGTGTCCGCTTTGAACCGCTGGTTAGATCTTTCTCCACCGATTTACGCAGGACATCATTGATGCGGGTTTGGTACCCAGGACCACGCGCCCGAAAAAATGCGATCACGTCGGCATCGAGACGAATTGCGGTGAGCACTTTGGTGGGGGCTTTCTGCGGTCCACGCCCGCGTCTGAGCGCGGGCGAGCCGAGCATCTCTTCCGACCAGGGCGGGTTATCGGGGTCAACCCGTTTACTTGAAATAGTCTTTGGCGATTTTAAAGTAGTAGCGGGTTTCATATTTCTCCGCTCTCCGCAATGAAATGATGTGTGGACCCGTCGAGCGCTCGGTATAAACCATCACGACAACCTCGCCTTCAAGAAGATCGAAAGTCACCAGCCGCTTCTCGCCATAGGCGCGGCGAATGTCCTCGCGGGTGATCGTGAAGTTGTCCCAGATCGCCTCGCATCCTTCGAAGTCGACGCCGTGATCCTTGAGGTTTCTCCGGCGTTTTGCCTCGTCCCAGCTAGCCACTCGTTAATTGTATATACAATCTGTCGGCGACGCTATTGCTAGCGAATCTCGCGCGTGATATCTGAGACGCCATCCTCATTTCGCGAAGCGCTGGTACTTCTTCGGCCATCGCTGGCTGCGCAGGCTCTTCCTCAGGGGCGTGGGAACAGAGGGTGGGGGGCGTCTTATCTGAGACGCATTGTCTGCGACGCTGTATCTGCGATCCTTGGATGCAACACCACCAGCGCATCGACCGCCTTCACGCCTTGTCCCGCGGGCAGCACCATGAGCGGATTGATGTCGAGCTCCGCAAGCTGCCCCTCGAGGTGCACCGCCAGGTGCGAGACGCGCACGAGGGTATCCGCGAGCGCGTCCATATCGGCCGGCGGCTTGCCGCGAAACCCGCGCAGTAGCTTCGCGCCTTTGACCTCCGCGACCATGGCGAGCGCTTCGGCCCGGGTGATGGGGCAGTGCCGCAGCGCTACGTCGTTGTAGACCTCGACCATGACGCCGCCGCTCCCGAACAGGAGCATCGGGCCGAGTTGCGCATCGTACGAGACGCCGACGATCATCTCGATGCCGCCGGTCACCATTTCCTGCACCAGCGCGCCGTTGATAGCGGCGTTCGGCGCGATAGATCGCGGCATTCGCCATGATCTCGTCGATAAGCGGCGCGCACCGCCTGCCGCATCGCGCAGGCCGAGGCGCACGACGCCGGCCTCGGTCTTGTGGAGGATGTCCGGCGAATCGACCTTCAGCGCGACCGGATAGCCCAGACGCTCGCGCTGCCGTCGACGGCGGCGTCGGCGGTTGCAGCGAGCGCTTCGCGCGTCCCCGCCACGCCCCACGCCGCGATCACCTGCTTGCTCTCGCTTTCGGAGAGCGCCGGGCGATCGGGAGCGCGCAGCCGCTCGAGCGCCTGCTGCTGCTCGGCGGTGAGCGCGCGGCGCCGTGCGCCGACGCCGCCGGCCAGGCGCTGATCGCGCCAGGCGTGATAGTCGAGCAGGCTTCTTCAGGCCGCGCGCCAGTTTCTCCGGGCGAGTAGAAGATCGGAATGTTGGCGCTCTTCAACTTGGCGAGCGGTCGCCTTGTCGCCGCGGCTCGCCGTCCAGAAGAAGGCGACGTTCTTGTCGGTGCGGTCGCGCAGCTCGATGACCTGCTCGACCTGATTGCCGGCCCCGGCGCTGGCGATCGACCAGCGTGCCGACCTCCGGCTCGTCGATCATGTAATCCATGATCTGCGGGAACTCGTCGCTGCGCGCGAATCCCGTGACGTCCGCAGGATTCGCCGCCCAGCCGAAGTCCTTCAGTATGGCGTTGATGCCGTCGCGCGCGCGATCGGAGAGCGGCGGCAGGTCGAGCCCCGCCTGGCCCAGCATGTCGGCGGTGAGCGAGCTGATGCCGCCGGAATGCGACACGACGGCGATCCCCGGCTTCTGCGGCTTCGGTTGATGGGCGAGGAGATGGGAGATCTCCAGCAGCTCGTCGTAATCCTGCACGCGGATGATGCCGTATTGCCTGAACACGGCCTCGTACAGCGCATCGGCGCCGGTCAGCGCCGCCGTATGCGAGCGCGCCGCCCGCGCGCCGGATTCCGAGCGCCCGATCTTGATGAGCACGATGGGCTTGCCGCGCTCCGCCGCCAGCTCGGCCACCGCGATGAGCTTTTTCACGTCCTTGAAGCCCTCGACGAACCCGGCGATGACGCGCGTCTCCGGATCGTCGACCAGGTAGCGGGCGAAATCGGTGAAATCCAGATCGATTTCGTTGCCGGTCGAAATGATGTGGCTCAGAGCCCGATGCCGCTGTCCACGGCGCGCAGGAGGAACGGACCGAACGCGGTCGCGCCGCTCTGACACACCAGCCCGATGTGCCCGGTCAACCCGCCGAGCGTGCGCGAGGACGCGGTTGGCCAGATATCGTCCCTGACGTTCGCCAGGCCCAGGCAGTTCGGGCCGGTGAAGCGCAAACCCGATTCCCTGGCGAAAGCGCCGACCTTCTGCTGCAGATCGAGGCCCGCATCGTCGCCGCGCTCGGCGAATCCGGCGGAAATGATCACGGCGGAGCCCGCCTTCTTTTCGTGGCATTCCTGCAGCACGTCGAGCACCTTGCTGTACGGCACGACGATGCCGACCAGGTCCGGCGCTTCAGGCAGCTCGGCGACGCTGCGATAGGCAGCGCACGCCGCCGATCTCTTCGTAATTCGGATTTACGGGATAAATCCGCACGCGATCCTTCGCTTTCAGCACCGCGTTCCAGAAGGCGCCCGCCGTAGCCGCCTTTGGGCGTTGCGCCGACCACGGCGATCGAGCGCGGCCTCAACATCTTGTCGATGGCCGTCATCTGGTCCTTCGGTCCACAGTTCCACGTTGAGCCTTTCTTATCTGGATGGTCTTGGCGGCGGATCTCGTCCGGTTGCTGCGGGTCGAGCTAGCGTTAGAGCAAAGGCTCGCCTTCTCTTCCTCGGGGTTCACCTCGAAGGCGTTCAGCACCATTGCATGCATTGCAAAGTATCCGATGGTTGCCGCCACTCGCACGGTCCCCGGCACCCCGAACTTCGCGACGGCAGCGCGATAGGTCGCATCGCGCACGTGATGGTCGCCGCGCAGCAGCTGATGGCAAAAATCGGCGAGCACCTGTTGTTCATCGTTAAGGCCGGCGAGCGGCTCCCGGCGCCCGATCGTGCGGACCAGCGCGTCCGGGATTCCAGCCTCTGCGCTGCGTGCTCGGAGAGCGCCCACTCGTAGTCACAGTCGAACTCACGCGCCGTGATCAGCCACGTGAGCGCCTTGGCCGGTGGCGGCAGCAGAGTGTCATAGAGGATAGGCTCTCCCACCGCGGCCACCCGTTCGGCGACGTCGGGGCTGTGAAGCAGCACCTGGAATGGCCCGCAGACGCGTCCGCGGCTCCGGATGATGCGATCGAAGTAATGCCGATGCTCGACCGGCATGTCCGCCTGCGCGGTGATTCGGGAAAGCCGCTGGCTCAGCGCGCCTGCGGCGGATCGCACGAAAGGCGCGGAGACGCTCGCAGCAGGATTCGCCGCCGAGCTCTCATCGACGCGCAGAGGCTCGAACGGCTTGCGCAGGCCCTTCTGCTCGGCCGTCATCTCCATCTCGAATGCGTTCAGCGGAAACGCGATCATGCCGAAGTATCCGAGCGTCACGATGAGCTCGACCAATCCGCTGCGCGCCAAAGTGATCGAGCGCCGCCGCGTAGGTGGCATCGCGAACGCGATGGTGGTCCGTCAGCAACTGTATGCAGAAATCGCCGGACCAGTGCTTCTTCGGCGGTCAGGCCACGGAGCGGCCGGCCCTCGCGGATGGCGTCCACGGTTTCCTGCGGGACGCCCGCCTCCAACGCCCAGTTGACCCAAGCGCTCCACTCGTAGGGCGCGTCCAGCGCACGCGCTCCGATGAGAGCGATGAATCCCCGCACCCGAAGCGACACTATGGATTCGTCGGCTTGTCCCCGCGCGTGGAAGTAGTGCCCGAGATGGGCAAACCGTGCGGCCAGGTCGGGGCTGCTGTTGAGCAGGACGATGAACGGGCCACTGATGGGCCTGCGGCGTATCGCCGCGACCGCGTCGTGGAATCGCCGCTGGTCCTCGGGAAGCTGCTCCCGATGTATCGTGGATAATCTGCTTGCCACGATAGTCTCCCGGTTGGTTTCGGTTACGTGAGTACCTTCATTATATCGACCGCGCGCGGTCCGCGAGCGCGCTATCATAGGGAAGCTTTCATGAAAATCGGCGCCCCGGCGGCGCTCCTGATGCAAACGGAGATCACATGGCGGACACAATGACAGCCGCAGGTCCACGCACAGCGAAATCCTCGCTTGGCCGAGCTCGTCAAGCTGGCCAATCTGCCTGCATCGGCCGCCGATACGGTCGAGATCGCCGAGGCCGATCCGGTTTTCCCGACGCGTTACAGGGCCGTCACGCCCGGCGCCGCGGTCATGGCGGCGACAGGTCTTGCTGCGGCCGAACTTTGGGCGCTGAAGACCGGCAGGCGCCAGCAGGTGCGCATCAGCGGCCGTGCCGCGGCTGCGGCGCTGCGAAGCCCGCGCTATCTGAAGATCAACGGCGAGCGGCCTGCCGAAGACCCGGAGAAGATCACCGGCTTCTACCAGCTCAAGGATGGCCGCTGGATGTATCTGCACTGCAACTTCTTCAACCTGCGCGACCGCAACCTCGCGGTGCTCGGCGCGGCGCAAAGCAAGGACGCCGTCGGCAAGGCCGTAGAGAAATGCGACGGACTGGAGCTCGAGGAAGCGCTGTTCGCAGGCGGCGGCTGCGGCAGCTTCGTGCGCAGCGAAGAGGAGTGGCGAGCGTTGCCGCAGATGCGCGCGGTTGCAGGCCAGCCGCTGCTCGAGATCATCAAGATAGGCGATGCGCCGCCGCAGCCGCTGCCGGCGGGAGACCGTCCGCTGTCAGGCGTGCGCGTGCTCGATCTTACGCGCGTGCTGGCGGGGCCAACGTGCGCGCGCACGCTCGCCGAGCATGGCGCGGACGTGCTGAGAGTGTCGCGCCAGGACCTGGCCGATCTCGGTCCGCCGTCGGACCTCGATACCGGCATCGGCAAGCTCAATACCCATATCGACCTGCGCGATCCCGGCGAGGCGGAGACCATGCGCGGGCTCGTGCGCGAGTGCGACGTATTTTCCCAGTCGTACCGGCCGGGCGCCTTGGCGCGACACGGCCTTTCCCCTGAAGCGCTGGCCGAGCTGCGCCCCGGCATAGTCTACGTAACGCTGAGCGCATGGGGCCACGAAGGTCCATGGCGCGCCCGCCGCGGCTATGACACCGTCGTCCAGTCGGCGAACGGCATGGCGTACCGTTCGGACAAGGAGCGTCCGGCGTTCCTGCCGTATTCCGCGCAGGACTACGTCGCGGGATATCTGCTCGCATTCGGCGCGATGGTCGCGTTGGGCCGCCGCGCACGCGAAGGCGGGAGCTGGCTCGTGAGGAATTCGCTGGCAGGCGCGGGACACTGGATACGCCAGCACGGCTTGCTCGATCCTGCTGAGTACGCGCATCTGCCCGGCCGAGCTGCCGGCAGATGAATTGCAGTCCTTGCTGACGCAAGCACGATGCGCCGGACGGCCGCATCACGCATCTCGCGCCGGTGGTGCAGATGTCGGAAACGCCTGCTCGCTGGTCGCGTCCGGCGGTACCGCGCGGGTATCACCGGCCCGTCTGGCCGGAGCGCGGAAACTGAACGAGATGTCCAGCGGCATTCCGCGTCCGCGTCGAAGCGGCGTGGAGACGATCATAGGAGAATAGGCAGAACGGATGCGCGGGCCTCGTCCCTCATCCCTCATCCCTCATCCCTCATCCCTCATCCCTCATCCCTCGTCCCTCCTCTCGCATTTTGGCAACAATTTGGTAGACTACCGCCTGGCCAACTTTGAAAGGAGGTGATCCCGTGAGAGACCATCAAGGCAACACCGACCTGCAAGGCTCGAACAGCGGATCAACCCGCAGCTACAGGAAGTTCGATCGCCGCTAAGTCGGCGTGCCTTAGGTAATACCGGCGCCCCGCGGACTTGCGTCTTCGGGGCGCTTTCTTTGTACCGCGTCCGCGCGCGGTGGGTGGCGTGGATGGGGCCGCCACATGTTGGAATACGGCTCGCCTGAGGCCCCGACTCCGCCTTAAACTGCTCATAATATGGACCGACGGCCCGCTACCCGGTCCCTGCGGAGTATCGTTCTTGCATGGCAACCATGGAACCTGATCCAGGCGGCGCGCGCGACGCGCTCGCGCGCACTCGAGAAGCTTTCTCCGGACGCGGGAAAATCTGGGTGATAGTCGCCGCGGCCCTGTTGCTCGCTGCATGGGGCGCGCACTGGTTGTACTCCCGGTGGACTCACATCTATCTCGACGACGCTCGCATCGACGGCGAGGTGGTCACGATCTCGAGCCGCGTTTCGGGCTGGATTACTGAGCTTCCCGTAATCGAGGGCGATAGCGTGAAGAAGGGGCAGGTGCTTGCGCGGGTCGACGACCGCGACATGGTGCTGCAGCGCGAAGTGCTCATGGCCAGGCTGAAGGCGATGGAGAACCAGGCGGGAGCGGTACAGGCGCAGACCGGCCAGGTCGAGCAGGAGACGCTCGGCAAGTACGTAAGCGAAACCAACCGGCTCGCCGCCTCCGAGGCGGAAGTCGCGTCGCTCGCCGTGCAGTTGAAGCAGGCGCGCGAGGACTACCAGAGGGCCAAGGATCTAGCCGACCAGAAATGGCTGTCGCCCCAGGCGATGGAGCGAGCGCGCAGCACTTACGAGCAGTTCCAGGAGAGCCACCGCAAGGCACAGGCGGATTTCGCGGCAGTGCGCGGCACGCTTTCCGCCGCGGGCGGCAGTCGGCGCCAGGTCCAGGTGCTGGAACGGCAGCGCTCCGTGTTTGTGCACCAGACGGACGAGATCCGCGCCGAGATCCGCCGGCGCGATATCGACATCGCCGATCGCACCATCACGAGCCCGACCGATGGCCGCGTAGTGATGACGTTCGTACGCCAGGGCGAGCACGTGTCTCCCGGCCAGCGCATTCTCATGTTCCACGACCCCAACCAGATCTGGGTCGAAGCGAACGTGAAGGAGACCGAAGTGAGGCTGCTCGCGCCGGGTACGAAGGCCGAAGTCCGCGTCGACGCCTATCCCGGGAAGGTTTTCGAGGGAGAAGTCTTTCGGATCGGCCAGACGGCAACGAGCAAGTTCGCGCTTCTGCCCGATCCCAACCCGAGCGGCAATTTCACGAAGATCACGCAGCGCCTGCCCGTTCGTATCACGCTCCGCGAAAAGGACCCGGCGCTGCGCCCCGGAATGATGGTAGAGGTCTCCATTGCCGTCCGAAACGACTGAAACGCTGTTCGCGCGCTACGGTCCGGGTTACCGCTGGCTCGCCACCGTCACCGTGATGCTGGGCACGGTCTCGGCGGTATTGACCACGACCTCGGTGAACGTTGCCATCCCGGACATCATGGGCGCGTTCGGTATCGGTCAGGACCGGGCGCAATGGCTGTCCACCGGAACGCTGGCGGCGATGACCGTTGGCATGCTGCTCAACGCGTGGCTCATGGCGACTTTCGGGCAGCGAGCGACCTTCGTCGGCGCGCTCGCCGTATTCATCGTCGCCCTCCTGCTCGCCGCGTCGAGTCCCAACGATACGGTGCTCATCTTCTGCCGGATCGCACAGGGCGCCGTGGCGGGCATCATGCAGCCGCTTTCGATGTACACACTGTTCCGTGTATTCCCCCCCGATAAGCGCGGAACCGCGATGGGTTTTTTCGGCGTGAGCGTGATACTCGGGCCGGCGCTGGGACCTACGTTGGGCGGGGTGATGATCGACCACTTCAACTGGCGCGCCATTTTCTATGTCGCGGTCCCGGTAAGCGCGCTGGGGATGCTGCTGGGCAGCCTTTTCCTGCCGGGGCGCGAGGAGACGGCGAAGCGCTTGCGCTTCGACTGGCCGGGGTTGTTCCTCCTGGCGACGGCTCTCGCCTGCCTGCTCACGGGCCTGTCCAACGGCCAGCGCGAGGGCTGGAATTCGGACTACATCATCACTCTGTTCTCGGTTGCGATCTTCTCCGCGGTCGGCTTCATCGTCTGGGAACTGCGGGCGCCGCAGCCGCTTGTCAACCTGAAGGTCCTGACAAATCCGCAATTCACCGGGGCGGCCACCGTCGCCTGCATCTTCGGTGTCGGGTTGTTCGGTTCCACTTACCTCGTCCCGCTCTTCGTGCAGACGGTGCAGCACCTGACCCCCTACGCAGCCGGGCTGCTGCTGATGCCGGGAGGGCTGATACTCGCGGTTTTCCTGCCGCTGGGGGGATACCTCAGCGATCGGGTTCCCGCCCGGCCCCTGATCATCGCCGGCTTGCTGTGTTTCGCCGTGTCCACTTACTGGCTGGCCAGGGTCGACGTGAATACGTCCTTCTGGCTCATTGCGTGGTGCGTGGTTATCTCGCGTATCGGACTCGGCCTCATCAAGCCCGCGCTCAATCTCGCGGCGCTGCGATCGCTGCGCCCGGAGCTCCTCGGACAGGGCGCGGGCATGATCAACTTCGCGCGCCAGCTGGGCGGAGCTTTCGGCGTGAACCTCCTTTCCGTCGTCCTCGACCGCCGCACGGCGTTTCACAGCGACATCCTGACCAGCTTGCAGACGGCCGCCAACAGCACTACGACCGAGGTGCTACGCCTCGTGGAGCAGGCGCTGGCCCGGGCCGGCGTTGCGCCGGATCTGCAGGCGGCGGGAGCGCTGCATTACCTGGGACGGATGATTCATGCCCAGGCGTATACGCTGGGCTTTCGCGATAGTTTTCTCGTCGTCGCGATCGTCTTCGGCCTGGGGTTAATTCCCGCGTGGATGATGGGCCGGACCAGCGTGACCCGCAGCGCGATGGCGCCGGCCGCACCATGAAATTGAGCAGGAAAATTCATGAAAGCCCGTAACCAAGTGACGGCAGTCGCCGCGATGCTGGTTGCGGCAGCCACTGCCGTGGCCGCACAAAAACCTGCGGCGGAGACCGCTTACCCGTCAAAGTCGATCCGCATGATCGTGCCGTTCGCCCCGGGCGGCGGCACCGACATCATTGCCCGGCTCGTCGCTCAGGATCTCACGCAGTCCTGGGGACAATCCGTAGTGGTCGACAACCGCGGCGGCAGCGGCGGCCTGATCGGGACCGAGCTCGCGGCGAAGGCCGCTCCCGACGGTTACACCATGGTGCTCGTGAGCCTCGGGTTTTCATACGCGCCGGCGCTGTATTCGAAGCTGCCTTACGACGCCGAGAAGGATTTCTTGCCCATTTCCCTGGTAGCGACCCAGCCCTTTGTTTATGTCGTCATTCCGTCGCTGGGGGTGAATTCCATGAAGGACCTCATCGCAACGGCCAAAGGCAAGCCGGGCGAGATCCGCTACGGCTCGGGCGGCGCCGGCGGTTCCTCGCACCTGGGCACGGAACTATTGCGCGTGATGACCGGCATCGATCTCACGCATGTGCCGTACAAAGGCACGGGCCCCGCGCTGACCGCGATGCTGGGGGGCGAGATACACATGCAGTTGATCGGGATATCGTCGGTGGTTCCGCACATGAAATCCGGCCGCATGCGCGCGCTCGCAGTGAGTGGCGCCCAACGTTCCTCCGCCGCGCCGGAGTTGCCGACCGTCGCGGAAAGCGGCGTCCCCGGTTATGCGTTCGATGTCTGGTACGGCATGCTCTTTCCCGCACGAACCTCGCGCGCCATCGTCGACAAGACCAACGCCGAAATCAACCGGGTGCTCAAGTCGCCGGCGCTCGTGCAGCGCTTTGCGGCAGTAGGCCTGGAACCGGCGGGCAACTCGCCGGATGAGTTCGCTAAAATGATACGCAACGAAATCGTGAAATGGCGCAAGGTGGTGCAGAGCGCCGGGATTAAGGTCGAATGAGTGACGAGATACGGGTGACGAGATACGGGTGAAAGAGGTAGCGCGTCGAGGCGCGAAGCAGGGACCCCAGTTGCTGGGGATGCGACCGCCGGCGGCGTGCTGCGGCCGACAGGATATGCTGGGTGTAGCAGTGGTCAATGCGGAGGCCGCGGGTGACGAGATAAGGGGCGCACTCCCATTCTTGCCTTTCGTCATCCGTAATCGTCACCCGTATCTCGTCACCCATATCTCGTCACCTTCTTGCAAGATATGGCACATCACGAAATTACCGGGCCCATCTGGTTAGGTTCCAGTCTCCAGAATGACGCGTCCTGGATTTACCGTCTGGATGCGGCGGCCGTGGAGGAAATCGACGCTGCGCTCGCCCGTGTGAGGCGCGTCGGGGCAAACATACCCTACCTGGCGGATGCCTTTCCTCTTCCGCGCTTGGCCGCCGCGCTCGACAACATTCTGGACGAGATCCAGAACGGGCGAGGGTTCATGCTGCTGCGCGGCATCCCGCGCAGCCGCTATACGGACGAGGAATGCGCGCTCATCTATTGGGGCCTGGGGGTGCATTTGGGCCATCCGGTATCGCAGAACGCGCGCGGACACCGCCTGGGTCACGTGCGCGATGAAGGCCGTGTCCTCGCCGATCCCAACGCCCGTGTCTATCAGACGAACCAGCGCATGGATTTCCACACCGACATGCTGCCCGTGGATGTGCTCGGGCTGTTCTGCCTGCGCGCCGCGAAGTCCGGCGGCGAGAGCAAGCTGGTGAGCGCTCTTACCGTGCACGACGTGCTGCGCGCCGAACGCCCCGATCTCCTCGAGGCGCTCTACGGGATGTTTCATATCGATTGGCGCGGTGAGGAGCCGGCAGGAGAGCAGCCCTGGTTCACCCTTCCCATGTTCAGCCAGTGCGACGGCAAGGTAACCTCGAGAATCTGCAGTCGGACGTATTTCGAATCCACTGCGAGGTTCGGCGAGCAGTACCGAATCACCGAGATCCAGCGCGAGGCCTTGGACGCGGTGCAGGCCATTGCCAATCGGCCCGAGCTGATGCTGTCGATGGATTTTCAGGAAGGCGACATCCAGTTGATCAACAACCACACGACGCTGCATGCTCGCACGGCCTACGAGGACTACGACGAGCCTGGCAGGCAGAGGCATCTGCTACGCATGTGGATCGCCGTTCCGGACGAGCGGCGACGTCCTTTGGCGGACGCCCTCGCCGGCCGCTACCAATGGGTCCTTCGCGGCGGTATACCTGCGAAGGAGGCTGTGTAGGAAGGGGAAACCACGAAATGGACCAAGGTCATCAAGGCGATCGGGATCAAGTCCGAAGGATGAACAGGCGGAAGGAGAAATGAGGAAGGCGGAAGGAGGAGGGCGGTAGCAGGAAGGAAACTGCCGCCCTCGTCACCGCGTCACCAGAACCTATCTCAATAGTAGGCACGCGTGCGACGGAGGCGATGTGGGATGCAGTTCAAGGAGGAGAGCCCGAAGCAATATGTCGATATTGCGAGGGGTCCCGACGAAGAAATGCGCCCAGATCGCCCCGTCCCCTTCGGGGTTGCGGCCAGGGACGGTCGGCTGCCGCGTTGCCCTCCTTGACCATATCGACATATGGCCTTCGTCGGGCGCCTTGCATCCGGTCCGTCCTGGCCACAACGCATCGCGCGCCTACTATTGAGATAGGTTCTAATCACCAGATCACTGCATCACCACTTCATTGCATCACCACATCAATCACAGCATCACAATGGAGAGGTAACAGTTATGCCCAGCCCCAAGAACGCGAAAGTCGGAAGACCGCACCTGCAGCGCGACAGCCAGAAGTGGGTTTACGACTGGCTCGTCAAGGAGACCGGCAAGGTCTTCCATTTCCAGCCGGACGGGCGCGGCCGTTTCCCGCGCACCGTACGCAGCCACGACATGATCAGCAAGCACATGGGGCAGTCGGCGCGCCGCATCGAGCGGCTGGCGCAGGCTGAAGCCGATGCCGGCCACCGCGAAACCGCGATGGAGCTCTTTTACCAGGCGACGCTGCTCTATCATGACGCGCAGCACGTGGTGTTCGAAACCAACGACGAGAAGCGCCACCTGCATGGCAGCCTGATGCGCTGCTACGGCAAGGTCCGCGAGTACGCGCCGTACCGCATCGAGCACGTGGACGTCCCGTGGAACGGCACCATGGTATCGGGCAATCTGCACCTCGCGCCGGGAGAAGGAGCCAAGCCGCTCGTCTTCTACGTTCCCGGCTGCGATCAGACCAAGGAAGCCTGGCCAAATCCCTACTGCAATCACGCATTGCAGCGCGGCATGCACGCATTTTCGTTCGATGGTCCAGGCCAGGGCGAGAGCAATCTGCGCGGTATCCGCCTGACGGCGGACAACTACGAAAACGCGGCGAGCGCTGCGATCGACTATCTGGTCAAGCGCCCCGAAGTCGATCCCAAGAAGATCGGCGTCTACGCGCTCTCCTTCGGGTCGCACTGGGGGATGCGGATCGCGGCCACGGAGCACCGTATTGCAGCGGTGGCGGCGCCATGGGCGTCGTACGTCGACAAGTACTATCTTCTCACCGAGGAGTCCCCGCGCTACAAGCAGCTCTTCGGATACCTCACGCAGTCGGCGACCGAAGAGGAACTGGACAAGGTCGTCGCCGGCATGACGATGGACGGCCTCATGCCGCAGGTGAAGTGTCCCACGTTGTTGACGACCGGAGAGTACGACCCGCGGGCCCCCGTCGAAGAGGTGCTGCGCATGTTCGACCTGATCAAGGCGCCGGCGGAGCTGTGGCTGATGTCCGATCAGCACCACAACGGGTCGGTCACGAACATGCCTCGGGCCGCGGTCTGGGAGTCCGATATGCACTATTTCGTTTGCGACTGGCTGCGCGACCGCTTCAACGGCAAGCCGCTCAAGCACGCAGGCAAGGTGGTGTACCTCGAGCCGTCGGGCGCCGGTCCCAATGCCGCAACGGTGACTTACAAGCGGCGCTGGTTTGACTAGGATGGTGATGCGTGATGAGTGATGGGTGATGAGTGATGGGTGTCCATACCCGTCACTTTGTCACTGTCACTTCGTCGCGCGTCGTCTTCGACATGGCCGTCAGTCACGAGAAAGAAATCACCACAATGCAATCCTGCGCGCAGCGCGAGGGTGAGCGGTGCGGATGCTAAGCGACAAGGGGTTGTCATACACCCATCACCCATCACCCATCACTCATCACGCCTCATCAAAAGGAGGAACGACGATGATGTATACCTGTGCGCCGCGTAGCGGCCCTGCAAGCCGCGCCGCCAACCGCAAAGTCGTCAAGCGCGGCAACAAGACCCTGGCGGTGGATCTGCACTGCCACGTGCAGACACCGGCCGCCGCGGAGCTCGCCAAGCAAACGCAGGTGCCGGCGCCCGATCCCATCGCCCGGCACGGCAGCCAGCGCACCGCCGACCGCCAGCGCGAGCAGGACCAGGAGCTTCACGCGAAGCTCACCTCCATCGAGCAACGCCTGAAAGACATGGACAAGATGGGCATCGACGTGCAGGCGATCTCCACCTCGCCGGCACAGTACTACTACCGAATCGAGCCGGATCTTTGCCGTCAGACCTCGCGCCTCGTCAATGAGCGGCTGGCGGAAATCGTGGCTTCCCACCCGGATCGCTTCGTCGCGCTCGGTACCGTCCCCATGCAGGAGCCGCAGCTCGCCGTGGCGGAGCTGGAATATTGCATGAACGAGCTGGGGTTTCGCGGCTTGGAGGTCGGCACCAACGTCCGTAAAGCAGAGCTATCAGACGAGCGCTTCAATCCGATCTGGGCCAAGGCGGAGGAACTGGGCGCGATCATCTTCCTGCACCCCAGCGGCTTTACGGACACGAGCCGTCTGAAGGAGCATTTCCTCACCAACGTCATCGGCAATCCGCTCGACACCACGTTCGCGCTGTCGCACATCGTCTTCGGCGGCGTACTGGAGCGCTACCCAGGGTTGAAATTCGTCGCGGCCCACGGCGGCGGCTATCTCGGTCACTATCCGGCGCGCATGGATCACGCATACAAGGTGCGGCCGGAGTGCCACGACCACATCAAGCGGCCGCCTTCGTACTACATGAAGAAGATCTACTTCGACACCATGGTGTTCGGGGAGCCCCAGCTAGAGCATCTGGTAAACCTATGGGGCGCGGACCACGTCGTGATCGGCACCGACTACCCGTACGACATGGGCTGGTACAAGCCGGTCGACTTCGTGAACGGCGGAAAATCGCTCACACGCGCGCAGAAGGACCAGATCATCGGGGGCAACGCGGCGAAGCTGCTGGGGCTGAAGCGAAAGAGGTAAGTTCCAGGGCTCCACCGAGCCTGGAGCCGCCCAGGATCCGTCGAAAGGCGCCCCGTTTCTCGTTCAGGCAGCATGACGACACTTCGGGTCGCACCGGAGCCGGTACCGTGGTCTCCGGCCTATGGGAACCGTGCTCGTAGTCCGTTCGAGGGACGACTTGCGCCTGGATGATGCGGATCTGAACAATCCGCTGGAGCCCAACGCAACCATTAATATCCACTGGGGCGGCAGAGGCATGACGGCCGAAGTGAAGAACTGGTCGGAGGGGTGCCAGGTTATCAACGGCACGCTTTACATCAACGAAAAGGACGAGCTGGTGGACTGCTCAGATTCGCGGCGGTGAACAATAAGGACATATCGGGCGCGAAGACCCGCGGGGCTTACAACGTTCTTGTCGACCTGGTCACGGCTCTTGGGAGCGATTTGCCCGGCAATTCGGTGAAGTACACGTTGCTGGCAGAGCCGGATCTCGACCTCAAACCCGCAGTCAAGCAGCGTCTCTCGGACGCGCGCGCCCGGGTGGGGCGGCTGCTAGGGTGACGTGCCCTACCGCACGCCGACCCACAGGTTCGCGCCGGCGATAACGAACCTCAGCCCGACGAACGCAACGGTCGCCAATGCCGTGGCGCCGGCATCACTCCTTACTCGATCTTGAGATTTGCGTCCCTGACCACCTTCGTCCACTTGGCGATCTCGGCGCGCAGGAAGACGACGAATTCTTCAGGCGGGCTCATGACATACTCGTTGCCTGACCTTGGGAGTCTTTCCTTAACGTCCGGGTGCACTCAGGCCCTTCACCGATTCGTTGTAGATACGGCGCACGAGCTCCGGCGGGGTGCCACCGGGAGCGTAGAAGCCGTACCAGCCTATCGCGCTGTAGCCTGGGACACCCGATTCGGCGATAGTAGGAACGTCAGGCAGTCCTTCAAAGCGCTTGAACCCGGTGACGCCGATCGCGCGCAGCTTGCCGGCCTGCACTTGCGGGAGCAGCCCGATGGTGGCGCCGAATGAGAAGTCGATCTCGCCGCTCATGACGGCGATTGCCGCAGGCCCGGCGCCCTTGAAGGGCACGTGCGTCCAGCGGATGTGGGCCATGGACTGGAACAGCTCGCCGGCGAGATGAGGACCGCCGCCCGCGCCTGAAGACCCGTAGGTGAGCTGGCCGGGGCGGGCCTTCGCCAGCGCGACAAGCTCTCGTGCACTCTTCACGGGCACGGAGGGGTGGCCGGCCAGCACGAACTGCACCGAGGCGAGCTGAGAAATATGCGCGAAATCCTTGAAGGGATCGTACGGCAGCTTCGTGCGTATCGCGGGATTGATCGCAAATTCTGTCGATGACGCGAGCAGCGTATAGCCCTCCGGCGCTGCCCGGGCGACCAGCTCGGCACCGATGACTCCGGCGGCGCCAGGCCGGTTCTCTACGACGAACGACCCGCCGGTTTGCTCGGTAAGTTTCTGCGCAAGCGCGCGCACGACAGTATCGACTCCGCCGCCCGGCGTATACGGGACGATCAAGCGTACCGGACGGGCCGGCCACGTTTGAGCCGTGGCGGGTAAAGCGAGCGCACAAGCTGCGGCGAGCGCAAGCGCGCGACGAGAATCTGCAACCAACATTTGTTTCTCCTCGTGCCGTCAGCATAGCATTCTTTGAGCGTCGCCCTTCTCCCAAAAGCTGCGTAGCGCTGGCCTCGAGCGTGCCATAATCCGGCGTCCACGATTGCAGGATTTCATCGCATGGCGGGACGCAAACCATCACGTACGGCAGGAGAAGGAGAAAAAATGACGTTTCACGGAAAGCTGCAGAGAGCTGAAGCAGATAGCGGAGCCGGGATAAGGTTTACCCATTGCAGTGCTACGAATGAGGCTGCGCAAGCGCAGGCCGGCGGGCGCAAACGCCAAGTGGTGGTCAACGGCCGCCGCGTGAAGACCATAGACGTGCACGCGCATTGTGTGGTCGAGGCGGCGCTCAACCTCATGGGCAAGAAGCTGGCCGACCAACGCGGTCCGGGACTGGGCGAAGTGGGTGCGCGGCGCATCGCCGAGATGGACGAGCAGGGCATAGACGTCGAGGCGCTCAGCATCAATCCGTTCTGGTACAAGGCGGAGCGCGACGTCGCGGCGCAGGTCGTCAAGATCAATAACGAAAAGCTCGCGGAGTGGTGCGGCGCGCACCCGGACCGCTTCGTTGCTTTTGCGTCGGTGGCGCTGCAATTTCCAGACCTCGCGGTCCAGCAGCTCGAGAATGGCGTCAAGAAGCTCGGGCTGCGCGGCGCGGCCGTCGGCGCGAGCGTTGCCGGAGTCGAGTTTGCAGACCCGAAGTTTCACCCGTTCTGGGCGAAGGCGGAGGAGCTGGGCGTCCTCATCTTCATCCATCCGCAGAGCACCCCGGAGCTTGCGAACCGGTTCAAGGGCAACGGCTGGCTGGAGAACACCATAGGCAATCCGCTCGACACCACGATCGCGCTCTCGCACCTGATCTTCGAGGGAACGCTCGACCGCTTCCCGGGGCTCAAGATCTGCTCGGCGCACGGCGGCGGCTTCCTGCCGTCCTACGCGCCGCGGTCGGACAATTGCCTGCGCGTCGCTCCCGAGAAAGACACCGGCATGAAGCTCAAGAAGAAACCGACCGAATACTTGAGGGGGATGTATTTCGATACGCTCGTCTTCACGTCCGAAATGCTGCGGCACCTGGCTGCGGAAGTCGGCTCGAGCCAGCTCGTCGTAGGCACCGACCATCCGATACCGTGGCACCAGGACCCGGTGACCCACATCATGAACACGCCGGGCTTCAGCGATGACGAGCGCAGAGCGATGCTGGGCGAGACGGCGGCGAAGCTGCTGGGAATAAAGCTGTAGGAAAAGGAAAATGGATAATCTGTTTGCCCTGAAGCGGATTTATTTTTCATGGCTTTAGGGATCATTCGACCATCGCGAAGGGCGAAGGAGAGACGCATTCTTCGGAAGCTGGTCGGTGCCGAGTTCAACCTCTCGCGATGCCCCAACGTCCTTTAGGCCGAGGGTTCTACCTCCGTCGGACGCCCGGTCAAATAAAAAATGGCCGCCGAGAGTGAAGGTTCTACTGTCCAGACAGCGCGTTTTTTTGTCGGCCGCAAGGCTGAGCGATCACTTCACCTCGATCATCCCCACGCCGTTGATCGTGCTGTTGGCTATCACCGGGTTGCCGTCGGGCGTGACGTCCATCTTGTGCACGAAGTAGTGCCAGCAGAATTTTCGTCCCCATGGGTCGCTCCAAAGTAATTGCGTCTTGCAGTATGCTTCTGATGCATTGAAAACGGCAGCCTGCACGCGAGCGCGCGTGACGCCAAGAGCGATCAGGTTAGCTGGACCGGCTTTGAAAGAACGAAAGGAAAATCACTATGAGCGAGTTGGCAAACAAGAAATGCATTCCCTGCAAAGGAGATGTGCCTCCATTGAAGGGCCACGATCTGACCCTGTTGTTGGACAAACTAGCGAACGGTTGGCGCAGCATCGAGGAACACCATCTCGAGAAAAAATATGACTTTCCAAACTTCCGGCAGGCTCTGGACTTTACCGTCAGGGTCGGAGAGTTGGCGGAGCAGCAGGGGCATCATCCCGATATCCACCTGGCCTGGGGAAAAGTCATCCTGACCGTCTGGACTCACAAGATCGACGGATTGACCGAGAGCGATTTTATTTTTGCAGCCAAAGCCGATCAGGAATTCAATCAGGGTGCCCCAAAAAGTCACGGCAACGCAGTGACTGAGAAAAAATCGCAGGTTACGAACGATCAAAAGCAGACGTCTGAAGATATTCAGAGGGCAATTGATGACGGGATGCAGGATTTAAGGGAAAAACGATAAAAGTGTGAGCAAAACTGATTTCATTAAATGGCTGATGTTCATTCGACCCCGCGCAAGGCTGAGGAGAAACACATTCTTCGCAAGTTTGCCGGTGCCGAGCCCCAATCTCTTGCGATCTTCTATCGTGATTAGTGATTATTCGCTAAATGGTTGACAAACCATTTCCGACATTTCGCCCCCCTCTCCGCTCGGGGGAGGGGTCGGGGGTGAGGGATCGAGCGTGTCAACCACTTTGAGAACGCTCGATAGGCCGTGGGCTTTGCCTCCGGCGTACGCTCGGTCAAATCGCAATAACTATTTATGAATTGACCTACACAAGTCCTCCGGCCTACGTCCTCATCCTTAGGTTTTGGGGTAGGGACTTTCGGCCACCATTACCTCGATGAGAGCAGGCTTTTTCTTCGTCACTGCGAGTCCCTGCCGGAGGGCGCTTTCAACGTCCTTCGGGTCGGTGACGCGGATGCCTTCGGCGCCGCAGGCCCTGGCGATCTCCGCGAAGTTGGGACTCTCGAAGGTGGTGCCGTAGGTGTGGCCGTAGATGTTGGTCTGCTGCATGAAGGTCTGGCCGAACGCGCCGTCGTTCAGGATGATGATGAGGATGTTCGCTCCGTACTCCGCGGCGGTGGGGAGGTCGCCGATGGTCATGAGGAAGGCGCCGTCTCCGGCCAGGGCCACCACGTCGCGATTTGGGAACTCCATCTTGGCGACGATGGCCGTCGGGAGTCCGTAGCTCATCGCGTTCCAGACGCCGGACTGCATGAAGGATTCCGGGGTGACGATGCGGCGGAAGGTGCGGGCCCACATCTGGCAGTTGCCCACGTCGCTGGAGACGACCGCGTTGTCGTCGAGCACGGCATTCATGGCGTCCATCAGGATGCCGGGGTGTATGGGCTGGTCGTTTTTGTGCGGCTCGTTCTGCGCCGCGAGGCTGCGGCGCACGGCGGCCTTCTGTTGTGACATCTGCTTGATGTGCGCCTCATCGCGCGGCCGCTGGTAGCTCCCCAGGCGCTCGAGCAGGGCGGTGAGGAACAGCTTGGGGTCGGCCACGTGCTCGCCCTCTCCCTGGTAGCGGGAGTCCGCGGCGTCGTCGAAACCGATGAGGATGAGGTTCTTCTCGGGGGCGCGCTCTCTCAACTCGGCCATCTCGGCCGTGCCGGCTCGCAGCCCCACGCCGAGTATGAGATCGGTGCGCTTGAGCGCCTCGACGCACAGCGGATAGCTGCGGTAATGCTGAAAGTGGCCGGCGAAGAAAGGGTGCTCCTCCGGAATGACGCCGATGCTGTCCTGAGCGTAGATCACGGGAGCCTGCAGCTTCGTGGCCAGCTCGGACAGCTCCCGCAACGCCCGCTTCCGGATGATGCCCTTGCCCGCCGCGATGACCGGCGACCTGGCCTCCATGAGCCTTTTCGCACATTGATCCACGTCCTTCGGGTCGGGTTCGGCGACCACGGTGGGGACAGGTTTGTACGCCGGCAGGACGACGCGGGCTTCCTGCAAAATATACTCGCTGTAGTCCGATACGCGGGGCAGCTCGACGTGCACCGGCCCCGGGCGCCCGCTGCGGGCGATGTGGAAGGCCTTCGCCATCACTTCCGGGATGTCCTCGATGCGCTCGACGCGGGCGCTCCACTTGGTGATCTTCTTGAACATCTCATGGACGAAGGCGGGATCGTCCACGCCATGAAAGGCCTCGCGGTCGGCCTTGAGTGGCACAGCGCCGCCGATGTGGACCATTGGAGAAGCCGCGCCGTAGGCCTGGGCCACTCCCGCCATGGAGTTCAAGCCGCCGGGCCCGGCAGTCACCAGGCACACGCCGGGCTTGCCGGTAAGTCGGCCGTAGGCGTCCGCCATGAGGGAGACGTTCGGCTCCTGCTTGCAGGTAACGAAGCGGATGGATTTCACGCGGCTCAACCCGTCGTAGATCGGGTGGATATGCGAGCCGGGAACGCTGTAGATGCGCTCGACGCCTTCCTCCCGCAGGGCTTCGGCTACCGCCTCGCCTGCGTGCATTGCCGAACGCGGAGCGCTCATAGCGCTCCGGCAGCAGGGATGAAGGATGAGGGAGTGAGCCGGGAATTCGAATGGATGTGCCTGCGCACATCCGAGCCGGCGAACGCCCGACGCGATGCAGCGCGGCGGGCTGGGATCAGGGGAAAAGCCATTTGCACTGTGCCGCGAGCGCGGTAACACCCAGTGAAGCAGTGGCGAAGTGATGCAGTAATGCAGTGACGAAGTAGCGGCCTTGTCCGGCTTTCGTCACCTCGTCACCCCATCACTTCATTACCGGCCGCCGTCAGGCGGCCTTGCGCAATGCTCCCAACTGCCGCGCGATGAAAGCCTTGAGTATCTCGTGCGCACGGTCGGTTTGCGGCCCCGGATCCTGGATCCACATGTGCTCGCAGCCCTTGAAGATTTCCAGCTCGCACTCACCGCCGGCCGCGCGCCAGGCCTGGGCGAATTTGTCCGATATCTGCCACGGCACGTTGGAATCGAGCTCGCCCTGCATGATGAGCAGCGGCGGCAGCGTGACCTTCTCGCCCCGCTCGAGGATCAGTGCCGGATTGGCTTCGAAGATCGATTCCCATGGATCGAAGTACATCTTGCTCTTCTTGATCATCTCCGGGCGGTTCGTCTTCACCATGTGCTCGTAGCGGGCGTGGCAGTCGCTGATCGGCGAGCGCGTCGCAACGTAGTTGACCGTCGCGTCGAGGCCGGGCGCCTCGGGCAGGGGAATCGCGTTGTAGCGCGGATCGCGCGGGCGCATGGCGACCAGTTGCGCGACGTGTCCGCCGCTCGAGCTGCCGAGCACGCCGACGGTGGAGGCGTCTCCCTTCCATTCGCGCGCCTTGTGCTTGAGCCAGCGCACGCCGTAGTTCACGTCCTGCACCGACGCCGGGTACGGCGCTTCGTGGGACAGCGTCGTGTCGATCGCAACCACCAGAATGCCGCTTTTCGCCGCCGCCTCGCACATGGGCACATTCGCCAGGCGGTCCTTGTCGTGCCAGGCGCCGCCGTGGACGTCGAGCAGGGTCGGGAATGGTCCGGGACCCTGAGGCTGATAGACGCGGGCCATCAGCTGCCGCTTCGGCGCGCGGCGGAATTCCACGTCCCAGACTTTGAGTTCGTATTGAGCCGCGGGGTTGTAATTCGTCGTCATCTTGCGTTCTCCTTTCACAACTCTGCTTCGGTCAAAGAGACCATGGAGTGCCTCGAACTTCGCACCGGGTGTATACAATAGAACGTTATCCAAAACGTTGTCCATCGCGGGCGGCACATGGCGGATGATCTCACAGTACGGACGGCGCCAAAGACCAGATCGCGCCGGCCGGCCGAACAGGGCTGACGGGAAACCAGTGATGGGTGACGAGTGATGCAGTGACGAAGGGACGCAGTGACGCAGTGATGAAGGCGCGTCGAGGGGCGGAACAGGGGCCCCGAACCTGTTCGGGGATGTGACCCCCGGTGACGCGCTGACCGGCCGACACGAATGTGATGAATTCTTGCGTGACCCTTTCGGAGGCCGGTGAGCGGTGAAGAAGATCTCAAAAGCTCGCAAGTACCATCACTCCGTGTATGTCGTCCTGCTGTCGAAGGACGTGCTGTACGAGGGGAAATTCAGGCGGTGTAATCCCGACTACCATCCCGACAAGCCGTGCGTATACGTCGGCATGACGGGGCAGAGTCCCGATGTGCGATTCGACAAGCACAAGGCTGGCCTGAAATCGAACAAGTTCGTCAGGCTATATGGACTAAAGCTGCTTCCGGAGCTTTACGAGTGTTACAACCCGATGCCGTACGAGGCGGCGCTCGATATGGAGATCGAGCTGGGCATACACCTGAGAGAGAAAGGGTACGGGGTCTGGCAAGGGTGAGGCGAGAGGGATGAGGGACGAGGGATGAGGGGAAGTGTCGAGGAATGAGGGAGGAGTGTCGAGGAATGAGGGTCGAGTGAAAGGTGACAACGTTTTTCCCCTCGACACCCGACCCGACACTCGACACCCGAGACCCATCACCTATCACCCATCACCCGTCACGCTATCATCCATCATGATCCAGTTCCGTAATCTCACTCTCGCCCGCGGCGCGCGGCGGCTGATCGAAGACGCGTCGTTGCAGATCCATCCCGGCTGGCGCGCGGGTCTGGTGGGCGCCAACGGCAGCGGCAAGTCGAGCCTGTTCGCGCTGCTGCGCGGCGAGTTGCACGCCGATCGTGGTGATTGCGAAGTGCCCGCCGGATGGCGCATCGCCACCGTCGCACAGGAGACGCCGGCATTGGCCGCGCCGGCGATCGAGTATGTGCTCGACGGCGACGCCGAGCTGCGCGCGATCGAGCGCGAGCTTGCCGCGATCGAGCACGCCGCCGAGCACGACGGCCATCGGGTGGCCGACCTGCACGCGCGGCTGGACGAGATCGACGGCTACAGCGCCCGCGCGCGCGCGGCGGCGCTCCTCTCGGGCCTGGGTTTTGCCGACGCCGAATTCGCGCGATCGGTTGCGGACTTCTCCGGCGGCTGGCGCATGCGGTTGAACCTCGCGCAGGCGCTGATAGCCCGCTCGGACCTGCTGTTGCTCGACGAGCCGACCAATCACCTCGACCTGGAAGCAGTGGTGTGGCTGGAGAAATGGCTCGCGAGCTATCGCGGCACGCTCATGCTGGTATCGCATGACCGCGACTTTCTCGATGCTTGCGTGACGCACATCGCGCATATTCACGCGCAACGCTTGACGCTCTATACCGGCAACTATTCCGCGTTCGAAGAGGCGCGTGCCGCGCAACTGGCGGTGCAGCAGGCGATGTACGAAAAGCAGCAGCGCGAGATCGCGCACCTGGAGAGCTACATCCAGCGCTTCCGCGCGAAGGCAACCAAGGCGCGCCAGGCGCAAAGCCGGCTGAAAGCGCTGGGCCGCATGGAGCGCATCGCTGCAGCCCACGTCGATGCGCCGTTCGATTTCGAGTTCCCGGAGCCCGCGCGGGCGCCCGATCCGCTCATTACCTTGGAAGATGCGGCGGCGGGCTACGGCGGGCAGCGAGTGCTCCAGAACTTTCAGCTCACGCTGCGCCCCGGCGCCCGCCTGGGACTGCTGGGCCCCAACGGGGCGGGCAAATCGACGCTGATCAAGCTGTTGGCGGGGGAACTCGCTCCCCTATCCGGCAACCGGTTCGAGGGCCGGGGGCTCGCCATCGGCTACTTCGCCCAGCATCAACTCGAGCAGCTGCGCCCCGACGAGTCGCCGCTGTGGCACCTGATCCACCAGGAGCCGCGGACCAAGGAACAAACGCTGCGCGACTATCTGGGCGGCTTCGATTTTCGCGGCGGCACGGCCGATGCGCCGATTGCGCCGTTTTCCGGCGGCGAGAAATCGCGCCTGGCCCTGGCGCTGCTGATACGGCGGCGGCCCAACCTGCTGCTGCTCGACGAGCCGACCAACCATCTGGACCTCGACATGCGCCAGGCGCTGACCAAGGCGCTCGCCGAGTACGAAGGAAGCCTGGTCCTGGTGTCGCACGATCGCTCGTTGCTGAGAACGGTGTGCGATGCGTTTCTGCTGGTGGCGGACGGTCAAGTCGGAGAGTTCGACGGCGATCTTGACGATTACCTCAAGTGGCTGGCGGCGCAGCGCGGTGCGCGAGCCGCCGTCGACGCCGGCGCTGCGAAGAAGAAGGCCTCACGCAGGGAAGCGTCCGGGAAGCAGCACGGTGAGAAACAGAAAGCTGCCCGCCGCCGCCCGCTCGCCAGGGAAACGCAGCAACTGGAGCGGCAGATTGCCGAATGGCAGACGGAGAAGCGCCGGCTCGACGAGCAGCTCGCCGATCCCGCGTTTTACGCTGATTCCAAAGAAGGCGCGGACCGGATGAAAGCGACGGTGCTGCGGCAGCAGGAACTGACGCGCCTTATCGATGTGGCGGAGCACCGCTGGCTGGAGCTGCATGCCGAGCTCGAGGAACTTGAGAACGAGTGACTCGGTGATGCAGTGAAGCAGTGAAGTGTAGTAGTCGCGACGTGATCTGACTGCGAGTGTCTGGTTTCGCCTACCGCGACCGACCGCTTTCGGGGGCGGCGTAGGCCCGGTATCGACCCGTCGCAGACGGTCCCGTTTCTACTTAGCGGTCATTCGCGCCCATTACTCGATTACCCGATCGGCGCGAAACCGGACTGACTGCGGAATCGTGATGCCCAGCGCCTTGGCAGTCTTCAGGTTTACCACCAGCTCGAACTTGGTCGGCTGCTCGATCGGCAGATCCCCGGGTTTCGCGCCCTTGAGGATCTTGTCCACGTAGGTGGCGGCGCGCCGGAACAAGTCGGCACGGTCTGGCCCATAGGCCACAAGACCGCCAGCGTCCGCGAATTCCGTAAATTGAAATATCGACGGCAGGCGGCTCTTTGCCGCAAGGCCCGCTATCCGTTTTAGATTCGTAGTGAACACTGCGTCTCCTAGGATGATAAGAGCGCCAGCGCGTGCCCGGGTCGCGTCTTCGAGCGCCTGGTCGAAATCGTTGGGGCTCCGTACCTCCAGCGAATGAAGCTGGAGTCCCAGTTGCCGTGCCGGGAGTTGAAGTTCTTTCCAAGTGAGTGTCGAGACTGGGTTCTGTGGATTCCAGAGCACAGCCACGCGGGAGAGCTTGGGAATCGTTTCCTTGAGCAGCTCCAGCCGTTTTCCGACCAGTTCCGTGCCCATTTGGGACAACCCCGTGACGTTGCCGCCGGGCCGCGCCAGGCTCTCAACCAGCCCACTGGCAACAGGGTCAGCCGCAAACGCCACAACGATAGGGATTGCCCTGGTAGCTTTTTGGGCAGCCAGAGCATCGGTACCAGCGGAAGCGACGATGACGTCAACCTTGAGACGGACGAGATCGGCTGCGAGGTCAGGGAAGCGATCGCTTCTACCCTCCGCATAGCGGTACTCGATGCTGATGTTCTTTCCCTCGACCCATCCGAGGTCGCCGAGACCTTGCCGGAACGCCTGGTGCCAGCGCGCGGCATCGGACGGCGAATATGGCGAAAGCAGTCCGATCCGGGGACTTTTGCCGGCGCCTGCGCGCGTGCTGCGCCCGCCCAAGCGAGCGCACCAGCGCCAAGCGCGATAACCAGCTTGCGACGATTGTTCATTGCCCTCCCTTGGCAGGCGGCCATTATGCGCCCTTGTGGCGGGGCAGCAGTCCAGCGAACTTTTTGCGGCAGGCAGGTACGGGGTGACGATCAAACGTCAAATTGAAACGTAACAGGGACCGGCTGCTCTTGGCCGGTCAGCGTCGGCTATTGGCAAGTTTTAATTTCTCCGATACCTGCCGTTGACCGACAGGCGCTGCCGACCCGTAGGCGACGTTCAGAGTTCTCCAGAGCGGTCGTTCGCATTCCTACTTGATCACCTTGTCCGCTCTCACCAACACGTTGGGCGGTATCGTCAGGCCCATCTGCTTGGCCGCTTTCAGATTGATGACCAGCTCGAATTTGGTCGGCTGCTCCACCGGGAGTTCGGCGGGCTTGGCGCCTTTCAAAATCTTGTCCACATACGTAGCGGCGCGCCGGTTCAAGTCGTTGAAATTCACGCCGTAGGTCATAAGCCCACCGGCTTCCACATAATCTCCCGTATCGTATATCACCGGGAGCCGGTTCTTTACCGCGAGTTCGACAATCTCTGTTCGGTGAGCAGAGGCGACGCCGGCGCCCGCCACCATCATAAGGACTGCGTCAGCCCGCCCCTTGCCTGCGGCTTGGAACGCGGTCTCAATATCCTTGGGATCAAGAACGTCTAGATATTGAAGCTTCACTCCGAACGCCTTTGCGGCGAGCTCGACCTCTTTTAACGATTGCGCGTTGCCCGGGTAGGTTGAAGTCCCGAAGACGGCCACGCGGGAGAGTTTAGGAATAGTCTCCCTCAAAAGCTCCAGTCGTTTTCCGCTTAGCTCAGGGGTAAAGGTTGACAATCCGGTGACGTTTCCGCCCGGCCGCGCCAGGCTGGCGACGAACCCATTGCCAACAGGATCGGTATCCTGCGCCATGACAATGGGAATCGTAGAAGTTGCTTGCTTAGCGGTACGGGTTGCTGTCGGACCGCCCGTGACGATCACGTCTACCTTGAGACGCACTAGCTCGGCCGCGAGCGCGGGGAGGCGATCAAGTTTTCCCTCCGCAGATCGCAACTCAATAACAATGTTTTTCCCCTCCACATACCCAAGCTCGCGCAGACCCTGCCGCAATGCCTCGGTGCGGGCCACGTCAGCGGAAGGGGAGCCGCCAATTAGGTTTGCTATCCGGGGAATTTTCGTTGGCTGCTGCGCCTCGGCGGCGAGCGGTGCAGTCGCAATACTGAGCGCCAGAGCACGAAGGAACGTCCGGCGCGTGATCACTGGATCACCTTGTCTGCGCGCTGCGGGAGTTTCGTCGTCTGCTGCTGCGCAAAGATGGGGCGGAATTGTGAGCACACTTGCGCCAAGCGCAACGATAATCCTACGGCGATTGTTCATTCACCCCCCCAAGTAGACGCCCATTATGCTCGATTATGCCAAGGGCAGCAGATGCGAGGTTATGAAAGGGGTGGTCTTATGCTCGGTCACCGACCGCTAAATTGGGAGCTGGTGCTGAACGACCGGAAATGGCCGGTCAGTGCCGGCTGTTGGCAAATGGTAATTTCCCCGATACCTGCCGTTGACGGACAGGCGCTGCCGACCCTAACCGGTCATAGTCCTTTCCTGAAAGCGGTCATTCGTGCCCATTACTCGATCACCCGATCGGCGCGAAACCGGACTGACTGCGGAATCGTGATACCGAGCGCTTTCGCGGTCTTCAGGTTTACCACCAGCTCGAACTTCGTCGGCAGCTCGACCGGAAGGTCGCCTGGTTTGGCGCCTCGATACCTTGTCCACGAATGTGGCGGCGCGCCGTTACACTCGGCACGGTCCGGCCCATAGGCCACAAGACCGCCAGCGTCCGCGAATTCCGACCAGTGAAATATCGACGGCAGTCGATGCTTTGCCGCAAGGCCGGCGATCCGTTTTAGATTCGCACCGATTGCTGGGTCTGGCATGATGGCGAGAGCGCCAGCGCGCCCCCTGGTTGCGTCTTCGAACGCTTTGTCGATATCGTTGGGGCTCCGTACCTCCAGCGATTGCAGCTCGATTCCCAACTGTCGTGCTGGTAGTTCGATTTCCTTCCAATTGAGTGTCGAGCCTGTGCCCGGTGGATTCCAAGCACGGCAACACGGGAAAGCTTCGGAACCATTTCCTTAAGCAGGTCGAGCCGTTTTCCGACCAACTCGAAGGCCATTGTGGATAACCCCGTGATGTTGCCGCCGGGGCGCGCCAGGCTCTCAACCAGGCCCAGTGCAACCGGGTCACCCGTAACCGCCATAACGATAGGGATGACCCTCGTAGCTTTTTGGGCAGCCAGAGTATCGATGGGACCGGAAGCGACGATGACGTCAACCTTGAGACGGACGAGATCGGCTGCAAAGTCAGGGAGACGATCACTCTTACCCTCCGCATGGTGGGCCCCATGCTGATGTTTTTTCCTCAACCCATCCGAGGTCCCGGAGACCTAGCCGGAATGCCTGGTGCCATAGCGCGGCATCGGAAGGCGAGAGCGGGGAGAGTAGTCCTATGCGGGGGACTTTTGCCGGCGCCTGCGCGCGCACTGCGCCCGCCCAGGCGAGCGCGCCTGCACCGAGCGCGATAACCAGCTTGCGACGATTGTTCATTCCCCTCCCTTGGCAGGCGGCCATTATGCGCGCTTGTGGAAAGGGCAGCAGTCCAGCGAACTTTTTGCGGCAGGCAGGTACGGGGTGACGATCAAACGTCAAATTGAAATGTAACAGGGACCGGCAGCTGTTGGCCGCGAAGCGCCTATCAGGCAACGGGCGAAAAACGCCCCTAAGCGGCCATTCGCGCCCGTTACTCGATCACCTTGTCCGCCCGAAACAGCAGATCGCGCGGGATGGTGAGCCCGATCGCTTTCGCAGTCTTGAGGTTGATCACGAGCTCGATCTTGGTAGGCTGTTCGACCGGGAGGTCCCCGGGCTTCGCGCCCTTGAGGATCTTGTCCACGTAGGTCGCGGCCCCATAGTACATTTCCGCGATGTTCTGTCCGTAACTCATCAATCCGCCGGCCTCCACGAGATCCCGGTTCGCGAACATCGTGGGGAGTCGCTGCTGCGCGGCGAGCTCCGCGATCCGGTGCGCCTGGGAACTGAACATTGCGTCCGCCAGCACGATCAGCGCACCCGCGCGCTCCTGCTTTACCGTGCCAAGGGCGGCGTCAAACTGGGTCGCACCGCTCACGTGAACCGGTGAAACACGCATGCCGCTCGTTCTTGCGGCGGCTTCAATGTTGGGCAGGTAGTGAGGGTGGGTCGGATTGCCCGCGTTCACCAGCACAGCCACCCGCGATAATTTGGGAATCGCCGCGCGCAGCAGCTCCAGGTACTTGCTGCTGAGATCGACATTGAGGTTCGATAGCCCGGTTATATTGCCACCTGGCCTGGGAAGGCTCGCGATAAAACCCAAACCGACCGGATCGCCGGTCGCTACCATGACGATGGGAATAGTGGTAGTTGCTTCCTGGGCGGCCTTGATGCCGGGCGTTCCCGCGGCCACGATGACGTCCACCTTCAACTTTACGAGTTGTGCTGCCAGCTCGGGAAGGCGCTCGTACTTTCCCTCCGCCCATCGGGTCTCGAATACGAAAGTCTTGCCCTCGATGTAGCCGAGATCGCGCAGGCCGGCCCGCAGACTCTCGAACCGGGACCTCGTTAGTTCGGAAGAGCCGCCGTACAGATACCCGATCCGGGTGACCTTTGGCGGCTTCTGCTGGGCGAAAGCCGCCGGCGGTACCGCGAGCAAGCACAGGCCCGAGGCCGCGCTCACGAGCAATTCGCGGCGCGTCGTCACTCGATCACCCGATCGGCGCGAAACCGGACCGACTGCGGTATCGTGATGCCCAGTGCCTTGGCTGTTTTCAGGTTCACTACCAGCTCGAACTTCGTCGGCTGCTCGATCGGCAGATCACCGGGCTTGGCTCCTTTGAGTATCTTGTCGACGAACGTCGCGGCGCGCCGGAACAAGTCGGCGCGGTCTGGGCCGTAGGTCACAAGCCCGCCAACATCCGCGTATTCGGAAATATGGAATATCGACGGCAGGCGTGCCTTTGCTGCGAGACCCGCTATCCGTTTCACGTTCGGCGTGATCACTGGGTCAGGGACGATGAAAAGCGCGCCGGCGCGTGCCCTGGACGCGTCTTCGAACGCTTTGGCGAAATCGTCGGTGTTCCGCACCTCCAGCGAATGAATCTGCAGCTCCAGCTTCTGAGCCGAGAGCTGAATTTCTTTCCAGGCAAATGGGGAGCTGAGATTCTGCGGATTCCAGAGCACAGCCACCCGGGATAGCCTGGGGACGATCTCCTTGAGCACCTCCAGCCTCTTGCCGGCCAGCTCGATGGACATCGGGGACAGCCCCGTGATATTGCCGCCAGGCCTGGCCATGCTTTCAACGAGCCGCATGGCAACAGGGTCACCCGCGGCCACGACGACGATGGGGATTGCCTTGGTCGCTTTCTGAGCGGCGAGTGCATCGGGAGTCACCGAAGCTACAATAACGTCAACCTTGAGACGGACGAGTTCGGCTGCGAAGTCAGGGACACGATCGCTCCTGCCGTCCGAATAGCGGTATTCGATGCTGATGTTCTTTCTCTCGACCCATCCGAGTTCGCTGAGACCGAGCCGGAATGCCTGGTGCCAGGACGCGGTATCTGAAGCAGTGTGCGCCGAAAGAAGTCCTATACGGCGCATCGTTCCCGGCGGCGGTGTCGCTTGGGCGACAGCCAGGCGCGGCGAGAGCGCGGCAGCACCGAGCAGGACGAGCAGATCGCGGCGCCGAGTCCTCACTCGATCACCCGGTCCGCGCGCATGAGGAACGGCTGGGGGATCGCAAGGCCGAGCGCCTTCGCCATCTTCAGGTTCACCACCAGCTCGAACTTGGTTTGCCGCGCCATGGGCACCCTCCCGCAACAATCTGCGGCGCGCCTATTATGCTCGCTTAAGCCAAGGACGGCAGACCGGCGAGTCTTGCCAAAAATGGACTTATCCCGACGAACGACTGCTCTTGGCCGCTCAGCCCCTATCAGGCAACGGGCGAGAAACGGACCCAAACCGGTCGATCAGGCTTTCGGAAAGCGGACGTTTAACGATCAAGGTAACCGGCGCGTCGCATAAACGCTCGCCAAGGAGGAGCCATCAATCGGCGCGTCCGGTTGACCGCTGGGTTAGGCATGAACCCGCAGCAAGTAGCTTACGCCAACAGCACATACATAGAGCCCGACTCCAAAGGAAGTGTGCGCCATAAGGCTTCGCAGCCTAGCCTGCGTTGGATTGGGCGTTCTTGACGCGGCAATACCGAGTCCGAATGATGGCTGCATGATTAGGTACGGCACCACTACACTGCCAATGCCGAAAAGCAGGGCAGGCAAGAAGGTTGGCCGGGCGAGCCAGCTACCTGAAACAAAAGCGACGAGCACGAGTGCGTATACGGTACCAACGACATAGTGGGCGATCCAGCCCACCGCGCACTCGGAACTTTTTTGTGGAGCAGCGGCGATGCTCGTATGCATGAAGGTACCTTCGGGCATATGGCGAAGCCAGCGCCCGACCAGACAATAGTTGGCCGACGGAACGCCGAACGCGCGCTTCAGGAACAGCGCCCAAGCGTCCATGAACAGAGTTGCGCCAAGGCCAACGAGAACCGCGCACAAGAAGTACGTGGATTCAGTGCTCACAGTCTGCGTCGATATGGATGTTCGTGCCTAACGATTCGAGTTTTATCGGACTGCGACAGCATGTTGGATAAAACAAGTTGAACCGCTGGATTCAATGCGACGGTGTTTGGAATTTGAAAGAGCCCGAGGCGCGCCAGAGGGCAGTGGGGCCAGCAGGAGACACTGACGGCGCGATGCATTGGAGGCTCGGTATCAGTGTCGGCGGACCGATGATGATGGGTCTGACTATGGCAGATGGGCTGAAACGGGTCAACGCGCAGCGTCGGGGCGAGCGAGAGCGGGAACGTGCTGCGAGGGCGCGCTCCGCGGGCAGTGCTGATCGGAGGAGAACCGGGGTCATAACGGCGCTCCTGGATCAGATGCAGCAAGTAACGCTGCCTCCTGCGCGCTGATCCGATCGGGGCTGCGCCCGTAATACTTCGCCAGCGCGGCGACCGCCCCCGTGTATGACTCGAGCGTACGCGGGACATCCCCCGCATCACCAGATCGTCCTCCATCCGCTTCCGCAACGGGCTCATGCTGTGTCTCCTTCACGGCAATCGCGGGGACGGCCCCCGCGACTACACGCTGACACAGCACCACGCTCGCGCGGGGTTAACTCCACCTGGCAATACCGCCGTGGGGACCTCAAAATAGACGCTCCGTGGCACTCACCGTCACGGAGTTCCAATTTGCCGCTCGCAATACCGAGACTTAGCCCTCTGTACGCCCGTTTCAACGGGTTCTGCCTCGGCGCCTTTCTCGGCGGGGCGCAGCAGGCGCTCGGGGCCGATCGCTACGGTGCGATCAGACAGCGCGTCCACGAGTTTCTCGACGAGATCGAGATCGGTATTCGCCTCCCCAGCCAGCACGCGGCATTCGTCGCCGGCTACCAGCCGTTGATGGCCGCGCTTATGCCCGAGCTGCGGTCGCGCGATCGCGACCTGCACGCGATCTGCGGCGTCGGTGCGATGGCGGTGCTTCTCGCCGGCGGCTACGTTGGAACTTCCCGCAAGCTGCGATCGATGCTGCGTAAACGTTGGCAGCCGGTGCTAACCGATTTCGGGCTCGGTCCGCAGGCGTTCGATGGTTTCGTCGGCGACCTGTCTCGGGCAATGCGTGCGCGCGATCTCTCCGGACTCGTTTCGCAGGCGTATCTCCTGCTGACGGATCTGCTGCAGCCTCTTCCCGCCGAAGTCGATACTTGCTTCATCGCGATGCCTTTCAAACGGCCGTATGCCGACTACTACGCGCACTGGTACCGGCCGGCATTGCAGCAGGCCGGCTTCCGCGCCATCCGCGCTTGGGGCGGTCTCGGCGAGGAGGAGTACTACCCGTTCATCGCGCCGCTGATTGCCCGCGCCGCCGGCGTCGTGGCCGAGCTGTCGGCCGGGAATCTCAACGTCGCGAACGAAGTCGGACTCGCCCACGGCGCAAATCGCCCGACATTCTTGGTGATCCGTGACGGCGTCGCGCCACCATCCAACTTGGCGGACCTGCTCATTCTCCGCTATGACCCGCGTAGGCGCGGGTGGCCGCAAGACGACATTGGCCGACTCGCGCGTTTTGTCCGGGTGCATTGGCGCGCGTACGTACGGTCAATCACCGACGAGTCGCTGATCCACACCACTGCTCACCAGCTGCTTCAGATGCTGCTCGCGGTCGGGCATCCTGTGCCGAACTCAATCCGAGCGCTGGCGCGGGCCGAAGGTCGGTCTAAAAAGAAGATGCGGCGCTGAGCCGTCGCACGCCCTTCAAAGTCCCGCCCAGAAGCGGATACTGCCTGTCAGGTCAAGTTGCGACTATTACAGCTGAGACTTTCACTCTTTCTTCATCCCTCATCCCTCATGCCTCATCCTTCATCCCTCATCCCACCCCCAGCAGCTCCACCTCGAACACGAGCGTCGCGTTCGGTGGAATGGCGCCGCCGGCGCCCCGTGCTCCGTAGCCGAGCGCGGGCGGGATGGTGAGCTTGCGCTTGCCGCCCACCTTCATGCCTTGCACGCCCTCGTCCCAGCCCTTGATGACGCGGCCCGCGCCCAGGGGAAAGACGAAAGGATCGTTGCGATCCTTGCTCGAGTCGAACTTCGTGCCGTTGGTGAGCCAGCCGGTGTAGTGCACCTTGACCTGCTGGCCGGAGGCGGCTTGAGCCCCGTCGCCGACGACGACTTCCTCGATGATGAGACCGCTGGGTGTGGTGGTGGACATGGTCATCCTTTCCTGATGGACGCGCCGGCATGCTGCGCTAAAGAGCGATGCTAACATCAGAGCGCATAAGAACAAGGCGAAAGGCGAAAGGCGAAAGGCGGAAGGAGGGAAGCCCGCCGTTGTAGAATCGTGCGCCAGAGCACGAGTCACCAATCACCAAGGGGGTTCCATGGCAAAAGCATACTGGATCGCGTTCTATCGCTCGATCAAGAACCCGGAAGCGCTGGCGGCGTATGCGAAGCTGGCGGGACCGGCGATTCAAGCCGCAGGGGGAAAGTTTCTCGCGAGGGGCGGAGCGGTGAAGACCTACGAGGCGGGGCTCAATCAGCGCGTGGTCGTGATCGAATTCGAGAGCACGGAGAAGGCGATCGCGGCGCACGACGGCGCGGCTTACCAGGAGGCATTGAAGGCGCTCGGGAAGGACGCCGTCGAGCGCGACCTACGGATCGTCGAAGGAGTCTGACAGGCAAGGCGAAAGGCGAAAGGATGAAGGCGGAAGGCGGAAGACGGAAGGACGAGGGCGAAAAGGGAAGGATAGACGAGGCGGCCACCAGGCTTGCGTTTGACAACGCGCTCGCCAGCTACGAGCAGGACTTCGGGAAATTCTTCCTGACGCGCTTGTTTGGCATGGAGTTCGAGTATCTCGAAGACGCGTGCCGGATTACGTTCGATCTCAAGGACTTCATGTTCAATCCGCAGGGCGGCCTGCACGGCGGCGTCATCGCCTTCGCGCTGGATATCTCCATGGGCCATCTGCTGTATAAGACGAGCGGCCCGGGCACCACACTGGAGATCAAGGTTCAGTACGTCAAGGCTGCCCGATCGGGCAAAGTTATCGCCACCGGCCGGTTTCTGCGACATGGCCGCAGCATCTCCTACCTGCGCTCCGAGTTGGTGGACGACAAAGGCGAGCTAATCGCCTACGCTACGTCCACCTGGAAGTCGCTCAAGGAGCGAACGGCGTGATGGGGCGCGTCGAGGGGCGGAAGAGGGATCGGCGGAACGTGGAGCAGGGACCCGCTTGCGGGATGCGACCGTGCAGCCGATCAATGGCGCGTCGTGCACACATGCCGATCCAGCGCGCCGCCGGGGGTCAGTCCCAGAGGGTCCTCTTCCGCCCCTCGACGCGCCCGTTCACGGGGATGCGACCGTGGAGCCGATCAAGGCGCGTCGTTCTGATGCCGATCCATGCGCGTCTCCGGGTGCGGCCGCTCTCCGGTGGGCGCAAGCTTGGTGCGGAGTGGCCGCGTGGCGACCCGGAATGAGATCTCGTTTGCGGCCTTCCGCGCCCCTTCCCGCACCACTCTTCGAGAGACCGAGTCCGGGCGCATCCCAGAGGGTCCCTCTTCCGCCCTACGACGCGCCCAACGCCTCGTGTTGGGGATCTGACCCCCGGTGACGCGCAGAGCGGCCGACACGGAAAAATGGAGTCTCGCGTGAATCTTTCAGACGCCGCTGTTGGGTGAGAAACCCTATGGGAGTAACGAGGCCGCACTGACCTGCTCGAGGCCCTTCTCCTCGAACACGCCGGCAGCGTCCGGCGCCAGCAGGTAACCAAGTAGCGTTTCTGCTGCGGCCGGCTGTTTCGAAGCCGTAAAAATCCCCGCCGCCGTCTCGAATACCTTTTGTATGTCGTCGGGCAGCGGTCCCACGACGTCGATGCCGGGTACCGCCAGCAGTTCGACGATCTGCTGAATGGCGATCTCGGCTTCGCCCGCCGCGACGACCCCGCCGATATATCCGCCTTGGCGCGTGACGGTTTTCGGCTTCATCTGCTCCGCGATGCCGAGGCGTGCCAGCAGCACCGGGACGTACATGCCGCTCGCGCCGTGCACGGTGTGCGCGATCGACCTGGCGTCGAGCATCGTGCGCTTGAAGGCCTCGACCGACGAGACGTCAGGCTTGGGCGCACCGGCGCGCACGGCGATACCGACACGGGAGCGGGCAAAGGGCCGGCGGCTGCCGGCTACCACTATGCCCAGCTCCACCAGTTCATCCAGCGCGGCTGCGCCGAGGATCACCACATCCCCCGTCTCGCCGTCCTTAATGCGGCCGAGCATTACTTTCGCTGAGGCTACGTTCACCGCATAGCGGTGACCGCTGGCGCGCTCGAACGCCGGCGCCAGCGCGTCCAGTACCGTGAGCGAGCTGTTGGAGGTAAGTATCGTGATAACCGTGTTGCGGGTGTGTGCCTGAGTTGCCATAGCGTGACTGAATGGTAATCGAGTTGAGCAGGCTATCAGAAGGCGAAAGGCGAAGGCGAAAGGCGAAAGCGACTAGCTGCCGATTTCCACTTTCTCCTTCCTCCTTTCTCCTTCCTCCTTGTGCTGCGGCGTGTTTACCCGCCGCAGCACGCTGGCGGCGAGCCACACGAGTCCCGCCAGCACAAGTGCTGCCATCAACCAGCGCATGGCGCTTGCCAGCGTCGCGGCATCGAGCGCCGGAATCGGGAATTTCTTGAGAGTTTCGTAGCGCTCGAGCATCCAGTGCCAGGCTGTGTGCGCGACGAAAGCCGACACGATGATGATACCCATGCGCTCGGGAACGGCGTAACGGAACAGCAACTCGAGAAGCGGCACGAGCAGCAACAGCACGAGGAGCTGCCCGAGCTCAACGCCGACGTTGAACGCCAGGAGCGAAGTCACGAGGTGCGACCCCGCGAACTGCAGCGTCTCCTGCAGCGCGAACGAGAAGCCGAAGCCGTGCACCAGGCCGAACGCGAAAGCTATGATCCAGCGCCGCCGCACGCTGCTGCCGACGATGTTCTCGAGCGCCATGTAGAGGATGGACACCGCGATCAATGTTTCGATGAGCGGTGGAAACCAAAGTGCGGCGGGCGCGAGACCGAACGCTGCTGAGATCAGCGTGATCGAGTGCGCGATGGTGAACGCGGTCACGATGAGCGCGAGCGGGCCGAACCTGCGAAACGGAATCACCAGGCACAGAATGAATAACAGGTGGTCCATCCCGTCCAGGATGTGCCAGAACCCGGACACGACGAAGCGCAGCGCGGCCTGGTGCCAGCGCGGGTCCAGCCGCACCAGGCCCGGATCACCGTGGAACTCGAAGGCGCGCGTCGCCCCGTCCGACGGCAGGAACCGCAGCGTGGTGAGGACCTGCATGCCCATGCGCGCAAACCGCGGATCGATCGAGAACCGGGAGCGTTCGGACTTGATGAGGTACACGAACAGCACGTCAAGAAGCTGCTGGTTCCAGAACAGCTCCATGCTTTCCGGCAGTCGCGGTCCCTTCAGATGCGCCAAGGCGTCTTCGTACGATCCGAAGGACTTGTCGGACGGCAACGTTACCCGCGCATCGACAAGATGTGCGGAGCCGAGCAGGTATTCGTCTTCGTAGACTTCGAGGTTATTGGCGATCCACAGAGTGGCCGCGCTCTTGAGCGCGGCCTCGGCGCGCGCGAGATCGAGGTAACCCGGGCCTTTACGCGGGACGTCCACTTCGCGCATCGCGGAGAGCGGCACGCGTACCAGCACCTCGAGCCGGTCCCCGATCGGCTTGACGAACATCTGCACCTTCACATCGTTGGGGATGTCGTGAGCGCCTGCGCCAGGCGCCAGCGCGCAGGCGAGCGCCGTCGCCAGCAGCATGAGAGCGCGCCATGCGACGGTCATGGAATTGCCAGACGGCACGACGTTTCCCTCTGTGGCTAGAGCTGGTCTCAAGAATACTCGCTGACAAGCGAAAATGGGCGCGCGTATAATTCGAGGAAAAATCAACCCCAGGAACATAGTGCGGGAAATGCGCGCAACAAGCGCGGGCCCGCCGGGGAAGAGCCGGAATCGGGGAGATCAGCGTCCACTGAATGGACCCTCAGGACACTGCGGGCCGCGCGGCAGCGCGCGGTATCACGCGGAGTCGACCGAAAAGGGGAGTACATGAAACGCCTCAAGCGCACGCGCAGTTTTTACCTCGGCGCAGCTCTTCTCACGCTCCTCATCACTCTCGGCATCGGCCAGGCGGTCCTGGATAACCGCGCCGACGCCCAGGGGCGCACCGTCCAGGCGCCGGTATTCGAGGTGGACCCTCTGTGGCCCAAGCCGCTGCCGAATCACTGGCTGCTCGGCTGGACGATCGGGATCTGGGTCGATGACCAGGACCACATCTGGGTCATACACCGCGGCGCGGGAGGGCTGCACAACAACGAAAGAGGGCTCGAGCTGAATCCTCCCATAGCCGAGTGCTGCCGCACGGCCCCGCCCATATTGGTGTTCGACCAGGCGGGCAATCTCGTCAGACACTGGGGCGGGCCGGGGGAAGGCTACGAATGGCCGGTGGGCGCTCACGGCATCCACGTCGACTACAAGGGCAACGTATGGCTCGGCGGCAACGGCAAGGGCGACGCTCACATCCTGAAGTTCACCAAAGACGGGAAGTTCCTCATGCAGCTGGGTCGCCACGGCAGGAACGCCGGCAGCAACGATCCGGAAAATTTCGGGCGGGTCGCCAAGATCTGGGTCGATCCCAAGACCAACGAGGCGTACATCGCCGACGGCTATCAGAACAAGCGCGTCGCCGTGGTCGACGCCGATACCGGGAAGATGAAACGCTACTGGGGCGCGTACGGCAACAAGCCGGACGACGCCGAGCCCGGCAACTACGACCCGAAAGCGCCGCCGCCGAAGCAGTTCCGCAACCCGGTGCATTGCGTCGAGCGCTCGAATGACGGGCTCGTCTACGTGTGCGACCGGCAGGCGAACCGCGTGCAGGTCTTCCGCCCGGATGGGACGTTCGTGAAGGAAGCGTGGTACGCCAAAGAGACCCTCGCGTCGGGATCGGCCTGGGATCTCGCGTTCTCCAAGGATCCCCAGCAGCGGTTCATATTCCTCGCGGACGGCCAGAACGAAAAGGTACGGATTATCCTGCGCGAGACGCTGGAAGAGCTCACCAACTTCGGCGACGGCGGGCGCCAGCCCGGCCAGTTCTACGGCGTGCACAGCATCGCGACGGATTCGAAGGGCAACATCTACACCACGGAGACCTACGAAGGAAAACGCGTGCAGAAGTTCGTCTACAAGGGCATGGGGAGCGTGCCGGCCAGCCAGGGCGTAGTGTGGCCGCGCAGGTAGCAACTCAATCGGAGCGAGTCACCTGTATGTTCGCCGCTGCGCATTCGGGGATAGCGTTCCAGTGATCGGGCGCGCAGTGCTTCCACCTCACCTTTTCTGTGCATACCACACGCGCAAAAAAAGGTTCGTGGTGGCAGGCGTCCAGCTCTCGGCGCATTGCAGTTTGCCACTCGATCGCCACGGTAGCTATCGGTACCGCCTGCCGCGGTGCGATGCGAGAGGTGACTTTAGGCGTGGGCGATGCCGTCTTAACGCTTTTGATCGGTTTCGGAGAGCCTGGTGGCGGGGCGAAGCTAGGGACTGCGAAGGTTCGTTCAGATGAAGGCGGTGGAACCAAATGATCGGCACGAGGAGCCGGAGGCACGTGGACTGTAGACAGATCCACTGTCTGCGTCGTCGCGGTGTGCGTCGTCGCGGGGACTACGCCTTCAGCGCTCGAAGCGGTCTGCGTCGTCGCGGGGACTACGCCTTCAGCGCTCGAAGCGGTCTGCGTCGTCGCGGGAACTACGCCTTCAGCTCTCGCAGCGGTCTGCGACGTGGAAATTCCCTGGTAGCCGTATACCGCGAAATAGCCTGCTCCCGCTCCAACGGCAAATCCGGCGACGATCACCGCAAGTGAGATCCGGGCGGGTCTTCGAGCTGGACGCCGCAATTCGGGCCGTGTAGGTAGAGTCGGCACCGCATCCCCGGTCTCCAGACCGTTGATAGTCGTGTCGTCGATTACCGGTTGCCTTGCGCCGCTGGACTGTGATGCGTGCTCCTGAAGCGTGGCTCTGAGCTGCCGCTTGCCGACACATCTGGCGCGAACGGCGCCCCAACTGGTCGTGCTGACGAGAACGCAGCCCCGGCCGGCAAAGTACCCGCGGTCAACCCGGCAGGGAGAACAAACAACGGCTCGCTCGACCGGATCGTCAGCGTTTCCGCAATGGGAGGCGTTGCCGCTGCGGCGGACTGATGCGTCTGCGCGCTTGGCGCGGTTGACGGCGCCGTGACGGGGTGCAAGTCAGGCAGGCGCAAAAAGGCATCGCCGAAACCGCTGATCCGTGCTCGATAGCGGTTCAGCAAAGCCTCGGCGTCGTCGCGGACCGAAAGAAGAAAATGGGCTGCCAGAAGAGGCTCGTTGACCATGCGCACGAATTCGTCGTCGAATTCTGCGATGCCCGCACGGTCGAACGGCGCACGCAGGTATTGCTCGAAGGAATCGAGGATGACAAAAAAGCGCACTCCAATCTCTTCGTTCCACGCCGCGAGAATGTCGGTCAATGTCGGCATCACCGTCGCCATCGGTGGGCTGCCGATGGGCAGCATATCCAGAATTTGCTCCTGGAGATCGGTGAGCGGCGTGTTGCTCCACCGATCGAAAACAATGGCGATCTCGCCGCCGCGCTCTACTTTGCCGCCGTGGCGAGCGGGGAACGGCACCACTATCCGCGGTTTATCGCGCTCCTCAGCGCGAGACCGCAACAGCGGCAGGACTCCCGTCTTCAGCAGCATCGTCTTGCCGACGCCTTGCGCGCCGTACAGCACCGTTACGCGAGAAAGGCGCAAAAGCTCCTCGAGCATCTGCGCTTCCAAATCGCGCGGGTGCCAGGTGGGATCGTGATTAGCGGCGGAATCAGTCAATGCTCGAGCCGTTGCTTGGCAAAACGCACGTCGATAATAGTCCTGCGACGAGAGACATTCCAGTCAAGGAATGATTACATAGTGTAACTCTTTCGCTGCGACGGGCGCGATGCGGCGAGTGATCTTTGAGGTCAAGCGGAGATCAGCCAAACATTCTGTAGCAATTGATTCGTTCCCTGGGGTCTACGTATTACAGGTGCATAGAGCCTCGCCCATCGCGGTCGGACCAGCGCAACCTGTTGATGTCTGGGGATAAGCCCATAGATGCGCCGTGCTGGCCGCCCTCCAGCGGTTAAAATAGATTCATCCGTGTGACCGCTGTTGAGTGCGAGCCGGATCGGGGGAGACGAGACCATGACGATGAGCGACTGGAGCAAGGTGGTGAGGCCGATTCCCGTCCCGAATGAGTGGACGAAGCCCTTCTGGGAAGCGGCCAAGCAGGGCGTGCTGGCGCTACAGCGCTGCCAGAGCTGCAGGCACTTCCAGCATCCTCCGTACGCGACATGCGTGAACTGCATGGCCATCGATCTCAAGTTCGAGCCCGTGGGCGGCAAGGGCGCGATCTACGCCTACACCATCATGTACCACACTGGCGACCAGCGGTTTGCCGCGGCCGTTCCTTACGCGAGCATCATCGTGGAGCTCGACGACGCACCGGGGGCGCTGCTGGCCGGTAATCTGCTGGATGCTCCCTATACGGAGGCGAAGGTGGGGCGTCGCGTGGAGGTGGTCTTCCAGGCGCTGAACGACGACTTTACGCTGCCGCAGTTCAGGCTCGCGCCCGACGCGTCCAAGGGACCCATTTGAGCCACGGATAAACACAGATGAACACAGACAAAAACCAAGAGCATTTTGGCCACGGAAATAGACGGACAGGACAAGCAGCCTGAGTTTCGTCTTGTGTTGTTGTAAACGTTCCGTGCCTTCCGAAGAAACGGGCGCGGTAACGGACGATGAGCATGGGCTGCAGTAAAGTATCGTGTCACGCACACGAGAGTTTCGTTCTCACTCTTGACCCAAGTCGGCTAATGGGCGTGTGTTTCCGTGGCTGAATTGTTTCTGGATTTTGGAGTTGAATTTATCCGTGTTTATCTGTCTGTATCTGTGGCTGATTTTTGTTCTTGTTCTTGAGATAGGTTCCAGGTACCAGGGAGCGATGCCGTATGTGGGAGCAGCGGTGCAAGGTGGCGGTGAGCGGCGTGGGATTTTCCCAGGCCACCCGGACGGCGGAGACTCCGCTGGCCGCGCACGCGCTGCAGGCGGTCAAGGCGGCCGTGGAAGACTCCGGGCTCAAGCTGTCGGATATCGACGGTCTCACGACGTATCCGGAGCTTCCTGCAACCGGGCACGCCGAGGTCGACGGCATCAGCATCGTCTCGGTCAACTGCATGATGGCGATGCTCAAGCTGCCGAATTTGTCGTGGCACATTCAGACAGGCTCGGTGAACATCGGCGGTGCCGTGCAGCAGGCGGTCAACGCGCTTCTCGCGGGCGTGTGCAAGTACGCGGTGGTGTGGCGCGCTATGCACAATCCGAAAGGCACCTACCAGAACCTGCCCGGCACGTACGCGCAGGGTGCGCTTCAATTCACCGCGCCGTACGGCTTCGGTGGTCCGGGACAGGGCATGGCGGTCGCGTACACGCGCTATCTAGAGAAGAACAATCAGAAGCGCGAGAAAATGGTAACGCTTGCGGTAACTCAGCGTAAGCACGGCCTCAAGAACCCGCACTCGTACTTCAAGGTGCCGCTCACTCCCGAGGACTATTTCGAATCGCGAATGGTCGCGTATCCGTTCTGTCTCTACGACTGCGACATCCCCGTTCAGGGTGCGGTTGCCATCGTCCTCACGTCCGCGGAGCGCGCACGAGACCTTAAGCCGAGCCCGGCGTACCTGGCGGGTTACGGCGAACGGCTGCGCTTCGAGGTAGCGGGGCGCATCGGCAGCCTCGCGAATTACATGGAAGGCGGCCGCAGCTCAGCGGAGCTCACGTGGGCGCGCTCCGGCTTCGGCCCGAAAGACGTCGACGTCGCGCAGATCTACGACGGTTTTTCCGCTTCGGTACTCTACGGTCTCGAATCCTACGGCTTCTGCAAGGAAGGCGAAGCGCTCGATTTCATCCAGGACGGACGCATCGAGCTCGACGGCGAGTTGCCGCTCAACACCTTCGGAGGAAGCCTGAGCACGGGACGCATCCACGGCCTGTGGCATATCATCGAGGGCGCACTGCAGGCGTCGGGACGCGCCGGGGAGCGCCAGGTCAGGGACGCCAACGTTTCCTTCGTCGGGGCGAGCGCGCCGATAGTGACCGGGACGACCTTCATCTTCGTCAAAGAGCCTTACTAGAGCTCATGTCAAAAATGGTTGTTAGCCAGAGGGCCCTGATCGTCTTTAATTTGACCGAGCGTAGGACGGAGGTAGAGCCCCCGGCCTAAAGCACGTCAGGGGATCGCGAGAGTTTGAGCTCGGCACCCACAACGCGGCACTCTAAAGGAAGAAAGGAAAAACAAATGGCGTGGAAATTCGAGCTGCTGATGAAGCCTGACACGGAACAGTTCATCACCGAAGGGCCGGTGTGGGACGGTGAGTACATCTACATCACGCAAATCCGTAAGAACCGTATCCTGCGCTACGACCCCAAGACAAACGCGATCGACGAATGGCGCACCGGCACCAACCGGACGAACGGTCTCGCGTTCGACGAGCATGGGCGACTGTTCGGTTGCTGCTCGGGCGGCCGGGCGATCGTGCGCTTCGATCTCGACGGCAAAAACGTCGTCGTCGCCGACCGCCTCGACGGCAAGAAACTCAGCACGCCGAACGATCTTGCCATCGATCGCAAAGGCCGGATCTGGTTCACCAACCCCGTCAACGAGGGCAACTGGGACAAGACCGAAGTCGAGGAGCTCGACCACCGTTCGTGCCTGCGCGCCGACCCGCAGAAAGACGGCAAGTACACCGTCACGCGCGTCACCTTCGATACCACCCAGCCCAACGGCATCCTGGTATCGCAGGACCAGAAAACGCTGTATGTCGCCGAAAGCGGCTCCGCCCGGGGCATACCGCGGCAACTGCGCGCCTACCCGATCAAGGATGACGGCAGCCTTGGCACGTATGACGCGCTCTTCACCTGGGGCGAGGACGCGCGCGGCGTGCATCGCGGCATCGATGGCATGTGTCTCGACGCCGAAGGCAACATCGTTGCCACCGCCGGCTATTACACGAGCGGATCGGGGCCGATGATCTATGTGTTCTCACCCACGGGGCGCGTGCTGGAAACGCACCCGGTGCCGGCGAACCGCCCCACGAACTGCTGCTTCGGCGGCCCCGATCTCACCACGCTGTTTGTGACCAGCACGAACGGCCATTTCTTCAAGGCACAGACCGATCGCGTGGGCTGGGCGATGTATCCGTAAAGGTGTCAGGAACCCTTTGCTTTAAGGTTCCTGACACCTTTTCATTTTCGACGCCAGCCAGAGGGAGCATTCATGCTTCACATTCATGCAGTCCAAATTGGGACTCTCAGACGTGACTCTATCGTGTCCGCGTCCGCTGGTCCAGGCGGTAACTTTTCCTGCATCTATCGCGACCCCATCTCCAGGAACTTGACTGCGGAGCCCATTTATCATGCTGATAGTCGATTCCCAGATCCATATCTGGAAGAACGGAAAGATGAGTCCCCACCATCGCCAGGACGCCACGTATTCGTACGACGAGGCGCTGGCCGAGATGAAATCGGCCGGGGTTGATTGCGCAGTGATCCATCCGCCCGGCGCGCTCGGCGAAGCCGTCAATACCTACGCCGTCGAAGCGGCGCGCCGTCACCCGGACAAGTTCTGCATCCTCGGGCATTTCGATCTCCAAAGCCCGGATCGCGAGAACATCGTCGCGCATTGGCGCGAACGCTCGCCGGGCATGCTCGGATTTCGCTACAGCTTCAGCGAGCCGCATCAGAAGACGTGGCTGACCGACGGCTCGCTCGATTGGTTCTGGAAGGCGTGCGAGAAGGCGGACCTGCGGCTCGGTCTCCTCGTCACGGGCAAAACCATCCCGGTATTCGGGAAGATCGCCGAGCGGCATCCGGGTCTGAAGATGCACATTGATCACATCGGACGCGGCGGCGGCAGAGCCGCCGTAAAAGACGACGCTGCCTATGCCGACCTTTCGGAAATGCTTGCGCTTGCCAGATTACCCAACGTCGCGGTTAAGCTCTCGGGTGCGCCGAGCACTTCGAGCCAACCCTACCCGTACAAGAATATCCACGGCTATCTGAAACAGATCGTCGACGCGTTCGGGCCCGACCGCTGCTTCTGGGGCACTGACATTACCCGCATGCCGATCTCGTATCGGCAATGCGTGACGATGTTTACGGAGGAGATGCCGTGGCTCAAAGGCCGCGACCTCGAGCGGGTGATGGGTGGGGCCATCGTGGACTGGCTGGGGTGGAAGCGGTAGGGTCAGGTAGGGTGTCAGGAACCCTATGTGACGCCCGCGGAGATATGAGCAACTTCTCTCCCAAAGGGACCAAGACAGGTGGCACTCCCTACGAAGGTTCCTGACACCTTAAGGGTTCCTGACACCTTCTCAAGTCTCTAATCCATGGAAAGCAAAATGCCTACCATCAAGAACAAGGACGCAACGATTTACTACGAAGAGCACGGCAAGGGATTTCCCGTCTTCACGTTCGCGCCAGGCGGCCTCCCCCGGTCGACGATCAAGATCTGGAGTACGGCGCCCATCAACCCGATCGCCGAGTTGTCGAACCGCTGGCGCGTGATCGTCATGGATCAGCGCAATACCGTCGAGGGCCAGTCCCGCGCGCCCGTGACCGCGAAAGACAACTGGGACACCTACACCGCCGATCACATCGCGGTGCTAGACCACCTGAAGATCGACAAGTGCCACCTCTACGGCCAGTGCATCGGCGGGGCGTTCATCGCGAACCTTCTGAAGAAACAACCCCAGCGAGTCGTCGCAGCCGTGTGGGCGCAACCCATCGGCCGTGTCGGCCCCATGAAGCCGGGCCGTACCGCAAATTTCGACGCGTGGGCGAAAGGTGTCGCGGACCGACCCGAGGTAACGGAGCAGGTGCTCGACGCGTTCTACAACAATCTGTATGCACCCGGCTTCCTCTATAGCGTGGACCGCGAGTTCCTGAAAACCTGCAAGACGCCGTCTCTCGTGCTCGCCGGCAACGACGAGGCGCACCCGTACCCGATTTCCGAAGAGACGGCCAGGCTGCTGCCCAACTCTGAATTCATCCCCGATTGGAAGACGGGTGCGGCGCTGGAAGCGGCGAAGGTCCACGTCAAGGAGTTCCTGGCCCGGCACACGCCGGGTTATCAGTAGCCTGTGTACGAGTCACGAGTCATCAGGCACGAGTCACGCAGTACCAGGATTTCAGGGAGGAAGCGATGCTGATCGTCGATTCGCAGATCCATATCTGGCAGAACGGGAAGATGAGCCCGCACCATCGCCAGATTCCGACCTATTCGATCGAGGATGCGGTGGCGGAGATGGCCTCGGCGGGGGTCGATTGCGCCGTACTCCATCCGCCCAGCGCGCTCGGCGAAGCGGTCAACGTCTACGCCGTCGAGGCGGTGCGCAAGCACCCCGACAAGTTCTGCATCCTCGGGCATTTCGATCTCCAGAGCCCGGACCGCGAGAAGATCGTTACCAATTGGCGCGAACGGCCGGGGATGATCGGGTTCCGGTTCACCTTCAACCAGCCGCATCAAAAGACCTGGTGGACCGACGGCACGGTCGACTGGTTCTGGGCCGCCTGTGAGAAGCACGGCTACCCGGTCGGTCTCCTCGCCAGCGGGGAGAACATGGCAGCTGTGGGAAATATTGCCAGGCGGCATCCGCGCCTGAAGCTCCACATCGATCACATCGGGCGCTGGTTCGGCGGCAGCGGGATCAAGGACGAGGCGGCCTATGCCGACCTTCCCAACATGCTTGCGCTCGCGAAACTCCCCAACGTTGGCGTCAAACTGTCGGGCGCGCCCAGCACTTCGAGCCAGCCTTACCCGTACAAGAATATCCACGGCTATCTGCGCAGATCGTCGATGCGTTCGGGCCCGACCGCTCGTTCTGGGGCACCGACATCACCCGCATGCCGTGCTCGTACCGGCAGTGCGTGACGATGTTCACCGAGGAGATGCCGTGGCTCAAGGGCCGCGATCTCCAGCGCGTGATGGGCGGGGCGATCGTGGACTGGCTGGGCTGGAAGCGGCCGCAAACAGCGTGACGACTGACGCGGCGCAGATAGAACCTATTTCATATATAGGCACGTGTGCGACGGAGGCAATGTGGGATGCAGTTCAAGGAGGAGAGCCCGAAGCAATATGTCGATATTGCGAGGGTTCCCGACGATGAAATGCGCCCAGATTGCCCCGTCCCCTTCGGGGTTGCGGCCAGGACGGTCGTCTGCTGCGTTGCCCGGCTTGACTATATCGACATATGGCCTGCGCCGGCCGCCTTGCATACGGTCCGTCCTGGCCACAACGCATCACGCGCCTATATATGAAATAGGTTCTAGTCAGGTCTTATCCCCGCCTGCCGGATCGTCCGGGCCCACTTCGCGATTTCGCTGACGATCAGCTTTTCGAGCTCCACGGGTGTGGAAACCTGCACCTCCGATCCATCGCCGGCGAGGCGGCTCTTCACGTCGGGCGACTGGAAGTGTCGCGCGATCTCTTCGTTGAGACGGCTCACGATTTCACCGCTCGTGCCCGCGGGCGCGACCAGGGAATAGTACTGCTGGACGTCGAACCCCGGCAGACCCGACTCGTGCAGGGTCGGCACGTCCGGCAAGATCGTGCTGCGCTTCAGGCTCGCGATGCCCAGCGCGCGCACGCGGCTCATCTTGAGGAACGGCACGGCGGGCAACAGGTTGCAGAACATCAGGTCGGTCTCGCCCAGAACGACCGAGAACACGCCGGGCCCTGACCCGCGGTACGTAATGTTCACCATCCTGGCCCCGACCCTGCTGGCAAACATCTCGGACGCGATGTGACCCACGGTGCCGGGACCCCCTGAGGCATAGCTCATGCCCCCCGGGCGTGCTTTCGCGAGCAGCGCGAGGTCGTTGACCGTGCGCGCGGGCACCGATGGATGGACGACCAGCACGTAGGTCGTCGAGGCGAGGAGCGAGATCGGCGCAAAATCGGCGGGCGATTTGTAAGGAAGATTGGGATGGAGCGCCGGCGAGCTGATGAGCGTGAGGGTCGTGCCAAGGAGGAGGGTGTAGCCGTCGGGAGCCGCTTTCGCCACCAGGTCCGCGCCGATCTGGCCCGAGCCTCCCGGCCTGTTCTCGACAATCATCTGGCGCCCGAGCGGGCGAGCCAGCTTTTCCGACAGCAGCCGCGCGACGAGATCGGCGCCGCCCCCCGGCGCGTTCGCGACGATGAGGCGGATCGGCTTCACGGGATAGGCCTGCGCCAACGCGTTGCCCGCGAGGAACGCGCCCGCGCCGAGGGCCCCGATGGCGACGATTGTTTGCCTCACGTTCTGAGAACCTATTTCATATATATATGAAATAGGTTCTATTTATATCACTTCGCCGTGCCTTCTGAGAAAGCCTGACCGGACTTCTTGGCGTCGGTCGGTCGGCACGCTTTATACTCACACCATATGAGAAACGGCTACAAGGTCTACGACAGCGATACGCACATCCAGCCGGGGGCGGACACGCTCGAAAAGTACCTCTCCGCCCGCGTCCGCGAGTTGGTGCCGGACCTGGAAAGCCGCAAGATAACCCGCAACAGGATCTCGCCCGGGATAGGGCCCGACATGCCCTACAAGCGGATGCTCCGGGCTTTTCGCCTCCGCAGCGGTCCCGTCGGCGGCTGGGGAGCGGATGTGCCGCGCATGCTGGGCGAGGCCGAGCCGCGATCCACGAAGCCCGGGGTCTCCGGCCGATTCATGGGGAGCCAATTTCCGCGCCCCGGCAGCGACGACTGGGACATGGATGGGCGCATACAGGACATGGACGAAGAGGGCGTCGACGTCCAGCTCCTCGTCAACTCCGGCGGACCGGGCGGGCACGAGAATCCTGCCGTCAACGTCGAGTTCATGCAGGCGCAACATCGCTACCTGGACGACTTCTGCGGCAAGTATCCGCATCGGTTGAAATCCATGATCGCCGTGAACGCGAGATACGTCGAGGAATCGGTGCAGGAAATCAAGCGCTGGGGGCGCTCACCCTGGGCCGTGGGCGTGTACATCAGTCTTCCGATCGACTACCCGCTGGATCACCCCGACCTGCATCCGCTCTGGCAGGCGATGGACGAGCATGGGCTGTGCTACATCCACCACAGCTTCTCGGAGGGCTACCCGGGCTATCGCGACCTTTGGCGCAACCCCTTTCTCGGCCGCGCCGCCTCGCATCCCTGGGGCGCCATGCGGGCGATGGGAGCGTTCTTTGGCGCCGGCCTCCTCGACCGCTATCCCCGCCTCCGCTTCGCCGTGCTCGAGTCCGGCTTTGGCTGGATCCCGTTCTGGGCCGTCCGCATGGAGGACCAGGCGCAATACATGGGCTTCGTGGCCGAAGGCCTGCAGCACACCATGATGGAGTACACCTCGGGCGGCCGGTTCTTCGCCTCGATCGTCCTTCACGAGGGGGGCAAGATGGTGAAGATGGTGTCGGATTACCTCGGCGATCACGTTCTCATGTTCAGCACGGACTATCCCCATCCCGAGACGCGCTTTCCCGGATCCGTCGACCTGGCCCTGAGTTGGCCGGAGGTGAGCGCGGACCTGATGCGGAAGATCCTCTGGGACAACGCGGTCAAGGCTTTCGGGAAGCCGTGATCGCGGTTCCCAGGCGCACCCCGTTTATCGCTTGCGAGGGAAGCGTCAGTCCTTGGTATCCTTCACGCTTATCACCATGAAAGGAGCCTGAAATGCCCACCATCAAGAACAAGGATGCGGAAATCTACTTCGAGGAACACGGCCAGGGATTTCCGATACTCACGTTCGCGCCGGCGGGCGTGAAGTCGACCATAGCGGTCTGGAGCCAGCCCATGGCCCCCATCAAGCCCGTCACCGACTTCGCCGGATACAGGGTCATCGTGATGGACCAGCGCAATGCCGGCGGCCAGTCGCGCGCGCCTATGACCGCGCAGGACGGCTGGCACTCCTACACCTCCGATCACATCGCGGTGCTGGACCATCTGAAGATCGACAAGTGCCACCTGTTCGGCCAGTGCATCGGCGGCACGTTTATCGCCAACCTCATCAAGGCCCAGCCGCAGCGCGTCGCCGCGGCCATCTGGGCGCAGCCCATCGGGCGGGTGGGGCCGATGAAGCCCCGTCCCGAGCGGTTCAACGACTGGATCAACGGGCTCAAGAAGGACCATCCCGAGCTGACGGAAGCGGTGGCGGATGCGATCTACCGCAACATGTACGAGCACGATTTCATCTACTGCGCGGACCGCGAGTTCGCGAAGAACTGCAAGACGCCTTCGCTCCTGCTCGCCGGCAACGACGACGCGCACCCGCGCGCGATCTCGGACGAGCTGTCGAAGCTGCTGCCGAACCTCGACGGATACATCACCGAGTGGAAGGAAGGCGCACCGCTCGAAGCAGCAAAGGCCCGCGTCAAAGCGTTCCTGGCGAAGCACACGCCGGTGACCGCCCGCGCGTAAACGGAGGTGACACATGTCTGAGATCAGCGGATTGGGACACGTCGGGATCTATTGTCGCGACCTGAAGCGGATGCGCGAGTTCTACTCGGGCTTCCTGGGCCTCACGATCGCCGATGAAGAGCCGGGGCGGGTCTGCTTCCTGAGCGCGGCGCCCGAGACCGAGCACCACGAGCTGGTGCTCGTCCAGGCGAAGGAGTCGGAGCAGAAGACCCGGAACGTGCAGCAGGTCTCGTTCAAGGTGAAGAGCCTGGACGCCGTGCGCGACTTCCATCATCGGCTCAAGAAAGACGGCATGAAGATCGACCGGACCGTCACCCACGGCAACGCCTGCAGCGTCTACTTCTTCGACCCCGAGGACAATCGCGTCGAGCTGTACTTCACGACCCCCTACCAGGTGCGTCAGCCCTTCGGCGAGCACATCGACCTCGACCGCCCCGACGCCGAGCTGCTGGCGTTTGCGCAGTCCTTCGAGGAGAAGAAAGGGCCACCGCGCGGCGCGGTTCCCGTACCCTAGTCCGGGGGACGGCGGGCGTCCGTCAGCCTTTGACCGCGCCGGCCGTGAGACCGGAGACGTAGTAGTCGAGGAAGAAGACGTAGAGGATGACGATGGGGATGGAGCCGAGCATCGCGCCCGCCATGAGCTGTCCCCAGTAGTAGATGTCGCCGCGGATCAGCTCCTGGGTCACGCCCACGCTGGCCGTGATCTCGTCCGAGGACGAGGTGAAGGTCAGCGCGTAGATGAACTCGTTCCAGGACAGCGTGAAGGCGAAGAGCGCCGCGCACACGAGCCCCGGCACGGCGATGGGAAGGATGATGTGCCAGAGCGCCTGGATGCGCGTGGCGCCGTCCACGAGCGCGCACTCCTCCACTTCCTTCGGCACCGTGCGGAAGTAGCCGATGAGGAGCCAGGTGCAGAACGGCACCAGGAAGGTTGGATAGGTCACCACCAGCGCCCATTTGGAGTCGCCGAGCCCGAGCCAGTTCACCACCTGGGCGAGCGGCAGGAACAGGAGCGAGGTCGGCACCAGATAGGTCACGAAGATCGCCGTCCCGAGGCCGCCCACGCCCACGAACGTGAGCCGAGCGAGCGCGTAGGCCGCCACCGTCCCGATCACGAGCGACATCAAGGTGGCGAGGAAGCTGACGAGCAGGCTGTTCTTGGCCCAGGTCAGGAACTGGCTGTGCCGCAAAAGCTTGTCGTAGTGCTCGAGGGTGACCCCCTGCCGGATCAGGAGGGGCACCGCCTTGCGATCGTACAGCTCGCGGTCCGTCTTCAGCGACGTCGTCGCCATGTGGTAGAAGGGGAAGAGCGCGAACACCAGGAAGGGGACGAGGAGCAGATGGATGCCGATCTTCCCCCAGCGCCGCCGCCTCTCCGCGCTCGCCATCACAGGACTTCCTTCCGTACGGACTTGAGCTGCGCCCACACCACGAACACGAGCACCGGGAACAGGTAGAGCGAGATGGCCGCGCCCTCGCCGAGCCGCCCCGTCTCGAGACCCACTTGGCGGGCGAGGGTGGCGAAGAGATGGGTCGAGTTGATGGGGCCGCCGTGGGTGAGGACGTAGACGATGTTGAACTCGCTGAACGTGAAGATCGTCGAGAAGAGGATCACGATGCCGAGCACGGGCTTGAGGAGGGGCAGGGTGATGTACCAGAACTGCCTCACCGGCCCGGCGCCATCGGCCTCCGCCGCCTCGTAGAGCTCCTTGGGAATCGCGATCAACCCGGCCAGGATCGTGATCGCGAAGAAGGGGAGCCCGCGCCAGATGTTCACCGCGATCACCGCCGCCATGGCGTAGTACTTCTGTCCGAGCCAGTTCGGGCCCGGGGGATCCATGAAGTTGAGCGCGATGCCGGTCCAGTTCACCACGCTGTACAGCGAGTTGAACATCCACCACCAGCCGAGCGTGGAGAGCGCCGTGGGGATGACCCAGGGCAGGAGCACCGCCCCCCGGATCAGCCGCTTGAACCAGAGCTGCTGGTTAAGCAGCAGGGCCAGCGTGACGCCCAACACGAGCTTGAAGGCGATGGCGACGCCGGTGAAGACGAAGGCATTCTGGAAAGTCTGGCGGAAGGCATCGCTTTCCCAGAGGTTCACGAAGTTCCGGATCCCGATGAACTGGCTGGGTCGCCCGATGAAGGCGTCCGACAGCGAGAAGTAGAGCGCCATGCAGAACGGATAGGCCACGAGCACGAGCAGGAGCAGCAGGGCCGGAGTCACGAACAGCGGGCCGAGTATCCCCTCGCGATTGAGCCACTCCCCCGGCCGCAATCCGAATCGCGGCCGGCGGGCCGCGACGATGACGCCTGCGCTTCCGATGGCCACGAGGTCCCGCTCCCTACGCTGGCCAGGATCCTCTTCATCTCGTTCGCGCCCCAGGCGATGGCGTCCTTGGTGGACGTGCCGGTGACCGCCTTGGCGATCATGTTGGGCAGGATGAAGGAATTGGTGATGAGCTGGATCTTGTCGCTCGCGGGCGCGGGCCAGCCGTAGCAATGGAACTGGACGCCTTCCTGCTTGAGCGCGGCGAACTTCGGATCGGTCTTGAGCACGGGATGGTCGACGAGGCTCGTGTACGCGGGAAGGTTGAAGGCGTCGCCCGACATGATGTACTCGTCGTAGACCTCGCGCCTGCCGAGCAGATAGCGGATCCATTCCTTGGCCGGCTCGACGTTCTTCGAGAACCTCCAGATGCCGATGTGGCGCGGCACGTCGGTCTCGTGACGCTGGCCGTTGGGCCCGGCGAGGCTCCGGTGATGGTTGATGCCGTCGGCCGTCGCCAGCTTACGGTTGCGGGCGGTGAGGTAGGCGCTGACGGGATTGTGGATCCAGCCCGCCTTGCCCTGCGACCAGCGAGTCGTTGTTGCTGGCGTCCGTCCAGGACAGCACCTCCGGCTCCATGCAGTCGCGGTACATCTTCTTGTACCACTCCACCATCTCGACCGTCTGCTGGGCGCCGATGGTGACGGTCTTGCCGTCCTTCTCCACCTCCTTGCCCCCAAAAGACCAGAGCACGGGTCCCGCCGTGGAGATCGTGTCGTAGTTCTGGGCTGATGGGGATCCCGACCGGGTGCCCCATCTTCTTCAGCTCCTTGCCGACCGTGTAGAGGTCCTCCCAGGTGTCGGGGACCTTGAGGCCGGCCTTCTTGAACAGGTCCTCCCGATAGCCGGCCACGAAGAAGGTGCGATACTGCGGCACCGCGCGCCAGACCCCCTTGACCATGGCGGTCTCCTGGGCCGACGAGAGCGCCGGCCCATGCTTCTTCTCGAGCTCCCTCACCAGATCGGACACGTCCACGAGCTGCGGCTCGTACAGCCAGGGGAAGTGCATGCGCATCTCGACGAGGTCGTGGCCGGCCTGTGTCTGCACCTCGGAGGCGTACTTGGCGGCCTGCTGGGCGTGGCCGCGATATGGTCGATTCGAATCCTGATGCCGGTGTCCTTGGTGAAGCGCTGGCCGATCTCCGCCAGCTTCTTGTCCGAGGCGGGGGCGAAATTGTTCCAGCAGAGGTACGAGATCTCCCGCTGCTGACCGCGGGCGGGCGGGATGCCAGTCGCGAGAATGCCGGCGAGGCCGCCGGTCGTGGTCAGGAAGCGGCGGCGGCTGATCTTATTCATGGGCTCCTCCGTTGGGTCGATGGTTTTCTGGCAATCGTGGTCGGCTCAAGGTCGGGTGTCAAGCCGGGCCTACTTGATGACCGCTTCCGTCTTCGCGTCGAAGAAGTGGATGCGGTCGGGGATGAATGTCAGGCGGATCTTCTCGTGCGGCTGCGTCCTGACCGTGGGCTCGACGCGGGCGACGATCTGCTGCCCCGCGGCCCTGGCGTCCAGCAGGATTTCGGAGCCGAGAGGCTCGACGACCTCGACCACGGCCTCGAAGGAGAGGTCCGCGGAATCCGAGCTCGCGCCGACGCGAAGGTCCTCCGGGCGAACGCCCAGCGTCACGCCCTGGCCCTTGTAGGGCATCAGGCTCTGCGTGCTGCGGCGGGCACCTTGATCCTGATGCCGCCGGCCTCGGCAAAGAGCGCGCCGCTGCCGTCGGTCAGCGTGACGGGGATGAAGTTCATGGACGGCGATCCGATGAAGCCCGCGACGAACCTGTTCTGGGGCCTCGCGTAGATCTCCATGGGCTCGCCCACCTGCTGGACCCAGCCGTCCTTCATGACCACGACCCGCGACCCGAGCGTCATCGCCTCGACCTGGTCGTGGGTGACGTAGATCGCCGTGGTCTCGAGACGCTGGTGGAGGCGCTTCAACTCGACGCGCATCTGCACGCGCAGCTTGGCGTCGAGGTTCGACAGCGGCTCGTCGAACAGGAACACCTGCGGGTGCCTCACGATGGCGCGGCCCACGGCGACGCGCTGGCGCTGGCCACCCGAGAGCTGGCGCGGCTTGCGCTTGAGCAGCTCCTGGATGCCGAGTATGTCGGCGGCCTCCTGGACGCGCTTCTGGATCTCCGGCTTGGGAAACTTCCGCATCTTGAGGCCGAAGGCCATGTTGTCGTACACGCTCATGTGCGGGTACAGAGCGTAGTTCTGGAACACCATGGCGATGTCGCGGTCCTTGGGCGGCAGATCGTTGACGATCCGGTCGCCGATGGCGATCTCGCCGGAGGTGATGTCCTCGAGACCTGCGACCATGCGGAGCGTCGTGGTCTTGCCGCAGCCCGACGGCCCGACGAGGACCATGAACTCCTTGTCGCGGATCGTCAGGTTGACGTCCTTGACGGCGTGCACTTCGTCGTACTTCTTGTTCAGCTCCTTCAGCACGACTTGCGCCATGGGCGACCTCACTGCGCGACTGAGTTGGTCTGCGCACGCTTAGATTAGCATACGCCGCCCGCCCACCGCGCTGAAACTCTAGGTCTGCTTGAAGCAGCGCGTCGCGTTCTCCCAGAAGAGCTTGCGCCGGACTTCCTGCCCGAGGCTAGCCCACTCGAGGATCTTGTCGATCGAGTGGGGGAACCAGGATTCGTAGTGCGGGTAGTCCGAGCCGAACATCAGCACTCCGTCGCCGAGCGCGCCGGTGACCATGCTGAACATCGGCTCGGGCTCGTGCGCCTCGATGTTGCAGAACACCCGCCCCGCGGCGAAATGCTCGCTGGGTAAATGCTTGAGCCTGGCGGTGCGGCCGACATAACTCACCTGCTCATCCATGCGCCGAACCCAGAACGGCAGCCAGCCGCCGGCGAGAAAGCCGGCCATGAAGCGCATCGCCTGCGCAGGTTCCTGACACCTTAAGGTACCTGGCACCTTCCTTTCGCCACAGTCCCAAGTCCCTAGCCTCTAGTCTCTCAAGCGAAGCGATCTTACGCCGGCCACACCGGCTCGTGGTAGCCGAGCGGTACCGTGGGGCGGTCCCACCGGGGCGGTGTCTCGGAGAGGCGCAGCGCCGGCGCGAGATGCTGCAACCGGCCCAGCGGCGTTTCGCTCGTCATGGACCAGCGTTCGAGCTCCGCGGGGGTAAATTCCTTCGGCACATTCTTGAGGTCGGCCTCCGGTACCTGGCCGCGCCCGACGAGCCAGCGCCCCACCTGCGCCAGCGAGATCCGCACGAGCCAGCTGCCGCCTTCGCGCGCGCGGCGGGCAAGGGCCACCATCGCACCAAACGCCATCAAGTAGCCGGTGAGGAAGTCGATCGCCGAGACCGGATAGAACTGCGGGCCCGGTTTGTCGCCGGGGAAGAGCTCGCCCTGGCGGGCGACGATGCCGCTCACGCTCTGAATCACCGTGTCGAAGCCGCGGCGCGATGCCCACGGCCCGAGATGACTGAAGGCGCACAGCGAGACCACGACGATGCCCGGGCGCATTTGAGCCAGCGCCTCGGGCGAGAAGCCGCGATTGCCGAGAGTTCCCGGCCGGTAGCCTTGCGAGAACACGTCGGCCTCGCGAGCGAGCCCGCGCAGGATCTCCTTGTCCTTCTCCGTGCGCAAATCGAGATGGGCGGAGAGCTTGCCGTGGCCGGTGTCGTATTCCTGGCGGCCGATGCTCGGCAGGTGCGCTCCGGTGATCTTCAGCACGTCGGCGCCGTGCTCGGCGAGCGTGCGTGCACAGGTCGGCCCGGCGATGACCCGCGTCAGGTCGAGCACGCGGATACCCGATAACGGCCGATCGCCGTTGGGCAGCGGCTCCGGCGCGCTGTCGCCGATCTGGACGATCTCCATGAGTGGCAGCGAGGCGATCGCGGCGGCCTGCGGGTGCTTCGTCCACTCTTCCATGGTGCGCACCATGCCTCCCGCGCTCCCCGCGGCGATGATCGCCTCCTCGAGCTCGAGGGCATCCCACTGCGACACTGCTTTGCGCACCGCCTCGGGATCTTCGGGCACGCCGAGAACTTCGAGCGTGGCGGCCCGATGGTGCGGGAAGTTGCCATGGAGGTAGCTCCAGCGCCCATTCTTCGCCGGATAGATACCCACTACGGGGTTGCGCCCGAAATCCACGGGCGTGTCTCCCATCTTCAGATAACGCCCGCTGCGGAGCGAGGCCGTCGCCTGGCGGGTATCGATCGCCACCTCCTGGCGACGCCCGGTGCGCAATTCCCACAGATCGGAGACGGCCAGACCGACCGCGGCGAGCGCGGCGGTGCTGGTCTCGGCGAGGCGGAACGGCGTCGGCAATATCGGATCGCTGCCGCCGGTAATCTCGACCTCGCCGAGCGCGTTCCTCGGGCCAGCCGGCGATCGGCAAAATCGTGCGGAGAGCATCATTGATCATGGAACTTGCCTCAAAAACGAAAAGCAGGACCTAGCCACAGATAAACACAGATGAACACAGATGAAACCAAAGGCCAAATGATCTTGAATTTCAGGTTTGAATTTATCCGTATTTATCTGTGTGTATCTGTGGCTCAAATGGGGTGTTCGAGGCCACTTCCAGTCAGATTACGCCTTCGGCCGCCAAGCCGTCGATCTCCTGCGACGACATTCCCAGCAGCTCGCCGTACACGTAATGGTTGTCCTCGCCGTAGCACGGCGCGCCGCGGTCGATGCGCCCGCCGATCCAGGCGGGACTCTCGCTCATCTTGACCGGCACCTCCGCGATCGGCCACCGGCCGATTGCCGTGCCGGTCACTTCGGTCAGCCATTCGAGGGCCTTCAACTGTGGATCGTTGTCGCAGCGATCACCTGCGTGCTGACAGACGCCGGCCGGGACGCCGGCTGGCTGTAGGGCGTGCATCATCTGGTAGTCACCGCGCGATTTCGTCCAATCCCGTATCAGCGCATCGAGCGCTTCCTGGTGCGCGAGCCGCGCCGCCAGCGTTGCGAACCGCGGATCCTTGCCCCACTCGGGATGCTCCGCGAGCTTGATGAACGCGGTCCATTCCGCTTCCGTGAAGCACGCGATCGTGATCCAGCGGTCGTCACCCGCGCACGGATAGACGTTATGCGGCGCCGCGGGCTTCCATGGGGAGCGATTGCCGATGCGCGTCCACACGCGATCGTTCGCTGACCAGTCGAGGAGCGCGGGACCATTGATGAAGAGCCCGACCTCGGTCTGCGACGCGTCGATCCATTGCCCTTCGCCCGTGCGCTCGCGGTGGAAGAGCGCGGAGAGCATCGCGAGCGAGAAGCTGAAGGCGCCCATCCAGTCGAGATACGAATACCCCCACCCCGCGGGCATCGCAGGCTCCGGCAATCCCGACATCTCGGACAGGCCCGCGAACGCATTCGCGATCGGGCCGACGGTGCGGAAGCGTCCGTAGGTGCCCTGCCCACCCATGCCCGACTGCTGGACGTAGATGATGTCCTTCTTGATCTTCTTGAGCTCCGAATATCCCAGGCCCCAGTTGTCGAGCACGCCCGGCGAGAAGCCTTCCGCGACGATGTCCGACATGGCGATGAGGCGTCTCACGATCTCGAGGCCTTTCGGATGCCTCACGTTGAGCGAGATGCCGCGCTTGCCGGGATTCTTGTTGTTGAATTGTCCGCCTTGGTTGATGTCGGTCACGCCGGGGAGCGGCGCCGTGGCCTTGTCCCGTGCCTCGCGACCGCCGATCGGGGCCATCGCGGCGAGCCGCGTATCCGGATGAGTCTTGAGCTCGATCTTGATGCTCTCGGCGCCGAACGCGCTCAAGAACCGCGTGCCGCCGGCGGACGCGAGGAACCACGAGAAGTCGACGATGCGTATGCCGTGCAGCGGAAACGGCTTGCCGCGCTTCGACGGCGGCTCTTTCGCATCGACGCGCGCATTCGCGCCGATCACCGGCGTTTCGCGCTTCACCTTCGGCTCGATCGCTTGGGCATCTTCATTCAGCAGCGGCGCGCGGCGCCCCACCACCCATGAGTTCGCGGTGGAAATCCACTTGCTCGTCGGATAGCGGAATGACTTGCCCAGCTCCGGGTGCTCGACATCGGTCACGCTCCCGCGCTTGATCCAGTGCGGATCGACCGCATTCTCGTGCGGCTTTCTAAGCGGCGCCCAGAGCATTCCCAGTTCCTGTGCTTCGCGCCATGGAATGTTCTCGTAAGTGAACGAACGCACGAAACGCTGGACGGCCTCCATGCCCTCGTCGCGGCCCGCCTTCGTCGGGCCGGTGCCGGGAACGAAGCGTCCGCCTTTCGGCGCGGCCATCTGCTCCACGCTGAAGCCCTCTGCCAAGCCGTAGCGCTCGAGGAGCTTCAACAGCCGCTCCCCGTCATCCGCGCGGTTTCCCAGGCTCGCCATCACCCAGCGTCCGTCTTTCGTGTGCGCGATGGAAGGGCTCGGCGAGACGGATTCACGGGCATGGCGGCAGGTCTGGCGCAGCACCAGCGCGCGCCGCATAACCCACGTCATGAGATCGACCTCGGTGGATTTCGAAACCGACTCGTGCACCGCGCACGAGACGAGTTGACCTTTGCCCGTACGGAAGCGATAGAGCAGCGCGGCGAGGAGCGTGAAAGAAAGCTGCTCTCCCGCGACGTGATACGCGTGCCACATCTGCGGCGCGATCGGCGGCAGATCGTACTTGCCGGCCGGATCGGGGTCGTAGCCGCAATTCATCATGACGCCGCCGAGCGCGAGATGCACGAGGTCCGACGCCTTGAAGTTCGCCCATGGCCCCTCGTCCCCGAACGGCGACACGCGCGCATGAATCAGCGTGGGGAATTCCCTGCCGATCGCCACCTTGCTCATTCCGAGCTTGTCGAGCTCTCCCTTCGGCGTGGATTCGAGCAGGATATCGGCGCTCGCGACGAGCGCGCGGAAGCGGTCGCGGTCCTTCTGCTGCTGGAGATCGAGCACGAGCGATTTCTTGCCGCGGTTGTAGTACCAGAAGAAGAGCGACCGCTCGGGACCTTCCTTGTCCTCATAGAAGGGGCCGATACGGCGCGTGGGACTGCCGCCAGGCGGCTCGACCTTGATGACCTCCGCGCCCAATCCGGCAAGGGTCAGTCCGCAGTACTCGGCCTGCTCGTCGGCCAGCTCGATGACGCGGATGCCGGCGAGAGGCCCCGGTGCGGGCGTGCCGGTGCTGGGAATTGAACGCTCGCCCTGCGCTGCCATGGTGATCCTCCTTCGGTCGTCCGCATCGTGAAGCGGCGAGCGGATCGCGTCGATCACGTCGAACCCGCGCAGCGCGGCAGCTTACCACCTGCAACGCCATGCCCGAAAGCGTATTCTGGGTTGTTTACAACACCGACAGGATGAACAGGATTTACAGGATAAAACCTGAACGGAGTTTCACGCTTTCATCCCGTACATCCTGTTAATCCCGTCTGTTCTAAAGGCAGCCGAGTGGGGAAAACGACGATCGAACGGGGCGTCAGGCGGCTACGCTAGCCGGCTCCGCCGCCAGTACCGGTTCGCCCGTAATCATGATGCGATACAGGTAGCGGGTTTCGTTCATGTCGTAGTCGCCGTTTGCCTGGTGCATCACGCTGCGATTGTCCCAGATGACCATGTCGCCGTAACGCCACTGATGGCGGTACTCGTATTTTTTCTGCGTGGCGTGCGTCATCAATTCGGCGACCAGCGCCAGCGCCTCGTCCTCCGGCATGCCCACGATGGATTCGATGCGCACGGGATTGAGATAAAGCGCCTTGCGGCCGTTCTCGGGATGCATCCGTACCAGCGGGTGTATGCCGGGCGGCGGCAACGCCTCGCGGCTTTTTTCGTCGAGAGGGCGCAGCTTGCGCGGGCTGAACTTGCTTTCGAAGACGTGCACGGCCCTGAGTCCGTCGATGCGGCGCTTCATGGCTTCCGGCAGGTCGTCGTAGGCGTTGTGCATGTTGACGAACTGCGTATCGCCGCCGTAGCTCGGAAGCGACACCGGGTGCAGCGCGGTGGCCTTCGGTGGAATGGGATGGTTGGAATGATCGGTGTGGAACGTTGCGCCGGCGATCCGGTACTGGTCCGGCGCAATCCGCTCGTTGCGGACCTCGTAGACTTCCGGATGCCCGTCCGCGCGTACGTTCTTGTGATGGTGCGACATGAGCTCGCCGAAGACTTCCCCTGCATGGGCGAACTCCGGTGCCGTCATCTTCTGGTCCCGGAATACCAGCACGTGGTATTTCGCGAACTCGGCATTGAGCGCTTTTCGTAGTTCGGCGCCGACGGGCGCCTTCAGATCGAGCCCCCGGATCTCGGCGCCGGTCTCGTGACTGGTGAGCGCGTTGAGTCTGTAATTCATGGTTTCATCCTCCAGCGGGGGGTGATTCGTGCCTTTGCCGTAATGATACGCCTCTCACGGCTCACGCCCTTAGATCACAGGTTCATCTCGCGGATAAGCTTCGCCCACGTCGCGATCTCGTCGCGCACGAACGCATCGAACTCGGCCGGCGGATTGGCGACGGCGACGGCGCCTTCGGATGCCAGCCGTTTCTGGACGTCGGGGTCCTTGAGCACCTTGGCCACCGCCGTGTAGATGTGGGAAACGATGGGTTCCGGCACCGCGGCCGGAGCGAATAACCCGAACCAGCCCGACTTGTCGTATCCGGGCACACCCGCCTCGTCGATCGACGGGAGTTCCGGCAGCGCCGCCGCCCGTTTCTTGGTGCTTACCGCGAGCGCGCGCATCCTCCCCGATTTTACGAAGGGGAGCGCGGACTGTATGCCCGGGAAGTTCACGTGCACTTCGCCGCTCATGACGGCAATCATGGCGGGACCGCCACCCTTGTAGTTCACCTGCAGCATCTTGATCTTGGCCATGTACAGGAACAGCTCGGTGGTGAGGTGCAGGTTGCTGCCGCGCCCGGCGGAGCCGTAATAGATCTCGCCAGGACGCTGGCGGGCGAGCGCAATCAGCTGCTTGAGGTTGGTCGCGGGCATCGACGGATGCACGACCAGCAGGTTCGGAGCCAATGCGAGCATCGTGATGGATTTGAAATCCTTGACCGGATCGTAGTGCAGCTCTTTGTAGATGCCCGGGATGAAGGTATGGCTCGCCGAGGTGAAGAGGAGCGTGTAGCCGTCCGGGTCCGACTTCGCGACGATCCCGGAGCCGAGCGTGCCGCCCGCGCCGGGGCGTGTGTCTACGATGACGTTGGCACCGAGGGCTTCGGTGAGCTTGTCCGAGATCGCGCGGGCAAGAACGTCAGTGCCGCCTCCCGGGGAGAATGGAATGACGAGCCGGACGGGCTTGAGCGGGTATTTCTCGGCGGCAACGGCCGGCGGCGCCGACAGCGCGATCAGTGTGGCGAAGAGCGAAGCACAAGCGATGCGGAACATGATCTTCTCCTCGTCTTGGGTTTGCCCGGCGTCTCATGCCCGGGTTTATTGGCATCCCTGAGTGGCGTTACTGGGTTCCATAATGTGAACGCCACTCCAGAATAATGCGTTTCCGCCCAGGATGGAAGGGAAGGGAAGTGTCTTCAGTCGTCAGCAAACGTAGCCCGGATAAGGCCGAAGGCCGTAATCCGGGAACAGTTGCCCCGGATTGCACTGTCTTCCCCCGGGCTACCGTCAGCGACTGGTCTTAAGACACCGGCAGAATGGGCCAGGATAGAAGCTGAACCGAGCTTCACGTTTTCATCCGGTACATCCTGTTAATCCCGTCTGTTTTCCGGTGTGATCACGGACTGCGGGCTCACGCTCTTAGGGGCGTCAGCTCGGCTTACGGCTCACGGTTCACGGACCACGCTCTTAACAGCGCTCGATCGCGGCATGCCCACTTTGCGCAGCAGGAGACCACCGGTCGCCAGCAGCGCCGAGTTCGATAAGAATACCGCTGTGAATCCGAATGCCGCGCCTACGCTCCCGAAGACGAGCGGGACCACCAGATGCGTGGCGTTTCTTACTGTCTTGTGCAGCCCGAATGCCTCCGCCAGGCGGTTCGCCGGGGCCAGTGCATAGAGCAGCGACATCGTCATCGGCATGGCACAACCGACTCCGAGCCCGAGCAGGAAGGCAATTGCCCCCAAGGCGTAGGCATTGACGAAGAACGGGAACAGCAGAAACGCCAAAGCCGATACGAAAATGGCGCTGCCCAGAATCTGCGCCTCGGTCGCCTTTCGCGCGAGGAACGGAAGTATGGCCCGGATCACGAAGGCGGCAAGCGAAGTCACTCCGAGTATGGTTCCGATTGCCGAGGCAGAAAGTTCTATCGCGCGACCATAGATCGGCATGTAAAACTGGAACAGATCCTGTGCCGAGCCGACGATCCCGGCGGCAATCATCGTGATGCGCAACGACGGCATGCGCCACAACTCCAGTACGCTGCCGCGCGGACCGGTGCCTTTGTGCCTCTCGCCTTTCGTGGGCAGCGAGCCCGGCTTGAACGCCAGCACCAGGATGGGCGCCAGCGTAAACGCAGCGAGCACCAGATAGGCCTGCCGCTGGCCGATGTGATCGATCGAGAATCCGGCCGCGATCGGCCCGAGAAAATTGGCGGCAGACCACGCCATGGTTATCAGGGCATAGTTGCGGGCCCGTTTCTCCGGACCCCCGATGCCGCCTACGAGCGCCTCCAACGGGAGGCTGAAGACCTGATGCGCAAAGCCCAGCACGAAGGCTGCCACGCAAAGTACACCGATCCCGGAAACGAGCGGTGGCAGAAGCAGCGCCGCAGTCATGAGGACGGAGCCTGTAAGCACCAGCATCCGCGGCGAGGCCCGATCTGCAAATCTGCCGATGACAATCGCCAGGAGCATCGGACACAGCGAGTAGAGCGCTATCACCAGTCCGATCGCGAATTGATTGTCGGTCAACTCCAGCGCATGGAGAGACACCGCGACCCGGCTGCCACCGAACCCGGCCTGGCTCAGAAACGAGATCAACACGACCAGGTATATCGTCATCCGCGCGCGCTCCCGGCCTCAACAGCGTGATAGGTGATGGGTGATAAGTGATGAGTCTCCCGCGGGCGGGGGGCCTTTCTACACCTATCACCTATCGCGCTTCTCCGACCTTAAGGAAGCTCTGGAAACGAGGCCACACGCCCTTTTTGAATCCCCATCTCAGCATCTGAGACGCGGTACCCGAGACGTACCTGAGACGTCGTTACGTTCCTTCCACCTTTCGCCTTCCAAGGATATGCTATCCCAAGCGTGATTCTTGACGGGGCTTTTTCTACACGTTTCTATCACCTATCACCTATCACCTATCACGCCCTTCCCTTATGAAACCTACGGTCCCGGACCTGCTGCCCGTCACGGTCGTTGGCAGCTACCCGCAGCCGGACTGGCTGATCGACCGCGCGATGCTCTCGAAGGTCGTGCCGCGCGTGCGTATGCGCGAGATGTGGCGCGTCGCTCCGGAGTTTCTCGAGCAGGCGCAGGACGATGCGACCCTCCTTGCGATCCGTGACATGGAGCGCGCGGGCATCGACGTCATCACTGACGGCGAGATGCGTCGCGAAAGCTATTCGAACCATTTCGCGACCGCGCTGGACGGTGTCGATACCGACAATCCGGATATCGTCATGAATCGTGCGGGGCAGGCGACTGTGGTGCCGCGCGTGACCGGCAAGATCCGCCGGACGCACGCCGTCGAATTGCGCGACCTCGAGTTTCTTCGCGCCAATACCGATCGCACGGTCAAGGCCACGCTGCCGGGTCCCTTCACGATGACGCAGCAGGCGAAGAACGAGTTTTATCGCGACGTCGAAGAGATGGCGATGGACTTCGCCGTCGCGGTGAACGAGGAAGCGCGCGACCTGCAGGCGATGGGCGCCGATGTGATCCAGTTGGACGAGCCCTGGCTGAGGAACGACCCCGAGGGCGCCAAGCGTTATGCGGTGAACGCGATCAACCGTGCGCTAGAGGGCATCAGCGTCACAACCGTTGTGCACTTGTGTTTCGGATACGCAGCGGTCGTGCGGACCCAGAAACCGACTGGGTATTCGTTCCTGCCGCAGCTCGCGGACAGCATCGCGAATCAGATCTCCATCGAGGCGGCTCAGCCCAGGCTCGACTTCGGTGTGCTCTCCGAGCTGACGAACAAGAAGATCATCCTTGGCGTGATCGATCTCGGAAATCCGGCGATCGAGACCGCAGAGGAGGTTGCGGGCCGGATTCGTACCGGCTTGAAGCACGTCGCTGCGAATCGGCTCATCCTGGCGCCCGACTGTGGCATGAAGTACCTGCCGCGCGCGACCGCGTTCGGAAAGCTCAAGGCTCTGAGCGAGGGTGCACGGATTGCGCGCAGCGAGTTGGTATAGCCAGGGGCGGCAAAATTGCCCGCCCCAAGATCAAAATCCGTCTTCCCGCCTGCCACCTCCCCTCCTGCCGGAGAGGGGTGGCGCGAAGCGCCGGGGTGGTGGGAGAAACTTAGGTGGAAGCCGCTCGCCGAAAAAACTCGAGGCGGGAAGAAAACCCGATGCAGTCGTCACGGTCGGGATTCACGTCAAAGCCCGCGCAGGAACGCGAGGACGGTTTCCGCGCACTTCTCCGGCTCGCTGTGATGCACGAAGCCGAAGGTGCCCGGGAAAATCACCAGCTTAGCTCCCGGTATGAGCTGCTCCATCTCCCGCACGTAGCCCTGAGTGTAGCCGGGCCGGCTTTCCGCGGAGAGGAGCAGGGTGGGCACCTGGATCCGCCGCAGCACATCCGAGAGGTCGTTCCCGACCAGGGCGTCGTGCGTCTCCACGACGACGCGCAGAGAGGTCTTCCCCATCTCATTGGCGTACCAGTCGACGAATTCGGGGCCCACCCTGGAGGGATCGAGCCGCCGCTTCATGCTCTCCTGTGCCCAGGCCAGCACCCCGTCCTTCTCCGCTTTCCGGGCCGAATCCAGGTAATAGGGATCGGTGAAACGGAAAGGAGAGCTGCAAACGGTGAGGCTACGGACTCGCTCCGGACGGTCGGAGGAAAACTGCATGGAGATGGTGCCTCCCACCGTTTCTCCGACGAGGTGCACCTTGTCCAGCTTCAGGTGGTCGAGGAGGCGCTCGAGGTCCTGCGCGAGGCCTTTCAGCGACCACTTGTAGCCGGGCGACGGCACCGTGGACCGCCCCAACCCCCGCGCATCCAGCCGCACCACGTTGTAGTGACGAGCCAGGATAGGCACCCAGCGATACCAGAACCGGGTGCTCTTGCAGTTCCCGTGGTGAAGAACGATCGTCTCGGGCTTCGTCCAGGGATCGGTGAAGTCGTCGACCTCGTAGTACATGTCGAGGTCGTCCGAGATCCTGGCGAACGGCATGCCTTAGTCCTTCTTTCTTTCGGGAATCTTCCACATCAGTCTGCTAGCGAATGCCTTCAGCCTTGATGACCTTGCCCATCCTCGCCACCTCGGATTTCATCGCGGCCGCAAGCTTCGCCGGAGAACTGCCGATCGTCTCTACTCCGGCGGCGAGAAACTTCTCCTTCACGTCCGTTCTGGCAAGAAATCGCACGATCTCCTGATTTGTCCCGGTATAACCCCGGCCGGCCGATTATCCACGACAACCTGCTGGCCCAATGGGACTGAAATCCCCTGTGCAATAAGACGCGCTACGAAATCAGCTCCACCTCCAGGCCCGGGGGTGACCATACGGATGGGTTTGATTGGATAGTCCTGGGCGGGCGCCACGCCCGAGCTCAGGACCAACGTTCTGGCCGAGAGCAGTGATGCCGCTATCGCTGGTGAAGAAGTGAAGTCGCTGACGCTGGTGAAGAAACCCATTTGAAGTCACTTTATCACTCCATCACTTCATCACTTCTTCACTTCTTCACCCCGTCACTCCATCACCGTCCTTGACGCACGGCCCATCGCAGGCACATCCTAAAGCCCAGCACTATTGAGCATTCGGCAAATGGTTGACGCCATTTCCCGCCGTTCGCTCCCCTCTCCATTCGGGAGAGGGGCGGGAGGGTGAGGGATCGAGCGTCAAGCAGATTGCGGACGCTCGATAGTCGACAACCAAAAGGGGAACACCATGAAACGGACGACCGCGGGGCTGCTCGTGGCATTGACCGTGTCCGGTTGTGCCGGCACGACGGATTCGGGCTGGACAACTTTGATCGACGGGCCGAATGGCATGGAAAATTTCGAACGCGTCGGCAGCTCGAACTGGGCTGTGGTGGACGGCGTCATCCAGGCCGACAAGAAAGCCGGTAAGGAGAATGGCTACCTCGTCACGAAGAAGCCGTACAAGGACTTCACGATCAGGGTCGAGTTCTGGGCCAGCGACGACGCCAACAGCGGCATCTTCATGCGCTGCTAGGATCGGAAACAGATCACCGACAAGAGTTGCTACGAGGCGAACATCTACGACCAGCGCCCGGATCCCTCCTTCGGCACCGGCGGCATCGTCCATCACGCCAAGGTTTCGCCCATGCCCAAGGCTGGCGGCAAGTGGAATCTCTACGAGATCACCGTCAGGGACCAGCAGATCGTTGTCATGCTGAACGGCGCGAAGACCGTCGAGTTCAACGGCGCCACCTTTGCCAGCGGCCCGGTCGCGCTCCAGCACGGGACGGGCGTGATCAAGTTCAGGAAAGTGCAGATCAAGGAGATGTGAAGAACCCGTGGCGCTGGCGAAAGCTAAGCCCGGGCAGTTGGATGAAGGCGAAAGGAGAAGGGAGAAAGTGAAAGCCGTTGCTACAGGCCGTTTCAAGGTCTTCTGCCTTTCGCCTTCCGCTTTCCTCCTTGCGGCCGCAGCGATGCTCGTTTCGCTCGCCGCGGCCGCGCAGGAATATCCCAGCAAGCCGGTGCGTATCATGGTGCCGTTCGCGGCCGGCGGCCCGAACGATCTCGTCATGCGTCCGATCGCACAGAAACTGCATGAGTTCCTGGGTCAGCCATTCGTGGTGGATTATCGGGCCGGAGCCAACGGCGTGATCGGCACGGAATACGTGGCGAAGTCCGCGCCCGACGGATATATACTGCTCGCCGTTTCTTCCTCGTTTCCGGTCAATGCGAGTGTGTCCGCGAAACTGCCGTACGATCCGGTCCGCGATTTCGCGGGAGTAGGGTCTATTGCGACAAGCAACATCATATTCGTGGTCAATCCGACCGTGCCGGCGCGGACGGTCAAGGAATTCGTCGCACTGGCTAAGACTCGGCCGGGGAAGCTGACGTACGCGTCCTCCGGCACCAGCGGCTCGCTGCATCTCGCAGCCGAGCTGCTTTCGCTCACCTCAGGCATGAGTATGGTGCACGTTCCGTACAAGGGCGCCTCTCCCGCAATCACCGACCTGATCGGCGGCCACATCGATTCGATGTTCGTGGCTGCACCCGTGGCCCTCCCGCAGATCAAGGCGGGCAGAATCCGGGTACTCGCGGTCGCCAGTCCACGCAGGGCCCTTTCGCTGGTCGATGTTCCGACGTTTGCCGAGGCCGGTTTTCCAAAAATCGAGGTCGATTCGCGCTACGGCCTGCTCGCGCCCGCTGCTACGCCGCGGGAAGCGATCGCGAAGCTGAATGCCGCAATCTTGAAAGCGCTGGCCACGAGCGAGTTGCGCGAGCGGTACGAGGCGCTGGGACTCGAAGCCGGAGGCAGCACGCCGCAGGAGTACGGAGCCTACCTGCGTGACGAAATCACGAAGTGGCGCGGTGTGGTGGCGGCGGCGAAATTGCCTTTGCAGTGACCGGCCGCGGCTCTAAATACGGCGTGACTCGTGATTCGTGACTCGTGATTCGGGTCTAGCCTGACTCCTACCACCCATCACCCATCACCCATCACCCATCACTCATCACGCTTCAGTAGATCGCCTCAGTTCAAGGTGGCGGCGATTTGCCGGATCTTTTCCGGCGTGTGCTCGCCGGCAAGCGGCGTTCCCGGGATCAGGTGCTTGCCCATCGCGAGCGGCCCGATCACGACCGGCTCGAAGCCGACGTCGCGCACCAGGCGCGACGCCACGGCGATGGCATTCGCGTCGTCGCCCGCCATCGGCATCGCGATGCGCTCGCCCTAGCGCTGCGCGATCGCGGGCAACCTTGCGTAACCGATTGCATTGAAGGCGCGCACGATACGCGCCCCGGGCAGCAGCTCCGCCGAGGCGAGACCGGCGCCTTTCTCCCGGGCCCAGACCGCAGTCTCGCCGTCGCGCGCGAGAATGGGGTTGCACGCATCGATCACTACCTTGCCTTTGATCAAGCCGGCCAGATCGCGGCCCACCTGTGGGAGCGCTGCATAAGGAACCGCGATCAGAAGGACTTCACCGAAAGCGGCCGCCTCCTTGGACGTTCCCGCGCGGGCCTTGCCGCCCAGGCGCGCCGCCAACGCCTTGTCGTGCTCGAGGTCGAGCGACGAGAACATGATCTCGTGTCCCGCCTTCAGCCAGATCTCGCCCAGGGTGCTGCCTATCCTTCCCGATCCGACAGTGCCGATCTTCAGCCCTGCCGCCGCGCTGCTGGCGGTCCGCACCGCGTACCGGCAGGGCGGCCAGTGCAAAGCTTGCAGCGGCAGTCCCCGCCATGCGCAGGAAGTGACGCCGGCCTCGCTTCCTTCCGTCATTCGCTTTCATCGGAAATCTCCGCGACCTATATGTTGGATGTTGGAACTCTTAAATATAGCACTTGGGCCTATCCGTGAGCACCATGATCAATGCACGCATCCGTGAGGTACTGCGTCCCAGATAGAGCGTCTCAAATAAAACGTCTCAGATAGTGCGTCCCAGATAATGCGTGTGAGGTGAAGCGTAGCGCGTTGAAGCTTTTCGTCAGCTTTCGCGGCAAACGACACCGTCGTGCTGCGAAATGAAGTGCAGCAAGTGCCCGGCGCACGCCGCGGGGAACATCAGCTGCACCTTGTGAAAAGTTGCCGGCAGGCGCACCACGCGCAGGTTGCGGATGCCGTCGGCGAGCGTGCGTTCCTGCTCCGCGTTGATGATTCGCCCGGCGGCCGGGTAAAGCCCCAGCACCGGCGCGTCGATGCGCGGCAGATACGACGCGGCGTTCGCCTCGTTGACCAGTCGCGCCATCGCCATCTGGACCTCGGGATGGTTGCGCAGGAATTCTTCGTTGTACCACGCGACCAGCCCGGGGTCGGCCTCGGGCGGAAAGCGCGTGCTGCGGTGCGTCTCCTCGAGCCAGGCTTTCATGCCGACCTCCTTGACGGCGTCCGCGCGCGAGGCGCGCCCCAGTGCATAGGTCGCCTTTGCTTCCTTGCTGATGTACACCGGCGTCGAGACGAGCGTCAGCGTGCGCACCAGCCGCGGGTGCGTCGCCGCCAGCGCGATGCCGAGTATGCCGCCCATCGATTCGCCGCAGACATGCACGGATTCCGCGCCGAGCGCAGCGACGATCGCGGCGAGGTCGCCGACCAGGGCTTCGAGCGTAAACTCCCGGTCGAGATCGAATTCCGCGGACGAGCCACCCAACCCCCGGACATCGGGCCGCACGACCTTGTAGAAGCGGCTCAAGTACGGCACCCAGCTATACCAGAACCGCGACGACCGGCCGCTGCCGTGCTGCAGTATCAGGTACGGCGCGTTGCGCCACGGATCGGTAAAGTCGTCGATGACGTAGTTGAGGTCGGGCGCGCCGGTGCGCTTGAGGATGGGCATGGAGGAAGGATGAAAGATGAAGGCGAAAGGCGGAAGGCGGAAGGATGCCCCATTCGTAATGAGCCCGCACTGCTGGCGCCATAAAGACCGCACCGTCACCCTGATACGAACCTTGGCGTTGTCTTTGCGCTCTTTGGAATTACGTCTCCGATTAATTTTTCCTTGGCGTTCTTTGCGGCCTTAGTTTCACCCCCACCCTCGAATCCCTCCCCCATCAAGGGGGAGAGCGCGCAAAGCGCGCGAGGGGGCCGAAGATTACAGCGCTTCGCGAGATGAGGATGGCGTTGAGGCTTTTTTCTTCCCCGGCGTCCTCCGCGTCCTCCGCGGTGAAGCTGAAGGTGTCAGGAACCTTGAGGCAAAAGGTTCCTGACACCTTACAAAGGCGGGATTGCGGCGAAGCGGCTCCCGGGCGAAAACAACAGAGTCGATGTCAACCGCATCTACTTTATCAAGCTGGACAAGCCGCTGAGATAGTGCGCCGCGTAGCCTTCAAATCCACTCTCGGCGATGGCGGGCATACCGTCAGTCATCAGTCGTCACGCTTCTCCTTAGTTCAAGCGTCCTCCAGAATCATGTCGGCGCCTTTCTCCCCGATCATGATCGTCGGCGCGTTCGTATTGCCGGACACGAGCGTCGGCATGATCGAAGCGTCGACGACGCGCAAGCCCGTCGATGCCGCGAACGCGCAGGCGCTCGTCGACGACCGCGCCGGCGTCGCTTCCCATCCGGCACGTCCCGACGGGGTGAAAGCTGATGCCGCCGCGCGTGCGCAGGTATTGCAGCCATTCGTCGTCGTTCGCGAACGCCTGCGCGGGCTCGTGCGCGCGCGCGACGTAGCGGCGCATAGCGGGTGCATCGACGAGGCGGCGCGCGATCTTCATTCCGGCCACCAGAACCTCGCAGTCCTTCGGCCTTGACAGATAGTTCGGCCTGATCGCGGGGGCCGCTAGCGGATCGGCGCTCTTCACGAGCACCGTTCCGCGGCTCTCCGGCTTGAGCAGCCTCACGAGCAAGGTAAAGCCGGAAAAGCGGATGCAGCGTGTCGCCGAACTTGTCGGTGCTGTACAGCACGAGCCCGATCTGCACGTCCGGCCGGGAGCCGCCGGGTTCTGTCGCCACGAAGCCCGTCGCCATCGATGCGCCCATGGTCATGAAACCCTTGCGCGTGAGGAAGTAGCGCATTCCCTCGAGGAGCTTCCTCAAGGGATTGGCGACGACGTCGTTCAACGTGAACGCTTCGGCGCACTCGAAGACGAGGCGTCCGTTGTAGTGGTCCTGGAGGTTGGCGCCCACGCCCGGCATATCGGCGACCACGGGAATGCCAAGCGGCTGCAGGAGAGAGGCGGGCCCGAGCCCCGAAAGCTGCATGAGCTGCGGCGAGTTGAACGCGCCCGCCGCGAGTATCACTTCGCCGCGCGCATGAGCGGACTCCCGCACGCCGGCGCGCAGGTATTCGATGCCGGCGGCGCGCTTCCCTGAAAACAGGATGCGCGTAGCGTGGGCGTCCGTCGCGACGGACAGGTTGGCGCGCCGGCGCGCCGGCCGCAGGTAGCCCACCGCAGTGCTGCACCGGCGCCCGTTGCGCTGCGTCACCTGGTTGTAGCCGAAGCCGGCCTGCTCGGCGCCGTTGAAATCCGGATTGCGCGGATAGCCGCAGGCTTCGGCGGCGGCAAAGAACGCTTCGCACAGCGGATGGGCAAACGGTCGGATCGGACACGCATAGCGGCCCGCCGGTGCCGTGGTACTCGTTCACCCAGCGCTGGTTGTCCTCGGCCTTGCGGAAGTACGGCAGCACTTCCGTGTAGCCCCAGCCAGCGTTGCCGAGATTGCGCCAGTCGTCGTAGTCCTCGTGCTGGCCACGGACGTACACCAGCCCGTTGATCGAGCTGGTGCCGCCCAGCACCCTGCCGCGCGGCTGGGCGATGGGCCGGCTTCCCGTCTTCTCGTCCGGCTCGCCCATGAAGAGCCAGTTCACTTTCGGATTCGAGAAGTGCTTGCCGTACCCGAGCGGAATGTGGATCCACGCGGTCGTCGTCTTCGCCGCCCGCTTCGAGCAGCAGCACGTCGTGACGCCCCGATGCGCTCAGCCGGTTCGCGAGCACGCAGCCGGCGCTGCCCGCGCCCACCACGATGAAGTCGAATTCGGCGCGCTGCGGCATCTCGTTACAACGGCACCATGCCCATCCACCACATGACTTTGTCGCCGACGTCGACATCGTACTTGCGCACGAAAGTGAGCTTGCCGTCATCGCCGACGCGGAATACGGACAGGCCGGCGGGCGCCGTCCGTATCGTATCGCCGTCTCTCACATTCACCGGCAGATTGTGCTGGGCGACCAGCATGCGTCCGCTCGGATCGATGTGGAAGGTGCGCGGGTGAATGGCTCGCGTTTCGATGTGCTGAATCGGTGTCGGCTCGCCGGTGGATTGGTTGATCGAGTACACCACGATGCTGTTCTCGCCGCCTTTGAAAACCTTTTTGCCCTCGACCTCGATCGTTTCCTGGGCACGATTCGCCCCATACAGGAAACGGCCGTTCGGATGCACGTGGACCGCGCTTGCCGCCTGACGGGCCCTGATGTTCTTCGGCTCGGCAAGCGTTTCCGCGCGAAATGCGATCTCCGGATTGATCTTGCCGCCTTCCATCTTGTAGGTGTACATCTTGTTCTGCGTCTCGATCAACAAGTACATCCACGGCCTGGTCGGATGAAAGTCGAGGTGCCGCGGACCGAAACCTTTCCCGCCGTCGGGCGCGATGGAGATGCCGTTGGTCAGCACCCCGTTCTTGTAATCGAAGACTTTCAGCGCGCCCGGGTCTTCCGCCTTGGCCGCGGTGCCTTCATTGCCGCGGGTTACCAGAACCGCCAGCCGGTTGTCGGGCGTCACGCGCACCTGATGGGCGAAGATGCCGGCATCGATCGGGCCCGGCTGCTTGACCTCTTCTCCCGGGGTAAAGTCCTTGTTGATGCGGTAGACGTGCAGCGCGCTCGGATTGTTGAACGCAACCAGGATATTCTCCGATGGAATATCGGTGGTCATATGGATGGGGCGCGTCGGCAAGCGTATCGGTTCACCGTGGCGCGTGAGCGCGCCGGTGGCCGGATCGATGCGAAACGCGGTGACGTGGTGCTCGGTGCCGGCCTTCCCGTAGCCTGAAGCGCTGCTGCTGCTCGCGACGTACAGATAGCGTCTCGATGCATGGGGCCAGGCGTATTGCACGCCCGCAGGCAGCGTGACCGTCGCGAGTTTGATCAGCGCTGCGCCTGCGACGTCCACGTCGTAGTGCGTGAGATCCGCCCCCACATTGGCATACAGCGCAACCTTTTGCGACGCCTGCTGCGCGGAAGACACTCCAGGCGCGACGATACTGCTTGCGACGAGCGACAGGAAATTTCTGCGGCTGAGCACGGGCACTCCTTTGAAAGTTGAAAAGACAAACAGGATCGGTGCAGGTCAGTGTTAGTGTTCCGTTGGGGCGAATTCACGATGTCCGGGAAATCTTACACCGATCCTAAGGGCCCTTGAGTATGGCACTATACTAATCCGGCAACGGAAGCAGGGGCGCAAATATGGCGACGATAGACAGTCAGGGCCGAGGGATCGATGGGATCATCGTTTCGGCCGATTCCCATGTAATGGAGCCGGTCGATCTCTGGAAGAAGGGAGTGCCGGAAGAATATCGCGAGGCCGCGCCGGTGTTTCCTCCTCACAAATTGGGCGAGGGGTTTCAGAAGCAGGCCGGTGGATGGGACCCGAATGCGCGGATCAAGGAGATGGAGGTCGACGGACTCAGCGCGGAGGTGCTCTACCCGACGCTTCTGCTGAGTCTCTATGCCCTGCCTGATGCCGGCTTGCAGGAAGCCTGCTTCCGCGTCTACAACGATTGGCTGATCGAATATTGCAGCGTCGACCGCAACCGGCTCATCGGCATTCCGGCGATCTCCATCTACAACGTCGACCACGCCGTCAAAGAGCTGGAGCGGTGCCACAATGCAGGGCTCAAGGGCGCGTTGATCTGGCAGGCGCCCCATCCGGACCTGCCCTTTCATTCGAAGCACTACGACAAGTTCTGGACGGCGGCGCAGGACCTGCAAGCGCCCGTGAGCTTGCACATCCTGACCGGCCACGGCTACCACGCCCAGGAGCGCAAGGGCATCGAGCGCTACCGCGGCAGCGTGAACTTGAAGCTCGCGGAGGTCATCAACGCGCTCTTCGACATGATCTTCTACGGCGTGCTGGAGCGATATCCCAAGCTCAAGCTCGTATCGGTCGAAAACGAATCCGGCTGGATCCCTTGGATGGTCCAGCAGTGGGATTATTACTATCGCCGCTTCCGTGACGTGAATCCCGTGCCGGTCACGAAGGACCCGCGCGAGTACATGCGCGACCAGGTCTTTGCGTCCTTCTTCAACGATGCCGTCAGCGGCCGCAACCTGGGGTGGTGGGGCGAGGACAATCTCATGTGGTCGAACGACTTTCCCCATCCCAACTCGACTTGGCCGAATTCGATCAAGGTCATCCAGCGCGACCTGGGCCACCTGTCTTTGGAGGCACAAACGAAAGTGCTGGCCACGAACGTATGCCAGCTGTACGGCCTCGACATGTCGACGCTCCCGGCCGGTCTTTCCAAGGCGGCGCAAGCTTCCCAGGCGGCGCAAGCGGCGGCTTGAGAGGGGTGAGGGATGAGGGAACTAGAGAAAAGCGTCCCAGATGGAGCGTCCCAGATGAAGCGTCCCAGGTGAGGCGTCCCAGGTGAGGCGCTTTCTAGCTCTCAATATCTAAGACGCATTATCTGAGAGACGTATTATCTGACGCGTAGCATCACTCGTTACTCGTCACTCGACGGCGGCCTCTGAAAAGTTTGCACAGGATTCCCGCTCCATCCTGTCGGCCGCCCCGCGCGCCACCGGGGGTCAGATCCCCGCAAGCGGGGCCCCTCTTCCGCCCCTCGACGCGCCCCGTCACTCGTCACTCAGTTCACCTTCGCTCCCGACTGCGCGATGATCCGCGCGGACACGTCGGCATCCTTGCGCAGGAACTCGGCGAAGGCTGCGGGCGTGTTGCCGATCAGTTCGTAGTCCGGCAGCGCGTCGGCGAACTTCCTGGTCTTCGTCGCGGCGCCAATTTCCTTCGCTAGCCTGGTAACGACGTCGTTCGGCGTTTTTGCCGGCGCCAGCACGCCGTACCAGCTCATGATGTCGTAGCCTGCAAATCCACTCTCGGCGATGGTGGGCACGTCGGGCAACTGCGGGATGCGCCTGGCGGTGGTCACGCCGAGCGCCTTGAGCGCACCGGTGCGCACGTGCGGGATCGCGGTGGGCGCGGAACCGAACACGATCTGCACGTGATTGCCCAGCACGGCGGCCGTGTACTCCGCCGCGCCCTTGTACGGCACCTGCACGATGTCGATACCGGCCATCGACGCAAACAGCGCGCCGGCAAGATGCACCGGCGTGCCGGCCCCCGGCGTGGCGTAGTTGAGCTTGCCCGGCGAAGCCTTGGCGAGCGACACCAGCTCCTTCACGCTCGCCGCGGGAACGGACCGGTGGACGACGAGCACGTGGGGCAGCGCCGCGACGAGACTCACGGGCGAGAACTGGTCGAGCGAGATCGTGCCCTGGCCGTCCTTTACCATCGCGGGCAGCGCCGTGAGCGTGTTGATCTGCACGATCAGCGTGTAGCCGTCCGGCCGTGCCCTGGCGACGATTTCGGAGGCGATCACGGTGTTGCCGCCGGGCCGGTTGTCGACGATGACGTTCTGCCCGAAAGCACTGCTCAAATGCTGCCCGAGCGCGCGGGCGATGATGTCGGTGCCGCCGCCCGGCGTAAAGGGAACGACTATCCGAATCGGACGCACGGGGTACTCGGCCCCGATCGCTCCCGTAGCCGCCAGCAGCGCGTGGCATCCAACGAACAGCAAGCTTAAGCGCTTCAGGAGCATGTCGCGCCTCCCTCGCAGGTGGACGCGGCTATTCTACTGGGAACAGCTTCAACGCGATGGTCGCCATGGAAATGCAAAGGTGCCATGGAGACCGATGACGGCGGCAGTGCTTCGTCTTCCCCGCGGAGGCCGGGACCCAGATGAAGAGGGGAGGGACTGGATACCGGTTCCCGGCCTACGACATGCCGGGACAGGCTTCATCGGTATGACGGCGGTAGCAGACTACCCATCACCCATCACGAATTTTTGCGCCTTAGCGCTGCGCTCGAGCAGACGCGGCGCTTCCATACGCGCCGTCCATGAGGCGAATGCGCTCGTGGGGCCGCGCCACCGCAGCTCGTCCACATCGCGAAACAAAGGTGCGTCGGTCCTCAGGGTCGCGAGATTTTTGAAGAGGAGCGCGAGGTCACGCTCGTCTCCCAGTACCTCCGGGGGAAAGTTTTCGATCGTGCCGTGCCGATTCAAGAGCCGTGCGGCCATGACTGGCCCGATACCCGCAATGCCCGGATAGCCATCCGCAGCGTCGCCGACCAAGGCGAGGAAGTCGGGAATCAGGACAGGTTCCACCCCGAACTTCTGGCGAACGCCTTCCGCATCGCGGACCTTCTTCGTTCTGCGATCGATCTGCACTACCCGGTCGCCGCGCACGCACTGCGCCAGATCCTTGTCGGGCGTCCAGATGTCGATTCTTTCCACCCACTCATCCTCGGAGGCGATGCGCGCGGCGGAGGCAAGCGCGTCGTCGGCCTCGAGCTCGGTCATGGGCCATACAGCGACGCCCATGGCCGCGAGCGCTTCCTCCAATGGATGAAATTGCGCGAGCAGTGCCGGCTCGATGCCATCGCCTGTCTTGTAGCCAGACCACAGGCGATTGCGAAACGACTCGATAACGTGATCGGTCCCGACGCCGACGTGAGTTGTTCCCGCCTCGATCATCTGGAGCAGCGTCTGCAGGACGCCGACCACGGCACCGAAAGGACGGTCCTTTCCCTTGTTAAAGCGACGCAGCCCGTAGAAGTGCCGGAATAGCTCGTATGTCCCGTCGACTACATGAACGATCATGCGTCAACGATGGAATTCGCTGACGCCTGGATTCTTCATGATTTTCTCCAGAAGGTTGAGCGAATCGATCCTTGCCGAAAGGTACCGACCCACTCGTCGCTCCTTAGTTCCGGCACTGAGCGCGACGGCGGCTGTGTGCAGCCTCTATCGGCGCCGCTGTTCGATGTATTTCCGGATGTCTTTGCCGCGGCTCCCCACTGCATCGATCGCTTCGTATACGTGAATCGCATTCACTGTGAGCAAGTCCGCGACCATGGCGACCTGGTAATGGTTGCCGGCGTCGAAGTCCTGGGCGTCGAACCAGCGCCATTTTTCTACCGCATATATCAGCCCGCGATGGTGGCGTGGGGAAGTGGGCATCGGCCTATTGGACGGCCATCACGCGCTGGCGTTCCATTGCAACCAACCTGCAACCGGAACGCAAAGATATTCGTTCTACGTATCCCAATCCCAAGCGTGTGCGCGCCAGTCGAGATCCCGAAGCTGCAAGAGGATATGCTCGTCGGTCGGCAGGCCGAAATGCTCCTGATACCAGATCACGATCGCCGATGAGCGGAACATTCCCTTGTCCATCGGGTCCGACTCGAATTCCGCGATCGACGTGACCATGGGCAGGCGGGCTGGCGGGTATATGCGCCGTAGGGGACCCGACGGTGGGAGCCGTGTCAGGCGTGGTCTTAGAATCGCTGGCGGCTCGGCGTGCTTCCCAAGGATGTTCTTCGAGTTCCTGACGGCACGCTCAATGTCGTCATCCCTGACCTGCGGCATACCGGCCAACAGCCCCGCGTACGTTGGTACCTGGTGAAATCTTGCGAGCCGGAGCGTGCGGCCGGCGTGCTGCTCGATAATCAGCGTCTCGCCGCTGGTGACGATGTTGAAGTTGGGGTCGGTGTCGGCGATGGGCAGCTCGTGCCAGTCCCACGCGGCCTTGTAGGCGTCGCCCATGTCCTCCACGAAGGTCAGTCCTCCGGCCGAGAACACGGTGGGCTTTCGCTCGCTCTCCGTCACGAGAGACCTGCTGGGAGACAACTTTCACGATCTTCAGCGCTGTGCGCGTCAATCGCCTGTCCCTCGTCAGGCTGCTCCCCGCGGGATTGCGGATCACGCGGAAAACCCGGTATGGTTGAGGAGGCGTACACGTTACCGAACGCTGGGCATAGCGAGGCGTCAATCAAGGTGATCGCGACAAACCCCAAGATCATGCAAGAATCGTGCCGAAAATGACAGGCGCATCAATACAGCAGGTTGCATAGGTCGCGATCGAGACCCACCGGCGAAATGTAAGAGATATCGACACGAATCATTCTCAGCAACCACGCCTGCGGGTCCGGACCACCTTAAGTCTCTTAGCGGGCTATTTTTGATGCTGAAAACTGAGCGCTAAAACCGTCGCGGCCACGTGCAGATGAACTTAGCAAGCTCCGCCCTCGCGTCGCTATCGCTGAATAAAAAGTCGTGCGAGATATGTTCGTTGTCGGGGCCTATCATCACGAGCTGCCCGCGGTCCTTATTGCAGTCGTCGAGCACGATATAGAAGTCTACTAACATCGTCCGAGCCGTAGAGCGCTGGATCACCCGAGTTGTAGCAAATACCGTGGCGGCCTCGGTGCCGCCGCGGGTGTCCCCTCGCGCTAGGGAGCCGAAGTGCACTGCCAACGTGAACTCACTACCGATGGTGCCGAGGGTAACCCAATCATCAAAGACCGGCGCCGGCGGCGCAGGCGGCGCGGCGATATTGGTGGAGAGTGCGAGAGCGAGGATGATAGCTTTCATCGTGTGCTCCCCGCGAACATTCGTTGCGTGGTAATCGCGTTCATGCGCTGAACGTTGCATGTTCCATGCCAAGGTCGGCGTTAGTGACACAAGTGGCTGCAACTCTCTGTTTGTATTGAATGTCGGGAACGGCTCGTCATCAGTAATGCCAACTTGTTCTCACTCGATCGAGGGCGGGGCCGACTGCTCTCGCTCGACGCTTTATCGAATTTTCGACAGCAGACTTAGCCGGGCAGAAATTCGTTCATGGCCGGCAGGCCGGGCATGGTGCGCTTGGCTCCGGTCGTGGCCAGCGAACGCAGCTTGCCGGACTTCACGTGCGGAACGACCGACGGCCCGCTGCCGAACATCATCGTGGTCTCTCCCGTCATGATGCCGATGGGAAGTCGCGGATGGGATCGTAGGAGAGCTTCGCGCCGGCGCCGGGCAGGATGGCGAGCGGCGCGACGTTACCCAGCACCAGCGTATAGCCGTCGGGCGCCGATTTCGCCGCCAGCTCGGTGCCGATGCGGCCGCTCGCACCGCCGCGGCTGTCGACGATCACCTGCTGTCCCATCTGGTCTCCCATGGCCTGGGCGATGATGCGCGCGGTAGCGTCGGTGCCGCCGCCGGGCGGGTACGGTGAAATGAGCCGAACGGGCTTCGCGGGATAGCTCTGCGCCCACGAGCCGGCGTTGAAGAGGAACAGCAATACCAGCCACGGAACCACACGTGGCCAATCTTCGCATCTAGAACGGTACGGAGCCGTTGACGGTGACGCGGTACATCAGCCGGCGCCGCTCGCCGTAGTCCTGGACTGCCAGGTGCTGGCACGTGCAGTTGTCCCACATCAGCACGTCGCCGACCTGCCACTGGTGGCAGTACTGGAACCGGGGGCTGATGAGATGCCGGTGCAGTTCCGAGATGAGCTGCAGCGCCTCGTCCTCCGCCATGCCCTCGATCCCCGTGCACTCGCCCTCGGTCACGTAGAGGCACTTGCGCCCGGTCACCGGGTGCGTGCGAAATACCGGATGCGAGACCGGCGGCGTTTTTGCCAGGTGCTCCGCCGTCACCTTGCGCGTCAGGCCCACCGCTTTCTCGCGCGCTTTCATCTTTGCCAGGTAGCTGCGCTCGGCGCGCTTGCCGGCGAGCCGCGTCCTGATCCCGGGCTCGAGCGCGTCGTAAGCGGCGGCTGCGCTGGAGAATATCGTGTCACCCATGACCTTGCCGTTGTCGTCGTACGGGATCTCGCGCGCGTAGAGGATGGAGCAGCGCGGCGGACAGGCGTACGCCGACATGTCGGTGTGCCACGTGATCCCGGCGTCCGCCAGTCCGATGTAGCCTCCGTTCTCCTTGATATTGGAAACGAGCAGGACTTCGGGATACCCGGGCAGGCAGGCCTGCGTGTTCACGTTGATCTCGACCTCGCCGAAGCGGCGCGCAAAAGCGATCTCCTGCTCGACGGTGAAGTTCTGGTTGCGGAAGAAGATCACCCCGTGGTGATCGAACGCCTCCTCGATGCGGCCGAAGGTCGCCGCGTCCAGATCCCGAGCCAGGTCTACGCCGCGGATCTCGGCGCCCAGCGCCGCGCCGGTCGGCACGATCTCCATCGTTGCGGTTCCTTGCATCGCCGTCTCCTTCAATAGACAACAACAGAAATCACGAGCCACCCACTACGAATATCACTGCACCAGCGAATTGTCCGTCAGCGGGGTCGAATGGGTAATACGCCAAGAAGCAGCCGCCAATGAGCAAAAAACTACTCACCATACCTGCATAACGCCGCCGTTGAGCGGCGGTCCAGCGGCGAAGCCGCGAGTGTACCCGCCAGCGACGCTGGCGGGCCGTCCGCTCGAACGGCATGTTAGAGCGCGGCAACTCAGAGGCTCCGCCTTTACCGGTGAACGGTTCCAGCATTGATGTGGCGCTCGACAGCCTCAGCGATGAACGCAGGGTGGGTCAGCGGTGACATGTGCTCTGCGCCTGGAATAACCTCATATCGACACCCCGGAATGTGGTCCCGAAGAATCTCTGTCAGTCGTCGGTCAGGAACCGTCGTCCTTTCGCCGCACATCACGAGCGTCGGAAGCGATAGCTGTTCAAGATCCCTAAGCGAGGTGGGGTTGCTCAGATTAGAGCGAAAGCCGGCTACGGTGCTCTCCGTCGCGGCGCGGAAGCGTTCCCTCGACGGTTCGGGCAATGCCTGCCAGGTCCCCAGGCCGTTGCGATAGTCGAGGAAAACGCGCCATGCCTCGTCCAAGTTTCCAACGGTGACATTTCCTAGGAAGGCCTGGGCCATGTCGAAGTACTCGCGAAAGAGCTTCTCTTCGCCCGCGAGCTGGAGCAAGGGGGTCAGGATCGGTTCTATTAGAACGGCGGTGCGCACGAGTTCCCTGCTCTGGAGGATCACCCGCACGGCGGTCGCACCCCCGTAGGAGTGGCCGACAAGGTGCACGGGTTCTTTGCACAGGTACTCTATGACCCGAGCAACGAGCAGGGCCTGGTGATCGTGTGTCAATTCTTGATCTCCAGACCAGCGCTCTGTACCTCCGAACCCCCACAGATCCGGTGCGATCACTCGAAACCGGGCCTCGAGCAAATGTGCGGTCTTCACCCATTGCTTTCCGGAGCCGGCGCCAGCATGAAGCAAGACGACGGATGCTCCCGATCCACACGCAGAGTAGGAGACGCGCCGTCCCTCGATATTGATTTCGGCCACACCTGTCTCTGCGCTCTAACGTTCACGGTGCCCCGCGCGCACCGCTCTTGCGCGCGTCGGAGGCGACCGTGCGGTTAGCCGTTCGTGCTGCTCGATGACGAGCCATCGTGGGACGCGGAATTCACATTCCAAGTCGACCAGCTACTTCTTGCCTTTTTGGTCCACGACCTTGAGGTCGAACTTCCCGGGCGACTCCTCGTAGAAGAGCGCGCCTTCCTTCGGGTCTGCCCCACTCACGTGCACGTCGCCGCCCGGAATGGAGATGTAGGACCCGACACCGACCCGCCGCTCGTTGCCGTTCTGGGGCTTGTAAATGTAGGCGCCCTGCAGCACGACGATCCGGACTTCGTTGGTATGGGTATGCAGCGGATTGGTAAGGCCGGGATCGAACTTCGTGAAGGCACCATAAGGCCCTACATCGTGATTACCCCACAGAATCTTTTTCTTGACCCCCGGAACGACCTCCTTGAAATCCGCCTTACCGGATTCCACGAAAACCGGCTCCTTCTTACTCTGGGCTACCGCCACGCCCAGCGAGCAGGCCACCACCGCAGCTCCGACTACCGAAACCAACTTTGCTTGCATCTTCATAGCTCCCTCCTGTGATGTCACTACGGACAACCTTTCCTACCGTTCCGGCTAACGAATTAGGTGACAAATTAGTTGACTTATTGGATGACACTTTAGTTGACACTCTTGCGCTTTCGCTGATCGTGCCATCGATTGTTATTTCAGGACATCTCAGCACCCTACGCCGGACCGGCTATCGAGGCAATTGCCTATGGACGAGGGTGCAATGGTTTGCGGATTTTGAGCTTGGGGCCCCTGAGAGCCGCCGAGCAGTCGCAGCCTTGAAACCGGTGATGAGTAATGGGTGATGGGTGATGAGTGTTCGGTTACTTGCCGGTGCGAATCTGTTCGACGCGATCTGGTTAGAAGGGGCACTTGACCTTGGGGCCCCTGAGAGACGCCGAGATTCTATGGTCGCTGTCAAGCCTTACCCCCGATGAGTAGTGAATTGAAGGGCTGACGGTGCTTGTAAACTGCGAACGCAACACGGAGCATTTTTCGCGCAAGCACTACGGTCGCCGCGGTTTTACTCAAACCTTTTGCGAGCGCGCTTTGTAGTAAGGCCGCCACGGATTTCTTTGCGCAGCCGATCGTGCGCAGTTGAAGAGCAGACGCCGCTCCTCAGCGGGGCCGCGTTTGCTCAGCCGGCGACGACCCTCTTTCTGGCCCGAATCATCGGGCCGCGGATCGAGGCCAGCTGCTGCGACCACGGCATCGCTTGTTGCATACGGCAGCCTCGTGAAGCGATGGCCCAGGCACGACTCGTGAGCACACCGAAGCCCGGGATCGTCGCAATGTGTCCAGCCCCCTCACGCACAGCCGGCATCTGCTGTACCGTGCGGTGCATCAGCAGGTCGAGGCTCGCGATCACCCGATCAATATGGTCAATGAGTCGGCGAACTTCGCTCTGCAGCGCGGACAGGCCACTCAGGCTTTGCCTGATACTGCCCTTCGCCTGTACCAGCTTTGCGCTGACCGTACAGCCATGTACATGCGCTGCTCTCGCTCGGCGGAACATAAGCGTGAAGTTCCTGATGCTCGCGGGCGATGTAACGCGCGATCACCTCCGCGTCGATCCGATCGGTCTTGCCACGCCGGCCAATGCCTTGACCATAGCGGCGCAAATCGCGTGCATTGACGATAAACACCTGCAAACCAGCTTGATGCGCCAGGTCCGCAAGCAGCTCGTGATAGCTGCCCGTCGACTCCATGGCCAGCCGGCTACCCCGCGGCACAGTGCGCAGCCAGGCGCGAATAGCTTTGCGCTCGTTGGCGATCCGGTACGGCTTAAACGAGCCTGCAGCACACGCAACCATTACATAGCGGCTATCGACGTCGGCGTTCAAATCAAGGATCGATTGCATGGCGATTCCCTCCGGTGTTAGCGTTGAACCGTCGGGGTGGACACCCACCATCGTTAGCTTGCGTCCAAATCGGCGGTCACTCTCGAGCGCCGCTAGATTCCTCATCGACGTTGGTGAGTGGGTGGGGACTTCTCGGGCGAGTCTGTCCGATCGACGTTCGGCAGATGGCAGCGCAAGTCCCTCCACCCCGGCACCTGCCTTTCTACGCCAACTACAAGCGCCGCGTGAAGCATACAACAGCGCAGACCAGCCCGGGGTTTCGGTCGAGCACTGTCGAACCAGGGTGTGCGTGTTTAAGTGACCAAGGAACCGTCCACAACCATGTATTCCGAGAGAAGATGGTAAGTGAGTTGCGCAGGCCGCCGGGCTGGTCGAGCAGCGCAGGGGACCGCTACGAGTGTACGAGGTAGCGGCGGCGAACCGGGGATCCCCTTTCTCTGGTTGGAACCTATCTCGAGCCTAGACGCGTGATGCGTTGTGGCCAGGGCGGGATGGATGCTAGGCGGCCGGCGCAGGCCATATGTCGATATGGTCAAGGCGGGCAACGACGCAGACGCCCGTCCTGGCCGCAACCCGGAGGGACGGGGCGATCTGGGCGCATTTCTTTGTCGGGAGCCCTCGAAATATCGACATATTCCTTCGGGCTCTCCTCCTCGAACTGCATCCCACCTCGCCTCCGTCGCACACGTGTCTAGGGTCGAGATAGGTTCCTTTTCTTTTGGGGCGTGTACAGACCGGACACATGGGTAACGGGTGTGCGAGGACATGGGTAACACTTTCTGGCTGGTCATACACCGGTCGGAAGGATTGTTCACCATGCCTTGGGACACCCGAGACACCATGAGTCTACGACGTGAGTTTGTTCTGTTGGCTAGGCAAGAAGGCGTAAATCGCCGTGAGTCTGTGCCGGCGCTTTGGCATCAGCCCTAAGACCGGATATAAGTGGCTTGCGCGTGAGGCGCAAGACGAGGTGCGAGGTCTGCAGGAGCGATCGCGCCGGCCGCTGTGCTCGCCATCTCGCACATCCTCTGAGCTTGAAGCACAGGTGCTTGCATTGCGCCAGGAACACCCCGCATGGGGCGGGCGCAAGATCAGCAAGCGCCTGAAGAAACTCGGGCACACCGATGCTCCAGCACCGAGTACCGTAACCTCCATTCTGCACCGGCACGGGCTGATCAGCGAGGTGGCCAGCGCGCAAGCTACTGCGTGGCAGCGTTTCGAGCATGCACAACCCAATGAGCTGTGGCAGATCGACTTCAAGGGCTATTTCTCGACGCCAGCGGGCCTTTGTCATCCCCTCACGGTGATCGATGACCATTCACGTTACAACCTGGTGCTGGCCGCGTGCACTCATACCAATACACAGAGCGTTCAGCCCTTGCTCACCGAGACCTTCCGCCGCTATGGGCTGCCGGTTCGTATGAATGCCGACAATGGGGCTCCATGGGGCAGTCCGAGCCAACACGAACACGGCATTACCCACCTTACCGTATGGCTCATCCGGCTGGGCATCCGTGTCAGCCATAGCGCGCCGGCACATCCCCAAACCAATGGCAAGGACGAGCGCTTCCATCGCTCGCTTAAAGCCGAAGTGCTCAATGGACGTAGCTTCGAGAATCTCGCACAGGTACAGCGCGCCCTCGACTATTGGCGTCACGTCTATAACGAGCAACGCCCTCACGAATCATTGGATATGGACACTCCGATTGAGCACTATCAACCCAGTGCGCGAACGTTGCCGGAAAAGTTGCCGCCCATCGAATACGGGCCACACGATATCGTCGTCAACGTCGGCTGGAATGGAAAGGTGCGCTTCAAGGGACGACGTCTGAGGGTTTCGAATGCATTGCACCGCCTGCCTATCGCGTTTCGCCCTGATCCAAGCGAAGACGGGGCATACGAGGTGTACTTCTGTCACAAGCGCTTTTTGCGTCTGCGCTTGCGCGATTACAAATCCATCGCGTAGTGTTACCCATGTCCTCGCACAGGTGTTACCTATCTCCCCGGTCTGTACAGGGGCGCAAAGAGAGTCACTGGGCCCCGCGAGGGGACCATATTGGCGCATTGAACGATTCTTACATTGCCTTATAGAGAAGGCGGAGTGTCCGCGTGTTACTGATCGTGACGATCGGTCACTCAACCTTAATACCAGCCTCGCGCACCACCTTGATATTCTGCGCCACTTCGTTGCGGATGAAGGCTGCGAATTCCTCAGGGGTGCTGGTCGCAGGGTCGAGTCCCTGGCGGTTGAACGCGTCCTTCATTTCCGTCGTGTTGACGATCCTTACGATGACGGAATTGAGCCGCGCGACGATCTCGCGCGGCACGCCGGCGGGGGCGAGCACGCCGTACCAGCCCGAGCGGTCGTAGCCCGGCAAGCCGGATTCGGAGAGCGTCGGCATCTCCGGCGCGAGCGCCGTGCGCTTGCCCGTCGTGACGGCCAGCGCCTTCACGCGGCGGGTGTCGAGCAACGGTAGCGCGGCCGTGATGCTGGCAAAGATCATGTCGACCTGGCCGCTCGCGAGTGCGACGACGCCTTCCGAAATGCCCTTGTACGGAACGTGCACAATGCTGACCTTCGCCATCGAGTTGAACAGCTCGTTCGCGAGATGGGCGGAGCTGCCGATGCCGGACGACGCGTAGTTGAGCTTGCCTGGGCTCGCGCGAGCGAGGGCGATCAGCTCCTTCGCGTTGCGCGCCGGCACGGACGGGTGGACGACGACGAACCACGGACCGTAGACGAGACGCGCGACCGGGGTGAAATCCCGGTCCAGATCGTACGGTAGCTTGCGGCGCAGTGCGGGCTGCACGGCGTCGGCCGCGGGCATGAGCAGCAGCGTGTAGCCGTCGGGCGGCGACTTGGCGACTGCGTCCGTCGCGAGCAGGCCGCCGGAGCCCGCCCGGTTCTCGACGATGACCGGCTGCCCCAGGCTCTCGGAGAGCTTCGGCGACAGGAGGCGGGCGGTGACGTCGCTTGCGCCGCCGGCGGCGAACCCGACCAGTATCCTAATCTGCCTCGCCGGGTACGCCTGCGCGGCGGATTCAGCCGACAGCGCACTAACCAGCACAAAGCTGTTGGCGAATAGCATCAGTAATTTGCAGATATATTTCAAAGGCGTCCCAGATGAAGCGTCTCAGATGGGGCGTCCCAGATAGGGCGTCCCAGATGAAGCGTTTCCTCTATTCTTTCTCCGCGCCTCTGCGGTTAAATTGCTTTTCTTGGCGGCCTTGGCGTCTTGGCGGTTCAATTGTTCTTCGCAGCGTCTTGGTCCTTGAAGATCTCCTGCGCGGCGCGGAAACTGTCGAGCGCGGCGGGGATGCCGCAGTAGATCGCGGTCTGCATCAGCACTTCGCGCACGTCCTCGCGCGTCACGCCGATGTTGAGCGCGGCGCGCAGATAGATCTTCACTTCCTCCGTGCGGCCCATCGCAGTCAACATGCCGATGTTGATGAGCGCGCGCGTGCGGCGGTCGAGCCCCGGGCGGCTCCAGATGTTTCCCCAAACAGTCTCGGCGATGAGCTCCTGGAACGGGCGGTTGAAGTCCGTCGTGTTCTTCGCCGCCGCATCGACGTACGCGTCGCCCAGCACCTCACGGCGGACCTTCTGGCCTCTTTCGTAGCGTTCCTTGTCCATTCATTCTCCTAAGGCGTGATGGGTGATGGGTGATGGGTGATGGGTGGTTGTAACACCCAATCCCACATCGTTCGTTGCTGATGAAAATGACAATTCCGAATACACATTATGACTCGCTGGCGTGGCAAGAGGGCATGAATCTGGTCGAGGTTGTCTACTGTCTAGTAAACTCATCACCCATCACTCATCACTCATCACGCTTTTTGAAACAGATGGGCAAGCACATCGTTGTTGTGGGCGCTGGTGCGGTTGGCGGATACGTCGGCGGTCAGCTCGCACGCGCGGGCGAAAACGTTACGCTGGTCGATCCTTGGCCGCAGCACGTAGAAGCGATCCGGAGCGACGGGCTGCGCCTGAGCGGGACGCACGGCGAGCACACCGTCCGCGTCAACGCGCTACACCTCACCGATGTGCAGACCTTCCTGAGAAGACCCGTCGATATCGCGATCATTTCCACCAAATCGTACGATACGGGGTGGGCAACAACGATGGTCCGCCAGTATCTCGCTCCGGCCGGGTACGTGGTGTCGATGCAGAACAGCATCAACGAAGAGACGATCGCGGGGATAGTGGGATGGGGTAGGACCGTGGGGTGCGTTGTCAGCACGATCAGCGTCAACCTGACCGCGCCCGGCCGCATCTCGCGTTATCGGCAGCCCGGCGGTCGCGAGCGCACCGTGTTCTATGTCGGCGAAACTCACGGCCGCTCGAGCCCTCGCGCGGAGGAGCTTGCCGCGATACTCAACGCCGTAGACAAAGCGGTGGTGACGACGAACCTCTGGGGGGAACGCTGGACCAAACTCTCCGCCAATGCCATCACACATGGACTGCTGGGCGCCACCGGGCTCGACAATCGCGCAGTGTTCGTCGAGCGCGGCAGGATGCACCGGCTCGGCGTGAAGCTCGCCGCGGAAGCCGTGGTGGTCGGGCGCGCGCAGGGTTACGAGCTGGGGCGCATATTGCGGATAGCGCCCGACGCATGGGTCGGCGCCGCGCACGGAGATCGGGCTGCCGTCGCCAGTGTTGAAGAAGGCCTGGCAGCCTACATGGCGAGCTTGACCGAGCCGTCGCGCTCGTCGGTGGGGCGGGACGTGGAACGCAGCCGGCGCTCGGAAATCGACTACACGAACGGTCTGGTAGCGGCAAAGGGCACGGAGTTCGGCGTTCCAGCACCTACGCACGCCGCCGTCACCGAACTCGTGCGCCGCATCGATCGTGGCGAGCTTGAGCCTCGGCCATCGAACATTGACACGATACCCGACTGACCGGTGACAGCTGACGACTGTCCGTTACATGAGTGATGGGTAATAGGTGATAAGCGGATAAGTGGTAGGAATTGGACAGTCGGTAAAAAATGAATGCGTTTGCGCGAAACGGACACTGATCACTTGTCACCTATCACGCAGTCATACTTAGGAGACTATCGCGATGATCACGCGGCGTGTACTCTTTGTGTTCGGAGGAGGCTTTCTATTAGCGGCGGTGTTGCTCAGTAATTTTCTGGTGTTTTGGCCAGCTCCTATCAGCGACGAACTAGACTTCAAATTGCGTGTAGTGGTGTGGGTGTCGTTGTTCTTGGGTGCGCCGCTGGTCTATTTCTTTTCCAAAAAAGCCGAACAGCGAGAAAGAAACCAATAATGCCGAAGGATTTTAGTGCTTTGAAGCCGAGGGCGTTGACTTCCGGCCGGACACGCCGCATCGCGTTAACGAAGGCCGCGGGCGTGCTATGCCTTCCATTCGTGGCCGGGCTCGCATCCGCGCAGGGATATCCCAATCGGCCGGTGCGGATGATCGTCGGCCAGCCGGCCGGCGGCAACGCGGATCTGACTGCGCGGCTGTATTCGCAACGCCTCGGCGAGCGATATGGCGTGCAATTCGTCGTCGACAATCGCGGTGGCGGTGGAGGCGTAATCGCCACCGAGCTCGTGGCGCGCGCTCAGCCCGACGGCTATACGTTGTTCCTCGGCCACACGGCGCTGGGCACCAATCCGGCGCTGATCAAGAACCTGCCTTTCGACACCCGTCGTGACCTCGCGCCGATCTCTCTGCTGATCGCGGGCCCGAACATCGTGGTCGTAGGCGCCAACCATCCGCTGCGCAGCATCGCCGACATCATCAAGGAGGCGCGCGCGCGGCCCGGGAAGCTCAACTATGCCTCGTCGGGGGTCGCCACTTCGACCCACGTCTCGGGCGAACTGTTCAAGTCCATGGCCAAGGTGGACATGCAGCACGTCGCATACAAAGGCGCTCCGGCCGCCATGGTGGCCATATCGACCGGCGAGTCCGACCTGAGCTTCGCAGGCATGGCGGGTGCGCTGCCGCTCATCCGCGGCGGCAGGCTGCGCGCGCTCGCCGTAACCGGCGAAAAGCGCTGGCCGACGCTGCCCGACATTCCGACGGTGTCGGAGTCGGGCGTCCCCGGCTACGAATCCAAGGCGTGGTACGCATTGTTTGCGCCGGCCCGCTTGCCCGCCAACCTCGTCAGCCTGCTGCACCGCGAGGTCGCAGCGATCTCGAGAACCGAAGACATGCGCACTCGCATGATGGCCGAGGGACTTGAGCCGCTAGGCACGACGCCGAAGGAGCTCGATGAGTTCCTTGCGCGGGAAATTACCAAATGGATCGGTGTCGCAAAGGCTGCCGGGCTGACTGCCAACTAGGACGAGTGACCAGTGACCAGTGATCAGTGACGAGTGCGGCGACTACACGTCATGGGGCAAGTCTCAGCGATCCCTGAACACTTTTTCGACGTCGATGTGACCATGTCTCAGCGATCCCTGAACGCTCATGAGTTAACCTCGGAAAGGTTTGTTGTGTCGATGGTAGGGCACTACTTTGAGCAATGGCTGGTCGTCCGGATCTCTGCGCCGCAGGGCATGGAAGCGAATCTGGTCGGTGCCCAGATCGACCTCGCCGCGCACCAGCCGATGCGACCATTGGCTGGAGACCTCAAAGCGTTGGCCCATCAAGTGGGCCCATCCAGTGTCGTCGGTGCGACGCAGGAAGACGATCGTGCCGCTCAACGGAGTGTTCGGATCGAATTGGAAGCCTTGCGGAAAGGGTCGGCGTGGCGGGGCCTGCTCCCGGCGGCTCGCACTGCGTGCGCGGTGGGCGGCGATGTAGCGTGCATTGATGGTCAGAAGCTGCGCGAAGTCTTCGAAACGATGCCGTTGCCAGACCTTGGCCTGCCACAGTGCGTTGAAGCCTTCAATGGCATTTTGAAATCCAGGCTCGCGCGGGGGCGCGAATACCGCGTATTACCCCCAGCGCCAGGCACAGTCGGCTGACCCTGCCTACCGTGTCAGGAAACTGATGAGCCCCTTGAAACACTGCCTCGTTATCAAACTGAGCATAGTCGGGCAACCCCAGTTGCTTCCAGCGTTCGCTCAGGCGGGAAAGCGCTGCGTCGGTGGCAATCTTCAATTCAGGCCAAGCATCAACTTCACTTGCCCACAGTGCTACTCCCGTGAGCAGTTGAAGCAGCGGGCCGTTCGCGATCTTGAGGTCTTCAACCCAATCAAAGCAATCAAGCTCGGCCCGCCGCGCTGCTACCTCAGGCAGATACCAGCCCTTGGGCGGCGGCGCGCGTCTTATGCGTCGTGTACCGTCTTGCAGACCTTGTCGCGACAACGCCCGGTTGATCGTAGCAATCCCAGGCGCGCCATAAGGCATCTCATCCCTGAGCGCCCGCTGGATCGCACCGGCGCCATATTCGCCCAGGATGTCCTCTTCACGCAGCGCGCGTCGCAACTCGGCAATACGCTGCTCAAGCGCTACCGGCAAGCGGTTCCAGCCTCGCTCGCAGCCCGGTCTGCGATTGGAGAAATCTACCCGGTCCAGCCGGTGGCCTTCAGCGCGGGCTATCCACAATCTGACCGTGTTCACGCTCGTATGGAACTGCTCCGCTACCATATGCAAGCTGTTGCCCGAACGCACCAAACGCACCATCTCTCTATGTACTCGCTCAATGCGCTGTTTTTAGCCATGACAGCCCCTTACAAAAAGCCAAAAACATACTTCAACTGTTCAGCGATCGCTGAGACACCAGTGTTCAGGGATCGGTGAGACACGGCCCGTCATGTGTAATAGTCGCAGCTTGACCTGACAGGCAGTGTCCGCTTCTGGGCAATATGGGGCCGACGGCAATCGGCTCAAACCGGCCGAGCCCGTGTGGAAACGCACTTGGTAATTGGTTTGTCGTGGTTGATCGGGGCGCAAACAGCGTCTGTTGTGAGGTTGCGACGTAACGGGCGCGGTGGTAGAGCGCCCGAGGCGTCTCAATATGCGCCCTCAGGCACCTGCGAGCCGCAACGCCCTCATCAATTTGGCCATTCCGAGCAGCCCGATCACGCGCTTCATGTTGTAGGCGAGCACGTGCAGGCTCATCTCGGTGCTGACGTGTTGAAGTCCCCGGGTCAGGAAGTGCGTTGAGCCCATCCACTGTTTCAGCGTCCCGAACACGTGCTCGATCGTGCGTCGTCGCAGCGTCATTGCTTCGGGTCTGCGGTCGAGCCGGCGCTGCATAGTTTCCAGCACCGCCTCATGCTCCCAGCGTGTGATGCGTCGATAGCTACTGGTCGTGCATTGCGTCTTGAGCGGGCAGTGCGGGCAGGCCGATGACCAGTATTTGTGGAGGGTCAGGCCGTGCTCGACCGTTGTGAAACGATGAATGGCACGTTCGCCCGCCGGACATTGGTACTGGTCATCCCTGGCGACGTAGATGAAGTCCGCCTTGCTGAAACGACCCTCTGCCTTGGCATTGGAGGTCATCGGCTTGGGCACCAGCGGCGCGATGCCGGCCTCAATCGACGCTTTGATCTCGGGGCCGCTGAAGTAGCCACGGTCGGCCACGGCCTGCAGCCGTGCTTTGCCCATCGCTGATTTCGCTGCCATCCCCATCTTGGTGAGCTGCGCCCGGTCGCTGCCGACGTTGCTCACCTCGTGCGCCACGATCAGGTGATGCCGGGCATCCACGACTGCCTGAACGTTGTATCCGACAACCCCGGTGCCCTTGGCCTGGGAGACCATGGAGCGCGCGTCCGGGTCGGTGAGTGAGATCTGTCCGTCGGGCTGCCGCTTCAACTCCTCGCGAATCGTGTCCATGCGCCTCATCTGCTCGCGTAAGGTGCTGATCTTCTGGCGCAGCCGCTCTGTCTTGGCTTCGACCTCGGGCGGCTGAGTGCGATCGGCGGTCTCCATCGCCTCCAGGTAGCGCCGGATGCTTTCGTCAATCTGCTGCTGACGTTTGTCGACTTTGCCTGGGGTGAAGTTGCGGTCTCGGCTGTTGACCGCCTTGAACTTGCTGCTGTCGATGGCCACGATGGCCTGCGTGAACAGCTTCAGGTCCCGGCACAACTGCACGAATCGCCGGCACACGTTGCAGATACCGGTGCCGTTGTCGTGGCGGAAGTCCGCAATCGTTTTGAAGTCGGGTGCCAGTCGACCAGTCAGCCACATCAGCTCGACGTTGCGCTGCGCCTCACGCTCGAGCCTGCGGCTGGATGCAATGCGGTTCAAATAACCATAGATGTAGATCTTGAGCAGCACCCTCGGGTGATACGCCGGCCGCCCCGTCAGCGCTGGGTCGGCGCCAGCAAAGTCCAGCGCCTTCAGGTCGAGTTCTTCAACAAAGGCATCAACTGCGCGAACCGGGTTGTCCGTGGCGATATAGTCATCGAGACACTCCGGTAGCAGGGTAATCTGCGTTCGGTCTTCACCTTCGATGAATCGCTTCATATGCCCACCCTGTCTCGATCCCCTTGATGAGCAATGAACGCCTCAGACCTCGTCCCGGTGCACTCAACCTGAGATGTTTTCACACAGCCTCGGCCAGAACCGGACATTCACGCAGATCAGCCTTGTATAACTTGCGAAAGAGTTGCGCCGAGGCGGCTTTTGCGCGAGCCGCAAATTCAGTGGCCGGCGCCTCGCCCGGGGAAGGCAGGGCGACGCCGTCCTGGCGCAAAGCGTTCTTCGCGCGCTCGCCCCGTACGCGGTTCGAGTAACACCCACGTAGCGCACCAGGTGCTCGTAGCGGTCGGGAATTAGTCGGGGTTCAATCCGCTTAGTAGTCGACCAGCCGCGCCCACTCGGCGGCCTTGTAGGCGTCTGCGCGATTGGCGCGCGGCGGATAGATCCACTGCGTGTTGATCTCGCGCTTCATGGCTTTCGCTTTGTCGCCGCTCATCTCGACCCTGCTATCCCAGCCTCTCGTGAACACGGCGTCGGACGGGCCAAGGTCGAGGCAGGTGACGTAGTTCTTCTGCTGATACGGTTCGAGCGGCACGCCGAGCAGGTCCGCCGCCGCGTTGAACCCGGCGGAGGCGCCGAGCCGGTTGGCATGCTGGCACGACATGAGCGCGTGGTGGCCCAGGTCGTCCGTCGCCGCGTACGCGGTGTCGCCGGCTGCGAAGATCGCCGGCACCGCGGCCACGCGCAGATTGCGGTCGACGATCAGTCGGCCGGAACGATCGCGCTCAGCCGGGAGTTGTGCGGTGAGTGGACTGGGGCGAAAGCCGCCCGCCCAGATCACGGTGGCGCTCTCTATAGACTGCCCGTCGCTCAGGGTGACGCCGCTCTCGGTCAGCGCCGAGACGCCCACGCCGAGCTTGGTTTCCACGCCGGCCTCGCGCAGCGCCTTCTCGATCAGCGGACGCGGATGGGGGCCCATCGCCGGCGCGATGGCTTCGTTGCGGTCGACGATGATGACGCGGACGTTGGCCTTTGGCCCGAGGATGGCGCGCAGGCGCGACGGCATTTCGGTGGCCACCTCGATGCCGGTGAAGCCGCCGCCGCAGACGACCGCCGTGTCGCGGGCGGCAGAGGATGGCCGCCTCGCCAAGGCGTTGAGGTGATGGTCGAGCGCGATCGCGTCGTCGAGCTGATCGACGGTGAAGCCGTACTTGTCGAGGCCTGGGATGTCCGGCTTGAACCCTTGACTGCCAGCAGCCAGCACCAGGCGGTCGTAGTGCAGCGAACGTCGCATCCCGTCGGGCCCGACGATCATGGCCGACTTGCTGGCGGAGTCGATGACGTCGACCCGGCCCTGTTCGTATCGGACGTCGACGGCCTTGAACACTTCCGAGAGCGGTGCCACCATGGTCTCGGGCGCAGGCTCGTAGAGGCGGGGACGGATCACCAGCCGCGGCTCCGGCGCAACGACGACAATCTCAAGTGTGTCGGGCGAAACGCCTTGCTCGTCTCGCAGGCGGGCGGCGTTCAGGGCTGCATGCATGCCGGCGAAGCCGGCACCGACGATCAGGATGCGCTGCATGGTTGTGCCTCCGGTTAGAGGTTGGGGACAAGACCGCCACTGTGTGCTCGACGCGCACGCTGCCGCTCCTCAGCGGTGACCGCCGCGCGCAGCGGCGCATTGGGCGCCAGCACGCCGAAGTAGCGGTGGCGATGCCGGCGTGGTGGTGGGATCAAGGCGGCGAGACGCTCGATCAGTTCGAGTGGGGTCAGCATCAACTCTTCGCAGAACTTCACCCCGGAGCGATTCTCGCGGTGGAGCAGTTGTTCAAACGCATGCGGTCGTCTAGTTCGGCCCTAACCGAACAAGCGGTCAGTACCTCCCAGTGGCCGGTACCAAACGAAAGACGTCGCCGGCGACCGCAACCCGGCCGACGGACGGGAACGACAGGTGAGCGGCCACCAGCGGCTCGCCGGTCGCCGCCAGCTCCCGCAACAGACGGACCCGGACGCGGACCGCCTCCTCGGGGTCGTGGTCGAAAGCGTTGTGCCAGTCGGGGTGATCGAAGTGATTCGGGAACACGGCATCGCCGACGAACGTCAGCCGGTCGCCGCCGGACGCCAGCCGGACCACGCTGTGCCCGAGGGTGTGGCCGCCGACGCGACAGACGACCACCCCCGGCGCCACCTCGTACTCCTTCTCGAACGGCCGCAGCTGGCTGCGGTACTTGTCGACGAACCGCTCTTCGGCCGACCGAAGCACGTCCGGAAACCCGCCAAAAGTGTTGCGGGAGAAGTCGGGCGACGACCAGAACTCGGCCTCGGCGGCCGCCAAGTGGATCGGCACGTCCGGACGCAGCCGGCCCCTCAGCCCGTCGGCGAGCAGCCCGCCAACGTGGTCCACGTGCAGGTGGGTAAGCACCACGTCGGTCACGGATGCGGGATCGATGCCGGCGGCGTCCAGTCGCGTTGCCAACTGCCCGACCCCCGGGAAATCCGGGAACTCCGACCCTGCCCCAGAGTCGATGAGTACGGTCCGGCCGCCGCTACGCACCACGACCACGTTCAGCGGCCACTTGTACATGTCGGGCGGCTGGAGCCTGTCGTCCAGCCAGGCCGCCAGATCGGCCGGGTCGGCATTGGTGGCCAACGTCGCGGCTGCCAGCGGAAACACCCCATCGCTGATCACCAGCACGTCAATCTCGCCGACCCGCAGCGCGTAGCGCGACGGAACCAACTCGTCGGTCCCCGTTCTACCGGGGTGTGAGGCAATGTCCAAGCTCATGTTTATCTCCTGTTGACCGCCTTAGAGGTCTCGAAGAATTCCAACACCGCCCTGTCTTCAAATGAGGGCGAATTGGCGAGGGTCGATCACTACCTCTTGATGAAGGCGAGAAGGTCGGCGTTGACCACGTCGGCATGCGTCGTGCACATGCCGTGCGGGAACTTCTCGTAGACCTTCAGGGTGCCCTTCCTGAGGAGCTTTGCGGAGAGCAGCGCTGAGTCGGCGATCGGGACGATCTGGTCGTCGTCGCCATGCATGACGAGCGTCGGCACGTCGATGACCTTCAGATCCTCGGTGAAGTCGGTCTCCGAGAAGGCCCTGATGCCGTCGTAATGCGCTTTCGCGCCGCCCATCATGCCCTGGCGCCACCAGTTCTCGATCACGGCCTGGGACATCTTCGCGCCCGGCCGGTTGTAGCTGTAGAATGGCCCGCTCGCGAAATCTCGATAGAACTGCGCGCGGTTGGCGGCGAGCTGTTGCCGGAGGCCGTCAAATACCTCGATCGGCAAGCCGCCCGGATTGGCTGGCGTCTTCACCATGATCGGCGGCACGGCACCGATGAGCACCAGCTTCGCCACTCGGCCCTTGCCATGGCGCGCGACATAGTGCGTCGCTTCTCCGCCGCCGGTCGAATGGCCAATGTGGATGGCGTTGTGCAGATCGAGATGCGCGACGACCGCGGCGGCGTCCGCGGCGTAGTGGTCCATGTCGTGCCCATCACTGACCTGGCTCGACCTGCCATGGCCCCGCCGGTCATGAGCAATGACGCGATACCCCTTCTCCACGAAGTAGAGCATCTGGGCGTCCCAGTCGTCGGCGCTCAGTGGCCAGCCATGATGGAAGACGATGGGCTGCGCGTTCTTGGGGCCCCAGTCCTTGTAGTAGATCGTCGTGCCGTCCTTCACCGTAATCGTGTTCATCTGCGTTCCTCCTGACTCGTGCAAATATCCGCGAAGGACAGGAATTCCAACGGCACTTCAGGAATTATCTCTTCGCCGTCAGCCGTTGGTCAATTGAGGATTTCGTGTTGAGCGGCCCTGAGAAATGGCAAGAATCGCCATCCGCGCCCTGCCTGGGGTCACACGACCGGCCGCAGAAGGTCGGCCTGAGGGCCCCAGGCACGAGCGGTCCCCGACGAGCGAGATCGGATCCTCGTCAAGCTGTCCTTACCACGCGATGCGCTGATCGAATTCGTAATCCCGGTGTCGGTTCGCCCAGGCGCGCGAGGATTTGGCGCACACTCGGCGCCTCGGTGAGGAAGGCGATGATGCGCATCTCGGCGCCACACCGCGGCGAATAGCCGCTATGGCATCTTAACCTGCCGCTCGAAAGGGCCGTCTTGCACCACCGTCAATGTCTCCACCTGGCCGATAGCGCCAGTTGGCGGGCGCTGCCGCAATGACCGCAAACGCGGCATTGCTGCCGTTGGCAGCGGGAAGCTTAACGGCAGCAAGGGGTCGAGGCTGTGTGAAAACGGATTTTGACGCTAATTTTGAGGGTCGTCAGACCATTGCCCGAGTGCCGATCGTCGATCCTAGCGCGTCTAATAAGCTCGATAATTTTCTCGGACCTTCAATTTCCGAGTTTTCACACAGCCTCGGTCGATACCGGGCCTACGCCGCTGCTGAAAGCGGTCGGTCGCGGTAGGCGAAACCAGTCACTCGCAGTCAGATCAAGTCGCGACTACTACACGTCATGCGCTCCCATCACTCATCACCCATCACCGGCGGAGGCTCAGCGTTCATCCGACACCTGAGGCTCAGCGTTCGTCCGACACCTGCGATAGGGTAAAAGGTTTTGGGATGAGTGAGCCATGGCTAAAAAAGCTTCATTGAACGCAAGCGTCGAGAGATGGTTCGAGCGAGTGCGCTCCGGACACGCGTTGCGAGCGGTAGCCAGAGAGTTCGGAGTTCACGTGAGGACGGTGTCGTTCTGGGTAGAGCGCAGTGCTGGCCAACGGCTGGATCGGTTCTCGTTTACCGATCATAAGCGCGGTCGCGCCTGGAATCGCACCGAAACAGCCTGGAGCGGCACATTCTGCAGACGCGAGCCTATCTGCGTGAGCACAGCGTGCTGGGCGAGTATGGGGCGGATGCTATCGAGCGGGCGCTGCAGGAGCACGGTTCTCCGGTATCGCGAGCCACGATCAACCGTGTGCTCAAACGCCACGGGGCGACCGATGCGCATGGGCGCGTGCGTCGTCCGGCGCCACCGAAGGGCTGGTATTTGCCTGAGGTAGCGGCAGACCGGGCGGAGGTCGACTGCTTCGACTTTATCGAGGACTTGAAGATCGCCGGCGGGCCGCTGGTGTGCGTGCTTACCGGCAAGAGCCTGCACGGGGCGCTCACCGATGCTTGGGTGCTGCTCGAACTTAGTGCCAGCGAGAGCGTCCCCTGTCTGCAGGGACGCTGGCGGCGCGACGGATTGCCGGCCTATGCCCAGTTCGACAACGACACGGTGTTCCAGGGCGCACATCAGTATCCCGACACAGTGGGGCGCATCAGCCGCCTGTGTCTGGCGCTGGGGGTCATTCCGGTGTTCGTGCCGCCGTTGGAACACGGCATGCAAAACCCCATCGAGAGCTTCAATGGTTTGTGGCAGGCCAAGGTCTGGCAGCGTCACCACGTCGGTCAGCACGGCCGAGCTGCAAGCGCGTTCCGGACGCCTACATCGCCGCCCACCGTGCTCGTAGCCGCTCGGCGCCCGTGGATCGCGCTCCGCGTCGGCCCATGCCCAAGCACTTTGAGTTCGACCTGCGGACCCCCTGCGCGGCCAGATGATCTTCATTCGCCGAACCACCGAGAATGGCAACGTGCACATCTGCTCGGGCAACGCTTTGCAGTAAGCCCTGAATGGCCTCATCGTCTGGTGCGCTGTGAGGTCGACTTCGATCAACATTGCATCCGCTGCTTTGCCCTGAGACGCCGTGCTCCCACCGAACAGACGTTGCTTGCTACCATCGACTACCACCGTCCCGTAAACCCTTCAAAGGTGAACCATGAGTGTCGGATTATCGCTGAGCCCTGGTCACGTCAACGTCAAACAAGTGTCGGACTAACGCTGAGCCGCGCC
>CAWDIV010000027.1:0-12684 GCA_963802355.1 uncultured beta proteobacterium | reverse complement strand
GGACTCCTTTCTCCGTCGCTCGCGATGGCTACGAGTGGGTGAACGCGTACTCGTCCTCGAAGCCAAGGCTCCTCACTTGTCACTTAATCCGGAAACAATAACACCCGTTTGTTCGCAGTGCGTCGCGACATAGATCGACGAAATTCGATTTATCACGGTAAGCCGGTCTATTGCGTTGCGTCAACGCCCGAGTCTGTCAATACGGGTGTTCCTTCACAGACACGGACAAAGCAAAGGATAATGGCGTCTGGTGCGGTCCTCATTGCCGGCAAAACGATGACTTGAGATGATAGCTACGCGTCGCAGGATACTGAAGCTCGTCGGAGGCGCTATCGCGGTGGGACCGGGTTGCACCGTGCGACGGCCGTTGCGCAGAGCCCCCGGTTTCGCGACGCCGACCGTACCCGGGACAAGATCGTCGCGGCGGTTCGTGCGTTCGCCCGGGGCGATCCGGGCCACTGCCGGATATTCAGCAAATCAAACCGGTCCCCGAAGTCGAGATCCCGGGGGTCAAGGTGCAGCCGGAGCATTTGCCGCTCATCGATTATTTCGTCGGCGACCTCCAGTTGCGGTACTCCTTCGACGATCCTAAACGCCTGTCGAGTGTAAGCGCCAGCGACTTGAAGCGGCTGAAGCTCAAGCGCGAAGAACTGCTGCCGCTATCGATCGCCAACTTCCGCCGTCTTTACCCCAACTTCAAGGTCGAGCGTTTGCAACCGCATCTTGCCTCGGTCATCGGCGCGGGGGAGCTCGAGCCTTCTCTCATGCTGGAGTCGAGATTCTGGGAGCAGGAGCGGCAGCGCGCAGGGAGCGAAATCATTGCAGCGGTTCCGGCGCGCGACGCCTTGGTATTCTCGAACCGAGCGGTCACCCGCAACGTCGATGTATTGAAAGGCGTGGCCGCCGATGTGTACGAGACCGCAGGAAAGAACGCTCTTTCCAGAAAAGTATTCCTGTGGAACCAGGGACGCTGGGAAGTGTTTGGCTGACAGGGATGAGGGATGAGGGATGAGGGAGAGGGCGGAGGGATGAGGGACGAAAACCTGAAAACACCGTTCGCACCAGTCTGGATTGATCTGCGGTTTCATTCCCGTTTTCTCTTGGCGTGCTTGGCGTCTTGGCGGTAAAGTTGTTGCATGCCGTTCGTCCAGCCGCCGCTCGAGCTTGGCAACCAGTACGAGGACGATCCTGCGCTGCGCTCCTATCTCGCACGCACTCTGCCGGCAGACGTGCTTGCGGAAATCGAGGTCGGGCTGCGGCACATGGGCGAGCGCGCCGGCGGGGAGCTCTACCGCCTGCAGCTCGCCGACCGCGAAAACGAGCCCGTGCTCACCCAGTGGGACGCTTGGGGCAACCGCATCGACCGTATCGAGGTGACCGCGCTCTGGAAACGGGCCGAGCGTCTCGCCGCGGAGCAAGGTCTCGTCGCGACGGCCTACGAGCGCAAGCACGGCGCTTTTTCACGCGTGCACCAGTTTGCGCTGGTGTACCTCTTCATGCCCTCGACCGATTTGTACAGCTGCCCGCTCGCGATGACGGACGGCGCGGCGCGGGCGATCAGCTATTCCTCGAACAAGCCGCTGATAGCCCGGGTCCTGCCGCGGCTCATGAGCCGCGATCCGCGCGAGTCCTGGACAAGCGGGCAGTGGATGACCGAGGCAACCGGCGGGTCCGACGTGGGTTTGACCGAAACCGCCGCGCGCCGGGAAAACGGCGGCTGGCGACTCTACGGCCGCAAGTGGTTCACGTCGGCGATTACCTCCCAGATGGCGCTCACGCTGGCGCGGCCGGAAGGCAATCCGCCCGGCGGGAAAGGGCTCGCCCTCTTTTTCGTCGAAACGCGCGACGCGCAGGGACGTCCCAATCGCATCCTGGTGAATCGCCTCAAGGACAAACTCGGGACGCGCAAAGTTCCGACCGCGGAACTCACGCTCGACGGCACGCCCGCGGAGTTGGTCGCCGGGACGAGCGACGGTGTGAAGCACATCGCCCCGATGCTGAACGTCACGCGCACCTGGAACAGCGTGAGCGCCTGCGCACTGATGCAGCGCGGACTCGCCCTGGCGCGCGCCTTCGCCGGAAAGCGCATCGCTTTCGGCGCGCCGCTCGCCGACAAGCCGCTGCATCTCGACACGCTCGCGGGCATGCAGGCTGAATCCCTCGGCGCGTTTCATTTGACGTTTTCATCGTGGAGCTGCTCGGCCGGAGCGAGGCGGGGCAGGCGAGCGAGCAGCACGAGCAGCTCCTGCGGCTGCTGACGCCGGTCGCGAAGCTCCTCACCGGCAAGCAGGCGGTCCAGGTGCTCTCCGAAGCGATCGAAGCCTTCGGCGGCGCGGGCTACGTCGAGGACACGGGACTGCCTGTGCTGTTGCGCGACGCTCAAGTCCTGCCGATCTGGGAGGGCACGACCAACGTGCTTGCGCTGGATACGCTGCGCGCGCTTGACGCGGTGGGCGGACTCGCGGTGCTGAAGCGCGAGATCGGGTTCATGCTTCAGGGCGTGCGCGAGGCCGATCTCGTGAAGATTTCCGCGCGGATCGAAAAGACGCTCGAACAGGCGGAAGCATGGCTCATACAGTCGGTGAAGACCGGAACGGCGGAGACGGAGGCCGGGGCGCGACGGCTCGCGATGACGGTCGGCCGGACCGTAGAGCTCGCGCTGCTGGCGCGGCACGCGCAATGGTCGCTGGAGCACGAGAAGGACCGCCGGGCGCTGGCGGCCGCGCGGCGGTTCTCAGCGCACGGAATCAGCCTGCTGACGGCGATCGACCCTGCCGACTCGCGCCTGCTGGGACGGGGCGGGTGACAAATCGATGAGGGTGACGAGATACGGGTGACGAATAATGGTCGCCTTTCTTCTCAAATGCATGACTGGAGGACGATATGACCGCCGTTAAGGCACTCGAGACGCCGTCTATCCGCCGGCGGGTAGGCGATCAGGAGTGGCAGGCCCGCGTCGAGCTCGCTGCCGCCTACCGGCTGGTCGCACTCCATGGCTGGACGAATTTGGTCAACAATCACATTTCGCTGCGCGTTCCGGGCACGGAAGATCAGTTCCTCATCAATCCGTACGGATTCCTGTACCGAGCAGATAACCGCGTCGAGTCTGGTCAAGATCGACGTGGACGGGAAGATCCTCGAGGAGTCTCTCTACGAGGTAAACCAGGCCGGTTTCGTCATTCACAGCGCGATCCACATGGCGCGCCGAGACCTGCACTGCGTGCTGCATACTCATACGGTTCCAGGCCAGGCGGTTTCGGCGCTCGATTGCGGGCTGCTGCCGCTCAACCAGGCCGCCATGCGGTTCTACAATCGGATCGGCTATCACGACTTCGAGGGCATCGCACGGGACGTGGACGAGCGGGAGCGGATTGTCGCGGACCTTGGCGCGCATCAATGCCTGATACTGCGTAACCACGGTCTGCTGACCGCAGGCGCGGACGTGGGCGAGGCGTTCCATCTCATGTATCACCTCGTACGGTCGTGCGAAACGCAGATGATGGTGCTCGCTTCCGGTCAGCCGTATCGCGTGCCGCCGCCAGAAGTGTGCGAGAAGACCGCCCGGCAGTATTACCGCAGCGGGCGGCGGCTAGGGCAGCTCGACTGGCCAGCTCTGATGAAGCGGCTGGACTCGATTGATCCGTCCTACCGCGACTGAGCCGCGGCTACGCTGTTGAAATCGATAAACGTTCCCGCGGATCCAAACTGGTATATCGCGAGATGGAGAAGAGAATCGAAGAGACCCAAAAAGTCGCGAAACCCAGGTCGAAAATGGAGTCTGATCTCCAACCCGCCTCATGAAGTCGCGACCAGCCTCGGATGGCTGCATGGAGCTAGCGCCTATGGGCAGGCTGCGCGCGGGCATCAACTATGGAAACGTGATCCTCGCGGCAAAGGATCCGGCCAGCGGGGAGCTGCGCGGGGTGCACGTCGATCTCGCGCGCGAGCTGGCCCGGCGGCTGGGCGTTCCTGCGGAGCTGGCCGGCCATGAAGCCGCCGGCGGGATGGTCGAAGGGTTGAAGTCCGGGATCCTGGATGTCGCGTTTCTTACGGTCGAGCCGGCGCGCGCAAGCGACGTCAACTTCAGCCCTGCCTACCTGGAGATCGAAGCCACCTATCTCGTGCGTGCTGGATCACCGTTGCGCACTGCTGGCGACGTGGATCGCCCGGGAGTCCGCATCGCCATTGCGGCGAAGAGCGCCTACGAGTTCTACCTGAGCCGGAATCTGAAGCATGCTCGCCTCATGAGCGCATCGAGCACCCATGCGGCGTTCGAGCTGTTCGTCGCGAGCGAACTGGACGCCCTCGTCGGACTCAGGCCGCGCCTCCTGCTGGATGCAGGAATGCTCCCGGGATCCCGCGTGCTCGATGGCTGCTTCATGGCGACCCGGCAGACAATCGCCAGCCCGAAGAACCGGGATGCCGGCGCAAGCTTTCTACGCGAGTTCGTCGAGAACGCGAAAAGATCCGGCCTGTTTACGCGGCTCATCGAGACGCACGGGGTTCGCGGGGTCACCGTCGCGCCGCGTGCGCCCGTGGAGTAGAGCAAGGGAAGCACACAATTCTAGGCGCTCTACCGGGCGAAGCATCTGGGCCGCAACCGATCGGTCTGCGTCTAACGCAGGCGCCGCTCGCTGCGAGAACTACTCTTGCTTCCCTCCGTGTCTGTGCGGTGAAAGGCTGCGGCCCTCCATCACCGATCAATCGTCAGCCGCCACCCATCACCCACCACTCAACACCGCTCGCTAGAACAGCGAGCGGATGATTCCCCCATCCACCCGCTGTGCCGCGCCATTGATGGCTGACGCACGCTCGGAGCAGAGGAACGCGATCTGGGCGGCGATCTCCTGCGGTTCCGCCCAGCGCTGAAGCAGCGAGGACACGCCGGTAGTCTCGAAGTAGGCGGTCCGCATTTCATCCACGGTCTTGCCGGCGTCCGGGGCGATCTTGCGCAGGAATACCTCGACGCCTTCCGACCAGGTGGGCGCGACCAGCGCGCTGTTGACGGTGACACGAGTGCCCTTCGTGAGCTCGGCGAGGCTGCGCGCTATCGACACCTGCGCCGCTTTCGACATCGCGTAGTGGGCCATGCCGGGATTGGGCTTGGCGCTCTGGTCGCTCGCGATGAACACGATTCGGCCCCAATCCCGCTCCAGCATGCCGGGCAAGAGCGCCCGGGCCAAACGCACGCCGCTCATCACGTTCAGCTCGAACATGTCTAGCCAGTCCCGGTCGGAGATTTCGGTAAACTGCTTCACCTCGAAGAACCCCACGTTGTTGACGAGGATGTCAACGGCCCCGATCCCGGCCGCTGCGGCCAGGATTTTTTGGGCGCCCTCTGCTGTCGCGAGGTCCGCTGCAACGCCGTGAGCTTCGCCCCGCCGCGACAATGCTGCCACGGTCTCGTCGAGAGCCGGCTCACGCCTTCCATTGACGATCACTCGCGCGCCCTCCGCGAGCAGCGCCTCCGCGATGGCGCGCCCGATGCCTTGCGTCGAGCCCGTCACCAGAGCCAGCCTGCCCTTGATGCCCAGATCCATTCGGTTTCTCCGTTACGATGCGTCGTTCCTCCGGATCATAACCGAGGGAGGGATGAGGGATGAGGGATGAAGTGTCTGCGGGCAGATCTCTGCCTCCGTGTGCTTGCGCGCGCTTTTTGTTGATTGAATCGGCGGCCATCGGCGGCCATCGGTGGTTAGAATGGGCGTATGCAAGCCACTACGATGCACTTTCCCCTTACGCTCACGCATATCTTGGAGCGCGCGGGGAAGATTTTTCCGGAAACGGAGATAGTCTCGCGGCTGCCGGACAAGCAACTCCACCGCTATCGCTATGCGGACTTCTACCGGCGAGCGCGGGCGCTGGGAGGTGCTTTGCGACGCATGGGCCTCAGACGCGGCGATCGCGTGGCGACACTCATGTGGAACCACTACGCGCACCTCGAAGCGTATTTCGCGATCCCGTGCGCGGGTGGTGTCGTGCACACGCTGAATCTCCGGCTGCATCCCGACGACATCGCCTATATCGCCAATCATGCCGGCGACCGCTTCCTGATCGTGGATGACGTGCTGCTGCCGCTTTACGAGAAATTTCGTGACCAGACGAAATTTGAAAAAATTATTGTCGTGCCGCTGAGCGGCACGGTTATTCCCGCCGGGTACGATGACTACGAGAAACTGATCGAGAAGGGCAGAGCGGTGAAGTGGCCGGTGCTGAGGGAAGAGGCCCCCGCGGGAATGTGCTACACCTCGGGCACGACGGGGCGGCCCAAGGGTGTCGTGTACAGCCATCGCGCGTTGGTTCTGCACTCGCTCGCGTCCTCGCTACCCGATGTGATGAGCTTGAGCAACGCCGACACGGTATGCCCTGTAGTGCCGATGTTCCACGTCAATGCGTGGGGCATCCCGTTCAGCGCCGTGATGACCGGCGCCAAGCTCGCTTTTCCCGGTCCGCACCTCGACGCGGTGAGCCTTCTGGATCTCTATCAATCCGAGCAGGTGACGCTGTCGGCGGGCGTTCCTACCATCTGGATGGGAATACTGCAGGCGTTGGAGCATGAGCCGTCGCGCTGGAGGTTTTCCGCCGGTTTGCGCATGGTAGTAGGCGGCGCCGCGGTGCCCGAGTCGATGATCCGCGCCTTCGACCGCTTCGGGTTGACGGTGATGCACGGCTGGGGCATGACGGAAACGGCGCCGATCGGGGCCGTGAACTACCTGAAGCGCGAGCTCGTAGGCGTGGACGGCGACCAGCGTTACGCGGTGCGGGCGAAGCAGGGCGTTCCGCTGCCGTTTGTGGAAGTGCGCGCCATGACTCCGGAGGGAGAGGCGCCCTGGAATGGCGAGGCGATGGGCGAGCTGGAAGTGCGGGGCCCCTGGATCGCGGCGGGCTATCACGACCTGCCTGAAGAGACCGACAAGTGGAGCGACGACGGCTGGTTTCGCACCGGCGACGTCGTTACGCTGGACGCCCACGGCTACGTCAAGATCACCGATCGCATCAAGGACCTCGTGAAGTCGGGCGGCGAGTGGATCAGCTCGGTCGATCTCGAGAACGCGCTCGTCGGGAATCCCAAGGTCGCGGAAGCGGCGGTGATCGGGGTGCCGGACGAGAAATGGGGCGAGCGGCCGCTGGCGGTGGTGGTGCTCAAAGCGGGCCAGTCGGCTACCGAAGGCGAGCTGCGCGCCTACCTCGCGCCGAAATTCGCGAAGATCTGGCTTCCCGACGGATTTGTTTTCGCGCAGGAGATCCCGCGCACCTCGACGGGTAAGATGTTGAAGGCTAAACTGCGGGAGCAGTTCAAGAATTGGAAAAGTGACTCGTGACTGGTGACTCGTGAATTGATTTCCAGATGGCAGGACGCGGACGCAAATGTTCGAGTCACGAGTCAAGAGTTACGAATCACTTCTTCCAGAATGGAGAGCGGAATGAGCGAAAAAACACTGCAAATCGATATCGTTTCCGACGTGGTTTGACCCTGGTGCTTCATCGGGAAGCGCAAGCTCGAGCGGGCGCTTGAGCGTTACCGCGAACGCCATCCCGATGGACCCGAGCCGGCGGTGCGCTGGCTGCCCTTTCAGTTGAACCCCGACCTGCCGGAGAACGGCATACCTCGCGAGGACTACGTCGCGCGCAAGTTCGGTACGCGCGGCAAGGGCGTCAACACTCGCGTCACCGCCGCCGGCGCTCAGGTTGGCATCCCGTTCGCCTACGAGAAGATGCTGGTCCAGCCCAATACGCTCAACTCGCACCGGCTGATGCATTACGCCGAGCGCGGGGGGAAACAAGACGCGCTGGCCGAGGAGTTGTTCCGCGCGCATTTCCTCGAGGGCACGAACCTGACCGACAGGGACGCCCTGGCCGACGTGGCGGCGCGTGCCGGACTCGACCGCGGCGAGGTGGCGGCCTATCTGGCGAGCGACGCCGACCGCGATTTGGTCGAGCAGGCTGACGCGGAAGCGCGCACCGCCGGCATCGGCGGAGTGCCGTTCTTCATTTTCAACCGCAAAGTAGGGGTATCCGGCGCGCAGGACGCGGACGTGTTGCTGGATGCGATGGAGCAGGCAGCTAAAGGCGAGGGATGAGGAACGAGGGGGAGTGTCGAGGAATGAGTGTCGAGTGAAGAAAGACGAGATACCAACGCTCTTCCCCTAGGCACCCGACACTCGACACCCGGCACCCGACCCTCGACCCTCGACCCTCGACACTCGTTTCCCGTCACTGCGTCTTCTCGTCCTTCGGAGGGCCGATAGTGATCTCCTGCGTTTCGCGGCGGGGCGCCAGCTTGAACGAGTTCAGGAACCGATTGATGTCGGAAGCGGGCATCGCGCTCTTGTTGCCGAACACGACGACCTGATAGAGACGGTTGTCGACGAGATAGAACCTGCCCCTCACGTAGGCGTCGCGATCCTTGAGCTTCCCCCAGGCGATAAACTCCATGCCGGGGTACTTGTTTTCCAGCTTTATATCCGTGCCGTCTCCCTGCAGCTTGCCATCTATGCGCTTGATCCAGCCTTCGCGCAGGATGCTGAAAATCTGCCGCGGTTCCGTCGCACGAATCACCTGCTCGGGCCAGTCCGCATAGCCGACGCCGTACGCGGCATCCCGGGTGCCGATCGAGTACCAGTGCGCAATGATTTTTCCGACCGGCGTCGCGAGCTCGTGCTTCTCGACGAGCGGAGGGCCCTGACCCATGATGCGAAATCCCCCGTCGGGAATATTGAGCTCCTGCCACCCGGGATCGCTGCACGCGGCGACGAGCGCCGCGATGACGGCAAGTGACGACAGTATTCGTGTGGCGGGTCGTGACATGGTGAGCGGGGCGCCCGGCCCGCCAAGGCGGCAAGCGCCTGCGCTATTCGTCCGGACATTTGTCATTTACCATACTTTTCCGGATGCCGGAAGATACCATCTATCGCAACGCGCTGCCCCTCGCGTCGAGGCTGCTCGAATATCGCCTCGAGTCGGTGCTCGGCGCGGGCGCTTTCGGCATGACGTATCTTGCTTGGGATACCCATCTCGAAAAGCACGTCGCGATCAAGGAATACCTGCCGACCGAACTGGCGGTGCGTGCACTCGACGGGAGCGTCGTGCCCGTCACCACCGAGCACGGCTACAACTATCAGTGGGCTCTGGACCGCTTTATCCTGGAGGCGCGCACGCTCGCCCGCTTCAGTCATCCCAACATAGTGAGGGTCAACCGTTACTTCGAGGCCAACGGCACCGGTTACATGGTGATGGACTACGAGAAAGGGGAATCGCTGTGGCAGCTCTTGAAGCGCGCGCCCCGGCCGCAGGAGTCGCAGTTGAGAGCGATGCTCATGCCGCTGCTCGACGGGCTGGAGGCCGTCCACGAGACGGGGTTTCTGCACCGCGATATCAAGCCTTCCAACGTGTTCATCCGCGAGAACGGCATGCCGGTGCTGCTCGACTTCGGCGCCGCGCGCCAGGCCATCGGCGGTGCGACGAAGAGCCTGACCTCGATCTTGACGCCGGGCTACGCCCCACTCGAGCAGTATTCAGGCGATGGCCACCAGGACCCTGGTCCGATATGTATGCGCTTGCCGGGGTACTGTACCGGGCCATCGTTAACGAGAACCCGCCGGATGCGGTAAGCCGCTTGCGCAGCGATGTCCTCCCAGAGAAGCTCGCTGCCGTGCGCGGCGAGGTGAGCGACGCGTTTCTCGATGCGGCAGCGTGGGCGCTCGCGCTCGACGAGAATCAGCGTCCCCGAAGCGTGCGCGAGTGGCGCCGCGCCCTGCTCGGCGAAACGCGGATACCCGCTCTCCCCGCAGCGGCGGGTCTCGCTACCACGGTGAGGCCGGACACCGCTACGGTTTACCCGTCGCAGCCGGAGGCAGCGCCGCCAGTGGAAGAGTTACCGCCGGCGCCGCGCCGCCGCGTGTCGTCACCGCGTGGGCCGGATCGGTCTTACTGGACCTGGGCTGGTGTGGGCCTTGCCCTGCTCGCAGCAGTGGCATTGGTGGTGACGTGGAACAATCAGCGCCAGCACGACAAGACGATCCTGGCGCCGGCGACAAGGGCGGCGGAACGGGCGCTCGAAAAGCCCAAGCTCAGGCCCAAGCCGGGCGTTCCACCGGGACAGCAGCCGCAGGTCGCTGCAGCCGTTCCGGAACGACCGTCGCGCGAACGCGGGGACCGGCCGGGGGAGGAAAGTGCCGACGACCCGCTGCGGCGGCAAGCGGCGCAGGAGTTCCGTGGCGCGGATTCCGATGGCGATGGCTACCTATCCCAGGGTGAAGCGCGCCGTTTCCCATTAATCTCCAAGGAATTCCAGCGGGTTGACGTTGATGGTGACGGGCGAATTTCGCTGCAAGAATTTATACAGCTGCGCCGCTGGCAGGCGCAGCAGCGCGTGCAGAAACCGGGTGATTCGGTTCCCTAATCACTCAATCACGGATTTGTATACACTGAATCATGGCCGAGCTGGACAACCCGAACGCACTGCCTGCCGGAAGCGTGCTGCTCGAGTACCGGGTCAAGTCCGTGCTGAGTGCGGGCCGCTTCGGAATCACCTATCTCGCACACGACTCCGTCCTGCAGAAGGACATCGTATTCAAGGAGTATTTTCCGTCCGATCTGGCGCGGCGCGCGCCGGACGGCGTCGTAACGCCGGTGAGCGAAGACAGCGAAGCGAACTTTCAGAAGGGACTGGCGCAATTCGTGGTCGAAGCCCGGACGCTTGCCCGGTTCGTGCATCCGAACATCATGCGGGTCGACCGCCATTTCGAGGCGAACGGCACGGCGTATATGCTCAGAGAGTACGAGATAGGGAATCGCTTGCGTACCAGTTTGCGCGCACACCCCAACCCGACGAAGCGACGCTCAAGGCAATATTGCGACCATTGCTCGACGGTCTGGAGGCGGTCCACCGAGCCGGCGTTCTGCACCGTGACATCAAGCCCGGCAACGTCTTTTTGAGGGACGATGGTTCGCCCGTTACTGCTCGATTTCGGGGCCTCTCGGCTCGCCAGCCGCGACGCCATACAGGACATCATGTCCGTTCTCACACCGGGATACGCGCCGCTGGAGCAATACATACGCAGTGGCCGGCAGGGACCTTGGTCGGATATCTACTCGCTCGGCGCCGTGCTCTTCTTCGCGGTGACCGGCGAGCATCCTGCCGGATGCGATGAGCCGGACTCGGATGGACCATGTCGAAAAGACGCTCAACGCCGCGCGCGTTTGGTACAGCGGGCCGTTCATCGAGGCGATCCAGTGGGCGCTGATGGTGGAGGAGGACCGGCGGCCCCGCAACGTAGGCGAGTGGCGCCGCGCTCTGTTGCGTGAGGCCTCGCCTCGCGCCGCAGGCGCAAAAGTGGAATCCGGTGCGGAACCCCTAAGCGACGCGGAAATACGTGTGGATAGCGCTGGGCATGGTGATTTTTTTCTTGTTCGTCGAAGGAGCCGATATTGTGAAAGAACGCGAGCATGGGCGCGCAGCTCTCCAGCCAACGGTCAGGTCCGTTGGTCGTCCGTTGCTGCCCCGCGCCGCGCCGCCGCAGGCGGTCGACGCCCCGAGCACCGGCCTCAGCCGCGAAGAGATCGCGCGGAACCTTCCGCATCTCAGGGAGAAATTCTCGGAAATCGACGCCGATCGAAACGGGCGCGTTACGACCGAGGAGCTGCAGGGTTATTGGCGGCGCGAATCACCGGCTAAACCGGTGACGACTGACCGGTAACCGGTTGGAAAACCTGTTTCAATAGGAGAGGGCGACCATGGGTCTGCGATTGAAGTTCAACATCGTGCTCGCGCTGGTGTTTGCGGCGGGCATGGCGGTATCCGCCTACCTCTCGCACCAGCTGCTGCAGAACAACGCGCAGGAGGAGGTGTGCGCAACGCCGGATCATGATGGAGGCCGCGCTCGCGGTGCGCGGCTACACCGTCTCGCAGGTAGCCCGCTGATCGAGTACCAGCTCGCGGAGAAGTTCCTGCCGCAGTCGGTCCCGGCGTACGCGGCGAGCGAGACCTTCAACACGCTGCGCAAGAAGTATCCCGACTTCCGTACAAGGAGGCGCTGCTGAACCCCACCAACCCGCGCAACAAGGCGGTGGAGTGGGAGAACGACATCGTCAACAACTTCCGCAACACCGGCGCCACCGCCGAGATCAGCGGCGACGCGACACGCCCGTCGGGCGCATGCTCTATATCGCACGCCCGATCCAGATCAAGGACGCGGCCTGCCTCGCATGCCACAGCGTGCGGCCGCGCCCGCCTCGATGATCAAGCTCTACGGCGAGAGCAACGGCTTCGGCTGGAAGCACCAGGAGATCGTCGGCGCCCAGGTGGTCAGCGTGCCGATGGCCCTGCCGATCAAGAACGCCAACGACGCCTTCGTCACGTTCATGGGCTCGCTTGCGGCGATCTTCGTGGTCACCTTCATCGTGCTCAACGTCATGCTGTCGGCGATGATCGTGCGCCCGATCCGGCGCATGTCGGCCGCGGCCGACAAGATCAGCAGGGCAACTTGAAGGTCCCCGAGTTCGGCAAGGGCAGCGACGAGGTGGCCGCCCGGCACGTCGTTCAACCGGATGCGGCGCAGCCTGCAGAAGGCCCTGAAGCTCATCGAAAAATAAGAAGAACCTTTAACCGCGAAGGGCACAAAGAAGAAAAATATTGAAACGGTTCTATTAAGTGATACCTTTGTGTCTTTTGTATCCTTTGTG
>CAWDIV010000026.1:0-377901 GCA_963802355.1 uncultured beta proteobacterium | reverse complement strand
GTCCGATTCGCTCCTCACGTCCAGACGGTCGAATGGCTCCTGCACCACGATGTAGGGTTCTTGCGGTACTGCAGGACCACCATCGTATCGTGGGCGTTCACCGGCAAGGTGTACTTGAAGTCGAGCAGCGGGTCGAGCCCGCGCGACCTGCCTGTACCGCAGCCTCAGGATGTCGCCGTTTCCCGTGAGGTTCTGGTGCTCCGCGGTGACGATGCCGCGCTCCGCGCCGACGCTGGGCGACTGGTAGTTGTTGAGCTCGAATGCGACACCGGTAAGGACTGCGCTCCTCCACCTGCACCTTGAGGGCAGCTTCGCCCGGCTGCACGCCTGGCTTGATCTCGGCGGATAGGCGCCGGATACGCTGGTCCTCCAGCAGGAGCTGCAACCGCTCCTGCAGCTCGTTCACGTTGAGCGGAGGACCGGCTCCGAGCGCCAGGCGGCGGCGCAAATACTCGGCCTTGAACCACTGATTCCCCTCCAGCTCGATTTCGGTCAGCGCCCCTTCGACGATCTGGTAGGTCACCACCCCCTCGGTCACTCGCTGGTCGGGCAGGATCGCCCCCGAGTTGACGTAGCCCCTGTCGACGTAGAGCCGGTGAGAGCGAGCCGCAGCGCCTCCAGGTCCTCGTGCGTGACGGTGCGATTCAGGTAGGGTCGCGTAACCGCCTCGATCTCCTCACGCGCAAAAACGGTCACGCCCCCGATGCGAATTTCGCGCACGAACACCTGCACGCTGGGAACCAGCTCGAAGTCGCCCGGCAACGGTGGGGCGAGCTTGGGCAGTGCGGGCACGGGCGCGGACGGCGGGCGCAGCTCCTCGCGCTGGATCTACGGTTGCTCGCCCGATCGCCCCGTCGGATCGCCGAAGAACGGGACCTGGGCGCTTGACAGGGAGGGCGCGAGACCTGTACGCCAGCACGGCGGCGCGGCACCAGCGGGCCTTGCGCGTGCCGCCGGTCAGAGCGGACGGAATCCCTGAGCACGGACGATCCGCAGCGAGGAGCGAAAACCTCTTCCGCTTCGCCGTCAGAGAACGCGATACGTGGGCTAGCGGCGGTCGCGCGAGGCCGCCATCGGGGATCAGCGGGCTCGGCAGCGTCCGCCGGGTCGGGGAGGCAATCCCTCCCGCCCGCCACGACTAGGCTGCTGATCGCGCCTCCGCTTAACCGCGCCGCGCACGAGGCGCCCAGCAGCGCCCCGGCGATGGGCCCGCTCTCCGGCAGCCTCGTGAGGTCGCTGGTCAGGTCCGTGATCCTGGCCTGGATGTCGATGGTGCCGGGCGCGCTCAGGGGCGACGCGGTCAACTGGCTCAGCTGCGACAGGAACACTTCGGCAACGATGAGGCGCATAGGATTTTTAACCACCTTTTTCGCTAACCGCCACTGTATTGGCGGCTTGTTTGGCGGTCAATCGCCCGGTGTCTTGCCACGCTCTGTGGCTTCTCGGGCGCTACCTCGGCCCGAGAGTGGCGTCGCTTCGGCGCAATGCGAACGGTTCGCACAGCCGCGGGTCGAGCCGGGACGCCGGCCTCCGGTCGCAGAGCCGGGAGTACGGCAACGAAGGGTAACGGAGACGCGCACCTTTTTCCGAACGATGGGAATGTCCGCTCTTGGCTGCGGGAAGCGCCAGAGCCTCGTGATCTTCATCCGTTTCTGTGGACACTTTGCTAGGCATCGGCCAAGCATTCGAACTCGACCGGGAAATGCTACTCCAAGCTGGAATGGATGCGCTTGAGATTGTAGAAGCGCTCGATGTAGCCGCCGAGTGTTGCGGTGAGCTGGGCATCGCTCTTGAAACTACGCTGGTGAGTGAGTTCAGCCTTCAGTGAATGAAAGAAGCTCTCCATGTGGGCGTTGTCCTGGCAGTTGCGAGGCCGATTCATGCTAGGCACGATGCCGCGCGTACGCAAGAACGCCTGGAGCCATAGGCGGAATACTCGATGCCCCGATCGGAGTGGAACAGAAACCCGGGTTTAGGGTTGCGCAGCGCGATCGCCCGCTTGAGCGCGCGTAGCGTTACCTGCTGAGTGCGGTTTCTGGCCACCGTCCAACCGATGATGCGCCGCGAGAACAGGTCCATTACGGTGGCGAGGTAGCGCCAGTGCTTGCCCAGACGTAGGTAGGTGAGATCCCCCCCAAATCTGGTCGGTGCGCGTGGGTAAAGGCTCCTGTAGCCGCAGATTGCCCGTCTTCTCGAAGAACTGATGCACGCCCTTTGAGCATCGATACAGCGTGCTCGCGCGCCCTCGCAGCCTTAACTCTCGCATCAGACGCGCCACCCGCTTGTTGCTGCAGCGAACGCCCTCTCGCCTGAGCGCCTCGTGCACACGCGGGGAGCCGTAGATGCCGCGGCTGTCGCGATGGATGCGCAGGATCTGCGCGCCCAACGCCTCGTCGTTGCGCCGGCGCTGGCTGCCTTCTCCGCCCCCGCCAGGCATAAAACCCGCTTCGCGACACCTGGTAGCGCCGGCACAGAAACGCCACACCATAGCGTCCCTCGTGCTCCGCTATGAACTCGAACTTCGCCTTCGGCGTTCGATATTGAAGCGGATGGCTTTTTTTAAAAGGTCATGCTCCACCTCGAGCGCCGCCAGCTTGCGCTCCAAGGCCCGCACCTCGCGTCGCGCCTCGACCTTCGCCTCCAGCTGCTTCACCTGGCGCTTGAGCGCACGCTTCTCCGCGTCCGAGCCCGGGTGTCAAGAACCTTTGGCAGCTTCAGGGCGCCGTCTTCGACTACCAGTTTGAGCCCGCCTTCGCGGTAGTCCTTCTTCCACTTCGAGAGCATGAAGGGATGAATATCCAGGTCCTCCGCCACGTCCTGCGTCTGGATTTCCGGATGATTCGCCAGCCTTACCGCCTGAATCTTGAACTCAATCGTATAGCGATGGACCTTCTTGGGACCTACCGGTGCCGCCATACAGATCTCCTCATCCGTTAGGTCGAGGTGTCCACTTTATCGGATGAGGTTCTTCGTCCGGTCCAATCCGCCAGTTAGCTGCCGCTGGTGGACACGCGCAATCGACCCGATATAGCGGTCATTCGATTACCCTATCCGCCTGTACAAGGATAGCCTGCGGGATCGTGATCCCGAGCGCCTTGGCGTTTTTCAGGTTGATCACCAGCTCGAACTTCGTTGGCAGCTCGACCGGAAGGTCGCCTGGTTTAGCGCCCTTGAGGATCTTATCCACGTAGGTGGCGGCGCGCCGGAACATGTCGGAACGGTCCGGGCCATAGGCCAAAAGGCCGCCAGCGTCCGCAAATTCGGAGAGTTGAAAGATCGAGGGCAGGCGGTTCTTTGCCGCAAGGTCCGCTATCCGCTTTAGATTCCCAGCGAACACCTGGTCTGACATGATGGCAAGAGCTCCAGCGCGCGCCCTAATTGCGTCTTCGAACGCCTTGTCGAACTCGTTGGGATTCGGACCTCCAGGGAATGAAGCTGGACTCCCAGCTGCCGTGCTGGGAGCTGGATTTCTTTCCATTGGTTTGTCGAGGAGGCGCCCTGTGGATTCCAGAGCACAGCCACGCGGGAGAGCTTGGGCACCATTTCCCTGAGCAGCTCCAGCCGTTTTCCAGCCAGCTCCGGGGATATTGTGGACAACCCCGTGATGTTGCCGCCGGGCCGCGCCAGGCTCATAACAAGCCCAGTTGCAACGGGGTCACCTGGAGATGCCATAACGATCGGGATCGTCCTGGTAGCTTTTTGAGCAACCAAAGCATCCGTATTAACGGAAGCGACGAAGAGGTCAACCTTGAGACGGACGAGATCAGCCGCGAGGTCAGGAAGGCGATCGCTCCTACCCTCCGCATAGCGGTACTCGACGCTGATGTTCTTGCCCTCGATCCATCCGAGGTCGCGGAGCCCCAGTCTGAATGCCTCCTGCCAAGGAGTGCCCACGGCAGGCGTGAACGGCGAGAGAAATCCGATCCGCGGCGCTCTTGCCGGCGCCTGTGCGTGTACTCCGCCCCTCCAGGCGAGCGCGCCTGCTCCGAGCGCGATAACCAGCTTGCGACGATTGTTCATTCCCCTCCCATGGCAGGCGGCCATTATGCTCGCTTATGCCAACGGCAACAGACGGGTGACGATCAAACGTCAAATTGAAACGTAACAGGGACCGGCAGCTATTGGCCGAACCCTGCCTATCGAGTGATCGTCTCAGTTCGGACCCATTGCAGTCATTCAAACCAATCGCCTCTGCCCACCGAGCGAAGCGCACCACCGCCAGCCATGAGGCCACTTCCCGGCGACTTACCCTTTGGGCTATGATGTCATCACCGTGTCGCCTACGCATCTGCATCCTCCTTCTCCCACGTAGATACCGCGCGCGTGCCGTCCGGTTCGTCGTGCACTCTACGGCACGTAGTTTCCAATCCGATCTGACGACGCAGCTACTTTGCCGTAGCAGGAGTTTTGTTCGCGCGTCGTCTTTTTGGAGTGGCAATGAAACTATCCCGCCCGTTTCGCGTAGCGAGCTGTATGGCGCAGAACGCAGACGTAATGTGCCGCGAGCTCGTGGGATATCTCGGACGTCGCCTTCAGACTGAAGTCGAGCTCGTGCAAGGCGTATCCTGGGAGGAGCGCGAGCGTCGATTCGACGCAGGCGAGATCGATCTGTGCTGGATCTGCGGCTTGCCCTACGTCGAGAAATTCGACAATGGACGATTGATTGTCGTTGGCGTCGCGCCCGTGATGAGCGCTGAGCGTTACGGTGGTGCTCCCGTCTACTTCTCGGATGTTCTTGTTAGCTCCGACAGTTCTTATGCGCGCCTCGAGGACCTTAGGGGGCGGCGATGGGCGTTCAACGAACCGCGCTCACATTCCGGCTTCAACGTCGTTCGCCATCACCTCGCGACGCTGGGGCACGACCTTCACTATTTTGGAGGACTGGTTGAAGCCGGTGCACACCAGTCGGCGTTGCGTATGGTGATCTCGGGAGACGTGGCCGGGGCGGCAATCGACAGCACAGTGTGGGAGGCCGAAGTGCGGAATGACCCTGCTTTGTGCCCGAAGCTGCGTGCTATCGCGACCCTCGGTCCGAGCCCCGCACCCGCCGTGGGTGTTTGCGGAGAGCGTTCCACATACCGTTCGCGAGATCGTCACACGTTATCTTGCAGAAATGCACCACGATCGGCGCGGAGCGGCAGTTCTCGCCGGCTGGGGGATTGCGGAGCTGCGCATTGTGACTGACAGCTTCTACAACCCTATTCGTCGCATGAGACAGTCGAATCACCCTGGAGACAACTTGAATTGCAGAACGCACTTGAGGGTGGCTCCAGACCGCATGCAAATTTGCAGCCGGAGGTTGAATCCGAACGCTTATGACCGCTCATGATGACCTGTGGAATGCTGGTGACTTGGGCTTCTGCGAGCTTGTGACTTTCATCTGCGTATCCGCTTGCAGTCGATGCCTGGCAAGGTCCTCAAGCTCATCGCGCGCGATTTGCCCACTTGCGGACCTTCCAGCCTACTGTCGCATGATCAGCTTCGGGAAGCCACATCTTGAGTGTAAAATCGGGGTTTTCTTAAAAAATGAGGAGAATTACATGATCGCAACTGGTCAAACACTTCCGCCGGGCAAGCTCATGGAATCGACAAGCTTTGACGAAGAGACCGGATGTCCGATAGGCCCTCAGGAAGTCGATGTCCGTTGCCGCCAGCCAAGGGCAAGAAAATCGTCATCTTCGGGCTTCCTGGCGCCTATACGCCCACCTGTTCGGCCAAGCAGTGCCGTCCTTCATTCAGAACGCTGCCGCACTCAAAGCCAAAGGAGTCGACGAAGTCTGGTGTGTGACGACGAATGACGCCTTTGTCATGGCAGCCTGGGGTAAGCACCTGAAGGTCGACGGAACGGTGCGCATGCTCGCGGATGGTAGTGCGAAATACGTCAAGGAGCTGGGGCTCGACCTGGATCTCACCGGACGCGGAATGGGTCTTCGCTCGAATCGTTACGCCATGATCGTCGATAACGGGATCGTCAAAGGCGTCTATGTCGAGGCTCCGGGCAAGTTTGAAGTCTCTTCGGCCGAATCTGTATTGGCACATCTATAAAGTCTGAGCCGGTCGGGAAGTGGGCCTGCAGGGGCAAGTCCCTGGCTGCAAATCTTTCTTCCCCGGCGTGCCAAGTAGTGTTGCCGGTTACGAGTGGCCCGCGATCCCACCGCTACCAGAGGCGGTGCCACGGAAATGGGTCTGCGACCGCAAGGAGATCCCGGCGGCGACTCACGCCGCGATTGATTGTGAGTGGCGATAGCTCGCCGCACGCAGGAATATCGAAATAGGCTGCGTGGAAGAACGACCGAGTGACCGCTTCTGCCCGAACCCTGCCCATCCAGTGATCGTCTCAGCTCCGCATTCGGAGATTCTATCGCTGGGCTTCATCGAAATGGAGATGCCCACGCATGAAGCGCTTTGTGCGGGCGCGCCTCTGCTCAGGCCCGCCTCGATCCTGTGTAATGGACGCTTCGATTGGCGCAGATAATCAACCCGCGCAGGCAAAAGTAGGCGGAATGCCCACAATGGCACGGCCCGCCTCCGGGGGAGACAATTCAATTAGGTTTGGCTATGCAAGCGCATAGACGCGGTCGAGGAAGGCGTCCACGTCAATCGACGTCAAGTCCTCGGGCAACCGTGGACGCAATCCCTGACCTGGTGACACGACGTCGCTATCACTGCTACCGCGGGATTCCAATTCACACTCAAAATCTCGTCGTCGTAGCGGCGCGTCGGCGCGCTGCGCTTCGACGCCTTGCTTTTCTGGCGGTCGATGTCCATGGCATGCTCCAACCCGCGTTACGTTTCTGCCCGAATCGATGCATGTTCCATGCCAGCGGGGACGCGGTGACCGGCGGCCTTCCAAGTCCTTGTTTTTTAATTGAGCGCCTGCGACCGGTCGCCAGCGGAATGGCAACTGGTTCTCACTCGAAGGCGAGACCGACTTCTCTCACGCTCGACGCTTTACCGAATTTTCGACACCAGACTTAGGCGTGACCGCCTTCATTCCGGCTTTGTGTTCTTCGAGCCCTCTGGCGCCCGCCGCGACGCTCGCCGGACTTCGATCCGCCTTTGCTCATTGGCTATCTTGGCTATCTGGCTATTTTTTTCAGATATAGCGAAAGGGCGTCGAGAAATTGTCCGCGTTGCCCCATCGCCGCATTCAGTCGGTCTTTTTAGCCACATGGGCTATGTAGTTTTCATCGCTGGCACGATTCCTGCATCAGCCACGCGGCAATTCCATTGGGCGAGGGATCGGTAACCGTATGCAAAGCGCGGAACAACGACGCAGGTCGATCAAGCAGTTCGACGCGCGGCTGGTGGTCTGATGGCGAAACCACCGGTCCTTCTCTGGCACTGGCGGCTGCGCAATGCGACGAAGCGCGGCGGTTGGGAAGTGCTCCACTGGGCAATGACCGAGGCGGATGCGGCTCAGTGGGCGCGCCACAACGGGGTCGAGCTGCAGAAGGTCGAGGGGAGCCGCGAGGAGCGGCAGGACTTTTCTGAAACCAGCTATGAGCAGTCCGTTACGCCAGTGCCCGGTAAAGATTAAGACATAGGGCTCGCTTGCGCTGGCCGGCGAGTTTCTAGCGGCAGCCAGGCGCAGCGTGTCGATCATTCGTCAAATTGGCGGGGGCTGCTGTATGACCGCTCCTGGCCGAACAGCGCCGGACGCGGTCGTGCCCCAGATTTACAGATAGGTGCCGTTCACGGGCTATGGGACGCGCCCCCCTGCTGGCCGCTCGGGAATTGGTTCTAGGATAATTCTGTGAGTCCACGTCACGGCAACGGCACGATCGCCTCAATTTCCACCAGGAGCTCGGGATCGGCCAGTCCGGCGACGACGAGGAGAGTATTCGCCGGTGGCTCTCCCCTGAAGAACTCCTTGCGCACGCGGCTGACCCCTTCGCGATACTTGATGTCGGTGATGAACACGGTGGTCTTGGCCACGTCTTCCATGCGCCCGCCCGCTCCCTCGATTACCTGCTTCATTTCTCGAGTAGCTGCCGGGTCTGTCCGGCCGCGTCGCCCTTGCAGACAATGTTCCCTTGCGCGTCGCGCGCAGTCTGCCCAGCCACGTAAAGGGTTCGGCTAGACTCGACAATGACACCGTGGGAATAGGTCTTTCCGGCCGGTTCGAAAACCCCGGGGGGCTGGTATGGTATACGTTTCATGCGCGTCTCCTTGTGCAGGAAATAATCCGGCGGCATCGCGGCGCCGCAGTGCCGACAGTCTGTTCGATGGTACCGTAACCGCAACCCCTTGGCGGATAACTTCAACCTAAAGGGACGCACACTTTTTTGGACGAATTTTAGACGTAACCGTGATCGGCAGCAGGTGGCCGGACTCCGCCGGACGCGGAGCGGCCTCAAGTTGCCGAATACCTGCCGCTGCTCGGCAACAGCAGCCGATCCACGCCATGCGCTCCGCGGGTCGCGTCCGGCCAATAGGCACTTCAGTGACACCTGCAACCGGGGTTTCATAGGCACGATCACGGCTCCAAGGGCTGAAATCCTGGTTCTCCAGCGCACATTGCCTGACAACGGCAGACTCAGGTTCAGGTCCGACCCCGAAGGTCTCGGCCGGGTACCTGACTCGGCACGCGCCGCCTGTCTGGCCGATATCGCGCGGGAGCCCATCGGAGTAAATTATCCGTCGTCAGCCTTTTTCTAGAGGAGGACGCTATGGCACTCAAGGCGACGAAGGCGGAGGTCTGGGCGGTCAGCATCGACGACCATGCGGGAGGCGTAGCCGACAAGCTCGAGCCGCTTGCCGAGGCGGGGGCGAACTTCGAAATGGTATTCGCGCGACGCACCCCGGAGAACCCGGGCAAGGGGATGCTGTTTGTGACGCCGGTGAAGGGAGCGAAGGCGACCCGCGCCGCCCAGGGCGCAGGCATGGGCACCCCGCAGACCATACATTCCGTAAGGATCGAAGGGGCCGACCGGCCGGGTTTGGGAGCGAAGATCGCGCGCGCCCTCGGCGACTCCGGGATCAGCTTTCGTGGCATCAGCGCAATTACCATCGGCAGGAAGTTCGTGAGCTACGTCGCGTGCGACAGCGCGGAAGATCAGGCGAAGGCCATTGCAGCGTTGAAGAAGCTGAAATGAGGAGATGGAGATATGCCGACCAAGCCTCTCGCCCTCGATCACGTCAACATCTACGTGCGCAACGCCGAGCGCTCGCACCGCTGGTACACGGAGGTGTTCGGGCTGCACACCCAGGACACCCTGTACCACCCGGGGACGCAGAAGCTGCGCGCCGCGTTCCTTTCGTGCGACCCCGATCACGCGCACGACATCGCCCTCTTCGAGGTGGGCGACAACGCGCCCGGCCCGCAGAAAGGACAGGTCGGCCTGAACCATGTCTTTGCGGATGGCGAACCTCGACGATCTGGCGGCGATGTACGAGCGACTCAAGAACAGGGACATACCCATCCGCGTGGCAGACCACAAGGTGTCCATCGGCGTCTATTTCGCGGATCCCGACGGCAACGGTCTCGAGGTCTACTACGAGTTGCCTCGCAGCGAGTGGCACCGGGACCGTCCGTTCTCCGGCGAGGGCGGCAAGGGGCGATTCCCCGGGCCCTGGGACGAGAATCTGCGCACGGAAACGAGCGCTGCCAGCGCGCCGTAGCGAGCTGGGCTACGAGCTGCGAGCTACGAGCTACGAGCTGCGAGCTACGAGCTACGAGCTACGAGCGAATAGACCCTCCCCGTGCGGGCACGTTCACTGCTACCGTTACTTCGGTATGGTGGCGCGAACGGCCGCTCACGGGAAATTTCCGCGGCGACCCCGAGCGGCAGTAGTTGGCCGGTTGCCGGCGGACGCAGTCAAGCCCGAAACTTCTTGTAGCTGGGTTCTGAACTCGGCTTCGCCCCTGAGCCGCCGTTCACCGAGCTGCGCTAACGCTTTGCTCTGCGGCGGGCCAGCGTCGGTGATTCAATTGGCACGGAATTCACGGCCCGTCCGCAGCAGCTAAGGGTTAGACGCCTAGTCATCTCAGTGTGGCACTGTGCCGCGCACTGCCAAAGCTGCAGCGCGAAGTGAAAATAACCGATCCCGGTCGCCGACGAGTCTCTTGCGAAGTGCGTCGCGCAAAACTTCTCGCCTTTCGAGCGACAGGCTCGCGACATACATTCCTTGAGGCCCCACGCCTTTCGTGTACGGCAGCCAGAAGTCATCGAAGCAAGCGAAGTCGGTTCGCATTTCGAGAGTGATTTCCTCGACTCCCTCGAAACCCGTTGCACGCCAGAGTTCCGAGAGTTGCCCGATCTGATTGCAAACCTTCGGCCTCTGCGCTTTTTCTTCCGCGCCCGGATCCAGGCGCACACATTCTTCCCAAAACAGATCACTCATTTCCTGCCCTGTTTTGTCCCACGTGCATGCCGCGACGGTTCCACGTGCGCGCGTGACGCGACGCATCTCATATGCTGCGGTGCCGGGCTGCTGCAGGAACTGGAATACGAGTAGCGAAAGAGCATGATCGAACGAAGCATCGGGATAGGGTAGCTTCAACGCGCTGCCGTAGTCGAATATTACGCGCGCGTCGGGAAAATGCGCCCGGCTGTAATCAATAAACGCTTGGGCGGGGTCGATTCCTACGATTTGGGCTCGTCGCGTCCTGTCCAAAATGCTTTGGACCAAAGACCCAGTGCCGCAGCCGACATCCAGGATCTTGTCGGCGTCGCCGATTCTCACGAAATCGAGGAAAAGAGCAGCCAGACGCTTGCTCCAACGGCCCATCATCTCCTCATAGGCGACCGCGTTCGCAAACATCTGCGCCATGTGTCCTCTCCCTGTCGACCTTGAGGCGTCTAACTTTGAAGTGGACGGCCGAAAAGCCGTCTTATAAGGCGGCATTGTGCGCCGCAAGATGTACTCCTTCAAGCTGATCAACAGCATGCGTCAGAAAGGGCATTATTGGAATCTGTCTTTCGGATTTCGAACGTCCGCTCTTGGCCGTACCCGGTCCCACATTCCCGGCCCCCAGTTTTCCAGATAGCGGCCGGTGGTGACGCCAATGTCAGTCAGTGCCTCAGATTTCCGCAAAGCTGCCGCTGGTCAGAGGCGGCACCCGACCCTAACCCGCCACTCAGGTTTCCCGAAACCGGTCACTCGCGTCGTTTACTCGATTACCCTGTCCGCACGCACTAGGATCGACTGCGGGATCGTGATGCCGAGCGTCTTGGCGGTCTTCATGTTGACCATCAGCTCGAACTTCGTCGGCTGCTCGACGGGAAGATCGCCAGGCTTGGCTCCTTTTAGAATCTTGTCTATGAAAAGGGCGACGCGCCGGTAGCTGTCCGCGAGGTCCGCGCCGTAGGACATGAGTCCGCCGGCTTCTACAGCTTCTCTGCTGCTGTACACCGACGGTAGCCGGCTCTTTAACGCAAAGCCCGCGATTCGTTTTTGGTTAGGACGCATTACCCCGCCCGCGCCGAACGCGTAGAGTCCATCCGGGCGCTGCTTGTTTAGCGCAGCAAAGACCTTCTCGAATTCGTCCACCGCTCAGATCTCCCAGGTTGAATAGTCAACTTCAGCGTACGCGCGTCGGCTGGGAGAATCTCTTTCACCTCGTGTGACACTGGGCTGATTGGCCGGATCGTAGAGAACCGCGACACGGAAAAGTTTGGGTACCGCTTCCTTGAGCAGCTCCAGCCGCCGCCCGCCTAGTTCTCTGGTAAGGTTTGTAAGGCCGGTAACGTTGCCGCCGGGACGAGCAAGGCTTTCAACATGGCCTGCCCTAACAGGATCAGATCCGTCCGCCATACGATGGTAATCGTCTTGGTTGCATTCTTGGCCGCCTGGATCCACGGGTCCCCTGCCGCCACCACGATGATATCAACCTTCAGACGCACCAGCTCGGCCGCAAATCCAGACTCCCGACCGCGTTTTCCCTCCGCGTATCGGTACTCGATGGCGATGTTCTGTCTTTCTACGTAGCCAAGCTCGCGCAGAGCCAGCCGAATTCCCTCGGCGCGGGCGGAGTCAGTAGCCGCATCGGTTGGCGATAGATATCCTATCAGCGGGACTTTTTTCGGCTGCTGCGCTGACGCAGAATAGCAAAGCGCAAACAGCATGGCACAAAGAGTAAGGATTGTGATTTTTCCCTGTCGAGTAGACATCGAAATGTCTCTTTTAAGGCATGCTTTGTATTCTCTGTTAGGGGCTCGCGATTAGAGCATGTTACGCGACCTGGCTCGCGCACGCCGGCCCTGGCATCGATTCGGATTCAGGTCTCAAATGTCTGGGAATAACTCCACAGGTTGCCCGTAACGTGGAATGGCCGGTTATGGCCGAGCCCGTGTGGAAACGCACTTGGTAGATTGGTTTGTCGTGGTTGATCGGGGCGCAAACAGCGTCTGTTGTGAGGTTGCGACGTAACCGGCGCGGTGGTAGAGCGCCCGAGGCGTCGCAATATGCGCCCTCAGGCACCTGCGAGCCGCAACGCCCTCATCAATTTGGCCATTCCGAGCAGCCCGATCACGCGCTTCATGTTGTAGGCGAGCACGTGCAGGCTCATCTCGGTGCTGACGTGTTGAAGTCCCCGGGTCAGGAAGTGCGTTGAGCCCATCCACTGTTTCAGCGTCCCGAACACGTGCTCGATCGTGCGTCGTCGCAGCGTCATTGCTTCGGGTCTGCGGTCGAGCCGGCGCTGCATAGTTTCCAGCACCGCCTCATGCTCCCAGCGTGTGATGCGTCGATAGCTACTGGTCGTGCATTGCGTCTTGAGCGGGCAGTGCGGGCAGGCCGATGACCAGTATTTGTGGAGGGTCAGGCCGTGCTTCGACCGTTGTGAAACGATGAATGGCACGTTCGCCCGCCGGACATTGGTACTGGTCGTCCCTGGCGACGTAGATGAAGTCCGCCTTGCTGAAACGACCCTCTGCCTTGGCATTGGAGGTCATCGGCTTGGGCACCAGCGGCGCGATGCCGGCCTCAATCGCACGCTTTGATCTCGGGGCCGCTGAAGTAGCCACGGTCAGCCACGGCCTGCAGCCGTGCTTTGCCCATCGCTGATCTCGCGCTGCCATCCGCCATCTTGGTGAGCTGCGCCCGGTCGCTGCCGACGTTGCTCACCTCGTGCGCCACGATCAGGTGATGCCGGGCATCCACCGACTGCCTGAACGTTGTATCCGACTACCCCGGTGCCCTTGGCCTGGGAGACCATGGAGCGCGCGTCCGGGTCGGTGAGTGAGATCTGTCCGTCGGGCTGCCGCTTCAACTCCTCGCGAATCGTGTCCATGCGCCTCATCTGCTCGCGTAAGCGTGCTGATCTTCTCGCGCAGCCGCTCGGTCTTGGCTTCGACCTCGGCGCGGCTGAGTGCGATCGGCGGTCTCCATCGCCTCCAGGTAGCGCCGGATGCTTTCGCTCAATCTGCTGCTGACGCTTGTCGACTCTTGCCTGGGGTGAAGTTGCGGTCTCGGCTGTTGACCGCCTTGAACTTGCTGCTGTCGATGGCCACGATGGCCTGCGTGAACAGCTTCAGGTCCCGGCACAACTGCACGAATCGCCGGCACACGTTGCAGATACCAGCGCCGTTGTCGTGGCGGAAGTCCGCAATCGTTTTGAAGTCGGGTGCCAGTCGACCAGTCAGCCACATCAGTTCAACGTTGCGCTGCGCCTCGCGCTCAAGCCTGCGGCTGGATGCAATGCGGTTCAAATAACCATAGATGTAGATCTTGAGCAGCACCGCTCGGGTGGTACGCCGGCCGCCCCGTCAGCGCTGGGTCGGCGCCAGCAAAGCCCAGCGCCTTCAGGTCGAGTTCTTCAACAAAGGCATCAACTGCGCGAACCGGGTTGTCCGTGGCGATATAGTCATCGAGACACTCCGGTAGCAGGGTAATCTGCGTTCGGTCTTCACCTTCGATGAATCGCTTCATATGCCCACCCTGTCTCCATCCCCTTGATGAGCAATGAACGCCTCAGACCTCGTCCCGGTGCACTCAACCTGACATGTTTTCACACAGCCTCGGCCGGCTGCTGCCCGATGGCGTCGAGCCTCAGATTCCTCGATACCGGTCGCTCGCGACCAGGTGCAATCGACCCAATATAGTTAGTCCGTCCTGCATCAGTGATACTCATCACAGCTGGCAGGTAGCTGCCAGTGAGGCAGGACATGCGCCTGCAGATTACGAATGAATCGACCCGAACACTCGATGTTTTCCGCTTTGGATTCGAGTCTGCCGGGCGCGCTTGGGTCCACAAACGAATACTCAGGGCTCGCCGCTAACAACCGGCTCGCTATATTGGCTTCGCAGAACCCAGGCATGCATGTTCCGTTGGTATGGATCAACTGGGAGGTGCGAAATGAAGTCTGAATCGGGTGGATCTTTCGCGGCGTACGTCGGTGTTGACTGGGCTGACAGCAAGCACGACTTCTGTTTGCAGGCGGCGGACTCCGATCGACGAGAGCCAGGCGTCGTGGCGCATACGCCGGAGGCGATTGTCGACTGGGCTAGCGGGTTGCGGCGCCGCTTTGCCGGGCCTATCGCCGTTTGCCTGGAGATTGCCAAAGGTCCTTTGATTAACGCCCTGCAACGATATGACTTCTTCGTGATCTTTCCGGTCAATCCAGCGATGCTCGCGAAGTATCGAGAGGCTTTCACGCCAAGCGGCGCGAAAGACGATCCGACTGACGCCGAACTCGCGCTCGAATTGGTGTTGCGTCACCGCGATAAACTCAAAGTGTTAAAGCCGCAGAGCCGCGCAATGAGAACGTTGGCGACGTTAGTAGAGGCACGGCGTGCTCTGGTCGGCGACAAGACACGCATCACCAATCGCTTGGCCGTCACCTTGAAGCAGTACTTTCCGCAAGCGCTGGTCTGGTTCGAGCACCGAGACACGCTACTCTTTTGCGACTTCTTATGTCGCTGGCCGACGCTCAAGCATGTCAAGCGAGCTCGGCGGTCGACCCTGCAAGCGTTCTTCCATGAACACAACGTCCGATTCTCGAGCGTCACCGAACGACGCATCCATAGCATCCGCGACGCCACAGCGCTCACAGGAGACGATGCTGTGATCCAGCCCTGCCAGCTGCTAGTGCAAGCGCTCGTTGAGCAGTTGCGGGCGACTTTACACGCGATCGACCGTTTCGACCAGGCGATAGCTACGGTCGCTGAGACATTGCCAGACTATAAGTTGTTCGCGGCACTGCCCGGCGCCGGTTCCATACTCGCGCCACGATTGCTCGTTGCGTTCGGGGAGCAGCGCGAGCGCTACGCCAGCGCCGCCGAAGTTCAGCAGTATTCCGGCGTCGCACCAGTCGTCGAACGCAGCGGCAACAAGTGCTGGACACATTGGCGTTTGGCATGCCCCACCTTTCTGCGCCAGACCTTCATCGAGTGGGCGGGCGCGACAATTCCGCGCTCCTTCTGGGCAGCGGCCTACTACCGCCAGCAAATCAGCAAAGGCTGTTCTCACCGTGTCGCCGTACGAGCGTTGGCTTTCAAATGGATCCGCATCCTTTATCGCTGCTGGCACGATCGCGTGCCTTACGACGAAGCGACCTACTTGAATGCCTTGCGGCGGCGGGGCTCACCTTTGCTACAAACCAGTTGACGGCCTAGCTCAGGGCGTAAAGCTGACGACGCACATCTCGCATCAGCACGCGCCGTGCTACTTAGGCGCCGGTTTAGGTGCTGGTACCTGCGGACGAGTGATGATCCACAATCAGCCAACGTCCATCGCGATTCCGGTAGGTAAAGCTAAATCGCGCTTGACGACTAACTGGCTTGCCAGCGGCGTAAGAGCCGGACCGATAAAGGTATAGGTTCCAGTGTTGATAGCCATGTCGCCATGGACGCGAATACGTTGCTCCCCAAGGACGCCCTTGTAATATGGAGGCGCGGTAGGCAGGAAGTCGAAGTACTCACGAATGCTGGAAGGATTGTCTCGAATTGCGGGAGACGTGGTGCCCCACAGCACCGCCTCAGGGTCATAGAGGGCGAGAACTCGCTCTTGATCGTGGCTACCCATGGCATCAATCCAAGCCCGTGTCGCCGCGGCAACTTGCTCCTTTGCGACATTGTCACTACCTGTGGTCGTCGCACAAGCCGATAACACCGTAACAAGGACAAGCAGAACTTTCTTCGCTATCAATCCTGAGCGAACGGACATGATGCCCCCCTTTCTAGACTCCCTCGTCGTGCCGTGAAGGCCCGGCTCAAGATAGTTGATAGTTATTTTTCTCGAGACTGCGCACGCGGGGGGGAAGCTACGCGCTCCTTCTTGCGATGTCAAACGAGGCGAACGATCCAGCACAACACCATCGGCCGAGAGTCTGCATTTGGCCGGACTATGCCGGATGAGTTCGGGGCCCCGATTTCCGGATAGCCGCCGGTCGCGGCGGAAAAGATCGAACCGCCCCAAAGCTGCCGGGTGCCGGGCGGCAGAGTGCGACCCGTTGCTGCCATTGGCGTTTCCCGAAAGCGGGCATTCGAGCTTCTCATTCAATCACCTCATCAGCACGCAGCAGGATTGACTGCGGAATGGTAAGTCCGAGCGTCTTCGCGGTCTTGAGATTGATGACGAGTAAGAATTTGGTCGGCTGCACCACCGGCAGCTCGGCGGGCTTAGCCCCTTTGAGGACGCGGCCGACGTAAATGCCATGCTGTCGGTATGTGTCGTTTAGGTCGACCCCGTAGCTGATGAGGCCGCCGGCTGCTACAAACTCGCGAAACTGGTACATTGTGGGCACTGCATGCTGGAGCGCCAGGGTGATGATCTGTTCACGCCGGCTAGTGAAAAGCGGATCGGGGCTGATGAGGAGCGCGCCGGCACGTTGTTGGCCGAGCCCTGTGAAGGCAATGTCCAAGTCACGTTCGGTACTGGCATTGAAAACGTGGATTCGTCGTCCGAGCACTTGACCAGCTGCCCGCACGGCCGCCGGGGTATTCGGATTGCTTGGGTTAACGAGATAGGCGATTGCATCGGCCCTGGGCACCAACTCGCGGAGCAGTTCCAGCTGTTTCGCCTCCAATTCATTGGCCAAGAAACTCACGCCGGTGACATTTCCACCCGGCCGGTTGAGGCTAGCGACGAACCCCATCTTGACTGGATCCGAGCCCAGGCTGAATACGATAGGAATCGTCGTCGTCGCTGTTTTTGCCGCGCGCACCGACGCGGGGCCGCCTGCCGGGGCGATGACATCAACTCCTCGACGCACAAGATCGGCAGCCAGAGCTGGGAGTCGATCGCTTAGGTTCTCGGCCCAGCGGTATTCGATCGCAACGTTTCGGGCCTCAACAAACCCGGCTTCGCTCAGGCCTTGATGGAAGGCGGCCACCATGGGCGCGTAAGGTTGGGGTGATCCAAGGTGGAGAAACCCTATCACCGGCATTCGAGGCTGCTGCGCCCGCGCCGACAGCGGCCACGTTACCGCACCACCAACAAGCGCAATGAACTCCCGCCGCCTCATGTCAATTCCCCACTCTCAGGCATACAAGTAATAGTCGGAGTCGAGAAAATCCACGTGCCGCGGCGCCAAGAAACCGACGCGCCAGACCTTGGTCTGCTGTTGCGCGACAGAAGCGAACGGCGCTGCGAGCGCGCTTGCGCCAACCGCAATAAGCAGTTTGCGACGAGTGTTCATTCAATCCACTTGGTAGGCGGCCATTATGCGCGCTTACGCCATGGTCAGCGGACTGGAGAGTTTTTAGCGGCAGACAGGTGTTGGGTGTCGATCAATGGTCAAATTGGGAGCCGCTGGTGAATGACCGGTGATGGCCGGCTGCTGCCCGATGCGGTCGAGCCTCAGATTTCTCGATACCGGTCGCTCGCGACCAGGTGCAATCGACCCTAACCCGCCACTTAGGTTTCCCGAAACCGGTCACTCGCGTCGTTTACTCGATTACCCTGTCCGCACGCACTAGGATCGACTGCGGGATCGTGATCCCGAGCGCCTTCGCCGTCTTCAGGTTGACCACCAGCTCGAACTTCGTCGGCTGCTCGACCGGCAGGTCGGTCGGCGTCGTGCCTTTGAGGATCCACCGACCGAGTGGCGGAGCGGCGCTGCATGGCCACCCCGCTCGGGCTCTTGAGAGCGTCTGTTAGGCTCAATGAGCCCCTTGCCCAGCGTGGCTACCTGGAAAGTCCCGAGTTGGTGCGAACGCGGCGACCAGCCCCTGCTTGGCTCCTCTGGCCAGATCTCTTCTTGCCAGATATGGTTCACATAGTGTGCCTCACCGCCAACACGGGGAGGACCGCCACGCGTGAACACCTCGAGCCGGCCGTCAGCGTTCTGTCCAACCACTGGAAACGAGTCGCCGGCCGGAGGATCAACTAACTCCATGGGTATATCTGTAACGCCGGTGACGTTCATCCAGACCCAATCCGACCAGCCGTCGATTGGCCCCCCCTGCCGTATGTACTGGAGGCCCGAATCTCCTCTGCTAAACACCGCAAGCCGACCGTCTCGATCTCGACTCACCGCGTGCGAGCTCCGCTGAGCGGCGTCAGCCCAGGCAGTAAAAGGATTTGTGCTAGCAGCCCCGCGTAGGAAGTGCCAGCCGGGCCAGCCGGACCAGCCGGACCAGCCGTTGTTGGGCTCGATTTGCCAGATGTGCCAGAGCTGTCCGAAGAAAGAACGCTCCCTTTGGACAAACACTTCCAGGCGTCCATCGGCGTTCCGCGCTGCCCTCACTGCCCGCTCGGGCCAGCATTCACCACCCAGGGAAGACCAGCCCGACCAGGGACGGCGACTATTCGGTTCGGTTTGCCAGGTGTGCCAAAGCGCCCCGTCCCCGCCGATGGCGAACGCTTCGAGACGGCCGTCGGCAGTCCGACTGACGTCAAAGACCGGATTTCCCTGGTAGCCATGGGCTTGAAGCCATCCTCCAAGCGATTCCCAATCCGACCAGCCGTCGATCGGCCCGCCCTGGTACTTGTGATACACGCTAAAGTCAGGTGCGTGGCCGAACACCTCGAGGCGCCCGTCCGCATTCTGGGCCACCACGGGCGCACTGTTCAGAAACCCGCCCAGGTCGTGCCAGCCGGACCAGCCATTGTCGGGCGCGGTCTGCCAGATATGCCACAGGGCGCTATTTGCGCCAATGGCAAACACCTCCAGGCGCCCATCGACGTTGCGCGCTACGGTCGGGGGGCCCTGGATGATGCCGCCAAGGGAACTCCACTCGTCTGCCCAGTTCGAGTTCGGGCCGTGGTACAGACCGGACACATGGGTAACGGGTGTGCGAGGACATGGGTAACACTTTCTGGCTGGTCATACACCGGTCGGAAGGATTGTTCACCATGCCTTGGGACACCCGAGACACCATGAGTCTACGACGTGAGTTTGTTCTGTTGGCTAGGCAAGAAGGCGTAAATCGCCGTGAGCTGTGCCGGCGCTTTGGCATCAGCCCTAAGACCGGATATAAGTGGCTTGCGCGTGAGGCGCAAGACGAGGTGCGAGGTCTGCAGGAGCGATCGCGCCGGCCGCTGTGCTCGCCATCTCGCACATCCTCTGAGCTTGAAGCACAGGTGCTTGCATTGCGCCAGGAACACCCCGCATGGGGCGGGCGCAAGATCAGCAAGCGCCTGAAGAAACTCGGGCACACCGATGCTCCAGCACCGAGTACCGTAACCTCCATTCTGCACCGGCACGGGCTGATCAGCGAGGTGGCCAGCGCGCAAGCTACTGCGTGGCAGCGTTTCGAGCATGCACAACCCAATGAGCTGTGGCAGATCGACTTCAAGGGCTATTTCTCGACGCCAGCGGGCCTTTGTCATCCCCTCACGGTGATCGATGACCATTCACGTTACAACCTGGTGCTGGCCGCGTGCACTCATACCAATACACAGAGCGTTCAGCCCTTGCTCACCGAGACCTTCCGCCGCTATGGGCTGCCGGTTCGTATGAATGCCGACAATGGGGCTCCATGGGGCAGTCCGAGCCAACACGAACACGGCATTACCCACCTTACCGTATGGCTCATCCGGCTGGGCATCCGTGTCAGCCATAGCGCGCCGGCACATCCCCAAACCAATGGCAAGGACGAGCGCTTCCATCGCTCGCTTAAAGCCGAAGTGCTCAATGGACGTAGCTTCGAGAATCTCGCACAGGTACAGCGCGCCCTCGACTATTGGCGTCACGTCTATAACGAGCAACGCCCTCACGAATCATTGGATATGGACACTCCGATTGAGCACTATCAACCCAGTGCGCGAACGTTGCCGGAAAAGTTGCCGCCCATCGAATACGGGCCACACGATATCGTCGTCAACGTCGGCTGGAATGGAAAGGTGCGCTTCAAGGGACGACGTCTGAGGGTTTCGAATGCATTGCACCGCCTGCCTATCGCGTTTCGCCCTGATTCAAGCGAAGACGGGGCATACGAGGTGTACTTCTGTCACAAGCGCTTTTTGCGTCTGCGCTTGCGCGATTACAAATCCATCGCGTAGTGTTACCCATGTCCTCGCACAGGTGTTACCTATCTCCCCGGTCCGGTACAGGGCCGAGCTGAAACTGATGCAAAAGCGCATTGTCCAGGCCGCGAGCGAAGATTTCCATGCGGCCATCAGCGTTGCGAGCTACCCCATGGGACCACCTCCTCATTTCCCCGCGCTCATCATTCTCCACGTCAGCCTCCGCATTGGGTGCCTGAGCGGTGGCGGGCTGGAGGAGTCCGACTGAGGCCTCGTCGCAGCTCACTGCCAGATGCTCCGTGCGTTAGGCGATTGGAATCGAGCTAGTGTGAGGATGACGGGCGCTAGGCCAGGCCTTCTTTCCGGTGCTCCCGTTGGCGCTGGCGCTCGGCCTCACGCTCGCAGCGTCGCGGGAGAGGTACCTGCAGCAGCATGGTCTGTATAGATCGACACCGACCCCGAAATCCACCCGTAACCGATCCATTCGACCATCCGGTCCTCCCCTCCGCTAGCGGTCGCTTCGTGAAGCGCTCGTGCGGATCTTATCGTAGCACCGGTAACAGAGCCGAGCGGGCGTCAAGGCACATTCGACGGACTCTCGGGGGTATACGACAACGCTCGCGGCACGTAGTACTACACCGAGGCGCGCGATAGCCCCAGAAGCTCTGCCCTGGGGCATGATCGAAAGAGCGTGCTTGGGGTCGATCATCGCTTTGCGCTCGCATCGTCGATACGACCGAGCGCGTGGACAAAAAATCGTTCTCCATGGTCAGCTGTCCGATCTTCGCCTGCAGGTCCTTGACGCTAGGGTCCGGGGTAACCCGCTTCTCAGCGGCCGTAGCGAACACCTGGGCGGCTTGATCCAGAAGCTGCGCCTTCCATTGCGTGATCTGCTGCGGGTGGACATCGAAGCGCTCAGCGAACTGGGCGAGCGTCTAGTCACCCTTGATGGCTGCCAAGGCTACCTCAGCGACGCGGTTGCGGCTGGTACAGAAGAGGTCGGACAGCAGCGCCATTTTCTCTGATCCGCCGGGTTGATGGACCGGAGATCGAGCCACCGCAATCGGCGAGCGTCGGCGGCTTCGCGGAAATGAAAGAACGCTGGTGTTATAGGTGCACGTTTAGGTGCACACCACCTCCCCGCGCTGTACTAAGCCATTGATTATTGGCGTCCCCACGGGGATTCGAACCCCGGTTATCGCCGTGAAAGGGCGGTGTCCTAGGCCTCTAGACGATGGGGACCCTTCGAGGTGGTGGAGGTAACCGGGATCGAACCGGTGACCTCTTGCATGCCATGCAAGCGCTCTCCCAGCTGAGCTATACCCCCACGAGAGAGCGCGCATTATAAAGGGCGCCCGCTCCCGGTGTAAACAAAAAGCGTTATTTCGGAATGGCTTGCGCTCGGTGGCCGGCGCTTCTGCGAGGAATCCCGCGGTGGGAAGCGCGTCTCGCGCGCTTGATTAGCCTCTGAACCCGAGAAGAAAGCTTATCGTGCGACGGGGGGCACGGGAAGGCTCTAAGGTGTCAGGAACCCTAAAACCTAAGGTTCCTGACACCTTCGGGCCCGTTCCCCGTCGCTAGAACGGGCGTGGCCCCTTTTCACCGCTTCCTGACGGCAAATCAACAGGCGAAATATTCTGATTCAGCAGCGCGGCCCGGCGGGCACGCCCGAGCCCGCCGTCGATGGTCCGCACCGCTCCGTCAGAACTCTTTGAAACGACGCCCGTGCCGCTTCCGCATTTGGGGCATTTCGGGGGCCGTTCCACGATCGGCGTAACCGCATGACAGCGCAGGCAGTCGAAGTACCTCGACCATTTTGCGGATCTCTCCCATGACGACAGGGAAGATAGCAACGGCAGAGGAATTTTTCTAGTCAAGGAATCGCTACAACGTCACCTTGCCCTCTGCGCGATCGCGCTCGAGCGCGGCGCGGTCGCGTGTTTGCGGATCGCCGTAGCCGCCTCCGCCGGGGGTCACAATCCGCAGCACATCTCCCGGCTTCAGCGGCGTCTGAGAGCTGGTGGAAGGCAGGCGCTCTTCGTCCGGCGCGCCGGGGTTGCGGATGAAGGCACCTAGCGCTCCCGGCAATCCGCCCGCAAGGCCTTGCGCGGGGAACTTCTGCCGGGCGCTGCGCAGCGCGACAGTCGCCTCTTCGGCCAGCACGCGCAGGTCGCGCAACACGCCGAGCCCACCGCGGTATCGTCCCGCACCGCCCGAGTCCGGAACCAGCGCGTAGCGTTCCACGCGCAATGGGAATTCCATTTCCATCGCCTCGATCGGCAGATTCGAGGTGTTGGTCATGTTCACCTGCACCACGTCCATGCCGTCCGCGTGGCCGCGGGCACCCTGTCCGCCGGCAAAATTCTCGTAATCGACGAAATAACGGCCGCGCACCGGGTCCCTGCCCGCCAAGATGATGCCCTGCGCCGGACCGCACGCCGCGATCGCGCGCGCAGACGCCGCCTGCCCCATGGCGTTGAATATCGTGTCGGCCAGGATCATCGAGGTCGTGTTACGCGAGCTCACGGCGGACGGCGGCAAGGGGTTCACTACCGATCCCTCGGGTGCGATCACAGTGACCGTGCGGTACAGCCCCTCGTTGGTCGCGATCTGCGGGTCCACCATAGCGCGCAGACAGAAATAGGCCGTGGCGAGCGTGTGGGAGTACGGGATGTTCTTGCCGCTCGCGATCTGCTTCGCGCACTGCGTGCAATCGAGGGTGATGTGGCCGTCCCCGACCGTCATCGCAACAACGAAGCGCACCGGTTCGTGGCCCACGCCATCCTCATCGAGCCAGTCCTCCGCGTGATACGTGCCTTCCCTGAATCCGGCGCGGATGCGGGCGCGCAGGCGCTCTTCCGTGGCGTCGAGCATGCGCGCGATGAATTCACCCATCGCCGGTATGCCGTGGCGGTCATAAAGCTCGTGCGCGCGCCGCGCGCCGCGCTCGCATGCGGCGATCTGGGCGAGCAGATCGCCTTCGCTGTAGTGCGGCGTGCGCGAGTTGAGCAGGAACAGTTCCAGCAAGTCCCGCCGCACCGCTCCGGCTTCGTAGAGCTTCACTGGGGGCACCCGCAGCCCTTCCTGGAAGATGCTCACGTTGTCGCCGGCCTCCGAACCCGGAACGCGTCCGCCGACGTCGGAATGGTGCGCGACCGCGACGGAGAACCCGACCGGCCGTTCGCGGAAGAACACGGGCATCGCCACCGTGCAATCGTTCAAGTGCGTGACCCCGACGATGTAGGGATCGTTGGCGAGAAAAGCATCGCCGGGCCGCAGCGTTTCGAGGGGAAAGCGCTTGAGGATCTGCGGAACCAGGCGCAGCGTGGACCCGAGATGCGCCGGAGCGTGGGTCATGAGCGACAACGCCCGTCCCTCGATGTCGCAGAGCGCCGTGGAGCAGTCGCCGCGCTCCTTGATGTTGGGAGAGAAAGCGGTGCGCACGAGCGTCGCCGCCATTTCGCGCGTGGCTGCTTCCAGGGCGCCCGCGACGATTTCGAGTTGCGCGTAGCTCATGTCAAAATACAATCAGCCACAGATACACACGGATAAACAGGGATAAAAATCTCAAATTCAAGTTCATCAAGTGGCCTTTGGTTTCATCTGCGTTCATCTGTGCCTATCTGTGGCTCCATTGACGGGGATTAGCAAGTTGTAGTGTTCGTCCACGCTCGCGGCGAGCCCAGGCGGAATCACGGTCGTGGCGTCCATCTGCTCGACAATCGCCGGGCCGCCAAGCTGGTCGCCGGGGCGCAGCGCGCTGCGCTCGTAGACCGGGCAGCGCGCATAACCGCCCTTCTCGTCGAAGAAGACCTCGCGCGTGTCGGCCGGCTCCGGTCCGCCCGCCCGCGGCGGGAGCTGGACCCGCAGCAGATCGTGGCGCGCAAGCGCGAGCCACGTGCGGATGCGAAAGGTTACGAGCTCCACCGTCTTATCACGCGAGCAGAAACCATAGAACTGCTCGTGAGCGCGGTGGAAGTTGTCGATCACCGCGTGCAGTGACGGCTCGCGGAACACACCGGCCGGCGCGGCAACGACGAGCTCGTGATTCTGTCCCACGTAACGCGCATCGGCACTGCGCTCGACAGTGAGCGATCCGGGATCGTAGCCGCTGCGGCGAAACGCCTCCCGCGCACGTTCCTCCAGCTCCGCGTAGATGCGCTGCGCTTCGCCGCTCGCGCCATTGCGATCGCACGCCAAAAGCCGCGTGCGGCTGAAATCCATCTGCATGTCCTTGGCGAGGACACCCATCGCGCATAGCACGCCCGGGCTGTACGGCACCAGCACGGCGGCTACTCCCATTTCCCGCGCTACGAACGCCGCGTGCAGCGGACCCGCGCCGCCGAAAGCGATCAGCACGAAATCCCGCGGATCGAGACCGCGCTCGACGGTGACGAAGCGCACCGCCTGCGCCATGTTGGCATTGGCGACCTCCAGTATCGATGCCGCCGCCTCCACGACCGTGACGCCCCTCGGACGCGCGATGCGCTCCTCGATCGCAGCACGCGAGCGGGCGCTCTCGATGCGCAGTGCGCCTCCAAGCAGATATTGCGGATTGAGCCGGCCGAGCACGACGTTGGCGTCGGTTACGGTGGGCTCCTGCCCGCCGGCCCCATAGCAGGCAGGGCCGGGCTTAGATCCCGCGCTCGACGGTCCGACGCGCAACAGCGCGCCCTGATCGATTGCGGCGATGCTGCTGCCGCCCGCGCCTACGGTATGGACGTCCACGGCTGCGGCGCGTATCGGCAGGCTGGCGATTTCACGTGAATAGCTGATCTGGGGCGCGCCGTCCCTGACGACGCAGGCTTCGGTGCTGGTGCCGCCCATGTCGAACGTGATCGCGTTCTTTATGCCGGCGAGCCGCGCAACGTACGCCGCCCCGCTTACCCCGCCGCTCGGCCCGGAAAACAACGTATCGAGCGGCCGCTCGGCAGCCACGGCAGGCGTCACCACGCCCCCGCCCGAGCTCATCACGAAGGGCCGTTGCGGCACGCCCATCCGCGCCACCTCTTTCTCGAAATGCCGGAGATAGCCGCGCATTACCGGCATCAGGTACGCATTCACCACCGTCGAGGTAAGACGCTCGAATTCGCGAAACTCGGGAAGAATCTCGCTCGATACGGCGACGTCGCCCTCAGGCCAGCTCTCGCGCGTGATCGCCGCAGCGTTCTGCTCATGCGCCGGATTGGCATACGCATGCAGAAAACAGATGGCGACGCTCTGCACGCCTGCCCGCCGCAGCATCTCCACCTCGCGCCGCAGCCCGTCGGCGTCGAGCGGAAGGATCACTGAGCCGTCATGGGCGACTCGTTCCGCCGCCTCGCGCCGCCATTCGCGCGGGACCAGCGACTGGGGCTTGGAAACGTGCAGATCGAAGGTATGGGGCCGTTTCTGGCGGGCGATCTCCAGCAGGTCGCGAAAGCCCGACGTCGTGATGAGGCCGGTTCGGGCGCCCTTGCGCTCTAGCAGCGCATTGGTGGCGACCGTCGTGCCAACTCCGATGAATGCGACGGCTGAGCCGGGCACGCGCGCCCCTTCAAGCATTTCGGTGAGCCCCTGCACGGGCGCGAGCGCGGGCTCCTCCGGCGTCGAGGGCAGCTTGTGTTGGTACACCGCTCCTGAGGTCTCATCGAGCATGAAGAGATCGGTAAACGTTCCACCAACATCGAGACCGATGCGGAACGAAGGTCCTGAAAGAGCGCGACGTATCATGGTGGCGGATACCGGCGTGATGGATACTTCGTGACGGATACGGCGGGTTGTCTGTGTCGGTCGCTGGATTTTACGGCGTACGGGTCGCGCTTTCCCAGTGACGCTTCACCCTTCACGCCCCACCCGTCATGCTTCACCCGTCACGCAATATCCATCACGCTGCACGCGTCACGCCTCATTCCACCTTGATTCCGGCTTCCCTGATAATCCTCGCGTAGAGATCGGTCTCCTCGCGGATATAGTCGAGAAACCGCTGCGGAGTGCTCGTCCAGGAGTCGGCGCCGAGCACACGAACCTGCTCCTTCATGTCGGGCAGGCTCATGATGCGGTTGATTTCGCGGTTGAGCCGTTCGGTGAGCGGTGGCGACATGGCGGCGGGCGCTACGATGCCCCACCAGGAAATGGACTCGTATCCTGGCAGGCCCGATTCGGCGACCGTCGGAAGCTCGGCCAGCAGCGCAAAGCGCTCCTTGCCCGTAGTCGCGAGCGCGCGCGTGCGGCCGGCCTTGATGTTGGGCAGTGCCGCCGGCGTGCTGTCGATCATGTACTGTACCTGCCCCATTGCAAGATCGATCTCGGCCTGGCCGCTGCCCTTGTAGGGGACGTGCACGGCGTTGATCTTCGCCATGCTGCGGAGGTACTCGCCTGCAAGATGCGTGGTCGAGCCCACGCCCGCAGACGAGAACGAGAGTTCTCCGGGCCTCCTCCTCGCGAGCGCGATCAGCTCGCCCGTGGACCTCACGGGGAGCGAGGGATGGACGTGGAGCACATTGGGACTGGTCGCGATCAGGGCTACCATCGTGAAATCCCTGATCGAATCGTATGGCAGCTTCCGATAGAGGCTCGGGTTGATCGCGTGCGTGCTGGGAATAGTCATCAGCGTGTAGCCGTCCGGCGCCGACTTGGCGACGATCTCGCTCGCGAGGATCCCGGCCGCGCCCACGCGGTTATCGACGACAACGGTCTGGCCCCAGCTTTCGGTGAGCTTTTTCCCGAGCAGCCGCGACAACACGTCGGTACCACCGCCCGGCGAGTATCCGACGACGATGCGGATGGTCTTTACCGGGTACTGCTGCGCGGTTGAAGGCGCCGCCCATTCTGTCGCCGCGAATATCGCCAGTCCCAGTAAGCATATACGTAATGTTCTTTTGGTCCTATCTGTGCTCATCTGCATTTAGCTGCGGGTGAAAGGGTTTTTGGAAACTGCTTCGGACATTCAGCCCGGAAATGCATCGAGCTGGCGCTCCATGCGGGCCAGCACCTCGCCGCGGCCGACCAGCTCCAACGTAGCGTCTATGGAAGGCGTCTGCGTTCCGCCCGTGACCATCACCCGCAGCGGCATCGCCAGCTTGGGCATTTTCAGTTTGTATGAAGCAATCACTGACTTGATTGCTTCATTAAGTGGAGCCCTTGGACCATTCGATACTGGAAAAACGAGCTGCAAGCTCGGCCAATGCCGGTTGCACCTCCGGCGCATAGTGCTGTTTTTTCAGTTCTTCGGACGGCTCGAGCGGCCGGTAGAAATACACGGCGGCGTTCGCCAGCTCCTTCACCGTGGGAGCGCGTTCCTTGAGGAGGGCCATCACCTTCTCGAGAGGTGGCCCGTGGCTGATATCGCAGCCGCTGTCGGCAAGAAAAGGCGCGGCGAGCGCCGCGAGCCGGGCATCATCGGTCCGCTTCAGGTACTGCGCGTTCAGCCACGCCAGTTTCTCCGGATCGAACCGCGCCGGTGACTTGCTGACGTGCTCGAGATCGAACCATTCCACGAGCTGCTCGCGCGAGAATACCTCCTCGTCTCCGTGCGACCAGCCGAGGCGCGCGAGGTAGTTCACCAGCGCTTCCGGCAGATAGCCGTCATCACGGTATTGCATTACGCTCACCGCGCCGTGCCGCTTGGACAGCCGCTCGCCGTCCTGTCCCAGGATCATGGGGACGTGCGCGAATTGCGGCAGCCTGGCGGCGAGCGCCCGGTAGATATTGATCTGCCGTGGCGTATTGTTGACGTGATCGTCGCCGCGAATGACGTGCGTAATCTCCATGTCGATATCGTCCACCACCACGCCGAAGTTGTAAGTTGGAATGCCGTCGGCGCGCAGAAGCACGAGATCATCGAGCTCGCTGTTGGCAACGGTGATTGCGCCTTTCACGAGATCGTTGAAGGTGACGGCTCCCTCGTCCGGGTTGCGAAAGCGTACCACCGGCTGCGCGTCAGGCGGCGGGATGAGGCCGGCCTTGCGGGCGTTCTCGGGCCGCCAGCGCCCGTCGTAGCGCGGCTTCTCGCCCCGCGCGCGCTGCTGCTCGCGCAGTTGATCGAGCTCCTCCTTTGTTGCATAGCAATGGTAGGCATTGCCTTCACGGATCAACTGGTCTGCCACCTCGCGATAGCGCGCGAGCCGGTCCATCTGGGAGTACGGCCCCTCGTAAGCGAGACTCAGCCATGCCATTGCGTCGAGTATGGCCTGCACCGATTCCTGAGTGGAGCGCTCGCGATCCGTGTCCTCGATCCGGAGTATGAAGGCGCCCCCGTGCTTTCGCGCATACGCCCAGCAGTAGAGCGCCGTGCGCGCGCCGCCGATGTGCAGGTAGCCGGTGGGGCTGGGGGCGAAGCGCGTTTTTGTCATTGCTGAAAAGCGTCCCGATGATGCGTCCCAGATGATGCGTCCCAGATAGGGCGTCCCAGATAGGGCGTGCTAGGCGATGAGTAAGAAACAATGCACCGCTTGCAAGCTCTTCAAACGTCTCGCCGGGCTTGACCGCAAGAAAACAGCAATCGGGACGCTTCATCTGAGACGCTGTATCTGGGACGCCGTATCTGAGACGCCCTATCTGGGACGCCTTTGAAACTCGGCCACCGCGTCCTCCATCGCCATGAACACCGCGCCGCGATCGGCGCAGGCGCGAATCAGCTTCTCCAGCATCATCATGCGGTGGCCGCGCCCGATGATGAAAGGGTGGCAGGTATAGGTGATGACGCCCCATTCATTGACTTCCTGCATGTAGAGAAAATCGTTGATCCAGTTCTCGACCACGGCGTTCGCGTTCATCAGGCCCTGGCGGACGGTGGTCTCGGTGCGGACGAACTCGAAGTGGGGGGAATCGTCGGTGGACCAGTGGATCGGCATCTCCACGAGCTTCGTTTCATTCCCGAATACGGCCGGCTTCAGAAGCTCGATCACGTCGCCCTGCCGCGCGCAATATGGCATGTAGTCGTCGCCCATCAGGCTGCTGTCGTAGACGAAGCCGTGCTTGAGAAACAGCTCGACCGAATGCGGCGTGAGGTCCCACGTCGGCGAGCGGTAACCGCGGGCCTTGCGCCCCGTCAGTTTGCGTATCGACTCGTTGCCGCGAACGAGCTCCTCCTCTTCCTCCTCGCGGGAGAGCGTTGTCGGCGGGCGATGCGTCCATCCGTGATGGGCTATCTCGTGGCCCGCCTCGAGCACCGCTTCCGACGCCTTGGGAAAGGTTTCTATTGTGTGGCCGGGCACGAACCACGTCGTCTTGATCCCGTATTTCTTGAACAGCGCGATGAGCCGCGGCGCGCCGGAGCGCGGACCGAACTCACCGCGAGAAATCCACGAGGGCGAAGTCTGCCCGCGCGCGATAAAACCGGAAATTGCGTCGAAATCGAAAGTGAGACAGACGATGTGGCGGGGCACTGAGAACAAGTGACTCGTGACTGGTGACTGGTGACTGGTGTAGGCCTATCCCGAGGTTGCACGAGTCACGAGTCACGAGTCACCAGTCACGCCTCCTGTAATTCCGTTATGATTTCCCCCTGATTATATCGCCTGCTCCGGGATTGCCGCACCATGCCGCGCGTGTCGCATCGCACCGTCAACGCCGATCTCGCCGGCGCAATCGACGAGGCGCTCCCGCTCGCGGAGGCCTTGTTCGAGGAAGCGCGCGCCCGGACCGCCGATACTCTCGGCGTGAGCCGCGAGCCCTACGGCGCCGGCGAGAACGCCGCTCTGGACGCCCTCACGCGCGCCGCCCGCGAGTTGGGACTCGAGATCGGCGTCGATCCCTTTGGCAATGCCTATTTCACCCTTTCCGGTGAGGACCGCGCTGCGCCGGGCTGGCTCGTCGGATCGCACGTCGACTCGGTGCCGCAAGGCGGAAACTTCGACGGCTACGCAGGCGTGGTCGCCGGCATCACTGCGCTTGCCGCGTTCCGCCGCTCGGGGCTCACACCGCCTTGCAACGTCACGGTGATGGGCATACGGGCCGAGGAGCTGTCGGCCTGGTACGGCGGGCATCACGACGGCCATATCGGCAGCCGCGCCGCGCTCGGCCAGCTTCCGGCAGCCGAGCTCGACTCGGCCGTCGACAGCCGCAGCGGCCAGACGCTGCGCGAACGCATGCGCAGCGCGGGCTTCGACCCGGCGGCGGTAAGCGGTGGCGCGGCGTACCTCCTGCCCTCTAGGTTCAGGGGCTACCTGGAATTGCATATCGAGCAGGGACCGGTGCTGGAAGCGCAGGGCATACCGGTTGGCGTGGTGACGGCGATCCGCGGCGCCGAGCGTGCCCGGTCCTGTCGCTGCATCGGGACCTACACGCATTCGGGTGCCGTGCCGCACGAGTACCGCAGCGACGCCGTAATGGCGACCGTCGAGCTGGTGCGCGAGCTCGATCGCGAATGGGAGCGCGTGCGCGCCGCCGGCGGCGACCTGGTGTTCACCGTCGGCAAATTCTTTACCGACCCGCGGCATCATGCGCTCACCAAGGTCCCGGGCGAGGTGGAATTCACTCTCGACTTCCGCAGTCACGACGAAGCGACGCTCGCCTCGATGCGTGCGCTCGCGCAGCGGCTCGCGCTCGGCATCGGCGGGCGCCGGCGCGTGCGCTTCGAGCTGGGTCAGTTCTCGCTGCACCATCCCGCTGCGATGGATGCCGAATACCGCGAGCGTCTCCTGGCGGGCTGCGACGAGCTCGGCATACCTGCGATGGAAATCGCGAGCGGAGCCGGCCACGACGCCCAGGACTTCGCGCGCGCCGGATTCCGCTCCGCGATGATCTTCGTGCGCAACAGTCATGGCAGCCATAATCCGGACGAGGCCATGGACATGGGTGATTTCGCGCTCGGAACGCGGCTGCTGGCGTGGATGCTCCTGTCGGAGTCGTGATGGCGCGGCTAAAGCTTCACCACCAAACCACGAAGGACTCGAGGTAAGTCAACAGCTCTACCACGAAGGCCACGAAAAGGCTTTGCTACCAATGCTTAAGCACAAGACCCAGAACTGGCACGTCCGCAAGCCGCTCGCGCACGGGCGCGGCGGCATCGTAGCCACCCAGAACCGCATTGCCGGCGAAGCCGGCGCGCGCGTGTTCGCAAACGGCGGCAACGCCGTGGACGCCGCAGTGACCACCGCATTCGCCCTGGCGGCGGTCGAGCCGTGGAACAGCGGATTGGGCGGCGTCGGTTTCATGCTGATCTATTCCGCGAAAGAGGATCGCGTCCGGGTCGTGGATTTCGGACCGGTTTCGCCTGTGGGCTGCAATCCAGCCCACTATCCCCTCGTCGGCGGCGGGACCACCACGCGCGACCTTTTCACCTGGCCATCGGTGAAGGATGACTGCAACGTGCACGGACCGCTCTCCTTCGCCGTGCCCGGCGAGGTCGACGGATTGGGGCTCGCGCTCGAGCGCTTCGGCACGCTCAAGTTCGGCGAGGCGCTCCAGCCCGCGATCGAGCTCGCCGATCAGGGCATCGCGGTCGACTGGTTTCTCACGCTCAAGGTCGCCACCATGGCCCGGGAGCTTGCCCGCTATCCGACGACGCGGGAAGTCTGGCTGCGGGAGGGCTATCCGCCAGCCACTCCTCCGGGTGCTCCACTCGGACGGCTCAAGCTGACCGGCCTTGCCGACACCTTGAGAAGGCTCGCGGCGGCCGGCAGACGTGACTTCTACGAAGGGGAGATCGCGGCCGGGATCGTGAAAGACATGAAAGCCCTGGGTGGCGTCATCGCGCCTGAAGACCTGCGCCATCATCAGGCGCGCATCGTCGAGCCGCTCGTGACCGAGTATCGGGGCGTGGCAGTGGCGCTTGCGCCGGGCCTCACCGCCGGGCCCAGTATGCGGCGCGCGCTGCATGGTTTGCGCCACGAGCGTTTCCGCCGCAACGGGCCTCACGCCGACGCGTTCCTCGCCTACGCACGGGTGCTGCGGGACGCTTACACGGACCGCCTGGCCACTATGGGCGAAACCGCCGACCAACTGGAGCCTTCCAGCACTACGCATCTCAACACCATCGACCGGGAAGGCAACATGGTGGCGTTGACCCAGACCCTGCTGTCGGTCTTCGGCTCCAAGGTGGTACTGCCCTCCTCCGGCATCCTGATGAACAACGGCATCATGTGGTTCGACCCGCGCCCCGAATCCCCGAACTGCATCGCGCCGGGCAAACGGCCGCTCACCAACATGTGCCCGGCTCATCGCCTCCCGCAACGGCAAGCCGTGGTTCGCGATCGGCGCATCCGGCGGACGCAAGATCTTCCCCGCCGTGCTGCAGATCTCGTCGTTCCTGATCGATCACGAGATGCATCTCGAGGACGCGTTCCATCAGCCGCGCATCGATGCTAGCGGCGGAGACACCGTGGCGTTCGATCCCCTCCTGCCGGGCGGAATCCGCAAGGCGCTCGCGGAGGAATTCTCCGTCCAGCCGGTCGAGCTCGTGGTCTATCCGACCAACTATGCATGCCCGAGCGCGGTGTTGCGCGATCCCGAAACCGGTGAGAACTTCGGCGTCGCCGATGTGATGTCGCCATGGTCGGGGGCAATTTCTGAAGAAGAGGCCTGAAATTCTGATTGAGCCACAGATACACACAGATGAACACAGATAGTGCGACCTCAAGCAATCGAGGACGAGGGGTTTTATCCGTGTGTATCTGTGTTTATCTGTGGCTCCCTGTGTTTTTCTGCCTGGCGGCGCAGCGAGCGCGCAGGTTTATCCCGTAAAGCCGATCCATTGGATCGTGCCGTTCGCGCCCGGCGGTCCGACGGACATCATGTCGCGCGCCATCGGCGAGAAGCTCGTCCAGCAGTGGGGCCAGCAGATCGTCGTGGACAACAAGGGAGGCGCCGGCGGCAACATCGGCGCCGAGCTCACCGCCAAGTCGGCGCCGGACGGCTACACCGTCATGATCGGGCACGTCGGCACGCATGCCATCAATGTCGCGCTATATCCGAGCACGCCCGAGCAGTTCGCTCAGTTGATCAAGGTCGAAGTGCCGCGGTGGAAGAATGTCGTCAAGGAATCAGGCGCAAAGGTGGACTAAGTACCTGATAAACTGTAGATAACTTTGCCTTCTTGCGGCCATCGAGCGGCGGCGGGCAGTCTCCAACTCAGGTCTTTCCCCTGCACACCCTAAGGTATCACCCCGATATGCACGCGCCTGCTGTCCTCGTATTCTGGATCCGTTAAATCCGACACCAGCGAGGGGACGATGAGCCACGCCAACGATATACCCGAAGCGGCACGCCTCGAAGTGGAAAAACGCGAGCTGGAGCACCTGCTCCGTATCTCTGAACGAGCGCAAGGAGTGATGGCCGAATGCAATCGCGTGCTCGCCGCACGCTACCAGAATCTCACCGGGGATAACGCCGAAGCGGCGGAACTCGCCACGCTGCTCAGGATATAAAACACTCCCGCACAAATGACACGCTGATGCACGCCTGCCGCACCATACGCCGGCTGGCGCTCATCGGATACGCCGCGCTGCTCCTTTCCGGCCCCACCTTCGCAGCAGGCAACACGGAGAGCTATCCCTCCCGCCCGATTCGTTTCGTGGTCGGGTTTCTTCCCGGGGGTCCCAGCGACGCCATCGCGCGCACGGTAGCTGATCGCCTACGCTAAAGCCCGTCCCGGCGAGATCACCTACGCCTCCTCCGGCGTCGGTGTCTCCAACCATCTCGCCGCGGAGCTGCTGTCCTCCATGACCGGCATCAAGATGCTGCACGTGCCCTACAAGGGCAGCGGCGCCGCACTGCCGGCGCTGATCGGCGGCCAGGTCAAGCTCGGCTTCGGCCCGCTCCTGCCAGCGATCCCGCACGCCAAAGCGGGCCGGTTGAAGGCGTTGGGTGCTGGAAATACGTGACTGGTGAATCGTGACTGGTACATCGTAGAATCCAAGAATCAGCACCGATCACGCCGTATCAGTCACGCCCCATCAAGTCACGCCTCATCAAGTCACGCTTCATCAAGTCACGCTTCATCAAGAAAATGATAAACGCCGCAATCGTCGGCCTCGGCCGCTGGGGCCAGAATCTCGTCAACAGCGTGCAGGGCAAAAGCGACGCGATCCGCTTCGTTGCCGGAGCGACGCGCACTGTGGCGAAAGCCGAGCCCTACGCGCGGGACAAAGGATTCCCCCTCTACGATTCGTACGAGAAGGCGCTCGCTGATCCGCAGGTGGACGCACTGGTGCTCGCCACGCCGCACACGCAGCACGCGCGCCAGGTCGCCGCGGCTGCCAGGGCCGGCAAGCACGTGTTCACGGAAAAGCCGCTCGCGCTGGATCGCGCCAGCGCGCAGGCGGCCGTGCGCGCCTGCGCGAAAGCCGGCGTCACGCTCGCGGTGGGCTACAACTGGCGCTTCCAGCCGGCGCTCCAGGAGATCAAGCGCATGCTGGAGGACGGGCGCCTGGGGAAGCTCTTGCATCTCGAAGGCAACTTCTGCGGGCCCAGCGCTTATCGGTTCTCCAGGGGCCACTGGCGCCAGGAGCGGGATGAAGGCCCCGCGGGCGGCATGACCGGACGCGGCGTGCACACGCTGGATGCCTACTTGTACCTCGCCGGGCGCATCGCGTCGGTGCACGCGCAAAGCTTCCGGCGCGCCCAGGATTACGGCCTGGATGACACGACCTCGATGCTGTTTCGATTCGAGAACGGCGCGACAGGTTACCTCGGCACGGTAATCGCCACGGCCGAGACCTGGCGCATGCAAGTATTCGGCAGCAAGGGCTGGGTGGAAGTGGGCGATGTCCAGCACCTCACCACCTGGGAAATGCGCGTGTGCTTCGTGAATCCGGAGAATCTGCTCGTTCATCACAAACCGGAGGTGGTCACGTTTCCCGAGGTGAGCACGGAGCGCGCGGAGCTCGAAAACTTCGCGCGCGCGATCGAGGAAAAGCGCCCGCTCGCGGTCGCCGGAGGCGACGAGGAGCACGGCGCAGCGGTTTTCGAGGCTATCCTGAAATCTGCTAAGTCGGGAAAGACCGTGCGCGTCGCAGCTACCAGGCAGCCAGCAAAGGCAAAGCGAACCGCCCAGGCCGCCAAGAGCGCCAGGAAAATCACGGCCAGAAGGAGATAAGCTCGGTCGGAAGACCTGGGACCGGCACCAGTCACGAGTCACGAGTCACGAATCACGCTTCTCAGATGAACAGCGCCTCCCGCTCCCCCCTCGCGCAAGCGCTATTTGAACCGCGGGCAATTGCGCTGGTGGGCGCCTCCGCGGACCTCGCCAAGAACAACTCCCGGCCGCAGCGCTTCCTGAAGCAGCACGGCTACAGCGGCAGGGTCATCCCGGTCAATCCGGGCCGCAGCGAAATCCTCGGCGAAAAAGCGTATCCCGACCTGCGCGCCGTGCCTAAATCGATCGATCACGCCTTCATCATGGTGCCGGCCGCGGCAGTGCCTGGAGTGATCGAGCAGTGCTGCGAGCGCGAAGTGCCGGTGGCGACGATGTTCAGCGCCGGATTTGCCGAGCTCGGCGAGGAAGGGCTCGCGAGGCAGCGGGAGATGGTGCAAACGGCGCGCGCCGGCGGGCTGCGGCTTCTCGGCCCCAACTGCATGGGGATCATCAACGTGCACCGCGCAATGCCGCTCACCGTGAACGCGGTACTCGGCCAGGAGCGCCTCAAGCCCGGCCCGCTGAGCGTGATCTCGCAGAGCGGGAGCACGCTGGGCACGCTGCTCTCGCGCGCGCAGGCCCGCGGCCTGGGTTTTTCGAAGCTGGTTTCGGTCGGCAATGAATGCGATCTGGGTGTGGGAGAGATCTCGGACATGCTCGTGGATGATCCCGACACCGGCGCGATATTGCTGTTCCTCGAGACCTTCCGGGACTCGCACCACCTGGCGCGGGCGGCACGCCGCGCGGTGGCGGCGGGCAAGCCCATGATCGCATACAAGCTCGGGCGCTCCAGCGTAGGACGCCAAGTAGCGAACTCGCACACCGGAGCAATGACCGGCCCCGACGAGATCGCCGATGCTTTCTTCCGCGCGCACGGCATCATCCGGGTTGGCATGATAGAGAGCCTGTTCGAGACGCCGCGGCTCGTGGCGGGACATCGCCCGCCGCGCGGGCGCCGGGTGACCGCGGTTACCGGGACCGGCGGCGCCGCGGCGATGGTAGTGGACCGGCTCGGAGTGCTGGGTGCCGACGTCGTCGCGCCCTCCGAGCGCGTAATAGCCAATCTCGCGGCGCAGGGGATCCCGGTCGCGCCCGTCCCGCTGACGGATATCCCCATGGTGCAAGGCTCAGGCGCCCGCTACACGGCCATCCTCTCGGAGCTGCTCGCCTCGGAGGACAGCGACGCCGTCGTCGCGGTGGTCGGCTCCAGCGCGCAAACCGGCCCCGCCGTAATTACGGACCGTATCTTCAAGGCCCGCCACCGCGATCGCAAGCCGCTGGCGGTATTTCTCGCTCCCCGCGCCGACGAAGGGCTGAAGCTGCTCGAGGAGAACAGCGTGGCAGGATTTCGCACGCCGGAATCCTGCGCCGATTCCGTCAACGCGTATCTGAACTGGCGTGCACCCACCGCGCATTTCCGCGCGGAGCCCGCAGTCGTCGCGGCCGCGGAAGCCTGCCTGTCAGCAAAGAGCGGAACGCGATTGAACGAGCACGATTCACAGTCGCTCTTCGAGGCGCTCGGCGTCCGCGCCGCGGAAAGCGTGGTGATGACCGAACCCGCCGGCATGGGCGGAGGCCCCGGCTCGTTCGCATTGAAGATCCTCTCGGCCGACATCCCGCACAAGACCGATGCCGGTCTGGTGCAACTCAACGTCCCCGCCGCCTCGGTGCGCCATGAAGTGGGACGGCTGCTGGAGGCTGCATGTGCGCGTAGTCCCGCGGCCCGCATCGACGGCGTGCTCGTGCAGCGGATGGAGCGCGGTCTCGTCGAAGTGATCGTGGGCTACCGCCGCGATCCGGAAGTCGGCCCGGTCGTGGTGCTGGGTCTGGGCGGCGTCGCGGCGGAACTGCGGCCCAGCCTGGCCGTGAGGCTCGCGCCGATAAGTCCCGAGGAAGCGCAGCGCATGATCGAGGAAGTGCCGGAGCTCGCCTTGCTGCGCGGCTATCGCAATCTGCCTCGCGGTGACTGCGCAGCGCTCGCGCAAGCCGTCAGCAGGCTGTCCATCCTCGCGGAAGTCCGCGCTCGCACAGTGCTCGAAGCGGAGATCAACCCGCTCATCGTGAAGCGCGAGGGCGAAGGTGTCGTCGCAGTAGATGGGCTCGTGGTGTTAGAACCAAACGGACAGGATTGACGGGATTTACAGGATGGGAAGCGTCTGACGATGGTATCGTCACCGGTAAGAGGGTGTAGAGATTTGATCCCGTTAATCATGTAAATCCTGTCTATTTGGATTTTCCACCAGCCAACAGGAGTCGAGCATGAGCGACCTGGCGCAAGGAGCTAGCGTGAAGCTGGCGGCGCACGCCGCGGGCATACGCTATGAGACCTTGCCGCCGCCGGTCATCCACGCCTTCAAGCGCGCCCTGCTCGACCACGTCACCTGCGCGCTGGCCGGTTCCGCCATGCCGGTGTCGCGCGCGCTGCTGTCGTATTTTGAGGAAACCGACGCAGCCAGGACGGCGAGCGTCATCGGCACCGGCTCGAAACTGTCGGCCGCGAACGCCGCGTTGGTGAATGGCGCCAACACGCACGGCTTGGATTTCGACGACGGGCACACGCACGGGTCTGCGCATCCCTCCGGCGCAATAATTCCCGCGGTGCTCGCGGCCGCCGAGCAGTATCGGGCCGGGCCTCGCGCGGTTGTCGCCGCGGTCGTGGCAGGTTACGACGTCATGACGCGGCTCGCTGCCGCCATGCATCCCGTCACGGCACGGCGGGGTTATCACAACACGGCGCTGGCCGGCGTCTTCGGCGCCGCCGCGGCGGTCGCCAACCTGCTCGAGCTCAATGCAACGCAGACCAATCACGCGCTCGGACTCGCGGGCAGCTTCGCCGGCGGTGTGCGGCAGTATCTCGACGACGGCGCGGAAGTAAAGCGCCTCCATCCAGGCAAGGCGGCGCGCGACGGGCTGCTGTGCGCGGAATTCGCGCGGCGCGGCATCACCGGACCGGGTCGGATATTGGAAGGCCGCTACGGTTTCGCCGACGCCTTCACCGGCGGCGAGTTCAAGTGGGGGCGGCTGCTGGATGGGCTGGGCACGCGCTACGAGATCACGAGCATCTATTTCAAGCCGTACCCCTGCTGCCGCCACTACCACTCGGCGATGGACGGCATATTGGCGCTGCGTGAGGAGCATGGCGTGCACCCGCAGGAGGTCGAGTCCATACGTATCGGCCTTTATGCGGTCGGCGTGAACGGGCACGACCACAAGCACTGCGAGAACCTGCTCGACGCGCAGATGAGCGCGCCGGTGGGCGCGGCGCTCGCGATGGTCGAAGGCGACGTCGCGGCGCACATGTTCCTGCCGGAAAGCCTGGAGCGCCCCGCAGTGCGCCGGCTGATCGACGCCGCCGACACCTTTGTGGACGAGGAATGCGAGCGCATCTATCCTGGCCGCCGCTCCGGCGCGGTTGAAATCGGCCTCAAGGACGGACGCAAGCTCTCCGCGCGCGTGCTCGACCCGAAAGGCGAAGGCGAGAACCCCATGTCGGACGCGGATCTCGAGCGCAAGCTCATCGTGAATTGCCGCCCCCTGATCGGCGAGGCGAACTGCAGGTGGCTCATCGAAGCCGTGTGGGAGTTCGATCGCGCCGGTACCATTGCGCCGCTGCTGGCGCTGCTGGAACGGCGTGACCGTCATCTGTGATCCATAACTTCCATTAGCCGTAACGCATAGGCCCCGATGAGATTCGTGTTCCAGTTGATTGTTGCACTCAGCTCCTTTGTTGCCGCGGGCGTTACGGCCGCCGATTACCCTACCCGGCCGATCCGCATGGTGATTACGTACCCGCCCGGTGGATCGACCGACGTGGTCGCGCGCCTGCTCGCGCAGCCCTTGAGCGAGTACCTCGGCCAACAGGTCGTCATCGACAACCGGGGCGGCGCGGGCGGCATCATAGGGACCGAGATCGTGGCGCGCGCGGTACCGGATGGTTACACGCTGCTTTTCGGCACGTCCGCCGGCCTATCGATCAATCCGCTGATTCAGAAAAAGCTGCCGTACAACGTCGAGCGCGACTTCGCTCCAGTGAGCCTGATCGTCGTCAATCCGCAAGTCCTGTTTGCTTTCCCCGGGGCTGCAGGCAAACTCAGTGGGTGAACTGCTCAAGCTCGCGCGGGCGCGGCCCGGCCAGATCAACTACGCCTCGCCCGGCGTGGGCAGCCCCAACCACATGGGCATGGAGTTGCTGAAATCCATGGCGCGCATCGACCTCGTGCACGTGCCCTACAAAGGGGGCGCGCCGGCTTCCACCGAACTCATCGCCGGACACGTGCAGCTCATGTTCAACAGCATGCCCGCGATGATGCCGCACGTGAAAGGTGGCAGGCTGAAGGCGCTGGCCGTCGGCAGCGCCGAGCGCTCGCCGGCCGCGCGGGAAATTCCGACCGTCGCCGAATCCGGCGTGCCCGGCTTCGAGTATGTGACGTGGTACGGTCTCTTCGCGCCGTCGAAAACGTCGCGCGCGATCGTCGCGCGGCTGAACGATGCGATGGGACGCGCTCTTGGCAAGCCCGAGCTCGACCTTCAGCTGCGCACCCAGGGCTCGGAGCCCCGCTTCACCACGCCCGAAGAACTCGCAAAGTTCATGCGCGTCGAGCATGCACGCTGGGAGCGGGTGGTCAAGACGGTCGGCCTGCAGCTGCAGTAAGCGTAGAATGCGCAAAATCGCAATCGAACCGCCAAGACGCCAAGGCCGCCAAGAAGGGCAAGACCAATTTACCGCCGAGGCGCGGAGGAAGACAGAGAGAACACGCCCTATCTGGGACGCTTCATCTGAGACGCCACACCTGAGACGCTGTATCTGGGACGCCTTTTCTCTCAGCACCCTCATCCCTCCATTCCCCCATGAGACTGAATCCTGAACCGCCCGACTGGGAAGCTTCGCGCAGGGCGTACGTGTCTGCGTGGCGCGCGTCGAACACGGCGCTCGACACGGTTTTCTATGACGTGGGTTGCTTGTCGGTACCGGAACGGTCGTGGCTTTCGAGCTATGACAGCCCGGAGGGGTCGATATTGGTCGTCTATCCAAGCGCTGCCGGGCAGCCCATAAGAAGCCTCACGCCGTGCGAATTCGTCGATGAACAAATGGCGGACGGCGGTGAGGCGGTATCGACGGTAGTCGTCGCGGGTGTCGGGAGCTCCGCCGTGGGCACGGCTGCCTTGGCGCGCAACGTCGCCGACCATCTGGGCCTGCCAGTGGCGGGCATCGTCTCGGGTCTCGGCATGTCGGACGTGCTGAGCGAAGCGCTGGGCGGCTGGCTTGTGCTGGGCACGAGGAACGCGCTGCGGGACACGTTCGCAAGGCTCTTCGATGCTTGGGAACTGAAAGACCACGTGCGCGATCCTGAAACCCATACTGCCGTGAAAAAGCGCCTGGCCGCAGGCGGCATAGACCTCGACCGCTTCATCTACGGGAGCCCGGATTCGACCACATTGCTGTTTCTGCTGGCCAAGCTCGGCGGCAGGCTCAGGCTCTTGGTGGGTCACAGCAAGGGCAACTACAGCATCGAGAACGCCTTGGGGGGATGGCTGTCCCTGCGCGCGAAAGCGGCGACCGACATGCGCTACGATCTCAGCATCGTGACGCTGGGTGCAGTTATCTGGTTTCCGCGGGAGTTCTCCGGCGTCCATCAGTTCATCGGCCGGATCGACTATTTCGGGATGCTGAATTCACGGGCATTCATACAGTGCACGGGCGTGCCGGGCGCCTGGCACTCGCTCAACGCAGCGTGGTCCGGCCACCTGGCGGTGAAGGAAGTGCTGAAAATGGTGAAACTAACCTCCGAGGGCGGCGCCGGAGTCCCGGCGGGTTCCAGCCCGCGCGCAAAGGCGGCGCACGCGCGGTCCACGCGCAAGGCGCGCAAGGTGTCCCTGCGTTAGGCCGGAAATTCCGGCGTTCCACCTTCGCAAGAGCTCACGGACATGAGTAGAACGTGGCTCATCCTGTTCGTCGTGTCGCTTGCGGCGGGCTCGGCTGCGGCGCAGTCGTCGGTCTCACCCCGGGACGCGCTCATCGAGCGCGCGAAATCGTTCGAGCTCGATACACCCTACGTCCCGCCCCCGGGCAGTGCAATGGAGCACCACGCGTCCGGCTACGTGAAAATCATGTGCTCTGCGGTGTTCATCGCGGGCCTCGAACCAGACTTTGCGGCAGAAAACGTCGGGTTTTTCACCGCCCCGTACGCCGAGCGCGCGAAGATGGGGAAGCCGGTCGTCGATCGCGCGGCCAGGTCGGTGCACGTCACCCTGCCGAACGGAGTGAAACGCACGGCGCAGCACGCCGGCGATCAGGGGTGCGTGACGCTGCCCGTGGGCCGCAGCACCGTGAGCTTCACGCCGGTGCGCGTGCGCAGCCGGCTGCCCGACCCCTCGACGCAGCCGTGGCCCATGGGCGATGCGCTGCCGCAGGGCCCGCTGCCGGCGGAAATCGACGCCACGAAATTGAAGCAGGCGGTTGATGCAGCCTTCGAGCCGGCCGCCGGGATGACGGCCGCTTTCGTTGTGACCTGGAAAGGACGCCTGATCGGCGAGCGCTACGGCGAGGGCATCACGGCCCGCACGCCGCTCGAGAGCTGGTCGATGGGCAAGAGCGTGGCGGCCAGCCTGCTCGGCATCCTGATCAGGCAGGGGGTCTACGACCTGTCGCAGCCTGCGCCGATACCCGAATGGCAAGGCGCCGGCGACCCGCGCGCGAAGATACGTATCGCCGACCTGCTCCACATGTCGAGTGGGCTGCGGATCAGGGCGCCCCAGGATCCCGACTACGATGCCTCCGGGCCGTATCCGGACCACGTGTACCTCTACACGGGCAGCGCCAATACGTTCCATTACGCGGCCACGCGCCCGCTGCAATGGCCGCCCGGCACGGTCGGCCGCTACCGCAACACGGACCCAGTGCTGGTCAGCTACCTGGTGCGGCTGGCCGTGGAGCGGCGCAGCGAAGAATACCTGTCGTTCCCGCAGCGGGCGCTCTTCGACAAGCTCGGCATCCGGACGATGGTGCTGGAAACGGACCACTATGGAAATTTCCTGCTGCAAGGCTACGAGCTGGCGTCGGCGCGCGACTGGGCGCGACTCGGCAATCTTTATCTGCAGGACGGCGTGTGGAACGGTAAGCGCATACTGCCCGAGGGATACGTCAGGTTCGTAAGCACAGTGGCTCCTGCGTGGAAGGCCGATGGCCGGCCGTACTACGGCGGTTTCTTCTGGATTAATGGCACGGGGGCATTGCCGGTGCCCAGGGACGCGTACTACATGGCGGGTTCAGGAACCCAGATGACGGTCATCGTTCCGTCGCACGACTTGGTCGTGGCACGCATGGGGCACTACAGGGGCGGCGGACCTGGATTCGAAGGTTTCAGGAAGGCGCTCGCCCTGTTGATGGAGGCGGTGCCGAAGAGCAAGTGATGGGTGATGGGTGATGAGTTAAGTGATGAAGTGATAATAAGGGCCAGAAACGGTGTGCGTGCCATCCATTTCGGTTGAGCCGCCACCACCTCACGCGCAAAATACTGAACGCATCATCTAGTACAAGCTACATCTGTCAGGCCAGCATCCATGGGACCAGTGCTCGCCGAATCCTCTGCCTGGTCCCTCGTGCGTTGAACGAAAGGAGTGCACGCCATGAAATCCAGTCTGTACATTGCCTTCGCCGTAGTCATGGCCTTCTTTGCAGGGGTGACCGGAAGCTGGGCTCAATCGAGCGGTCACAAAATGATCTCGCCGAACGATCTGAAATGGGAGGATGTTCCATCGTTGCCGCCGGGAGCAAAGATCGCCGTTATTGAAGGTCCGATAAGCGAGGCCGTTCCCTTTACGTTTCGGTTGAAATTCCCGGCCAACTATCAAATTCCTGCGCACTGGCATCCTGCCGTCGAGCGGGTGACGGTGCTATCCGGAACTTTCAACATGGGCGTGGGCGACAAGCTGGATAGACAGAAGTCGATGTCCTTGTCTCCGGGCAGCATGATGATCTTGCAGCCAAAGACCAATCATTTCGCATGGAACAAGGAGGAGGTCATCGTTCAGCTCAGTGGAACCGGTCCGTGGGGCGTCACGTACGTCAACCCCGCGGATGATCCCAGGAAAAAATAGCGGCGCCGGCTTGACCCGTAGTTCAACGACGCGACTGGCCACGGCAGCGCAGTCTTTGCCTGCAGAGTGATGCGGGACTGATGCCCCGCATGAACCGAAAGGCTGCGTGTTTCTGGCGCAGGTTCGTGCCCCTGCTCGCTATCGGCTTCGTTGGAATCGTCGTGGTCGGCATCGACGCCCTCCGCGTAGTCGAAGGTCTCCATATCGAGGCACCACCTCCCCGGTCCCGGTGGATACTGTTGATTGCGGCGTCGCTCGTGCAGCCCGCATTGGCGCTCTTCGTGTCTGCGGCCGCTGGTGCTCTGCTTGCCCATCGATTCGGACTGGTCTCGGCCATCGCACACGGGAGCGGCTGGGATAAATTCAGGTCGAGCCTGCTCACGTCTTTCGGAACGGGGATACTGGCCGGCGCGGCGTGCATTGCAGCTGATCGCCTGCTGTTCAGCGCCCTGATACCGGAATTCTTCGCCAGCGCCAGCGCCAGGAAGCTAGCGCACGCCCCGGTCGATTCTCTGCTGATCGGAGTGTTCTTCGGCGGCGCCACCGAGGAGATTGTGACGCGCTGGGGAGTCATGTCCCTGATGATTTTTCTCTTCAGCTTGTTGCGGCGGTGGATGGGTGCCGGTCGGAATGCCGTCGTCGAGCCCGCGCCCGCGCTGTTCTATTGGTCGTCGATCTGCGTGGCCGCGGTGGTATTCGCGCTCGCTCACCTTCCCTCGGCCGCGATAGTCGCGCCATTGACGGAGGTTGTGATCGCCCGCGTGCTGTTGTTGAATACCGCCGCCGGAGTGCTTTTCGGCTGGCTTTTCTGGCGCTACACGCTCGAGTCCGCGATGGTGGCCCATGCAGCGCTGCACGTCGTCTTCTTCGTCGCGGCGGTGGGTGGAACCACCTGACCACGCGCTCACCAGGAAGGAGCGTGATGGGTGATGGGAGCGCGTCGAGGGGCGGAACAGGGGCCCCGAACTTGTTCGGGGATGTGACCCCCGGTGGCGCGCAGGGCGGCCGACAACTCTACCTGAAATCTCGCGGTCCCCTTTGGGAGGCCGCCGTTGGGTGATGGGTGATGGATTTTCTGGCGATGCAAGGGTTCCCTTTCGCCTTTCGCCTTTCGCCTTGCTTCTATATTATGGCCGGCACGCAAAGTGCCGGCCATCGGCCATGGAAAAACTCATCATCACGAACTGCGCGACGGACTGCTCCATGTATCCCGAGTGGATCCAGCGCTTCGACAAGTCCGATGTCCTGGCGGCGTCGGTCGAGCCGGCCTGGCGCGCAGGCGCTGCGATAGCGCATATCCACGCGCCTCCTGGGGACTTCAAGGCATGGGAATCGCACACCAAGGCGATCCGGGACCGCTGCGGCATCATGATCCAGTACGGCATTTCCACCCAGAGCGTGGAGCAGCGGCGCGCGGTCATCAAGAACCATCCCGACATGATCTCGGTGGCGGTGGGCGCGCACAACCTGGTGTTTGTCGGACGCGACCTGCAGATGCTGCATCCGCGCGCAGAGCTGGCCGAGCTCATGCGGATGTGCCGCGACAATGGCGTCAAGCCCGAGTTCGAGGTATGCGCCCTGGGCGACCTGTGGCTTATCGACGACCTGGCAGGCAAAGGGCTCATCGAGCCGCCGTTCATGATGACGCTTTTTTTCGGGCGTCCCGGAGGCACCTGGTCGCCGCCCACCATGACCGAATTCCTCCATCGCGTGGACAATCTGCCAAAAGACACGTTTTACGCGACGAGCGTGACCGGGCCCGCGCATCTCATGCTGGAGACGATGGCGATCCTGTCGGGCGGGCATGTACGGGTCGGCACCGAGGACGAGCCTTATCTGCAACCCGGAGTGCTGGGGGACAATGTGGATCACGTGGCGCGCATGGCCGCGATCGCGGGTCATCTAGGCCGAGAGGTGGCGACGGTAGAGGAAGCCAGGACTCTCCTCAAGATCCCGCGCCATTAGTGTTCCCGATTCCAGCCACAGATAAACACAGATGAAGAACCAAGAGCATTTTGGCCACGGAAACACACGGAAATACACGGACAGGACAAGCAGCTTGAAATTCGTTTTTGTGTTCTTGTAACCCTTCCGTGCCTTCCGTGTGTTTCCGTGGCTGAATTGCTTCTGGATTTTGGGCTTGAATTTATCCGTGTTTATCTGTGTGTATCCGTGGCTATCTCCGTTTCTGTTTTTGAGTTGGCCTTCAGATGAAGGACGATACGCTCGGCTTCTACAACACTACCGACCTGCGCGAGGCGGCGCGGCGGCGCTTGCCGCACGGGCTGTTCGAGTTTATGGATCGCGGCAACGACGACGACATCGCGATGCGCGACAACCGGATCGCGCTCGAGAGCATCAAGCTTAAACCCCGCGTGCTGGTCGACGTCTCCAAGCGCAGCCAGGAGATATCGCTGTTCGGGAAAACGCAGAAGATGCCGATCATCATCGCGCCCACCGGCTCGGTCGGACTGGCGTGGTACGAAGGCGAAATCGCGCTGGCGCGCGCGGCGGCTGCGCACGGAATACCGTACACGCTTGCAGCGGGCTCGATGACGGCGATGGAGAGAGTCGCGACCGAGGCTGGCGGCACCTTGTGGTTCCAGTTCTATATGTGGCCGGATCGCTCCCTTTCGCACCAGATGGTGATGCGCGCCCGGGATGCCGGCTATGAGGCCCTGGTGTTCACGGTGGATACGCCGGTGGCCCCGGGCCGCGAGTACAACCTGCGCAACGGCTTCACGATTCCCTTCAAATTCACGCGGCGCAACGTCGTGGACGTGCTCATGCACCCGCGCTGGCTGCTCGGTGTGCTCGGCCGCTACATGCTGGCGAGTGGCATGCCGCGCTACATGAATTTTCCGGCTCACATGCAGACCAGGCTTACCGCGCTGCCGATGGGAAGATCGACAGCGTTGAATGACACGATATCGTGGAACGACGTGCGCGAATTGCGCAAGCTGTGGCCGCGCACGCTCATCGTCAAGGGCATACAGCATCCGCGTGATGCCGTGCTGGCGGCGGACTGCGGCGCCGACGCGGTGGTGTTGTCCAACCACGGCGGACGGGTGCTCGACAGCTCCCCGCCGCCGATCCTGACGCTGCCTCAGGTGGTCGCTGCCGTCAAAAAGCGCATCACGGTGATCGTCGATAGCGGATTTCGCCGGGGAAGCGACGTGGTCAAGGGACTCGCCCTCGGCGCCGACGCAGTGATGGTCGGCCGCGCGCCGCTGCATGGAACGGCGAGCGCAGGCGAACCGGGCGCGTTGCGCGCTCTCCAGATCTATCGCGATGAGATCGATCGCGTGATGGCGCTGATCGGCTGCAACACCGTCGCCGACCTCAACCCCGAGTATGTCGCCATGCCCGCCGGGATCTGATGAGGCGTGACGGATGAAGCGTGACGGATGCGGCGTGACTGTCGGAAGGATTAGGGATGAGGGAAGGGGTGCAGTGTCGGGTGTTTCCCGGGGGTAACTCGATTAGGTGCTTCTCGGTAGTTTTGCGTGCTGGGACCATCGCTTCCGTAGTCACGCTCTCGAATCTCGCGGCAGTTCAGGTCGCAGCGCAGAGCACGCAAAACTATCCGGCAAAGCCGGTCCGTTACATCATGCCGACCACCGGCGCTTCGGAGGTGGTTGGCCGCCTGATCGCGCAAGGGATGACAGACGCGCTCGGTCAACAGGTTTTCGTCGACGTGCGAGCGGGCGCCGGGGGCAATATCGGGGCGGAGCTCGCTGCCAAAGCGCCCGCCGACGGCTACACGGTGCTGCAGATCACGCAATCCCATACCGTCAACGTCAGCCTGTATCGCAGCCTTGCGTACGACGTCGCGCGCGATTTCGCGCCCGTCACGAAGACCAATGTGTCGCCGCTGATGGTCGTCGTGCACCCTTCGCTGCCGGCAAAGTCGGTCGCGGATCTCGTCAGGCTGGCGAAGGCAAGACCGGGCGCGATCAACTACTCCTCGGCCGGGGCAGGAACCTCCACTTTTCTGGCCGCCGAGCTCTTCAAGATCGTGTCTGGCGTAAATATCGTGGAGGTGCCATACAAGGGCGGCGCGCCTGCGCTGACCGCCGTCATTGCCGGGGAAGTCTCGGTTTATTTTTCGCCCATCGCCACGGCGCTGCCGTTCGTGCGGGAGGGCCGTCTGAGAGGCCTGGCCGTGGGAACGCGCCAGCGCCTGCCCATGCTGCCCGACTATCCCACGGTCGCCGAGTCAGGATACCCGGGCTACGAGGCCAGCAACTGGCACGGCCTCGTAGTACCCGCGAAGACTCCCAAAGAGATGATTTCAACCCTCCGCGGGGCGGCGCTCACCGCCTTGAACCGGCCGGACATCGGCAAGCGCATGCGCGATCTCGGCCTCACGCCGGTCGGAGATCAACCGGAGGAATTCGCGGAATTCATCAAGTTGGACATCGAAAAGTGGAGAAAAATCGTCCGCCAGAAGGGGCTGACGGCGGATTGATGGGAAGGCGAAAGGCGAAAGAATCAGCCGCTAGCCCCGTTTCCGTCTTCCGCCTAGCCCTTCGGCGCCTTTCGCCTTTCGCCTTGTCTTTCTATTGGTCCGGCAGCGGCAGCTGCGTCTCGGTCAGTTCGGTAAGCCGCCCCTGTTCCTGCAGCACGCGCTCCAGGATGGCCGATGCTCTCAGACAGCGCGGCATGCCGCAGTAGGCCGTCGATTGGAGCGCAACTTCCAGCACTTCCCGCGGAGTCGCGCCGAGCATGAGCGCCGCGCGTATGTGGTTCTCGCCCTGCACCGTCTCGTCGAGCGCGACGCATACGCCGACCACGCAGAGTATCCGCGTCTTGTCGTCGAGGATCCCGCGCACGTACATCCCGGCATAGATGAAATCGAGCCAGAGCTTGAGGAAGTTCTGATCGAGGCGGTCGAGCCGCTCCACGGCCTGCGCGTGGTGCGTTGGCTGCAGCCGCAGCCCGGCGCTGATGCCCTGCCAGCCGTACTTCTTCATCAGCTCTTCCCGTCGCGGAAAGCGATCGTCGGGGACGCGCCAGGTCGAGCGCTCGCGCTCGAGCGAGCGCTCCGCGCCGCGGCCGTCGAGCGGCAACTGCGTCTGCGTGATCTCGTCCATGCGCCCCAGCTCCGTAACGACTTCCTGGAAAATGCGAGCCGCCCGGGCGACTTTCGGGTAGCCAATGTAGACCGACACCTGGAGGATGACCTCCAGCACCTCGCGCGGCGTCGCGCCATGGGCAAGGGCGCTGCGTATGTGGCTGCCGAGGTGCTCCATTTCGTCCTGCGCCACGAACTGGCCGATGACGACGAGCAGCCGGACTCGATCGGTGAGAACACCGCGCGTGAACAGCCCGCCGTAAGTGAAGTCGAGCCACAGCCTGGCGTAGTGCGGGTCCATCCCATCGCGCCATTCCATCAGATCCGGGAAGTCGTGCGGATTGAGCCGCGCGGCGTTGTCGACGCCTTTCGCGCCGTACTTCGCCCGCAGTTGCTCTATCCTCTCGGAGCGCCTGGTCATGACGTTCTCCTCGCGGTTCGGCCCGCCGGCGACGGCTTGCCGGTGATGCCGTCGATCTCCGCCAGTTCCTCGGGGGTCAGCGCCCATCCGATTGCCTGCGCATTGCGCTCCACCTGCTCGGCCCCGGTCGCGCCGGCAATGACGCTCAGCACGACCGGCTGCGCCGCGAGCCACGAGAGCGCGAGCTCCAGGAGGCTGCGTCCCCGCGCAGAGCAGAACGCTTCCAGCTTTTCGAGCACGTTCCAGTTGGACTCGGTCATGAAGAGATCGGAGTAGCTCTTACCCTTCGTGAGCCGCGCGCCTTCCGGCATCGGGGCGCCTCTCTTGTATTTTCCGGTGAGAAACCCGCTGGCGAGCGGGTAGAACGGCAGCAATCCGACTCCGTACTCCTGCATCGCCGGCACGAGCTCCCGCTCCGGGTCGCGGTTCAGCAGGCTGTACTCGATCTCGACCGCAGTCACGGGGCTCAACCGGTGATGCCGCGCCATCCAGTGCCGGTCGGCCAGTTCCCAGCCTGCAAGCTGCGAAAACCCGATATGGCGGATCTTGCCTTGTTTCACGAGAGCGTCGAGCGCGCGCAGCGTCTCTTCGAGCGGCGTTTTCGGATCCGGGCGGTGCATCTGGTAGAGGTCTATCCGGTCGGTCTTCAGGCGAGTCAGGCTGGCCTCGACCGCCGACATGACGTAGGTGCGCGCCCCGCCCTTCTTCGTCCCCGCTTCATCCATGGCGTTGCCGAACTTGGACGCGAGAAAGATATCGTTGCGCCGGGGACCCAGGAACTTGCCGAGCGCGGTTTCGGAACCGCCTTTGTTGCCGTAAACGTCGGCGGTGTCGAAAAACGTCACGCCGAGGTCGAGCGCCTTGTGTATGACCTCGCGCGACTCTTCGATGCCCATGCGCAGCCCGAAATTGTTGCATCCGAGTCCGAGCGTCGAGACCTTGATACCGGTTGAGCCGAGCGTGCGCTGCTGCATGGAGGCATCCTTTCGAGAGATTGCGTAGAAAACCCCATTCAAGCCACAGATACACACAGATGAACACGGATGAAACCCGACTGAACAACAGCATTGCGCACGGAACAGACAGTGCGCTCGGCGTATCTGCGCGACTGGGATGTCAGGATCTTGCCGTCGAGTTATCCGTGTCTATCTGTGTTTATCTGTGGCTCAAATGTCCCTTCGTTTTTCGAATCGGCGAGTAGGCTACACGGCCCTCCAACCGTAATCAACCGGTCTTGAGCGCACACGAGTGCCCAGTCCATGCCGCGGATTGCGTGCGCGTAACAGGGCACAATACGCAGCATGCCGGTGCATTTCGACTATGTCGTGGTCGGCGCGGGCGCGTCCGGATGCGTGCTGGCGAACCGCCTGAGCGAGCGCTCGGCGAACTCCGTGCTGCTGCTGGAAGCCGGCGCGGATACGCCACCGGGCGCCGAGCCTGCCGATATCGTCAACGTGTACCCGGCGTCATACTTCAACAGGTCGTATTTCTGGCCGGAGCTCAAAGCGCACTGGCGCAACCGCGGGAATTCGCGTGAAACAGGCCTGCCCCAGGCACGCATCTTCGGAGGCGGCGGATCGGTCATGGGCATGATCGCTCTGCGCGGAACGCCGGCCGACTATGACGACTGGGAGCGGAGCGGCGCCAAAGGTTGGGGCTGGACGGACGTACTGCCTTATTTCTGCAAGCTCGAAACCGACCGCGACTTCAGGGGCGATCTGCATGGCGATACGGGTCCCGTGCCGATCCGGCGCGTGGATCGTGGATCCTGGCCTTCGCTCGCACGCGCCGTGGAGGACTTCTCCCGCGCGCGCGCGCTCCCCTTCATCGCGGACATGAATGCCGACTTCCGCGACGGCTACGGGGCGTTGCCGATCAGCAATACCTTGCAATCACGAGCTTCCAGCGCGATCTGCTATCTCGGCACCGAGGCCCGTCGCCGCAACAACCTGACGATAACGACGCGCGCCACTGTCACGCAAATACTCTTCGATGGACGCCGCGCCACGGGCATAAAGGCAGTGATCGGGGGTCAAGAGCTGGAATTTCACGGAAAGGAGATCATCCTCTCCGCCGGCGCCATTTTTTCTCCCGCCATGCTGATGCGGGCCGGGATCGGTCCCGCGGAGGAACTGCGCGAGCTCGGCATCCGGGTAGTTGCGGATTTGCCCGGCGTAGGCGCCAACCTGCAGAACCATCCGGTCCTGTTCATCGGACTGCACCTTCGGCGTCAAGCGCGGCAGTCGAAAGAGCTGCGCACCGTTCCAACGATTGCCGTCCGCTATTCGTCGGGACTCGACGGCTGCGCGCCCAGCGATCTCTACATCAACGTCCAGAACAAGACGTCATGGAGCGCCCTGGGGCGGCAGATAGGCAACATCGCGCCTACCCTGCTGCGGCCGCTCTCCAAGGGGCGGGTATCGCTCGTTTCTGCGGATCCGCGCCTTCCGCCCGGTATCGAATTCAACTTCCTCGCCGAGGAAGCGGACTTACGGCGAATGATGCAGGTATATGTCCGCGCGGTGGAGCTCGTTTCCTTCGAGCGGGTGCGCGCCCTGTCCGGCCTCGCGTTTCCCGTCCGCTTGACCGATCACCTCCGCCGCCTCAATGAAAAAAGCAGGAGCAACGCGGTAAAGAGCTCTTTCATCTCTTTCCTCCTCGACGCCGTGCCAGGCATGAACGATCTGGTTCTGGGCGCGCTCACCGGCGAGCGCGTCGATCTGAAAGCCCTCGCTTCCGACACGGAACAACTTGCAGAGCACATCCGGGAAAACGTGGGAGGCGTGTTCCATCCAACGGGGACATGCCGGATGGGGCCGGCGGAAGATCAGCATGCCGTCGTCGACACGCAGGGACGCGTGCACGGCATCCCCGGTTTGCGTGTGGTTGATGCCGCCATCATGCCCAACGTCATGTCAGGAAATACGAATATCCCGACGATCATGGTGGCGGAAAGGATCGCTGCTTCCATGTGAGGCAGGGCGTATTTTTGTGATCCGCGAGCCCATCCCGCAATTGCGCGAGCCGCGACTCTTCTGAGCCCCACCCGCTCGTCGTCTCTACCGGCAGACGCGGCTCCGGCTGCCGAAGGTCAGACACGGCCAAATTCACGCTGAGGTCTGCGCCGAGCGCAAGACCAGAGAAGCCAAACTCGACAAAATCGCGCGCGCGATCGAACTTACCGGCGCACTCGAGGACGCCCAGCGCGCCAACCTACTTGAAATTGCCAACAAGTGCACAGTACGTCGGATGCTGCGCTCTGAAGTCGTGATAACAGCCCGGTTGAACGATTCCGCGCACGCGTGTTTCTCCACCACCAGGCTTTGCGCGAGAGTAAACTTGCCTGACGCAATACCTTCCATTACGCGCTTAGCGCTCCGACAAATTCCCCCATGAGCCCTGCTACCCGTGTCCTGGGCGTGCAGTCAAAATTAGGCAGTATCGCCAGCCACGTCGCGACAGCGTGGGTGGTGCTCGCGATCGGCTGCGCCCTGTCTGCAGCCGCTGCGTATTGGGTGGCGCAGCAGGTAGAACAAGAAGCGACGGGGAGGTTTGAAAACGATGTTGGCGATGCCAGGGATTCCATCGAGCGGCGCTTGCAGGCCTATGCCGATGTTTTGCACGGGGCGCGAGGATTGTTCAGTGCTTCTGAGTCCGTTAGCCGTGACGCATTCCGGCGCTATGTCTCAAGCCTGGATGTGGATCGACGCTATCCCGGAATTCAGTCCGTCGCCTTCATTCGACGTGTTCCCGCTGAACAAAAGCGCGATTACGAAACCGCTGTGCGGGGTGACACGAGTGTTGATCCGAACGGTTACCCGAATTTCGCCATCAAGCCGCCAGGCGACCGGCCCGAGTACTTCCCGGTGGAATACCTTGAACCGATGGCAGGCAACGAAGAAGCTCTCGGCCTCGATGCGGGAGGTGAAACCGTACGTTTCACATCGGTCGCGCGCGCGCGCGACTCCGGGCAACTCACGGCATCGGGGCGTGTCACCATAGTGCGTAGCGACACCCCCCATGCCGGCTTCGTACTGCGTCTGCCGCTCTATCGAAACGGCATGCCGCAAGAGACCGTTGCGCAGCGCCGCCAGGCTATGGTTGGCCTGGTAACTTCGGCTTATCTAATGAACCATTTGATGCGGGGGGTGTTAAGCGAACCGCTACTGCGGCAAATTCGAATCAGAATCCACGATGCCGGATACGCCGACAGTTCTGCGCAGTCTCGCCCACCCGCTGCAGATAACCTGTTGTTTGACAGCAGGGAGCTGCTGACAACTGAATCCGCGAAAAAGACCTTGAACCTCGCAAGCGATGAGGCTACGCGGCTCACCCAAGCGCTGACCCTGGATGTCGGCGGGCGCCGGTGGAACCTGTATTTCAGCGCGGGGCCTGAAATTGTCAGCGCCTCCAACCGCTTACTCCCGGTGGCCACTTTGCTCGGCGGCATGACCATAGCGCTTTTGCTGTTCGGGCTCACCCGCTCGCTCGCCACCACCAGCAGCAGGGCGATCGAACTGGCCGATCGCATCACCGAGGATCTGCGCAAGAGCGAGGCGAGTCTCGCCGAAGCGCAGCGCATGACGCAACAATTGATCGAAGCCCTGCCGAACCCGATTTTCTTCAAGGATACTGACGGACACTATCTCGGTGTCAACAAGGCGTGGGAGAGATTCTTTGGCATATCCAGGGAGACCTTCATCAGCAAAACGGTGCACGACCTCTACCCCAACCACCCGGAAGTCGCGGATCAGCTGGACGCGATGGATCAAATATTATGGAGCCGTCCCGGAACTCAGGTGTTCGAGACGTCCATCACAACCCCCGATGCGCGGCGCCATGACACGATTTACTACAAGGCCACATTTACGCGCGCCGACGGCAGTGTCGCGGGCCTGATCGGCACCATCGTCGACATCACCGAACGCAAGGAGGCCGCCGAGCGCTACCGCGCGACGTTCGATAACGCGCCGCTCGGCATCATGCACGTCGACCTCGAGCGGAGGATTGCGCATGTCAACCCCAAGCTGTGCCAGATGCTCGGCTATACCGAGGAAGAATTGATAGGAAAGCCGGTTGAGACGCTGAGCCGTCCTGAGTCTCGCGGCACCGATCGGCATCACATATATACCGAGCCGATGCTGGCTGGCAAGATACAGTCCGACGTATCAGAGCGCCCGTATATGCGCAAGGACGGTTCCACTGTCTGGGTAAACCGGACGATCTCGCTCGTAAGAGATGCCGCCGGCTCGCCTCTATACTTCGTTCGTATCGTCGAGGACATCACCGAGCGCAAGGATCTCGAACACCGCGTCGCAGTGCGTACCGAGCAACTCGAAGCGACGAACAAGGAACTTGAGAGCTTCAGCTACTCGGTGTCGCACGATTTGCGCTCGCCGCTGCGCGCGATCAGCGGGTATACACGCATGCTGGAAGAAGACCACGGCGCGCACCTCGATGAAGAAGCGAAGCAATGGCTCACCGTAATGCGCAACGAAGCCGGCCGAATGGCCGAGCTGATTGACGACTTGCTTGCTTTTTCGCGGCTCGGACGCGAACACTTCAAGTCAGCCGCGATCGACATGATGGCGCTCGTTCAAGAAGTCGCCGCGGAATTGCGGCCTACTGCCGTGCCTGCTACCCAAATCGAAGTGGACTCATTGCCGCCGGCCTCGGGCGATCGCGCGTCGTTGCGACAGGTATGGGTCAATCTCATCGGCAATGCGATCAAATACTCCGCCAAATGCGATCAGCCACGCGTGCGGATAAGCGGTAAGAATCTGCAGGGTGAAACGGTGTACCATGTCGAGGATAATGGAGCCGGATTCGACATGCGCTATTACAATAAGCTCTTCGGCGTTTTCCAGCGCCTGCACAGCTTCGAAGAGTTTGCGGGTACGGGTATTGGCCTTGCGATAGTGCAGCGCGTCGTGGCGCGTCATGGCGGGCGGGTATGGGCCGAAAGCGAGCTCGGTAGCGGCGCGATCTTCTATTTCTCCTTGCCAAGCGGAGCGAATGACGATGAATGAGGATCAGCAAGTCGAAATCCTGCTCGTCGAGGACAATCCGAACGACGCCGCGTTGACCATGCGCAGTCTGAAGAAAAGCAACTTTCTGAACAAGCTCTACTGGGTCAAAGACGGCCAGCAAGCGCTCGATTTCTTATATTGCACCGGTGCCTACGCCGCCCGCGACGGAAACGATCACCCCAAGCTGATTCTGCTCGACCTGAAGATGCCGAAGGTTGACGGCATCGAAGTCTTGCAGCGCATCAAGTCCGACGAGCGCCTGCGCGTCATACCGGTGGTGGTGATGACCTCGTCTAACGAGCAACCGGACGTCACTGAAAGCTACCGGCTCGGGGTCAACAGCTACGTCGTGAAACCGGTGGAATTCGGCGCATTTGCCATAGCTGTGGCCAAAATCGGCATGTACTGGATTATGGTCAACCGGGGCCCCTGACTTGGCTACAAGAGAGGCGTAAACGGACGGCTGGCAACGGGAATGCGGAGTCGTCGCCAGCTGGGTGATGGCCGTGCCCTGTTTCAGTGTTCCAGCGGCGTGCCGCAAACCCTGCAATACCGCGCATCCACTTCATGGTCTCCGGTTCGGCATTCAGGGCATCTCCTTTGCGCCAGCGAACGCGAACGGAAGCGTTGGGCGGTCATCTCGGCGGTAACGATTCCGGTCGGGACCGCAAGTATCCCCCAACCCATCAGCATCACCAGGGACGCCAGCATCCGACCGAGATCCGTGCGCGGCACGAGGTCGCCATAGCCCACGGTCGTGATCGTGCTGATCGACCAGTAGATCGCCAGGGGTATGCTGGTAAAACCGTGCTTCGGTCCCTCTACCACGTACATAAGCGTGCCAACGATGAGCACGATCATCACCACCACCGACAGGAACACCATGATCTTGCGCATGCTGGCGGCCATCGCAGCGCCGAGCAGGCGGAATTCGCTCAGGTACGCGGTCAACTTGAAGATCCGGAAGACGCGCAGCAGCCGCAGGATCCGCACGTCGATGAGCAGCGCCGCCTCCGGAAACAGTACCGCCAGGTACGTCGGAAGGACCGCTATCAGGTCGACGATGCCGAAAAAGCTTCGCGCGTAGCGCAACGGGCGCTCGACGCACAACAGCCGGGCGAGATACTCCAGCGTGAAGAGCACCGTGAACACCCATTCCAGCGCGTTGAGCAGCCTTCCGTGGCGGTTCGCAATGCTTCCAACGCTGTCGGCCAGGACAGCGGCGACGGAGAGCAGTACGGCGACGATCAGGATGACGTCGAAGATCTTGCCGGCCCGGCTGTCGGACTCGAAGACGATCTCGTGCAGTTGCCGGCGCCAGCCGTCAGCTGGCTTGCCGAACTGAGCCGACTCAGAGATCAGCGGATCATCTATGGGCACATACGTATTGGGTTGCGGCATGGCGGCAGTCCTCGATGCGCGGCATTTGCGCGGCAATAGACTACCGGCTTTCCGGCGTGATCGCCCGCCTACCGTCCTTGGATTCGACCCCGGCTCAGTGCAGCCCGGTCACTTGGTTCGTCACTTCGTCACTTCACTGCTTTAGAACCGGTTCACCCGGTACGGCGCCAGATCGATCCCCGGCTTTCGCCCGGCGAGCAGATCCGCAACGATGCGCCCCGTCGGCGCGCCGCCGCAAAGGCCCAGGTGTCCGTGCCCGAAGGCGTAATACACGTTGGGGTGCTTCACCGAAGGGCCGATCACCGGCAGCGAGTCGGGCATGGAGGGCCGCCGGCCCATCCAGCGGGTGTTGTCGGTCGTTTTGACCTGCGGGAACATGCGCCGCATATGGGTTTCAAGCACGTCGGCGCGCGCGTAGTTCGGCTCGGCGTAGATACCGGCGAATTCGGCCTGCCCTGCAATGCGCACACCCATCTCCATCGGCGTCACGAACACTTTGGCATCCGACACGTGGACCGGCATCGGCAGCTGCAGCGCCGGGTCGGAATAAGTGACGTGGTAGCCGCGCTCCGCTTCGATCGGCACCGGCTCTCCAATCATCCTGGTCAGCTCGCCCGAATGCACGCCGCCACAGACGATAAGCGTCTCGACCGGCACCCTGCCCGCGTCCGTGACGAGCGCCCGCGCGCCGCCCTCCCCGATTTCAATGTCGGTCACCTTGCGCTGTAACAAGGTTCCCCCGTCCTTCTGGAACTGCGCGGCGAGCGCCTTGGTCAGCCGCTCGGGATTGGCGACATAGCCCTGGTTTGGGACCAGAACGCCGCGCACGTAGATCGGGGCGAGCTGCGGCACGAGCTTCCGTATGCCCGCCGCATCCACCTCCTCCGTCACCACGCCACGCTCGCGCCGTAGCTTCCACCCGAGCGCGTCGCCGCGATAGCTCTGCTCGCTCTCGTAGGCGACCAGGAACGGGCTGCGGCGGATCAGCTCGCTGCAGTTCGCATGCTGCGCGAGATCTTCGTAGCATTCCTGCGTCGGCTTGATCAGCGCCCGCAGCGCATCGGCCGCACGCTCGACCTGCCCCAGGTTGGAGTTGGCGATAAAGCGCAACAGCCAGGGGAGCGCCTTCGGCAGGTAGGACCAGCGCACGGTGAGCGGTCCGAGCGGATCGGTGAGATACCCCGGCACCTTGGCGAGGACGCCCGGCGTGGATTGCGGCACGCAGCCGGAGGGATTCAGCATGCCCGCGTTGCCGAACGAGCAGTACTCGCCGGGCGCATGCATCGTCACGATAGTCACATCGTGACCGTCGCGCCGCAGGTAGGCGGCAGCGGCAACGCCGACGATGCCGGCGCCGATCAAGGTGATTTTCTTGCTCAAGAAGTGACTCGTGACTGGTGACTCATAAACGGTGACGGCAACCCTGCACCTCTGTTTCTGGCAGAATCGTCATTTTCTCAGAATCGCAGCGGCGAATGAAGAGTCGAGCAACGCATATCATGATTTTCGTCCTCACTCGAGTCACGAATCACGAGTCACGAGTCTCGCTTCCAGACAATGTCCACTCATGACGCGATCGTGATCGGCGGGGGCCTCGTCGGCGGCGCGATCGGCTTCGGGCTCGCACGACGCGGGCTTAAAGTCGCGCTGCTCGACGAAGGCGACACGGCCTTCCGCGCCGCGCGCGGTAATTTCGGTCTCGTGTGGGTGCAGAGCAAAGGCGTCGGCGTTCCCGAATATCAGCGCTGGTCGCGTCTGTCGTCCGAACTCTGGACCACGTTTGCCGCAGAATTGAAGAACGCGACCGGCGTGGATCCGGCACACGAGCGCCGTGGCGGCGTCATCATCTGCCTGTCCGGCGCGGAATTGGAAAACCGCCGCAGGCTGCTCGAGCAGATCCATCTCGAGCAGGGCGAGGCCGGCTTCGATTACGAGATCCTCGACCGCGCGGAGTTGAAGCGGCGCGTTCCCGCGGTCGGACCGGAAGCCGTGGGCGCTTCGTGGACGCGCTACGACGGCGCCGCTCATCCACTCCTCCTGCTGCGGGGGCTGCATGCGGGCATACTCGAGCTTGGCGGGAAGTACGCGCCGCACTCGCGCGTGACGGCCGTCACCGCGCGAGCGAATGAGTTCAAGGTCGAAGGCGGCGGCAATACCTATCTCGCACCGAAGCTCGTGCTTGCCGCCGGCCTGGGTAACAAGGAGCTGGCGCCGCTCGTGGGCCTGGACGCACCGGTGCGCCCGGTGCGCGGGCACATTGTCGTCACCGAGCGCGTGGCGCCGGTCATTCCCCTTACCCAAACCATCCGCCAGATGCCGGAAGGCGGACTGCTGCTCGGCGATTCGTACGAGGAGGCGGGCTACGACGATGTCGTTTCGCCCAAGCCATTGCGCGACATCACGGCTCGCGCGGTGCGCACCTTCCCCTTCCTGCGCGATGTCAACGTGGTGCGCACCTGGGCAGCGCTGCGCGTGATGTCGCCCGACGGCCTGCCGATCTACGACGAGTCGCGCGAGTTTCCCGGCGCTTTCCTCGCAACTTGCCACAGCGGCGTCACGCTTGCCGCCGCGCACGCCGGGCGTTACGCGCAGCACGTGATCGATGGTGAACTGCCGCCCGACCTGGGGCGCTTCACGGGTGAACGATTTGGAGCGGCGGAGGGTGTCAGGAACCTTAGAATTTAGGGTTCCTGACACCCTTTCGATGAACCCTATTCTCGAGAAAAAAGATGTTTAGAGAGCTGCTTGAACCAGGAACCGCCACGGTGGTGGTGACCATAGATGGCCGGTCCCTGCGTCTACCCGCTACCCTCACTGCCGCGGCCGCCGTACTGCTGCATGGCGGCATCAGTCGCACGACGCCGGTATCGGGCAGTCCGCGCACGCCCTACTGCATGATGGGGGTGTGCTTCGACTGCTTGATGGAGATAGACGGCGCGCCCAACCGTCAGGCGTGCCTGGTGCCGGTCGCCGAGGGCATGCGCATCAACCGCCAGCACGGCGCGCGCAAGGCAGAAAAATTCGTCGACCCCGCCTCAAGAATCCCCCCTCCCACAATCGGGGGAGAGGGATAGGGTGAGGGGAAACAAACGAGAACCGCGTTTTGCACATAACGGTCCGGCACCCCTACCCCTCACCCCAACCCTCTCCCCGTTCAGATGGGGCGAGGGGGTGTATTTGAGATAGCGTCTAGTGTGCCGTCCCGCAAATAACCTGTGAAATTCCCACGACAATCGGCGCCATACTTTGTCGCAAATCCTCGCCAGGTGTCCAACCTGGCTGCGGTTTGCTTCGCGTCTGGCACCGATTTCGAGAGAATTTTAGGAAGGTAGCCATGAAATCGGGAGATCGCTGCGCCAGTAGTCACCTCCGACTTACGCGCGGTATTTACGCGACAGCACACTAGACAAGATGAGCGCAGACTCCGACGCTGTTTACGATATTGCGATAGTTGGAGCGGGTCCGGCCGGACTCGCAGCGGCGGTGACCGCCGCCAGGCTGGGATTGAGGACTGCCGTCTTCGACGAGCAGCCCGAGCCCGGCGGGCAGATCTACCGCGGCGTCGAGCGTGTCGCCGCCACCCGTACCGCGCATCTCCCGCTGCTCGGCGACGACTACGCTGCCGGGCTCGAGCTCGTCCAGCGATTTCGCGCGGCGGGCGTTGACTACCATCCTCAAACCGCCGTGTGGCAGATAGACCGCGATCTGGGCGTCCGCTATCGCGATGCGAGCGGGATCCATGCCATTCAATCGAAACAGATAATCATCGCGACGGGCGCCCTGGAACGTCCGCTACCCCTGCCGGGATGGACGCTGCCCGGCGTCATGACCTGCGGCGCGGCGCAAACGCTGCTCAAGTCCGCGGCCCTGGTTCCTGCCGGAAAAATCGTGATCGCCGGAAGCGGTCCGCTGCTCTATCTGCTCGCGTCGCAGCTCGTGCGGGCGGGCGTAAAACCCGCGGCCGTGCTGGAGACACCGACGCACTTCGGCGCCGCGCTGCGGCACGCAACGCGGTTCGTGTTGGCGCCCGGTTATCTCTCGAAGGGACTATCCATGATCGGAGCGCTGCGCTCGGGAGGCGTCCCGATCCAGCGCGGCGTCCGCGGGGTGCGCATCACCGGCACGCATCGCGCGGAGCGCGTGGAGTATGAGAGGCGCGGCGTGCGCTACGCCGAGCAGGCGGACCACGTGCTGCTGCACCAGGGCGTCGTGCCGAACGTGAATCTCGCGTTGTCACTGCGCTGCGAGCACGATTGGGATGAACGCAGCCGGTGCTTCCGGCCGCGGGTCGATGCATGGGGCGCAAGCTCGGTGCCGGGCGTGCTGATCGCGGGCGACAGCGGCGGTATCATAGGCGCGAAGGCATCGGAGTTGAGTGGATCCCTTGCGGCGCTCGCCGCGGCGCACGCGGCCGGACGTATTTCAGCAGCGGAGCGCGATAACCACGCGACGCCGATCCGGCACGAGATTGACGGCCATCTCGCTGCGCGTCCGTTTCTCGATGCGCTCTACCGCCCGGCGCAGGATTACGTCGCCCCACGCGATCCGGCAACCATCGTGTGCCGCTGCGAGGAGGTAAGCGCCGGAGAGATCCGCCGGCTCGTAACCGAGCAGGGCTGCCCGGGGCCCAACCAGATGAAAGCCTTCGTGCGCTGCGGGATGGGGCCTTGCCAGGGGCGGCTTTGCGGACTGACGGTCACCGAGCTCATTGCCGAGTGCCGCGGCGTGCCGCAGCAGGAGGTGGGTTACTACCGCATCCGCCCGCCAGTGAAGCCCGTCACCGTCGGCGATCTTGCCGGGCTGGACGTTGGCGCCTAAGAGTACATAACAAAATGAGGGATACTCCCCTCAAGGCCACCCATCACTCATCACCCATCACTCATCACCGCTCTTATTACGCCATGCGCCACGTACTCGCGCTCTCGATCACGTTGAGCTTGCTCGTCGCTTGTGGCGGCGGACACCATGCCGCTGCAAGCGCCAAGGTGTTCAAGTACCCGCGGCTCCCAACAGTGCACCGGTGGCGGAGCATCCGTCGCGGAGCTGCAACAGCAACTTTCGAATGCCGGGATTGCTGTTTCAGCGTCCTCATGCGGGACCGACGGAAACTTGCGCGCGGCGGTCTGTGGTGGCCCTGACGGCGCAATTGCCATTTTCGACATCCCCGCGAGTCAGGTTGAGCGCGCTTCGTCTCTGTCTTTTCTTCCATTGAGCGAGCTGCCAGCCGCACGGGAAGTGCCGTGCAAATAAACGATTTAAACCACCGACGGCCACCGATAAGATCCAATCAGCCACGGAAATACACGGAAGCACACGGAAATTTAGAAGCTAAGTTCTTGGATCCTGAACCCCGCATGCGCACGGCGCGCATCTGCAGTGCTTCACGAGGGCCTTTTTGCGTCTACGCTGACGGGCTTAAAATCAAACCAATATGCCTACCCACAATACCCGAGATCAAATGATTGAGGCGCTTCGGAAACTGCCTCCCGATGCCACGGTCGATGACGCCATCGAACGGCTGCTGTTCCTGGCGAAGATCGATGCCGGGTTGGATGAACTCGACCGCGGCGAAGGCATCCCGCACGACGAGGTCAAGCATCGCCTTGGCCTGTGACCGAACTCACCTGGTCACCCCAGTCTCTTCGCAACGGTGTTCCGCGCGTCGCGCATGTTCCCGGATCTCTCCGCGCAGTAGATGACTCAGCAAAATGACAGATGATGCCAACGCGCCTGAGACGATCTGAGACGCCTTATCTGAGACTTCTCTCGAACTGGTCACTGGCTCTTGATGTTGGCAACCTTCGCCACGTTCGCCCACTTGGCCATTTCGACCGGTATCATCTTGCGCACGTCTGCGGGCGTGCGGGGGTCGGTTTCGGCGCCTTCCGCCACGAACCGCTTCTTCGTTTCCGGCAGGTCGAGGTACCTCGCCATCTCCGCGTTGAGCTTCGCGATCACGCCTGCAGGCGTGCCGGCGGGCGCCGCGATGGCCCACCAGTTGTTCGCCTCGTAGCCGGCCAAGCCGGCTTCGGCGATGGTGGGAGGTCGGGCGCCGCCGTGGCGCGCTTCGCTCCGCTGGTCGCAAGCGGCGTCAACTTTCCGGACTTGAAGTGCGGCAACGTCTGGATCAGCGATCCTAGATTGACGTGCGCCTGCCCGCCCATGACGTCCAGCAGCGCGGGAAATCCGCCCTTGTAGACCACCACCAGCATCTTCATCCCGGAGAGGTGGTTGAACAACTCCGAGGCAAAGTGCGCATATCCGCCCGAAGTAGCGAGCGTCAGCTGGCCGGGGTTCGCCCTGCCGTGGGCAAACAATTCCTTCGCCGAGTTGACCTTGAGCGCCGGACCGACCACGAGCACGCTCGGGCCGTATCCCAGTGTCCCCACCCAGTCGAATGACTTGTGCGGATCGTAGGGCAGCTTGCGCGTCGCCGCATTGACCGCAAACGCGGCCGATACGAGAAGCAGCGTATGACCGTCCGGGAGCGAGCGCGCCACGATTTCAGTGCCGATGATGCCGTCGGCGCCCGCGCGATTGTCTATCACCACCTGCCGGCCGAAACGCTCGGTGAGATACTGCGCGAAGTAGCGGGCCATGATGTCGTTGCTGCCGCCGGGCGGGAACGGCACCATCAGCCGGATCGGGCGCACTGGATAGCCTGGAGCGGGATCCTCCGCCGTACGTTGCGCCGCATGAACGCTGTCCGCCGCCGCGAGCAGCACGGCGAAACATATTGCGAAGACCGATCCCATCCTCACCTCCTCCTGGACATCCACGGACTGCCGTGAGTCTACTCCGGCATTGCAGAATGCGGGGATAAATACCGATTCAGCCGGTTCACTCACCACCCTCTACTCACGACTCACCGTTCTCAGCGGCTTGAAGGATGACAACGTCACGCGCACAATGCCTTTACAATCGCGATGAGACTTGCATAGTCATTTGTCGCCGGCACCCTGAGAGCGGCTGACAAAATGAAATCCCCTCTCCCCTTGTTCAGGGGGAGAGCTGCGAACGCGGCGAGGGGGCCGGGTTAGGGTGAGGGGCACAAAACCGTCATTTTGTTAGGCACTCTAAGGAGATTGAGAGATGAAACGATGGTTGTGTGCTCTCGTTACAGGCCTCTCCGTCGCACTGTGCGCATCGTTCCAGGCCACCGCGCAGCAAGCCTCGCCGAGTGGAGTAAGGACGTTGTCGCCGGCTGGGGCGATCAAGCCTACGGGGACCTGGAGCCTTGGCACCCGGGCGGGCGACTTCGTGTTCGTCGCCGGTATGCGGGGTATAGATCCGAAAACCAATGCGCTGGTGCCGGGTGAGGAAGCCCGGGTGATGCAGGCGTTTCGGAACATGCAGTTAATCGCGGAGTCCGAAGGTGCGTCGCTCCGTGACGCCGTGCGGTTAGTCGTTTACGTGACCGATATGTTCCGCTACCGGCCCCTCGTCAACAAGGTGCAGGAACAGCTGTGGGGGGCAGGGCCTTATCCCCCCCGCACGATTATCGAGGTCGATCGACTCAACCAAGACGATATCGTCGAGGTAGAGGGCACCTTTTATGCACCGGTTAAACGCTAAAGAAAAAGGGGCCACACGCCCCTTTGAATTCCCAATCTCAGCTGAAAAACCTCCTCGGCACGTGGCGCCGAGCAGGTTTTTCAGAGGTTACCTAATGCGTGCGTTCCAATGACCGATGATGGCAACGAACCTGTCGGCACCCTGGAATCGCCATGCGTTCGTAATTGCTGCCTCGACGAGAACGACATCTGCCTGGGTTGTTACCGATCGATTTCAGAGATCTGTGGCTGGAGCGCGGCAACCGAAGAGCAAAAAAGAGAAATCTTGATCAGATGTCGTCTTCGATACAAACAACGCCATGGGCAAGATAGCGCGTGAAATCGAATTTAAGCCGTTACCCCGCGGCGCAAAAATCAATTCAGCCACAGATACACACAGATAAGGTCGGAGCAAACCAAGACACACTAGCCGCCGATGAACGCCGATGAGATCAACTCTGATACGAGGGCGCTCGACGCGTCGATCCCATGGTTTTGCCGTGTTACATCGAATTTCGTCGAGCCATTGCACGTTAGATGGCGCAGATGACGACGACCTCAACGCGGGACCTTTATGGTCGAGCACAAGAGCTGTTTAACGCGAACAGACCCCGTGAGGCGTTTCCGATGTACGAGGAGCTCGCGCGCGAGGGAGATCCTCAGTGCCAGGTTTTCGTTGGCTGGATGCTTTACGAGGGCTATGGTGTGCCGAGAGACAAGGAGGTCGCGCTAAGTTGGTTCAACGAGCGGCGACCATGGGTTCTAAGGAGGGAGCATTTTATTGTGGTCGCTGCGCGTTTTCCCGTAGCGACTACACAGAGGGATTGCTTTGGTTTCATCAAGCGTCCGCACAGGAATATGGTCCGGCCTTGTTGTGGGTTGGATTGGCCTATCTTCGAGGGCATGGCGTTACTGTCGATCGCCCGAAAGGAATTCACTATTTGGAGCGGGCGGCGGCAACCGGGAATTACTTCGCAAGACGCGAGCTTGCTCTCCTAATGATTCGGGGAGAGTTTGGACTCTCTAAGGTCGGGGTAGGGTTAGTCATGCTGCCGTGTTGGATCATTGCCGCAATCTCGGATGGACTTGGGCGTAGACCTGCGCAGTCCGATAAAGTAATTGGCTAGCGGTACCCATGACGGTATCTGTGGATCTGCGATCAAAAAAGGGGGCGGGGTTCACCCTCATCCGTGTTTATCTGTGTGTATCTGTGGCTAGTCTGCCTTTGATCTTATCCGCGTGTATCTGCGTTTATCTGCGGCTGATTGAATCCGACCTGCTGCGGTTACTTGCCGGCTATCAGGAGAGACGAACGACGACTTTTCCGATCTGCGCGCCGGATTCGACGTACGCCTTCGCCATCGGCAACTGATCGAACGGGAAGACGCGGTCGACGACGGGCACGATACGCCCATCGGCTATCGCCGGCATGACGTCGCGGTTAAAGCCGCGCGTCGCCTCGGCGCGCATCGCCGGTGTTAGCGGCGAGTTCGAGATGCCGAAGATCTCGAGGCGCTTGCCGTGGGTGGCCTCGAGATCGAGCTCGGTTCTCATGATACGGTCGACATAGCCCACGACCGCCAGACGTCCAAAATTACCGAGCGACTTCTGGCACGCGGCAAAGACCGTTCCGCCGACGAGATTCACCGCGAGATCGGCACCTTTGGCGGCGGTTGCTTCCAGGACCCGGGCGCTGAAATCCTCGCCGCGCGCACGAATCCCAACATCGAGCCCGAGCTCCCGCAGTTTCTCGAGCTTCGCTGCCGAGCCCGAGACCCCGATCACCTTTGCGCCGAGGACCTTTCCCAACTGGAGCGACGCGACGCCCACGCCCGACGAGGCGCCTGCGACGAGCAGCCATTCGCCCGCTTTGAGACGGCCGAACTGAATCAGCGCTTCCCACGCGGTAATGTACGAAATGGGAACGGCCGCCGCCTGCTCCCACGACAATCGCGGCGGGATCGGCGTTGCGAGCGCGGGATCCACCAGCACGTACTCCGCAAAACAGCCGCGAGCACGCACCATGACGCGATCGCCGCGCCTGAAGTCTTTGACGCCCTCGCCAACCGTGTGTACTTCACCGGCAGCATCGACCCCCCCGGGTCGGCCTTCCGCGGCGCGATGGAAGGCGATGGCGCCGAGCAGATCACCGGCGTTGAGTGAAGTCGCATGGACACGCAACAGGATCTGCCCGGGCGCCGGTTCCGGAATCGGCAGCTCGCGCAAGTCCAGTATGGCGCTGTTACCCTCGTGCCTGATCCAATAGCATTTCATGGGTCGCAACCATGGGATGGTAACGTCCAGCCTGTATTATTCATGAAAGTGCATTGTCTCGGAGAAGGATGAGATGACCGACCGCATTGCTGGCGTCGAAGGCGCCTGGCCTAGATTGTTACCGTTGCAGACCTGGCAGGACACTTGCACCACCCTGCACATGTGGACGCAAGTTGTCGGCAAAGTCCGGCTCGAGCTTGCTCCGAGAATCAATCACTGGTGGGGCGCGACGCTCTACACGACAACGCGCGGCCTCACGACCTCTCCCATCCCGGACGGGAAGCGATCGTTCGCCATAGACTTCGACTTCCTGGATCACGTGCTGCGCATCACTACCTCCGACGGTACAGGACGCTCGTTCAGCTTGAAGCCGATGCCGGTAGCGGAGTTCTACCGCAAGACGATCGGTGCTCTCCATGAACTGGATGTCGACGTCGAGATCTTCACCAGGCCGGTCGAGGTTACAGAGGCTATTCCGTTGGAAGCCGACGACCAACACGCGAGCTACGACGCCGATGCCGTGCACCGCTTCTGGCGCGCGCTGGTGCAGGTCGACCGTGTCATGACGCAGTTCCGCGCTCGCTTCATCGGCAAGGTCAGCCCCGTTCATTTCTTCTGGGGCGCGTTCGACCTGGCCGTAACCCGGTTCTCGGGCCGGACTGCACCCCGGCACCGTGGGGGTGTCCCCAATTGCGCCGATTGGGTGATGGTAGAGGCGTACTCGCACGAAGTCTCGAGCGCGGGCTTCTGGCCGGGAGCGGGTGTGGGGGAGGCATCTTTCTACGCCTATGCCTATCCCGTTCCCCCTGGATTCACGGATTACCCGGTTCAACCGGAGGCGGCATACTTTCACCAGGCGTTGGGCGAGTTCATCCTGCCTTACGAGGCGGTACGAACGGCCGACGATCCTGACCAAACGCTTTTATCGTTCCTTCAGACTACCTATGAAGCTGCCGCCGTTTCGGCAAACTGGGACCGGCGCGCGCTCGAACGCGGCTCAACCGCCGATCGCCGCAGATAAGACATCAGGGACCGTGTCTTTCATATTTTGATACGGCCTCTCAGGGTTAAGGCAGCGTATATTGAACGCAGGATCACAAATACCTCATCCCATTTCGTGCGTCCCCGCATAGCGATTCTCGGCATTCATCTCGAGAGCAACGCGTTCGCGCCGGTCACGACGGGCGATGATTTTCGCGCGTCCTGTTATCTCGAGGGCGAGGCCATGCTGGTGGAGGCAGCGCAACCCGCTCCCGCCATGCCCGCCGAGATTCCCGGGTTCATCGAATCCATGGACGCGACCGGGCCCTGGGAACCGGCGCCGATCCTGATCACCGCGACGGAACCCGGCGGAGCCGCCGATCAGCAATTCATCGAGCAGACGCTCGCACGCATGAGCGAGCTTCTCCGGACGAGCGGCCCGCTCGATGGCGTCTACATCAGCAACCACGGCGCCATGGTCTCGACTACCGACAGCGATCCCGATGGCGCGCTCTACGCGCTAGCGCGCGCCGCGGTCGGAGCCCACCGGCCGGTCGTCGCGACGGTCGACCTGCACGCAAACATCTCGCAACGCATGGTGGACAGCGCCGATGTCATCGTCTCCTACCGCACCAACCCGCACGTCGACCGGCGCGAGCGGGGGGCCGAAGCCGCGACGCTGCTGCGGCGGCTGCTCGCCGGCGAGCGCTACGAAAAAACCTTCATTCGCCTTCCGATCGCCGCACCCACCGTGACCTTGCTGACCGCGCGAGGAGCGTATGCCGACATGATCGTGGAAGGGCAACGCCACATCGGCCCGGATCTGCCGGTCGTGTCGGTGTTGGGCGGATTCGCCTTTGCGGATGCGCCGGAGGCCGGCATCTCGATCCTCACCTATGGCTCGGGCACGAAGCCCCGGCAAGTCGCGCTGAAGCTGGCGGAGTTCGCGTGGGCCGAGCGCGATCGCTTCAAGGTCCGGCTGACGCCGCTCGATGAAGCCGTCGCGCAAGCCTTCGCCGCCGGCCGCGACGGACGCGGGGCCGCAGTGTGTCTCGCCGACGTGGCCGACAACCCCGGCGGCGGCGGGCGTGGCAACACCACCGGCATCCTCGAGCGGCTGCTGAGGGCCCGCATCGACCGCGCACTGCTGGGGAATTTTGTCGATCCCGCTGCGGCGGCGCGCTGCCATGCAGCCGGCGCCGGCTCGAAAGTGCGCGTAGTGCTCAACCAGGGACGTGGCGACTCACACGCGAGGGAGATTCCGGTCGAGCTCGAAGTGCTCGCGCTATCCGATGGCGTCGTCGCCGGACGCCGCGGCATCTATGCAGGCCGGACGGCGCATCTCGGTCCCAGCGCCGCCGTTCGCATCGCGGGACTCACCATGCTGGTGTGCTCGCGCCGCATCCAGTGTGCGGATCCCGCGTTCTTCGAATCGCTCGACCTCGACGTGGGCTCGTTCTCTTCGCTGACTGTCAAGTCGCGCGGTCACTTCCGCGCCGGCTTCGATGAATGGGACGGAGACGATGCGATTATCGAAGTGGACGCGGCGGGGCTGACCTCCCCGCTGCTCGAGCGCTTCCCCTGGAAAGGATTGCGTCGCCCCGTATGGCCGCTCGACGCCGATACGCAGTGGACCCCGCCGCGCCTTGAGAGCCCAGAAACTGGAAACTAGGCGAATTGACAGGATTGACAGGATGTACAGGATGACAACCGCGTGTTAGGAGCTTTCCGAATTCATCCTGTTCATCCCGTTCATCCTGTCTGTATCGTCACATATGCGTGACGAACTTCGTCACGAGATACCCGTCGAACGTCTCCGTTCCGCCCTCGCTGCCGATCCCGCTTTCCTTCACGCCGCCGAACGGCGTTTCGGAGAGCGCGCTGCCGAAGTGGTTGATGTTGACCATGCCCGCCTCGAGCGCGTTCGCCGCGTATGTCGCGGTCTTGAGCGACTCGGTAAACACATAGGACGACAACCCGTAGGGCAGGCTGTTCGCGCGGCGGACTGCGTCCTCCGGATCGGTGAAAGGCACGAGCGGCGCGATCGGCCCGAACGGCTCCTCCGTCATCAGCTTCGCGTGGTCCGGCAGACCGGTGATGACGGTCGGCTGAGAAGAAATTGCCTCGCGCCTTTCAACCGCGCGCCGCCGATGACACGATCTCCCCGCCGTGCGAGCGGGCATCCTCGACGAATGCTTCCATCACGTCGATCCGCCGGGCATGCGCGAGCGGTCCCATCTGCGTGGCTTTCTCCAGACCGTTTCCCACTTTGGTCGAGCTCATGGTTTCGATGAACTTCGCCGCGAAGCGATCGTAGATCTTGCTCTGCACGTAGAAGCGCGACGGCGAGACGCAGACCTGGCCGGCGTTGCGTGTCTTGAGGCGTCCCAGCATGGTCGCGGCCTTGTCGACGTCCGCATCGTCGAACACCAGCACCGGCGAGTGGCCGCCCAGCTCCCAGGTGCCGCGCTTCATGTGGGCGCCCGCCAGCGCCGCGAGCTGCTTGCCGACCGCAATGGAGCCGGTGAAAGACACCTTGCGCACGATGGGCGACTTGATGAGGTACTCGGAGATCTCGCCCGGCACGCCCCACACGATGTTCAGGCAGCCCGCGGGCAAGCCGGCGTCGTGAAAGAGCCGGGCGAGCGCCACGACCGCGCTGGGCGCCGTCTCCGGTCCCTTGAGTACGAGCGTGCAGCCGCTGCCCAGCGCCGCCACCATCTTGCGTATCGCCTGGTTGAACGGGAAATTCCACGGCGTGAACGCGGCGCACACGCCCACCGGCTCGCGCAGCACGAACTGGCGCACGTCGGCGCGGCGCGGCGGAATGACGCGGCCGTAGATGCGGCGGCATTCCTCGGCGTGCCACTCGGCGTGCTCGGCGCAGACCTGCACCTCGCCGATGGATTCGGCCAGCGGCTTGCCCTGGTCGAGCGTGATGTTGCGGCCGATGGCATCGGCGCGCTCGCGCGCGAGCTCGCCCACCTTGCGCAGAACCGCGGAGCGCTCCAGCGGCGAAGTCTTGCTCCAGGTCTTGAACGCGCGCTGCGCGGCGGCGAGCGCGTGGTCGAGATCTTCGCGAGCTCGCGTGCGGCAGTTGCGCCGAGCACTTCGCCGCTCGCCGGGTTATACACGGGCTCGGTCTTGCGCCCCTCCGCCGGAATGAACTTGCCGTCGATGTATAGGGCAAGCGTTTCGTAGGCCCTGGTTTCTTTCGCGTCCGCAACTGCGGTTCCACTCATGATTTCACCTTTGAACTAATGCCAAATTGCTCGATCCGTGGCTATCAGTACGGTACTGCATGGCAGGAACAATCCAGGGATGACGCCCGAGCCGATGATCCAACGTCCGCGAAACGACTTCGCCAGGTATCACGCCCACGTCTACTTCGACGACAGCTCGACGGAGCAGGCGCGTGAACTCTGCCAAACGGCCGCAACGCTCTTTGGCGTGAAAATGGGCCGAGTGCATCAGAAACTCGTCGGGCCCCATCCTCACTGGAGCTGTCAGCTCGCGTTCGATTCGACCCAGTTCGATGCTCTGATCCCGTGGCTCGACACCCACCGTGCCGGCTTGAATATCCTGGTCCACGGGCAGACCGGTAATGGCCTGGAAGATCACACTACGAACGCATCCTGGTTGGGCGATCCGGCTAAGCTCAATCTTTCGGTCTTTGAAGCGTAACACTCCATGAGCGTTTTCAGGTTATCACCTGGCCGCAACGGAGGTAGATTGGCTCTTATGGTAATTCGACCATCGCGCAGGGGTGAGGACCATCAACAAGGAGCCCAGCACCGTATAAGAGTTTTCAGGTTCATAACCTGACGGGACCTGAATGTGACCGAGCGTAGGAATGGGGCAGAGCCCTCGGCCTAAAGCACGTTAGGGGATCGCGAGGATTGAGCTCGGCACCGATTAGCTTCTGAAGAATGCGTTTCTCCTCAACCCTGCGCGATGTCGAATAGCCCTAAAGGAGTCCTACGCTCGGTCAAATTAGATGTACGGTCAGGTGAATCCGGACCGAAAATCCCTGTAGTTCACCCTTCAACTCTTGAGTAAAATTTTTAGTAAGCGAGTCGCACGTGGACGCCGTCCCACGCCGACTTCGCCATCGCATCGGTGAGCTGGACGCTGCGCAGGCCGTCTATGCCGGACGGCACCGGGTCGCGCCCCTCGAGTAGCGCCGCGCTGAATGCCGCCACGCTCGCGGCATGCGCATTCGTCTCCGGAAATTCCGTGCTGCGCGTCTTGCCGTCCGTCGTCACCACCTGCAGTTCTCCGCCCGCGCGGCTTCTGGTGAGCCCCCGGCCCGTGATGCGTCCCTTGCTCCCATAGATAACGAAATCGTTGTGAGGCAAGGGTGAATTTTCGTACACGCTCAACTGGGCGATGACGCCGTTCGCAAACCGGAACATCGACATGTTGGTCTCCTCCATGACGCCCCGGGGCGTATCGAAGAACGCCGACACCGTCGCGATTTCGGACGACAGCAGATACCGCAGGATGTCGTAGACGTGCACGCCTATGCTCATCGTAGTGCCCAGCCCCGCCATGCCGGGATCCACTCGCCAGCTCCCGAGCCTGCCGCCCGGACGCGCGCCGGGACTCGCTTCGAGCTGGACGAGCTGCACGTCGCCGATCTCTCCGCTGGCAATGACGCGTCTCGTCTCGATGAAACAGGGCATGAAGCGGTTGTGAAAATTGATGCCCAGCTTGACGCCCGCTTTTTCGCATTCCCGCACCATGCGTTCGGCGTCGGCGACGCTCGTCGCCATTGGCTTGTCGCAAAACACATGCTTGCCGGCTCGGGCGGCCGCGATGGCCTGCCCGGCATGCTGCGAATTGGGCGTGTGTATCGCCACCACCGTAACGTCGGGATTGCGCAGCAGGTCGTCGTAGCTCGTGTACGCATGCTCCGCGCCGAACTTCCTGGAAAACGTATCAGCACGCCCCTGGTCGCGGCTCACGACGCCCACGAGCTTGTTGCCCGAATGGGCGTTTATCCCGGGCAGTATGCGGTCGCCCGCTATCCTGCCCGTGCCGATGAGTCCCCAACCGTTTTTGGTCATGACGATTCCAGTATGTGAGCAATAGTATGCGATGTGCGCGCGAGAGCCCCGGCGCGTCAGGTCCTGCGAGGCGCCATGATATTCTTTTCACCGGAGCCTTGCTTCACGACTTCCAGGAGCGGCGCATGACGATACCGTTCGGTCGATCGCCAAGTGGGGCAAGGGATCAAACATGCCGGCATGCGCGCTTACTACTGAGCATTCGCTAAATGGTCGACAAACCATTTCGACACTTCGCCTCCCTCTCCGCTCGGGAGAGGGGGCGGGGGTGAGGGATCGAGCGTGTCAACCACTTTGAGAACGCTCGATGGTTGCGGCGTGAGCGGTGGTCGAAGGAGCCGTCGCACATTTGGATTACTGTGCCTGTTTTGCCTGGCTGTTTCCGCCAATCCTGTGCGCGGCCAGACCGCTCCTGGTCCATACACGCCAAAGATGGGCCAGGAAGGCAAGGATGTCGTCTGGATACCATCGCCGGCCGACATGGTCGAAAAGATGCTCGACATGGCGCGTGTCACGCCGCGCGACTACGTGGTCGATCTTGGCTCGGGAGACGGGCGTAACGTCATTGCCGCCGCCAAGCGCGGAGCCCAGGCGCTCGGCGTTGAGTACAATCCCGACCTCGTAGAATTGTCGAAGCGCGCCGCAGCAACAGAAGGCGTCGCCGAGAAAGCGACGTTCATCCAGGGCGACATGTTCGCGGCCGACATCTCCCGGGCCACCGCGCTCATCCTGTTCCTGATACCAGACAATCTGACGAGGCTGGCGCCGAAGTTTCTCGGATTGAGGCCGGGCACTCGCATCGTCTCGAATACGTACGAGATCGGCGGCGGCTGGGAGCCGGACGAGACCGGCCGGCTGGACGCATGCGCGAGCTGGTGCATCGCTCATCTGTATATAGTGCCGGCGAAGGTATCAGGCACGTGGCGCATGCCGGACGGAGTGCTCACGCTCGAACAGGCGTTTCAATACGTTACCGGCACCTACGAGACGAACGGCATCAGCCTGCCGGTCGAAGATGGCCGGGTGCGCGGAGACGAAATCCGCTTTGCGGTGAACAGAGTCGAGTACTCGGGTCGCGTGAGCGGCGATTCGATGGAGGGCGTTGCGAAGGGACGCATTACGAGCGCCTGGGCGGCGCAGCGCACCCAGGCGCGGTGATGGGGGAGGAGTGACGGCGTCCCAGTCGTTGACCTGATTGCGACCAGCTCTAGGCAGCGACCGCCTTGCCCTTCGTATCCGCCAACTCACCCTCCTCCTTCAGCGCGCGCAGTGACTTGCGCCACGCGTCGAGCGTGAAATCGACGTCCGCTTTCGTATGCGCTGCAGAAAGGATACCGCCGCGCCATCCCTTCAGGTCGACGCCGTTGTTGAGCATCGCCAGCCTGAGCTTCCCGAGCATGCCCTCGTTCTTGCCCTTCAACGAATCGATCGTCAGCGTACTCGCATCGAACGTCGCCGGCCGGAGCGCTTTCCCCTGAGGATTCGAATGGATGTGGAAAAACGAGTGCTCGCCATAAACCGCCCATGGCACCCCTTCGGCTTCGAGCACTTCGTTCATTCCCCTGCGCAGCTGCGCCGCCGTCGCCGACGCCTTCGCGCAGGAATCGGACCCGCGGATGATATTCAGCGTCGCGATGCCCGCCGCGGCGCTGACCGGGTGCGCATTGTGCGTGCCGTGGTGGTTGATGTACTCGCGCCCGGCCGCCGCGGCGGCTTCGTGATCGAGCCAGCCGAGTATGTTCGCGGGCCCGCCCACGGCCCCGCCCGGCATGCCGCCGGCGAGGATCTTCGCCATCGTCGTGAGATCGGGCATCACGCCATAAAACGCCTGCGCGCCCCCGGGCGAGACACGGAATCCGGTCACAACCTCGTCGAAGATGAGGAGAACGCCGTGCTTCTGCGTGATCTCCCGCAAAGCTCCCAGCACTTCCGGGTGCGTGGGGACCATGCCGGAGCTGCTTCCGACCGGCTCGATCATCACGGCGGCCACGTCCTTGCGACCGGCGATGACACGCTCGACGGCGGCGATGTCGTTCGGCGCAAGGACTGTAGTGTTGTCCGCGACCTCACCCAGCACTCCCGCGTTCGGCGAGCCGTCGAAATGATCATGGACGCCGAACGCTACCTGGTCGTGCCAGCCGTGGAAGTGGGTGAGAAAGCGCACGATCCTGCGCTTGCCCGTCGTTGCGCGGGCGAGACGCATCGCAAGCTGCGTGGCCTCCGTTCCCGAAGAGGTGAACCGCACGCGCTCGACCGAAGGCACCATTTCCTGGACCAGGCGCGCCCACTCGACCTCGAGCTCGTGCGCCGCCGCGAGATGCATCCCCTTGCCGAGCTGAGCCTGGACCGACTCCAGCACTTTCGGATGCTGATGCCCGAGCAACAATGAGCCATGGCCGCCGTAGTAATCGACGTACTCGTTGCCGTCGACGTCCCACTTGCGCGATCCAAGCGCGCGATCCCCATAAATTCCGTACGGCCACATCCGCCGCGAATCGTGAACGATGCCGCCCGGCAGGACATCGCGCGCTCTGCGATGAAGTTCTGCCGCGCGCCGCGTGCGCGCGCGATACGTGGCGACGATCCTGGATTCACCCCAGTTACTATCGGCCATAGGCTGTGCTCCGTTACTCATTCGCAAGACGTTTACGTACTCTGTGTCACGCAGTACCTGGGACGTCCCATCTGACACGCTCTATCTGAGACGCTTTATCTGGGACGCTCTATCTGGGACCTCTATCTGAGACGCTGTCTCTCCGACGCCGGCAGCGGGCCGAAAGCCGGCGGAGGAACACGGCGCTTCGACGCGGCCTCGTAGGCCGCGGCGATCTTCAGGAGGATATCCTCCTTGCCCGGCTCGGCCCGGAACACCAGGGAAAACGGCAATCCGGGCGCCGGAATGCGAGTAGGTGTGTCGGAGGCGACCGATACGTAGCGTTTTCCGTCCGGGCTCAACGCAAAAACCGGATCGTAAACCGTGGTGACGTAGCCTGCAGGAATCAGGACCTCCGTCAGGCCCGCGTTCGGACCGTATTGCGACTCGTCGCGCAGGCGCCCGATGATTCCCGGTTCGTTGGGGCCGCCGATCTTCGCCGGCGGCAGCGGCGTGTGCAGGCGCACGAGCGCGTCGAGACGATTCTCGATGATTACCATCATGTCCACGCGGCGCAGCAGTTCGCGCAGCATGATGCGTTCGTTGACGCCCTGACGTCCGCCATGCGGATTGCGCGGGTCGGTGATCTCCTCCCAGTTCTTGAAGGCAGCGCGCTGGTCGTCCCCCCAGAACTTTGAACGCGCATTGAGCGTCGGCCAGTCGATCAGCGTTTCGGTGAACCCGCGCGCCTGCCAGTCCGCGGCGCGGCGCGACAGGTATTGCCGGACATGGTACCTGAACGTCGGGGCGAGCTCCTGCTGTTGGACGGTGGAGATGTCGAGGTTCGAGGGCGGCGCGATGCGTCCGTCCGCCAGCGCGACGCAGTAGTCGATCGGCTGCAGCGTGCCCGTGCCAAAACTTCTGCCCGGCTCGAACTCGGTCGGCACGATCGCCGCGGCGAAATCCGGGAACACCGGCTGTCCGTCCGGCGTGAGCCGGAACAGCAGGTCGGGCATGAAGACCGGCACCAGCCGCGCCAGTGCGCGCCGGAAATCGGTTTTCATCGGCTCGACGTCGGGATCGGGCTTCCAGAGAGGATCGGACGATTCCACCAGCGTCGCACCGAGTTTTGCGCCGAGGATCGCCTTGATCTCGCGTGCCGCCGCGCTGGTGATCGGCTCCGCGGCCTTGGTGCCAGGGTTCAACATGGACTCTCGCACGATCCCGATGCGCATGCTCTTCAGCTCGCCCGCAGCACCCGCAGCTTTCGCGTAGCCGGCGTAACGCGCGCTCAGAACCGATGGGCGCGGCACGGTCGTGTACGGATCGCGCGGATCGTAATAGCCTTCGACCGGGTCCTTCAGCGCGTCGAGGACTTTTGCGCAATCGGCGATGGTACGGCATAGGATGCCGCTGCGGTCGCAATAGATGTCGGCCCCGATGGCGCCGCCGTCGAAACCGAGCATCGCCTTGTGCGGCAGGATCAACGCCACGGCATTGTGGTTGGCTGGGCCGCGGCAGGATGCGCGCGTTTCCTCCCCCAGACTCGCCATCACCAGATTGGCGCTGACCGACGTCCCCGAACCCGAACTGGAGCCGAGCGAGGCCGCGCGGGACGTGTCGTAGGGGTTGGAGGGATTGCCCGCCCAGGTACTGCGCTGATATCCGAGCACCGACGGCAGCACCTTGACGGGCGTGTGGCGTCCGCCCGGGTCGCCTGCCCGTCCGTTGTATTCCGTATTGACGGCCTTGGCGAAGATAATCGCGCCCTTGTTGCGGAGCTGCTCGACGAGCACGTGATCGCGTGCGGGGAAATCGATGTCGTAGCGCGCGTCGCCGCCGGCCGTGGTCCGCATGTCTTTCGTGTCGAACGGATCCTTGAACGAGCAGACGACGCCGTACATCGGCATCTTTTCGAGCTCGGGGTTGCGTCCATAGGTCGCGTCGAGCTCGGCCGCCCGCTCGAGCGCATCGGGCATCCTCCGCAGGATCTCGCAAACGGCCGGCGCGCCGGGGGGCAGCGGCCCCTCGGACGGATGCCTGTCGTAGTCGCCCCGGCATACGACCGAACGCTCGCCCCGTATGTTGAGGGTGGCAAGCGCATTCACCTGCCCTGCGTCTGGCATGCCCACGATCATTCCGAGCTGCTGCTGCACGCCCGGATCGGAGGCCGTCGCCTCCATGCGGCCGTATTCGAGCGGAAGCCCCTGGTACTTGTCGAGATCGGGCAGGAGGGTGGCGGCCTTGACGGTCTGTGTGGGGAAGCGAAGCGGGGCCATCGCCCGCATCGTGCCCGTCGCTGCGGAGACCGGCGCGCCATCGTCCGTGACGAGCACGCTGGCGACCCCGTTGTAGGCGCGCACGCGGTCCATATATTGCTGAACGACGGCAACGCAGGTCGTCCGTCCGGCCTTGATCGCCCGGTGCAGCTCGTCGATGGTCGCCTCTTCGACGCGAAACGGCTCGTCCTGTGGGCCGAACTGGTCTGGCATTACGTCACCCGGCTCATGTTGGTTCCCGAATATTCAATCGCTTTACGTGGAGTATCTTTGGGTCCGGTAGCCCGGTCAAGGATGCCTACTGATCGCTACGCAACCGGATGAGAAGTCCGGACTCGTTGGATCACTTGGCGAGGACGGCAAGTGTCCAAGAAACTCCCGTTGGGTTGGATTTGCTCAAACATTGAGCACGACGCTCAAGTTGCCCGAGCGCTCGACCGTCGCGACCGCCTTGGCCGGAACGACGAGCGTCGAAGACGCTTCCTCGATGATCGCGGGACCTTTCACGCCGGCGGCAACCTTCAACGCGTAGCGGTCGTACACGGGCATTTCCGCAAATGCGCTGCGGCTCGCGAGCCAGGCCTTGCGCCTGCCTTTGATCGCCGCTGACGAGACTCTGCCGGCCGCCACCTCGAGGCCGCCGCGTCCGACCGGCGCACTGACTGCTACACGTATATTGATGATCTCAATCTCGCCGACCGGCGGCACCTGGCCGAAGATGCGGCGATACTCGGCGAGAAACGCCTTGCGCAGCGCAGCGGCGGAGTTTTTCGAATACGGCCCCGCCGGCAACGGCGTGACCAGCTCGAACCCCTGACCTGCGAAGCGTAGGTCACCGGCACGCTCGACAGTCACCCTGGAGTGATCAGTCAGCGTTGCACCGATGACGGCGCGCGCATCGCGCTCGAGCGCGCGAAACGCCTTTTCCAGAGCCTTCCAGTCGATTGCGCTCAATCGCCTGGCGACGGTCGTCACGCGGTCGATGCGGGCCGGCGCCATCAGCAATCCAAGCGCCGAGGCAACGCCCGCACCCGGCGGGCAGATCACGCGCCGGATGCCGAGACGTCTTGCCACCTCACAAGCGTGGAGCGGACCGCCGCCGCCGGTCGCGAGCAGAGCGAACTCGCTCGCATGGCGTCCGCGCTCGGCCACGTGCACGCGCGCTGCGGCGGCCATGTTCTCGTTGACGACCGAATGGATGCCCCACGCGACCTCGGCGATCGAGAGCTTCGATCTGGTGGCCAGCGGCCTGATTGCAGCTTCCGCCCGCTCGCGGTCGATCGCCATCGTGCCACCTGCGAAGGTAGCTGCATCGAGAAAACCGAGCACGAGATTCGCGTCGGTCACCGTTGCATGCTCGCCGCCTCGTCCATAGCACGCCGGACCGGGCGCGGCGCCTGCGCTACGCGGGCCGACCTTGAGGAGGTCCAGCGCGTCGATCGCCGCGATGCTACCGCCGCCTGCGCCGATCTCGATCAACTCGATTGTGGAAATATTGACGGGGAAGCCGCTGCCTTCGGCGAATCGCTTTGCGCGGCTCGCCTCGAACTCATACGCGATCAAAGGCTCGCCGTCCTCGACCATGGCGAGTTTGGCGGTCGTCCCGCCCATGTCGAACGCGAGCACGTCGTCCACCTTCGAGCGGCGGCCGAACAGGGCGCCGGCGAGGGCGCCGGCCGCGGGGCCGGACTCGAGCAGCTGGATCGGCACGCGCTTCGCCTCCGCGATGTGGGTGAGCCCGCCATTGGAGAGCATCATGAAGAGCGGCGCCTCGATGCCGAGCCGAGCGATTTCGGCGGCAAGCTGGTCGAGGTAGCTATCGGCGAGCGGCTTGATATAGGCGTTGACGACAGTCGTCGATGTGCGCTCGTACTCGCGGATCTGCGGCGCGACGTCCGATGACAGCGACACGGGAAGCTGCGGGAACTCGCGCGCGATCAGCTCACGTGCGCGCCGCTCGTGCCCGGGATTCGCATAGGCGTGCAGGAATACGATCGCGAGCGAATCCACGCCTTGCCCGGCGAGCTCATTCGTGCGTGCAATGAGCGCCGTCTCGTCGAGCGGCACCTCGACGGCTCCGGCGGGGGTGACGCGCTCCGGCACTTCGAGCCGCAGCCGTCGCCTGACGATGGGCTCGGGCAGCTCGATGAATAGATCGTAGAGCTCGTACTTGTGCTCGCGCCGCATTTCGAGCGTATCGCGGAACCCTTCCGTCGTGATGAGCCCGGTGCGCGCTCCCTTGCGCTCGATCAACGCGTTGGAGAAGAGCGTCGTGGCATGTACCACTCGGGCGATGTCGCGATATGCAATCCGTTCAGCGTCGAAGAGCCTGCGTATGCCCGAGACCACGCCGAGGTGAGGCGCATCCGGCGTGGTGAGCTCCTTCTGGCTGTAGGAGCATGCGCCCTGCGGGTCATAAACGACGATGTCGGTGAACGTGCCGCCGATGTCGATGCCGAGTGCGTATTCAGCCATCAAGAACCCTTGTATTTACAGGCCGTATCAAAATGAACGATAAGGCCCCTGAGGTAGGACGTTTGAGGGGAGCATTCCCTCATTCCCTGATGTAACCATCCGCGCGGTTTGCCTCGATACGTTCGGACGTGCGCTTCGCAGGCGGGCCGTACCCGCCGCCGGCCGGCGTGCGTATGAGTACCGTGCCCCCCGGCTCGACGACGTGCTGCGACTTCGGGTTGACGTGCTGCCCGTCGATCAGAAGCTCGCCCGAAGCGCCGGGACCGCCGCCTGCGATACCGGCGGGTGCGGCTTCGGGCCGCGTGCGCTCGGCCAGAAACGCGACGGTGATCGGGGCCGGCGCGCGGCTTTCGATCAGCACTTCCTGGCCGTTGCCGCCGCGAAATTCGCCGTCGCCGCCGCTGCCGACCCGGAAGCGCCGGTAGCGCACCTTGAGCGGGACGAGCTGCTCGATCATTTCCACCGGCGTCGATGAGACGTTGCTCGGCCACGACAAAACGTGCGGGCCGTCGCGGCCGCTCGCGGCGCCGTAGCCGCCGTTCACGAAGAACATATTGGCGAACGCGGAACCGTCGTGGCGATGCCCCGTCGTGTTGAAGCACCACAGGGGCGAGCCCACCGTAGCCACGACGCGCTCGGGGAGCGCCTTGGACAACGCCTGGATCACCATCATGGGGAAGAAATGCCCGATCAGCGCGCGCGCGCCGCCGGCAGCCGGGGGCATGGAGTTGCAGATAGAGCCCGCCGGCGCCGTGATCGTGACCGGACGCAGCACGCCTTCGTTGTTGGGGATGTCGGGCGCGAGCACCGCTTTGATCCCGAACGAGGTGTAGGCGACCGTGTAGGCCATGCAGACGTTGATCGCACGCATCACCTGCTGCGCCGAGCCGGAATAATCGATGAGGATCGAGTCGTCCTTCACCGTCAGCGTCATTTCCAGCGTGATCGGATCGGCGAGGCCGTCGCTGACGGCGGTTTGCCGGTAAATCCCGTTCGGCACCTTGCGTATGGCGGCGCGCATCGCGGCCTCCGAGCGCGTGTGGATCTCGCGGGCAAGATCGTCGAGCGACTTCAGTTTTTGGTCGGTAAGGAGGGCCTTCACCCGCTGCTCCATCAAGGTGAGCGCCGTGAATTGCGCATACAGGTCGCCCATGACCTGGTCGGGAACGCGCACGTTCTGGCGCAGGAAGAGCTCCAGCACCGGATCGATCTTTCCCGCGCGCACCGCCTTCATGATGGGAATCTGCAGCCCCTCCTCGAATACGTCGCGCGCATCAGGCGAGCGGATCCTGCCGCCGATGTCCGGTGCGTGCGCAACGGAGCCCGCAAATCCGACCAGTCGGCGGCCATGAAAAATGGGCTTGGCGACCGTGATGTCGGGCAAATGCCCGGTGCCCAGCCAGATGTCATTGGTGATCAGGATGTCATCCGGCGCAAGCGCCTCGGGAGGAAACACGCGGAGAAAATGCGTGATCGTGCGCGGAACGGTACCGATGAAGGACGGGATACTGTCGGTCGCCTGCGCGAGCGACAGGCCACGCGCGTCCGTCAGTACACACGCGAAGTCGTTCGATTCGCGCACGACGGTGGAGAACGAGGTGCGGACGAGCGCGGCCGCCGCCTCGTCGACGATGGAGATCAGCCGCGTCCACAACATTTCGAGCGTTACTGCGTTGAAGCGTTTGGTCCCCATCGATCTCCTCGGTTCATGACTGGAAGCTCAAAAACAAAAAAGCAGGTATTGACTCAGTTCAATCCGCGCGGATGCCCGCGGCCTTGATCACCTTTGTCCATGTTGCCGTTTCGACAGCGTTGCGCTTGACCGCAGCTTCGGGCGGTCCGCCCAGGACGGTAATTCCGAGCTCGGTCCAGCGCGGCGCCAGGTCAGGATGCTTGATCACCGTGTCCAGATCGGCATTCAGCTTGCGCACCAGGTCCTGCGGCACTCTCGAGGATACCGACAGCGTGTAATACGGCACCGCCTCATATTCCGGCACCCCGGATTGGGCAATCGCGGGCACCCCGGGGAGGCTGGCCACCGGCTGCCGGCTCGTCACGCCCAGCGCCCGGACTTTGCCGGACCTGATGTAGGGTGCCGCGGTCGGAACGTTCTCGAACATGAGCTGGATGTGGCCACCCATGAGGTCGATCATTGCGGGACCGCTGCCCTTGTATGCGACGTGTGTGAGATTCACCTTCGCGACCAGCTTGAACAGCTCCGCCGCCATGTGCGTCGCGGAACCGGCGCCCGCCGAGCCGTAATTGAGCTCCCCGGGGCGTGTTTTGGCGAGCGCCAGAAACTCCTTGAAGGTCCGCGTGGGCAACGACGGGTGCACGACCAGCACGCCCTGGATTTCCGAGAGCAGGATGATGGGCTGCAGATCCTTCGCCGGATCGTACGTAAGCCTCGAATACATCGCGTACGCGGCGTTGTGCGCGATCGTCGCGAACACGATCGTATAGCCGTCGGGCGCGGCTTTGATCGCCATATCGGCGCCGACATGACCGCCCGAGCCCGGCCGGTTCTCGACGATGACCTGCTGGTTGTAAAACGGCCCCAGCCGTTGCGCGATGATGCGGCTCATGAGATCGGCTACGCCGCCCGGCGCATAGGGCACGATCAACCGGATCGGCCGCGATGGATAACCGGCGGACTGCGCGATGAGCTCCCCGACATGGCCAAACACAATTACAGCAAACAGCAGAACCCCGGTCAGACGTGCCATGCGCTCCCCTTCATCGGCTCGTTTGCAGCTGAGCTATTCGGTTTTGATGTCGGCTTCTTTGATGATTTGCGCCCAGCGCGTGAGTTCGGCGTCGATCAATGCGCCGAACTGTCCAGGCGACTGCGGCACCGGCTCCAGCGCGGCGGCGGCCAGCCTTTCGCGCACTTCGGGCAGCGCGGTCGCACGGCCGACTTCGCTGTAGAGCCGCTGCACTACCGGCTTGGGCGTTCCGGCCGGCGCGACGACGCCGTACCAGTTGGTCACCACGATATCGCGAAAGCCCGATTCGACGAACGTCGGGATCTCCGGCAGCGCTGCATTGCGCTGGGCCGAGGCGACGACGAGGCCTCTCAGCCGGCCGGCCTTGATGAAAGGCACTGCGCCCGGCGCGGTTGCAAACGTGGCTTGGATCTGTCCCGCCACGACGTCGGCAGTGGAAGGTCCCGAGCCCTTATATGGGATGTGATTGAGATTCACGCCGGCCTTGAGCTTGAAGAGCTCCCCGGTGAGGTGGCTGCCGCTGCCGTTGCCCGCCGAGCCGACGTTGAGCTTCCCGGGCTGGGCCTTGGCGAGCGCGATGAAGTCCTTCAGTGACCTGGCCGGCACGTTCGGGTGCACGACGAGCAAGTACGGCGTATCTGCGATCAAGGCGACCGGCACGAAGCTCTTGCGCGCGTCGTAACGGACCTGTTTGGTGTAGTACGAGCTGTTGATCGTGAACGACGAGTCCGCAAGCAGGAGGGTATAGCCGTCCGCAGGCGCGTTAGCCGCGATTTCCGCGCCGAGCATCCCGGCCGCGCCGGGACGATTGTCGACGATGATCGGTTGTGCGAGCGTGTCCGTCATCCTCAGTCCGACGATACGGCCGACGATGTCGGATCCGCCGCCGGGCGCGTACGGCACAATCATGCGTATCGGCTTCGTCGGATAGGCGGGAGCGGCGCCCGCGCGCGGCGGCTCGGCCGCAGTAGCGGTCGCGCAGTAGCACCAGGCGGCGACGATTGCGGCGCTCAGACAGCCTTGCACGATGTATCGCATTAGCGGGAATGGGAATGGCAGGAGCTGTAACTCTACAGTGGCGCGCAGGTCCGTGCCACGGCTGCTCGCCCCGACCACGTCGCAGCCCCCCGCTCGATCAAATAAACCGGCTGCCTATAAGTCCTCGGCTACTTGACGCGTGCATCTCCGGCGTGGAAGCTGAAAGCAGACGGTGCGACGCCGTCCATTCTTAGGGGGAGAAACCACATGAGAACTACCGCAATCGGAATAGGCATGACCGCTTTGATCGCTTTTGCATGCGCCAGCGCGCAAGCGCAATCGTGGATGCCGCCCGCCGAGAAGGAGCGCTGCCCGTCGAAATGGGGCGCCGGCGATGAGCGCGGTTCGGGCAACCACATGAAGCCGGCATCCGTGCTCAAGGCGGCGAAGCTGATCCGGACGGGGGAAGTCATCGAAATCGGTCATGTGCTCCGCCCGGGCATACCGCTCCAGGCCACTCGCCAGTTCAATATGCATACCAAGCGCACCTTCATGAATCCGCAGCCGAATCAGCGCGGCAGCAATGAGGAGCTCGTCACCACGGAGCTGGGGCAGGTCGGCACCCAGTTCGACGGATTTGCCCACCAGACTCACGGCGACAGTTTTTACAACTGTTTCAAGGTCAGCGAGACCGGCACGCGCAATGGCTTCACCAAACTCGGTATCGAGAAGGTGGGCGCCCTGATCACGCGCGGCGTGCTGATCGACGTTGCCGCGCTGAAAGGCGTGGAGACACTGCCCGACAGCTACGAAATCACGGCGGAGGACCTGCAACAGGCGCTGAAGCGGCAGAACCTCACGCTCGAACCAGGCGACGCCGTGATCATCCACACCGGCTGGGGCAGACTGTGGGGCAAGGAGAATGCGCGCTACATGAGGGCGAGCCCCGGCATCGGCGTGGCCGCCGGCGAATGGCTGGTGAAGCAGGATCCGATGCTGCTCGGCGCGGATAACATCCCGGTGGAAGTAGCGCCGCCCAAGGACCCACAGGTCTCAGGACCCATCCACCAGATGATGCTGGTGGTCCACGGCATCCACCTCCTGGAGAACCTGAAGCTCGACGAGCTCGCGGCCAAGAAGGTTCACGAGTTCGCCTTCGTCATGCAACCGCTCAAGCTCCAGGGCGCCACGGGATCGACGGTCGCGCCCATCGCGATACGCTGATCCGGGCGGCGGAGCGAAACAGAACAACGATCGAACCGCCAAGACGCCAAGGCCGCCAAGAAAAACAATGATGGAACCGCCGATGGCCGCAGATGGCCGCCGATAAGGGCAGATGCAGATTTAGCCGCAGCTATACGCGGATGAACGCAAACAACGGGCACGCATGCGTGCCCGTTTTGTTTTCAACCCTGAAGAAATATGCAACTCCTCGGCGTAACCTCCTGACTTCCTTGAACCATGCAGCGTCAAGCGCACAATACCGATTTGCAAATCGACTTTTAGTCCAACTACTTCACGTTAGACTGCATGGAGGAGACATCGCACAGGCGGATTCCGGTACCGGTGATCGTCACAATTGGATTCGCCATCGTGGTGATCGCCGGACTTGCTATTGGGTACCTCATGAGCCAACTACCGTCACCTGAGGAAGCCTGTCGAAAGCGGTGTGCCGAGTCGAACCGATCAGGTCGACTCGTTTACGTGTTTCCGCCCGAACAGACAGCGGGAATGCGGGGAAAAGGGCCACAAAATTGCGAGTGCTATTGACCACGGAAACAACTTGGGCGCTGTGCTAATAAATATGCCGTCTAACCGCCGCATCGATACCGACCGCTTTGCGGCGGATCATGCGGAACGTTAGGCGATGGACTACACCCGGTCCTCAGTGGTTGCGCTCTTTAGGGGTCCTATACTGAGAACTCCGCAAGGGCGGGTACTAATTGCATTGTGTGCGGTTTATCTCGTGTTAGCGGTCATAGCGTTTGTTTTCTCGGATGTTGCTCCGCCTTTTCTGAAGCTTACTGCCTTTGCCGGTTGGTGCGCTTTTATGCCAGTGCTGCTGTTTCTCTTCTATATCAAGAGCAATCAGCCGGACTTTGAGCCCTCCATTAAAGAGGCCGGCTGGAGTCTTGTCGTTGGATTGATTCCGATTCCCCTATGGCTATGGCACGTATACGCGTAACCGTTTGCTGCTGCGGACGGGCCGGGAGCGCCGGGATTTTTTTGCCATGGCGGTGGCCCGCCGCAGAGCAAGACGTTAAACGCTTTGTTTCAGTTTCGACCGTTCATTGGAAACTGTGAGTCGTACTTCGCAAGTAGTGAATGGACTTGGGGTCCGTCTCGTTTCTCTCGGCGCCTCTGCGGTTAATTTTTGCATTGTTTTTTGGCGGCCCCTTCGACAGGCTCAGGACAGGCTTAGCGCCTTGGGGGTTCAAGATTGAGTGGTGATGAAGTCAAATAAACAGATGTACTGGTTTCCCGCAAAACGTTACGGCTGGGGCTGGGGAGTGCCCTCGTCGTGGCAAGGATGGATGGTTCTGGCGGGCTTCTTTGTCCTGTTTGGAGTTGGGTTCCTGATTTTTCCGCCGAACAAGGAACTCGGGCTCCTTCTTGTTTATGTCGCAATTCTCTGCACGTTGCTCATTGCAATATGTTGGTTGAAAGGTGAGCCGCCACGCTGGCACTGGGGCGCCGGCGAAGGCACCTAACCATCCTTGGCAGCAAACCTTCTTCTCTCGGCACCCAGATAAGGCGCGGACGATTGCGTTTGGACTTGCACATCGACCAAGGGTCATACGACCTCTGGCCGAAGTGTGGTGACGATGGCATTCAACTAGACTGGACTTACCGTCCAACCGCACATCACAAGGAGTCTTTATGAAGAAGGACAAGGTAGTGAGTAGCGCTTTGCTGAAAGCCCGTGAGGATCTGGAGAAAGCGCTGCTGTTCGATGCAGCACCGATGGCTTTTGCTGCGGCCAGCGGTACGGAGCGATACGGTTTCGAGAACGTTGTAGGCGTCGGTATCGGCGAGAAAGTCGCCGCTGAAAGCGAAACCGGAGAGCCCTGCGTGACGGTATATGTCATAGCTAAGGCTCCCAGGAGAGAGGTTGATTCTGAAGCGCTGGTGCCGGCGTCGGTCGGTGGCGTCACCACGGACGTCGTAGCCGTAGGCGAGCTCACGGCGCAGCCGTATCGAGGCCGCTACCGTCCCGCTCCAGGGGGCGTCTCCATTGGCCACATTAAGATTACGGCGGGAACACTCGGCTGCCTGGTCAAACGGGGCGCCAAGAAGTTCATTCTCAGCAACAACCACGTTCTGGCGAACTCGAACGCGGCGAAGTCTGGCGACACCATCGTCCAACCGGGCCCCTACGACGGAGGGAAGGCGCCCGCCGATGCCATCGCAAAGCTTGCACAGTTCGTGCCACTAAAGTTCGGCGGCACTGCGGTCAACTTCGTGGATGCGGCGATTGCAGCGCCACTGCGACCGGACCTCGTAAAGGCCACGAACATCTGGTATGGCGCGGTTAGCGCAACCACCACTCTGCCACAGCTGGCTCTCCTGGTGAAGAAGGCGGGACGTACCACGCAGCGCACGCGCGGTAGGATCACCGGAATCAATGCCACGGTAAAGGTCAACTACGGGACGTCCGGTGTGGCGCTTTTCCAGAATCAGATCGTGATCGTCTCCCTGACGAGCGCGCCCTTCAGTCAGGGCGGCGACTCGGGTTCCCTAATCGTTACGGATTCCGGAAATCGGCCAGTGGGGCTGCTGTTCGCCGGCAGCGCCTCGCACACCATCGCAAATCCCATTCGATCGGTGCTGACGGCGTTAAACGTCCAGATCCAGTCGTAGCGGCCCGGCCTTGAGCCGGCCCGAGCGTCGACGCCACAGTGCAGGTATCCGTACGGTGTGCCGTCAGGGGAGCAGGTTGCGCCTGCCCCCCTTCCCGGTCAATACTGAACGCTCGTCGCCTAATGGCGTCTCAGCACTTGTAGAATGGTTCGACCTGGAACCCCCATCAGCATGATGTGGGGCCGAAGCGCCGCTTTAGAGATAGGGTGCAAGCTGCGGGTGCGAAGCACGGGCGATGACTATGAAAGCGGATGATTCGGCTACTGCTTTGGCGACGGCGCTGCGTAAGTCCGAGCGGAGCATCATGAAGCTTCCCGGCGTAACCGGGGTCGCGCTAACGGAGGTCGACGGCCGCCCGCATATCGCGGTCTACGTCGAACAACTCACGAAGAATTTGCGGGCGAAAATTCCCAACGAGGTCGACGGTGTACCCGTCAAGATCGAGGTTTCGGGCGCATTCAAAGCGTTCTGAGCGCCGCGGAAAACTCTTCGTTCCAGTACGGCTTGGCTTTGATGCTGTACTTGGCGTTCTTGGCGCCTTGGCGGTTCGATCAAGCACGGTGACGGGTGATGAGTGATGGGGTGATGGGACTATAGACCCGTGACTCGTGACCAGTGACTCGTGACAGGCGACGCGTGACACGCGACCCGTGACTCGCGACTCGCGACTCGTGACCCGTGACTCGCGACTCGTGACCCGTGACTCGTGACCCGCGACCCGCGACCTGCGACTCGTGACCCGCGACCCGCGACTCGACTACCCCAACGCCTGCTTGAAATCGCCGATCAGATCCTCGAGGTCCTCGATCCCTATCGACAGCCGGATGAGCGACTCCGCAATGCCCATCTCGGCGCGGCGTTCCGCTCCCATCTCCCAATAGATGGTATGGGCAATCGGGATCGCGAGCGTCCGGTTATCGCCCAAATGGCTGGATGAGATCACGAGCTTCAACCGATTGAGGAAGTCGAAGCAGTCGATACCGTCCGCCAGCTCGAAGCTCATCAACGCACCGTGCGCCTTGAAAAGCTCGCGGGAAAGGCGGTGCTGGGGATGGTCTTCCAGGCCCGGGTAATACACCTTCCTCACCCGCGGGTGCGCGGCCAGGAAGCGCGCGAGTTGCAGCGCATTATCGGAGCATCGCTCCATCCGCAGCGCCAGTGTTTCGGCGCCGATCGCTACGCGGTGCGCGGGCTCCGCGGCGAGAGTGCTGCCGACGTCGCGCAATCCCTTCTTGCGTATCTGCTGCAACCCCCAGAGTGCGGGCTTCTGGTTCTTGTAGTTCTCGTAGATGTTGGGAAAGCGTGTCCAGTCGAAGAGCCCGGTGTCGGTCACCGCGCCCCCCAACGCGTTGCCGTGGCCGCCGATGTACTTCGTCAGCGAATTGATGATGAGACCAGCCTTGTGCCGCTTCGGCTGGTAGAGGTAAGGCGTCGTCATCGTGTTGTCGACAAAATAGAGCAGACTACTGCTCGCGCACAGCTCGCCGATGCGCGCCAGATCGGCGATCTGGGTGCGCGGGTTGGCGATCGTTTCCACGAATACCATCCGGGTATTGGGCCGGATCGCGCGAGCCACGTTCTCCACGTCGGTCGCATCGACAAAGCTGATGTCGCAGCCCAGCGTAATGAAGGTACCGAACAAGCTGTTGGTGTTACCGAACAGGAACGAGCTCGACACGACGTGATCGCCCGCCCGCAACAAGGCGACGAAAGTGGCGGCGATGGCAGCCATGCCGGTGCTGAAGCACGCGGTAGCAATGCCCTCCTCCATCTTGCTGATTTTCACTTCCAGCGCGGTCGTGGTCGGGTTGCCTTGACGTCCATAGGCATAACCCGGCATCTCGCCCTTGAACACCTTGGCCAGATCCCGCGCGTCGGGATAGCCGAATGCCACGGCCATGTGCATCGGCTTGTGCACGGAAAAATGCTCGATCGGGGATTCGAGATCGGAATGCAGGATCGTCGTAGTGAAACCGTTCTTCATGATCTGGTTCTTTCCCAATAAAAAACCCGGCCAGCTTGCGCGGACCGGGTTCCCGTCTCGCTTTAGCTGGATTTTTAACGCGCCCGCAAGCTGATCCTCAAATCGGCGCGAATGGAAAGTTACTCTGTCATCGCAAGATTGTCAAGAAATCGTCGGCAGGGGTACTAGATCACTTTGAAAACGCTTTTTCCCTGTCGTCCGACGATATGGTCATTTGGTCCTCACGTAGGCCGGCGGAGAATCACATTCTTTCCAAGTTCCGTGTGCCGAGTTCTTACGGTCCCGACGCCGCTCTTTCATCATGCGTCGGCAATCTCAGTGGCTGTTCTATCGCGCATGTTTCCGCCCGCTCCGCAAAACTTAGTGGCACGCCGCCTTTCCTCAGCCCTATGCGGCGCTCAAGTAACCCAAACTGCCGTTGCTGGTCCCTGCTGAACTTGAGGGGTCAGGCATACTCGCCTGCAACCAGAGCCCTCTTTTACTCCACGAGCTCCAGGCCCAGATCGAGCTGCGTGCTTTCGGCGTCGAGATCGGCCATCTTCGCGCCGTCACGCCGCTTCGCCTCCACGCCATCGAGATAAGCCTGGGTCACGTCGCCGGTGATGTAAACCCCGCTGAAGCACGAGTCCTCGAAGTTCGTGACCTTCGGGTTGACGCTGTGCACGTCTTCACGGAGCGCGTCGAGGTCCTGGTAGACCAACTCGTCGCACCCGATCTCCCGCGCGATCTCCGGCTCGGTTCGCCCGTGGGCGATCAGCTCTTCGCGGGTTGGCATGTCTATGCCGTAGACATTGGGAAAGCGCACGGGCGGCGCAGCGGAAGCGAAGAACACCTTACGCGCGCCCGATTCGCGGGCCATCTGGACGATCTCGCGGCTGGTATTGCCGCGCACGACGGAATCGTCCACCAGCAGGACGTTCTTGCCCTGGAACTCCATACCGATCGCATTCAATTTCTGCCGCACCGATTTCCTCCGGATCGCCTGTCCGGGCATGATGAAAGTGCGCCCGATATAGCGGTTCTTGATGAAGCCCTCGCGGTACGGGAGATTCAGGCGCTTGGAGAGCTCCATCGCGGACGGGCGGCTGGAATCGGGAATCGGGATAACGACGTCGATGTCGAGGTGGCGGTGCTGGCGCTGAATCTTATCGGCGAGGCTTTCGCCCATTCTCAGCCGCGTCTCGTATACCGAAATGCCGTCGATCACCGAGTCGGGACGGGCCAGGTACACGAATTCGAATATGCAGGGATTGAGCGATGCGTTCGGCACGCACTGGCGGCTGTAGAAGTTGCCGTCCTGATCGATGAAGATCGCTTCGCCCGGACCGACGTCGCGCACGACTTCGAACCCGAGCGAATCGAGGGCAACGCTTTCCGAGGCGACCATGTACTCATAGCCGCTCTCGGACTCCGACCGTCCGAAGATCAGCGGCCGGATGCCGAAGGGGTCGCGGAAAGCCACGAGCCCGTAGCCGGCGATCATCGCCACGACGGCATAGGCGCCGCGGCAACGCCGGTAGACTCCCGACACTGCGGCGAATATGGTCGCCGGGTCCAGCTTGTAGTTGGTCGCGTTCTCCTGCAGCTCGTGCGCGAGGACGTTCAACAGAACCTCGGAATCGGAATTCGTGTTGACGTGGCGCATGTCCTGGCGGAAGAGCTCGCTCTTCAGCTGCTCGGTGTTGGTCAGGTTGCCGTTGTGGCCGAGCACGATGCCGAAGGGCGAGTTGACATAGAACGGTTGCGACTCGGCCGCCGACCACGCGGAACCCGCCGTCGGATATCGCGTATGGGCGATGCCCGATTGCCCGACCAGCAGGCGCATGTTGCGCGTCCGGAACACGTCGCGCACCATCCCGGGCCCTTTGTGAGTGCGGAAATTGGCCCCGTCGGCCGTGACGATCCCGGCCGCGTCCTGGCCGCGGTGCTGCAACACCAGCAAACCGTCATAAAGCAGTTGGTTTACCGGATTCTTGGCGACGATTCCGACTATCCCGCACATAAGCTTTGAGTCCGTAACAGAGTATGCCTCAAGAACATCAAAGACCCACGAATCGGCTCTGCAGATAGCGTCTAATCATAGGTGATGCGCTCCCCGAAACGCGCCGGCAGCCACCCCTTGATATGGCCGGCGAACGCTTCCAGGGGATCGCTCAGCACCGCGTCACGCCATACCGGCTGCCGGGGCAACGAGGTGAGCCCGGCCAGGAGCACGAGCACCATCACCACCAGGACACCCCGCACCAGGCCGAAAACGCAGCCCAGCACGCGATCTTCCACCGCAAGACCCGCGCCTTTTACCAGTTTCGAGACAACGATGGCAAACAGGCTCATCAGCAGCAACACTCCCAGGAACACAATCGCAAAAGCAGCCAGCAGGCGCAATTGTTCGCCCGGGATCTCCGGTGGAAACAGTGCGGCGAGATCCGCCGCCAGGAGGCTCGCCGCGATGAAGCCCACCGCCCATGCAAGCAATGCCAGCGCTTCGCGCACCAAGCCACGGATGACGCTGAGCAATATCGAGAGTCCGACGATGGTGAGCACGACGTAGTCGACTACCGTCATTTAGCAACGACGTTTCCGCTGAGGCCGGCGGCTTTCAGCTGGTCGCGAGCCTTCTCCGCCGCGGCGCGAGTGGGAAAGGGGCCGGCACGCACCCGGGTCACGTCGCCTTTCGCCGTCTTGACGACCTCGGTATAGGCCTTGACGCCGGCGGCGGCGATTTGCGCCTGGACCTGTTTCGCCTTCTCCGCGTCGGCAAGGGCAACGACCTGCACCACGAACGGCGGGACCTCCGGCTTCTTGGACGGAGGCTTCTTGGGCGCAGGGGAACTCGTCTTCGCCGGCGCTTCCGTCTCGGCCGCCTTCGCAGCCTTCTCCGGGACCGGCGTTTCCGCGCGCGGCGCAGGAGGGGAAGCGGGGGTAGCTGAGGATTTCTTCCCCTCCGGCGCCGTCCCAACCTTCGGTGCGGGCTTCGTCTCCGTGGGAGTTTTCGCTGCCGGCGCGGACGTGGATTCGTCGGGTGGCGCGACCGGTACGACGCGGGAAGTAAAACCGCCTGAATCGGGAGACGGGATCTTGATGCTGACTTCGCCGCCGATGGGCTTCGGTTCGGTGTCGAGCACCATCGGCAGTGCTACGACGATGGCGGTGACCAACACGATGGCGCCTATGAGCCGCCGTCTTGCGCGTCGCTTGAGCTGTACCTCTTCGTCGCTAATCGGTCGCGCCATCTAGAACCTATCTCTCGTTTTTCCCCCGGCCGACGCCAATCCACGCTGCGCGCGCAACTGCATCACGGCGGCCACGGTATAGAACGATCCGAATACCAAAATTCTATCATTCTCCGTCGCCAGATCACAGGCTTGCGCGCATGCAGCGCCCACGCTTTCACAGCGCGTCACCGCTTGCGTCACTCCGGCTGCGGCGAGCCGCTCTTCCAACAACTGCGCGCTGGCGCCGCGCGGCGCAGCTATTCCGGCTATAAACCAGTGATCGATGTGCGGCTTAACCGCCTCAATCACGCCGGCAATGTCCTTATCCCGCAGCATGGCAAACACGGCCAGAGTCCGCCCGCTCCGCTCGATGTTGGCGAGATTCGCCGCCAACGTGCGCGCAGCGTGCGGATTGTGCGCTACATCGAGGATGAGGACTGGCCGGCCGGGCAGCACCTGAAAGCGCCCCGGCATATCCGCTTGCAGCAGCCCCGAGCGAACGTCGTTCATCGCGACCGGCAGACGGTCGCGCAAAGTCTCGAGCGCCGTGATTGCAGCCGCTGCGTTCCCAAGCTGGGTCGTGCCGCGCAAGACCGGGTGAGGCAGCGAGCTGCGCTTGCCGCGCGGCCCCCAGTAGTCCCACTGCTGGCCCCGCTGTGCATAGCCGAAATCGGTGCCGATCGTGATGAGTCGCGCCCCGAGCTCCGCCGCGTGGCGCTTGAGCGTGGCGGGCGCCGCGACATCGGCGCAAATGGCGGGACGCTGGCTGCGGAAGATGCCGGCTTTCTCGTAGCCTATCGCTTCGCGATCGCCGCCCAGGTAGTCCATGTGATCGAGGTCCACGCTCACCACCACGGCGCAGTCGGCATCGAAAGCGTTCACCGCGTCGAGCCTGCCGCCGAGCCCGACTTCCAGCACTGCGGCTTCGACCGCCTGCTCGACGAACAGCCAGATCGCGGCCAGCGTTCCGAACTCGAAATACGTCAGCGGCGTCGCGCCCCTGGCCTGCTCGACCGCGGCAAACGCGCGCACCAAGTCTTCGTCGCTCGCCTCCCGCTTGCCGATGCGGACGCGCTCGTTGTAGCGCAGCAGATGCGGCGAGGTATAGCAGCCCACCCGGTAACCGGCATGGTGGAGCATCGCCTCCAGCATGGCGCAGACTGATCCCTTGCCGTTCGTGCCGCCGACGGTGATGACGGGAAAGGAGGGGTTGAGCCCGAGGGCATGCCTGACCAGCTGGACGCGTTCCAGACCGAGTTCCACGGCGCTCGGATGCACGCGCTCGATATACTCGAGCCATTGCTCGAGAGTTTCGGGTTTCGAGTTTCGAGTTTCGAGTCTCAAAGCAAAGACTGGAAGGCGCAATGCGCCAGCTGGAAACTGGAAACTCGCAACTTGAAACTTATGTTGGGGGCGGCAGTTTGAGCAGCAGTGTGAGGTGCACTGCGAGGCGGTCACGCATCTCGCGGCGGTCCACGATCATGTCGATGGCACCGTGCTTGAGCAGAAACTCGGAACGCTGGAAGCCCTCGGGTAGCGTTTCACGCACGGTTTGCTCTATGACTCTGGGCCCCGCAAAGCCGATCAGCGCGCCGGGCTCGGCGATCACCACGTCGCCGATCATGGCGAAACTCGCGGAAACCCCGCCCATCGTGGGATCGGTCAGCACCGATATGAACGGCAGGCGCTCCCGCGCGAGCTGGGTCAGGACCGCGCACGTCTTCGCCATCTGCATGAGTGACAGCAGTCCTTCCTGCATACGCGCGCCACCGCTCGCGGTAACGCAGATATAGGGCAGGTGCTGCTCCAGGCATACCTGAACGCCGCGCACGAATCGCTCGCCCACCGCCGATCCCATGGAGCCGCCGAGAAATCCGAACTCGAATGCGGCGGTCACCACCGGAATGGCCTTGATGCTGCCCTGCATGACGATGAGAGCGTCCTCCTCCGACGTTTCGATGCGCGCTTTTTCCAGCCGCTCGCCGTAACGCCTGCTATCCTTGAACTTGAGCGAGTCCACGGACAGTACCTCGGCGCCGATTTCGTAGCGGCCCTCGCGGTCGAGCAGGATGTCGAGTCGCTCGCGCGCGGACACGCGGTTGTGATGCGAACACTTGGGGCAAACGCTGAGGTTCTTCTCGAGGTCCGCGCGATAGAGCACGGCCTCGCAGGATTCGCACTTGCTCCAGAGGCCTTCCGGAACGATCTTTTTGGGCGCACCGGCGTCGCGTTTGATCTTCGGCGGCAGCAGCTTCTGGAGCCAGCTCATAGGGCCGCCTCCGCAGTCATCGTGCCAACCGAATCTTCATCGTGTCGGCGGCCCTTACGGTACAAGATAGTTACGAGTCCCGAAAATGCCGATTCGGATCGCCGGCTCACGCCTTTGCCTCCGGCAACGTGTGGAGATCGTGTGGCCATCCTCTCCTGCTTTTCGCCTGCACCAGTGGCTTCATATTGGGAGTATGTCGGAGGTTACACCCGACAGACTCCCAAACTATCGAGAGCTTCACGAATCGGAGCCAGGAAGCAGATTGCAGCGGCCGCGACCTCGTCGCGCGGCGTCTTTTCGAGCTCCTGGATCAGCGCGCTGCCGATGACGATCGCGTCAGCGACCTCTCCGATGGCGCGAGCGGACTGCGCGTCACGGATGCCGAAGCCGACGCCCACCGGCAGCCGGACAAGTTCTTTGATGCGCTTCACACGCCCCGCAACGTCGGCGAAATCGATGTGCGAGGCGCCGGTCACGCCCTTCAACGACACATAATAAAGATAGCCGCGGCCGAGGGCGGCCGCCTGCTTCAAACGCTTTTCCGTGGTGGTCGGCGAGAGCAGAAAAATCGTGTCCAGACCTCTGGCGTCGAGCAGCTTGACGAGGTACTGCGCTTCTTCCGGCGGATAATCCACCACCAGCACGCCGTCGCCGTCGGCCGCTTTGACGGCGTCCGCGAACCGCTCCATTCCCATCGCTTCGATGGGGTTGGCATAACCGAACACAACGACGGGGGTGGTCCGGTCGGACCTGCGGAATTCCGCGATGAATCCCAACACGTGTTTCAGCGAAACACCGTGCTTGAGCGCCCGCTCGCTCGAGCGCTGGATCACCGGACCATCGGCCATGGGATCCGAGAACGGCACGCCTAACTCGATGACATCGGCGCCGCCCTTCACCAGGGCGTGCATCAACGGCACGGCCAGCGCCGGCTCCGGATCGCCGGCAGTTACGAAAGGAATCAGGGCCTTGCGGCCCTGCTTCCTCAATGAATCAAACGTGACGGATATGCGAGACATTCTTGGCCGCACGACTACATGAGCGAATCATCGGATGAAGAAATCGTAAGAAATCCGGCCTGCTGAAAGCTTCCACGCCGCGCTTGCCGTTCCCATGAGCGCGATGGTCATATTCGTCAGATCTTGATGCCGGATTTCTCGGCGACCGTATGCATGTCCTTGTCCCCGCGGCCGGACAGATTGACGAGCAGGATCTGATCCTGGTTCATGCGCGGCGCGATCTTCGCCGCGTACGCGAGCGCATGCGCCGATTCGAGCGCCGGGATGATGCCCTCCAGCCGGCACAAATCGTGAAACGCGCTGATGGCTTCTTCGTCCGTCACCGCCACGTACTCCGCGCGCCCGCTGTCTTTCAGCCAGGCGTGCTCCGGTCCTACTCCGGGATAGTCCAGCCCGGCGGAGACCGAATGCGTCTCGACGATCTGGCCGTTTTCATCCTGCAGCAGATAGGTACGGTTGCCGTGCAGCACGCCGGGTTTGCCCGCGCACAGCGTCGCTGCGTGCTTCCCGCTTTCCAGGCCGTGACCCGCCGCTTCCACGCCGATCAACCGCACGCCTTCATCCGCGATGTACGGATAGAAAATGCCCATCGCGTTCGAGCCGCCTCCGACGCAAGCCAGCACCGCGTCCGGCTGCCGCCCGGCGATTTCCGGCATCTGCTCCCTCGCCTCGCGTCCGATCACCGTTTGAAAATCCCGCACCATCATCGGATAGGGATGAGGTCCCGCGACGGTACCGATGATGTAAAAGGTATGCTCGACGTTGGTCACCCAGTCGCGCATGGCCTCATTCAACGCGTCCTTGAGCGTCTTGGAGCCGCTTTCCACCGCCGTGACGGTAGCCCCGAGCAGTTTCATGCGGTAGACGTTCTGCACCTGGCGCTTGATGTCTTCCGCGCCCATGTAGACCACGCACTCCATGCCGAAGCGCGCCGCGATCGTCGCGGCCGCCACGCCGTGCATGCCGGCGCCGGTCTCGGCGATGACGCGCGGCTTGCCCATGCGGCGCGCGAGCAGCGCCTGGCCGATCACGTTGTTGATCTTGTGCGCCCCGGTGTGGTTCAAGTCCTCGCGCTTGAGGTAGATCTGCGCTCCCCCGAGCCGCTCGGACCAACGCCTGGCATGGTAAACCGGGCTCGGCCGCCCCACGTAGTGCTTGAGTTCGTGGGCGAACTCGGCGAGGAATTCCGGGTCCGTCCGATAGCGCTCGTACGCCGCCGTCAATTCGTAGAGCGCATGGATCAGGGTCTCGGCAACGAATACGCCGCCGTATTGGCCAAAATGGCCGCTCGCGTCGGGCAGGTCATACATCCGCATTGCGCACTCCCGCGATGAACGCCGCGATCTTGCCCGCGTCCTTGATGCCCTTGGCGGACTCTACGCCGCTCGATACGTCCACGGCGCTCGGCCTCACCCGCCGCACCGCATCGCCGACGTTTGCGGCGGTCAGCCCGCCCGACAGTATCACCGGGACCGGCAGCTCGCCCGGGACCCGGCTCCAATCAAAAACTACCCCGCTGCCGCCGTGCAGGCTCTCGACGTACGCGTCGAGCAGCAGCGCCTTGGCGTCGTCATAGTCCCGAGCGTATTGTAACAAATCCACTTCCGGCCCCATTCGCACTGCTTTCAGGTACGGCCGTTCGAACTGGCGGCAGTACGCCGGCGTCTCGGCGCCGTGGAACTGCAGCAGCTCAACCGGGGCCTGCGCGACGGTGGCGCGCACATCTTCCGCCGGCGCGTCCACGAACAATCCGACGGTCGTGATGGAGGGCGGCAGCGCGCGTATGATTGCCCCGGCCCTGGCAGGCGAGATGTAGCGCGGGCTCGGCGGATAGAACACCAGCCCGATCGCGTGCGCGCCGGCACTAACCGCGGCGAGCGCATCCTCGAGGCGGGTAATGCCGCAGATCTTGATTGCCGTAGCCATATCAATCTTTTGTTCAGCGAATTAGCGACCCGGGAAACCAACTCCGCAAACTGAAAGTAGATCTTTAACCACCGTGGTTCAAGAAGTCAGGCTGTGCCATCAACGTTGAGTGCGGCGCGGACGGCAGGCCCCAGCGTCCCTCGTATTCGACCTCGGCGAGATAGAGCCCGGAGGCCTCGAAGGTCGGCGCGGCCTGTGCGCGGGCGCGGCTCGCCAGCACGCCTGCCAGCCATTCCGGCGGGTGCTTGCCCTTGCCGACGTAGACGAGACTGCCCACGATGTTACGCACCATATGATGCAGAAACGCGTTGGCGCGGAAATCAAAGACCACGAAGTCACCGTGGCGGGTGATATCGAGGCGGGTGATAGTACGTATCGGCGTGCGTGCCTGGCAATCCGCGGCGCGAAATGCGCTGAAATCGTGTTCACCCGCGAGCGACCGCGCCGCTACCTGCATCTTCTCCACATCCAGCGGAACGTGAAACCACCCGACGCGGCCGTAGTCCGAGGCGGGACGCACCGAGCGATTGAGCAGCACGTAGCGGTAAATGCGGCTCAGCGCCGAGTAGCGCGCGTTAAATTCCGCATTGACGGCGTGCGACCAGGTCACCGCCAGCGCCGGAGGCAGCAGCGCGTTCGTACCCCTCACCCATGCCGCAAGCGGCCGTTGCGCGCTGGTTTCGAAATGCACGACCTGGCCCAAGGCGTGCACGCCCGCGTCGGTCCGTCCGGCGCAGATCGTCGAGACCGTTTCCCCCGCGATCTCGGAAAGCGCCCGTTCGAGCGCATCCTGTACGCTGCAGCCCTCCGGCTGCGTTTGCCACCCGCAAAACCGGCTGCCGTCGTATTCCAGTCCGAGTGCGATTTTCATCATCGAGCTTTACATAGCTTCGTTAGGTCGCTCGATCCCTCATCCCTCTCCCGAGGGCGAGGGGAGCAAGTGAGGAACGAAGCGGGCGAGTCCGGATGTGTCATCCGGTTTCGGAGTGATCACTAAGGGTCCAAAAACAAAAACCGCGACAGCGTGCGCTGCCGCGGTTCGATCCCAGCGAAACTCCGTAAGGAAGGGGCCACACGCCCCTTGAATCCCCAATCTCAGGTGGAAACCTGCTCGGCACGTAGCGCCGAGCAGGTTTTTCAGAGGTTACTTAACCGATCGTATCCAGGAGTTTCTTGGCCTGTACCTGTTGCTCGGCGTCGCCCTCCGTGATGACCTCCTGCAGGATGTCCTTCGCCCCGTCCTTGTCTCCCATTTCCTGATACGCCTTGGCGAGATCGAACTTGCTCTGGACGTCATACCAATGCCCGTCCTTCTCGCCGCCCCCGGCCGTAACACCGGCCTTCGGCGCATCACCCAGATCGAGGTCAGGAATATCCAGTTTGAAATCCACCCCGGTGTCTGTGTCAGGGGGGGTCTCGAGAATCAGGGTCTTCTCCAATTGAGTATCCGCTTTCGGCAGCTCGATCTGAAAATCGATCATGTGGCTGTCTTGCGTGGCCTCCGTCTGTTCGATGTGAATGTCCGTTTGTGTGATTGGGTCCGCGGACCCGGGAGTCTCGAGCATGAAATCGGGCATGAGCGGCGCGGGCTGCGGTTGAGCCGCCATCTCGGACGTGGCGACCATACGGTTCAGCTCGCCTGGGGCGAGCACGGTGGTAGTGTCATGTCTCCCCTGTGTTGCCATCACGCCCGAGTCCAGCATGATGTCGGTAGCGACGCCCCCTATCTCAGTGGTGCCCAGCTCGAAATCAAGATCGCTGGCCGGTGCTGGCGCCAAAGGCGCCGCTGCATGCCTGCCTGCTTCGTACAGCGAATTGGTCGGATCCAGCGCATAGCCCATGGCGGCGACAGCGAGCCAAGTGTCACCGACTCCGCCTGTCTGCTTGTGCAAATCGGCCGCGAGCTGGTTGAAGGAGCCCCTGTCCTTGCGCGCGGCGTAGATCTCGAGCAGCTTGACCTTCGCGTCCTGCCGCTGAGGATTCTTGGCCAACGCCTCCTTGAGTATTTCCTCGGCCTGGCGCGTCACGACCGTAGGCTATGTAGACCTCTGCTTCGGCCAGCGGATCGACCTCGTCCGACGCTGGAGGCGGCGGCGCGGCCACGGGCGCTGCGGCGGCAGCCGTGCCGGCAAGAACGGGGGCCGCTCTCTGCGGTTCGTCATCGTCCTCGACGCGCCGACGGCGCGCCATCCACAACGCCAAACCGCCCAGCGCGATGATGCCCCCGCCCGCAAGTAAGTAGAGCGGATCGGTGAGAACACCCATCACCTTGTCCGCCATATCCGGCGCCGGCGGTGGCGGCGGAGGCGTGGCGACGACTTTAGGCTTCGGTTTGGGTTGCTCCGGCGTTACGGCCTCTGGCTTGGGCGCCTCTGCCTTGGCTTCAGCCTTCGCATCAGGAGCTTTCGCGTCGGCTGGCGCGGGCTTCGCTGCTTCCGGTTTCGGCGCTTCGGCTTTCGGCGGCTCCGGCTTTGCAGCTTCCGGCTTGGGCGCGGCTTTCGCTTCTGGTTTAGGCTCGGGCTTGGCTTCCGGCTTGGGCTTGACCGCCTGTTGAGCCTGTTGCTGTGCGGCGGCCATGCCCGGACTTTTCAGCTCGACCAGCTTCTGCATGTCCTTGACCGTCTTCTCCAGCTGCGCGATGCGCTCGTTTGCCTCGTTCAACGCCTTCTCGCGCGCGCGTGACTTCTTCTTCCAACGCGCGGATGCGCTCCGCTTGGGTCCGTGGTTTACCCTTCCCCGCTCCCGCCTCGCCGGCAGGCTCGCCACGGGAAAGCCGGACGACATCTTTCGCCTCGCTGCCCGCCTTGTCCTCCACCTTCGTTCCGATACGGCCGCTGACCGCGCTGCGACCTTCGGCTCGCGCGGTGCCTGCGGAATCGGCGACGCCTCTGGCGATACGCGTTCCAGTCGGCCACCTGCGCGCGGATACTCCCCCCTCGCTTCAGCCTGGGGAATCGCGGCAAGCTCTTCCTTATCCGGAACGCGGAGTATCCGCCCGGACTTCACCAGATTCAGGTTCTTCCGGATGAAGGCGTCGGGGTTGCTGCGATAAAGCCCCACCATCATCTGCTCTAACGATCACGCCTTCCGGCATGACGCTCTTAGCAATCTTGGAGAGGTTCTCGCCCCGCTTGCACCGGACCGTATTCCTTGGCGCCAGCGCATGGCGGGCACGCGCGGCGGGCCTCCTCGATGCGGGCGCTGCTGCCGGTCACCGGCGGCTCGGCCTGAGGCGCGGGACGCGCTGTGGGCGCTGCGGGCGCAGCGGCAACCGCCGGCGGAGCGGAGCCGACGCTCGGCGGATCGACCAGGACGGTGTACTCGCGCACCAGTCGACCGGAGGACGAAGTAATCTCGACCAGCAGATCGATGAATGGCTCGTTGACGGGCGGCTGGAGGTAATCTTGATGTAGGGCTGGCCGCCGGGACGCCTCTCGATGCTTACGCGCGCGCCAACCAGCGCCGCGTTGTATTGCAGGTTCGCCCGCCGATAAGCTTCGGCAGCTGCAATACGGGCGCTGAGCGAACTCAAAGCTCCTCCTTCGTCACGGAGACGAGATCGATCTCAGCATTGAGCGGATCGCCCAACGCCGACAGCATGGTGAGCCGCCCCAAGCCGACCGCGTTTGCAACGCATGGCATGAGCGCAATCAGCAGCGCTATCACCCATGCTTTTACGTTGAATTCGCGCACGGCGGCTCCCTTCCCTTTTTTAGGGCAATCAGACTAACATCAAACAGTTAGCGATGCAAGCTACTATTGGCTTTAAGTGTCCGGCCTGATGCAACGATTTTAATCAAATTTCAGCGGGAGTACGCTCAGGCAGTCGTCTATTGCCCAGCGCAGGCATCGTACGGCCGGTCTTACGATCAGGCGCCGACGGCGGCTTTGCGACGAACCGGCGGTGGCGCCCGTCCCCTTTGCGCCGGCAGGTTCTACGAGTATCCGCAGCATGCGCCGCAACGGCTCCGCCGCCCCCCACAGGAACTGGTCGCCGACCGTGAACGCCGCGAGATACTCGCCGCCCATTGATAGCTTGCGCAAGCGGCCTACCGCGATATGCATGCGGCCGGTCACCGCGGCCGGCGTCAGCTCGCGCATCGAGCTTTCGCGTTCGTTCGGCACGACGCGTACCCACTCGTTGGCCGAGGCGATGATCTCGCGCACTTCGTCGAGCGGAATGTTCTGCTTCAGCTTGATCGTCAGCGCCTGGCTGTGGCAGCGCATCGCACCGATACGCACGCACAGGCTATCGATCGGCGTCGCGGGAGTGCCGAAAGCCTCTCCGCGACCGAGTATTTTGTTGGTTTCGGCGTCGCCCTTCCATTCCTCGAGCGACATGCCCGTTACCCATATCCTGGTCGATCCAGGGGATCAGGTTGCCCGCCAGCGGCACACCGCCGAAATTTCCATCGGCAGCGTGCCGTCGGTTTGCTTGGCAAGCACCTTGCGGTCGATTTCAAGGATAGCGGATGCCGGATCGGCAAGGAGGCCCTTGACCTCGGCGTTGATCAGCCCGAACTGTCGCCAGCAATTCGCGCATATGCTGCGCGCCGCCCCCAGAGGCTGCCTGGTAGGTCATGCAGGTCATCCACTCGACGAGATCGTGCTCGAAGAGCCCGTGCATCCCCATCAGCATGCAGCTCACCGTGCAGTTCCCGCCGATGATAGTTCCGGATTCCCTTCGCGAGCGCGCTCTGTATGACCGGCATATTCACCGGGTCGAGCACGATGACGGCGTCATCGTTCATCCGCAGCGTCCTGGCGGCGTCTATCCAATAGCCGTTCCAGCCGGCGGCGCGCAGCTTTGGGTAAATTTCGGCGGTGTAGTCGCTGCCCTGACAGGAGATGAGTATTTCCGAGGGCAGCAAGTGCCTTGATATCGCGCGCGTCCCTCACCGGGCGCCACCTTGCGCCCGATGTCCGGTCCGCCGCTGCCGGCTTGCGAGGTCGAGAAAAATGGGGCTCGACCAGGTCGAAGTCGCGCTCCGCGCGCATGCGCTCGACCAGGACCGAACCGACCATGCCGCGCCACCCGATAATGCCTACTCTTTTCATAGCATCGGCCATCAATCAACAAGTTGCTCATTCTATCAAGCTGGTGAGGCGTGAGGGGTCAGGCACGCCTCACCCCTCACCCTGACGCAACAATGTCACAGCGCTGCCACGACAGCATCGCCCGATTTCCTGCGTGCCCACCTTGCGCGTGCCCGCCTCGTGGATATCCGCAGTTCGCAAGCCCTGCGCCAGCACCGACTTGACCGCAGCCTCGATGCGGTATGCCCATTCATCCTTGTTGAACGTGTAGCGCAGCATCATCGCTGACGACAGTATCGTCGCGAGTGGATTCGCGACATTCTTGCCCGCAATATCAGGCGCCGAGCCGTGGCTCGGCTCGTACAGCCCCTTGTTGCCCGCATCCAGCGACGCCGAAGGCAGCATGCCGATCGAGCCGGTCAGCATCGATGCCTCGTCGGATAGTATGTCGCCGAACATGTTGCCGGTGACGATGACGTCGAACTGCTTGGGCGCGCGCACGAGCTGCATCGCCGCGTTGTCCACGTACATGTGCGTCAGCGCGACCTGCGGGTATTTCTTTCGCGACATCGGTCGTGACCTCCCGCCAGAACCGGCTGGTCTCGAGCACGTTCTCCTTGTCGACCGAGCACAGCTTTCGGCCGCGTTTCATGCGCGGTGGTGAACCCGATTTCGACGATGCGCCGTATCTCGGGCTCCGAATAGAGCATGGTGTCGTAGCCCTCGCGCTCATTTCGCGCGTTCGCCCGCCGTCCCGCGCGGCTCGCCGAAATAGATGTCGCCCGGTCAGTTCGCGGATGATCATGATGTCGAGCCCCGAAACCACTTCCGGCTTGAGGCTCGATGCGCCGACCAGCTCCGGAAACAGCACCGCGGGGCGCAGGTTCGCGAACAGTCCAAGCTCCTTGCGCATGTCTCAGTATCCCCTGCTCCGGCCGTTGCGGGCGCGGCAGCGCGTCGTACTGGGGCCCGCCGACGGCGCCGCACAGCACCGCATCCGCCGCATGCGCCAGCTTCGAGCGTGGGTTCCGGCAGCGGGTCGCCGTGGGCGTCCACGCCCGCGCCGCCGAACGGAGCGTCCTCCAGTTCGAGCTTCAGGCCATCGCGCGCCAGTGCTTCGAGGACCTTGACCGCCTGCGCGACGATCTCCGGGCCGATGCCGTCACCGGCCAGTACCGCGATTTTCATGTCAGATCTCGGGAAGAGGGAAGGGAGAATGGGAAGGACAACTCCGCTAACCACGATAAAACGCGCTTCTCCCTTCACCCTTCACCCTTCCCTAGGCGAACAGCCAGGGCTGCGCGCTCGCCGGTGCTGCGCCTCGAACGCCTTGATCTTTTCGGCGTGCTGCAGCGTGAGGCCGATCTCGTCGAGCCCGTTCAGCAGGTTCAGTGTTTGGCGAACGGGTCGATGTCGAATTTGATAGCTTTCGCCGCGCCGGCGTCGTTACGGTCTGCTGCTCGAGATCCACAGCCAGCCGGTAGCCTTCCGTCCGCGTGCACTTCACGGAACAGGCGATCGACGATCTTTTCGTCGAGCTTGATCACCAGGAGCCCGTTCTTGAGACTGTTGCTGTAGAAAATGTCCGCGAAACTCGGCGCAATGACCGCCTGAAAGCCGGACTGCAGCAAGGCCCACGGGGCGTGCTCGCGCGACGAGCCGCAGCCGAAATTCTCGCGCGCGAGCAGCACGGTGGCGCCGCGGTAGCGCGGCTGGTTCAGCACGAATTCCGTGTTGAGCGGCCGCTTGGAGTGATCCATGCCCGGCTCGCCGTAGTCGAGATAGCGCCACTCGTCGAACAGGTTGGGCCCGTAGCCGGTGCGCTTGATCGACTTGAGATACTGCTTGGGGATGATCGCGTCGGTGTCCACGTTGGCGCGGTCCATCGGCGCCACCAGCCCTTCCGTCTGGTGAATTTCTCCATGAGATTACCGTTATCGTTGCGCTTTCTGCTGAATCCTTTCACCCAGCAGCTCGATGTCCTTGCCCAGGCCTTGCATCGTGCCGCAGCCCGCCAGCGCGGCGAGCCATACGATTATCAACAGCACTACCAGCTTGTTCATGGCGCCTCCGTATCAGAACTTGCGCACGTCGACGAAATGTCCCGCGATCGCCGCTGCCGCCGCCATCGCCGGACTCACGAGATGCGTCCTGCCGCCCGCGCCCTGCCGGCCCTCGAAGTTGCGGTTCGAGGTCGAGGCGCAGCGGTCTCCCGGCGAAAGCTGATCGTCGTTCATGCCGAGGCACATCGAGCAGCCCGGCTCGCGCCACTCGAATCCCGCCGTCCGTGAATATCTTGTCGAGCCCTTCCGCTTTCCGCCTGCTGCTTCACCAGGCCCGATCCCGGCACGACCATCGCGAGCTTGATGCTCGGGGCCGACGTGCTTGCCCTTCGACCACCTTCGCCGCCGCGCGCAGATCCTCGATCCGCGAATTGGTGCAGGCACCGATGAATACCTTGTCGGGCCTGATCTCCGTGATCGGCGTGTTCGGCTTGAGATCCATGTACTTGAGCGCGCGCTCTATCCACTCGCGCTTGACCGGATCCTGCTCCTGCGCCGGATCGGGCACCTTGCCATCCACCGTCGTCACCATCTGCGGATTGGTGCCCCAGGTCACTTGCGGCTTGATCTCCGCCGCATCGAGCGTAACCACCTTGTCGAACTTCGCGCCCGGATCGGAGACGAGCGTGCGCCAGTAGGCCACCGCCTTCTCCCACATCTTCCCCTTGGGCGCGAGCGGGCGTGCCCTTCACGTACTCGATGGTGGCGTCGTCCACCGCCACCATGCCCGCGCGCGCGCCGGCCTCGATCGACATGTTGCAAACGGTCATGCGGCCTTCCATCGACAGCGCGCGGATGGCGCTGCCCGAGTACTCGATCGTGTAGCCGCTGCCGCCGGCAGAGCCGATCTTGCCGATGACGGCGAGGATGATGTCCTTGGCGGTGATGCCGCGGCCGAGCTTGCCATCGACGACGACGCTCATCGTCTTCGACTTCTTCATCACCATGCATTGCGTCGCAAGCACGTGCTCGACCTCGCTCGTGCCGATGCCGAACGCGAGACAGGCGAGCGCACCGTGCGTGCTGGTGTGCGAGTCGCCGCAAACCAGAGTCATGCCAGGCAGCGTCGCGCCCTGCTCGGGACCGATGATGTGCACGATGCCCTGCTGCTTGTCGAGGAACGGGAAATAGATTTTCGCGCCGTATTCCTTGATGTTGGCGTCGAGCGTTTCCACCTGCAGCCGCGACACCGGGTCCTTGATGCCCTGGTCCCAGTTCTTCGTCGGTGTGTTGTGGTCGGCGGTCGCCACGATGGAGTCCACCCGCCACGGTTTCCGGTTGGCGAGCTTGAGCCCTTCGTACGCCTGCGGGCTCGTCACTTCATGCACGAGATGGCGATCGATGTAGATGAGCGCCGTGCCGTCCGGCGCCTCGTGCACGAGGTGGCTGTCCCACAATTTGTCGTAGAGCGTGCGGGCCGTCATTATTGGCGTAACTCCATGGAAACTCTGGATTATTACACAATCGCCCGACTATTGGCAGCCCCGCAGGAGCGCGCGTAGCGATCGATCTACGATGCTATCGAGCGTTCTCAAAGTGGTTGACACGCTCGATCCCTCACCCCCGACCCCTCTCCCGAGCAACGCCCCGCGTTGCCCCCTCACCCCCATCCCCTCTCCCGAGCGGAGAGCGGAGCTTTCAGCGCTCCGCGCAATATTGGATGGAGAGGGGGCGATGTGTCGGAAATGGTTTGTCAACCATTTAGCGAATGATCAGTAATGACGACCACAGCCGGGCGATCATGGCTCCTTGAGTTGAAGTTTCCAATACAACAAGAACATGCCCGCGAGCGCGGCGCCCGCAGCGAGTGTAAACGTCAGTGCCGCGCCGAGATGGTCCCATGCGTAACCGCTCGCAAGCGCGCCGACGGTGCCGCCAACGCCGTAAGTGAGGCTGCCATAAATCGCCTGGCCACGCGCCTGGTGGCGGCCGCGGAACAACCGGTGACACGATGCCGATCGCCGCAGCATGAAACGAGCCGAATGTCGCAGCATGCAGGGTCTGGGCAAGGAGCAGCAGCGCGAGATGCTGCGCCGCCCAGCCGATGATGAGAAAGCGCACTACGGCCAGGGCGAAGCTCGCAATGAGTATGGACCGCAGCGTAAAGGCCGAATAAAGCCGCGGCAGCCAGAGAAAGATGCCGATCTCGCACACGACGCCCAATGCCCACAGCCAGCCCGTCAATCCCTTGCTGTATCCATAGCCCACGACGTGAATCGAGTAGAAGGTGTAGTACGGGCCATGCGCCGCGGACATCAACGCGCAGGCGGCAATCAGCGCCACGACTTCCGGCCTCGTGAGTATGCTCCAGATGGGCAGAGCGTCGGTCGCGTGAGCAGTGGATCGCGCTTCCGGTATCCGCCAGGAAAAAACGAGCATTCCGACCATCGTCGCTGCAACCATCCACGGCACTGCGCTCACCGCTATCCGGTCGAGAGCGTGGCCGATAGCGACCACTGCGACGATATAGCCGATCGAGCCCCATACCCGCACCGGGCCATAGCGGCCGGTATCCTCGCCGAGATGGGCGAGCGTCGTCGCTTCCAAGAGTGGCAATGCGGCGCTCAAGAAAAAACTCGCCAGCAGCAGGACGGCGAACAACCAGACGAATCCGTCGCCGGCAGTCACGCCCAGGAAACAAGCGACGCCCGCGGCCGTAGTAGCGCGCAGCAGCGGCGTGTGTCTACCGTGAGCGTCGGCCAGCCAGCCCCACAAGTGCGGAGCCACGATGCGCGCCACCGCCGGCAACGCCATCAACACGCCGATCTCGACCGCGGTTCTTCCTACCGAGAGCAGGTAAAGGCCGAAAAACGGCGTGAACGCGCCGATGTAGGCGAAATAGAAGAGGTAGAAGCCGGCCAGACGGATATGGGGGAGCGTATGCACTGTTTCCGTCCGGAGTGAAGCGGAGTGCAGAACCTAGTGAAGGACGATGACGTCGACTACGGGCGGCACTATGAGTCTCAACGGCAGGCCCGTTTCGCCAACGCCGGTGGTGACGAATACCCGGGTATTCGGCAAATCGTGCCAGCCGCGATCGAACGGCCCGTCCGTCGGGATCGCCATCCGGTACAGCCAGGGTATGCCACTCGATCAGGGCGATGAATCGTGAATGGTAAGCGGCAAGTGGACTGGATCGAGGGCTGGATCATTAGCCTCGAGGGGATCGAGGCATCCACTCACTACTCACTACTCACGCCTCTCTTCGCACTACGCTTCGTCGGGGTCGGGATTCTCGACCGCAGCCGCGGCGCGCAGTTTCTTGACCACCTCGACCGGTGCCTGGCCGGGAATCCGCGGAGTGTCACAGGCGACGTCGGCGTTCTGCGCGCGGTGCCGCAGCGCGTGATCCATCAGCGTGAGCAGCATCATCGCTTCGCAGATCGGGGTGGCGCGGATGCCGACACATGGGTCGTGGCGGCCGTGTGTCTCGATGGTCGTCGGCTTGCCCTGTGTGTCGACCGTGCGCCGCGCCAGACGGATACTCGAGGTCGGCTTCACGGCGACGTGCACCACGACATCCTGTCCGGTGGAAATGCCACCCAGGATGCCGCCGGCGTTGTTCGAGAGGAAACCCTGCGGCGTCATTTCATCGGAATGCTCGGTCCCCTTCTGCTCCACCGCGCGAAACCCCGCCCCGATCTCGACGCCCTTTACCGCGTTGATGCTCATCATGTTGTAGGCGAGGTCCGCGTCGAGCTTGTCGTACACCGGCTCGCCCCAGCCGACCGGCACGTTGTGCGCGACCGTGGTGATGCGCGCGCCGCAGGAGTCGCCGGACTTTCTCAATTTGTCCATGAACTCCTCGAGACTCGCCACGACGGTCTGGTCTGCGACGAAGAAAGGATTCTCGTACACCCCGCTCCAGGACTTGAACGGCACTTCGATCGGGCCGAGCTGAGCTAGAAATCCGCGTACGACGACGCCGTACTTTTGGTGCAGCCATTTCCTTGCGATCGCCGCGGCCCCCACGCGCACGGCGGTTTCACGTGCCGACTGCCGCCCGCCACCACGATAGTCGCGGATGCCGTACTTCTGCCAGTACGTGTAATCGGCGTGCCCCGGCCGGAACATGTCCTTGATCTTGGAGTAATCCTTGCTGCGCGCATCGACGTTGCGGATGAGGAGCGCGATCGGCGTGCCGGTGGTCTTGCCCTCGAAGACACCGGAGAGGATCTCGACCACGTCTTCTTCGCGGCGCTGCGTCACGTGGCGCGAAGTACCCGGGCTTGCGCCGGTCGAGGTCAGGCTGGATATCGGCTTCGGAAAGCTCCAGTCCCGGCGGACAGCCGTCCACGACGCAGCCGATCGCCGGCCCGTGGCTCTCGCCGAACGAGGTTACGCAAAACAGCTTGCCGAGCGTGTTTCCGGACATGGCCCAGGAAATCGAGGCAAAAAAAGTCGATAAAATTCAAGCGCGAGTTTAACATACCGGTTAACGACCCTCTTCGGAAATTATGGCGAAGAAACCGAATCCTGAGCGCATCAAAGGCCCCGGCGGCATGAACATGCGCGAGCTGCACGAGCGGGTGAAGCAGAGCCATCAACGCGATGAGGCGACATCGAAACAGCACAACAAGCTCACGCAGCCGCAAAACCGCTGGCAGCGCATCGTGCGCTACGTGTGGGACAAGAATCGCGGACGCGGTTGATCAAGGATCATCCGCGTTTGTCGAGTTGCCTCACGAGCCGCCACGCCATAACCCCCAAGATTAGAACGCCGAGGACGAGCGCAGCCCACAGGCTCCAGCGTTTCCAGTCGATTGCCTCCTGCCGCCGGGCTTCGCCGCCCAGCTCTGTTTGCGCGAGGGCCTGCGCACCCTGGACGTTGACTGTCTGCTGCGTTCCCGCCCTTGCAGCGCGAATTCTCGCGCCCGTATCCTCCCGATAGCCGGGTATCAGGCTCTCGATTGCATAGGCCGCCGGTTTTGCGTCACGCTTCCCGTATGCGAGCTGGAAGGGCGGCGAGCCACGCGCCGCAAACACCAGCTGGTGCGGCACCCAGCCTGTCTCCAGCCTCGGTGCGCCCGCACCGAGGCCTCCACCACGCTGATCTACGCGCAGGAGCCAGTAGCGCTCCGTCGCCACGCCCACCGCCAGGTCCGGGCTGGTCACCTCGCCTTCGCCCCGGCGCAAACGGTAGGCAACGCCGCGCGTGACATGACGCCAGGGCTGGTCGCTCCTGCTGCGCGTGAGCAGCTCCGCCTGCACGACGGTGTTCGCCTCGGGCAGGTGCAGACGGATTCGGTCGACCGGGAAATGACCTCGTACGTCGAACACATATTCCCCGGGCTTTTCCCCCTTTCCGGCTTCGACCGGTGCCCATTCGCGCAGCGCTTCGATGGCCTTCTCCACGAGCTCCCCACTCGCGGAACTGAGGTCCGGCAGCGATGCCCCGTCGCCCTGCGGCACCCACGACAGGCGCAGATATCTCACCTTTTGCGGCGGCAGCTCTATGCGTTTCTGCTGCAGGCGCTGCCCGGCGACTTCGAGATTGACGAGAGGCGCCGCCGCGACCAGCGCGCGCCAGGCGCCGAGATCGTCGCTTCCATCCACCCGCAGCTTGCCCGCAAAGCCGTCCGCTGCCGGCGTCCAATCGAGTTCGATCGCGCGCAGCGTGCGCTCGAAACCTGTGAGATCCACGAGATATCCCACCGTCCGCCTCTCCGCGGCCGCGCCCACCCCGCTAGAGGTCACGTTGATCGTAGTGGCGCCGCCGGCGCTGCGGCGCACGCTGATCACTAGCCCGTCGACTGTGACGCCGGGCGCTGCCTTGAGCGGAAACAGCGTAAGGGCGACCGGCGGGGTGGCTTCGGTCCCTTCAGTGCGGCGCGTGCGCCAGGCGTGGGGCACCACCTCGCCGCTCCCGTTGAAAACACGCACGTCGCGCAAATCGGGCTGCGCCACGCCGCGATACACCGTCGCAGGCAGTGCGACCTCATATAGCGCCTCGTTGCCGTCTGCCTCGAGCCGCGCACCATAGGCAAAATCGTCCGGGCGCTCCGCGGCCGACGCGGCGCCCGCGACGAGCAACAACAGGCAGGGAATCAGGTGGCTCATGCTGTTTTCTCCTCCGACCGGGGCGGCACCGGTGCAAAGTAGCCGATCACGATCACAAGTATGCCCACACCGATGAACGACACTACGCGCTCCACCGTGCCCGTGCTCGCCAGATCGACCAGAAACAGCTTTGCGACCACGATGGCCAGCAGTGCCGCGCCGACAACCCACAGCACGCGCAGTGCGCGCCGCGTTGCCGTCACCATCGCAGCGAGCGCAAGCAGGCTCCAGAAGAGCGAGAACGCCGCCTGGACGAGTACCGAGCGCAGCATCGCATCGAGCCGGAACGGTACGTCGGCGTAGTGATGCAGGGTGCGGAGCAGCACGCCATTCAACGCGATGAACAGCACGGCGCCCAGCACCTTGATCGCCGTCTCCGTCTGCGGGAGGTGTGCCCCCGGCACTCCCAGCCGCCTTACGCCCACGAACCACGTCCCAATCGCGAGCAGCGCGCCGGCCTGCGCCAGGTCGAGCGGATTGAGCAGCGGCACGTAAGGCAGCGGCGCGGGGTTGCCATCGCTCGCGAAGTTCACGAAAACGACCCAGCCCAGCAGGAACACCGCGAGCGGGAGCGCCCCTGCGTAGAGATAGGCCTTGCGGTGCGCGGCTATCGGCCACCCGAGGCGGTCACCACGGCCGGCGAATACCGCGATCAACGTTCCCGGAACGATCGCCCACGCGATGAGCGGCCAGACGTGCCGGCCTGCAACGTAACGGTCGATCTGCCAACCGACCTCCCACGACAGGACTACCGCGAGCAGCCAGAATCCTGCCGCGTGCAGCCAGTCCAGCCAGCGTTCGTCGTAGCCCTCGCGTGCGCGGAGCATCCACAAATGAACGCCGAATCCCAGCGCCCAACCGAGATAGGCGTGACTCGCGAATGGGTGGTACGGCGTGATTTGCATCTTGCCCAAACCCGCGATCATCCCCAAGAGAACCAGCGCCATCAGCGGCAGGAGCGCTAGCGCGGCAAAACGTGCAGTGTCCCAATGCAGGCCACGCCACAGCAAGTGAAAGGCCGCGCACGAGCCGGTAAAAAACAGTAGTTCTGAATGCCAGTCCCACGCAGCGGGAACGTGACGGTCGAGCTCAAGCAGCCCGCCGACGAACCACCAGAGCGCGCCCCAAGCGAACAGTAGCCGTGCCGCAAGGACCTCGCTCGCGCCGACGCGTTCGCGGTTACGCTCGACGTAGTAGCTGCAGAACAACCCTGCAACGCTCACCATGACACATCCCAGGTACAGGCTGTTCAGCACGGGCATGGCGCCCGTGGGCCGGTCGGCGCCGGCAAGAAAAGCGAATCCCGCGGCAAACTGCAGCAAGATGCCGAACACCCGGGCCAGCATGCGTTCCTGCCGCACGGCCACCCAAAGGACGGCGGCGCCTTCCACTGCCCACGCCGCGGAAGTCCAGCGACCATCGAACGCGAGCGGCACAGCCAGCGTCGCAAAGCCCACGCCGAGCGCAAGGAAAGACTCGACCAGCATCCGCAACTCGTCACGCTTGCGCGCGTAGAGCGCGCTCGCGAGAACCAGGTAGAACGCAGCCAGTGCAAACGCGCTCCACGCCGACCCGAACTCCATGCCACGCACCAGCGCCGCCTGCAGCCCGAAGGCAACGATCGGCGTGCCGAACACGAGCGTACCGTCGACGTAGTGGGTGAGCTCCGGCGCCCGCCGCAAGGCGAACAGCACCGCGATTGTCACGTAGAACACGAAAAACAACACGAGGAACGGCTCCGTACTCGCGAACAGCGCTGGCTCGTAGTACTTCGCGCCCCACATCAGCCCAATGACGAACGTAAACGCGAAGCCCACGAGGTTCAACTCGCGCCAGGCCTTGTAATAGGCGATGCCGAGGATGCCGGCATTCAAGACGGCGTAGAAGCTGAACAACGCCACGTGACTGCCGGCGCCGGTGGACGCGAGGATAGGCGCGAGAAACCCTCCGACCGCGCCCGTGATCGCGAGCGAGCGGGAATCCTGCAGCACGGCGAGCATCGCGGAGAACACCGCGATTCCGGCGAGCAGCGCGAACGCGAGCTCCGTGGGCAGCATCTTGTAGAGGCGCAACGCTGCGAATACGGTGAGGTACAGGATCCCGACGCCACCGCCCTGCAGCATCAGCGCGTAACCCGTACGCCTCAGGCGCAGACGCCACCCCACCACGAGCAACGCAATGCCTCCGATGGCAACCGCCGCCAGCCGCAACTCGATCGGCAGGAGCTCGCGTTCCGCAGCGTACTTCAAGAGGAAGGCGACCCCGATGAAGAGCACGACGATTCCGACGCGAACCAGGGTATTGCCGCCGAAGAGCCAGCGCGAAATGGCGTCCGAGGCCGTGGGCGGCGGCGGTCCGGCTGGAACGCGCGGAGCTGGCCGATCCGGGACAGCGGTTGCCGGCCCCGGCATGCCCGGTGAGTCTGGCGGCAGGGCAGCTACCGGCTCCGGCGCAGTTCGCACTGCCAGAGCGTAGTCATGGGCCATCTCAAACGCTGCGGCATCGACAGGAGTCAGCGCAGGCCCGGCGGGCACAACCGGAGCGGCGGACGCCTCGGCTGTCATCTGACTTTCCTCGGCGGCCGTTTGGGCCGGGGTCGAAACGCCTGCGACAGGTGAACCCCCTTCCAGCGCCTCGACCCGCCGGTTAAGCTGCCTGAGGGCGTCCTCCATCGTCTTCAACCGATCGTCGCTCACCGCTTTGCGCTGACTGGAGATCGCTGCCCCGACGATCGTGCCGACGATGGCGCCTACGAGCGCGCCTCCTGCACCGCCGATCGCGCCAATCAATGCGCCGACAATCAATCCGATAACCCACATGACAGGCCTCCTTAGCTTCAGCCAGCCGCTACCTGCTATCGCCCAGCAACGCGCGTACCCGAACTTGCAAGGCCTCCGGCGTCGCCTCGTGCGGCGGGACGGCAGGTCCCACGACCAGCTCGATCTTCGAGAACACCCCACGCCTGAACGGCCGCGTCATCGCGGCACCGCCCTCCCGGCTGAAGAAGCTTCCCCACAACCCGCGCAACGCCATCGGCAAGACCGGCACGGGCGTGCGCTCGACGATGCGCCGGATACCGGGCCGGAACGGATTCAACTCACCGTTATCGGTGATCTTTCCTTCAGGGAATATGCACACGAGATCGCCGTGCTCCAGCGCGTGCGCGATTTCGTCGTACGCCTTCTCCAGCATTTTCGGATCGTCCCGAGCAGACGCGATGGGAATCGCGCGGCCCGTGCGGAACACGAATTTCAGCACGGGCACCCGAAAGATCTTGTGATCCATCACGAATCGCACCGGGCGGTGGCATGCGGCGCCTACGATGAGTGCATCGACGAAGCTCACGTGATTGCAAACGAGTACCTGCCGGCCCCTGTTCCGGGATATTCTCGAGGCCCTTCGTCTCGAGCCGGTACACCGAATGGACGAGGAGCCACACCAGGAACCTCATCAAAAACTCCGGCACCAGTGTGTAGATGTAGACCGCCACGACCGCGTTGAGCAGCGCCGTCACCAGGAACAATTGCGGGATGGTCAGTCCCCACTCGAACAGGATGATCGCCAAGGCCGCGGCAACCACCATGAACAGCGCATTCAAGATGTTGTTGCCCGCGATGACGCGCGATCGATGGCTGGGGTCGCTGCGAGTCTGAATCAGCGCGTAAAGCGGCACGATGTAAAGGCCGCCGAAGACGCCGATCAGCGCGAGGTCGGTAAGCAGGCGCCAGTGCGCGGCATCGCGCAGGAACTCGCTCAGGCCCACCGGACCATGCTGGAGATGCGTGGGGAGCGCGTAATAGAGATCAACCGCAAACAGCGTGAGGCCGATGGAGCCGAAGGGCACCAGCCCGATCTCGACCTTGTGCCCGGACAAACGCTCGCACAGGAGTGAGCCGATACCGATCCCCACCGAGAACACGATGAGCAGCAGCGTAACGACATGCTCGTCCCCTGCCAGGATGTTCTTGCTCAGATTGGGGAACTGGGTGACGAGCAGGGAGCCGAAGAACCAGAACCAAGAGATGCCCAGTACCGACAGGAAAACGGTCCGGTTGCTGCGCACGAACTGGAAGTTGCGCCAGGTCTCGGTAACGGGGTTCCAGTTGACCTTGATCCCAGGGTCGGCGGCAGGCGCGAGTGGGATGAACCGGGAAAGCAGCAGGCCGGCTGCGGAAAAGGTGATCGTCGCGATAGCCACCGCCGTAATGCCCCAACCGGCCTGACTCGCGAGCCAGCCGCCGAGCATCATGCCGATCAGTATGGCGATCGAGGTGCCCATCTCGACCAGGCCGTTGCCGCCTATGATCTCCGTTTCCCGCAGATGCTGGGGCAGGATCGCATACTTGACCGGCCCGAACAGCGCCGATTGCACACCGCCCAGGAACAGCGCGAGGAACAGGAGCTCCAGGCTGCGCATGAAGAACCCGATGGCGCCCAGCACCATCACGGCGAGCTCGATCAACACGGTAATGCTGATCAACCGCGATTTCTCGTACTTGTCGGCGAGCTGGCCGGCAGTAGCGGAAAAAATAAAAAACGGCAACACGAACAGCGCTTGAGCGACGTTCTGCAATACGTCGGTCGACATCGTGGTGAAGCTCGCGGTCTGAAAGGCGAGCAGTATGATCAGGGCCTGCTTGAAGACGTTGTCGTTGAGGGCGCCGAGGAATTGCACGCCGAAGAACGGCGCGAAGCGGCGCTGACGCAGCAACGCGAACTGGCTGGGTTCCTTCATGCGTCGCTCCCCCCGGTTTTCATTTGCTGTTCTGGTAACGCACGAAGTACGGATTCGCGATCACGCTGTACTGCGGGCAGTGCACGCAGGAACTATGGTGGGTACGATGGACTTCACGTTCATAACAAGCTCCTGTGGAAGCACCGCACGCGGACAATATAACGATATATCTAATTAGATCGACATATAGATCAAAAAAATCAGGCGTTGCTGCGAATGTAATCGACAACGGTCTCCATGGCGTCGATGACGAACTCCTTGTTGATCCAGAAATACACTTCCTTGCCCACTTTCTCGCTTTGCAGCACACCGGCGTCGCGCAATATCTTCAAGTGATGCGAGACCGCCGACCGGCTGAGCGGGGAAATCTCCACGAGTTGACCGACATTCAAGCGCTCGCCCCGTTCGAACGTGAGCAGGATGCGCTGCCGATGCTCGTCGCCGAGGGCGGTGTACACCTTCGAGTTGTTGCGCCACTCCCTCGGGATTGCCCGCATGTAGTTCCGATTCATAACTATAATCTTAATTATATAGTTATGTCGTCGTCAAGCCCCGCGCTACGCGCCGCTCGGTTGCGCGCCCATCTGTTTTACTAAATAGTTGATTTGTAAAGAAACCTCAGCGTGCGGAAAGACTGCGCAGCAGTTCCATGCCCCAGGCCACGCCGAAGCCGGTGACTTCGGTTCCGACGGCGCCCAGCCCGCCCTTGCAGCTCGAGCCCGAGAGATCCATGTGTATCCAGGGCAGCTTGTCGGTGAAGCGCTGCAAGAGCCGCACGGCGAGAATGTGATCCGCGCCGCCCTCCATGGTGCATTGCTTGACATCGGCAATGCCGCTGTCGAGCGCCTCATCGTAATCGTCGTCGAACGGGAATACGCACACTCGCTCTCCGCTCGCCTTCCCGGCCGCTACTGCGGCGCGCGCCAGCGTATCGCTGCTAGCGAAGACGCCGCTGTACCGGGCGCCGAGCGCGACGTGCATACTGCCGGTCAATGTCGCGAAATCCACCATGACGTCGGGCTTGGCGCGCGCCGCGAAGGTGAGCGCGTCGGCGAGCACCATGCGTCCCTCGGCGTCGGTGTGGACGATCTCGATCGTCGTCCCGTTCAAGGCCGTGATGACCTCGTTCTGCTTGTACGCGCGAGGGCTCAAGTGGTTCTGCGCTATCGCCAGCCAGCAGTCCAGGTTTACGCGCCGCTTCGTCTGCGTTGCCGCGAGCAGGATGCCCAGCGCCACCGCGGAGCCGTTCATGTCCTCGTGCATGCCGTGCATGTAGCGCGCTGTCTTGAGGTTGTGCCCGCCGGTGTCGAAGCAGATGCCTTTCCCGATCAGAGCCACCGTTCGCCTTGCCTGCGGATGCCGATAGCGCACGTGAACGATTGCCGCGTCTTCCTCGGCGCTGCCCTGCGCCACGGCGACGAAGGCGCCAGCGCCCAGCTGGCGCAGGCGCTTCATATCGTATTCCTCGTAGCGCCAGCGCCACTGCTTCGCGAGCTGGCGTACGCGCTCGCGATATGCACCGGGCGTCAATTCGTTCGGCGGCAGCACGGTCAGCTCGCGGCACAGAAGATTTCCCTCGGCGGTCGCACGCTGAGCGGCGAATCCGTCGGGCGACCGGAAGCCGTACAGCCGTATCGCCCGCAGCGCATCGCCATCGGGCTTCTTCTTGCGCACGGGCAATCGCGCGCCGTTGACCCAGGTCGCGTAGGTTGCCAGCTCAGCGGCACGCCGCCGGCGGGCCGCGCTGCCGAAGACCCCGATCGCCAGCTCACCCGGTTTTTCCGCCAGGGCGAGCTGTACGGCCTTGCGCACCACAGTCTGCTGCTCGAATACCGAAAGCGCCGGATCGACCATCACCCAGGTCGCAAGCACGCCATGCGGCAGATCGGTCGCGATCGGGGACTTGGCAAGCTCTTCCGGGTTCTTCTTGCGCCTGGAGAGCGACGAAGCAAGCGCTTCTATTGCAGGCACACCACGCAATGCTTCCAGCGACTCCGCCTTGGGTAGCACGATGAGCGCGTGCTTCGCGCGCTTCAGATCGTTTGCGGACAGCAGCGCCGCGTACTGTTGTTCCAGTTTCGCCAGCATGAGGGCCTGTAACTCATTGATTGGTAAGAGCGCGGATTATAACCCCCTCCATCAGTAGCGCCCGGCCTACAATTTCGTCATGCGACCTCTCCTCACCGCCATTGCACTCTTGCTTCATTTCGGCGCTGCCCTCGCCGATGAAGTTGTTAACTTGTCGACGCGCAGCGGCGTGACGCAACCGTACCTGCTGTCAGCGCCTGAGGGGGATAAAGCGCGCGCCGTCGCGATATTGTTTCCGGGCGGGCTGGGCAAGACCGATCTCCAGCGCGAAAGCGCGCGCCCGGTCCTCGACGGTGGAAACTTCCTCGTGCGCACGCGCCGGCTCTTCGCCAGCGCCGGGATCGCCGCCGCGGTGGTGGATGCGCCGTCCGACCAGCCCGGCGGAATGGAGGACGACTTTCGGCTGGGCAGCGCTCACACCGAGGACATCGGAAAGGTCGTGGCGGACCTGAAAACACGTTTTCCCGGACTGCCCGTCTACCTCGTGGGCACGAGCCGCGGTACGATTTCGGCCGCCGCGGCCGGGAACCGCCTCGCCAAAGGGGTAGACGGAGTGGTCTTAACCGCAACCTTGTTCCTCGCCGCCGGCCGGCGGCCTGGATTGAGCGGATTCGATTTTTCCAGCATTCCGACTCCGGTGTTGTTCGTGCACCATGTGAACGACGGATGCACCTATACGCCGTACTCATCGGCGAAGCGGCTCGCCGACCGCTTTCCGCTGGTGTCGGTTTCCGGCGGCTTGCCGCCGCAGTCCAAACCCTGCGAGGCGATGAGCGAGCACGGCTTTCTCGGCAAGGAAGCGGAGACCGTGGACGCGATCGCGAAGTGGATACTGAAGCAGCCTTACCCGCGCGAAATCAATTAGAATTTCGGCTGCACCGGGACTGAATCCGGGATCCTGCAGCGATGCGACAATACCTGGACCTGATGAAGCACGTGCTTGAGCACGGCACGCGCAAGCACGACCGTACCGGCACCGGCACGCTCAGCGTCTTCGGGGCGCAACTGCGTTTCGACCTCGACGCGGGATTCCCGTTGCTCACGACCAAGAAGGTGCACCTCAAGTCCATCGTCTACGAGCTGCTGTGGTTTCTGAGGGGCGATACCAACGTCAAATACCTGAAGGATCACGGCGTATCGATCTGGAACGAATGGGCGGACGCGGCGGGCGATTTGGGTCCCGTCTACGGCCGCCAGTGGCGCTCGTGGCCGGCTGCCGACGGCCGCCACATCGATCAAATGAATCAGGTTATCGAGCAGATCGGAAAGAATCCCGATTCGCGGCGGCTCATCGTCTCCGCCTGGAACGTGGGCGATCTCGAGAAGATGGCGCTGCTGCCCTGCCACGCATTGTTCCAGTTCTATGTCGCCGGCGGCCGGCTTTCCTGCCAGCTCTATCAAAGGAGCGCCGATCTTTTTCTCGGTGTCCCGTTCAACATCGCCTCCTACGCGCTGCTCACGATGATGGTGGCGCAGGTGTGCGGGCTCAAACCCGGCGACTTCGTGCATACCTACGGCGACACGCATCTCTATCTCAACCACCTGGACCAGGCGCGCGAGCAGCTCTCGCGCGAGCCGCGCAGGCCCCCGGTCATGAAGCTCAATCCCGCCGTGAAGAGCTTGTTCGATTTCAAGTACGAGGACTTCACGCTTGAAAGCTACGATCCGCATCCCGCGATCCGGGCGCCGGTAGCCGTCTGACGACGGCGGTTTCAAGTTCCAGGTTTCAGGTTATTGCCAAATCTAACTGCCTCGACCTGTCAACTTGAAACTTGGAACCTGAAACTCGAAACTGCGAATGCCTCGCATTTCGCTAATTGTGGCCATGGCCAACAATCGCGTGATCGGCGCGCGCGGTGCGATTCCCTGGCATCTGCCGGACGAGCTCAAGCTGTTCAAGAAACTGACCATGGGACACCACATGATCATGGGTCGCAAGACGTGGGAGTCAATCGGGAAACCCTTGCCCGGACGAACCTCCGTCATCGTCACCCGACAGCCGGGATTCCGGGCGCCGGGAGCGATCATCGCGCACTCGCTGGATGAAGCGATTGCGGCGTCGAGTGGCGACAGCGAAATCTTCGTCATTGGCGGCAGCGAGATTTTCGCGGAGGCGCTGCCGCGCGCCGGCCGGATCTACCTCACGACGGTGGACGCCGCACCTGAAGGCGATACCTACATGCCTGACTTCGAGCCGGGTGATTGGCGCGTAGCCTCGTCGCAATCGCATGCCCGCGATGAGCGCCACCCGCATGCCTACCATCATGTGATTTATGAGCGCGTCCAGCAATAGACGAACGGGCATCATCGCCTGCACGCTGCTGGCCGCAGTCTTCCAGCTCGCCGCAGCGCAGGGCAAGTTAAGCGTTGAAGACCTCAAGATCCGGGCCGAAGCGGGCGATAAGACCGCGACGCGGCAGCTCGCGGAGGCGTACTACCTGGGACGCGAGGGGGTCGAGCAGAATTTCGGGGAAGCGGCGCGGTGGTATCTCAAACTAGCGCAACAAGGAGACGTGCGGGCGCAGACGACAATCGGCTTGATGTACTCGCGCGGTTATGGCGTGAAGAAAGATCCCCAGGCCGCGCATCGCTGGTGGAGCTTCGCCGCCGCCGCGAACGATCCCGGCGCGCAGTACAACCTGGCCCTTTCCTATGCCAAGGGCGACGGCGTAGCGCAGGACTACGCACAGGCCGTCCAGTGGTACAGCAAGGCGGCACAGCGCACCCACGTGCAGGCGCAATTCAATCTCGGCATGCTCTATCACGAAGGCAAGGGGGTAGCCCACGATCCGGTGCGCGCGTACTACTGGGTCAAGGTCGCGGCGCTCCAAGGAGACGAGCTCGCGCAAAAGATGCTAGAAAAGATCGGCGCTGGGATGAGCGCTGAGCAGATCAGGCAGGCCGAAGCCCAGGCGGACGAATGGATGGGGAAAGCAAGAAAGGTCCTCAAGTGAGGCACCGCCCCCCAGCGAGTCTGACCTGCGTTTGAAGAGGCCGTCCAGGAAAGCGCGGCGCTCGCCCGGCGGCTGGCCCTGGGATGCTGCACAGTGCTCCGGGCCACGGGCGAGACGCGTTGCGCATGAGCGCGGTGGACGTTTGAGCCTGTTACCTACAGCCTGCCGGATCAATCGGTATTAGAAACCCCGACGATGGCGGTACGGACTCGAAAATTCAACGTAAGTCCGACAGCTGCTAGATCATACGTACGTCAGGCAACGGAAACCCATTGAAATTGCTCGCGTATGCGGTGGTGTAGGCGCCGGCGTTGGCGATATAGATGAAATCGCCTTCCTGCATGTTCTCCGGGAACATTTCGTCGCGCATGCACACGTCCACCGAGTCGCATGTCGGGCCGGCGACATGCCACGGAATCAGCTTGTCCTGGCGATCGGTCAGAATGTCGTAACGCAGCCCTTCGGTAGTCTCGATCACGCCGCCAAAGACGCCCGCGTCCCAGTACATCCACCGCTTCCCGGCACGGGTGGCGGTGCCTACGACGCGACATACGAAGTAACCGGCGTCCGACACCAAATAGCGGCCGGGCTCGGCCATCACGCGCACGTTCTGCGGCAGGTCGCGCAAGCCGTGATTCACCACTTCGGCGATCCTCTCGATCGAGGGAATAGGCTTGACGTGACGTACCGGGTAACCGCCTCCGATATTGAGCAGCCGGGGCTTGAGGCCCGCCAGCCGCATCTTCTTGAACACCCGCTTGGCGCTTTGGATGCCGACCCGCCAATTTTCCGGGTTACGGCACTGAGAGCCCACGTGAAAAGTCACGCCCGCCAGATCGGCCTTGAGCGCTGCAGCCTCGGCGATCACCCCGTCTACCTCTGCCGGCTTCATGCCGAACTTGCCGGAGAGCGGCCAGTCGCTGCCGATGTTGGGGGCTTCGATCCGAACATAGAGCTTGGCCTCGGGCTTGATCCCGTGAATCTTGCGCAGCTCCTCGACGCTGTCCAGCGCGAACCACTCGACGCCCTTCGCGGCAGCGTATCGGATCGAGTCACTGGATTTGACCGGATTGCTGTAGTACACCTCCGCGGCGGGCACCTTGAGCTTCAGCAACAGGTCGAGCTCGGCGATTGAGGCGATTTCAAAGCCCACCGCCTCCTCTACCAAGGTCTTCAACACCCGTGGATCGGGGTTGGCCTTGACCGCGTAGTGCGGCTGGACGCGCGGCATCGCTGCCTTGAAACGGCGGACCTTGTTGCGGACGATGCCGGTATCGATGAGCAGGAACGGCTTGCTGTAGCCCTGCTTGAGTGCATCCCGGACGTGGGTGAAGTCCAAGCGGACTTCGGGATGCGTATCGAAGAGGTGGGGCTGGGACGGGTCGGTTTCCGGCGAGGGTTGCTGTTTTTTGAAGGTGACAGGGCGCACGGCCATCAAAGTTCTCCTAGAGACCTAGCTTTCAGGTACGAGCAGCACGACCACATCGGCCGGCCGGCAGGACTTTGTTGCCAACGTCATGACGCCTCTCTCCAATTCACAAAAACGCAACGCTTTCCCAAATTATAGGGTCGCGGTACCAGGAATCAAGAGTTTTTTGCGGTTTTTTGAAAAAATCTCGGCCTACGGAGCCGCGACGCGACGCCGCCGAGACGCTCGAAATGACGACGATCACGTGTTCATCGGCGCGCAGCGCAGCCGCCGAACCCGCCGAGACTTCATCGCAACGACAAAAGATTTTTCGGGGAGTGGTCGCAACGCTAGCGCGAGGCACGCTCGGGCGCGAGCGGGACGCCACGACGCCGATGTTCGCTCACGAGCGCCTCTCACGAGCACAACTTCTCAGTGGCGCGGTGGTCAGGTGATGAGGCGTGGATATGTCAGATGCGCGGTCCCCGCCCCCGTGCGGTGAGCGGCACCCTAGCCGGCCGGCTCGACCGCGCGGAGATAAACCGGCGCCCGGCGTTCGGTTTATCAGACCTTCGGAGGAGTCACGCCGGTCTGGCCCTGGTACTTGCCGCCGCGATCCTGATAGGAAGTCTCGCAGACGTCGTCCGGGTCGGACTCGAGGAAGATGACCTGGGCGACCCCCTCGTTGGCGTAGATCTTGGCCGGGAGCGGCGTGGTATTCGAGAACTCGAGGGTGACGTAGCCCTCCCATTCCGGCTCGAGCGGGGTGACGTTCACGATGATGCCGCAGCGGGCGTACGTCGACTTTCCCAGACAGAGGACCAGCACGTTGCGCGGCACCCGGAAGTATTCGACCGTCCGGGCGAGGGCGAAGGAGTTGGGCGGTATGATGCAGACATCGCTCTTCAGGTCCACAAACGAATTCGGGTCGAAGTTCTTCGGGTCGACGATGGTCGTATTGATGTTGGTGAAGAGCTTGAATTCGTCCGAGCAACGGATATCGTAGCCGTAGCTCGAGGTGCCGAAAGACACTATCTTTCTGCCCCGGACCTCCTTGATCTGGTTCGGCTCGAACGGCTCGATCATGCGCTGCTCGCGCGCCATGCGGCGGATCCAGCGATCGGACTTGATCGACATACAGGACTCGGGATTCCGGATTCGGGATTCAGTTTAACCCAGGATAACCGGCTGTTCGCCGAATCCTGAGTCCTGGATCCTGAATCCTGAATCCTGCTCTTAGGTGTTCTGGACGACGATCTTCGGAAACGCCGCCGAGTGGTCCTGCGCCTTCTCGCCGACCTTCACGGCGATCCGGCGCGCGATCTGCTTGTAGATTTGCGCGACCCGGCCGTCGGGATCGGCGACCACAGTCGGCCGCCCGGCGTCGGCCTGCTCGCGGATGTTGATGTCGAGCGGCAGAGACCCCAGCACTTCGACGTTATAGTCCTTACCCATGCGCTCCGCCCCGCCCGCCCCGAAGATGGGCTCCTCGTGCCCGCATTTGGAACAGATGTGCAGCGACATGTTCTCCACGATGCCGAAGATGGGGACCCCGACCTTTTCGAACATTTTGAGGCCTTTGCGGGCGTCTATCAGGGCGATGTCCTGTGGCGTGGTGACGATCACCGCGCCGGTCACCGGTACGCGCTGCGCGAGCGTCAACTGGATGTCACCCGTACCCGGAGGAAGATCCACGATCAGGTAGTCGATCTCCCGCCATTTGGTTTCGTTGAGAAGCTGCTCCAGCGCCTGAGTCACCATGGGCCCGCGCCAGACCATCGGTGTATCGGGATCGATCAGGAAGCCGATGGACATGGCCTGGATGCCATGGGCCTGCATGGGCTCTATGCTCTTGCCGTCGCGCGACTCGGGCCGACCGCGGATGCCGAGCATGATCGGCTGCGAGGGGCCGTAGATGTCGGCGTCGAGCACCCCGACACTGGCGCCTTCAGCCGCCAGCGCGAGCGCCAGGTTGGCTGCCGTGGTGCTTTTTCCCACGCCCCCCTTGCCCGAAGCGACGGCGATGATGTTCTTGATGCCCGGGACGAGCTTGACCCCGCGTTGCACGGCGTGCGAGACGATCTTCATCTGCACGTTGACGTTCGCCTGAAGGACGCCGGGAAGAGCCTTCAGCTTCTGCGCGATCTCCTGCCGGATCGGCTCGACCTGGCTCTTTGCGGGGTAGCCCAGAAGGACATCCACCGAAACCTTGTCGCCCTCGATCTTGACGTTGCGGATCGACTTGGTGGTGATGTAGTCCTTGCGGGTATTGGGATCGATGAGCTCTTGGAGGGCTTCCTGGACCTGCTGTTCGGTGACTGCCATGGCATTTTCCTTGGAGGCCGTTGCGGATTGACTGCAACGGCCCCTGACTTAGGGGACCATGAGGGGAGGTATCCCCTCCTCGTTACGGACTCTTGATGTGTAGGGCGCGATTCTACTCCACGCACGCTCCCGCGGCGCCGATGCCGGAGCGCGGTCTATATACGTTGTTTGTTACAATTCAGAGCCTTAAGAAGGATAAGGGGCCACAGGCCCCTTTGAATCCCCAATTTCAGCTGAAAAACCTCCTCGGCACATTGCGCCAAGCAGCTTTTTCAGAGGTCACTAGGTTCAGCAGCCGGCCATGAGCGAACGCCGCATCTTCGTCACCTCGGCCCTGCCGTACGCCAACGGCGACATCCACCTCGGCCATCTGGTGGGTTACATCCAGGCGGACATCTGGGTGCGCTTTCAGCGGATGCAGGGGCATACGGTGCACTATGCCTGCGCGGACGACGCGCACGGCACTCCGATCATGCTGCGCGCGGAGAAAGAGGGCGTGACGCCGGAACAGTTGATCGGCCGCATGCACGGCGAGCACCTGCGGGATTTCATCGACTTCGGCGTCGCCTTCGATCACTACCATACCACCCACAGCGAGGAGAACCGTGTTCTCTCGGAGCAGATTTATTCCAGGCTGAAACAGGTCGACCTGATCGCGACCCGCGAGATCGAGCAGTTCTACGACCCGGTCAAGCAGATGTTCCTGCCGGACCGGTACATCAAGGGCGAGTGCCCGAAGTGCGGGGCGAAAGACCAGTATGGCGACAGCTGCGAAGTATGCGGGGCGGCGTATGCTCCCACCGACCTGAAGAACCCCTACTCCGCGATTTCAGGCGCCGTCCCGGTGCGCAAGCGGTCCGAGCACTACTTCTTCCGCCTCTCAGACCAGCGCGCGGTCACTTTTTTGACCGAATGGGTGCCAGGGATCAATCCGGACGGCTCCCGCCGGATGCCGCTGGAGGCGATCAACAAGGTACGCGAGTGGCTCGGTGGAGCCGGCCAGGACAAGCTTGCCGACTGGGACATTTCGCGCGACGCACCGTACTTCGGCTTCGAAATTCCGGGCGCCCCGGGCAAGTACTTCTACGTCTGGGTGGACGCCCCGATAGGTTACTTCGCGAGTTTCAAGGCGTATGCGGACAAGAGGGGCGGGATCGACGTCGCGAGCTTCATCGAAGCCGAGGCGAGCGAACGCGCCGGCACGGAGATGTTCCACTTCATCGGCAAGGACATCCTCTACTTCCACGCTCTCTTCTGGCCGGCGATGCTGAAGTTCTCGGGCCACCGTACCCCGACCCAGTTGAGCATCAACGGCTTTCTCACCGTGAACGGCGAGAAGATGTCCAAATCGCGCGGCACCTTCATCACCGCTCGCTCATACATCGAGCAGGGACTGAACCCGGAGTGGCTGCGGTATTACTACGCCGCGAAGCTGGGGCCGACGATGGAGGATATAGACCTTAACCTAGACGATTTTGTTGCCAGGGTGAATAGCGATTTGGTCGGCAAGTACGTAAACATCGTGAGTCGTTGCGCAGCCATATTGACGAAGCAGTTTGGCGGGCAACTTTCGCGCGAGGTATTTGAAGGAGACAAGACCAATCGTCCGTACACCATGATCGCATACGGCAGCGAGGAGACCGTCGAAAACGCATACGACGCACGAGAGTATGGGAAAGCAATACGTGAAGTGATGAGAGTTTGCGATCTCATCAACCAGCGGATTGACCAGGACAAACCGTGGGAACTTGTGAAGGATGCATCAAAACACAAATACCTGCATGACGTTGTGTCTGATTGCATCAACGCATTTCGAATCATCACCTATTATCTGGCACCCGTTCTGCCACGAACGGCGTCGTCCGCTGCAGCGCTGATGGGCCTCGAGACGCCGTTCAAATGGGTGGATTTGCCCAAGGCGCTCGGCCAGGTGGCGCCATACAAGCACTTGATAACCCGAGTTGACCCCAAACAGATCATGGCGCTGGTCGAAGCCAACAAGGAAACGCTCATGGCCTCTACACCCCCACCCCAACCCTCCCCCGTCACGGGGGAGGGAGCAGTCAGTGGCGCCCCGCAAATCGCGATTGACGATTTCAACAAGTTGGATTTGCGGGTCGCCAAGATAGTAATGGCCGAGCACGTCGAAGGCGCGGACAAGCTGTTGAAGCTCACGCTCGACCTCGGCAATGGGACGCGCACCGTGTTCGCCGGCATCAAGTCCGCCTACGATCCGGAACAGCTCAAGGGCCGCCTCACCGTGGTGGTCGCCAACCTCGCCCCGCGCAAGATGAAGTTCGGCGTCTCCGAAGGCATGGTCCTCGCCGCCTCGGGCGACGGGCCCGGCATCTTCCTGCTATCGCCCGATTCCGGCGCCCAGCCCGGCATGCGGGTAAAGTGATCGGCATTCAGCGATCAGCCATCAGCCAGAGACGCGCTGTCAGCGATCCCGATGCCTCCCCGCAGTAACCGGACCTTGATCTGCAGCGTGGTTTTTCTCGACATCGTCGATTACTCGAAGAAGCCCGTTGCCGAGCAGATCCGGATGAAGGAATGGCTTAATGCGGTGCTCGCCGAGGCGTTGAAGGACGTCGCGGCGAACGACCGCATCATTCTCGATACCGGTGACGGCGCCGCGATCAGCTTTCTTGGCGACCCCGAAGACGCCCTGTTCGTGTGCCTCACCGTGCGCGACGCCGTGAAGGGTCCTGAAGCCGCCGAGCCGGTGCCGCTCGCAATGCGCACCGGCATCAATCTGGGTCCGGTGAAGCTCATCAAGGACTTGAATGAGCAGCTTAACATCATCGGCGACGGCATCAACGTCGCGCAGCGCGTGATGAGCTTCGCCGCGCCCAACGAGATTCTCGTATCGCGCTCTTATTACGAGGTCGTCTCCTGCCTCTCGGATGCGTACGCCAGGCTGTTTCAGTACCAGGGCTCGCGCACCGACAAGCACGTGCGCGAGCACGAGGTCTACGCGGTCGGTGAAAGCAGCCAGGAATTTAGGCATGTGATTAACCCGGCCCATGTTTCCGGCCGCGGGCACGAAGGATTTGCCGAGACGACTGTCATTGGCCGCCTCACGCACTCGGCGTCCGTGGTGAATGAGAACTTACGCCGCCGTCCACGGCTGGGCACTGCGGTGGCGGTGGTGGCGATCCTGGTGGTTGCCGTCGTGCTGCGCGGCTCGCGTGAGCAGCCCTCAATTCACGCTGGAAAGCCCGTCCCTGCCGTAACCGCGCCGGCCTCCGTCAGCCTAGTCCCGGACAAGGCTGCCACGGCACCGGCTTCGAGCCCGCCGCTGAAAGAGAAAGACTCCCCGCCGGCGGCAACCGGCAAAGAAGGCGTTGAAGGTCCGCCGAAGCGCACGGCAACCGACAAACGGGGAGTTGAAGTCCCGCCAAAGCCCGCCGCAACCGCCAGACAGGGAGTTGAAAGCGCGCCGAAGCCCGCGGCAACCGGCAAACGGGGAATCGAAGGCGCGCCAAAGCCCGCGGCCGAAAGCGGCACCGGCATCGTCATGCTGACCATCACGCCATGGGGCGAAGTCCACGTCGACGGCAAGCTGCTCGGCGAGGTGCCGCCGATGCACGAATTGCGCCTCAGCCCGGGCAGGCACCGCATCGAAATCCGAAATCCCGACTTTCCTCCCTACGTCCAGACGGTGGAGGTCAGCCCGGGCGCCAGGATTCCGATCCGCCACTGGTTTCACACGGAAAAGATTCCTCCCCCATGGAAGTGAGCAAACTCGGCCGCTACCGGATCGTCGCCGAGCTCGGCAAGGGCGCGATGGGCGTCGTCTATCGCGCCTTCGATCCCATGCTGGATCGCACCGTAGCGATCAAGACGATCAACATGGAGCTCGAGCTGAAGGAAATGGCGGAATACGAGGCGCGCTTCTACCAGGAGGCGAAAGCCGCGGGCGGTCTCAACCATCCCAACATCGTCACCATCTACGACATCGGCAAGAGCGGCTATATCGCCTACATGGCGATGGAGCTGCTGGACGGCAAAGAGCTCCGCGCGATGATGGCGCCGGGCGAGCCGATGTCGGTCGCGAATGCCGTCGATATCGCAGCGCAAGTCGCCGAGGGGCTGGGCTATGCGCACGAGCACGACGTGGTGCATCGCGACATCAAGCCCGCCAATATCATGATCGTGCGGGGTGGGCTGGTGAAGATCGCCGATTTCGGCATCGCGCACATGCGCTCCACGAATATACGAACCCGGACGGGCGCCCTGCTGGGCTCGCCCAAATACCTGTCGCCGGAGCAGGTGGCGGGAAAGCGCGCCGAGCCGAGTTCCGACATTTTTGCGCTCGGCGTGATCCTCTATGAGATGGTGACCGGCAAGGCGCCTTTCACCGGCGAAGACGTGACGGGAATCATGTTCCAGATCCTGAATTTCGTGCCGCCGCCGCCGAGCTCGCTCAACCGCGAGGCGCCCGAAATGCTCGACTTCATCGTCGCCAAGGCGCTTGCCAAGTCCCCCCGAAACCGCTACTCCGACGTACGTGAGATGGCACGCGATCTGCGCGAGTGCGGCAAGCAGGTAGGACAAGTCGAGGAGGGCACCACGCACCTCGCGCCCAGACCCGCGCGAGCCAGCTTCGATCCTGAGCCGGCAGCCGACCTGCTCGTGCGTCCCGTGCCCAAGACGCGGCGGGAAGACGCCGAGCCGGCCCCGTTCGAGCCGGCGGTAACACTGGGATTTTCAAGAGCGTTCAATTCCCTCGACGCCACGATGCGGCTCGCCGCGCAAACCGGCATGGCGCGCGAGATCGAAGATTTCGCGAAGACCGTGAAGATGCGGATCGAAACCGGAGGAAGGGGTACTCCGCAGCAAGCGCGCGCGTTTCCCCTCGCGCGCGAATCTGGCTGGAGCAGGCAGGACAAGCTCATCTTCACCGCGGGCATCGTCTGCGCGACCCTGATCGGGGCGATGATCGTCTTCGCCTGAAACACGGCTCACCCATCGCGCCTATGAGAATCGACCGCATCGAAGCCATCGCGATTGAGATTCCGCTCAAGCGGAATTTCGGTGGCAGTACCTACTCCGTTCTCAAGCGCTCCACGGTCATCACGCGCGTGCGCACGGACGAAGGGCTCGCGAGCGAGGTCTACAATGGCGACAACCGCGAGCACGGGCTCGAGATCGTGCGCCTGATCGGCCAGGAGCTCGCGCCGCGCGTGAACGGGATGGACATTCTCGAGGTCGAACGGGCCTGGCGGGCGATGTTCGATCTCTCCCACACCAGCCGCGACCGCAAGATCCTGCTCGAGGCGATCGCCTGCGTGGACTGCGCGCTGTGGGACCTCGTGGGCAAATCGGTCGGCAAGAGCGTGGCCGCTCTACTCGGGGCCAACCGCGAACGGCTGCCCATCATCTCCATCGGCGGCTATTACATGGAAGGCAAGACGCTGGCCGACATCGGCCGCGAAATGGAGTCCTACCGCAAGGCCGGTATGGCGGGCTGCAAATTCAAGGTCGGTGGCCTGACCCCGGAAGAGGATGCGAAACGGGTGGACGCCGCGCGCAAGGCGGCGGGGCCCGAGTTCAAGCTGGTGGTCGACGCCAACCGCGGATGGAACTCGCAGGATGCAATCCGCTTTGCGCGCCTGGTCGAGCCTCTCGACATCGGCTGGTTCGAGGAGCCCTGCCACTGGTACGACGACGTTGCGCTGATGGCGCGGGTCCGCCAGGCTACCCGGATTCCGGTGACCGCGGGTCAGTCCGAGATCACGAGCCACGGCGTGCGGCGCCTGGTCGAAGCCGGTGCGGTGGATTTCATCAACTACGACGCGTCGGAGGGCGGCGGCGTCACCGACTGGCGCCGCGCAGCGGCACTCTGCCAGACCGCCGGCGTGCAGATGGCCCACCACGAGGAATCACAGATCTCTCAGCACCTGCTCGCCGGCGTGCCGCACGGCACCTACGTCGAGTGCTTCGCCGACCCCGAGCGCGACCCGGTGTGGCAGACGATGTGGGCGAACCGTCCGCCGATCAAGAATGGGATGTTCGAGGTCTCGAAAGACCCGGGTTTCGGCCTTCAGCTCGACTGGAGGATGATCGAGAAATACAGGGTCGCGTAGAAACCGCAGCAACAGGCAGATTAACGCCGCAGGTGCTAGATGCCAATGGCTTGAAGCGTCATGGGCAGTGGGAGGTGGGCAATGAATGCAAAAGATGCAAATCGATGCGCCACAATGGAGCATCACTGGCGTTTGGCTCGCAAGGATCCCGAGTATCGCTGGCGCGCCCGCCAGATCGAGAAAGAGATTCAGAACTGGGTGGCGCGCTACAGCGGCGCGGGATTACGAACTGAAGTGATCCGCATTCCTGTAGTCGTGCACGTCATCTACAACACTGCGAACCAGAACATTCCGAAGAAGCACATTGACAGTCAGATCAATGTCCTCAACGACGATTTTCGCCGACTCAACCTAGATGCGGGGAACACCCCGTTGGTTTTTCGCGGCGTTGCGGCCGACGCCCGCATAGAGTTCGCGCTCGCTGTTCGCGATCCGCACTGCAATCCCACAGACGGAATCACACGCACGAAAACCAACGTGAGGGGTTGGAACGAGGCGGACAACGGGATGAAAGCCAAAGCAACGGGTGGACATGGTCCATGGGACGTCAATAAATACCTCAATATCTGGGTGGTGAACTATCTTGACGAGAACACATTAGGATACGGAACACGGCCTCCCGAGCCGCCGGAGGTCCAGGGAGTAGTCTGCGACTATCGGGCATTTGGCACGATCGGGGGTAACTTCAAAGAAAACGCTGAACTCGGCCGCACGGCAACGCATGAAATCGGCCACTGGTTAGACCTGATCCACATCTGGGGCCACGGCGAAGGGTGCGCGGATTCCGATAACGTCGACGATACTCCCAACCAGCAGTTTGCCACATCCTTTAGCAGGTGCCCCAATTTCCCCAAGGTGAGTTGTCGTAACGGACCGAATGGCGGCATGTTCATGAACTATATGGACGCCTCCGGCGACGAGTGCAAGAACATGTTCACGGCCGGCCAGGTCGCGCGCATGTACGCAACGCTGCACGTCGCGCGAGCGGGGATTCTGGACTCTCAAGGCCTCGTCCCCCCGATCGGCCCGGTACAGGACCTCTGGATAAAGGATGCCTACGACGATATCGGCACGGAACCCGATCAGTCAACGCAGCCGATGTACCTGAGCGACGACATCTGGGTGCGAAGAACCAACGATGGGTGGTTGCATCAGGATCACGAGAATCCTGAGTATCGTCCGTCAGCCTCAAATTACATCTATGTGCGGGTGCGTAACCGCGGATGTCCTGACAATGTGTCCGGAGATAACAAGGGATCGGGAACGCTCAACCTTTATTGGGCGAAGGCCTCGACCGGGTTGTCCTGGCCGTTGCCATGGGACGGCAGCGTTACCGTACCCGCACTCATGGGCGGCCCGATCGGTTCAAAAATCGTTACCGTCAAGTCAGGTGAAAGTGAGATCTTTGAATTCCCGTGGTCGCCACCAAATCCCGCGGACTATGCGGCCGTGGACGCGGACCGAGTGCACTTCTCCCTGCTCGCACGCATCGTAACACCGGGTAAACCGTCGTATGGAATGACGTTTCCCGAGACCAGCGATCTCTACGCCAACGTAAAAAACAACAACAAAATCGCGTGGAAGAACATCACTATCGCAACCGACGAACCTCGTGGCGCAGGACGATTCGCAAGCGTTATTGTTGGCAATTTCACGTCCGAAGCAGAGCTGACATCGCTCTCATTTCCCGGCCCGCAGGGCGCAAAATATTCCATTTTCGACTGGGGACGCGTGTACATGGAGGGTCCGCCCTCCTTAATAGAACGCCTCACTGCACCAGGCAACGACACCCCCGGTATTCGCCGGCTTGATGATAAGACCCTCGAAATCCTCACACCGGAGGCAAAGCTGCGTACTTTCGAGCTGGCGCCCAAGGAGATGCACGTACTTCATATTCAATTCGTTCCGATGCGGCGTTATTCCTTGGGTGTCCACGTCCTCACGTGGGACCTCGTGCAAGAAACGAAAGAACGCGTCGTCGGGGGACAACGATTTGTAGTCAAGACACCGCCCGATCGCCGGCATATCGCTATCGACGACGCAACCAACGTTTTCGACGGGGTGAGCTGGGTTCCAACCGGCGACGCAGGACGGAATCGTTTTACCTGCCCTGAAGCATAATGCCCCTCGCGCGTTCAGCAGCCACTGTGCTGGCACACCGTCTCGGAGTAACAGCGTCATGCCAGGTCGATCTCGCGGCAAGACGGTGTTACCCCGAAAAACGGTTGCGATCCGAACGCACGAAAAGACACGTGCGCAAGGTACTTTTACTTCTTCTTTGGGGTATTGACCCAAAAATCCAAGTCGAGGCCGTATTTTTTGGCTAGCCCCTCAAGTTCGGTCTTGAACTGCGCCCTCGGTTCCTTATCAAGCGAGCCAGCAAACGTAACTTTGATGGCGGGATCGTTTTTTTTCGCTAGTCCGTCGAAAGTACCCTTCTACTCGATGTAGGCCCATGTTATTCCTCCCTTCAAGTTATTGACAAGTGACCTTCGCATGACCTCACGCACACTGCGGTTTCGCTCTTCTGTCAGTGTATATGAAACAAGATCTTGACGACATAGGCTTCCATCATCCAGTCCAGTCGACAATCCCTTCGGAGAGCTCATCCGCCCGCAACACGGTAGGGAGCGCGTCGAGACCCCGCAGGACGTAGCAATCTTCGGCAATGCGGGCCCTGCGGGTGGTAGCGCGCTCGCCGAGCGCGACCCGCACATAGGCGAGGGCCATGTTATCCGGTCCGGCCATGTCATGGGCAAGTGAGACACTCGCGAAGCGGCCGGCATTGATTTCCGTGACGCAAGGTTTGCCGGCGGCATTTTCCTTGATGTCAACGAAGAAGACCCCCGAGGCCTTCGCATCGAGCGCGCGGATAGCGTTCGTGCCTACTTCGAACACACGTGGTTCATAAATAATTCTAGCGAGCGCAGCCATCGACGATACGTTGCTCGGCCCTCCCCCGACAACGAGGTACGACAAACGTTCGTGCGATCTCGCCATCATCAGCTTGCCCCCTTTCCACAGGGATTGCACGCAGAAATCTCGCCCCGGCAAATACTCGGAAAGCGTAAACGCCCCCGCTGGCATCGCACATACTTCTTCCCAATACTTAATCCAGCTTCGGGTTTGCTCCGGGCTTCTTACCAGGATCGCCCCAGCCGAGCCCGTCCCTACGCGAATTCGGCACCATAACTCCCGGGCCGACCGGAAGCGGCGAAACAACTGCTCGATATCCTTCAGTCTGGTTACCGGATGGGTCAAAGGCACCGGCACGCCGCGACGGCCAAGAAACGTCGTCAGTCGGTACTTATCCTGACAGCGCGCGATGACCGTTTTCCTCGGCAGAAATACCCGGCACGGGATACTGTCACGGAGATTGGAAATTGTCCTGACATCCACGTAGTGAGTCGGAATCACGAGGTCGATGCGCTCGGCCTTTATGATGTTACGGAGCGCACGCCGGAATTCGGCCCGCGCAAAAGGTGAAACCAGATAGTTGCGGTCGGCGGAAGATTTCTTGATCTCAAATCGGTCATGATGGCAGCCGACCATGAAAAGCGAAGGATCTCCAGCCTTCAGGCTGCGTATCAGCGTATTGCCCGGTCCGGAGCCGGCCCGGAGGATGAGCAATCGCCTGACCAATTCGTTATCCTTCACATCACCGGTGCGACACGTCAACAAGGGTTGCGGCCTCGCACCCACCCGTATTCGTGCATTGCATCGGCGAAAGTTTTAAACCGCGGCCGGCTCGGCGAGAAATTTCCGACAGCTCGTCATTCGATCACATTGTCCGCACGCACGAGGACGATTTGCGGAATCTTGATACCGAGCGCTTTCGCCGCCTTCATGTTGATCACGACCTCAAATACCCTGGGCTGCTCGACGGGGATGTCGCCCGGCTTCGCACCTTTGAGCAGCCTGTCCACAATTTGGGCCCCGCGCCGATAGAGCTCGGTCAGCTTCATCCCGTAGCCGATAACGCCGCCGGCTTCCGCGAATTCCCGGCCCCCAACGGCAGGGAGCCGGTGCTTCGCGGCTAAATCGGCAATCGCTTTGGCGTTGGCAAGCATCATCGATTCCTCGCTGATCACAAGTCCGTCAACGCCTTTTTTGGCCATCGCCGAAAATGCTATCTCGAAGTCATTCGGGCCCCGCACGGCGAATTGTTCGAGCTCGATCTTGAGTGACTTGGCTGCACTCTCCATGGCGCGTAGCGTTGGCCCCATGGCAGAAGCATTTCCCACATTCATGAGGTAACCGACTTTGTCAGCTCGAGGCATGGCCTCCTTGAGCAACTCGACCCGTTTTGACAGAAGTTCCTGTTGGAAGAAACTCAAGCCGGTGACATTCCCGCCCGGATGCGCAAGGCTGGTAACGAGTCCGGCGGCAATGGCATCGCCCACGGCCGCCATTACTATGGGAATTGTTGTTGTTGCCCGTTTCGCCGCCTGAACGCCGGGTGTCCCATGGGTAACGATAACGTCAACATTCAGATGAACGAGCTCAGCCGCCAGTGCGGGAAGACGCTCGTACTTTCCATCCGCAAAGCGCCATTCGATGACGAGATTCTTACCATCGATATAACCGAGCGAACGCATTTCCTGCGTGAACGCATCGTAATAAATGTCGGGATTCGAGGCGGTTGGGCGGGAACGCGCGGCGAGAAATCCGATGCGCCAGACCTTCTGCTGCTGAGCAAAAGACGCGAGCGGCGCGGTGAGCGCAATGCCCATGGTGCGCAACAAATACGCCGTATACGCGATGGTCCGTCATCCCGAATTTGGCAGGAATAGAATTCGACCATTTCACCCACTCCGAATAAGGTACCTTAGATGGGTCCCCTGGAACTGAGGCCAACGGGCGATGGCCGCAAGCACGAAGGCGCAGCGCACCCGCAGTCTATGTGATTCGCATGTTAGGGCAAATACTAACGTAAGCCAAGCTGCGATAAGAGCATAAGAGGCGCGGAGGCGGTACGAATTGCGGCTTAATCGGTAGCAGCTGATGGTCGATAGAGAATGCAAAGGATCGGCAGGAAAATCATCGCAGCCTTTTCCCTAGTTCTGTCCGGCTGGGCAGCGGTGAGCGTATGCACTCCTTCGGAAGTTACAGCCGCGAGCATGCCTGAATCCCGCGCGCATGCTGCCCCGCCTTATCCCACCCGCCCGATCCGCATCATCGTCGGGTTCCCTCCGGGGAATGCCACCGACACGCTCGCGCGCTTCGTCGGCGGCAAGCTCGGCGAGCGCTTGGGGCAGCAGGTGGTGGTCGATAACCGGCCGGGGGCGAACGGCATCATCGGCGCCGATCTCACGGTCAAGACCGCACCCGACGGCCATACGCTGCTGTTCATGTCGGCCTCGCACACGATGAACGCCGCCGTAAACAAGCTGCCTTTTGATCCGGTGAACTCCTTCACGCCGGTGATGATGCTCGGCGCCGGGCCACTCGTGCTCGTAGCGCACGTTTCCTTCCCCGCAAGTAGCGTGAAGGGCTTGATCGATATCGCCACGGCGCAACCGAACACTATCACCTATGCGTCAGTTGGCACCGGAGGAATCAACCATTTCGCCGGCGCGCTATTCGCGCGCATTAGCGGCATTCAACTGATCCACGTACCCGTACAAGGGAGGGGTGCCGGCGCTCACCGACGTGATCGGAGGACACGTACAGGTCATGTTCGGCACGCTGCCGCTCACGCTTAGTCAGGTCCGCGCGGGCAAGATCAAAGCGCTCGGCGTCAGCAGCGCGAAGCGCACGCCGCTGCTGCCGGAAGTGCCGACGATCGCCGAGTCCGGTGCGCCCGGCTACGAGATCAACAACTGGTGGGGCGTGCTCGCGCCGGCGGGCGTGCCGGCCGCCATCGTTGCGAAGCTCAACACCGAGATCGCCGGGATTCTCAGCCAGCGGGAGTCCGCGCAGCGCCTCGAGGCCGAAGGCGTCGCGCCGTCACCGTTGCCGAGCGCCGCCTTTTCGCGCATGCTCGTGTCCGAGATCGAGAAGTGGGGACGCGTCGCGCGCGAAGCTAATATCAGGGCCGAGTAGATACCGTCAGCGGTCACGCATTTTCGAGCTGGCGCCAGAGACAAGCCGCTCCGCACACCTTGTCGATGTCTGCCAGCTGCTGCGCGTGCGCAGCGAGCTCATCCACGGTCGCCGCGAGAACGACGAGCTCGAGGTGAACCGCCGCCTCGACGGCAACCGACGTGGACACGACTTCGATTTCCATCACCAGGCTTTCCTGCCCGCGCGTCATCGCGAGATAGACCTCGGCGAGGAGCTGCGCGTCGAGCAGCGCGCCGTGCAGCGTGCGCGCCGAATTATCGACTTGGTAACGCTCGCACAACGCATCGAGGCTGTTCCGCTTGCCCGGATGCAGGTCGCGCGCCAGGCGCAGGGTGTCCACCACGCAGAGGCAGCACTGATCGATGGGTCGGCTGTCCGCCAGCGCCAGCTCGCGGTTGAGAAAGGCGACGTCGAAGGCCGAGTTGTGGATGATGAGCTCGGCCCCGCTTACATAATCGAGGAACTCGTTGATGACGTCTCGAAACCGCGGCTTGTCGCGCAGGAAATCCGTAGTCAGGCCGTGCACGTCGAGCGCGGCCGACTCGCTCTCACGTTCCGGATTGAAATAGCGGTGGAAATTGTTGCCCGTGAGCCGGCGGTTGACCACCTCCACGCCGGCGATCTCGATGACACGGTGCCCTAGTTCGGGCTCTAAGCCGGTCGTCTCGGTATCGAGGACTATTTGGCGCATGCGCTCAAACGCGTGATTCGTGATTCGTGACTCGTGACTCGATCGTAAGTCGATCGACGCAAACAAGGAGCAAGAGTTCTAGCCAGTCACCAGTCACGAGTCACCAATCACCCTCTTGTCCCAATAGAGGCAACGCCGCGGTTCGCAAGCTCATCGGCCCGCTCGTTGCCGACATTGCCGTCGTGCCCCCTCACCCATCTCCACTCGATCTCGTGCTGCTGCGAGAGTTCGTCGAGCCGGCGCCACAGGTCCTCGTTCTTGACCGGCTTCTTGTCCGCAGTACGCCAGCCGCGTTTCTTCCATTGATGGATCCATTCGCTGATCCCCAATTGCACGTACTGCGAGTCGGTGTGTAGTTTGACCCGGCAGGCTCCCCGCAGTGCTTCCAGCGCGCGTATGACTGCGGTCAGCTCCATGCGATTGTTGGTCGTGTACGCCTCGCCGCCGAACAGCTCCCGCGTCTTCCCGCCAGATTCCAGCAACGCTCCCCAACCCCCTGCGCCGGGATTGCCCTTGCAGGCGCCGTCGGTGTAGATCTCCACTACTTCCTTCACAAAGCGTCTCAGATGAAGCGTCTCAGATGAAGCGTCTCAGATAAAACGTCCCAGATAAAACGTCCCGGCTGAAGAGCCTGAGCTGTGGCGTTACAGCTTGGCACGCTTTTTCTGAGGCGCCCTATCTGAGACGCCGTATCTGAACGTCGTACCTGAGACGCTGTATCAGAGACGCCGTTGCGGGCGATAACGGCATCCTCCGGTTGCCGCACCTTCTTCGGAGCGGGCGCGAGCGCCTTGCTCGTGGCGAGAACGTCGCTCCACTTCGGCATGATGATGCGCAGGCCGTGCACGCGCTTTACCGCCTGCAGAAAATACACACCGCCGGCAATCGGCCACCAGCGGTCGCCCGCAGCGTCCATGAAGGCGACGCGCTCGAGCCACTTCTGGGTCTTGCACGGCGGCACGTAGCAGGTCATCTGGCCGCCGACGAGCTCCAGCCCCAGCAATGCGAGCCAGTCCTTCATGCGCGGGAGATTGATGAAGCGGCCTTTCCAGGGATAACCGCGCCGGCGACTGAACATGCGCCGGAAGCCCCATAGGCTCCAGGGATTGAACCCGGCGATGATGACATGCGCTTCCGGCATCAGCACCCGTGCGACCTCGCGCAGAATCTGGTGCGGGTGCGCACTGAACTCTAGTGTGTGCGGGAGCAGCACCAGGTCGACGCTGTTGCTGGCGATGGGCAGGTCGCGAAAATCGGCCCTGAGCTCCGCGGGATCCACCGCGTCCACATGGCAACGCAACGGTATGCGGCTGGTGCGCAGCAGGTCGACGTCCGGCATGCCGAGCTGGAAGGCGTTGTAGCCGAATACGTCGGCCACCACGTTGTCGAAGTACGCCTGCTCCCGTGCGAGCAGATACTGCCCGAGCGGCGTCGCGAACCAGTCTTTCGCGTCGCGCGCGGCATCGTGCGTCGTCATGCCGCGAGTTTATAATCGCCACTGCCAACACACAACAGCAAGGGCGTCGCAGATGAAGCGTCTCAGGTGAAGCGTCCCAGATAGAGCGTCCCAGGTGAGCGTTCAAAGCGAACGTTGAGTCCGCCGTAGCTGAGACGTCTTATCTGAGACGTACCATCTGAGACGCCTTATCTGAGACGCAGTACCTGAGACGATTTCAACATGAGCGCATGCGAAATCATCCCCCATCGCGCTTTGGCCGATAACTACGTCTGGACGCTGCGCGACGAGCGCTGCGCGGCGGTCGTGGATGACGCTGACCCGATTCGGCACCGAGTTCGAGGTGCTGGAGATCCCGTGCTGTATTGCGGTGACACCTTATTCGCCGTGGGTTGCGCCGCCTCTTCCAAGGCACGCCGCGGCACATGTTCGAGTCTTTGTCGAAGCTGATGGCGCTGCCGGACGATACCCGCCCCTATTGCGGCCACGAGTAAACCTGTCGAACATCCGCTTCGCCAAGGCCCGCCGATCCCGCCAGCGTGCTTGCCGCCCTCCGCGATAAGAAAGCTTTTGACTTCGCAGGTAAATTCTATCCGATTTACATGATTTTTAAGCACATTTGGCCTTGACGCCTCAGGCTGGCTTCGCTACCATCAAACCGTCTTCAAATAACCACAATAACGTCATGCAACCCAAGACTTCAGTGTTGGGACTCGTTGTGCTTTTGGCGACCGCTTGCGCGCAAGTGCCGATTGCCGAGCAGGCCGTTCCGTCAGCCGCTGAGCGCATGCGGATCGACGAACCCGCGCCGCCTGCACAGGCTGTGGTCGAGCCTGTCCGCAGCCCCGATATCGCCGCACCAGCGTCCGCGGCCGCAGCGCCACCCCCGCCCCCTCCCAATCTGTGGCAACGCATACGCAGCGGATTCCGGTTGTCCAATCTGGAAGGCCCGCTGGTGCGGGACTGGGAACAGTGGTATTCGAGCCGGCCCGATTACGTGAATCGCATGGTCGAGCGGAGCAGCCGCTTTCTCTACCACGTCATCGAGGAAGTCGAGCGGCGCAAGATGCCAGCCGAGATCGCGCTCCTGCCGATGATCGAAAGCGCCTATAACCCCCAGGCGTACTCGCGCTCGCATGCCTCCGGCATGTGGCAATTCATACCCTCGACCGGCAAGGACTACGGGCTGCGCCAGACCTTCTGGTACGACGGCCGCCGCGACCCGATCGCCGCAACTGGCGCCGCGCTCGACTACCTGGAAAAGCTCTACGGCATGTTCGGCAGCTGGGACCTCGCGCTCGCAGCCTACAACTGGGGCGAAGGCGCAGTCGGCCGCGCTATCGCCAGGAACCAGGCAAAGGGGTTGCCGACAGATTACGAGAGCCTCACGATACCGGCGGAAACGCGCAATTACGTGCCCAAGCTGCAGGCGGTCAAGAATATCGTCGCCAATCCCCAGTCCTACGGCCTCGCGCTTGCCGATATCCCCAACCAGCCGTATTTCGCGACGGTCACAGCCGCCCGGCACATCGACGTGAAGCTCGCGGCCCGCCTGGCTGAAATGCCCCTCGATGAGTTCAGGTTTCTCAATCCGGCGCACAACAAGCCGGTGATCAAGGCGCACGGCTCGGAAACGATCATGCTGCCGCGCGATAAAGTCGAGGTTTTCCGGCGCAACCTGGAGGCGCACGACAAGCCGCTCGTCTCGTGGCAGGCGTACACGCTGAAACGCAGCGACAAGCCGGAGCGTGTCGCTGCCAGTAACGGCATGACCCTGGAGCAACTGAAGGAAGTGAACGGGATGGCCGCGCCCAGGAAGTTCGTTGCCGGGCAGACACTCATGGTGCCGGTCCACGGCAATGTCGAACCACACCTGCCCGAGCTGCCGGCTCCCGCGCTGACCCCGGCTCGGTACACGGACAAGTCCAAGCAAGCGGCGCGAACGCGTCTTACGGTGGCTAAGGGAACGCGCGCGACCGCCGCCAAGAAAGGCACCGTTCGCTCCGTCAATCCGCCGGCAAAGCGGATCAAAGTCGTCCTTCCGGGCGCCCGGAAAGTCGTCGTAGCCGACGCGGACAAGAGCGCACCGAGATAATCGGCGGGGAACGGGCCTCTTCCAATAAGGTATCGGGATCCTTACGCGTTCCCACGGATCCCCATCGCACGATGAATTCCCCAAGCCTTCCCGCGCCCCCCATACCCCCCTTCGCACAATGAAGCTGCCTCGCAAGAAAGGGCGGCGAGGCTGAGCCTCTTTTTCAGAGGTTACGTAACCCCGTCAGGGGATCCCCGCTTCCACGAGGATGCGCGTGTAGTCGGATTTCGAATGGTGCAGGATGTCGTCGAGCGATCCGCTCTCGATGATGCGGCTGTCCTTCATCACCATCACGCGATGGGCCATGGCGCGCACCACGTCGATGTCGTGCGTGACCAGGATATAGCTCAAGCCGTATTTGCGCTGCAGCTCGCCAAGCAGCTGCAAGACCTGCTTCTGTATCGTCACGTCCAGGGCGCTCGTCGGCTCGTCCAGCACGACGACTTTCGGATTCACGATCAGGGCGCGCGCGATGGCGATGCGCTGGCGCTGCCCGCCCGAGAATTCGTGCGGATACCGGTGTAGCAGCGGCTCCGCCCGGCCGTCTTCCGTCAGGCCGACGTCGTTGAGCGCCTGGAGGACGCGCTCGCGCCGTTGCGCCGCGTCGAGCGCGGGCTCGTGTACCTCCAGTCCTTCGCCGACGATCGCCTCCACCGTCAGGCGCGGCGACAGAGACGACAGCGGATCCTGGAACACGACCTGTATCTGCCGGCGCACCGCGCGCTTCTGCGCCGAGCTTGCGCCCGACCACGGCGTGCCGCCGATGCGGATATCGCCGTCGGCGGCGACGAGGTTCAGCACGGCAAGCGCCAGCGTCGTCTTGCCCGAGCCTGATTCGCCGATCACGCCCAGCGTCTCGCCGGGCGCCAGCTCGAAATCGACGCGCTCGACCGCGGTAAAAACGCCCTCTCTTGAACCAGCCGCGGATGCCCGGGAGCTGCGTCGGGTAATCCACCCGCACGCCGCGGGCTTCCACGACGCGGCCCTCGCCGGGCGGCGCGACGTCGCGCTCCGGCCGGCTGTTGATGAGCTTGTGCGTATAGGGGTGCCGGGGATTGCGCATGACTTCGTCGGTCGGGCCCTGCTCGACCAGCAGCCCGCGCTCCATCACCGCCACGCGGTCGGCGAAGCGGCGCACGAGATTCAGGTCGTGCGTGATGAGGAGCAGCGCCATGCCGGATTCCGCGCGCAATCGGTCGATCAGCTCGAGTATCTGCATGCGGATGGATACGTCGAGCGCCGTCGTCGGCTCGTCGGCGATGAGCAGCTTCGGGCTGCATGCGAGCGCCATGGCGATCATCGCGCGCTGGCGCTGGCCGCCGGAAAGCTGGTGCGGGTAGCTGCGCGCGCGGACTTCGGGTTCGGTAATGCCGACGCGGCGCAGCGCCGCGACCGCTCCGCTCCATGCCCCGGCGCCGCGCAGGTCCGTGTGCAGCTGCAAGGGTTTCGGCGATCTGATCGCCCACCGGTCCGAACCGGGTTCAGCGCCGTCATCGGCTCCTGGAAGATCACCGCGATGTCGCGGCCGCGCAGATCGCGCAGCTGCCGGGTCCGGCATCTTCAGCACGTCCTTGCCGTCGAAGATGATCTCCCCGCTCAGGCGCGCCGCTTCGATGAGACGCAGCAGCGAAAGCGCGGTGACGGTCTTGCCCGATCCCGATTCGCCGACCAGCGCGAGCTTCTCGCCTGCGTCGAGCGAGAACGACACGCGGTCCACCACGCGGCGCGGGCCGAACTCGATGCTGAGATCCCGCACTTCGAGCAGGCTCATGCCGGCAGGCTCATTCCGCGTCCTCCTGCAGCACCTTGCGCGGGTCGAGCGCGTCGCGCAGCGCATCGCCGATCAGTATCAGCAGCAGCAACGTGACCACCAGCACGCCGAAGGTGGAGAGCGAGATCCACCAGGCGTCGAGGTTATTCTTGCCCTGGTTCAGCAGCTCGCCCAGGCTGGGCGTGTCCGGCGGCACGCCCAGGCCGAGAAAATCGAGGCTCGTCAAGGCGCCGATGGCCGCCGGCCATCTCGAACGGAATGAGCGTCACCACCGGCGTGAGGCTGTTGGGCAGGATGTGGCGGCGCATGATCTTCCGGTTGCTCTGGCCGAGCGCCCGCGCGGCGCGCACGTAATCGAGCGTCCGGTTCTTCAGGAACTCCGCGCGCACGTAGGCCGCGATGCCGAGCCAGCCGAATATCGACAGCAGAATGACGAGCAGCCAGAAGCTGGGCGCGAACAGCGACGAGAAGATGATCAACATGTAGAGCGTCGGCATCGCGCTCCAGATCTCGTTGAATCGCTCCATGCGCGATGTCGGTCCAGCCGGCGAAGTAGCCCTGGATCGCGCCGTAGAGCACGCCGAAGACAGCGCAGATCGCCGGTGACCAGCAGCGCGAACACGACCGAGACGCGAAAGCCGTAGAGCAGCCGCGCCAGCAGGTCGCGGCCGCGGTCGTCGGTGCCGAGACAGGTTGTCGGCGCTCGGCGCGCGCGGGATTCGGCTCCTTGGCGAAGTAGTTGATCGTGCTGTGGTGATAGGGGTTGAGCGGAAAAAGCGCGAAGTTGCCCGGCTTCGCGAGGTTTTCGCGGATCAGCGGATCGAGATAATCGGTCGGCGTCGGGAAGTCGCCGCCGAACGTGGTCTCCGGCAGCGTCTGCACGATCGGGCAGATACCATTGACCCTCGTAGCGCGCGACCAGCGGCTTGTCGTTGGACAGCACTTCGGCAAGCAGGCTCACGCCGAACAGGATCGCGAACACGATCAGGCTGACATAGCCGAGCCGATTGCTGCGGAAGCGCCGCCATGCGCGGCGCGCCGGGCTCTGCGTGGAGTAGCTCTCGCCATGGGAGTCGGGTCGAGGCGTCCGAGACGGTTGCAGTCGATGGCGCCATGGCATCAGTCGAAATACTTGACGCGCGGGTCGACCCAGACGTAGCTCAGGTCGCGCAGCAGCGTGGTGACGAGGCCGATGATCGTGAACACGAAAAGGCTTCCGAAGCACGACCGGGTAGTCGCGCCGGATGACCGACTCGTAGGAAAGCAGCCCCAGCCCGTCCAGCGAGAACAAAGTCTCGATCAGGAGCGAGCCGCTGAAGAACGCGCCGACGAACGCGGCCGGAAAGCCGGTCATGATCGGGATCAGGGCGTTGCGGAATACGTGCCGCCACAGGACGTCGCGCTCGTCCACGCCCTTCGCGCGGGCGGTGAGCACGTATTGCTTGCGGATCTCCTCCAGCACGGAGTTCTTGGTGAGGATCGTGATCACGGCGAAGCCGCCGAACACCATTGAGGCGACCGGCAAGCGCGATGTGCCAGAAGTAGTCGGCGATCTTTCCCAGGAGGCTCAAATCCGTCCCAGTTGGCGGAAGTGAGTCCGCGCAGCGGAAACCATTGCACGAACGAGCCGCCCGCGAACAGCACGAGCAACACCACGCCCATGACGAAGCTCGGGATCGCGTAGCCGAGCAGCACGATGAACGTCGTGACCGTGTCGAATCGCGTGCCCGCGCGCACCGCCTTGGCGATGCCGAGCGGCAGCGAGATCAGATAGACGAGCAGGAACGTCCACAGTCCAAGGCTGATCGAGACCGGCAGCTTCTCGAGGATGAGCTGCCGACGTCCTTGTTGTGGAAGAAGCTCTTGCCCAGATCGAAGCGCGCGAACTGCCCGAGCATCTGGAAGAAGCGCTCGTGCGCCGGCTTGTCGAATCCGTAGAGCTTCTTGATTTCCTCGACGCGCTTCGCATCCACCCCCTGGCGGCCGCGATAGCCGCTGCCGCTCGTGGCGCCGGACCTTCGCCCCCCGCCTCGCGCCCCTGGAGCTGCGAGACCATCTGCTCGACCGGGCCGCCGGGCACGAACTGGATGATCGACAAAGGTGATCAGGCAAGATCCCGAACAGCGTGGGAATCATCAGGAGCAGCCGCTTGAGTACGTAGGACCACATGGCAGTTATTTCTTTCTCCACCAGGTCGAGATGACCCAGTCTTCGGCCTGGTAATACTGCGGCGCGACCGCCGGCTGCTCGAACTTTCCCGAGCGATAGGCGACGCGGTACGTGCTGGAAAACCATTGCGGCACCACGTAGTGGCCGTGGCGCAACACACGGTCGAGCGCGCGCAGGCTCGCGACCAGCTCAGGCCGCGTGTTGGCGGACACTGCCTGGTTGACGCAGCGCGTCGATCGCGGGATCGCGCACGCCGATGAGATTGCTCGAGCCCTCGGTGTCGGCCGACTTCGAGCCGAAGCGGTCCATGCAGCTCGCTGCCGGGCGACTCGCTGCCCGGAATGCGCACGGTGAACAGATCGAAGTCGAACACGTCGAGCCGCTTCTGGATCAGCGCAAAATCCGCCCTGCGGTACTCCACCTGGATGCCGAGCTTGCGCGAGCGCCTGGAATAAGGCGTGATGATCCGTTCGCCGCCGCCGCTGTCGAGGTATTCGAGCGTAAAGGCCTCGCCTTTCGCGTTGCGCAGGGCGCCGTCGCGATAGGTCCATCCGGCCTCGGCGAGCAGATTCGCGCGCCTTGCGCAGATTGTCTCGCAGGCTGTTCGGGCGGAGCGGTCGAAGGCGGCAGCGGCACTTCTTCGGTGAATACCTTGGCCGGCAGCTTGGCGCGCAGCGGCTCGAGCACTGCAAGCTCATCCGGGCCCGGCAGCCCTTTCGCCTCGAAGTCGCTGCGTTGAAAAAGCCTCGCACGCGCGTGTAGGAGTTGTACATCAGCTGCCGGTTCATCCACTCGAAGTCGAACGCGAGCGCCAAGCGCTTCGCGCACGCGCACGTCCTTGAACTTGTCGCGCCGCGTGTTGATCAGGAAGCCCTGGAAATCCCCCGCGTTCTTGCTCGTCAGCTCGGCCTTGATCAGCTCCCCGGAGTCGAATTTCTTGCCGACGTAGGTGCGCGCCCATTCGCGCGCCGAGAAAGTCCTGCAGGTAGTCGAACTCGCCCGCCTTGAAGGCCTCGGTCTGCGCGGTGGTGTCCTTGTAGATCTTGTAGGTGATGCGGTCGAAGTTGTACATGCCGCGGCGCACGTTCAGATCCCGCGCCCCAATAGTCGGGATCGCGCTGGTAGGTGATGTCGCGGCCGAAGTTCACGCGGCCGACGCGGTAGGGCCCGCTCGCGATCGGCATGTCCATGACCACCTGGTCGAACGGCTTGCCGGCGCCCCACGCGCGGCTGAATACCGGCAGCCCGCCCGACCAGCAGCGGCAGCTCGGCGCTCGCGCGCTTGAATTCGAAACGCACGCTGCGCGGCGCCGGTCACCACCGCCTGCTTGACATCGCTGAATACCACGCGATACTGCGGCGCCGCCTGCTTGCTCATCAGCGTATCGAAGCTGTGCTTGACGTCGGCGGCCATGACCGGGCTGCCGTCGTGAAAGCGCGCGGCTGGATTCAGGCGGAAGGTCGCCGACAGCCTGTCCGCGGCGACCGTGATGTCTTCCGCCAGCAGGCCGTAGGCGGTCGTCGGCTCGTCCATGGTGCCGGTGAGCAGCGTCTCGAACAGCAAGCTGCTCAAGCCCGGCGGCGCGGTACCCTTGAGCGTGAACGGGTTGTACTTGTCGAAGTTGGTGATGCGCAAAGGCGGAACGAGCTCGATGTCGCCGCCCTTGGGCGCGTTCGGATTCACCCATTCGAAATGCGAGAATCCGGCGGGATACTTGATGTCGCCGAACTGGGCGTAGGCGTGGGCGGCCCACGCATCCGATGCCAGAGCGCAGGCCAGCGCATAGACGAGCGCGCAGGGCCCGCAATCGACCGGCGCGCTATCATCCCGAACGAGCCGCGGTGCCACTCTTGATGTCGCTCACCCGTTGCGCGCGCGGAAGGATTGCTGTCGTCCTCATAGAGCACACAGGCCACCTGGCGACCGTCGGACAAACTGATGACGTCCGGGTAGCGCTGCGCGCATACGGGACGCGCCACCGGGCAGCGCGGCTGGAAATGGCAACCCGCCGGCGGAGTGACCGGTGAGGGCAGGTCGCCCTGCAGACGGATTACCTCGCGCCTGGTCTCCCTGTCGATCACCGGCACGGCCGAAAGCAGCGCGCGCGTATAGGGATGCTTGGGATCCGACAGGACTTCATCCACCGTGCCGTGCTCCACGATGCGGCCGAGATACATGACCGCCACTTCGTGCGCCAGGAACTCGATGACCGACATGTTGTGCGTGATGAACAGGTAGGCGAGGCCCTTCTGCCGCTGCAGCTCCTTCAGCAGGTTGAGGATCTGGGCCTGCACCGACACGTCGAGCGCGCTGGTGGGCTCGTCGCATACGATCAGCTGCGGCTCGACCGCAAGGGCGCGCGCAATCGCGATCCGCTGGCGCTGCCCGCCGGAGAACTCGTGCGGGTAGCGATACTTGATCTCGGGGGAAAGCCCGACCTCGTCCAGAAGCGCGTCGATGCTCCGCTGGCGCTCGATCGCGTTCCCGCCCACGCCCAGGGCCGCCATGCCCTCCTCCAGCGTCTCCGCGATGCGCATGCGCGGATTGAGCGACGCATAGGGGTCCTGGAAGATGATCTGGACGCGCTTGCGCCACGGTCGCAGCGCTCCGCGCTCGAGCCGTGTCAGGTCCGTGCCATCGAACCATACCTCCCCCGAGGTGGGATCCACCAGCCGCAATATCCCCTTCCCCACCGTCGTCTTGCCGCATCCGGATTCGCCAACCAGCCCGAGCGTTTTCCCGGCGGGTATCGCGAGCGAGACACCGTCAACCGCCTTGACGTGAGCGACGACGCGCCTGAGCACGCCCTTGTGGATGGGGAAATGGACCTTCAGGTCCTTGACCTCGAGGAGTGACGACTGACGACTGACGACTGACGGGGAGCCAGTGCCGAGTGTCGAGTGTCGAGTGTCGAGTGTGCGGGTTTCCCCCTCGTCCCTCGTCCCTCGGCCCTCGTCCCTCTGTTCGCCCGGCGCGAACAGAAAGCAGCGCGCCATCTGTCCGTCGCCGGCATCGTACAGACCCCGGCGTCGCCCTGCGGCACAGGTCCCATGCGTAGTCGCAGCGCTCGGCGAAACGGCAACCGGTGAAATCCTGCGTCAGCGCCGGCACGCTGCCGCGGATCACCGCGAGCGCGTCGCCGCGCTTCTCCTTTTTGGGCACGGAATCGAACAGCTTCCGCGAATAGGGATGGGCGGGGCGCGCGAAGAATGCCTCACGCGAGGTAGATTCCACGATTACGCCCGCATACATGACAGCCACCCGGTGCGCCATTTCCGCGACCACGGCAAGATCGTGGGTAATGAGCAGCAACGACATCCCGCGTTTGCCCTGAAGCTCGCGCAGCAGATCCAGTATCTGCGCCTGGATGGTCACGTCGAGCGCCGTCGTCGGCTCGTCCGCGATCAGCAGGTCCGGATTGCAGGCGAGCGCCATCGCGATCATGACCCTCTGCTTCATGCCGCCCGAGAGCTGGAACGGATACTCGCCGCGCCGGCGCGCCGCGTCCGGAATGCGCACCGCGTCGAGCAGCTCCAGCACGCGCGCATCCAACTCGGTGCCGTCGACGACCGTATGGCGCCTGAGCGCCTCGGAGATCTGGGCGCCGGCGGTCATCACCGGATTCAGCGAGAGCGTGGGCTCCTGGAAGATCATCCCGATGCGCCGGCCGCGCACGTTGCGCATCTCGGCTTCGGGCAGCGCGAGCAGGTCCCGGCCGTCGAGCTCCACCGCGCCCGCGACGACCTGCCCGGCATCGGGCAGGAGCCGCATGATGGAGAGCGCGGTCATGGACTTGCCGCACCCGGATTCTCCCAGCAGCGCGAAGGTCTCGCCGCGCCGCACGTCGAACGACACGCCGTCCACGGCCCGCACGATGGCGTCTCCCGTGTCCAGCCACGTCTTGAGCTCGCGGACACGCAGCAACGGCTGGTCGGGGCTCGTTTCGATCATGCGGGTCTTGCGATGAGAGCGAGCGGTCTTGCCGTGCGCACGCGCGGATCGAAGGCGTCGCGCACGGCGTCGGCGAACAGATTTGCCGCGAGCACCATCACGAACATGAACACGAACGCGGCAGCGAGCGACCACCATACCATCGGCTCGCGCGCCATCTCGAGGCGCGCATTGTTGATCATGGTGCCGAAGCTGACGGTCGAGGGGTCCACGCCGACGCCGACGTAGGACAGCACCGCCTCGGCGAGCACGAGCCCGCTGAACTCCATCACCACCGCGATCAGCACGATATGCGTCACGTTGGGCAGAATGTGGCGCGTGATGACGCCGAAACTGCGCACGCCCAGAGCGTGCGCTGCCTGGATGTATTCGAGCCCCTTCAGCTTCAGCGTCTCTCCGCGCAGGAGCCGGCACAGCCCGGTCCAGGTCGTCACCCCGAGGATGACGCACAGGCACAGCAGCCGCAGGTCGGCGCGCTCCGCCGAGGTGGCGAACAGCTCGGGATGGGTATCGATATAGACCTGCGTCATCAGCACCGCCGCCGCGATCAGCAGCACGCCCGGTATCGAGTTGAGCGTCGTGTAGACGTACTGGATGACATCGTCGATCAAGCCGCCGAAATAGCCCGCCATGATGCCGAGCGCGATGGCAAATGGCAGCATTACCAGCGTCGTCAAGCGTGCCGATCACGAGCCCGGTGCGGATGCTCTTCAATGCCTGATAGAAGACGTCCTGCCCGACCTTGTCGGTGCCGAACACGTGGTACTTCGCGCTCAGGGCGGCAGTCAGTCCGCCGACGATCAGAACCAGCAAGAGCGTGATGAGGATCGCATGCCAGGGTACTTCCATTTCGCCATGCCAGATCCGGCGCCAGACTTCGTTGATGCTCAGACCGCGCCGGCGCGCGACCAGCGCGCCGATCAGCGTCGCGAGCACCATCCATGCGACGACCCCGCCCGCGATTCCCGCCGCGCCGCGCCGCGCCACGTCCGGCGCGAAATCCGCCTGCGGGTCCTTGAGATGAGCGCCGCCGTGCTTCAGGCGCGGATACTCGCGCACCTGCCGCCCGTCAGCAAGCTCCATGGTTTCCTTGGCATAAAGCTCGGTGGCGAACGGCGCCGAGTAAGTCTTCTCTGTGCGCTGGCGCAGCGGCTCGCACAGGACGTCAAGCAAGCTCAGCACGTCCACGGCGTACGCCGCCTTGGCTGCGGGCGCCTGCCCCGTCAATCGCGGCCGGAAATGCAGCGAGTCGAGCAGCCCGATGATCACGAAGATCGCCAGCACCACCAGGCTCACCATGCCGTTCTTGCTGTGCGTAACCCGCCGCCACGGCTCGACCAGGTGCTCGTGCCGCCGCACGTAGAACGCGAAGCCGATCACCGCGGCGACCAGCAGCCACACCAGCACGTCGGTCCAAAGCCATACCGGCATGAATGGCATCACTCGAATCTCACGCGCGGGTCGACCAGGGTGTACGAGATATCGGTCAGCAGCAGCCCGACGATGTAGAGCAGCGAGCCGATGAACACCATGGAGCGCACGACGCCGAAGTCCTGCGAGCGAATGGCATCTATGGTGTAGCTGCCGAGTCCCGGTATGCCGAAAAACGACTCCGTTATGAGGCTGCCCATGAACAGGAGCGGTATCGCCACGACTGCGCCGGTGAGGATCGGAATCATGGCGTTCTGGAGCACGTGCCGGAACAGCACGGCGCCCTCGGAAAGCCCCTTGGCGCGCGCTGTGCGCACGTAGTCCTTGGAGATTTCCTCCAGGAAGAACGTGCGGTAGAGCCGCGCCGCGCCGCCGAGGCCGCTGACCACTCCGATCGCCACCGGCAGCGCCAGGAACTTCGCGGCGTCGAATCCGCCCTGAAAGCCCGATATCGGCACCAGGTGCCAGAGCTTGGAGATGAGGTACTGCCCGCCGATGATGTAGAACATCGTGGAGATCGACATCATCGCCACGCACAGCACCACACCCCAGAAATCGATGTAGGTGGCACGGAAAAATGCCACCAAGAGCGCGAAGGTGATGTACACCAGCAGCCCCACTAGGAACACCGGCAGCGCCACCGCCAGGCTGGGCCACATGCGCGTCTTGATCTCGCGCGCGATGTCGCGGCCGTCGTCCGCCGCGCCGAAGTCGAACGCGAACATGCGCAGCGACTTTTCGAAGAATATGGTCTGCGTGAACTTGCCCGCGAGTCCCGGCGCCGCGTCGTTTAAAACCACCGGCTTGTCGTAGCCGCGTTCCTGCTTCCATTTGGCGATAGCATCGGGCGTCACGCGCTTCAGCCCCAGGTTCATGCGCGCCATGTCGTCGGGCGTGTTCACCGTGAAGAACAGCAGGAACGTGACGATGTTGACCCCGATCAGGATCGGGATCGCATAAAGCACGCGCCGGACGATGTAGGCGGTCATGTGGTATCAGGTCACGCCTTTGCTATCTGGCGCTCGCGCCGAAGGTAGGCGCTGACGGCCGGGGCGATAAACGCGGCGATGATTACCAGCAGCAGCCCCAGCGGCCACAGCACCGCGCGGTTCCACTCCCGGCGCTTCTCGGCGCGCTGCGCGGTATCGATGCGCTGATATTTGACGGTGTTGTAGGAGATCTTGTTGGGCTTGAGGTTGGCGAACCAGGCGTGGTAGAGGGCGTAATCCTTAGGGTGAAATCCCCACAGCCACGGCGCGTCGTGCCGCAGGATCGTCACCGCCTTGTCGATGATCGCCTGGCGCTCGGGCGAATTCGGCATGTTCTTCATCCGCTCGAACAGGCGGTCGAATTCCGGATTCTCGTAATTCGCCGCGTTCTCGCCCTGCTTCTTCACCTTGCCCTGCGGACCGTGGAGCAGGAATAGGAAGTTCTCCGGGTCGGGATAGTCGGCGTGCCAGCCCCATTCGAAGATCTGGGCGTTGCCATTGCGGATCTTGTCCTGGAAGCGGTTGTAATCGGTGTCGCGGACGACGAGCTGGACGTTGATCTTCTCGAACTGCTTACGCATCCAGTCCAGAATGGATTTCTGATCGACGCTGCGTGCCGTCACATCGAAGTTGAGCACCAGCGGGGCGCCGGTCCTGGCGTCGATGCCGTTGGGGTAACCGGCCTCGGCGAGCAGCTTCTTCGCGGCTTCGATCGACTTCCGCGCCGGCCGCTTTCCGTCCCAATCGTAGACCACTGGATTGATGCCTTCCTTGCCGTCGCGATAGCCGAAGATTCCCGGCGCGATCGGCCCCTGCGCCGGTATCCCGCGTCCGTTGCGGAAGATCGAGACGTATTCCTCATAGTCGATCGCGACCGATATCGCCTGCCGCAGCTTGCGCGCGCGGTCGGTAAGGCCCCCAACCACCGGGTCGAGCATGTTGAAACCCATGTAGAAGGTCGATACCGCGACGGAGGTCGAGAGCCTTATGCCCTGCTTGTGCATGGATTCGGTGACGACCGCTTCGCCCTGGCTCGACATCTGCACCGCCTGGTCGAACGTATCGGACTCGATGCCCGATTTATCGTAATAGCCCTGCAGGAACTTGTTCCAGTACGGGATGCTCTCTTTTTCTAGGCTGAAGACCGCCTTGTCGATGAAGGGCAGCGGCTTCCCCGCGTCCTTCAGTAACCCGTCCGCCTGATCCTGTGGCTCACCCTCGGTCGGATAGGTCTCGCCCCGGAAATTGGGATTGCGTTCGAGCACCATGACGCGATTGGGATCGTTTTCGGTAAGCATGTACGGACCCGTGCCGACCGGATACCAGTCCAGCGTGAGATTTCTTTCCGCCATTCCGGGCTGGCTGAAGAAACGGTCCACTTCCAGCGGCACCGGCGCGAAAAAGGGCATGGCGAGCCAGTAGAGGAACTGCGGATACGGCCCGTTCAACCGCACACGATAGGTGTAGTCGTCGACGACCTCGACACCGGCGAGGGGATAGCGGCTCAAGTCGAGCCAGGCGTCCTTTCCCGCTTTGGCGGTCAATTCCTTGTTGGCGCCCTTGAGAATTTCCGCGTATTCCTTGAGGCCGACGATGTAGTCGGCCATCAATCCGAAGATCGGAGAATGCAGCCGCGGATGGGCGAGTCGCTTGATCTGGTACTCGAAGTCGCGCGCGTTGAGCTCGCGCGTCCCGGTGTCCTTGAAATCGCCGAGTTTGAATCTGCCGGCCAGCCCCTCGCCCGTGAGATCGTGGTAGAGCGGCTTGCCGTCGGCTCCGCGCGCAAATGCCGGATGCGGCTGATAGCGGATGCCGCGCTTGATGCGGATCTCGTAGACGGTATGGGCGATGTCCTGTTGCGGCGCGCTGGCCGGCAGGCGACCGCCCTTGGCGTCGAAATACTGCGGCTCGGGGACGGCCTCGGCGGTGAGCGGTATCAGCGTGTAGGGCCGCTTGAGATAGTGGTACTGCAGCGGCGGCTCGTAGATCTGGGCGGTAAAGGTGATTTCGTTCGAGCTGTAGGACTGGACCGGGTCGAGGTGCTTCGGGCGCTCGGAAAACGAGGAATACAGGATGTTGGCGCCCGAATCCTTCGCCAAATACGGGTCGTTCCACGGCGCGCCGCTGCATCCAGCCACGACTGCGGCCGCGAGCAGCGCCATACGGTACGCAGAAACCCACATCGGCGAGAAGTGTAGCCCATTTTTGTCGAAAGACGTGACCGGTCACCGGTCACCTATAATAGGCACCGCCTTCCCGGAACTAGAGATAAGGAACTGAAATGGGAATGCTGCAGGACAAGAAAATCCTCATAACCGGGCTGCTCTCCAACCGCTCGATCGCTTACGGCATAGCCAAGGCGCTGGTACGCGAGGGCGCGGAGCTGGCGTTTACGTACCAGCACGAGGACTTGCGCTCGCGCGTCGCCGCGCTGGCCGAGGATTTCGGCTCCGTGCCGGTATTGCCCTGCGACGTAGCGAGCGATGACGAGATCGCGGCCCTGTTCGGGCAGCTCGGGAGCGTCTGGGGCGGGCTGGACGGCATCGTACATTCGATTGCGTTCGCACCGCGGGATGCATTGAAAGGAGACTTGCTCGAAGGTCTCACGCGAGACGCGTTCCGCATCGCCCACGACGTCAGCTCCTACAGCTTCGCCGCGCTGGCCAAGGGCGGCCTGCCGCTCATGCAGGGGCGGCGCGCGGCGCTGCTCACGCTCACCTACTTGGGCGCGGTGCGCTCGGTGCCGAACTACAACGTGATGGGTTTGGCCAAAGCGAGCCTCGAGGCGTGCGTGCGCTATCTGGCGCAGGATCTGGGCCCGCGCGGTATACGCGTGAACGGCATTTCCGCGGGACCGATCAAGACGCTTGCCGCCGCCGGTATCAGCGGTTTCAGCCGACTCTTGAAGTTCGTCGAGGAGAACGCCCCGCTGCGGCGCAACGTCACGACCGAGGATGTAGGCAATGCAGCGGCGTTTCTGTTGAGCGACCTCGCCGCCGGCATCACCGGCGAGATCACCTACGTGGACTGCGGCTTCAACACCACTATCGGGGCAACGCCGGTCGACACCTGAGGTAGCCGTCAGCGATAAGCTGGAAGCGGTCAGCGACGACCAAGCAGCATATGCTAATCGCTAATTGCTAATTGCTGATTGCTGATAGCTGCGCGTCAGCGCTCTTTTCTTTCCAGGTGCTCCTTGTTTATCTTCACGCCGACCTTCTGCTTTACGCTGGCGACGTACGCGGTGAGTTCCTCCTGCCCCTGAATCCGGCGTAGCGACTCGGTGAACGTCTGGCGCTTCTCCGGCGGCAGATCCTGCGCATCGAGCACGCGCGTGATTCTGACGAGCGTATAGCCGCCCTGGGGATTCTCCGCCCCTGCATAGGCGGGAAGCTTGTCGGCGTCGGCCCTGAACGCCTGCCGCACCACCGTCTCGGGCAAGCCTTTCTGCTCGGCGCGGCTTACGACCTGCGGCGCGCTCCATTTCCACTGCGTGTCCTTACCCTGCTTCAAGAGTTCGAGCTTGGCCTTCCCATCCTGCGCTGCAAGCCGGACGGCTTCGCGCGAAACGAGCTTCTTCTCGATCGCGGCCTGCACCTGCTCGAACGCCTGGATCGTCGCCGGCCTGTGCTCGATCAAGCGTGCCGCAACGAGCGTGTTGGGCGCCACTTCGATAGCCTCCGTGTTGCGCTTGTTCTTCAGAACATCCTCGGAGAATACCGCCTGTAACAACCTGGGGTGATTGAGCAACGTCTCCTCGGCGCGCCCTCGCGTGATCCAGCCGCTCTGGCGAGGCTGCGCCTTGACGAGCTCCGCCGCCGGTTTCAGGCTTTCGGATTGCTCGTACGCGGTGTTGTTGAACTTCTCGGCGATCTCGGCAAACATGCGGCCGGCCGCCTGCTTCCTCAACTCGGTTTCGATCTGCGGTCGCATCTCCTCCAGGCTCTTGCCGCGAGCGCCCCTCACCTCGGTCGCCTGTATGATATGGAAGCCGAGCTTGGTTTCTACCGGCGCTGAGACCTCGCCTTCTCTCAACTTGAACAGCGTCTCTTCGAATTCGGGGACATCCTTCATGGCCCCGCGCGTGATGAAGCCCAAGTCGCCGCCTTTCGCCGCCGAGCCCGGATCCTGCGAATGCTGTTTGGCCAGCTCGGGAAAATCCTGCGGCTTTTTCTGCAACTGGCGGTATATCTCGTCCGCCTTGGCGCGCGCTTTCTGTTTTACGTCCGCGCCCGCGCCGGGCTCGACAGAGATCAATATGTGCCGCGCCTGCGATTCCCGCTTCTCGAACTGGGCCCGGTTGGCGGCATAGTCCTTCGGGATTTCCGCGGGATCGATTTGCACCTGCTGCATCAGCGCGTCAAGCGAATGCGTGACGTACTCCACGCGGATCTGCTCGGGGACCTCGAACTCGCTCCGGTTGGCCTCGTAATACTTCTTGGCGGCCTCCGCTTCGAGCTTGACCTGGGATGCGAACTGCTCCGGCGCTATGGTGAACAGGCTCACCTCGCGCTGCTGCTCGGCGAGCTTCGCCAGCCGTTCGGCGACCGTGCGCGGGACGAAAGTGCTGTCCGCGTAGCCGTCGGTCAGCTGCTGCAGGATCAGGTCATGTCGCACACGCGACTCGAACGACACCGGCGTCTGCCCCTCCGACTTCAGGAACTGCTCGTAGCGCGCATAGGAGAACTTGTTGTTTTCGTCCTGAAAAATCGGCAGCTCGGCGATCGCAGTCTTCAACTGCTGTTCGCTGACCGTCATGCCGGAGCGCAGCGCCCGGTCGAGCAGCACCCGCCGCTGGATCAGGCCTTCCAGCGTGGCATAGCGCACTTCGGGGTTGTCCAGCATCGCCGCGTCCACGCGCCCTTGCGCCACACGCTGAATGGCGCGCTGGCGCTCCTGCAGCGCCCTGCTGAACTCCTGTTGCGAGATGTCGTGATCGCCCACCGTCGCGACTGCCTGCCCGCCGTCGCTTTGCCGAAAATACGAATCGACCCCGAAGAAGGCGAACGGAAGAAACATGATCGCCAGGAGAATCTGGATGAGCCGCTTGTGTCGTTCTACGAAGTCGTGCATTTACGAGCCGTGAATGGTTAAATCGTAAAGTAATGTCAGGTTTTGGAACCCCGTGCCGCCAATTACCCATCGTGATTCATTACTGACCCATCAAAAAAGGCGAAACGATGTTCGCCCTTTTGATGAAGGCTGGCGGAGCGGACGGGACTCGAACCCGCGACCCCCGGCGTGACAGGCCGGTATTCTAACCAACTGAACTACCGCTCCAAAATCAGTGATGGGTGATGAGTGATGAGTGATGAATTTCGACAAAACACCTGCCCGTTCCAAACCTAGCCACCCATTCACCCATCACTCATCACTCATCACGGAGTTTGTGGTGGGTGCTGAGAGTCTCGAACTCCCGACCTTCGCCTTGTAAGGGCGACGCTCTACCAACTGAGCTAAGCACCCGGAAAGCAGTCTCTCACCACCGTGAACAGGGAGTAGCCGTCAAACCTGCAATCATGCCGCGCCGAAGTGTTTTGGGGTAGCTCGCGCGCCTGCGCGGCTACCCCAAGACGAAACCCCAAGACTGCTACCGGAAGGACTCAGTTTAACTCATCTTTCAATGCCTTGCCAGCGCTGAACTTGGGCACCCTCGCGGCCTTGATGCGGATTTCTGCGCCGGTTTGCGGATTGCGTCCCACCCGCGCCGCGCGTTTCCCCACTTTGAACGTACCGAAGCCGACCAGCGTGACGGATTGGCCCTTCTTCAACGCGCCTTTGATCGCGTCGAGCGCTCCGTCTACCGCCTTTTCCGAGGCCACCTTGGAAATGCCCGCGGACCTGGCGACGACGTCGACTAGTTCGGATTTGTTCACAAGGCTCCCCCTTTCGTGAAAGATGACAGATGCAGCTCCGGCGCCGTCCTGCCTTCGACTCGAGAAGGTGGAAGCGCGAGACTATTGTTGTTTTGTTCGGGTTGTTCGGCGAGATGCCGCTGCGAGACGCTCTTGCTGCTTTATAGCAAGCGCGAAAAGCGACTGTCAAGAAACGCGCGAAAAATTCGCGCGCGTTTCTAAATTTCAGTTGCGGCGATCATCACACCGCAGGCCATGGACTGCGGCGCATCGTGATCCGTTGCCAGGTGATGGGGCGCGCAGTTGACGCGCGTCCGGCAAAACATGATTGATAATGTGTGACTTGCGTCACGCACCGCTTCGCTCAAAAACCGCCTGAGATTCCCGCTCGTAACCTCTGAAAAACTCCTCGGCGCGATGTGCCGAGGAGGTTTTTCAGCCGAGATTGGGGATTCAAAGGGGCGTGTGGCCCCTTTTTCAAAGCTTCCCTAGATAATCGGCCGGGCCGACGCCCGAGCCGATTCCTAGTGTTTGACAGCGGTCGGTGCGGGCGCTCCGGCCACCGGAGGCAGTTGCGGCGCGACTTCCTGCTCCTCGGACAAGCGGCTCGGTCTTGCGCTCGAGCGCCATATCGATCACGCTGTCGATCCATTTCACCGGGTGGATCTCGAGCCGATTCTTGACGTTATCGGGGATTTCGGCGAGATCCTTGACGTTTTCCTCCGGAATCAGCACGGTCTTGATCCCGCCGCGGTGCGCGGCCAGAAGTTTCTCCTTCAACCCGCCGATCGGCAACACTTCGCCCCGCAGCGTGATTTCGCCGGTCATCGCGACGTCCGCCCGCACCGGTATCCCGGTCAGCGCGGAAACCATTGCGGTGCAGATGCCGATGCCGGCGCTCGGCCCGTCCTTGGGCGTCGCGCCTTCGGGCAGGTGGATATGGATGTCGTTCTTCTGGTAGAAGTCGGCCGCGATGCCGAGACGCTTCGAGCGGCTGCGCACGACCGAGAGCGCCGCCTGAACCGACTCCTGCATCACCTCGCCGAGCTTGCCGGTGGTGGTCATCTTGCCCTTGCCGGACATGATGGCCGCTTCGATGGTCAGCAACTCCCCGCCGACCTCGGTCCACGCCAGGCCGGAAACCTGTCCGACCTGGTTCTTCTTCTCCGCCATTCCGTAGGTATAGCGCCGCACGCTCAAGTACTTATCGAGGTTGCGCGCGGAGACCGCAATCTTGCGCTCCTTGTCGTCGATGACCAACGCCTTGACGACCTTGCGGCAGATCTTGGAGAGCTCGCGCTCGAGGGCGCGCACGCCCGCCTCGCGCGTGTAGTAACGAATGATGTCCCGCACCGCGCTTTCGGAGATTGCGAGCTCCTGCGGCTTCAAACCGTGGTTTTTCATCAGCTTCGGCAGCAGGTGCTGCAATGCGATGTGGACCTTCTCGTCTTCGGTGTAGCCCGACAGCCGGATGGTTTCCATGCGGTCGAGCAGCGCCGGCGGGATGTTGAACGTATTGGCCGTGCACACGAACATCACGTCCGAGAGGTCGTATTCGACCTCGATGTAATGGTCGACGAAAGTGTGGTTCTGCTCGGGATCGAGCACCTCAAGCAACGCGCTTGCGGGGTCGCCGCGGAAATCCATGCCCATCTTGTCCACTTCATCGAGCAGGAACAACGGATTGCGCACGCCGACCTTGCTCATGTTCTGCAGGATCTTGCCCGGCATCGAGCCGATGTAGGTGCGCCGGTGGCCGCGGATCTCGGCCTCGTCGCGCACGCCGCCCAACGACATGCGCACGAACTTGCGGTTAGTCGCGCGCGCGATCGACTGACCGAGCGAGGTCTTGCCCACGCCGGGCGCTCCGACGAGACACAGGATCGGCGCCTTCAGCTTGTCCACCCGCTGCTGGACGGCGAGGTACTCGACGATGCGCTCCTTGACTTTCTCCAGCCCATAGTGGTCCTCGTTGAGGACCTTCTCGGCGGCCACCAGATCGGCGCTGATCTTGCTCTTCTTCTTCCACGGCAGCGATACCAGCGTATCGATGAAATTGCGCACGACGGTGGCCTCGGCCGACATCGGCGACATGAGCTTCAGCTTCTTCAACTCCGCTTCGGCCTTCTTGCGCGCCTCCTTGGGCATGCGCGCGGCTTTGATGCGCTTGTCGATCTCGTCAAGGTCGGCGCCCTTCATCCATTTCGCCCAGCTCTTTTTGGATCGCCTTGACCTGCTCGTTCAGATAGTACTCGCGCTGGCTTTTTTCCATCTGCCGCTTCACGCGCCCGCGGATGCGTTTCTCGACCTGCAGGATCTCGAGCTCGCCCTCGACCAGCTTCAGCAGGTGCTCGAGCCGCTGCTTGACGCTGAACATCTCAAGCACTTCCTGCTTTTGCTCGAGCTTCAAAGGCAGGTGCGCCGCGATGGTATCGGCAAGCCGCCCGGCCTCGTCGATTCCGGCCAGCGAAGTAAGGATCTCGGGCGGGATCTTCTTGTTCAGCTTCACGTACTGGTCGAACTGCTGGATCATCGTGCGCCGCATCGCCTCGGTTTCGTGATCCGCTGTGGTATCCGAGTCCACCGGCGTGGCCGTAACGGCGTAATGCGTCTTGACGTCGATGATCTCGTGCAATTTCGCGCGCTGGCTGCCTTCGACCAGCACTTTGACCGTGCCGTCCGGCAATTTCAGCATCTGCAGAATGTTCGCGATGCTGCCGATCCGGTAGAGATCCTCGGGCCCCGGATCGTCCTTTGCCGCCGATTTCTGGGCGACCAGCACGATGCTTTTCCCCGACTCCATCGCTGTCTCCAGCGCCTTGATCGATTTCGGGCGCCCGACGAACAGCGGTATCACCATGTGCGGGAATACCACCACGTCTCTCAGCGGTAGTAGCGGAAGTTGCGGTTGGGTCAGAGTTTGCTCTTCAGACATCGCGTGTCACCCCGCACGGTTGGATATCGTCCACATTGGGGAAAATCCTCGAAATTCAAGCGGCCGCGCCGGAATTTCGTCTTGCCATTTCGGCTCGGCAACCCGCCGGACTCCCCGCCTTTTGCCTTCAGGCGAATACGATGCAAGATCCGTACCTAGTGCACCGAGCCGCCGGCCACCTTGGGCTGATCGGCGTAGATCAGCAGCGGTGCCGCATCGCTCGAGATCGTGTTCTCGTCGACGACCACCTTGATGACGTTCTCCATGGAAGGCAGGTCGAACATCGTATTCAGCAGCGTGTGCTCCAGGATCGAGCGCAATCCGCGCGCGCCCGTCTTGCGCTCGAGCGCCCGCCGCGCCACCGACTTCAGGGCCGCCTCGCGCACTTCGAGCTCCACGCCTTCCATGCCGAACATCTTCTGGAACTGCTTGAGCAGCGCGTTCTTGGGCTGCGTGAGAATCTGGATCAGCGCAGTCTCGTCGAGCTCCTCGAGCGTCGCCACCACCGGCAGCCGCCCGACGAACTCGGGAATCAGACCGTACTTGATCAGATCCTCGGGCTGCACCTCGCGCAGCACCTTCGTGATGTCCTTGCGATTGTCCTTGGAGCTCACCTCCGCCCCGAATCCGATGCCGCTCTTCTCCGAGCGCGCGCGGATGATCTTGTCGAGGCCGTCGAACGCGCCGCCGCAGACGAACAGGATGTTCGTGGTGTCCACCTGCACGAACTCCTGGTTCGGGTGCTTGCGCCCGCCTTGCGGCGGCACCGACGCGATCGTGCCCTCGATCAGCTTCAGCAGCGCCTGCTGCACGCCTTCGCCCGAAACGTCGCGCGTGATCGAAGGGTTGTCGGACTTGCGCGAGATCTTGTCGATCTCGTCGATGTAGACGATGCCGCGCTGCGCCTTCTCGACGTCGTAGTCGCACTTCTGCAGCAGCTTCTGGATGATGTTCTCGACGTCCTCGCCGACGTAGCCCGCTTCGGTCAGCGTCGTCGCGTCGGCCATGACGAACGGGACGTTCAGCAGGCGGGCGAGCGTCTGCGCGAGCAGGGTCTTGCCAGAGCCGGTCGGGCCGATCAGCAGGATGTTCGACTTCGCCAGCTCGACGTCGTCGTTCTTGCTGATCGTCTTCAGGCGCTTGTAATGGTTGTAGACCGCCACCGAAAGAATTTTCTTGGCGAGATCCTGCCCGATCACGTACTGATCGAGGATGGCGCGGATCTCCCGGGGCACCGGCAGATCGGACTTGGCGCCCTTGGTGCTGTGGTCGCCCTGGGTCTCCTCGCGGATGATGTCGTTGCACAGCTCGATGCACTCGTCGCAGATGAATACCGACGGGCCCGCGATGAGCTTGCGCACTTCGTGCTGGCTCTTGCCGCAGAACGAGCAATACAGCAGCTTTTCCCCGCCCACTTTGTCAGACATACATTCTTCCTTGTCCCGTCCGTTGAGACATTAAGTCACGCTTTCGACTCTGCTGACCAGCACCTTGTCCACGATGCCGTAGACCACCGCCTGCTCGGCGCTAAGAAAGTTGTCACGGTCGGTGTCGCGCTCGATGGTTTTCATATCCTGGCCCGTGTGTTTGGCCATGATCTCGTTCAGCCGCCCCTTGAGAAAGAGGATCTCCTTGGCGTGGATCTCCACGTCCGAGGCCTGGCCCTGGAAGCCGCCCATCGGCTGGTGGATCATGACGCGCGAGTTCGGCAGGCAGTGGCGCTTGCCCTTGGCCCCCGCCGCGAGCAGGAGCGCGCCCATGCTCGCCGCCTGGCCGACGCACAGGGTGGACACGTTGGGCTTGATGAACTGCATCGTGTCGTATATCGCGAGCCCCGCCGAAACCATGCCGCCCGGGGAGTTGATGTAGAACGAGATGTCCTTGTCGGGATTCTCGGATTCCAGGAACAGCAGCTGCGCCACGATCAGATTGGCGGTGATCTCCGTGACCGGCCCGACCAGGAAAACCACGCGCTCCTTCAGCAGCCGGGAATAGATGTCGTACGCGCGCTCGCCGCGTCCGCTCTGCTCGATTACCATCGGTATCAAACCCAGACCCTGCGGTTCCATGTAACCTGCCCTCATTTGTTCCCCATCAGTTCATCGAAATTGACCGCCTGGTCCTGCAGCTTCGCAACGCCGAGCGCCCAGGTCGACGACATTCTCCTCCATCACCACCGACTCGATCTCGCGCAGCCGCTCGGGCGCGGCATAAAACCACCTGACCACCTCCTCGGGACGCTCGTAGCTCTGCGCCTGCTCCTCGACCAGCGCCCGCACCTGCTCCGGCCTCGCCTAAAGATTGTGGGCCTTCACCAGCTCGGCGAGGATCAGCCCGAGATTGACGCGCCGCTGCGCCCGGGCTTCGAATATTTCCGCCGGCAGAGGCGTGTCCTCCTTCACCGGGACGCCGCGCTTGGCGAGATCCTCGCGCGCCGCGGTCTGCATGCGCTCGATCTCCAGCTGCACGAGCGCCTTGGGCGTCTCGATCTTGGTGGCGTCGAGCAGCGCCTGCATGACCTGCTCCTTGACGCGGTTCTTCAGGCGGACTTTGACCTCGCGCTCCAGATTGGCCTTCACCTCGGCGCGCATCTTGCCGATGTCGCCGTCCTCGACGCCGAGACTCTGCGCGAACTCCGCGTCCAATTCGGGCAGGTGCGCGGCCGCCACTTCCGTGACGGTGACTGCAAACTGCGCGGTCTTGCCCGCGACTTCCTTGCCGTGGTAGTCGTCGGGAAAGCGCAGATCGAACGTTTTCGATTCGCCGCGCTTCATGCCGGCGAGCTGCGCCTCGAAGTCCGGCAACAGCCGGCCTTCGCCCAGCACCACCGCCTGCCCCTTGCCGGTGCGATCCGGGAAACTCGGCGCCCTCGCAGGTGCCCCGAAAATCGATAGTAACGCGATCGCCGTTCTGCGCGGGCCGGTCGACCGGGTCGAAGTGCACGCGCTGCTTGCGCATGATCTCGATCGTCTTGTCCACTTCCGCCTCGCCCACCTCTAGCACGCGGACGATTGAGCGCTTGCCTTCGAAATGTCGCCCACGGATGACCTCGGGGTACACCTCGAAGATCGCGCTGTACTGGAATTCGGCCGCGCCCTCGGTGAGCGGCTTGGGTTCGAACCGGGGGTAGCCCGCGACGCGCAGATTCTGCTCGCGCACCGCCTCGCCGAAACTCTTCTGCATCGCATCGCCGAGCACTTCCTGGCGCACCTGTGGGCCGTACTGCTGCGGCGACCACCTTCAGCGGCACCTTGCCCGGCCGGAATCCCTGCATCTTTACCGTCCGCGACAGCCGCTTCAGCCGGCTGTCGACCTCGCTCGCGATATCCGACAGCGGCAGCGTGACGCTCAGGCGTCGCTCGAGCTCGCCCAATCTTTCCAGGTTTGCCTGCATTTCATCCACGACCGCGGACCAAGTTAGTGCCTCTTACCGGACGGGCATTCGGCGACCACGCTCCACCTGCACCCGCTCCTGCGCTCTCCTTCCGTGGTGCGAAAGGAGGGACTCGAACCCCCACGCCTTGCGGCGCCAGAACCTAAATCTGGTGCGTCTACCAATTCCGCCACTTTCGCGACTTTCTCGATTGTAATATAATCAACTGCGCGCCGAAAGCTTCCGAATCGTCTCAAGATTATTTTGTAATCCATTGAATCGGCTTGGGTTGTGCACTGCCGCAAATGGCCGTCACCCACTACGAAAATTTCCCTGTCGCGTCGTTGCTTTTGCCGGCTCAGTTTCGCGATCCGGTAGCACTCATCTACCGTTTCGCGCGCACAGCCGATGACTTCGCCGACGAGGGGTCGGATGCGCCGGAGGTGCGACTGGCAAATCTCGCCGGCTTCCAATCGTATCTGGTGACGATCGGACTCGGAATAACTCCCAATGACCCCTTGTTCAAGGATATTGCCCGCATCGTGCGCGAGCACCAGTTGCCGCTGCAGCTTTTCGATAGATCTGCTCGACGCCTTCTCACAGGATGTCGTGAAGAGCCGATATGCGGATTTTTCCGAAGTGCTCGACTATTGCCGGCGTTCCGCCAACCCGGTGGGGCGGCTGCTTCTGCACCTTTTCGGGCGCGCGACACCGGAAAATCTCGCCGCCTCGGATTCGATCTGCTCGGCGCTGCAGCTCGTTAACTTCTGGCAGGATGTGGAGTTGGACTACGCCAAGGGCGCATCTACCTGCCGCAAGACGAGATGAGGCACTACGGCGTGACCGAGCAACACATTGCGGAGCACCGTTGCGACGACGGGTGGCGCGCGCTGATCGGGTTCCAGATCGATCGGGCGCGGGCGATGCTCGAGGGCGGCGCACCGCTCGGTCGGGCGCTGCCTGGCCGCATCGGTCTCGAGATCCGCGCGACAGTCGCAGGGGGGGCTGCGCATACTGGAAAAGCTCGAGCGCGTCCGGGGTGATATGTTCCGCCATCGGCCGGTGCTGAAATGGTTCGACTGGCCGATAATTCTGTCGCGTGCGTTCTAAACGGCAAGTGACTCGTGACTCGACTGCAAAGATCGTGAAACGCGTCCTTGTCTTGGTTCACTGGCGCTGCGGATGGCAGGTTCCAACAGCAATCACCAGTCACGAGTCACGAGTCACGCTCCACGTACTATGAGTCCCGACGAGTATTGCCAGCAGAAAGCTGCCGCCAGCGGCTCGAGCTTTTACTACAGCTTTCTGTTCCTGCCCGAGGATAAGCGGCGCGCCATCACCGCGCTCTACGCATTCTGCCGCGAAGTCGACGACGTGGTGGACGATTGCTCGGACGTCGGCGTCGCCCGCATGAAACTCGCGTGGTGGCGTAACGAAGTCGCAGCGATGTATCGCGGCGAGCCGCACCACCCCGTGGCGCGCGCGCTGGCCGCGTTGCTGCCCCGCTTCAATCTTGCCGAGGAGCGGCTGAACGAGATCATCACCGGCATGGAAATGGATCTGGACCAGAACCGTTACTCCGACTTCGAGGCGCTCAGCCTGTACTGCCATCGAGTGGCGAGTGTGGTCGGATTGCTGTCGGCGGAAATTTTCGGCTATCAGAACCCTCAAACGCTGGAATACGCGGCCCATCTCGGGATGGCGTTCCAGCTCACCAACATCATCCGCGACGTGGGCGAGGACGCGCGCCGCGACCGAATCTATTTGCCGTCGGACGAACTGGCACGCTACGGCGTCCCGGTGACCGACATCGCACAGGCGCGCGAGACGGAGAATTTCCGCTGCCTGATGGAATTCCAGATCGAGCGCGCTCTCGGGTACTATCGCGCCGCCTTCGCCAAGCTTGCGCCGGAGGATCGCAAGCCACAGCGCGCGGGAATCGTCATGGCGGCGATCTATCAGGCGCTGCTCGACGAAATCCGGGGAGACGGCTGCCGCGTGCTGACGCAACGCACTTCGCTCACGCCTGTACGCAAGCTGTGGATCGCGTGGAGGACGTGGATAAAGGGATAAGGCGTGACATGATGAAGCGTGACGTGGTGATGCGTGGCATGATGAAGCGTGATATGGAAAAGCGTTGTTGGAGATACGACCACGCCGTATCACGTCACGCCTTTTACGTCACGCAGTACCATGTCACGACTTTTCGATAGGAAGAAGAATGGACTTGCAACTGAAAGGCAAGACCGCGTTAGTAACGGGAGCGAGCATGGGCATCGGCCGCGCGATCGCGAAGGGGCTTTCTGCCGAAGGCGTGAAGATCTGCGTCGCGGCACGGCGGAGGAATCTGCTCGAGGAGCTGGCGAGAGAAATCGCCGCGGCGGGCGGCGCGGCTCCCGCCATCATCGAGATCGACATGATGGGAGTGGATGCCCCGGCGAAGCTCGCCAAGGCCGCGGCGCAGTCGCTCGGCGGAGTGGACATCCTGGTGAATTCGGCCGGCGGCAGCAAGCCGCCGCTGCCGATCGACGCGCCGGAGAAGGAATGGGAAGACGCGATGACGCTCAACTTCACCCGCATACGCCAGCTCACCCATGCCGCGCTGCCTGGCATGATCGAGAAGAAATGGGGGCGCGTCGTCAACATCAGCGGGAAATCCGAGCCGGAGCGCATGATCGCCGCGCACCCCGCGAAGGCGGCGATCCACGCCTGGTCGAAGGGGCTGTCGCGCGAGGTGGGGAAACACGGTATCACGGTGAACTGCATCCAGCCCGGCCGCATCATGAGCGAGCAGATCCGCCGCAAGTATCCCCCGGAATTCCGCGCGAAGCAATCCGCAGAGGAAATTCCGGTGGGCCGCTACGGCGAGCCCGAAGAACTCGCTTGCCTCGCCGTCTTCCTCGCTTCGCCTGTCGCGTGCTATATCACGGGGGCAGTGCTGCCGGTGGATGGGGGTCTGCGACGCTACGCGTTCTAACGACGTCTCAGATGCACCGTGACGTCTCAGATACTACGTCGCAGATAGGGCGTCTCTGATACGGCTCAGGTACTGCGTGCCGACAACGTTAGCTTTGGGACGCTTCATCTGGGACGCTTCATCTGGGACGCTTCATCTGGGACGCTTCTCTTGGCCGTATAATCAGGTCGTCTTTCGGAGACCCCCTATGCAAACCAAAATCCCCTGTGTGATCATGCGCGGCGGCACGTCGCGCGGCCCGTTCTTCAACTCTGCCGACCTGCCCGCCGACGTCCCGACGCGAGACGCCGTGCTCCTCTCGGTGATGGGATCGCCGCATCAGATCCAGGTGGACGGCATCGGCGGCTCGCACTCGGTAACGAGCAAGGTCGCGATGATCAGCAAGTCGCAGGCGTCCCGACGCCGATGTCGATTACCTGTTCGCTCAGGTGCAGATCAACGAGAACATCGTCGACACCAAGCCCAACTGCGGCAACATGCTGGTGGCGGTCGGGCCGTTCGCGATCGAGGCGGGCTGGTCCCGGCGAAGAACGGCGAGACGCCGGTGCGCATCTTCAACGTCAACACGCAATCGCTGGTCGAAGCGATCGTGCAGACGCCGGGCGGGCAGGTGAGCTATGAAGGCAATGCTGCGATCGACGGGGTTCCCGGGACCGCGGCGCCCGTCGGGATCAATTTCAAGAGCGCGATTGGATCGGTCACGAAGAAAATGCTGCCTACCGGCAAGCCGCTCGATGTTATCGACGGCGTCGACGTGAGTTGCGTGGACATCGCGATGCCCGTGGTCCTGATGCGGGCAGAGGCGTTCGGCAAGACCGGCCACGAAACCGCCGTCGAGCTCGACGCGGACAGGGAATTGTTGAAGCGCATGGAAACGATACGCTGCAAAGCCGGCGCGCTGATGGGCATGGGCGACGTTGTCGAAGTCGGTGGTGCCGAAGATGGCACTGCTGTCGGCGCCGCGCAACGGCGGCACCATCGCGTCGCGCTTCTTCGTGCCCGAAACCTGCCACAAGGCGCATCCGGTGACCGGGACCGTGTGCATCGCCTCGGCCTGCGCCATCCCTGGAACGGTGGCATCGCAGATCGCGCCGCTGCCGCCGGCGCCGCAGGGCATGATCCGGATCGAGCATCCCCAAGGCATGATCATCATCGACCTCGACGTCGATTTCACCGGCGGCAAGCAGGAGTTGCGCCGCGCGGCGCTGGTGCGCACGGCGCGCCGGATATTCGAAGGCCTCGTGTGCGTTCCCGCAAAGGTCTGGGCCGGCGCGCAACGCACCGATCAAGCCGCCAAAGCGGTGGCGTAAATATGAGCAGGGGTTCGGGCCCCTTCCAGTGGATCCTTCCCGAACGACCCCGTCGCCAGCTTCAGTGCGCCGGCCTACTGTGCGAATGGTTCGGCCCTTCCAGCGGGCCCTCCGAACCCCCCACCATTCTGGCACACGATCGGAAACTTCGCTTCGTTCCACCGCTCCTCGCACCCGTCCGTTGCGCACGATCTGATACCTTCTTCGCGGGAAACGGCCCCCTCGCGATCCGTCCAGCTCGATGAACGTCGCCGTGATCGGCGGTGGCTACGCCGGGATGGCGGCCGCGGTCACGCTTGCCGAACAGCGCGCACAGGTCACCGTATTCGAAGCGGCGAAAGCGCTGGGCGGACGCGCGCGTCGCGTCGAGCATCAACGAGCTGGCGCTCGATAACGGCCTGCACATCCTGATCGGGGCATATCGCGAAACGCTGCGCCTGATGCGGCACGTGGGCGGCGATCCAGACCGGCTGCTGCATGCGCGTTCCCTTCACCTGGAACATCCACGAACGGTTCATTCTCACGACCGCCGGTCTGCCGCCGCCGTTCAATTTGCTCGCCGGGCTGCTCGCCGCGCGCGGCGTCTCCCTGCGCGAGCGCCTCGCCGCCGCGCGATTTCTGCTGGCAATGCGCCGCGCAGGGTTTGCCCTGCCGCAGGACATGAGCGTCGCACGCCTGCTCGTGCAGGAGCGGCAGGGCGATGTGCTCACCCGCCTGTTGTGGAGGCCGCTCTGCGTGTCGGCGCTCAATACGCCGGCCGGAAGAAGCTTCAGCGCAGGTATTTCTGAACGTTTTGCGCGATAGCGTCGATGCGGATCGCGGTGCGAGCGATCTGCTGCTGCCGCGCGCAGATCTGTCGGCGCTGTTTCCCGACCCGGCGCGGAACATGGGTGGAAGCGCGCGGCGGCACCGTGCACACCGGGCAGCGCGTGACGGCGATAGACGCGGTCGCAGATGGATACGCCGTCTGCCACACCGCCGGTGCGGCGTCCTTCAGCCACGTGATCTGCGCGCTGCCGCCGCACCAGGTCAAGGCGTTCCTGATCGGAATTCCGGCCCTGGCCGAGCTCGCCGAAACGATCGACCGGTTCGCGTATCAACCCATCTATTCGGTGTACTTGCGATATCCCGAAGCGGTGCGGCTTGCCGCGCCGATGCTGGGCTTCGACAGCCCGCTGCTGCAATGGGCGTTCGACCGCGGCGCGTTGTGCGGCCAGGCCGGGCTGCTCGGCGCGGTGATCAGCGCGGAGGGCTTGCACGAGGAACACTCCCACGACGAGCTCGCCCTCCTGGTGCACCAGGAGCTGCAGCAGCAACTGGGGCTGCTGCCTTCGCCGCGCTGGTTCCGGGTGATCGCCGAGAAGCGCGCCACGTTCGCCTGCGTGCCCGGACTCCAACGCCCGGAGAACCGCACGCCCCTCAGGAATTTTTTTATCGCGGGCGATTACACCGCCAGCGACTACCCGGCGACGCTGGAATCCGCCGTGCGCAGCGGCATCGGCGCCGCACGCCTGATTCTCGAACGAGCGTGACGGATGATGCGTGACTGGTGACGCGTGACTCGGTGCAGCGTGACATGGAATGCGCTCTAAGACATGCCCCGCAGGTTCCGCGTCACGCCCTATCGCGTCACCTGCAAGCGTCACGCCGCATCGGTCACGCCCTCCGGGCGCATGATGTGGTGACGCGCTCTATAATGCCGGCAGACGTCCTTCGACGGAACGAAATGGCGCAGCGCGAAGTAATGGAATATGACGTGGTCGTGGTCGGCGCCGGACCGGCGGGACTCGCCGCCGCGATACGTCTGAAGCAGCTTGCCGCGGCGGCGGACAGTGAAGTCGGCGTATGCGTGCTGGAAAAAGGCTCGGAGGTCGGCGCGCACATCCTCTCCGGCGCCGTCATGGATCCGCGCGCGCTGAACGAGCTTATTCCCGACTGGCAGCAGAAGAACGCGCCGCTCAACGCGCCGGTCAGCGAGGACCGTTTCCTGTTCCTGACCGAGAACATCCGCGTTCAAGGTGCCGAACTTCATGCTGCCGGCGTGCTTTCAGAATCACGGCAACTACGTCGTGAGCCTGGGCAACGTCTGCCGCTGGCTGGGCCAGCAGGCCGAGAGCCTCGGCGTGGAGATATTTCCGGGCTTCGCCGCGGCAGAGGTCCTGTACGCCGAGAACGGCAGCGTCAAAGGCGTGGCGACCGGCGACATGGGCGTGGGACGCGACGGCAAGCCGACCGACGCCTATCAGCCCGGCATGGAGCTGCACGCCAAATACATGCTCTTCGCGGAAGGCTGCCGCGGACATCTCGGCCGGCGCTTGCAGGAGCGCTTCAAGCTGCGCGACGGCGTCGACCCGCAGGTCTACGGCATCGGGCTGAAGGAGCTGTGGGAGATCAAGCCCGACAAACACCAGCAGGGTCTGGTGATCCACACCGCCGGCTGGCCGCTCGCCGGCCGATACCTACGGCGGCTCGTTCTGCTACCACATGGAGAACAACCTGGTGGCGATCGGCTTCGTCGTCGGCCTGGGCTACACCAATCCGTACCTGGACCCGTACGAGGAATTCCAGCGCTACAAGACGCATCCCGCGATCCGCCCGTTTCTCGAAGGCGGCAAGCGCCTCGCGTACGGCGCGCGCGCCATCTCCGCGGGCGGCCTGCAGTCGCTGCCCAAGCTCGCGTTCCCCGGCGGCTGCCTGATCGGCGACGACGCGGGATTTCTCAACGCCTCGCGCATCAAGGGCAGCCATGCCGCGATCAAGTCGGGCATGCTCGCCGCCGAGGCGGCATTCGACGCGGTCAAGGCAGGACGCGCCGGCGACGAACTGGCCGCGTATCCCGATGCGTTCCGCGCGAGCTGGCTGCACGACGAGCTGCACCGCGCGCGCAACTTCAAGCCGTGGATGAGCAAGGGTCTGTATACCGGCACGCTGATGGTGGGCATCGACCAGGTCGTATTCGGCGGCAAGGCGCCGTGGACGCTGCATCACGACCACGCCGACCACGAGACGCTGAAACGCAAGACCGAGGCCGAGCCTGATCGCCTATCCCAAGCCCGACGGCGTGCTCACGTTCGACCGCCTGTCATCGGTATTCGTCTCGAACACCAATCACAGCGAAGACCAACCGGGCCATCTCACGCTCAAGGACCCCACGGTTCCGATCAAGGTCAACCTCGAGCTCTACGACGCGCCCGAGCAGCGCTATTGCCCGGCCGGTGTTTACGAAATCGTGCGCGACGCCGATGGCGGCAGTCCGCGACTTCAGATCAACGCGCAGAACTGCGTCCACTGCAAGACCTGCGACATCAAGGATCCGACCCAGAACATCGTGTGGGTCGCGCCCGAAGGCGGCGGCGGCCCGAACTATCCGAACATGTGACTGGTGACTGGTGACTTCGTGGCTCGTAGGGTTGCTTGCGACGTGGTCCTCGCTGCTACCCGTCACAGTCACGCGTCACTGACCCAACATGGCCTTCTTGAGCGACATGTCCGCCGGCTGATCGCCGAGCCAGATCCTGAGTAGCGCGCGGTTAAAGTCGTCTCCCGGCACCGTGCCCTTAGCCTCGTTGTTCACGACGACACGCGTTCCGCTGCCGGGAACGTAGTCGAGCAGGATCACGTCGCCCGTCTTCGCCGCCTTTACCGACTCCTTGGCGGTGAGCTCCTCGATGAGCACGTGCATGGACACACGTTTCGGTCCACCATCGGAGATTACTTCTTCGGCGCTCTTCTTCCTGGCGCTGAGGTAGAGCGCACCGACGTAGACCTGCACCATCAAGTTTTTGAGGCGTTCAAAGAGCCTCGAAAACTCCGGCAGCGCCCATGCCGGTGCCTATGCACATCGTCACCATCCCGTACTTCTTCTGGTGGCGGCGAAGCCCGTGCATCAGGGTCGCCACGCGGATCGCGCCGGTAGCGCCGAGCGGATGCCCCAACGCGATGGCGCCGCCCAACGGGTTGACCCTCGCATGATCAAGGCCGAGATCCTTCATCACCGCCAGCGACTGGGCGGCGAAAGCCTCGTTCAACTCGATCCAGTCGATGTCCTCCTGCTTGAGACCCACCTGCTTCAGCACCTTCGGGATCGCTTTCACCGGTCCGATGCCCATGATGTCGGGCGGCACACCCGCGACGGCGTAGCCCATGAACCGGCCGATCGGGCGCAGGCTGTAGCGCGAGCATTGCCGCTTCGCTCATCAAGCACGACGGCGCCGGACCCGTCGGACATCTGCGAGCTGTTGCCGGCGGTGATAGCTGCCCTTCGCGGCAAAAGCGGGCCTGAGCTTCGCGAGCGCCTCCGGTGAGGTATCCCGGCGCGGCCCCTCATCGTTCACCGCTTCTCGCGTTTTCACCTTGATCTCGCGCGCCGTGAGATCGGGAAGACGTTCGCTGACCGGATAACGGCGTCACTTCGTCCTTGAACTCGCCCGTTTCGGTTGCGCGCATGCGCCCGGCGATGGCTCTCCGCCGCGAACATATCCTGCTCCTCGCGGCTCACCTTCCACTGCGCCGCGACCTTTTCGGCGGTAATCCCCATGCCGTAGGCGATCGCGACGTTCTCGTCCTTCTCGAATACCGCGGGGCTGAAGCTCGGCTTGTTGCCGCCCATGGGCACCATGCTCATGCTTTCGGTGCCGGCGGCGATCATGACCTCGGCCTCGCCCAGGCGGATACGGTCGGCGGCAAGCGCCACCGCCTGCACGCCGGACGAGCAGAAGCGGTTGATGGTCATCCCCGAAACACTGTCGGGGAAGCCGCGCGAGCAGCAGGCCGATCCGCGCCACGTTCATGCCTTGCTCGGCTTCCGGCATGGCGCAGCCGACGATCACGTCTTCTATCGCAGCCGGGATCCAGTCCCGGGCACCTGCCGAGCGCCGCCTTCAACGCGAAGGCGAGCATGTCGTCCGGCCGCACGTTCTTGAACATGCCACGCGGAGCCTTGCCTACCGGCGTGCGCGTCGCCGCGACGATATAGGCATCCTGAACTTGCTTGCCATATTTACCTCCACTGCGTGAGGCGTGAGGAGGATGAGCAGGATGGACCACGACTGACGATCGCCCACGCCTAACGCCTCACTCTCACTATAGGTCAATTCATAAATCCTATTGCGACTTGCCGAGCGTAGCCTGAGGGTGTCGGAACCTTAGAGTTTAGGGTTCCTGACACCCTCGATAGGGAACGCAGAGATCGGCTCGGCACCGACTAACTCGAAGAATGTGTTTCTCCTCAGCCTTACGCGGGTCGAATGAACATCATCCATCTATGAATCAGTTCTAGTTCCTCAACGGTTTTCCAGTCTTGAGCATGTGCTCTATGCGCGCCTGGGTCTTCTCTGTGGCGATCAGCTCCATGAAGTGGCCGCGCTCGAGATCGAGGAACCACTGCTCGTCCACCAGGCTTCCGCCCTCGACGTCGCCGCCGCACATCACCGTCGCGACCTTCGAGCCGATCAGGTAGTCGTGCTCGGAGATATGCCCGCCCTCGAGCATGTTGACCATGAACGCCTTGATCGTCGATATGCCGCTGCGCGCCGAGCACCGGGAATCGCCGTCGGCCCTCAGCGGCGGGCGGTAGCCCGCCGCGGCGAGCGCGCGCAGCTCCGCCTTGGCGATCTCCAGCAGCTCGAAGCGGTTCATCACGATCCTGTCGGTCGGCCGCAGATAGCCCAGCTCGCGCGCGTGCTCCGCGCTGCGTCGCGACTTCGCGCCATCGCCACGGACTTTGAAGTATTTCTGCAGGAACGGCGACATCTCGCCGCCCTTCGCGTCGGCCGCCGCGCGCATCGCGAACTCCTTGCAGCCGCCGCCCGCGGGCAGCAGCCCGACGCCGGCCTCGACCAGCCCGATGTAGCTTTCCAGCGTGGTGACGGCGCGGTCGCAATGCATGATGAACTCGCAGCCGCCGCCGAGCGCCAGCCCGTCGACCGCGGCGACCGTGGGAACCATCGAGTACTTGAGCGCCTGCGTCGTGCCCTGGAACTGCTCGACCAGGCGCTCGACTTCGGCGAGCTTTCCCGCCATCAGCTGGTCGGCGACGCCGATCTGCCGCGCGGCCTTGAGCGCGAGCGACTCCGCCTCGCGCCGGACCTGCCGGAACAGCTTGCCCAGCGCGGAGGGCTGTGACGGCTTCGCCCCGCCGGCAGGGGTCTTCTTCAGGTTCGCGCCGACCGAGAACGGCGGCTCGGTCTGCCAGATGACGAGCCCCATGTAGTTGCGCTCGGCCTCGTCCAGCGCGCTGCTGCACGCCGTCGAGCACGTCGTCGCCGATCGCGTGCATCCGGCTCTTGAAGCTGACGATCGCGATGTCGTCGCCGGTGTGCCAGCAGCGCACGCCGTCGGTCTCGAAGATGGTCTCGCCGTACTTCGACCTCCTCGCCCAGCACGCGGTCGGGGAACGGCTGGCGGCGGTAGACCGGCAGCGCGGAGCGCGGCTTGTACTGGTCTGCTCCGCGGGCGAGTACGAGCCCTTGCGGTCCGTGCACACCGGTGCGCCCCGGCTCCAGCGCCCAGGCCGGCAGCGGCGCTGCCGCCATCGCTCTTGCCCGCCGCGATATCGTCCGCGATCCACTTCGCAACCGGCTGCCAGCCCGCCGCCTGCCAGATCTCGAACGGCCCACGGTCCCAGCCGAAGCCCCAGCGTATCGCCAGATCGAGGTCGCGCGCGTTGTCCGCGATTCCGGCGAGATGCGACGGCGCAGTAGTGAAAGGTGTCGCGGTAGATCGACCACAGAAACTGCGCCTGCGGCTGCGCTCGCGGCGTGCAGCTGGGCGAAGCGCTCCGCGACGTTCCGGTTCTTCAGGATCTCGACGACCGCCTCGTCGGCCTTCTGCTCCGACGAGCCGGTAGCTCTTGCGTCTTCAGGTCGAGCACCTGGATGTCGGGGCCGACCTTCTGGTAGACGCCGCGCCGGGTCTTCTGGCCCAGCGCGCCCTGCGCGATCAGCTCCTTCAGCCACGCCGGCACGTCGTAGTAGCGGTGCCAGGGATCGTCCGGCAGCGTTTCCTTCATCGTGTTCACGACGTGGGCGAAGGTGTCGAGCCCGACGACGTCGGCGGTGCGGAAAGTCGCGCTGCGCGGCCGGCCGATCAGCGAGCCGGTGAGCGCGTCGACGACGTCGAAGCCGATCCCGAGCCGCTCGGCGTGATGGATCGTCGCCAGCATCGAGAACACGCCGACGCGGTTGGCGATGAAGTTCGGCGTGTCCTTGGCGCGGATCACGCCCTTGCCGAGCGTCGTGACCAGAAACTTCTTCGAGATCGTCGAGTATCGCGGCGTCGGTGGCGGCTGCCGGGATCAGCTCGACGAGATGCATGTAGCGCGGCGGATTGAAGAAGTGAACGCCGCAGAACCGGTTACGCAGACCCTCCGGGATGGCTTCCGCGAGCTTGTTGATCGAGAGACCCGAGGTATTGCTCGCGAAGATCGCGTGCTCGCCGAGGTGCGGCGCGACCTTCCGATAGAGATCCGCCTTCCAGTCGAGGCGCTCGGAGATCGCTTCGATGACGAGTCGCACTCCTTCAACCGGTCGAGGTGCTGATCGTAGTTCGCCGCTTCGATCGTAGCCCGCTTTCGACGCGACTCGCAGAGCGGGCTCGGCTCGAGCTTCTTGAGGTTGTCGATCGCCTTCAGCAACGTTGCCGTTGGGATCGCCCTCCTTCGCCGGCAGCTCGTAGAGAACGGCGGGAACGTTGGCGTTGACGAGGTGCGCGGCGATCTGCGCGCCCATGACCCCGGCGCCGAGCACTGCAGCCTTGCGCACGATGAATGGGGAAGCGGCTGGCATGCAACCTCCGCTAGCTTGCGCAGTTCCCGGATCGGGGATGCGCATAACGGAGTTCTCGGCGCCAAAGCCGCGACTCCTGGCTTTCTGGCACGCGCGCCGGCGGAAATGAAAAGCCGGACGGGTCGAACCCGTCCGCCCGGCCCGAATCCTTCTGCTCAGAACGTTGTAGCGGAACTGGGCGCTCAGGATGTTAAGATGTCGGCTTGTGTTCTTGAGAGCTTGTCTTCGTCGCGCAACCTGCAGTGGAATGCGCCGCGCCGACGAGCGAGTGCACAAGTTGACGCTCGCGTCCTTCATGAAAATGTGCGCGTAGCCGAATCGATCACGGCCTGCTTCGACATCCGGTACTGCGTCGCCGAGGCCGACCCAGTGCGGTCTCCGTCCGGCAGGCGCGGTGTGCGATCCGTGTCGTGGACGGGCGTCTCATCGAACGCGACGCCGAAGCGGAACGTCCATCTCGTCGCTTCACCTTGTAATTGGCGCCGACGCCGAGACGCGCCAGGTGTCTTCCCACTGGAGCGGCGTCGACGTGAACTGGAGCCTGCCGTTCGCCCGCGAATCGATGTTGCAGGTGACGCCTTGATGCAGCGTGCTCCACTCCGTCCATGTGATATCGGCCATCAGCTCCCACTCGGTGAATCAGCTGATGGAACATGCTCCACGGAGCGCTGAGGCCGGCAGTTTCACGTTCCGCCGCTGGTCGCCGCCGTCGGGCAAAACAGCGGCAAGCAGGGCAGGCCGGTTCGCGAACGATGCCGGTCCCGTCGAAATCGTGCTCGACCTGAGAGCGGTAGGCGATGCCGATACGCGTGTTCGGACCGCAGGTTGAATAGCGCGCCGACGTTCCAGCCTCCACGAGTCGTCGTCAGACTCAACCTTGACCGTTCCCTGGTTCTGCCGCCGCGGTCAGTGCCGCGGCAGCAGCCGGGCCACCTACGGAGGCGGCAATGGCGGCAGTCGGCCGTCTGCGTGAGCGTCGCCTCCGCGCGCTGCCAGCTGACCCCGAAACCCATGACACCTGGTCGCTCAGCTTGAAGGCGACGCTTGGATTGACGTTGATTGATCTTGAATTCCGATTCGATCGCGTGGAACCGGCCGACCCAGTTCGCCTCCTCACTCGGTCTTCAGGCCGAACGGCGCGTTGAGGCCGACCCCGACGAACCAGCTGCGTGGTTCAATTGCCATGACAGGTAAGCTGTTCGGCACGAACGCCCAGTCGCCGGCGTCCCCGCCGTTTCCGCCGAGCACGCCTTGCGCCGGGGCGAGCGGTCGAGCCGGTGTTGTTGAACTCTGACTTGGGCTCGGATCGCGTGCAACGCGCCCAACACCTGCCTGCCCGGGCAGGCGGCGTCATGCCGGCGGGATTGAAATAGATCGTGCTCGCGTCCTCCGCCACCGCCGCGCCGCCTGCGAAGGCGTTGCCGACACCGCTCCCGCTTTGCTCCGATAAGCGTCCAAAAGCACCGGCGATGTACTCCGGTGGAAAACGCTGCCATGGCCGACGCTACCGCAACCGGGATCAGGTTCCTCACCATTTTACATTCGCTCCCCCTTGGATGAACCACTCGGGTAATACCCCAGTTGACTCGGGCAGCTCATATTACTCTCTGTGCGCATTTCTTTACAACATTATCAAGCACCTACTGTTGCGCTGATACAACACGCGGCCGGCGATTTTCGTCCACCGCCACGAAGGTCAGCGTCGCCTCCGTCACTTTCACGACCTGCTTCCCGCTCCGGCCTGCGCTGCGCGTACACCTCGACGTTGACGGTGATGGAGGTGCGCCCCACCCGGACCACCTCGGCGTACAAGCTCACCAGGTCCCCGATGAACACCGGCTGCTTGAAGAGAAACGAATTCACCGCAACGGTGGCGACACGCGTCCTCGCGCCACCCGCACGGCCGCCACGCTGCCGGCGATATCGACCTGCGCCATGATCCAGCCGCCGAAGATGTCGCCGGTCTGGTTGGCATCGCGCGGCATGGGGACGACACGCAGGGTCGGCTCCTTCCCCTCTGGCAAGGCAGTCATGACGTCAGCGTCTCCCGGTCCCGCACAACAAAGCAAAGGCGTGATTAGTGAATGGTGATTGGTGTCGAGTTTCGTCGCCGACCAGGCCCAGTGTTCCAATCACTAATCACGAATCACCAATCACGCATCTTGCGGTTCAGTGACCCGCGTACATCCCGTCGATCTCCGCGTTGAACCTCTCCATCACCTTCGCGCGCTTCAGCTTCAGCGTCGGCGTGAGCAGGCCGTTCTCTATCGTCCACGGCTCGGCGACCAGCGTCGACCCGCCGCACTTGCGCGTAGCCGGGGAATTCCTTCAACTGCGCGCCGATGCGCTTCAACACGATCTCCTCGCCCTGCTTCGAGCGGATGCCGGCAGGGTCGACGCCCGCCGTCCGCCGCGACCTTCTTCCAGTTGTCCGCGTTCAGGACCGCCATCGACGCTCAGGTAGGGCTTGCCCTCGCCCAGCAGCATCACCTGCTCGAACAGGGAATCGCGCGAGGATCGCCGCCTCCATGTCCACCGGCGGCAGCTTCTCGCCGTTGGAGAGCACGATGATTTCCTTCAGCCGGCCCGTGATGTAGACGTGGCCCTGCTGCGTCGATGCGCGCGGTATCGCCCGAGTTGAGCCAGCCGTCCGGACCGAGGATGGCTTTCGTGGCGTCGGGATTGTTCCAGTAGCCCAGCATGACGTTGGGCCCCTTGATCAGGAGGGCGTTGCTTTCCCCGATGCGCAGCTCGACGCCCGGTATGGCCTTGCCGACGCTCGCGGGCACGTTGTCCTCGGGAGCGTTGCCCGAGGCGATCGGGCTCGTTTCCGTCATGCCGTAGCCCTGCAGCACCGTCAGCCCGAGCCCCAGGAATACCCGCGAGATCTCGGGCGGCAGCGCGGCGCCTCCCGAGATCGCCGCCCGCATGTTGCCACCCAGGCGTGCGAGCACCTTCTTCGCCACCAGCGCATTCAGGACCGGCCACAGCAGGAACGACGGCTTCCACGGCCCGCGTCCCTGCAAGTGCTCGAAGCGCGCGTAGCCCACTTCCACCGTGAGCAGGAAGAGCTTCTTCTTCGCCGGCGGGCCTTCGTCGAGCGTGGCGCGTATGCGCCCCCATACCCGCTCGTAGATCCGCGGCACGGAAATGAGCATCGTCGGCCGCACCGCCTGCAGATCTTCGGCGAGCTGCGCGATCCCGCGGGAGTAGGTCACCTGCGAGCCCGTCATGATGGTGAGGTAATAGCCGCAGGTGCGCTCGAAGGTGTGCGAAAGCGGCAGGAAGGACAGGAACACGTCATCGTGCGCCGCGACGAGCAAGCTGCACGCGCCTTCGGCATTGGAGAGGATGTTGCGATGCGAGAGCATCACGCCCTTCGGGCGGCCGGTGGTGCCCGAGGTGTAGACGATCGTCGCCAGCGCATGCGGATCGCGCGGGACGTGGCGCGTTTCCCCGCCTTCGCCGGGCAGCCACTCGGCGAGCGATTTCAGGCGCGGCTCTCCGGAGTCCGGAACCGGCTTTACCGTCAGATGATGCGCACGAGGCTCGCCAGTTGAGCTCTCACGTCCGAGAGTTGAGCCCATTGCTCCGTTCCCTCGATCAGCAGCACCTTGCAGCCCGCGTCGGCGATGATGTAGGCGACATTGTCCGGCCGATCCTGCGTGTAGAGGGGCACCACCACCAGGCCCGAGGCCGAGCGCCGCCTGGTCGTAGGTTACCCATTCGGGCGAGTTCTTCAGCATCACGGCAACGCGGTCGCCGGGCTTCAAGCCATCGCGCTCGAGCGCCGTCTGCCAGCGCGCCGACCTGGTGATCTGATCTGCGCCCACGTATAGTCGCGCCAGTTGCCGTGCTGCTCGTTGTACTCGCGGTAGGCGACGAGATCCGGCGTGCGCTTCACGCGCTCGCGGAGCAATCCATCGAGCGTAACCGCGGTGCCGCCGGTATCAGGTGACTTGCCAGAGCCATGGTCTCCTCCTCCGGATGAAGCGTGACCCGTGACCCGATCGCACACGTGACTGCGACCGTCACTTGTCGCGGATCCGAATCACCAATCACCATCACTTCACCCTTCACATGTTTCTTCTCGTTCAGTCGAGGAACAGGTCGCGTATGGAGCCGCCCCCCGGGCGTCACGGCGTAGCGATCGAAATCCGTGACGCCCTCCTCGCGCAGCACCGCCTCGTCGATGTAGAAGTTGCCGGTGGCGGTGCGGCTGTCGCGATTCAGTATCGCGTACGCCGCGTCGGCCATGATCGCCGGCTTTGCGGCTCGCTTTCAATATCGCTGCGGGAAAGTTCATCTCGATCGCGGCCGTGGCGATGGTGGTGCGCGGCCACAGCGAGTTCACCGCGACGCCGGCGGCGCCAGCTCGACCGACATCCCCAGCGTGCACATGCTCATGCCGTACTTGGCCATCGTGTAGGCGGCATGATCCTTGAACCACTTCGCCTGCATGCCGAGCGGCGGCGACAGGGTTGAGGATGTGCGGGTTCCTGCCCTTCACCAGGTACGGGATGCAGGCCTGCGAGCAGCGAAACGTCCCGCGCACGTTGACGCCGAACATCAGGTCGAAGCGCCGCACCGGGGTATGCAGCGTGCCGGTGAGCGAGATCGCGCTCGCGTTGTTGACGAGCGCGTCGATGCCGCCGAACGCGTCCGCGGCCTGCTGCACAGCGGCGGCGAGGGCTTCGGCGTCGCGCACGTCGAGCTGCAGAGCCAGCGCGCGGCCGCCGGCGGCCTCCACCTCCGCAGCGACGCTGTGGATCGTTCCGGCGAGCTTCGGATGCGGCTCTACCGTCTTGCCCGTCACCACGATGTTGGCGCCGTCGCGCGCGCAGGTGAGCGCGATCTCGCGCCCGATGCCGCGGAGGCGCCGGTGATGAAGATCGTTCTCCCTCTCAAACCCATGACTTGGCCGCCATCTACGCCGATGAACGCCGAATCGATATCTCATCAATCTGCATTCGCGCCGGAAGCCTTCACCAGCTTGCCCTCGCTCACGATCTCCGAGCGGCTGCATCTCCACCTCTCCGTCAATCGCCCTTGAATTCAGGTTTGCGTTTTTCGACGAACGCCGTCACCCCTTCCGCGAAATCGCGCGTCCCGGCGCAGCGCGCAAATGCCTCCACCTCCGCCGCCAGCTGATGCCGCCAGCGAGCGCTCGAAGCCCTCGTTCACGAGCCGCTTCGTCTCCGCGTACGCCCGTGTCGCGCCACTCGCGAGCCGCTGCGCGCAGGCCGCGCGGTTTCGGCCTCCAGGTCCGCGGCCGGCACCACGCGGTTAACGAGACCCAGTGCGAGCGCCGCCTGCGCGTCGATCCGCGTCCGAGAGCAGCATCAGCTCCAGCGTCTTGCGCGTACCGACAAGCCGCGGCAGGAAATGCGTCGCGCCGCCGTCCGGGCTCGCGCCGATCCGGCTGTAGGCGAGCGTAAAGGTCGCGTCCGCCGCCGCGATCGCGAGGTCGGCCGCCGCCATGAGGCTCACGCCCGGCGCCGGCGACCGCGCCGTGCACGCTCGCCAGGACCGGCTTCGGCGCCCGCCGCAGCGCGAGTATCGCGTGGTGCAGCTCGCCGGCCAGATCGCGGATGATGCCGGCCGCGCGCGGCAGGTTGGCATGGAAGAACGCAACGTCGCCGCCGGCGAGAAACGCGGGGCCCGCGCCGCGGATCACCACTGCCCGCACCGCGGCGTCGCGCTCGACGCGTCTCGCACACCTCGCGCAGGCGCAGGATCATCGTCTGCGTCGAGCGCGTTCATGACGCTGCGGGCGGTTCAGGGTGATCGTCGCCACGCTGTCTGCAACGGAGTAGAGGATGTGTCGCTCATGGTTTCGACTGCGTGATGTGACGTGATTGGTCACTGGTCCCGGTGCAGAACGTGAGTCGTCGGGACCAATCACGCTTTCACGGAGCACCAATTGCAATCAGCTTTGCAGACGGCGCAGCGCCTCGAAGGTAACCGGCTCGGTGCGTCTGGTAGATCTCGGTCGGACCGAGGTCCTTCGGAAAATCGTCGACCATGATCGCCTTGCGGCGCAACGTCTTGGCCCGCTCCATCGCGGCCTTCTCCTCCTGCGTGATCACGCCTTTCGCGCACGCCTCCTCGACCATGTCCTCGGCGATAGCGCCCGGAAATCCGGCCGCTGTCGCGCGCCTTGCGGATCTTGGCTCCGACCGGCTCCGCGGCGATGACCGCGCGCAGCGCCGCCTCGAGTGTCGCCACGGGCTCGTGCTCGGCAGTGGGTATGAATACGCCGCGCGTCAGCCGCTCGCGCGCGGGCCCCGGGGCGAGCAGCAGACCCACGACCTGCGCACCCAGCCAGTCGCGCGGCGGCGGGAATTTCCGTCCGTACAAGGCGAAGCGGAAATATCAATCCCCGGAGCCACCAGGCGACAAAGCGATTGGGGAGATTCTCGAAGAAGCCGTGGAACGCGTCCTCGATCCGCGACAGAGCGCGTCCCGCATCGCCCAGTGCAGGAACGGCAGGTCCTCCGCCGGGGCGTCCGTCGTCCTCGTAGCGCTTCAGCGCGCACGAAGCGAGATAGAGGTTGGAGAGGATGTCGCCCAGCCGCGCCGACAGCCGCTCGCGCCGCTTGAGCGCGCCTCCCAGCACGAACATCGCGACGTCCGCCATGAACGCGAACGCGCTGGAGAGCCGCGTGAGCTGCTGGTAATAGCGGTGGGTGTGCCGGTCGCCCGGGCGCGCTCACGAAGCGCGCCTCGGTGAGCCCCATCCAGAACGCGCGCGCCTTGTTCGACACGACGAACGACACGTGGCCGAAGAACGCGGCGTCGAACGTCCGAGCAGCGCCTTCCCGGCGTCGCGCTCCTGCGTCGCCTCGATCTCCTTCAGCACGTACGGGATGGCCGCGGATCGCGCCCTGCCCGAAGATGATCATCGAGCGCGTGAGGATATTCGCGCCCTCCACGGTGATCGCGATCGGCGTCGCCTGGTAGGCGCGCCCGAGGTAGTTGCTGGGCCCCATGCAGATGCCCTTGCCGGCGTGCACGTCCATCGCGTCGATGATCACCTGCCGGCCGCGCTCGGTAAGGTGGTACTTGACGATCGCGGAGACGACCGAGGGCTTCTCGCCCAGGTCGACCGCGCCCGCCGTCATGACGCGCGCAGCCTCCATGATGTAGGCGTTGCCGCCGATGCGCGCGATCGCTTCCTCCACGCCCTCGAAGCGGCCGATCGGCAGAGCCGGAACTGCTGGCGCACGCGCCCGTAAGCGCCGGTCGTCGAGCGCGCCCAGCTTGCCGCTCGCCGCGGCATTGCGCGGGCAGCGAGATCGAGCGTCCCGCGGCGAGGCAGTTCATCAGCATCTTCCAGCCCTGGCCCGACGTAATCGCAGCCCCGCCGATCACGCAGTCCATCGGCACGAAGACGTCCTTGCCCCAGTTCGGGCCGTTCATGAACGCCTGGTCGAGCGGCAGATGCCGGCGGCCGATGTGCACGCCGGGTGTCTTCGTGGGAATCAGCGCGAGCGTGATGCCGAGGTCGTCCCTGCTTCCCAGTAGGTGCTGTCCGGGTCGTAGAGACGGAACGCGAGCCCGAGCAGCGTCGCGACCGGGCCGAGCGTGATGTAGCGCTTCTCCCAGGTCAGGCGAATGCCGAGCACGTCCTGCTTTCCTTCCCATTCGCCGCGGCACACGATGCCGAAATCGGGAATCGCGCCGGCGTCGGAACCCGCTTCCGGGCTGGTCAGCGCGAAGCACGGCATCTCCAGTCCCTTCGCGAGGCGCGGCAGGTAATGGTTCTTCTGCTGCGTCGGTGCCGTAGTGCAGCAGCAGCTCGGCGGGCCCGAGCGAGTTCGGCACCATGACGGATACGGCGGTGGTGCCGCTGCGCGTGGAGAGCTTCATGACCACTTCGGAATGCGCCAGCGCGGAGAACCCGAGCCCGCCGTACTCCTTCGGAATGATCATGCCGAGGAAACCCTTGTCCTTGATGAACTGCCACACGTGCGGCGGCAGATCCTGCAGCTCGTGCGTGATCTGCCAGTCGTTCGACCATCGCGCACAGCTCCTCGACCGGGCCGTCGAGGAACGCCCGCTCATCCGGCGCTCAGCGTCGGCGGAGGATAGGCGAGGAGCTTCTTCCAGTCCGGATTGCCGCTGAAGAGGTCACCGTCCCACCACACGGTCCCCGCGTCGAGCGCTTCCTGCTCGGTCTGCGAGACGTGCGGCAGAACACGGCGAAACAGATTGAGTAGGGGCTTGCCTATCACGAGGCGCCGGAGCGGCGTCGGATTGTCGAGCAATGACGCGATGACGAATGCGATCCACAGAACGGCCAGCATCGAACGCGGGTATCCCGAATAGGCGGTGAGCAGCACGAGGCCGAACGCGATCGCGATGGTCCAGACGATAGCGGGGAACCGGTAATACGCGAAGACCCAGATGGCCGCGATCGTGGCCGCGATGATCAGCAGCGCAGTCATGTACGCGGGCAGTTTTGCATTAGGAGTGTGTTGGGACAAAAGTCCGACACGCTCCTCAGCATACACGCGCGGTTTCCACGCGGCAACCGCGTGGAAGCCGTAACCCATTGACATATTTTGATTTTGCGGGCGCGCTTCGAAAGGCTGGCGGTGTGCAAGCGGGTCCACGTCGGGAGGAACGCGCAGGCTTCGCGAGGCGGGTACGGCCCGCGCGGGACTTTCGCGCGTTGCGAGTATCAGAGGAACGCGCTGTGCTAACATCGGCTGAATCTATCCGTCGCCAAGGCCATTGTTGATCGGTGCGGAAAGGGTGGACGAATCATTTCCGCACTGGACGTTCCCTTCGCCCCTCGGGGAGGGTCGCGTAGCACGCGAAGGGTCAGGTTAGGGTGAGGGTCGAGCGGCGTCACGTCAGGACGGAAAGCTCGATGGAAACTTCGGTCGCGAGGCAAAACGGAATCGGTAGCGCACAGGTAGATCCGGACGCGCTGATCGAAACGATCCGGCAACTCGCTGCTGAGCTCCATCCCACCCGAACTGCGCTGCCCTCCTCGCTCGACCACCGCCTCGAGCGCGACTACGGTTTCGACAGCCTCGGCCGCGTCGAGCTTTTCCTGCGCATCGAGCGCCGCTTCGGCGTCAGCCTTCCGGAAAACGTCATGGCGAACGCGGAGACGCCGCGCGATCTGCTGCGAGCGATCCTCGCCGCGGAACCTGGGCACCGCTCGCATGCTGCCGCCGCGAAACGGGCGACTTCGCTGGCGGTGGAATCCGCAACCCCGGACGAGGCCGCAACGCTGCCCGAGGTGCTTGCATGGCATGTCGCCCGGCATCCGGAGCGCCCGCACATAGTGCTCCAGGACGAGCAAGGCGCGGAAGAGACGGTCACGTATGCGGCCCTCGACCACGCGGCGCGTGTCATCGCGGCCGGGCTGCAGGAACGCGGGCTGCAGCCTGGGAGCGCGGTGGCGATCATGCTGCCGACCAGCACCGAATACTTCTACAGCTTTCTCGGCATTCTGCTCGCGGGCGGCATTCCGGTGCCCATCTATCCGCCGGCGCGCGCGTCCCAGATCGAGGACCACTTACGCCGTCACGCGACCCTCCTCTCCAATGCGCTCGCCGAGATCCTGATCACGGTCCCGCAGGCAAAGCCGATCGCGCTCCTGCTGCGGCCGCAGGTGGCGACGCTGAAAAGCGTAGTGACCCCGGACGAGCTGACGCGGTCGGGAACGCTTTCCATGGCGCATCGGGCGAAGCCGCAGGAGATCGCGATGCTCCAGTACACCTCGGGGAGCACCGGCGATCCCAAGGGGGTCGTCCTCACCCACCACCACCTGCTCACCAACATCCGCGCGATGGGGCAGGCGCTGCGTGCAACCCCGGCCGACGTGTTCGTAAGCTGGCTGCCGCTCTATCACGACATGGGCCTGATCGGCGCCTGGATGGGCAGCCTGGTCTACGGTTTCAAGTATCCGGTCATGTCACCGCTCACCTTCCTGTCGCGACCTGACCGCTGGCTGTGGACCATACACCGCCACGGCGGCACGCTCACTGGCGGACCCAACTTTTGCTACGAGCTGTGCCTGCGCAAGATCGATGACGCGGACATTCAGGGACTGGATCTATCCACCTGGCGTTTCGCTTTCAACGGCGCCGAGCCGGTGTCGCCCGAGACGATGGAGGCGTTCACCGGACGTTTCGCGCGCTACGGCCTGAAGCCGGGAGCGATGGCTCCGGTGTACGGCCTGGCGGAAGCCACGCTCGGTGTTACCTTTCCGCCGCCCATGCGCGGTCCCAAGCTCGACCGCGTAGACAAGGACGAGTTCATGCAGCGCGGACATGCCGTGCCGGTACCGTCGCAGCACGAGAACGCACTCGTTTTCGTTGCGTGCGGCCTCCCGATCCCCGGCCACCAGGTACGCGTGGTGGACGGCTCTAACCACGAGTTGCCGGAGCGGGCGGAAGGCCACATCCAGTTCAGCGGGCCTTCCGTAACCAGCGGCTACTACCGCAACCCGGAGGCGACTGGGGATCTCCTGCACGGCGAGTGGATGAACACCGGCGACTACGGCTACATCGCCGGGGGCGACATCCATATCACCGGCCGCATCAAGGACACCATCATCCGTGCCGGCCGCAACATCCATCCTTATGAGCTGGAGGAAGCCGTCGGCAATATCGACGGTATTCGCAAGGGCTGCGTGGCCGTCTTCGGCTCCAGGGACGCGCGTTCCGGGACCGAGCGCGTGGTGGTGCTCGCCGAGACGCGCGAATCCGATCCCGGCAAGCGGGATGCACTGCGCGCGCGGATTGCAGAGCTCGCGGTGTCTATCATCGGCATGGCCGTGGATGAAATCGTGCTGGCGCGCCCGCACACGGTACTGAAAACTTCCAGCGGCAAGATCCGCCGGTCGGCGAGCCGCGACGCGTACGAGCACGGCGGTCAGGCGGGCACGCGAGCAGTATGGCTGCAAATCGTCCGGCTCACCTGGTTCGCGCTCCTGCCGCAGGCCCGGCGCACCTTGCGCATGATGGCCGATTGGCTGTACGGCGCTTACGCGTTGCTATTGCTGGGGACGCTGGGATCCATCACGTGGATCGGTTGCGCCGTGCTGCCTCGGCCTGACTGGTGCTGGCGCTTGAGTCATCACGTAGCCCGGCTGTTCTTCCAGCTGGCCGCAATCCCGCTCACCGTGCGGGGCCTGGAGAACTTGCCGTCCGATCGGCCATGCGTGCTCGCGCTCAACCATGCGAGCTATCTCGACGGCGTTGTGGTGGTGGCAGCGTTTCCCGATCTCAAAGCATTCGTCGCCAAGCGCGAGCTCCTGGACCATTGGGTGCCGCGCATCTATCTGAAAAGCCTCGGTACCGCTTTCGTGGAGCGATTCGATGCGCAGCGCGGCGTGGAGGACACCTCGCGCGTAGTTGAGGTGGCGCGGGCCGGGAGGGCGCTGGTCCTCTTTCCGGAAGGCACGTTCCGCCGTATGCCGGGGCTGCTGCCGTTTCGGATGGGGACATTCGTGATCGCGGCCCAGTCGGGCGTACCCATTTTGCCTGCGACGATACGGGGCACGCGCTCGATCCTGCGCGAGGGCCAGTGGCTGTTTCACCGCGGCGCGATCAGCGTGACGGTCAGTCCGGCTATCGAGCCGCACGGAACGGACTGGACTGCGGCGATCGCGCTGCGCGATGCGACCCGGGCCGAAATGCTACGGTTGTGCGGGGAGCCGGACCTCGGCGAGGAGACGGTGCTGCCGCCTAAGCAGTCGCCGCGAGAAGTGACGGGTGAATAGCGATGGCGGTGCTCGCAGCCGGCACACAAAGCTAAAAAAAAGCCCGCACCAGGCGGGCTTAATTGAGCGATCGATTCGCTTATACGGTGTTGTTTCTTGCCGACTTGCGACGTGATACGCCACCAGATCCTGGTGGGTACTTATCGTTCGTTTAGCTGCGACGACGGGAACGCCACCCGAATGCTGCCACGCCAGCCCCGAGGAGAAGCAGTATCGAGGGCTCCGGGATCTCGTTTTGATTGGGACGAACCTCACCAAACTTGGTGACTTCTGCCGTCAGCGTGGAATCCGCAAAGTTGAAGCTATTATTATTATTTGCACTCGTGATAGTGATCGTGACGCTGATCATGCCATCAGCCTGGAGATCGGCAAGGGAACCCGCGGTAAGCGTGTAGGTGTCCGTCGAACTACTAGGAACGTTCACTGCGGTTTCTGTCTGGCCCAGACCAATAGTGTATGTATAGCCCTCGCTGCCGTTCTCATCCGTCAGGTGTATAGCCACCGTCGCGCTGTCGATGACGTCCGCAAGGGCGAACCCGTTGTCGGTAATGTTATGCACGAAAGACAGGGAGCTGGTAGTGCAAGTGAACCCCACCGGGCAAGGCGACGACGTGCTACCCAACGTGATGGCGGTGTCCGCCGGATCGACAACATCGGTAATCGGGGTCGCGCTGGCGGGGGTGGCAGCCCAGCAGAGCTGATAAAACTGCTGCGCCGAATAATGCTTGAATAGAACGCTTCATGGCCTAGGCCTCACTGGTTTCGCCGATTTGAATGGATTCGCCCCGAATCCGGCCTGTATCGGCTGCCCAGACCAATCCCGTTCGGTGATAGTCAAGAGCACGAACCGTGCCAAACTACATGATGTGTTTTTAATCAATAACTTAAGTTTTATGTTTCGCTGCAGCATATCCCTGCTGTTAAATTTTCCGACATCTTTGATAATGCTAGAGATATTGCTGAAATAGTTCGCAAAAAGTGACAAATTCATCGGATCAGCTTCCTGCTTTCACTAGACTTGACCTTCATTGCTCTGGCGGCTGTAAGAAATCCCGACAAGCGGGCGGCAGCGTGCGGGTCCGTACCAATCGTGAAGACCTGCTGGAGGATGCTAAGCGGGACGATACGGACGTGCGCTCAATCCTGCGCGAAGGGCAGTGGCTGTTTCACCGCGACCCGATCAGCGTGAGTCAGTCCGGCCATCCGGTCCGGGTTCATTTATCGCTAAGATTCGCCCATGGCGCGCGGCGCGGAAATTCTGATTGCGGGCGGCGGCATCGGCGGGTTGTCGGCCGCGCTCGCGCTCGCGCGCGCGGGCCGGCGCGTGCGCGTGCTCGAGAAGGCGGCGGAGTTCGGCGAGATCGGCTACGGCATCCAGATGGGGCCGAACATCCATCCCATGCTGGAGCGGCTGGGCGTCGCGCAGGCGATCGAGCCGCACGCGGTGTATCCGGATGCCCTGGTGCTGGCGGACGGTATCACCGGTAAGGAATTGACGCGCATCACGCTCGGCGCAGCGTTTCTCTCGCGTTACAAGCACCGCTATTTCGTCATCCACCGCCGCGACCTGCACGGCGCCATCCTCGAGGGATGCCGTGCGCGCGAGGAGATCGCGCTGGAAGCGTCCAAGGGCGTCGTTGGCTTCGACGACCGTGGCGACCGCGTCGTCGTCACGTGCGAGGACGGCTCGGAATACGAGGGCGCCGCTCTCATCGGAGCGGACGGGCTGTGGTCGCCCATCCGCGCGGCGGTGATCGGCGACGGTCCGCCCCGCATCGCCGGCCATTTCGTGTACCGGGGCGTGGTGCCGATCGAAAACATCATCGACCGCTCGCACCAGAATTCGATGATCATCTATATCGGCCCCAACCTGCACCTGGTGCAGTACCGGCTGCGCGGCGGCACGGTCATGAACAACGTCGCGACCATCGCGAGCTATCGCTTCGCGCGCGGCGAGAAGGACTGCGGCAGCCCGGACGAGCTTCAGGAAATGTTCGCGCGCTGCGATCCGCAGGTGCAGCAGATGCTCGACTACGTGGGGAAGGATCGCAACTGGATATTGCACGACCGCCCGCCTGTCTCCAGCTGGACCCGGGGCCGCGTCACCCTGCTGGGAGATGCGGCGCACCCGATGCTGCAATACCTGGCGCAGGGCGCCTGCATGGCGATCGAGGATGCGGTGGTACTGGGCGCCAAGGTCGGCGCCGAGGGCACCGATTTCAACCGCGCATTTCTCGCCTATCAGCAGGAGCGGTTCTACCGGACCGCGCGCGTGCAGATCACCGCGAGGGTCTTCGGTGACATCATCCACGCCGACGGCGGCGCGCGCGAGCTGCGCAACCACCTGTGCGCGCAGCGCGACCCGGACTTTCCGTACGAGGTGGACTGGCTCTACCGCGGGATAGAAGTAAGCTGACCGCTCGCAGTTGTAGATGGTTTTCGCACGACTGGTCGCCCGGAGCCGCGGCAGCACTACATTCACTCCGAATGATCTGACGATTGAAGAGGCAGAGGAGTGATTTGTTATCAGAGTATTCCGTAAGTCTTAGAGCGGAGCGCAAAAGCAGCGCCCCCTTTACCGAGGGCTAGAAGGAAGAACCCCAATGGGCCAGCCCCCTTGGGTAAACCCCAGGTAGCCGTCCGCGCGCAGGGGTCATCTTCAGCCGTGCGACTTTGAATCAAGCGCTGGTGCGGCGGACTAGGCCATAGGTCGTAGCACAGTCGTAGGACCTCAAGTCTATTGTCCGGCCACCAACCTCCCTACTACATTGATTGCCGTTGGAATATTTCGAGAGGAGAAAACGATGGCCGGCTCTTCGATGCGGACCTCGCTTGGAGCATCGCTCAGCACCCTGGGCGTGCCGCAGGCGGCAACGATCGCCACGGAGTACGCCGCGAACGCGTTCGGGTGCGAGCCGGGTGTCCGTTCGCCGGACTCGATGAACGGACAGACGCCGGGCCGGATCCAGGCCCTGTTCGCCGACGTGCGGGCGGATCGCGAGCAGGAACGCGTGCCCGGACCCGGGACGCTGCCGGAGGGTTTCGTGCCGATTCGCGAAGCGAAGAACATGGCCCTCCTCGGCCGCTGGCCGCTGCTCGACGACAAGATGCCGCCGTGCCTGCCCTTGAATCTGCTCCTTACGATGCAGCTCCTCTGCGAGCACGGAGACCCGAGCGCCGCCGCCTGGATGAAGATCTATGAACGCGCTTTCTCCGGTGAGGTCGAGGCGCAGCGCGCGTTCGGAACGATCTGCGAGAACGGCGTATTCCGCGCGCCTGCCGACCTGCAGCGGGCGTACTTTTGGTACTACCGCGCGGCACTTCAGGGCGACGTCGAAGCGCGTTACAGCGCTGAACGCGTGGCGCGGTCCATCCACGTCTCATCCGCCGCGATGGCGGAGCCGGCTCTGGTCTATTCCGGAGCGTGGCGCATCACGGCCGATGTGCCTGGAGCACGGGGCTCGCGGAGCTTCTTCGAGCTGTCGGAATTCGGCGCCGCCTCCGGCTGGACCATCGGAAACATGGGCAATCATCCCAAGGCGAAGAACACCGCGCTGAACGCCCAGTACAACGGACAATGGGCGTACCGACCGGGCACGCAAGATGCTGACGTTCGACTTCTCGGCGTCCGTAACCGCAGTGTCCGGTAGACCGAGCGATATCTGGCAAATCGAGCTGCTCGGCTGCCGGTCCGGGGCCGTCTTCGGCCGTGATCGAAGAATGGTTTTCTATATCCTCGAGCACGCCGGTGCCGAATGAAACACAGCGCCATGGTACGTAACAAAATGAAGCAGGAGCGCCGGCATGCAAGCGCTCGCAACGCCGCAATCAAAGCGACTCCGCCGCAGGCGGGAGAGTCCCACCCGGGCGAGATCGACGCCGATCTGGAAGACCTGCTGATCGACGCCGATGACTTCGACGCCGATGCCGTCGCTCTCGTTACCGACGTCCAACGCATGCATTTCGATCAGGAGGGACTGATCGGCTAGCCCGCATGCCTCACAGGCATCGGGGTTGGGCGGTTTTTTGGGGGTGGCGACGCTTTCGTTTGGCGTGGAGACATGCGGGCTGACTTTTTTGCCCAAGACCCTGATTGCGGGCGATATTGCCCCTTTACCCCAGTTATTTGTCGGCGTGCCGGGACCAGCTCCGCAAGGAGCGGGCAGCGTAGTGCCCGCTATGTGCGTTGGCGTACGGAGCCTGCGGGTGCGCCGGTGTAGATTGTCCGGGACTGACCTTAAGAGGAGAAGCGATGGGCAACATCATGCTGTGGGCTTTGGCGGGAGGGATTGCCGGCTGGGTCGGCTATGCGTTCATGAAATTCAATAAGGATCGTGGGCTGTTGATCTCCATCTTGATCGGCATGGTCGGCGGGTTCCTCGGCGGAAGCGTCCTGGCGCCGATGTTCGGCGCCGGCGCCGCGGTCAATCCGAGCGATTTCAACCCGTTTCCGCTGTTCATCGCGTTCGCGAGCGCGCTCGCCTGCCTGACGATCAGCAACATGATCTCCAAGCGTTTCGGCTTCTGATCCGCATGAGCGAACAGAGCGCCGGAGCGAGACGGGCGGAAGCGGCAGTCGAGCTTATGCCGATGATCGGATTCCAGGACGTGCTGCGGCGCAGCGCGCAGTTTTTCCGCCCGCGCGTTCCGCCCGGAGATCCACTTGCCGAGACCGTGAAGCAAATCGAGCAGAACCCGGCCTACGCCCAATCCCGCCTGCTGACTCGCATACTCGCCGCGCTGACCTACCAAGAGGGCGAATTCCGGCGCGCGGAAGCCTCCTCCCTGGATTCGGAAACACTCTTCCTGGTCATCAAGCTGATGGACGCATACGCCGCCGGAGCACACGCGCGCGAGGAATGGATACGCGCGGTCGATGCGGCCAGAGCCGCGGAGCTCGGCGCCGGCGGGTAGAACGACGCTTGCGCGCGTTCACGGCCTGAGCTCAACCCCGGAATCACAGCCCGGACTGGGAAGGGGCTTCGGCTGCCGGCGCTTTTCGAACGCTGCCACCCTCCACCAGGCTCCGCAGATTTTCGGTTACGCGGCGCCCGATGCCGGGTAGCAGCCGGAGCCGACGCCGCGATGTACAGGTTCCAGACCCTGCTTGACGAACAAATGGGGTTAGAATCCGCGATTGCCGTGACGGCAGTGTTTTTCTGACCCCGTTCATTTCTCTCGCTCGCATCCGATGTCCTCCTCGTACCAGCCACGCATCGGTACTGTTCGTCGACATCTGCGACAGCACTAAGCTCTACGACACTATGGGTGACGCGATCGCGGCGAGAAGAGTCGCCAACTGTCTGGCGACGCTGCGGGAACGTGTGGAGGAAGCCGGCGGGCGCGTCATCCAGCGGGTCGGCGACGAGCTGATGTGCCTGTTCGAGACCGCAGATGCAGCGCTGGACGCGGCTCGCATCATGCAGGAGTGGGTCACCCGGCAGGAGGCCTTGGGTCAATCGACCATCGCTGTCCGCGTGGGCTGCCACTTCGGCCCTGTCATCGAGAATGCGGGCGACCTGTTCGGCGATTCGGTCAACGTCGCCGCCCGTGTCGCCGCCATGGCCAAAGGCGGACAGGTGCTTACCACCGAAGAAACCGTCGCCACCCTGTCCGGTCCTCTGCGAGACCAGGTTCGTGTCCTGGGGCGCTTTGCCATCCGAGGCAAGCGCGAGGACCTCACGATCTACGAGCTGCTATGGCAGGACACCGACTATCACACATTCCTCGGCACGCAATCCGGCATCGGACGGCGCTCGACACGCATCATATTGAAACACGCCGGCCGAGAGATCCAACTCGGCAGCGGCGAGCGGACCTCCTTGATCGTGGGGCGCGATGTCACCTCTGACATCGTCATCCTGGACGCAAAGGCTTCGCGCCGGCACGCGCGGATCGAGACGCGGCGGGAAAGGTTCGTCCTCATCGATCAAAGCGTGAATGGCACCTACGTGCGCATCGGCGCGGAAGAATTCCCGCTGTTACGCGAGGAACTGATTCTCTACGCGCAGGGACAGATCAGCTTTGGACGCTGGTCCGCAAGCCCAGACGAGAACCTGGTGGAGTTCGTCTGCGAGTGAAAGATCGGCGCGCTGGTCTTGTGAAACGGTCAGTTGTCGCGTGGCCTGCCCCACGCCAAACGAGGCGTCGCCGCCTCAAATAACCACTCAACCCCAGCTACCTGCACTTGTGAACCATGCGGGCTAGGACCTGATGGAGACCTCGAGGACAGTGGCATCACCCCTGATGCCCATGATCGGATCGGGAAAGAACTTCTTGGCGTCCATCTCCTGCCCGCGGATGAAGAACGCGCCGATGAGTCCGAAGGTGCTGGCGGCGTTAGCCGCTGCGCGGCGGTTACCTGCCTGACGCCCGACGTTGCTGCCGATCGCCACCGCGTCGTAGACAAGATTGGGCAGATTGGAAACCTTCCTCAGAGAATCTTTCACGTAGGGGTGCGCATACGCTTTTCCGAGCAACGCAGCAGCCGTAGCGCTATCCGGCCCCAGCAGTTCCAGCATTCCCGTGCTGACCAGTATCACGTTCCGTCCGGCCAAGGGGATGGCGTACAGCATGGGTTTGCTCTCGATTACCACGGCCAGCCTCGCGGTAAGGTTGGAAACACCGCCGTTCCGCCTGCGCACTTCCGCCAGGGCTCGGAGATGGTCGACGCGGACATGCTGGATATCTTGCTCGCCCTGCAGCAACAGCAGGTTGGCCGGCGCCGCAACTTTCGGGGCGGTGGGCATGATCTTCTCTTCAAGAATAGTTTCCGCCCAGCCGGGAACGCTGTGCGAGAAGGCCAGAAACAGGCCGATGCGAATTACGGTCACCGCCCTCATCACTGCCCTGAATCGTGTTCCCGGCCTCGAACTCCCTCTCCCTCTCCGCATTTCGCGCTCCCCTGTTCGTGCACCCAAACATCGGACACCGACACGCTGAATGCTACTGATGGGCAGGCGCAACGAACATCGGGGAATTCCCTAGAAAGGGGTGTAAAACACCTGAGCCAGGAGTGTGTCGGACTTTTATCCGACACACTCCTAACGCAAAACCGCCCGCAGACAAATGGAATAAATTGTGACGTTCGAGTCAGCCTGCCAGGCACAAAAAAAGCCGGAGTCCATCTCGTGAGAAATGACTCCGGCCTGGGACGCCACGCGCTCCGCGCATGACGCCTTCCATCTAGAAACGTGAGTGGTTATCGGTCGCTCGACACCTGGATGTCGTTCTTGACTGAGGTAACGCCTTTCACGTTTTGGGCGATCGTCACGGCTTTGTCCGCTTCCAGAGGGCTCTTGGCCTTCCCGCTCAGGTAGACGACGCCGTTGCTATCGGTGTCGACCTTGATGTGCATCGCACTTACCTGCTTGTCCTTCGCATACTCGGCCTTAATTTTTGCGGTTATGACCGAGTCTTTGACGAAGGTCTTCGGGGACGAACGGTCCTTGTCGGCGTCCTGGGCGTGAACCGAGAGCGGCGCCAGCGCCGTTCCGAGAAGAAAACACGTCGCCACAAGTTTGGTCGTCAGCTTCATGACAGCCTCCTATCTGGAGTTAAGAATGGCACGTAGTGTTACACCTGCGGCTGCACCGAACATACGGGCGCAATCACTGTGCCAGTTTCGAAAGCTTTTTTATACCAAAGACTTAGGCGGGAAACGGTATGGCGGAACGGGCCTGGAATTGTCGCTGGTACGCAACAAGTGGCTCGGTGAGCGGAAATCAAACGCTTGAATCTCTTGATGTCCTCATGTCGCCGCACGGCGACATATCCGTAGTGATGTAGGCTTGCGCTATGAACGACGCGGACTGCATTCGCCTCGCTCCTCGCGAATCGGGGCCCGCGGCGCCGGAGGTAGACGTAGTGATCGAGGTTCCGCGCGGCAGCTTTCTAAAACGCGGGACCACCGGTCACGTCGACTTCGTTTCGCCCCTGCCGTGCCCGTTCAATTACGGGTCAGTGCCCATTTACGTGGGACTGGAGGGAGACTTGCTGGATGCCTTGGTGCTCGGGCCGCGGCTGGGGCTGGGCGCCCGGATACGGGTGAAGGCGTGGGGCGCTATCACGCTGACGGACCGCGGCATGTCGGACGACAAGCTCGTATGCAGCGACCAGCCTCTCACCGCGACGGAACGCGTCAGTGTGCTGCGTTTTTTCCATTTCTATGCGAAATGCAAGGGACTGCTCAACTTCTGGCGGCGCCGCCCGGGGCGCAACGCCTGCGAGGGCTGGTGCGAAGCCAGTGAGGCGCTCGCTCGCGCCCGCTTGCGAGACGCTACGTGGCGGGGGCCGACGGTCGAGTTCTGATGGCGCTCGAACGCGTGTCGCAAGCTAGATCGGATGCGTAACGCAGCGCAGGGCCAATCCTTGCAAAGTACGTCAACGCCAAAAACCTGAGCCTCGGTCTTCCGGTCCGCAGTGCCACTGAAGCGCTACAAACGGTAGTGCTCGGGCGACATGCAAGTCTCGAGCGCATCGTCTATATTCTGGGCGGCGCCTTGACGAGAAAGACATGACGGATTACTTCGAGTGCATGCAGTGCAAGGCTGTTACCGCGGTCCTGTTGAGCCCTCCCAAGTGTGGGCAGTGCGGGAGCGGCACAGGTATTATTTCTACAAGGCCCCCCAAGAGCCGGGGAAGCATACCGGAGAACCCAGTAAAGATACTGGTGGTGACAACCCATCCAGGAGAGGTCCAAAGGAGCAGCTAGACTAGCGGCGACGAAAGGAACACGGAACGCACCGGGCTTGCGTAGTGCATCCAGCCGCTAGCGCAAGAACGTAAGCCGTTTATCGTCCCGCCCTACTCCATCCGGACCTCGCCTCCCGCACGATCTTCTCGTTGGACTCCATGTCGATCTTCGCCATCGACCGTAGCTTTTCGCCGGCGAGCCGGTGAAAACTCGTCGGGCTCGCTGTTCCGTACCGGCTCTCCCCGGCCGGCCCACTAACGTTCGTTCCCAAAGGTATATTAGGATATTCTCCGGCCGATAGTATGAGGGTGGCATTTTCGCGTTTCGTAGCCAGCCGCCTCGATGGTAATGAGATATGACGACAAGCAAGAAGCCGCCGACGAAATCCACTACCGACATCCTCAAGCCCTTTGACGATGTCGAGCAGTACCGGGCGCCGTGGGACTGGATGCAGCTGCCGATCGACGAGGGCGAAAACCAGCAGGAAAAAGTAACTCTCGGCGAGACGCTGGTCGTCGAGAAACGCTCGGGCCGCAAGATCTGGATGGCATCGCTTCACCAGTATGCGACCTACGGCGGGCTGCAGGCCGGGCTGCCGCGTGCAACCGACTCCTATGTCGAAGTCGCGCTCAAGACGGCGGAAAACGTCTTCAGCTCGGGCGAAAGGCCGGCGGTGGTCTTGAAGCCGCGGCTCAAACGCAGGGCCAAGGTGCGCGTTGAGCTTCCCGGCAAGCCGGCGGCACGCCTGCCGCTCGTCACTTCGATCGCGCTCTTCGACTCGCAGCCGGTCGGCGACAACCAGATGTACCGATCGTCGGCGATCGTGATCTGGTTCCAGGAGCACTTCGGCATGCCGAGCGACGATCACATACTCGCGCAACTGCAGGCGCTCGACTGGCCCACCCACGCCACCGATTGGGCCCCGTAACCCGTAGTTTCATAGGAAACATTCATGTGATATAGTTTCACATGAAATGGTGCCGCCCACGACTTCCCCCCAGCCCAGGCCGGCCCCGGCCGCCCAGGGCCGCACGCTGTCGAAAGCCACCCTGCGCGCCGCCAGCCTGCTCGGCCTTGCCCAGGCGGAGCTGGCACCGATACTCGGCCTGAGCCGGGCCACGATTTCACGCATGGCGGCGGGGGACCACGTCCTCGCCCCCGGGCAGAAATCGTGGGAATTGGCCGCGCTCTTCGTGCGGTTGTTCCGCTCGCTCGACGCGCTGGTAGGCTCCAACGAAGCGCAGGCGCGCGCCTGGCTCGACAGCGAGAACGCCGCGCTGGGCGGCGCGCCGCGGCAGTTGATCGGCAAGACGGAAGGGCTGGTCCGTGTCGTCCAGTACCTGGACGCTGCGCGCGGTCGTATCTAGGGCGGCCCGCGCCACCGTCCGGTTGTGGCGCGCCGTCGAAGCGCAGCACGTCGCATCGACGCTGCGGCTGGTCGACGATCTCGAGGAGCAGCGCCTGCTGGAGGAGATCCTGGACGCGACGAAGCCCGCAATTCCGCCTCGCGCGCGCCACTTGCACTACCTGCTCTTCACGCCCTTCCGATACCACGCGCCCTACCCGTCGCGCTTCCGGGGCGTGACCGACCCGGGCGTGTTCTACGGCGCGGAAAGCGTGCGCACGGCGTGCGCCGAGCTGGGCTACTGGCGCTGGCGGTTCGTGTGCGACAGCAAGGGTCTGACGCAGCTCGGACCGGCGCCGCAGACACTGTTCGAAGTCCGCGCCAGAACCCCGGCGATAGACCTGGAGAAAGCACCCTGGTCACGCGATGCGGCGCGCTGGAAACACCCAATCGACTATTCCGCTACGCAGGAATTCGCTCGCACTGCGCGGGACAGCGGGATCGGCATGATCCGCTACGCTTCCGTGCGAGACCCCCACCCGGGACGCTGCGGAGCGGTGCTGCGCGCCGACGCTTTCAGTCCGCCGCATCCGGTCTCACCCACCCAGACCTGGATACTGACCGTGACCGGGGATTTCGCTGTCTGGCAGCGCGACCGCGACGCGTACTCATTCGATATGCGGCGCTGGAAATAGCAGTTTCCCGCATCGATAGAGGGAAAACTCAGCGGCGCAGGCTGGACGCGAGGAACGCGAGGACGTCACCGCCCCACGCATCGACGCCCCGGGAGCAAAAACGCCGTGCCCGTCGCTCTGAGTCACACCGTACGCCGGCCGCTCATCGTGTGGCCCGAGAGACCGGCGTCCGCGGCTAGAATCGCTCGGGCGCGATCGCGAGCACGCTCTCCGCGCCGCGCGTTACCTCTCGTGCGAGCGGGATCCCCTGCGGCAGCACATGCTCGGCGTAAAAGCGCGCTGTAGCGAGCTTGGCCTCCAGAAAATCGCGGTCGGCTTCGGGGGCCTTCAATTTCTCCTGCGCGACGAGCGCGGCGCGCGCCATCATCCAGCCGCCCGCGACGGTGCCGAAGAGTTTCAGGTACGGCACGGCCACGCCCGAAGCGGCCTTCGGATCCTTCGGATAAGTCTCGACCAGCCAGCGGGTCGACGCTTCGAGATTGTCCACGGCCTCTTTAAGGTTGACACGCAAAGAAGCGACTGTCTCTCCCCTCGCGGCCAATTGCGCGTCAACCTCCCGCATGGCTTCAATCACAGCCATTGCGGTCGCGCCCTTCTCGAAGGCCACCTTGCGGCCGATGAGATCGTTCGCCTGGATGCCGGTGGTTCCTTCATAGATGGTGGTAATACGCGCATCGCGCAGGTACTGGGCTGCACCCGTTTCTTCCACGAATCCCATGCCACCATGGACCTGGATCCCGGTCGAGGCGATTTCCACGCCCTGCTCCGTGCACCAGCCCTTGACGATGGGCGTGAGCAGATCGAGCAGCCCCTGACTGCGCCGCTGTTCCGCCGGATCGGGATGGTGCTTCGCCTTGTCGAGCGTCGCCGCCGTGAAATAGGCGAGCGCGCGCATCGCCTCGGTCTGGGCACGCATGCGACATCAGCATCCGCCGGACGTCGGGATGGTGGATGATGGTGACGCGGTCGCCGCTGCGCTGCCCGATCTCGCGGCCCTGCACGCGGCTCCTCGCGTACTCCAGCGCGTGCTGGTACGCTCGCTCGCCGATCGCCACGCCTTCCACGCCGACGCCGAGGCGCGCGTGATTCATCATGGTGAACATGTACTCGAGGCCGCGGTTCTCCTCGCCGACCAGGTAGCCGATCGCGCCTTTCTCGTCGCCGTACGCGAGCACGCAGGTTGGGCTCCCGTGGATGCCGAGCTTGTGCTCGATTGAGACGCACCGCACGTCGTTGCGCTCGCCGGGCGTGCCGTCGGCCTTGACCAGGAACTTCGGCACGATGAAGAGCGAGATGCCCTTCACCCCTTCCGGCGCGTCGGGCGTCCGGGCGAGTACGAGGTGCACGATGTTCCCCGCCAGGTCGTGCTCGCCCCAGGTGATGAAGATCTTGGTGCCCTTGATGCGATAGTGGTCCTCTTCTCGTCACGGCGCGCGTGCGCACGGCGGAAAGGTCCGATCCCGGCCTGCGGCTCGGTCAGGTTCATGGTGCCGCACCACTCGCCGGTGGTGAGCCTGGGCGCATAGATGCGCTGCTGCTCGGGAGTGCCATGTACCTTGAGCGCCTCGAGCACGCCCGACGTGAGCATGGGTGCGAGGCAGAATGCCATGTTCGCGCTGTTCCACATTTCCTGCACCGGTGTCGCGATGAGGTGCGGCAGCCCCTGCCCGCCGTACTCGGGCAGCCCGCCGAGACCGTTCCATCCCGCCTCGATGAACTTGCGGTATGCCTCCTTGAACCCGTTGGGGGTGGTGACCTTCCCGTCGGCGAGCCTGCTTCCTTGCTGATCGCCCGGCCGGTTGAGCGGATCGAGCACTTCCTGCGCGAACTTCGCCGCTTCGCCCAGCACGGCGTCGGCGAGCTCGGCGTTGACCTCACCATGACCCGGGAGCGCAGCGACCTCGCCAAGACCGGCGAGCTCGCGGATCACGAATTGCATGTCTTTGAGTGGCGCGGCATACGTAGACATGGCATTACCCCGGTGAGTGGTAAGCGGTGAGCAGTGAGCAGAGACCTGCAGATTTTTCTGCTTACTGCCTACCGCTCACTGCTTACAGTTCCTTGGTGAGCTCCGGCACCGCCTTGAAGAGATCGTCGACCAGCCAGTAGTTGGCGACCGCGAAGATCGGCGCTTCGGGGTCCTTGTTAATGGCGACGATGACCTTGCTGTCCTTCATGCCGGCGAGGTGCTGGATCGCTCCCGAGATGCCGACCGCGATGTACAGCTCGGGCGCGACGATCTTGCCGGTCTGGCCGACCTGGTAGTCGTTCGGCTTGAATCCGGAGTCCACGGCGGCCCGCGACGCTCCGACCGCGGCGCCGAGCTTATCGGCGAGCGCTTCGAGGATCTGAAAGTTCTCCGCGCTACCCATGCCGCGGCCGCCGGAAACGATGATGCGCGCGGCGGTCAGCTCGGGCCGCTCGGATTTGGTGACCTCCTGGCCGCTGAATTTCGAGAGGTCGCTCACCGGGCCGGGGACCAGCGTCTCCACGGGCGCCGGGCTCGCGGCTTCTCCTGCCGGATCGAAGGCCGTCGCTCGCACCGTCACCACCTTGATCTTGTCATTCGACTGCACCGTGACGAGCACGTTGCCCGCGTAGATCGGCCGCACAAACGTATCGGGCGATTCGACGGCGCTGATGTCGGAGATCTGCTGCACGTCGAGAAGCGCCGCGATACGCGGCATGAAGTTCTTGCCGAAGCCGGTCGCCGCCGCGGCGATGTGCGAGAACTGGCTGGCGAGCGGCACAATCAGCGCGGCGAGGTTCTCCGCTACGAAGCCTTCGTAGTGCGGCGCATCGCAATGGAGCACTTTCTTCACTCCCGCGACTTTGGCCGCCGCCTGCGCCGCAGCAACGCATTGATGCCCCACGACGAGCACCGTTATGTCACCGCCCATCTTGCCCGCGGCAGTCACCGCATTCGTGACACCGGGTTTCAACTGCTTCCCATCGTGCTCTGCTACTACCAAAACTGCCATTCATTTATCCGTTTCAGGTTTCGCGACAGTCAGCGGGTAGTGAGTAATCCGTCACCCGTCACTCGTCACTTGTTCTAGATCACCTTCGCCTCGCTCTTGAGCTTGGCAAGCAGCTCCTTCACGTCGGCGACCTTCACGCCGGCGCCACGCTTGGATGGCTCTTCCACCTTGAGTGTCTTCAGGCGCGGCGCAACGTCTACCCCGAGCGCGTCGGGCTTCACCACCTCGAGAGGTTTCTTCTTCGCTTTCATGATATTGGGCAGCGTGACGTAGCGCGGCTCGTTCAGTCTCAAATCGGTGGTCACCACTGCCGGCAGCCGGAGCGCGAGCTTTTCCAGCCCGCCGTCGATCTCACGCACGCACTCCGCCGTATCTCCATTGATGGCGATCTTCGAAATGAACGCAGCCTGCGGCCAGTCGAGCAGCGCCGCGAGCATCTGACCGGACTGGTTGGAGTCGTCGTCGATCGCCTGCTTGCCCATGATCACCAGCTTCGGCTGCTCTTTGGCGATGATGGCTTTCAGCACCTTCGCCACCGCGAGCGGCTGGACTTCCGCGTCGGTCTCCACCAGTATGCCGCGGTCGGCCCCCATCGCCATCGCGGTGCGCAGCGTTTCCTGGCACTGCGGGCACGCCGATCGAGACCGCGAGGATTTCGGTGACGACGCCCGCCTCCTTCATGCGCACTGCCTGCTCGACCGCGATCTCGCAAAACGGATTCATCGCCATCTTGACGTTCGCGGTTTCCACACCGCTGCCGTCGGACTTGACCCGCACTTTCACATAGGGGTCGATCACGCGCTTGACGGTTACCAGGCACTTCATTGGAGGTTTCTGACTTTGAACGGAAAGGACTGCTATTTTACCGCACGGCAGCGGCCCGGGTAACGGCTGACCACACTGTGGTCGCGCTACAGCACCTTCTTCAGCAACCGTCCCAGCTCGCCGATGATGCCGCGGCAAAAGGTCAGTACGCACACGACAAAAACCACGCCCTGCATGACAGTGATGGCGTGACAATTCAGGCGCGCGCCGCCGGGTCCGTCGACGCCTGCGTCAGCTGATCCCATTGAATTCCGCTTCAGGACGGGAACCCATCGCGAAAGTGCGCGACTGCCTCCTCGATGCGTCGCACGGCGAAAACCGTGAGGCCGGCGATCGCCTGCCTGGGTACATTGGCGTGGGGGATCAGCGCGTGCGTGAACCCCAGCTTGGCTGCTTCCCTCAGCCGCTCCTGACCGCGTTGCACCGGCCGCGCTTCTCCGGCAAGGCCCACTTCCCCGAACACGACGAGCTTCGGCGGCAGCGGTCGGTTCTTGAGCGAGGAGACGACCGCCATCAGCACCGCCAAGTCCGCCGCCGGTTCGACGATTCGGACTCCGCCGACCGCATTGACGAAAACATCCTGGTCGAAGCACGCAATGCCGGCATGGCGGTGCAGCACCGCGAGCAGGAGCGCCAGCCGGTTTTGTTCCAACCCCACCGTGAGCCGGCGAGGATTGGGCGCATGCGCTTCGTCCACCAGCGCCTGGATCTCCACCAGCATGGGCCGCGTGCCTTCCTGGGTCACCATTACGCAGGAACCCGCGACCTCGGCGCCGTGCTGCGACAGGAACAGCGCGGAGGGATTGGACACGCCCTTCAGGCCCTTTTCCTCCATTGCGAAGACGCCCAGCTCGTTGACCGCACCGTAGCGGTTCTTGAAAGCGCGGATCATGCGAAAGCGCGAATGAGTATCGCCGTCGAAATAGAGCACGGTGTCCACCATGTGCTCGAGCACTCTGGGCCCGGCAAGCGTCCCTTCCTTGGTAACGTGCCCGATGAAAACCATCGTGGTGCCCGTAGTCTTGGCGATGCGGGTCAGCCTCGCCGCGCACTCGCGCACTTGCGCCACCGACCCCGGCGCCGATTGCAGTTCACCGAAGTAAAGGGTCTGGATCGAATCGATTACCGCGACTTCCGGCTTCTCGGATTTGATCGCCGCCTCGATTCTCGAAAGATCGGTGTCCGGAAAGATGATGACGTTGCTCGCATCCACGCCCAGGCGCCGCGCGCGCAATGCGATCTGTTGGGGTGACTCCTCGCCGCTCACGTAGAGCACCGGGCGCGATTTGCCGACCTCGGCGAGCGCTTGCAGGAGCAGCGTCGACTTGCCGATGCCGGGCTCCCCGCCGATCAACACGACGCCCCCGGGAACGAGGCCGCCGCCGAGCACCCGGTCGAACTCCTCGACACCGCTGCGGATGCGGCTCTCCTCGCGCGCCTCCACTTCGGAAAGCCGTCTCGGCTTGCCCGCATCAGTGATGCGCGCGTAACGATTGGAGCCGGCCGGTGCGGCTTCGGCTATGGTCTCGACCAGCGTGTTCCATGCCTGGCAATGGGGGCATTGTCCCTGCCAGCGGAGAACCTGGCCGCCGCATTCGGTACAGGTGTGGACTGTCTTTGCTTTCGCCATGAGGAATTCAACGCGCGTGCATCATGCTACGCGTACTCGAGATCGGTGGGGGCCTGGACCCCGGCGTACGCCGGGGTGACAGCTCAGAGCGGACGTACCTCTCCGGGCGCGCCGGCGCGCGAGTCGGACCGGCCGCTACTGTCACCCGGCTGGCCGCCTCGCAGCTTCCTCAATGCGTCCTCGGCATCGCGCAGCCTGGTGTGCAGGTGCCAGAACAGCACTACGATCAGCGTGTTCGTCATGCCGTAGATGGCAATGCCCATACGCTCGGTCTCGCCGAGACCGCCGTCCGCGGAGTGTGACCGAAAAAAGAACAAGTCGGCGAGCACCAATCCTGCCACCGCAGCAAGCAATCCGGGCCCGAGCCCGCCGTGCCAGGCCGCGATGAGCGTGGCCAGCGTGAAGAAGGCAAAGGGGATCCGGTTCTCGAGGCTGCCGTGGAGGCTATAACGCAACGCGAACGCCGCCGCAACTACGGCAATCGCCACGGCGTATTTCTCGATGGTGGTCGGGTTGTGTTTCACTGCGGCGCCCCCCGGCGCGCGGCTAAGTCACGATGATACACTGCACGGCGCTCGGTTTCAGCTAGGCCGGAGCGCTACTTTTCCACAATTTGAACACGCGGCGCGAGCGCGCACAGCAACTGGTAACCGACCGTGCCTGCGGCCTGGGCGACTCTCTCGACCGCAACGCCGTCGCCCCACAGCACCACCCGCGACCCCACCCGCGCTTGCGGAATCCCCGATAAATCAGCGCACAGCATGTCCATGGAAACGCGGCCGACGGTACGCGTCGTCCGCCCTTCGACCATGAGGGGTGTGCCGGTCGGCGCATGGCGCGGATAACCATCTGCGTAACCGCACGCCACGATCCCGATCCGGGTTTCGCCCTGCGCCGTAAACAGCCCGCCATAGCCCACGGTGTCACCGCGTTTCAGGTTCTGCATTGCAATCACGCGGCTCTCGAGCGTCATTGCCGGCTCGAGGTCCAGATCCGCGCCGACCTCACCGGAGAACGGGGATGAGCCATAGAGCATGATGCCGGGGCGCACCCACTCGGCGTGCGTTTCAGGATGACGCAGTATCGCGGCTGAATTGGCGAGGCTGCGCGGCAGGGAGAGACCGTCGGCGACCCGCTCCAGAGCCTGCATCTGCCATTCGACCCCACGCGTTTCATCGGCGCTGGCGAAATGCGTCATCAGCGTGACGCTTTTCACCGCCGGGTGTTGCTTCAGGTCGGCTACCGCGGCAGGCAGCGCACCCGCCTCGAATCCCAGCCGGTTCATTCCAGTGTTGAGCTTGACATATACATCGAGCGCGGCGTCCGGCCGCAGGTCGCTCAGCATCTCTATCTGGTCGCGGCTGTGCACCACCGTGGCGATGTTGTGGCGCACGAGCACCGGCAACTCGGCCGCCTCGAAATATCCCTCCAGCAGCACGATCTGCTGCCGGTAACCCGATTCGCGCAATTGAACCGCCGCATCGAGCTCGACCAGTCCGAAACCTTCCGCTGCGGAAAAAGCGCGCGCCGCACGCATGAGACCGTGGCCGTATGCGTTGGCTTTGAGCACCGCCAGTACGCGCGAGCGCGGGGCATGGCGGCGAACCACCGCAAGGTTGTGCTTCAGCGCAGCGGCGTCGATGGTGGCAAGGGTGGGGCGCATTGGTGGTGTAACGAGATACAGGTGACAAGAGGTCGATTTATAAATAGTTATTGCGACTTGACCGAGCGTACGCCTGAGGGTGTCAGGAACCTTAGAGTTTAGGGTTCCTGACACCCTACGATGGAGGATCGCAAGAAATTGAGCCCGGCACCAACTCACTTGCGAAGAGTGTGTTTCTCCTCACCCTTGCGCGCGGTCCAATAAACATTAACCGGGTGAGGGTCGAGTGTCGACTGGAAGAGTCGTGTCACTTTCTTGGTTCTTCAGTCGACACTCATTCCTCGACATCCATCTCATTCCTCATCCCGCAGCTTCCGGTAGTGGCGCCTGAAGACGCCTTCCAGCTCGTCGATCACCTCGCGCGCGTCGCGCCCCTCGAGCGCGTGTTGCGCCAGGAAATGCGCAGCGTCGGCCATCAGCTTGCGTCGATCCAGCATGGGATAGGTCATGACCAGCCGGCGAATCGCCATCGTGACCGTTTCCCCGGGAGGTCGCGTGATGGGGACAACCTCGCCGCTCGACGCCGCCCCAGCGCCCTGCTCATCGCTGCGCTCGGTCAGAAACTCGGCGAACGAGATCAACGTCTCCTGCTGCGCAGGCGCCAGCCGCTCGAATATTTCGAGCAGCTTCTGCTCTTCCAGCTTCGAGCCGGCGTCTTTCACGGTCGAGTGTATTCAACCATATTTGGCGCCAATATCCCATCCGCAAGCGCGCCGCGCACCGCTCGGGATAGGGCCGCAACTCAATGATTTGTGGTATACAACGAGAACGCATAAGCAAAGATCAGGAAGGAAGAAAGCGGGATGAAGCACGCCGGTAGCCCAGCTCCACCAAGGTGCGTCGAGCCTTCCGCCTCCCGCCTTCCGCCTTCCGCCTGGACGCGCAACTAGCTCGCCTCGTAGTCCATGCCGTTCGGCTTTTACATCATCATGGCGGCGCAGTTCTTCTCGTCGCTCGCCGACAACGCGCTGCTCGTCGCCGCAATTGCTTCGCTGATGTTGATGCATTCGCCAGAATGGTTCAGCCCGATGCTCAAGCTGTTCTTCACGGTGTCCTACGTGATGCTCGCGCCGTTCGTCGGCGCCTTCGCCGACGCGATGCCGAAGGGCAGGGTGATGTTTATCGCAAACCTGATCAAGATCGCGGGCTGCCTGTTGATGCTGTTCGGGATGCACCCGTTGCTCGCCTATGCCGTGGTGGGTTTCGGCGCGGCGGCCTACTCTCCGGCCAAGTACGGCATCCTGACCGAATACCTGCCGCATCATAAGCTCGTCATCGCCAACGGCTGGATCGAAGGGCTGACGGTCGCCTCGATCATTCTCGGCACCCTGCTCGGCGGAGTGCTGGTGAGCGAAACGGTCTCCGGGAACTTGCTCAGCATCGACATCCCCCGCATCGAAACCGGCTTCGATACTGCGCCCGAGATCGCCATCATGCTGATCGTCGCTTTCTACGCGATCGCGGCCATTTTCAATCTCTACATACCCCGCACCGGCGTGGATCACCGGCCGCCCAGCACGAATCCGGTGTTTCTGATCCGTGAGTTCGCGCATTGCGTGCGACTGCTATGGCAGGACAAGCTGGGGCAGATCTCGCTCGCCACGACGACGCTGTTCTGGGGCGCGGGGGCGACCCTCCAGTTCATCGTGTTGAAGTGGGCGGAGACCGCGCTCGGTTACACGCTCTCCCAGGCGACGGTGCTGCAGGGCATCTGCGCAGTAGGCATAGCGTTCGGGGCGGTGATCGCGGCAAAGTTCATCCCTCTCAACCGCGCCGTCAGCGTCGTGCCGGTGGGCATCTTGATGGGGTTGATTGTGATCGCGATGGTCTTCGCGCGGAACGTCACTGTCGCCATACCGCTCATGGTGCTGATCGGTGCCCTCGCCGGTTTTTTCGTCGTGCCCATGAACGCGCTCCTGCAGCACCGCGGACACATCCTGATGGGAGCCGGACATTCGATCGCCGTGCAGAATTTCAACGAGAACTTGAGCATCCTGGTGATGCTCGGTGTCTATGCGCTCCTCATCTCGCTCAATCTTTCCATCTACACGGTGATCGTGCTGTTCGGGGTGCTCGTCGCCATCACCATGGCGCTGGTACGCCAGCGGCACCTGAACAACCTGCGCAGCGGCCCGCTGCCGAGCATTCCTTCGGATGGGTATCACTAGCTGGAAGTGCGGGCCTGATAGGGCGTGACTGGCGACTGGTCACTCCCACATCAGCTGGCGCGGAGTGGAGGCGCAAGCGGAAGCGCCAGCAGCAGGCGCCCGTCCGCTCCGAAGCCCCGCCGGCGGTAGAACTGCTGTGCAGTCTCATTGGTGGGGTCGGTTTCCACGAAAAGCGCCCGGACGCTCCGAGCCGTACAGAAGCGATGGACCTCTGCCAGGGCGGCTGTGCCTAGCCCCCGGCCACGGTATGGTGGTTGAACAAACAGATCGTCCACAAAGCCCCGCAGGCCGCCATACTCCATGCTGAAGCAGACCGTCAGTACGATGTAGCCAACTGGCTGCGCGTCCCACTCCAGGACCCATACACGGCCGCGTTCGGGCTCGCTCAGCAGCTGGCCAAAGGTGTGCATCGCCGGCGCAGCGGGAAGTGTCAGCCCCGATTCCGCGTAGAACTGGTTCGTCAGTGCGACGAGCAGTGGAATGTCCGCAGGCTGCGCTGCCCGGACGTGGCTCGATGTCATGTGTAGAAGCTAGGTTAGGCCGCCGGATCCCGGCCTTCGCCGGGATGACCGGCCTCGTTCCCTGGCCGGTCACTTCTCTCGCGGATTGTGCAGCTCCTCGTCCGGCGCATGGTACTGCCCGGTGCGGATCTGCTGCACCATGTTGGCGAGCGCGAGCGACGCGTTGTTCACCTCCGCAAACACATCCTTGTCCTTGTCGAGATCCTCGTGGCTGGTTGCATACGGCTGGTACCAGCCGATCCAGCTATCCATCAGAGCGGTCGGGCCGGCCGGGATCATTTCCATGTCGGTCAGCCAGTCGGTGAGCATGCGCCGGAGGTTCTCCGGTCCAGCGGCGTCGCCGTGGGCCACGATCGCGAACGCGCGGCCCGCGAGATGCTTGGGGTAGCTCCACCCTTTCAGCTCCAGTTCCTTCGCCATCGCCGGGTCCTTGCCGTGCGTGGACGTCGGGTCGGGATTGCCGCCGTCGGCGCAGACCAGCCGATCTATCATGAGCTTCAGGCTCGCGGGGGCCTGATACCAGTGAACGGGACACAGGATGAAGATGCCGTGCGCCGCCACCCAGCGCTCGTAGATCTCGGCCATCCAGTCGTTGGTCTGGCCCAGCGCGTGATTCGGATAGCAGCTGCACGGCCAGTGGCAGAGCGGTTGAGACGTGGACACGCACGCCTTGCACGGATGGATTACCTTCCAGGGCTCGTCGGCGAGCGTCGCAATATCGAGGAAATCCACCTCGTAGCCGCGCAGCGATTCTATGGTCTTCTGGGCATGCTGCGCGAGCCGCCGGGTCTTCGAAATCTCGCCCGGACAGGTATGCTCGCTGCGGGTCGACCCATTCACGACCAGGATGCGCGAGGGTGATGCCGAATCCTTTTGCCGCTTTTCTGCAGCCTGGATCCTGTCACGCGTTTCCCGCCACTCGACTGATAATTTGTACTTCGGGTCCGCAAAGCCTTTTCCCGCCGGCTCGGTCCGCGGCGACTTGCGGTAGCCGATATAGCCGTCCCAGGCGACCTCGAAAACCTTTTCCAGCTCCGGGCGAACCTTTTGGAACGCCGGATCGTAGAACTTTGCGTAGAAGCGTTCCCGAAACTGCTCTTTGGCAAGCGGAACGTACTTGTCCTGGCGCCGGACGGATGGTTTGGGCATGGGAGATCACCGATCGGATGGCGGGAGGGAGGGTTCCTATGATACGGCAGCGATTGCGTCGCGGATGCTGACTTAGCAGTCTGGACAGACCGCCAAAGGAAACTGTGAGCATGTCATCCCGGCGGAACCCGGTATCCCCTTTCCCCGCTTGCGAGGGGGCATAGGATCGGCACAGTCCTCATTTCACGCAATAGAGCTGCGGTATCCCGACCGAGCCATAGGCTACCTGGCTCACGCACGTGGCGGCGCCGCACTGGCAGTGGATGATGCCGTAGCGGGGCTGCAACTGGCCCGGCACGGCGGTCACGTCGTCGGCGACGATGATAGGCGTCGCGCGGCTGCAGGCGCACGATGCGGGCGGCGTCTGCGCGCTCACTCCTCCGGTCGTGAGCCAGGCGAAACTTGCAACTGCGGCGACGAGAATTCCGGAAATGCCGGCGGACAGAAATTTTTCTCTACTGCGCATGGCTGCGCCTCCTTGCAGGAAGAAAACATGACCGTAAGAATCGAGTCTGACCCGCCGATGGAATCGCGCTCACCGGCGCGGTGACTGGGGTCCGTAACCTGTTACGCCCGGCTGCACTCGCCCCCCGACACTCTCTCTACCGCCGCAGGCGGAAATAGATCTCCGGCAGCTTGTTCGGCAGCGAGTTGATGTGATCGAGCACGAGGTAGTGCCCGCGGCCGAAGATCTGCGGCAGGTACTGATTCGCCATCGTGTCCACCGTGATGCAGAACGGATGCACGCCTTTCGCGACGGCTTCCTTCACCGCCATGCGCGTGTCTTCGTGGAGGTAGCGCCGGTCGCCGCCGTCGTCGTAGTCCTCGGGCCGGCCATCGGAAAGGATCAGCAGGAGACGGCGCCGGCTCTCCACCCGCTCGAAAGACGCCGTCGCATGCCGAATCGCCGCACCCATGCGCGTGGCGAGCCGCCCCGACATGCCGCCGATCTGGCTGCGGATCTCCTGCGTCATCGGCTCATCGAAATCCTTGACGGTGTAATAGCTCACGTTGTCGCGGTACTTCGAGCAGAAGCCCGCGATGGAGTAGGCGTCCCCGACCTCTTCCATGCTTTCAGCGAACAGCAGGACGCCGGCGCGCACGCGGTCGACGAGCCGGCCGCCGCCCTCCGGCAGATGCTGCATGATCGAGGTCGACATGTCGGCGAGCAGCGTCACCGCGATCTCGCGCTGTCGCATCTCGCGGCGGCGGTAGATGGCGGGCTTGGGGGAATAGCCCGCCTGCTTCTCGACGATGTAGCTCACAACCGCGTTCAAATCCATGTCCTCGCCGTCGAGTTGCCGCAGGCGAGGCGCGAGCCGCGTCGGCTTTTGCGCTTGGATCGCCTTCTTCAGGCGCTTCAACGCCATCCCGTATTGATTCATCAACCGGTTGGTTTCGGTGATGTTCGACTCCGCGAGTTTTTTCTCCTGCACCCAGCTCCAGTTGCGCTTGTAGCGCGACTCTCGATAGTCCCACTCCGGGTACGGTATGCCCTTGTCGCTTCCCGCGTTGCCGGGCCGCCTCGCGTCGGAGCGATTGGAAAACTGCGTCGAGGCGCCGCTCGAGTCGCCGAAGCCGGCGATCTCCTGCTTCTGCCCGCCGTCCTGCTGGTTGCCAGCTTCCGCATTCTGCGGCGCTTCGGCCTGCTCCTCGCCCTGCTCCTGCGGCTGCTGCTCGCCCTCCGCCCCGGACTGCGTCTGCTGCGGCTGTTCCTGCGATTGCTGCGGATGCACGAGCCGGGTCGCGTTCGGACCGCGGCCGGGCAAATAGGCAGCGTGGAATGCCTCGAGATCCATGACTGGCGGCAGCTCGTCCGTGCGATAGATGGTGCGGGCGATGCGCCACGCGTCTACAACCGTCGCACGGGGCTCGAGCAGGGGTGCGAAACGCTCGTCCCGCACACCGTCGTTGCCGCCGTTATGACCGAGGGCCGCCAGCGCCCCCTCTACACTTTCGAGCGCGAGCCCGTAGTAGACGCCGGTCTCGGGGTGGCGGGCGCCCTGCCCCGCGGTCGATGCAAGCCGCTGCAGGTAGTTCGGCACGAGCTGCTGGATGCGGTAATCCACCCGCAGGTCCTCGCACAGATCGAAGATCAGCTGGAACCGCAGTGCATCGTCACCGTAGCTCGCAAAGAGCGGCGCCCACGATACGGCACCCGATTCCGGAAACTCGACGCCCGCCTCTCCGAAGAGCTCCTTCATCGCAAGACGGTCGAAAGTGCCGAAGCGCATGTGGCCCGCCGCGTGCAATATGGCAAGCACGGCCTCGTCGCGATTCTGCATCACCGCCGGGAAGTACATGCTGCGCCCGTCGGTTTCGACGAACGGCCTGCCTTTTTCCGGCGACCAGCTGCTTTCCTTCAATTCAAAACCGGCGCCGTACCACACGTCGAGCAGCATGGAAAGCAGGCGGTTGCGCTCTCCCAGCCGGAAGCCGGGCAGGTGCTCCAGCAGCAGCGCCAGGCTCTCTTCCGACTCCAGCCGGAAGTAGGCTTCGCCGCGCGCGCGTCCCGACTGCATGATGTCGGCGCCGCGCAGCGCCCACGGCAGGATCGCCCGCGGGCCGAGCAGGTTTCTCACGCGCACAGCGCCCGCGAGATAGGTCGCGAGCAGGAGCTTGCGCGATTCGAACAGCTCCTCTGCCGGCTGCGTCAGCTGCTCGATGCCGGTGATACCCTGCCGGCCCGAAAGATCCACCACCGGCGTCGTGAAATAGGCGCATCCGCTGTCGATCTGGCGGCCGCACCACACGAACCCGATTTCAGCCCAGCGCCGCTGCCCGGCGTGGCCCAGCGAGCCGTAGGCCCGCGGGAGATTCAGCATGAACCCCTCGAGCGCCCGCCATCCGTTGCGCCAGCGCAGAAACTGCAGCGCCTGGTCGGTCCACGGCAGTATGGTTTCGGATACTTTTTCCGCTTCGCGGCTGCCGCGGATGAAAGCCTTTCCGCCGTCGCGGTCGTAGTCGTGGAGCCGCTTGCAAGCCATGACCCAAGCGAGGGTTGCATCCTCGCCATGCGGCTGGATGGCGGGCAGCACCTGCTCGATTTCGCGGTGCGCGGCCAGGCTGGTGTCGCGCAGATTGAGCAGCAGCTCGTCGATCGCGGCCTGCTTGGAGGAAATGGGATCCATGTCAGGATTCAAGAACGGAATTCAGCCACGGAAACACACGGGAGATTCCGTGGCTGAAATGTCTCCTTACGAGCCGAAGTGCGCCTGCACGACTTCCATCAGCGCCTCGGCGAGCTCCGGATCGTCGGTGATGGGATTGATCATCGCCACCTGGCACGCGGCAATCGGATCGAGCCCCGCGTTGATCATGTTGGCGGCGTAGACCAGCGCGCGCGTCGAGCTCGCCTCCTCGAGGCCGTGGTCCTTCAGCAGGCGGGCCTTCCGGCCGGCGGCGACCAGCTGATGCACGGTCTCGGGCCCGACTCCCGGTACCTCGTTGAGCACAATCTTGCGCTCGATGTCCTCGGGCGGAAAGTCGAAGTGCAGGGCGATGAAGCGCTGCTTGGTCGAAGGCTTGAGGTCTTTCAGCACGGTCTGATAACCCGGATTGTACGAGATCACCAGCATGAATTCGTCGTGCGCCTCGATCTCCTGGCCCTTCTTTTCGATCGTGAGACGGCGCCGGTGGTCGGTAAGCGAATGGATCACCACTGTTGAATCGGTGCGTGCTTCCACGATCTCGTCGAGATAGCAGATGGCACCGGCCTTCACCGCGCGCGTGAGCGGACCGTCCTGCCATACGGTTTCGCTGCCTTCCAGCAGGAAACGCCCCACGAGATCCGAGCTGGTGAGGTCCTCATGGCACGAGACCGTGACCAGGGGACGCTTCAACTGAAACGCCATGTACTCGAGAAAGCGCGTCTTGCCGCAGCCGGTCGGCCCTTTGAGCATCACCGGCAGGCGTTTCTTGTACGCGGCCTCGAATACCGCTATTTCGTTGCCCTGCGGCTCGTAGTACGGCGCGATATCGTCCGGCTGAGGCGCCTGGACGATGTCGCGTTCAACCCCACGCAAGCGAGTTACTGCTGTTTTCATTGAGTCCTCGAATCAGCCGCCCAGACGCCAAAAGCGCCAAGAAACCCGGCAACAAGATCAACAAAGTCAAAAAACACGCTTTTTGCAACGAACCTGTTCAATCGCCAACCCCGGTTACCATCTCATATTAATACAGTTACGGCGGTAGACAAGTTCCCGCTCAATTCGGGATACGGGATACGAGGTGCGGGATACGAGATCAAGAACGGGTCCACAGCGTGAATTGCGTCCCGTTTACCTCAATTTCTTCCTATCCCGCATCATGCATCGCGCATCCTGTCTAAAGCACCACCGGCTTGTCGGGCAATTCATCGGGATTGGAGTCGCGCGGGGGAAAGTGCCGGGCAAGCAACGCGGTGATTTCCCGGATTCCCTCCAATATGCCCACCTCGAACTGACCGGCGCGAAACGCCAGTTCCATGCGCCGACAAACGGCGTCCCACTCGTTCTGTTTCACCCTGGCATTGATGCCGCGGTCGGCGACGATCTCGATGTCGCGATCCACCAGCTGCACGTAGATCAGCACGCCGCTGTTGTGCTCGGTATCCCATACCCGTAGCTGCGAGAATACATCGACGGCGCGCTGGCGCGGGGTCAAGCCTCTCACGAGAGGCAGCAGATCCAGTCCGGCCTCCGCAGCGAAGCGCAGTTCGCCGTCATGAGACTTCTCGGACTCCCGGATCGCAGCCTCGATGCGATCCAGCGTCGCGGCCGGAAACGCGCGCCGGGCGATCCAGTCGGGGAGCAACATGTGTCTGGCTATGCGGTTGAGACTCATCGCTTCACCAGCTGCCTGAGGCGCCACCGCCACTAAAACCACCGCCGCCGCCGCTGAATCCGCCGCCGCCTCCGCCGAATCCGCCGCCACCGGAGCCCCAACCGCCGCCCGGATACCAGCCGCTCCGGCCAACGCTTCCACGCCCGAGTGCGCCGGTAAATAGACTGACCAGGAAGGCGATGATCGCGATGGTGACTGCCGCGCCCAGGCCGACCAGAACGTAACCGAGCGCGCCGGCCGCCGCGCCAACTATTCCGGCACCGAGAAAGCGACCAAAGAGCGCGCGCAGGAATCCGCCGACAACCGTCGCCAGTATGATCCCGATGAAGAGGAGCTCGAACCAGCCGGGACCTCCGCCCGGCGCCTTTTGCGCTGGAGCCTTCGGCGGCGGCAGCGGCTCGCCCTCGATGACGCGCAGGATGCGGTCCACGCCGGCCGTAATGCCGCCGTAGAAGTCGTTCTCCCTGAAGCGCGGCGTGATGACCTCATCGATGATGCGTTTGGCTATCGCATCCGGTAGGGCACCCTCGAGCCCGCGCCCGACCTCGATGCGGACCTTGCGGTCGTTCTTGGCGACGATGAGGAACACGCCGTCGTCCACGCGCTTGCGGCCGAGCTTCCACTGGTCGACCACGCGGATGGAATACTGCTCTATCGCCTCGGGCTGAGTCGTTGGCACCATCAGCACCGCGACCTGGCTTCCCTTGCGAATCTCGAAGGTCGCGAGCTTGGCTTCGAGCGCGGCGCGCTGATCCGCGGTGAGCGTGTTGGTGAGGTCGGTGACGCGCGACTTGAGCGGCGGCACCGGTATTTCTGACGCAACCAGCTGCGTCAGAAATAATAACGCTGCCGCGAGCAGCGCTCGCGGCAGCGTTCTCTCGATCATGGTAGAAGCGATTTCAAAAACCCCATTTGAGCCACAGATAAACACAGATGAAACCAAAGGCAAAATTAATCACGGAAGCACACGGAAAACACGGACAGAACGGAAGACCTGAAATGATTCTATTCGCTAGTTGGTTGTTTTCGCTTCTTGTAGTTTCTGTGTGCTTCCGTGTGTTTCCGTGGCTGAAATGATCTTGAATTTCAGGTTTGAATTATCCGTGTTTATCTGTGTGTATCTGTGGCTAAGCCCTGCATTTCGTTCTTGAGATAGGTTCTAGCTACTTTGCAGGGACCGGAGCCGGTGCCGCGGGCTTGCCGAAATCGACTTTCGGCGCCTTGCTGATCGCCTTCTCGTCCTCGACGGTGAATTGCGGCTTCTCCTTGAAGCCGAATAGCATCGCCGTGAGATTGCTCGGGAATTGCCGCACGATAACGTTGTATTCCTGAACCGCCTGGATGTAGCGGTTGCGCGCCACCGCTATGCGGTTTTCGGTGCCTTCGAGCTGCGCCTGCAGCTCGCGGAAATTGGCATCGGATTTGAGCTGCGGGTAGTTTTCCGCCACGACCAACAGCCGGGACAGCGCCGATGAAAGCTCGCCCTGTGCTTGCTGGAACCTGGCAAATGCCACCGGATCGTTGATGAGCTCGGGCGTCGCCTGGATAGAGCCGACTTTGGCCCGCGCCTGGGTGACGCCGAGCAGCACCTGCTGCTCCTGGCTCGCGAATGCCTTTACCGTTTCGACGAGATTGGGAATGAGATCGGCCCGGCGCTGGTACTGGTTCACCACTTCGGCCCACCCCGCCTTGATCTGCTCGTCCTTCTGCTGGAGCGTGTTATAGCCGCAACCCGAGAGCAACAGCGTAATCACTGCCGCGGCGATTGCAAGAAGTCGCTTACCCATGGTTGTTCTCCCTCAAGACATTGACTGGTGGAACGTGACCAATGAATCGTGACCGGTAATTCGTGACTGGTAAACCGTGGGCCCTATCAGGCTTTGCGAACCGCACTATCCGTCACGCCCTATCGGTCACGCACTACCGGTCACGCCGTACCAGTCACGCTCTCCTCAAGTATGGGCGGCCGCCCCGCTTTGCAAGTCCCGCATGGCGCTGACCGCAAAGCATAAATCCTCCCAGGCCTTTGCTTTCTCGGGGAGGCTTCGCAGCAGGTATGCCGGATGGTAGGTGACGATCAGCGCTATGCCGCGGTACTGATGAAGCCGGCCGCGCAGGCTTGCGATGCTGGCGTCGGTGGCGAGCAGGTTCTGCGCCGCGACCTTGCCCAGCGCGACGATAAGCTTCGGCCGGATCAGCTCGATCTGGCGGTGCAGATATGGCTCGCACGCTTGGGCTTCTCCGGGCTCGGGATTGCGGTTTCCCGGAGGCCGGCATTTGACGACATTCGCGATATAGGCGTTCGCGCCCCGCTTGAGCTTGATAGCGGCCAGCATGCTATCGAGCAAACGGCCCGCCTGCCCGACGAACGGTTCGCCCTTCGCGTCTTCCTCGGCGCCCGGACCTTCGCCGACGAACAGCCAGTCCGCGTTTTCGTCGCCGACACCAAACACGGTCTTCGTACGCTTCTGGTGCAGGGGACAGTCCTTGCAGCCCGCTACCCGCGCCTTCGAGCACCGCCCAGTCCATGGACATGATCTGCGAACGGCGGTGGTCGCCCCCGGGGAGGGGTGACTCGTGACTCGTGACTCGTGCCTGGGGAGTCGTGATAGCTGATGGCTGGCTCGCCGCGGGCGGCTCGGCTATGACTGTTTCCCCCACGCCCGGCACAGCCGTCGACTCCCGTAACTGCCAGACCGGCGTCAGCCCCATTTCCTCCAGCATCTCGTCGCGTCGGTTCTTCACGTCAGTCGAGTAACGAGTCACCAGTCACGAGTCACTCTTTTCGAGCCTGAGCTCGAGGAGGATGGCGTCCTCGCGCGCCTCTCCCGCCGGGTAATAGCCGCGGCGCCCGCCAATCTCGGCGAAGCCTGCAGTCGCATAGAGAGAGCGCGCGGCAACGTTCGACGGCCGTACTTCGAGCAGTATCCTGCCGGCTGAATAGTCGCGCGCGAGCTTGAGCGCGAAGGCGAGCAATTCGCGGCCCACGCCCTGACGCTGCCACGGGCCGGCAACGCTGAGATTGAGCAGGTGCGCCTCTTCGGCGGCGATCGCCACTACGGTGTAACCGGCGATCTCGCCGCCGCATTCCACGATCCAGCACTGATAGCCCGCTGTTAGCGAATCGCTGAAGTTGCCGCGGGTCCAGGGGTGGGGATACACCGCCTGCTCGATCATGACGACGGCGTCGAGATCGTGCGCCGTCATGCGGCGATACCGTGGCAAGGTGTCCAGACGGGCGCTCATCGCTCGTCGCTCCTCAACGCGACTTTGTCGCGGATATAGACCGGGACGGCCTGCTCCGCGGACCTCGCCTTGCCCTCCTCGAACTCAGGGACGGCAAGCCGCACAATGTCTCTCGCATGCGGATACACGTCCGGCATGATAGCCGACAGGCGCTCCGCATAGCGCTGCGCCAGGCCTTCGCGGTACGCCCTGAAGCCACTGCCGCAGCCGGTCCAGCAGTTGCCCGGTGGCAGCGGCGTTTCCCCCGGGGCGAAAAGGCCAGGCGCATGCACCGTGTCCCAGCGAGCGCCGTTCCTCACGTAAGCCGCATGGTAGACCTGTTGCATCCGCGCATCGAGGCAGCACACGGCACGCCCGGCTCGCGCGCTTTCGGCCACAGCCAGCAGCGTGCTCACTCCCACCACCGGAAGCTCCGCGCCGAACGCCAACCCCTGCGTGACGCCACACGCGATTCTGAGACCCGTGAAAGACCCGGGCCCCGCACCGAACGCGATGCCGTCGAGGTCGCGCGGGCGCAGGTCGTGCCGCCGCAGCAGCGCGTCCACCATGTCGAGCACCAGCTCGGAATGCCGCCGGCCGGCGAGAATTTCCCGCGCATCGATCTCGCCGTCGCGCCACAGCGCGACCGAGCAGTAATCGGTGGAGGTGTCGAGAGCCAGGATCTTCACAGGGAGTGGATTTTAGCCGACCGTAGGCACTGGGCGTTCTGGCGCAAGCGCATCCAGACCCCGACCTGGGCGGCGAGGCCACCACGGAAATCGTCACCGGCGCGGTTTGCGATGCCCTGTAGAAGGAGCCACAGCGCACGGATCGGCGCTGCTACAATAGCTTAGACACAGCCGTTCCGAGCCCCCCGCACGGGAGATCGACGAGATGAGGGAGACTCTCATATATCTGGAATCGATCGTCGTGATGCTGCTCGTCCTGACGGGCCTCGCGGGAGTCGCCTATAACCTGTTCCGCGACGGCGGATGGATCGAGAAGGGCTTCGGCAACGTTTGGGATTACACGATGAAGTACCCGCTGATCGTGATATTCGTAGCTGCCGGCGCGTTTATTCTCGCGAAATGGTGGCGCCACGACCACGCGACCCGCGGGCACAATAGATTGGCGCCGACGATCGTTCTTTACACGATAATGGCCTCAGGCGCCTACTTTGTCTGGCACTTCGCGCTTTACGGCACCCTTTAGCCCGCATGTCTCGTAGGTAAGACCGCTGTGCGGTTTTCAGGCGGAGCCACTACGAATTGGCGCCGGAGCATGCGGGCTGATGGATTTCTGATCAAATTCGCCGCTCGAGGGACGCGCCCCGCCCAGCCCGTTTATCGGCGTACCGAGTGTGGCGATCAGCCTGCGACGACTTTTTGCGCGACGAGGGCGGCGATGCTGTCGCGGTCGTAGCCCAGATCCGCCAGCACCCCGCGCGTGTGCTCGCCGACCCTGGGCAGATCGAGGCGAGTACCGAAACGGCGGCCGTCCATCTCGATCGGCAGGACCGGCACCCGCGTCCGGGTGCCGTTCATCAGCGTGATCTCAGTGAGTCCCCCGGATGCGTTGAGATGCGGATCGTCGAACAGGTCTTCCGGTTTCGTGATCGGCGCGAACGGCAGGCCGAGCTCCTCGCACTTCGCGAGCAGCTCAGGCTTGGTCATCCCGGCAAACAGCGCGGTCACGAGCGGAATGATGCGCGGCCGTTCCTCCACGCGCTGCGGATTGGTTTTAAGGGCCGGGTCGGCGAGGAGATCGTCGAGCCCGAACGCTTCGCAGAACACCTTCCATTGCGTATCGGTGACGACGCCGACGAACACCATCTCTCCGTCGCTCGTCTGGAACGTGTCGTAGACCGCCCACGCGCGAATGCGATCGGGCATCGGCACTACCGGCTTGCCGGTCATGAATCCTTCGGTCATGTGCTGCGCGACGAGGAACGCACAATTCTCGAACAACGCGCTCTTCACGTACTGACCGCGGCCGGTGGTCTTACGCTCCACCACCGCGGCGAGGATGGCGATCGCTGCAAACATGCCGCCCATGATGTCGTTCACCGAGGCGCCCGCGCGCAGCGGCCGGCCCCTCGGGCCGGTCATGTAGGCGAGCCCGCCCATCATCTGCGCCGTCTCATCGAGCCCCGCGCGGTGTTCGTAGGGCCCGGCGAGGAATCCCTTGAGCGAGCAATAGATCAGATCCGGCTTCACTTCTTTCAGCGCGTCATAGCCGAAGCCGAGCTTGTCCATGGCGCCGGGCCTGAAGTTCTCGGTCAGCACTTCGGCGCTCTTGACGAGCTTCAGCACCACATCGCGGCCGGCTTTCGATTTCAGATCGACGGCGATGCTTTTCTTGTTGCGATTGAAGGTGGGGAAAAACCCCGCGCCCGACGCGGTGAGCTTGCGTGTGTGATCGCCGTCGAGCGGCTCGACCTTGATAACCTCCGCGCCAAGGTCGGCCAGCACGAGGCCGCAGGTGGGGCCCATCACTACGTGCACGAACTCGACGACGCGTATGCCTTGAAGCGGCAGCGGCCTCGGCAGCGGCGGCGGAATGGACATCGGGTTGCTCCTATCGCGAAATTTGGACGAAACGCGTTCAGAATGTTTGGCACGCAGCCGCCAATAAACGCGGACAGTGTCCGCGCACCATACTCCTTTCCACCTGGCTCGGTCCTGCTTCCGCCAATATTAGGGGAACGTTAGGGGAATGGGATACGGCTTCGAATTGCCCCGGCGTTGCCAACGCGCGCTGGCGGGGCGACAATCCGCGCGTCGCGGCGCCCGATGGCGTTGCGTCCGCTCATAACCAGGAGGTGAAGATGAGTAACGGCATCAAGCGCCATCAGACCGGCCCGGTCCTGTCACGCGCAGTCGAGTACAACGGGCTGGTGTTCGTTGCCGGCACGACCGCCGATAACAGGAATGCGTCGTGCAAGGAGCAGAGCGAGGAAGTGCTCAAAAAGATCGACAGCCTGCTGGCGGCGGCCGGCACGAGCAAGTCCAAGCTGCTGTGGGCCAACGTGTGGCTCACCGATATTCGCGAGAAGGAGCAGATGGACGCGGCGTGGAAAGCGTGGGTGGATCCCGATAACAAGCCGGTGCGCGCTTGCGTCGAGGCCCGGCTCGGCACCCCCGACACCCGCGTCGAGATCATGGTCACAGCGGCGAAATGACGGGAGACATCTCAGGTAAGGCGTCTCAGATGAAGCGTCTCAGATGAAACGTCCCAGGTAAAACGTCGCTGTTACACGCTCTATGACACGCCTTATCTGGGACGCAGTATCTGGGACGTATTTACTGGTCGCGGCTCTTGGCGCGGGTTTCGATGTGCGCGATTTTCGCGAGGTCGCGGTGTATGCGTGCGACGCGTTCGATCTGGCCTTTCGCGGGGAAGCGCTCGTAGAAGCCTTCGGATCTGAAATCGCGCACGTGCTCCTTCCAGGGGGTCAGACGCTGTTCCCAGCGATTCACGCGGCCATCGGCGGGCTCGGCATCGGTGCGCGCAAGATCGGCGCATACACGCACCATCGCCTTGATCGTGACGGGCTTGGTCACCATGTAACCATCGTGGCCCCAGGCGTCGCCCCACACGCGCTGAGCCGCCTTGAAGAAATCACGCACGATACCGTAGTAGCGCTCCTCCTCGCGATAGGTATTGCTCGCCTGCCGGATCTTCTTCCAGTCGCCGCTCACCCAGCGGTGCAACTCGTTGAAAAGCTCCGCCTGCAATATCCACTTGTCCTGCTGGCTGCGCCCGCCCAGGCGGTTGATGCGGTAGCGTAGCGGGCTGTCGCCCTCGCTATACAGGTCCTCCACCATGCGCGCGGCAAAACGCCGGTCGGGATCGGCCCAGGATACGCGCTCGTACAGGTCCACGAGATGGCTCTTGTTGATGCGGGTGGGCGTGGAATTGATGATCACGAACATTTCCGCCGCAAAGTCCTCGCTGCGACCGTCGAAGACGATGCAAGGCACCTGGATGTTCTTGCCTTCTGCGGGACGCTCCTTCAGGTAGAAATGCAGGGCTGCGAGGCGATGCTGGCCGTCGATGATGAGATATTTCGAGCTGGGGTCTTGCAGGTTGCCGATGTCGTCGTGGGATCCATCTGTCCGGAATTGAAGCCGGTCGGCGGTGAACAGCAGCACCGTTCCGGGTATGGGCGGCTGCCCCTGCGCCATCTCGTAGAAATTCTTGAGCGCCCGCACCTTGGCCCGTGAAAGCTGGCGCTGGAACGCTTCATCAGTGCGCTCGATACGCGAGATGAACTGCGCGATTTCATCGTGCTGGGGGATGGTATGCGGGGCGATCTGCTCCCCCTCCCCGTAAAAGCGGCTGATGAAACGGACCTTGTTGAGCACATCCGCCGCTGAATAGCTCACGAAATAGAAAATGCCGTCTTTTTGGCGTATGCGCGTCGCAATCATGGGTGATTTTCCTGATTTCCTTTATTATTCAGTCCCCTATCTCCGCTTCCTCCAATCGTCCGCGCCTCATCATCCCAACGCGAAGATAGTGGGGGCCAATTTTAGCCTTGGGAACGCAGTATTGCGAGAAAAAACAGGGCCGGGCATCGTCGTGCCAGCAGGCCGCAAGCTGCGCCAATGACGCCGTCAAGCACTGGACGTCCCCGCGGGGACGCCCAGGATGCTCTGGAAAGTCAGGTTTTCAGCAGATCCAAGGGGCGGAACCGGCCATTTAGGGCACGCCTCGAGTCCACCCCCCACCAGCCTTCCAGCACGGTGGCATAGACATCCCGAAAATCCACCGTAAACGGGAGGTTGCCGCTGCCGTCGAGACGGCTCAACCCGGGTGGGGAACCGAAAAGGCCGCCTTTCACTCGACCCCCCAGCAGAAAGTGGGCATTCGCCGTCCCGTGGTCGGTGCCGTTGGAAAGATTTTCGCGCGGCCGCCGGCCGAATTCGGCGTAAGTCATCAAGAGCGTCGAATTCCATCTCCCGAGCTCGGTGAGTGCTGCCCGAAGCGCGGTAAGGCCGTCGGCGAGATCCTTGAGCAGACGCGCGTGCGTAGCGGGTTGATTGCTGTGCGTATCAAAGCCGTTGAGCGCAAGCTTCACCGCGGCGACCCCCGCTTCATTGGCTATGACCTGCGCCGCCGTGCGGGTGGCGTTGCCGAACGGCGTGCGCGGGAATTCGGTGGAGAAAACGTGCTCGTCGCTCAAATTGGCTGCGGCCCGCACGATGTCCTGCTCGACCCTGAGTATGTGTGTGAGCGCGGCGTTGCGTCCCTGGCCTGCGGGCGCGGCGAGCCGCGCCTGGCGCAGGAACTGTGCGGTGTCGGTGAGCGCGATCGCGCGCGTGCCGCCGGCAAAGGGGCCCATTTCCGCCCCGCCCACGATCACAGCATCGGCAGCGAATGACCGTGGCGTGGGCGCGGCGGCAAAAGCCCGTGCCAACCAGCCTTCGGACAGATACTCGCTGCTTTTCGAAGCGGTATCCCAGATCTCGATCGAGCGGAAATGCGAGAGGTTGGCGCTGGGGTAACCCACACCCTGTACCACCGCGAGTTCCCGGTTTTTCCACAGGGACATGAGCGGCTCGAGAGCGGGATGCAAGCCGGTGTGCGCATCGAGTTGCAGGACCTGTTCGCGCGGGAGAGCGAGGCGCGGGCGCAACGCGTAGTAGTCGCCGTCTGCGTAGGGCACCACGGTATTCAGCCCGTCATTGCCTCCTTTCAACTCCACCAGCACCAGGAGATTCGCGTAGCCACTCGGGCTGCGCTGCGCAAATGCGGAGCCAGGCGTGAATACAGACACCGAAGCGGCGCCCAAGGCATTCAAGAACTTACGTCGATTCATACATCGCTCCGCATTTACCAAGGATGAAGAATGAAGGCGGAAGGATGACCCAGCCGTTCTGTTGTTCCTTCATCCTTCATCCCTCATCCCTACTTCAACTGATACACCGGATCCTGCGTGAGATGCCGTATCAGCTCCATGCCCCGCAGGCCCGGCGCCGGCGGGCTGGCGGGCGCCGCAGCGAGCAGCACGCGCTCGACCTCAGTCGCATCGCCGGCCGTGAACTGCGCGAGCCAGCGGCCGCTCTCGAACTGTACGTCCATCATTGCGCGCGCGTAACGCTCCCGCCCCTCGGCGAGGCGCGCCGCGCCCGCCGGCCGATCCGGATCCATGCCGCCTGCCATCGAAGCCGCGAGAATGGGCCGCAATTCCTCTACGCGAAATATCCGCTCGAGAAAGGCCTTGCGCGCGAGCAGGCGGGTCGCGTTGATCCATGCTTCACCGCCGGGCCACCCTTTGACGTTGGGAGGAGCGAACAGGGACTGGCCGAGCTGGTTGGCCGTGAAGACGAACGGCATTACTTCGCCCGTCTTGAACTTGAATTGCCGCAGGGTCCCGACCACGAGATCGAGCGGGGACTTGATCAGCGTCGCACGGTATTGCGTAGCGTAGAAAGCATCTGACACAAGGATCGCGCGCAGCGCCGCCCGGATGTCATAGCCGGAATCCCGGAAAACGCGAGCGATGCGCTTGACCTCGGCGGGATCCGGATGGGGAGAGACGAATTCGCGCCACAGCTTGCCCGCCAGGAACTCTGCGGTCTGCGGCTGCTCGAGCAGGATATCAAGCACTGCGTCGCCGTCGAGATTGGCGGTACGGCCGAGCACGGTCTTGACGCCGTCGTCGTGCGCCGGTTGGCGAAACAGGAATTCCCCGGTTTCGAGGTTGATGCCCCAGCCCGTAAAAGCGCGCGCCACCTCCTTGATGTCGCGCTCCTCGTAGTTACCCTCGCCCAGAGTGAAGAGCTCCATCACCTCGCGCGCGAAATTCTCGTTGGGCTGCCCCTTGCGGTTGGATGCGCTGTCGAGGTAGATCACCATCGCCGGATCGCGCGCGACGGCGTGGAGCAACGCCCCGAAATTCCCCAAGGCGTGCCGCCGGAAGAGCTCGTTCTGGCCGTACATGAGCTGGGGCGAGCGCACCTTTTGCTGGCTCGAGACGAAATGATTGTGCCAGAACAGCGTCATTCTCTCGGTGAGCGGCGATGGCGTCGCCAGCATTTCGGCGAGCCACCAGGATTGCAGCTCGAACGCCCGCTGAAGCATTTCGCGCTGGGCAGCCATGCGCTCTTCCGGGGTCATCGTCCGGAGGCGGCGTGGCGACTGGAACGGCTCGTTGGCCCACGAAGGCGGGGACGTGACGGCCGGAATGCGGGTCCCTGCAAGCAGCTGTTCCACCGCCTGCGCGCGTGTCAGCTTCGCAAAGGATTTGATATCTTCCGGGTTCGCGGCGAAGCTCGTGCGATTGAGGAGGTGGCGGGCGTCGTCGAAACCGAGCGGGCCGCTGGCCGCCTGCACGAAGGAAGCGGCGACTAACCACGCCAATCCCATGGACGCAAAGCCGCAAAGACGCAAAGTATTCAAAAACTGAAACCAGCCCGGATTCATTCCATTCCCGTCTTGGTTTCCTTTGCGTCCTAGCGTCCCTTCGACTGGCTCAGGACAGGCCTTGCATCACGGTCTTTGCAGGTTGGTACACAGGCGGTCCGGGGCTCAGCGGCCCTTGGGCCGGTAGATCTCGCGGTTGGCACGATCGAGGTCGCGGTGCAGCTCGCGCCGCTCTTCTTCGGTCATGCGGCCCGACTGGCGCTCGCGCTCGTCACGCGGGCGCACCTCCCTCTCACGACGGAAATCCTGGCCGCCACGCCGGAAATCGCCGGGGCCTTTCCTCGCTTGCTGTCCCTGGGCCTGCGAGACGGGGCCGTAGCCCCGGTCGCGGGCTTCAGCAACGAGCGGCACAGTCGACGCCGCCATGACAATTATCAGGACCAGCCGTTTCATCTCTTCGCCTTGAGGCCTGCGTTACCTACGTTCACACATTATAGTGGACAGGGAGCCCGCGCCCGCGCGGGAAACAGTTCCCCGATTACCGCATTTGTCATATTGCAGCCGAAGCGCCAATATCTGATTGCTGGGTGCCGTCATATGATGCTCCATCGTATTGATTTCAGACACGGAGCGGGATGCTGCAGCCGGTCTTTTTTGTAACAATTTGTTTCGCGGGGGGCAGAGGCAATAAACTCTTACAAGAATGCGCGGCGCCCCAGCAGCCTGTCGGGCTTATGCTTCCGACAGTTTGCTTAGGAGGTTGTCATATGCAACCGCGACAACCGCCTCAAACCGAGTCGCTAATGCGCTGAACAAGAGATCCGACCGACTTTGGCAAGGTGACAGATCTACCAAGAAACTAGCGACTCGGGACACCAGGATAGCCGCCGATGGACGCCGATGGCTGAGACCAAAACCAAAGTACTCGTGGTGGACGATGACGCCCGCCTGCGCGATCTGCTGAACCGCTACTTGTCGGAACAAGGCTACGCGGTGCGCACGGTTTCCGACGCTACCGAGATGAACCGCCAGCTCTCGCGCGAGCGCTACGACCTGATGATCCTCGACCTCATGCTGCCGGGGGAAGACGGGCTTTCCATCTGCCGGCGCCTGCGCGGGGGCGGCGAAAACCTGCCGATCATCATGCTCACGGCCAAGGGCGACGAAGTGGACCGCATCGTGGGACTGGAAATCGGGGCCGACGATTACCTCCCGAAGCCGTTCAATCCGCGGGAATTGGTAGCGCGCATCCAAGCAATCATGCGGCGGCGCCCGCCTACGGCTCCGCCGGGAGCGCCGTCAACCGATCTTCAGGTAGTGGAATTCGGCGAATTCCGTTTCAATCTGGCGGCGCGCAGCCTGTCGAAGAACGATGAGGACGTGTCCCTCACTACCGGTGAATTCGCGCTGCTCAAAGTGTTGGTGCAGCATCCGCGCATTCCTCTCTCTCGCGACAAGCTGATGGAGCTCGCGCGCGGCCGCGAGTTCGGCGCGTACGACCGTTCGATCGACGTGCAGGTATCGAGGCTGCGCCGCCTGATCGAGCCCGACCCGGCAAAACCCGTCTACATACAGACGGTATGGGGCTTCGGCTACGTCTTCGTGCCTGATGGCAAGGGCTCTGAAGGCAAAGGCGTGAGAAGTGACTCGTGACTGGTGACTGGTGAAGAGAACCAGAGCGTTGTCTTTTGCCGAGTCACGAGCAACGAGTAACGAGTCACCATGAAACTGTGGCCGCGCACGCTGCTCTGGCGCAGCGTGCTGCTCATCGCGTTCCTGCTCGCGCTGGCGCATTTCGCCTGGCTGCAGATCTTCCAGGTTTCGGAGCGCGAGCCGCGCGCTCGCCAGATGGCGCGGCAGATCGTGAGCATCGTGAACCTCACCCGCGCGGCGCTCATCACTGTCGACCCCTCGAAACGTCTGGAGCTGCTGGAGGACCTGTCTCAGGATGAACAGGTCCAGGTCTATCTCGCCGAGCCAGGTGAGAAGATCGCGCCGCTCCCGGACCTGCCGTTTCTCAAGCTCATCGAGCAGGAGCTGCACAAGAATCTCGGCCCGGACACCAAATTCGCCATCACCCGGGAAGGCGTGCCCGGCGTCTGGGTGAGCTTCACGATAGACAGCGACCCGTTCTGGGTGCGCATACCCCTCACCCGCATCGAGCGGCAGCAGCCCATGCGGTGGATCGGCTGGGGAGCGTTCGTGCTCGTGCTGGCACTGCTCGGCGCCTTGCTCGTCGTCTTCCGTGTCAACCGCCCACTCAGCCAGCTCACGCGCGCCGCCGAAGCGATGGGACGCGGAAAAGTGCCGCCCCCCGTCCCCGAAACCGGTCCCTCCGAAATCAGCACGCTCGCCCGCGCGTTCAACCAGATGGCATCCGATCTGAAGCGGCTGGACGACGAGAGGGCGCTGCTCCTCGCGGGTGTATCGCATGATCTGCGCACGCCGCTCTCGCGCATCCGCCTCGGCCTCGAAATGCTCCAGGACCGGGGCGATCCCTCTTTGAAAGCGGGCATGGAAAGCGACATCGAGGACATCGACGCAGCGATCAACCAGTTTCTCGACTTCGCGCGCCTCAACGAAGGAGAAGCGGTAATCGCCGACGGCGACTTGAATGCGATAGCCCGGAGCGTTTGCGAGCGGCATGAGCGGAACGGCAAGACGGTGGCAGTGCGGCTCGAACCGCTGCCGCCGCTGCCGCTGCGGCCGATCGCCGTCCAGCGCATGGTTGCGAACCTGGTCGAGAACGCGCTGCGCCACGGCGGGCCCGACGTCGAAGTGGCTACCGCGGTGGAGAACGGACGCGCGGTCGTGGAAGTGCGCGACCGCGGACCGGGAATACCGCCGGATCAAGTCGAGCACATGCTGCAGCCGTTCACGCGGCTGGATACCGCGCGCTCGGGCGCCGGGACGGGGCTTGGGCTCGCCATCGTTGACCGGATCGCGCGTCTGCATGGCGGGGAAGTGAAGCTGCTGCCGCGCGAAGGCGGGGGCTTACGCGCGAGAGTGGAGTTGCCGCTCAGACAGGGAAAGGCGTGATGAGTGATGCGGGCTAGAACATGAAGTTGGCAGCTTTGAGAAACAGCGTGCGGTTGACGCCGTCGGAATGCAGGAACGCCGCGGCATCGCGCATGAGCTTCTCCACTCCGAATTCCTTCATGTAGCCGTGACCCCCATGTATCTCCATCGTCCAGGTGGCGATCTTCCATGCGGCTTGTGCGGCCATTGCCTTGGGCAGCGCGCCCAGAGTCCGGTCCCAGCCCTGTTCCTGATGGTCCGCGAGCCAGCAGGCGCGATGGATGTAGGAGCGCGAGGCGTCGATCAGCATGCGCATTTCCGCGAGCTGCGCGCGGATGCCGTCGTGCTCGATCAACGGCTTTCCCCCCTGCACCCGGATCCGGGCCCATTCGACCGCTTTCTTATGCAATGCGCAGGCGACTCCGATGATGGTCGCGCCCGCGTAGGCGTTGCTCTGGGGAAAAAATTCTGCGAGGACGCTAAAGCCCTCGCCGACGCTCCCGACGACGTTTTCGTCCGGTAGGAAGCAATCCTGGAACACGAGCTCGGCGTTATTGGCGAGCCGCTCGCCCATCTTGTCGTGCACGCGGCCTATCGTGAATCCGGGTCGGTTGCGCTCCAGCAGAAAGCAGGTCGAGCCCTCGGCCATCGGTTTGCCCTTTTCGGTCTGCACGAACAACAGGTAGTGGCTGGCCCGGTTGCCGTTGGAGATGAAATGCTTCATCCCGTTGACGATCCAGCCGCCGCTCGCTTTCTGCGCGCTCGTGCGAAACGGCGTGGGATGAGGCAGGAAATAGTTGGAGGCGTTGTCGGGCTCGGTGATGCCGATCGCCAGCATGCCGCGCGGGTCCGCCGCAAATCCGGGTAGCACGCGATCGCATTGCTCTTCGTTCAGCGCCTTTTCCATGATCTGCGCGATCTTCAGCGTCTGCGCGAAGATGACGGCGACGCCGATATCGCCCTTGCCCAGCTCCTCGATGACCATGGCCGTGGTCAGCGAATCCGTTCCCAACCCGCCCCATTTTTCGGACAGCGTCATGGTGCGTATGCCGACCTCGTGCGCTTTCTCGACGATGTCCCACGAATAGCTCTGAGCCGGGTCGGTGTTGGCATCCAGTTGGGCCGCGCGCGGCACGACCTCTTCTTCGACAAAGCGCGCTACGGTCTGGAGGATAGCGCGCTGGTCCTCGTTCACTACGAAAATTTCTTCCATGACGGTCCTGACAGGATGTGGAATCGGCGACGAATTCGATGACGACGAGTTCTTCTCATATTATGATGCGGAAGAACAAGAGCCAACTGCTTCACCACCCTATCCCGGGAGCAGACGATGCCAGTCACCAGCCATCCCGAGCAGGATTTGAGCCCCGAAGACGTGATGCAGCGGTTCATCGCGGAGCGCGGCGATCTCTTCGAGGAGTTTCATCTGATGGCGAGCGCCATCCCCGAAACCGTGAATCATATCCGTCGCACGGCTGGTTACGTGCATTTCTACGAAAATCAGACGGCGCCGGATCAAGAGCTCTCGGGCCCCATGCGCGAGCTCATCGCGACCTGCCAGCTCTGCGCCAAGAACGACGATCGTTTCGCGCCAAATCACGTCCGCCGGCTGTACCGGATGGGCATCACCAACCGCGTGATCTTCGAAGCCGGCGCCGGCATCGCCCCCGTCGTGGGCTGGTCGACGATCGCGCACGTCGCACAGGCCATCCTGACCGCGAACGATCCCAGGTACCCGTTCGGAGAGCTGCCTCCGGGAGGCGAGCCGAAGGAGCTCACGCCTTTTCCGGAGCTGTCGCTGGGCCGGAGTCGGCAAGGCCCTGCGCGAAACAGCGCCGACGACGGCCTGCTGCAAACGCCCGAGTGGCGCTATGTCGCCAAGATCGACCCGGAGCTTGCGCGCCGCGCCGCAGCCTTTGTCGATCATTGCCTGCTGGCGGACGGCGCGAAGGATCAGCTATTGGGCCCAGGCGCACGCGAGCTGATTGCGATTGCGGCGCTGTGCGCGCGCGGAGTAGCCGATCTTGCGGCCATACATATCCGGCGCGCGTACAGCTATGGCTTGAATCGCCGTCAGGTCCTCGAAGCGATTTCGTGCATCCTCCCCATGACCGGAGCGCTGACGGTGCAGATCGGAGCGCGCGCGATGCAGCAGGCCGAGACGGCAGCGAAACCGGACCGGAAAGGCCCCCGGACCCCGGCATCGCGAGCGCGCCGGCCGGCCGGAATGAGAAAGAGATGAGTTACTCCGTGTCTTGGCGATTAAATTGCTCTTATTTGTTTTGTTCTCGGCGGCCTTGACGTCTTGGCGGTTCAATTGTTGTTTTGCGCGGTAAATTGGTTTTCTACCTGCGCACGCGGAACGTCGTATTCCTCAGCCGCACCGACAGCACCCGCGCCAGCGCAAGCACCAGGTCGCGCGCCAGCGCCGGCTGCTCGCGCGAGAAGCGGTTGAAATCCTCGAAGTCGAGCTCCAGCAGCTCGCCTTCCGACACCGCCCACACGTTGGCTGAGCGCGGCTGGCCGTCGAAAAAGGATTGTTCACCGATCACGCTGCCGCCGCCGATGCGCGCCAGCGGCGAGATGCTCACCCCGTCGACTTGCGAAATACCTACCTCGAACAGGCCGGAAGCGACGAAGCTGAGGGTGCGGTCGTGCGCGTCGCGCAGTATGACGACTTCGCTCGGTCGAACCGGATGAGTATGGGTGCGGCCGAGGAGCTTGTCCCAGTCAGCCTCGCTCCAATACGGCAGCATCAAGGCATCGTCCGCCGGCGGCGCATCGGTCTTGTTGCGCCGGAATACCTCGATGTGACCTGCCCGATTCATGCCCCCTCCAGCATCAACTCCCGAAGAGCTGAGCCTACCTGCCCATGCGGCGCCGTCTGCGCGGCGTCCGCCGGTACAAGATTATACGTTCACCAGCGGCCAGCGCCGCAGAACTTCGTAAACCCTCCCCTTTCCGCGCTCCACGGATTCAATCAGGGCGAAGTCATGTACCGGCCAGGCGACCTCCGTCAACCTGGATCCCATAGGCGCCCGCCGGGCATCGCGTAGCAGCGTGATGTGCGGTAGGTACGGGCGGCTGTCAGGCTCGAACCCGATTGCGCGCAGGCCGCCGGACAGAGCCGAAACGAGGGCAAGCAGAGACGCGGGGCAGCGTTCAACCCCGACCCACAAGATACGGTTATGGCGCCAGTATTCGATGCGGTCGAAGGTGAGGTCGCACGGCGCAGCGACGATACCGCCCGCGATGACCTTGAGTTGAGGCAGCCGCACACGTTCAACGTTGCCCAGGAACACCAGGGTCAGGTGGATGTTGCGTTCCTGAATCGCGCGCCCGCCGCACTCGCGCTGAGCCTGTTCACCGATCGTGTGAAGCGCATGCTGCACCTCGGGCGCGGGCCAAGCAGCGAAGAACAGCCGCGCCGTGTCAGCGCTTCCCGCTGCCATGACGTTCAAATCTCAGCTTCGCTCCTCACTGAGCAGCGCAATCGCTTCGGCGGCAATACCCTCGCCACGGCCGACGAAGCCGAGTTTTTCGGTGGTCTTGGCTTTGACGTTGACCACCTCCGGCGTAACGCCGAGATCGGAGGCGAGATTCGCCCGCATCGCAGTGATGTGCGGCGCCAGCTTCGGCGCCTGCGCGATGACGGTGGCGTCCACATTGACGACACTCAGCCCACGGTCGTGCACCAGCTCTCGTACCTTCTTTAGCAGCTTGCGACTGGAAATATCTTTATAGCGCGCGTCGGTGTCAGGGAAATGCGAGCCGATATCGCCGAGTCCGGCTGCTCCCAACAACGCGTCGCACACGGCATGGATCAGCACGTCGGCGTCCGAGTGTCCCGCAAGTCCCCGCTCGTACGGGATCTCCACGCCGCCGATGACGAGCTTGCGCCCGGCAACGAGCGCATGCGTGTCGAATCCCTGCCCGATCCGCATAAGAAATAATGAACCGCCAAGGCCGCCAAGAAATTCGGAAAATTCAGGAGAACAGCATTATGTCAGAACGATTCGTTGAATGCCGTGCTTCAACCATCTTTCGTTGAAGTTGATCAACAATCCCAGCGAGAGGCGTGCTGTTTTCAAGTACGAAATCAGTTGTGCCCTGTGAACGGGCAGGAATCTCTCTACAGCCTTCAGCTCGACGATGAGTCTTGTCTCTACCAACAAGTCTAAGCGGTGCTCCCCAATCAGATGTCCCTTGTATAGAACGGTCAACGATCTTTGCCGTTCGACGCCGACCCCTCGAAGCTTTAGTTCCAGGTAGAGCGCCTCTTCGTACAGACTCTCAAGAAGTCCCGGACCGAGTTGTCTATGCACTTCTAGAGCCGCGCCGATCACCCTGTTAGCGATGACATCCAGTTCCTGCGATGGCTCCAGCATTTGCACCGCTTCCTCCCTGAAGCAGAGTAACGAAACGACTGCCGATCGGTTGACTTGCCCCGCCGCTCGATTTTCCTGGCGGCCTTGGCGGCCTTGGCGGTTCAATCATTTTGGCTCTTCAAGATCAACTTAGCCAGCGCAAGGTCTTCGGGGTACGTGACCTTGATGTTCGTCGTGCTGCCCATCACGAGCTTCGGCTTTAGCCCGAGGGCTTCGATGGCGCGCGCCTCGTCGGTGGCAAGGCCCGGGTCGGCGTCGCGCAGCGCCTCGAGAAGGAGGCGAAAACGGAACATCTGCGGCGTCTGCGCCATCCACAGATTGTCGCGCAGCTCGGTGCTGCTTACGCGCGAGTCCCGGTTGGCGCGCTTCAACGTGTCGGTCACGGGGATTGCGAGCAGCCCCCCCGTTTCGTCTTCCGCCAGTTCGGCGAACAAGCGATCGAGCTCGACACGGGTGAGGCACGGGCGCACTGCGTCATGCACGAGCACCCAATCGGACGCGCCTATGGAGTCGCGCGCGGCGAGCAGGCCGTTGAATACGCTGGCAGCGCGGGTTTCGCCGCCGCAGTAGAGCGACTCGAGTTTCTTTCCCAATTCGCGACTGTCGTAACGGGCGAACTGCACGTCGCCCCGCGCGAGCACCACAAAAACCTGCTCGACGCGCGGGTGAGCGGCGATCGTTCGCAGCGCGTGGTGCAGCAGCGGGCGCCCGGCGATCTCGATGTATTGCTTCGGCGCCGCCGCGCCCATGCGGACGCCGGCGCCGGCGGCCGGAATGAGAGCGTAAATTTTCGCCACGACACTGACAATGCTGTTCTGTCAGAGATTCTAGCAGCCTTCGGACTTGCGTCAGCGGCCGCCTGCCGGATTGTCGGACCCAATCCGACGAGTTCCTGACAGGTGCCGATGCAGCTTCCGCGACACTTGAAAAACCCTTTTCCGGGCGCATAATGCAGGGAACCTATCTCAATGATAGACACGTGTCCCATTTCAGTCCTTCGATACGCCCGCCTGCGGTGGCCGGGATGTTCTATCCCGGGGATCAACGCGAGCTCGCGCAGAACCTGTTGCGGATGCTGGGCGCGGCGGCAAGCGCAGCGCCGAAGCGCGCCGTGCCCAAGGCCATCATCGCGCCGCATGCAGGCTACATTTATTCCGGTCCTATTGCCGCAAGCGTTTACGCTCTGCTCGCGCCCGCGCGCGGATTGATCCGGCGCGTGGTGCTGCTCGGTCCGACCCATCGCGTCGCAGTGCGGGGCTTGGCTTTGCCGGGGGTTTCCGGGTTCGCCACGCCGCTCGGCGCGGTAGAAATAGACCGCCCGGCCGTCGAGGCATTGCGGCAGCTTCCGCAGGTGGTGGTGAGCGCCGAAGCGCACGCGCTAGAGCACTCGCTCGAAGTGCATGTGCCGTTCCTGCAGACCATTCTCGATGAATTCACGTTGGTGCCGCTGGCAGTCGGCCACGCCGGGCAGCGCGAAGTCGCCGAGGTTCTCGACCGGCTTTGGGGCGGACCTGAAACGCTGATCGTCGTCAGTTCGGATCTCTCGCACTATCTTCCCTATAGGGATGCACAGGCCGTGGACCGTGCGACCGCACAGGCGATCTTGGACCTTGCCACCGACATTTCGCACGAGCAGGCGTGCGGCGCGACTCCGGTCACCGGCCTGACGCTCGCTGCGCGCGAGCGGGGTCTCAAGCCCGAACTCATAGATCTCAGGAATTCCGGCGATACCGCCGGAGACAGAGCCCGGGTCGTTGGCTACGGCGCATTTGCTTTCTACGACCGCAGCGCAGGTTCTAAATGAGTTCCCACCCCGACCCGCTCGTGGTGCCCTCGGCCTCGGGGTATCTCTTGCTGCAACGAGACGGCGAATTGCTCCCGCCGGACGCAGGTCATGTGCTCCTGCCGCTTGCGCGCGCCGCGATCGCCACCGAGCTCGGTGTCGCACGTCCCGCCCGGGAAGACCTATCGTGGCTGAAGCGACACGCGGCCTGCTTCATCACCGTCACCCAAGGCAGGAACCTGCGCGGCTGCATCGGCACCCTGCGCCCGCATCGTCCCCTCGGAGAAGACGTGCGGGCCAACGCAGTTGCGGCCGCGTTTCGCGATCCGCGCTTCAAGCCACTTTCGGTCGAGGAATTCGACGGGGTGTCACTCGAAATCTCCGTCTTGTCCGCGCTCGAGCCGCTCTCTTTCAGCGACGAACAGGACGCGCTGAGGCAGCTCCGCGTGGGGATCGACGGTATTGTTTTCGAATACGGTCATCACAGCAGCACGTTTCTCCCGCAGGTTTGGGAAACGATGAAGGACTCCATCGAATTTCTCGCTCACCTCAAGTACAAAGCGGGTCTGCCGCCCGATTTCTGGGATCGTGAGGTGAAGCTGGAGCGCTACACGGCGACAAAGTGGCGCGAGACAGACGAGGGATGAGGGATGAGGGATAATTTGTTGCTTGGCGTCTTGGCGGTGAACGTTTTTTAGGGTTAAGGACGATGGGCGCGAACGACTATCCCGGTCGCTGGTGGCACATGCTGGAAGACGGCAGGATGCAGTGCGACCTCTGCCCGCGCGATTGCCGGCTGCACGCAGGGCAGCGCGGCGCCTGCTTCGTGCGCATGCGGCCGAAAGGAGAACAGAGCGACCGCATGGTGCTCACCACCTATGGCCGCTCCTCGGGTTTTTGCATCGACCCGGTGGAGAAGAAGCCGCTCAATCATTTCTATCCCGGATCGAGCATACTGTCCTTCGGGACCGCCGGCTGCAATCTCGCCTGCAAGTTCTGCCAGAACTGGGACATCTCGAAATCACGGGACATGGATCGCCTGGCGGACGAAGCCTCCCCCGAAGCGATCGCGGAAGCGGCGCTCGCCCGCGGCTGCCGGAGCGTTGCGTTCACCTACAACGATCCGGTGATCTTCGCCGAGTACGCGATGGACATAGCGGACGCGTGCCGCGCCCGCGGCGTGAAGGCAGTCGCCGTGACGGCCGGCTACATGCACGATACTCCGCGGCGCGAGTTCTACGCGAAAATGGACGCTGCAAACGTCGATCTCAAGGCTTTCACCGACGAGTTTTACTTCAAGCAGTGCGCCGCGCGGTTGCAGCCCGTGCTCGATACGTTGATTTACCTCAGGCACGAGACGAACGTGTGGTTCGAGATCACCACGTTGCTCATCCCCGGCAAAAATGACTCGAGCGAGGAGATCGAAGCCGAGTGCAAGTGGATCATGAAAGAACTCGGACCCGCCGTACCGGTGCACTTTACGGCCTTCCACCCCGATTACAAGATGACCGACATCGCCGCAACACCTGCCGCCACGCTGACCCGCGCCCGCGGGATCGCACTGGACCAAGGACTGCACTATGTCTATACCGGCAACGTGCATGATGCCGAGGGCGGCACTACGCATTGCGCGGGATGCAAGAAGCCGCTCATCGTACGCGACTGGTACCGCATCGATGATTACCGTGTGACTCGGGAAGGAAATTGCCCCGCGTGCGGCACTGCCGTTGCCGGCCGTTTCGAGAAATTCGAGCGGGCTTTCGGCCCGCGTCGTATCCCTCTCGCCATCCACCGTCCGGCATAGCCGCGCGGCGCGGTTAGACCGCGAGTCGACCACATCGTTCGCTCGTCCCGCCTCTCCCTGCTGTCGTTGCGTCGCGACAGTTGTTTGCGCTGCCTTTCTCGCTACTTACCGGAGTGGCAAGCGAGCCGGTGTCGCGAAGTAACGACACCCGCCATACAAAGGCACATCCGATATCGCTGATTTATTTGTAACTTCTGCGGCTGGCATGGCGCTTGCGCGTTTGTAGTGTGATTTTGCTGTGAAAGTAGTTTTCCTAACTATTTTTTTGAGAGGAGTCAACATGCGGAATCAACTCATAGCGCTCGCCATTGCTGTTGCCTACCCGATCGGTGCTATCGCAGCCACTACAGAAGGCGGTGCTGGTATGGGGACCGAAGCGAAAAAGGAAAAAACTGAAACGCCGGCGGGCGCCTCAGGCTCCGCAGGAGGTTTTGGTTCTGCATCCGGTGGCACCAGTGCCCCCGAAACCAAGGCGTCCGGCTCTGCCAAGGGCAAAGCGGATGCGGCGGTGAAAAAACCCGATTCCGGCAAAGCACCCGAGGAAGCGGGCGCGCGCGGTCAGTCTTCCGGCGGCGCAGCCGGGGACGCGAAATAGCTCTATCTGAACCAGTTTGATTTAGAGAGGGGGCCGGAGCCGATCCGGCCCCCAATCGTATTAGCAAGGAGAAAGCAATCGTGATGCGTAACGAGCTCATTGCAATCGCCATCGCAATTGCGTTCCCGCTCGGCACGATGGCAGCGAGCACCAGCACGGGGGCCGGCGGTGCCGGTGGCACGAACGCGTCGGGCACGACGGGGTCCGGAGCCGAGGTGAAATTAGGGGCCGGCGGCAGCGCCTCCGGAGCGATGGGTATTCCCGGACCAGGCGGCGGTACGCCCGGTTCGCTCGGATCGGTCGGAACAACCGGCGGCGGCATCTCCGGCGTCGAGAAAAGCGGCGTCACGGGGGGCGCTGGCGTCAGCTCCCGATTCAACCAACTCGACAAGGAGGGCGATGGCAGGCTGTCCCCCGAGGAGGTGAGCGCCGGTACCCGGGCTCCCGGCCGAAGTGGTGCGGAACCGGGTGGTGCCGCGCGATAAGCTTCACCAAGAGCGGATCAATACGACCAAAGGAGAAGACGATGCAAGTTAAACTCATACATGTTGCAATAGCGGCAACCTTCGCGATGACGGTGGGTGCGTACGCGCAAACGGGTGGCGCTCCCGCAAAGGGAGCGCAGTCGCCGGCCGGCGCGCCTCCAGACAGGACGGAGCGTCCGCCCACGGATACTCCCGCCGGCAACAACTTCACTTTCCGCAGCCTCGATGCCAACAAGGACGGCGCCGTTTCGCGTGATGAAGCCAAGAATTCCGCTGAGCTCGCCAAGCGCTTCAGCGAACTGGACAGGGACGGCGACGGCAAGTTATCGCCGCAGGAATTCGGCGCATTGGGCGGATCGGCGACCACTGGGGCTATGGGCAGCAGCCCCAGCTCTAGCCCCATGAGTGGCGCAACCCGGTCAAGCCCAAGCCCAAGCGGCAGCAGCGGTACGGGAAGCGAGCCCAAGCGCGGATATTGATATCGAGGAACAACACGCCGGACGCACGTTTTTCGGGTTGCAAACGCGGTTTGCTTGCGTCACGAAAGGAAATGCCCATGAAGCAAGCCAATCTTGTTTCTGCTCTTTCCGTAGCCGCGGCGATAGTCCTGCCCGGCATGACAGTAGCGCAGGGGCTACAGCCTCAGCCCGGCCAAACGCGCGCCGAGCAGATGGGGATTCCCGCGAGCGGGCACTACACGTCGTTCTGGCAGCTCGACACGAACAAGGACGGCCACATCACGCGCGAGGAAGCGAGGAATTCGCCAGCCCTGACGCGCCGTTTCAACGAGATCGACACAAACGGCGATGGCATCTTGTCTCCGGACGAGCTGAAGGGCTGGTCCTTCATTGGCTCCGCCGGCGTGGCATACATCAAGCCCGGCACTGCCCCCGCCCCTACTTCGAGCTCCAGCGGCAGTGCGAGGGACTAGGGGGGCCGGCGGCTAAGGAATATCTGAAAAAGGGGCCACGGGCCCCTTTGAATCCCAACTGATCGGGCGGGGAACGGGCCCCTTCCGGCACACCGTCGGAGCCTTCCCGTTCCCCCCGCGCCCCCCGTCGCACAAATGACTTTTCTTCGCCGGGGTTGGCTAAATACCTGGTCGGCCCATCGCGCCGAACAGGTTTTTCAGAGCTTCCCTGACGTCGTTTTCGACCGAAGGAAGAACGACGATGCGAACGCTGATCGCAGTTGCAATTGCAGCGGCGTTCGCCGTGCCGGCGTGGTGCGCCGCGACGGTCGGCACCGGCTCGGGTTCCAAACGTACTGTTGCAGCCGCGGGTGATCGAGCGCACAGCTCCAGGCCCGCGGCCTCGCGTCCCCGTAATCCAGTCGACAGGTCTGCGTCGGATCCCGGCGCAGAAACGTTCAAGAGCTTCGATGTGAACAACGACGGCTACCTATCGCGTGACGAAGCCAAAGCATCCGGCGAGCTGAACCGGCGGTTCACGACGCTCGACAAGGACGGGGACGGCAAGCTGTCGATGTTCGAGGTAACCGGATGGCGCTCTGCCAGCTACAGCAAGGGTGGCACCAGCATGACTCGCGCTGGGATCGCCAAGCCTGATGACGGCTCGGCCGGCCACATTCCGCCGCTACGAAGCGCCAGCCCATCCGGCAGCAGGTAAAGCCTTGCGATAGCAACGTCCGGGCGTTGCTCGGCGAGAGCCGCGTAGCACGCGGGTCAACCGTATCCTTTCCTAGGCGTTAACATGCTTGCCCCCGGCCGCGAGCTGCGGCTATCCTGTTTTGGCCGCTGGCGGGTTTTCCCCGGAGAGCTGAGTGCCGGCGCGCGAGCGGGTCGGCTGGCGGCGCCGGGGGTACGGGCGTAGACTCGCTGTTAGCTTCGCCGCGGTTTATGCTGTTTAACTAACTAAACGATACGTACCACCAAAAAAGGAGACATATGATGAAATCCATTATTCCTACCCTCGTTCTGGCCGCAGCAGTGGCACTGCCGTTGAGCGCCCTGGCAGCGGACGAACCACCCGGAGGCAAGACGCCGTCAACGACCGGCGCAGGACCTGACCCAGCCGGCCCCGCCGGGAAGACGCGTGCCGAGCGCTATGAGGGCGTTCCGCAAGACAAGAGCAAAGGCACTAAAGGCCAGTCCGGGGAAGGCACGTACTTTCCCCCCAAAGGCAGCGATAAAAACGTAGGGCGAGCGGACTTCAAAAAGTACGATGCCAACAATGACGGCTCTATATCGCGCGAAGAAGCCAAGAGTTCCTCCGGGTTGAGCAGCCGCTTCAAAGACCTGGACAAGGACGGGGACGGCAAGTTGTCGGCTCAGGAATTTGGCGGTTGGACGGAGAAAAAGAGCGGAGCCACTAAAGGCCAAGCCGGGGAAAACAGGTACGTTCCCCCCAAGTAGCCGCACCTGATATCGCTCGTGCCGCGCGGCGGGCGTGCCGACTTGACTAAGAGCGGCTAACAAAATGAAATCCCCTCTCCCCCAGTTCAAGGGGAGAGGGTTAGGGTGAGGGGCACAAAATCCAATGCGGTCCGGCTGGCGCGCCTGAAGGGTTTCGGGCTCACCAGTGCACGCCGCTCACCGCTCGCCTCCGACATTCCGATCGCCGCAGAATCCGGCGTGCCGGGTTACGCGGGTACGGGAGTAAACTCGCGGTTGCAGTTCAGGCTTTACCCTACAACACGTAGCCACCACAAAGGAGACATATGATGAAATCCATTATTCCTACCCTCGTTCTGGCCGCAGCAGTGGCACTGCCGTTGAGCGCCCTGGCAGCGGACGAACCACCCGGAGGCAAGACGCCGTCAACGACCGGCACAGGACCTGACCCAGCCGGCCCCGGCGGGAAGACGCGTGCCGAGAGCTATGAGGGCGTTCCGCAAGACAAGAGCAAAGGCACTAAAGGCCAGTCCGGGGAAGGCAGGTACTTCCCCCCCAAAGGCAGCGATAAAGCCGTTGGGCGAGCGGACTTCAAAAAGTACGATACCAACAATGACGGCTCTATATCGGCCGAGGAAGCCAAGAGTTCCAAAGGGTTGACCAAGAGCTTCAAGAACCTCGACAAGAACGGGGACGGTAAGTTGTCGGCTCAGGAATTTGGCGCTTGGACGGAGGACAAGAGCGTACCCACTCGCGGCCAGGCCGGGGACCAGTACATTCCGCCCAAAAAGTAGCCGGTGCCGCGCGGCGAGCGTTCCGACTTGATGGAGTCAAGAGCGTCCGTCGGCATGCCCCGCAAGGAACAGAACCGGTAAGGTTCGCCGCGCCCGGCCAATTCGGCGATCAGGCCAGCGACCCCGCGCCCCGTCGGAAACGATGGTGCGCGGTTTTTTTTGCGCCTCGATTTTGGCGGCTCCAGTGAGGGGCCGCGTTTCGCTCTCTGGTCACCGCTCTCCCATCACCGTATCCTTCCGCAATGTTTGCGGGCATCCATCGCTGGCTCGCGCAGCTCGGCACCAGGTCAACGAGATCTACACCGTCACTCGTGTGGTGCGTGACGCCGCGTAAGGAGATGCTGGTGAAAGTCGCGCTCATCGCCTGCTGTTCCTGCGGCATCGCATTGGCCGCCCAGGCCGCCGATGGCGCCACGCACAGCTACCCGCTGCGGCCACTGCGCTTCGTCGTTCCGTTTCCGCCGGGCGGGGGCGCCGACAACCTCGCGCGCATCGTCGGTCAGCCGGCGGGAGAAAAGCTCGGCCAGCAAATCGTCGTCGACAACCGGACCGGCGCCGGCGGCAACATCTCGGCGGAAGTGGTCGCGCGGGCGGCGCCGGACGGATACACCCTGCTGCAGGGCAATCTCGCGCATGCGATCAGCCAGAGCCTGCTGCGCAAGCCGGGCTACGATATCGCGAACGATTTCACCGCGGTCACTCTGCTCGCCTCCATTCCATTTCTGCTCGTCGCGAATCCCTCCATCAATGCCGGCTCGGTCAAGGAATTGATCGCGCTCGCGAAGGCCCGGCCCGGTCAGTTGAATTATGCGTCCTCCGGCTACGGTGCCCCCAGTCACATGGCGATGGAGTTGTTCAGGTCGATGACGGGCGTCGACCTGCGTCACGTTCCCTATAAGGGCGCGGGGCCGGCGGCGATCGATCTCATCGCCGGGCAGGTCCACGTAATGTTTCCCACCGTGTCCGCCGCCCTGGCTCACGTCCGCTCGGGCCGCCTGAAGGGTCTCGGGATCACCAGCGCCAGCCGGTCGCGGAGCGCGCCGGACATCCCGACGGTGGCCGAATCAGGCGTGCCGGGTTACGAGGCCACGACGTGGTTCGGCGTCATGGTGCCCAGGGGCACGTCCGCCCTGATCGTGGGCAGGCTCCACGCGGTATTCACCGGCGTGCTCCAGCTTGCCGATGTCCGCGAGCGCCTCACGAACCAGGGTTTCGATATCATCGCCAGCTCCCCGGCGGAATTCGCCAGCTACATCAAGGCGGAGATCCCGAAGTGGGCAACGGTGGCGCGGGCATCGGGCACGACGTTGGATTGAAGCATCGTCAAAAGCATCGACGCTACATGGCAAGCAAGAACGAGATCAGGCTGGCAGTGCTCGAGGGCGACGGCATCGGGCCGGAAATCACTGATGCGACCGTCAAAGTCCTGCAGGCGGCGGCCCGGGACACGGGGCTGAAAGTCCGTGTCAGGAATGCGCCGATCGGCTGGCAAGCATACAAGAAAAGCCGCGCCACGCTGACGGACATGACGCTGGCGACGCTGCGCGAGCACGAGGGATGGATCGTGGGCCCAACATTCGCGGGGGAATATGCAAAGGACGATCCCTATCGCGGCCATCCCAACGGTTTCATCCGCCGCCACTTCAAGCTCTTCGCCAACGTCCGTCCGGTCCGATCCTGGCCACAGCTCGATCCCCTGATACCTGACCTCGACATCACCGTGCTGCGCGAGAACACCGAGGGCTTCTACCCCGACCGCAACCTGGCGTGGGGCTACGGCGAGTTCAAGCCCCGCGACGATGTGGGGCTTGCGCTGCGCGTTATCACCGGCGAGGCCTGCGACCGCTTCGCGAAATTCTGCCTCGATTACACCGCCACTCTGGGGGAGAAGCGGCTCGCTATCGTGCACAAGCGCACCGCGCTGCCGCAAACCGACGGAATCTTCATCGGCGCCTTCGAGAAGATGAAGGACCGCTACCGGAGCATCGCGATCGAGCTGGTGCGAATAGACACTTTCAGCTCGTCGTTTCCGCGCGACCCCTTGCGGTACAAGCTCGTCGCCACGACCAATCTCTTCGGCGACATCCTGTCCGACCAGGCGTCGGGGCTGGCAGGCGGCGTCGGGCTGGCGCCGTCGTTGAATGCCGGGCTCGATCACGCGATGGCGCAGGCGGTGCACGGCACCGCGCCGGATATCGCCGGCAAGCAGAAAGCCAATCCGTCGGCGCTGATCCTCTCTACCGCGATGTTGCTGCGGTGGTTCTACCTGCGGAACAAGATCCGGGCATGCCGCGACGCCGCAGACCTCATCGACCGCGGCGTCAAGGGCGCCATCCTGTCGGGCGAGACGACGCCGGATCTGGGCGGCAGTGCGTCGACCAGTGCATTTGCAAAATCCGTGATCGCCGCAATGAAGTGAAGCGGCGCTGTCGAGCGTTCTCAAAATGGTTGACCCGGTAGGCAACCGCGCCGAAGAGTTTGCCGCGATCATTAGCGCCGATGTCGCGAAATGGAGCAAGGTCGTCGCGGCATCGGGCACGAAAATCGATTAGCCCAAGTCCCGGTATAATAACGCTATTTTAGAATGCTGATCCCTTCCCAGGCGCCTGCGGCGGGGCACCGTCTACGTACGGCGCCTCTGCACGGCTCATCCGATGCACTGGCGATCGCGCGGCTTGCTCGCGCGCGGCGCCCGCTCGCCGTTTTTACCGCAACCGCGGCCGACGCCCAGCGCGTGCTTGAAGAAATGCCCTTCTTTGATCCGGGAATAAGGGTTCATCTATTCCCGGATTGGGAAACGCTGCCTTACGACCAGCTCTCGCCGCATCACGATCTCGTTTCCGAACGGCTCGCGGCGCTCTACCAGCTCATGCAACGGACACTCGATGTCGTGATCGTGCCGGTCACCACGGCGCTCTATCGTCTGGCGCCGGTCGAATATCTCGCCGCCCGCTCGTTCCACTTCGAGCAGGGCGCGACGCTGGCGCCGGAGGATTTGCGGCGGCAGCTCGTGACCGCCGGCTACGCGCACGTCACACAGGTCGTCGCCCCCGGCGAGTACCTGCGTGCGCGGCGGGCTCATCGACCTTTTCCCCATGGGCAGCGCTCTGCCCTACCGCATCGAGCTCGACGACGACATCGTGGAGAGCATCCGCAGTTTCGACGCCGATACCCAGCGCACGATCTACAAGGTGAACCAAGTGCACCTTCTGCCCGCGCGCGAGTTTCCGCTGGATCAGGAGGGACAGACCCGCTTCCGGCACAATTTTCGCGACCGGTTCGAAGGCGATCCCTCCCGCAGCCGTGTCTACAAGGACATCACGAAGGGCGTGCCCTCCCCCGGCATCGAGTATTTCCTGCCGCTGTTCTTCGAGCGCACGGCCCTCATCACCGATTATCTGCCGCAGGACACGTTGATCGTCACCCAGGACGGGCTCGCCCCGGCGATCGAGCAGTTCTGGAGCGATACGCACGCTCGCTATGCGATGCTGCGTGGCGATCGCGCGAATCCTGCGCTGCCGCCGCACGACCTGTTCCTTACCACCGACGAATTCTTCGGCGCCATTAAGCCCTACGCTCGTGTGGAGCTCGGCACAGTTTCAAGTTTCGAGTTTCAAGTTTCAAGTTCACAGGAACAACCTGAAACCCGAAACCTGGAACCTGAATCGGCGAGCGTTGCGACGGCCCCGCTGCCTCCGCTAGCCGTCGAGCGCCGGGCGGAAAATCCCCTCCACCGCCTGCATGCGTTCCTCGATACGTTTCCCGGACGGGTGTTGGTCCTCGCCGAGGGCCTCGGCCGCCGCGAGACGCTGCTCGAATACCTGGCCGAGCACGGACTGCGTCCCGCGCTCGCCGCGGGATTCCGGGAATTTGTCGCCGCAACCGATCGCTTGATGCTCGGGGTGGGACCGCTGCATACCGGCTTCATTCTCGCTACCGAAGGGCTCGTCGCTACGGAAGAGCTCGTCGCTACCGAAGGACGTCTTGTAAATGGCGAAGGGCTTGCGCTCGTCACCGAAAACGAGCTCTACGAGCAGCAGGCCCGCGTGCGCCGCGGGCGCGAGGGGGAACACCGCACTTCGGCCGAAGGAATGGTGCGCGACCTCTCGGAGGTCAAGGTCGGCGACCCGGTCGTGCACGAGCAGCACGGGATCGGCCGCTACCTCGGTCTCGTCACCCTGAATCTCGGCGAAGGCGAAGCTGAGTTCCTGACCCTCGAGTACGCGCGCGGCGACAAGCTCTACGTTCCCGTCTCGAGCCTGCACCTCATCGCGCGTTACAGCGGGGCGCCCGCGGAAGCCGCGCCACTGCACCAGCTCGGCAGCGAGCAATGGGAAAAGGCGCGCAAGAAAGCCGCCAGGCAGGCGCGCGACACGGCCGCGGAGCTGCTCAACCTGTACGCGCAGCGGGTTCTGCGCGAGGGGCATGCCTTCCAGGTGCGGGCCCACGACTATGAAGCGTTCCGCGAGGGCTTTCCTTTCGAAGAGACGCCGGACCAGGCCGCCGCCGTCAATGCCGTCCTCGAAGACCTGAAGATGGGAAAGCCCATGGACCGCCTGATCTGCGGAGACGTCGGCTTCGGCAAGACCGAGGTCGCCCTGCGTGCGGCCTTCGTCGCGGTAGCGGATGGCAAGCAGGTGGCGGTGCTGGTGCCCACGACTTTGCTCGCCGAGCAGCATTTCAACACGTTCTCGGACCGCTTCGCCGATTGGCCCGTCAAGATCACCGAACTGTCACGCTTCCGCACGGGGAAGGAGCAGGCGGCTGCGCTCTCAGGACTCGCCCAGGGCCAGATCGACATCGCTATCGGCACGCACAAACTGCTCTCCCGCGATGTCGGATTCAAGAACCTGGGGCTCGTCATCGTCGACGAGGAGCACCGTTTCGGCGTGCGCCAGAAAGAGCGCCTCAAGGCGCTGCGGGCGGAAGTGGACGTCCTCACCCTCACCGCCACGCCCATCCCGCGCACCCTCGCGATGTCGCTGGAAGGCTTGCGCGATTTCTCGGTCATCGCCACCGCGCCCGAGCGGCGGCTGGCGATCAAGACCTTCGTCTCGCGTTATGGCAAGCCGCTCATGCGAGAAGCGGCGCTACGCGAGCTCAAGCGCGGCGGACAGATCTATTTCCTGCATAACGATATCGACACCATCCAGCATGTCGCGGAGATCCTGACGAAGCTCGTTCCGGAAGCGCGCATACGGGTTGCGCACGGCCAGATGCGCGAACGGGAGCTCGAGCACGTGATGCGCGATTTCTACCAGCAGCGTTTCAACCTGCTCCTCTGCACGACGATCATCGAGACCGGCATCGACGTGCCGACCGCCAATACCATCATCATCAACCGCGCCGACAAGTTCGGCCTGGCCCAGCTGCATCAGCTGCGCGGGCGCGTCGGGCGCTCCCACCACCAGGCCTACGCGTATCTGCTGCTGCCCGAGGAGGGCAACGTTACCGCGCAGGCCACGAAGCGGCTCGAAGCGATTCAGATGATGGAGGAGCTGGGTTCGGGCTTCTTTCTCGCCATGCACGACCTCGAGATCCGCGGTGCGGGCGAAGTGCTGGGCGACGCGCAAAGCGGCGAGATGCAGGAGGTCGGGTTCAACCTCTACCTGCGCATGCTCGATACTGCGGTGCGCTCGCTCAAGCTCGGCAGAGAGCCCGATCTCGCCGCGCCGCTCGGCGTCACGACCGAGATCAATCTTCACGCGCCCGCGCTGCTGCCCGCCGGCTACGTGTCGGATGTCCACGAGCGCCTCGTGCTGTACAAGCGGCTCGCCAACTGCGAGACCATGGAAGAACTCGAAGCGCTGCGCGAAGAGCTGATCGATCGCTTTGGCGAAACTCCGGAGCCGACGCGGGCGTTGATCGACAGCCACCGCCTGCGCCTTCTGGGCAAACCGCTCGGCATCGCGCGTATCGACGCGACGGACACCGCGATCCAGCTCCAGTTCGTCCCCCATCCGCCGATCGAGCCCGCCAAGGTGCTGAAGCTCGTGCAGTCGCGCCGCAACTACCGGCTCGCGGGCCAGGACCGCCTGCGCATCGAGATCCCGTTACCCGACGTGCGCGCACGGGTTGCTGCGATCCGGGAAGCGTTCGGCGAACTCTCCTAGAGGACAAAACCGAATCGGGCCACAGATACACAAGACGGTGGGCAGAGCATCGTGTAGCGCAGTCTGTAACTGAGGCGATCCAGCAGCTTCGGTTGCGTGGACACGACCTCCTCCGTGGTGTCTAATATTCCACAACGATCTGACGTGTATGAAAGTTGACAGCGTCATGGGTAGACGCCCAAATGCTGGTGGCGGGCATGGATGTAATTGCCGGGCGTACCGCGATCGAGTCCGTGTTCAGATTCACTGCTGTTCAGGGGCACACGCTGGACTTCCAGACGCAAGAGCTTGATGTTCATGGAATGACGGCGGTGGAAGTCGGCAGGTATACGCGCAGGCGAGAGGACGGCTCAACCTTCGATCGCGGCAAATACATGGTTGTGTGGAAACACGTTGGAGACGGGTGGCTAATCCATCGCGACATGTTTAGTACGAGCTTGCCTAAAGCCGCAGTGTTGACGCCGGCTTGATGACCGATGCCTAACTCCAGGTGGAACGGACGGCCGCGAGCGGCGCGCCATATGGACGGCGTGTGCCGGCCCGCCGTTCACCACAACGTTAGGCGGCATCACACACATGCATCAAATTTCCACAAACAGAGTGAACCTATGAAACCTCGCTATCTCGACACAGAAACCGGAAAGACGTGGTTATTCTGGCCGACGAAGGGTACGCCGAGTGGCCATAGTTGGGTTGAGCTTACCCAGAGAAAATGAGTTCGATAACAGTTTGGGGACGTCGCAGCGCCTTCAATGTTCAGAAGGTTTTATGGACCTTGGATGAGCTCGGCCTGAAGTACCGAGCATCGGAACGCCGGTGGCTCGTTCGGAGGCCTCAACGCTCCTCAATTCCTCGCGATGAACCCCCATGCCCGCGTGCCGGTGCTCGTGGACGGCGAGCTCACCGTGTGGGAGTCACATTCCATAATGCGATATTTGGCTGCGACGTACGGCTCCGGTTCTTTATGGCCACCTTCACCTGCGGCCCGATCGTTTGCTGACCGATGGATGGACTGGTCTGCTACGACGCTCCAACCCGATTTCATGAAATTGTTCTGGGGTTATTATCGGATGCCCGAAAACCAACGAGATCTGCATGCTATCAACGCCGCGCTTGAGGCGTGCAATCGTCATTTCGGGGTGCTGGATACCCAGCTGAAGAACCAGCGCTTCCTGGGTGGAACCGAGTTCACGATGGCCGACATTCCGGCCGGGACGACTCTATACCGCTATTTCGAGATGGGATTGGAAGTTGGAAGACCTCCGCACGTGTGCCAATGGTACGATCGACTCGCGCTGAGGCCTGCGTATCGACAACACGCCATGGTGCGGTTTGATGAATTGCGCGGTCGGTACTGACTATTAGGCCAGTTGCGCCCAACCCGGCGCTCATCCGGACTGCCTCCGGGCTACGCGCTCCGGCAGCCGGTTGGCTCTGTTAGCTGAATTTGAAATGCTTCTGGAAATCCGCAATGCGCGACAAGTCCCTGGTGAATCTCGCCGGAGATGGTTTTTCTCGCATGAAATGGATCTCCTGGTATGGTTCGATGACGAAGATCGTCCCACGGCATTCCAACTATGCTACGGGAAATACCGCAATGAACGTGCCGTTCGATGGAAGACCGGATTGGGTTTTACCCACTATCGGGTTGATGATGGCGAAAGCGAAAGTGGAGGCATCGCCGGCGGTGCGCCCCTTCTCATGGCGGATGGCGTCTTCCACGCGACACGAGTTCTTGAGAGATTTCGTGAACTATCAGCCGAGGTGCCCGGAGATATCGCGGAATTCGTTTCTGCCCGCCTGCGTGAGCACCCGGAATACCGTAGAGACACTGCCGCGCCTATCTATAGCCCTGGGCCGAATATTATTTACGTTGCGATAGGGCTTGCCGTTGTGGGCTTCGCGCTGCTGTTCTGGTCTCGTCATCACAAAGGAGCGAGGAAATGAATTACAAAGGCGGCTGCCACTGCGGAAAAGTCGCTTTCGAGGTCGAGGGAGAGTTGAAGCAGGTCATGGAATGCAATTCGTCTCTCCCGGTCAAACACTTCGACGGCCGCTCTCTCTAAGGAAGGTCTGAAAAAGGCGCCGCGCCCCTTTGAATCCCGATCTCAGCTGAACCTAAACACCGTGACGCTCACCCAAGTGAACCCCGATCCCCGGCCGCGGGCGACCAGCAAGCTGTTGCAGGAAAACGAGCGCGTGATCGTCACCGAATGGCGGCTGGGGTCTGGCGCCGAAACAGGATGGCACCGGCATGCACATGACTATATCGTCGTGTGCTTGACTGCCGGAAGGCTTCTGGCCGAAACGGCGGATGGCAGCAGCGAAACGGAGCTGCAATTCGGGCAGACTTACACCCGTCCCGCGGGGGTCGAGCACAACATAGTCAATGTGAAGGAATCGGAGTTTGCCTTCATCGAGGTGGAGCTGAAGTGAGCGCGCAGCCTGCTGCCTCCGCACGCACCAATCTGATCACACAGGAGCAATAACTATGACTGGCGATGTCCGGACTCAACTCGGATCGGCGAACAAAGAATTCATGAATGCGTTCAAGCGCGGTGACGCGACGGCAATGGCCAACCTCTATACGCCGGAGGCCCAGCTGCTGCCGGCAAATAGCGACTTCGTCCGTGGCACGGCGGCCATCCGTGCGTTCTGGCAGGGCGTGATCGACCTCGGCCTCAAGGAGGCGAGCCTGGAAACAATCGAAGCGGAAGCCCACGGCGATACGGCCATCGAAGTCGGGCGCTACCGACTTCTCGCTGCAGGTGGCGCCGTTGCCGACAGCGGCAAGTACGTTGTCGTGTGGAAGAACGACAGGGGCACGTGGAAGCTCCATCGTGACATCTGGACGACAAGCCAGCCGGCTGCCGCATCGTGAGTCAGGTTTCGGAGCGCTTCGGCGCGCGCAGGCTCCTCAGGAGCCCCGGCAAATCGAGGCCGCGGGAAACAAGCTTCCACGCCACCATGCGCGTAATGCGGGCGATGTCGAGTATCGGCCGGAAGTGGCTGCGCCTGCCGCGCGGCTCGTAGATCGCGGCAACCGGCACGCTGATGAGCTCGGTGCCCCTGCGCGTCGACTCGATCAGGATTTCGCTTTCGAAGACGAAACCCGCCGAGCGGTCGCAGCGCACCTTGACTGCGCGGAACAACGCTGCCGGGTAGACCCGGAACCCTGACTGGCTGTCCTCGATCGCCTGCCCGGCCGCCCAGCCGATCCAGAAATTGGCGATGCGGTTGGCAAGGTAACGATCGAGCGGAATATTCCTCTTGTCGTGCAGCCGGGACCCGATGACGATGGCGTTACGATGGCGCACCTGCGCAGCAAGCAGGCGCGGTATGTCCTCCGGCGCGTGCTGGCCGTCACCGTCGAGCGTAACGACCGCCTCCGCTCCCTGGCCGATCGCCTGCTGGATACCGCGCCACAAGCTCGCCGCCTTGCCGCTGTTCTCCGCGTTCCGCAGGAGCGTGAGCGGCAGGCCGGCGATCGCCTCATGCGTGCCGTCGGCCGAACCATCGTCCACGACGATAAGCCAGGGCGATTGGCGCAACGTCCGCTCCGCGATGTCGCGTATGGTCCCGGCCTCGTTATAGGCGGCTATGACGACGGCCGTCCGGGTCATGCCATCGCCCCGTTTACCGAAAGCACCTGCCCCGAGACATACGAAGCCCCATCCGAGCACAGGAATCCGATCACCTCAGCTACCTCTTCCGGGGTGCCGGCGCGCTTCATCGGCACCATTCGCGCGATGTCGTCGGCGCTAAAAGCGTTCTGCGTCATGGGAGAAGCAACGATCCCGGGCGCCACTGCGTTTACCGTCACCCCGCGGGAGGCCACTTCGATTGCAAGCGACTTCACCGCCCCGTGCAGCCCGGACTTGGCGGCCGCGTAATTGGCCTGCCCCCGATTCCCCATAATCCCGGCAACCGATGTCACGGCGATTATCCTCCCCCACCGCGTGCGCAGCATCGGCAGCAGCAACGGCCGGGCGACGTTGAAGAAGCCGTTCAAAGAAACGGCTATCACCCCGGTCCACTGGGCCTCGCTCATCCCCGCCATGGGCGCGTCGGCAAAAATTCCGGCGCAATGCACGAATACCTGGATCTCGCCCGGCTCGAGCAGCTTTTCCACCGCTTCGGAAGCGGCGGAGTGGCTCGTAGCGTCGAACGAGACGACCCCTGCATCGCCGCCGGCCGCGGCGATTTCCCCGGCCAAGGCGCGTGCGCGCTCCGCGTTGCGATGCGCGTGCACAATGACCTGCATGCCCAGCCCCGCGAGCTGGCGGCAAACCGCAGCCCCGATCGCGCCGCTACCGCCAGTCACCAGCGCGCGCTTCATGCGACCTACCCTGCGTCCAGCACCACTGCTGCGCGCCCGCGCGCGAGTTCCCTGCCGCCGGCGTGGAGCGCGAACTCGTAGAGCACCCGTCCGTTCTCCCCGATCAGCTTACGCGCGCTTACTATCAGATCGTCTGCAATATCGTCCAGGCGCTCGACGTTGAGCGTGACATCCCGCGCCGCCGCAAGCATGCCGCCCCTGCCCCGCGCCTCAGTTGCTCTTTTATCCGCCGCCGTATCCATCAAGGCGCCATGCAATGCCATCGCCTGCGCCGCGTACTCGATACCGCATATCGCGGGCAAGACGCCGTCGTCGCGCAGCGGATGCGCGGCGTCGCGGTGACTCACCGCGCGGCATACGATGCAGTCGTCGTCGAAGGAAACAACTTCTTCCAGCAGGCACATCGCGCCGTCGTGAGGGATCAACGCCGCGATGGCGTCGCGGTTCAGTGCCATTTGACGGGCTCGATGACGACCTGGCAGCCATCCACGTACCCGAGCCGCACCGGCTCATCCTGATCGCAGGCTATCATCGATAGAAGCAGGAGAGACTGGCCCGCCGGATTGGATGCCAGTTCACCGCGCAACGCGCCGGGAAAACGCGTAGCAGCCGGCGATGCTGACGCCACCGAGATGCGGCAACATGCCAGCGTCCCGGGCCGCGGCTCGGGGGCGAGCAGCAACGCGGCGACAAACGGCTGGGCGAGCGGGCGCACCCCGTGCAGTGGCTGCGGATAGGGAAGATCGTACGCGACGAGCAGCACCGCCACCCGCTCCGCGCACACCTGGCACGCCGCCTCGACGAGGCCCGCCGCGAAGGAGGCGTTGTAACCGCATAGAGTAGCAGACGGTCGGCGCGAGCCTGCAGCGATGGTCCAATACCCGGCCGCCGCGTTGTGCACAGAATTGTGAAAACGAGTCGGCGACATTTCTCGCTCCGGGCTCGCGAGTGCCTCGCAGATGCGATGCAACGTCTCCCCGTCGCTCCCGCTGGTGGCGAACACCGTGGCGAGCTCGCCGGCCCCGTAGCTGCTCGCGCTTACGGCCTGCTGTGCCGCAGCCAACGCCCAGCGCACGCTCGCCGCGGCACGCCGCCGCTCGTTGGGGGGCAGTATTATCGCGTCGGGCTGGGGAACCTGGCCGGGGTCGTACTCGCGCTCGCCGCGCAGCACTTCTCGCGCCGTGTGCCAGTCTGGCATGCCCGGCGCGATCACTCCCAAACCGTCGATGTAGAACTGCGTCATGCCGGGGTCCCCAGCACGAGGCTGCAGTTGTTGCCGCCAAAGCCGAAGGAATTCGACAGCACGCGGCGCAATGGGCGCTCCTCCCCATCGAGTACGATGCGGCTCTTGAGCGCCGGATCGAGCGCGCGCGTGTTGAGACTGCCCGGGATCCAGGAATGCTCCAGGCACAGCGCCGAGATGATCGCCTCGGTGATCCCGGCAGCGCCCAGCGTATGTCCAGTCCAGCCCTTGGTCGAGCTGCAGGGGATCGAATCGCCGAATATGCGATGCAACGCGACATCCTCGGCGCGATCGTTGGCGGGCGTCCCGGTACCGTGCATGTTGATGTAGTCGATTTCGGCCGCCGCCACACCCGCGCGTGCGAGTGCGTCGGTCATGGCTAGATGCACGCCCGCGCCCTCGGGATGAGGCGCCGACATGTGGTAGCCGTCCGAGCTTTCCCCATACCCGAGCAGCGCGATTTCGCCCGGACACCCGCCCGCCCGCTCGAGGAGCGCGAATCCAGCGGCCTCGCCGATCGAGATGCCGTCGCGCGCCGCGTCGCACGGCCGGCACGGCTCGCGTGACAACAGCTCCAGCGAGCCGAATCCGTAGAGCGTCGTGAGACACAGGCTGTCCACTCCGCCAACCACGGCGGCGTCGGCAAAGCCCGTTTCGATCAGACGATGGGCGCTGGCAAATACTTTCGCGCTCGACGAGCACGCCGTGGAAATCGCCGCCGCCGGGCCCTGAAGGCCCAGAAACCGGCGCACGAAGTCGGCGACCGAGAAGACGTTCTGGCTGTAGCGGTAGCGGAAGCTCGCCGGCAATGCACCGGTCGAGGCGTCACGCTTGCGATAAGCGAGTTCGGTCTCGTGCACTCCGGACGTGCTGGTGCCGATCAGGACCGCAATGCGATGCGCGCCGTAGCGGCTGCGCGCGCCGGCGACTGCGCCTTCGAATCCATCCTGGCGCAGCCCTAGCTGCGCGAGCCGGTTGTTGCGGCAGTCAAATTTCGCCAGCCCGCCGATGACCGGCTCGTCCTCGAGGCCGTCCACGCGGCCGATCCAGGTGTCGAGCCCGGCGTCCTCGAAATCATTGCGCCGCAGGCCGGGCCGGCCATCGCGCAAGGCGGAAATGGTTGCATCGCACCCCAGGCCCAGCGGATTGGCGGTGGCACAACAACTGAGGACGAGGGGATTCAAACAGGCAGACCAGTTACGATAGGTCTGTGAAAGTATAGACCAAAATTCGCTGTGGTCCGTTCGCGCAGCGACCTACCCATGATTGCGAGGGCCCGAGCGGCGTCACGCCGTGATGCAGAACTCGGTGGGCCGCACGACGCTGTGATAGCATTTCTTCGGGGCAGCCCTTGAAGCAGAGTAACGCGGCAAGCCATGTGGTGTCAGCGCGAGACATCGGCGCCGAAACGCAGAGCGCTTTCGGCCGGTGGCGGCCCGCGCCTGCGATCCGCATCTCCGCCGCTTTTCATCTGGGTGGTCTCGCAGCCGTCGCGTTGGATCCGCTCTCCTGGCCGTATATAGGGGCGGCCTTGGTCGCCAACCATGCCGCCCTGGGGCTGGGCGTGATGATGCCGCGCAGCACGTTGCTCGGCCCGAACCTCAAATGCCTGCCCGCAGTATCCGCCTCGCGGCGCGAGATCGCGCTGACGTTCGACGACGGACCCGTTTCGTTGAGGACCGCTTGCCAATGAACGAGTGGTGGGGCGCGGGCCCCTTCCTGCGGAATCGCGAGGGGCCTTCCCGCGCCCCCCACACCCCCCGCCGCCCCAAGAAAGTTCTTCTCAAGAGAGCGCATGCGACGCGGGCCCCTTCCGGCGGTTTAGCGAGGGTCCTCGTTCATCGTGTGACGGGGGGGTGCGGGGGGGAACGGGAAGGCCCCGATGTTTTGCCGGAAGGGGCCCGTTCCCGCCCTCGTTCACACGATGAACCAACTTTCAGCGATCGGGGGCGCCGGCAAAGCGTCGCTCTGCGACGTCCTCGTCATTGGCGGCGGCCCCGCCGGCTCCACGGCGGCGGCCCTGCTCGCGGAGAAGGGCTGGGAAGTCGTCCTCCTCGAAAAGGATCGCCATCCCCGGTTCCATATCGGCGAGTCGCTCCTCCCGCTCAACCTGCCGCTGTTCGACGCGCTGGGCGTGCGCGGCGAGATCGAAGAAATCGCCATGATGAAATACGGCGCCGAGCTATGCTCGCCCCACCACGACCGGAAGCAGACCTTTCTGTTTGCCGATGCGCTGGACAAGTCGCAGCCCCACGCCTACCAGGTGCCGCGCGCGGCGTTCGATCAAATCCTCCTGCGAAGCTGCGAGCGCAAAGGCGCCAGAGTCATCGAGGATTGCCGGGTCACGAACGTCGAGTTCGCGGAGTCCGGCGGCTGCTTCGTTACGGCGGCCGGCACCGGGCAGGCCCCGCAAGTGTGGGAAGCGCGCTACCTGGTCGACGCCTCGGGACGCGATACGTTTCTCGCCAGCAAGCTCGACATCAAGCGGCGCAACCCGCGCCACGCGAGCGCCGCGCTGTTCGGCCACTTCACGGGCGTGCAGCGCCTGCCCGGGCGTGACGAGGGCAATATCAGCATTTTCTGGTTCGAACACGGCTGGTTCTGGCTGATTCCGCTCCGGCACGGAATCACGAGCGTCGGCGCCGTGTGCTGGCCCCACTACCTCAAGTCGCGCAAGACCAGCCCGGAAGAGTTCTTGTGGGAGACGATCGCGTTGTCTCCAGAGCTTGCCTCGAGGATGAGCGATGCGCGACTCGGTACGCCCGTGACGGCGACCGGAAACTATTCCTACATGGCCGACCGCATGGCTGGCGCGGGTTACGTCATGCTCGGCGACGCGTTCGCGTTCATCGATCCGGTTTTTTCCTCCGGTGTGTTCTTCGCGATGAACAGCGCGCTGCTCGGCGCCGAAACGGTGGATGGAGCGTTGCGCCATCCGGCGCGACGCAAGGCGTACGAGGCAAGATTCGACAAGGCCGTGCGGCGCGGGCTTTCCAGCTTCTCCTGGTTCATCTACCGCATGACAAGCCCGACGATACGCGACCTGCTGATGTCGCCCCGCAACTTCTTCCGGGTTCAGGAAGCGCTGTTATCTCTGCTCGCCGGGGATGTCTTCCGGTCCCGTGCCGTGCATATCCGGCTCCTCGTCTTCAAGGCGATCTACTACGCCAACGCGGCATGCTCGGTCCGCAGGACCGTCAGCGCGTGGCGCCGGCGCAAACGAGCTATGCGCGAAGCATGAACGAGGGCGGGGAACGGGCCCAGGGATTGAGTGGCGGGGCGCGGGCCCCTTCCTGCAAATTCGCGAGGGTCCTTCCCGCGTCCCCCACACCCCCCCCGTCGCAGGAACAATGAAAATGAGCCGCGCTGAACCCCGCTAAACGCACTAAAAGCCGCTCTCTCGCGAAGACCGGTTCATCGTGCGGCCGGGGGGTGCGGGGGGGAACGGGAAGGCCCCGATGGTTTGCCGGAAGGGGCCCGTTCCCCGCCCTCGTTGATTGGCCCGCGCCCCCCGCCACTCATCCCTGGGCCCGTTCCCCGCCCTCGTTTGTCGACAGCGCAGCGGAAATTACGAACGATAGTATTGTTCCCAGCGTCACCGTAACGCCGATCGCGCGCAGTACGGGGGTCTGCGAAAACGCCAGACAGCCGAATGCCGACAGTGTGGTGGCGCCGCACACCGCCAGGGACAGCAGCGTGCGTTGCCGCTCGTGCGGGTCCGGAACGGGGCGATTGAAGAACAACGCGTAATTGAGCCCGATGCCGACCACCAGCAACAGCGCAACGAGATTGAAAAGCGTGAACCGGGTGCCCCACAGCAGCAGTATCGAGACGGCGAGCACGACTGCGGCGAGCACCGGAACGAGCACGCGGCCGGCCTGGCTCACGCTCCGCAGTCCCCATGCGAGCAGCACGGCAATGCACAGCAGCCCCAGTGCAATAAGGCGTAGCGAATCGTTGCGGTAGCTGTTGACGAGGTTGTTGGACTCCATCTTGAGATCCAGCAGCTCGTGCCCCGCCGCCCGGGCCGTGGCCGCAAGTTCGACCGGCCGGCTGACACCGCGCAGCGGAGCGAGCGCCGCCCAGCCCTCGTCGGTGCGGATGAGCAGCGCGTTCACCTTGAGGGCGAACGCCGAGCCGCGTAGATCCTCGAGCTGGAGCAGCGGACCCGAGCGCGCCCGTTCCACCGCCTCCAGAAACGGCGTGAACAATCCTTCGCGGAACGGCAGATCGCGCACGGCGAGATCCAGATTCCGCTTGAGCGTGCCCGCGTCCGGCAGGGCGGCGCGGCGGCGCTCCTGCGTTTTTTTGCTGGGCAGATAGTGAGAAGGCACGTCGTATCCCGCAATCCACCCGCGCTCGACGGCCTCGCGCAACCAGACGGCCGCGGACTCGCTCGCCTCAAGAGCGGTTTCGCGGTCATTACCGCGGGCAACGACGAGATAGCGGAAATCGGGCGTTCCCAATTCCGCGCGCAGCGAGCGGTCGAGCGCCGTTGCCGCCTCGGACAGCGGGCTCAGGTTGGCAAGATCGTCGTCCCACAGCCGGTCGTAGCGCCAGGCTATGACCGCGAGCCCCGCTACGACGAACGCAGCGACGACCCAGGATCCTTTCCGCGTGAGTTCCACCGTCCGGCGCGCGTCGAAGGGCAATGCATAGACCTTGCGCGCAACCCAGCCGGGCTGAGCGATCGCGGGCAGCACCCAGCGCGTCGCGAGCCCCGCCGCGCCCACTCCGACGATGGTAAGCACCCCCAGTTGGGCCAGCCCCTGGAAGCTCGAGAGCGCCATCGCCGATGCGCCGAAGACTGTCGTGAGCACAGCCAGCCGCAACGTCGGTCCTATGCGCGAGAGCGTGTCTGTGAGGCGCTCGCCGCGCGCAGCCTGGATGAAGGCGTAGCTCGGGTAGTCCACCGCCTCGCCGATCAGCGTGGCGCCGAAACCGAGCGTGATGCCGTGGACCGCACCGAAGATCCAGCTCACGGCCGCCACGCCTGCGACCAAGCCGGTAGCGACGGGAAGCGCGCTCAACACCACCGGCCCCGGCGCACGATACGCAGCGAGCAGGATCAGGATCACAAGCACGGTCGCGAGCGCTGAGAGCCAGCGGGCTTCCGACTGTATCGTGGCGCGCGCCTCGGAAGCGAAAACCCCGGAGCCCGACAGCAGCAACCTGACGTTCTTCACTCCGGTAGCTTGCAATGCATCGCGTATGCTCTCGATCGCACGGGCCTGGGCGTCGATGTCGAACCCTCCCGCCAGGGTCTCCGCGACGAGCAGCGCTCTCTTCCCATCGCGTGAAAACCACACGCCGTTACGGATCTCGGGGCCGCCTTCGGGCACCAGCCGTTCGATCACTTGCCGCGACTCCCCCGTGGGGTCGTGCGGAAGGGTGTTCCGGATGAACGGGCCGGCGGGCGACGCGAGCAGCGCCAGGCTCTCATTGAGCGCGGCGGAGAGCCCCGCCGCCGTGAACCGCTCGGGAGTGACGCCGGGGCTCAGCAGGTAGCGGTAGTTGACGAGCAGCTCGCGCTCTTTTTCCGCTGCCGCGAGATCGCCGTTGTTGACGAAGCCGAACAGTCCGCTTGCCGTGAGTCGCCGCGCGAGGTCCCGGCTCGCCTGCGCGAGCGCCGTAGGCTCTTCCCCTTCCAGTCGCAATGAGGATCAGCCGCGACGCGACCCCGTCGCGCAGCTGGCTGACGAGCATGCGCTGCGCCGGGTTGGTGGACGGCGGCAGGAAAACGGTGAGATCGGTGCCGATGGAGAGATTGCGGTAGAGCCATCCGGCGCAAACCACGACGAGCGCGAGCCATACGGCCACCACCACTCGCGGCGGCACCTTCATTCACAGCCTACAAGAAGATCGAGAGCCATCGGGCGCACAAGAACGCCGTTAGAGAAGACTATGTAGAAGCGTACCGTTTCGAATGTCAGTATCCCGCAAAGAACGTTTATCGTGCGACGGGGGGTGCGGGGGGAACGGGAAGGCCCCTGGGTGTCAGGACCCTAGACTTGAAGCCCGTTCCCGCCCTCGTTTATGGGGGGTGCGGGGGACGGAAGGCCCCTGATTTTCCGGAAGGGGCCCGTTCCCCGCCGCTCCTCAATCTCCATCACCGAGCGGTCGCCGCCCGCCTCCTCAACGACGATCCGGGCTATGCGAGACTCGGAGCCGGACAGGGCAATCAGTTTGACGTATCCCGCTACCTGGGCATCGAGCGGCTTGAGAGTGAGGGTCCACTGCGTCGCGGCTGCCTTCGACCTGAAGCGCGTAGTGGCGCTGCAGCGCAGCGAGATCGCCGGCCCGCGTCGCGCGTATGCTCTCGATCAACGCTGCAAGCCCGGGCGCGCCGGAGACCGAAAGGGTCTTTTTCCGATTCTGCGCGCGGTTTTCCAGCGTGAGCCGTCCGCCCTCCACCGTGATGCGCTCGTCATACGGAGACTGCACGTGTTTCTCGACGCGGTCCGGCCGGCGATACGCGAGCGTGCCCTCCAGTACGAGCGGCGACTTGAGCAGCGCGCTGTGCCGGGTTTCGACGAACCGCGCGTGCGCGCGTTCGACCGATCCCAGCATCTGCATCAGCTCGGCCACCGTCAACGTCGCAGCGCCGTGAAGCGGCCGGCACCAGGAGCAACAGCTGAAGCGCGAGCCTACCCCAGGCCTTCATCCCAGAAATCGTAAAAATTGAACCAGTTATAGGGCGCCTTGCATGCGTAGTGCTCGAGGCGCCGGACATAGCTCTCAATCCAGCTGTGCGGCCGCTTCGGCACGCTTCCCGCGTTCGGCGGCCGCACGCTCGGCAAGCACTTCGAGACAGATCCGATAACGGTTTCCGCCCTCGATAGAGCCCGAAGAACAGTACGACCGGCGCTTCCAGCGCCATGGCCAGCCGGAACGGCCCGTGGGGAAACCGCGCGGGAACACCCAGGAACGGGCAGAGCGAGGTCTTCTCGCTGCCGAAAGGACGGTCGCCCAGTATCCCGACGATCTCCCCGCGCTCGAGGCATTCCTTGATGCGCAGCATCGTTTCGGGACATCCCGGCGCGATCACGCGCGCTTTCAATTCAGGCGCCAGCCTGTCGAGCTCCCGGCTTATCTTCTGCGTGGCGCCCTCGTACATCACGATATTGATCGGATGACGCTTTGACGTAGTGCCCCAGGGCGCGCAACAGCTTCAAAGCTGCCCAGGTGTGAGCCCAGCAGTATGCAGCCGCGGCCCTGCGCCAGGATGCGCGTCGAGCTGTGACGCGCCGTCGACGGACATGTCGAGATTTTCGAAGCGCCCGCACAGCAGGTAGATGCGGTCATGGAGCGTCGCCGCGTAAGTGTGAAAATTGCGCAGCACGTCGCCAGCGCCCGCCTTGCGTGCCAGCGCCCTGCCGAGAAAGGCGCGAGAGGCGCGCCGCGCCCGGGGCGCAAACGCGAGGTAGTAAAGCGATATCGGAGGAAGCAGCCAGCGCGTGGCCCGGCGCCCCAGCCTGAGCGCGAGCCAGGCGACCAGCCGCATCACGGCCTGGTTGCCACGTTCGGGTTCCGCATGCCAGACCGCGCTCATGGGGCGCTCATTGCACGACTCATTTGGCACACCCGCCCGCCGCGGTGAAGCGAACGGTGCCCGCCGCAATGAGTGTTTCGCCGCGCACGACGCGAAAGCTGACGCTGCCCTCGCCCGCCGGCTCGAGACCGATGTCGAACGGCTCCGCCGGCCGCAGCGGCGCGTGAAACTTCACCACCGGCACCGCCGAGACCGCTGCGCCGTGGGCTTCGGCCACCGCCCGGCAGACCCGGCGCAGGATCACCACCCCCGGAACGATGGGATTGCCCGGGAAATGACCGGCCAGCGCCGGATGGAGGGGGCTCACCTCGTCATGCAGGAAGATCACGCGCGCCGCCTTTCCTGCGCCAGCGCTTCCCGGGCGAACGCGAGCAATCCTTCGCGCTCGAGCTTGCCGGTCGCGTTGCGCGGCAGCGCGTCCACGATGAGCAGCGGCCGCGGAAGAAACGCGGAGTCTATGCGATCCCGCAACGCCAGCAGGATCGCTTCAGGCTCCAGCCGCGGCGCGACCGCGAGCGCCGCCAGTCGTCTCTCGTCGGCGCCGTCAAATTCAGGGACGAAAAACACGCCGTCGCGCACCCCCGGGATTCGCTGCAGCTCGCAGTTGAGCGCTTCGAGGGACGCGCGCTTGCCGGCGATCTTGACCATATCCCCCGGTCGGCCTCGCAGGATGAATTCCTGTTCGCCCACCACTTCGATGCAGTCGGGAAGCTTCAACTCGCCATCCAGGTGCCCGCCCGAAATCCAGGTATCGTCACCCTTCTGCCACATGCGTACGCCCTCACACGCGCGCCACCGCTCCTCTCGTGCCGGGCGGCGCAATGCCACAGTGCCGGCTTCGGTGCAGCCGTAGATCTCGTGTACCGGCACCTGCCACCGGCTTTCCACCGCCTGCGCTAGGTCCGTGGGCAGGGGCATGGTGGCGGAGAGCATGCCGGCCAGCTTCGGAAAGACGGCGTTCTCTCCGATGGCGGAGCGCAAATGGATCGGAGTCGTTGCGAGCCAGCGTGCAGGCGGCAGTTCGGAAAGAGCGGCCGCGATGTCGGACGGCAACAGCGGACGCGCGGAATGTATCGCCATGCCATTCTGCAGCGGAAGCATGATCGTGGTCTCAAGTCCGTACATGTGCTGCGGCGGCACCGTGCCGAGCATGGCGCAGTTGTTCCCGGCGGTGATTCCAAGACGGCAAGCCAGCCCGCGCGCCGCCGTCACCAGCGATCTCCAGCTCTTCACGTGCGCCTGAGGACGGCCGGTGCTGCCCGATGTGAACACGATCATCGCCATCTGGTCGGCGGGAATGGAGGGCATGGCCAGGCTCCCCGCGGCTTGCGCCGGCCACGGCGGAACGATCATCGCCGGCAGCCCCGCGGGCAACTCGTTGTGGTCCGCGAGGCAGCAGATGTCGGGGTGGCTCGCAAAGATCTCTCGCACGACCCCCGCAGCGCGGCTCGGCGGCAGCAGGCTCACCTGACCCGCAATCAACGCAGCTGCGAAGCCGAGCATGAAGTTCAACCGGTCCTCGCACAGATTGAGCACCTGGCGCTTCCTGGGAAGGCTCGCACGCGAGCTCGGTCGCCGCCGCGCAGAAGCGCGCAGCCGTGATCGGCGTGCCGCGGTGCCAGCCGATCACGCTGTCGGCCTCGAACCCGTGCAATGGATAGTAGGAGTCCACTAAAACCTAAAATCAGAATCTTGGGTCTTGGATACTTCTTATCCGTCCGTCAGCGCGAGCGCGGGATCACCTTGTAATTGCGCAGCCGGCAGATCATCTGCCACGGCGAGGCATGAGGGTGGTGGCGGTAGCGCATGCGGCGGTAGGCGTATTCCAGAATGAAGAAAAGAACCACCAGCAGGTAGTTCAGGATGTTGCTGAACAGCGACCACGCCGCAAGCGGGCCAGTCACCGCCAGCGTTGCTGAAATCGCCGCCATCAGCACGAAAAACCCGGCCCAGGCACGGGTGAGGTTACGTGTATAACGCGCGAGATCGGGCGCCAGCTGACCGCCGCGCTCCAAACGGGCGAAACGGCTCACCAACGGCTCTCGGCCGCCATGGAGCGTGCGTGCAAACAGTGTGCACAACGCGAGATTTATCGCCACCGGAGGCGTATATAGCAACAGGCCGGGAAAGCGAGCCGCTATCAACAACGACAGGGCGAGCGTTGCGACCGCTAGCAGCAAAGCAGCAAGGCCGTTTCGCCAGCCTGAAGCTATCCCCCAGGCGAGCAACGCAATACCCAATGCCGCCCAACGCGGCTCATCGAGCGACGCTGCAGCGTGGTTGAGCAGCGGGTAAGCGCAACACACTGCGACCGCGAGCAGGCGTCTCCACCTGGACATGGTCGGAACCTATCTCAACCCTAGGCGCGTGATGCGTTGTGGCCAGGACGGGATGGCTGCGAGGCACACGGCGCAGGCCGGGCTGCCTTCTGAATCAAATTCAGAAGCCAGCCTGTCGATAAGCCGGGTAACGAAGCAGACGCCCGTCCTGGCCGCAACCCGAAGGGACGGGGCGCCGCACACCCGCATTCTGGCGGTTGTGCATCGCCCTTGGGCGAGGTGAAGAAACGCAGGCACAAGTGCCTGCTTGGGGGCGCATTTCGTTGTCGGTCGCTCCTAACATAGAGTCTATGCGTCGTCGCGATCCTAATAGAACGCATCCCACATCGCCTCCGTCGCACACGTGCCTAGGGTTGAGATAGGTTCCATAGTTAACGGGTGCGGTGCTGCGCGATGTGCGAGCTCAACGAGCGCAGCGAGACGAAAACCCGTCCGTTGGCGGGATCGTCGGAACGCAATTGGAAGCCGTACTTCCTGGAGATGGCAAGGGCGATTTCCAGCACGTCGATGGAATCCAGCCCCAGGCCGCCGCCAAAGAGAGGCACCTTGGGATCCAGTGTTTCGGCAGGCAACTCGAGATTAACGGCTTCGGCGATCAGTTTCGCCACCTCCCGTTCCAACTCCGATTGCTGCCGTTCCGCTGCCTCTATTTGCGTCTCCCTTGCCCGAAAGCCATCCATAAAAACCACGACGTCGCTGTGCCGGCCCGCCGGCGTTGATCGCGACTCCCTAGAGCAAGCTCAACTGGGCGCGTATGCCTTTCTCCAGATTTTGAATCCACCCGTTGTAATTGTTATGAATGGTTGTGCCGTCGTAATTGAGGTCTTTGCTGTCCTTGTACATGATGCTGTAGGCCTTGGTGTCGTAGGTAACATCCACCGCGGCCATGTGGGTGCGCAAGTGCAACGTGCCCAGAACGTGCCCCGGGTTGACCTCTTTCATCTGCCATCCGAGCGCCGCCCCCGCGCGGATTATCGACTGCCTGACTTCATCCACCGTCGGGTTCGCTTTGGTTGGCGCGACCGGCGCATTGGAAACGTTGTAAATCGCTTTCGTGGCACAACCCGCAACCGACAACAATGCAATCGAAATCAGGAATGCAACCACCGTCTTTGTATTCATCTTGGCCCCCCCTCGTGATGACCAGACCAATAAATAATCGCTCCCACCCGATTTGACGCTACCGGCTCTTCATTATAGGGCTACGGGTCGTTCAATCGCCAGCTTTTCCCCGCCATCTGATATGGCGATTGGCCATGCAAACTCTTGCGGTCGCTGCGCTCGAGAGGGCTTCCGGCGACCCCGGGCGGTGCAGCCGTCGAACCCGCGTGGGAGCGCATCGATATGCCGTGAGAAAGCCCCCAATCCATCGTCAGCAATGCGGGGCGCACTCCTGTTCCATGCGGTCAGCCTGAAGGCAGCCACGACCGTACCCGGCGGAACTTCTCGGTGACCGCGATCCTCAAATCGTCATCGCAGGGACCGAATCTCCGGGCTGACTCCGCCGGCATAACGACATGGACGCCCCCAAGCCGCGAACCAGCTTCACCCGCTTTGCCAGCAGCATCGCGCACCTCGCCGGCAAGCCGGTCGCGTTTGTGACGGCGGTCACGCTGATTCTCACGTGGGTTGTCACTGGCCCGCTCTTCGGTTTCAGCGACACGTGGCAGCTCATGATCAATACCCTCACGACGATCGTCACATTCCTGATGGTGTTCCTCATCCAGAACACGCAGAACCGCGACGCCGAAGCCATGCACATCAAGCTCGACGAGTTGATAAGGGCCATAAAGGAGGCGCAGAACAGTCTCCTCGATCTCGAGAATCTCGACGAGGAGGAGCTCGACCGCATACGCAGCCGCTACGAGAGATTGGCGGAAGAGGCGCGCGGGGCACGCGACGTGCGGAAATCACAGGCAAGAAACTGACGATCGGCGAACCATGAACGATGCGAAAGACAAGAGGGACACGGCCCTCAACATCGTTCACGGCATTTTTCCGGTCGGCCATTTCGTCATCAGCCTGTTGTTCATCACCAGTGCGCTGGGACTGATCGGCTTTGCGGCCGCGCAGCTCTGGGAGGGTTTGCAGCCCGGCGGCGATCTGACCGCCAACGTACGCTTGCTCGCGGTTTTGCAAAGCATCGCCGTTCTCACCGTTGCGGTCGCGGCGCTCGAGCTGGGCCAGACGATACTGGAAGAGGAAGTGCAGCGGGAAGCGCACATGAGCGCACCCACGCGCGTGCGCCGCTTTCTCTCGCGCTTCATGGTGGTGCTCGTCGTCGCGCTCTCGATCGAAACGCTGGTGATCGTGTTCAAGTTCAGTCAGGACGATCCGGAGCACCTGCCCTACGCGGCCTACATAGGATTCGCAGCCGCCGCGCTGCTGGTGGCTTGGGGCGTCTTCATCTGGCTGAATCGCGCCGCCGAAGAGCTCGAGCCCGAAGCCATGGCGCAGGCGAAGCAGGAAGACAAGAAGATGGAGTAACTTCGGCGGCATCGATGCTGTGCCGAGAGCAAACGTCTTAGCGCCGCCGAAATTTACGATTCTTACCTTCCTGACTTAGGTGTGTTCATTTACAGCTCCCACTAAGAATGGGGTTGCGATGGAGTAATATCTCGAGCTGCTCAGCAATAGATACGACCTATCCATTTCCTGCGATTCCGTTCCCCCCATTCTTAATGAATCTCGTCATCCAGGGCGCCGACGTCGAGACTACGGCGCTGAAGGAGCTTGCGAAGCTCTCCGGTGCGTCCGGCATCGAGCAGGTCGCGCCGAACGTGTTCCGCCTGAAGCACGCTTCCCCCGCCGACGGCATCGCCGAGCTGTGCGCGCGGCAGAAGCTCGACTGGGCCTTCGTGCCGGAGGATTAGCAGCCTCTCGGAGTTGAAGCTCCGACAGGCTGATAATGCAAACCCGCCCGCAGATTTGCAGCAGAGCGGTGAAAAGTGCTGGTTGGCCATCAATAAGTTCTAATCTTCTATCATCTGTCTTCAACCCCTCTTCGGAAACCCGATATGCACCTGATCCGCCCCTTTGCCGGCCTGCGCCCGGCGTCCGGCCGCGCCGCCGAGGTCATTGCACCTCCCTACGATGTGCTGTCCAGCGACGAAGCACGCGCGCGTGCCGCCGGCAAGCCATGGACCTTTCTCCATATTTCGAAACCGGAGATCGACCTGCCTCTGGGAATCGATCCTTACGCGCCCCAGGTCTATGCCAAGGGAGCGGAAAATCTGGGTCTCATGTTGCGTGAAGGCATCCTCGCCCGCGACCCGGCGCCCTGCTACTACGCATACCGTCTGATCATGGGCAAACACACGCAGACCGGCCTGGTGGCCGCAGCTTCGGTGGCGGAGTACGACATGAACCGCGTCCGCAAACACGAGCATACGCAAGCGGACAAGGAAAACGACCGCGTGCGCCAGATCGACACACTGAATGCCCAGACCGGCCCGGTCATGGTCGCCTATCCGAGCGCACGGGAGGTGGACGATATCCTGGCACACTGCTCGGCGGGCGCACCGGACGCGGACGCTACCGCCGACGATGGCGTCCGCCACTCCCTATGGCCGGTGCGCGATACCGAGATCCAGGCGCGGCTGACGCAGGCATTCGACGCGATGCCCGCGATTTACATCGCCGATGGCCACCACCGCTCGGCAGCGGCCTCGCGTGTCGCAGCCGCGCGCCGCGCCGCCAATCCACGCCACACGGGGGAGGAAAACTACAACTACTTCCTGACCGTGATCTTCCCTCACCACCAGATGCAGATTCTCGACTATAACCGCGTCGTCGCCGGCTTGAACGGCATGGATGAAGGGACTTTCCTCGCGCGTGTCCGGGAAAACTTTTCCGTGGAAATGAGCTCCGCGCCGGTGAAGCCGGCCAAGCCGGCCGAATTCGGGTTGTATCTCGCCGGCAAGTGGTATCGGCTTGCGATCCGCCCCGAGCTGATTCCCGCCAACGATCCCGTGGCTCGCCTTGACGCAAGGCTGCTCTCCGACCACTTGCTCGGCCCAATTCTGGGCATCAAAGATTCGCGCGGCGACAAGCGCATCGACTACGTCGGCGGCATCCGCGGCCTCACGGAACTGGAAAAGCGCGTCAACAGCGGCGAGATGACTGCCGCCTTCGCCCTCCATCCCACGCGCATGGAGGACATGATGGCGGTTGCAGACGCGGGTAAAGTCATGCCGACGAAGTCCACCTGGTTCGAGCCCAAGCTGGCGGATGGGCTGGTCTCGCATGTGCTCGACTGAAGGATGAAGGATAAGGGATGAGGGATAAGGGATGAGGGATGAGGGATGAGGGATGAGGGATGACCCCCGCACTGCGGGAACCCAAATCAGGTCATCCTTCCGCCTTCCGCGTTCATCCTTCGGCGTGAGCCGACGGCTCACGCCGTCACGACGTTCGTCGGCTTGCCCGCGAGAAAATTCTCGACGTTCTCGATGGCGCGCAGCAGGCCGTCGCGCCGCACTTCGGGCGTCTGTCCGGCGTTGTGCGGCGAGAGCACGGCATTGGCACACGCCAGAAGGGGATCGCCGGGCTTCATCGGCTCGTCGTGGAAAACGTCGAGCCCGGCGCCTGCAAGGTTGCCGGTGATGAGGGCCGAGAGCAATGCGTCGCGGTCGACGAGCGCGCCGCGGCCGGTATTCACGAGGATCGCGCCGGTCTTCATGAGCGCGAATTCCCGCCGCGCGATGAAATCACGCGTTTCCGGCGTGAGCCGAACGTGGAGCGTGACAAAGTCGGCGCGGCGCAGGATGTCGTCTTTGGCCGACGCGGAATCGCGGCGCGCGCTCCACGTCAGCACTTCCATGCCCAAGCCACGCCCGAGCTCCGCGGCCCGCGCGCCTATGCTGCCGGTGCCGAACACCCCCAGCGTCTTGCCGTAGAGCTGGGTAAGCATGTCGCGCGGCCACGCGCCGCCCCTCATCTCGCGGTCGATCTGGGGAATCTTGCGCGCCACGGCGAGCATCAACGCGATCGCGTGCTCGGCCACGGCGTAGGCGTTGGCGCCTGGCGTGTTGCAGACGATGACGCCGTGACCGGCGGCCACCGCGAGATCGATATTGTCCGTGCCCACCCCCCAGATCGATATCATCTCGAGCGCCGGGCAATCGCGAAAGACGGCTGCCGTGAAGCGCGCGTGCGCGCGAATATTGACGGCCACGCGCGCCGTGCCGATGCGGCGCGCGAGCTCCGCTTCGTCGTCGGCGCCGCGCTCCGTGTAGACGCGCACCTCGCCCAGCGCTTTGGCACGCTCCTGAGCGGCCGAGCCCTCGAAGACGGAGGGAAAATCGTCGGGCACTACTATCATCGAGAAATCATAGCAAAATGACTGCGCGAGGTCTGCGCACGGAAAACCCGCGAAAGGAAAGCAGGAACGAGCTACGCGGGTTGATGCCGACCGACCTCGAACAGCCTGACGTTGCGCGGCCATGCCGACAGCCGTGGGAGAGACAGGAGTTCCGCTTACTGCTTACTGCTTACCGCCTACTGGCTTGATAGATCGGCATCACCTTTGCCGCGTACTCCTGAAGGTCGCGGATGCGGTTTTCCGGGTTGGGATGGGTGGACAGAAATTGCGGTGGGGAACCACCACCTGCCTGCGCCATCTTCTGCCACAGCGTGACCGCCGCGCGGGGATCGAAACCCGCCCGTGCCGCCAGCTCGACGCCGATCCGATCGGCTTCGACCTCCTGCGCGCGCGAGTGGGGAAGACCGAAGGTGACGTCCGCTACGATACTTGCGAGCTGCATGCCGCCTTCGCCGAGGCCCAGCAGCGCGCCCCCCAGCGCAAGCAACCCCCGCTGAACCGCCTGTTCGGACGCCCGCTCGCGGCCGTGCTCGCGCAGGGCATGCGCGATTTCGTGGCCCATCACTGCGGCCAGCTCGTCGTCTGTCGGCTTGATGCGGTTGAGCAGCCCCGTGTAGACGGCCATCTTGCCTCCGGGCATGCACCACGCGTTGACTTCTTCGGAACTGATGACATTGACTTCCCACGGCCAGTTCGGGGCATCCGGACGGAAATAGCCCGATGCCCGGGCGAGGCGCTGTGCAATGCTGCGCACGCGCGCTGTTTGAGCCGGATCACGATTCAGCGCGCGTTTCGCACCCGCCGCCTTCATTTCCTGTTGATACGCGAGCGTGGCCGCCTGGTTCATCTCGTTTGCGGAGATCAGAAAGCGCTGGTTACGGTCCACGCCGACCACTCCCGGCTGGGTGGTATCGACCGTCTCGCAAGAGACAACTAATAGTGCTGTCGGTAGAGTCGCTACAACGAGTAGTTGTTTCAATGACGTTTTCATAGGACTTGAACCGCCATGGGTTGGTATATGACGTTGACCAGCGCGTTTGCGGGCGGTTCCGCCCGTTGCGGGTCGCGGCGTTACAAACGGAGTCAGCCGTTCCTGTGTGAAGGGTGGCTGCCCGGAGCTTGGCGGCCCTAGTTACGCCAACGGGTTCGTTCAACGTCCGCGTTGAGCAGCCGCACGCCACCGGTGATCGAAGCCAAGCTCTTTCACGGTCCGCTCGACCGCGTTGTTACGCCGCACCCCACTCCTCTTCCCAACGATATGTTCGCAGTTCTTCAAACACCTGTGGTTCGCGGGTTGCTTCGAGTATTGCGACGCTCGCATTGCTCCCTCCCTCATCAATAAGCGCGAGAAACAGATCTCGAAGCATCAAATATTCTCGCCCATCGTCTTCGGTCCGCTCAATAGCAGCTTCGACCACGCGCTGAAAGGCAGGAGTCGGTTGCGTATCGACCTCAACTCCGCCGTTCTGTTCAATTCCTTCCAGATACGCTCGCAGCCTCGAGTCGACAGCCACGAGATCAGTGCCGCATCGCATGAGGTACGTGGCGGTCTCATCTTCAACGATGAGCTCCAAAGCAACGTGCTCCGGCGTGAGTTCTGCGTGCCCGGCTTCGCAAGCTGCAACGAAGGCACGGTGCAGCACACCTTCAACTTCGTCCGAGAACGTCATCGATGCGGCCTAACGTTGTGTTTGCTGCGGGCTAACACGGCAATCGATAACTGGTAGCGCTCGTACCCGTCGGCACCAACACAGGGGTTAGAACTCATGTCGGCAGCTCATATTGGACTTTGCCGTCAGCAATCCTTATCACCCGGCTCGTTGTCAGTTGTTCAATGAGCCGGTCAAGCTCGTCCTCCATGAGCTGACTTCCGAATAGTGCCTTGATAGTGGTTCGAAGCGTCTTGAGTGTTCGAGGTTTACCGGATTTTCGCTTTGCGAGATTCTCGACCACGGCTTTAGTTCTGTGTGCGATTGATTCTGAACTGGATATCGTGGCCGGCACTAGTGGAATATCGGTGATTGATTTCGAACGCCGGCAAAGAATTCCCTGATCTGTAAGATGTTTAAGTAAGGGATCGAAGCCGGTATCCTTCGATATGACATGAAAGTCGGCGTCCGGCGCCGTGGCGGCGAGCCGACCGATGTAGTAAGCGATGTGGAAATCGACGGCGTTGCGTCCGCTGCCATTGACGTGGACGTATTCGACATCCCCTGGCAATCCCTTCGAATCGTGAGTTCTAACGTGTAGTGAACTGCGTAAATGTCGTGTAATTAGACACCCGCCTCAGACTGCTTGTCATCCATCTCCCGAAATCAGCCGTTTATGACGACTCGAATCGACAAAAAGAATTCGGTTCCTCCAAAGTAAAGTGGCCCACTTCCTCTTTCGGCGCTCCGTGCGGCGACGCTTCAGGTTATCTCCCTCTCCCGATCTCCGGCTCTCACGCGCTCCCGTCTCTACTGGCACCGCGCGTTGAACGGCGATTCGATCGTCCGTTTCGAACGCCTGCGGCCTCTGAACGAAGATCGCGAGACAGTTCGCATCGCGTCGGCCGCCCTGGTCGCCTTCGGGGTCGCATCCCCACGATAATGTGGGGCCCCTGCTCCGCCCTCCAGCGCCCTACTTTAAACCGGTGCAAAGCATCCGGTTTTAACGCTAGTTCACCGGCAGCCGGACGCTCTCTCCTTCAAGCCGGTAAGGTCGCCAGTTATCGTTGCTCTCACTACACATGCCGTACCGGAATGGCCATACGTCGCGCCCAGGAGTAAAGAAGCGCAGATCCTGGAACCATACGCAGGTCGCCGGATTGCCATGGTCGACGCGGTAGAGCGCCGGGTACAGCGCGAACCAGCGGAAAAATTCGAATGCAGGTTGTTGCCATGCGCTGCGCGCAAGCGCGGCATCCTCCGGGTTCGCGCCGTAGCGGAGAATCTTCACCCATATCGCCTGGTGGAGCGGCAGGTATGGGGCGGAGAGCCGGGCTATGAACCCAGCATCGGCGGGCAACGACGATGGCGCCTCACCGCCCGACAGACGCACCAAGGTGTAGTCGAGACGCTCGCCCTCCTCCACGACCACCATCCAGTTGAGCGCAGTGGGCGGGCGCGGCTGCGCGGTCACGCGCGGCTCGCGGAATCCCGCCTGCCGCGCATGCGCTTTGCCGAACGCCACCGCCTCGTGGCTCAACAGCGCCTGCCAACCCACGTACGCCGCAAGGACGGCCATGCCAGCGACAGCCGGCACGCGCGAGCGGCGCCAGATCCAAGCCGCGATCAAACCCGCAACGATGATTCCGGAAAACCAGAGATCGATGATGAAGGTCGTCCCCCAGCCGACGCGAGCATTCGAAAACGGCGCGAAGATCATCGTGCCGTACGACGTAATGAGATCGCCGAGAATATGGGCGCCGACTCCCAGTGCCGCTACGCCGAAATAGGCGCGCCAGCTCCGGTCCCGCCGCCAGATCAGCACGCACAGCCAGGCAATGAGGAAAGCCCACAGCGGCAGCATGAGGAGCGAGTGCGTAACGCCGCGGTGGTAATGGATGTAGGCGAGGGGAGAAAGATAACTCGTGACAAAATCGATATCGGGAAACGCAGCGGCCATCAACCCGACGGCGACGCGCCGCACGACCGGCAACGTGTCGGGCCCGGACTTCGGCGCCGTCGCCCGCGCGATCAGCGCGCCTGAGAGCGCATGAGTCAGCGTATCCACGGTCTATCGATCGCTACGAAACCGGATCACAGTCCGGTTTCGCTCGACGCTCTCCTCGTCTCCATATGCTAGCCGCGGCGCTGTGCCGACTCAAGCTGTCGCCCCGACCTGTGTTTTTTCGAGCTCAGGCGTCCGCGGCCGCGAGACCGCTGCTGTCAATACCCGCGGCGCGTAGCTTACATCGCCCGGGTTTGCTAGAGTGGATATGCTGCTGAGCCCGTGAGGCAAGCTAATTCAATGTCAATGGTTTTTCATCCCCGCTGACCGACAGCGTGACGCCAAGCGCACCAAGCGCGGACAAGCTGCGCATGACAAGACATTCTCTCGCCCTGTTCGGGGCGATCGCCGTGCTATGGAGTGTGTTGTCGTGGTTTGTGGTCAACTGGCTGGTACAGGAGCGGATCGCAACGTTGGTGGCGCGCGAAACGAGCCTGGTCCGGCAGGGTGTATCCAGCATCAGCGAGAATTTCGAACGCGTTCTGAGCCGGCTGCAGGGGCTTCCGGCCGTGCTTGCCGCCGGGAGCGACGTCAGGCCCGCACTGGCTTCATTCGGACCCGGCGTTCCGCAGTCGTCGCTTCCGCGCGACGCCCGGATTGCCGCGTGGACGCAGCGCCCGGACCTGGCCGCCTTGAGCAAGCAACTGCTGACGGTCATTGGGGAAATGGACGTCGATATCATCTGGGTGATGAACGCGAGCGGAGATTGCGTGGCGGCAAGCAATTTCGGAGAGTCCACCAGTTTCATCGGTACCAATTATGCCGACCGCAGTTACTTCAGGTCAGCGGAACTCGGCCAGCGCGGCCAGCAGTACGCGATGGGGCGGGTTACCAACGTGCCGGGCCTGTTCTTTTCGGCGCCGGTGATGGCGGATGGCGGGCTCCTGGGCGCGGTGACGCTCAAGATCGACCTGCCGCGGCTCGCGCCCTGGGTCAATCATCCGCACGCTTTCGTGACGGACGAGTACGGCGTCATCGTTCTTGCCGCAGACCGTAGCCTGGAGATGCGCGTCTTGCCGGGTGCCACCGTGCACCAGTTACCGGCCGAGCAGCGCCAAACGCGCTACAAGCGCGAATCGTTCGAGACGCTCGGGATCGAAACCGGCGGGACGGGAAGGGTTGGTGCGCGTGACCGGTTCCCCGTATCCGCACGCTACAGCGCGCAGCGAGCGGCCCCAGCATGGCATCGCAGTGCACATACTCGCGCCGATCCGGGATATCGATAGCATCCGCGCTGACGCTTTCGCCGCCTTCCTGCTGCTCTCGTTCTCGGGGATCATGTTGACCGCGCTGGTCTTCGGCGCCCGCGCTTACGTGCTGCGAGTGCGCCAGCACCGAGACAGCATCGAGGCGACGAACGAGTCGCTCAACAAGTTGAACGAACACCTCGACCGGCTGGCCAGGATCGACCCGCTTACCGATGCCGCCAACCGGCGCCATTTCCATGCCTGCCTCGAGGCCGAGCTGGCGCGGGCCGGGCGCTACGGCCGCGAATGCAGCCTGGTGATCGTCGACATTGATCACTTCAAGCAGATCAACGACCGCCACGGTCACGCCGGAGGCGACGATGCGCTGCGCCATTTCGTACAAATTACCCGCGAGCAACTGCGCACCCAGGACGAACTCGGGCGCTTGGGTGGAGAGGAGTTCGCCGTCCTGTTGCCCGAGACAGGGCTCGAAAGTGCAATCGCGGTTACGGAGCGCATCCGCCGCGCGGTCGAGGCGACGCCGGCGCGGTTTGAAGACGTGCTCATCCCGATGACTGCAAGCTTTGGCGTTGCACGCTGGCAATCCTTCGCCGAGTCGGCTGATGCGCTGCTGCAGCGCGCCGACAAGGCCCTGTATGCGGCGAAGTCCGGGGGACGTAACCGTGTGGCGAGCGCCGAGGACGCCGCAGGCCAGGAGCCGCTCGCAGCCACAGGCGGCGGTTAAAACGAGGGCGGGGAACGGGCCCCTTCCGGCAAAACATCGGGGCCTTCCCGTTCCCCCCCGCACCCCCCCGGGTCGCACGACGAGCGGTCTTAGCGGGAAACCAGCGGCGAGGAACGGGCGTTCTTCGCGGGTTTCGGAGGTTGCCTAGTCCCACCGTTCGTCGCGTACCTGGATTTCCCCGTTCTCCACGCGCACCGGAAACTTCGCGGTGGGCTCGTAGGCCGGTGCTGACAGCGCTTCGCCGGACGTATCTGATAGCGAGCCCCATGGCGGGGACAGACGATCTCTTCACCTTCGACGGTGCCGCCCGTCAACTGTCCGCCATCGTGCGGGCACACGTCCTCGATCGCGGAGACTCGCCGCCGAGGTTGAAACGACGACGTCGGCGCCGTGCACGTCCACGCCGAGGAACATGACTCGGTGGTCAGGCGGCGATGATCGGGGCCACAAATTTGCACCCAGCTCCCAGGAAGACAAGGCCGCAGCCTCGGGCTCGAGGCTGAAGTGGAGCGCGCACCCCGAGTAGGACGAGTGGGCTGCGCTCTCCGAAGGCACCTACATCCTTCGCAGCAACGTGCACGAGTGGTCCGACGAAGAACCTTACCTCTTGATCTTCGACAGATCCGACCCTGAACTGTGGAAGCTGGGCTAAGATGCGGTGGTCGATTCAGCCAGGAAGGGAGGAAGGGAGATGGGATTTTCTGATCACCTCAAGAAAGCCGCACAGCCGATCTGGGATGCCCAGTTGCTCCACCCATTCGTGCTCGGACTCGGAGATGGGTCGCTGCCGGAAGCGAAGTTCAAGTTTTACATCTTGCAGGATGCCCTCTTTCTGTTTGATCTGGCCAAGCTCTTTGCCCTGGCGGCGACCAAGGCGACCGACATCGAGACGATCGCCTACCTCTCCAAGCTACAGGTTGACACCATCCAGGTCGAACGGGCGCTGCATCAGGAGTACGCGAAGCGGTGGCAGATGAGTGAGGCCGAGATGGCCTCGGTCCCGATGGCGCCGACGAACTACGCCTATACCCGGCACCTGCGTTCAATCGCCCAGACGGGGTCACTCGCTGAGATTCTGGTCGCCGCGCTCCCCTGTGCCTGGATCTACTGTGAGTTCGGGTTCCACTTCTGCCGGCAAGGCCCGCCGCCGGCCGGCCATCCCTACAAGAACTGGCTGGCCCTCTATGCCTCGCCGGAGTTTGCCGAGGTTGCCCGCTGGATGCGGGAAGCGATCGACCAATGGACCCTTGAGGCAGGGCCGGTCGAACGTGCCCGGATGGAACAGGCCTTTGTCATCTCCTCCCGGTACGAGTGGTCATTCTGGGAGATGGCCTGGCGGGAGGAGCGGTGGCCCATTTAAAGCAGGTCCTGACCATCGCCGGGTCGGACTCCGGTGGGGGGGCCGGGATCCAGGCTGATCTCAAGGCAATGTCGGCCAATGGGGTCTTCGGGATGTCGGTGATCACCGCGATCACCGCCCAGAACACCAAGGCCGTCACGATGGCTTATGACCTCCCAATCCCCCTCATCGAGGCCCAGATCGATGCGATCTTCGAGGACTTCGAGGTCTCTGCGGTCAAGACCGGGATGCTCTCCTCCAGGGACATCGTCCAGGCTGTCGCCCGCAAGCTCACGTCCTTCGCGGTGGAAAACCTCGTCGTCGATCCGGTGATGATCTCCAAATCCGGCTACGACCTCTTGCAACCGGATGCGATCGAGTCGGTGAAGCATGACCTGATCCCGCTGGCCCGGCTGGTCACCCCGAATCTGTTCGAGGCCGAACGGCTGACCGGCCACTCGATTAAGACGACCGACGACGCCAAAACCGCAGCCCGGGCCATCCATAGGCTGGGTCCCCAGGCGGTCTTGATCAAGGGGGGACACCGGCTAGATGAGCGGGCGACCGACATCCTCTTCGACGGGAGTGAGTTCACGATACTTCAAGGCGAGTATATCGAGACCTCCCACACCCACGGGACGGGCTGCACCTATGCCTCCGCGATCGCCGCGAAGTTGGCGCTGGGGAATGGACTGCTTGATGCCGTCAGGACGGCCAAAGTCTACACCACCGAGGCGATCCGACACGCCCTGGCGATCGGCCATGGCCACGGCCCCACCGACCATTTCTTCGCCCTGCGGGGCTGATCGGATCGCCCCTGGAGGTTCAGAGCCGGATGGTCGTGGACAATTGCAGCACCCAAAAGCACGATTGCGGTGAACTTGAGGCGGCCGTGTCATCAGCTTTCGTACAGGAGAGCGTTCCATGCAAGAGATCGTGAGCAATGTCTTTACCTGGCAATGGTTTTCCGAGCCGCATGGCTATGACTTCAATGGCTACTTGATTTGCCACGCGGCTGGACGGCGTTATGGCAATAACCTGTGCATCGACCCAGTCCAGCCCAGCGAGCAAGACTTGAAGGAAATCGCGCGCCTCGGGGTAGTCCGGATCCTTCTGACGAACCGCAATCATTCCCGGGCGGCAAACCAGGTTCGCGCCGCCACCTCAGCGAAGACATCGATTCATTCTGAGGATGCGCCCCATGCGAAAAGCCAGGGCGCACAACTGGACACCGCGATCGATGTGGGCGAAAAAATCGGCCCGCTTTTGGTCATCGGTGTGCCCGGAAAGTCGCCGGGGGAAGTCGCGTTTTATTGGCCGGAGCGAAGGATCCTGATCATTGGGGACGCTGTGATCGGCAATCCGCCGGGGCGGTGCGGGCTCCTGCGCGAGAAAGTGATGGATGATCCGCCGCGCCTCAAACAAAGCGTGCGGAAGCTTCTTGCGCTTGATTTTGACACCCTCCTCCCGGGCGATGGGACGCCGATTCTCAATGGCGCAAAGGAGCGGCTCGAAGAGCTCGTGCAGACTTTCCCAGAGTAACGCAGCGTGAATTTTTCCGGATTCGCCGCTTTCGGCCTGCCCGGCCGTCACTCCGCCACCTGCCAACGCTTTACCTGACCAGTGGCTGCGAAGTGTGGCAGCAGGATTTCCTCAAGGTCGATCTGCCGGGCGTGCCCCTGGAGCGTTTGGCGGTAAGCCCGCAATGCGGCTTTTCCAACTCGGTGATTGGAAACGCCTTCACCCCGGCAGACCAGGAACGAAAGCTCAGACTGGTCGTGGAGACCGCGCGGCGGGTTTGGGGCGAAGACACAGCATTGCTTTCCCCACCATGATCGAATCGATTAGCGCAGTAACCCTTGCGACCCATGACATGGCGCGGGCGGTGCGGTTTTACTCGACGCTGGGCTTTTCCATTCGATACGGCGGGGCGTCGGCTGCGTTCACCAGTTTCCACGCAGGCAAGGGCTATCTCAATCTCATCGCTGCGCCCAAGGATCAGCGCTGGTCGTGGTGGGGGCGGGTGATCTTTTACGCATCGGACGTGGACGGCATGTACCGGCACGCCGTGGCGCAAGGCCTGCAACCTCAGTTTGCCCCGCGCGACGCGGAATGGGGCGAGCACTATTTCCACATTACCGACCCGGACGGCCATGAACTGAGCTTTGCGAAACTCCTCGTCCGGTAAGCTATTGGCACTGACCTAGCCGTCTAGCAGTACCATTCGTGGGGGGCTCCATGGCGATATCGGGCAAACACTCGTGGATCGAAAACTCGGACGTCGTTTCGCTTTTTCCCACCCTGGTCTGGAAAATCCAGCTTCGAGCCGAGGTGCACGAACCGATCGACGCAAGCGCGCTCGGACTGCTGCACTCGCTGCGGCAGGGACTGCCCGAGCTGAAGACCGGCGAGGCCTGGCAGTCGGGCCATGCCCTGCACCGGCGCGAGGAACTGCGCGAGCTTTGCGACTGCGTCAGCCGGGCGGCAGCGAGCGTACTGCAGTTCCTTAATATCGGCGAACGAGCGATCGAAATCACCGGCTGCTGGGCGAACCTGTATGCGCCGGGCGCCGCGCACCGCGCGCACAGCCACCCCAACAATTACCTGAGCGCCGTGCACTACGTGCGCACCTGGCCCGGCGCCGACAGCATCAACTTCCACGACCCGCGCAGCCAGACCGGCGTCATCAGGCCACCGGTCACGGAGCTCACTGCCGCCAACACCGATCAGGTCGTAGTGCGGGTTGGAAACGGTACGCTACTGGTTTTCCCTTCGTATCTGCATCACTCCGTCGACGCCAACGCCAGCGGCGAGGGTCGCGTGAGCGTGAGCTTCAACCTGATGTTTTCCGCGTTCACCGCTGCAATGAGCAAGCCGCTGTGGGGCGACTAGCGATATTGCATCGAGGTCAAGGGCGCTCGGCGGCGGGCGCTTCCATCGCCGGATACTCGGGGCGGATATCGAAGTGCAGCCGGCGATGGGCGATGCGCAGCGCCGTTTCCGCATCCGCGGGGCGCGCCGCCCGGGCGAAGATGAACCCCAGGTAGCTCGCCCCGTCGGGAGGCGGCGCAATGATCTGGCCGGGCTCCGTCATAATCGTTGCCCCGGTGACGCCAGGCACCGACTGCGCGGCGGCCAGGCCTTCGAGCCCGTGGTAAATGCCGCGCCGTGGAATCGGGATCATCATCACTCCCGCGGCGCCGCCCTCGCCGGCAATGGCGAGCGGTTCTGCCACCACCTGGCGCAGAATCAGCTCCTCCAGGCTCATGCCCAGGGAATGGGTGAGCACCCGCCCGCATAAGCCCCCGATGGAGCGGGCCGCAACCTCCAGAATCCAGACACCTTGCTCATTGACCCGCATTTCGGCGTGGACCGGTCCAGTCGTGAGCCCGGCTAGGCGGCAGAGCCGGGCCACCTCCCGATGGATGCGGTCCTGGAGTTGCCCCGGCAGCCGGGAGGGCGTGACGTAGAGGGTTTCCTCGAAGTAGGGCCCGTCCAGGGGATCGGGTTTGTCGAACAGGGCGAGGGTGGTGAACTCCCTTCGTTCCAGAGTGCCTTCCAAGGCGTATTCGCGTCCCGGAATGAAGTCCTCGATGATGAGGCCCAGCTCCTGGGCGTCCCGGTCGGCCTGGGACTGGATTGTCCGCACCCAGCTCACGGCCCGCACCAGCGCTTCGGAATCATCGGCACGGATCACGCCGCGGCTCCCCGACAAACGCCGGGCCTTCACCACCACGGGAAACTTCAGCTCGGGAACGAGTTTCCGGGCGTCTTCGCCGCTCGGCAGGTGATGGAATGCGGGACACAGGAATTCCCGTTCCTGGAGCAGCCGGCGGAACGCCAGCTTGTCACGCACCCGGCGCACCGCGTGGGCGGGATTCCCCGGCAGGCCAAGACGCTCCGAAAGCAGCGCCGCAAGCTCGACTCCCGAATCGTCCACCGCCAGCACGGCGTCCGGGTTGCCGTCGATCTCCCGCAGAACGGTGTCCGCCGCCTGCTCCGGCCGGTCGAAATGGAGCGCCATGATGGGAGGCAGGCCCCAGGATGGGGCCAGTTGGTGGCAGTAGTTGGCCACAGCCACGATCTCCACGCCCAGCTTGTTCGCGGCGGCAAGAAAATCGGCGTTGCGGTAGCCGGTGGTGGGCAGGAGCAGCAGGACGCGCTTCATGGATCGGCTGGTTCAGAAGGACTGGAGCTGCTGGTCGGTGGGCTCGGCGCAGCAGTACCACGGTTCCGAAAGATGCGGGACGGGCGAGCCGAGGTTCAGGTGGTCGAGCGGCGGGGCGGTCTTGCCGGGAGCCTCGTGGGCCATCGCCCAGATTCTCGCGAATACCTCGTGGCGCAAGAGCCCCGCTTCCTCGGCGCTCGCGACAAACGCTTGAACCTGCTGTTGCAGCTCATCGACACGGGGGTCCCGGTGTCGCCAGGGGTAACCCAGAATCTTCGCATCGAAATCCTGGATCAGGTCGCGGAAGCCCGGCAGTTTCAGCAGGTACGACCCCTGCGGGAACCAGAAGGCGAATGCAAAGCTGGATCGGCGGCACGCTTTCGACCAGGTCGAGCGTCGATGAGCCGCTGCAACAGCTCGACATAGCCTTCAAGCGTGGTCCACGGCGTGAAGGCGACGAAGGTCGGCGCGAAAGCGATGCCCGCCTGGCGCAGCAATGCCACGGCGCGGCCGAAATCCGCGGCGGTATGATTCTTGTCGAGGTATTCCAGTATCCCGTCGTCCACCGCTTCGACGGCGGCCGTGATGAACAGGCATCCACAGCGCTTCAATTCCGCCAGCAGCTCAGCGTGATTGATGAGATGCTGCACTTTGATGACGGCATCGAACGTGACGCCGGGAAATTCCGCGTGCAGCGCAGTCACGAGCTTCAGCGCATGGGTCGGACCATTGAAAAAATCCGGGTCGCCAAAGGAGATGTGCTCCGCGCCCTTTGCCACCTGGCTGCGGATGTCGGCCATCACCACGTCCACCGGCACGATGCGGAATTTTCCCTGGTACACGGGCACCACCGGACAATGGCGGCACAAATGCTTGCAGCCCCGGCTGCCCTCGGCAAATCCCACGACCTTGCTGCTCCCGTCCGGCAGTTGCAGGTGGGCGTAGAGGGCAAGGGGCGGGAGCCCGGTCCGGTCCGGGGTGAGAAACTCGATCCTGCTGCGATTGATGAGCGGCTCGCTCTGGATCGTGTCGTGGCGAGTGCTTCGCAGGCGCTCGGCGAGGCTCAACAATCCCGGCTCGAATTCGCCGCCAAGAACCGTTCCAACGCCAAGCCCTCTCAGGAGCATTTCGTTCATCGGCGCATACAGTCCGTAAACGCACAAGTGGGCCCCGGGGGCGAGCGCCTTGATGCGCGGAATCGCTTCGACCGCGATGCGCGTAGCGGTGTGCATGCCGACGTAGACCGCCACGAGGCTGGCGCCGGCCAGGGTGCGGGGATCGAGCCTCTGCAGCGAAAGGTCGATGCACGCCACCTGGAAACCCGCCCTTTTCAGCCATGCGGCGGGCTCTGCGAGCGCGAATGGCTGACGCCCCAGTTCGTAAGGATTGATCAGCACCGCCTTGAACGGCACGTCTCTTTTCACGCGCCCCATGGTTTCCAGGGGGACGCCGGCGAGTGCGTCGGGAGATGTTGCGGGTCTGGCAGACATTTGCTGGTACTTCCTACTTCGACTTTGGACGCTGTTCGAATGCGCCCGCGACGGGCTCGCGGCTCGTCCTGGCTTCCTCCATGCGCTTCAGGTAGCGCCGCCACATTTCTTCCTGGTGGAGGCCGTAGTCATAGAGAAGGTCCCACGAATAGATGCCGGTATCGTGGCCGTCGGAGAAGGTGAGCTGGATCGCGTAGGTGCCGACCGGCTCGATATGCTTGATCTCGACATTTTTCTTGCCGACTTGCAGGACTTCCTGGCCCGGCCCGTGGCCACGCACCTCCGCGGACGGAGAGTAGACCCGCAGAAACTCGCAGGGGAACTGGAACGTCTTGCCGTCGGCAAACGAGATTTCCAGGATGCGGGACTTCTGGTGCAGCTTGATTTCAGCAGGGCTGGGGATGTTCTTGTCTGAACCTGCCATGGCAGGTACTCCTTCATCGCTGTGCCGCGTTGCTCGAATCGAGCTTGATCAGGCGCTGAGTCAACGGGCCGTTGCTCACGCTTCCGGCCTTGCGCTTGGTTTGGGCGTCGACCCGGCTCCGATTATTTGCTGGATGGGGTCGACGGCACATATCCCGCGGCCACGTCGGCGCCGCCGCCAAAGAAATGTTTCTCCATCTGCTCCGCCAGGTATTTGCGCGCCTTGGCATCGGCCAGATTGAGGCGTTGTTCGTTCACCAGCATTTTCTGGTGCTCTAGCCATTGCCTCCAGGCCTCCTTGGACACGTTGTCGAATATTCTCTTTCCGAGTTCCCCGGGATAGGGCAGAAAATCCAGGCCTTCGGCTTCCCGCCCCAGCTTGATGCACTTCACCATCCTAGCCATGTTGACGCTCCACGAAAACAATAACGACTACACTCATCACTGGCTTTCTAGTCCCAGCGGCTGTCGCGCACCTGGATCACGCCGTCCTGAACTCGCACCGGAAAGGTTGAGACGGGCTCATAGGCCGGCGCGGTGAGCGCGGCGCCGGTCTTGATGCTGAATCGCGCACCGTGGCGCGGACAGACGATCTCCTCACCTTCAACGGTGCCGCCCGTCAACTGCCCGCCGTCGTGCGTGCACACGTCCTCGATCGCGGAGTACTCGCCGCCGAGATTGAACACCACGATCTGCGCGCCATCGACCTCAACCTTGCGCCACTGCCCCGGCGCGAGCTCGCCCGCTTTCGCTACCGTTATCCAGTCAGACATCCGAAACACACCTTTCACCGCCAAGACGCCAAGCCTGTCCTGAGCCTGTCGAAGGGGCCGCCAAGAAAACGATACTAACCGCCAAGACGCGGAGGAAGACGGAGAATATAACAAGCGATAAGAGATAAGCGACAAGAAAGCCGGCGCTGCCGGCTAGCACCCATCACTCATCACCCATCACCCATCACCGTTTATTCCTGCATTATTCGAGCGGCGGCAGCGTGCGCATCCAGGCCACCAGCGCGTTCAAGTCTTCGTCGGTCAGACGTTGGAAGTAAATCTTATACTGCGCCATGGTCTGAGCGAGCGGCCGCCCGTCCCGGGAGACCCCTTCGGTCATCGCGCGCTTTATTTCCGCATCGGACCATGCGCCGATGCCGGACGTGGGGTGCGAGGTGATGTTCGCCCCCTTGACCACCACGCCCATAGGCGTCTTGAACTCCCTGCCGCCCTTGCCGGCTCCGGTGCGGTAGTTCGGCACGTCGTCCTTGCGCTCCGCATGGCAGTGCATGCAGTGAGCGAGCGAGGCAAGATAAAGGCCGCGCTTCACGGGATCGCGCAGGTCGTCCTCGCTCATCGGTTTCTCAGCCCCCGGATACAGGTAGGGAACCTGCTGCATCTTGTAGACCGGCGGCTCACCTCGTTGCGGATAGGCGCGACCGAGCGCATGTACGCCACGACCGCATCGAGGTCACGAGGCGTGAGAACCTTGTACAGGGGATAGGGCATCGTCGTTGCGAGTTGCACACCATTCGGCCGCACGCCCTCGGTCAAGGCGCGCTTGATGTCGGCATCGCTCCAGTTGCCGATGCCCGTCTCGCGATCGGGGGTGATGTTCGATCCAGTGGCGCTGAAGGGGATCTCGTTGAACCTCTGGGCGCCGCCGGAGAACTGCCGCTCCATGATGGGATTGCCGCCGGCCTTGTCCTTCGGCGTATGGCAGTGGTTGCAGGTCATGATCCCGTTCACCAGATAGCTCCCGCGCTCGAGCAGCGTCTGGGCCTGCGCGCCCGCCGCAAGCATGAACAACGCGGCAGTGGCAATGTAAATGGCAACGAATCGAAGCAAGATTTTCCCCCCATCAAACGGTAGGTTGGCCCAATTACGCACTAGCGCCAAAGTGACCTGGCGATGCGATTCATGTTATTGTTAATTGGTCTTTACCCTGTGACCGCTCCGGGTCACAGTCAATCGAATCGTCGCCACTATACGGCGACGATTTCGATTTCCGGCTCGATTTGCTTCAACAGGCTCTCGATCCCCGTGAGCGTGCCGGAAATGGAACTCGGGCAGCTCCCGCACGCGCCCTGGTAATGGACCATGAGCTTGTTGCCATCGAGCCCGACGACGTAGAGGTCGCCGCCGTCACCTTGCAGGTACGGGCGTACCTGGTCGTCGAGGATCTCGTTGATTTTCTCGACCCGCGCCTTGTCCGCGTCCGAGAGGTTCTCGATATTCATCCCGGAAGCAGCCTGCTCTGCGTATTGGGTCGAGTCCGCATCCGCGGCGGGCGCCTCGCGTATCGGCACGGCGAGCTGGCGCTTGAGCTCCTGCCAATCGCCTTTTCCATCCTGGGTGACCGTGATCCAGTGATCCACGTAGAACACGTTCGAGACGTGCTCGATGTCGAACAACGCCGCAGCAAGCGGATCGTCCTTCGCCTCATCGGCGTTCGCGTACGAGCGCGACACGCCCCAGGTGAGCGGATCCTTGAGCACGAACTTCATCGCGTTCGGGTTCGGCGTCGGCTCGATTTCAGCAATTTTCGGCATGGGGGAAATCAATTATTAATGCTTAATTTTCAATGCTTAATGAAACCATTGAGCGTTAAACATTCAACATTAAACATTGCCGTTCAGGCGCTGCCGCCGATGACCGGCTCGTGCATCGGATCTGCCTCGGCCTCGGTGGTGGTGCTGGCGATCGAATTGAACGCGGCGTGCAGCGTGTGCCACGGCAGGATCGCGCATTTCACCCGCGTCGGCAGGTCGCGCACGCCGGCGAACACCACCAATCGCCCGAGACGGTTGGGCTTCGAGACATCCAGCTTGCCGACCGCCATGTCGCGGAATTCCGCGATCAGCGCCTCCGCGTCGCTGCGGCTCCTGCCTTTGACCGCGGTCGTCATCATCGAAGCCGACGCCTTGCAGATCGCGCACGATTCGCCCTGAAAACTGATCGCATCCACGGCATCGCCGTTGAGCCTGAGCGTCAGGCTCAAGTGATCGCCGCACAGCGGATTGTGCCCCTCGGCCCTGTGCGTCGCCGCCGCCAGCGCGCCCCAGTTGCGCGGCTTGCGGTTGTGGTCGAGGATCACCTCTTGATACAGTTGCTTGCTGTCGCCCATCGTTCAAGAACCAGAATTAGCCACAGATACACACAGATAAACACGGATGAGGACCCCTGCTAACAGCATCATCGGATTCGAACTATCGGTGTTCATCTGTGTTTATCTGTGGCTCAACTGCATTTCAGCCGGTCAGCCAAAGACCTTCTGCACCTTCTTGATCCCAGCAACCATGGCGTCGACTTCGGCCATGGTGTTGTAGAACGCGAACGAGGCGCGCGAAGTCGCCGGGATCCCGAAACGCTTCATCACCGGCTGCGCGCAGTGGTGCCCCGTGCGGATCGCTATGCCTTCCTCGTTCAACAACGTGCCGACATCGTGCGGATGCACGCCGTCCACCGTGAAGGACAGCACCGCCGCCTTGTTCTCGGCCGTACCGATGATGCGAATGCCCGGCAGGCGGTTGACCTGATCGGTTGCGTAGTCGAGGAGATCGGTCTCGTGAGCGCCGGCGCGCTCGACGTCAACCTCCGTCAGGTAGTCCACCGCGGCGCCGAGCGTGATGGCAGCCGCGATCGGCGGCGTGCCGGCTTCGAACTTGTGGGGGATGACGTTGTACGTCGTCTTCTCGAACGTGACCGAGAGGATCATGTCGCCGCCGCCCTTGAAAGGCTGCATTTTCTCGAGCAGAGCGGCCTTGCCGTAGAGCACGCCGATCCCGGTCGGCCCGTACATCTTGTGCCCGGAAAAACAGTAGAAATCACAGTCGAGCGCCTGCACGTCGACCGCCATGTGCGGCACGGCCTGCGCGCCGTCCACGAGCACCGGCACGCCGTGGCGGTGAGCCGCGGCTATCATCTCGCGCACCGGGTTGACGGTGCCGAGTGCGTTGGAGACGTGGGGCATCCCCACCAGCTTCACGCGCGGGTTGAGGAGCCGTTCGTACTCCTCGATGGAAAGCTCGCCGCGGTCGTTGACCGGCACGACGCGAATCTTCGCACCCTTCTCTTCCGCGACCATCTGCCAGGGCACGATGTTCGAATGGTGCTCGAGCGTGGTGAGTATGATCTCGTCGCCGGGCCCGATGAATTTCCGCCCGTAGCCGTGCGCGACCAGATTGATCGCGTCGGTGGTGCCGGTGGTGAAAATAATCTCCCGATCCTCGGCGGCGTTGACGAACGCCTGCAGCTTGCGCCGCGCGCCTTCGTACTCGGCGGTCGCGGTCTCGGAAAGATAGTGCACCGCGCGGTGTATGTTGGCGTGCTGGGTGGTCTGGTAGCGGATCCAGCGGTCCATCACCGACTGGGGCATCTGGCTGGAGGCCGCGTTGTCCAGGAACACGAGCGGTTTGCCGTTGATCCTCGCCCTCAGGATCGGAAAATCGGCGCGGAAGCGCTCCACATCGAATGCGCCGGCGCGTTGCTTCAATCCGGTATGCGGCGCGTTCATGCTCCCCCAGCCTGCGCCTGCGTCTGCGTCATCACCACGTTCTCCAGTTGCTCGACTAGTGAGGGCACGGGGATGCGGTCGATCATTTCAGCACCGAACGCGTAAGTGAGCAGGTTGCGCGCGCTGCCGTCGGACAATCCCCGACTCTTGAGGTAGAACAGCTGCTCGGCGTCGAGTTGCCCGACGGTCGCCCCGTGCGTGCACTTGACGTCGTCGGCGAAGATCTCGAGTTGCGGCTTGGCGTCCACGTGCGCCTTCTCGGAAAGCAGCAGGTTGCGGCTTTCCTGCGCGGAGTCGGTAAGCTGGGCGCCGGGACGCACGAAGATCTTGCCGCTGAATACCGCGTGCGCCGCGCCGCCGACGATGCATTTGTTCAACTGGCGGCACTTTCCGTTCGGCCGGGCGTGGTCCATCAGCGTGTGGGTATCGGCGAGCTGCCGGCCGGCGACGAGCGTGAGCCCGTCGATCTGCGCCCGCGCGCCTTCACCGCGCTGAAGCACGCGGAGATCGTGGCGCGAGATCCGCGCACCGAGAGTCACGGTGTGCGATGCGTAGAATGCGTCCTGGTCGAGCGCGGCCGCGCAAGCCGAGATATGGAACGCGCTGCGCGCTTCCTGCTGCACCTTCACATGCTGCACGCGCGCACCGCGTCCCACGACGACTTCCGTCGCCGCGTTGCAGAAATACGCGGCGTCCGCCAGGCTCACGTATTGCTCGATCACCGTGCACTCGGCGCCGGCCTCGGCGACCACCAGGCAGCGTGGATAGCTCGCGGTCTCCCGCTGTGTCGAAATGAACAGCACCTGCACCGGCGTAGGGCATTTCTGGTCCTGCGCGATCCACACGAAGGCGCCGTCGCGTAAATGGCTCGTATTGACCGCCGCAAACACATCGCGGTCGAAATCGACATGCCGCGCCAGATGCGGCTCGATTACGGCGCCGTGCGTCGCGAGCGCCGCAGCGAGATGGGTGGCCACCACCCCGTACGGCAGGCCGGTGCTGATCGAATGCTCCGGCGCGAAAATGCCGTCCACGAAAACGAGCTGCGTCGTTGCCTCGGGAGCGACGAACGACGCGACATCGGCCGTTGTCAGGCGGGCAGCGGCCGCGGCCGGCTGAAAGCGCATGCGAGTGAGCGGCGTAATGTCGGTGAAGCGCCATTCCTCGTCACGGGTGGTCGGTACCGCGAGCGCGTTGGCGCGCTCCAGCGCTTGCGCGCGCCGCTCGTTGAGCCATGCGAGACGGCCCTGGACCGGCTCGCATCCGGCAAGCAGCGCGGCGACATAAGGGTGCGTGGCAGCGACCGTCATGAGAGCTGCGACCCGTGACTTGTGACTCGCGACTGGCTGCTGGCTTGAGGGCGGGACGCCTGATACTCGTCGACCACCCATTCGTAGCCGCGGCTCTCGAGCTCGATGGCGAGTTCTTTGCCGCCGCTCTTGATGATGCGTCCGCCTTCCATGACGTGCACATAGTCGGGCACGACGTAATTCAGCATGCGCTGATAGTGTGTGACCAGCACCAGCGCGTTATCGGCGGTCGCGAGGCGGTTGATGCCCTTCGCCACGACCCGCAGCGCGTCGATGTCGAGTCCGGAATCGGTTTCGTCGAGGACCGCGAGCCGCGGCTCGAGCAGAGCCATCTGCAGGATCTCGTTGCGTTTTTTCTCCCCGCCCGAGAAACCCTCGTTGACCGAGCGGTCGAGAAAGCTCGCGTCCATGTCGAGCACTTTCATCTTGGCGCGCACGTAGTCGTCGAACTCGAGCGGATCGAGCTCGTCGCGCCCGCGCAGCGCCTGCACCGTGTTGTAAGCGAGCCGCAGGAAAGCGCTGTTGGAGACGCCGGGAATCTCGACCGGGTACTGGAAACCGAGGAACAACCCCGCCCTCGCCCGCTCCTCCGGCGTCAGGTCGAAGATGCTCTTGCCATCAAAGACGGCCGTGCCGCCGACAATCTCGTAGGCAGGGTGGCCAGCCAGGGCCTTGGCGAGCGTGCTCTTGCCCGATCCGTTCGGCCCCATCACGGCGTGCACCTCGCCCGCGCGCACGGCGAGATCGATACCTTTCAGGATCTCCACGCCCGATACCTTGACGCGCAGCCCGCGCACCTCGAGCAGCGCTTTTGCGTCGCCACGGATCATCCGACGCTTCCTTCAAGCTTGAGTCCGAGGAGCTTGGTTGCTTCGACGGCGAATTCCATCGGCAGCTGCTGGAACACATCGCGGCAGAAGCCGTTGATGATCATCGAGACCGCCTCCTCCGCGCCGATGCCGCGGCTCGCGAAGTAGAAGAGCTGATCTTCCCCGATCTTCGACGTGGTCGCCTCGTGCTCGACCTTCGCGCTCTGATTCTGCACCTGGATGTAGGGGAAGGTATTGGCGCCGCACTTCGCGCCGATCAGCATCGAATCGCATTGCGAATAGTTACGCGCGTTCGCGGCGCGCGGGCCGATCTTCACCAGCCCGCGATAGCTGTTGTTCGATTGTCCCGCGGAGATGCCCTTGCTGACGATGCGGCTGCGCGTATTGCGGCCGATATGGATCATCTTGGTGCCGGTGTCCGCCTGCTGGTGGTGATTCGTGAGCGCGACTGAATAGAATTCTCCGATCGAGTTGTCGCCGAGCAGCACGCATGACGGATATTTCCAGGTGATCGCCGAGCCGGTCTCGACCTGGGTCCACGAAATCTTGGAGTTCACGCCCTTGCAGAGCCCGCGCTTGGTAACAAAATTGTAGATGCCGCCCACGCCGTGCTCGTCCCCGGCGTACCAGTTCTGAACCGTGGAGTACTTGATCTCGGCGTCATCCAGGGCAACGAGCTCCACCACCGCGGCGTGGAGTTGGTTGCTGTCGAATTTGGGCGCGGTGCAGCCTTCGAGATACGAGACCTGGGAGCCCTCTTCCGCGATGATGAGCGTGCGCTCGAACTGCCCGGAGGACTCGGTGTTGATGCGGAAATAGGTCGAAAGCTCCATGGGGCACTTGACGCCCCTGGGAATGAAGCAGAACGAGCCGTCGGTAAATACCGCGGAATTGAGCGCGGCATAGTAATTGTCGCCCGGCGGCACCACCGCCCCGATGTATTTCTTCACCAGCTCCGGGTGCTCGCGCACGGCTTCCGAGATCGAGCAGAAGATGATGCCCACCTCCGCCAGCCTCTGCTTGTAAGTGGTCGCGACCGAGACCGAATCGAAGATCACGTCCACCGCGACACCGGCGAGCTTGGCGCGCTCGTTCATGGGCACGCCGAGCTTTTCAAAGGTGCGCAGCAACTCGGGATCGACCTCATCCATGCTCGCGAGCTTTTTCGGCTTGGGCGCCGAGTAATAGATGATGTCCTGGAAGTCGATCTTCGGGTATTTCACGTTCGGCCACGCGGGCGCTTCCATCGTCAGCCAATGGCGATAGGCCTTGAGCCTGAACTCGAGCAGCCATTCCGGCTCGTTTTTCTTGGCCGAAATGAAGCGGATCGTATCTTCGTTCAAACCCTTGGGCGCGGTGTCCGCCTCGATCGGCGAGACGAACCCGTGCTGGTAGGGCTGATTGACCAGGTTTTCGAGTACCCGAGCTCATTTGAATATCCATCGAACCGCCAAGACGCCAAGACCGCCAAGAAGGACGGACTGGACATCAACAAGTCCAACCGCCTTCAAGCGGCGAGAGCGGCAAGATTCAGCGAAAGTCCCGGTTTTCATTTGATTTCGATTTCCTTGGCGGCCTTGGCGTCTTGGCGGTTGATTACGCTTTTTCCTTCACGCTGAAAGACTCGCCGCAGCCGCACGTCGCGTCCACATTGGGGTTCACGAACTTGAAAGTTTGCTTGAGCCCGTCCTTGACGAAGTCGAGAGTCGACCCATTGAGGAGGCCCAGGCTTTTCGCGTCGACCACGATTTTCGCCTCGTGCGTCTCGAACAGGCTGTCGCCGGCGCCGACCTCGTCCGCATAGTCGAAGGTATAGGCAAATCCCGAGCAACCTACTTCCTTCACTCCCACGCGCAAGCCGATGCCGCGCCCGCGCTTGGCCAGCTGCGTCCGTATCTGCCTTGCCGCACTTTCCGTCAGTTGTATCGCCATATGCCTTTCACCCATCACTCATCACCCGTCACTCATCACTAGAATCACGCCGCCATCGCGGTCAGGCCCTTCAAGCGCGTCACTACCGCCTGGAGCACCTTCAGAAAATCGTCCACCTGCTGCAGCGTGTTCGCCGCACCGAGCGAGAAGCGCAAGGCGCCGCGCGCGAGCTCCGGCTCCACGCCCATCGCGAGCAGCGTCGCCGAGGGCTCCGGGTTCGCGCTCGAGCAAGCGGCGCCTGGAGCGAGCGCATAGCCCGCCTTGTCGATCTCGATGACCAGCGTCTCCCCCGCGATCCCCTCGAAGGCAAAGTACGAAGAATTGGGTATGCGCGGTGCGCGTTCACCGAAGATCACCGCTCCCATCTCGTGCAGCCCGCGCTCCAGGCGCGTGCGCATCGCTTCGAGCCGCGGTGCGAGTTCGCTCATACGCCCTGCGGCAAGCTCGCATGCCGCGCCAAAACCGACAATCGCCGGCACGTTCTCGGTGCCGGAACGCAATCCCGCCTCATGACCACCGCCATGCACGAGCGGCCGGACTTCGATCCGCTTATCGACCACCAACGCCCCTGCGCCCTTGGGACCGTAGATCTTGTGCGCGGATAGCGTCATTGCGTGCACGTTGAGCGCCGTGAAATCGACGGGGATCTTGCCGAGCGCCTGGACCGCATCGGTGTGCATCCAGGCTTTGGCTCGGCGGGCCCGTTCGCCGGCGGCTGCCACGTTTTGAACGACGCCGGTTTCGTTGTTGGCGAGCATGACCGAGACCAAGCCGGTCGGCTCCTTGAGCGCGTTATCGACATCGTCCAGATCCAGCTCGCCATCCTGGTTGACGGCGAGCTTGCGCAGCTTCCAGCCTGCACGCGTGAGTTCCTGGGCTGGTTTCGCGACGCATGGGTGCTCGATCGCGCTCACCGCCACCTGCGTGGGTTTGAGTGAAGACGCCGCACCCTTGATGAACATGTTGTTCGCCTCGGTGCCCCCGGAGACGAAAATCACCTGCGCCGGCTGCACGTTGATGAGTGCCGCGACCTGCTCGCGCGCGATGTCGACCGCCCTGCGCGCCACGATGCCGAGCTCGTGGCGGCTGGACGCGTTGCCATATTGCCCGCGCAGGAACGGCAGCATCGCCTCGAAGACCCGATCATCGACGGGCGTCGTGGCGTTGTGGTCGAAGTAGACGTGTTCCATCAGTCACCGGCGGTGAATCGCCGCGCTTTGCTCATGCCGGGACAGCGTTCGAACCCCGTTTTCCCGGCTCGCGCATGTCGTGCACTTGCGCAACCCCGGCTGCCTTCGCCACTTCCCTGGCCTTCTCATTCTCGACCAGCTGCCGCAAAGTCACCGACCCCAGGTAATCGAAGATGCGATCGTTGAGCGCCGCCCACAGGTCGTGGGTCAGGCACTTCTGCTCGTCGCGGCAGTTTTCCTTGCCGCCGCACTGCGTGGCATCGATCGGCTCGTCCACCGCGAGGATGATGTCCGCCACCGACACGCCCGCGAGGTCCTTCGCGAGGCAATAGCCGCCGCCGGGGCCGCGCACGCTTTCTACCAGCTGGTGGCGGCGCAGTTTTCCAAACAGCTGCTCGAGATACGAGAGCGAAATCTTCTGCCGGCCGCTGATTTCGGACAGCGTCACCGGGCCGCTGCCGTGGTGCAGCGCGAGATCTATCATCGCGGTCACTGCAAAACGCCCTTTCGTTGTCAGCCTCATGCGCTACCCCCTCAATAAAACACATTAAATATCAATAATTTAACCTAACGACTTGGTATGCCAACGATAGCTTACCCGAGTAAATTAGTCAACCATTACGGTCGATAGTTCACACGTTTTCAGGCGGCCTCGCGGCCGCCGATCTTTCCGCCCAAACGCTTGAGTTCCGCCACCACTTGTTCGAGCCGTTTTTCGTTGTCGGCGCACTGATCGATCAGCTCATGAATCGCCTTGCCAAGGGGGTCATTGAGGTCTTTTACGACCGCGTAGGCGGCAAAACGGCCTGACTGCGCCGCGTCGTGCGATTGCGCTTCCACGATACGCGCAGGGATGCCGATGGCCGTCGCCCGCGGCGGTACGTCCTTCACCACCACGGCATTGGAGCCGATCTTGGCGCCTTCGCCGATCGTGATGGGTCCCAATATCTTGGCGCCCGCTCCGACGACTACTCCGTTTCCGATCGTGGGATGGCGCTTGCCTTTGTTCCAGGAAGTGCCTCCGAGCGTGACACCGTGATAGAGCGTGCAGTCATCGCCGATCTCGGCGGTTTCCCCGACTACGACGCCCATGCCGTGGTCGATGAAGAAACGCCGGCCAATGCTCGCCCCGGGATGGATTTCGATTCCTGTCAGCCAGCGTGACCACTGCGAGACAAAGCGCGCCAGCCATTTGAACCGGAGCTCCCACAACCAATGGGCGAACCGGTGGAATTGAAGCGCGTGAAACCCGGGATAACAGGTAATCACTTCCCAATTCGTGCGAGCTGCCGGATCACGCTCGAAAACGACTGCGATTTCTTCTCTGAGACGGTCGAACATTTGCTTGAAATGTAATGAGTCGGGGCAGGCAGCTTACGATGCCCTAGTAATTTGGTCAACTTTTAAGGCCGTGAGCAGCAAGCGGTGAGCAGCGAGCCGAAGACCTGGAAAACAAACAGGTTTTCCGCTTACCGCTCACCGCTTACTGTTTACGGGACTTCGGCTGAACCAGCGTTTTGAGCATGCCGCGCAGGATGCTGACTTCCTCCTCTTCCAGCTGCGAGCGTCCGAAGAGGCGGCGCAGCCGCGGCATCAGCTTCTTGTTGTACGCGGGGTTGAGAAAGCCGGTGTCGATCAACGTGCGTTCGAGGTGGGCGTAGAACAGTTCCAGTTCTTCGAAACTCGCCAGCACACGTGCCTTCTCCCGTTGAGCGTCGTCACCGATCACCGCCAGGCGCAACTCGTACGCCAGCACCTGGACCGCAGCGGCGACATTGAGCGAGGTATATGACGGATCAGCCGGTATGGTCGCCAGCAACTGGCATTTCTCCACCTGTGCGGCGGTAAGCCCGAAAGTTTCGTTGCCGAATACGAGTGCCGCTTTCTGTCTACGGGCCACGGTACCGATGCGTGCCGCCGCTTCCCGCGCCGTCACCATCGGCACGGCGATATCGCGCTGGCGGGCGGAACACGCGACCGTAAACGCGGAGCCCGCCAACGCTTCATCCAGAGTAGCGCAAACCCTGGCTTCCTTGAGTAAGTCAACCGCGCCCACAGCCAGCCAGTCCGCCTGCGGATCCGGGTAACGCCGGGGCGCCACCAGAAAGAGTTGCGTAAGGCCCATCGTTTTCATTGCGCGTGCCGCCGCGCCGATGTTGCCTGGATGTTGGGTGCCTACCAGCACCACCCGGATATTGTCGAACGCGGTGAACGGCTTCATGAAGGATGCGCGATGACTGCGGCGTTCGCGATTGCGCAAGTCGCGGTTAGGCGTCCAGTGGGATGGGGTATTATAGCTTCGAGAAAAAAGCTGCCATAGTTTATGGTCGCGCGTTCTGCATGTTATGGTAGTTCTCAAGGAGTAAGTCGATGAGCGTAGCCCGTCATCCGCGTCCGGCAGACATCGCCGATCTTTCGCTCGAACAGATCATGCGGAAATACGTCGCGCGTTTCGCGGATCGCAAGCCGGATTGGTACGCGTTCGAAGACGCCCGGATCGAAGGCTACAAGCGGGCCCAGCACCGCTTCATCGGAGCCGGCGCCTCGGGCAAGCACAACGATCCCGACGTGATTCCGGCGCGTGCTTTTTCGGTGACGATCATGTACGTGAATCCCGGCCAGGGCAATGCCGCGCACACGCACGAGTCCGAGGAAGTGTTCTTCGTGCTCAAAGGCTTCCTCGACGTATTCGTCGAAGACGACAGCGGCCGCCAGCTATGGACCCGCCTCGGTCCGTGGGACTGCATCTCCTGCCCGCCCGGCGTCATACACGGCTATGAAAACCGCGGCCTCGAGCCCGTTTATTTCCAGGTGATGCACGGCCGCGCGAAACCGGAAACGATGGGCTACGCTGACGAGTCGCTCTTCGCCAACCGCGATGCCCATCTCAAGGTCGCGCCGACCGGCCCGGCGAAAGTCCCGGGCTGATTGCAAGCTCGCGTCCGAATTCGAGCTGGGCGATGGTGGTGCTCCCGCCCATCACCCATCACCTATCACGCATCACGCCATCGACGCCTGACCAATAGACATGCATCCCATGCTGAATATCGCGGTCAAGGCGGCACGCCGCGCCGGCGCGATCATCAACCGCGCGACGCGCAATCTGGATATCGTTGCGGTGAGGGAGAAGGCGGCGAACGATTTCGTCTCGGAAGTGGATCGGGAAGCGGAGGAAGCAATCATCAGGACGCTGCGCGACGCGTATCCCGATCACGCGATACTGGCGGAGGAAAGCGGCGCTTCCGGCAAGTCTGAGTACCGGTGGATCGTCGATCCGCTCGACGGCACCACCAACTACCTGCATGGGTTTCCGCAATACGCGGTGGCGATTGCGCTGATGCACAAGGAAACCGTCACCCAGGCGGTCATCTACGATCCGGGCCGCAACGATCTCTTTACTGCGACGCGCGGGCGCGGGGCCTACCTCAACGATCAGCGCATGCGCGTAAGCAAGCGCGCCGAACTCAAGGCCGGCCTGATCGGCACCGGCTTCCCGTTTCGCCAGCTCGATCACCTCGATACCTACCTCGCCATCCTGCGCGACATCATGAAGAATTCCGCCGGCGTGCGGCGCGCCGGCTCGGCCGCGCTCGATCTTGCGTACGTTGCCGCGGGCAAGCTCGACGCCTTCTGGGAATTCGGTCTCGGACCGTGGGATATAGCGGCCGGGGCGCTGCTGATCACCGAGGCCGGCGGGCTGGTCGGCGATCTGGAGGGGGAAAGCGGCTACATGGAAAGCGGCCACATCGTCGCCGGCAACCCGCGGATCTTCGTTCAACTGCTGCAGGCGATTGCACCGCATCTCACTCCGGCGTTGAAGACGAAAGGCGGAACGCGAAAGGCGAAAGGATGACCCCCGCAGTGCGGAAAATCGATGCTCTTAGTAGTCGCCCTGTTTCGCCTTTCGCCTTCCGCCTTCCTTCCTAGCGTCCCGTTGGCTGGAACGCGGCTAGCTCCTTCGCAGCTGCGGGATCGAGGCGCTCGAGCGCTTGCTCGATCTGTTTCCTCTCGTTGGCGCGCCCGAGGCGCGCATAGGCCTTTCCCAGGCCGAGCCAGGCCCGTGCGAATCGCTCTTCGAGCGTGAGCGCCTCCCGGTAGGCGCTCACTGCCGGCTCCAGGCGGCCAAGGTCGCTATTGGCCTCCCCCACGAGAAACCAGGTTTCGGGTGAGTCCCTTTTTACGTTGAGCGCGCGATTCGCGACCTGCAGGGCGCGATCCGGCTGACCCGCCGAGCGCCAGGCCTGGGTGAGCAGGTTCCATCCGAGCATTTCGTCGGGGGAGAGACGCACCGCTTCGCCATAAGACTCGATCGCCCGCTTGTGCTGCCCGGACTGCGAATAGGCGTAGCCCGCGATGATCCACCAATCGCTGTTCGATCTTTCCTGCTTGAGGTTTTCCTCGGCGAACTTGGCGAGCCCATCCCAATCCTTGCGCTGCTCGAATTCAGCGATGCGCCGCCGGTTGGTGTCGTCCACGCGCTCGAAATGGCTGAGCAGAATGGGAATCGTGCCATCGGGTATCAGGTACATGAGCAGCTGCTGCTGCGGGGTGCAGGCGCCGGAAGCGATGACCACGAACGCCGCGGCAACAAGGTGTCGCACGCCTATCACCCGCCCCTTGATTCTGATCCGCTGCCGCACTATTTAAGCCGTCACTTCATCACCCACCACTCCTCACCCATCACGCTCACTCACGCCCCACCCACCCGCCGTGAACCGGATGGTGGGAGCAGATGAACTCGAGAAACGCCGGCCTGCCTTTCGCGTTTTCTTCGAACGCGCGCTTCAGCGCCGGGATGATCGCCGCGGGCTCGCTCACGTCCTCGGCGTGGTAGCCGACGGCGCGCGCCATCGACGCCATGCACGCGTCGCCGTGGTCGGACACCTTCCACGTGTAGGGATCGTGGCCGCCGCCCCAGAAGCCGGGCCCGTACCCTGAATAGCCGCCGTTGTTGATGTGCAGCGTGGTGATGCCGATGCCTGTAGCGCGCAGCCGCTTCGAAGCTCCCCATCATGTAGCACACGCCCGCATCGCCCGTGATGTTCACGCACTGCCGGTCAGGATACGCGAGCTTGGCCGCAAACGCGCCCGCGAAGCTGAATCCCAATGTCGAGACGTTGCCCCAGCCCAGGTGGCCGCGCGGTATCTGCGCCTCGTACACCGTGCTCGTCTGGTCGCGCGTGTTGCCCGAGTCCGCCGTCACGAACGACGCCTTCGGGTCGAGCACCTTCATGAGATCGCCGATCACGCGGTAGGGATTGATCGGCTTATCGTTCGACTTCCATGAAGGGCCGGAACTTGTCCTGGAACGTCTTTTTCGCGGCGCGGATCTCCTCGACCACCGCCCCGTTCTTCTTCGGGCCGCCCGACCTTCGAGAGCTCGGCGATCAGCGCCTGCAGGGTGAGCTTGGCATCGCCGATGACGGCGTGCTTCGTCTCGTAGCTGCGGTTGATGTCGAGCGTGTCCACCGTGCACTGCATGATCGTCTTCTTCTCCGGGTCGGGTACGGCGTGGCTGAACCGGTTGGGGAAGAGGCTGGAGCCGATGGAGAAGAGCAGATCGCACTTGTTGAGGAAGTGCGCCGCGTGCGAGCCGCGCACGCCGACCGACAGCGGATGGTTCTCGGGGAACGCGCCCTTCGCTTTCAGCGTCGTCAGCACCGGCATCTGCGCGAGCTCGGCGAACTGCTGCAGCTCCGCGGTGGCGTCGGCGTAGTAGACGCCCTCCCCGACGTGGAGCAGCGGGTCCTTCGCGGCGAGCAGCGCCTTGACCGCGGCCTTGACGTCGTCCGGATCGGGACCGGCCCGCCAGCCCTTCACCGGCGTGTAGGGATACTGCGCTTCATCGTATTCGCCGAGGTCTTTCGGCACGAGGAGCAGCACCGGACCGGGCCGGCCCGAGCGCAGTTGCGTGAAGGCGCGGCGCATGTAGTCGGGCACCAGCTCGGCGCGATCGATCTTGCCGATCCACTTCGTGACCGGACGCAGCGCCTCGGCGATATCGAAGTGCGTGTGGCGGCTCGCGCCCTGGCTCACGCCTTCGGCAATCACCAGCACGGGCGACGAATCCTCCCAGGCCTGCGCGATCGCGCCGTAGGCCATCTGGATGCCGGCTGCGTTGAGGCTCGCCATGGCGGTGCACACGCCGATCCGCTTGCCGCACGTCACCCGCGAATAGGCGTCGGCAACCGCGACCCCGAAACGCTCCTCACCCATCATGTAGATGGGCACGCCTTCTTCGCCACAGCGCGTTGTTGACGTGGCTGGTGGGATAACAGCTCACCCAGGGCACGCCCTCGGCCTTGAGTATCCGCGCAACGCCGTTCGCCGCTTTGATCTTCATGCAGGTTTCTCCCCAGGAAGGCGGGGGCCCGACGCGGTCCCCACGCAGGTCCACGAAGTTTAAAGGAGTTATCATGTCATGTTCCACACAAATCGCGCGCAATCAGGAGGCATGCATGAAGATCTACTATCACCCCATCTCGACAACGAGCCGCCCGCTCATGCTTTTTGCCGCCGAGAGCGGCCTCGATATCGAGTTCAAAGTCGTCGATCTGCTCACCGGCGAGCACGTTCAGCCGGCTTACGCTGCGGTGAATCCGAACCGCCTGGTGCCGCTGTTGGAGGACGGCGACTTCCGCCTCACCGAAACCTCGGCGATCCTCAAGTACCTCGCCGAGAAGACGGGTTCACCGGCCTACCCGGCGGATCTGCGCAAGCGGGCGCGCATCAACGAGAGAATGGATTGGCTCAACACGCAGTTCTACCGCGATTTCGGCTACGGTCTCATTTACCCGCAGATCTTCCCGCATCTTCGCCGCCCGACCGAAGAGCTGCAGGCAGGCACCATTGCCTGGGGAAAGGAAAAAGCCGAAGGCTGGCTGAAGATCCTGGACGAGCATCTGATCGGTCCGAAAAACGCCTATCTCTGCGGGAGCGAGATCACTATCGCCGACTACCTGGGGGCACCCTACCTGACGGCCGGCGAGATTGTCCGCTGCGACTATTCGCGCTATCCCAACATCACGCGCTGGCTCGGCAAGATGAAAGCGCTGCCCAAGTGGGAAAAGGTGAACAAGCCGTTCTACGACCTTGTGGCCTCGGTCAAGGACGCGCAATTCGTTGCGATCTGACACGCTGGTGGCGATAATCCAGCGCGCTCTACGCTGAAACCACTCTACAGTTGTTCTTCCGGCACGAACGGGCTCAGCAGAAAGTGTTTCAGGCGGGAGAAAAAGCTCGTGTCGGGCTCCACGTTGAGGACGACTTCGCCGGTCTCGTCCATCGTCAGCCATTCGAGGCCGATGCCGTCCGGCCCCAATCGCAGCCGGTATGCGCTCTGCAGCTTGCTGATGTGGATGACGCGCAGCACTTCCTTCGCGAGCTGCGGGCTTTCGACGATGATCCCGAGCTCCGTATTCTTGCTCGCGGACCTCGGGTCGAGATTCATCGATCCGATGAAGACCGTCGAGCGATCGATGACCGCGGTCTTGGCGTGCAGCCGGCCGAGTGACATCCCGGGCAGCATGAGCCGTTCGTTCTTCTGGATGCGCGTCGCGCTCAACTCGTAGAGGTCCACGCCCGTCTTCAACAGATCGACGCGGTAGCGCGCGTAGCCTGTATGAACGATCGGCGCGTCGTTGGACCCGAGCGAATTGGTGATGACCGTGACCCTGACGTTGCGTTTCCTCAAGTCGCCGAATGCCTGTACGCCTTGGTGCCCTGGAACGAAGTAGGGCGACACGACGACCACCTCGTCCCTGGATTTGATGACGAGATCCATTACGCTCATCGAGACGCTCATCGACCGCGCCTCGTCTGCCGACTTCGCGGTGACCTTCGCGGGAGAGTCGGCGAACGCCGCCGCCTCGCCCCAGACCAGGCCGAGACGCCCCGCATCGAGGTCTTCGCCGATCGGACCGTAGCCGAGGATGTCGATCGGGGGCAGCGCGAGCGACATCATCTGTTCGCCATCGTCGACGAGTTGCTCGAACCTGCGTCGCAGTCCCTCGCGATCGAGGTCCGACCTGATGATGGCCTCCACCGGATAGGCCTGCGGGCTGTTCCAGTAAGCGTCGAAGATGCCGGCGAGCTTCGGAACGACCGCGCCCACGATGAATGCATCCATGTCGACGAAATTGTCCGTCGCGCTGCGCAGGAAGTACTCGTCGCCGATGTTGCGCCCTCCCGCGACGACCATCGTGCCGTCGGCGATGAAGAGCTTGTTGTGCATGCGGCGGTTGAGCCGGCCGAAGTCGCCCAGCGAAGCGGCGTACTTGCCGATCAGGCTTTGGCGGCCGCAGCAAAAGGGGTTGAAGAGGCGCACCTCGACGTTCGGGAACGCGGCGAGCCCGCGGAACAGCTCATCGCCGCCTGTCGTATAAAGATCGTCGACGAGCAGCCGCACGCGCACGCCGCGCAGCGCGGCGTCGCGCAGGTTGCGCAACATCAGGCGCCCGCTCCGGTCGTTGTGTATGTGGTAATACTGGACATCGAGCGAGTGCCGCGCCCGGTGCGCGAGCTGTATCCGCGTGTCCAGCGCGTAGAGCCCCTGGGGCATCAGCCGGAACCCCGAGAGGTCCGGAGCCGGGATGGAAGCCTGTGTGATCTGTGCGAGCGGACTGTCGGGCGCGGGCTCGATCGCCGACGAATGAGGACGCACGACCTGCTGCGGCAGCGTCCCACAACCCGCCAGAAGGGTACCCACAAACGCGAGTGCTCCCAGCGCCGCGTGCCACCGCGAGCAAGTCGCTGGGGATAGAATGGGCGCGGGTACTTGAACGGAGATCGCCATGCAACGATTCCTCGCCTGTGCGGTATTTTCGCTCTGCGTGTCCGGGGCCACGTACGCCGCCCTGGATATCGGAGACGCCGCGCCGGACTTCACGACGCCGGCGGCTCTGGGCGGAAAAGTGTACCAGTTTTCGCTGGCCGAGGCGCTGAGGAAAGGCCCCGTCGTGCTCTACTTTTTCCCCGCCGCCTTTTCCGAGGGATGCTCCCTCGAAGCGCGCGAGTTTGCGGAGGCCACCGCGCAATTCGCAGCGCTGGGCGCATCCGTCGTCGGCGTCTCCGCCGACGACGTCGAGACGCTCTCGAAATTCTCGGTTCAGGCCTGTCAAAGCAAGTTCCCGGTGGCCTCGGATCAGACGCAGGCAGTGATCAAGGCATACGACGCCGTGCTGAAGACCCGGCCGGAATACGCGAACCGCATCTCCTACGTGATCGCGCCCAACGGCTCCATCGTGTCCCACTACATAAGCCTGAATCCCACTCGTCACGTGGAACGGATGCTCGCTGCGTTGCGCAGTTGGTCCGAAAAGAAGGACAGGAAATAATGTCAGTCAGCCCGCCTTATGGAAGGGTGACGGGTGACGAGTGACGAGTGACGACTGACGAAAAGCCTGGAGCTGTTTGGGACCCGAACCAGCCATTGAGACGGGGCGCCACACGTTCCACCGTCAGTCATCAGTGACGACAACGGCGTCAGTCGTCACTTCCTTGTTTGCGCCGGCCCGTATAATTCCGGCATGAAATCGAACGACGCCGCGGCCGCGTTCGCCGGACACACGCCGATGATGCAGCAGTACCTGCGCATCAAGGCGCAGCACCCCGACATGCTCCTCTTCTACCGCATGGGCGATTTCTACGAGCTGTTCTACGGCGACGCGGAGCGCGCGGCGCGGCTGCTCGATATCACGCTCACCAGGCGCGGCGCATCCGCCGGCGAGGCGATCAAGATGGCGGGCGTGCCGTACCACGCGGTCGAGCAGTACCTCGCGCGGCTGGTGAAGCTCGGCGAGTCGGTCGCGATCTGCGAGCAGATCGGCGATCCCAGCACCGTCCAAAGGCCCGGTCGAGCGCAAGGTCACGCGCGTCGTCACGCCCGGCACGCTGACCGATGCGGCGCTGCTCGAGGACAAGCGCGACAACCTGCTGCTCGCGCTGCACCGCAGCCGCAGCACGCCTGGGCCTCGCGTGGCTCTCGCTCGCCTCCGGCCGTTTCGCGGTAATGGAGACGCTCCGGCCAATCTCGCCGGCGGAGCTCGAGCGGCTGCGCGCCTGCGGAGATTCTGATCGCCGAGGACGCGCCGCGTGGACATTCCGAACGGATCGGCGGCCTCGCTTGAGGCGCCTTCCGCCGTGGCAGTTCGATCCCGAAGCCGCGCGGCGCGCCCTGACGCCGCCAGTTCGAAACGCACGATCTGTCGGGCTTCGGCGCCGACGGGCTCACCGCCGCCATCTCCGCCGCCGGCGCGCTGCTCGAATACGCGCGCACCACGCAGGGCACGGCCATCGCGCACGTAACGGGCTCGCCGTCGAGCACGAGCGCGCTTACGTCCGCATGGACCCGGCGACGCGGCGCAACCTCGAGCTCTCCGAAACGATCCGCGGCGAAGCCGCGCCCGACGCTGCTTCTCGCTCCTCGACACCTGCGCGACCAGCATGGGCAGCCGCTTGCTGCGCCATGCGCTGCACCATCCGCTGCGCGACCGCGACCGTCCTCGAGGCGCGACACGACGCCGTAGCGCGCACTGGCCGCCGACGCGCCCGAGTGCGCCTCATAGCAAGCTGTCAACTCAGAAGCAATGCGCGGATGTCGAGCGCATCACGGCTCGCATCGCATTGCAGATCGGCGCGGCCGCGCGACCTCTCGGGCCTGCGCGAATCGCTCGGTGCTGCTGCCCGCTCTCGCGCGCAGCGCTCGAGAGCCTGCCTGGCCCTCGGCTCGCCGAGCTGGCGCTCGCCCTCGAGCCGCAGCACGAGCATCACTTCGAGCTGCTGCAAGCTGCGATCAAGGCGGAGCCCGGCGCCGTCGTGCGCGAAGGCGGCGTGATCGCGGACGGCTACGACGCCGAGCTCGACGAGCTGCGCGCGATTCAGTCGAACTGCGGCGAGTTCCTGCTCGATCTCGAGACGCGCGAGCGCGCGCGCAGCGGCATTCGCCAATCTCAAGGTCGAATACAACCGCGTGCACGGCTTCTACATCGAAGTCACGCGCGCGCATGCCGAGAAGGTTCCGGACGACTACCGGCGCCGCCAGACGCTGAAGAACGCCGAGCGCTACATCACGCCCGAGCTGAAAGCCTTCGAGGACAAGGCGCTCTCCGCGCAGGAGCGCGCGCTCGCGCGCGAGAAGCTGCTCTACGAGCGGCTGCTCGACGCGCTCGCGCCGCACATTCCGCGCGCTGCAGGCGCACGGCGGCGGCGCTCGCCGAGCTCGACGTGCTGTGCGCCTTCGCCGAGCGCGCGACAGCTCTGGACTACAGCGCGCCCGAATTCGTCGAGGAGCAGCTGATCGAGATCGAAGGCGGGCGCCATCCCGGTCGTCGAAGGCGCAGGTCGACACTTTCATCGCCAACGACGCGCTGCTCTCGCCGGCGCGCCAGATGCTGCTCGTCACCGGCCCCAACATGGGCGGCAAATCGACCTACATGCGGCAGGTCGCGCTGATCGCGCTGCTCGCGCACTGCGGCTCGTTCGTGCCGGCGAAGCGCGCGCGGCTCGGCCCGCTCGATCAGATCTTCACGCGCATCGGCGCGGCCGACGATCTCGCCGGCGGCCGCTCGACCTTCATGGTCGAGATGACCGAAGCCGCCTACATCCTGCACCACGCCACGGCCGCAGAGCCTCGTGCTGATGGACGAGATCGGCCGCGGCACGTCGACTTTCGACGGGCTGGCGCTGGCGTGGGCGATCGCGCGGCATCTGCTCGAGAAAAACCGCAGCCTCACGCTGTTTGCGACGCACTATTTCGAGATGACGGCGCTGGCGGCCGAGTTCCGGCAGGTCGCCAACGTGCATCTCGATGCGGTCGAGCACAAGGACCGCATCGTGTTCCTGCACAGCGTGGAGGAAGGTCCGGCGAACCGCAGCTACGGCCTGCAGGTAGCGCAGCTCGCGGGCGTGCCGCCGGCGCGTGATCCGCGCCGCCCGCCGCCGGCTCGCAGAGCTCGAAGAGCATGGCTTCGCCGCCGCTCCGCAGCGCGATCTGTTCGCACAGCCGCGCGAGCAATACACGGCACCGGGACCGGACGAGAATGCCGCGCTCGCGCGGCTAAAGGAAATCGAGTCCCGACACACTGACCCCCAAGGAAGCCCTGGAGCTGCTCTACCAGCTACGGCGACAGCTGGACGAATGATTTACGTGTCGCGCACGAAGTTTTCAGCGCGTGGTGCGTAGTCGCTGTCGTTTCCGTTCTCCGGCGCTGCGGTCGCCGTTATCCTCGGCAGCGTTCATCGCGCTGCCGCGATTTCACGTTCGCGGCCTTCGGCGACACGCCTTACAACGCCGAGGAGGAGCAGCGCTTCATCGGCATCATCGCCGAGTTGAACCGCGAACAGCTCGCTTTCGTCGTGCACGTGGGTGACTTCAAGGCAGCCATCGCACGCTGCAGCGACGAGCTTTTTCTCCAGCGGAAGGAATGGTTCGAGCTGATCCATCACGCGTTCGTCTTCGTGCCCGGCGACAACGAATGGACCGACTGCACGCGGGCGTTGGGCGGCGGTCACCAGCCGCTCGAGCGATTGCAAAAGCTGCGCGAGTTGTTTTTCAACGGCGCTTCCAGCCTGGGCCAGCGCCCCATCAAGCTCGTCCGCCAGCCGGACCCGAGGCGGGGCGCCCGCGGCTACCCGGAGCACGCGCGCTGGGTGCATGAGCGCGTGCTGTTCGTGACCATCAACGCGCCCGGTCCGGACAACAATGCGCGCGCAATGCCGGAAGAGTTCTCGCGCCGCAGCGTGGCGATTCGCGAGTGGCTCGAGGGGGGATTCCGGCTGGCGCGCAACCGCAATCTGCGGGCGGTGGTGGTAGTGATGCATGCCAATCCATGGAGCTCGCCGGGACAGCCGCGACGGGGATTCGGGGAGCTGCTTGCCACGCTCGCGGCCGAGACGCGCAAATTCGTGGGCGAGGTCCTGCTGGTGCACGGCGATACGCATCAATACCGGGTGGACCGGCCGCTGCGCGAGCCCGCCAGTGGCACGCCGCTCGCCAATTTCACGCGGGTGGAAGTATTCGGCAGCCCGTTCGTGAACTGGGTCCGTATCCGCGTGAGCGAAGAAGCCGGGCGTGTCAGTTTCGAAGTAACGCCCGGAAGCTGAAGCTCGAAGAACGTGACGTGATGAGTCGTGACGTGATGAGTCGTGACACGGTAAAGCGCGACGCGGTGAAGCGTGACGCGATGAGTCGTGACAAGGAGAAGCGTGAGAGGCGGATCAAGTCACTTCTTCCGGTCGATCCGCCGATCGCGCAGTACCGGTCACGTCCTACCGGTCACGATTCATCGGCCACGTCGTACCGGTCACGCACCACCAGCTAGTGATGGTGCCCATGCGCACCATGCACGTGCCCATGCGTGATCTCGTCGTTCGTCGCGGCGCGCACCGCGGTGACGGTGCAGTCGAACCGCAGCGTGCGGCCGGCGAGCGGATGGTTGCCGTCCACCACCACCTTCCCATCGGAAATGTCGGTCACGGTATAGACGAGCTTCTCGCCTGATTCCTGGCCCTCGCCTTCGAACTGCATGCCGATCGCCAGGTTGTCGGGAAACTTGTCGCGCGGCTCCAGGTGCACGAGCCCGGCATCGTATTCCCCGAACGCGTCGTCGGGCTCGAGCCGCACGCGGCAGGTGTCGCCCACGTCCTTGCCGTCGAGCTCACGCTCTACGAGCGGAAAGATTCCCGCGTAACCGCCGTGCAGGTATTCGACGGGCGCGTCGGTCTTCTCGACCAGCGCGCCGTCGGCATCGTACAGCTCGTAGGTGAAAGCGACGACGGTATCCTTGTCTATCGGCACTTTTTGACGAGTCTCAGCAGGCCGAGCACCTCGGCAGCATGACCGCGGGGATTGACGCGGTAGAGCGCGTGCAACAAATGGCCCTTGCGGTCGATGATGAACGTCGAACGCACGATGCAGGTCTTCTTCTTGCCCTCGACCTCCTTGTCGTGCAACACGCCATAGCTGCGGCAGACGTCGCCTTCCACATCCGCGAGCAGCTGCACGCTGAGGCCGTGCTTGTCGCGAAACGCGCCATGCGAGATGCAGTCGTCCATGCTCACACCCAGCACCACGGCTTTGAGCGCGTCGAAGTCATCCTCCAGCTCGCTGAAGTCGATGGCCTCGATGGTACATCCCGGGGTATCGTCTTTCGGATAGAAATACAGCACCACGTTGCGGCGGTTGCGGAAGCGCCCGAGGCTCACGACATTCATGTCGGCGTCAGGCAGTTCGAAATCCGGTGCGGGCTGCCCCGGCTGCAGCATAGCTCCGTTGTGCACCGTCTCCGTCAACATGGCAGCAATTGTGTGAACAACGATGGCCGCGGTCAAGCGTTTTTGTCGGCGATTCTTTTCGGGGACCGGTGAGCGTACGCTATATTCCCGTTGCATGACGAAAACCCGCCTGGGCGGCCTGACGGTGGCAGAGTTCTTGCACCACCACTGGCAAAAGAAGCCGCTGCTCGCGCGCGGCGCAGTCCCCGAGCTCGGCGATTTCCTGCAGCGGGACAGGGTGTTCGAGCTTGCGGCACGCGATGATCTGGAGTCGCGGCTCGTCATCCGCAACGGCCGGCACTGGCAATTGCGGCACGGTCCCTTTTCAAAGCGCTTCCTGTCACGGATCCGTGACAGCAAATGGTCGCTCCTGGTAAATGGAATCAATCACGTGCTGCCCGCCGCGCAGAAGTTGCTGCAGGCATTCGCTTTCATTCCGTACGCGAGGCTTGACGACGTGATGGTGAGCTTTGCGCCACCCGGGGGCGGTGTCGGTGCCCATTTCGACAGTTACGACGTCTTTCTGGTGCAAGGCAGCGGGCTGCGGCGCTGGGGTATCGGGCGCTGCCGGAATCGCGATCTGCTGCGCGGCGCTCCGCTACGCATCCTGCGCCGGTTCAAGCCGGCGCGGGAATGGGTATTGCATCCGGGCGACATGCTGTACTTGCCGCCACATTATGGGCACCGCGGAGTGGCCGTTACCGACTGCATCACGTACTCGATCGGTTTTCGAGCGGCGAGCGCCCAGGAACTGGGCGAGCGCTTTCTCGAGTTTCTGCAGGATCGAGTGCGGCTCGCGGGAATGTATGAAGACCCCGACCTCGAGCTTCAACCCCACCCCGCCGAACTCGATTCGGCCATGATCCACAACGTCGTCCGCATGCTCGGCCGAATCCGGTGGGATGAAAAGGACGTCGCTCATTTTCTTGGCTGTTATCTCACCGAGCCGAAAGCCCATGTCGTGTTCAGGCGGCCGGCGCGGCCGTTGCCGATGGGGTCGTTCGCTCGGGCAGTCGCCCGGCACGGCCTGCGGCTGGCATTGACGACGCAGATGCTGTTCCGCGGTAACACCATTTTCATGAATGGAGATGCGGCGGGGTTGGGCGCGCGTCCCGCCCGGATGCTTACCCGCTTGGCCGACCAGCGCGAATTGCCTCCGGGGACACGGCTCGACCGCGAAACGGTACGCCAGCTTTACGAGTGGTATCGCGCGGGCTACATTACTCTAAGGTGTCAGGAACCCTTTCCTTAAGGTTCCTGACACCTTAACGGCGAGATAGTGATGAACGACGGCAACGCATCTGCAGCGGAACCGACCGGCAACCTCCCGCACGCCGCATACCGACGCTTCGAGGGCATGCGCGAATACGAGGCGGTGATAGACACCCTGATACCGCAGACGCAGCGCACCATACGCATCTTCGACCGGTCGCTTTCGCGCGCCTACAACTCGAGTGATCGACACGAAGCCTTACGCCAGTTCCTGCGTGCGGGCCTCGCCAACCGCCTGATGATCGTGCTCCACGAAACCGTTCATCTGGAGCGCGATTGTCCGCGCATGATTGCGCTGCTGCGCCAGTTCAGCACAGCGGTGAAAATCAACGAAACGCTAAAACCTGCAAAGCACGTGTACGATCCGTTCGTAATCTTCGATGCGTCGCATTACGTGCACCGCTTCCACTATGAGCACTTGCGTGCGGCGCAGGGCAGCAATGACGTGAACGGTGCGCAGTTGCTGCTCGATCGTTTTGCGGAGATCTGGGAAACGTCTGCTCCCGCCGTCTTCGCTAACACCACCGGACTCTAGGTGCTGTCCCGTAAATAACCCGCGAAATTCCCACGACAATCGGCGAATTTGGATGCCGTGGGCATGAAACCGGAAACCGCCCCAGATCGCTTTCGACTTACGCGCGATATGGGGTGCCGAGGGAGAGGCGCGCATTCCATTATCATTATCATGGAAGGTATAGAGCGGAATTCCACCATATGACAATGCGCGTTTCTCAAACAACACTGCTAGAATAGACCCCCACGACCGGCTCCGGGTCGGTCGTGAGTTCGGTCCGCATGCGCTGACCGTTGGTTTGTGGCATTAACCCTCATATCAAGGGACAACAATTATGAAACGCACGCTCCTTCTCGCAGTTCTACTGACGTTCGGCGTCGCCGCCTGCGGCGATAAGCCTGCTCCACCGCCTCCACCGCCACCTCCCGTGGCGAAACCGGAAGCCCCGGCGCCTGTACCGCCGCCGCCGATGGTTGATGCGCCCAAGGGCGACGCGGCTGGCGCGCCTGGTGACATGAAGAAGGACGAAATGAAAAAGTAAGTCTGCGGCAACAGAAAAGCCGGCCTCAGGGCCGGCTTTTCTTATGTACGAGTCAGTTTTACGCACCAGACCGGCAGTTGTGAAATAATTCAAACGCTCGACAAATAGAATGCATATCAAATGAAAATCTCGAAGATTCAGTCGCAAATTGTGCGCTTGCCCGCGGATGAGCCGCTCGCCGGCGGACCCACGGCTCCCGGAGCCACGCGCGAAGTCGTGATACTGCGCGTCGGCACCGACGAGGGCATCGAAGGCATCGGTTACACCTTTTTCGGCGCCGCATTGACCGGCGCGCTCAGACAGGCGGTCGAATCGCTCGCGACGCTCGCCGTCGGCGAGGATCCAATGCGCACGGAAGCGGTCAACGCCAAGTTGCGTACCGCTGCCTCCGGATCCGGCCCCGGAGGCATACTCACGCTCGCGCTATCCGCGATCGACATCGCCCTGTGGGATATCAGGGGCAAGGCATTGAACCTGCCGGTCTGGCAGCTGATCGGCGGCTTCCGCGATCGCGTGCCGACCTACGCGAGCGGCGCGCTCATGCGCACGTTCCCGCTGGAGCACCTCGTGAAGGCGGGCCCGCGGCTCGTCGAGAAAGGCTTCAGGCAGATGAAGACGCAGCTTGCGCTGCCCGGAGAGACTTCACCGCAGCGCGAGGTGGAACGCGTGCGTCGGGTCCGCGAGAGCATCGGCCCGGAGATCGATCTCATGTGTGACATCAATCAGCGGTGGAGAGTCGAGCAGGCGATCGACATCGGGCGGCGCATCGAGGACGTACACCTCTTCTGGCTCGAGGACGTGACGACGGCCGACGACTATCAGGGACTTGCCCGCGTTACCGACGCGCTCTCCACGCCCGTTGCCGGAGGCGAATACCTGTACGGCCCCGCGCCCTTCCGCCAGATGCTGGAGGCGCGCTCGGTGGACATCGTCATGATCGACCTGCTGCGGGCGGGAGGCATCACGCAATGGCTCAAGATCGCCGGCATGGCCGAGGCCTACAACCTGCCGGTAGTGAGCCACCTGGTGCCTGAGATTCACGTCCACCTCGTCGCCGCGGTGCCGAACGGCCTCACGGTGGAATACATGCCGTGGACCTTCGTGATGTTCGAGGAGGTGCCCGTCCCCGAAAAGGGCGAGCTCGCGGTGCCGCGCAAGCCGGGGCTGGGGCTCAAGTTCGACGAGAACGCCATCAAACGCTACGCCGCATGAAACCTAATGACTGACGGCTGACGACAACCATATGAGGCGCGTCGGGAAGCGGCAGCGGAGCGGACGCTGTAGGGCGTCGGCTGCATGCTTTTGTTGGGCTGCCTACGTTACCTGTAGCCGGTTACGTCGGCGGGTTTGCCTGCGTCCTGAACTTCGACGACGTACCTCCAGGCATCGGGTTGGCTGCCATCGAGATCGGTGAAGCCGTAGATCTTCGCCAGCTGCCCGCTGGACAGCGATTTTCCGTTCCAGCGCGACACGTTGGGATCCTGCGCGAGCGCCGCGACGGCCCGGCCGACGAACGCGGGACTCTCGGAAATAACGAAATGCGGCACGCGCGTTGTCGCGTCACGCCAATTCGATTCGGTGACGCCGAACGCCTCGAGCATGAACTCTGACCGCAGCCAACCCGGAGTGAGCGACACGGCCGTCGCGCCGTACGGCTGCAACTCGTGCGCCAGCGCGAACGCCATTCGATTCACTGAGGCCTTGGCCAGGTCGTAGAAGAAGGAGACCCGGTAGTTGGTCGCGTTGTACTCATCAGTCCCGTCGGTCACCTCGACAACCAGGCCGCCTGGCGTCTTGATGAGCAGCGGTAGCGCGAAATGGCTGGTGATGGCGTGCGTGTCCACGCCCAGGCGCAGAGTGCGCAGCCCGATATCCAGAGAGGATTCCCAGACTGATTTGTTCCACTCCATCGTCGTGGCTCCCCAGATATCGTTCACGAGAACGTGCAGGCCGCCCTGTTCGCTTTCGATGCGAGTCACCAGCGCACGCACCTCGTCGGGGACGAGATGGTCTACCTGGACCGCGATCCCGCAGCCGCCGGCCCCATCCACGAGCGCCGCGGTCTCTTCGATCGTCTCCGGCCGGTTCATTTCCGATCGCTCGGACCGCGTCGTTCGCCCGGTGACGTAGACGGTCGCTCCGGCCGCACCTAACTGCACTGCTATCCCGCGTCCCGCTCCTCGGGTCGCTCCGGCGACCAATGCAACTTTTCCCTTCAGTGCTTCACTCATCATTCAGTGGCGATCTTGGCGCCCCTTCGACAGGCTCAGGAAGGCTTGGCGGTTAAATTACTGTTTTCCTTGCCGCGTCGACGGCAAGTTAAGGAAGGATTTGGCGCCAGCCAAATCCTTCCTCCTGCGTCGCGATCCCTATCCACCCCGCTTCGCAGTTAAGCGCTCCGGCGAGCGCGGCGCGCGCGAGCTCCGGGGTATTGTTCTGTTCGGAGAGATGGGCGGCGATCACGTGCTGCAGCCGGCTGCAATCCATCGCCCGCACGAGATCCGCCGATGCCGCGTTCGCGAGATGTCCGAGCCGGCCGGCGATCCGGTCCTTGAGCCGCGCGGGATACGGGCCGCTCAGCAGCATGTCGAGCTCGTGATTGCACTCGAGAACGAGCGCATCGACGCCCGACAGGGCCTGCGCGATGTGCGGCGTGGGCCATCCCGTATCGGTCAATACCCCGAGCCTTACCGCGCCGTCGCTCAATACGAATTGCACGGGCTCGCGCGCGTCGTGCGGCACCGGATACGGCGATACTTCGATTGCTCCGACGGAAAACGACGCGTGGACGTCGATGAGCACTTTGTTTGGAATCGCGCGGCCGTCGGCGCCCATCGCCGAGAGCGTGCCATACGTGAGATAGACCGGCAGCTCGTAACGGAATGCGAGCCGCGCTACGCCCCCACCATGGTCGTCATGCTCGTGGGTCACGATGATCGCGTCGAGATCGGCCGGCGCCAGCCCGAGCCGATGCAACCGCGCGGCCACGTCGTTCAGACCGAACCCGCAGTCGAGCAGGATGCGCGTGCCGCTGGCTTCGATGAGGAGGGCGTTGCCCTTGCTGCCGCTGCCGAGCGATGCGAAGCGCATCAAGGGCAGTGACGGGTGATGGGTGATGGGTGACGGGGAAGAGCGAACGGCGCTAACGGCTTTTGACCCTTGTCACTCGTCACTTGTCACTCGTCACTCTATTTGAGCTGTTCGTAGAGCAGTGCCAGTATGCGCCTGGCGGTTTCCGAGTTTTCCTGCGTGCCTTCCTTGTTCAGGACGTTCACCTGGGCGCCCGGAACCACGTCCCGTACCTGAATGCGAAACTGCTCGGTCTTGGTTTTCGCGTCGCTTCCGCCCCAGAACTTCAGCCTCGACAACAAGCCCGGCTTGGATTCCGGTTGCTTGTTGTCGATCTGAGGATCGATATAACGAACGAAATAAATTCCCTTGGAGCGGTCGCGGTCCTCCACGGTGAACCCGACCCGATCGAGGGCCAGACCGACGCGCCGCCACGCGCGATCGAACTGCTCGTGGAGCGCCAACGTGCTGCCCTCCCCGGCTTTCGACAGCGTCGCGCGCGGAGCGGTATTGCTGGTCGCGGTTGCAACCTGCGTCTTGGCACGCGCTTCCTGCACGCCGAAGCGCGTCATCAGGCGGCGCAGCATTTCCGCTTCCAGCTCGGGATTGGGCGGCCGCGGCTGCCATTTGGTCTGGCTCTGGTCGGCCGCGGTAGACACTTCTTCCATCCCGCGGTGGCTGATGTAAATTTCCGTAGTGTCCGGTTCGGTGCCGCGTTCGAGACGCGTGCGAAATTTGTCGCGCTCGCTGGTCGAATGAGCCAGATCCAGCAGCTTGCCGAGAATTCCCTGTATCAACCCTGCATCGGATATCCGTGCGCGGTTTTCCGCCCAGTCGGTTTCCATCACGCCGGCTTCGGGAAGCTCCACATTGACGATAAATCCCGTCTCCTGCCAGAACTCCTTGACGACGGGCCAGAGCTGATCGGGCCTCCCCTTCGCCACCAGCCAGCGCTGGTTGCCCTCGCGCTCTACGCGCACGCCATCCTGCGCAGGCAACACCCCCGAGGACACATTGGCTCGCTGCTGTCCGGAACGCTCGGAGCGTTCGCGGCTGTACTCGGAGTACGTCGCCGTGCCCGTCGGATTGACATCTGGGACAACGTAACGGTCATCCGCGCTCGGGCGGGTCAGATCGGGTGGAATCTCGAGCGGCGGCAGCTTACCCGCCGATTTGTAATCGACTTTCTTGGATTCGATCTGGATATTGGGCAGGGCGCTGCAAGCAGCGAGCGCAATACCGACACCAACGGAAACGCACGCAAGAAACCAGTCACGCTGCCGCATATTGTCCTCCACGCACTTCCAGCCGTACGCCGGCGTGGCGCAACGCCTCGCGTACCTGCTCGTGACAAGACGCGGATAGCGGCGTGAGCGGGAGCCGGATCCCGCCCCTGATCAATCCCATCTGCTGCGCGGCCCATTTGACCGGAATGGGATTGGCTTCGAGGAAAAGATTACGATGCAGGGGCAGCAATCGATTGTTGAGCTCCCGCGCTTTCGCGACATCGCCGCCGAGCGCAGCAGCGCACATCTCGTGCATCAACCGCGGCGCGACGTTAGCGGTGACGGAAATGACGCCGTGCCCGCCCACCAGGATGAGCGGCAGACCGGTAGCATCGTCTCCGCTCAAGACCCGGAATTCGCGCGGCTTGCGCCGGATCAACTCGGAGCCGCGCTCGAGGTTCGCCGTCGCATCCTTGATGCCGACGATGTTAGGAATCTGCGCCAGTCGCAACACCGTATCGTTCTGCAGATCGGCAACCGTGCGGCCGGGAACGTTATAAAGGACATGAGGGAGGTCCACCGCCTCGGCGATCGCCTTGAAATGACGGTAGAGGCCTTCCTGGGTCGGTTTGTTGTAGTACGGCACCACCGTCAGGCTCAGATCGGCGCCCGCCTCCCTGGCATAGGCGGCGAGCTCGATCGCTTCGCTGGTTGAATTCGCCCCGGTGCCGGCAACGACGGGCACGCGCTTTGCGGCGTGGTCCACCGCCGTCTTGATGAGCAGCCGGTGCTCGTCGAAATCCACCGTCGGCGATTCGCCCGTGGTGCCGACCACGACGATGCCGTCGGTGCCTTCCTTGATGTGCCAGTCGATCAGCCGGCGAAACGCCTCGAGATCGAGCGTGCCGTCTTCCTGCATCGGCGTCACGATTGCGACCAGGCTGCCCTGCAACGCGATCATTTGATGGAATATCCTTGCAAATCAGGCCAGTTGGGCCAGTGCCAAGTGGATTCTACCCCCAATCGGGACGTTGGATAAGGGTTCTGACCGGCGAGTGCAAACGTAGTTGCACCGCTACACGCCGAAACTGCCGCCCCGGCGCGCTGTGTGCCGCTCAGCCTTGCTGGAACTGATAGAACCGGGCCAGAAATGTCTCGACATCGACACCGGTCAGCTCAGAAATGAGCTCGCGGGCAGCCTCCACCGGCTCCGCGACCGCCGCGGCCAGCGGGTTCCAGCCGGCGCACAGCACCTCGACGTCGTAGCTGGCGTCGTTGGCCGCAACCACGTTGCATTGGGTCGAGTCCATATGCCCTGCATAACGGGCGAGTCGGAAAAAGGTTACGGGCATCGAGTGTCGGGTGTCGGGTGTGCATGACCCAATTGATCGTCCCCGACTTTCCACTCGACACTCATTCCTCGACACTTTCCCTTCCCTCGACCCTCGTGCGCAATCAGTCCCTTCGGACGTTGATTGCGCAGACGCGCTGGACCATCGCCGGCTTCGGATCGCTGACAAACAGATCCTCGTCCGCGACAACGCGGAGCTTGCCGCGGACGAGCTCAAGCAACTCCCCGGGTTCGAGCAGGAAGGCGGGATTCGATGGGCGTCCGTAGCGCTCGTTTCCCGCCGCAAAGGTCTCGTAGATGAACACCGCTTCCGCCTCAAGGGCCAGCAGCAGATCGGGAAACAATGGCCGGTGCAGGTAATTGGCCACCACGATGCCGGCGAACCGCTCCCCAGGGTACGGCCACGGGTCGCCTTCCAGGTCGGCGCGCCGCGTAGTGACGTCCGGCACGCCGGCGAGTCCCGCGAGCATCGCCGGATCGCGGTCCACCGCTTCCACCGGATGACCGCGAGCGGCAAAGAATCGGGCATGGCGTCCCTTGCCGCACGCGAGATCGAGCACACGTCCGCCGGACGGCACAAGCTCAGCCCAGCGGACCACCCAAGCCGAAGGCGTCGGCACGCCGAGATGTTCAGCCGTCATGGTACAAAGGGTAGCGCACGATGAGCCGTGGCTATAGTATGGCCAAGCCGCCGCCTTGAGGGGGCAGCATGATGAGAATATTACTGCGAATACTCGCCGTGGTGATTGGGGGCGGTGCGATCGTGCCGGCGGCGGCTCAGCAGTACCCCGTCAAAGCGGTGCGGATGCTCGTCGGATTTCCGCCGGGCGGCGGCACCGATATCGTCGGGCGTATCGTCGCGCAAAGACTGTCCGAGAGCCTCGGCCAGCAGATCATCGTTGATAATCGCTCCGGCGCAACCGGCATGCTGGCGGCGGAGCTGACCGCGAAAGCCGCGCCCGACGGCTACACGGTAATGATGGGCCATATCGCCGCGCTTTCCATCCTGCCGTCGCTCGTTCCCAAGTTGCCGTACCGACGTGAGACGGGATTTCGCGCCGGTAACGCTTGCCGCGATCGCACCCAACCTGCTCGTCGTCCACCCGTCGCTCCCGGCGAAAAGCGTCAAGGACCTGGTCGCGCTCGCGAAAGCGCGCCCTGGCCAGCTGCAGTTCTCGTCTCCCGGCAACGGCAGCGTGCAGCACCTCGCGGGCGAGCTGTTCAAGCTGCAGGCGCGGGTGGACATGCTGCACATACCCTACAAGGGCACCGGCCAGTCGCTCGTCGACCTCGTCGCAGGGCACGTCCACATGGATTTCGGGACGATACCGTCGCTGCTGCCGTTCGTGCGTCAGGGAAAGCTGCGGCCGCTGGCCGTTACATCGGCGGGCAGGTTCTCGCTGCTGCCCGAGATTCCCACGATCACCGAATCGGGCGTGGCGGGCTTCGACATGAGCAACTGGTGGGGACTGGTCGCGCCGTCGGCGGTGAACAAGGACATCGTGGCCCGACTATATGCTGAAACGGTCAAAGTCCTGCAGCTGCCCGACGTCAAGGAAAGATTCGCAAACGCCGGCGCCGAGCCGGGCGGCAACCAGCCAGATCAGTTCGCCGCGTTCATCCGTTCTGAAACGGAGAAGTACGCGCGGATCGTGCGCGAAGCAAAAATAAAGATCGAGTGATGGGTTTACTGCTCATCCCTGCCAGCGCGTCACGAAATCATTGAGCTCGAGCCGCGGCGATTCGCGCGGTGTCACTGCCGGTGTGCCGATGTAGATGATGCCGATGATGGCGTCACTCGCCTGAAGCCGCAGACCTTCCTTCACGTGCGCATCATAGGCGGGCTCGCCGGTGCGCCACATCGCGCCATAGCCGAGGGCCTGTGCGGCCAGCATGATGTGCTCCGCTGCCGCGCCGGCCGAAACGATCTGCTCCACCTCGGGAATCTTCTCGCTTGGCTTGATGCGCGCCGCCACGACGAGGATCACGGGCGCACGGAGCGCTTTCTGCTGTTCACGATCGAGCATTTCCCGCGTCGCGTCGGGCACGCGGGCCTTGAGCGACTCAGCGAGAAGCATGCCGAACCGCGCGCGCGCTTCGCCCGAGATGACGATGAAGTGCCACGGCCGAAGGCGACCGTGATCCGGCGCGCGCAATGCGCCGCGTAGTATCGTGTCGAGCTCTTCCTGCGTCGGGCCGGGCTCTTGCAGCTTTACAGCGGAAGCACGCTCGAGCAGGAGTTTTACTGCATCCATGTCGTTCTCCGATCGCACTTCAGCTAACTGAAGCGCGTTTAGTGCGAGTGAACTAGCGGAAGACCATTCCCGAGCCAGGAATCCGTCTATTGCCGTGATTCCCACCAAACGGTTCTTTCATCCTTCAGCTCGCGTCACGAGTCCGGTCATAGAGCGCCCGGCTATCGGCGGGCGCCTGGTCGCGCTCGAACATGCCGTAGTCGCGAATCACGCTCGCCACACGCAGCCGATAGTCGGCAAAGATGCCGCTTCTACCCCTTGCCTGCGCGATTCTATGCCCCTCGAACTGCCGCCAGCGCTTCACCGCCTCCTCATCGCGCCAGATCGAAAGCGACAGTATCTTCCCCTCGTTCGTGAGGCTCGCAAACCGCTCGATGGAGATGAAACCATCCATCTTCTTGAGCTCAGTCGCAAGGCTGGTCGCAACATCGAGATATTCCTGCTTGCGCCCGGGCGCTGGAAGGACCTCGAAAATAACGGCGATCATGACGACTCAAATACTACGCGCATTCCCGCTCCGTTTGCTAAAAGCACAACGGGCACGCTCGCGTGCCCGTTCCCGTCACCCTCATCTCGTCACCCGTATCTCGTCACCCTCATCTCGTCACCCAATGTCCATGTCAAACGACGCGAAAATTCTTGAACTGCCAGGGATCCGACTGATCCACGTCCTCCTTGAACAGCCATCCCCTGTCCTTCAGCGGCGTCCAGTCGGAGTACTGGCCGACGATATCGCCGAGATAGGGGTCGGCGATATCGAGCACCCGCCGATAGTCGAGATCGTCCGGCTCCACCATGCCGCGATCGGGGTTTTCGAGCGCCCATACCATCGCGCCGAGCACGCCGACCACTACCTGCAGGCTGGTGGCGTTGTTGAACGGCGCAAGTTTGCGCGCCTGCCGGATCGAGAGCCGCGAACCGAACCAGTAAGCGCCCTTCGCGTGCCCCATCAGGAGCGCGCCCAGCTCGTCCACGCCGTCGAAGATCTCATCCATGAAAATACGGTACCTGGGTTGAGCGACCCAGTTCTTGCCGGCCATCTCGTGGTTCGACAGCACCGCGTCGTCGCACGGGTGATAGGCGTAATGGCAGGTCGGGCGGTAGACCGCTTTTCCGTTCTCGCGCACGGTGAAGTAATCGGCGATCGAAATCGCTTCGCCGTGCGTGATGAGAAAGCCGTGGTACGGCCCCTCGTCGGGCGTCCAGGAGCGGACTCTTACCGACATGCCCGGGCGTTCCAGGTAGATCGCCGCGCCACAGCCGAAATCGTGGCGCTGGCCGTCGGGCGGGAAATGTTTCTCGTGCGTGCCCCAGCCGAGCTCGGAAGGCTGCCGTCCCTCGCTTACGAAGCCGTCCACCGACCAGGTGTTCGCGAACTCGTTGCGCCGCTTGCGCGGCTCGGCGACCTGGGTGTCGCGCTCGGCGCAATGGATGACCTTGATGCCGAGCTTCATCGCAAGCTTGCCCCACTCTTCGCGCGTCTTCGGGATTTTCACGTCGCCGGAGACGTCGCGCGCAATATTTACCATGCCTTGCTTCACCCAGTGCGAGATCAAGCCCGGGTTCGCTCCATGCGTCAGCACGACGGTGGCCGCCTTCGGGTATTTCCTTCCCAGCTCCAGCGCCTCCTCGCGCAGGCCGTAGTTGGAGCGCTTGGCCAGCGGCAGCGAGCCGTCGGTGTACATGCCGTGCCACGGCTCAATACAGGTGTCGAGGTAGTGCACGCCGTGTATCAGGCAGTACTCGATCAGCACCGTGCTCGACACGTCCACCGAGAGATTGAGCAGGAAATCGCCCCGTCCCAGCATCGGCCCGAGTATCGTCTGCACGTTGTCGCGCTTGAGCGGATTGATGATGAACTTGACGCCGTACTGCTCGGCTTCCTTCTGGCCGCGATCGTCAGCCGTGAGGATGGTAATGCGGTCCCGCGGCATGTCGATATGCCGGAGGATCAGCGGCAGGGTGCCCTGCCCGATGGAGCCGAATCCTACGAAAAGCAGCCTACCCTGAAATTTGGCGTATTTCTTTTCGTCCATTTCATCGATGGCTGTTGTTTTTCTGCCGGGAAGTCTAGCACTTTCCAGGAATCTGTCCCACTTGTGCGCGACCGATTCCTTAGAGGCCGTATCAGCGCCATGTCACAGCTCCATGTGACATGGCGCTTGCGGAAGCCCGCCGGGTTCATTAGGCTGGATGAGAGGGATTTCGCCCCAACACACGACTCATGGCCCGAACCGAAGCACCGGCTGTCAGCGCGAGCGCGAAGGAGATTGTCACCAAACTGGTTGCGCGCGCGCGTGCCGCCCAGAAAATTTACGGGGATTTCAGCCAGGAACGACTGGACGAAGCGGTCACGGCCGCCGGCTGGGCCATCATGAACCCCGAACGCAACAAGACGCTCGCCGAGCTCGCCGTCAAGGACACCGGGCTCGGCATAGTGGCGGACAAGATCACCAAGAACCATCGCAAGACGCTGGGACTGCTCCGCGATCTCAAGGGAGCGAAATCCACCGGGGTGATCGCCGAATATCCGGACCGGGGGATTACCGAGCTTGCCCGCCCGGCGGGCGTGGTCGCAGCGGTAGTGCCATCCACCAATCCCGCGGCGACGCCTGCGAACAACATCATCAACGCGCTCAAATGCGGCAACGCGATTATCGTCTCGGCCTCGCCCAAGGGCCACAGCACTTGCGCCCTGCTCTTGAGATACGTGCACGCGGAGCTCAAACGCATCGGCGCCCCGGCGGATCTGGTACAGCAGCTTCCCGCCCCGGTGACAAAAGAGCTGACCGCCGAGCTGATGAAGCAGGCCGACCTCGTCGTCGTCACGGGGTCCCAATCAAACGTCCGGGCGGGTTATTCCAGCGGCACGCCCGCGCTGGGCGTGGGCACCGGCAACGTGGCCGTGATCGTCGACGACACCGCCGACTGCGTGGATGCCGCCGCCAAGATCATGCGCTCGAAGATTTTCGACAACGCCACGAGCTGTTCATCGGAGAACGCGGTCATCATTCACGACCGGGTTTACGACCGGACGATCGCGGCGCTCGAACAGGAAGGTGGCGTGTTGCTCACGCCCACTGAAAAGAAAACCCTCGCCAAGGCCATCTTCCCGGGAGGCATGCTCTCGCCGGCGGTAACGGCGCAAACGGTCAAGAAGATTTGCGCGATCGCCGGCCTCACACGGCCAGAGCTGGCAAATTCCAGATGTCTGATGGTGGAAGAAAGCGGCGCCGGCCGGGAGCACCCGTTTTCGGGCGAGAAACTCTCTCCCGTGCTGGCCGTCTACCGCGCGCGCGACTTCGATGCGGCGTTCGATATCCTGCGCGCGATCTACGACTACCAGGGCAACGGCCACTCGTGCGGCATCTACACGGAGAACGACGCCCATATCGACCGGCTCGCGCGCGAGATGACGGTCTCCCGGATAATCGTCAAGCAATCGCACACCTTCGCCACCGGGGGCAGCTTCGACAACGGGCTGCCGTTCTCGCTCTCGATGGGCTGCGGCACCTGGGGGCGCAACAGCTTCTCCGACAACCTCAACTACAAGCACTTCATGAATATCACCCGCATCGTCCGTACGATTCCGGCACAGGAACCCGCGCTGGACGATATCTTTGGTGACTACCGCAAGAAGCACGATATTTGAACCGCAGATTATCTGCGGTCCCATAGTTCCTACCATGCGGACGATACGGCATTACGTTGACTTGCGCGCGCGCGAGCGGCCGGACGCGCCGTACTTGATCGCGCCGGAAACCGGCGCCATCCTTACCTATTCGCGTCTGCAGCAGGATTCCCTGGAGCTCGGACGCCACCTGCTCGGGCGGGGACTCAAGAAGGGCGATAAGGTCGCGCTGCTGCTCCATAACGGCTACCAGAGCGCGCGGCTGCTGATCGGGCTCATGTACTCGGGGTTCACGGTTACGCCGTTGAATCTGCTGGCCCAGCCTTCGCAGCTCGCCCATGTGATCGACCATTCCGACACCCGCCTGGTTTTCACCAGCATGGAGTTTTTCGGGCGCCTCGAGCAGGCACTCGGAAAACTTGCACGCACAATCGATCTGATGGTGATAGATCCGGACGCCGTATCGATACTCGGCGCGAACGCTCTGACGGATATCGAGCTATCGAAGCTTACCGAAAACGATGTAGCAATGCTGATGTACACCTCGGGCACGACCGGCGAGCCGAAGGGATGCGTGCTCTCGCATAAGAGCGTATGCGCCGGCGGCGAATACGTGAGCGCGGCGCACGCGCCTGACGCCGGAAGACCGCGTGCTATGCGCGATGCCGCTCTACCACATCAATGGCCAGATCGTGACCGCGGTGGCGCCGCTCGTCCACGGCGGCAGCGTCGTCATGCCGCATCGCTTCAGTGCTTCCGGCTATTGGGAGCTGGTTTCGAAATATCGTTGCACCTGGGTAAACGTCGTGCCGACCATCATCGCGTACCTGTTGAACGGTCCCGATCCTCGCGACCAGGGGCTATCCATAGCCCCGGTCAGGTTCTGTCGCTCGGCTTCCGCTCCGCTGCCGCCCGAACTGCACCGTGCCTTTGAGCAGAAGTTCGGCATCGGGGTGATCGAGACTTTCGGGATGACGGAAACTAACGCACCGTGTTTCACCAATCCCCTCGACCCGCGCAAGCGCAAGCTCGGGAGCGCGGGAGTGGCGTTCGGCAACGAGGCGAGGATTATCGATCTCGCGACCGGCAAGGTGCAGCCGGCCGGCGCTCACGGCGAAATCATGGTGCGCGGCGACAACGTGATGAGCTGCTACTACAAGGACGCCGACGCAACCACACGGACTTTGGAGCCCGACGGCTGGTTGCATACCGGAGACATCGGCTACCTGGACCAAGACGGATTTTTGTTCGTGACCGGCCGCATCAAGGAGCTCATCATCAAGGGCGGAGAGAACATTGCCCCGCGGGAAATCGACGAGGCGCTCCTCAAGCACCCCGCAGTCCTGGAAGCGGCCTCCTTCGGGATCCCCGATCCGGCATACGGGCAGGAGATCATGGCTTGCGTGGTGCTCAAATCCGGGCACCATTGCACCACCGATGAGCTCATCGAGTTCGCGCGGCGCGAGCTCGGCAAATACAAAGCGCCCAAGGCTATCAAGCTGACCGATAGCCTCCCCAAGGGCCCATCGGGGAAGGTGCAGCGGCTGAAGTTGCTGGAAATATAGGAGCCCGTTCATCGAGCATGCCGCAGCGTTGCGCCGCCACCACAGCCTGCAGCCTGCTGGAGACACCGAGCTCCCTCAGGATGACGCCGATGTGCACCTTGACGGTCCCGGTCGCAATGTTGAGCTGCCGGCAGATGAGCTTGTTCGGCAGTCCCTCGCACATCAGTGAGAGCACCTCCCGTTGGCGTGGGGTAAGAAGGACGGGGGATGCTTGCCGTTGGTTGTCCGTCATGGCGTCCGACCCCAGCGAGGGCGGGCGTTCCGTGACGGGTGCTGCCGCATCCTTGCGCAAGGACGCGACGTTCAGAGAAGTGTCGGCTACTTTCATTGGGAGTTCCCTTGCCGTTTAAGTCAGCGTTGGAAGGTCCGACACTCACAAGTACCAGTTCAAGGCCAGCCAGGGTCCGGCAGCTATCAGCACGGCCCCCAGGGTCCCGCCGATACCGGTCACACAGGTCACTATTGCCGGAACGATACTGGGTTCCTCGGCTTGAACGCGCTTGATCTGGAGTTCTTGTCCGGTAGAGTTCATCGTAGCCCCCGTTGGTTGTGCGGCTGGCGAAAATCGCCTGTCCGATGGAGACCATTCTCGCGGGGTGCAAGCGGCGGCGCGACGTCCTCTTGCACAGCGGAATTGTGTCATATTCACGCCCGCCGCCATGCGCCCGTCCAGAGTTGCGTAATACCCTACAGTGAATTTGCGACATATTCACATTCCCGCCAACGGCGGTCGGCCGCCGCCTCCTCGCAAATTCAACGTAAGTCCGACAGGCTGCCAAGCAGATTGCTGATATTCTTCCGCCTGCGTTGAATGATTTCGAAACCGGACGGGAAATCCGGACTCGCACGATGCTCCCCTCGATTCTCATAGCGCACCGCGCTGTACCTCCTTCCCTCCCCTTCAGGGGGAGAGCCTGCGTAGCGGGCGAGGGGGCCGATCAGAGGGTTGGGGGTGGGTCGTTTCTCGGGAGAGGGGTTGGGGTAATAGATACCGACAACAGGGAGACAAACGATGGAAAGTGGTTTTCTCAGCGCGGGAAAGCAGGCAGGACAGACACTGACTTACAACATGAAGCTGCTCGGCCATCACGAGCTCGACGGATTCGGCGGCATCGGCGAAGGCTGCAATATGCAGCTCACGAAAGACGGCCGGCGCATCCTCTGGATGGCGCACGAGTCGGCGCCCAAGAATTTCACCGGCGGTCGATGTTACCGACCCGCTCAATCCGAAGATGGTCGTGCAGACCGATCTGCCCCACAACCACGTGCGCTCCAATTCGCTCGAAATCTGTCGGCGACATCATGGCTGTGGCGTATCAGGTGCGCGGCGGCGGCGCGCCGAACGATCCGAACGCATCAAGGAAGATCTCGCGCTCGGACTGAAGCCCGCCGGCTTCGATCTCTTCGACGTCAGCAAGCCGGAAGCAGCCGAAGCTGATCTCGCATTTCGACGTGGGCGGGCCGCATTCGCTGGGCGCCCACTGCCTGTGGTTCGTCGATGGCGAGTACGTGCACATCAGCTCGGGCGCGCCGGACTTCCAAGCCGCGCAATCCCAAGGACCACCAGATCTACCACATCGTCGACGTGCGCAACCCGTCCAAGCCGGTGGAAGTCGGGCGCTGGTGGTATCCGGGTACCGCGCGAAGGCGACGCCGAGGAACCGGTCGCCGCGCCACCCGAAGTTCGACGGCGGCTACCGTCCGCACAACATGACGATCTATCCGGAGCGGCCGGACCGCGCTTACCTCGGCTACATCGACGGCGGGGCGCGTCATCCTCGACATCAGCGACAAGGCGCATCCGAAGGAGATCACGCAAGTTCCGCTACTCGCCGCCCATGAACGGCATGACGCACACGGTGATGCCGCTGCTCGAGCGCAATCTGCTCGTCGATCTCCGACGAATGCAACAAGGACGAAGGCGTCGACTGGCCGAAGCTCGTGTGGATCGTGAACGCGCGGACGAAACGAACCTCGTGCCGATCTCGACGCTGCCGCTGCCCGACATCGAAGTGTTCGGCAAACGCGGCGGGCGCTTCGGCTGCGCACAACCTGCACGAGAACTATCCTGCGAAATACTCGTGGCGCTCGGACCAGATCGTCGTCGGCGCGTTCTTCAACGCCGGCGTGCGCGCCTACGACATCTCGAATCCATATCAGCCGCGCGAGATCGCGTACTTCGTTCCCGGCGCGCCCAAGCTCTCGCCCAAGGGCGCGATCCAGATCAACGACGTGTACGTGGACGACCGGCGGCCTCGTGTATGCGGTCGACCGCTTCAGCGGCGGGCTGTACATCCTCGAGATGTCATCTGATCTGATTGGAACCCCCTCTCCTCCACATGGGGAGAAAAGGGTCTGCATTTGCAGAGCCGGATGCCAGCGCGGTTGCTGTTCCTGTGGTTGACCACGGCACTCGCCTTGCCGCACGCCGCCGCGGCGCAAACGTGGATGCCCCAGCGCCACGTCGAGATGCAGCAGCCCCGGCGGGGCCGGCGGCGCGCTCGATACCACCGCGCGCACCGTGGAGCGGCTGTGCAGGAGACTGAAGCTGCTGCCGGTGAGAGCGCCGTGGTCGTGCGCGCCGGCGGCGAGCACGCCATGGCCTACAACCACATCCGCCAGCGCAAGGGCGATCCGCACTTCCTCAGCCTGGCTTCGCCCGTGCTGCTCAGCAATCATCTCTCCGGCGTGCAGCCGATGACCTACGCCGACGTGACGCCGATCGCGTCGCTCATTTCGGAATACTACGTTTTCGCGGTCCGCACCGAATCGCTATCCGCAGCGGCAAGGACTTCGTCGAGGCGCTGAGCCGGCGGCCGGAGCTCCGTATTCCATCGCGGTCGGCACCCTGCTCACGCGGATGGCGGCAGGACTGGTGCTGCAGGCGGGCAACGTGGACATCAAGCAGGCCAGGATCGTTACCTTCGCGGGGGCAGCCAAGCAGGCCTTGGCGGTCGTCGGCGGCCACGTGGACGTGGCCGTCGCGCCCTTCGTGTTGGTGCGCCGCATGTCGAAGCCGGCAACCTGCGCGCGATCGCCGTGAGCGGACCGCACCGCATGTCGGGCGCGCTCACGGCGGTGCCGACGTGGGCGGAGCTTGGTTACGTCGACGCCACAAGCCAGACCTGGCGCAGCGTGATCGCGCCCAAGGACATTACCGCCGCGCAGATCGTCTATTGGGAAGGCGTGCTGCGGCGGGTGACCGAGAGCGAGGAATTCCGCAAGATCGCGGAGAGGAATCAGTGGGACGTGGCATTCCAGGACGCCGCCGAGACGCGCAAGTTCATGGAAGCCGATTACGCGCAGATGAAACGGGTAATGACCTACCTGGGCGTCGTCAAGTGAGGTGATCTACCAGTACCAGTTCAAGGCCAGCCAGGGTCCGGCAGCTATCATCACCGCCCCAAACGTGCCTCCCACACATGTCACACAGGTCACTATTGCCGGAACGATGCTGGGTTCCTCGGCTTGCCGCTTGATCTCGCGTTCTTGTCCGGTAGAGTTCATCGTAGCCCCCGTTGGTTGTGCGGTTGGCGGAAATCGCCTGTCCGATGGAGGTCATTCTGGCGGCGAGCAGGCGGCGGGGCGACGTCGTCTTGCACAGCGGAAGTGTGTGATATTCACGTTTGGACCATTTAAAGGCCGCCGCGGCGGCACCGGTTACCATAACTGATTGATTATGCATCTCTATTTTTAGCGTGAGCCGAGCAAAAAGGTCGAAGACCTTGTTGGTTCCGAGACCATTTCATCATCACTTCGTGCCCTGCCCTTGATGCCTCTGAGTATCGTTTCGAGCCCCTTGGCGTCTGCAACTAATAAGACTTAACGATTCAGTTCTGGATGTCCACCGGAGCTCCGCAGCGCAGGTCGCCCAGCCGGACCCGGCGGCTTACACATGTTTGTTGACATTACCACATTCGTGTTATATAGTGCACGACATTCTCGTCGAGGCGGACAGGGTTTCCCGTCCAAATCCGCGATAAGTTAGAACTGTAGGCGTGCGCTGCTTCAAATGCAGCCGAGCCTAGCCGGGTCTTTTCGCAGGCACCCGGTCCGAAAAGACGATTCGTCTCAAGCGCTGCTCCGAGTCCCATTGGGAAAGGAGTACGTGTATGAGCACCAGAATCGTTTTCACATCCTCCCGCGTTTTTCTCGCGTTACTGGCTGCTTCGGTCGTCGCCATAGCGGGGTGCGACAACCGCCCCGCGCCGCCCCTGGCACCGCATGCGGCAGGCGTTTCGCTGCTCGACCCGTCCGACAATGGTCGCCAGCGCGACGACCCCGCGCGCGGACGTGTCTGGATCCTGAACTCGCGGGGAGTGTTCCTCTACCACGTCAGCACGGCGAAGCTCGTTGAAGTGAGCCTTCCGTCCTGGCAATGGGTTGATGGGCAATACGCCTGTCCACCCGATCTCGCGATCGGACCCAATGGCGAAGCCGTCGTCACCAGCAACGTCGTGCCCGTGTTGTGGCGCATAGATCCGAAAACTCTGGCCGTCAGCGTGCACGAGCTCGTTCTCGATGCTGACAACGACAAGGATGTCGGTTTCTCCGGACTTAGGTATTCCACGGAACACGGCGTGTTCTTTGCGACCAGCGATGTTCACGGCTCGCTGTGGCGGATCGACCCGCTCCTCAGGAAGGGCCAGAAAGTCCCGTTTTTGGCGCCCATCCGTGAAGGCTGCGTCGTGCATGAAACCGCAAACGCGGCTGGCGCGTGAAGGCGACTGACAATGAAAAGGAAAGCGTGATGTGCACGCATATCGGGTCAACGCAGATACCCGGTGCAAAGAACCTATCTCAACAGTAGGCACGTGTGCGACGGAGGCGATATGGGATGCAGTTTTAGGAGGATCGTCCGCAGCAATATGTCGATATTGCAAGGGGCGACCGACAACAAAATGCGCCCAGATCGCCCCGTCCCACTCGGGTTGCGGCCAGGACGGCCGGCTGCTGCGTTGCCCTCCTCGACCATATCGACATATGGCCTTCGTCGGGCGCCTTGCATCCGGTCCGTCCTGGCCACAACGCATCACGCGCCTACTGTTGAGATAGGTTCTGAGGCATTTCGCCCAAGCTCTGCACAAGCCACCCGGGCCGATCTTCGGCTCGCGGCTGGTCACCCGAAGGGAATTGCAGCCATGAGTAAGACCAATTGCAAGAAGCGGAATTGCGTCATCTACAAGCAGCTCGATGGAATGCAGCTTAGCGAGCACGAACGGCAACGTGCCAGGTATGCCGTACGCGACGCCGAGGCGATCGTCCATGCCCTGATCTGGGTCACGGAGGGAATCGCGTCTCTCGGCGCCGTGCTCCCGAAGCTCGGCTTCAAGCACTAACCCCGGGGTTCGAGCATGAAGCGCGAACTCGTTTCGAGCAGCTTTCCACACGGGGCGCCCGGCGTTCACACGCCGGGCGCCGCCGGCACACTTCTGCTGTCGCGCAGCGACGTCGAGCGCCTCCTGACGCCCGACGCATGCATCGACGCGGTCGAGGATGCCTTTCGCCAGCATGCGCTTGGTAAAGCCCCGTCGCCGGGGATCCTCGGCTTTCACGCGCAGGACGGCAGTTTCCACATCAAGGCGGCGTTGCTCACGCTCGACCAGCCGTATTTCGCGGCCAAAACCAATGCGAATTTCCCGCGCAACGGTGCGTTGCACGGGCTGCCGACGATACAGGGTGTCGTCGTGCTGTGCGATGCCGTCAAAGGCCTGCCACTGGCGGTCATGGATTCGATGGCGATCACTGCATTGCGCACGGCTGCGGCAACCGCCGTGGCGGCCAAATACCTGGCTCGGCAGGACGGCGAAACGGTGCTGATCTGCGGCTCCGGCGGGCAAGCGCCCGCGCAGTTGCGTGCGCTGCTGCGCGTACGTAGCCCCGCGCGCGTTTTCGCATACGATCAAGATAAGGGAAAGGCGCAGGCCTTCGCCGCGGCGCTGGGAGGCGAAACCACGCTCCCGATAACGCCGGTCGCGGATCTGCCGCAGGCGATCGCAGCGAGTGACATCGTCGTCACCTGCACGACTGCGCGGCGCTACTTCGTCGCACGGGAGATGGTTCGCCCGGGAACGTTCGTCGCCGGGATCGGCGCCGATAACGAGAGCAAGCAGGAACTCGATCCGCTGCTGCTTGCGCGCAGCAAGGTGGTGACCGATATCACGGAGCAGTGCAGCGCCTTCGGCGACCTGCACCATGCGATTGCGGCCGGAGCCATGTCCCGTACCGATGTGCACGCCGAGCTCGGCGAAATCGTTGCGGGACTCAAACCCGGGCGCACGAGCGACGAGGAAATCATCGTTTTCGATTCAAGCGGCACGGCGCTGCAGGACGTCGCTGCGGCGGTCGCCGTCTACCGGCGGGCACTCGAGCACGGCGAGGGCACCCGATTTTCGTTCAATGCCTGATTTTTTCACGGAGGAACTCATGCGTTACCAGCTCACACCCATCCACTGCCGCCCGTGGACCTTGAGTTACTTGTCCCACAAGCTCATCGAAAGCCACTACGAGAACAACTACGGCGGCGCGCTCCGGCGCCTGAACGCCATTACGGAGAAGCTCGAGTCTCTGGACTGGGCCAACACCCCCAGCTACGTGATCAACGGCCTGAAGCGAGAGGAATTGATCGCTCTCAACTCCATGCTGCTGCACGAGCTCTACTTCGCGAGCATGGGCGGCGACGGCCAGCCCACCGAAGCGATGTCGGCTGTGCTGGCGCGGGACTTCGGTTCAGTACTCCGGTGGAAAGACGAGTTCGTCGCGATGGGCAACGCTCTCGCCGGCGGCTCCGGCTGGGTCGTGCTCGTCTACCTGCCGCGCGACCGCCGGCTCGTCAACCAGTACGCGACCGAGCACAGCCAGGCGGTAGCGGGCGGCATCCCGATCCTCGCGCTCGACATGTACGAGCACGCCTACCACATGGACTTCGGCGCCAATGCGAAGGCATACGTCGACATCTTCATGCGCAACGTCGACTGGAAGGCACTTTACACGCGTTACGAGGACGCGGCGAAGGTCGGCGGCTTGCGGCCGCTGGAGCAGCCGGAATTCGGCGACCTGCCGTCGGTCGGGGTCGAGGAAGTGAAGGCCATGCTGGATACCGGCAAGCCGGTCCAGGTCGTCGATGCCCGTCCGCGGGCTTCCGTTTCCTGGACACATGAAGTCATGCAAGGCGCCACATGGCGCGATCCGGAGCGCGTGCAGGAATGGGTGGGCGAGCTGTCGAAGTCGGACCCCGTGGTCGTGTTCTGCGCCTACGGCTTCCATGTCGGATGCAAGACCGCCATCAAGCTGCGGGATCTCGGCTTCGACGCGAAGTTCATGACCGGCGGCCACTCGGCGTGGAAGGCGATCGGCGGGCCGGTAAAGCCTCAGGAGTAAGCATCGCAAGCCAGCACAGCGTTCGTGAACCACACTGAAAGGAGCCCAACCATGGAAGCATCCATCTCCGCATCGAAACTGAAATCCGTCCTGGCAGGCCCGCAGCCGCCGCTCGTCATCGACGTGCGCAGGCCGCCGGCGTTCCGTTCGGCGCCGGACATGATCGCCGGCGCGTTGCGGCGCGACCCGGCCGGCGTCTCATCGTGGGCGAAGGCGTTGCCGCGCGCGGCGAGCGTCGTCGCCTACTGCGTGCACGGCCACGAGGTGAGCCAGAACGCGGCGCGCGCGCTGCGTGAGTTCGGCATCACGGCGCGCTACCTGGAAGGCGGCCTCGAGGAAGGGTGGAAGGCGACGGGCGGCGCACTCGACCGCAAGCCCGCCGAGGCCAGCACGCGCTGGGTCACGCGCGAGCGCCCGAAGATCGACCGCATCGCGTGCCCCTGGTTGATTGCCCGCTTCGTCGATGAAGAAGCGGAATTCCTGTACGTGCCTCCCAAGACAGTGCTGGAGACGGCCAAAAAGACGGAAGCGGTCCCCTACGACGTGCCGGACGTCGCGTTCTCGCACGACGGCGATCTGTGCAGCTTCGACGCTTTTCTCAAGCATTACCGCCTGCACGACCCGGCGCTCGCGCGGCTTGCCCTCATTGTGAGGGGGGCGGACACCGCAAAGCTTGACCTGGCGCCGCAGGCGCCGGGGCTTGCGGCGATCTCACTCGGGCTCTCGCGCTTGTTCGGCGACGATCACGAGATGCTGAAGCACGGAATGGTCATGTACGACGCGCTCTATCGCTGGTGCAAGGAAGGCCAGGAGGAGGTGCACACCTGGAATCCCGAAGCTTACCGCTGACGAAGGGACGTTTTCCTGAAATCCGATCAATGATGAATGCCGCGAAGAGGATCGCCATGGTAATGAAGAATGTCGGTTATATCGACCTGCCGGAACACCGCGGCGCGGGCGGCTTCGACCACGGGGATATTCACTCGCCGTCCGACCGTATCTACGTGGCGCATACCGCCAACGATGCGCTCGACGTCATCGACTGCGCGCGGGATCGGTACATCGAATCGATACCCGGACTCACGGCGGTGGCGGGCGCGCTCGTGTCCGAAGCGCGCGGGCTCGTCTTCACATCCAATCGGGGCGAGAACACCGTCTCGGTGTTTGCCCCCGGTGCGGAGCGCGACGCTTTCAAGATCGCCGTAGGGGTGAAGCCGAACGGGCTCGCATTCGACTCCGCTCGCGGCATCCTCATCGCCGCGAACATCGGCGACCCCTCGATCCCGGATTCTCATACGTTATCGGTCGTCGATGTCGCGCGCCGGGAGCGGATCGCCGAAATCAAAGTCCCCGGCCGCACGCGTTGGACGATTTACGACCCGACGCGCGAAACGTTCTTCGTCAATATCTCGTCTCCGGCGCGGATCGTCGCCATCGATGCCCGTGCCCCGGGCAGGATCGCCAAGGAGTACGCGATTCCGGCGACAGGACCGCATGGACTGGATCTCGATTCCGCGACGGGCCGGTTGCTGTGCGCCTGCGATGCCGGGGTGCTGCTTGCCATCGACGTGGCTTCGGGTCGTGTGCTCGGAGATGTTTCCCTCAGCGGCGCTCCGGATGTGATCTTCCTGCATTCGCAATCCGGCCGCCTTTACGTGGCCAGCGGCGACCCGGGAGTGATAGACGTCGTCGATATCGGCGCGATGCGCCGCGCCGAGGTAGTGCCGACGGAAGCAGGCGCACACACGCTGGCCCTCGACCGGAAGAGAAGTAAGATTTACGCGTTCCTGCCACAATCGCATCGTGCCGCGGTATTTGTCGATTCGGCTTGATGGGAGGTGGCTTTTGAAACGGACGCTCGCATCCATTTTGACGACACTCGGAGCAATGGCAACCATGACCACGACTCTCGCAGCAACGATATCGTTCGACCAGGACGCGCCGGGCGCCGCCCCTGCGGGCTGGCGGGCCGGCGTCACCGGCCGCGGCTCGCCAAAATGGGCAGTCGAAGCCGATGGCACCGCGCCCAGCAAGCCCAATGTCCTGAAGCAATCGGGCAGCGGCGCGTTCCCGTGGTGTGTAAGGCCCGACGCTTCGCTCACCGACGGCTACGTGGAAGTCAAGTTCAAGCCGATCTCCGGGCGCGAAGACCAGGCCGGAGGGTTGGTGTGGCGCTTCAAAGACGGCGACAACTATTACATCGCACGCGCCAACGCGCTGGAAAACAACGTATCGCTGTACTACACGCAGAACGGGCGCCGCAACACGCTCAAGTACGTCGATGCGCCGGTGCCGCGGAGTACGTGGCACACCCTGCGCGTGGAATTTTCCGGCAAGAAGATCCGCGTGATCCTCGACGGCAAGCTTTACATTGAGTTGGAAGACGACCACATCGATGGCAGCGGTGCGGTCGGCGTCTGGACCAAGGCGGACAGCGTGACGTCGTTCGATGACTTCGCATACGGTACGTCCGGCCGCTGAGAGTGAGCAAATGAACACCGTGCCCGCCGACAGGGTCGCGACCGACCAGCCAGCGCCGGCAGATTCAGGCGAATCCGGTCCCCGCTACTCGCTGTGGGAAATGGTGCTGTATGTGCTGAAGCTGGGCACGTTCGGCTTCGGCGGTCCGGTCGCTCTGGTCGGCTACATGCATCGCGATCTCGTCGAAACGCGCAAGTGGATTTCCGAAGCCGACTACAAGGAAGGTCTGACCCTCGCGCAACTGATGCCGGGCCCGCTTGCCGCGCAACTGGCGATCTACCTCGGATACGTCCACTACGGCAATCTGGGGGCAACCCTCGTCGGAATAGCGTTCGTCATCCCGTCATTTCTGATGGTGGTGGGGATAGGCGCCGCGTATGTCGCCTACGGCGGCATCACATGGATGCAAGCGGTGTTCTACGGCGTCGGCGCATCAGTAATCGGCATCATCGCTGTCAGCGCCTACAAGCTCACCACCAAGAGCATAGGCAAGGACCGGCTGCTGTGGGCGATCTATCTGGTCGGCGCCCTAGTGACGATCCTCACCGAATCGGAGTGGGTGTTGCTATTTCTGGCTGCCGGCGTGCTGGTGTGGCTCGTCAGAGCGCCCCCGAAAAAATGGTTCGGCGCCAACCGTGTGCACTCCGTAGCCGCTGTTGCCGCGCTGCTTCCCGCTGCAGCAACCCTGCCTGCCGCCGCCACTGACTGGTCAGTCTTGTGGCAGATCGGCGTTTTCTTCGCCGAAGCCGGCGCGTTCGTTTTCGGCAGCGGACTTGCGATCGTTCCGTTCCTCTACGGTGGCGTCGTTAACGAGTACCACTGGCTGAACGAACGGCAGTTCGTCGACGCGGTCGCTGTCGCGATGATCACGCCCGGACCGGTGGTCATCACCGTTGGTTTTATCGGCTATCTGGTGGCTGGTTTTCCGGGTGCGGTGGTCGCCTCGCTCGCCACGTTCCTGCCGTGTTATTTCTTCACCATCATACCGGCACCCTACTTCAAGAAACACGGCAAACATCCCGCCATCGTCGCGTTCGTGGATGGAGTGACGGCTGCGGCAATCGGCACCATTACCGGAGCCGTAGTGGTGCTCGGAAAGCGCTCGATCATCGATCTCCCCACCGTTCTGCTCGCCGTACTCACGGTGGTGCTGATCTGGAAATTCAAGAAGCTCCCCGAGCCCGCGATCGTCGCTGCTGCAGCGCTGGTGGGTCTGGTTGTCTATCCGCTCATGAAGTCCTAAGTGTGGCCGTTTGCAACCATGGTCTGATCCGAGGCTGCGCCGCCTGCGACGCTTCGCCTGCTCCCGCTCCGGCTGAAGCTCGGATTCAATAGGATCAGAGCTACGTGAAGTATCTCTGGAAGCTGCGCCCATACTTCCGCCAAGTCGCGGGCGAGCTCGTCCTCGGCTCGCTGGCCGGCATCGTAATGAACACGGCCGTGATCCTTCCGGCCATCCTCCTCGGCAATGCAATCGACAAGGCCCTCGCGCTGGAGCGCGGCGAGGCGACGCCGGAGGAGATGACGCTCGCCGCGCTGCTGCTGCTAGGAGGCACGCTTCTTACGGAGGGGCCACGGGTGCTCAAGCGCTGGTGGCTGATAACCGCCAACGTCCGCATCCGCGCCAACCTGCGCGCCGATGCCCTTCGCGGGGCGCTCTCGCGGCCGATCGCCGATCTGCACCGGACCTCCATCGGCGACCAGTTGGCGCGCATTGTCGGCGACGTCGACGTGCTCGGTGTCGGCGTGCGGGAGTTCACCATCGAGACGTGGGATACCGTCCTTTTCTCCTGTTCGTTCGTCGTTGCGATGTTCGTCATCGACGCACAACTGTCACTCCTGGCGCTGGCGCCGGTGCCGGTTGCGATGCTCATCGCTCACGCCTCGGGCCGTTGGGTGGCGGCGCGAACGACCAGTGCCAGGGAGGCGAACGCCGCGCTGACCGCGAGCATTCAGGAGCTGCTGGCCGGGTTCCGCGTGCTGCGCTTCTTCGGCCGTGGTTCGGCTGCGACGGGCGTGATCGAGAAGTTCTCCCAGACATTCGCCGAGCGCAACCTGAGCGCGACCCGCCTGCGTCTGAGCCTGCCACCGCTGTACAGCACCTTGATGACGTCCGGCATCCTGTTCGTGATCTGGCAGGGCGGCGAACGCGTGGTCGATGGCGCCATGAGCGTCGGTGCCTTCGTTGGATACCTGGCGTTGTTCATCCGCTTCGTCGAGCGCGGCTTCCGCATCCCGCAGCTTGTCAATTCCATCCAGAGCGGCGGTGCCGCCTACGCACGGCTGGAGCCGATGCTGGCGCCGGCTCTTACTGTGGCGCGCGAGCCTCCATTCGCATCTTTCAAGCCCGGCCACGTCGCCGGAGTCGGTCTTGAGGAAATGACAGATAAGCACACAAATGAGCGCGGCCGTTCCGGTCCGGTCGGCGCGTCGCTGAGGAACATCACCTTTAAGTACCCGGGTGCGACCCGGCCGGCGCTCGTCGACTTCTCCCTTGAGATTGCGCCGGGGAGCCTCGTGGCTGTGACCGGTCCGGTGGGTTCGGGCAAGAGCGCGCTGGCGCGCGCCCTGCTGGGCATTTACCCCGTCGAGTCGGGCAAGGCGTGGCTATCCGCATCGGACGGCTCGACACTGGATTGCCAAGCTGGCCTCGTCGGCTACCTCCCCCAGGACGCGCACCTTTTCTCGGGTTCGGTCCGGAATAACGTCCTCATGGCAGCGGAAGGCGGTTACCCGGAGTTCGTTGCGCAGGCAGTGCGGCTCGCGGCTCTCGACGCAGACGTTGCTGAACTCCCCCGTGGCCTGGACACGCAGATCGGCGAGCTCGGAGTGCGCATTTCCGGCGGCCAGCGACAGCGCCTGGGCCTGGCGCGGGCGATCGCGGCCTACGCCCCGGATTCTCCTGGCCTGCTCGTGTTGGACGACCCGTTCTCCGCGGTCGACGTCGAGACGGAGGCGCGCATCGTCGCGGCTCTCCGCGACGCCTTTGGACCGCAACAACCCACTCACGAACGCGCAACGGTACTGCTCTGTTCCCAGCGCCTCGCGGCCTTCCCCCAAGCCGATCGAGTCCTGGTGCTCGAAAACGGCAGGATCGAGGAGGAAGGGACGCATGGCGAACTGGTGGCACGGGAAGGCCTGTACGCGCGCATTTACCGGGCACAGGCGCGCAGCGAGCCGGCCGTGGCGAAGGGTGGAACATGAGCGTCGCCACGGCCGGCGTTTCCGCTGTGCGCGAGAGCTTTGGGAGTCAGCTCGCCGAGCTGGTACGCCCCAGGCAGCGCATCCTCGTGGTCATCGCTCTGCTCGTACTGACGGGCGCCCTGTTCGAGCTGCTGCCTCCAGTGCTCATCCGCCGGATCGTCGACGATCATTTGGCGGTCGGGAAGAGCGAAGGCTTGCTCGTGCTGGCGCTTTTGTACCTGGGGGCGATGGCGTTAGGCCAGGGCCTCGCGTTCGTTTATGGCTACCTGGCGGCGGCCGTGGCACAGGGTGTCCTCAGCAACCTGCGCGTACGACTGTTCGGCCATCTGCAGCGCCTGCCGGCGAGCTATTTCGATAACACTCCCCTCGGCGACGCCATCAGCCGCTGCACGGCGGACATCGACACCCTGGATACGGTGTTCACGAGCGGCGTCGCAACTCTGGTGGCGAATCTCTTTCGCCTGGTTACGATCGCGGCCGCGATGATCATCTTGAGCCCGGTGCTGTCGCTTGCGGCGGCGGTGTCATTGCCGCCTCTTGTCGTCGTCACGCGCTTCTTCCAGGTGCGCATTCGCGACGCGGAGCGCGCCAGCCGCAGAGCGGTGGGTGAAATGAACACCCACCTGCAGGAAACACTGCGCGGCGTCGAGGTCATCCAGGCCTTCAAACGGGAGGCGAGCTTCGTCGCCCGCTTCCGGCAGGTGCTGCAGCGGGTGCTGCAGGCCTCGAACCGTTCCACGATTTACTCTTCCTTCTATCCGCCCTTGACCGCGTTGATGACCTACAGCGCCATCGCGTTTCTCCTGTGGGCGGGCACGCGCGATGCCTTTGGCACGCTGGGCATCTCGATCGGCACGCTGACTGCGTTCGCGTTGCTGCTGCAGCGCTTTTTCACGCCGGTGACCGCCTTGGGTGACGAGTGGCAGACGGTGCAGGGCGCTCTATCAGGCGCAGAGCGCATCTTCGAGGTGCTGGCCCTGCCCGCCGACAAGCAGCCGCTGCCGTCGTTGCAAAGGCAGCAGCGAGACGGCGTTGTCTGCGAAGATGTCGTCTTCGGCTATGTGCCCGGAGCGCCGGTGCTCCACGGCGTGACCCTGCACGTTGCTCCCGGGGAACACGTCGCGCTGGTGGGACGCACCGGGGCGGGGAAGACCAGCATTGTCCACCTCCTCGCCGGCCTCTACGAGCCGTGGCGAGGCACGGTTCGCGTCGCGGGACACAGCCCGCGCGCGCTCCCAGACGAAGAGAAACCCCAAGCCTTCGGCATTGTGCCTCAGGCGTCGCAGCTGTTCAGCGGCACGGTGCTGGAGAATCTTACGCTCAAGAATGAAAGGGTACCGGAATTGGCTGTGTATGAGGCGGCGACAATCAGTGGCGCCGACGCGTTCATCCGCTCCCTGCCAAACGGCTACCAGACCGTGCTGCGGGGCTCCGGCGGGGGCCTGGGCGTGCAGTTGTCGGCCGGCCAGGAGCAGCTCCTGATGCTGACCCGTGCGCTGGTTTCGCGGCCCTCCGTTCTTCTGTTCGACGAGGCCACATCCTTTATAGACGGCGCCGGCGAGGCGGCGCTGCGCGAGGCGCTGCGCTCCACCGTGCTGAATCGCGGGGCGGCGGTGCTGACCGTCGCTCACAGGCTCTCAACGGCCAGAGAGGCGCACCGAGTCGTCGTAATCGACCACGGTCGCATCGTCGAGAATGGTGCACCGGCGGACCTCGTCGCACGCGGCGGGCGCTTCGCGGCGCTGCTGGAACTGGAGGCGGCGGGCTGGGACTGGCGAGCAGCAAACTAAACGACCCAAGGCGAGACTACAGAATCGCAACTGACCGGTAGGTCCGCCGCCCATTTCGGACACACGATCCAAAAGGCATTGCATCGATCGCGGGGTGAGCCTCGGAGAAAGCGCCTCAGCCAGTGCATCAGCCACTTGGCAGCAAAATTGGGGGACGTGGTGAGGGTCCTTCCGATCACGACCGACCGCTTGACACTCGGCCCATATTTCCATAATATTGGAAATATGGAATCTAGCCGAGCTGTCACGGCACTGGAAGCGTTGGCGCAGGAATCGCGCCTCGGGATATTCCGGCTCCTTGTGGAGGCGGGTCCTGCTGGCCTCCCCGCCGGCCAGATCGCCGAGCGCATGAAGCTGCCCGCCCCGACGCTTTCATTTCATCTGTCCCAGCTCAAGCACGCAGGGTTGACGACCTGCCGGCGCGACGGCCGCTCTTTGATTTATTCGGCCAACTTCGGGGAAATGAACGATCTCGTCGGCTTTCTCACCGATAACTGCTGCGGGATGGGCGGCGCCGTCTGCGCGCCCGCTTGCAGCGCAGTTCCCACCCAACGCAAGAGGAAATGACAATGAAACGCTTTCACGTCCATGTTGCAGTCGATGATCTCCAGAAGAACATCAAGTTCTACTCCTCGCTCTTTCATGCCGAGCCGGCGGTGGTCAAGGACGACTATGCCAAATGGATGCTCGACGATCCCCGCATCAATTTCGCGATATCGACCCGCGGCGAAAGCCACGGGCTGAACCATCTTGGAATCCAGGTCGATTCCGACGAGGAACTGGAGGAAATGCGCGGCCGTCTGGTGCGGGCAGAAACCCCCATGATGGAGCAGCGCGACGCCGCCTGCTGCTACGCAAAATCGAACAAGCACTGGACCGTCGATCCGCAGGGCATCGCTTGGGAATCCTTTCACTCGCTGGCAAGCATTCCGGTGTTCGGCGAAGACAGCGCGACCAAGGGCAAGCCGGTATCGATCACGGAAGGCGTCGCCTGCTGCATGCCCCGGGCGGGCTGAACCGTGCATGGATCGCGCGTATCACGTCCTCTTTCTCTGCACTGGAAATTCCGCCCGCAGCGTGATGGCGGAGGCTCTCCTGAACGAGATAGGCAAGGGTCGCTTCAAGGCGTACAGCGCGGGCAGCCATCCAACGGGGCAGGTTAATCCTGTAACTGTAGAGGTGCTCAAACAGCAGGGGCATCCGGTCGATCACCTGCGCAGCAAGAGCTGGGACGAGTTCGGGCGGCCGGATGCACCGCAAATGGATTTCGTCATTACCGTTTGCGATAGCGCCGCAGGAGAAGTTTGCCCGGTCTGGCCGGGACACCCGGTCACGGCCCATTGGGGATTCGAAGATCCCGCCGCATTCCATGGGCCGTCTGACGAAAAGCGCGCGAAGTTCGAAGCGGTCTACCGACAGATCGCCATGCGAGTACCGGCTGCTCGTCAGCCTCCCGCTGCGCAGCCTCGATCGGATGGCGTCGAAGCAGAAGGTAAGGGAAATCGGCAGGAATCAGGCGTGACGCTGGGGCGGCGACTCACTGCGGAGGGAATCGGCACCGCGCTGCTGTTGGCGACGATCATCGGCTCCGGGATCATGGGAGAGCGGCTGGCCGCGGGCAACACGGCCATCGCGCTCCTCGCAAACGCGATCGCGACGGGGACTGCGCTCGTCGCATTGATACTCACCTTCGGCCCGATCTCGGGCGCGCACTTCAATCCGCTGGTTTCCATCGGGGAAGCGGTCTGGTCGCGGCTGCGATGGCGCGACGTCCCGCTATATGCCGTAGTTCAGGTGATCGGTGCATTCGCGGGTGTCGCCGCCGCTCATCTCATGTTCGGCGAAGCCGTGTTCTCGGCCTCGCAGAATGTCCGCGCGGGCCTCCCGCTCATCTGGAGCGAGGCCGTCGCGACGTTTGGGCTTTTGTGCGTAATCGCCGGATCCGCCAGCGCTCACTCATCGGCCGTGGCGCTCGCCGTCGGCGGATATATCACCGCGGCGTACTGGTTCACAGCATCGACCTCGTTTGCGAACCCGGCTGTAACCCTCGCGCGAGCCGCCAGCGATACTTTCGCGGGGATCACCGCAAACGATGCTCCTGGATTTCTTTTCGGTCAGCTCGTCGGAGCGACTCTCGCCATCGTTCTAATGCGATGGCTCGTCCGGAGTTGAACAATTCCCCGGTCAAGACTGCCCGCTGGCGAACTCCGCCGGCCTGTCAGGCATTCTGACCGGTAAACTGAAATAGAAGGCCGCGCCCTCGTCCACTTTGCCTCTTGCCCAGACGCGGCCACCGTGCCGGTTTATCACACGCTGCACGATCGCCAGTCCGACCCCGCTGCCGGAGTATTGCGCCGCATCGTGGATACGCTGGAATACGCCGAAGAGCTTCTCGTAGTAACGCATATCGAACCCGGCACCGTTGTCCTTGATGCAGTAAATCTGCTCCGCCCCGCTCGTGCGACCCGTTATTTCGATGACGGGCACGGAACGCTTGCCGCTGTACTTGATGGAATTCGAGAGCAAATTAGTCCAGACCTGCCGGATCAATGCCGGGTCGCCCCACGCGCCCGGCAGCGCTGAGAGCCTGAATTCTGCCGTTCGGACATTGCTCGCAGCCATCAGCTCTGCGAACACGGTCTGGGCGAGCCCCGTCATGTCGATCTCTGTCCGGGACACCGGCGTGTCGTTATACCGGGAGAAGACGAGCAGGGCGTCGATCAGCTTCGTCATGTTCTGACTGTTATCGAGAATCACCCCGAGTACACGACGGCCTTCGTCGTCCAGTTTGTCCCCGTGGTCTTCTTGCAGGATACGCGAGAAACCACTGATCGCCCGCAGCGGCGCGCGCAGATCGTGTGATACCGAACAAGCAAAACTCTCCAGATCCTTGTTGGCCGTTTCGAGCTGGGCGGCACGTTGCTTCAAGTCCGCGTTGAGCGCACTCAATTCATATCGCATCAGAGCCAGCTCAACGAACGTGTTGATCTTCGCGCGCAGAATTTCGGGAATCACGGGCGCGAAAATGTAATCGGCCGCGCCTGCAGAATAGCCGCGCAACATCTCGATTTCCGCCCGATCGCAGGCGGTAACGAAGATAATGGGCGTCTGCGCGGAAAGCTTGTGGCTGCGTATCAATTTCGCCGTTTCATAGCCATCCATGTCGGGCATTTTCATGTCGAGCAACACGACTGCATAGTCCCTTTCCATCAAAAGCCGGAACGCTTCCTGGCCCGATGCCGCCATGGACAGGTTGTGGCCCATGCCTTCCAATATCGCGGCCAGCGCGAGCCGTTTACGGGGATCGTCATCAACCAGCAGGATGTTGACTTTCGGCTTCGCGGCCACGTCGGAGCGGATCTCTTCTCCCGGACTGGCGGTCGAGACGGAATGGGCTTGTTCCGAGGCGCGCACTGAGACGCCAGGTTTAACGCTTGAAGATGTTTCCCGAGCGGATGGAAACACTGCGGATCGATCGACAGCGTGCCCGGATTTGATGGGGCCAAGGCTCTTTGTTGGCTCCGTTCCAGCATCTCCCATAGCTCCCTCCGAGTATTATTCGGACATACGGGACCAGCATCATAACCACAACGGGCGGGGCGCGGGCGGTTTTTCCAACATAATCTGAGGTCTAAATATGAAAACCCTGACAAAACGTTATATTTTGGCTACCGCAGGCGGCACTGCACACGTGAATTAGGCGATTTCCAAACACCGCAGGCAATTGTGCATCGCATCAATTCGGGCTCGTCGCGCGCGCCGTGGAAACCGGGAGATAGCAATACCGCGCTCAGTGAATAGGTAATGCGATAACGATTGCTGCCATCTTATGACGGAGGCAATGCTCGCCACCGCTTTGGTCCTGAGCGGTTTGTTCGTGATCCTGTTTATCTGCGAGAGATTGTGGCGATTGCGTCAGGCGCTGCAACGGCTGGCACGCAGGCTGCTGGTCAATCTCTCGATCTCGGCGCTCGCGATCGGCACGGCCGCCGCACTCGTGGAACCGGCTGGCGCGACCGCCTTGCAGTACGTCTCGAACCGTGGGTTTGGTCTGCTCTCCTGGATCGAATTTCCCGCAGCCGTTCGATTCATGATTGGTTTTTTGCTGCTCGATCTCACGTTCTATTACTGGCATCTTGCCAATCATAAAATCGCGTTTCTGTGGCGCTTTCACAACGTGCATCACATCGATCGCGATCTCGATGTTTCTACCGCATTCCGGTTCCATTTCGGCGAAGTCGCGATGTCGGCGGGTTTTCGGGTCGCGCAGATCCTCCTGCTCGGTGTTTCACCCGTCAACTTCGCGATCTACGAGCTCGTCTTCCAGGCGAACACGCTTTTTCATCACAGTAACGTGCGCTTGCCGTTGCAGGCCGAACGACGGCTGAATCTGATCCTGGTGACGCCGCGCATGCACGGCATTCACCATTCCGAGATACGGCGCGAGAACAATTCGAACTTTTCGGTCGTTTTTCCATGGTGGGACAGGCTCCATCGAACGCTGCGCCTGAACGTTCCTCAGTCGCAGATCGTCATCGGGATCCCGGGCTATGCCGAGATCGCGGATACCACGCTCGGAGAGGCTCTGTTGATGCCGTTCAAGCGCCAGCGCGATTACTGGCGCAGAGCCGATGGGACAATTGCAGAACGACGCGATATCGGAATTGAGGTTCCGGTTACTCACATGGCGAAATGAGCGAGGAATGCGGGCTGCGATCATGCTCCGGACGCTGACCGAAGCGTAGCCGCCTAATAAACCTCCCAACCCTACTACCCGTAAAGCATGCGGGCTAGGCCTCGCGATCGAACCTCTCTTGCCATGCCGCCAGCGCCGGCGATGGCCCATCGGTCTGCGCGAGTTGCCTGAGCGCCACACGGCGCGCAAGACGCTGGGCGCGGGAGTACGTCGGGGCATCGAGCGGCGGTTTGGCTGCGCGCACCGCGCCGACTGTCTCGGACTTCGCCTCAAGGCACGCGGGGTCGCCATACGCGAGCAGCAACTTTTGAAAGGCCTCGTGCTTCGCAGCGTTAAACGGCCGCCGCCGTCCATGCGCATTGTGGATCGAGCTCGCGGGAAATATCTCTGCGCACGGCACCATCCACTCGGGCAGCGGCACGTTTGCTGAATGCGTGCGCCTGTGGCGGAGCAGCTGCGGCAGCACGTGGGTATGTGGCCCGTCGGGCGTTTTACCTTCAGGCTTCGGAATCGGCGTGTGCACCTCGATGCGTCCCAGCCGCGACAGAAAAACACGCGCCGGACTCATGGCCGGCAGCTCGTCGAACAATCCCGCGGCCAGCACCGGCCGGCCGGCGGCTGCGCGAAGCGCACGCAGAATTTCGGGGTCTGCAGTCCGCACGCAAATGTCGCAATGCGGTGCGCCGATGCCCAGATCGAACAGGATCGCGTCGGCATCCTCCTGCCGTAGCGCCCCGGCATCGGGACCGAGTTCGGTGATCGCTGTTCGACCGCTCATCGCGCCAGCGCCCGCGGGGAGGCACAGTGCAATGCCGTGCGTCCATGACTCGCCCGACGAAGGACACTCCCACGCGACCGCCCGAACGGCGCCGTCGAGCCGCACGCGGATGCCGCCCCGTGAGGTCACCGCGTCGTGTGCGCACAGCACGACCGGCTCATCGGCGTGTCGTTGGAACTCCGCGATGGCGCCGAACGTTCCGATCGCCCAGCCCGTCTCCGGGTCGGCGAGGTGGCGAGTAACGAGGTCAGCAATGCTCAATGCTGTCGCTTTCCGCGTTGCTGTTCCCCAGCGTAGCCTCGCAGCTCGTCGTAACGGCGCACCTGCTCTGCGGTGAGGATGGCGTGCATCCGCCGATGGGTCTCGAGGTGTGACAGGCGGTACTCGCCGTACAGCGCCGCAACCGTCCTCACCTGGCTTGCCAGCCCGGGTTGGTCCAGCTTCCCGCCTGCAAACAAACGGTCGAGGGTGCGCTCGGCCTCAACGAGTCTCACCCCGATCGCGCCGGCCTCCGCCTTGTGAGCGTCCATCAGCCCCTTGGTGGCGGTCCGCTGTTCCGGCGATAGGGCAAGCTGATCGGCCAGTTCGAGCACATGCATCGGCCCGGGAAAGGCGTTCAGCTCCGCCGCCCGCGCATATCCCATACCCGCGCCCGAGCGGGTCCTGCTTGATTTCATCATCGGAGAGCGCCTTGATCTGGCGATCCTGCTGCCCTGTGTAAGCGGAATGCTGCGCAGGCGCCAGTCCGGGTGCGAGTGCTGCCATTGCTGCCACCAGTGTCAACATGCGTTTCATGATGAGTCTCCCTTGTGTGCCGGCGCAGTGTAATTAGTGGTCCCGATGCGGGATATGATCGAGATCATAGCGTTATTTCGAAAGCCACTTTTTTCCTGCCGCGCGCAACACGGGTAACCAACCTCACTAACTCTACATCGCTCAACAGCCGGATGGATTTTTCGGCAGCAAACTCGCGAGCATTAGCGGTGAACTCCCCGGTGACCAAATATATGAAGTCGTGTGCGTTGCGTGCCTGTCCCGCTTCGAACAGGTCGCGTATGGGAGCAATACCTGTGCGCGCCACCTTCCAACGCTTACAGCAGACGACAGCCACGCGATTATTCCTGCTCAGCTCGTAGTCGACAGCGTCGGCTTTAAGCTTGGTAACCGTATAGCCGTCATGACGAAAGGCTTCTTCAATCAAGGTTGAGAAGTCTTCCCACGACATGGCGCGCAGCGCTCTGAGCATATCAGCGACCTTGGTAGTGCTCGGCGCGCGTAGCTGGCGCCAGCCGGCGTAGCCTCCGACGGCGACGAAGGGTAACGCCACGGAAAGTGCGATGAAGTCGGGGAAGAATAGTCGCACCGACGCGAACAGGGCTGCGGCGACGGCAATGCTCAGCCACCACGGTGAGCGCGACAGAATCGCGAACAGGGATTGTTTTGCCATCAGACGATCACTTTCGGCGCGATCGCGCTCTGACAGGATGATACTGTAAGGAGGCTAGAATGAGCTTCTCGGCATGTAGAAGTCCGACGTGATTGATTTCTCGATCCAGCGTTACGCCCTCTTCGCGCTGGCGGCCGCCGCGCTCTTCGGCGCGAGCACGCCGCTCGCCAAGCTGCTACTCGGCGGGGTCTCGCCGATCGTGCTGGCGGGGCTGCTGTATCTGGGCAGCGGGCTCGGCCTTGTGTTGCCATGGCTCGCGCAACGCAGGGGCCGGCAGCGGGAAGCGCCGCTCGCCGCGCGCGACTGGGTTTGGCTCGCCGGCGCGATAGTGGCCGGCGGCATTCTGGCGCCGGTGCTGCTGCTGTGGGGCCTTGCAGGCAGCGGCGCGGCGGCAACGTCCCTGCTGCTCAACTTCGAGGCCGTGATGACCGCGCTCATTGCCGCGGTCCTCTTCCGCGAAGCCGTTGGCCCGCGGGTGTGGCTCGCGGCGCTGGTCATGCTCGGCGGCGGCGCCATACTCGCCTACGCCCCGCAGGCGCCGCTTGAGTTCTCTCCGCAGTCACTGGCGATCGTCGGCGCCTGTCTGTGCTGGGCGCTGGACAACAACCTGACAAGAAAGGTAGCCGGCGGCGATCCAGTAGTGACGGCCATGACCAAGGGACTCGTCGCCGGAAGCTTCAACCTTGCGCTCGGGCTCGCGCTGGGCGGTACGCTTCCCGGCTTTGGAACGACGGCTAACGCGCTCGCGCTGGGTTTCATCGCTTACGGTGTAAGCCTCGTGCTTTTCATCTACGCGCTGCGGCACTTGGGGGCCGCGAGGACTGCGGCGCATTTCAGTACCGCTCCTTTCATTGGAGCGGGGCTCGCCGTGCCGCTGCTGGGCGAGCCGATCACGCCCGGCCTGATCGTTGCCACGGTATTGATGGCAATCGCAACCTGGCTGGTGCTGTCCGAGTCTCACTCACACGCGCATGAGCACGGGCGCCTGAAGCACACCCACCGTCATGTCCATGACGAGCATCACCGGCATGGCCACCATGGCGACGAGGGATCCGAGCCCCACGTCCACGAGCACGTGCACGAGCCGATGCGGCACGCGCATCCTCATGCACCAGACCTGCATCACCGGCATCATCATTAACAAGGGGGGGAACGGGCCCCTTCCGGCTAGAACCTATCTCGATAGTAGGCACGTGTGCGACGGAGGCGATGTGGGATGCAGTTCAAGGAGGAGAGCCCCGAAGCAATATGTCGATATTGCGAGGGCTCCCGACGAAGAAATGCGCCCAGATCGCCCCGTCCCCTCCGGGGTTGCGGCCAGGACGGGCGTCTGCTTCGTTGCCCGGCTTGACCATATCGACATATGGCCTGCGCCGTGCGCCTCGTAGCCATCCCGTCCTGGCCACAACGCATCACGCGCCTACTATCGAGATAGGTTCTTCATCGGGGCCTTCCCGTTCCCCCCGCACCCCCCCGTCGCACGATGGACCTTCCTCGCGGAGAACCGAAAGTCAGAGTCTGCGTTTCTAGACAGTCTGCTGCGCGGCTGTGCGCAATTCGCCCAGTGCGTTTGCGATTACCCGGACGGCGGAGCGGAGAAACAAGCACGCCAGGGCTAGCCCTACGGCGATGTCAGGCCAGCCGGATTGCGTGAGCCAGACGGCGCCAGCGGCGACGAACACGGCGGTGTTGGACGCGATGTCGTTGCGCGAGCACTCCCATACCGAGTTCATGTTCACGTCTTCCGCACGATGCTTCCAGAGCAGCGCCAGGCACGTGGCGTTCGCCGCCAACGCGATTAGGCTGACGATGCCCATGACCTCGAAGACCGGCACGCCCGGATGCAGAACGCCGTAGATGACCTGCCCCAGCACGAACAGCCCTGCCGCCAGGATGAGCCCGCCTTTGAACAGCGCCACCCTGGCTTTGGAGCGCGCGCCGCCGGACACGGCGTAGAGGCTCAACCCGTAAGTCAATGCATCCCCGAGGTTGTCAAGAGAATCCGACAATAGCGCCGTAGATCTCGCCAGTACGCCCGACGAAAGCTCCACGACGAACATAACCGCATTGATCGCCAGCACGATCTTGAGCGTCGCGCTCTGCCGCGAACGGAGCGCCTCAATTGCACATTCCTTGTCACTGCAACAATCAGACATTACGGCAGTTCCCGGAAGACCTCATTTTAACCGCGCGGCGGAAAGAAAATGATGGCCATGCCGGCGATGGAGACCACGACGCCCAGGATGTCCCACCGGTCGGGGCGCACTGCATCGATCAGCCAGAGCCAGACCAGCGCCACCGCCACGTAGATCCCGCCATAGGCCGCATAAACACGTCCCGCAGCCTGCGGATGCAGCGTGAGCAGCCACACGAACAAGACGAGGCTCAGGGCCGCGGGGAACAAAACCCATGCCGGGGCTGCCTTACGCAGCCACAGATACGGCAGGTAGCAGCCGACGATCTCCGCGATCGCCGTCGCGACGAAAAGCCCGAAGACAACAAGGGGATGCATGGAAGGCAGAGCGTTCATTGTGGCAGTCCGCGTGGTTGATGCTTGTCGGTCAGGAGTATTGCGAATACGATGGAAAACGCGACAAATGCCATGAATGTTACGCCGAATGGAGTTTTCTTAGCGCGCCGCGTGCCGCGCGCGGGTATTCACGCCCTCGCTGAGACAGGCCGAGCATGAACAACCGCAGAAAATTCGTCCTCGCCGCAGGCGCAGCAGGCGTGGCTGGCGTCACGGCGGGATGGCTATGGCAGCGTCACCGCGATGAGCGCGCGGCGCACGATCAACACGCAGAGCATCGCGCACCGGCCCCGGCGCCTGACCCGGCGTTTCCCAATCCGCTTCGGTTGCCGGGCGCAGAGGGCATGTACGGCGTTATCGACGTCGCCGGGCCGCTGACCATCATTGCGAAATCAATCGAGCACCCGCTGCTTCCCAACAAGCCGGCGCCGATGCTCGCCTTCGAGGTCGAGCACCAGGGATCCCTTTACCTGAACCCGGTGCTGCGCGTGGCAAGCGGGACCACGGTACGCGCGAAATTCTGGAATGCGCTCGATGAGACGAGCATCATCCACTGGCACGGCCTGAAAGTGGATGCGAACAACGACGGGCACCCCCACTACGCCGTGCCGGCCGGCGCGACTTACGCCTACCAGTACCACGTTCCAAACCGCGGGGCGACGCATTGGTACCATCCGCACGCTCACGGGCGTACCGGCATTCAGATTCACCAGGGGCTCGCGGGGCTGTTGCTCGTCGAAGATGAAGACGAGCTGACGCTGCGCAAGGCGCTCGGGCTCGAGGTCGGCATCACCGACGTTCCGCTCGTTATCCAGGATAAGCGCATCAACGAAGACGGGGCACCGGTCTATAGCCCGACTGGCCGCGAATGGGTTCACGGCTACCTGGGAAACGAAGTGCTGGTCAACCTCACGTCCCGGCCCTATCTGGATGTCACCGCACGTATCTATCGGTTCCGCCTGCTGAACGCCTCCAACGCGCGGCTCTACCGGCTCGCATTCGTCGCGGGCGACGAAGCGCTTGATTTCGCCGTTCTCGGTGGCGACGGCGGGCTACTCGCTGAACCGCAGCGGACGAGCGAGGCATTCCTGTCACCAGGCGAGCGCCTCGACGTCGCGCTCGATTTGCGCCGCGTCCCGGTTGGGAGCACCGTCACGCTGAAGAGCCTGGCGTTCGATCCCATGCACCATGATGCGCATGCAATCGCAGATGAACCGCAGGGCGGGCTCCATGCGCATCATCAACATGGTAATGCGTCTGATGTTGTCCAGGCGTCACCGATCGCCGACGGCGCGGAGCTGGAGCTATTGAAACTCTACGTATACCCTGCGCCACGCTACCAGCGAGATCTGCCTGCGACTCTCTCACAGGGCGAAAGCTCCGATATGAGCACCGCTGCCGTGCGCCGGATCGCGATCGACCACAGCCGCATGGCCTGGCGCATCAACGGCCGGCTCTTCGACATGCGGAGTATCGGCTTCACCGTGCGGCGGGGAACCCGGGAAATATGGGAGATCGCCAACCCCGCTGACGGTATGCCCCATCCGATGCACATACACGGCTTTCAGTTTCGGGTATTGGAACGCAGGGGCAGCCCTGAGCCAGTGCAGCGACTGGCGGTCGAGGAACGTGGCTTGACTGCGACCGATCTCGGCTGGAAGGACACGATCCTGATCTGGCCGGGAGAAACGGTCCGCATCGCACTCGAATTTTCGCACCCGTTCCTCGGGGACCAGGTCTACATGTTCCACTGCCACAATCTCCAGCACGCCGATCGCGGCATGATGGTCAACGTCAGGGTCGCTGCCTGAGGCGGAACTCTTCGCCGTATGCGTTGTCCTCGATCAACGATTGCGGCTGAGCCGAGTTCTCCTATACACTCGTTCATATGTCGTCTTGGGTGAAGCAATTCGTGCTGATGCTGGCAATCGCGGTGATGCCGCTTCAAGGCATTGCTGCGACTCTGTCTGCGCTGCTCTGTCATGGGGAAACCGATACGCACGCCACGCATACACAGGGCGGCAGCGATCACGGCACTCATCACCAGGGTCAACAGGACGACACCGGGCCGTCCGGCGATCTTACCTATCATCTCTGTTGCCACCATACCGTCTCTGGCGTTCCGGAGTTGACGTTGCACCCGGCAATGGCCGACTTCTCGATGCTGACCGCGGCACCGCAGCCGTTGCACGATCTCTTTTTCCCCGACCGGCCCCAGCGGCCTCCTCTCGCCTGATCTTCGTACCGCGCGGGTAATCCGCGCCTGGCGCATTTTTTCCGCGCTTACGCTCGTGCTGCGTCCACGCAGCACGGGACTTTCCGTACCGAGGATCGAATGAAACCGTTCGTTGCAGTTGTCGTATTGACGGCGCTGGCGTCGCTGGCAGCCGCACAGCAGAAATCCGCGCGGCCGGAGCCCGCCGATCCAGCAACCCCGGTGCCGCCCGCGAGGTACGAATCGCCGTTCATCGGCTACATGCCCTACCGCGAGCAAGATGTCGCGCCCTGGGCCGAGGTGAATGAAGAAGTCGCGCGGGCCGGCGGACACGTCGGCATCTTCGGCGCAGGACACGCGGGACACGCTCCCGCAAAACCCGCCGCGAAGCCGCCTGCAACGAGCCCGGCTCCCGCGGCTAAGCCTGCCCCGAAGGCAGAGCACGGTGCAGACTACAAATAGAGGAGACACCGATGCAGAGTGAGAAAAGCTCGCTGCGTGCCAGAACGCTTGCTTTGGCGCTCGCGGCAATAGCACTGGGCGGATGTGTTGCCTTTTCCCCTGACGGCGGCTTCGATGCCGTTGGGTCGGCCTCCAGGGAACGCGGCCTCAAGCAGGAAGTGAAATGGATCAAGACCGAGCAGGACGCCGAAAGCTCTCGGGCAGCGGTGATAAAACTGCTTGACGCGCCGCTGACCGCGGATGCCGCCGTCCAGATCGCGCTCCTGAACAATCGGGGGCTGCAGGCCACTTACTCCGAACTGGGGATCGCGGAATCCGATCTCGTGCAGGCTGGGCGGCTGCGTGAATCCGGGCTTCTCTTTCGACGCGCTTGCACCGTGGTGACGACGTGACCATCGACCGCACGTTCCTGTTCAATGTGCTCGCGCTGATCACCATGCCAATTCGCACCGATCTTGAGAGGCGGCGCTTCGAGCTCACCCAAGGGCGTGTAACCACTGGAAACGCTGCAAGTCGCAGCCGACACGCGGCGCGCCTGGGTGAGCGCCGTCGCCGCGCGTGAAACGGTCAAGTACGTGGAGCAGGTGAAAGAAGCGGCCGAAGCGAGCGCCGAGCTCGCGCGCCGCATGGCGGCGGCCGGAAATTTCAACAAGCTCGATCACGCGCGCGAGCAGGTGTTCTACGCCGAAGCAACGGCGCAACTCGCCCGCGCCAGACAACGAGCGCTCGCCGAGCGTGAACAACTCACCCGGTTGATGGGTCTGTGGGGCGAGGATATCCGCTTCCAGCTGCCGGAGCGCCTGCCCGACCTGCCCAAAGGCTCGCGCGAGATCATCGACGTGAAGCCCAGTCACTGAAGCAACGTCTGGACGTGCAGGGTCGCGATGAAGGAAGCCGAGAACATCGCCGCCTCGCATGGGCCTCGTCAAAGCGACTGGTTTCGTCAACGTGCTCGAGGTCGGCTACCGGCGCAACAGCGAGACCGGCCTGCCGCGCCAGACCGGATACGAGATCGAGCTTCGGCTGCCGATCTTCGACTGGGGCGGCGCCAAAGTCGCCCGAGCGGAACACACCTATATGCAGGCGGTGAACCGCGCCGCCGATACCGCCGTTCAGGCGCGCTCCGAAGTGCGCGAAGCGTACGCCGCATACCGCACCGCATTCGATCTCGCGAAGCACTACCGAGACGAAATCGTGCCGCTGCGCAAGCGCATCTCCGAGGAGAATCTGCTGCGCTACAACGGGATGCTCATCAGCGTATTCGAGTTGCTCGCCGACGCTCGGCAGCAGATAGCGAGCGTCAATGCCTACATCGAAGCGCTGCGCGAATTCTGGCTTGCCGCGGCCGCGCTTGACCTTGCCATGACAGGAAAATCGTCCGGCACTCTCGCTCATCCGAGGGACTGGGATGCGGACGCGCCAGTGGCGGAAGCGCGGCCGAACACTGATCTCCCACAAGAGGGGCTCTTATGAAACACGCACTCTCTCTTCATGCGAGCCGTCGTGAAGACGCCGATCGCCCTCAGGCTGACGGTGATGCGAGTTGAATCAGGTAATGAGGCACCACTATTGGAGGCGCGGATGACTACACGTCGAAATTTTCTTGCGCGCATCCGGAGGCGCCATGCTGGGGGCCGCCTTGGTGAGCAAAGCAGCGCAGGCCGCCGTTCCGGAGGCGCGCGATCCAGACCAAGCCTGATACGCAACCGCCGCTCGAACCCTCTACCGGGCGGCCGTATCAGCCGGTCGTGACCCTCAACGGGTGGAGCCTGCCATGGCGCATGAATAACGGCTGGAAGGAATTTCACCTGGTCGCCGAGCCGGTGAGGCGCCAGCTTGCGCCGGGCATGAATGCGAACCTGTGGGGCTACAACGGACAATCGCCAGGGCCGACGATCGAGTGCGTCGAGGGCGACAAGGTGCGCATTTTCGTAACGAACAAGCTGCCCGAGCATACGACCATACACTGGCACGGGATCCTGCTGCCGAACGGCATGGACGGCATCGGCGGATTGAACCAACCGCATATCCGAGTCGGCAAGACCTTCGTCTATGAGTTCGTAATGCCGCAAGTCCGGCACCTTCATGTACCACCCTCACGCCGACGAGATGGTGCAGATGGCCATGGGCATGATGGGCTTCATCGTCGTGCACCCGAAAAATCCGAACTTCATGCGGGTCGACCGGGACTTCGTGTTCCTGATCAACGCTTACCTCATCGAGCCGGGCAGTTACACCCCCAAGGTGGCTGAAATGCTCGACTTCAACCTCTGGGCGTGGAACAGCCGCGTCTTCCCGGGTATCGATCACTGGTCGTGCGCAAGGGTGATCGCGTACGCGTCCGGATGGGCAACCTGACGATGACCAATCACCCGATCCACATTCACGGCCACGACATGGAAGTGACATGCACCGACGGCGGTTGGGTGCCGAAAGCCGCCCGCTGGCCCGAGACAACCGTCGACATGGCGGTCGGACAGATGCGGGCATTCGAGTTCGTTGCCGACAATCCCGGCGACTGGGCCTTCCATTGCCACAAATCGCACCACGTGATGAACGCGATGGGTCACAACATTCCAACGATGATCGGCGTGGATCATCGCGGCATCGCCGAGAAGATCATCAAGCTCGTGCCGGATTACATGGTGATGGGAGAACGCGGCATGGCGGACATGGGAGAGATGGAAATGCCGCTGCCCGACAACACGCTGCCGATGATGAGCGGCAATGGACCGTTCGGCGCGATCGAAATGGGTGGCATGTTCACGGTAATAAAAATACGCGAAGGCCTCGCAAGGAACGACTACAAGGATCCGGGCTGGTACAAGCATCCGCAAGGCACAGTCGCCTACGAGTGGACCGGCGCTGCACCTGTTGCCGAACGCGCGCAGCCCGCACAGCAGAAGGCGGGTGCGCCAGCCGCGACCAACCGGATCTGCGAGCCCGTAAACCGTCCGGCCATACCGGACATTGATGGACTATTAACTGTAGGAACTTGAAATGAACCCAGCAAACGTCATGATCTTTCTTATTGCCTTCACCGTGAGCGGTCTTGTAGCCGCACACGATAAGCTCCTCACGGCAAGAAGGCGGAGAAGAAGGCGATTTCGACCGAAGAAAAGACCTTCGGCCGGGAGGGAGACCCGAAGAAAACCGCTCGCACGGTCAAAATCGATATGAGCGACACGATGCGATTTACGCCGGCCGAACTCACGGTAAAGCAGGGCGAGACAGTTCGTTTCGACGTCAGGAACTCAGGCAAGACGATGCACGAGATGGTGCTCGGCACGATGAAGGAGCTGAAGGAACACGCCGAGCTCATGAAAAAGCACCCCGGGATGGAGCACGACGAGCCCTACATGGCGCACGTCGCGCCGGGCAAGACCGAGCGCATCGTGTGGCAGTTCACGAAGCCGGGCGAGTTCTACTACGGCTGCCTGATCCCGGGGCACTTCGAGGCCGGGATGGTCGGCAAGTTGATCGTGAAATAGGGGCCACGCGGCGCAGTTCCCATGCTGTGAGTTGTGGATCAAGCATCTGGAGAAGAGCGGATTTATCGTGCTGGCGGAGCGTCCGAACGCAAAAGGGCTCGTGGTGCCGGGCATGCCTGCAGGCTCTACCGGGATGGAAAGCGACCGACCCCAACCTTACGACGTGCTGCTCGTCAAGCCCGACGGTACGACCGCCCTCTTTCAACGCTATCGTTAACCAGTACGCAAAGAACTGCCCATGAAGATCGTGCGTTTAACAATGCTTTGTATTGCGTTGGCCGTCGCGTCATCGTTCGTGGCGGCAACTACCCATGAGAAGGGCGGTCAACTCGTCGAAGGCGAAGTGCGCAAAGTGGACAAGGATGCAAAAAAGATTACCATCCGGCACGGCCCCATCCTGAGCCTCGACATGCCGATGATGACGATGGTGTTTCAAGTGAAGGACCCCGCGCTCCTCGACCAGGTGAAAGCCGGCGACAAGGTGCGCTTCATCGCGGTGAAGGTCGGGGGACAGTATGCAGTGACGCATATCGAGCCGACACGATAGAGTGCAGATCCGATCGCTCACAGAGATAGTCGGACGGCGCGGATGAACCACGCTCAGCACGACCACGTCCATCGCCAAGACCACGGACAGGGGAATGATCACCGGATGATGACCGACCCGGTCTGCGGCATGAAAGTCGATCCTGCATCCGCGGCCGGCAGCGCGACGCATGGCGGCAAGACCTATTATTTCTGCGGCAAGGGCTGCCTGGCGAAATTCAATGCCGATCCCGACCGCTATGCGGGGGCGCGAACCAGCCCTGCGCCGGCCGCGGCCCAGGGTACGGGCACGACAACCTACACCTGCCCGATGCACCCCGAAGTGCGTCAGGACCATCCCGGGGCCTGCCCGAAATGCGGCATGGCGCTCGAGCTCGTGACTCCGGTCGTGCGCACGGGCAAGTGGACCTGCCCCATGCACCCGCAGATCGTGCGCGACGGGCCGGGCGACTGCCCGATCTGCGGCATGGCGCTCGAGCCCATGGAGCCCGGGGCCGAGACCGACGACACGGAGCTGCGCGACATGTCGCGGCGCTTCTGGATCGGTCTTGCGCTGTCGGTGCCGCTGGTATTCGTCGCGATGAGCATGTATCTGCCCCGCAATCCTCTGGGGTTCCTGGGACACGCGCGGATGTGGATGGAGCTCGGGCTCGCGACTCCCGTCGTGCTGTGGTGCGGCTGGCCGCTGCTCGTCCGGGGCGCGCAATCGGTGGCGAATCGCAACCTCAACATGTTCACGCTGATCGCGCTCGGCGTGACCGTGGCGTACGTGTACAGCGTGGCAGCCGCGCTCGCACCGGGCATCTTTCCGCCGTCGATAAAAGATGCGCACGGGGAAGTCGGCGCGTACTTCGAAGCTGCCGCGGCCATCGTCACGCTCGTGCTCCTCGGTCAGGTGCTCGAGCTGCGCGCGAGAAGCCGCACCAACGCGGCGATCCGAGAGCTGCTCAAGCTCGCGCCTACCGTTGCCCGGAGGATCCGGCCCGACGGCACGGACGAGGATGTGCCGCTCGAAGCACTCCACCCCGGCGAACGGCTGCGCATCCGGCCGGGAGAGCGCGTGCCCGTGGATGGCGTCGTGATCGAGGGAACGAGCGCGGTCGATGAATCGATGCTCACCGGCGAGTCCATGCCGGTCACCAGGCGCGCGGGGGACAAGCTGATCGGCGGCACCTTGAACGGCAGCGGCGGGCTCGTGATGGAGGCGCGGGCGGTGGGCGCCGACACGATGCTCTCGCGGATCGTGCACATGGTGGCGGAAGCGCAGCGTTCCCGCGCCCCGGTGCAGAGGCTCGTCGACCGGGTTTCCGCGATCTTCGTCCCGGCCGTCATTGCGACTGCGATCGTCACTTTTTTCACGTGGCTGCTGGTCGGACCGGAACCGCGCCTCGCTTACGCCGTGGTGAATGCCGTAGCGGTTCTCATCATCGCGTGCCCGTGCGCCCTGGGGCTCGCGACGCCCATGTCGATCATGGTCGGCGTCGGGCGCGGCGCTTCGATGGGCGTGCTGTTCAAGGATGCGCAGGCGCTGGAAACCCTGCGCCTGGTGGATACGCTGGTGCTGGACAAGACTGGCACGATTACCGTGGGGAAACCAACGCTCGTAAGCGTGATCGCGGCGGGCGGGATGGAGGAAAACGACGTCGTGCGTCTCGCTGCATCGCTGGAGCGCGCCAGCGAGCATCCGCTTGCAAAGGCGGTGGTCGCCGGGGCCCACGAGCGGAAAATTGGCCTGGACGAGGTAACGGAATTCGATACATCCGTCGGCAAAGGCGTGACCGGCCGCGTCGCAGGCAAGCCGGTGGCAGTCGGCAACCGGCTGTTAATGGAAGCCCTGACAATTGATGTTTCTCCATACGCGGCGCGGGCCGAAGCGCTCCGGAAGGATGGGCAGACCGTGATCTACGTAGTGAGCGAGGATCGGCTCGCGGGGATGCTCGGCATCGCAGATCCGATCAAGGCCACGAGCCGGGAGGCGATCGATCTACTGAATGCTCGAGCGCGTGCGCGTCGTCATGCTCACCGGGGACAACCTCACAACGGCGAACGCCGTGGCGAGCCGTCTCGGTATCAAGGAAGTCTTTGCCGAGGTCCTGCCGGATCAAAAGTCGGAGATCGTGAAGCGGCTGAAAGCGGAAGGACGCCGTGTGGCGATGGCTGGGGACGGCATCAACGACGCTCCCGCGCTCGCAGCCGCCGATGTGGGTATCGCCATGGGTACCGGCACCGATGTCGCCATCGAAAGCGCGGGGGTTACGCTGGTGAAGGGCGACCTCCGCGGCATCGCCCGCGCGCGCAAGCTGTCCACCGCGACCTTGCGCAACATCAAGCAGAACCTCTTCTTCGCCTTCGTCTACAACCTGCTCGGCGTGCCGGTGGCGGCGGGTATCCTGTATCCCTGGTCCGGTATCCTGCTCTCCCCTGTCGTGGCGGCGGCGGCCATGAGCTTCTCCTCGGTGTCGGTGATCGCCAACGCGCTGCGCCTGCGCCGCGTCCCATTATGAGCGGCGGAGAACGGGCCCCTTCCTGAAAATCCGAGGGGCCTTCCCATTCCCCCCGCGCCCCCCGGTGCCTTCAATGGCGCTCATATGATCCGGAAACGAATCGTTCGGAGACAAAAAAGAGACGTGGATGCGATGAAATAGCGATCTTGTCCTCTCATACTGCCTGCGGGATACGAAGAATCTCAAAGAAATCAAGGGCATTGCGTATCCGGGCTGAATCTTTGATCAATTAAATGAAGGAGAGCTTCGATGCGTACGCTTCTCACCAGAGTCATCGCTGCACTTATACTTATCGTCGGCTTGGCCGGCTGTGCAGGAACCACGAGCAACACTATGTCCGCAGTCGACCAACTGGACCCAATGTACCAGAGCGCCGACTGACGCGGTGCTGGTCGCGGCGCCCCCTAGGGAACCGCGGCCAGCTCATCTGCCCGTTGCAGTCGGATGATTCAAATCCGCACTGCTGATAGCAGCAAGGGAAGTCGAGATGCGCAATGTCCTCGTGATCGAAGACCAGCGGGACATCGCCAATTTGATGCGTTTCCATCTGCGCGACCTGCCGTGCAACGTCGTGCTGCGATTCGACGGGGACTCGGGTCTGGCCGAAGCCGAAACAAAGGCTTATGACCTGGTCGTCCTGGATTTGATGGTGCCCGGCCCGGACGGGCTGGAAATCTGCCGCCGGCTGCGCGCTGCGGCCGACTACACGCCGATTCTGATGGTGACCGCAAAAGGCTCCGAATCGGACCGGGTGCTGGGGCTGGAACTCGGCGCGGACGATTACCTGACCAAACCGTTCAGCGTCCTCGAGCTGGTAGCGCGGGTGAAGGCGTTGTTCAGGCGGATCGACGCGTTCGCCGAAAACGGAGAAATCCCGTCGGAAAAACCGATCCGGTCCGGCGAGCTCGCCATCGACCCCGTGAAGCGCGAGGTCACGCTGGCGGGCAACCTCGTCAATCTCACCGCCAAGGAGTTCGATCTGCTCCTGCATTTCGCGCGTAACCGGGGGCGGGTCTACAGCCGGTTGCAGCTCCTCGATACCGTATGGGGCTACGGCCACGACGGCTACGAGCACAACGTCAATTGCCACATCAACCGCCTGCGCGCCAAGATCGAGAAGGACCACGCGCGGCCGAAGTTCATCGTGACCGTGCGCGGTGTCGGCTACAAGTTCTCCGAGCACCCCGTTCAGGACGCGGCGTCTTGATCTGACCCGCAGTTCCGTCGTAAAAACCCGCATGTTCAACACGCTCTACGGGAGACTGGTCACCGTCCTGGTGGGCTTCGCGCTCATCATGTCGTTAGCCGTCGTGCTGGTGATGCGCCATTGGGACAACGCGCGGCGCCAGGAAATCAGTCAGCGCGTGTACCGGACCTTCGCGAGCCAGCTCGTGAAGGAGCACGTTTTTCCCGCCGGCGAGGTGGAGCTTTCCGCATTCGGTGACGTGTTCGATCGCCTGAAAATAATCAATCCGCGCATCGACGCCTACCTGATCGACACGGACGGAGCGATACTCGCTTCATCCAGCAAGGCCGGGGCGTTGAAGCGCAATGTGGTGAACATGCGCCCGATCGCGGACTTTCTTGCCGAGAATCGGGCGCTGCCGATACTCGGAGACGACCCGACGGACGACGGCATTCAGAGAGTATTCTCGGCCACGCGATTGACGCTGCATAACCGCGGGGATGCCTACCTCTACCTCGTGATCAAGGGAATTCGCAGCGAAAGCGCCGTGCAGCACGTCCTGGAGAGCTACGTGTTGCGCGAAAACGTGACGTTGATCGGCGGCGCCCTGCTCCTTGCGCTGCTCGCGAGCACGTTGATCATTCGGTTCCTGACCCAACGGCTGCAACGGCTGGCGCACGTCATGGACCGGTTTCGCGTAAGCGGGTTCGCCGAGCCGCCGACGCGAAACGCGCCACGCAAGGCCGGCGACGAGATCGACCGGCTTTCCGGCACGTTCGAGGAGATGGCCGAGCGCATCCTGCGGCAAATGCACCAGCTCCAGCGCACTGACAACATGCGCCGCGAGCTGGTCGCCAATGTCTCGCATGATCTCCGGACGCCGCTCGCGTCCCTCCAGGCGCATCTTGAAACCCTGCAACTCGAGGGTAACCGCCTGTCGCCCGACGAGAAGCGCGGCTATCTGGAAATCGCTCTCAGGCAAAGCGAGCATCTGAACGATCTGGTGGGCAAGCTGTTCGAGCTCGCCAAGCTCGATTCCGAACAGGCGAGCATCCAGGCCGAACCGTTCGTGCTCGAAGACCTCCTGAATGACCTCGTGCAGGAATTCCAGCTCGCGGCGTCGAACAAGAACGTGGCCCTGGTCATGGACCCGCCTCCCGAACCGTCGCTGGTCGTGGCCGACATCGGGCTCATCGAGCGCGTGCTCAGGAACCTCATCGAGAATTCGCTCCGTTATACGCCGGAGCGCGGCTCGATCGCGATCAGGATCGTGCCTGCGGAGGAGCACGTTACCGTGCAGGTTTCGGATACCGGCTGCGGCATCAAGCCCGAGGACCTGCCGCGCATCTTCGACCGTTTCTACCGCGGCGAAAAGAGCCGTAACGATTCCTCGGGCGCCGGTCTGGGTCTCGCGATCGCCAGGCGGATCCTCGAGCTGCACGGCAGCGAGGTCACCGTTGCCAGCGATCCCGGCACGACAACGATCGGTTTTACTCTGCCGCGCGCCGACGCCCAACGAGCGGCGGCCGTGCACTCGCCGCAGAAGCTGTCGGGGCCAGCCGACCTCGCAGCGGGTGGCGCTTCGGAGGCGATACCGCAGCGCGCGGGCGCAGGCTGACTTTGTCCGGTGCCGGCCGATCCCGGCATCGTTATTCAGTAATGTATAGGCACGCTACTTGTGGTAGCTTTAACGCCCCCGTCCGGGTGCGCTGCCAGTGAATCTTCACAGTCTGTTGCTGCGGCGCGCAGCGGAGAAAAAACCGCTGCGTGTGGCGCTGATCGGGGCCGGCAAGTTCGGCTCGATGTTTCTAGCACAGGCGCGCCGCACCCCGGGCATCCATCTCGTCGCAATCGCCGATCTCGACGCGCAACGAGCGAAAGATAGCCTGATCCGCACCGGGTGGAATTCAGAACAATACAGCGCCCGGTCGCTCGATGAAGCGTGGCAGCGCGGCTCGACCTGCGTCACGCAGGATGCGATTGCCGCAATCGCTTCGGGCGCAGTCGAGATTGCGATCGACGCAACCGGGAGTCCCGCCGCCGGAATCCGGCACGCCCTCACCTGCTGCGAGCATGGCAAGCACATCGTGATGGTCAACGTCGAAGCCGATGCGCTTGTCGGTCCCCTCCTGGCGCGGCGCGCGGCCCAGGCCGGAATCGTCTATTCGCTCGCGTACGGCGACCAGCCGGCGCTCATCTGCGAGTTGGTGGACTGGGCGCGCGCCGCGGGCTTCGAGGTCGTCGCTGCGGGCAAGGGCACGAAATATCTTCCCGCCTATCATGAATCCACGCCCGAGACGGTCTGGGGTCACTACGGCTTCAGCCCGGAAATGGTGGCGCAGGGGGATTTCAACGCGCAGATGTTCAACTCCTTCCTCGACGGCACCAAATCCGCGATCGAGATGGCGGCGGTGTCCAACGCGACCGGCCTCACGCCCGCGCCCGATGGTCTTTCCTTTCCGCCGTGCGGGGCGGATGATTTGGCGCGCGCTTTGCGTCCGCGGCAAGAAGGCGGCGTGCTGCATCACCGAGGCCAGGTGGAAGTGGTTTCCAGCCTCGAGCGCGACGGGAGACAGGTTGCTCGCGATCTGCGGTGGGGTGTCTACGTGACGTTTGCCGCAGACAGTGAATATCTGCGCCGCTGCTTTCAGGAGTACGGGCTCACGACCGATGAAAGCGGGAACTATTCGGCGATGTACAAGCCCTACCATTTGATCGGGCTGGAGCTCGGGATCTCGGTTGCAAGCGTCGGCTTACGCGGTGAGTCCACGGGAGCGCCGACCGGGTTTCGCGGAGACGTCGTTGCAATAGCAAAGCGGAATCTGACGGCCGGCGACAAGCTCGATGGCGAAGGCGGCTACACGGTGTACGGCAAGCTCATGCCGGCGGCCGCATCGCTGGCGTGCGGCGGGCTCCCAATCGGGCTCGCGCACGGGGTTTATCTGCAGCGCGATGTTGGAAAAGGCAGCGTTGTAGGATGGCAGGACGTCGGCCCTATCGATAACGAGGCCGCGCGCTTCAGGCGGGAGATGGAAAAGTTGTTCGCGGCGGAAATATCGCCGCAAGCGGCTGGCACGTAGGTACGCTGTGGTGGGCCCGACAGGGACGCCTGACGGCGGCCCCGCTGCTGTATCATTGACCCGCGGAGCAAACCGCGAATCAACAATAAAGGCGCTCGTACTCCTTCGGGGATGGAAAGACGCGAATTCATCAAGCTTTGCGCAGCCGGCGCGGCGCTCGTCGCGCCAGATGCGCTTTCCGCTAAGGACCTGCAGCCCCGCTTCTATGCGCGCGTCCAGCTAGTCGACGAGCGCGCGCAGCCCTTCAAGGCCGCGCGGCTCGTGGCCGGTCGCAATTACATTTTTCATTATCCCTTCGAGAGCACGCCGTGCTTCCTGCTCAATCTGGGCAAGCCAACGGTGCGCGACGTGCTGTTGAAGACCGAGGACGGCTCGGCTTACCAGTGGGCCGGGGGAACCGGACCCAACAGCGCCATCGTCGGCTTTTCCGCGATCTGCGCCCACCGCATGAGCTATCCGACACGTCAGATCACGTTCATCAGCTACCGGGACAAATCCACCGCTTCCGGCGCGATGCAGCCGAACGTGATCCACTGCTGCTCCGAGCACAGCGAATACGATCCCGCTTCGGGCGGCCGGGTAGTGAGCGGACCGGCGCCGCAGCCGCTGTCCGCCATCCTGCTTGAATACGATACGAAGACCGATGGTCTGCACGCGGTAGGCACGCTCGGCGGAGAGCTCTACAACGCCTTCTTCGCCAAGTACGAGTTCAAGCTTGCGCTCGACTACGGCGCCGACAAGGCGAAACGACAGGTATCGGGGCGCACGGTGGTAAGGGAGCTGCAGCAATTCTGCAAGCAACAGGTTCGCTGCTGACCCGGAACCTGAATCGAATCACCGTGGGGAACGATAACCCGAGCGAACGTGCTATTTTCGCGCCCGATGGCCGGCTACCGCAAGAGTCCAGGACGGTCATGAGCGGCACCCTTCGTTGCGAGGACAGGCCTGAGGGAATCATCGGCCGAGCCGTGATCGTGCACGCCGAAACTGACGATCTCATGACCGATCCCACGGGCAACGCCGGCGGCCGCGTCGCGTGCGGCGTGATTATTTTTTGAACTCGAATTCCGCCACGAGCATGTGATGGTCCGAAGCGGGAGTCGGCTTCACGGCGTGACGCACCAGCCGCAGGTCCTTGTTGTAAAAAATGTGATCGAGCACATAGGGGCGCCGGCGCCACGTGACCTTTTTGGCTTGCACCGTCGAGTAACCGGCTTGCCGGAACTGGCGCACCAGCGCCTGGTGTTTGCTCACGTTGAAATCGCCCCCGAGCAGTCGAGGACCGTTGGATGCCCGCAACTGATCGAGGACCAGCTGCCGCTGTCCGGGGTGTTCCTCGCTATTATCTTTGAGCATGAAAAACGCCAGCAGGTGCGTATTGAATAGTCTCAATTTGCGGCCGGCGATCGTGGTGCTGGCGCCGATCAACAGGCGGTCGGTGGGCGTACGCATCTCTCCTCTGAACTCGAATTCGACCGGGGGCGACGGCACGTCGAACCGCAGCGGATCGCCTAACGTCGTCTTCGAGAAGATGGCAAGCCCGATGCCGAAGGGCAGCTCACGCCGATCGGCGTTGGGGTAGGAGAAAAAACTGTCGTAGCGTCTCAGCGCCCCGCGCAAATGCGTGTAGTTGGGCGGCGGCTTGATCTGCGCGCCGCCGGGCCATCCCTGCTCGACTTCCTGCAGCAGCACGACGTCGGGGTTATGCCTGCGGATTTCAGCGACCGTGAGGTCGAGGTTGTGCGGCGCGTGATCGGGATAGGCATCGTCCCAGCTCTGCCCGAACTGCATGTTGAACTGCAGGACTTTGAACGCGCTCATTGGAACCTGTCTCAATAATAGGCGCGTGATGCGTTGCGGCCAGGGCGGGATGGATGTTAGGCGCACGGCGCAGTCACGCCGGCATATCCGCCCGCCGCTGCGCCATGTTGGCGCCGATGTCCGCGAAGTCCTGGCTCGACAGGAGCATCTCCGCCAGCGGAAAGACGTTCGATTCCTCCATTGCGATATGCGCCCGGTAGAGCTTTACGAAACGATCCACCTGCAGCGAGTCCAGGGTGTCGTGGTTGGCCATGACCTCCTGCAGCATGGAGCGCAACTCGGTCCAGGAGCGGTCCATCTCGCGGTGCTCCGTGGCGATGTCGGCCACCATGCGCGTGAGCGACGAGCCGCGGCTAAATGTCGCCGCGCCCATCATGCGGGGCAGCAGGTCGTGCTCTTCGTCTTCGTGGTGGATGCGCGCCGCACTGTCGAAATAGCGTATGACGTTCGCGGCGGTTTGCCGCGCCTGATCATCGCAGCCGCGCTGCTCCATGTGCTCTACCAGCCGGCGCAACGTGTCGCACTGCGAGCGGATGCGTTCGTGACATGCCTTCAGCACCGCCATCGGCCGCGAAAAATCGGGCGCTTCCTTTTTGGAGTCCCTGATCATCGAAAATGATGCCTCACCCGCGTTTTACATGGCGGATATTGCGTGAATACCACCGGCAGCGCAAGCGCAGCCAGCTCTGCAAAGGGCCGCAGCGGGCATATCGGTCACACGTTGCTCGAATCGTGAGTTTCGCCCGGAAGTCGGGTCGACCCCGCGGCCTGCGCTTCGAATGCGGGAACCTCCTGCGCAGCAAGCGGGCGACCCACGTATCGGCCCTGAATGCGCTCGCAGCCGAGCATGGCGAGCGCGAGCGCAGTCTCGGCGTCTTCCACCCCTTCGGCTGTCACGCGCAGCCCGAGGTTCTGCGCCAGCTGGACCAGCGAACGCACGAGCTTGGCGTGGAAGGTCGCTTGCCGCATGTTGCCCACGAACGTCGCACCGAGCTTCATCTCATCGAGCGGCAGTTGCGCCAGATTGATCAGAGACGACGACCCGGTACCGAATCTGTCGATCCCGAGCCGCAGTCCGAGCGCCTTCAGACGCGCGAGCGCTTCGCGCACCTGCTCGATCGTGCCGGCAAGCGCCGTTTCGTCGATCGCGATCACCAGCCGCTCGGGCGGAACGCCCCAGGTTCGGAGCGTCCGGTCCACGAATTCCGGAAAATCGGGTTGCGTGAGGCCGCTCGCGGTCACCTTCAGGCCGATCGGAAACTCCAGCCCGGCGCGCCCGAATTCGGCACACTGGCGCAGGGCGTTGTTGAAAATCCACCAGGTCACTTCGCGGATCAGCCCGGAGGTTTCAGCCGCCTCGAGCGCCCGCGCCTCCGATACCTCGCCCAACTCCGAGTCCGTCCAGCGCAGCATACAATCCAGCCCGGCTATCCGGCCTGAGCGCAAGTCGAGCTGCGGCTCGAAGACAAGCCCGAACGCGTTCTCTTCCAGGGAGCGGCGCAGCCGCCCCTCGTACTGCTGAGTGCGCTCTTCGCTTTCGCCCTGCGCGGGATCGTACACGGCGACGCGCTCCGTCACGGCGCGCGCTGCGCGCACCGCGAGCGTGCCGTTGCGGACCAGGGTCTGCTGGTCCGCCCCGTGGTCCGGATACATCGCAATGCCGATTACCGCGTCCGCAGCAAACGAGCGGTCGCCGATCGGGATCGGCGCTTCGAGCACGCCCAGGATCTTGTTCGCGGCGAGGATCGCCACGCCCTCGCCCGCGATACGCGGCAGCAGGCAAGCGAATTGGTCGCGGCTCACCCGGCCGAGCTGGTCCTGCTTACGCAACACGCCTTCGCGCATGCGCCGGGTGACGCGCAACATGAAGGCTTCGCCCCTCTGCAATCCGAGCAGGCGGTCCACCTGTTCGACCTTCCCGACCTGGAGCAGGAGCAACCCAAGCTGCTTGTCTTCCTGGCGATGGGTCTCGATAGCCGTACGGAAAATCTCCATGAATGCCGCGTACTCGGGAGTCGGCAGCGTCCGCGTTACGCTGCCCTCGACTTGGCTGCGCGCCGAAAGCGACGCGAGAAGAGCAAGCTGCAGGAAGATGAAGCGTTGCAGCGCAAGAAGGCTCTCCGCGCATCGTTCCTGCTCCCCTGCGTATAACCGCAGCGCACCGCGCGTCATTGCGCTCTGAAAGCGCTGGCAGTCGCGCCGCATGCGCTCGATCGGCTCGCCCTCGGCGTCCAGGGCCCATTCGCCGATCGCCGCGTAAACCAGCCCGGCGTTGGCGCCGTCCGAGGCCACCATCGCCGCAAACGCGGGAGCGAGTGCTCCGGCCGCAGGAACGAACAGGTCCGGCGCGCGCGCGCGCACCTCCTCGAAGACTGATGCGACGCATTCTAGCGTCTTGGGATCGGCGCCGAACTCCTCCGCCAAGCGCCCCACCAGCGCTCTGAGACCGACACCCGCTGCCTCTGCTGGTCCGGAAGCGGAGGCCGGATCCGGCGCGTCCACTCCGCTTTCAGAGGAAGTATTCGGAGGGATCAATCTGGACACTCCCCTTCTCCAGCGTGCGCTTGACCTGCGCCCGTTCGAGGATCCTCTGAGGTTTGAGTTTATTTCCCTTTGCGTCGAGCACCACCATGACGCGCGGCAGCAACCGCATCGCGGGGTTCTGAGCGATCACGATCCCGATCTCGGCCGAATACAACTCCACAATGGCGCCCACCGGATAGATCCCGATGCACTGGATGAACTGTTCGACCAGGGGCCCGTCGAACTGGATGTCGCGCAAATCGTAGAGCATGCCGAGCGCGTTCGAGGGGGACAGCGCTTGGCCGTAAGGCTTAGGATGCGTAAGCGCGTCGAAGCAGTCGATGAGTGACGCGATGCCGCCGAACAATCCGATCTGCCCTGCTTTCAAACCGCTTGGATAGCCGCTGCCGTCGTAGCGTTCGTGGTGCAGGGCCGCGAGCGAAGGCAACTCGGGTGGAAGCCCGGTGGTTTCCTTCAGGATCGCGACCGAATGCCGTATGTGACTCTTGCAGACTTTCAGCTCCGCCTCGCTCAAGGGTTCGGCCTTGTCGAGCAGGTCGGCCGGTAGACGCAGCTTTCCCACGTCCTGCAGCAGCCCCAGCACACCGAGCAGATCGAGCTGATCGCGCGGCAAGTGCAGAAAGCGGCCGAACGTGATCATGTAGATGGAAACACCGAGGGCACGGTCGAGGTTACGCTCGCCCTTCTCTTTCATTTTGGTAAGCAGGAGCATGGCGTCGGGATTGCGCACGACGCTGTCGGTCATGCTCGCCACGGCTTCGCGCACCCGGGGAGCATCGATCGCCTTGCCGGCTTTGACCGTGTTGAACACGTCATGCAGCACGAGCTCGGTCTTTCCCCGGGCCGCACGCGCGATCGGCACCTCCGCGTTGACGCTCGCCTCTTGCTCGTATGCGACCTTCTTCTCGATGGTCGAGAGCACGCCGGGAGGTTTGACCCTGGAAGCTAATGGATCCGTCGTGAAAACGTTACTCGGCAGGTCAGCGCCCTTTTCCGTGTCGATGAAGACCTTCTTGCAGTATTTCTTCAGTGCCTGGAGTTGCGCGTCGGTATTGAGCAGGAAGCCCTGGAACATGAACGGCGTTTCCGTCCATGGCCGGTCGAGCGCATGGATGTACACACCGAACTTCAGCTCCTCGATGGAGACCTGTTTTTTCATGATGTTGGCGTCTATGCCATGGCGGCTGGCCCACGGCGGAAACATCGAGCTTACGTAACTTGGTTACATCGTGATGATGAATAAGGAGATTTTCCGTCTGACTGGTGCTTCGTGCAAGCGCATCCGGCGCGGTCGATGCCAGTATGACGGATGCGTCCCTCATCCGCCCTTCAGAACTCGAATACGTGGTTGTTCTGCAGCAGGCGCGGCTGCGGGTCTCCCGAAAGCTCCTCGATTTCCTGCATGGTCAGCTCGATCTCGCTGGGCTTGAGATGCGTGACGTAGATCTCCGCGGGGCGCTCGAGCTTCGCCAGCTCCTCCGCGAGCATGGACGGACACAGGTGCTGGGTAAGCTCGGCAAACTGGCGGTCCTTGTCGGAAAACGAGACTTCGATGATGATGTACCTGAGATTCTCGATCCGGTTCACCACGCTCCACAGCGCGTCGTTCGGCCCGGTGTCCCCAGTGAAGACCAGGCTGCCTTTTCCGCTGTCGAGATGGTAGCCGACGGCGGGAACTGTGTGGACCGCAGGCAGCACCGTGATCTTTCGTCCCCCGAGAGTGACCACCTCCCCCACCTTGACCTCCTGGTAACGCAACCATGGCTGTTCGGGCGTGGGGATCACGGTGAAATCCGGCCAGACGTCCCAGTTGAACAGGTGCTTTTTCAGGGTCTCGATCGTGGTGCCTGTCGTGTATACCGTGACCGCCTTAGGCCGTAGCGCCCCCACCGAATCCAGGAAAAATGCGATCGAGTTGACATGGTCGAGGTGAGAATGGGTGACGAAGATGTGATCAATGACTTTCAGCTCGGTAAGCGAGAGGTCGCCGACTCCGGTGCCCGCGTCGATGAGTATGTCCTGGTCGACCAGGAACGAGGTGGTTCGATTGTGCTGTCCGCCGATACTCCCTGAGCAGCCGAGCACCCGCAGACGCATCTCCGCTCCCGCGCCTATTTGTCGTTGAATGCGGCGCCACCGCGACTGGCAGGCGGCGTGCGTTGGAATTCCGCGACCCGTCCCGTGCCGGGACAGTCGAGCAGGCGGTCAGCGGCCATATGCCGCCGGTGAAGGGGCAGGCAAAAGATTGCCATGTTCACAGACTTCGGATACGACCGACTTTTTGCGCAACCAAGGGTTCAGCTGCGCATTATAGCTGTCAATTGACGCCGACTCAGATCAGATGATGGATTTGCTGTCCCAGCATCTCGGGCACGATCAACGTGATGCCCTTGTCGGTGACGTGAAAGCGTTTGCGGTCCTCGGCGGCATCGACGCCCACGGTGAGCCCCTCCGGGAGCTTGCAATAGCGGTCAACGACCGCGCGCTTCAACGTGACGCGACGCCCCACTTCCACGTCGGGCAGCACCACCGAGTCCTCGATGCTGCAGTGCTCGCGCGCGCATACGTTGGAGAACAGCACCGATCGCCTGACCGTCGCGCCGCTGATGATATCCCCGCCTGACACCATGGAATCCACCGCCATGCCGCGTCGCTCATCTTCGTCGAACACGAACTTGGCCGGGGGCAGCTGCTCCTGGTAGGTCCAGATCGGCCAGTTCTGGTCGTACAGGTTCAAGTCCGGCACGACCTTGGTGAGAGCGATATTCGCCTCCCAGTAGGCATCTATCGTACCGACGTCACGCCAATATGGAACGCCCTCGACCATGTTCACGCAACTGTCGGAAAACCGGTGGGCCCAGACCGCCGCGCCCTTCGCCAGCAGCCGCGGGATGATGTCCTTGCCGAAATCGTGGCTCGAGCCGCCATCGCTTGCATTCCGGTGCAGTTCCTCGTAGAGAAATTCCGCCTCGAATGCATATACGCCCATGCTCGCAAATGCCGTGTCCGGTCTACCCGGTATCGGCGCGGCCTGCGCCGGTTTTTCCTGAAACCCGATGACGCGTCCGGCAGCGTCGGCTTGCACCACGCCCAGGCCGCTGGTATCGGCGACCGGCACTTCGACGCAGGCGATCGACATGTCCGCCGATCTCGACACGTGCTCGGCAAGCATCTTGCCGTAGTCCATCTTGTATACGTGGTCTCCCGCCAGGATCAGCACGTGATCGGGCTCGTGGCGGACCAAAATGTCCAGGTTCTGATATACCGCGTCGGCGGTGCCGCGGTACCAATCTACGGCGATGCGCTGCTGCGCCGGCAACAGTTCGACAAACTCATCGAAGCGTCCGTCGAGAAAGCTCCACCCGCGCTGCACGTGCCGGATCAGGCTTTGCGCCTTGTACTGCGTGCAAATGCCGATGCGCCGGATGCCGGAATTGACGCAGTTGGAAAGGGTGAAATCGATGATGCGGAACTTGCCTCCGAACGGCACCGCCGGCTTCGCGCGCCAGTCCGTAAGTTGCCCGAGCCGTTTGCCGCGCCCACCGGCCAGAACCAGGGCTACGGTGCTGCGCGTGATCTGGCTGGCGGAGCGGGAACCAGGGTTTTCCATGTTGGTACGATAGTCCTGATCTGCCGTCCGCGGAACTTCTCCCCGACATCGCCTGGGAACGAGGTTTTACTCGCTCTGGGTTCAGAGCATACAGTTCCCAAGCGGCGCCTGCTGGCTTTCTTGCCCCCAAAGCGCTATATGGTCCCCTCGCGGTGCCCGGTGACTCTCTTTGCTTCCCCAAAGAGACTATCGCGAGAGAAAGGGGATCGGTATGACTCACACTCATGGGTAACAAAGGAGTTCAAAGACATAGGTAACAGTTTTTATCCTGCATGGACATCTATGGGAGGTGCCCATGCCTTGGAAGGATCTGAAGCCTATGGACCAAAGAGTGCTGTTTGTTGCCGACTATTTGCGTGAGCTCTACAGTTTCACCGAGCTGTGTATGCGCTACGGGGTTAGCCGTAAGACGGGCTACAAGTTGGTGGAACGCTACCGACTCGAGGGTGCGGAAGGATTGGAGGAGAGGAGTCGCCGACCGCTCAGCCAGCCTACCCAGGTGCCCTATGCGATCCAGCAATCCATCCTCAAGTTGCGCGGTAGCCGTAGCACTGAGCTGGGTCCGAAGAAGATTCAAACCAAACTGCGAGAGCGTTACCCAGACCAGCCGGTGCCTTCGCGCACCACGATCTACAACGTGTTGAAGCGGGCGGGGTTGATTGTGCCGCGGCGCGATCGGCGTCGGGTGGCGCGCTCGGGCGTGCTCGTAGAGGGCATCAAGGTACCCAATGGTCTGTGGAGCGCTGACTTCAAAGGCCAGTTCCTTACGGGCGATCGGTGCTGGTCCTACCCACTCACCGTTATGGATCATGCCAGCCGTTACCTCTTGGGTTGCCGAGGACTGCCGGGCACTCGAGGAATTGAGACCCGGATCACCTTCGAGCGGTTGTTTCGTCGTTATGGATTGCCCGAGCGGCTGCGCACCGACAATGGCGTGCCGTTCGCCAGTGCGGGCACGGCCGGGCTGTCGCGCCTTTCCATTTGGTGGATTCGGCTGGGCATCGTGCCTGAACGCATTGCCCCAGGATGCCCAGAACAAAATGGCCGTCATGAGCGCATGCATCGCACGCTGAAGCGGGCTGCAGCGCAACCGCCGGCTCCGACTACGCGGGCCTTGCAGCAACGCTTTGATGCATTCCGCCGCCACTACAACGAGCAGCGTCCTCACGAAGCGCTGGGGCAACGCACACCCGCTAGCGCATATACCCTCTCGCCGCGTCCTTATCCCAAACACCTGCCTGAAGTGGCTTACCCCAGCTATTTCCATTCTCATCGCGTTTGCGACAGTGGCTTGATCTATTGGAACGCCTGGCGAATCTATGTAGGCTATGTACTCGCTGGTGAGAACGTCGGCATCGAGGCCGTAGCCGATGGACTATGGAAGGTGCACTTCGGACCTGTGTGTCTCGGCGAATTCGACGAAAGAAATCTCAAGCGAGGAGAGGACTATTTGACCCTCAAGTTGTAACCCATGTCCTTGAACTCGAGTGTTACCCATGTCCTTGACTCGTACAATCCCCGGTTCGCCGCCGCTACCTCATGTCTTCGTGCGGTTCCCTGCGCTGCTCGACCAATCCGGCGGTCTGCGCAACTTTGGGTTGAGGCCGACCTTTTGCTTGAATGGGTTCCTTCGGGACACCGATTTACTCGATCTTTGAGAACTAGCAAAAAAAGTAGTTCAGGGATGTCGATTTAGGCGAACGTCTAGTAAGTGAGCGGTAAAATTGCGTATCCGGCACTCAACGAGACATCCAGCAAAGGAGAATCATCATTACCCTTCCAATGACCCCCACCATCACCGCCTTTGAACGGTCGCCCGATCGCGGCAAGGGACTGGCGCGTGACATGCGCGTTCGCTGGGCGCTTGAAGAAGTGGGCCAACCTTACGAGGTTCGTCTTGTCTCGTTCAGTGCGATGAAGGAACCCGCGCATCGAGCGCTTCATCCTTTCGGGCAGATTCCGACCTATGAAGAAGGCGCTCTTGCCCTGTTCGAGTCGGGGGCGATCGTGTTCCATATCGCAGAGCGCCATGCAGGCCTGCTGCCTGACGATGCGAATGCCCGGGCGCGCGCGATCACATGGATGTTTGCCGCGCTCAACACGGTTGAGCCGCCGATCCTTGATCTCCAAACCACCAGGCTCCTGGAGGGCGACAAGACCTGGTACAAGCAGCGCCTGCCTATCGTCGAGGATCGCATCCGTAACCGGCTGGGCGAACTTTCCGGTCGCCTTGGCGATGCCGACTGGCTCGATGGTGCGTTCAGCGCGGGCGACTTGATGATGGTGGCGGTGCTGCTCAGGTTGAAAGCGTCGGGTATGTTGGACGAATATCCGAACCTCTCCGCCTATGTCTCCCGCGGCGAAGCGCGGCCCGCCTACAAGCGTGCTTTCGACGCTCAATTGGCGGTTTTCACTGGCAAGCCACCGACCGCCTGATGAAGGTCAGCTCCGGGCTCAACGCCGTCATTGAGCTTCGCCACGGCCTGCGCGGATACTTCGCGTTTCTTGCGCCGTGGAACACGCATTTCCACCGCACATCCGTCCCTGCGAAGTCGAACGTCGGCTATGGAGAAGGCAGTTCGAAACCTCGGCCGTCCGGAGTTGGGCCGCTTGCGGCCATTCAGACAACCGTTGTGAAGCACATGGAGAGTGTGGGCACGGCAAGTGCAGATTCCGCTTCCGCTCCATCTGATAGATACACGCCTGCCTCGGGTGCCGCAGGCGTGGTCACGGTGATCTCGGCATCCGGAACCTGCCTTAGATTCCATGGCAACGGCTGGACTCTCCAGCTAAAAAACACTATCGTTGACGGCAGCCTGCTGCGCCTACCTGAAACTGTGATTCCGGGAAGGACCGACAAGAATGCGTGGCCCTCTCTGTCATGGCCTGCGTCATGGGGCAACTCGATGAACCGCATCGTCAGGCTAGTCCTGGGAGCCGTTGCCGTCGCCCTTGCGCTTGTCGGCTGCACCTCGACGCCGCCGGCAATGAGTCTCGACTACAAGAGCCGGGCCGCGACGCGCACGGAGGGTGGCGTGCGGGTATCGACCGCAGTGCTGTCGGCCGACGAGAGCGCCACCGTGTATGGCGTGCCGCTTGCAAAACGATCAATCCAGCCAGTCTGGATCGAAATCGAGAACCGCGAAGACCGCGCGTATTATCTGTTGTCGCCGGGACTCGATCCGAATTTCTTTCCCGCTTCCGAAGCGTCCGAAACGGTTGCATCGGGCGAGTCGCCGGACCAGAAAGTGGAGCTCGACCGGCGTTTTCGCCGGCTGGCCTTCCGCAACCCTGTCCTTCCTGGCGCCACGACTTCGGGGTTCGTGCTGACGAATCTCGACGAGGGTTTCAAGCTCGTGCAGATCGACCTGGTCTCGAGCGGGCGGGCAAGAACCTTCTCGATCCTCTCCATCGTGCCCGGCTTTCGCGCCGACTACCGTGTGACCAACGTCTTCAGGCGGGAACTCTACCCTCCCGGAGAGATCCTGAACTACACCGATGACGCCACCTTTCGCACGGCGCTCGAGGCACTGCCGTGCTGCGTGACCAACAAGGATGGCCTGAAGAACGGCGATCCGCTCAATCTGGTGGTGGTGGGCGGCCTCGACGACGCCTTCCCTGCGTTCGCGCGTCGCGGCTGGCGCCCAACCGAGCAGAAGTGGTCGGGGTCCATCATCAAGATGGTGACATCCGCTCTCGCCGGCGAGCGCTACCCGTACGCACCGGTGAGCGACCTCTACATGTTTGGCCGGGCCCAGGACCTGGCGTTGCAAAAGGCACGCGACAACATCCACCAGCGCAACCATCTGCGGCTCTGGCTGAGCCCGATGCGCTACCATGGCAAGCAGGTGTGGGTGGGGCAGATCAGCCGTGACATCGGCAGTCGCCTGACCATTCACTCGCCGACGCTCACGACCCACAAGATCGATCCCGACGTCGACGAGGCACGCAGCGCGTTGGCACAGGACATGGCCTACTCGCAGAACCTTGCAAAGATCGGGTACGTGAAGGGAGTCGGAACCGCCCCCAAGAGCGCCCCGCGCGGCAACCTCACGACCGACCCCTACTACACCGACGGCTTTCGCGGCGTCCTCGTGTTCGACCGCCAACCGACCTCTCTGGCTGCGGTCGAGTTCTTCCCGTGGGAGGTCGCGCGCAGCACGGAAGACAGCCCGTGAAAGCGACCGGGCGCGCCGATCGATGAGTCCGTTGCCTTCATTGCTAAAAGCGAGCCGCTCGGCCCTGCGTGGGCTGCTGCGTCTGCTCGGAAACGCGCTGTATGCGGCGAGCCTCTTGCTTGGTGTCGCCGGCTGTGCGACATGGCAGGCCCCCGGCACTTTCAACGACGCAGAGTTGCGCGCACGCGCCGTGACTGCCTCCAGGCAAGGCGTGAGCGTGGCGGCGGCGGTGCTGAGCGCCGAGGACAGCCGACACATGTTCGGCGCCGACGTCAACAAGACTGGCGTGCAGTCGATATGGATTGAACTCCAGAACCAGACACCCGAGCCCTTGTGGCTGCTGAGGCCCGGTTCGGACCCCGACTACTTCTCGCCACTCGAAGTCGCATGGTCCGTGCACACGCCGCTCGCGCGGGAAGCGAACGCGCGCATCGACGACCACTTCGACAGACTCGCATTCAAGAATCCCATCCTTCCGGGCGAAACGCGCGCGGGCGTGCTTTTCATTAACCCGGAGCGCCTCACGAGAGTGCTCAATCTCGATCTGCTCCAGAGAAAGGGCTTGATACCCTTCTCGCTCTTCTTGCCCGTCCCCGACGACGGGGCAGATCCGCGTTCCGGGCTGATCTCTTTCAGCTACCCCGATGCAGGCGTCACCGACTACAAGGACCTCGCGGCGCTGCGCGCGGCGCTGGAGCGGCTGCCATGCTGCGCAAGCGATGCGCGCGGCGCCGCATACGGCGATCCTCTCAATGCCATATTCGTGGGCGAATTGCCCGACATCGCAGCAGCGCTCGTGCGCCGCAGCTACCGCCGCGACGCTCAAGCCGTGGACGCCTCCCAGCATGTCTTCGGCCGCGGACCCGACTTCGTGTTGCGAAAACAAGCGCAGGCCGGTGCACCCTCGACCTGGATGCGGCTGTGGCTCGCCCCCATTCGCTTCGAAGGCCGCCCCGTCTTCCTCGTGCAGGTCGGACGGCCGGTGGGCGGGCGTTTCGTGCCTCGCGGCGCGAAGGACATCGTCTTGCATGAGGACGTGGACGAGGCGAGAAATCTCCTGATTCAGGACATGATGTATTCGGGCGGCCTGGACAAGCTCGGATTCGCCACCGGTGTCGGCCCGGCATCCCCGACACAGCCTCGAACGACTCTCAGTGGCGCTCGATACCACACCGATGGCTTGCGCGCGACCCTGTTCCTTGCCACTCGACCGCTCAGCCTGTCGGACGTGGAGCTTCTCGATTGGGCGCCGTATCTCGAAGTGCCCGACCCCCCTGCACGCAACGAGAGTCACAAATGAATCGACCACGCACCCTTCTGGTTGTGATCACTGCGGTCTTCGCACTGGGGGCATGCGGGACGAAGCCGCTGGTGCCCTATTCGGTCGACACGCCGCCGCTTGTTCTCGTTCCGGCGTCCCAGGCAGGTGTCCAGGACAAGCGGGGGCGCTTTCGCGAGATCTACTGCGCTGTGCTGAAGGCGCGCGAACGCGATGTTCCCGACTACCGGCCCTGCGAGGACGCGCTGAGCCACATAGGCAGCGAGCCTGCCGGCACCGGAAGGCCCGTCGACCTCGGCTCTTCGAAACGACGCTTGATCGCCGCAGTGGTCGCCGGCATCGGATACGAATGCTTCGAAAAATGGCTGCAGCCACCGGGCACTGTGGCGAAGCACCTGCAACAATTCGGGTATGACATGGCGCTGCTCAAGGTCGATGCGCTGTCGAGCTCCGCGACACAACGCACGCCAGATTCGTGATGCGATCATGGCCATGTCGAGCCGAGGCGGCAGCGCCGCGTCTTGTGCTGATCGGCTATTCGAAGGGTGCCCCCGACATCCTCGAGGCGGTGGTCGCGTATCCGGAGATCCGGCGCCACGTCGCGGCGGTGGTCAGCGCCGCCGGCGCGATCGGAGGGTCGGCGCTTGCCAATGATGCAGAGCAATACCAGGCCGATCTGCTGCAGCACTTTCCAGGCGCAACCTGCGGTCCAGGCGACGCGGGCGGCGTGAACAGCCTGCGGCCCGCAACACGCCGGGCGTGGCTCGCCAGGAATCCGTTGCCTCGCGAGCTGCGCTACTACTCGCTTGTCACTTTCCCTCGGCCAGACTACATCTCCTCGATCCTGACCAAGAGCTACGACAAGCTTGCACGAATCGATTCGCGCAATGACAGTCAGGTGATCTTCTATGACCAAGTCATCGCCGGAAGCACCCTCGTGGGCTACATCAACGCCGACCACTGGGCGCTGGCGGTGCCGATCGCAAGGACACACTCCACTATCGGCTCGATGTTCGTGACGCGGAACGCCTACCCGCGCGAGGCGCTGGCGGAGGCGCTTCTGCGCTTTGTGGAAGAGGATCTGTCGGCATCGCCCTAGCGCTTGCGCGTAGGCTTCGCTACCGCTAACCTTTGATCCGGGAAGAAGTGGCCGAACCGAATTTAAAGATTCAGATGGATTTTTATCACGCGCAAATCGTTGAAGGCGATCTGCTAAGGACGTTCAAAAAGTATTTCAACCACATCGCGCATATACAGATCGCCGCACTACTCACCATCATCGGGGTCGCCGGCTGCGCGACGGTTGCCCTGCACGAGTTTGATCAGCGTTATGGGCAGCCCGACCCGAAGCGCTTCGATGTTCCCGTCCAGCCGGTCGCGGGAATGTCGTATCGCAAGGACGTGCAGCCCATCATCGAACGGCGCTGCGTCGTGTGCCACGGTTGTTACGACGCGCCATGCCAGCTCAAGCTCGGCGCTTGGGAGGGCATCGCGCGCGGAAGCAGTCGGCAGCCGGTCTATGACGCCGCCCGCCTGCTCGAAGCGCCGACCACGCGCCTGTTCGTTGATGCGCAACTGCCTTCGCAATGGCGGCAACATGGTTTTTCCGCAGTATTGAACGAAAGGACGCAGACCTCCCAAATCAACCTTGCCGCGAGCGTTTTATACCGCTCGCTTGCCCTCAAGCGCGATCATCCGCTACCTGCTTCGCCGCTGCTTTCCAATGCGTTCGACGTATCGCTGGAGCGCGCCGCGACGTGTCCGCGCATCGACCAGTTCGATGCCTTCGCTCAAAAGAATCCGCTCGCCGGCATGCCGTACGGTTTGCCCGGCCTCGACGAACGCGAGTTCTCGACGATCACCCGGTGGATCGAGGCCGGCGCGCCCTTCGAAGGCGATGAGGCGGTGCCGGTCAACGTCCAACAACAGGTTCAGGTCTGGGAGGCGTTTCTCAACGGCGACTCGAACAAGGAGCGGTTGATGAGCCGCTACCTGTACGAGCACCTGTACCTCGGTCACCTCTACTTCGAGACAGATTCGCAGCGCCGCGCGTTTCGCATCGTCCGGTCCACCACGCCGAGCGGCAAGCCGATCGCGCCCATTGCCACACGTCGCCCATACGACGACCCAGGCGTCGCGCGCTTTTTCTACCGACTAGAGCCCGAACGCGAAGCGCTTCTCGCAAAGACGCACATGCCCTATGCACTCAGCGCGGCACGCATGGCGAAGTACCGTAGCTGGTTCCTCGATCCTGCGTACACGGTGACCACGCTGCCGTCGTACGACGCCGCCACCTCATCAAATCCGTTCGCGGCGTTTCGTGACTTGCCGCTCGACGGCCGTTACCGCTTCATGCTCGATGAAGCCGAATACTTTGTGATGAACTTCATCAAGGGGCCGGTGTGCCGCGGCCAGCTCGCACTCGATGTCATCGAAGACCGCTTCTGGGTGTTCTTCGTCGATCCGAAGGTGGGCGGCGATGCCATGGTCGCCGAACTGCTTGCGCGTGAAAGCAGCAACCTGCGGCTGCCCGCCGAATGGGGCAGCAACTCGCCTGCGCTGATCCCTTGGATCGAGTTCTCGAAACTCGAAGCAAACTACCTGCGGGCGAAAAGCGAGTGGCTCGAGCGCAACGCAGTGGCGCGCAAGGACGATCTCTCGATGATCTGGAGCGGCGATGGCAGCAATCCAAACGCAGCGTTGACCGTGTTCCGTCACTTCGACAGTGCGACGGTGGTAAAGGGTCTGGTCGGCGATCAGCCGAAGACGGCGTGGGTCATCGGCTATCCGCTGTTCGAGCGGATCTACTACCTGCTCGTGGCGGGTTACGACGTCTACGGCAACGCCGGGCACCAGTTGAACAGCCGCCTCTACATGGACTTCCTGCGCATGGAAGGCGAGTTCAACTTCCTCGTGCTGCTGCCGGAGAAAGCTCGACGCTCGACGGCCGAATACTGGTATCGAGGCGCGCCGAAGGACGTGATCGACTATGTCTACGGCCGAGACGCGTACTTCAACCGACCCAGCGGCCTCACGTACCGGACCAGCGATCCACAACGCGAACTGTACGAAATGCTGAGCGCGCGAGTGGCGCCGGTCGCGGCGAAGCGATTCGAACTTTCATCGGTGGCGGATCCCGCGCTGCGGCGCGACGTGCAGGCGCTGTCGAAGGTGCGCGGCGCGAGCCTCGCATGGATGCCGGAGGTAGTGTTCATGCGCGTCGAGCAGCCGACGGCCTCGCCGCAGTACTTCAGTGTCCTGCGCAATACCGCGCACAAGAATGTTGCGCACATGTTCAAGGAGGAACTGCTGCCGGCGGAGAACACGCTGACGGTTGTACCGGGCTTCCTCGGCGCCTATCCGAACGCGATTTTCAGCGTCAAGGCAGCGGACCTGCCCGCGCTCTCGAATGCAGTCGGCGCGCTAGCGTCGGAAGACGATTACCGCAAGCTCGCCGATCGCTACGCGGTTCGCCGCACCAACCCACGCTTCTGGGCGACGAGCGATGAACTGATGGATGCCTACGCGCGTTGGGGCGGAGTCGAGGCGGGACTGTTCGACTACAACCGGCTCGAAAATCGGTAGTCGCCTCTTCAGGCAGTCTGCGGCTGGCACATCAGTTCAACAGCAGCTTCCCCAGCGTCCGGCGCGCTTTGACGAACTCGGACGGCTCCGCCTTTTCGACCAGCTGATCGTCAAGGCTTCGACCGTGGATGCGCAAGTCTTTGACGACTTCCAGAAGCGAATCGACGACCGGGGGGTGCAAAGAAAGTCACTGGGCCCCGCGAGGGGACCATATGATTTGAAATCGGTGATCAGGCGACGAGGTGACCCCATCACCACCCCGCCCACGGCACGTGCACTCTCGAACCTCCCCGGGCGCTTCGTCCACCAGCCCTCCAGAGCTTTGGGGTGCTACGCCTACGGCACGTAAAATGAAGACATGGTCCCTTGGCTCGCCGCCGCCGACGAATTCCCACCGGTCGCCCGGGCACTGAGGGAGCCCAATGGCTTGCTCGCGGCAGGCGGCGATCTTTCCGTTAAGCGCCTGGTCCAAGCGTACCGAAACGGGATCTTTCCATGGTACAGCGAGGATCAACCCATACTGTGGTGGAGTCCCGACCCGCGCATGGTGCTCGACCCGGCGGCGCTCAGGATCTCCCGGTCTCTGAGGAAGCGCTTGCGGCGCCGCGACTACGAAGTGCGCGCCGACACCGCTTTCAGCGCCGTCTTGCGGGCCTGCGCGGCCCCGCGCCCCGGTAGCGATGGCACCTGGATCACTGCCGAAATGATGGACGCATACGAAGCGCTACACCGCGCGGGGCACGCCCACTCCGTGGAAACCTGGATTTCGGGAGAGCTGGCGGGCGGGCTCTACGGGGTGGCCCTCGGGCGGGCATTCTTCGGGGAATCGATGTTCAGCCAGGCGGCGGACGCTTCCAAGCTCGCGCTGGCTCACCTGGCGCGGCAACTGGAGCGCTGGAGCTACGGCATGATCGACTGCCAGATGACGACGGCGCATCTCGCCCGGTTCGGCGCCCGCGAGATTCCACGCGCGGAATTTATGCGAAAGCTCAAGGAATTGGTAAACTACCCTCAGATGGTAAGGGGATGGCGCTTCGACGATGACTTATTTGACTGAATTTCCGCTGTCGGTCCTGCAGTTCTACGCGACTGCCCCCTATCCCTGCAGCTACCTGCCCGACCGCATGGCCCGGTCACAGGTGGCCACCCCCAGCCATCTCATCGACGGGCCGGTTTACAGCGAGCTGGTGCGTGCCGGCTTCCGCCGCAGTGGGGCATTCACCTACCGGCCTTATTGCGACCATTGCCGCGCCTGCGTGCCGGTGCGTATCCTCACCGAAGAGTTCAGGCGCGCGCGCGCGCAGCGCCGGACCTGGCGCAAGCACTGTGTGCTCAAGGCAGAAATGCTCGACCTCAAGTACAGCCCAGAGCATTACGGGCTGTACCTCCGCTACCAGTCGCGGCGTCACTCCGGGGGCGGCATGGATCAGGACAGCCGCGAGCAGTATCGGCACTTCCTGTTGCAAAGCAATGTCGAATCGCGGTTGATCGAGTTCCGCGAGGAGGGCGCACTGCGCATGGTTTCGATCGTGGACGAGCTGCAGGACGGGTTGTCATCGGTCTACACCTTCTTCGATCCGGACGTCCCGGGGGCAAGCTTCGGCACCTACAACATCCTGTGGCAGATCGAGCTGTGCCGGCGCCTCGATCTGCCCTACCTCTATCTCGGCTACTGGATCGCCCAGAGCCGGAAGATGGCCTACAAGATACAGTTCCAGCCGATGCAGGGACTGATCGACGGCCGCTGGCAGAGCGTCGGATCATAATCCGCCGGCTGCTTGCCGGCCGCCGTCGTGCGCATACTGATCATCGAAGACGACCCGGCGATCGCGGCAAACCTGTACGACTTCCTGGAAGCCCGGGGCCACGCCCCGGACGCAGCTGCCGACGGCGTAACCGGCCTGCATCTGCCGGTTACGGGCGCCTTCGATGCGATCGTGCTCGACGTGGGACTGCCGGGAATTTTGTCAGCCGCTCTAAGGGAGGTCGAAAAAGGGCCACCGGCCCACCGGTCAGGGTTCGTGGGATGACGTGGCCGCGGCGACCTCCGTCCACTGGCGAGCGAGGTTGAATCCGACGGCGAGCAGCGTCGGCCCGAGGAAGATGCCGACGAAGCCGAAGGACAGCACTCCGCCGAACACACCGAGAAGCACCAGTGCGAACGACAGGCTCGCGCCGCGGCTGATCAGGATAGGCTTGACGACATTGTCGATGCCGCTGATCACGAAGAATCCCCATATCGCCATGAAGATCGCCCAGCCGGGCCTGTCCCCCACGAACAACCAGACGGTGGCGCCTATCCACAAGACCGCCGGTCCGGCTGGAATGATCGAGAGGAAGAACGTAAGAAAGGACAGCATCAGCGCGCCCGGCACGCCGGCGATGAGGAACCCGATGAGTGCCGCCAGCGCCTGTGCGATGCCGGTGCCGATGATGCCGTAGACCACGGCGTTGATCGTGCCGCCGACGATCTCGAGCAGCTGGCCGCTGAATTCTCCGGCGACGCGGTTGAGCGCGGTGCGCAAGGCCTGAACGAGCGCCCTCCCATGGCGATAGAAAAAGAATCCGATGAACGCTATCAGCGTGAGTTGCAGCACGCCCTCTCCGATGATGAGACCCGTCCGCACCAGCCCTTCCCGGGCCGGTACCGTCCACCGTTTCAAGGCTTCAGCGAGCTGGGCCTTGCTGCCGGCGAGCTCGCGCCAGCTGGCGTCCAGCCACTCGCCGACCAACGGGATCGAGACCACCCAGGTCGGCGGAAACGGCAGGCCCTGCTCCAGCAGCTCCCGCACGTAATCGACCAGTTCAGGTATCTGGTCGGCGTACGACACGGCGAGCAATGCGAGCGGCAGCACGATTACCACGACCACCAGCAGCGTCATCAACAGCGCGGTGAGGGTGCGACGCCCCTTGAGCCGCCGCTCGAGAAACTCGTAAACCGGCCAGGTTGAAAAACACAGGATGGCCGCCGAAAGGATCCCCGCGAGAAACGGCATGAGCACCACCAGGTAGCCAACCACGAGCAGCACGATTGCCGCGATCTGTATGATCTGCTCGTTTCTGGTTTGCATTTGCTCGAAGACCGCTAGTGTGCTGTCCCGTAAATACCGCGCGTAAGACAAAGTATGGCGCCGATTATCGTGGAAATTTCACAGGTTTTTACGGGACAGCACACTAGTGGGCCTTCTATCATGGGGCGGCGACCCGGTCAAACCAGGCGGCCTCCAATACGACATTTCGAGAGCGCGGTCTGTCGAGTCGACCGCCTGAACTCACACCTCTTGAGGACCAAGACCTCAGTGCCGCCAGCGTATTCCCGCGCACGTTAAAATGCCGACATGCTGGACCCGCTGGTCCGCCCGCTGTTGTTCTCCCTGGAGGCCGAGACCGCACATCACTTCACGCTCGAAGCGCTGAGCAAGCTCAACAGACTCGGTCCGGTTTCCGCTGCCGCTGCGGCCCCGACGGCATGCGAACGTATGGTCATGGGCGTCAGATTCCCGAACCCTGTGGGACTGGCGGCGGGCCTGGACAAGAACGGCGAGTATATCGACGCGCTCGCGGCGCTTGGTTTTGGTTTCATCGAGATCGGGACGGTGCAGCCGCGACCGCAGCCCGGCAATCCGCGACCGCGCCTGTTCCGGATCCCCGCCGCGCGGGCGGTGATCAACCGCCTCGGGTTCAACAATCACGGCGTGGACAAGCTGGTGGAGAACGTCCGGAACTCCGCGTACCGCGGCGTGCTTGGAATTAACATCGGCAAGAACGCCGACACGCCGCTCGAGCGTCCTGACGACGACGTGCAATGCCTGCGCAAGGTGTTTCCGGTCGCAAGCTACGTGACGGTCAACATCTCTTCGCCGAACACGCAGGGACTGCGCGAGCTGCAGCAAGTGGACGAGCTCGACCGGCTCCTCGCTGAAGCTCAAGCACGAGCAACGTAACCTGACGCAGGGCCAGGGCCGGCGCGTGCCGCTGGCGTAAAGATCGCGCCCGATCTCGACGGCGCGCAAATCGCCGCGATCGCCGGGGCACTCGAGCGGCACGCGATCGACGCCGTCATCGCGACCAACACTACGGTGGCGCGAGACGAGGTTGCAACTCTCAAGCACGCCACTGAAGCCGGCGGACTTAGTGGGGCTCCGATCAAAATACGCTCGACAACGGTAGTAAGCGAGCTGACGCAAGCGCTCAAGGGCACTATCCCGGTGATCGGCGTGGGTGGCGTCATGACGGCTCGCGATGCCAGGAAAAAATTACGGCCGGTGCGCAGCTCGTGCAGCTCTACACCGGGCTCATCTATCGCGGGCCGGAATTAGTGCACGAATGCGTGCGGGC
>CAWDIV010000025.1:0-78767 GCA_963802355.1 uncultured beta proteobacterium | reverse complement strand
CGTTTCCCGAAAGCGGGCATTCGAGCTTCTCATTCAATCACCTCATCAGCACGCAGCAGGATTGACTGCGGAATGGTAAGTCCGAGTGTCTTCGCGGTCTTGAGATTGATGACGAGTAAGAATTTGGTCGGCTGCACCACCGGCAGCTCGGCGGGCTTAGCCCCTTTGAGGACGCGGCCGACGTAAATGCCATGCTGTCGGTATGTGTCGTTTAGGTCGACCCCGTAGCTGATGAGGCCGCCGGCTGCTACAAACTCGCGAAACTGGTACATTGTGGGCACTGCATGCTGGAGCGCCAGGGTGATGATCTGTTCACGCCGGCTAGTGAAAAGCGGATCGGGGCTGATGAGGAGCGCGCCGGCACGTTGTTGGCCGAGCCCTGTGAAGGCAATGTCCAAGTCACGTTCGGTACTGGCATTGAAAACGTGGATTCGTCGTCCGAGCACTTGACCAGCTGCCCGCACGGCCGCCGGGGTATTCGGATTGCTTGGGTTAACGAGATAGGCGATTGCATCGGCCCTGGGCACCAACTCGCGGAGCAGTTCCAGCTGTTTCGCCTCCAATTCATTGGCCAAGAAACTCACGCCGGTGACATTTCCACCCGGCCGGTTGAGGCTAGCGACGAAACCCATCTTGACTGGATCCGAGCCCAGGCTGAATACGATAGGAATCGTCGTCGTCGCTGTTTTTGCCGCGCGCACCGACGCGGGGCCGCCTGCCGGGGCGATGACATCAACTCCTCGACGCACAAGATCGGCAGCCAGAGCTGGGAGTCGATCGCTTAGGTTCTCGGCCCAGCGGTATTCGATCGCGACGTTTCGGGCCTCGACAAAGCCGGCTTCGCTCAGGCCTTGATGGAAGGCGGCCACCATGGGCGCGTAAGGTTGGGGTGATCCAAGGTGGAGAAACCCTATCACCGGCATTCGAGGCTGCTGCGCCCGCGCCGACAGCGGCCACGTTACCGCACCACCAACAAGCGCAATGAACTCCCGCCGCCTCATGTCAATTCCCCACTCTCAGGCATACAAGTAATAGTCGGAGTCGAGAAAATCCACGTGCCGCGGCGCCAAGAAACCGACGCGCCAGACCTTGGTCTGCTGTTGCGCGACAGAAGCGAACGGCGCTGCGAGCGCGCTTGCGCCAACCGCAATAAGCAGTTTGCGACGAGTGTTCATTCAATCCACTTGGTAGGCGGCCATTATGCGCGCTTACGCCATGGTCAGCGGACTGGAGAGTTTTTAGCGGCAGACAGGTGTTGGGTGTCGATCAATGGTCAAATTGGGAGCCGCTGGTGAATGACCGGTGATGGCCGACTGTCGCCGGACCCGGCTGAGCCCCAAATTTCCAGATAACCGACGTTCCCGTAGAAAAAGATCAATCCGCCCTAAAGCTGCCGGTGCCCGATGCCGGCAATCGACCCATCCGAGCCGGACCGATTCTTGCTCTATAGGTGTACGTAGCCTCGTCCAGCGGGTGACGAAAGTCACGCCGGGGAAGGGGCGGGCAATTTTCACGTACGGGAACGGTCACTTGTGCCGTTGATTTTTACCTATGGGAACGACCGCACTGCAAGGTTTTCGGGGCTTTGGGCCATCGCCGCAGGGGAGCGAGAGCCCAAGCGGGCATACGCCGCCGCCGACGGAGTCGTCAAATACTCGACACCCTCAGGTATCTCCCGACTCCAGCGCCCTGGAAAAGTTGCCGCACCTGGCGAGCCAGATCTGCTTTCTTTGGAGTCAGCGGGAGTTCGAGATCTATATCAATCGCCTGATCATGGACACCCGCGACGGCAAGCGGCAGGGCTTGCCATGGGACGCCTTTCAGGAGCTGCTGTTCCTCCTGGAACTGAGCATCGCCAAGCGCGCGCTCCTCGCTTCGGAGGTGACGGGTGTGCCTTTCAGTCAGATGTTCGAGCGATGTCTCGCCAGCGTTCGCAACCCGTCGGGTAAAGCAGATCCCTGGTCCGAAGCAAGCGCCCACAGGGCACGGCATGCGTACTTCATATAGTTTGATTAGGTCTGGCAGCGGGCATCGTCCCGACTCCGCTAAGGAGATATAGATGTTCAATTGGCTGCAAAAGATGGGCAACGCGGCGGGCATCCCATGCTCCACGTCGCTGAAGCAAACAGGTTGCTCGCGGAACTGCCGCGCGACGACCCTCTCAAGGCTACCGAGGAAGTTACCGCATGGCTGGAATCGCTCGCGTGCGCCACGCGGTTCGGTATCGGGCAGCGCCTGCGGGTTATCTCTATGGTCGATGAAGCGGGACAGCCGGCTGCCGAGGCCTTGATGGCGGACTACCTCGCCGGCGAAAACGTGCAAAGAGCGGACCGCTTCAGGCAGTGGCAGGTCCTGATGAACTTCTGGGAGAAAGTAGCGGACGCATACATGGAGATCGTCGGTTACTTCGAAATCTCCCGGCCCGGCGAGTCCAAAGACCAGCTCCCGCTCGCCACCGTGCGGGCAATGCACGCCCACGTCATGCAGATGCGACTTGCTCTTATGCGCTACGCCAGCGAACCCGATCTGTACGTGGACCGTCTTGTACCGGCTCTTCGCGTTCGCAGTGAGTCAGCATTACGCGACCTCTCCGGTGGTTCTCTACTCGTCGGGACCCCAAACGAGCACGGCGAGGAACGAGCTTACCAGCGCGGTCATGCTGGAAGCCGCGGCGCCCCAGACACTGCCACCGCGGCAGATTGAGCTGACATCACGCATAATCGCGCGCCTCGCCAGCTCGTTCGCGTTCAGCGACGCGCCGGGTGAGCATTTCCATTTCTATGTGGACCTGGCGACAACGACACATCCGTGCGTGGTGAAGAACGAAATCCAAGTGACTCCAACCATGCGTTTCTTTGGACCAGGCCTTGTGGTCAACCGGTTGAACGAGCTCATCGAGCGAAGCGGGAATCGGCCCGCCATGTCCGCCGACCCCACCCTGGGCGAGGGATATACCGGCGCCGAACAACTCGAAACGCTGCAGCGACTCCTGCTCTACTGGGAAACAATCCGCCGCGGCGCAAATACCCCCGCACGAGTTTCGCCAGCCGCGTAGACGTCGTGTTCGGTCTCGATGCGGTAATGCGGGTCGTCGGCAAGCTCGAGCAGGAGCTGGTTACCGCCCAAAAGTTCGAAATTCTGTTCGATGACGGCCGGGTAGGGACGCAGATCCCCGAGGGAGCGCTGATCGAGACCTGGATGTTGAAGAACTTCAGTTTGCGCGGTCTCGGCGCGCTTACCACCCGTCGCGCGCAAGGAGCGCTCAAGATAGGTGCGCTGTTGGCGTTCAGATTGGGGAACTCGAATACCTGGTGCGTCGGCATAGTGCGCCGGCTGCAGGTCGACCGGCAGAAGAACTCCGACGTCGGCGCCGAAATCCTCTCCAGGAACCCGCAGCTATTTCGACTTAAGAAGCCCAATGCGCCGGCCGAGGATGCCTGGCAATGGGAAACGCGCCGCGATGACGCGACCTCCCACCATTACCTGAGTAACGGTATTGCTGCCGTATGACGAGGATACCTCCGACCAACCATCGCTGTTGCTGGAAGCCGGGAGCTATTTCCCGGGACTTTCCTACACCGTACAAGTCGAAAAGACCACGGGACACCTGCGGTTCGGCAAGGTTCTCGAGCAGCGGGAGAACTTCGAGCGCGTCGCGTTTGAGTGGATCGATTGAGCAAGCATTGTGTCGATTAAACAAACGCGGGAGGTGCCCACCTTGACGCTGGCCGAGCGGGGGCATGCGGGGGCAGATAGGGTCATACGTCGGGCAAAATCTCGCATGACAGGAAGCTCTTCCTGCCGGCATCTCATAATCGCTTCGCGCATCGCACCCGGCTGCCATCTGAACGAGTTTGGCCGTAAGCATCTGCAGCATGTTCTTACGGACTGGTTTCCACAGGCCATCTATGGCGATCTTACCGCTGAGACGGTGCGGGTCGACGTCATCGTGCGCCATGGCGGCATCGATCGCAACACCTACACCGCAGCGTTCTTGAAGGGCGACGGATCCGTGATCAAGATTATCGACTACGCGGAGGGTCGGCTGATGAACGCCAAGTGCCCGAGCTATGATCGGCAGCGCAGCGGATATTGCGGCACCAAGGACGGCACCGACTTCCGTCTCGTCATTTACAAGGCGAACACCTGCTAAGACTTTCCGACAAATGCCGGACCTCATCGCGCGTGCGTCTACGCTGCGAAGCGAAGTTTCGTTAAGGAGAAAAGTAGCCGAGCCGCCGGGGGCCTCAGCAGAATTCGGCAGCGCCGGTGCAGCTGCACGCGGCAATTCGCGCGCGACAGCTTTGCGGCTATTCGAAGTCCGACTTGAACGGCAGCTCCTGGCCGGCTGCCGCCCGATGCGGTCAACCCTCAGATTTCTCGATACCGGTCGCTCGTGACCAGGCGCAATCGGTAGTGCCACGGCGAGTAGCATCAAGAGTCGTACCTTTTATTCCACGACAATCTTGTTGCGCCGGATGATTTCCGCGTACCTGGCTCTTTCCTTCTTCAGGATGACGCCAAACTCGTCCGGCGTGTCGAATACCGGTATCACGCCTTGCGCGTCGAGCCTTTCCTTGAGCGCCGGCACCTTCATGGTTTTCACGATCTCGGTACCGAGGTGTCAATGATCGCACCGGAGGTGCTGGCCGGCGCGGTGACGCTGAACGACACATCGGATTCGATCGCCGGAAAGCCTGCCTCGGCCAAATCGGGTATGCCTGGAAGTTGAGGAGTGCGACGCGAGGCGGCGAGTGCGAGTATTCGTCCGGATTGGACATGCGGCTGAACGGTATTGATGTCGGAAACCATGAACATGCTCTCGCCGCGAAGAAGGCCTATGATCGCCTGGCCAGCGCCCTTGTAGGGCAGATGCACGAACCGTGCGCCCGTAATCTCCTCCAGCATCTTGACGGCGAGATTGCCGGGACTACCCGGTCCTGCAGACCCGTAGGTGAGCTTGCCAGGCTCGCGCTTTCCCAATCCGACCAACGCGGGCAGCGTCTTCGCGGGAACCGAAGGATGGCCGGTGAAGACGATGGGGCTGATTACGCCTCGTGCCACCGGCGCGAGATCACGTTCGGCGCTGTAAGGGAGGCCCTTGAAGAGGCCCGGATTGATGACGAGCGGCGAGCTTGATGAAACGAGAAAAGTGTAGCCATCCGGAGCGGCCTTCGCCACGATCTCCGCGCCGATGTTGCCGCTGGACCCGGGCCGGTTCTCCACAACGAACTGCTGCTTCAACGCCTGGCCCAGTCCCTGGGCCAGCAACCGTGCGTAGGTGTCTGTACCGCCGCCCGGCGAGGTGGGCACTATGAATCTGACGGGCCGGGAAGGCCATGGGTCCTGCGCCCGGATTGGAAGCGAAATCACCAGCAGGATGAATATGAGAAACGCGTGCTTCATGGATCCTCCTCACCCTATTTTTTCCGTACCCGGCTCACAATACACCTCCTTGCCTCGCCGCAGTAAGATGACCGGGTATGCACCTCGATAACCTTGAGGTTATACCGTGCGCCTGAAGCAACTCCAGAATTTTCTCGCCGTAGTCGAAACGGGCAGCATCCGTGCTGCCGCCCGCAAGCTGCAGGTATCACAGCCTGCAATAACCAAAAGCGTTCGCGGACTCGAAGACGAGCTCCATGCACAGCTATTGAGGCGCACCCCTCAGGGCGTGGTCCCGACGACCGCAGGACGCGCCTTCTTTGCGCGGGTACGGGTTGGAAACCGAGATCCGCAAGGCCGAGGAGGAGGTGATTCAGCTTAGCGGCCAAGCCTCGGGCTCCGTTGCTCTGGGCAGCGGGCCGTTGGGCATGCACCTGATCGTTTCCGACGCCGTTGCTCATTTCCACAAGCAGTTTCCCCTCGCGCGCATACGAATCCTGGAGGGCTTTTCGACTACGTTCCTGCCGATGGTGCGTGACGGCACTTTGGACCTTGCGATCGGGACTCGAACCGCCGCCAAACTCGACTCAGCTCTCAAGTTTCGGCCGCTTTTCCGCAACGATTTCGTGGTTGCCGTCCGCAAAGAACATCCCCTGTGCGGCGCGCGATCGCTCGCAGAACTGGCAAGCGCGGACTGGATCGTCCCTATGGCAGACGGTGGTCGTCTGGAGCAGGTCTTTTCCGCGGCGAATTTGCCACTACCACGACAGGTGGTCGACTGTGGGTCTTACAGCACCATAGTGAACCTTCTTTCCAAGACCGACATGCTGGCCATCACCTCACGGCCGTTGCTTGCCGCGTCATTCGCCAGTGGCTTGCTGCAGCCGGTTCCCGTCGCCGAGCGAATGCCTTCATATGCTGTCGGGCTTTACACGCGCATGGATTCTCCGCTCACTTCGCCGGCCGCGGCGATGGTCAAGACGATCACGTCGCTTGCGCGAAATCTGGCTCGCTCCATTAGCTGAGGCGTTACAACAGGGAGTAATGCATCGGTAAAAGGCCTTTCGAGGCAGGCCCTTGTTGAATTGGCGGGGGCGTCAGCTCTTGGTTTCAGTGCCGATTCAAGGAAAGATTTTTTCTTCGGGCAGGCGTCAACTTCCCCAGTGACGCCGGAGCGGCGGAATGTCCAATCCTGGCCGGTCTGAGCCAGCTGCCGGCAAGTCTCAATTTCCGCCATACCGGCCGTTGGCGAACTCCCGCAGTCGACCGAACCGGACGTTCGGAAAATTGAGCTTGGCCTGCTTAACGACCGAGTTGAGCGGCTGGCCACGATGACCGTGCCGCGGTAAGACGCGGCCCACGAGGCATCCCGGTCCGCTCCAACGTGTTGTTAGGCGTCACGCTTCCCTTTCATTCTGTGGCCTCCCGGCTATCGATTGCCGTCGTCATTGGCTGCGCCAAGGGCCTTCACCGCGACTGCGGCCAGCAGTGCGGTGAACAGCACGCCGCATACCCCGATAAGGATTGCGAGCGTGCGTGCCAGCAGCGTCTTCGGGGCAAGATCGCCATAGCCGATCGTGAGACCGGATACAAAAGCAAAGTAGATCGACTCCTGTATCGACCAGCCTTCACGCAGCCCGACGACGAGGCCTAGGGCGATCATCAGTCCGATCAGGCCAGACAGGATCGGCCACACCACGCGCAGCCCGGCAACGAGTCCGGCGGCGAAGTTGCGTCTCATCGTGCGCGCATCCATGCGGCCTCCGAGATAGTCATCGTCGCGATCCCGCCCACGTGTGGCCGTCGCTCGAATCGAGACGATACCCCCGGGATCACAAGAAAGAAATGCGAGCCAAAAATCGCTGGCATTGGACGTGGGACTCGACGTTGTCACCCATTCGCGCGGACCCGTGACGCCTAACTTTGATATGGGAAGACCGAACTGCTGTATAACTTGGTAGCTGTCTCCATAACTTGGTGACGTATGTTGCCCGTAACATCTTGTTGCCAACGTTTCCGCCGTGCACTTACCGTTTCCATGGACTACTAAATTTCGGTGAAAAGCGGCAAGCGGCTAGTACCAGCAAGATACGCTCAATGTGTCGGAACGTCTGGTCTGGCTACTTCAGTGACCGCTTCTGGCCGTACCCGGTCCCACATTCCCGGCCCCCAGTTTTCCAGATAGCGGCCGGTGGTGGACGCCAATGTCAGTCAGTGCCTCAGATTTCCGCAAAGCTGCCGCTGGTCAGAGGCGGCACCCGACCCCAAGCGGTCATAGCCCGTTCCAGAAAGCGGCCGGTGGCGATTCGACTAGGTGCGCAGCCATCTCTACCATGCGCCGCGCGCCACACGAGGGGCAAAACCCGCGCCGCTTGCACGAAAAGGCGACCAGCTTCTCGTGGGTGCACTCGGCACAGCGCAGGCGCAGAAAGCCGTGCGCCAGAATGGCGTACGTGAGAAAAGCCTCGAACTCGTCTTTAACAAACTCAGGCACGCCAGAATCGATCAAGTGGCAGCGCTAGCAGTTTAAAAAAGGTAAAGCTCCTCGACATACCCGCGCCGCATCCAATACGGGTATCTCGTCTGGGGCGCGAGGCCGGGTAGCTGCCGTACGGTGAACTCGTTTGACTCGTGGTTTATGGAAAAGAACCGGGCCGCTCTGCTGCGGATTGCCTTCCAATAGGCTGAAGCCGTTTCCCACCCCATCTCGGTTAGGGAATCGACGTTAACAATCAGGTCGTAGCGCTCTTGGCGCGCGAAGAATGTTTCCGGGGCGTAGAGCTTGACCGCGTCCGCAGTCTCGGGGTCGCCGTCCGCAGCGATTGAATCGTGGCCAAGCGTGCGGCCCAAAAAGTAGCCCTGAGAGATTGCGGTAAAGGAAGGTCTACGATTGAGTAGTTCTTGAGCCCGAGCTTATGAGCGTAGTAAGCGGTTCGCCCCGTTCCGCCACCGATCTCCAGAATACGCGGGTTGCGAACGCGGGCGACAAGCGTCTTGATTCGATGGGCTTGATAAAGAGCGTTAATCGCCCGATATCCCGCAATTCCTCGCTTGGTGGCCAAGCCGAATTCATTCGGGAACGGGTTGGGGAAATCTATCCTGAACCCAAGCGCCCGCTCGATACGTTCCAACAGCTCGTCGGTTTCCGGCGCCGGCGCTGGTTCCGGGTAGGCGCAGTAAGTCTCCGGGTTGTCCAGGCTGGTCACCCCGAGCGCATCGCCGAGGGTTAGTAATTTCATCTTGCAAGTTTTGGCTAAACCCCGCGATGTCGCTTCGCTCGCTATGAGCCTTTTTGTAAACTCAGAAACCGTGGTATCAAAGCCGTGATGAAGCTCCGTGCTGGCGGGGTCGCGCAGGATCCGCTCTGCCTCCGCCACGGTCCCAGCCATGAATACCTGATGAATTGGGAGATGGTTTTGCTCAAAGATCGTGCCCCACATGCTCCCGTAATGCGCTTTCTTGAACGTGCGACGGTACGAAGCTAGCAGCCGTTCTACTAGCTCAAGGTTGTTCGACGGCTCGCCGATTGCTCTTGCCGGCTCTGCTCTGTAGTCGCGGTCCCTTCGATCCGCCGCCCAGGCGTTCCAATCCGCCGCGCTGCCCTGGTAAACGTCGCAATTGGAAGGTGGCGCTTTGCCCGCAACTGGAGCTGACGCGGCGCAGCCACGGACGGCGGCGGCGGCGGCTCCGACTGCGGCGGCTCCGACTGCGGCGGCGCCGGTCAAGCGGATTAATTCTCTGCGGTCCATGCGTAAGCTCCCCCTCCATTTGCTCTGACCCCTTTTGTTACATGGTCGCGCCGATGGTCCACGGCGCGAACGCGTCGTCGGCGTAGCAAGAACTCCTCGCTCTTCGACTTTTTTCGGGATAGGGTTTTCAAACCACCCTTTTCCCTAACTGCCAATCTATCGGCAGCGCTTCGTGCGGTCAATTGCACGGGTGTACGCTGAAAATTTCCCACGCTCGGTGACATTGAGCCCTACGTCGGTCCGAATCGCCTCACTGCGACGCAGTTTGACCGCTTCGCGCGAGCACGGGCCGAGCCGGGTCGTCGGCCTTGTCGCAGAGCCGTTGTTGTCGTGAGGATCAGGCCGCCTGAAACAGCGCCAGTCCCCGCGCCGGGGAGCGTGGTGGTGAACACGCAGGCAAGCCCAGATGCGTGACGATCTTACAAATCACGGCGGGCTCTTCGATGGCGGCGATGATCTTCAAGTTGCCGCCACCAGTGTGGGCGGTGTTCGATATCGATGTCGAAGCGCTGCTGTCGAATGTCTGGATCTGGCCGACTATCGCCGGACGCGGCTGCGCGTCAGATTTCCGGAATGCCGCCGTTCGCGACAAGACAGATCGAATCAACCTAAAGCTGCCGGTGCCGAATGCCTGCAGGCGACCCAAACCAGTCAGTCGGGTTTCTCCATAGCGGACGTCCCCAGGGCGTTCATTGGAGTTCCTTTCCGGATCAGCGAAGGCAACTTCGGCCAGGTAAATGAGCTAACCGAGTTCGAGTAGCGCTCGAACTTCCCGCCAACCGGGATCGAGGAGCCGCCCGCGCGACACGCCGTCGACCTGTTCCTCGTCGACGTAGATCGAGTCCGCCGCAGAGTGCCGGAAGAAACAGAGGCAGTAGTTGCCAATGCTGAGAGCACGATTGGGACCGTTGAGCGTGCTGCCCTCGACGGTGACGGCGACGAGAGGAGCCTTCGGGCCAACCTCCATGTAGCTTTTAGCAGCTGGATAGCCGTCCTTGGCGAGAGCGGGGTCCGTCGCCTCGATCCGCACCGCCGAACCTTGTCCGGTCGTCCGAGCAAGTGAATTTCGAAGGTGCACCTCGTAGCAGTCTTTCACCTTGACACAGCCGCCGGTAGAATCTTTGCCAATGAATAAAGAATCGAAGAACGAGTTGATGAGATGGCAGTCGGCGTTCCATCCATTACCCCCCTTGTAGGCGTCATGTTTCTTGTTGATCAAGGTCGGTGTTCCTGGATCAGGTCCGACGAGTTCCACTGAGTATCCGTCCGTGCCGTAGTAGCTCGCGCCGAAGAATCGCGTGATGAACACCGACCAGTTGCCGTCCATGCGCAGGGCCTTCGCCGTTGAGAACACTTTTTTCGTTTTACCAGTCGTAAAGTCCGTCTCTCTCCACCACAGTCCAAACACCTCGACCCGATTGAGGCCCGTGGATCGCACGCCGTGTCCGACAATGGTGTACTGATTCTTGCCATTCCAGATCGTCACGTTGCTAACCGTGACGTCATCGACGAGCTTGATGATCGCTTCGTCGGCCTTCGTCGTGTCCGGCTGGATGTAGACCGAGTGCTGACTGATCCCAACAAGATCGACGAGGAGCTCTTGAATGTGATCTTTTCCCGATAGATGCCCGGCGTGACTAGGATCGTATAGCGCTCGGCGCCCGTCGGGGGTGGAAACCGAATGTCCGAGCCGATCGCGTCAATGGCGTCTTGAATTCTGTCGAAGTCCGCGGTGCCGCCAATCAGCCAGGACGAAAGACCACGCCCGAATGGCCAGAAACGTCCTCGACGTCCGCGGCTTCCTGAGCTCCCGACGATGATCAGACGCGGATTGTAAGACGACATCATCGCCCCCCTGAATGAGGGTAGATGGGATGAAGCGGGCGCATAGGAGATCTAAACTCTATTGTTCACTCCAGTCGGTCAACCGTCAATCACGTCACAATTCACTCGAGCCCCACTCTTTTCCCAGAAATGTTGCCCTGCGCAACGTGTGTGCGCACCGGATACTCGCCCGTAACACAAGGCATATAGTTCTGCCCGAAAATGCATGGCACACTTACAATAGCGTTTCCGTGAAAAAGCGCACATCGCGGCTTTCTCATTAGCTACTAACGATCCGGTTTGCAACTGGATTTGCCGATAATGGGACGGAGCTTGAGAGGTTAAATTTGATGCGAGACCTTAAGGCCAGGCTGGCATGCCTTGTTGGGAGTACGATATTTTTGGCGGCGGCGGGCTGGGCTGATACGCCGAAGCTCTCTGAGGCCGAGCGGGCACGTATCGAATATGTTCAGAAAGCCTTGAAAGGCGAGACATCGCCTGTTCCGGGCCGCCGTATGATCGGCAGCGGCACGGGCTTTTTCGTCGCGCCGCAGCGTGTATTGACCGCTCACCATGTAATAGAACGCTGCGCGGTCCTCACCATTCGGGGCAACGATGGGAAGACGGTCACGGCCGAGCGTGTCGCCGACGAGAAGAAACGCGATCTCGCACTTATCAGCATCCAGGCGCTCGCGGTATCCATCGCGACATTTCGTCCGACGGACACCACACGCACCGGCGAAGCGGTGGCGACGGTCGGTTATCCGGCCCATGGCCTACCTCGGATCGAGCCTTTTCTTACCGTAGGCACTATGGCTGCGGCCGATCGCCCTGATGGTCCATCTCGATTCGCCATCCGGGCCGACGTTCGTCCAGGCAACAGCGGCGGGCCCGTGTTGGACGAATACGGCCAAGTCGTGGGCGTGGTGACCGCCAAGATCGACACCGTACGGGTCTATCAGCGCACGGGACAGGATATCCAAAAGGTCGGCTTTGCTATCGCGACGGGTCCGGTGTTGGAGTTTCTGAGGCAAAGCGGTATCGAACCGCCCCCCGCAGAAGCGTCTCCTATCCTGGGGATTGGGGAGGAGCTTCTGGGCAAAGCCAGGCAGTTTACGGTACGCGTGGGCTGTTGGCAGTAACGTCGATCAGCAGCGATCTCGCAGGAGATGATGCGCAGCACACTTTTGGCAAGTTGGCACTTTCATGGGACACGAAAGATTTTCCCGGCGCGGGTTAGGTGCTATCTTTCAGCGGCGTTTCTTCGATTAGAGGGATCGAAGTGCTTTTTTCCTTATTTTTCCGTATCCGCGATCCGAGTGACCGGTATTGGCCGGCTACGCCCGATGCAGGCGAGCCTCAGATTTCCAGATAGCGGCCTGTCGTGAGCTGCGGTTGTCGACCCGAAGCAGCCGATCGTGCGACGCAAAACATCCCCCGCCGAAGCGGAGTTGTGTCAGTGCCGAGCTAAGTTACGCGGCTTCGAGTTTCAGACGCCGCGCTACCCATAGTCACCAAGAATCCGATTATTTTACCGGCACCGCGCCGTTGGCGGCGATCACGTCATCCCCCGCGGCGCTGCGCGTGAATTCGATGAAGCGCGCGGCCGCGGTTGACGGCGAGCCCCGGGTGACGAAGAACGACTCGCGGATGAGCGTGTAGGCCCTGCGCTTCACGTTGTCCGCGCCCGGCGCGATGCCGTCGAGAGATGCGGCCTTGATCTTGCCCTTGCTTTGCTCCACGACCGTCATGCTGGTCATCCCGATCGCGCCGGGGACCGCGGCAAGTTCCTTCGCCATGTCGCCGGTTTTCGGCAGGACTTTGACGCTGTCCGCGATCTTCAGGTTCTTCATGCAGGCTACACCATCGCGCACGACCTCAGTGTCGACTTCGGACTCGGGACGGGTGCGCGCCGCAATCTCGAGTTCGGGACCACCCAAGGCCTTCCAGTTCGTGACTTTCCCCGAGTAGATGTCGCAGACCTGTTGCGCGGTCAGGTTTGACGCAGGCACCGTTTCATTGACACCGAACACGACCGCGATGCGCGCGATCTCATGCACAATCATGCCCTGTTTCGTGAGATCCTCCACGCGCAAGCCGTGGCTGGCGAGCGCAATGTCGATCTTCCCCGCGGCCAATGCCTGAAACCGCTCCCGGGTACCGAGCCCCGTTCCGAACTCGAAAGCGGCGCCGGGAAACTTCACCTGGAAAGCTTTGGCAAGGGCCGAGGCTAAAGGCATTACCCCGGTCGATCCGTCCAGCACCACCTTCTCGGCTTCCTGGGCGCAGACGTTTAACGCAATTGCCGCGCCTACCACCAAGGCGCCGAATCGGCCCTTCCATCGATTCCTCATAACGGGTCTCCTAACAACCGGCACTGCCTGTCAGATCAGTCTGAGGTAATACACATTATTTGACCCGCCTCCATACCGACTCAGCTGTCGCTCCGAGGTTGTCCGTGCCGAGGCAAGCTACGCTGGTGCTATGACGCTGTCAATCATGCGAGAATGACCGCTATTGGCCGGTCAGCAACCGTCGCGATGCCGGCGCAAACTCCCCAAAAGCTGCCGTTGATAGCTGCTACCAAGCGGCCTTGTTGACCATGCCCCGAGAGTGGCAACTGGCTAGCTGATCCTCCGCTCAATCAGCGCGTCGAGCGACCCGAGGGCTTCCTGGGGCTATTGCTGCGGGATACGGGCACCCTTGATCAACTTCGTGTACTTGTCGATCTCGGTCCTGACCAACTGCGTAAGTTCGCGCTGCGAGTTGGTCAACACATCAGCGCCATTCTTCTCGAACTGAGCTTTCATTTCGGCGACTGCGCAATCCTCACAAGTTCGCCATGCAGCAGGTTGAGGATTGGCGCCGGGGTGCCTTTGGGAGCAAAGAATCCCAGCCATAGGGACACCTCGAATCCCGGATACCCGGACTCGTCCACAGTCGGCACATCGGGCTGGGACGATGAGCGCTTTGCAGTGCTCACGGCAAGTGGGCGCAGCCTGCCCGATTTGGCTTCCGGTAGGACCTCCGGCATGCTGATAAACAGCGCCTGCGCCTTCCCCGCGAGCATGCCAGTAACCGCCGCCCGGCCACCGTTATAGGGCGAATGCACCAGGTCGATCCCAGCTGCTACCTTCAACATTTCCATTGCTAGCTGGTTGTAGTACCCGTCCCGCCCGAGGCGAACTCGAGCTTGCCCGGCTGCGATCTCGCGAGCGCAACGAATTCCTTGAGCGAATTCGCCTTGACGCCCGGATTGACGACCAGCAGGTAAGAGGTGCTCGCCACCAAAGTGACCGGTGCGAAATCGTTGATCGGATCGTACTTGAGCTTGCTATAGATGCCGGCCGCGATCACATGGGTACTGGTTGTCCCCATGGTTAACGTGTATCCATCAGGATTTGCCCTGGCAGCGATTTCTGTGCCGACCGTACCGCCGACGCCGCCACGGTTGTCAATGATGACCGGTTGGCCCAGCCGCTCGCCCAGCTTTTCGCCCATCAGGCGGGCAATGACATCAGTGGTGCCTCCGGGCGGGTATGCCACGATCAGCCGTACCGGTTTTATTGGATAGTTGTCCTGTGCGACAACGACACCGGAGGATACCGCGTAGATCATTGCCGCAAGAACAACACTAGGTGCATGGCGCATAAGCTCCCTCCCGGTGAATAGCACGATTGGACGTCAAATGCGGTCCCACTGGGCTCCAAGGTCTGGCAGCGGCATCCGCAACGTCACTCAGATAGCGAAGGGACAACAAGCGTCTGTGCGCTTCCGTACATGTCAGGAACCTAGCTTCCTGACCTGCATTTTCCACCGCGATCGACCTTCGCCGGCTACGTCCGCTTGTGGCCGAGGCTGTGTAAAAACGTCATGCCCAATGTAAACGCGTAGGTGCCGCCGTACGTTGTTACGGATATTAGGGCACACGTGGGGCACGCAGATGAAGCGATTCATACGAAGGCGAGGACCGAACTCAGGTGACCCTGCTGCCGGCGTGTCTTGATGACTACGTTGAAGCGGAGAATCCGGTTCGCGTGGTGGAGGTCTTCGTTGATGGGCTCGACCTGGTGCGCTGGGCTTTGTTGGCGTTGACCCGGCGGCGACGGGCCGGCCGGCGTACCACCCGGCGGTGCTGCTGAAGCTCTACATCTACGGTTACCTGAATCGCATCCAGTCCAGCCGCCGGCTGGAGCGGGAGGCGCAGCGCAACGTCGAACTGATGTGGCTGACCGGACGGCTGATGCCGGACTTCAAGACCATCGCCAACTTCCGCAAGGACAATGGGGCAGCGATCCGCAAGGTATGCCGCCAGTTCGTCGTGCTGTGTCGCCAGCTCAATCTGTTCAGCGAGGCGATCGTGGCCATCGATGGCAGCAAGTTCAAGGCGGTGAACAACCGCGACAAGAACTTCACGCCGGCCAAGATGCAGCGGCGGATGGCGCAGATCGAAGAGAGCATCGCGCGCTATCTGGCGGCCATGGACACGGCCGACCGGGCCGAACCGGAAGTGGCAGAGCTCAAGAAGGGCCGCCTGCAAGACAAGATTGCGGCGCTGAAGGAGCAGATGCAGCGGCTCAAGATGCTCGAAGCGCAGATGCTCGCCAGCCCCGATCAACAGCTGTCGTTGACCGACCCCGATGCGCGCTCGATGAAGAGTCGGGATGGGGGCATCGTCGGCTACAACGTGCAGACGCGCGGTCGACGCCAAGCACCACCTGATCGTGGCGCATGAAGTCATCACCGAGGGTATCGATCGCGACCAACTGACGCCGATGGCCGAACAGGCACGCGCGGCCACTGGCATCGACGATCTAACCGTCGTGGCCGACCGCGGTTACTTCAAAGGCGAACAGATACTGGATTGCGACCAGGCCGGGATCACGCCCATCGTGCCCAAGACGCTGACCTCGAACAGCCTGGCCGAGGGGCGCTTCGACAAGCAGGACTTCATCTACATCGCCAGCGACGATGAATATCGCTGTCCTGCCGGACAACGGGCGATCAAACGTTTTACCACCGTCGAAGCCGGCATGACGCTCGCATGTTTACTGGAGCTCGGCTTGCCCGCGTTGTCCGATTAAAGCGCGATGCACGACCAGCCACTATCGGCGGATCCGACGCTGGGAAGCATGAGGCTGTTCTCGAAGCGATGCAGCAGCGGTTGGATCGGCAACCCGAGATGATGCGAGTGCGACGACAAACGGTCGAGCATCCGTTCGGAACGATCAAGTACTGGATGGGATGGACCCACTTCCTGACCAAGACGCTGGCGCGCGTGCGCACCGAGATGAGTCTGCATGTCCTTGCCTATAACCTGAAGCGCGTGATGCGCATCTTGGGTATCGCCGAAATGATGCGAGCGATGAGCGCTTTGGGCCGCATAGGCTCGTACTTCGCTTCATGCGCCGACGCTCTCGGCCTTCATCTGCCAATCAAACTGAACAACTTCCGATAACGGGCTCCGCGACGCGCTGGAGGCCGGCATGAGCCCTCCACGGTCCGCTACGCCATCATCGCTCAAGCAAAACCCAAGGCGACTGTTTTTACACAAGCTCGGCCGGCTACGGCCTGCTGCCAGCAAATTCCAATTTTCCAGATAGCGGCCGTTGCCGGATAGACGTAATCGACCCAAGCGGACGGTTGTCACTCGATAACCTTGTCGGCGCGCAGCAGCAGCTCCTGCGGAATGGTGATCCCCATAGCTGCCGTTGGCGGGCGCGAACTTCCGACCTCCGTGCGCATCGGCCACAATGGTTGGTCGCTCGGGCGCCGGGTGGAATACCGTTACCCCTCGCCCGTGGTGCGATAGACCCCATCGACCACCGGAGCATGCAAGTGAATGTTCAGATTGGAATTCAGGACGGCAGGATGACGGCCTTACCCGTCGTCTGCGTGTCGAAGAGCTTGTAGGCTTCCTCCGCCTGCTCGAGCCTCCAGCGATGCGTGAAGAGCTTTTCCACGTCGACCTTCCGGTCGGCGACGAACTCGGCGCACTCGGCCTGGCCTTGCTTCGAAAACGTCCAGGAGCCCACGAGGGTCACCTGGCGGCGCAAGAGATCCGGGCTCACGTCGAGCGTCACCTCGCCGCGCTCGCCGACGAAGCAGGCCGTGCCCCACGAGCGCACCGAGCGCACGGCTGCGGCGCGGGCGTCCGGCGCCGACGAGGCGTCCAGCGTCTTGTGCGCACCCTCGCCGTGCGTCAGGTCGCGGATCGCTTTCACCATGTCGCCGGCCTTGCCGTCGATCACTTCGTGCGCGCCGAATGCCTGGGCGAGCTTGCGCCGCTCCGGCGCGACGTCGATGGCGATGACGCGGGCGCCCATCTCGACGGCCAACTGCGTCGCCGACAGGCCGACAGGGCCCTGGCCGAAGATGGCGATCGTCTCGCCGCCCTGCAGATTGATCCGCTTCAGAGCGCCCCAGGCCGTGCCGGTGCCGCACGAGATCGCCGCGCCCGTCACGAAGGAGAGCGAGTCCGGTAGTGGCACCAGCGTCGATACTGGGACCCTCATGTACTTGGCGTGTCCGCCGTGCCCACCCGAGCCGTAGACCACCGTGCCCGCGAGACACATCTGCGTCCAGCCGGCCCGGCAGTGCTTGCAGTTGCCGCAACCGTCGTAATGGTGATCCATGACGCGCTGGCCGACCCGGGCCTCCTTCTCGCTGACACCGGCGCCCACCGCAGCGACGACGCCGCAGGGCTCGTGGCCGGCGATCATCCCGGCCTCCCGCTTGACACCGCCGGTCACGGTCCCGGGGGCATGAGCCGGGGCGCGATAGTTGTGCAGGTCGCTGCCGCACATGCCCGAGGCCTTGATCTCGAGGACCACGTCCCGCGGGCCTGCTGTCGGATCGGGGAATTCTCTCAGCTCGAGCTTTCGATCTCCGAGAAACACGACCCCTTTCATGGCATCCTCCGGGGAGCATAGGGATTTTAAAAACCATTTCCCGCGCAAGGACACTCTATCCCTCCGCCCGTGATATGGTCAATCGCCTGGCCGATATCGCGCGGGAGCCCATCGGAGTAAATTATCCGTCGTCAGCCTTTTTCTAGAGGAGGACGCTATGGCACTCAAGGCGACGAAGGCGGAGGTCTGGGCGGTCAGCATCGACGACCATGCGGGAGGCGTAGCCGACAAGCTCGAGCCGCTTGCCGAGGCGGGGGCGAACTTCGAAATGGTATTCGCGCGACGCACCCCGGAGAACCCGGGCAAGGGGATGCTGTTTGTGACGCCGGTGAAGGGAGCGAAGGCGACCCGCGCCGCCCAGGGCGCAGGCATGGGCACCCCGCAGACCATACATTCCGTAAGGATCGAAGGGGCCGACCGGCCGGGTTTGGGAGCGAAGATCGCGCGCGCCCTCGGCGACTCCGGGATCAGCTTTCGTGGCATCAGCGCAATTACCATCGGCAGGAAGTTCGTGAGCTACGTCGCGTGCGACAGCGCGGAAGATCAGGCGAAGGCCATTGCAGCGTTGAAGAAGCTGAAATGAGGAGATGGAGATATGCCGACCAAGCCTCTCGCCCTCGATCACGTCAACATCTACGTGCGCAACGCCGAGCGCTCGCACCGCTGGTATACGGAGGTGTTCGGGCTGCACACCCAGGACACTCTGTACCACCCGGGGACGCAGAAGCTGCGCGCCGCGTTCCTTTCGTGCGACCCCGATCACGCGCACGACATCGCCCTCTTCGAGGTGGGCGACAACGCGCCCGGCCCGCAGAAAGGACAGGTCGGCCTGAACCACATTGCCTGGCGGATGGCGAACCTCGACGATCTGGCGGCGATGTACGAGCGACTCAAGAACAGGGACATACCCATCCGCGTGGCAGACCACAAGGTGTCCATCGGCGTCTATTTCGCGGATCCCGACGGCAACGGTCTCGAGGTCTACTACGAGTTGCCTCGCAGCGAGTGGCACCGGGACCGTCCGTTCTCCGGCGAGGGCGGCAAGGGGCGATTCCCCGGGCCCTGGGACGAGAACCTGCGCACGGAAACGAGCGCTGCCAGCGCGTCGTAGCGACCTGGGCTACGAGCTCGAGCTAGAGCTACGAGCTACGAGCTACGAGCGAATAGACCCTCCCCGTGCGGGCACGTTCACTGCTACCGTTACTTCGGTATGGTGGCGCGAACGGCCGCTCACGGGAAATTTCCGCGGCGACCCCGAGCGGCAGTAGTTGGCCGCATCGCGCCCATCCTCAGATAGGCGCATTTTTTCCTTATTGCTGACGTTCGGTATTACACCTCTGTCTGTTCGGCCATCTCCAAGGCATCATCGACCTCGATGCCCAAGTATCTGACTGTGCTCTCCATTTTTTTGTGACCCAGCAGCAGCTGGACCGCGCGTAAGTTCCTCCTCCTTCCGCCTTTCGCCTTTCGCCTTCCGCCTTCATCCTTCTCCCTTCATCCTTAGCCGGCCGGCTGCGCGCCGCTGCCACATCAGCCACAGCGTGGCGGCCAAGGCGATCAGCAGGAACGGGATCGAGCCGTAGTTGACCGCGTGCCACCCGCTCTTATGGAGGAGCAGTCCGGAAGACGCTGACGAAATCGCCATCGTCACGAAGATCATGAAATCGTTCGCGGCCTGGGTTTTCGCGCGCTCGGCCGCCGTGTGACACTCCGCGAGTAGCGCCGAGCCTCCAACGTACATGAAGTTCCACCCGACCCCGAGCAGGAACAGCGCAGTCCAGAAATTGAGCAATCCGGTGCCGGCCAGCGCGGCAACGATGCAGACGAACAGCAGCACGATCCCCGCGAGTATGACGTTCAACACCCCGAAGCGGTGGATCAGCGAGCCGGTGATGAAGGACGGGCCGTACATGCCGATCATGTGCCATTGCAGCACGAACGCCGCATCGTCGAAGTGATAGTCGTGGGCGTGCATGGCGAGCGGCGTTGACGTCATCATCAGGTTCATGATGCCGTACGAGAGCATCCCGGCGAGCGCCGCGACGATGAACACGGGCTGCCGCATGATCTCCGCGAGCGGCCGGCCCGAGTCTCTGCGTTCCTGCTCCGACAGCATGGGAATATCGAGGCGCGTCAGGAACAGCGTCGCCGCCAGGCAGACCAAGATGAGCGACAGGTACGAGCCCAGATAGACATGATCGGGAAAGAGATCGACCGTATGCTTCGCCACCTCCGGGCCGAAGATGCCGCCCACCAGTCCACCCGCCAGCGTCAACGAGATGGCTCTGGCCCGGAAATCGACCTCGGCCGCGTCCGCAGCGGCGAATCGGTAGTACTTCCCGAACGCCTGGTAGATGCCCATCACCGCCATCCCGGCGCACAGGAGCCAGAAGCTGGAGACATACATGGCGATCGCGCACACTGCAGCTCCCACCATGCCCAAGCCGGTGCCGACCTGGAAGCCGGCCCGCCGGCCGACCGCCCGCATCAATAGCGATGCCGGGATGGTCGCGATCGCCGAGCCCAGCACGTAGCAGGTGAGCGGAACCGTGGCGAAGGACTTGTCGCTCGCCAGCGCGAAACCCGCGAGCCCGGTGACCGAGATCATCGTCGTGCCGCTCGTCTGCAGGGTCGCCTGGCAACCCGACAGCACCGAGTACGTTGCGGTGTTGCTTTTCCATCATCTGGACGCGGCCGGTGATGCGGCCGCGCAACTCGTTCATTGCACGTTCCAACTATACAGGAGAGGCGGCGCGGGTTTTCCCCGGGTGTCGCCGTCCACGACGTGAACATGAGACAGTTGCGTGCGCGCCGTTTACCATTGCGTCGGAGACTGCTTGATGAACGTTCTGACCAAGGGCCTGGGGCTGCTCGTCCTGGGCTGCATGTTGTACGCCGGAGCGGACCACGGCTGGGCGCAAGCGTACCCCGCGCGCTCCGTCCGCGTCGTAGTCGGCTTCACTGCGGGCGGCGCTACCGATATTTCGGCGCGGTTTCTCGCCCAGAAGCTGTCGGAGACGATCGGACAGCAGGTGGTGGTGGAGAACCGGCCGGGAGCGGGAAGCATGCTCGCCACGGAGGCCGTGGCCCGCAGCGCGCCGGACGGCTACACGATGCTGGTGGCGAACGTCACCGTCGCCATGCCCAGTCTGTTCGCCAAGCTGTCGTTCGACGTGCGCAAGGATCTCGTACCGGTGACGCTGGTGGGCTATGGGCAGGTAGCATTGATCGCGCACCCTTCCCTGCCCGTGAGGTCGGTCAAGGAGTTGGTGGCGCTCGCCCGGCGCAAGCCCGGGACGCTCAATTACGGCTCGGCCGGCACCGGCAGCTTCACCCATCTCGCAATGGCGCTGCTCACCTCCATGACCAAGGTGGACATGGTGCACATCCCGTACAAGGGCAGCTCGCAGGCGGCCATCGGCGTCATGACCGGCGAGACGCAGCTCTTCTTCAGCTCACCCGCGGCCGTCATCGGCCAGCTCAAGGAGGGCCGGCTGCGCGCGCTCGCCGTGGCCGGCGGCACGCGCAGCGCGTTTCTGCCGGACGTCCCGACTTTGGCCGAGGCTGGCGTGCCCGGCTACGACGCCACTTCGTGGTACGGCATGCTCGCGCCGGCCGGCACACCGCGCGCCGCGATCGCCCGGCTGGGCGAGGAAAGCACGAAGGCGCTGGCCAGTCCGGACTTGAAAGAGCGTCTACTCAACCAGGGCATAGACCCCGCGAAGGGCGGCCCTGACGAATTCGCCGCCGTCTTTGCCGCGGAGCTGCCCAAGTGGGAGAAAGTCATCAAGGCAGCCGGAATTGCACCCCAGTGACGAGATACAGGTGTCCAGGAAACCGTAGATCGATGGCAATGCAATTCAGAAAGGCTCGGGTCGGGGACCTCGAGATCCATTACGATCTCGCCGATTACACGACGCCGTGGCGCGAGACGCCGCCGCAGACGTTCCTGCTCTACCACGGCTACGCGCGCAACATGCTGTTCTGGACGCCGTGGGTGCCGCTGCTCGCAGCGGACTACCGCGTGCTCTGGTTCGATGCGCGCGGTTGCGGCGAAACCACCAAGCCTCCCGCCGGTGAGCGCATGTCTTTCGGCCAGCTCGCGGGCGATGCCATCGGGCTCATGGACAAGCTCGGAATAGACAAGGTGCATTGGGTGGGCGAATCCTCCGGCGGCATCGTCGGCATGACGGCGGCGCTGGAGCATAGCCAGCGTCTGTCCACGCTGACGCTGTGCGACACGCCGTTCAAGCGTTCGTCGACCATCGGGACGACCTACACTCTGGGCGAAGCGACCCGCGCCGCTGCCTTCGACAAGTATGGCGTCGGCGGCTGGTGCAGGCAGACCCTTTCCTACCGCCTCGACACGACGAAAGCTTCCCCGGCGCTGCGCGAGTGGTACATCGCGGAGATGGACAAGACGCCCAAGCACTGCGCCGTGGCAATGGACGGCGCGGTGGCGGAGGGCGACATGTGGCCGCGCCTGCACGAGATCAGGGTGCCGACGCTCATACTGGCGGGAGAAAAGAGCCCGATAGCCCAGGAAGCGGAGATGAAGGCGATGCAGCAGCGCATGCCCGCGGCGAAGCTTGTCGCCTTCGAAGGTTACGGCCATGGCGTCAACATGCTTGCTCCCGAGCGCTGCGTCAGCGAGATCCGGAATTTTCTGACGGGACATCGCGGGTGACGGATATGGGTGAAAGAGGTAAATCTCCGGCCACGTCCGATCCTTCAAGACCCGGCCTTCGCCTGGCCGGCCGATGCACGGATGAGCGCTGAGGTGCGCCGCTCGTCGTCGGCTTTCAGAGTCTATCGGCCAACACCAGAACGCTCTCCGCGCGGCGGTGTCCAAGACGCGAAGGGGAATTCAATGGCAACCTCGGGCCGCATCATTTCTATCGACGCCTCAGGCCGGGTGCAGTCGGTCGAAAACGACCAGGCGCGAGAGCGGCTGAATTGGCTGGCCTGGCTTCTGGACAGCTCGATCCCGATCCCCGGCACCCGGTTCACGATCGGCGTGGATGCGCTCATCGGTCTCTTACCGGTCCTGGGCGATTTCATAGGGGTGCTGTTGTCCAGTTACATATTGAAGGAGGCGGCTCGGCTGGGCGCTCCGAAAGTCGTGCTTGCCCGCATGGCTTCCAACGTACTCGTGGAGGGAATCGTCGGCATCATCCCGTTCGCTGGTGATGTGTTCGACGCGGCCTGGAAGGCGAATCAGCGCAACGTACGTCTGCTGAACGCGTGGCTGGACCACCCGAAGAAGACTGCGCGCTCGAGCTCCGTGTTCGCCGTGGTCCTCATCTCGGCGGTGGTGGGCTTACTGGTTCTGCTCGGCGTACTCGCGTTTCTGGTGCTGCGCTGGATTGTGCAGCAGTTCTAGCAACGAACTGCAGGACTCAGCCACAGATACACACAGATAAACACGGATAGAAGCGGCGCAGTATCAAACACTGTCTTAACTCAAAAATAAAAAACGGGAATTAGCCGCAGATAAACGCCGATTAACGCCGATGCAAAAGCAAAAACAATTCAGGAGGTTGGTCCTATTTCTATTTGCGTTCATCTGCGTTCATCGGCGGCTGAATAGTTTTTGAATTGTTTTTGAGACGGGCTTCTAGTCACTCGACCTGTATTTTTGCCTCTCTGATCACCTGCGCCCACCGCGCCACTTCGGCGCGCATGAAGCTCGCGAACGCCGCCGGCGTATTGGTCACCGATTCGATTCCGACTTTGGAGAGCCGCTGCTTCACTTCCGGCGTTTGCATGCCCGTCACGGTAGCGGCGTTCAAGCGATCGATGATGTCCTGTCTCACGCCCGCGGGCGCAGCAATGCCGTACCACGTGATCATCACGAGCTCCGACATGCCGGCTTCGGCGCTGGTCGGCACGTTGGGCAGCGTTGCCGCGCGCTCCGGGCCCAGCACGGCGAGTCCCCTCACCCTCCCGGCGGCGATGTAGGGGATCGTCGCCGGCACGGTGACCACCACCATCTCCACTTCACCGCTGATGATATTGGTGAGCGCGATACTCGCTCCCTTGTACGGCACGTGCACGATCTCCGCCTTGGCGAGCGACTTGAACAACTCGCTTGCAAGGTGATTGGAAGAACCGACGCCGCCCGAGCCGAAGCTCAGCTTGCCCGGGCGGGCGCGCGCGAACTGCGCCAGCTCTTTCAGGCTTTTCACCGGCAGGGACGGGTGCACGATGAGCACGTTGGGCACCTGCGCGACGAGCGAAATCGGGGCAAAGTCTTTCAATGCGTCGTAGTTGAGCTTCCGGTACATGCTCGGGCTGGTGGCGTGAGAGGCGCTCAGCAGCACCAGCGTATATCCGTCGGGCGGCGATTTGGCCGCGACCTCCGCGCCGATGTTGCCGCCGCCTCCGGGCCGGTAGTCGACCACGACGGGTTGGCCCAGCGCCTCGTTCAGCTTCTCCGCCACCAGGTGCGCGAGGATTTGCGACGCTCCCGTGGGAAACGCAGCGATCAGGCGGAGCGGCTTGACTGGATACGCCTGCGATGCGGCAACGCACGGACAGCCAAACGCAAACAGGACGGCCGCAATCCGAAAACTCACGCTGAGCATTTTTCCTTCCGATCCGGCGATAGCAGTAATTACAAAACCTGAGTTTACCCGCGATCCCGCGCTGCCATATCGTTTCCGCTCGGTAAAGGGAGCGCTGCTTCTGCGCCCCGTTGGTGGACTCACGCTTGATCGAATAATCCCAAGGCTATTGCCCGTTCGCTTCCGGCCTGCCGCCAGTGCCCTGTCCCATCGTCGGCGCATTGACTTCGATTCGAGTCTCGCGCATGTTTATGATACAAGTGACCCTTATTCGTCACTTTTTGGAATGAAATGAATTTCTCACTGAACGAGGAACAGCGCGGCTGGCAGCAGAAGGCGCGTGAGTTTGCGCGGGAAGAGCTGCGCGCCGCATCGCTCGCGCGCGATCAGCTGGAGGGCGGGTTCGCGCCGTGGGACTGGGAGATCATCCGTAAAGGTTCCCGGCTCGGCTTCCGCACGCTTGCCGTGCCCGAGGACTGGGGCGGCCCCGGCGCGGATTTCGTCACGCAGGGCCTGGTCATGGCGGAGCTTGCGAGCGGCGACAGCGCCATGTCGAAGGCCTTCAGCCAGAACTGGAAATGGAGCCACCAGATCGCGGAGTTCTGCACCCGTGACCAGAAGGAGCGCTTTCTCAAGGCGTTTCTCGCCGACGACACGTTCGTGATGGGCTCCGGAAGCACCGAGCCCAATGCCGGCTCGGACAACCGCTACCCGCCCGAGGACGATCCGAGGGCGGGCTACCGGCTGCGTGCGGAGCGCCGGGGCGACGAGTGGATATTGAACGGCGAGAAAGCCTTCATCGCCAACGGCAGCGTCGGCAAGCTGTTCTTCGTGAACACGCGGACCAATCCCGACGTGCCCCTGCGCGACGGCACGACGGTCTTCCTGGTGCCGATCGACACGCCCGGCTTTCGCATCGGCAAGGTTTTCAACAAAGCCGGCTGGCGCTTCTACCAGAACGCCGAGCTCGTGTTCGAGAACGCGCGCGTGCCGCACGCCAATGTCGTGGGCGAGGTCAACGGCGGCATGAAGGTACGCAGCGGCGCGTCCGCTGAGTTCAGCGACTTCGAGCTCGCCGCCAACGCGTCTTGGCGTGTGCGATGCAGCGTGCGAGTACGCAATGGGGCACGCGAAGAAGGAGCGGCGCGGCGGCAAGCCGCTCTACGACCACCAGCTCGTGCAATTGAAGGTGAACGAGATGCATGCGCTGACCGAGGCGCTGCGCTCGTTCGTGATGCGCGTCGCGTGGGAGATGGACAACCACGTGCGCTCCCCCAACCCGGTGCTGGTCATGAACTACGCCACCAATGTGATCCAGCGCGTCACCCGCTTGAACCTCGAGATACACTCCGCGGCGAGCGGCGCAGTGGACGCCATGGCGGAAAAACTGGTCCGCGACGGCATCATCTGGTCGCACCTCGCCGGTGATGCGACGCAGCGTCTGAAGGCCGTGCGACGCATGCCTCCGGCTAAACAAGTGACGAGTACCGGGTGACGATTAAGGGTGACGAATAAGGGTGACGAACAGCGTTTCAGAATCTGGCACCTTCATCTCGTCACCCGTATTTCGTCATCTTCAAGAAAGTGCGTACCTTCGCGCTCGACCCGAGCGGGAAAATTCTCGTTGCTGCCAGCATCTCGCCGATGCAGGTGCGCGAAGGGTCGCGCGTCACCGACATTCCGGCCGCCCTCTCCGTCTTCCGGGTCGGGGCCGACGGCAGACTCGACTTCGTGCGGAAATACGACGTCGAAACGGGAGGGAAGACGCAGTGGTGGGTGGGAATTGTTTAGCCAAAGGAGTAACCACTGACGGGTGCTGAACGAAAATCGAACCACCGAACCCGCGAAGTTCAGTTCTTCCGGCCACGCGTCAGCGCACGAGATTTCGAGCGGGATGGCGGGTTATACGGGAACTTCGTTCTCGTGAGCAACTCAAGGCCGGCGCGGTGCATGTACGCGAGGACTTTTTGCGCCAGCGGCGTGGCCGGGCGGTGCGCGGAAGTGATGAGCGCCATGTGAACCTTGAGAGTCGGGTTCACGATGGGTACGGCGGTGAGCTTGGACGCGAAGCCATGAGCCCACAACAGGTACATGGGGAGTATGGCGTAACCGTAGCCCCCGAGAACGAGGTCAAGCGTAGGGGCGATTCCGTCGACCTCGATCGCGATCTTCGGCTTGAGACCATGGTGGGCCATTTCCGTTTCTATCCACGCGCGATTGGCGTTGGGGCGGCTCGGGGAGATCAGCGGGTAATTCGGCAAGTCTCTCACCGGAACCGGTGCGAGCGGCCCCTTCCCGCGGTCGCTGCGTGGCGCAATCAGAAACATTTCCAACTCTGTCAGTGGCGCAATGTCGATGGCCGGTGACGGCACCGGGTTGTAGATCATGGCGATGTCGACGCGTCCCGTGATGACGCCCTCGACCATGTCCACGGATAGTCCTTCCCTGATGGCGCAAGTCGCGTTGGGATAGCGGCTGCGGAAGTGTTTCATCAACGGAAGCGTCAGGCGTCTCGCGACGCCCGTGGGCAATCCAACGGTCACGTGGCCCACGAGCGTACCTCTGCCATGCGCGACCTCCTCCTCCGCGCGCTTGACATGCGCGAGTATGCCCCGCGCGTGCGTGAGCAGGGACTTGCCCGCGTCGGTCAGGGCGACGCCGCGCCCATTGCGATACAGGAGCGACTGTCGTAGCTCGACTTCGAGTTGGCGGACTTGGTGACTGAGTGCGGGCTGGGTAATCGTCAGCATGGACGCGGCTTTGGTGAAGCCGCCCATCTCGGCAACACGCACGAAGTATTCGAGCTGCTTTAAATCCATGATGCGGCGATCCGCAGTGACAAGCCGCTTCTTCTATTAGGAATTCTAATAATAGATAGTTCGGCAACCTCCGTATATGGGTTCGTCGCATGAATATAGAATCGAAAACACGCCATTCCTTTTGCTGGTCACGTCGTGGTTGCAGGATTTTGCAGGCTCCGTTTCATGCCAGTGACCCGGCCGGCAAACGGGTAAGCCGATGTTTTCTAAGGGGAGACAAATCATGTATACAAATCCAGCGTGCTTTGGCAGCGCCGTGCAAAACTCGAATACGTCGGCGGCGTCATTGCTGCGTCTGTGCTTCCTGGGCCTTTCGCTGCTCGGAATACTGCACGCCACCATCGCGAGAGGTGACCCCGCCTTCACAATCGGTAGCCCGGATGTCATCACGGGCGGGCTGGTTTTCGGGGATTCGGTATCTATCAACGTTATCGCTCCTTCTCCCGGATTGATCAAGCACGCCAAAGTCACGCTGAACGGGCACGACGTGACCACGGCCCTGCAATCCGACGGAAATAGCGGATCGATGACCGGGGTGGTCTCAGGGCTCACGGTAGGGCCCAACATCTTCGAGGTGTTTACGCGCAACGGGCCCAAAGATGCCGCGGCCCAGCTCGTGATCGCAAGGGCGACGTCGCCCCTCAGGACTTGCGATTCCCTAGCGGCAATCTCGGGACTCTTTCCTGTGCAGCCGTCGGCCGGCATCGGCGGAACCATGATCACTTCGGCGGTCCTGGTCCCAGCCACCACCGGAACAAACGCGCTGCCGGAATACTGTCGGGTCCAGGGCATTCTGCAGGACCGCGTAGGCGTCGCCGGCGTGCTCGGCACGGTTTCGTACCGTCCGGATCAGCCGTACGCCACCCGGTTCGAAGTGCGCCTCCCGACCGCGTGGAACGGCCGATATATGTTTCAAGGAGGCGGCGGCACCGAAGGTGGCACTCCGAACGCGACCGGGTCGTCGACGAACGGCACGAATGGCGTCTCCATGCTGCGCAATGGATACGTGATCGCCGCCCAGAACGGCGGCCACACGAACACCCAGCTGCCACCGACGCTTCCGGCCACGGCCACCACGCCCAGCATCCTGTCGCAGAACATGTTCTTCTCCGACCCGCTGGCGGTCAGGGACTGGGGATACAACTCGATCGACGTCACCACCCAGACCACCAAGTTCCTCATCGATACCTACTACGGCCGGCAGCCGGACAAGTCGGTACTTCGTCGGTTGCTCCACCAGCGGGCGGCAGGGGATGGCAATGACGCAGCTCTTCCCGGCTCACTACGATGGCGTCGTCGCGGGCGACCCTTTTTTCGTGCCACCGGACATTTCGCTCAGCGAAACGTGGTCCCTTGAGCAGATTATCGCCATATCGCCGGTAGACCCGATTACGGGCAGGACGCTCTATCACCTGAGCATTCCACCCGCCGATCAGCAGCTGTTCACGAATGCGATACTTGCGGCGTGTGACGCGAACGACGGCCTGGTGGACGGCGTCATCGAAGATATGAAGACGTGCAGTTTCGATCCCGCCACCTTCGTCTTCCCGTCGAGCGGGCCGTATGGATCGATCGCGCCCGGTCAGCCGTTGCAGTGCACCGGAGCGAAGACCCCCACATGCCTGACGCCCGCCCAGGTAAACGCGACCAAGAAGATCGCGGAGGGGCCGAGAACCCTGACGGGCCAGAAGATCGTTACGCCCGACGGCACGACGCTGACCGGTTACCCGTTCGATGGCGGATTCATGCAGCCTCAGGGTATTCCGACCCGCGACATCGGTACGCCCACGACCCAGCCCGGGAACATCGGACTGGGCTCGGGTCAGCTCCCGCTGTTCTGGTTCACCACACCAGACCCCACTTACAATCCGCTGACGGTCAACTACGATACGGACATACCGTTGGTGGCGGCGACGTCGCCGGCGATCAACAATTCGACCGACATCGACGCGTTCGTCAACCGGGGCGGCAAGCTGATCTTCTATCACGGGCTGAGCGACTCGGGTCCGCCGTGGACCTATACCCACAAGTACTTCCATGACGTGGCGAAGACCCACGGCGGACTTGCGGGCGCCTCGAAGTTCATGAAGATGTATCTGATTCCCAACATGGGGCACTGCGGCGGCAACGCGGCAACGGACCGGTTCGACATACTTGCGCCGTTGGTGGACTGGGTCGAAAACCGCGTTGCTCCGGATACGGTCATCGCGTCGGGTACGAACTTCTTCAGCACGGTGGGCACATTGACCGGATTGCCGACGACGCGCAGCCGCCCGCTGTGTCCCTATCCCAAGACGCTCCGCTATACCGGTGGTGACATGGCTCTGGCTACCAGCTATCAATGCCAGTAATCACCCGCTGGTCCCGGCTCGCGATACTGGCGGCGCTGACCGCAGCCGGAGTCGCCGCCGCAACCGCTGCGGCGCAATCGTTTCCAGCAAAGCCGATCCGGGTCGTCGTTGGCTTTCCGGCCGGTGGCCCCGCGGACATCTTCGCGCGTACGATGGGACAAAAGCTCTCGGAGCTGGTCGGCCAGCAAGTCATCGTCGACAATCGCGCTGGCGCGGGTGGCCTGATCGCCGGCGAGATCGTCGCCAAGTCTCCTGCCGACGGCTACACGACCTACCTCGCGAGCGCGGGTGCCATGGCGATCAGTCCTTCGCTCGTGCGCCAAATGCCCTACAACGCGATGGCGGACTTCGCGCCAATCACGATCGCGGTGAGGGTTCCCGAGGCGCTGGCCGTTCATCCGTCCCTGCCCGCCAGAACGTTGAAAGAGCTCGTCGCGCTCGGCAAAGCGCGCCCTGGCGAGCTGCTCTATTGCTCATCCGGCAACGGCAGCATGCCGCATCTCGCCGCGGAGTCGCTCAGGATTGCGACCGGCATCCGCCTGACGCACGTTCCCTACAAGGGGGCTGCGCCGGCGGTAACAGACATGCTGGGCGGACACACGCACCTCGGCTTCTGGGATCTGCCCATTCTGCTGCCGCATATCCGCAGCGCGAAGCTGCGGCCGATCATCCTCGCGAGTGGCGCACGCAGCCCGTCCCTCCCCGACCTGCCGACTTCGGCGGAAGCCGGCTATCCATCGGTCAACGCCGACAACTGGTACGGCATCTTCGCGCCCGCCGCTACGCCGAGGGACGTCCTGTCGCGGCTCAACGCCGGCATGTCGAAAGCGCTGCAGTCGCCGGACGTCAGGGACCGACTCGCGGCGCAGGGCGCGGCAACCGTCGGCGGCTCGTCCGAAGAACTCGCCGCCTTCCTGAGAAGCGAAACGGAAAAGTGGGCGAGAGTCATCAAGACAGCGGGGATCACGCTGGAGTAGCTCAGGCGTAGGTCCCATCTCCGTGCCGGCGGTCCTGATGGCCGGCGGATAGTCCACCACGAACTGCTGCTTGAGCGATTCGCCGAGCTTCAGGGCAATGAGCCGCGCGCGACAAGATCGGCGGCGCCGCCCGGGAGATTCGTAGCGATCAGGCGGACCGGCTGGCTGGGATAAACAGCCGTGTCCGGATCGGCAGCTCGCGGCTGCGCGAAGGCCACGCACGGCATCAACAGAGCACCGTGAGAGCAAACATCTTCATTATTGCTTGGGGGGATCGGAGCTATGGTCCGTCAATCACGCCGCATCGGTCACGCTCGATCGGTCACGCGCAGACCGTCCCGGTTTCCGACGACTATCGGGTCATTAAAGGAAATGACGAGATCCTCATTCCAGCCGGACGTTCGCGGCGCGGACGATTTTTCCCCAGCGCTCGATTTCGCGCTCGATGAACGCGGCGAATTCATCGGGGGTGTTCGGCTTCGCGAGCTGGCCGCCGAGCGCCACGATGCGGTCGGCAAAATCCGGCTGCGCGAGCAGGCCGCGCAGCGCTGAGGACCATCGCTCGATGACTTCGCGCGGCGTGCCCGCCGGGGCGAACACGCCGAACCACGATCCGCTCTCGAAGCCCGCCAGTCCCTGCTCGTGGATCGTCGGGACTTCCGGCAACTGCGGGACGCGCTCCAGCGTACCCACGCCCAAGGCGCGGAGCTTGCCTGACCGGATGTACGGAAGGACCACGCCGATCCCGTCGAAATTGGCGTCCACGTGGCCGCCGATCAAGTCGATGACCGCCGGGCCGCTGCCCTTGTAGGGGACATGCAACAACTGAGTGCCCGTCGCGAGCTTGAATCGCTCGATTGCCAGATGCTGCGTGCTGCCTACGCCCGAGGAGGCTACCCGCAATTGCCCTTTGGTCCTGCCCGCGACCGCGATGAATTCCTTGACCGTCCGCGCCGGCACCGACGGATGCACGACCAGCACCGTCGCTACCGACCCCGTCCGCGCGATCGGGGCGAAGTCCTTGCGCGCGTCGTAGGGAAGTTTCGCGTACAGTGACGGCGCTACCGCGTTGGAGTTGTTGTGCCCCATGAGGAGCGTATAGCCGTCGGGCTTCGCCTTCGCAACGATGTCCGCGCCGATGATGCCCGCATTCCCGGAGCGGTTGTCGATAATGATCTGCTGGCCCATGACTGGCGCGAGGCGATCGCCGATCTGGCGCGCGAGGATGTCGGTGAAGCCGCCCGGGGGAAAGCCGACAACCATGCGGATACCGCGGGTCGGATAGGCCTGCGCGAAGACTATCGCCGGCGCGATGCCGATCGCGGCGATTACCAGAAGCGCTATTGCACGGGCATGGCTCATACCGCGTTTCTGTTGAAAATGTGTGGAAGCCAGCGGTTCATGGCGTTAGAGAAGCTGCGTACGCAGCGAGCGAAATCATGTCTTCGGCGGAGAGTTTTTCAACGGAGGTCTTCATGAGGGCGCTTGCCATCCCCGCCCGGGTGCCGTGCTTGAAATCGTAGAGCTGGCGCACGATGTAGCTCGGCGAGCGCCCGGCAATCCCGGGTATGGGCCCGAGTCCTTTCAGGTCGGGGCCGTGACAGGTTGCGCACTGAAGCGTCTTGCCCCCGCCCCCGGTGGCAGCCAGCGCCTGGCCTTTCTTGATGCTGCCCGGTGGAACGTAGGCGATGAATCGGGCTCGTGTGTCCCGGGTACTCGAACTGCTCCAGATTTTCCGGGACCTCGATGATGCGCTGGCCGATGGGCTCCTTCTCGCCCGTCTTCATCACAGCCAGATGCCATCCGGTCACATAGGTCTTGGGAACCGTGTCGGCTTCGACGACGCTGACGATCGATCTGGACTTCACCGACGAAAAGTATGCCGCGGCAGCTTCCACCTCGGCGTCCGTGACGGCTTTGGCCAACGACGCCTTCAGCGTTGGCGGCCCCCGCTCTGGCACCGAGCTCTTCCTGGCGCCACTCTTGAAGTCGGCCATCTGTTGCACGATATAGGTCGCAGGAAGGCCCGTGAGATTCGCATTTTCCGGGCCGCCGGGCCCATCCGCCCGATGACAAAAGCCGCAAGCGAACACATCGGGTTTCCTGCCGTGCGCGACGACTTCGGGCTGGGAGGGAATGTCACCCGGATGCCAGATCGGCGACACGAATCGATCGCGCAGTTGCGTGACCGTGTAGCCGGCGCTGCTGCCCGGGACGCTCCTCACGGTGCCATCGTCAGGTGAAGGCTTCAAATCCGGAGGATTCACCGGATATGCCCAAGCCGGAGGCCCCTCTGCGCTTGCAGGTGTTCCTGCCGTCAGCGCGAACGCGAGTGGCAGCATTGAAAGTGCCGCGAATGTCTTCATACCCCCCTTTCATCGCCTCGCGAAAGCACCGGCGATTTATGCTGTCATGATAGCCCGAAACCCCTCCCCTACCCTACTTGAACAGCAAGGCCGCGCCGCTCACCAGGAGCAGCAGGCTGATGCCCAGATTGAACCAGCGCTGATCGAGGCGGCCGGCGAGCCAGTTGCCGATGCTCGCACCGAGCAGCATCAGCGGAAATCCCGCGGCCACCAGGATCAGGGTGGTGGAGTCGAAGAATCCGAGCCGGGCGTAGCCACCGATGCGCAGGATCCCCTGGATCGTCAATATCGCGGTGATGGTCACGCGAAACGTGTCTTTCTCCATTTGCCGCGCGCTGAGATAGATGACATAGAGCGGGCCTGCCGCAGCGCCGAACAAGGCCCCCGTCGCGCCAGCCAGCGTGCTCAACACCGCGCCCGCCGGGTACAACGCCCGCTGCGGGATCCGTACCGGGCGTGAAGCCGTCGCCAGCATGTAGCACGCGTACAGGATCACGAAAACCCCGAACGCGCGAATCAACACGCGGATATCCAGTTGCTCCAACAGATAGAGCCCCGCCAGAACCCCGATGGCCGAGTAAGGAAGCAGACGCCGGATCTCGCCCCAGTCGATGCTGGACCGATCGCGCACCAAGTGCCCGGCCGCCGATATCACCGTGAGCACCACCACCGAAGACAACACGACCTGTAGCGGCAGGATGAGAGCGAGCAACGGGACAGCAACCGCCTGCCCACCGAAACCGGCGGTGCCGCGCACGGCGTAGGCCAGCACGACGACGAACGCGCCGAACGCAATTTCAATGACGTTCAACGATTCCATTGGCGCGTTATCATGATGCAGATGAGACTGCTGCGGAGAGTAGCCCATTCAGGCGGCCCGTTGCTGACAGCTGTGGTCATCGCTGCTGCGGTGCCGTGTGCGGCGCAAACGGCGTGGAAGCCCGACAAGCCCGTCGAATTCGTGGTGCTTTCATCGCCGGGCGGCGGCAACGACAAAACGGCGCGCTTGATCCAGAAGATCTGGCGGGACAGCAAGTGGCTGGAGAACGTCAACGTGCTCAACAAGCCCGGCGGCGGCGGTGCGCTGGCTTACACCTATGTGGCCCAGCACGCCGGGGACGGGCACTACATCGCCGTGGTGCGCAAGGGATTGCTGACCAATCACATTCTCGGCCGCAGCCCGCTCCACCACACCGAGTTGACGCCGCTCGCTGTGGTGGCCAACGAGCCGAATGCAATGGCGGTGCGGGCAGACTCGCCCATCAGGAACGTCAAAGATCTCGCCGAGCGGCTGAAGGCCGATCCGCAATCGATCACCACCTCGGTCGGCAGCACGCGCGGCGGGCCTTCCCACATGATGGTGGTGCAGCTCGCCAAGTTGGCCGGCGCCGACCCGCGCAAGCTCAAGATCGTTACCTTCAGCGGCTCCAACGAATCGGTCACAAACCTGCTCGGCGGACATATCGAGGTGATGTCATCGTCGGTCGACGCGCTGGTTCCGCATCATAAAGCCGGCACCATGCGCATCCTGGGCGTTGCCACTGCCGAGCGTTCGGCAACGCTGCCCAACGTGCCGACTTTCAGAGACCAGGGGTACGACGTCATGATGGGCAACTGGACGGCGATCATGGGTCCCAAAGGACTGGCGCCCGCGCAGGTGGCTTATTGGGAAGACTTGCTCGAGCGCACCTTCAACCATCCTGCCTGGAAGAGCATGCTCGAAGCGGACGCGCTGGAGGCGGATTTCAGGAAATCGCAGCCCACGCGCGAGTTGCTGGTACGGGATTACGAGCTGGAGCGCAGGATGCTCACCGAGCTCGGGATGGTCAAGTGAGACAAAGAGTGACGGCTGACGACTGATGGGTGACGGAACAACTGGCTGAACCGCCGATCGCCATCACCGTAGCCAGTTTTGTCCTGCTCGGGTCCGCCTGGAAGTCGCTGCCGCGACCGGCGAAGTGACGCAGTGATTCTTGAGATTGCAGTCTCTTGACACCGAGTCGGCTCACGATTCACGATTAACGACTCACGATCCGCGAGTCACCAGTCACGATCCACCAGTCACGCCTCACCAGTCACCAAAGGAAGCCTGCCATGCCTTTCGCCGAAATCGACAAAATCAAAACGCACTACCAGGTAACCGGTAACGGCATTCCGCTCTTGATGCTCGCGCCCGGCGGGTTCGACTCCACCATGGCCAAGTTCGGGGCCGCGGGTAACGCGACATGGAAGCCGTTGAATCCCCTGCAGTCGCTGGCGGACGAATTCAAGGTCATCGCTTACGACCGCCGCGAGGCCGGGGAATCCGGCGGGCGCATCGAACCCCTGACCTGGGAGCTGTATACGCGCCACGCGGCAGCGATGCTCGACCACGTCGGAGTCAAACGCGCGTTCATCCTGGGCGGCTGTATGGGCGTTTCGGTAGCGACGGCATTCGGCCGCGACTATCCTGACCGCTGTCTCGGTCTGCTGCTGCACTGGCCGGTCGGCGGTTACCGCTGGATGAAAAAGGGGCATGAGAAATTCGACAGCCACGCCGCGTTCGTGCGCAAGAACGGACTTGCTGCCGCAGCCGAGCGCGCGAAGCAGTTGAAGGCGTTCTGGGCTGGCGATCCCGACGGCGGCCCGTGGACGTCGGTCATTGCGACCGACCCGGCGTTTGCCGAAGCGTTCGTGAAACAGGACCGCGACCGCTACGTCGCGCTCGTCGAGCAATCGCGCAGGACGCTGTTCAACGACACGACGCCGTCCGGTGCGAATTCCGAGCAACTGCTGGCGATGAACATTCCCGCGCACATCATGTCAGGCGACGATGCTTCGCACGCCACTTCGGCCGCGCACGCACTGCGGGAGCTCATGCCGAAGGCGACGTTGTCGCCCTTGATGCCGCCGCAACAGAGCCCGCAGGCGGTAGGGCAGTGGATACGCGAATCGGTCCGCGCGATGCAGGAGAGCGCAGTAGTGGCCTGATCGCGGCGCTCTGCGAACGCACCGGCAGGGTCCAGAGCGGGCTCCGACTGGACAAAGGGGACAACGATGACGCACTTATATCGAACGGCATTCAACTTCCTTGCAGCGCTCACGCTGACCATCTCTACCGCTGCCTACGCCCAGGAGACCCCGTACAAAGAAGACGGCTGGGCGAGATTCCCCGACGGCAGGAAGTGGGGGGCGACGAGCGCGATCGATATCGATCGCGATGGGAACATCTGGGTATTCGAGCGCTGCGGAGGTATTACTTGCCTGGGCTCGAACGTCGCGCCCGTCGTCAAGCTCGATCCGGCCGGCAAGTTTCTGAAAAGCTTCGGCGCAGGCATGTTCGTGTTTCCGCACGGCATTCATGTGGACCGCGATGGAAACGTGTGGATCACCGACGCGCAGGGCAAGGACGGGAAGGGCCACGTGGTCGTCAAGTTCAACCAGGACGGCAAGGTCCTGTTGACCCTCGGCAAGCCGGGAGTCGCCGGGGACGGCCCCGACGCCTTCAACATGCCGTCCGACGTCGCGACCGCCCCGAACGGCGATATCTTCGTCGCCGACGGGCATGGCGGAGAATCCAACGCTCGCATCGTGAAGTTCTCGAAGGACGGCAAGTTCATCAAAGCCTGGGGCAGGAAAGGCATGGGCCTGGGAGAATTCGACACGCCCCACGCCATCGCGCTGGATTCCCGCGGACGGCTGTTCGTCGGTGACCGCTCCAACAACCGCATCCAGATCTTCGACCAGGACGGAAAATTCCTGGAAGAGTGGAAGCAGTTCGGCCGGCCGAGTGGGATCTACATCGACGCGAACGACACGATCTACGTCGCCGATCATGCCTCGACCGAGAAGAACAATCCGGGCTTCAAGCGCGGCGTCCGGATCGGCAGCGTGAAAGACGGCGCGGTCAAAGCCTTTATCCCCGGCCTAGGGACAGGCCCCGAGGGTCACATCGTGGGGGAGGGCGTGGCGGCGGATGCCCAGGGCAACGTTTACTGGGCAGAGACCCAGGCCGGGATGACGGTGCGGAAGTTCGTACGAAAATAGGCTAACCTCCGCGGCGCGGGCGCCCAGAACACAGGGAGCGTCGCCCGCCGTCTTTTTACATCGCGGAAGCGGGCGTCCCGACCTGAACTTTGGGCCGGGCCGCCGATCCAATAGTCAGGCGCGGGATCTGCAGCCCGCCGGTCCCGATTTCCCAATGGCATATCGCACAAGCGGGCACGAAGCTCCTACCGGGCTGTTGCAGGACATCCGTACCAGCCCCCGGCCGACAGAAAATATGAGGGGAGCATGATCGGCGTATCCTCTCATCTTGCCATGGATTCCAGGTTGACCGCCTGTCCGGAATGCGACCTCGTGCAGCGCGAGCCGGAATACGTGGAGGCGTGCACGGTGTCCTGCCGGCGCTGCGGCGCGTTCCTCTACCGTACCGTGCCGCATGCGCTCGACAGCACGCTCGCACTCACGCTCGCGGCGGCGATTGCATTCGCCATCGCAAATATCTTTCCGGTCATGTCGCTCGAATTGCAAGGGCGACATGTCGCCGCGACGCTGCTCGGGATGGTTGAGGCGCTCCATAACGCCGGCTTTACCGTCGTCGGCATCCTGGTGTTCATGACGCTCATCCTGATGCCGGGTCTGGAGATTCTAGGCCGGCTCTACATGCTGGTGCCGCTGCGCTTCGGCCGCGTCCCGCGGGGGCTCGCCCTCGTGTCGCAGATCCTTGCCTCGGTCAAGATCTGGAGCATGGTGGAAGTGTTTGTGCTCGCCGCGGTGGTGTCCATCCATCGGCTGGGGCAAATCGCCGAGCTCGAGATCGAGCCGGGATTCTGGGCCATCTGCGCGGTCATGGTGCTGTTCGCGGCGACGGACTCGATCTTCGATGCACGCGCCCTGTGGGTGCGCGCCGCCGGGAGTAAAGCGTGAGCGTCATGGCCGCAGAAGCAGGGCTGCTGCTGTGTCACGTCTGCGGGCTGCTAAACGATCGCGCGGCGCCGCGAGGCGCCCACTCCGTCTTGCGCGCGCTGCGGAACTGCCTTGCACTCGCGCAAGCCGAACAGCATCGCCCGCACCTGGGCGCTGCTGATGGCGGCCTACGTGCTGTACATCCCTGCCAACGTCTTGCCGGTGCTCGAAACCGGGTCGATCCTCGAGGAAACCCGCGACACCATACTGGGCGGGGCGGTACGTCTCTGGTCGCAGGGCGCGTGGCCGCTGGCGCTGGTGATCATCATCGCGAGCTTCGGCGTGCCCCTCGTCAAGCTCTTCGCCCTTACCTGGTTGCTCATGAACGTACACAACGGCGCGAACGCGGATGCGCAGCAACGCACACGCCTTTACCGTGTGATTGATTACATCGGCCGCTGGTCCATGGTGGATATCTACGTCGGCGCGCTGCTCGTCGGCCTGGTGCAGTTCCCTCCCTTCGCCACGGTTACGGTGGGGCCGGCCGCCGTCGCGTTCGGCGCCGTCGTCGTGTTGACGATACTGGCTTCCCGCAGCTTCGATCCGCGGCTGCTTTGGGACGCGGAACATCCGGTCAGCGGTTCGCTACGCGATGCGCCATGGCTGAGATACCCGAGCCACTGCCGGACGCGGACATCCCGGAAGCGACCGCCGACAGCCGCAAGTCGCGCTGGGCGCCGCTCGTCTGGATAGTGCCACGTCCTCGCGGTCGGCATCGGCGCTTGGCTCGTGATCCACACCGTGCTCAACCTCGGCACCTCGATCGAGATCACCTTCAAATCGGGTGAGGGCCTAGAAGCCAACAGGACGCGGATCAAATACAAGGACATCGACATCGGCATCGTGAAGTCGATCGAGCTCACGGCGGAGCGGGACGTCCTGGTCAAGGCCGAGATCACGCCCAAGGCGAAGCATCTGATCGTCGAGGATACCCGGTTCTGGGTCGTGCGGCCGCGCATCACCGGCGGCCTGGCGCTCGGTCTGGGAACCATACTGACCGGCGCGCACATCGCCATGGATCCCGGCAAGTCGAGCGACAGTCGACGCACTTTCGCCGGCCTGGAGAATCCTCCCGCCACAACAGCCGATGATCCCGGCCGTCAATTCATCCTGCGCGCCGCGGATCTGGGATCGGTGGACGTCGGCACGCCCGTCTATTTCCGGCGCGTGCGCGTCGGCAAAACAGTGTCGACCGAGCTCGACCCGAACGGAAAAGGCGTGGTTGTCCGGGTCTTCGTTAACGCGCCTTACGATCGCTACGTAACCGCCGCGACGCGCTTCTGGGACGTGAGCGGCGTTGAGGTCGCCCTGGACTCGGGCGGCTTCCGGCTGGAAACCGAGTCTCTCACCGCCATCGTGATCGGCGGCATAGCCTTCGAGGCGCCGCCGGACGCGCCCGCCGCGGCGCCGGCCCAACCGGATGCGGACTTCACCCTGCACCCGAACCGCGATGCCGCGATGAAGCAGCTCTACACGGTCAAGGACACTTATATCCTGTACTTCAACCATTCGGTGCGCGGTCTCACCGTGGGATCGCCGGTGGATTTCCTCGGCGTGGAGATCGGCGAAGTCACCAGCATCAAGCTCGATTACAACCGCGCGCAAGGCACGATGCGCCCGGCCGTGGAGATCACCATCTATCCGGAGCGCCTCTCCGCGCGATTCCGCGAGCGCGGGCCGGCCTACGACCCGGGCCGGCGCGCGGAATCGCTGCAGCGCTTCGTGGACCGCGGGCTGCGCGCGCAGACTGCGCACCGGAAACCTGCTCACCGGGCAGGGCTACGTCTCGCTCAATTTCTTCCCCAAGGAGCCGAAGGTCAGGATCGACCGCACCAAGGCTCCCCTCGAGATTCCCACCGTGCCCGGCGGATTCGAGGAGCTGCAGACGGCGGTGACCAACGTGGCGAAGGCACTGGAGAAGGTTCCGTTCGCCGAAGTGGCCGCGGATTTCCGCAAGGCTGTCGCTTCGCTGGACGTCACGCTGAAGGAAGTGAACACGCTCGTCACGCGGATGCACACCGAGCTTGCGCCGGAGTTGCGGGCGACGCTCGAGGAAGCGCGCGCGACGCTCGATCAGGGCGCAGGGCCTGCTCGCGGAGGACGCCCCGCTGCAAGGCGATTTGCGCACCACGCTGCGCGACGTGAGCCGCGCGGCGCAAGCCGTGCGCGACCTCGCGGACTATCTGGAACGCCACCCCGAGTCGCTGCTGCGTGGCAAGCGGGAGAAGCAATGAACCTCGCAGATCGAACCCGTCATGGCATGGATTTGTCACTGGGTCGCGCCTGCCTGGCGCTGATCGCGCTCGCCGGTTGCGGGGTGACCGGCCCTTCCCCGAAGACGAACTTCTACATGCTGAGCGTGGAAGCGGAGCCGGCCCGCTCGGAAAATGCGGCCGCGCGCCCGGCGGGAGCGCCTGTGCGCGTATCGGTGTCGCGCGTCGCTATCCCCGGTATCGTTGACCGGCCGCAGATGGTCGCCCGCGTCGCGTCGAACAACGTCGAAATCTTCGATTTCCACCGCTGGGCGGAGCCGTTGCAGGAGGCGATCCCGCGCGTCATCGCGGGAGATCTCTCGGCACAGCTCGGGTCCGGCTACTCGGTCGCGGCAGGCGTCATGCCCGGCCTTCCGCCCGACCTGCGAGTATCCGTGGACGTGCAGAGGTTCGAAGCGGTGATGGGCACGGGCGTGACTGTCGACGCGCTGTGGAGCGTGCGTCCCGCCACGGGCGAGGCGCGCGCCGGCCGCTCAGTGATCGAAGAGCGCGTGCCGGAAGGCGGCCCCGCGGGTATTGCCGCGGCCTACAGTCGCGCGCTCGCGGCGGTTGCGCGGGAAATCGCCGCAGTCGTAGCGGCGACTCCGGTCAGTCGCTCGATAGGTTCGCGGCCTTGACCATCTTTACGCAGAAAGCGTGACTCGTGACTGGTGACTCGTGACTGGTAGCAAGCCGTCCGCGTTTCTCCCTCCCTCATTCCTCATCCCTCAAAAGCCGGCCCCGCCGGCTGCCGCGCCCAGGCTGGCAGCGATCACCAGCAGCAGCACCGGAGAAAAGCCGTAGCGCTCGGCGCCGAAGACCAATGCCGCTCCCGCGAGCAACCCCGGATGCAACTCGAACACCGGGCGCGCCAGGGTGACGAGCGTAACGGCCAGAAGCCCGACCGCCGCGGCGGCGGCAAAGCGCCCGAACCCCCGGAACCGCGCGTGGCGATTCAATTGCGCCACCATCGCCCGCGGACCCGGCCGCGAGGATCACGGGAACGGCAAACACGCCGACGGTACCGACCAGCGCGCCGGCGATACCCGCCACGTGATAGCCGACAAACGCAGCCAGGATCAGGATCGGCCCGGGCGTCGCGTACGCGAATCCCACGCCGACGGCGAACTGCTGCGGTGTGAGCCAGCCCGTTTCGGCGACCGTGATGCGCTCCACCAGCGGCAGCGCCGTCCCGCCCCCGCCGAACGCGGTGGCGCCGACCACGAGAAAGCGCAGAAACAGCTCAACCATCGCTGCGCTCCGCGGCAACGAGCGCGCCGACCAACCCCGCGCCGACCACCACAATGAGGGCGGGAACGAAGAACCCGAGCACGCAGCCCGCCAACAACACGGCCTTCAGCACGCGGCCCTTCGCCGCGCTGCGCGACAGCCGCCACATCGAAGCCGCGAGGAGCCCGACCACTCCGACCTGCACGCCGGCCAGCGCTCCGTTGACCCACGGGCGGTCGGGCAAAGCCAGCGTGGCGGCAGCCGCCACCACCATCAGCATGGCGGCCGGCGCGATGTATGCCGTTACCGCAACGATCGCTCCCAGCCATCCGCGCAGCCGCGACCCGAGATAGGCGACTACCTGTATTCCGGTGGAGCCCGGCAAGGCCTGCGTGATCGCCAGCGCCTCGCTGATGTCGCTTTCCTTGAGCCAGTGCCGCTGATCGACCAGGTGCCGTTGTAGCATCGAAAGCGTCGAGCCCAGCCCGCCGAAGGCGCCCGCGCCCACGCGCAGCAATACCCAACTCATGGCCGGCAATCCCGGACTTTCTTTGGCGCTCACCCCAATATCTCTCCTCAGAATGCCTTGGCGGGCCCTTCGACAAGCTCAGGACAGGCTTGCGCCTTGGCGGTTCGATATTGTTTCCACTTGTCAGCGTACGCGCAGCTTCTCGATCACCGCCGGATCCGGATCGATGCCCAGCCCGGGGCCCTGCGGCACGCGCAGGTGGCCCGTCATCGTCGGCATGATCGCCTCGTGCAGTGGGTTCACCGCGAAATCGGCATCGTAACGCTCCACCAGTCCCCCCTTCGGCATGGCAGCGATGCAATGGATCGACGCGATCAGGCCCGGGCCGAAGTACGCGGAATGCGGCACGACGGCGACACCGTGCGCCTCCGCGAGCGCCATCACCTTGCGCATCTGCGTGACACCGCCCACCTTGGTGATGCTCGGCTGCGCGTAGGTGATCGCGCCGTGCTCGAGCATGCTCTTGAACTCGGGCAGCATTGCGTTCTCGCCGGCTGCGGTGGGAATGCCGCCCTGCGTCTGCACGCGCGCGAGGCCCGTATGGTCCTCCGGCGGCCACACCGGCTCCTCCAGCCATTTGAGGTTGAGCGGCGCGAGCTTGCGCGCCATCGCTACCGCCTCCCCGACCGTCCACGGGCAGTTGCAGTCCACCATGATCGGGACCTCCGGGCCGGCGGCGTCGCGCGCCGCCTTGATCGGCGCCACGGTGATCTCGTGCAGCTTGATATAGCGGTAGCCGCGCTTCAATGCGCGCTCCAGATACTGGACCACCGCGCGCGGCTCCCCGTAGCGCAGCAGGCTCGCGTACGCGGGCAGCTCCCTGACGCGGCGCCGCCCAGCAGGCGATAGAGCGGCAGCCCGGCGATCTTGCCGGCAATGTCCCACAAAGCGATGTCGATCGCGGAGAGCGCATACATCGCGGGGCCGTTGCGGCCGACGCCGGCGAGGCCGCGCTGCAGCTCGTCCATGAGGTACGCGATCGCAGTCGGGTCGCGTCCGATACACATCGGGCCGATGAAGCTGTCGAGCGCCGCCTTCGTGGCGGTATAGATGCGGTGCCCGAATCCCTCGCCCCACCCGCTCACCCCTTCGTCGGTATCCACGCGCACGAGCAGCGTATCCATGCTGGTACGCGGCTTCCCGCCCTGCTGCGGGACCACCGATCCCTCGATGATCATCGGCATGTTGACGACGAGCGTTTCGACTTTGGTTATCTTCATCGGGATGATAGGTGACAGATGATAAGAACTGATTTCATACGTGGCTGATGTTCATTCGATCCCGCGCAAGGCTGAGGAGAAACACATTCTTCGCAAGTGAGTCGGTGCCGGGCTCAATCTCTTGCATCACGCACTTCGGCGTTCAGCCGCGTTCTCCGACAATGGTGACGCCGCCATCGGCGACGATGAGCTGCCCGGTGACGAACGAGGCCGCCTCGGACGCCAGAAACACCGCGACACCGCCGATATCCTTCGGGTCGCCGATACGGCGCAGCGGGGTCTGCCCTTCACGGGTTTTGCGCTTGGTGTCGTCCTCCCACAACGCGCGTGCGAAGTCGGTGCGTATCAGTCCAGGCGCGATTGCGTTCACGCGTATCCCCTTCGGCCCCCACTCGCAGGCGAGCGCGCGGCACAGCCCGGCTTCGGCAGCCTTGGATGTCCCGTAGAGGCCGAGGTGGCTGCTGCCCCGCAACGCACCGATGCTCGAGATGATGATCATCACCCCCTCTTTCCGATCGGCCATTTGCGGCAGCACCATGTTGGCGAGCCAGAACACGCTTTTGACGTTCGTCAGCATGATCTTGTCGAACGCGTCGTCCGATACGTTGGCCATCGGACCGTACACCGGGTTCGTCGCTGCGTTGCAGACCAGGATATCGATCCGGCCCCATTTCGCCATGACCGCGTCCACCAGATTCGTGAGATCCTCCTTGCGGCCGACATTGGACGGCACCGCGATCGCGTCCTGGCCGCGCGCGGCGAACTCCGCGCGCACCGCCTCACACGCATCGGCCTTGCGGCTGGAGATCACAACCTTGGCGCCGGCGTTCGCCATCTGCTCGGCAATGGACTTGCCGATGCCTTTGGTCGAACCCGTGACCAGCGCGACTTTTCCCGCAAGACTGAACATGAGTAGAAGCTATTTCAAGAATGTTGAGGACGCTGGTCAAAATCAAAAATTGACAGGATTAACAGGATGTACAGGATGGTGTAACCGCGCTCTTATCCTGTTCATCCCGTTCATCCTGTCCGTATGCCGTTTTTGAAACGATTTGTAGCCGCTTTCCAGACGTAATCTCGAAATCCGATCGTGGCGGTCCGCCAGGCTCCCCATTCAGATGCCTGCCAGAACCGCGAGAGAGCAAGCTAGGGCAGCTCTTCGTAGATCCGCGTCGCTGCGGTGTGGGTCCGTATCGGTTGGGCCCAGTCCGGATACTTGTCCTTGAACTCCCCTCGCAGTTGCTCGGCAGTCTCGTCCGCCGACTTGCCCTGCTTCTTCAGTTCGCCCACGCGTGCGCGCAGGGCCGTGAGGTAGCTCCGGTAGGCCGCTATCGTGGAAGCGTCGGTGACATCATAGTGCGCCCCCACAACGATGCGCGGCTTCAGGCGCTCCAGCTCGTCCAGGCTTGTGATCCAGGTATCGCTGCGCGACTGCGGCGTCGCGAACGCCGGAAACAGTCCTTTCATCGCCAGGTCGCCGGAAAAGAGCACTCCGTCGCCCTCGACGAAGGCCACGGTGTCGCCGCGCGTGTGCCCGGGACCGAGACGGATGATCCGCACCCGCACGCCGCCCAGGTCGAGCACTTTTTCCTTCTCGAAGATTTCGGCCGGCTTGCGGAACGTCGCGTCCTTGAGGATGGCCGCGATCTCCGGGGACCGGCTGGCGAACGTCGCAACCCACTTCATGCCCATTTCCTCGACGTCCTGTTGTTGAGCGGCCGCGCGCAGGACCTTGGCGCTGGGGGGAAAAGCGACTTCGCCGGTGCTGTGCTCGGGATGGAAATGTGTATTGACGATGTAGATCTCGCTACCCTTGCTCACCTTCTGCACTTCGCGCAGCACGACCTGGCCGTTGGGCAAGCCCATGCCAGGATCGACCACGAGCGTCGCCTTCTGGCCGACGATGATGCCGACGTTGGGCACCATCCCGACTTTGAAATCGGGTATCAGGTAGACGTGCTCGGATAGCTTTACGGTGGCGCCCTCCTTCTGCAGGGGCACGTGCCATTGCTGGGCCGGTGCCTGGGCAGGCGCCTGAGCTGCCGCAATGGAGCTGCCGAGCGCCCAAGCGGCGAACAGCGTAAGGCGCACGGGATTCAGAAAAATACGATTCGAAGTTTGCATGTCATTCTCCACAGGGGTGTAGCAGCGACAAAAGATGAGCGATAGGAGAGCAGCGGCAATGCGCGCAGTGTCACGCCGTTCACTCATCACTCGTCACTATTCTCTTTCTAGCACCCAGCGACGCACTTCGCGCTGCCGTCGAACTCCATCGTCTTGCCGCTCAACGCCAGATACACCGGCCGGCCCTTTACCAGCTTCATGAACGCGGCGGTGCGCGAGGTCGGTTTCAACTTGCCGTCGGCCGTCGCGCCTTCGTTGACGTGCGTCGCGATGACGGCAGCAGGCCGTACCAGGTCGTTGATCGCATAGGCAGCGGAGAGCCCGGTTACCGCGTTCGGACCGAGGTTCATCATCACCAGGTTCGCCTTGTGAAAGTCGCTGACCACGGTCTTCATCTCGGCGTGTATGCCGGTGTCGCCCGACAGATAGACCTTGAGGCCGTTGGTGAAATGTATGACGTAGCCGCTCGGCGGCCCCAGGCTGATGCTCACGTTGTCCGCTTCGAGGTTCTTCCTTTCCGGCTCCGAGAGCAGCGCGCGTGCGACGGTGCTGTCGTGCGAAGCGGGTACGGTCGTGATCTCCACGCCGCGCGCCGTGCCGGCGGTCTTGAACGTGCGGGTGCCGCCGAGCTGCACCGCGGCGTTGCACGCAGCGGCGAACGGGACTACGAGTTCTCCAGCGGTCTGGGCGCAGGCGCCGGTCGGTTTGCCCGTAATATTCTCGATCTTCTTGCCGATGAAGGCCGCCATCGGGGCAATCATGGTGATGGCGGCGTTCTTGGCCGCCGCGATCTCGGCGGTCGTCGAGTTGGGAGCGGCGGATATCGTCTCCGGCTTCTCGCAAGTTCCCGCCTCGAGCGCCTTCATCTTGCGCTCACCCATATGATCGCCGTGGGCGTGGCTCAACAGCACGACGTGCACGTTGCCGAGTCGCGGATCGTCACCGCCGGTCACCGAGTGGCCGGCATCGTAGAGTATGCGCACGCCCGTCGGGTCCTCGAAGATCGTGGCGCGGTCGCGATCGCACAATTCACCCGCGTGCGAGCCCAAAGGCGTGATCTTCACGTTCTGCGCCCAACCAGCGGAACAACCGAGGACGAGCACCACCAATGCTATCTGCCCAACCGCCGTCGTTTTCATTGCTCCTCCCGCTGAGAAATGGGCCCTTAGAAGAGTATAAGGGGATATCCCCTGGCCGGCATGATACTTAATTTGATCGAGCGTAGGACTGAGGTAGAGCCCTCGGCCTAAAGCACGTTAGGGGATCGCGAGAGATTGAGCACGAAATGCCGCCCCATCTGCTGGCTCGTGACCTCAACTCGCGGCAATGGTCTTGTCCGCCGCGGCGTGCGCGGACGCTTGCGCTACGTGAGGCATGATCTCCGTGGCGAAAACTTCGAGCGTCTTGCGCGTCGCCGTGGCGTTCGACAACAACACGTACTCGACCCCGCGCGCCGCGAGCTGCCGCAGCTTTTCGATGATTTCTTCCGGCGTGCCGATCAGAGCCGCGTCGTCTGCCGCGACCATCTCAGCGTAAGAAGGGGCGTCGGCGCCGGGCCGGCGGGCGATGTCCCCGATGTTCTTCACGACCTCACGCCGCCGTTCCAGGGCCTTTTTCCGCTCCTCTTCGGTGGTAACGATGTGCAGGCCACGGGTCACGCCGACGCGTCCCGCGTCCCGCTCGCGTCCCTTGGCGGCAAGACCGTCGAGATAGATGCGCACGCGCTCGGCTACCTGGTCCAGCGAGGCGAGCTGGTCGAGCAGAAGGTTGTAGTTGCTGCCGGCCACGTAGCTGATCCCGCCCGGCGTGCCCGCAGCCATCCATATCGGCGGATGCGGCTGCTGCAGCGGCGCCGGCTCGACCACGATGTCCTGGTATTGCCAGCGCTTGCCTCGATGGGAAAACCGCCCGGGCGTGGTCCAGGCCTTAAGGACGATCTCGAGGCATTCGCTGTGGCGCTCCTGCGCTTCCTCCATCGGAATACAGAATTGTTCGAACTCGACCTTTCGATAACCACGCCCTACGCCGAAGTCCACGCGCCCGCCGGACAGCACGTCGAGCGTCGCCACCTGCTCCGCCAGCAGGACCGGGTTGTGCCAGGGCAGCACCACGACGGCAGTCCCCAGGCGCATCCGCGTAGTGCATGCGGCAAGATACGAAAGCAGATTCAGCGAGGCGGAAACCTGCCCGCCGCCCGTGAAGTGATGCTCGACCAGGAATATGCTTTCGAAACCGAGCTGCTCGGCATCCCTGACGTAGGAAATGAAATCCTTGTAGTTATAGCTGTCACCCAGAGGATCCGCTCGCCCAAGCCTGGCGCCGCCGAACAATCCGAATTTCATATTCTTGATAGTGCGTGATGAGTGATGGGTGATAGACGATGGGTCAGAAGTCTTTTGACCCTGTCTTTGTCTTCCGCCTTTCGCCTTCCGCCTTTCGCCTTTCGCTTTGTCTCAAGGTACGACGTCCTCGGTAAACCATTCCGTCGGCAGCTCCCGGCCGCGCCCCGCGTCGCGCGCCTTTCCGTAGAACGCCGCGCCGGCAGCCGCAAACTGCAATCCGGTGCCGGGAAGATTCACGAAGCAAGTTATCTGCTGCGCCGAGCTGCGGGCTGGCGCTTCCCTCGCCACCAGCTCGGCGAGGGTGGGTACGCGGGACGTATCGAATCCCGCGATCGCATGCCGGTCTTTGGGAAGAACGACTCCACGCGTCGCTTTTATGCTCTGGCCTTCTGACCGGTCGTGGACGGCGACGACGTCGGAGTGCTGTACGACGCCCGGCTCGAGCTCGGGGCCGCGTATCGTGCACACGTGCATCCCCGGTTCCAACCATTTTTCCAGAAACACGTGCTGCGAGGCATTGGTGGCGCACAGGACGATGTCGGCGCCTCGAACCGCTTCCTCAGGCGCGGCGGTGCCGCGGACCGTGACGCCGGTGAGCTCGCTCATCTCACGACAGAACGCTCCGCGCTTCTCCGGCGTCGGACTGTAGCAGCGGATCGACTCGAGCTTGCGCATAGCGGTAATGGCCATCACGTGTCCGCCCGCCTGCCAGCCCGCGCCGATCACGGCGACGCAGCGGGCGTCGTCGCGCGCCAGAAACTTTGCGGCGATCGCGGAGGTGGCGCCGACGCGCATGCGCTGCAGGATGCCGTCGGGAAATATCGCCAACGGTTCGCCGGTTTCCACGCTGAATAGCAGCACCAGCCCGGTGTAGCGGTCGCCGGGCGCGAGGGGTAATTTCACTTGCCGGCGGCTGCCGAACGAGATGATGTCCGAGTTGAGCCGCAGCACGCCGACTCCGAAGCTGCGGCTGACCGCGCCCATGAGCTTGAGGGAATAGACCGCGTCGGGCCGGCCTGCCGGCGTGACGACATCGGAGCGCGCCGCGTTGATGGCCTCGCCGTGTGCCTGCTCGCGATACGCCGTCTCGAGCGCCGCGATGCAATCCGGCATCGTCAAGACCGCTTCCACATCTTGGTTCGAAAGGAGCAGCATGCGTCCAAAGCTAACACAGATGCGTGGACGAGTGACGACCGATGAGACCCATCCCAAGCCGGGAAGCGGCATCGGGACACATTCCAGATTCCGGCCGCGCCGGAATCGAGGGGCGGGTTCGAAACCCGCCCCTGCTTTCAGTTACCGAGATCTCGACCTCGCGTGCTCCGCTTTCGCCGCGCCGATCGCCGTCTTGACCTTCTTTCTTTCTTCCGGGGGCGGAAGGACTGCCTTCATGCCGAGTGACTCGATCCACAACTCCCGACACCAGCCCTTGCTGTGATAAAGATGCTCGTCTTCCTGATCCTCGACTTCGTCATAGGCCACTTTCAGCGCTTTCGCATCCTCGCCTTTGAACTTTTTCGAGCATTCCCCGATCAGATCCCAGTCAAGATGATCCTTGGTTTCGGCGAGGACCACGCACTCGCAGGCGACGAGTTGCGCCGCTTCCGGATTTCCCGCGCTGCGAGCCTTTTCCATCGCCGCCACCAGGGCCTCTCCCAGCTCACGTACGATCGCGCGACCCGGGGTCTCCTCCTCCGGATCGATCTCGAGCGTGATGCACGCATCGTGAAGTATCCGCTCGTGATTTTCCGTTTCTTCCAGGTATTTCTCCCATTCCTCCTTCAGTTCCTCGTTCACCGCGCACGTCAAGGCCGTCCGGTAAATCTGGATGCCGCCTCTCTCGTTCTCGAGAGACTGCAGCAGAAGCTCGTTCAACTGTTCACGTTTCATGAAACCTCCATCATTGACAACATTGGTTGAATTCCCTCGCCGCATCGGCAAAACGATCCCGCCGAGAGCAGTTAGACGAAGGTGACGCAGATCGGTTGCGCGGTTGCGCATTATTTTTCTCCAGCAACCCGTTTTCACGCGCGACTCACGGACGTCGGCTATGGCGTGTCGTCGACATACGACACGCTGTCGGCACCTCGCGGCCGGTTGTGGGAAAATGCACCATGGACGTAATTTCGCTCGGACCTGGCTTCGCCGCGGAAGTGCGCGGCCTGGGCCTCGCCGACGTGGCGGAACGCGACGACGCTTATCGCGTGGTGCGGGCGGCTTTCGAAGAACACTCCGTGCTCCTGTTTCGCGGCCAGCCGATCACGGACGAGCTGCAGATCGCATTCTCGAAACGGTTCGGACCACTGGAGATCGCCAAGGTTGCGAGCCTGGCCGAGGGCACGCCTTTCAGCGTCCTCACCAACATGGACGGCAAGGGCGGCCTGGTACCGCCCGATCACAAGGAGGCGCTGCGCGCGCGCGCAAACCAGCTCTGGCATACGGACAGCTGCTTCAAGATACCCCCTGCCCTGGCTTCCGTGCTCTCGGCCCGGACGATCCCGCCGACGGGCGGCGAAACCGAGTTCGCGTCGATGCGCCGCGGGTGGGAGCGCCTTCCGGACAAGATGCGCACGCGGCTCTGCGAGGCCTACGCCTGGCACGATTACGCCTATTCGCGCGGCAAGATCGCGCCGCATCTGGCATCCGATCGTGAGAAATCCGCGTTGCCGCCGGTGCGCTGGCGGATGCGCTGGCGCAACCCGGCGAACGGGCGCGACTCGCTCTACGTGGCGTCGCATACCTGTGCGATCGACGGCATACCGCAAGACGAGGCCCAGGCCTTACTGGGGGAGCTGATAGATCACATCACGGCGCCGGGCCACACCTATCTCCACAGCTGGCTGCCCGGCGACATCATCATGTGGGACAACCGCGCGATCCTGCACCGCGGCCGGCCGTGGCCCGACGACAAGCCGCGCTACGTTGCGCGCACGACGATCACGGCCACGGATGCCGACGGGCTGGCGGAGATGTGGCCGGCCCGAGGGACGAGGGACGAGGGATGAGGGATGCGAGATGCGGGTTGCGGGATACCTATCTCGTAACTCGCAACTTGATCTGACAGGTAGCGGCTCCGTTGCGATCGTAATCCCGAAGGGGTGCGAGCCGTCCGGTTAGGCAAGGATGCTGACGATGCGGCCAATCGACCAGTAAGCGGCGACGCTGCCGATGGCATAAAGCGCGGGCGCGCGCGCAACGGCGAATTTCGGCCTGCCGGCCAGGGCCCGATAGATCAGGTAGGCGACGCCCACCACCACGAGCTGACCCAGCTCGACGCCGACGTTGAAAGTCAGCAGCGCGACTGACAGGTGGTTCTGCGGCAGCCCGATTTCCTTCAAGGCGCCTGCAAAGCCGAGACCGTGCACCAGTCCGAACAGGAAGGCTACCAGCGCCGGCCAGCGGCGCGAAAGCGTCGGCTGCCCATGCAGCGCCTCGCCGGCGACGAGCACAATGGACAGCGCGATCGTCGCCTCGACGGGCGGCGAGCGAAGCGTGAGCCAACCCAGCGCACTCAGCGCCAGCGTGACGCTGTGCGCGACGGTGAACGCCGTGATCGTCCACACCAACCGCCGATTGAAGCCCACCAGAAAGAGCAGTGCGAGCACGAACATCAGGTGGTCGACACCGCTCAAGATGTGCTCGACGCCCAGCACGGTGTAGGCCGAGGCAATCTCTCCCATGCCGCGCTGGTCGTCGGCCGAGCCATACAGGTGTACTGTCGGCTGCGCTGAGGTCATCGTGTAAACCCGCGTCTGGCCGTCGAGCCAGAACACCTTCATCATCGCCGCCGAATAGCGCTTGCCGACCCCTTCCATCGCCATGGTGCCGCGCAGTCCCGCTTCGCCGCAGCGCAAGATATTGCTCTCGGCGCTGCAGCCCTCCGGCCATACCGGCTTCAGTTCCTGGCTCGCCGGGCGGCTTCCGCTCGCCGTCCATTGCCACAGGAACTCGCCGCGCGAGAGTCTGGCGCAACTCCATCTCCGCCATGCTCATTTCGTGCGCTCCCGCCGCGCCGGTGAGCAGCGCCAGGGCGGTCAGCAGCAATCTGCACAACCAGCCGTTCATTGCACCGCCACCACTTCGACCTTCACGGTGTACTTCTTGGCCAGTGCGCGTACCGCGGCGGTCCGCTGTTCGGCCATCGTGGTATCGGTCCAGTCCTGCAGCACCACGCCGCGTAACGCTTCAAAGGAGGCCGGCCTGGGCGGCGTGACCGATTCGAGTTGTACGGCGCGCCAGCCGTCACGGGTGGGAAGGGCGCGCCATTTGCCCGCCGGTGACGCCTCGAGCGCCTTGGCGAAGTCTTCACCGTAACCTTGGACGATGTTGGAGTGCGGCCGGCCCTTGAACACCCGCAGCCCGGCATTCAATTCACCTCCCTATCCCCTTGTGCAGCGTCTCCACGAACGCGTGCACGGCGGCTTCTGATCTGTCGCCCGAGAGCACGGCTTCGTGGAAGTCGTAGCGTGCCGGTTCGTCGTACTTGCCGCGGTTCTTCTCGAACCAGTCCCTGCAGCACCTGGTCGTCGAGGGGCGGCGCTTTGAGGTTCGAATTGACGATGCTCAGCATCTTGAAGATCACCCGTTCGCGGATCGCCTGGTCGCCCTTGTCGACCCCAAGCGTGAGGCCCTCGCGGTAGAGCACCTCGTTGTCGAGCCAGACCCGGCGCAGCGCGTAAAGCTCGTCCTCATTGGGCTCCCGGCCACGCGCCTTCTTGAACACCGACCGTGCCTCGCTGTCCACCGCGGCATCGACGTAAATCGTGCGTGGATCGTCCGCCCGACCGACGATGACATGGTCCAGGCCGAACAGCAGACCACCCAGCAAGAGAAAGTGTAATAGCGGCTCACGCAGCCAATTCGGCCATATCGCACCGCGGGAGGAAGACTTGACTTCGTTGGGGAAGGGCGTTGGAAGTATAGTGGACATCGTTATTTGAGTGTCAAACAATTGTGGCAATAACAAAGCGCCGCGCAATCCCGCGCGGCGCCTCGAATGCGATTTCTCGCGTTTTCTTTACTTAACCCCGGCGACCGTTGTCGAGCCCTTGACCTCGATGAAGATCGGGTTGCTGTAGAACCAGAGGTCGGCCCAGGCGGCCACGTCAAACGCGACCATCTTCGTGCCGTTGACGACAGGCAAGTGATTAGGGCAGCCGTCGATCGCCGTGCCGGTGTACGTCGTGCTGTTGTCAGGCACGGTCGTGCCAGCGACCATGCACCGGATCCGCAGGAAGTGGTTCTCGGGGAAGCCAGGAAGGTTCGCGGGCGCCCCGGTTCCGCTGATGGCCGATTGGTTCGTCCACAGATCTGGCAGCGGGTTGCCATCGGCATCGGTCTCGAACGGCACGCTGGGCGGCAGGTTGGTGCCCCGGAGGCGGAGGTACTGGGACGCATTCACTCCCGAGATGCGGAAGGTCATTACCTTGTATTGCGTGTCGCGCTTGAGGGCTGTCCAAGTGGCGTCATTGAAGGTCTTGATGACCGCCGCCGAAGTGTTCTTGGCCCCGGCGGGCACACTCGCCAAGGAGGGGGAAATCCCCTTTTCGTCCAGGTAGGCGTTAATCCAATTCCTCGGCCATTCACCCGAGTAATCGGACGCACCGGGCGTCTTGTTGCCGGTGACCATGCCGCGAATGACGTCGATGTGATCGAGCACCGGTGCGTTCAGCGGCTGGCGGATGCCGACCTGCGCCAGCGACGGGTTGTCGAACGTGTAGGGCGAATAGTTCGTGCCCGATGGGTCGCGCACCACGATGGACACGACGATATCCGCGCCCGCATCCACCACGAGCTTCTCGCCCATAATGGCGCAACCCTTGTGGTCGGTATCCGAATTGTCGAGCGCGGCGTTTACCGTCAGCGATTCCACCGCCTGGTTGCTGCGGCCATGCGGCGCCGGATTGCCGATGCAAGCCGTGAACGCCAGGCCGTCGATCAACTGGCCGCCGGCAACGAACGTGTTGCCGGTGCGCAAGCCGTCCACGATCATCTGCGGGCTCAGCTTCGGATTACCGGCGTTGCGCACCATGGTGTAGTTGCGCTGATATTCGCCAGGAAAGAAATCCTGCGACGTGCGCCGGTCATCGGAGCCGAACCGGCCGCGGTTGTGCCAGTCGGAACTGGCGATGAACCAGAAGTTCCGGCCTTCACCCAACAGCGCGTCCCAGACGCCGCCAATCTGCGAGCCATACACGCCCGTGCCGCCGTAGGTCGTGCCGCCCACCGAGTCGACATTGCCAACGCCAGCCCCAAAGCTGTTGCGCCGCATGATGTATTCGCCGCGCGTGTCCGAGGCGCCGTGCCCCGGCTGGGTCTCGAAGCCGAAGGCCACCATGGGCGCGGCGTTGTTGAAGTTGCGCAGGTGCTCGATATTGAATCCGTTATTGCCGTTTGGATTGAACGGCCCGGCACGCTCCAGATGCGTCGGGATGTAGTAGCTCTCATTTGGGTGGAACGCCTTCATCCACTTCATCGCCTCGACGGTCTTCGCGTGGCCGCGCTCGCCGGTGCCGGTCCCGCCGGCCGGCACGAGTTTCTGGGCCGTGGCATTCCAACTCGGGTCTGCTGCGTTCAGGCTGCCCGGTACCGAGCAGTCCCAGTTGTTGCCGATACCGCTGCCGATGGCCGTGTTGCCGCGGCTCCAGTCGGCGTCCCCGCGGTCGAAGCAGTAGGTCCATTGCGCAAACGCCGTAGCATTGCCCAAGGGCGTGAAGGGTAGGCCTAAACGGTTAGGATTATCGAACCCTGCGGGCATCTGGCCCGTGATCAAAGCCATAGACGTGTGCTCGTGGCCTGCCACCACCGATTCCAGGCCCAGGAAGATGGGCAGGTTCTTGAGGGCGGACAGGTACTCCATCAGCGGGTATTGGAATTCCTGAACCGATTGCCAGCGCCACATGCTGGGATTCGCCTGGGTGCTCAGAGCGACGCCGCCGTTCGCTGCATTACCCTTCACGTTGGCGGCGCCGATGCTTTGGGCCCAAGTGGTCTGGGGGCCTTGGCCAGGCACGAAAGGATAGGCGGGTGTGGCAAGGGTCGCGTCCTCGACCAGCGTGCAATTGCGGTTGCCGTTGCCGCCGTGGCCGGCCTGGACGAACCAGTCCAAGCCAAAGGGCGTGTCGACCTTGTCGGTCGACTTCTTGACCAGCTTCTGCATCGAGGTCGAGCCGTCGGAGCAGGTCGTGTGGTTGTGGATGTCGCCGGCAACGTACTTTCCCTGCGCCTTGCCGGCGCTCACGGTACTCAGCGAGGTAACCATCGCAGCGGCGCCAAGCGCTGCGGTCACGGCTAGAGCGATCTGGTTCCTGCTAACTCCGAGATTCATAGAATGAACTCCCTTGGTTGGGTCAAGAACGTTGTTGGACCTGCACAAGTTGGGTTTTCACCCGTTAGGAACCTTAGCGGCAACATATGACGGACGAATGAATCAATCATGAAATGTTTCTTCCCGACTATTCGCCAACGCCACTACACCCATCCAACTGCATCCCCGATCAATCAGGCAAGGGCGTGCGTCAAAAGCGATGGCTGCCGGCAGAAGGCGAGAGCGGGCGCAGGTAATCGACATTCAAAATGGCGCCGACGATGCCTCCCTTCTCGAACACGAGCTTGAGAGGGTAGGACCGAGCGATTAAGAGCGGATGCTTCAATCCCAAGAGACGTATATGCGTGCCGTCTTCGCTGAGCAGGGTTTCGCGGCCTTGGGGAATGAGGAGGTTCACTCCAGCGCCCGTCCTTTCCCCAACCAGTTCCGCACCGGCAGCCACTGGCGTTTCGACTCCGATCAAACGGTCGGTCTCGGTCACCTCATCGAACCTCATGCAGACTACGGCGAACGTATCCGGGCCCGTGGCGCGGGTCCACGGATGAGTGATCCGCAACGTGCCCGTGAAGTATTCACAGGCCCGCACGGGCGGAATAACCAGCGAAGCGCACAGCGCCACGCCGGCGTGCAGTACGGCGCGTCGACGAATGGAGTGATTCATTGGCCTCCGCCTGGGGGTGTTGTTCTGCCACTGTCCGGCCCTGCATGCGGCAGCCGACTCACAGCGACACGAGCGATTTGAAGGTTACGCATTCGATATGAAAACCTCGTGACCGATTTGTTGCTCGTTCCGGCATGAGGATCCCTCTTGGTCGATCGCTCGAACGCACGAACAAGGGCGGGCTGTCACGCATCTGTCACCTTCGCCTTTGTAAACTGAGTTCTTGTCACAGCGTTACCAGGCAACTGCTGTCCACCCGAGCAAATTGGCACAATGCAGGAAGTCATCGGACTCTTCCCCACGCCTTTCATGCGCGTTTCAGGCGCACTGACGCCCGGGCTCGTGGCAGGATTGGTCCAACACTTCAGCGCAGCAGCCGACCGGGCGAACAACTCGTCGACCAATCTCTCTCACACCGCGATGCTGCGCCCGAGCGACAGCCCGCTTCTCGTCGATGCCGCGGCGCTCATCACGCCCCTGCTGACGGACTTTGGCGCGCTGCTATTCGGCGAGCGCCTGGGCTGGTCGCTGAAGGAGATGTGGGTGAACGTGCTGGACACCGACGGCCGGCAGGCGATGCACAACCACGCCAACAGCTTCATCTCGGGGGTCGTCTACCTCACGCCCACACATCCGGAGGCACGCACGGTGTTCATGAAGTCGCCCGGGGGGACCGACTTCGCCTTCAAGAACGATCACGCCGGGACGATCACCGGATCCTATAACGCGGACAAGTGGATCAGCCCCGCGCCACAGCCCGGCGACCTCGTGATGTTTCCGAGTTATCTCATGCACGCGGTCCCGCCCAATCCGGGCGAGCGCCGCATCACCATGTCCTTCAACGCGATCCCCGCCCGCCTGGATTCCTGGGGCTACGCGATCTCGTTCAGCGGATGATGGCAGGAATCATCGGCCGTGGAATGGCGAGAGCGGGCGGAGGTAATCGGCGTTCAGCTTAGCGTTGATGATGCCCCCTTTCTCGAACGAGAGCGTGAGGGGGTAGGACCGATTTCTTGTCACAGCGGCTAGATGAATCGCGCCGGCGCCTTGCGCTCGGCCTGATGGTGGCCTCGGGCTTCGCCGCCCTGGGCTATCAGATCGTCTGGACGCAACAAGCCACGATCTGGCTGGGCCACGAGTCGACCGCCGTGCTCGCGGTCGTGGCCGCCTTCTTCGGCGGTCTGGCGGTCGGCGCTCTGGCGCTGGGCCCGCGCATCGACGGGAGCCGGCGCCCGGCGCGCTGGTACGCGGCGTGCGAGGTCGTCATCGGACTGTGGAGCGTCGCCCTCGCGTTCCTGATGGCGCCTGCAAGCAAGTGGCTGCTCGATCTCACCGGTGAGCAGCCCGCGACGGCCTGGCAGTGGTCGGTCGCCTTCTTCGGCACCTTCATGCTGCTGCTGCCGGCCACGGCGGCAATGGGCGCCACGCTGCCGGCCATGGAGCGCGTCATGGCGCAGATGCGCCGCCAGGGATCGTCCATTGCCGCGCTCTACGCCGGCAACACCTTCGGCGCGGTCATCGGGGTGCTAATCGCCGCGTTCTGGATGGTGCCGGAATTCGGCCTCATACGCACCGCTGCCGTGTGCGCGGCGCTGAACCTGCTCTGCGCCGCGGCCGCGCTGAGGCTGTTTGCCGCAGGCGCAGCCGGCGAACCGTCGTCAGCGCGGTCGGACGCACCCGTAGCCTTGATGCTGCTGGCCGCCACGGGCGTCTTGGGCATCGGCTACGAAGTGCTCGTCGTGCGGGTCCTCAGCCAGGTGGCCGAGAACACGGTCTACACGTTCGCGATGCTGCTGGCCGTATACCTCGTCGGCACCGCGCTCGGCGCCGCAGCATACCAGCGCTGGGTGTTCGGCCGGGATGATGGGAACGCCTTGCGCGACTGGCTGCTGTGGATGCTGGCGGTGGCCTGCCTGCTCGGCACCATCAGTCTGTGGGGTGCCGAGACCCTCAAGGTGCTGGTGCTGCATGCGTTGGGCCCCAGCATGGCGGCCGCGCTGGCCGCCGAAGCTGCGCTCGCGACGGTGGCATTTCTGCTGCCCACCATCATGATGGGCGCGCTCTTCAGTCACCTCAGCACGAACGCACGCGCGGGTGGCATCAGTTTCGGGCGTGCTCTCGGGGTCAACACGCTAGGCGCCGCGGTCGCTCCCCTGCTGTTCGGCGTGATGCTCGTACCTGCGCTCGGGCCCAAGTTTGCGCTGCTGCTTGTCGCGGCCGGTTATCTGGCCCTGTCGTTGTCCCTACGGGTGCGGCGCGTTTGGTCCGCACCGATCCCCTCATTGACCTTTTGGGCAACGGCGGCCGCGATCCTGGCGCTGGCCATATGGGCGCCCTCACTGACGTTTGTCAACGTTCCCGACGGTGGCCGCATCGTCAGCTATCAGGACGGGGCGATGGCTGCGGTGAGCGTTGTAGAAGACGCTGACGGGGTGGCGCGCTTGCACATCAACAACCGGCAGCAGGAAGGTAGCAGCGCCACCCTGCTGGCCGACGCCCGACAGGCGCTGCTGCCGCTCCTGCTTCACCCTTCACCGCGGCGTGCACTGTTCCTCGGGCTGGGCACCGGCGTCACCGCTTCCTCGGCCGCCGGAGATCCGATGCTGGAGGTCGACGCGGTCGAGCTGTTGCCGGAGGTCATCGATGCATCGGCTTACTTCAGGCGCAGGTTCGAGCTCAGTTTGGAGGATGGCGGGCCGAACCCTCGCCTGCACCTGATGACTGCCGACGCGAGACGCTTCGTGCGCGCCACCCGAGAGCGCTACGACCTTATTGTCTCCGACAACTTTCACCCGGCGCGCAGTGGTTCCGGCTCGCTCTACACGGTGGAGCATTTCGAGGCCGTGCGGGACCGGCTCGCCGCGGGCGGCGTTTTCTGCCAATGGCTGCCCTTGCATCAGCTCGATCTCGAAACCCTGCGCAGCATTATGCATGCCTTCATCACGGTCTATCCGCGTGGCTGGGCGATGCTCGCCACCAACAGCCTGGACACGCCCGTCCTGGGGCTCGTCACCCGTAGCGACGAGCACCGTTTCAATGTCGAACAGGTGCGCGCGCGGTTGACAGGATTGGCAACGCCGCGCAGCCCCGCTGAGTTCGGGATAGCCGACGATCTCGCGCTGCTGGGCAGCTTCATCGCCGGCCCGCGCGCCTTGAAGCGCTTCGCTGGCAACGCGCCCCTCAACACCGACGACCACCCGCTGGTCGCCTATCGCGCTCCGCGCATCACTTATGCTCCCGATTCTCTGTCGCGAGATCGGCTGATTGCGCTGCTGCGCGAAGTCGAGATCAGCCCGGATGAACTCGTCGCGGAGCCCGACAACGCCTGGGCAGTCCGACTGGCAGCGTACTGGGCGGCCCGAAATCTCTACATTGAGGCGGGCCGCGTTGTGCAGCCAACGACCGACGTGCAGCGCATGTTGGCGCAGGTGCGGGAACCACTCGTTTCAGTGCTGCGTATCAGCCCCGATTTCCGCCCCGCATACGACCCGCTGCTGCGGATGGCGACCGCGCTCGGTCGCATCGATGTCGCCGCAGCCCGCACGCTGCTGGCCGAACTGCAGCAAGCGCAGCCTGCGCGGCCGGAAGCAGCGCAGGCTTTGCGCGATCTTTCCGGCGCATCGCCATGAGGAGAATCGCGTAACCGATCGCTACTCCGCCTTCACTCCCGCCGCTTTGATCACGCGCGACCAGCGCTCGTGGTCCTTCTTCAGGAACGCGGCGAATTCCGCCGGCGAGTCGCCGACGGTATTCGCGCCCAGCGCTTTCAGCCGCGCGCTGCTCTCGGGTTTCGCGAGCGACTTGCGCATTTCCTCGTTCAGGCGGTTGATGACCGGCGCCGGCGTCGCCGCCGGAACGATCATGCCCACCCACGGCGCGGTCTCGGTGAGGTCCGGGTAGCCCGCCTCCACGACGGTCGGCGCCGAGGGGTAGTCAGGATGGCGTTGGCGGGTGCCGACGGCGAGCACCTTGAGCTTCCCGTTCGCGACGTGGTCCGCGATGCCGATCATCGGGTAGAACATGAACGTCACCTGTCCCGCCATCACGTCCACGAGCGCCGGGGCGTTGCCGCGGAATGGGATGTGCGTCATCTTCACGCCGCCCAGCGTTTCCAGGAGCGCGCCCGCGAGGTGCGCGGAGCCGCCCTGCCCGGCCGAGCCGTAGGTCACTTCGCCGGGCCTGCGCTTCGCGAGCGCCACCAGCTCGCGTACCGAGCCGACCGGCGTGGAAGGCCGGGTCACGATGAGCAGCGGCAGCACCGCGGCGTTGCTCACCGGCGCGAAGTCCTTGAACGGGTCGTACTTGATCTTGTCCGGCGTCAGGATCGCGTTCACCAGGAGCGAGAGCGAGGAGAACAACGTCGTGTAACCGTCTGGCGCCGCGCGTGCCACGAGGTCGGTAGCGATGATCGCGTTCGCCCCGGTGCGATTCTCGACGATCACGGTCTGCCCCACGGAAGCGGTCATGTCCTGCGCGATGACGCGCGCGATCACGTCCGTCGGTCCGCCCGCCGCGAAACCCACGACGATCCTGACCGGCTTGACGGGATATTGCTGTGCACTGGCGGGTGGGCCGAGCATGCAGGCGACCAGGCACGTACACGTGGTTGCAGCAACGGCCTTCATACCCTTCCCCTCACCCTACCCTCTCCCCAACTTGGGGAGAGGGAATTTGATATTAGAGTTTCCCTTCGCGATAAAACCTGTCCGCCATCACCTGGCAGCGCTTGACGAGTCGATGCTCGCCGGGACCGTAGTCGGCCACCGCGTTGTGGATGGTCCCGATGTCCTCCCACATGAGGACATCGCCCTCCTGCCAATGGGAAACGTAGCGGTACTCGGGCTTCAGCTGGTGCTCGAAGAGGAACTCGAGCGTTTCGTCGCTTTCCTTTTCGGGGAGCTCGTTGATTCGCACCGAATAGCCGGGATTGGCATAGAGCACCTTGCGCCCGGTGAGCGGATGGGTCAGGAAGACCGGCTGAGACACGGGTGGCTTCGCCTTCCTCTGCGCGTCCGAGAGCGGAGGCCGCTTGCTGCCCTTCTCCTGCCGCATCATCTCCCAGAACTTCTCGAAATTGTGCAGCACCGTCATGCCTTCGAGGCGCTGCTTGAGCTGAGCGGGCAAGCCTTCGTAGGCAGCATGCATGTTGCTGAATTCCGTCGCCCCGAGTGGCTTGCCATCCCGCTGCGGGATCTTGATGCCATAGAGCACGTTCGCGAACGCGATCGTCCTGCTGTAGGACATGTCCGTATGCCAGCCCTGCCCTGCGTCCGCGAGGCCGACCGGACTTCCGTTCTCCACGATGTTGGAAAGGATCATCACCTCGGGAATGCCCGGCTCCTGATAGGAATTCGCTACGTTGATCTCCAGCTCCCCGAAGCGGGTGCTGAAGTTCGCTAGATCGCGACCCGAGAGCTTCTGGCGCGGAAAGCGGATGACCCCATGCTCGCCCAACGCGCGCAGGACCAGGTCGAATTCCGCGTCCGACAGCGTCTGCGCGAGATCGATCCCCTCGATCGTAGCGCCGAGTGTCTGTCCGCTGGGTGTGACTTTCAGCATCTTTCACCTCCGTGAACAACTAAACCCAATCAGCCACGGAAACACACGGAAAAGTAACACCAGAAGCGGTACTACAGATTTCCGCCTCGGGTCGAATATGACGTGGCGCAAGGGCGCAGACATGGAGGAATGTTGCTTTCAATTTCCGTGCCCTTCCGTGTGATTCCGTGGCCAATAGATCCTCACAATCCAGCTTCTAGTCTATCTGCAGCCCCGCTTCCTTTACTAGCTTCGCGTAGCGCGCGATGTCGGCGCGCACCATTGCCGCGAATTCCTCCTCCGCGACGGTCGGCAGGTCGGCAAGCTCCGCGACGCGCTTCACGCTCGTCACCGCGAGCGCGCGCATCCTGCCCGAGCGCACATAGGGCGTGGCGGCCGGCATGGTGTCGAAAGCCACCTGGTGACGCCCGGCCCTTCCGCATTCCTCCTGTCGCCTTCCGCCTTGCAAGTATTCCCTCATCCCTGCCTCTGCCCTTCCGTCAGCTTCGCGCGCACGAAATCGATGTGCTCGCGCAGCACGTAGAACTCGCCGGCGAAGGACAGCGGCAGCTTGATCCGGTTGACCCCTTGCTCGATGGCGTCGAGCCGCTTGATGAGATTCTCACGCGCCTCGGGCTCCGGATGTTCCCGCAGCTCTCCCTCGATGGCCAGCAGCGCCCCGTACCAGCGGTAGATGCGCGAGCCGATGAGCCAGCGGTAGATCGCCGGCGCGATGCGCATGCCCGGAATGAGCAGCACCAGCAGCGGCAGCACCAGGACCCACATGCGGTCTGCCAGGCTGGCAACCCAGAACGGCAGATGGCGATACATGAACCCCTTGCCCGACTTGTAGTAGCGGACCGCGTCGTCGCTAAGCGGAATGTCGTGTTCCTTTGCCACGGGAAACTCTTTTGGCTTCTGCATCACCGTCGCGACACCATGCACTTCGTGCGCCGCCTCGATCAGCAGGTCCGAGAGCGCCGGGTGCAGATCCTCCCGAGCCACGAGCTCCACCATGGGGCCGATCAGATTCATGGTCCGCGGCGGGAGATTCTTCCCGAGATCGACCGATCCCATGGGAAGCTCGAGCTTGTTCAGATAACGAAACCGCCGCACATAGCCCTCAGCCTGCTCGAAATCGAGCAGCCGGATCCCAGGAGCCTGGAAGAGCTTGCGCAGTATCGCCGGCGCGGCGGAGTCTCCCATGAAGAACCCGGCGTCGATCTTGCGCTGGAGCAGCGCTTCCGCTGCATCCGTCCCGGCGAGATCGAGCAGCGCGGTCGGGCCGCCGGGCTCGATGCCGTTGGCTTTGAGCAGCGCGAGCGCGAGGAAGCGCGCCCCGCTGCCTTCGATCCCGATCGCCACCCGCTTGCCGCGCAGCTCGGACAGGCGCGTGAGCTTTACACCATCCCGGTAAAAGACCGCAAGCGGCTGGTGAAACATGCTGCCCAGCGACACCAGGCCCTCGATCTGCTTGCCGGTGTTCACGCCGACCTGCACGAAGCCGACGTCGACTTCGAACTCGTTGTCGCTCAGGCGCCGCACGTTTTCCAGCGACCCCTGCGACGGGAGAATCTTCAGCTCGACGTCGTTGCGTGCGAGTATCTCCTGGTACTTCCTGGCGTGGTTCCAGAAGATGCTGCCTTCGGGGCCCGCGGTCATGGTGATCGTGTCGGGCGGAGCCGGCTGGACGAACCAGTAGGTCGCCCAGACCGCGGCGGCGCAGATGAGCAGAATCGGGCCGAGCGTGAGCGCGAGATCACGCCAGGAGACCAGCGAAAACCGCGTCGGCAGCCCGATGCGTGGAAACCTGCCGGGACTATTCTCGCTCATCGCCAATCGCTCGAGAGTGTCGAGGAATGAGTGTCGAGGGAAGAGGATGCGTGATCCGGGATGCGAGATGCGGGTTTGCGGGATACGCGTATCTCGTAATCCCTATCTCGTATCTCGTATCTTGTATCTCCTCATCCGACACTCGTCACTCGACTCTCATGCCGCGCTCCTTGATCACCCTCCCCAGCCTCGTCACCTCGGTCTTGAGGTGAGCCGCGAGCTCCTCGGGCGTGCTCGCTATGACATCGAAGCCCCGCTCCGTGAAACGCTGCATCTGGTCCGACGAACGCATGATCTTCACGATGCGATCGTTGAGGAGCGCGATGATCGGTCTCGGCGTGGCTCGCGGCGCCAGGATCGCGGTCCACCCGACGAATTCGTATCCGGGCAATCCCGCCTCCGCGACGGTAGGAACGTCCGGCAGCGTGACGGAGCGCTTGGTCCCGGTGACAGCGAGCGCGCGCAACCTGCCGTTCTTCACGTGGATCGACGCCTCGGCCATGTTCCCGAAGGCAATTCCAACCTCGCCGCTTATCGTCGCGATAATGCCGGGTCCGCCGCCCTTGAAGTGCACCGCGACGATATTCACCTTGCCGAGATGGTTGAACAGCTCGCCGGCGAGATGCGGGTTGGACCCGGCGCCGGCCGTGGCGTAGTTCAACTGCCCCGGCTTCGACCGTGCGAGCTGCAGCAGGTCACGCACCGAGCGCGCGGGCAGCGACGGATGAACGGCCACGACGTTGGCCGATGAAGTGAGCAGGGAGATCGGCGCGAAGTCGTTCACCACGTCGTACTGCGCGCGGCTGAAGAAAAACATGTTGGTCACGATGGGCAGCGTGTTCACGAGCAGCGTATAGCCGTCGGGCGCGGCCCGCATCGCGAGCTCGGTCCCGATCGTGCCCGAGGCGCCGGTGCGGTTATCCACGACAAACTGCTGTCCCAGCGCCTCGGAAAGCCGGACGCCCAGGAGCCGGCCCACGAGATCGACGCTGCCGCCCGGCGGGAACGGCGAAATGATGCGCACCGGCTTGACGGGATAGTTATCGCCCTGCGCCCATCCGCCGCCGGATGACGCCACTGCCGCCAACCCGATTGCAGCAAGATACGTGATTTTCCTCAAGATCAGTCTCCTATCGAGCGTTCTCAAAATGGTTGACACGATCGATCCCTCGTCCCAACCCCTCTCCCGAGCAACGCCCCGCGCTGCTCCCTCACCCCCATCTCACCCCCATCCCCTCTCCCGAGCGGAGAGGGGAGCTTTCAGCGCTCCGCGCAATATTGGATGGAGAGGGGGCAAAGTGTCGGAAATGGTTTGTCAACCATTTAGCGAAATTTCAATAATGACAGCCGAATTCTCGCACAGTAGATCGAACCCTGGCCCGTTCGCCGCGGAACTGCGCGGACCCGAGGATGCCCAACACAGGGTATGAAGAGCGGACGACTCCTGTGGCACCTCATCGTTGCGCTGCAACTGGGAGCCGCAACGCTGCTCGCTGGGTGCGCCAGCCACCCGGTCCTGCCTGAAGCTGCGGCGGGTTCATCGTTCGATCCGCGGGCGGTGGCAATGGGTTCGCGACTCGCGGCGATCGGCAATTGCGTCGATTGTCACACCGCCGCGGAAGGCCGGCCGTACGCGGGCGGACGCCCGCTGAAAACGCCCTTCGGGACCATCCACGGCACGAATATCACGCCCGATCCCGACACTGGAATCGGACGCTGGTCGGAAGCCGCCTTCTCCCGCGCAATGCGCGAAGGCGTCGATCGGGAAGGCCGCCATCTGTATCCGGCGTTTCCCTACGATCACTACACCAAGGTCGCCGACGACGACATCCGCGCGATCTACGCTTTTCTGATGACGCGGGAGCCGGTGCGTGCCGTGACGCCGCCCAACCAGCTACAGTTCCCCTTCAACATTCGCAGTCTGATCGCCGTGTGGAAGCGCATGTATTTCGAGCCAGGCGTCTTCCAGGCCCGATCCCGCCCGGAACTCCGAATGGAACCGCGGTGCTTATCTCGTCCAGGGACTCGGCCATTGCGGCGCCTGCCATACACCGCGTAACGCGCTCGGTGCCGAAAAGAAGACCGAGTACCTCGCAGGCGGAGAAGCCGAAGGCTGGCACGGGCCCGCGCTCAACGCCGACTCACCGGCGCCGGTGCCCTGGACCGCCGGGCAGTTGCACCAATATCTGCGCACCGGCCTCGATGACTTGCATGCGATTGCCGCCGGCCCGATGGAGCCAGTGGTGCGCAACCTTGCTTCCGTGCCCGAGCAAGACGTGCGGGCGATGGCCGTTTATCTCGCCGACATCGCCGGCGCGCCCTCGGCCGGCCGGCAGAAAAAGGCTCAGGACGCGCTCGCTCACGCCAGGCGCGAGGAAGCTGCTTACCCGCTTCGGGATCGCACGGATCACGAGCCCGCGCGGCGAGGCGGTGACCAGGCGTATGAGAACGGGAGGGCGATCTACGCCGGTGCCTGCGCGGCCTGCCACGATCAGGGCCGGCAGCCGACATCCGGAGCGGCGCTTCATCTCGCGCTCGGCACCGCCATGACCGTACCCACTTCGGCGAACCTCGTGCGCATCATTATGGAAGGCATCGTTCCGCCGGATGGGGACCCCGGGCGATTCATGCCGGGCTTGTCGAGCGAGCTTACCGACGAACAGGTGAAGGATCTCGTCACTTACATACGCGGTTATTTCGGCCGCGCGCCGGCGTGGCCAGACGTCGAGGCCGAGGTGAAAAAGGCGAGGAAGAACTTGCGTGACGGGTGACAAGTGACGGCAGCCTCTTATCACTCATCACTCATCATCCATCACTCTCATCACCCATCACTCATCACTCATCACCGCTTTGATATGGTGACACTGAACATCAACGGAAAATCGCACCAGGTCGATACCGATCCCGACACGCCGTTGCTGTATGTCTTGCTGGATCACCTGGCGTTGAATGGAGCGAAGTTCGGCTGCGGATTGGGCCAGTGCGGTGCCTGCACGGTGATCGCCGACGGCCAGGCGATCTTTTCATGCGTTACACCCGTATCCGTGCTGCAGGGCCGGCGGATCACGACTCTCGAAGGCTTGGGCACCATCGACAATCCGGGACCGGTACAGCGCGCCTTCATCGAAGAGCAGGCCGCGCAGTGCGGTTTCTGCATTCCCGGCATGATCATGCGCGCGCAGGCGCTCCTGCAACGCAATCCATCGCCCTCGCAGGCGGAGATCCGCAAGCACATGAACACAAATCTCTGCCGGTGCGGAACGCACATGCGGATTCTGCGCGCCGTGGAGCTCGCCGCCCGCACGATGCAGGCCGCGGCGACGTCGAAGGATGGCAAGCGATGAGCGCCGCCCGACAGCGGAAACTGAAAGGATGTGCGTTTCCGGCTGTCCGTTTCTCGCGAAGAAGATTCATCGTGCGCGGGGGGTGCGGGGGGAGGGTGTCAGGAACCCTAAACTCTAAGGTTCCTGACACCTTCGGGCCCGTTCCCCGCCGCTCCTATCTGCGGCTGCAGCGCAGATTCGGGTGTCCCGTCCTTCCACGGCAACGTCACCTCGTAATCCTCGAGCAGGCAGTCGTCGGGCAGGCAGCGGATCGGCGTGAAGTCACGGTGGGCGATGTACTCGGGGCGCTTGAAACGGCGGATGTGGTTCGACACCGCGCACAGGCTCAAGTACACGGCGACCCGGTTCCACGGCGAGAGGTTGGATGACGAAGCGTGCACCAGGCACGAGTGGAACAGGATCATCGATCCTCCCGGCCCCTTGGGCGCCACGATGCCGCCGCGCTCCACGAGCTTCGCGATGCTGTCGTGGTTGATGGTCCATAGCGGATAGCTCGTCGTCGTGAGGTCGTGCTCCGCCTCGATCACGCCGAGCTTGTGGCTGCCCGGGATGAACATGAGCGGGCCGTTGAATTCATTCACCTCGTCGAGGAAGATCGCGACGTTCATCGCGCGCGCCTCCGGCATGAGGTCGTCGTTCTTCCAGGTGCCGTAGTCCTGATGCCATTGCCACACGTCTCCGTCGAAAGCCGCCTTGCCGTTGATCTTGAACTGGTGCATGTAGAGTTCTTCGCCGAGAACCTGCATCACCGGCTCTACCATGCGGGGGTGGCGCGCGAGCTTTGCGAACGGGTAGCTGTACAGATGGGCGGCGAAGTTGGTGCGCACCGCATCGCTGCCTTTCTCGCGCACGTTCTCCGGGCGGTCTTGTGCATAGAGGCGCGGCACTTCATCGAGCAGCACCTTGACCTCATCGGGCCCGAAGAGGCCCGGGAAGAACAGATAGCCTTCGCGCTCGAACAGCTCGAGCTGCTGCCCGGTGAGCTTCATGATGCCTCCATCAAGGAAATCGCCGGTGGACGCGGCGACGCGTGCCCTGCGTTCTAGTGTGCTGTCCCATGAAAACCGCGCATAAGTAGATAACCGTTGGCGTGGCCAGGCAGCGCTGTTTTCACGCCGGTCTATTGAAATTGTCGTGGGAATTTCACAGGTTATTTATGGGACAGCACACTAAACCGCGCGTGGCAGCAACCTTGCGGGCGTCGCACGCTATGATAGTGGAAATCGGGTAATGAGTGACGGTGACGACGGGGCGGAGCACCCGCGCTGTGAGCGTCTGCATGGATTTCGAACTCAGGCTGTATAGAGACGAGCTTGCGCCCCAGGCGGTAGTGCAGATGCCGTTGCACTCCGCTCCAGTGCGCGCGATCTACGTGGTTTCCGGCGGCCTGCGGCTGAGTTCCGGCGGCGCAAAGGCAACGCTCGGCGCCAATAGCGCGTGGTACAACCGCGGCGCCGTGCGCGTCGCTTCGGGTAACCCCGGCGCCGTGGCGCTGCGCTGGGAGCTCGCGCCTCCCGGCGCACCGGACGCTACGCTCGCTTGCGATCATGCGGCCAGCGTGCTGCTACTTTCGGCCACGATAGCACTGGATGCCGGGGCGCGATGGTTATTGCGCTGCGACCGCGTGGATTTCCCGCCCGGCGGCGAAGCGCTGCTGCACACGCACCGCGGCGGCGGTATCCGCTGCCTGCTCTCCGGCTCGATCGAGATCGAAACCAACGGTACGCGCCACGGTTACCGTCCCCTCGAGGCCTGGTTCGAGGCCGGGCCCGATCCCGTCTACGCGGCCGCATCCAAGACGGAAGCCACCGCATTCGCGCGCGTCATGATCCTGCCACGCTCGCTACTCGGAAAATCCTCGATCGGCTACGTGAACCCCGACGATCTCGCGAAACCCAAAAGCCAGCGCTACCAGGTGTTCATCGATGCGCCGGTGGAGCTACCCGGCGCGAAGAGTGACGAGGTACGGGTGACGAGATACGGGTGACGGAGGGGGGAACGGGTGAAAGAGGTGGCGCGCTGCGGCCGACATGATGATGCCAAGTCTCGCGATTATCGTCCGAGGCCGCGGTGACGAGATACGGGTTGTGAACCGGTTGTCTGTTCACCACCCTTATTCGTCACCCTTAATCGTCACCCGTCATCTCGTCACCCTTCAGTCGTCACCTCTTCCTACTCAAAGCCAGCACATTGAACGCCTGCACCGAGCGGTGAAAGCCTTTCAGCGCGAGCTCCCCGGCCGGCTCCATGGCGACCGTTTCCTCTATCCTCCCGCACACGCGCTGCGAAACGAGGATCTGGCCGGCCTTCGCCTCCGAGCAAAGTCGGGCGGAGAGGTTGCACACCGGCCCGATCGCGCCGTAGTCGCGCCGGCCTTCGAAGCCGATCACGCCCATCGTCGCGTAGCCGTTCGCGACGCCGACGCCGAAACCCAGCTCGTGGCCGCGTTTTTTCCAGTCCACGGCGAGCTTCGCCACGGCCTCGCGCAAGTCGAGCGCCATGCGGACCGCCGCGAGCTCGGGGTCTGGGCACCGGCACCGGGTCGTTGAAGAGGATCATCACGCCGTCGCCCGCGAAGTGCTCGATGGTGCCGTCGTGCGCCATGACGACGCGGCCGAGCGTGGCGTGATAGTCGCGCAGCACGCCCATGACTTCTTCGGGCTCGGCGCCGTCGGTGAAGGCGGTGAAGCCGCGCAGATCGGTGAATACCACCGTGATCTCGCGCCGGTGGGTCTTCAAGGGATCGTCCACTTCGCCGGCGAGGATCAGGTCGCCGATCTTGGGGGAGACGAAGCGCTTGAGCCTGGAGAACCGCTCGAGCTGCGAGACCTGCTCGCGCACGCGCTCCTCGAGCTTTGCATTCCACGCGCGCAGCTCGTCCGCCTGGCGCGAGACGCGGTCCTGCAGCGTTTTCACGCGCAGCAGCGATTTGACGCGCGCGAAAAGCTCGGGCTGGTTGACCGGCTTGCTGAGAAAGTCGTCGGCCCCGGCCTCGATGCCCTTGATCCGTTCCTGCTGCGGATCGAGTGAAGTGCAGAGCACGACCGGCAGCAGCGCGGTTTGAGGGTCCTCGCGGATTTTGCGACAGACGTCGTAGCCCGACAGGCCCGGCATCATGACGTCGAGCAGCACCAGGTCGGGATTCTCCACGGCAAGCCGGGTGAGCGCCTCCTCGCCGTTCACGGCGGTCGCCACTGCGTAGCCCTTCACCTCCAGCAGATCCTTGAGGAGCTTGATGTTCTGCGGCGTGTCGTCGACCACCAGTATCTTCGGCGGCGCGCTCATGCTTTTTTACCCTTGACGGCTTTTTGCACGGTGTCGAGGAGATTCTTCAGGTTGACGGGCTTCTCGATGAAGCCGTCGAAGCCGGCGCGCATGATCTCCTGGCGGTCCTGCTGCATGACCGAGGCGGTGATCGCGACAACCGGTATCCCGGCGGTCGCCGGATCGGCGCGCAGCACCTTCAATGCGTCGATACCGCTCATGCCGGGGAGCTGGATGTCCATCAGGATGAGGCCCGGCGACCGCTCCCGGGCGATCTTCAACCCGACTTCGGCCGTGCCGGCGTCAACGGTTTCATAGCCCTTGACCTGCAGCACATCGCGCACGAGTTTCAGGTTTTTCTCGTTGTCTTCGACGATCAATATCAGGCTCATAGCCGGAACCTACCTCAAAAGCGCAAAACAATAATCGGCCGCAAACAAACGCAGATAAACGCGGATGAAATGTAAGAAAACCGAGCAAGCCACAGATAAACACAGATACACACGGATGAAAAACAAAAAACGGCACTTCCTTTCTCATTCTGATTCTGCCCCTGGTGTTATCTGCCTTCAGCCTGTATCTGCGGCTCAAATGATTTTGAGTTCTATCTGTGTTCATCTGTGTGTATCTGTGGCTCAATTTGCTCTCGACATGGGAAGAGTGAAAGTGAAAGTCGAGCCTTTGCCCGGCGCGCTCTCGAGCCAGATCTTCCCGCCGTGCAGCTCGACGAAGCGGCGCGTGAGCGCGAGGCCCAGCCCGGTGCCTTCCTGCTTGCGGGTGTAGTCGCGGCCGACCTGGCGGAATTCCTCGAACAACCGCCTGCCTGGTCCTCCGGCGCGATGCCGACGCCCGTGTCCTTCGACCGACACCTCGACGGCCCCATCGTTCATGTGCGCATCCACCTCCACGCGCCCGCCGTCCGGCGTGAACTTTACCGCATTGGAGAGCAGGTTGAGCACGATCTGCTTCACCTTGCGCTCGTCGGCGCTGATCTCACCCAGGTTCTCGTCCACGCGAAGCTCGAGCACGATGCCGTGGGTCTGCGCGCGCTCGCGCACCAGCGTCAGCGCGTTCTGGAGCGCCGAGGGCAGGTGGAAGACCGACAACTCCAGCTCCATACGCCCGGCCTCGACCTTGGAGAGGTCGAGAATGTCGTTGATGAGCGAGAGCAGGTGCTGGCCGGAGGAGTGGATGTCGCGCAGGTACTCGTCCTGCTTGGCGTTCGACCTCGCCGAACATGCGCTCGACCAGCACTTCCGAGAAGCCGATGATCGCGTTCAACGGCGTCCTCAGCTCGTGCGACATGTGCGCGAGGAACTCCGACTTGTGCTTGCTGGCGACCTCGAGCTGGCGGCTCTTGTCCTGGATCTCGTTGAACAGCCGCACGTTCTCGATCGCGATCACGGCCTGGTCGGCGAAGGTCTTTACCAGCTCGACCTGCTTCTCGGTGAAAGGCCTCACTTCTTTCCGGCGCATCAGGATGCCGCCGAACGCCTTTCCTTCCCGCAACAGCGGCACCGCGAGCGTCGTCCGGTGCCCGAACAACTGCTGTGGCACACGCGCCTCGGTAAATTCGTCGAGGGCGGCCGCGAGGTCCGCGATATGCACGACCGCCGAATCGATGATCGCACGGCCTATAACCAGGCCCCGCGTCAGGGAAAGGATGGGCCGGGCGCCCGTCAAATCGCCGAATCCCACGACGTACCGCAAGGAATCCGCCTCCACCAGGTACAAGCGGGCGTCCGGCGCGTCGCACAACTGCGCCGCGCGGTGCGTAACCGCTTCAAGAACCGGCATCACGTCAGTGGGCGAGCTGCTGATGACGCTCAGGATCTCGGCGGTCGCGGTCTGCTGTTCCAGCGATTCGGTGACTTCGGCGTTACGCGCCTTGAGCTCCTTGAACAGCCGCACGTTCTCGATCGCGATCACCGCCTGGTCGGCGAAAGTTTCGAGCAGCTTGATCTCGCTGTCCGAAAACGGGCGGACCTCCACGCCGGCGAATCGCGATCGTGCCGATGGGTTGTCCCTCGCGCAGCAGCGGTATAGAGAGGACAGTTCGGAACCCGTAGCTGTCTTGCCAGATTCGGCGGTGATCGGAAGGTCCATTCCTCGGCGGCGACGTCATGAACGTGAATCGTTTGCCGAGTCGAGCACGGCTCTGCCCATGACCGAGGCCCGGTTGAGCGCAGCGTGCCTCGGTTCCTGCCGGCGATCGCGCCGATAGTGGGCCGCCAGCGCGTAGAACGTCACCGTCGACGCGACGGATCAGCGCGTCCGATGCGCCACATAATCGGGCGGCGGTCTGGCAACCGCGTCCAACACCGGCTGGATGTCCGTCGGCGAGCTACTGATCACCCGCAAGATGTCCGCGGTTGCCGTCTGCCGCTCCAGCGCTTCGTTGGTTTCGTCCTGGAACAGCCGCACGTTCTCGATGGCGATCACCGCCTGGTCGGCGAAGGTCTTGAGCAGATTGATCTGGTGGTCGCTGAAAGGACCAGGCTCACGGCGCGTGACATCGATCGTGCCGATCGACACGCCCTCTCGCAGCATGGGCACGTACAGCACGCTCCGAAAACCTCTTTGCCGGGCCATTTCCCGCCACTCGGCCGTCACGTCCGGATTCGTTTCGGCGTCGCCGAATGTAATAGGACGTTTTCGTCTCGACCGCTCGTGAAATCCCATGTCGCGCAGCCAGTGGCGCGGGAAACAGGCTCTTCAGCGCACGCTCCCCGGACTCTCCGATGCCGGTGAACGCCGCCAGGTGGACCGTGCCATCGACGACACGAGTAACCGCAGGCCGAGAAGCCCCCGAGCAGGCGCTTGGCAGTCTCGACAATCGCATCGAAAACGGGCTGCACATCCGACGGCGAGCTCGCGATGACCTTCAGGATCTCCGCCGTCGCCGTCTGCCGCTCCAGTGCCTCCTTCGTCTCGTTGAACAGCCGCACGTTCTCGATCGCGATCACGGCCTGGTCGGCGAAGGTCTTGAGCAGCGCGATCTGCTTGTCGGTGAACGGCCGGGCCTCCTCGCGGCGCGATGATGATGGCGCCGATCGCAATGTCTCCGCGCAGCAGCGGTGCAGATGAGGATGGTCCGGAAACGCTGCGGCCAGCCGCCGGTTCATGGAGGAGTGGTCGGATACTCCTCGTGCACGCGCGGGTCCCGCACGTCTGCGATGTGGATCGGCTGGCGCTCGAGCGATGGCGCGGCCCGCGAAGCGTCCGCAGCGTGATCGGGGTGCCTTCGCGCACCGATTGGCATCGGCCACCAAGTGCGCTCGGCGCGGGCCTCGCCGCCTTCCACGCGCAGGATCAGCACGTCGTCAGCGCCGCACAGGCGCGCGGCGCTCTCGACGACCGCGTCGAATACAGGCTGCACGTCGGTCGGCGAGCTGCTGATCACCCTCAGGATCTCCGCCGTCGCGGTCTGCTGCTCCAGCGCTTCCGTTATCTCGGCGTTGCGCGCTTGCAGCTCCTTGAACAGCCGCACGTTCTCGATCGCGATGACGGCCTGGTCGGCGAAGGTCTCGAGCAGCTCGATCTGCTTGTCCGAGAACGGCCGAACTTCCGCCGGCCGATGATGATGGCGCCGATGGCTGCGTCCTCCTCGCAGCAGTGGCGCCACCAGCAGCGTCCGGAATCGCTCGCTCCCGCGCGCCAGCGCCGCGGATCCGGGTACCTCGCGCATCTGCGGTTCCTGGATATCGTGCACGTGGATCGTGCTGGCGCTCGAGAATGACGCCGGCCGATAACGCTGACGTACTGCCTCGGGGCGGATTCTCATCGTCCAGAGTGGCGCCGGCACCGACCCGACGTGCGCCACCGCGCGCATCACGTCTCCTTCGCGGCGGCGGATGACCACGTCGTTGGCGCCGCACAGGCGCGCGGCGTTCTCCAGCGATCGTCTCGAACACCGGCTGGATGTCCGTCGGCGAGCTGCTGATGACCTTGAGTATCTCGCCGTCGCCGTCTGCTGCTCCAGTGCTTCCGTGACTTCCGCGTTGCGCGCCTGCAGCTCCTTGAACAGCCGCACGTTCTCGATCGCGATCACCGCCTGGTCGGCGAAGGTCTTGAGCAGAGCGATCTGCTTCTCGGTGAAACGGCCGAACTCTCGGTCGCTGCGACATCAGGATGGATGCCGATCGCAGATGCCTTCGCGCAGCAGCGGCACGGCGAGCACGGTTCGGATGACCGTGCTGTTTCTGCAGCGCATTTGCCGACTGGATCAGTCGCGTCTTGACGCTCCGCGGCAACGATCGTGGATATGAATCGCCTGCCGATCGACGACCGCCCTACCGCTTGCAGCAGCCGCGGTTGAAGCGGGATACGTTCGTCGAGCTTTGGCCGAGCAATCCGTAATGCGCAGATGAGGCCGCAGGACCTCGTCTTCCACGAGTCGCGATCAGCGGCGTCGAATGCGCCGCAAACGCGTGCGGCGTTCTCGACGATCGCGTCGAACACCGGCTGAATGTCCGTTGGCGAGCTCGCTGATGACACGCAGGATGTGCGCTTGTCGCCGTCTGCTGCTCGAGCGCCTCCTTCGTTTCGTTGAACAGCCGGACGTTCTCGATCGCGATCACCGCCTGGTCGGCAAAGGTCGTGACCAGCGCCGACCTGCTTTTCCGTGAACAGGCGCTTCTCGTATCGCCAGATGGTGATGACGCCGAATAGTTCGTCGCCGCGCTGCAGCGGAACCGCGAGCACGGTCGGTGCGAGTCGGCCCGATGCCTGAGGTGCTCGGCGGTATCAGGGGGCGGTCCCTCCGGATTCGAGAACACATCGAGCACGTGCATCGTGCGCCGCTCCAGTGCCGCCATCGGCGTTGGATTGTAAGTGCCGGGAGTCAATGGATGCTCGCGCATCATGCGCCACGTTCGTCTTCGGAGGCGTTGTACTGGGCGGCGAAATGCAGGCGCGTCACCGTCGAACCGCCACGAGCGCGGCAGCGTTCCCGCCGCACAGCCGGATGCGTGCGAACCAGAATCGCGTCGAACACCGGTTGCAGGTCCGCCGGCGAGCTGCTGATGACCCGCAGGATCTCCGCGGTCGCCGCCTGCTGCTCGTGCGCCTCCTTCAGCTCGCGCCGGCAGTCGTCGAGCTGCCGCCGCAGGCAGGCGAGCGCGTCGGCGACCTTGCGCGAGGAGGCGCGGGCCGCGGTCTTCCGCTTCCGGGTGCCGGCGCTTCGGCGCTCTTTCGGCGTTTGCGTGTTGCCATTGTTCAGTTATTCAAAACAATCAGCCATGGAATCAGAAGGGCACGGAAATCCGTTTAAACCACGCATCTGAGATCCTCATCATTGCTCCACCACGCACGCTGGTGCACACTCCTACGACTTCCCACTGCTCCCACCACCCCGCGCGCTACGCGAGCACCCTCCTCGGGCAGGAGCTCCCACCACCCCGTCACCTCCGGTGCCACCCCTCCTCTGGCAGGAGGTGCAGTGGCTGGAGGAGACCTGCGTATTCGCTCATTCTGCTAGGGCGCTTTTGTTTCGAATTCCGTGTGTTTCCGTGGCTGAAATGCCTTTGCTCGTGCTATCGGCGTTCATCGGCGTTCATCGGCGGCTGCATTTCAACCGACAGCGGCAGCGTGAACGTGAACGTCGAGCCCTTGCCCGGCTCGCTCTCGAGCCAGATCTTCCCCCCGTGCAGCTCGACGAAGCGCCGCGTGAGCGCGAGGCCCAGCCCCGTGCCCTCCTGCTTGTTGGTGTAATTGCGCCCGACCTGGCGGAATTCCTCGAACACCGCCTCCTGGTCCTCCTTGGCGATGCCCACGCCCGTGTCCTTGACCGAGACTTCGACCGCCGCGTCGTTCATGTGCGCGTCCACGTCCACGCGGCCGCCGTCGGGCGTGAACTTCACCGCGTTCGAGAGGAGGTTCAGCACGATCTGCTTGAACTTGCGCTCGTCGGCGCGGATTTCCGCCAGTTCCTCGTCCACCTGAAGTTTGAGCTCGATGCCGTGCGTCTGCGCGCGCTCGCGCACGAGCGTCATCGCGTTTTGCAGCGCCGCAGGCACGCTGAACTCGGAGACCTCGAGCTCCATGCGCCCGGCTTCGACCTTGGACAGGTCCAGGATGTCGTTGATGAGCGAGAGCAGATGGTGGCCCGAGGAGTGGATGTCGCGCAGGTATTCCTCCTGCTTCGGGTTCATCTCGCCGAACATGCGCTCGACCAGCACTTCCGAGAAGCCGATGATCGCGTTCAGCGGCGTTCGCAGCTCGTGCGACATGTTGGCGAGGAACTCCGACTTGTGCTTGTTCGCGACCTCGAGCTGGCGGCTCTTGTCCTGGATTTCGTTGAAGAGGCGCACGTTCTCGATCGCGATCGTCGCCTGGTCGGCGAAGGTCTTGACCAGCTCGATCTGCTTCTCGCTGAATGGGTGCACCTCCTTGCGCCGCAACAGGATGGCGCCGAAAGCCTCGTTCTCCCGCAGGAGCGGCACGGCGAGCGTCGTCCGATGTCCGTAAGCCTGCTGCGGCTCGCGCGCGTCCGGAAATTCATCCAGCGCAGCGGCCAGATCGTCGATATGCACCGGCCGACCGGTCGAGTATGGCGCGACCCGTGGCCAAGCCCCTCGCTGAGGGGCAGAGCGGGTAATACTCCCTTCAGCTCGCCGAAACCCGTCACATACTTCAAGTTGTTGCCCTCCACCAGGAAAAGCCGGGCGTCCGGCGCGTCACACAGCAATGCTGCGCGATGGGTGACGGCCTCCAGCACGGGCATCACATCGGTCGGCGAACTGCTGATCACCCGCAGAATTTCCGCGGTCGCGGTCTGCTGCTCCAGTGCTTCCGTAACCTCGGCATTGCGCGCCTGAAGTTCCTTGAACAGCCGCACGTTCTCGATTGCGATGACGGCCTGGCTGGCGAAAGTCGTGACAAGATCGATCTGCTTCTGCGTAAACGGCCGCACTTCAGGGCGATAGATGGTGATGCCGCCGACTACGCGTCCCTCCTTGAGCATGGGCACCGCAAGGTAGGTTCGTACTCCGCCTAGCTCGACAAACGCGACCGTGTTCGGTCTACGGTCGCGGTACACAGGCGATTCCCTGTGATCCGGAATGTGAATGGGCTGCCGCTCGGCGATCATCCGCGAGAGGACACCACCAGAGGAGGCGGGTTTAAACGGTCCTCGGTCAATAAGCCACTTGGCATAGTCAGCGTTGGCGCCGCGCTGCGCGACGGGCTGGTACGTTTCCCCGTCATACAACCCCAGTAAGCCGAGATGCCCATCGCACAGACGCGTCGCGTTCTCCAGGATGGCGTCGAATACCGGTTGTATGTCGGTGGGAGAGCTGCTGATCACGTGCAGAATCTCACTGGTCGCCGTTTGCTGCTCCAGCGACTCCGTCAGCTCCCGGGTGCGCTCGTCCACCTTGCGCTCGAGGCCCGCGTACGATTCCTTGAGGCGCTCGGCCATGGTGTTGAACTGGTCGGCGAGCCCCTCCAGCTCGTCGCCGGTGTGCACTTCGATGCGCTGATCGAGCTGCCCCGCGCCGATCTGCGCCGCGCCTCGCTGCAATGCCCGGATCGGCGTGACCATGAGCCGTGCGAGGTAGACGCTAGCGAGCACCGAGAGCACGAGACCGGCGAGGATCATGCAGACCGGTGCGCTGGATGGAAGCATAGAGCGGCGCGAATGCCTCCGCGAGCGGCAGCTCGACGAACACCGCCCAGTTGAGCGTCGGGATGCGCGCGTGCGCGGTCAGCACCTCCTCGTTCTTGATGTTGCGGGCGATCGGCGCGCCTTCGCCGGCATTGCTGACGAACGACACGACCTGGGGCAGCCGCGACAGGTCCGTCTTCTGCAGCACCAGGCTGATGTCCGGGTGCGCGATCAGCGTGCCGGCGGAGTTGACGACGTAGGCGAGCCCCGCCTTGCCGATCTGGATGCGCGAGACGACCTCCCACACGAACTTGAGATTGACCTCGGCGACGGTGGTGCCGCCCGCGGCGCCGCCGGCGGGCCGGGATATCGTCATGTACGGCTCGGTTTCCTTGCGGAAGTACACCGGGCTGTACCAGGTCTTGCCGCCCTTCGCCTCCGTGAACTTGGGGTCCTTGGACAGATCGGTGCCGGCGCCGACCACGTCCATCGCGAGCCGCGACACGCGCAACTGCTCGCGGCCGGAATTGTCGAGCCACGCCACCTCGGTGATCGCCGGCGCCTGGCGCAATAGTTTCAGGTACTCGTAGCGGCGCTGCTCGATGACATTGCCGCCGGCGGTCACCTGGGGCAGCGCGGTCCAGCCAAGCTGGTGCTCGATGTCGTTGATGTACTGCTCGATGCGGGTCGCGGCGGCGATCGCCTTCTCGCGCTGCAGCGTGATCAGGTGGTCCTGGTTCTCCCCATAGGAGAAATACAGGCTGGTGAGCCCGCTCGCGAGCAGCGCCGCGCTCACCAGCGCGATGATGAACGCGGCGTACTTCGTGAACAGGCGCCAGCGTGGGGTCACTCGATCACCATTTCCCGGCCGCGACCAGTCGCAGGCCCGAAAGGAGCGTCCGTGTGTCGGAGAGGCTCAGCGCAGCGACGCAGCGCCGCCGCCAGTCTGCGCGTTCGAGCATCTTCGTCGCGGCGCGCTTCGCGTCGCGCGCCACCGCCTTTCCGTACGCTTCCGTCGCGGTCTCGAGACCTGCGCGCAGCGGATCCTTTCCCCAGCCCGCCGCCATGAACGCGAGGTCGATCACGTCGCGACCCAGAGCCGATTCGTCGCCCCAGCGGTCGGCGTTGGCGAGAAACTTCTCGGCGCAGCATGAGGCGGCGTCGAGCGCCGGCACCGGCAGGCCGTTCGCGGTGCCGCCCGACAACCCGATGCGCCCCTCGAGGATAATCTCGAGCTTGAGCTTTTCCTCTCCCAGGTCGAGGAAGGTGCGGATGCCGTAACGGTCGGCGATCACCTCGCGCGCAAGCTTCAATCCGGGCTGCCCGATGCGTCCGAGTGAGGTGTCGCTCACAGTCGCGCGCAAGGTTCGGTAACCCTCGCGGTCCGCGCACAGGAAATCGATATCCGCCGATTCGCGTACTCGTTGAGCGCCAGCACGATCCGCGTGGCACCGCCGAAGTAGCACTGCGCCCGCTCGAGAAACACCCCGTCGAGCGCTTCAAGTGCGCGGAGCACGGGCCGATGGCGAGGACGCACCGGCTCAAACATTGAGCACCCCGTTGCCGTAGCGCGCGGCAAGGCGCTCGATGAGCGCGCGCTCG
>CAWDIV010000024.1:0-377485 GCA_963802355.1 uncultured beta proteobacterium | reverse complement strand
CGGGCATTGACTTCGCGAGAGGTCTTCCCCCAGCGTTGGCGCGGGTTTGTGGCCGCCGTTTGCCGACGGGTTCATCGCGGGAGTCGCCCCGCTCAGTCTAAGCATACCGCGTGCCCGCCAGACCACGACGAAGCCGCGACGCAACGTCGCGCGATCGGTATCGCTCCATACGAAGCGAGGAGGCGACGAAATCGCCTCCCCGCCTTCCGAGTCAATCCGACGACCAATTTCTAACCACGACTCCTGTTCACCCTGTCGGACCTCGGATCGTCGTCCGATCCGATGCGATGGACGTCGCCCTTAGCGGCGGCGACCGGACACCGTTTGGCGCGCCTCGCGGCGTCGGAGCGCGAACCCGCCGGTAGTCAACCCAACCGCGAGGGCCGCGAGGCCGACCACGAGCGCCAGGCTCCCCCGGCCGCCCAGCAAAGTCGCTACCAACGCCCGTCGCCGGCACCTTTGTTGTCCCGGACGTAGCGCCGCCTTCCGAGCCACCGGCCGCGGTTTCGGCCTGGCCGCGGTGGCGCCCTCACCCTCGTGGGCGCATCCGGCTCAGCGATTCTGCCGCGGCTTCGGCTTCCCCTTCCGCGACCGATTCCTCTGTCCGCGTCAGCTTCGGCCGTCGCGTCCGCTTCACCGCCCGCCGCCTCTTCTTCGGGCGCGACGATGTTGCCGCAGGCGACGTACGTGCCGATGTCCTCGGTCGACCGATGGACGTTGACCGCATGCGGACTGGCCAACAAGTCGGCCAAGGGAACCTCGATCGTCGTTTCGCTCACCCCGTCGGCGTTGACGTCGGTCAGCGGGTAGGCGGGATTGGGATCGAGGTCCTCGCAGGTCCCTTCGTGGACGTGCGCCGGGTGATCCCCGGTCGCGCCCTCGAGTTCGAGCGAGACCACGGTCACGTCGCCGTCCGGTTCAAGGGTCGCCGTGCCCGACACCCCCGAATCGTTGAGCTCCTCCATGTCGATGACGATGGTTTCGTCTCCTTGGGCGACCGCCGGTACCACGCCCCGATCAATGGCGCCAGCGCGACGACCAACAGGACGGCGCCGACTAATCGGCACCGATGGTCGCGCGCCATGAACCAGGTGTCCCATCTGCCACTCCTTCTCCGCTTTCGCCAACGATGTAGGCCACCAAGCCAGGCCGCCGACGACCGTCGACCGCGCTGACCGCACACCTTACCTTGGCCCGCCCACTGCGGACCGCTGATCGGGTGAGTTCGTCTCGACAGCGTAGCCCAAGTCGGGGCGCGCCGCGCAAGACCCAGCGGGACCTTTGGTGCGCCTGTTTCGGCCCCTATTATTCAGTTTCCACATCATTTCTCACGTGTTTGCCGCTCCCCGGCTGCGAAAAATCGCCCGGCGACAGTCGGAGAAGACAGGGCGGCAGGGACATGGGACGCGGCGCGCAGCGAGGCGATACGGATCGCCGGACGTCATCGTCGTTGGCGGCGGGGTCGTCGGCTGCTCGATCGCCTACCGGCTTGGCCGAGCGCGGCGGCGAGTGCTGCTGCTGGAGCGGCGGGAACTGGCCTCCGGCGCATCGGGGCGCAACGCGCGGCATGACCGGCGCCGGCTCGTCCCTGCACGCGCCGCCGGGCCGCGCCGTTTACGCCCTGACGACGGCCAACCTCGCCCTGATCAAGACCCTGCCGGATGAACTCGGCGCCGATTTCTCGCTTGCGGCTACCGGGGACGCTCGACGTCGCCACGACCGAGGAGCAATGCGACCACCTGTCGAAAGCCGTCGCCGTCCAGCGCGCGGCTGGCATCGACGTCCACCTGCTTGACCGCCAGCAGGCCCGAGAGCTGATGCCCGCGCTCGCCGAAGACATCCTCGGCGCCGAGTTCTCCGCTGGTCGCGGCCATCTCTGGCCCTTTGCCCTGGTCCATGCCTTCGCCGAGCCGCGCGCCGGCACGGGGCCAGATCCGCACCGGCGCGCGGTCGACGGTTGCTGCTGGGACGGCGACCGGGTCACCGGCGTCGTGCCGGCGGCGAAACGATCCAGGCCGACGAGGTCGTGCTCGCCACGAACGCCTACACCCCCACGCTCCTCCCGGATCTGCCGGCCGGCGCGATCGTCCCGGCCCGCGGCCAGATCCTGGTCACCCAGCCGTGCCTCCGATCCTGGCGCACCCCTTCGGCACCAACTTCGACAAGGAGTACGGCCGCCAGACCCGGACGGCAAGATCCTGTTCGGCGGCTTCCGCCGCCTCGACGACGACCAGGGGCTGGGCCACGAGGAGGAGCGCGTCACCCCGGCGGTGCTCGCCGGCATCGCCGCATGCTGGCCGCCTCTTCCCGACGCTCGCCGGGGTCCGCGTCGTGCGCGCCTGGGCCGGGATCATGGGCTTCACCGCGGACGGCCTGCCCCTGATCGGCAGCATGCCCGGACCGCCGGGGCTTTCGTGGCGGCGGGCTTCAACGGGGGCGGCTTCTCCTGGGCCGCGATCGTCGGCAAGATCGTGGCGACGCTCGACGGCGAGCCCAGGCTTCGACCTGACGCCGTTCGACCCCGGCCGATTCGCGGTCGCCGGCACCGCCTGGAGCAACCCGTTCACCGCCGGCGAGCGCTCCCGTGGAGCAGGTTCTGACGTGGCCACGGCGACCGTCTGAAGCACAGATTCCTGCCAGCCCGGCACTTCCCCGGAGGAGCATTCCATGAAGGCTATCGGCGCCTGGGAGTAGCCCGGCACGGTGCGCCCGCCTAGCGGTTTGACTGGCGCATCGATGCCGTCACTAGCCAAGCGGTCTTGCCGGCCGGCTGCATTGGCTGCCACAAGTAAAGGCACCATTGTTGGTCCCCGAGGCGACGCCCCGATCGCACGCCGAGACGGACTCACCGTACTACTCGCAAATGCGCCAACCCGTTTATCGATTGCGAAGGGCTTACGATTCGCGAACACCGCCTTCACGCGGCGATGGGATTGCGCAGCACAGGCAACACGGCCAAGAATGAAAGTATGGATTCCGTTGATCACCGTTTAGACTGGTGGGCCTTCGGCGGCTACCCGATGGTCATGCGCGACCTGCGCTGCACCAAGTCGCAAGCCCGTCGCAAAGTGCATGGCAAGATTGCAGGCTACTACCGACGCTCCGATGATCCCATCTGGAAGCCGATCGGCAACCGCGGTTACGCGCGGCTGCGGCGGGCCATCATGGAAGGCCGGGTGCTCGACAACGATTTCGTCTGACGGGCGCAGTTAGCCCGCTCGGGCCAACTGCCGCTGCTTCGTCTCCCGCGGCCGAACACATCGCCACCGCCGGATCGAAGGGCAAGTCGGCCGCGATGGTGACGGCGGTGTCGACTTACAACTTCGTCTACACGACCAAATGGACAGGGAAGAGACAGGCGAGGGCCACACAGTCGGCAATTGCCGCGGCCAGCACCGCCTGTCTCCGGTCGTGCGCGCGGTGCGGGCGATCATCGCCAGCGTTTTGCCGATGGCGACGCAGACCAGCGCTGCGATGTAGACCCTGGTCGCCTGCCTCAGCTTGTCAGGGCGGACGGGGCAGGGGCTGGCCACAGCACTGCCAGTGGCGTTACCACGGGCATTTTGAATGGAAGGTCCAACTTCGAGATGAGCACTTCAACCACCTGTTGGGCGCGTTGCATGCCAGGCAAGACGACGGCGGGATCGGGAGGTGCGGATGAAGTTCGTAGCCGACGTTGGCCGCGCGATGAGACGATGTCGTTGAGACGCTCAAGCAGCTCCCAGTCGCGTAACAAGGTGGGTGTCGTCCCGTCCACTAACTCGACGCCCGCGATCACTAACCGAACCACGGTGGATTCGGTCGTGACCTGATCGATGATGGAGAACACCACGAGAGGCTTGGCAAGTACGTCTGAGGGAATCGCTGCCACGGAGGAGGTGTAGTTCTTCGCCTGGTGGAGCGCTTGGTCGAAGCCGCGTGTCCGACCCCTACGACCCGTTGGGCAGCCTCCCGTGACCGTATGCCGCGATCAAAGATCAAGCTCTCGTAGCTCGGGCGAACGCCTGGATCGTCAAGCCATGGGTCTGGAGTCTTGAACGAGAGTGCCTCCCCGTCTTCTCGCGCCTGGCGTCCGTTCAGCACCAACATCGACCTCAGGAAGAATTTGAGTGCCGGCAGATCGGTTCTTGGCAGCTTGTCTGAAACCTGTTGGTAGTCGAACCGAGCAGCGTAGCCGACCAGGTCCTGACGGTATCGACCGCATCCCTCCCTCCAAATTGCGCCGACTTCGATCGAACCAGTCGGAGAGTGCCTCCGTCGGAACTCTATGAGCCTCGGCGAAGAGCTCCCTGAATACCGACGGCGATGTCATTCCGAGGACGAGTTGCAGCAGATCCTCGGGCTCATCCATCACCTCGGTGAGCGCCTGCATGATGTTCTCGAGCTTCTGGTTGAGCTTGTCCCAGATCAGCGATTCGACCGTGTCGGGGTTGTGGAGGCTGATGACTTCGACCTTCATCGTCTGCCCGTAGCGGTTCAACCGCCCGACCCGTTGATGCATCCGCATGGGATTCCACGGCAGGTCGATGTGGATGAGACTGTGGCAGCGTTCCTGAAGGTCGATGCCTTCTCCGCCGGCCTCCGTTGAGACGAGAAAGCGGACGGCTCCTGCATTGAATCGCTCGGCGGCGTTCTCTCGACTTTCGTGGAGCGTGCGCGGCCCCCCTCTGCTTCCACTACGTCGTCGGCACGCTCGTCTCCATTGATGAAGGATGCGCAGCCCTCGCCGAACTCCTTGATGAGGGACGATAGGATGAGCGACTGGGTTGCCTTGTACTCGGTAAACAGCACCACTGAACGGCCTTCAAATCGCGTGCGCAGTATCGAAAGAATCTCCTGAACCTTGGTCTCTTCCGTGACGGCGTCCGCCGCTTCGATCAGTTGTCGCAGCCTGGGTTCTTCGTCCGACATGAGCCGGAGTCCGCTCCACTCCGCCACGAATTCCTCTTCCATTTGGCTCATGCGGTCCAGATCGCCCGTAGTGTCTGCCTCTTCATACTCGGCCACCCCGACTTGGCGCTCCCCACCTCTTTTCTTGGCCTGCGCCGTGGCTGCGGCAGCCTTGGCGCTCACGATGCCGTCGAGCCGTTTCAGCGCCCGACGGATAGCGGCCACAGAGCTGGAGGCAAGTTTCTGCATGGCGATCAGGACTAGGATGACGGCTCGCCCGTTCGTCCCCGAGATGCCCGATGCGTACGCCTCGCCCCGCAAGATGAATTCGGTCAGCATCCGATAAAATCGCGCCTCTACATCGGAGTATCGGTAGGTTACCGTCTCCACGAGAGGCGCCTGGAAGAGCCGGTTCCCTTTGAGGTCGGTAACATTCTGCTTGTTGTTCCTGATCATGACCTGGCTGAGCAGGGGTAGCTGCGAGCGCTTCGGCTTTTTCGGATCAAAGAGGTCGGGCCGCAATAGGTGCAACAGCGACCAAAAACCGTAGTCTTTGCCACGGTGGGGGGTGCCCGTGAAAAAGACCAGCGAGGTCACCCGGCCCTTGTCAACCAACTGCTCCACAAGCCTATGGCCCAGGGTAGGCCCGCTGTGCTCGTCGGCGTTGAGGTGGTGGGCCTCGTCTACCATCACCAGATCCCACGGATCACCCTCGATCAGTCGGTCCTGGCGCCCGCCCGGTCGAGCCGCAACGTCTGCAACGAGGCGACAACGTAGCTCTGACTGTTCCAGAAGTCCGACCGGTCGGTGTCCAGTTCGGGCAGATACCTCGTCAACCGAATATCGAACATCTCCTTCAAGCGCCACTGCCACTGCTCCACCAGCGAGGCCGGGCAGAGAATCAGCAGCCGCTTCACGGACCCCCGTGAGAGGAGGGGCCAGGTGAAGCCCGGCTTCGATGGTCTTCCCAAGGCCGACGTCGTCTGCCACCAGCCAGCGGGTCGGCCACCGTTCCAGGACCCGGCGGCAGACCCACAGCTGATGGGGCAGGAGCTCGATGCGAGATCGAGAGAAAACCCCCCAGGTGTCGTTGGCGGACTGTATGGCCTCGGCTTGGACGCGGGCGATGACCTCCAGGGGCTGGCCATTCGGGTTGTCCGAGCGCCTGTAGCGGCGTGGCCACCGATGAGAGCGTGGCCTTCGCGCACTCCTCGATGCCGTGTGCGAACCGGACGATGACCGTCGCACCATCGTCGAACCGCACTCGGCCGATCCCAAATCGCTGGCTACGTACGAGGTCCCCCGTCGAATACCGTATCTCCGTCACGGCAACACCTCGTCCGAATCCTGATCGTCAGGTACCGCGACGATCTGGCTCGACACGCGTCGATTGCAGCTCGGGGTCCTCAGCGAGCGCGAGCAGGGGAATGTCGAAGGAGCGGCCGAACATCGCTCGCTCAGGTCCCAAGTGACCAATGAGAAAACCGTGAACGTCGCGCGACATCTCGGGGCGTGCCTGAAGGAAGAGTTCGCCACCCCGGTCGAGAGCAAGACCGAATCTACCAAGAAGCGGTAAGTTGCGGAGTTGTCCGTTCGTAGTATCTGAGAAACTGTAAAATGCGTTCGCCCTTGAACGCTCCGTTTTCACATCTGTCACATCGCGAACCAGTATACTCACGTTCCTCTCGCTTGACTCGCATCGTCATTTTCTCCGGTTTGATCGCCCCTCTCGGGGCGCGGAGGACCCGAGAAGCCCAAAGCCCCAGTCACCGTGGATCCCGCACCAGTGAGCAGGCAGGCTGGGGTCATCACCAGCTTTGCGCCGGTCGTGGAAAAAGTGGCCCCAAGCGTCGTGCAGATTAGCACTACCAAGAACGTGAAGGGCCGCACCCGGGCGCAATCGCCGCTCTTCAACGACCCGCTTTTCCGCCGGTTCTACGGCCTTCCGGATGCGGAAGAAGACACCCAGGAGGACGAAACCCCACAGCCTCGCTCGAGGCGGCGCAACGGCGTACACAAGGAAGCGCTTCTCGGACCGGTTCAGGGGTGATTGTTTCGAAGGACGGACACATCCTGACGAATAATCACGTAATCGAGGGCGCCGACGACATCATCATCACGCTGGCTGGCGACAAGAAGGAGTACACGGCCAAGAAGATTGGATCTGACCCCGGATCGGACCTGGCCGTGTTGAAAGTGGAGTTGAAGGACGTGCCCGCGATTACCTTCGCCGATAGCGACAAGCTGCGTGTCGGAGATTTCGCGATTGCGATTGGGAATCCATTCGGACTGACGCAGACGGTGACGATGGGGATTATCTCGTCCATTGGACGGAATGACATGGGGATCGTCGCGTATGAGAATTTCATTCAGACAGACGCCAGCATCAATCCAGGTAACTCCGGCGGCGCGCTCGTGGATATCGAGGGACGGCTCCTTGGCGTAAATACCGCGATCTTCTCTCGAACCGGGACCAATGCGGGCATCGGTTTCGCAGTTCCGGCGAACATGGCGCGGTCGATCATGGATAGCATCATCCAGCACGGCCGCGTAGTGCGCGGTTTCCTTGGCGTGGATATGCAGCTGCTCGACGAAAGTCTCGCCAGCAAGTTCAAGCTCAAGAGTACTGCTGGTGCGTTGATCCAAATCCGTCGAGCCCAGAGTCCGGCCGAAAATGCAGGGATGGAACCGGGCGATGTCATCACGAGTGTAAACGGCAAGACAGTTGAAACCCCTAGTGAGCTGCGAATGACGATCGGCGGCTTGACGCCGGGATCGAAGGTCGAGCTTCCTACCTGGCAATGGCGAGGGCAAGAAGGCCGAGGTGACGCTGGCTGAACGCCCTGCAGATGAGAAACTTCGGCTTCCGAAGGCCCAGCCCGAATCAACTGATCCGGATGTGCTGGATGGAGTTCAGGTGTCGGATCTCCACGAGACCAGCCGAAGAATACGGCATTTCGGAAAACGCCACAGGAGTGGTCGTGACCGAGGTGAACGAGGATTCGCTTTGCGCCGCCGCCGGGGTCCGTGTCGGAGACTGATCCACCTCGATTGAGCAGAAAAAGGTGAAAAACTCCGATGACGCGGTGGAGATGAGCGAAAAACTGAAGTCCGAAAAGGAAGTCCTCCTCCAGGTTTCCACAAGGGGTCACACGCTACATCGTGGTGAAAGATCAGTAGGCTGAGCTTTGCGGTCTTCATCGACCGCTGAGCGGTCATTGAAGCAATTCAAGTGAGCGAAAGCGCCGCGCGTCAGGAAGGGCCGATCTCTGCGCGGGCATGCATCGGTCGTCCATTTGAAGGTTTCGGACATCGAGCGCGCGCTTGGGTTTTATTGCGAGGTGCTCGGATTCGAGTTGATGGTTCGATACGGAACATCCGCGGCCTTCATTTGGCGGGTGGTTATCATCACCACATTGGGCTCAATACTTGGGAGAGTCTCGGAGGATCACCGCCTGCGCCGGGCACCACTGGACTCTATCATCTCGCTGTTCTTTACCCGACACGTGCGGACTTGTCCGACGCCTTGCGTCGCCTTCAGCGCGCGGGCATTCCGCTGGAGGGCGCGTCGGATGGCGTGAGCGAGGCACTCTATCTTCGCGATCCTGATGGGAATGGCGTGGAGCTCTACTGGGATCGGCCAAAGGACGAATGGCCGAAAACGGAAAGCGGCGCTCTCACGATGTACACGCGCCCGCTGGATCTCGGGAGTCTCTTGAACGAATTGACGTAATCGCAGGGGCCAGTGGGTCCGTTCGATCAGCGCTTTTGCGGACGAGGCTTAATAGCGGGACCAAGTTGGAGATAAATCGCGGTGTTGCCGCCTTCTGCGTAGCCAAAGCCAAGGTGCAAAGCACCAACGACGGTATCTGCCCCAAGGACACACTTCCGGCAAAAGTCGCGTTGTCGGCATTGAAGTCGCGCGAGCCACCCCACGCCTCCCCCGCTTCCGCTGAGAATCCGGCGTATACGCCACGGCCGAAGGGCAGGAGAGAGATCCGCGACTTTGCGGTAATAGATTAACTCGGCGAGCGCGTACGTGGCAGCTGGACGGGACGGGACAGATAGCCGTAGGTCGAAAAGTGATGCTCGGCGAGCCAGACGTTGCGGAAGCCGAGGGTTTCGGCGGCCTGGGCCAGTTCGAGACCGCGCGTGTAAATCTCCTCCGAGGAACGGGCGGAAGGCGATTGCATGAGCAGGAACGTTCCGGTGTCCATGTTCATTCTCTTATTGTGAAGAGGAACAATGATAACGCCCCGCGCAAACTTGCGCGGGGCCGATTCCGTGGCTAACACAATGCGGTCGCTGCGCACAGCCCGTGACTTTTTTTAGCGCCGTATTCTGAGACGCCCTATCTGGGACGCTTTATCTGAGACGCGGTATCTCGCACGGCAACACCGCCTCACTCAGGCTGGATGCCGCCCGCCTGTATGACCCTCGTCGATTGCCTGCGGCGTCTTTGCGGGCGCCACGAGCGCGTAGAAGAGCAGGCCCTCCTAGCCGGGCAGCCCGCTCTCCGCGATCGTCGGGACCTCGGGCAGGTTGGGCACGCGCTGCGCGGTCGCTACCGCCATGGGTCTCAACCTGCCGGACTGTACATGCGGCAATGCCGCGACGACGTTGTTGAATGCGAAGGGCACGTGAGCGCGCTTATCGGCTCCCATACACAGGAATGGAGGCACCATGAATGACCCGGGATTCGTCGCTGCACAGGAAAAGCACCACACGCGCGATCTCCTCGGGCTTAGGCCACTTCGAGAAGTCTGCCGTCCGCATCATCTTTCGATTAGCCGGAGTGTCGATAATGCTCGGAACGATCGAATTGACTCGAACGCCGTACCGGTCACTTCGGCGGCCAATGAGCCCATCATTGCGAGTACCGCAGCTTTCGACGCAGCGTATGCCGCGCGCGCAGGATGATCGAACGCTGCCTTGGCGGCGACATTCACGATGGATCCCTGCCCTTGCTTTAGCATTGGCGGTACCGCCACCCGCGACAGCGCATAGCCTGAACGCAGATTGAGCGCCAGCATCCGGTCAAGAACGCCCGCGTCGACATCCCACAATTTCGACCCGCCGGCGTAACCACCGACGGTATTGACCAGCGCATCCAGCCGATGGTGTTGCGCAAGAACGCCTTCGATCAGCCTTCGAACCTCCGTTTCATCGGTGACATCAACGCGCTCACCTTCGAGCCGCGAGCCGTTCGCGGCTGCAGCCTGCACCAGGGCATCGAATTCTTCCTGTGCTCGATATGTCACGATCACTGTGGCGCCTTCGTCGAGCAACGCCAGACTGACCGCGCGCCCGAGCCCTCCGGTGCCACCTGCCACCAGCGCTATCTTTCCTGAAAATCGTGGAGTCACAGGCTGACCTCCGTAGCGTTTTCGGTCACGTTGAGCGTCGTCCTCGCCATCCTACAACGACAGCACACCGGACGAGTACCGATTGAGTGAGCATCCAAAGGCCGCGAGAAATCAACACGACTCGCGGGAGCGCCGCGTGCGACACGCCGAGGTTCCAGTCACATTCCCGGCTTGCCGTAGGCCCTGCCAGCAGCGCTCTCCATCGCCACGCGGCCCTTTTTCAGCACCTAATAGTCAGCGGGGTCGATGGGCTTGCCGTTGAGGAGGAGGGCAAGGCTCGCGCAAGCGATTGACCGCGCAGTCGAAACGGCCAGATAGGACCTAAGTCCGATTTATCGACAATTGCGAGTACACTACGCTGTCATATGAAGTGTTCCCGCTGTCAGGCAACCAATCCGGCCAAGGCCCGGTTCTGCAACGCGTGCGGGGCGGCGCTGCCCGCCGGCGCGTCGCGGGCGCTCCGCACGACTATACGCCGCGGCATCTCGCTGAAAGGATTCTCACTTCTCGCACCGGCATCGAGGGGGAGCGCAAGCATGTGACCGTCCTCTTTGCCGATGTGAAAGGGTCCATGCAGCTGCTGGCGAACCGCGACCCGGAAGAGGCGCGGGAACTGCTGGATGCGGTGCTCGCGCGCATGATCGCTGCCGTGCACCTATACGAAGGCACCGTCAACCAGGTAATGGGGGACGGCATCATGGCGTTGTTCGGCGCGCCACTGGCGTGCGAGGATCATGCTGTGCGCGCCTGCTTTGCCGCCTTGCGCATCCGAGAGGACGTCGGACGCTACGCTGACGAACGCAGGGGCAGCGGCGACGCTCCCGTCTCCATCCGCATCGGCCTGAATTCGGGCGAGGTCGTCGTGCGTTCGATCAGCAACGATTTGTACATGGACTACACAGCTATCGGACAAACGACCCACCTGGCCGCGCGTATGGAGCAGATGGCGGAGCCTGGATGCGCCCTCATCACGGGCAGCACGCTCTGGCTGGCGGCTCATTCGATCGCGGTCAAGCCGCTGGGCGCCCGGCCGGTCAAGGGCCTTGAGCTTCCGGTGGAGGTCTACGAGCTGATCGGGGCCAACCCGGTGCGCTCCCTCGCCCGCGCCGCCGCCGTCCATCGTTCGAGCCGCTTCGTTGCGCGCGACACCGAGCTCACGCAATTGCGGGACCTGCTCGATCAGGTCGAGCGCGGGTGCGGGCGGATCGTAAGCATCGTCGGGGAAGCGGGCGTGGGCAAATCCCGGCTGTTTTACGAATTTTTCGCCGAGCAGCGCTGGCAAGTCCTCTGCAGCGGTGCTCTCTCCTACGAGAAGACCACTTCCTGGGCGCCGGTAATCGATCTGCTGCGGTCGTACTTCGAGTTGGAATTCGTGGAGCGGGGCGAGGAACTCGCCGCGCGCGTGAGCGCGAGAATGTCGGAGCTCGATCGACAGCTCGAGGATGATATCGCGCCGATCCTGTCTTTACTGGACGCCCTGCCCGAGAACGACAACTTCCGGCTGCTCGACGCCCGCGAACGCAGGCAGCGTACGCTGACGGCCCTGACGCGGTTGTTCCTGGCTCAAAGCGCGCGCGCGCCGCTGTTGCTGCTCCTGGAGAACCTGCAGTGGATCGACGAGGAAAGCCGCGCCTTCCTGGATGCGCTCATCATCCGGCTGCCGCAAAGCCGCCTGTTGCTGGCGATGAACTTCCGGCCGGAGTTCGAGCACGACTGGAAGGGCCGGGAGGGCTTCAACCAGTTATCGCTCGATCCGCTGCAGCCCGAAGCCGCGCGCAAGCTGCTCGGCACGCTGCTTGGCGAGGACCGCTCCCTTGCGCCACTGTGCGATCTGCTGGTCGAGCGCTGCAACGGGAACCCTTTTTTCCTCGAAGAGACGGTCCGCAGCCTGGTCGAGACGAAGGCTATCGTCGGCGACCGGGGCGACCGCCGCCTCGTTGCCAAGATCGACACGCTGCACGTCCCTCCCACAGTGCAGGATGTCATTGCCGCCCGTATCGATCGCCTGTCGCCCGAAGAAAAACTGTTGCTACAGCAGGCGTCGGTGATCGGGGCCCAGGTGCCGCACGCGCTTCTGGAAGCCGTGGCCGAAATGGACGACGAAGTCTTCAGGCGCGCACTCTACTCCTTGCAGGTCTCCGGGTTTATCCATCAGACCAGCCTGTTTCCCGAACTCGAATGCCGTTTCCGGCACATCCTCACGCGCGAGGTGGCGTACCGCAGCCTGCTGAAGGAACAGCGACGGGTGCTGCATGTCCGGGCTGTCGCCGCCATCGAGAGGCTGTATGGAGATCGATGGGCGCTGCATCTGGAGGACCTCGCCCTCCACGCTGTGCGTGGCGAGCTCTGGGATAAAGCCGTGACGTACAACCGGCACCTCGGCATGCGCGCCCTGGACCGCGCAGCCAACATCGAAGTGGTGACCTGCTTCGAGGAGGCGTTGCGCGCGCTCGCTCATCTGCCGGCCTCGCGCGCGACCGCGGAAGCGGAAATAGACCTGCGCAGCGCGTTGCGCCCGGCGCTCCTCCAGCTCGGCAGGCTCGACGCGGTACTCGCCACCTCCAGGCAGATCGAGCAGTTGGCGCGGCAACTCGGCGACGAGCGATACCTGGCGCGTGCGTACACTTACCTCATCAACTACCACTACCTCAAGGGCGAAACCACGCTTACCCTCGACTACGGCACGCGCTGCCTCGAGCTGGCAGAGGTCTCCCAGGACGGAACGGTCCAGGCCCTGGCGCGGCAATACATGGGTCAGAGTTACCACGTCCGTGGGGAGTACGTGCGCGCCGAGCGGGAGCTCGAGCGCAACGTCGCCACGCCCGACCGAGACGGCAATCTGACCTCATATATCTCTTCTCGCGCCTGGCTCGCGTTCAGCTTGTCGGAGCGCGGCGAGTTCGAGGCTGCCGAAGATCACGCCCGTGCCGCGCAGCAAGCGGCGGAGGCGAGCAACCACGTCTACAATCAGCTCATCGCGCTGACTTTCCGGGGTCTCGTCGCGGTGCGTCGCGGTGACGTCGCCCGGGCCGTGTTGCCGCTGCAGCGCAGCTTCGCGATCTGCCGTAACCGCGGCCTTTCGGTCTGGCAACCGGTGTCCTCTTCGTTGCTGGGTCTGGCTCTAGTGCGGCTCGGGGACGCGCAGCATGGGCTCCGCCTGCTGGAGGATGGGGTTTCACTGAGCAAGCAGCTCGGGGTCAAGGCCTATTTGTCGGCGTGGACGGGAAACCTGGCCCAGGGTCAACTCGCCGCCGGACAGCGCGAGATCGCTCAGACGACAGCGCAGGAAGCGCTCGAACTCGCCCGGGAGGCGGGCGAGCGCGGTCACGAAGCCTATGCGTTGTGGCTGCTCGCGGGGATCCACCCTTCTCCGGAGAGATACGAGAAAGCGCTGCGCATTGCGAACGAGCTCGGAATGCATCCACTTGCCGCCCAGACTCGCCTCGATCTGGGCCACGCCTTGATTGGGGCAGGGGAGCACGTGCGCGGCGAGGAGCAGATTGCGCTCGCGCGGTTGCTGTTCAGCCAGATGCAGATGCAGCCGTGGAAAGATCCGTCGCAACCCGATGCCGACGGAAACGATCACCTGTACATCGTGGCGCGATCCAATCCTGGTCTGTATGAATTCCTCTCGCAGGAATTCACCGGGCCGAGGGCCATGAAGGTGGTGCTCGACCGACGGGAGCGGAGGGGGCGGGAAGTGCCCGGCAGCGACGAGCGCCGCCAGCAGAGCATGGATGTGGATGTGGATCTGCGCACCTGGGAGATCGCGCTGACTTCAACGACTGACGTTTAAATAACCCTGAAAGCCTGCTCGACGCAAATGGTCGTATCGCTCTTGGGCATCGTGTTGCTGGCCGGCGCCGCATCTCCAGTTGCCGCTCAAACGCCGTTGCAGCTCGAGATCGAGACCTTCATCGAGGAGATGGTGCAGAAGCACCGGTTCCGCCGCGGGGACCTGCGCCAGCTCTTTTCTCAAGTGCAACCCCGCCCGGCAGTGATCCGCGCGATGACCGCACCGCGCACGGCGCGGCCCTGGCACGAGTTCCGTCTGAACTACATCAATGCCCCGCGCATAGACGGCGGCGTCCGCTTCTGGCAACAACATGCGGGCATCGTGGCCCGCGCTACGCGGGAGTACGGCGTGCCGGAAGAAGTGATCGTCGCGACCATCGGGATCGAGACGCTCTACGGCCGACAAACGGGGACTCTCAAGGTACTGGACGCGCTCGCCACTCTGGCGTTTCAGTACCCGCCCCGCGCCGACTACTTTCGCCTCGAACTCGAGGAGTATCTGCTCCTGGCGCGGGAAGCGGGATTCGACCCGCTTGCCCTGAGAGGATCCTTCGCGGGCGCGATCGGCATACCGCAGTTCCTGCCGAGCAGTTACCGGAAGTTCGCCGTCGATTTCGATGGAGACGGCAAGCGGGATCTGGTGGGGACGGCCGCGGACGCGATCGGAAGCGTCGCGAATTACTACAAGACTTTCGGCTGGCGCGCAGGCGAAGGGACGGTGGTTGAGGCCGAAGCCAATGCCGGTGCCGTCGAGGCCGCAATGTCCGGCGACATCAAGCCGCAAACGCCGGATCGGCGAGCTCAGGCGCCGGGGCGTGGTGCCGCTCGCTCCGGTGAGCGACGAAGCCGAGGCGGCGCTGTTCGTGGTCGAAGCCGATGACGGGCCGCGCTATTGGCTCGGCCTCAACAATTTCTATGTCGATTACCCGCTACAACAGAAGCGTCAATTACGCGCTGGCGGTGCTGGAGCTTGCGCGCGAGTTGCGGGCGGCGATGGGACCGCAGCGCTAAATCCGGAATGACTGGCGGGGGATACCTGCGCTCGTGCTTTCGTAGCATCGGCCCATCAGACACCCGTATCAGAATGAATCAGGCTGATCCCGGCGGAAAGCCACGAGGTGATCGAGTTCCAGCCGGATCCCGATTTTTTCCCCGATCGCGTGGTTATGGTGGCTCGGAACGAGTGAGAGCACGCTGTCCGCCGGCGGGGAGCCGCAACGCATAGAGAAACTCCGCCCCGCGGAACGCCTTGTGCAGAACCTCGGCCTGCAGCGGGCTCGCATCATCGTGGAGGATGTCGTCCGGCCGCAGCAGCACGTCGACCGCGGTGCCGCGCCGCCAATCGTGGGGCGTGCTTGCCTGGAATACGCCCAGTTCGAGCTCGATGCGGCCGTCGTCCAGCGTCACGCCGGGCAGGAAAGCACCCTGTCCTACGAAATCGGCGACAAAACGCGTCGCGGGGCGGTGATAGAGGTCGTAGGCCGTGCCCCATTGCTCGATGCGTTCCTCGCGCATGATGCCGATTTCGTCCGCGAGCGCGAACGCGTCGTGCTGATCGTGGGTGACGAGGATCGCGGTCATGTTCTGCCGCTTGAGGATGTCGCGCACCTCCAGGCCGAGACGCTGGCGCAGGTCGACGTCGAGATTGGAAAACGGCTCGTCGAGCAGCAGTAATTCCGGCCGCGGTGCCAGCGCGCGCGCCAGCGCCACGCGCTGCTGCTGCCCGCCCGAAAGCTCATGGGGAAAGCGGCGCGCCGCACGCTCCATGCCGACGATCTCGAGTTGCTCGGCGATGCGCCTCGCGCGATTCGCGCCGTCCAGCAAGCGCAGGCCGAAACCGACGTTGTCCGCGACCGTGAGATGCGGAAATAACGCGTAGTCCTGAAATACCATGCCGATCCGGCGGCGTTCGGGCGGAACCACGTAGCCCGCACGACTCATTGCTTCGCCGTTGATCGAGATCCGCCCTGCGGCAATGCGCTCGAATCCGGCGATGCAGCGGAGCGCCGTGGTCTTGCCGCAACCGCTCGGCCCGAGTATGCAGCCGATCTGCCCGAGCGCGAGCGCGAGCGAAAACTCGTTCAGCACGCGGTGACCGTTGTAGCCGTGCCTGACGCCGGAGATCTCGAGGAGCGTGGCCATTAGCTATATTATATCGAGGGAACAAGAAGCATTCTCGTTTTCATGGCGCTCCCATTGCTACAATGAACTTCTTTCCTTTCAAACCTTTACGAACCAGTTGATCGCCAAGATCGCTGGAACAGGCGGCACTGAGGGGTAGGGGAGACCCGCCGGTCATGCAGTACGTGATGCGCGCTCTCGGATGGCGGATGGAATGGAACGTCCTGACGATCACGGCGAGTGCTGCCGCGTTTTTGATCGCGGTGCCCGTCGTGGTGGTGTTGGCCAATGTTTTTCTGCCGGCGGGAGACACGTGGGAGCACCTGGCGGGGACAGTTCTGCCGGAATACATCTCGAACACGCTATGGCTCATGCTCGGCGTCGGCACCGGCGTCACGGTGGTCGGCATCGCGACAGCCTGGCTGACGACGATGTGCCGCTTCCCCGGCCGAGGCTTCTTCGAGTGGGCGCTGATCTTGCCGCTCGCGGTTCCCGCGTACGTGATGGCGTATGCCTACACGGATTTCTTTCAGTTCACGGGACCCGTTCAGAGCGCGTTGCGAACCTGGTTCGGTTGGAAAGCCAGGGAATACTGGTTTCCCGAAGTGCGCTCGCTCGCCGGAGCGGCGATGATCTTCACTTTCGTTTTCTATCCTTATGTGTACTTGCTCGCTCGGGCGGCATTTCTCGCGCAGGGCGCCGGGCTGATCGAGGTAGGCCGCAGCCTCGGCTATGGGCCGTGGAGCAGTTTCTTTCGCCTGGCGCTGCCGCTCGCCAGGCCCGGCATTGCAGCGGGAGTTGCCCTCGCGCTGATGGAAACGCTCGCCGATTTCGGGACCGTCGCTTATTTCGAGCTGCCGACGTTCACCACCGGCATCTATCGGGCGTGGCTCTCTCTCGGGGATCGCGTGGCGGCCGGCCAGCTTGCCGCTGCTTTGCTCGGATTCATCGCGCTCACCCTCCTGGCGGAACGCGTCAGCCGCGGCCGCGCGCGCTTCGACACGTCTTCCGCACAGCGCCGTCTTACGTCCGTACCGCTTGCGCGGCCTGCGTGCGTTGGGGGCGGTGGTGGCATGCGCCCTGCCGCTGATCGTCGGGTTCGTGTTGCCGGCCGCTATCCTGCTGGAGCTGTCGTTGAGCGGAGGTGATTTTCGCGCGGATGCGCGCTATGCGGGGCTGGTCTTCAATAGCGTGTCGCTGGCCGGTATCACCGCGGCGTGCGCGGTGGCGCTCGCTTTGCTCATCGCGTATGCGGCACGGGGCAACCGTAACCCCGTCACGCTCGCAGCGCATCGTCTCGCGGCACTGGGTTATGCCGTGCCGGGCGCCGTTATCGCGGTAGGAATATTGATTCCGGTGACGAGGCTCGACCACCTGTTAAGCGGCTGGCTGGCGTCCGCATTCGGCGTGTCCACGGGCCTGATTCTCACCGGGGGCATAGCCGCGCTGGTGTACGCCTACCTGGTGCGGTTTCTTGCTGTGGCGCTGCAGAGCGTGGAGGCGGGCCTCGCCAAAGTGACTCCCAGCATGGATGACGCGGCGCGGAGCCTGGGCACCGCGCCGTTTGGCATATTGACGCGCGTTCATGTCCCGTTGCTCGCGCCCAGCCTGCTTACCGCGGCGCTGATGGTTTTCGTCGACGTGATGAAGGAGTTGCCGGCTACATTCATGATGCGGCCGTTCAACTTCGATACTCTGGCCGTGCACGCGTACAACCTGGCGAGCGACGAGCGCCTGAGCGAGCTTGCGGCGCCCGCGCTGACGATCGTGGCGGCGGGGCTGGTGCCGCTCATCGTGCTGTCGCGCTCGATCGTGCGCGCCCGCATGGCGGCGGAACAACGGTGAACGATCATGTCCGTCATTTCCGCGAAGCGGAAATCCAGAGGCGCCTAGAACTTATTTCATAAATGGCTGATGTTCATTCGACCCGGCGCAAGGGCTGAGGAGAAACACATTCTTCGCAAGTTAGTCAGTGCCGGGCCGATCTCTTGCGATCCTCTATCGTAAGGGTGTCAGGAACCCTAAACTCTAAGGTTCCTGACACCCTCGTACAGCTCGGTCAAGTCGCAATAACTATTCATGAATTGCCCCCCGCGTTCCTCGAGCTCGTTTCTCTTGCGAAAAGGTTCATTGTGCGACCGGGGGGTGCGGGGGGAACGGGAAGGCCCCGATGATGTGCCGGAAGGGGTCCGTTCCCCTCTTCGTTACTTGAACCCGGACCGGTCCGCGATTTTCTGCGCGGTCGGCTGATTCTTTCCGATCGCCGCCAGGTTGAGGGTATCGGTCTTGAATTTTCCAAGCGTAGCCAACTCGGGGTTATCGGGCTTGACCGAAGTGACAACCGGCCATTCGTTGTTGCCGTTGGCGAAATAGTTCTGAGCCTGGTCGTTCGCGAGGTATTCGAGGAAACGAACCGCGGCATCTCTGTGAGGCGCGTGCTTCAATACGCCGCCGCCGGATACGTTGACGTGCGTGCCGCGATCCTTCTGGTTCGGCAGTATCACCCCGACCTGTTCCGCGATCTGACGCTCGTCACGCTTGTCCGATTTCATGAGGCGCACGTAGTAATACGTGTTGCTGATGGCGATATCGCATTCGCCGGCCGCGACGCCCTTCAACTGGTCGGTGTCCCCGCCTTTCGGTGCGCGCGCGAGGTTGGAGGCGACCGCCTTCGCCCACTCTTCGGCCTTCGCCTCGCCCATGTGGCTGACCAGGGAACTGATGAGGGAGAGGTTGTAGACGTGGCTGCCGGAGCGCGTGCAGATCTTGCCTTTCCATTTCGGGCTGGCGAGATCTTCGTAGCGTGTGAGATCTCCCGGTTTCACGCGCTCCTTGCTGTAGGCGATGATCCGCGCCCGGGCGGAAAAACCGTACCACAACCCGTCGGGGTGGCGGAAAGCGGCGGGGATGCGTGATTCCAGGACCTGCGACTTGACGGGCTGGAACAGTCCCAGCTGCTCGGCGCGCCACAGGCGCCCGGCATCCACCGTGATCAGCACGTCCGCGGGACTCTTGTCGCCTTCGTTGCGTATGCGCTCGATCAAGGCGTCTTCACCGCCTTCGATCAAGTTCATCTTTGATCCCGGTCTGCTTGGTGAAGTTGTCGTAGAGCGCCTGATCCGTCTGGTAATGGCGCGATGAATAGAGATTGAGAACCCGTTCCTGGGCGTGGACCAGCGGCGCCGAGGCCGCCAGAATCAACGAGACAGCAAGTGACAAGCGCAAAGATAACATAATGATTTTCCTGAAGTATTCAAGCCCAGGTATCAATGTTAACAAGAATCGTTTGTATTATCAAGGTATTTAAGAACTATTCTCGTTTAACGTGCTGCGTCGAGCTGTGATGAACGATCTTATGGGAAAGAGCAGTCCAGACGTTCACGAAACCGGCAGCGCCGAGTACGCTGGCAGAAAATTGCAGCAGCTGGTCTATACTCGCTCAGTTTCCGTAGTCGATCGAGGGCACACGATTCGCGATTTACGCACCATCTTCGTGCCGGACGGGCCCCTGGCGCAGGCGATATCCGCCTTCCGCGCCCGGCCCTTTCAACTCGAGATGGCTCAGGCTGTCGCGGAAACGATCGCTGCCAATCAGGTCCTCGTCGCTGAAGCGGGGACGGGCACCGGGAAAACCTTCGCTTACCTCGTTCCAGCGCTGCTATCCGGCGGTAAGGTGGTGATCTCGACCGGAACGAAGACGTTGCAGGACCAGCTCTTTGACCGGGATATTCCCACGGTCCGGCGAGCGCTGAAAGCACCGGTGACGGTGGCGCTCCTGAAGGGGCGGGCGAACTACGTCTGCCACCACCATCTCGAGCGCGCTTCCCAGGATGGACGGCTCGCATACCACGATAGCGGTTATCTCGAACGGATCAAGAGCTTTGCCCGCGTGAGCCGCACCGGCGACAAGGCCGATTGCACCACGGTGCCGGAGAACGCCGGAATCTGGTCCCTGGTCACTTCCACTCGCGACAACTGTCTCGGCTCGCAGTGTCCGCACTTCGACTCCTGTTTCGTGATGGAGGCGCGCCGCCAGGCGCTCGCGGCCGATGTGGTGGTCGTCAATCACCATCTCTTTTTCGCCGATCTGGTGCTGCGCGAAGAAGGAGTGCCCGAATTGCTGCCGGCTTGCAACACCGTCATTTTCGACGAAGCGCACCAGTTGCCGGAGACTGCCGGCCTGTTCTTCAGCGAGACCGTCTCGACCTCGCAGCTGATCGAGCTGGCTCGCGACGTACGTCTCGAGAGCCTGGCGACCGCTGCAGATTACGCCCCGCTTCCCGCGGCGGCGCAGGCGCTGGACAAGACCGCGCGCGACCTGCGGCTGGTATTCCGCGAGGAAAGCGGGCGTATCCCGCTACGTGCGCTGCACGGGCGCCCGGACTTCGAGGCTGCCCTGGGATCGGTCTTAGAGAGTCTCGACGAGGTCTCGGCCCAACTGCAGCAGCAGGCCGAACGCAGCGAAGGTCTCGTGCGGCTCCGGGACCGCTCGCTGGCTCTCGCGGACCGCGGCGAGCGTTGGCGCAGCGCAGTGGATGACGACCGCGTGAAATGGATGGAGCTTTTCGGCCACAGCTTGCATCTCAACTCCACTCCGCTCTCGATCGCGGAGATCTTCGGGAGGCAGCTCGCAGAACATGCGCGGGCGTGGGTGTTTACGTCGGCGACACTCTCGGTAAACCGCGATTTCAGCCACTACTGCCGCGAGATGGGGCTGGGAGAGGCGCGCACAGCGAGTTGGGCGAGCCCGTTCGATTTCGCGGCCCAGGCGCTGCTCTACGTACCGGAAGAGCTGCCCGCTCCGAATACCCGGGAACACACCGCCGCAGTGGTCGACGCAGCGCTGCCCGTGATCGAAGCCGCAGGCGGCGGTGCGTTCATGCTCTTCACGAGTCTGAAGGCGATGCGCGACGGCCATGAGCTGCTCGCGCGCGCGTTCGCGGCGCGCGGCCTCAAGTATCCGCTGTTCGTTCAGGGAGAAGGCTCTCGTTCCGAGATGCTGGTCCGCTTTCGCGACCTCGGCGACGCGGTGCTGGTGGGAAGCCACTCCTTCTGGGAGGGAGTGGACGTGCGCGGTAAGGCGCTGTCGCTGGTGGTGATCGACAAGCTCCCGTTCGCGCCGCCGGAAGATCCCGTGCTGGCCGCGCGTATCGACAAGATGACGCGCGAGGGTCGTAGCGCGTTCGCCGAGTATCAACTGCCCGAGGCTGTCATCATGCTGAAGCAGGGAGCGGGCAGGCTGATCCGCGACGAGACCGACCGGGGAGTGCTGATGATCTGCGATCCGCGGCTCGTTTCCCGGGGCTACGGTAAACGCATATTGCAAAGCCTGCCGCCAATGAGAATGACGCGCAGCGCCGCAGAGGCGGCCGCGTTTTTCAGTAGGCCAGCCACGACTGCGCCCAGCGCCACCCCAGCCAGAGGACCACGAGCCACACCGCAACGATGAGGACTGCCGCAATATAGTTGCGCGGCTTGGCACGGTTCTCGGCAAGCCAGCGCGCAGCCTGGCCCCGGCACTCCTCCATCACGTCCTGCGGAACGAGCTTGAGCACGAGCCAGATGCCGATCGGCAGGATCACGAGCTCGTCCAGATAGCCCAGCACCGGAATGAAATCGGGTATCAGGTCGATCGGACTGAACGCATAGGCGACGAGCCCGGCCGCCAGGGTCTTCGCGAGGAACGGCGTGCGCGGGTGACGGGCGCAGAACCACAGCGTGACCACTTCAGCTTTCAGCCGCTGCGCCCAGTCTCGAAGCCGACTGACGGTGTTACTGGTCACCGGTTTACCAGTCACGCAACTAAATGACCTCGGCCCAGAGGTCGTGGGCATCGGCGCGGGTCACGCGCACGCGGGCAAAATCACCGGGCTTGAGTTTGTTGGAAGGGGTAACGTGCACCGTCCCGTCTATCTCGGGCGCGTCGGCGCTGCTGCGCGCAATCGCTCCGCCGCCGTCGATTTCATCCACCAGCACGGTGAGCGTGCTGCCGATCTTGCGTTTGAGCCGGCGCGCGCTCACTTTCTCCTGGAGCTTCATGAAACGCTCGCGCCGTTCCCGTTTCACGTCCTCGGCCACGTGGCCGGGCAGAGCATTGGCCGCCGCGCCCTCCACCGGGGAGTAAGCGAAACAGCCGACGCGATCGAGCTCCGCTTCCTCGAGGAAGCGGAGCAGCTCGGCGAATTCGGCTTCGGTTTCGCCGGGGAAACCGACGATGAACGTGCTGCGGATCGTGATGTCCGGGCAGATATCGCGCCACCGCCGGATACGCTCGAGGTTGTCTTCGGCGCTCGCCGGTCTCTTCATGAGCTTCAAGATGCGCCTGCTTGCATGTTGGAACGGAACATCGAGGTAGGGCAGCAGTTTGCCTTCCGCCATCAGCGGCACGACCTCGTCCACGTGAGGATACGGATAGACGTAGTGGAGCCGCACCCACAACTCGAGCTCGCCGAGAGCACGCGCGCAGTTCGGTCATGCGCGTCTTGAGCGGCCGGCCTCGCCAGAAGCCGGTGCGGAACTTCACGTCCACGCCGTAGGCGCTGGTGTCCTGCGATATCACGAGCAGCTCCTTCACGCCCGCGCTGGCGAGGTTCTCCGCCTCCTGCAGCACCTCGCCGATCGGGACGGCTCACCAGGTCGCCGCGCATCGAGGGAATGATGCAGAAGGTGCAGCGGTGATTGCAGCCCTCGGCGATCTTCAGGTACGCGTAGTGCCGCGGCGTCAGCTTGACGCCCTGTGAGCGGCACCAGGCTCGTGTACGGGTCGTGCGGCTGCGGCAGATGCTCGTGGACCGCCCGCATGACTTCAGCGGTTGCGTGCGGGCCGGTGACAGCGAGCACGCGCGGATGAGCTTTCCTGACGATGTCTCCCTTGGCGCCGAGGCAGCCGGTGACGATTACTCTGCCGTTCTCGGCGAGCGCTTCGCCGATGGCGTCGAGCGACTCGTTGATCGCCTCGTCGATGAAGCCGCAGGTATTGACGACGACGAGATCGGCATCCTCATAGCGTGGGCGCAATCAGATACCCCTCGGCGCGCAATTGCGTGAGGATGCGCTCCGAATCAACCAGCGCCTTGGGGCAGCCGAGGGAAACGAAACCGACCTTGGCAGACTGTCTTTGCCGGGGCGACAGGTTGCCTATCGCAGGACCGCTTGCGGATTTGGAACTGGTCTTAACTTTGCTGTCCTTCGTATCCGAGCCCTGCAGTTCGAGGAAACCCGGATTGATTGCGGCCGTACTTGTCGGATTCTGTCCTAGCTCTTGCCGCCGCCGGACTCGGGCTTGTGCTCGTCGTTTTTGGGCTCGCCGGCGGGCTTGGCTGTTCCCCTGGCGGTACGCGCTGCCGGTGAAATCGGGGAAGGGGAAATTGCCGAACAGGTTGCGGGTCTGCTGCTGCAACTGCTGCTGCATTTCCATGAATGCGTTGGCGCTTTGCTCGAGGTAACGCCCCATCAGTCCCTGGATGGCCGGGCCCTGCATCCTCAGGAATTCGCTCCACGCGTCGGTGTTGAGCATGGGATTTTCGCCGTAGATCTGCCGCGACTGGTCCTGCAGCCGCTTCTGGATTTCGATGAAGGTCTGGATGTTTTTTTCCAGATAGCTTCCCATCATTCCCTGCATCGCGTTGCCGTAAAAGCGGATGATCTGGGACAGCATGTCGCTGGAAAACATCGGCGCGCCCGCGCTTTCCTCCTCGAGGATGATCTGCAGCAGGATGGTGCGCGTCAGATCCTCGTGGGTTTTGGCATCTTCGACTTTGAAAGGGACCTGATCGAGCACGAGCTTCTTGACGTCCGAAAGGGTGATGTAACTGCTTGTTTCAGTGTCGTAAAGCCGGCGGTTAGGGTACTTCTTTATGATTCTCGTCTCTTGCGCCATGGGGTGCCTGCCCGTCATGTGCCAGTCCACATTATTGCAGAGCGGCAGCCGGTTTGCAATCTAAGGGATTGAAAAATATCGGTAAATTTCGAGAGCCGCACTGCTAGAGGTCAATTCAGAAATAGTTCTTGCGACTTGACCGAGCGTACGCCTGAGGCAAAGCTCACGGCCTGAAGCACGATAGAGGATCGCAAGAGATTGAGCCCGGCACCGACTAACTTGCGAAGAATGTGTTTCTCCTCAGCCTTGCGCGGAGTCGAATTACCATCAGCCATTTATGAGATCAGTTCTAGTACATGTGCTGTCCGCCGTTGATCGCGATGTTGGCGCCGGTGACGAAGGCCGCTTCATCGGAGCATAGATAGGCAACCAGACCGGCTACTTCCTCCGGTTTACCGAGCCGGCCGACCGGGATCTGCGGAATGATCTTGCTGTCGAGCACGTCCTTGGGAACTGCGAGCACCATCTTCGTCCCGATGTAGCCCGGCGAAATCGTGTTCACCGTGACGCCCTTGCGCGCGACTTCCAGCGCGAGCGCCTTGCTGAACCCGTGCATGCCGGCCTTGGCGGCGGAGTAGTTGGTCTGGCCGAATGCGCCCTTCTGGCCGTTGATCGAGGAGATGTTGATGATCCGGCCCCAGCCCCGGTCGACCATGCCGTCGCAGACGGATTTCGTCATGTTGAACACGCTGTCGAGATTGGTGCGCAGCACCGCGTCCCAGTCCACCTTGCCCATTTTCTTGAACGTCATGTCGCGCGTGATGCCGGCGTTGTTGACGAGGATGTCGATCGGACCCGCTTCCGACTGGATCTTCGCCACGGCTTTCTGGCACGACTCGAAATCGGCGACGTCCACCTGCACGGCGCGCATGTCGTGGCCCTTCGCCTTCATTTCCTTGACCCACTCTCGCGGCCTTGGTGTTGCCGGGCGAGTGGGTTGTGACCACCTGGTTGCCCATTGCCGGCGAGCTTGAGGCAGATCGCCTCGCCCAGTCCTCCCATGCCGCCCGTTACCACCGCGACTCGTTTCGTCATGTTGGTCTCCTCCGTAAAAAATGCATTTCGATCAAGTCTGTCGCGTGACCGTGGCGCCGCGCGAGCGTTCCGTCAGGCGCTCTTCTCCTTCGACGTAGCGTCCGCGGCGCAGCCTCGATCTCCCTGTAGCGTTCGCCGCCGCCCGAGCGCTCTCGCGCGCGTGCTACCCGGGCGCCTCCGAAAGGCCCCAGCCACCCGCTCCAGTGCGGCCACCAGCTCCCCGGGATGCGACGCGGCGCCCGCCAGCCAGCGCTCGGGATCCTCGTCGAGCTGCCGCGTTCAGCCAGTAGTTGCGGCGGTTCTTCGAAGCGGGTTGATCACGCCCGCGATATGCCCGCTCGCCGCCAGCACGAAGTCGATTTTACCCGTCAGCAGCCGCGTGCTGGCATAGGCGGTCTTCCACGGCACGATATGGTCTTCCCGCGTCGCGAGCACATAGGCGGGCATGTTCAACGTTCCCAGATCGACCGGGACCCCGCACATGGTGAGCTTCCCGGCCTGCTTCAGGTTGTTCTCGAGGTACATGTTGCGCACGTAGTAGACGTACATCGCGCCGGGGAGATTGGTGCTGTCGGCGTTCCAGTAGAGCAGGTCGAACGGCTCGGGCTGCCGGCCTTTGAGGTAGTTGTTGACGACATAGTGCCAGATGAGGTCGTTGGCGCGCAGGCTCGCAAAGGTGAGCGCGAGCTCCCGGCCCGGCAGCACGCCGCCCGCGGCGAATTCCCGCTCACGGCTGCGCACGTACGGTTCGTCCACGAACACGCTCAGCTCGCCGGTGTCGCCGAAGTCGAGCATGGCGGCGAGCAACGTCATGCTCTCGAATACGGTCGACGCCATTGGTGCTCAGGACCGCGGCCGCGGATCCGAGCAGGGTTCCCCCGACGCAAAAACCGAGCGTGTTGATCCTGTCGGCCCCGCAGATTTCGGCAGCGACTTCGATCGCCTTCATCACACCCAGCTCGAGATAGTCGTCCCACGTGATCCCGCCCATTTCGGCCGGCACGTTGCGCCACGACACCATGAATACCGTGTGCCCTTGCTCCACGGCGTAGCGCACGAAGCGAGTTCTCCGGCTGAAGGTCGAGGATGTAGAACTTGTTGATGCACGGCGGAACCATGAGCAACGGACGCTCGAACACCGTCGCGGTGGCCGGACGGTACTGGATCACCTGCATCAGGTCGTTCTCGAAGACGACCGCTCCCGGGGTGATAGCGAGATTGCGTCCGATCTCGAAGGCGGTCTCGTCCGTCATCGAGATCATGCCTTTTGCGACGTCGGCCGCGAGATGCTGCATGCCACGCGCGAGGCTCTCGCCGCTGGTGTCGGCGGCGAGCTTCAGAGCCTCGGGATTGCTCCACGGAAAATTCGCCGGCGACATGGCATCGACGAGCTGACGCGTGAAGAATTCGAGCTTGCGCTTGATATGCGGCTCGAGCCGCGCCCCCTCCACGACTTCCATCAACCACTGACCGGTAAGCAGATAGGACTGCACCAGGTACTGGATAGTAGGGCTGACTACGCCATTCCGGGGCGGCGAAGCGGCGGTCTTTGGCTGGTTCCGCGGCCGGGGAAATGGCGGACGGGGCGCCGGCGAATGAGCCATAGCGTTCCCACAGCTCGAGCTGCCTGCCGGTAGTAGCGACGCTGGATCTCGAGCAGGCGTTCGCTGTCTTGCGCGAGCCCCGCGGTGAGGGATTTGACGAGCTCCGCGCCGTCGAGCCACCCGTCGACTGCAGCGGCCTCATCACGCCGGCCAGCAGCCTGCGGTTGAAGGCTTCGAGGCGCTCTCGCGTTTCGTCGCCGATAACAGCCGAGTAGTCCATCACGGAGCAGCGTGGGAGTGCGCGAGCCCGCCGACCAGCCAAATGGTGCCGACGCCCAGCGCAATCAGCACGACCTGCTGCAGCGTCGCCTGCAGTTCGGGGCGGCGGTGCAATCCCGGAATAAGATCCGCGACCGAAACGTACAGCATGCTCGCGACCGCGATGCCCAGGATAGGCGCGACCCACTGCTGCATCGTCTGCAACGCAAAATAGGCGAGCACCCCGCCTGCCACCATGGCGGCGCTCGACAGCATGTTCAGCAGCAACGCCTTCGCCTTGCTGAAGCCCGAATGCAGGAGGATAAGGAAATCGCTGACCTCCTGCGGAATTTCGTGCGCGATGATGGCGAGCGCGGTCACCATTCCAAGCTGGTGATTGGCGAGGAACGCAGCCGCGATCAGCACGCCGTCGACGAAATTGTGAAACGTGTCGCCGATCATGATCATCGTTCCGCTGCGCCCCTGGTCGTGCGACGATTTGCGGCGGGTCGTGCGCTTCGCACTGTTCCTGATGGCAATGCCGCCACAGCACCAGCTTCTCCAGGATGAAAAACAGCAGCAGGCCGGCAAGGATGATCGCGGCCATGCCTTCGAGGCTGTCGGCCATCCCGAAAGCATGAGGAAGCAGATCGAGAAAGACCGCGCCGAGGAGCGTTCCCACCGCGTAGCTGATCAGGATCGGCACGTGAGACGCCCGCGCGTTGAGCGCGAAGACGGCCGCCGCAGCGACAGACAGCAATCCGCCCGCCACGGTGGCCGCAATGATCCACATCAATGTCGTCATGAATGGATGTGAGTGTTGACGAGCGGCGCCCGGCGAGCGGACGCGGATTATACGTCAGAGGCGTGACGTGAAGCGTGACGATACGTGACGATGAGCGTGCGATAGACGTCGCACGTCCGAGACGTAGGCGTCCGAGGACCAGTCACGAATCACCAGTCACGCAGTTCCAGTCACGAGTCACGCTCTATCAATCAGAGCGCCAAATGAGCGCCGCCATGCGCCCGGTCGTCCGCTCGCGGCGATACGAAAAAAATCTCCCGGCATGAGAATACGTGCAGATGCCGCCACCGTATACGTCGGCCACGCCGGCGCATTGCAGGCGGCGCCGCGCGAGCGCGAACAGGTCTGCCAGCCATTTTCCGGGAGCGTGCGGAGCGAATGCGTCCGCCGCACCTGGATCCGCGTTGACAAATGCGTCACGCACATCGGGCCCCACCTCGAACGCGCCGGGGCCGATTCCCGGTCCGAGAAACGCCAGCAATTCGCCCGGCTCGCGGTGCATCGCGCGCACCGTGTTTTCGACGACGCCGGCTGCCAGCCCGCGCCAACCCGCGTGCGCGATCGCGACGGTGGTTCCGGCACGGTCGGCGAGCAGCACCGGCACGCAGTCGGCGATGAGAACGGCGCACACCGTTCCCGGGTGGCGCGCGACCGCCGCGTCGGCTGCGGAGAATGCCACTTCCGCGTCGGCATCGATCACCCGGCTCCCGTGCACTTGCTTGAGCCATTTCGGTTCCTGCGGCAGCGTCGCGCGCAACGCAGCGCGGTTCGCGGCGACCGCTTGCGGGTCGTCCCCGGTGCGCAAGCCGAGATTGAAGCTCGCGTACGGACCGCGGCTCAACCCGCCGGCGCGCGTGGTAATCAGCGCGCGCACGTTGCGCGGCGACGGCCAGTCGGGAGCGATCCAGTCGGAATGCGGGGATTCCATTTCTAACGGCGTGATGAGTGATGGGTGATGGGTGATGGGTGTTTCGTTGGTCCGCTCTCGCGTTGCAGCGTCGCCAGCAGGCCCTCCATGTCCGCGGGCGGCCCGACTCGCCAGCTCATCGTGCGCCGGGTAGCCGGGTGAACCAGCGCAAGCCGTTCAGCGTGCAGCGCCTGGCGCGGAAAGGGAATCTTGCTTGCGCGCTTGCCGTAGGTGGAGTCGCCGACCAGCGGGTGGCCGAGCGCAGCGAGATGTACGCGTATCTGATGCGTCCGCCCGGTCTCGAGGCGGCACCGCAGCAGGCACGCGCCGGCAAAACGCTCGAGCACCTCATAGTGTGTCACCGCATCGCGGCCACGTGCCACCACCGCCATGCGGGTGCGCTGTCGCGGGTGGCGGCCTATGGGCGCGCGCACCGTGCCCTCGCGCGACACCCGGCCATGCACTACCGCGAGGTACTCCCGCGTGATGCTCCGCGCCGCGAGCTGGCGCACGAGATCGGTTTGCGCAGAAAGCGTTTTCGCCACCACCAGCAAGCCGCTCGTATTCTTGTCGAGGCGGTGAACGATGCCGGCGCGCGGAATCGCGGCAAGGGACGGCTCGTGCATCAATAGTGCATTCAACAGCGTTCCCTGCCAGTTGGCGGCGCCCGGATGCACGACGAGCCCCGGCGGCTTGTCCACCACCAACAGCGCCTCGTCTTCGTGGATGATGTTGAGCGGAATATCTTCCGGCTGGTCGGCGCATTCCCGGGGGTCCAGGAGCGGTAGGAGGGTGATTTGCTCGCCGCCGTGCACCTTCTGCCGCGGCCGCACCGGCCGTCCATCGACGGTGACGCGCTCGCCGCGCACCCAGCTTGCAAGCCGGCTGCGCGAAAATTCCGGCAATAGACGGGTAAGTGCCTGGTCCAGGCGCAGCCCCGCGCACGCCTCGGGGACCGTCAGCTCGAGCGGTGCCGGCGGTGTCTCGTTTGCGATATAATTTCGCGGAATTTTCAGAGGTCGGATCATGTTCATAGCGCGCTATAGTTTAGCGGTACTCCTGGGCACGCTCATCGCGGCGTGCGGCCTGCTGGGCCAAACGGAGGATGAAACCAAGGGCTGGTCCGCGCAAAAGCTCTATAACGAGGCCAAGGAAAACCTCAACGACAGGAACTACGAGAAGGCGATCAAGTATTACGAGAAGCTGGAGGCGCGCTACCCGCACGGACGGTTCGCGCAGCAGGCGCAGCTGGAGATCGCCTACGCCTACTACAAGGATAACGAGGCGGCCCAGTCGGTCACGGCGGCGGAGCGTTTCATCAAGCTCCACCCCAATCATTCCAATGTGGATTACGCCTACTACCTGAAGGGCCTTGCCAACTTCAACGGCGACCTTGGCTGGCTCGGCTACGTCAGCGGCCAGGACCTCACCGAACGGGATCCGAAAGCCGCGCGCGAGTCGTTCGACTCGTTCAAGGACCTGGTCACACGCTTCCCGGACAGCAAGTACACCCCAGACGCCGTCGCGCGCATGAACTATTTGGTAAACGCGCTCGCTTCACACGAAGTGCACGTGGCGCGCTACTACATGAAACGCGGCGCGCACGTCGCTGCCGTGAATCGGGCCCAGACGGCGCTCAAGACCTATCCGCAGGCGCCCGCTAACGAAGAAGGGCTGGTCATCCTCGTCAAGGCTTACGACGCGCTTGGGATGAAGGACTTGCGCGATGACGCGGAACGCGTGCTCATGAAGAATTTTCCCAACAGCAAGTATCTCAAAGGCGATCCGCGCCGCGCGAATATGCCGTGGTGGCAGATTTGGAACTGGTAATCGGCGCTCGGCTCGCGCGGAACGCCGATAAATATTCGACTCCGCCGTTCTAACTTTCGGCGCTCATATTTTGGGGCCTTGCCCTTGCTTGCGGGAGACTGGGGCTCACAAGTAACGGTGATCGGCCCGATTCCCGAGTGCGTCCTCAGCTAGCCCATCTTTCACGCGTAGCTGAGCTTGCGATCGTGTCGATGGGGCGGCCATCCCCATTTTCTATCCTTCAAGGAATCTGAACCCATTCCTGCGGTCTCACTTCCCATGAAAGACGCTAGAACAGACATGACTTGCCCGCGCTGCAAGGGCGCGCTATGGGTGTGCGAGGATCACCCGCAGGCTGCATGGAGTGAGGGCTGCGGGATCGAGCAGTGCGGCGGTACTGGCGTGCCGTGCGTCTGCAATCCCGACGGCAAGATGCCACCCGGGTTTCAACTGTGGGTAAGGCGCGACGACGCGACCGGGGTGTGAGGCTAGCCGTGCGCTAGGCCATAGGGACTATAGGCGCGGCCGCATAAGGAGAAGTAAGCTGAACCAAAGGAGGATTCCGCCATAGTCCCGAATCTGTCCGATGAGGCATGGGCGCTTCTCGGATTGCTTCATAGGGCCGCCAGTAGCCGGATGGCTGCGCCCGCGGGTTTCAAGGAGTCTTACGCCGAACTACAGCGCCACGGGTTTGCGCTTGGCAACGCGATCACGGATAAAGGTGATGAAGCGTTGGGCGAGCGTCTATTCGGCAACGACCCGAATTCGTTTCGGTGGCCAAGGCGATAGCGCTGGTAAAGGCGGCGTGACGATACTCCTCTACAAATCGAGGGGGCGAGTCATCGCTTTCCTCATTTCATTCCTTTCCGAATTTCTTGCCACACCATCTCATTAAATAGAGCGCTAAAGCGTGCCGACGCCCGGCGGTAAATTCGGGCTTGGCACGGCGATTCGGCCCGAACCTCGGCCGAGCGCTGGCAGAAAATTCCAGTGACCATCGCTGATGCGGCGAACAGCGGGCGTGCGCCAGTCGAGGAGATACAGCGCCTGTGGACGCCGCGTCTCGAACGGGCGCCTAACCGCCCGCGAGATCCGTGGATAGAGGGGCTAAATCGGAGCAATTTTCCGGGACTGTTGGATTGACGCAGAGGGAGGCTGCTGCGGGCCTAAAAGCTTTGCCTCCATAAGCGCCGGCCGTTGTCAGACTCCCGTGCCGCTCCTAGCAACATCACCCATCGAGGTTTGATGCTCGCCACGAGCGGCGCTGCGGCTATCATGCCCGCGGTTGCCTTCGTCTATCTTTCTGTTTGGGACGTTCTTTATCGAGCCATTCCGGTTCGATCAGGTGAAGGACGCCCGTGCCGTGGCCGCAACGCGGACACTTCGGCGAAGCATGCTCAACCGTCGTCACAACACCACAATGCAAGCACTGAAACCAACCGGACAAATGGCTTCCTCCTTTTTTGGTTGAGTATCTTGGGAAGACTATAGTTCAAATTGGCCCTATTTCCTGTCATCTCTGTCGTCAAGTAACGACAACGCGTCGCAGGCGCGTGACAATAAACCTCTACAGCTACCCTTCTTTCGGTAATATATCGTCAGTATGAACGCCATGATATGAGGGAGGACGCATGGCTCTCAGGCGACACTCTTCACGGACAGTCAATTGGGCATTCGTCCGCCACGCCGAATCAGGTGATTGGACGTGGCGGGAAATGAGCATTGACGGTTCAATCGCGCGTATCTCGTCGCCACTTTGGGACTTCGGCGCGACTATCAGTGATGCTATAACGCATGGCTTTCGTCCGAAAGAAGATCATTGGGTCGTGACGAACAGGACCGGCACGACGCACTTTGACCCTGGCAGCACACCAATAGCCATACCTCCTGACCACCAAGTAGTGAAGCCTCCGAACGAGCGTAGGCGCGTTTCGGCGAGCCCGGCGTTCGCTGTCCCGCCGAAACGCGATGCATGACGCAGCGATTTACTGAGCCCGATCTAGAGAATGCAGCATGGTTCCAGCGCTATCGGATGAAGCGTGGGCTCTGCTTGGAATGCTTCACAGAGCAAAAAACGGTGGCCCGCGCGCTCCTGAAGGTTTCAAGGAGTCGTACGCCGAGCTACAGAACCACGGATTTGCACTTGGCAACGCGATCACGACTAAAGGGGACGAGGCGTTGCGCGAGCGTTTCCTCGGCAGCAACCCCAATTTTTCCCCGAAGGGATTCAAAGGCCCCGCTCGGTAACACAACGTTCAGGAAACGCGCTCGGCATGGTGGGTCAACCGGCGGCCCTGACGACGGGGCAACCCTTCCCCGGCGCTCATCCGTCTAATTCTTCGGCGCTCCATCGGAAGCACTGGCGATGCGCGTTTGTTGTACTGCGCGGCAACACCAGTGATCTTTTCAACTGTAGACAAAGTGTTTCCAGATTGCTGCGCCTTAGCGACGCAAATCGCCACTCTTGGACAATTTCATTCGGTAATATATGTTGTCTAGTGATTGCCATGATGAGGGAGGCCCCCATGGCTCGCAGGCAAGATTATTCACGAACAGTCAGTTGGGCGTTCGTCCACCACGCCGAGTCAAGTCAGTGGACCTGGCGACAACTAAGTGTTGATGGCTCAATCGCGCATATATCGTCGCCGCTTTTCGACTTCGGCGCGGCGGTTGTCGATGCTATCAGGCATGGTTTCCGTCCGAAGGAACATCACTGGATAGTGACGAACACGAACGGGACGACACACTTTCATCCCGGCAACCCACCACTGTCCATACCTCCGGACGGCCTAGCGGTGAAGCCTCCGAAGGAGCGTAGGCGCCTCCCGAAGAGTGGCAAGGAAACGCAGCGCGCGGATTAACCGGCGTTAGGATCTGCGATCGGGCGAGTTGGCTCAGGGGGACGGCGGTAGTACAGTCTTTGTCGGGAAATTTTACACTTGCGGATCGCCCCGAATCGACGGGCCGCGCAACCCGATGATTCAACGCATATGACATCATCGGGCTCAATTCCTGCTTTATTACCTCTTTGACAGGCTGTTTTTCAAGGGGGGACGCCAATGGGCAATCGATTTGGCACGTACGTTAGGCGATGGTCGTTGGCGCTGATGTTGGCCGGGATGGGCTTATCGGGCAGCGCGGCCGCCATCCTGCTCGACCGTGGCCCCGACATGGTCTATGACACGGTACTCAATATCACTTGGACTCGGCAGGCGGGTGACGGTGTCGCGCGAAATTGGCCGGACTCTGTGGCCTGGGCGAACAACCTGGTGTTCGCGGGTTTCGATGACTGGCGGCTGCCGTACGCGAGCGTGAGCGCGGGCGCTGGACCGACGGCAACAAGGGTAAATTGCGCCGTGGTTACAGAAGTAGCCTGCCGTGACGACGAGACGGCTTACATGTACTTTCACAACCTCGGCGCAGTTTCCGGGGACAACAAGACGGGTACCCAGACTGCGTTGGGCGGCGAAGTGCTCACGAGCATTCAAGTCGACTATTGGTCCGCCACGGAGCTCGGCATTCTGCAGCCCCCTGTGGCGGGTGGCCCCTTCGCGTGGGCGTTCCGCTTCAGCAATGGCCTCCAGCTCTTCGTCCTCGAAGACCTCCTCTTGTCCGCGTGGGCTGTGCGGGATGGCGATGTAGGCGCCGCTACCTTACCAGAACCGGCGAGCCTGCTGCTGATTGGATTTGCAGCGCTGGGGTTAGGCTGGTCGCGTCGGCGCAACTCTTGAGCACACCCGGCTTCGTTTGTTTCCCACCCTGCTTCGGGGGGTCTTTACCCGTTCCATGCCCAACCACCACCCAATACCAGCGATAAACAATGATAGTGGTTAGAAAATATTCCTGAATAAATCAGACTCAGCAGCACAGCGTCATACCTGTTAAACGGCACTCGTAAATCTGGAACTGGTACATCGAGGTTCCAGGTTCGAAGTTCCAAGTTCAAAGTTGTAGATTTCGAGGTTCATGATTCCAGCCCGTCTTGAACCTGGAACATGAAGCCTTGAACCATTGAACATGGATCATCCAATTGCGAGCAGGATGATTCCGGCGACCATCGCCGACGCGGCGAAGAGGCGGCGTTTGACATCGCCTTCCTGCAGGAAGTGCGCGCCCATCAGCGCGCCGACAAGGATGCTCACCTCGCGGGCGGGCGCAACGTAGCTCACCGGGGTGAATACCATCGCGGTCAACACGAGGATATAGGATAGCGGGCAGAGCAGCGCGACCGCTACGATCTCCTTTCTTGCCCGCTGCCACGTCGGCAGGAGTTCTCCTCTCGCCTTGAACGCCATCGGCGTCATCAGCAGCACCCGCCCGAGATTCGCAGCCCAGTCCTGCACCAGCGGCGGAATCAGCCAGGCCGAGACCGCGACTTTGTCCACCAGTGTGTAAGCCGCGATCATGCATCCGGTCAGAAGGGCGAACCCGATGGCATGATAGTTGCGGGATTCCCGAAGCTTGCGGAGATCGCCCGTGAGCAGGAACGCCGCGCAGCCGATCATGACGGCCCCGGCGACCGCCAGCGCGCCGGGCCTTTCCTGCAGAAGCAGCACCGCGCATAACATTGTGATGAGAGGGCCTGTGCCCCGAGCCAGTGGATAGACAACCGACATGTCGCCGCTGCGGTAACCGCGGTCTAGGAGCATGAAGTACGCTGTATGTATGGCCGCGCTCGCGGCCATCAGCGCGTAGTGCACCCACCCGAACTGGGCATTGCTCCACCAGATGATGGCGGCGGCAAGCGGGGCGTAAAGCACCGCAGAAAGCGCGGCGAACAGCCATACGAATATAGTGCCGCCGCCGGAGCGCTTCAGGAGGAAGTTCCAGCTGGCATGGATGACTGCGGCGGTCAGAATCAGGGCGAGAGCGAGCGCGTTCATGATGTCCTCGAGGTCAAAAAGTCGTCGTTGATAGCGATGAGGCGCAGTGAAACACCTCAACCTATCCCCTCTGGCTTTTTAGTCCTCGGGTGCATGCCGCGCGGGCTTTGTGTAGCGCTTGGTCCAGGCCCGAAGATCGGCGGAACCCTAGCTACCCGTCGGTTGAAACTGGATTACAGCCGATGGCCGTCCCGCCGTCAACTGCATCGCCTTCGCGCGCGATTGCGCCATTTCAGCGAAGAAAAGAGTTACCAACTCACGTTCGTGCGACGGGGGGCACGGGGTGCGGGAAGGATCCGGGCGGGTCAACCGGAAGGGACCCCATTTCGAATGTTCTAGCTCGCGAAAAAACATTTATCGTGCAACGGGGGGCGCGGGGGAATGGGAAGGATCCTAAGGTGTCAGGAACCCTCAACGTTAAGGTTCCTGACACCTTTGGCCCATTCCCCGCCGCTCGTTACTCACGTCGCGAGCTCGGGGCGGTCTTTGAATTGCGCGAGTGCTTCCGGGTTGGCGAGCGCTTCGACGTTCTTCACCGGTTGCTCGTGCACGACGTTACGGACCGCGAGCTCGACGATTTTTCCGCTCTTGGTGCGCGGAATGTCGGTGACCTGAGCGATCTTCGCCGGGACATGCCGCGGCGTGGCGTTGTCGCGGATCCTCCGCTTGATCTTATCGATCAGACTATCGTCGAGCGTCAGGCCGTCCCGCAGGCGCACGAAGAGCACGACGCGCACGTCGCTCGGTTTTTCCGGCGGCCAATCCTGGCTGATGACGAGAGCTTCAAGCACTTCCTCGAGCTGTTCCACCTGACGGTAGATCTCCGCGGTTCCGATGCGCACGCCGCCCGGATTGAGGACCGCGTCCGACCGTCCGTAAACGATGATACCGTCGTGCGCGGTCAGCTCGACGTAGTCGCCGTGACTCCATACGCCCGGGAATTTCGCGAAATAGGCGGCGTGATATTTGGCGCCGTCGGGATCGTTCCAGAAGCCGACCGGCATCGACGGAAAGGGCGCCGTGCAGACGAGCTCGCCTTTTTCGCCGCGAACGGAGCGGCCGGCTTCGTCGAACACTTCGACCTTCATCCCGAGCCCGCGGCACTGGATCTCGCCGCGCCAGACGGGTCCGGTGGGGTTCCCCAGAACGAAGCACGAAATGAGATCGGTGCCGCCGGAGATCGAGGCGAGGTGCACATCGCCCTTCACCTCGCGGTACACGTAATCGAAGCCCTCCGCGACCAGCGGCGAGCCGGTCGAAAGCACGGTCTTCACGGACGAGAGGCGGTGAGTGGTGCGCGGCCGCAAGCGCAGCTTGGCGGCGTTCTCGATGTACTTCGCGGACACGCCGAACACGGTCATGCGCGCCGCATCGGCGTAATCGAACAGCACGTTGCCGTCGCCGATGAATGGCGAGCCGTCGTAGAGCATTAGCGTTGCGCGCGAGGCGAGCGCCGACACGAGCCAGTTCCACATCATCCACCCACAGGTCGTGAAATAGAACAGGCGATCGCCAGGCTTGAGATCGACGTGGAGCTGGTGTTCCTTCATGTGCTGGAGCAGGGTGCCGCCCGCGCCGTGCACGATGCACTTGGGAACCCCGGTAGTGCCCGAGGAGTACATGATGTAGAGCGGATGGTCGAAGGGCAGCCGCTCGAACTGGATGTCCTGCGGACGATAGGGCGCCATGAGCTCATGGACATTGGCGCAATTCGGAATTGCGCCAATATCAGGATTACTCTGTGTATAGGGAACGACAACAATCTTTTGTAGTGATGGAAGATTGATTGCAATTTCCTTAAGACGAGCGACGCAGTCGATCGTCTTGCCGTTGTAGAAGTAACCGTCGGCGGCGAACAGGACCTTGGGCTCGATCTGGCCGAAGCGGTCGAGGACCCCCTGCACGCCGAAATCGGGGGAGCACGACGACCAGACTGCCCCCAGGCTCGTCGCTGCGAGCGCCGCGATGACCGCGCCCGGCACATTAGGCACGTAGCCGGCCACGCGGTCGCCGGGCTTGATCCCGGCCGCCCGCAACGCCTGCGCGAGCCGCGATACCTCCGCATAGAGCTCGCCGAAAGTCACGCTGCTCTCCACGCGATCCTCGCCGCGGAACACGATGGCGATACCGCGATCGCGTCGCCGCAGCAGGTTTTCAGCGAAGTTGAGGCGGGCCCCTGGAAACCAGCGAGCGCCGGGCATCCGGTTTCCCTCGAGCAGCGCCGTCTCGCCCGGCGAGTCCGCGATCACGCCGCAAAACGACCACACCGATTGCCAGAAGCGCTCCCGATGGGTGATCGACCATTGGTAGAGCTCACCGTAATCAGATGCCTGCGCTCCCCAGCGCCGCTCGATGTGGCGCATGAACGCAACGAGGTTCGTCCCCGCAATGCGGCTTGCCGAGGGCTGCCAGAGGGGTCTTCCCATAAAGTATGCGGTAAGAGGGACGTCAATGTTCAATGCTTGATGTTTAATGTTTAATGGTGAACGAAGGATCAATTGAGCATTAAGCATTAAAAATTCAAAATTGATTCACTGGAAGTTCCCTGCTCACTGCTTACTGCTTACCGTTCTTCGGGGCGGAGCAGCGGAAACAGGATGACATCGCGGATCGACGGGCTGTCGGTAATGAGCATCACCAGGCGGTCGATGCCAATCCCGGCGCCGGCGGCAGGGGGCATCCCGTACTCGAGCGCGCGGATGTAGTCCGCGTCGAAGTGCATCGCCTCGGCGTCGCCCGCTTCCTTCTGTCTCGCTTGCTCCATGAATCGTGCCGCCTGGTCCTCGGGATCGTTGAGCTCCGAGAAGCCGTTCGCAATCTCGCGTCCCGCAATGTAGAGCTCGAAGCGCTCGGCGATCCCGGGATTCGTGTCGCTGCGGCGGGCGAGGGGAGAGACCTCCGTGGGGTAACCCACGATATAGGTCGGCTGTATTAGTTTCTGCTCGACCGTGCCCTCGAACAGGCTCAACTGCAGCCCGCCGATGCCATCACCGGGACGGTAGGCGACGTTGAGCTCCTTGAGTTTTGCGATGAGAGCCTCCCGATCGTTCAGCAGCGTATCGGTGACTTCCGGGTGATATTGCTTGATCGCCTCGTTGATGCTCAGCAGCTGATAGGGTTGCGCCAGGTCGATTTCCTGGCCTTGATAGACGAGCTTGGGCGTACCCAACGCCGCTTGCGCGACCTCACGGAGCATCACCTCGATCAACGTCATGAGGTACTGGTAGTTCGCGTAAGCGGCGTAAAACTCCAGCATCGTGAATTCCGGATTGTGCCGTGTGGAGATGCCCTCGTTGCGGAAGCTGCGGTTCAATTCGAACACCTTTTCGAAGCCGCCCACCACCAACCGCTTGAGATACAGCTCGGGGGCGATCCGCAGATAGAGGTCCATGTCGAGCGCATTGTGGTGCGTGACGAAGGGCCGTGCCGCTGCGCCGCCCGGGATCGGCTGCATCATCGGCGTTTCCACCTCGATATAACGCTGCGCTATGAGGAAGTTGCGCATCGCCTGGATGACGCGCGTGCGCTGCACAAATACCAGGCGCGTATCCTCGTTGACGATGAGATCGACGTAGCGCTGGCGGTAGCGCAGCTCGGGATCGGCCAGCCCGTGAAATTTTTCGGGCAGCGGACGCAACGACTTGGCGAGCAGCCGCACCACCTTCGTCCGCACCGTGACCTCGCCGGTCTTGGTCTTGAACAGGACGCCATCCACGCCGATGATGTCGCCGATGTCATAGTGCTTGAACGCGTTGTGCGTTTCCTTGTCGGGCGCGTTGTCGGCGACGAAGACCTGGATCTGGCCGCTCATGTCCTGGATCTGGGCGAAGGTGATCTTACCCATCGGGCGCTTGAGCATGATGCGGCCCGCCACTTTGACCACGACCGGGTTCAAGTCCATGGTGTCGCGGTCGACGTTCTCGTATTTCTCGACCAGCTCCGCCGCCCGATTCTGCCGAAAGAAATCGTTGGGATAGGCGACGCCTTTTTCCCGCAGCACTTTCAGTTTCGCGCGGCGCTCCGCGATCAGCCGGTTCTCGTCGTCTGCCATCGGATGTCCCTCAGGAGGCTCTGAAAAAGGGGCCACACACCCCTTTGAATCCCCAATTTCAGCTGAAAACCCCCGCGGCACATCTGCGCCGAGCAGGTTTTTCAGAGTTTACCTAAGCGTTACAATCCCTGCTTCAGGCTCGCATCGATGAAGTCATCGAGGTTGCCGTCGAGCACCGCCTGGGTATTGCCGATCTCGACGTTGGTGCGCAGGTCCTTGATGCGCGACTGGTCGAGCACGTAGGAGCGGATCTGGTGGCCCCAGCCGATGTCGGTCTTGGAGTCCTCCTGGGCCTGCTTTTCTTCCTGGCGCTTGCGCAGCTCGGACTCGTAGAGCTTGGACTTCAACATCGTCATCGCCTCCGCCCGGTTCCGGTGCTGCGAACGGTCGTTCTGGCACTGCACGACGATATTGGTCGGCAGGTGCGTGATGCGTATCGCGGATTCGGTTTTGTTGACGTGCTGGCCGCCCGCGCCCGAAGAACGGAACGTGTCGATCCGCAAGTCGGCGGGGTTGATGGTGATCTCGATGGTCTCGTCCACTTCCGGATAAACGAACACGCTCGCGAAGGAGGTGTGCCGGCGGCTGTTGGCGTCGAACGGCGACTTGCGCACCAGGCGATGCACGCCGGATTCGGTTCTCAACTGGCCGTAAGCGTAATCCCCGGTCACCTTGAGTGTCGCGCTCTTGATTCCCGCCACCTCGCCCGGGGACTCCTCCAGCAGCTCGACCTTGAAGCCTTTGCGCTCGCAGTAACGCGTATACATGCGAAGGAGCGTCGCCGCCCAGTCCTGGGCTTCGGTGCCGCCCGATCCCGCCTGGATGTCGATGAAACAGTTGTTGGGATCCGCAGGGTTCGAGAACATGCGGCGGAACTCCATGTCCGCCACGGTCGTCTCCAGCTCCCGCGCGTCGGCGTCTATGGCTTCGAGTGCCGCGTCGTCGCCTTCCGACCGGGCGATCTCGAATAGTTCTCTCGCGTCGCGCAGGCCGGTGTGCAAGCCTGGTCAGGGTCGATACGATGCCCTCGAGCGCCTTGCGCTCCCGTCCCAGTTCCTGCGCGCGCTTGGGATCGTTCCAGAGTGCGGGATTTTCCAGATGAGCGGAGATTTCGACGAGGCGTTTTTGTTTGTCGTCGAAGTCAAAGATACCTCCGCAGCTCCGTGGCGCGAGCTTCGACATCGGTGAGCCGCCTGGTGATGGCGTTGATTTTTTCGGCTTCCATGAGGGAGGTCCTGGAAAGATGAAATTATACCCGGGGACGGTTCCGTCGGACCTCCCTGAACGCTGTTGCCTTCGCAACAGCCATGACGCATTTCGGTTGTTCGGAACGGAAAGGCCGTGGAATGAGCTTAAAAGATGCCGCTGGCAACCGATCAGAATGGGGTTCATTCAGGATTTGTCGGGTGCAAACCCGACAAATCCTCCCAGTGTTCGATATTGAGCTGGAGCGACGATCGGCGGTTGTAATCATTGATGGCGGGCTGATAGACAGCTCGAATTCGCCGTGGCGCGATTTCCGTGAAATTGAAGCGTATTGCCTCGATCGCCAGCCCGCCATGGACGAGCGCGAGCTTGAGGTGTTTTTCCCCGATCACACGCTGCTCCGCGACTTCGAACTCGTCGCAAAAGCGGGGCGCCGGAAAGCCTTGCCCCCAGATTCCGTCTCCGAGGAGGGTGGCGGTTTCGAGGCTGAGAAACTCGGCTTCGAGGCCGCCGTCGGTCTCGATCACTCGTTTGAGGTCGGAGGCGGTGAGCAGGGAGCGCGCCGTTTCCTCGAGCGCATCGCGAAAACGGACGAAATTCTCCTCGCGCAAGGTGAGCCCTGCTGCCGCGGCGTGGCCCCCGAACTTGAGGATCAGGCCGGGATGACGGACCGCGACGCGGTCGAGCGCATCGCGCAGATGCAGTCCCGGGATGGAGCGCCCCGAGCCGCGGATCTCACCGGAACTGCCGCGCGCGAAAGCGAAGGTGGGGCGGTGAAACTGCTCCTTGATACGGCCGGCGACGATGCCGATAACCCCTTGGTGCCAGTCGGGATCGAACAGGCTCAGGCTGAAATTATCGCCGTTGTCCATGTTCTGGAGCGCAGCCAGCGCGCCGTCCTGCATTTCCGTTTCGATCGCGCGACGTTCCCTGTTGAGGCGGTCGAGTTCCCGCGCTATGGCGACAGCGCGGCTGTCATCCCCGGTGACCAGGCATTCGATCCCGAGCGCCATGTCGGTCAGTCGGCCGGCCGCATTCAGCCGCGGCGCTACCACGTATCCGAGATCGTAAGTCGACGCCCGGCGGAAATCCCGGCCGGCCGTCTGGATGAGCGCGGCGGTGCCCGGCTGCATGCGGCCGGCGCGGATCCGCTGCAGCCCCTGATGCACCAGAATACGGTTGTTGCTGTCCAGTCCCACGACGTCGGCGACGGTACCCAGTGCGACCAGCGGCAGCAGCTCCGCCAGATTGGGCTCGCTGCTACCGAGGAGAGGAGGGTCGAGGGACGAGGGAGGCGCTTTGCTTGAACCACCCGCGCTGCCGCAGCTCCGCGCGCAGCGCGAGCATCAGGTAGAACATCACGCCGACACCGGCCAGGTGCTTGCTGGGAAAGCCACAGCCGGGCTGATTCGGATTGATGATGCATGCCGCAGCAGGCAAAGTCTCGGCGGGCAGGTGATGATCGGTAATGAACACCGTCATGCCGAGGCGGTTCGCTTCGGTCACGCCTTCGAAGCTCGCATATACCGTTGTCGACCGTGATCAGGATATCCGGGCGCGATCGGGCGTGAGCGAGCCGCACGATCTCCGGCGTGAGCCCGTATCCGTACTCGAATCGGTTCGGCACCAGGTACTCGACGATGGCGCCGAACGCGGCGAGCGCGCGCACTCCCACAGCGCATGCCGTCGCTCCATCGGCGTCGTAGTCAGCGACGATCAGGAGCGCTTGCGCGCGTCGATGGCGTCGGCCAGCAGCGCGCGCCATCACGCTGAGGTTGAGCATGCTCCCGGGCGGGGCAAGATGATCGAAATCACACGCAATCTGCTGCGGGGCGGTGACACCGCGTGCCGCATAAACTCGCGCGAGCAAGGGGTGAACACCGTGCCGAACGAGGGCGGCGACGGTCTCGGCCGGAACGCTGCGCGCGGTGATGGCGGGAGTGCGGCTCATGTGGTCATTCGGATACGGCCTCTAAGTATTCGGCCAGCGCGCCGCTTCGCGCCGCCAGAACTTGAAGCGATCGGAGCGCGTGGAAATCGACGCAAGGCTGGCATCCGGCCCCAGTGCATGCAGCGTGAGCGCCCGGAGCGCGCCGCGCTTCAATGCTTCAAGCAATGGCGCGAACCAGATGCGCCTCCAGTTTCTGCCAGCGCGCTGCGCCACGCTTGCAGGTCATCGCAGGCGGCGCGCGCAACTGCTCCAGAACAACGAGCACAGGCCGGTCCTGCCCCTGGTCATGCCCGATCTCCACCAGTTCGGCGCTGAGCGCGGCAGCGCCAGCACCGGCAGACCCGCGACGCGCGGCAAGGCCCGCGGCGAGCGGATGGCTGCTCCACACTGCGCCGTAGGGCGAGGTCCGCCGACATCGGGCATGCGGCCGGCGCCCCAGAACCATACGCTGTTGATCGGAAGCTCCCCGCGCGCGTCGCGCGCATCGTTGCAAGGATGGCTGATGCAGCAGCATCTGCGCCTCGCTGGCGAGCCGGCGCCAGCGCGGGGCATCATCGCCTGCCGGCAGGAAGCCCTCGATGCTGCGGCCGATGACTTCGGCGGTCGGTGTCGTCCGGATCAGCGCCTCGTCGCGCACGCGCACGTACCACCGCTGCGGCACCGGCGCGACGAATTCGATGCCGTCTTGACGAAAATGCGCGTTGAGCGCGCCGAGCATGTCCGCCGCTTCTTGCGCCGGGATCTCGAAGCATCTCGCGTCCGCCAGGATCAGATGGTCCCGCTGCACCTTGAGATGCACTGGATCCGCGTGCAACCAGCAGGCTTCGCCCGGATCGACCCCTTCGCCGCGCAGACTCGCCGCCGCCAGCGGCAGGTCGGTACTGCGGGGCGACGCGGAACGCGGCGGCCAGCCAGCGTTCCAAGGACATGCCGGCATGCATCTTTGCAGCGATCGCCGCGCGCGAGCAGCGTTTCCAGCGCGGGCACGCAAGCCCGTCGTAGGGGGCGGCACCGGTTTCCGGCAGAAACAGATCCGGAATGAGCAGATGACAGTCCATCGCCATCGTGCAACGAGTCATGCACGGCCGGGTCCTGGCGTTTCCGGTCTTGTGTCAGAATAGCCGCGATCCATTATTTCGAAACCGGATGCAGGCTCCGGTTTCGCTCGACGCTCCCCTCTCCGCTCGGAGAGGGTTGGGGGTGAAGGAGGCGCGGGCGATTGGGCCGCACCCCCGTTCGGAAGAGAAAAAATGTCCTACGAGCTCTTCATCGGGCTACGCTACACGCGCTCGAGGCAGCGCACCCGCGTGATCTCGTTCATCTCGGCGGTGTCGATCGTCTGCATCGCGCTCGGCATGACGGCGCTCATCACGGTGCTTATCGGTCATGAACGGCTTCCAGCGCGAGATCCGCAGCCGGATCCTCGCAGTCGCCTCTCACGTGCAGATGACCGGGGTGGGCGGAAGGCTCGCCGACTGGCAGGCGTCGCTGCCATGGCGGCTCGCCATCCGGAGGTGGTCGCAACGGCGCCGTTTGTCGTTGGGCAGGGCCTGCTCACCAACGGGCCCAAGGTGCACGGCGCATTCGTCCGCGGCATTCTGCCGGAGCAGGAGGAGCGCGTCGCCGATATCGGCAAGCACATGAAGCACGGCAGCCTCGATGCCTCAAACCCGGCGAGTTCGGAATCGTCCTTGGACGCGAGCTGGCCGCCGCGCTCGGCGCCATGCCGGGAGACCGGATCGTGCTGGTGGCGCCGCAGGGACAGGTGACGCCGGCCGGTATCGTGCCGCGGATGCGGCAGTTCACGGTGGTGGGCATCTTCCAGGTCGATCATTTCGAGTTCGATTCGGGCCTTGCGCTCCTGCATATCGAGGACGCTCAGAAGCTGTTCCGCTTCGACGACGCGGTGACGGGCGTGCGGCTGCGCTTGAAGGACCTGTTCCAGGCGAAGAGCGGTGGCGCGCGAGCTGGCGCGCTTCCTCGGACCCGACACCTACACGAGCGACTGGACCCTGCAGAATGCGACGTTCTTCCGCGCGGTGGAGATCGAGAAGCGGATGATGTTCCTGATCGTGCTGCTCATCATCGTCGTGGCCGCGTTCAACATCGTCTCCAGCCTGATGATGGCGGTGAAAGACAAGAACGCCGATATCGCCATCCTGCGCACGCTCGGCGCGAGCCCGGGAGGCATCACGAAGATCTTCCTGATTCAGGGCACCATGATTGCGCTCCTCGGCACGCTGCTGGGGCTGATCGGCGGGGTTTCGCTTGCGCTCAACGTCGAGACCGTAGTGCCTATCATCGAGAACGTGCTCGGGTTTCAAGTTCCTGGCGAAGGACGTCTACCAGATTCACCGATCTGCCCTCGGAGCTGCGCCTGCCCGGATGTGGTGACGACTGCGACGGTGTCCTTTCTTCTCACGTTGCTGGCGACCGTCTATCCGAGCTAGCGGGCGGCGAAGGTCAACCCGGCGGAAGCGCTTAGATATGAGTGATGAGTGATGAGTGATGAGGTGATGGGTGACGAGTGACGGGTGACGAAAAAACGACCGGGCCGGTCATTTCATGCCGTGGGCTGAAGAAGATCTTCCGCCAGGGCGAGGTCGAGGTGCCGGTGCTGCTCGGCGTGGATCTCGAGGTCGCGGCGGGCGAGCGCGTGGCGATTGTCGGTCGCCCGGGCTCGGGCAAGAGCACGCTCCTGCATGTGCTGGGCGGACTGGACGAGGCGAGCGCCGGTGAGGTGCGGGTGCTGGGGCAGGAACTCAACCATCAAAGCGAGGCGGAACGGGGAGCGATGCGCAACCGCGCGCTCGGGTTCGTCTACCAGTTCCACCATCTGCTGCCGGAATTCACCGCACTGGAGAACGTCGCCATGCCGCTCCTTGATCCGGCGGCTCGCGACGGGATGAGGCCGGTGGCGCAGCGGCAGAGATGCTGAAGCAGGTGGGGCTGACGACACCGCCTTACGCACCGGCCGGGAGAGCTTTCGGGTGGTGAGCGCCAGCGCGCGGCGCTCGCCCGCGCGCTCGTGACGCGTCCCGGCTTGCGTGCTTGCGGACGAGCCTACCGGTAACCTCGACCGCCAGAATGCCGAGGCGGTGTTCGAGCTCATGCTGGATCTGAACCGGCGCATCGGCACGAGCCTGGTGGTCGTCACGCACGATCTGCAGATCGCCGGGCGCGCGGACCGGATCCTGCGGCTCGTGGATGGCGTCCTGTCGTGAATGCCATGCGACGTAGTGCGGTCAATCCGTCGCGTTATCAGCATCATCAGACGCAGAGTGACCCGCATGATGTTCTGGACGCGTCAACTCGCCGTAGACGCGCTGCGTCTTGCAGCGCGTTCTGTAGCAAAAACCGCGGCGGCGTGGCGCTTGATGAGCCGTGGAACGATGACGCCGAGTGCGATCACCGCCAGTCCCGTGTAGATCCAGCCGATCAGCGCCAGCGCGACGCCGCCGCCGAGCACCGGCATCGCCACGAACGGCAGCAGCAGCCGCGCGGAGAGGAAGCGGCCGGCGCCATGCGGATCGATCTCCACCCTGATTTCGCCGCGTGCGTAGGCCCTCACGAACTCGGAGTGCGTCATATCTCAAAGATAACTGCGTCTCAGATACAGCGTCGCAGATACGTTCGTACTGCGTCCCAGATAGAACGTCCTAGATCCGCGTGTAGATCCTTACGCCTCGCTTAAAACGCTCATCTGAGTCGCTTTATCTGGACGCTTCACCTGAGACGCTTTGTCGAGCCGCTTGCACCGCTCCAGGCTCCGCCAGAGTACCACGTCGCCACCGAGCGCCACGGCGCCCAGATTGCGCCCGAGCTTGCGCATGCGGGCGACGGTAGCGGGCGTCCCTGGTTGTAGTGCAGCCGCATGGCGCGCTGCAGCCCGATATCCGCGAGCGGCAGCACGTCCGGGCCGCGTCAGGTGAAAGATGAGAAACATCTCGGCCGTCCAGCGGCCTATGCCCTTCACCTGCGTCAGCTCCACGATCAGCACTTCGTCGTCGAGCGTCGTGCCAGCGCTCGCGATCGAGCTCGCCGCTCGAGAATCTGCCCGCGAGGTCCTTGAGGTATGCGGCCTTTTGGGTCGAAAGGCCGCACTTCCGCAGCGACGTCTGACGGACGCTGCACAGCGCGGCTCGGGCGATCGCGCGCCCAGCCGCTCAGCAAGCCGATTCCATATGCTTCTGCGCCGCCATGACCGATATCTGCTGGCCGACGATGGCGCGCGCCAGCGCAGGAACGCGTCGCCCCGGCTGCCGACCGTGAGAGCGCCGCAGCGTTCGATCAGCGGCCTGCAGCACCGCGTCGCGCTCGGCGAGCTCCTCCGTTGCTTCGCTCCAGTATGCCGGGTATCGGTCCGATGATCGCGGGTCGTCAGCCGACCCCCGAAGGCGCGCCGTTTCCGCCGCCGCTGCCACGCGCAACGCACGTACATGCGCCACAGATAGTCCGTGACGATGTAGCCGGCAACGGCGAAGCAGCAGCGCGAGGAGCGGCAAGCCGACCAGCAGCGGCTTGCCGATGCTCGCCAGCCAATGGAACAGCGCAGGCAGCCACTCGCTCGGGCTCTTGTCGGCAAGGCCCAGCATCGGACGTGCGATGCGGCCGATCCTCTGATGCAGACACCAGGTCCCCGAGCGCCCACGCCGCGACGTAGAGCGGGACGATCGTAAACGGGTTGGAGTAGAGCGTAACCAGCACCGAGACGGGGAGGTTCACGCGAAACGCGATGCAAGCAACGCGCCGGCAGTGAATTGCACCGGGTTGCTGCCGGGAATCAGTCCGGCGAACATGCCGACAGCGACGCCGCCCGCGACCGATCTGCGATGCAGGTGCCAGAGGTTGTGGTGCTGCAGGCGCGGCCCGAACCACGCGACGTAGCGGTTCTCCTTGATCGAGTCGTGGTGCGGCAGAAAGCGGCGGAAGTACTTGCGCATATGCGGGCCGGCGATCTAATATTACAGCCTTGGCCATGAGTGGAGATAGCGTCGCTACCGCAGATCGTGCCCCTGACCGCCCCGCATGAATGGAGGTTCTCTCGAACCTCCGCTCGGGTTACGTATCACCTTCAAATAGAATTTTTCATTCGCGAAGCGAATGTTCAGTCCGCACGTCCGGTATTGGGCGCAGTCGCGCCGGTCCCGAAAATGACCCAGTCTATTCCTTGTGATACGTGCGGGCTGCGGACTAGAGGTAACTTCGTCGGCCAGTTGATGGTGCGCCACATGTGCGCAACGGGGCTGCCGTCGAAGCCCAGGCCTTCCTTCGGCTGCTTGAAGTTGCGGCCGACGATGTCGGTGAACTCCTCCAGCTCGACGCTGCACGTTCGGGTCGAAGGCGTAGAGGTCGTTCAGCGTGATCAGGCGCGAGGTCATGTACCACTTGTGATCGCGCGCCTTCTGGTAGTCCTCCTGGATGTAGGGCTCGGGCACATAGTCCGGGCCGAAGAGCTTGATGTACTGCTTGGGATATTCATAGCCGACAGCCTCGTCGGCGAAGAAGCGCAATGCCTGGTGGTTGCTTATGGCCCAGGCCACCTCGGGTTCGACGTAGGGCTCCACGAGCTGGGCGCCCCAGTAGCCGTGATCGCCGCGAATGAAAGCCGACGTTGGCGATGTCGTGCAGCAGGCAGGCGAGCACGATTTTCTCGCTCTCGCCGCGTTTCTGCCGCCAGCCGCGCGCTCTGCATGAGGTGCTGCGTATTGCCGGCCCGAAGCGGTACTTGAAGAAGTCGAACAGCGTCGGCTTGCTTGGGCATTTTGGGCAGGCGCGTGTCGTCGACCCATCATGTACAGCTTGCCCTTCCGGGGGCCGGATTTACGGCGGGCTCGCGCGGGTCGCGCTCGCCCGAGGTGTAAATAACTGCTTTACGACGATGCGGTCGAGCTCCGCTGGCTCAACGCGTGCTCGGCGGCCTCGGCTTTCTGCAGGGCGGTAGACATGCGGGGATCATCGACCCGCCATCTGTCGGCTGTCAAGCGTCGTTACAGAAACGTGACTCGTGACTCGTGATTGGTGACTGGTGGCGGGTCCGTCGTTTCTGGTCCTTGGTCGCCGCCGGTGCGGTGATACGAAACAGAGCTGCTCAGTCTTTCTACCAAATCAGTCTCGATGCTCCAGTCACGAGTCACCAGTCACTATTTTCTGTCCGGCGTCCACCCGCCGCCGCTTCGCGCGTTGCTTCAAGATGCGCCTCAACGTTCTTGGCTTTGCCGCTGGGGTATGGCTGCTGCAGCAAGCAGGCGGAGCTGCCGGGGCTCGCTACGCGTGGGTGCTGGCCGTCCTCATCACGGTCGCGTTCTTGTTGATGTTATACGGTCGGAGCGCAGGCACGCAGTCTATTACAGCGGAATGTCGGCGGGCGGAGCCCGCAAGTCATGATTTGTATTCGGGTTTCTTGGGGCCCGCCGCGCCTTGGCGGTTAATTCTCAATTACGCCCGGCGGGCTTGCGTGCTGGCAGCCTGCTGCGCCGCGGGTTACGGCTGGGCCGCGCTGATGGCGGGTGTGCGCCTGGCCGACGCGCTGCCGCCCGAATGGGAGGGACGCGACATACGGATCGAGGGCGTCGATCGCGGGCCTCCCGCAGCCCTACGAACGCAGCGTCCGCTTCGAATTCGATGTCGAGCGCGTGCTGACTGCGGAGCGCCGTCGTGCCGCAGCGCATCGTGCTGTCCTGGTGGGGCAGCCCGGCGCAGGAGGGCAGGCCTGCTACGCTGCCGGACTCTCACCCCGGGCGAGCGCTGGCAACTGACGGTGCGCCTGCGCCGGCCGCGCGGCACGGCCAATCCGCATGGCTTCGACTACGAGGCGTGGCTCCTCGAGCGCAATCTGCGCGCGACCGGCTACGTGCGCTCCCGAACCGGCGGAATTCACCGCGTATCGACGCTGGTGCACCGGCCGCAGTACTGGGTCGAGCGCGCTCGCGGGCGACGCTGCGCACGCGGATACTGGCAGCGCTGCCGCCGATCCCTACGCCGGGCGTCCTCGTTGCGCTCGCCGTCGGCGATCAGCGCGCCATCCCGCCCGACCAATGGCAGGTCTTCACGCGCACCGGCGTCAATCAACTGATGAGCATTTCCGGTCTTCATGTGACGATGGTGTCGGGCCTCGTCTTCGCGCTCGTGTACCGGCCTCTGGCGGCGCTCCCCGCGGCTCGCGACGCGGCTGCCCGCGCCGAAGGCGGCGGCGCTCGCCGGACTCGCCACGGCTTTCGCCTATGCGCTGCTCGCCGGCTTCGCCGTGCCGGCGCAGCGCACGGTGTACATGCTGTGCGTGGTCGCCGCGGCGGTGTGGCTGGGAGCTGGTGGAGTCGCCATCCGCGGTGCTGGCCGCCGCGCTGCTGATCGTCGTGCTGCTCGATCCGTGGGCGGTGCTGTCGCCGGGATTCTGGCTCTCGTTCGGCGCGGTCGGCGTCATCATGTTCGTGTGCAACGGCCGCGTAGGCCGTCCGCATTGGCTCTCAGCCTGGGCGCGCGTGCAGTTCGCGGTGACGCTCGCCATGATCCCGCTGCTGCTCGCGCTGTTCCAGCAGGTTTCCGTCGTGTCGCCCATCGCGAATGCCCTCGCGATTCCGGCAGTAGGGCTCGGTCGTCGTGCCGCTCACCTTGCTCGGCATGGCGCTGCCGTTCGACTGGATGCTGCAGCTCGCGCACCAGGTGATGGCGTGGTGCATGGTGCTCTCGAGTGGCTGAGCAGCCTGGATGCGGCGGTGTGGGAGCAGCGCGCGCCGCCGGCGTGGGCGGTCGTCGCGGCGATCTGCGGCGCATTGCTCATGCTGCTTGCGCCGCGCGGAATGCCGGGCCGCTGGCTCGGTGCCGCCGGCCTGTTGCCGTCTCTTCGTCGTCGTTCCCGTCCGCGCTGCAGCCGGGCGCACTGCAGGTGACCGTGCTCGACGTGGGGCAGGGCGTGGCGGCCGTCGTGCGCACCGCGAACCACGCGCTGCTCTACGACACGGGGCCCGCGTTCGGTCCGCAGGCCGACAGCGGCAACCGCGTGATCGTGCCGTTCCTGCGCGCGGCGGGCATTACGCGCCTCGATGGCATGATCGTGAGCCACGGTGATGCGGACCATGCGGGGGGCGCTGCTTCGGTGACTGCAGGCCGTGCCCGTCGAATGGCTGCTCACCTCGCTTGCCCGATCCCGACCCGCTGTTGATGCAGGCAGACCGGGCTTTCCGCTGCTTTGCCGGCCAGCGCTGGGAATGGGACGAGCGTGCATTTCGAGGTCCTCCATCCGTTGCGGGAAGGCTACGACGACCCGGCGACCAGGGAGAACGACCGGAGCTGCGTGCTGCTGGTTTCCGCAGCCCGGCGCGCGGCTGTTGCTGCCGGGAGACATCGAGAGGCGTTCCGAAACGGCGCTGACCGAAAGACATGGCGATGCGCTGCGAGCGGAGGTTCTGCTCGCTCCACATCACGGCAGCAGGACTTCATCCATTCCCCAGTTCGTGCAAGCCGTAAGTCCGCGGCTCGTCGTGTTTCCCGTAGGCTACCGCAACCGCTTCCGTCAACCGCACCAGGAAGTGGCGGAGCGCTACGAATCGCTCGGTACCCGGATCTATCGCAGCGATCGCGACGGTGCCGTAACGCTCGAGATCAGCCCGCACGGCGCGATAACCGTCACTCCGTATCGCTCCGTGTACCGTCGCTACTGGCAGACCGCCATGATCGGAGATCCCGTGCCCGACCTGGAGCAATTCTCAATTTTGAATGTTGAATGAAATCGATCTGCGTTTGATCAAAGGACGAACCGACCGCGCCGGAGCGCGACCGGCGGCTCACGTACAGGTCCTAGAGTCACGTCTTTGCCTCATGGGGCTGAACGCCCGAAGGCCTTGACTATCCCAATGGGCTTACAGTCGAAGGCCTTCTTTCCGCGAAGCAACTGGCAGTGGAGGATGCGGACCTGGTCTGAGCAGCGTCGGTCAGGATTGCAGCTCGCGGTAGCGAAAGCAGGTGACGAGATGGTCGTTGACCATCCCTGTCGCTTGCATGAATGCATAGCAGATGGTGGAACCGACGAAGCGGAAGCCTCGCTGCTTGAGGTCTTTGCTCATCGCATCGGACTCGGGCGTGAAGGCCGGGACCTGTTTCATCGCGCGCCAGCGATTCCGTTTCGGATCGCCGCCGACGAAGCGCCAGATATAGGTGTCGAAGCTGCCGAACTCGCGCTGCACGGCGAGAAATGCCTTGGCGTTGGTGATCGCGGACTCGATCTTCAGCCGGTTGCGCACGATTCCGGGATCGCCCATCAGCGCCGGACTTCTTTTGCTCCGAAGCGGGCGACTCTTTTCGCATCGAATCCGGCGAACGCGCGGCGATAATTCTGGCGCTTCCTGAGTATCGTGTCCCAGCTCAACCCGGCCTGGGCGCCTTCCAGGATCAGGAATTCGAACAGCCGCCGGTCATCGTGCGCCGGCACGCCCCATTCGGTATCGTGATATTCGATCTGCAACGTGTTCTCGCCAGGCCAGGTGCAGCGCGTCTTCATGCGCCAATTTTAGCGCGCGAAATGCGGTAGAGTTTTCATTATATGTTCGAGACCTGCCCGAAATGCGGCTACCAGCGCCAGGCTTCAGATTCTCCCGGCACTGGCATCTGCGCAGGTTGCGGATTGGTTTTTGCCAAGTGGGTAGAGCGGCAGAACGTTGTCGCACCGGCGAGCACCGATGGAACCGTTGATACAGAGATCGAAGAGCAGCCGAGCTTGGCGAGGCGGCTGCGGGAACACATTGTCTACGTGCCGGAACGAACGGACCCCATCCTGTTCTGGGGCCGGGTCGCGCTATACGTCGCTTTCTTTGTGTGGGGCTGGTATTTCATCCTGCTCGATTTCCGCACCGGTGAAATCGGGCACTCGTTCATGCATCGGATCAATCTCGTATTTCACGAGGCGGGTCACGTCATCTTCATGCCGCTCGGCAACTTCATGATGACGCTTGGCGGGAGTCTCGGTCAGCTGCTGATGCCGATAATCGTGATGGTCGCGCTCATCTGGAAGAACCGCGACAGCTTCGGCGCATCGATCGGGCTGTGGTGGGTCGGCCAGAGCCTCATGGACCTAGCGCCGTACATCAACGACGCGCGCGATCTACAACTCATGCTGCTCGGTGGCGGCACCGGGGCGGACCGTCCCGGCATCCATGACTGGGAAAACATCCTGCTCGATCTGCGCTTGATCGAACACGACCGGCAGATAGCCTGGGTCGCCGATGCGCTGGGAACTATTTTCGTGCTTACCGCTCTGTGCTGGGGCGCTTACATCCTCTACCTCCAGTATCAGAGACTGACTAGGTTCGCATGAAGTCCAGATCACCACAGCTTCGGCTCGTCGAAACGCCGCTCGATACGCACGCCGCAGAGCGGCTGTCCGCCCTCGCCGGACCCTATTCGGCCGCGGACCGCGAAACGCTACACAGCGTGCTCGACTTCGTCGCCGCACTCTATGGCGAACGAAAGCTCGCCAGCGGTGAGGGCATTCTGGACCACGCGCTCGATACGGCCGCGCTGCTCGGTGAGCTGCGGCTCGACCATGAAGCGCTCGCGGCCGCGTTGGCGTTTCATTGCTACAACCTGGAGCCGGGGTCGGCGGTGAAGCTGCGCGCATCGCTCGGAAACGCGGTGGCCGATCTTGCTGAAGGTGTCGTGCGCATGGCCCAGATCGGGACGCTTTCCAGTCATCGGGAAGAAATGGACCCCATTTCTTCCAGCCAGCTCGAAGCCCTGCGCAAGATGCTGCTCGCGATGGTGCAGGACGTGCGCGTCGTGCTGATCAAGCTAGCCGATCACCTGCAGGAGCTGCGCCACGTGGTCGGGCTCGCGGACACCGAGCTGCGAAAGAACACCGCACGGCTTACCCGCGATATCTTTGCGCCGCTGGCTAATCGTCTCGGGGTCTGGCAGCTCAAGTGGGAGATGGAGGACCTCGTGTTCCGGATACTCGAGCCCGCGACCTACCAGCAGATCGCCCGCCTGCTCGACGAGAAGCGCGGGGACCGCGAGCGCTACCTCGAAAACGTGATCGCCCTGCTGAAGAGCGAACTCACCTCCGCCGGCATCGCCGCGGAGATCAAGGGGCGACCCAAGCACATCTTCAGTATCTACGAGAAGATGTCTCGAAAAGGCTTTGATTTTTCGTCAGTTTATGACACACGGGCGGTGCGCGTATTGGTCGATACGGTGACCGATTGCTATGCCGCGCTGGGACTGGTGCACAACCTGTGGTCGCCAATCCCCAAGGAATTCGACGACTACATCGCGCGGCCGAAGAGCAATCAGTATCGGTCGCTCCATACGGCGGTCGTTGGCCCGGAGGGCAAGGCGCTCGAAGTGCAGATCCGCACGCACGAGATGCATCGGCACGCGGAACTGGGCGTCGCAGCGCACTGGCGCTACAAGGAGGGTTCGCGTCGTGAGCGCAGCTATGACGAAAAGATCGCGTGGCTTCGGCAGCTCCTCGAGTGGAAGGATCACGTCGGCGACGCGGGCGAACTCGCCGAACAGTTTCGGAGCGGCTTGTTCGCGGACACGATCTACGTGCTCACACCGCAGGGCAAAGTGATCGATCTGCCCAAAGGCGCGACGCCGATCGACTTCGCTTACCACGTGCATACCGAGCTCGGCCATCGCTGCCGCGGGGCCAAGGTCGATGGGGTAATGGTGCCGCTCAACAGGTCGCTCGCCAACGGACAGCAGGTCGAGATACTGGCGGCCAAGCAGGGCGGGCCCAGCCGGGACTGGCTCAACCCGGCGCTCGCCTACGTCAGAAGCCAGGGCGCGCGCAGCAAGATCAGACAGTGGTTCAACCGCCAGCATTTCGATGAGGCGGTCGCAAACGGCCGCAGTGTGGTGGAGAAAGAATTGCAGCGCCACGGCGTGGCGCGCCTCAGTCTCGAAAAGCTTGCCGCACAGCTGGGATTCGCGAAGGCCAATGATTTCCTGGCGGAGGTCGGCCGCGGTGAGATCGGCCAGCGGCAGCTGCAAAACGCTATCAGCGTTCTCGCGCCGCGCGCGGCAGGCGTGGCCGTGGAAGAAGAGCCGCAGGTGCCGGCCGCGAGGAAGGCCCGTCCGGCACAGGGCCGCAGCCAGATACTCATCGTCGGCGTGGACAAGCTCCTCACGGTGCCCGCGAAATGCTGCAAGCCCGCGCCACCCGACGCCATCGTCGGTTTTATCACGCGCGGCCGCGGGGTCACCATACACCGGGCCGGTTGCGTCAACGTGAAGCGGCTGGCCCGCGAGCGTGTCGTTGCGGCCGAATGGGGCCAAAGCGCGGGGGCTACCTACGCCGTCGAAGTCGAAGTCCACGCCGCGGATCGTACCGGTCTGCGGCGCGAGATCGGAGAGGTGTTGGCGCGTGAGCGGATCACCGTTGTCGCGAGCAGCGCGGCGGCGGCCGATGGCGCGGTGCGCATGCGTTACACGTTGGAAGTGGCCGACCTCGGCCAGTTGCAGCGTGCCGCTGCACTGATCCGGGAGGTACGCGGCGTCGCGCGCGCCGCAAGGCGCTAGAAAAGCCTCAGCACGAAGGCTTTTGATCTGTGGCGACTGTGCCACTTACGCAGTGAAAGTAAGTTGCAAACCCGTCACCGGCAGGCCTGCGTACTCCGAGGACCAGACTTCGCCGGGCTTGATCGGCATCGCGGCAGTCAGCGTGCCGGTCGTGATGATCTCGCCGGCAGCGAGCGGCTCGAACTGCGGCTGGCGGGCGAGTACCTGAAGCAAGGTGGGAGAGGGCGCTCGCCGGGTGACCGAGGGCATTTGCGCCCACGCCGCGGTCCGCAACCGCGCCGTTCTTTCGCAGTGTCACCTGGCAGTCACGCAGCTCATCCACAAGTGTCGCTCTGACGCCTTCCCGGATCTCCCAGCGAGTACCGACGATAAGCCGCCAATGAAGCGCGAAGTCGGCTGCCGATTCGGCCGTTTTGAATTTCCAGTCGGCGAGGTGGCAGTCCACGATCTCGAAGCTCGGGGCGAGCCATTCGATTGCATCGAGTACCGTGCGCGGATCCTCAATGCCCGCTGAGAGCGTGGATTTGAGCTTGAAGGCAATTTCGGGCTCGAGCCGGGGCTGAACGCTGCCGCGCAGCGATATCGTCGCCCGATGATCCAAGGCGAGGATGAGAGACTTGTCGTAAACATGTGCCCAGATCGGCGCCGTGGCGCCGTACTCGGCCCAGATATTGCGGTTGGTGAATCCGATCTTGCGCCCGACCACCTTCTCGCCGCGCGCGCGGCGCAATCCCAGTATCTCGGCGGAGACAGCGTAAGCCTCGTCCCAGTCGAATCCGGGATAGCGCTCGACGATGGACGGAACGGTCTTCCCTCGATCCAGCGCGTCGAGCAGTTCCCGTGCGATCTGTTTGGTATCCATGTCAAGAAATATGTGATTCCTCTCGCGTCATAAAACTTACAACGGTCGAGGGATTTTCCTGAGACTTATGGGCGATCAAATTGAAAAGCATGTCGTTCATGCACCCATCGCACAAATCTCCGGAGAAGCACACCCTTCGTAATCTTATCCGTTTGACTATGCGTTACTTCGCGCAGCGGAAGCCGATGTTGTGATGCCCCGACGCCGGATTGCGCGAGAGATTGCGTCCCCGCTGCGTGGTGGTAATTTCTTCAGCGGGGGAATCGTGCCCCCCGCCGCGGGTGCCGCGCACCGGACCCGCCGTGAGGTTTTCGCGACCGTCGTTCGCATCGTAGGGATAGGGCCGGTAAGCGCTCGAGAGCCATTCCCAGGCATTGCCTGACAGGTCGTGCACGCCGTACCGGCTGGCGCCGAAGGGAAAGCCATCGACCGGCGCGGTTTCGTTATAGCGCGCGGCGTACTGCGCGCGCCTGCGGTCGGGCGGAGAGTTACCCCAGGGATACAGACGCGCGTCCGTGCCGCGGGCGGCCTTCTCCCATTCAGCCTCGGTCGGCAGGCGCTTGCCCCGCCAGGTACAGTAATCGCGCGCGCCGGCCCAGGTGACCTCGATCACTGGATGCATTTCGAAGTCCTGATCGGCCACCCATTTGCCTTTTACGCGGCGGATGCGCACGTCCGCGTCTTCGGCGTCGAACCGGCGCTCGCCCTTCGCATTGACCGGCCCCGTCGCGTTCAGAAAGCCCGCGAATTGCTGGTTGGTGACGGGATAACGGTCGATCGCGAATGCGGGCAGCTCCACCTGATGGGCGGGGCGCTCATCGGCGGGACCGTCGTCCCGGCCCATTGTGAATGGACCGCCTGGTATCTGGACCATCTCCTGCGCAAAGACTGGCACGTGGAGCGCCAGCGCGGCGAGCAAGAACACCCTTCGGAGCGGCAGCATTACGCACACAATCGTGAATTTCACAAGAAGCAGTCCCCACGATTTCTGAAATGAATGCACAATACAGCGCTCTCCCGAAAACGCAGACGAGCGCATCCAGTCTCGCGATCGCTTCACGCCATTGCCGTCGTTTGTATGCACTGTGCAGTTCCGCTACAATTTCGCTCCAGGCGCGTAGCTCAGCTGGTTAGAGCGCATCCTTGACATGGATGAGGTCGTTGGTTCGACTCCAATCGCGCCTACCAGTTATCGAATTGAAGAGTGGCGCAGTCGCCGCTTTGATTCTGCGTGTTGGAACGGACGCGATGGGCGCCGTTCAGCACGCAGTATTTTTTTGATTGCGTAGCCATGCCGCAGCCTACCTCCTACTCACTGGAAGTCAATCCCCGGATTCCGCGGCGCCTGCTGCGGCTCGAGCAGCTGGCCGGAAATCTGTGGTACAGCTGGGACCGCGCGACGCGCGCGCTGTTTGCGAGATTGAATCCGGCGCTATGGGACGCCGTCGGCCACAACCCGAAGGCGATGCTGAAGCGGCTCGACGAGGAACGGCTGACGGCGGCGGCGGCGGACCCGGTGTTCCTGGACAGTTTCAACCGGGTGCTGTCGGCTTTTGACTCGTATCACTCCGAGCCGCTGCCCAAGCAGAACCCGACGCTTTTCGCGCAAGGAGACCTGATCGCGTACTTCTGTGCGGAGTTCGGCTTCCACGAAAGCCTGCCGATCTATTCGGGCGGATTGGGAATTCTCGCCGGGGACCATTGCAAGGCGGCAAGCGATAGCCAGCTGCCGTTCGTGGGAATCGGCTTGTTGTACAAGCAAGGTTATTTCGTACAGAGCATCGACAGCGAGGGCAACCAGCGCGCCGATTACTTCGATTCGGAGTTCGACGACCTGCCGATCACGCCGGTCCAGCTCGAGAACGGCTCGGAACTGTACGTCGGCGTGGCGCTTCCCGGCCGCGAAGTCCGGGCCAAAGTGTGGCAAGCGCGCATCGGGCACGTCGGCCTCTTCTTGCTCGACACCGAGCTGCCGGAGAACAGCGAGCATGACCGGAACATCGCGCATCGACTGTACGGAGGAGATCAGACGACCCGCATCGATCAGGAGATGATCCTGGGAGCGGGGGGCGTGCGCGCGCTGGCGGCGATGGGCCTGCGCCCAACGGTGTGGCACATCAACGAAGGGCACGCGGCCTTCCTGATCCTGGAACGCATCAGAAACCTGATGCGCAACGGCCCCGATTTCGACAGCGCGCTCGAAGCGGTCGCGGCGAGCACGGTCTTCACCACCCACACCGCGGTTCCCGCCGGGCACGATCAATTCGCGCCGAAGGCGATAGTGCCCTATCTCGAGAGCTATTGCGCCGAGTTGGGCATCGCGGTCGACAAGGTCATGGCGCTCGCCCAGCCGCCCGGCGGCGCCGACTTCAACATGACCACGCTCGCCATACGCGGCTCGCGCTATCACAATGGAGTCTCGCGCATACACGGCGGCGTGACCTCACGCATGCTGAGTCATCTCTGGCCGCAGATCCCCACCGAGGAAAACCCCATCACGTACATCACGAACGGCGTACATATCCCCACCTTTCTCGCCCCGGAGTGGGGGGATGCTTTCGACCGCTTCCTGGGCATCGGCTGGTTGCGCCGCCTGGATGATGCGGCTACTTGGGAAAAGGTCCGCGACATTCCGGACCACCTCTTCTGGAGCGTGCGCCAGTATCTGAAGGCGCAGCTGCTGCACATGGTGCGGCACCGGGTGCGGCAGCAGCATTTTCGCAACCAGGGCAGCGAGTCGCAGCTCGACCGGTTGCTGCGTTTCGCCGACCCCGACAATCCGAACGTGCTCACGATCGGTTTCGGACGGCGTTTCGCAACCTATAAGCGGGCGACACTGCTGTTTAGCGACCTCGACGCACTGCATAAGATGGTGAGCGACCTGCAACGTCCGCTGCTGTTCATTTTCTCGGGCAAGGCCCATCCCGCCGACGAACCCGGACAGAATCTGATCCGCACCATCACCCGCGTCGCGCGCACCCCTGAATTCGAAGGCAGGATCCTGCTCGTGGAGGGCTACGACCTGCATTTCGCCCGCCGGCTCGTTTCCGGCGTGGATATCTGGCTCAACAATCCCGTTTATCCGATGGAAGCGTCCGGCACGTCGGGCATGAAGGCGGGAATGAACGGCGTCATCAATCTGTCGGTGCTCGACGGCTGGTGGGACGAGGGCTACGAGCGAGGCAACGGCTGGGCGATCAAGCCGGCTTCCCCGGCGCTGGAGCCGGAACGGCGCGATCGCGAGGAGGTGCGGACGTTGTATGGAATCCTGCAGGACCAACTGATCCCGCTTTTCTATAACCGCGCCAGCACGGGTTATTCGCAGGAATGGATCGCCATGGCCAAGCGTTCCATGGCCTCGCTGCTGCCGGAATTCAGCGCGACGCGCATGCTGAACCAGTACGTGACGAAGTTTTACGTGACGGCTTCCGCGCAGGGCCGGCGTTACTCCGATCGCAATTTCGACGGCGCGAAGAAAGTGGCGGAGTGGAAGGCGCGCGTGCGCGGCGCGTGGCCCGGCGTCGCCGTGCGGCGCCTGGACACCCCCCAGCGCCGCATCGAGTTCGGCGAGAGCGTTCCCGTCGAAGTCGCCGTCAACTTGAACGGGCTGCTGCCTGGCGATGTGGTCGTCGAGCTGCTCCTGACGCGCCTGCACGAACCCGGCCAGGCGCGGGACCGTCACGAGTTCGCGGTGAGCGGTCCGATTGCCGGGACGAGCGAGCATCGTTTCACACTCGAGCTAAAGCCCGAGGTGTGCGGCAAGCTGGACTACCGCATCCGGGTTTATCCCCGTCACGAGTTGCTGACCCATCCGTTCGAGCTGGGACTAATGCTCTGGATCTAGGGTGTCAGGAACCCTCAGCTCTAAGGTTCCTGACACCCTGGGGCCCGTTCCGTAATAACTATTTACGCCTGACTCTACCTACTGGTTCCTTCGTCCGAAACCAGTAGCGCCACCGGAAAATTCGCAAGCACATCCGCAAGTGGCAGTCTGAGTTGATCCTTAGTCTTATCCGGCTTGAATCGGGCGCCGGTCAATTCATCGCGGTATTCGGTTGCCGATTCCGGGAGCGCGATTCGCGTATCGCCCCAGATCGCGGCGCCCAGTTGGAGACGATCGTCTCCGTCCGTGAGACCGAAGTAGAGCCGCGGCGCGACAGCGATTACCTTGACTCCTTCGTGCGCGCGCGCGAAGGCGCATACGTGCTCGGCCCGTTCGCCGGCTGCAGGGAGAGCGAGGTAGCCGCCATGTTCGAACAGGTCCTGATACCGAGTCCTCAGGGCAAGCGCTTTCCAGGTGAGGTAGAGCTTGATGCGCCCGTCTTCCATCGAGTCGAGCAGCCTCCGGAGATCGGCCGCCGGGCCCCCGCCGGCTGGCGGGAACAGGGCCTGCAGCTCGCGCAACATCGCGGCGCGCTTGACGTAGTCGACCGGGCGCCGGTTGTCCGGGTCCACGAGCGAGTAGTCCCACAGCTCGTTTCCCTGGTAGATATCGGGGACGCCGGGTGAGATAAACTTGATCAGCACCTGCGACAAGCTATTTAGCATGCCGTAGCGGGCAATGCGCTTCTGGGCGGGGAGAAAATCGGTGAGAAACGGATTCCGCTTCACGGACTTCAGCAGCGCATCCACGAAACCCGACAGCGCCCGCTCATATTCCTCGTTCGGGTTCACCCAGCTCGTTTGCACTTTTGCCTCGCGGACCGCCTTCAGCATGTAGCCCTGGATGCGCTCGCGGAACGCATCCAGTCCCGCCTGATCGATGGCGCCGGGCGGCCAGGCTCCGAGCAGCGTCTGATAGAGCAGGTATTCGTCGTTGGGGGAGGGCGCAGGCTCGCCGGAAATCGCAGTCTTCTTGCGGACATTCAGGCGGCTCCAGCGTCGCAGCGCGAGGCGCCACGCCGCGGGCATTTCTGAGAGCACGTTGATGCGGGCGCGAACGTCCTCGGCGCGCTTGTTGTCGTGCGTGGAGGTCGCGAGCATCGTATGCGGCCAGGTCTTCGCGCGGTCCTGCGAGGCGGCGTGAAACGCATTCAGCGAAAATCCGAATGTGCGCGGATCGCCGCCGACTTCGGTTAACGAGGCGAGCCGGTTATAGGTGTAGAACGACGTGTCCTCCATGGACTTGGCCATGACGGGGGCGGTGAACTGCTGAAAGCGGCCGATGAAATTTCCGGCGAGCTCGCGGTAGCCCGCGTCCGCGCCTGCCGCAGCGCCGGTCAGGACGGCGCGTATGAAATCGAACACACCGGTGTTCGCAATCGGGCTGCGTTTTCTGGCAAGCGCCACCGCCCACTCGAGGTAGCGGCGGTCCTCGCTGCGCACCCCGTCCACCGTCGCGTAGGTGCGGTAGACCGGAAACGACGCCACGATCTCGACCAGCGCTCGCCGCAGACTGTTGAGAGTGAAATCACGGTTGCGGCGATCGGCCTTGGCAATGCGATTCAGGGCGTTGGCGAGCACGTTCAGCTCGCTCGTCAGCGCTGCGGTCATGATCATTATCTTGGTTTGGCGAAGGAGCGCGTCGTAGTTCATGCGCTGGCCGATGAACGCGGCGTAGATCCGGTCCATTCTTGCCTCGGCCGCGCCATCTACGAACAGCCCGTTCACGACGTTGAGAAAGCGATAACCGGTCGTCCCGTGCACCGGCCAGTGCTCGGGGAGCCGCTCGTGCTCGGCGAGGATCTTTTCGAGGGCGATGTACACATTGCCGGCTACTTCTATATCGGGCCGCCCGGAGACTTTTGCTCGCGCCCGGGTCTGCAGCCGCTCGAAGTACTGCGGTGGATCGTACAGACCGTCTGGATGGTCGATGCGCAGGGCATCGACCTTGCCCTCGTCCAGAAGCTTGAAAACGAGGCGGTGAGTTTCCTCGAATACCTCCGGGCTTTCCATGCGCAGCGCGGCGAGGTCGTTGATGTCGAAAAACCGCCGGTAATTGATGTCGTCCGAGGCCACGCGCCAGTGGGCAAGCCGGTAGGCCTGGGCTTCGATCAACTCGTGCAGCCGATCGAAGCTCGCAGGTTCTCCGGGTCGTCCGTTGACGCTGGCGATATTGTCCTCGATGAAGCGCCGGATCTCCGGGGAGCGGACGCACAGCTCCGCGAGCTGGCGTTTGCGTGCTTCCTTGTCACGGTTGCGCTCCAGCGTTTTCTCCGGGTTGAGCTCATCGCGCCGGGGCAGCCGGTCGAGCGCGGCATTCAGCCGGAGGAGCTCCTGCAGCCACGGATGCTTCTTTCCGAGCTCCCTGTCGAGGCGCTCGACGGCGAGCCCGGTGACGCGGGGATACTCCCGCGGATCCAGTGGAAGACGGTGCTTTTCGTAGGAAATGCTCAATTCCCCCGCTGCCGCATCGAACGCGAGCTTCAGGCCGCCGGTCTCGAGGACCTTGCTGTACGGATCGCCCAGTATGGGGATGAGCACCTTGCCGCGCAGCTCTTCCGTCAGGGGCTCCCATTCGATATCGAAGTAGCTCGCGTACTTCGATGCCGGGCCGTTCTCCAGGACATCGAGCCACCAGGCGTTGTCCGCCTCCATCACCCCCATGTGATTCGGCACCAGATCGATGAGCTGCCCCATGCCGTGCCGTTGGAGCGCCGCGGCGAAGCGCTCGAAATCCTCGACGCTGCCGATCTCCGGATTGAATGCGTTGTGATCCGTGATGTCGTAGCCGTGCGTGCTGCCCGGCCGGGCCTTGAGGTAGGGCGATGCGTAGATGTGGCTCACGCCGAGCGCCGCCAGATAGGGGACGAGCTCGGTTGCCTGAGCGAAGGTGAATCCCTTGTGAAATTGCAGCCGATACGTCGCACGCGGAATGCTTATGGCCGTCAGGCGCGTGTCCTTATCGCGTGCACCTGCTTGCGGGCGGCCAGCCGGCTTGGATCCCCGTTCCTCGCGCAGGACGCGGATGAGAGCGGTCACGGCGGGATGCGTTGTCAAGATCTCAATCGTGGAGGGCAGCTTGCGCCGCCAGTTGGGGTAGCGGTCGTCGGTCGTGCCCGGCAGGTTGACCTGCTCGAGCTGGCCGACAAGGTCTTCGAGCTGTACCGTCAGGATCTTCGCGGGGGTACGGGCGACGAACGCGTGTACTGCCTGTACCAGTGTGTCATCCAAGTCCTGCCGGACCGCGGCCTCGGCGGCCACCTCCGCGGAAACGAGCCCCGCGCGTTCCACCGCGGCAAGCAGGTGTCTCCGGTCGTGGGCGCGTGCCGCTACCTGCGCTGCGCGCATTTCCTCGGTAGGGAACAATCCCAGTGCCGCTCGCGCAGCGAGGTCGGCGCCGCGCCAGTAGCCTTTCAGGGTTGGAAGATCGTGTGTGCTGACCGTGACCACGGCGTCGCGGAGGTAGGCTTCGGGCGGCTTGAATTCGGCGTGGTCGGTTCGCTCGAAGTACATCGGTCGGTACGACAGCATGCCGACCGCCGCCGTCGCCGTGCGCACGGCATCAGGAACCGTTCCAAGATCCTCACCGATGACGAGGCAACGGTTGCGCTGGCTTTCGAGCGCCAATATCTCCAGCAAGTCGGGAAACGGGTAGGCGACATAAGTCCCGTTTTCGGGGCCCGCCCCCGCGGGGATCCAGAACAACCTCATCAATCCCATCACGTGATCGATGCGCAGCGCACCGGCGTGCCGCATGCAGCTGCGCAGGGTTGCAATAAAGGGCGCGTAGCCGGAGTCGGTCAGACGCTGCGGAATCCACGGCGGCAATCCCCATTCCTGGCCTTTCAGATTGAACTCGTCTGGCGGAGCGCCGATGCGGGCGTCGAGCGCATGCAGACCGGAATAGGTCCACGTCTCGGCGCCGCCGGGGTTCACCCCGACGGCCAGATCCTGATACAGCCCGATCGGAAACCCCAGTGCGTGTGAACGCTCCACGACCGCGGCGAGCTGCAATTCGGCCTGCCACTGCAGGTACTCGGAGTACTCGATGCGCTCGGAATGATCGCGACCAAATTGAGTCGCCGCGTCAGACGCGGGGCTGCGGTACGCTTCGGGCCATGCGGGCCAGCCCCACGCCGCCCGGTCCACTCTGGAAAAATGCTCATGCAGCGCCTCGAACAGCGCATGCAGCCGCAGCGATTCGCCGCCGGCAGCCTGGAATTCCCGAAAGTCCTTCGCGCGCGCGCTGGCCCGGGCAAGGTGCCGCTCGCGGAAATGCTGGTACAGCAAATCGAACACTTCGAATTTGGCGGCGGCGGCGCCGGGATAGTCGACCAAATCGGTGCCGCGCAACGCCTCGAGCCGCGCCTGAAACTCCGGGGCCTGCACGCGCTCACGAGCGGCGGGACATTCGCCGAAATCGGGAATCGCCTCGACCTCGAGGTACAGCACGTTGCGCTGCGTCCTGTTCGATGGACGGTAGGGGCTCGCCTCGTCGGGCCGATCGGGAAAGAGCGCGTGCAGTGGGCTGACGCCGACCATGCCCGCTCCCGCCTGACCGGCGAACTCCACGAGCGTCCGCAGATCGCCCAGATCCCCGATTCCCCAATTGCGTGCGGAGCGGAGCGCATAAAGCTGTAGTGCGGGTCCCCAGATCCTGCCGCCGTCGGCAAGAATCCGGGGTTGAAAGCAGCGTGCCGGGCAGACGATCAATTGTGTGGATGCAATGAGCGCGCCAGAGCCGGCTTCTACCAGGCTGAAGGCGTGATAGCCGAGACCGGGCGCGACGGGCAAGTCGAAGGCGCGCCGCGCATGACGCACGCCCGCGATGTCACGGGATTCCAACGCATGAAACGCTTCTGGCCGCAACGTCCCCGCCTTGCGTTCCCCGCTCTCCAGCGTCAGCAGCCAGTTGTATGCGCCCGAAAAACGGACCTCCGGCAGCGTCAGGGCGAGGCGCGGCGGCACTTCTCCCGCGCGCAGGATTTTGACGGGGGGCAACGCCTTGCTCCATTCCCGATCTTCGACCTCCGTCAATGCAGCCGCTGCGCCCTCGGCGCCGTTAATGTGTACGCCCATCGCACGCAGCAGCCTCAACTTTGTGCTTTCCGGCGCGCGGCGGCTCTGCCCCCAGATGTCGGAATACTCCGACTCGATTCCGCACTTGGCGCACAGCCGGTCGAGTGAGTTATCTGCGCTCATGGTCTTTCTAGTGGTACTGCTTCATTTTACGACGGGGGGTGCGGGGGGAACGGGAAGGTAAGGTGTCAGGAACCCTGAACGCTAAGGTTCCTGACACCTTCGGCCCGTTCGTTAATCAGCCACGTCGCCGACCAAGGCGGCAGAGTGTTGTCTGAAGCTGGGGACGTTGTTTCCGTGGAGTAGATGAGACGGCCTGCGGGAAGATTCGGCGCCGGTTGCGGAGTGCTGCCCAGATTGGCCAACAACACGAGGTCAGTGCCGGCGCCGGCCCGCCACCGTACGTGGAGGCCGCGTTCACCGCACTTCGAGAACGACCGCTCCTGGCCGTGCATTGCGCCGAGAAGGGGAACGATGTCGCGATGGCGCAACGCCAGCAGGCGGCGATAGAGGGCCAGCCATTGCGCATGAGGTGGCTGGACGATGCTGCCCCAATCCAGCCTGGAACGCTCGAAAGTCCCCGCCGCGCACGGATCCGGTATCGCCGCAGCGGCTGCCGGGTCCTGGAATTGCGGGAAGCGCGCAAATTCCTTGCGTCTGCCTTCGCGCACGGCGGCGCTCAATTCATCGCCGAAATCGCAGAAGAATAGAAAGGGCGTGGCGGCGCCGAACTCCTCGCCCATGAAGACGAGCGGCGGCGATGGCGCGAGCAGCACGATGACGGCCGCGGCGGCGAGGGCCCTGGGTTCCACGAGCTGCGTCAACCGTTCGCCAAGAGCGCGGTTACCCACCTGGTCGTGGTTCTGGAGATACGATACGAACGCCTCGAGGGGCAAGCTAGCGCTGGGCTCTCCCCGCGATTCGCCGCCGCGAAATGCCGAAGGCTCGCCCTGATAGGCGTATCCCTCCGTGAGACACCGACCGATCAGCTTGATGGGATCCCGGCTGAAGTCGGCGTAATAGCCGTCCGCCTCGCCGGTGAGAAGAACATGGAAAGCGTGATGGATGTCGTCATTCCATTGGGCGACGTAGTGCTGCGGACGGCCGTCCGCATCCCGCGCCAGAAGGCGCGCGTTGTTCAAGTCGTTCTCCAGCACCAGATGAACGTGGCGCTCGCGGCCGGGACCGCGCTCGACCGCGCTTGCAAGCTCGGTGAGGATGTCGGGATTCGATTCGTCGTGGATGGCGTGGACGGCGTCGAGGCGCAGCCCATCGACGTGGAACTCCTCCAGCCAGTACAAGGCGTTGTGTATGAAAAAATCCCGGACGACGCGGCTATCGGGTCCATCGAAGTTGATGGCTGCCCCCCACGGCGTGTGATGGCGGTCGGTGAAGAACTGCGGCGCGTAGAGGTGCAGATAGTTTCCTTCCGGGCCGAAATGGTTGTAGACCACATCGATGAATACCATCAGGCCGCGCTGGTGCGCGGCTTGCACGAGCCGCTTGAGGTCCTCGGGCCGGCCATACGCGGCGTCGGGCGCGAACGGAAGCACGCCATCGTAGCCCCAGCCACGACGCCCGGGAAAGTCGGCGAGCGGCATCAGCTCGACCGCCGTCACGCCGAGCGCCGCGAGATAATCGAGTCTCCCCTCGACGCCGCGATAGATGCCTTCGCCGGTGAATGTCCCTACGTGCAACTCGTAAATCACCGCTTCCTGCCACGGCCGTCCCTTCCAGCCGGTGTCGTGCCAATCGAAATCGCCGGCAGCGATGACCTCGCTCGCGCCATGGACGTCGAACGGGTTGTAGCGGGATGCGGGATCGGGGACTTTCAAGCCGCCGTCGATGCGGTAGAGGTAGCGCGTCGGTCGAGCCGTGCATCCTTGGTCGAGCCCGAACCATCCCCCGGGAAGCCGTGTCATCGGCAGGAGCATCTCGTCATCACCCGGTTCGAGGCAGAGTTCGACGGTCCCGGCGGCAGGAGCCCACAGGCGGAAACGTACGAGATCGGGAGCGATGACGGCTGCACCGAACGGCATATCGTGGCGCCGTTTCATCGTCCTCTTCCGAAGCGCAGCAGCGCCACGGAACGGCCCTGTAGCGGATAGGCCGTGCCCGCGTCAAAGAATTCCTGCGCAGGCGTGCCATCCGCGACGCTCGTGTCGGTGAGCGCGTTCCAGCGCACTTGCGCCTCGCCCGGCAGCGTGAACGGAACCTCGTCGTGATGCGCGTTCAATAGAAGGAGCAGATCATCGTCCTGGACGGGGCGGCCGCGTTCGTCGCGTTCGGTTAGGCCATCGCCGTGTAGAAACACGCCCAGACAGCGCGCGAAGGACTGGTTCCACTCCTCGTCGGTCATTTCCTTGCCGCTGGGAGCGAGCCAGGTCACATCCTTGGCTGCGGGATCACGGACGGCGCGGCCGCGAAAAAACGTCCGGCGGCGGAAAAGGGGGTGTGCGTTGCGCAACGCGATGATGCGTTGCGTGAACTCGAGCAGCTGGCGCACCTCCGGGTTGAGGTTCCAGTGGACCCAGCTTACCGCGTTGTCCTGGCAGTAGGCGTTGTTGTTGCCGAGCTGGGTCCGCCCCAGCTCGTCTCCCGCCAGCAACATGGGCACGCCCTGCGAGAAGAAGAGCGTGGCGAGAAAATTGCGCTTCTGTTGCTCCCGCAGCGCCTTGATCGCCGGATCCTCGGTCGGGCCCTCCACTCCACAGTTCCAGCTGCGGTTGTGTGACTCGCCGTCGCGGTTGTCCTCCCCGTTCTCCTCGTTGTGCTTCTCGTTGTAGCTCACGAGATCATGCAGGGTGAAGCCGTCGTGCGCCGTGATGAAGTTGATGCTCGCGGTCGGTCCGCGCCCGCTGTGCTCGAACAGATCGCTCGAGCCGGAGAGCCTCGATGCCAGCTCGCCCACCAGACCGCCATCGCCCTTCCAGTAGGAGCGAATCGCGTCGCGGTACTTGCCGTTCCATTCCGCCCACCCCGGCGGGAAATTGCCGACCTGATAGCCGCCTTCGCCGAGGTCCCACGGCTCGGCGATCAACTTGACCTGCTTGATCACCGGATCCTGCTGGATGATGCCGAAGAAGGTGCTGGAGCGGTCGACGGCGTGCTCCTCACGCGCCAGCGTCGCCGCCAGGTCGAACCGGAAGCCGTCGACGTGCATTTCGGTGACCCAATAGCGCAGGCTGTCCATGATGAGGTGCAGCACGACCGGATGCGCGGTATTGAAGGTGTTTCCCGTTCCCGTGTAGTCGACATAAAGGCGCGGGTCGTCGACGTGCAGGCGGTAATAGGTCAGGTTGTCGATGCCGCGAAAGCAGAGCGTGGGCCCGAGCTGGTTGCCCTCGCCGGTGTGGTTGTAGACGACGTCCAGTATGACTTCGATGCCTGCCGAGTGGAGTGTTTTCACCATCATTTTGAATTCGCCCAGCGTGCCGGTCGCGGCATAGCGCATCTCGGGCGCGAAGAAGCCGATGTTGTTGTAGCCCCAGTAGTTGTGCAGACCGACCTGGACGAGCCGCTTGTCGTCGACGAAGGTGTGTATCGGCAGAAGATCGATCGCGGTGATGCCGAGGCGTTTGAGATGCTCGATCACCGGAGCGGTAGCGATGCCCGAGTAAGTGCCCCGCAGCTGCTGCGGCACATCGGGATGGAGCTGCGTATAACCCTTGGCGTGCATCTCGTAGATGACCATGTCCTGCCACGGAATATTCGGGCGGCGGTCATCACCCCAGGTGAAGGCGGGATCTATCACCTGGCTCTTGGGCATGCCGGACGCATTGTCGCGGGGGTCGAAAGACAGGTCCTCGCGCCGCGCACCGACGCGGTAACCGAAGTGCGCATCGCTCCAGCGCAGTTGCCCCGCGATCATGCGCGCGTACGGGTCGAGGAGCAGCTTGTGCGAATTGAAGCGATGGCCTTCCTCAGGGGCGTACGGACCGTGGACGCGATAGCCGTACAACAGGCCCGGACGCGCATCGGGGAGGTAGCAGTGCCAGACGAAATCGGTGCGCTCCTTGAGTTCGGTGCGCTCGACCTCGCGTCTGCCGTTCGGAGAGAACAGGCACAGCTCGACCTTTTCGGCGTGCTGCGAGTAGAGCGCGAAATTGACTCCTTGCCCGTCCCACGTCGCGCCCAGGGGATAGGGTTTACCGCGCCAGACCGCCGTCATTCGCTCTTCAGTCCTTGCGTTGCTTAGGCCACCACCGTTCGAGCAAATCCGCGGCCCAGCGCTGGCCGCCCAGACCAAATGCCAATGCCAGCGCCAGCACGATACCGGCGAGGATAATGAGAAAACTCTGGCGGATGATGGCTCCGCCGACATTCGCCTGATCGAGGGCGATCAGCACGACGAAGGTGACGATTGCGTACTGTGCGATCTTGCCGAGCAGCGCGGCATCCTGCAGTCCCTCGTTCTTGCAGTACATATGCACCGCGCCGCCGACGAAGCGCGCGAAGTAGGCGCCCAAGACGAGGATCAGCAGCGCCACGATCAGCTTGGGCACGAAGACGAGGAGCTGCCCGAGCAGATCGGTGATGTTGGTGAGGCCCAGCCCGTTGAAGGCGATTACCAGAGTCGCGAGGAGGACCAGCCAGTAGACCAGCGCGCCAAAAATATCCGTAGTGTCGCTGCGGATTCCCCCTGCTGCAGGAATCCGTCGGTTCCCGCACGCTCGGTGAGGACGTTGAAATTGATGGCCCGCAATCCCTTGACCACGGCGAACCGGGCCATTCTGGCCACCACCCAGCCCACGAGCAGGACGGCAACGGCGAGCGCCAGCCGGGGCAGAAACGCGCCGATCTGCGCGAGGACCACGCGGATCGGCTCGAGCAACATGTCGACTTTTTCCATCGAACCCTCCTCCACTTCAGTGAGCCAGCAACAATACGAGGGGATGGCCCCTCGCTACCGCTCTCCCCTCGTGCTTCCCCGCAACCTATCAGCCTAGAAAAAGCAGTTAGCCACAGAGATCAACAGAGTTCACAGAGGAAAATCAAGCTCGCAAGTGCTTTCATGCCTCACCAATCTGGTGCGGGCAGTGTGCCGGTTCAAATCCTTGAATCTCTCTGGTGTTCTCTGTGTTCTCTGTGTTCTTTCCTCTGTGGCTGAATTGCCGTTTTCAGGATCAGGGGCTGTTTCGGTGAATCTGAAACAGCCCCTAGTGAACTCGCTCGTCAGCCGGCCTGGGGCGAGCCGATGAGCGCGAGGATGCCCTGCAACGGAACGCGCGCCCAGGTCGGGCGGCTCCCCAATTCGTAACGCAGCTCGTAGAGCGCTTTTTCCAGCTCGAACAGCTCGATCAGCGGGCGCGCCTGATCGAGAGAGGAGTACAGGCCGCCGCGCTCGGTTGAATCAGCGGCCGCCTTGTCATAGGCCTCGAGAAATGCGCGGCGCACCTGCGCTTCCCACTCGGCGGCGAGCGGAGCGAGCCGGACATGATCGTCGGGAGCCTGGGCCGCGCGGGCGAGCGCAGTCCACCGCGCGTAGTTGAATGAGCGCAACATGCTCGCAACGTCACGCAGGGGCGATTGCTTCTGCCTGCGCTCGGCAAGCGGCCGCGCCGGCTCACCCTCGAAATCTATGATCCGGAAATCGTTCTCCGCGATGAGCGCCTGCGCAAGATGGTAGTCGCCGTGAACGCGGATCTTCACCGCTCTGCCGGGGCGCGGAGCGCCGGCGTCGATGCGCGCGAGCAGGCGGTCCTTTTGTCCGAGCAGCGTCTGCGCCTCTTCGCGCGCGGGCGACGGCAGCTTGGCGGATCCGCCCTCCAGGATTTTGAGCGTGGCGGCCGCCTCGTCTCGCGCGCGCGTCTTCCAGGCAACGATGTCGTCCTCGGTCAGGATCTCCGGGTCGAATGCGGGATCGCCCGAGCTGCGGGCGAACGCAAGGTGCAGCTCGGCCGTCCGCGTGCCCAGCGTGCGGGCAAGCGCCAGGTACGCGCCGTGCACGTCCATCGGCGACGGGTCCGACGCTGTGCGCTGGTGCTCGAGATAGCGCGTGAGGTAGTCCACCGAAAACGTCCAGCCGTCTCCCTGGTTCGCGACGTACGCCTGGAGCAGGGCGAGCGTCAGGGGCGCGCCCTCGGCGCCGGTATATTCGAGCGCGCCCGCGACCGGCACGACATGCGGAAAGCGCGCCACCTCGGTGAGATAGCGGCCGACTTCAAGCTCGATGTTCGTTCCCGGTCGAAGCTGGCGGTAGATCTTGAGGAACATGCGGTTGCCCAACGTGACGACGGAATTGCTGCTCTGTCCTTGCGGCCGTCTGACTGGAAGGCCGTCCATGTCATCGCCGACAATCTGCCCAAACGCGCGCGTCGGCGTGAAATGCAGAGTCCCGCGCCCAGTGGCAAGCTTTTTGCCTGCGCCGATCGCCTGCACCACTGCCCGGCAGAACGCGTCGTCGGCGAATGCCTCGGCGAGCACGCCGGTCTGCGCCTGCTGGCGTACCCTGGCTATCGTCGCTGAAGCCAGAACCCGCTTGCGCTCCTCGTCCGCGTCTTCCCACACCAGCGCCAGCGGCGCGAAATACGATACCGGCTCGGCTGCGCCCTCGACATCGAGGAGGGCGATCATCCAGCTCTGCTTTGCGACCTCCCACAGTAAGTGATCGGCAAGCCGCACGCGCTTCGGCGCCTCGCCCTTGGCCGCGTACCAGCGCTGCGACTCGAGGTAGCGCGGCAGCACCTCTTGCTCGCACTGGGCCCGGACCCGCTCCGCCATCGCGATGCGCCACGGCACGACGCGGTCGCGAAACAGGCTGCTCCAGCCGTCGAACAGGACCAGGACGGGCAGATCGTCTCGCGCGAGCCGCTCCTCGTGCCAGTGCGGGACCTCGGCATCCGTCGCCAGCCGGAACCAGTAGAAGCCGTGCGCGGGCAGCGTCAGCAGGTACGGCAGGTCTCCCACCGGCGGAAAAGCGGTGCGGCCCATCATCTCGACGGGCACGCGCCCCCGAAAGCGCGAGAGATCGAGCTCTACGGGCTGCGCCGAACGCGCCAGGTTTGCCACGCACAGCACGGCGTCGTTCCCGTGCTCTCGGACATACGCGAGGATCTTGCGATTGCCGGGCCGGAGGAACGACATCCGCCCGCGCCCGAATGCCTGGCTGCTCTGGCGCACGGCGAGTATCCGTCTCATCCAGTGAAGGAGCGAGGAAAGATCGCGCGTCTGCGCTTCCACGTTGACCGCCTCGTAGCCGTATACCGAATCCATGATCGGCGGCAGGTAGAGCCGCTGCGGGTCGGCTTTCGAGAACCCTGCGTTGCGGTCCGGGCTCCATTGCATGGGGGTGCGCACGCCGTTGCGGTCGCCGAGGTAGATGTTGTCGCCCATGCCGATCTCGTCGCCGTAGTAGATGATCGGCGAGCCCGGCATTGACAAGAGCAGGCTGTTCATCAGCTTGACCCGGTCCGGGTCGTTCTGCATGAGCGGGGCGAGCCGCCGGCGGATGCCGAGATTGATGCGCGCGCGCGCGTCGGCCGCGTACATCTGGTACATGTAATCGCGCTCGCGGTTCGTCACCATCTCGAGCGTAAGCTCGTCGTGATTGCGCAGGAAGATCGCCCACTGGCACGACTCGGGTATGTCGGGTGTCTGCTGCATGATGTCCACGACGGGGTGGCGGTCCTCCTGCGCGATCGCCATATAGATTCGCGGCATCAGCGGGAAGTGAAACGCCATGTGACATTCATTCCCGTTGCCGAAGTACTCGGACACGTCCTCTGGCCACTGGTTGGCCTCGGCGAGGAAAAACCGGTCGCGGTACAGCTTGTCCAGCGCGGCGCGCATCTGCTTCAGCACGGCATGCGTCTCGGGCAGGTTCTCGTTATTCGTGCCGTCGCGCTCGCACAGGTAGGGGATCGCGTCGAGGCGCATGCCGTCTATCCCCATGTCGAACCAGTAGCGCATGACGCGGATGACGGTCCGCACCACGTTCGGATTGTTGAAATTGAGATCCGGCTGATGCGAAAAGAACCGGTGCCAGTAGTACGCCTTGGCGACCGGGTCCCAGGCCCAGTTGGATTTCTCGGTATCGGTGAAGATGATGCGGGTCTCCAGCCATTTCTGGTCGGTATCGCTCCACACGTAGTAGTCGCGCTTGCGGGAGTTCGGCGGCGCCTGGCGGGCGGCCTGGAACCACGGGTGCTGGTCCGAGGTGTGGTTGATGACGAGCTCGGTGATGACCTTGAGGCCGCGCCGGTGCGCTTCGCGGATGAAATGGCGGAAATCGGCGCGGGTCCCGTAGTCCGGATGGATCCCGTGATAGTCGGCGATGTCGTAGCCGTCGTCGCGCATCGGCGACGGATAGAACGGCAGCAGCCAGATGGTGTTGACCCCGAGCTCCTTGACGTAGTCGAGCTTCTCGGTGAGGCCGGGAAAATCGCCGATGCCGTCGCCGTTGCTGTCGGAGAACGCCTTGACGTGGAGCTGGTAGATGACCGCGTCCTTGTACCAGAGCGGATCATCCAGCTGCACGGGTTCAGCCGCGGGCGGGGTCTGGACCAGCTGCTCCTCTCCGAGCCGCACGTTCACGGGCGCACCGCCTCCAGCCGCAGAATGTGGGCTGGCAGCTTCCGCGGGTCTAACTCGACATAGTTGCGCGATCCCCGCCACGTGTAGCGTGCCCCGGTCAACAGATCGTGCGCCTGATACGCACGTTCCGGGGCGATGCCGAGCTCGGGCAGGACGAGGTCGAGCCAGCCGGACTGTTTGAATCGCGGATCGAGGTTGACCACGACAAGTATGACATTCGACTGGTCGGCGGTCGATTTCGAATAGCAGATGAGCTGGTCGTTGTCGACGGCGTGAAAGGCAAGGCGCCAGTCCTCATGAAGCGCGGGGTTCTCGCGACGAATACGGTTGACCTGGGCTATGAACGCCTGCAGGCTGTCCGGATGGTCGAGATCCCAGTTGCGGATCTCGTACTTCTCCGAGTGCAGATATTCCTCGCTGCCCGTCTCGCGCGGCTCGTGCTCGAGCAATTCGAAGGCGGGGCCGTAGATCCCGTAGTTGGCCGACAGTGTCGCGGCGAGGGTGAGCCGCGTCATGAAAGCCGGCCGGCCGCCGGTTTGCAACTGCGCCGTCAGTATGTCCGGCGTATTCGGCCACACGTTGGGCCGGAAGTATTCACGCGAGGCGGATTGCGAGAGCTCGGTGAAGTATTCCGTGAGCTCCGCCTTGGTATTGCGCCAGGCGAAGTACGTGTACGACTGCGTGTACCCCGCTTTGGCCAGGCGATGCATGATCTTGGGACGGGTGAACGCTTCGGACAGAAAGATGACCTCGGGATGGGCCGCCTTGATTTCCCCGATCATCCATTCCCACATTGCGAATGGCTTCGTATGCGGATTGTCCACGCGAAAAACCCGCACGCCCTGAGCTATCCAGTGGTCGAATATGCTCTTCAGCTCAGCCCACAACTGCTGCCATGCCTCGGTCTCGAAATTGAACGGATAGATATCCTGATATTTCTTCGGCGGATTCTCGGCGTACTGCACCGTGCCATCCGGCCGGTGGCGAAACCACTCCGGGTGTTCGGTAACGTAGGGATGGTCCGGCGAGCACTGAAACGCGATGTCGAGCGCGATCTCGATCCCGCCCGCTCGCGCGGTCCGGACCAGGCGGCGAAAATCCTCTTCGGTCCCGAGGTGGGGATGGATCGCTTTGTGCCCGCCTTCCCTGGAGCCAATGGCCCACGGGCTGCCGGGGTCCCCGGGACCGGAGGTCGTGGAATTGTTCGGTCCCTTGCGCCGCGTGACGCCGATCGGATGGATCGGAGGAAGGTACAGAATGTCGAAGCCCAGGTCCGCGACGTACGCGAGGCGTGCCTCACAATCCTTGAACGTGCCGTGCTTCTTGCCGGCCGTCGCGCGGGGAAACATTTCGTACCACGCGCTGCAGCGGGCGCGCGGCGGATCGACGATCACGGTGAGCGTCGGCTCCCAAGTGGTTTCCTGGCTGCGGTCAGGATACCGGGCAACGAGCGCGTTCAACTCGGGGTTCAATGCTCTTTCCCGGCGTGCGTCGAGCCTGTCATCGCCGGCAAGCTTATCGGCCCAGGCCTTGAGCCGGCGGGCATCGGCGCCCTGCGCACGCTTGGCTGCCATGGCGATGATTTCCGCCCCCATCGCGAGCGAAACCGCGATATCTTCCGGCGCAGACCACCGCGCCAGGTCGTGGCGCCACGATGCAAAGTGATCCACCCACCCGGCAATCGTGTACTCGCACGCGCCGATGTCACCCACCGGAAATTCTCCGCGCCAGCGGTCGTTCCCGAGGAGGCTCATTTCGACCTCTGACCAGCGCCGCTCGCCGCGGCGGCGGTAGAGCAGCAGGGAGCGCAGCTGGTCGTGGCCGTCGGCGAAGACGTCCGCTTCTACGACGATCGAGTCGCCGCCGCAGCGCTTGATCGGCAAAACGGCCGCCATTGACGCTCGGCGTCACGTTTTCGATCACGACCCGCTTGATACCGTCGGCAGCCGGCTTCCTGGTCACTAGCCCTGGCTTTCGAAGTAGAGAACGCTGAGCGGCGGCAGCGTGAGCGCGAGCGAAAACGGCCGACCGTGCGCCTCGACGGGCACGGCGTGCGCGCCCCCGAAGTTGCCCATGCCGCTGCCGCCGTACTCGCCGGCGTCGCTGTTGAGCGCTTCGCGCCAGTATCCACCGCGTGGCACACCGACCACGTAATTCAGGCGAGGAACCGGCGTGAGATTGCAGATCACGAGCGCCACGGAGCCGTTGGAGCGCGCTTTGCGGATGAAGCTCGAGTACGCTGTTGTGACTGTCGCGGAAATCAATCCATTCGAAGCCGCCCGGATCGAAATCCTGCTCGTAGAGCGCCGGCGTCGCCCGGTAATACCGGTTGAGATCGCGCACCCAATCCCGCACGCCGCGGTGGTCGGCGTACTGAGGTACGTGCCATTCCAGGCTTGCGTCATGCTGCCATTCGCGCCGCTGGCCGAATTCACTTCCCATGAAGAGCAGCTTCTTGCCGGGGTGGCTCCACATGTATCCGAGCAGACAGCGCAAGTTGGCGAATTGCTGCCAGTTGTCGCCCGGCATCTTGCCGATCAGCGAGCCTTTGCCGTGCACGACTTCATCGTGCGAGAGCGGCAGGATGAAGTTCTCGGAGAATGCATACCACGCGCTGAAGGTAAGCCGGTCGTGGTGGTACTGGCGGAACAAGGCGTCTTTGGAGAAGTAATTGAGCGTATCGTGCATCCAGCCCATGTTCCATTTCATGCCGAATCCGAGTCCGCCCACATAGACCGGACGCGAGACCGCCGGCCACGCCGTCGATTCCTCCGCCACCGTCTGCACGTCGGGAAAATCCCGATAGACCGCTTCGTTCAACTGGCGCAGGAACGTCACCGCGTCGAGATTCTCCCTGCCGCCGTACACGTTGGGTATCCACTCGCCCGCAGTGCGTGCGTAGTCGAGATAGAGCATGGAAGCGACCGCATCCACGCGCAGGCCGTCGATGTGGTAGTGCTCCAGCCAGAAGAGGGCGCTGCTCATCAGGAACGCGCGCACCTCGTGCCGCCCGTAGTTGAAGATATAACTGTGCCACTCGGGATGGAATCCCTGTCTTGCGTCGGCATGCTCGTAGAGGTGCGTGCCGTCGAAGTACGCGAGGCCGTGCTCATCGCCGGGAAAATGCGAGGGCACCCAGTCGAGTATGACGCCGATACCGCGCTGATGGAGATGATCGACGAAATACATGAAATCCTGCGGCGAGCCGTAGCGCGCGGTGGGTGCGAAGTAGCCGGTGCTCTGATAGCCCCACGAGCCGTAGAACGGATGCTCGGTAACCGGCATCAACTCGACGTGCGTAAAACCCGTTTCCCGGACGTAATCGGCCAGCTGGTGAGCGAGCTCGCGATAGCCGAGCAGCTGCCCGGGATGCTCCGGGTCGCGGCGCCAGGAGCCCAGGTGGACTTCGTAGATGGACAGCGGCGCGTTAAGCGCGTTGGCGCCGCGGCGCAGCCGCATCCACTCATCGTCGCCCCAATCGTAATCGAGCCGCCACACACGCGAGGCGGTCCGGGGCGGTATTTCGCAATAGAGGGCGAACGGATCGCTCTTCTCGACTTCGTAACCGTCATATCGGGAAACGATGCGATATTTATAGCAATCGCCTTGCTTGACGCCGGGCACATATCCTTCCCAGATTCCCGACGAGTCCTCGCGCTGCCGCAGGCGATTTGCGCCGGCACGCCACTCATTGAAGTCGCCGATTACCGACACCTCGACGGCGTTGGGCGCCCAGACGTTGAATTGCGCCCCGGCGGCGCCACCGTCTTGCGTGAGATGCGCCCCAAGCTTGTCGTATAGGCGTGCATGGGCGCCTTCCTTGAAGAGGTAGGCGTCGTAGTCGCTGAAACGGCCGCGCTGCTCGTTTCGGCTCAACGCCGATGGGTCGCTCTGAGGGGTCAACGTTGTCACGTCTTAAGGCAGAATGAGGGTCCGGGATTGCTGCAGCAAGCGGTTGATTTTATTTCAATAGTCAAAATCCCGCACGCTATTCTTTCGTACTTGCGAGGCCTACCACCGCGCTTTCCCTACAGTCGTGAGACAGCGTGCTCACGGCGGTGTTCGTGCCGACACAAAAACCACTGCGCGGGTCCGACGCAGCGTGACTGCCGCCGCTGGGTCACGGCACGATCGCGTCATAATCGTAAAAAAATCATGATACTATTTGACGCAGGCTACCACGAGTGCGACCCGCCGGTCAGGAACGAGCAAGCTGCAATAGGACTATGTCATGATCAGCCGAACGCGGACGATTGTTTGCATACGTTCCTAGTCGTGCTCTTTCCCTGTTTTCGAAAAAGTGCGGCAAGACCGCACTTTTTTTATGGGTGCTGAAAGTACCGCAACGCATCACGCGCCTCTGGTTGAGATAGGTTCCGATCAGGGGCCGTATGGTTTGTTTTGATACGGCCTCTTGGAAATTTGGCAATGGTAAATGTGAAACTTCCGGACGGCTCGATCCGTCCTTTTGACCGGCCGGTAACGGTCGCCGAAGTGGCGAAAGCAATCGGCCCGGGGCTGGCGAAAGCGGCTCTGGGAGGCAGAGTCAACGGCAAGCTTGTCGATACCTCGTATCGGGTCGATAACGACGCCGATGTCGCGATCGTCACGGAAAAAGACGCCGAAGGGCTCGAAATCCTGCGTCATTCCACGGCCCATCTGCTCGCTCACGCCGTGAAGGAGTTGTTTCCCGAAGCCCAGGTAACGATCGGCCCGGTAATGGAGGACGGCTTCTATTATGACTTCTCGTTCCAGCGCCCGTTCACGCCTGAGGATCTCGCGGCGATAGAGAACCAGATGCGTGAAATCGCGAAGCGCGATCTGCCGCTTGAGCGGCAGATGATGCCGCGCGACGAGGCGGTCAAGTTCTTCAGCGAACTGGGCGAGCGCTACAAGGCCGAAATCATCGCGTCGATTCCAGAGGGCGAGCAAATCTCGCTCTATCGCCAGAACGGCTTCGTCGATCTGTGCCGCGGCCCGCACGTGCCCTCCACGGGCAAGCTCAAGGTGTTCAAGCTGATGAAAGTCGCGGGCGCCTACTGGCGCGGGGACTCGAAGAACGAGATGCTGCAGCGGATTTACGGCACGGCCTGGACGAAGAAGGAGGACCAGGATGCCTACCTGCGTCGGCTCGAGGAAGCGGAGAAGCGCGATCACCGCAAGCTCGGCACGCAGCTCGACCTCTTCCACATGCAGGAAGAGGCGCCCGGGATGGTGTTCTGGCACCCGAACGGGTGGGTTATCTGGCAGCAGGTCGAACAGTACATGCGCCGGGTGTACCGCGACAACGGCTATCTCGAGGTGCGCTGCCCTCAGATCCTCGACCGCAGCCTGTGGGAGAAGTCGGGCCACTGGCAGAACTACAAGGAGCTGATGTTCACCACGGAGTCGGAGAAGCGCGACTACGCGATCAAGCCGATGAACTGCCCCGGGCACCTGCAGATCTACAACAAGGGCCTGCACAGCTACCGCGAGCTGCCGCTGCGTTACGGCGAATTCGGCGCCTGCCACCGCAACGAGCCTTCGGGTGCGTTGCACGGCATCATGCGCATCCGAGGCTTTACGCAGGACGACGGCCATATCTTCTGCACCGAGGAGCAGATCCAGCCGGAGGTGACGGCGTTCAGCGCGCTGCTCAAGCGCGTCTACACCGATTTCGGCTTCACCGAGATCCTGTACAAGCTCGCCACGCGCCCGGCGAAACGCGTGGGGGCCGATGAGCTGTGGGACAAGGCCGAGCGCGCGCTGCGCTCGGCCCTCGAGGACGCCGGTCTTCCGTTCCAGGTCTTGCCTGGAGAGGGCGCGTTCTACGGCCCCAAGATCGAATACCACCTGAAGGACAGCATCGGCCGCTCCTGGCAGTGTGGCACCATGCAGGTCGATTTCTCCATGCCGGGGTTGCTCGGGGCGGAGTACGTCGCGGAGGACAACGCCCGCCGCGTGCCGGTGATGCTGCATCGCGCGATCGTCGGTTCCATGGAACGGTTCATCGGCATTCTCATCGAGCACTACGCGGGGGCCCTGCCGGTATGGCTCGCGCCCGTGCAAACCGTGGTGATGAACATTACGGAGCACCAGTCAAGCTATGCGGAGGCAGTGACCGCCGAGCTGAAACGCGCCGATGTGCGGGCTAAAGCCGACTTGAGAAATGAGAAAATTTCCTATAAGATTCGGGAACATAGTTTGCAGAAGCTGCCCTACCAGGTCATCGTCGGTGACAAGGAAGTGGTAGCACAAAGGGTTGCCGTGCGCACCCGCAAGGGCGAGGATCTCGGCCAGATGAGTCTGGCCGATTTCATCTCCAGGTTGAAGGCCGATGCGGATTTGCTGGGGCGTGCGGCGTAACGGGAAACGGGAAAAAGGGGGTTTTACATCGCTCAGGAAAAGGAGCCGCGGATCAATGGCGAGATCAACGCGGCGGAAGTTCGTGTCATAGGCGCCAATGGCGAGCAGGTCGGCATCTTGAGCATCGCGGCGGCCAACAAGGCCGCGGAGGAAGCCGAGCTGGATCTTGTCGAAATCGCACCGCAGGCGATGCCGCCGGTGTGCCGCATCATGGATTACGGGAAGTTCAAGTACCCGTGAGAGCAAGAAGCGGCACGAAGCGAAGCTCAAGCAGAAACAGATCATCGTCAAGGAAATCAAGTTTCGTCCCGGCACCGATGAGGGCGATTACAAGATCAAACTGCGCAACCTGACCCGCTTCCTCGAGGAAGGCGACAAGGCAAAGATCACGCTGCGTTACCGCGGCCGTGAGATGGCCCACCAGGAACTGGGGCACCGTCTGATCGAACGGGTGAAGAACGATCTCGAGCCCTATCAGTCACGGTGGAGCAGTACCCAAAGATGGAAGGGCGGCAGCTCATAATGGTGCTGGCCCCGAAGAAGGGAAAGATGCCACAAAAAACCGCGAAACCGCCGGAGAAAAAGACGGCAGCCCCGGCCAAGCGCGCTCCGGCGCCGGCAGCCGCGGAAGCGGCTGAAGACGCAGCAAAGAAGTAGTTGTCCGGGTTCCGAAAGTCCTGCGCGGCAGGCACCCGGCGCTAAGCTAAAAGAGGTAGGACCATGCCGAAGTTGAAGACCAAACGCGGTGCCGCCAAGCGTTTCAAGAAACGCGCCGGTGGCAGAATCAAACGTGGCCATGCGTTTCTACGTCACATCCTCACGAAGAAAAACACCAAGCGCAAACGGCATCTACGCGGCACGACGGGCGTGTCCGCGTCGGATCAGCGCTCCGTGCGCGTGATGCTGCCATACTAGGAATTTGCCCGGATTGGTCCGGCCAAATTCCTCAGGCAAAACCGGCGCAAGAAAATCGCTGGAAAGCATCATAGTCATGAGGAGTCATCCCTGTTCTTATTTGAGATCAACAGGCTGTTCGGGCGGGTTTCGTTCCGAGTCGACAGCCGTTTTTGCTGTTAGCAGCCTGATCGGACTGTCAGGTCCGGCAGGCTGCTTAGGAGAACGCCATGCCAAGAGTCAAACGCGGCGTCACTGCGCGCGCCGCCCACAAGAAGGTGCTCGCGCGGGCCAAGGGCTTCCGCGGCCGCCGCAAGAACGTATTCCGTATCGCCAACGAAGCGGTGATGCGCGCCGGGCAGTATGCCTATCGCGACCGCCGCAACCGCAAGCGCGATTTCCGGGCGTTGTGGATTGCGCGCATCAACGCAGCGGCCCGCGAGCACGGCATGACGTACAGCCGGTTCATGAACGGCCTGAAAAAAGCAGCGGTCGTGGTGGACCGCAAGGTGCTCGCCGACATCGCCGTGCTCGATAAGCCGGCGTTTTCCAAGTTCGTGGAAAAGGCCAGAGCCAGCCTCGGCGCCTGAGAAGCAGGGACTAGGGACTGGGGACTAGGGCCTAGCAAAATCCCGATTCCCTGGCCTTGAAGTTGGTCCTAGTCTCTAGTCCCAAGCTCTAGTCCCTAGTCCCGAGCCCCTAGTTTTCCAGTATGCAGGATCTTGACGCCATCGTAACGGAGGCGCTCGCGCTGTTTGCGGGTATCGAAGACGCCGATCAGCTCGAGCGGGCCAAGGCGCGCTATCTCGGCAGAGCGGGCGCGCTGCGGGAGGCCGAGAAGAGTCTGGGGCGGCTCCCAGCCGCCGACCGCCCCGCATTTGGCAGCAGGTTGAACGCCGCCAAGGAACGTCTCGAGACCGCGTTGCGCCTGGAACGGGAGCGCATCCAGTCGCGCAAGCTCGGCAAGCGTCTCACGGAAGAGGCGCTCGATGTTACGTTGCCCGGCCGCGGCCTGGGTACGGGCGGACTGCACCCGGTGACCCGAACGCTGCAGCGTATCGAGGAGCTGTTCCGCTCCATGGGTTTCACGGTGGCCGACGGTCCAGAGATCGAGACCGACTACTACAACTTCACCGCTCTCAATCAGCCGGAAAACCACCCGGCGCGCTCGATGCACGACACGTTCTACCTGGCGGACGGCGCGCACCTGCTGCGCACCCACACTTCGCCGATCCAGATTCGTTACATGGAGCGGCACCGCCCGCCGATCAAGATCATCGCGCCGGGGCGGGTTTATCGCGTGGACTCGGATGCGACGCACTCACCGATGTTCCATCAGATCGAGGGCCTGTGGATCGACGAAAGCGTCAGCTTTGCCGATCTGAAGGGAGTGCTGATCGATTTTTTGAAACTCTTCTTCGAGCGTGATGACCTCCAGGTGCGGTTCCGGCCCTCGTTCTTTCCGTTCACCGAGCCTTCCGCCGAGATCGACATGAGCTTCGGGAAGGGGTGGCTTGAAATGGGCGGCGCCGGGATGGTCCACCCGAACGTGCTGAAGAACGTGAATATCGACAGCGAGAAATACCAGGGGTTTGCTTTCGGCTTGGGGCCGGACCGGTTGACCATGCTGCGCTACGGCGTGAACGATCTGCGGCTCTTCTTCGAGAACGACCTGCGTTTTCTAAAGCAATTTAATTGAACCGCCAAGACGCCAAGCCCGCCAGGAAAAGCAAACAAGCGAGAGGTCCATTCGTCAATAGTTATTGCGACTTGATCGAGCGTACGAGGGTGTCAGGAACCTTAGAGTTTAGGGTTCCTGACACCCTAACGATAGAGGATCGCGAGAATTGGGCCCGGCACCGACTAACTTGCGAAGAATGTGTTTCTCCTCCGCCTTGCGCGGGGTCGAATAACCATCAGCCATTTATAGAGTTCTAGTTGATTTATGAAGTTCTCCGAAAACTGGCTCCGCACCTTCGTCAACCCTCCGCTCTCGACACGCGATCTCGCGCAAGCGTTGACGATGGCGGGCGTGGAAGTGGAAGCCATCGAGCCGGCGGCGCCGCCATTCGACAACGTCGTGGCGGGCGAGGTGGTACAGGTCGAACGCCATCCCGAGGCCGAGCGTCTGACCGTATGCCAGGTGAGCACCGGTTCCGCAACGCTCGCCATTGTGTGCGGCGCGCCCAACGCCAAGGCGGGTCTCAAGGTCCCGGTCGCGCTCCCGGGCGCGCAACTGACCGGCAAGATCATCCAGGTTGCGAAAGTGCGCGGAGTCGAATCGCACGGCATGTTGTGCTCGAGCAAGGATCTCGGCCTTGCCGAGGATGCCGAAGGGTTGCTCATACTGCCTGGCGATGTGGAGGTGGGCCGCAGCGTACGGGAGCTGCTCGATCTCGATGACCAGATCCTGACGCTCAAGCCCACACCCAACCGCGGCGACTGCCTGAGCTTGCTGGGCGTGGCGCGCGAAGTGGCCGCGGTAAGCGGGGCGCCCCTCCGGATGCCCGAGATGAAGGCGGCCCGGCCATCGGTTACCGAAAAACTTCCGGTGGCGATCGACGCGCCGCAGGCCTGCCCGCGCTACTGCGGGCGCCTCGTGCGGGGGGTGAACGCGCGGGCCGCAACCCCCGAATGGATGGTGCGGCGGCTCGCGCGCAGCGGTATCCGTTCGATCAGCGCGCTGGTGGACATCACCAATTACGTGATGCTCGAGCTCGGGCAGCCATTGCACGCGTTCGATTTTGCCAAGCTCGACGGCGGCATCCGTGTGCGTTTCGCGAAGGCCGGCGAGAAGCTCACGTTGCTCAATGGCTCGAAGCCAGAGCTCGGTCCGGACTATCTGGTGATCGCCGACGAGCGCAAGGCAGTCGCGCTCGCGGGGATCATGGGCGGGCTCGATACCGCCGTCAGTGATGCTACCCGCGAAGTGTTTCTCGAGGCCGCCTTCTTCGCGCCCGAGGTGATCGCGGGCAAATCACGCTTGCTGGGCTTCGGGTCTGACTCGGCCTATCGCTTCGAGCGCGGAGTCGATTTCGGTGGAACGATCAGCGCCCTCGAACGCGCCACCCAGCTCGTCATCGAAATCTGCGGAGGGGCCGCGGGTCCGGTGAGCGAAGGCCGGGCCCAGCTGCCGGCACGCGATCCGGTGCGATTGAGGATAAAACGCGCCGAGCGGCTGCTCGGCATCCGTCTCGAACGTGGACCGGTGAGCGATATCCTGCGGCGGCTGCGCTTCGAGTTCTCGGCGGCGGAAGGCGAATTCCGGGTCACGCCCCCCACGTACCGCTTCGATATCGCGATCGAAGAGGACCTCGTGGAGGAGCTTGCCCGGATTCACGGCTACGACAGAATTCCTCCTGCGATCCCCACCGCGCCTGCCGTCATGCTCCCCGTCGAGGAGACCTGGCGCGACGTGTCCGCGCTGCGTACGATTCTCGTTCATCGGGACTACCAGGAGATCGTGAGCTACAGCTTCGTGGATGCCGAATGGGAGCGCGACTTGTGCGGCAACGAAACGCCCGTGGCGCTCGCCAACCCGATAGCCAGCCACATGAGCGTCATGCGCTCCAGTCTGGCCGGTAGCCTCATCCATACTCTCGCGCACAACGTAAGCCGCAGACAGTCTCGGGTGCGGTTGTTCGAAATCGGGCGCTGTTTCATGACGGAGGCCGATGGGGCATATCGCCAGCCGGTGCGCGTCGGCGGTATTGCTTACGGAGACGCGCTGCCCGAGCAATGGGGAAGCCCCAAGCGGGCAGTCGATTTCTATGATGTGAAATCGGATGTGGAGGCCGTCCTTTCCCCGCGATCGGGGCTGTTCCAGCCGCATGCACACCCGGCGCTGCACCCGGGGAAAAGCGCGGCCATCGTCTGCGACGGGCTATATGCCGGGTGGATAGGGGAATTGCATCCGCGCTGGCAACAGAAGTATGATTTGCCGGCTGCGCCTGTCCTGTTCGAGCTCGAATACGACACCATAAGCACCCGCGCGCTGCCGGCCTACACCGAGATATCCAAATTCCCGCTGGTGCGGCGCGACATCGCCGCCGAAGTCGACGAGGGGCTGGGCTACCAGGAGATACTGGAGGAGTTGCGGCGCCACCAGCCGCCGATCGTGACCGAAATTGGCCTGTTTGACAGTTACCGCGGTACAGGTGTAGAAAAAGGAAAAAAGAGTCTTGCATTCAGGGTGTTATTACAGGATACTCGCAAGACTTTGACGGACGCGGAAGTCGAGTCGGCTGTAGCGCAGTTACGCGAAGTGCTGAAGCTCAAATTCAACGCGAAATTCCGTTGAAAGGGGAAAACATGACCTTAACCAAGGCCGAATTGGCCGATCTGCTATTTGAAAAGGTCGGCTTCAACAAGCGTGAAGCGAAGGACATGGTGGAATCGTTCTTCGAAGAAGTACGGCTCGCGCTCGAGAACGGACAGGGCGTCAAGCTCTCCGGCTTTGGCAACTTCCAGCTGCGCGACAAGCCGCAGCGTCCGGGCAGGAACCCCAAGACGGGAGAAGAAATCCCGATCACGGCGCGCCGCGTCGTGACGTTCCACGCGTCGCAGAAACTGAAGGCGATGGTGGAACAGAATTACCATGGAAGCAAGTCAAAGTCCTAAGGCGCAGCTGCCGCCGATTCCGGCGAAGCGCTACTTCACCATCGGCGAAGTGAGCGAGCTGTGCGGCGTGAAACCGCACGTGCTGCGTTACTGGGAGCAGGAATTCACGCAGCTGAAACCCGTAAAGCGCCGCGGCAACCGGCGCTACTACCAGCATCACGAAGTGCTCCTCATCCGCCGTATCCGCGAGCTGCTCTATGACCAGGGCTTCACCATCAGCGGTGCGCGCAACCGGCTCGACGAGCTGGTGTCCGAGCCCGCGAAGGCCGCGCGCTCTCCTACGCGCGCCAACCTCGCGTCCCTGCGCAAGGAATTGAAGAGCGTGCTCGACTTGCTGCGCGCCTAGGATTCTGCCGGACTAGCATCCAGCCTAATCCTTACCTCAGAATTTATCCGGGAATCAAGGAGGCTGGAACGGGCTTGTCATGCGGTTCAAGATTCCCGGATGAGTCACGTATTTCACCGTAGTGCACGCACCGAGCCGCCGATCGCGGTGTCTGGCCAAGGCGTGTATCTGACGGACCGGGCGGGCAACCGCTATCTCGACGCGTCCGGGGGCGCCGCGGTCTCCTGTCTGGGCCATGGACATCCGGCGGTGATCGAAGCGATCAAGGCGCAGGCCGACAAGCTCGCTTACGCGCATACGTCGTTCTTCAGCAGTGAACCGGCGGAGGAACTCGCCGATTGGCTGATTGCAGCCACGGGCGGGGCCTACGAGCGCGTCTATTTCGTTTCCGGCGGATCGGAGGGCATAGAAGCTGCTCTCAAGCTCGCGCGCCAGTACTTCCTCGAGATCGGGCAACGGGACCGGTCGCATTTCATCGGGCGCCGGCAGAGCTATCACGGCAATACACTCGGGGCCCTGGCGGTCGGCGGCAATGCCTGGCGGCGCGCGCAGTTCAGGCCATTGCTGATCGGCGCCGGGCATATCGCTCCGTGTTACGCCTACCGCGATCGCAAGGAAGGGGAAAGCGAGCACCAGTACGGCGTGCGGGTGGCGGACGAACTCGAGCAGGCCATACTTAAGGCCGGTCCCGGCCGGGTGATCGCCTTCGTCGCGGAAACCATCTCGGGTGCGACCCTGGGCGCGGTGCCGGCTGTTCCAGGTTATTTCCGGCGCATCCGCGAGATCTGCGATCGCTACGGCGTGCTGCTGATCCTCGACGAGGTGATGTGCGGCATGGGCCGGACCGGCTCCCTATTCGCCTACGAGCAGGAGGGCGTCGCTCCCGACATTACGGTGATCGCCAAAGGGCTGGGTGGCGGCTATCAGCCGATCGGCGCCACGCTGGTATCCGGAAAGATTTTCGACGCGATCCGGAACGGTAGCGGATTTTTCCAGCACGGGCACACTTATCTCGGCCACCCGATCGCGTGCGCGGCGGCGCTCGCCGTCCAACGCACCGTACACGATGAACGGTTGCTCGACAACGTGGTGAAGCAGGGGTTGACGCTGCGCGCCGCGCTGGAGGCGCGTCTTGCGGGCAACCCTCACGTAGGAGACATTCGCGGGCGCGGGCTGTTTCTCGGTATCGAATTCGTGGCCGATCGCGTGATCAAGGAGCCGTTCGCCCCGGCCTTGAGGTTCAACCAGGCGGTGAAGCGCGAAGCCATGGCGCGCGGCCTGATGTGCTACCCGATGGGCGGCACGATAGACGGGCAGCGCGGGGACCATGTGCTGCTCGCGCCTCCGTTCATCATCGGCGAGAGCCACGTCGCGGAGATCGCGGACGGGTTGGGCGCCGCCATGGACGCCGCGGTGGCCGCTGTCAAACAGTAAGTGACCGTGACCGCTGATATAATCCGCCCCTCGGGGCGTAGCGCAGCCTGGTAGCGTACCGGCCTGGGGGGCCGGTGGTCGTCGGTTCAAATCCGACCGCCCCGACCAGATAATCATAGACTTAGGAAGGCCTCCGCAAGGCGACTGACAAATTCTGGAGCCCCAGCGCATTCAATCTGGTGCCGCTCAAGTGCTGAGCTCCGGCCGCGCGAGTCTGTGGGGCTTCAGGTTCTATACCGCCGATTGTTGCAAGAGCCTCATGAGCGTCTTCGCGTTGCGTTGTCCCTGGTCCTCGTAGTTGTTGTTGAGGACGACGTGTGTGCGCGGCACTTTGCGCGCGAGGGTTTCTACCGACTTGGCTATGTCGGCGAGTTCCGCATCGGGATAGTCGTAGTTGAAGCGATCGCTTGAGGATTTCAGGCCTTTTTTCTCCCAGGTCTCGGTATTGCGTCCATGCAGCCGTACGATGGCGAGCTCGGGGGAGGTCACCTCCCACACTGCCGGGATACTGCTGCAGAATCCTTGGGGGCCATCGACCACCACGTTCACCAGGCCATTCTCCTTCTCGAAGCAGAGCGTGGAGTCGCGGCTACGCTCGGTCCACCATGAGTTATTGCGGAGCTCGACTGACATGAGCCCCCTGCCTTGCATCATCTGTACGCAGTGCTCGACGTGCTTTCGAGGCGCGCCGCCAGAGGTAATCCACGGCGCAAACTGGAAATGAATCGCGCCGAGTTTTCCATTCAAAGCCAAAGGTTCGACGGCCAGGAAGAAGAGGCGCCAGATTTCGCGTTGCACTTCTTCGGCCAGGTCTTTGTAGTAGAGGTTGCCACCTTTTGGGCCAATGGCGCGCTGCAACTCCTTGGGGAGAACCCGTGCCTGAAACTGATGGCCGGTGAGGGCCCTGAAGGCTTTAATGTTGAACGTGAACTGTGGAGGAGTCCTTTCCACCCACAGTTGCGCTGTTTGGGGGGCCGGGATGGCGTAATAGCTCGAGTCCACTTCGACTATCGGGAACTCGGCGGCGTAGAAGCGCAGTCTGTCCTCGGCCGTGGTGGCGTCCTTGGGATAGAACTTCCCCGATGCGATCAGCGATTTGTCGGTCCAGGAGGCCGTTCCTATGAGGATTTCCATTGCACAGTTCTCGTAGATTAGACCGGCCAGGTGGCGGAAAATCACCGAACCGCAGCTCTTTGCGACGAGGTTTGCGGACAGCGGAAGGGGTTCTCTTGGATTCCTTCTTGCCCTGCAGGGTGGAACGGCGCGGGTTTTGGGGTGAGAGCTCGATCCACGCTGGAGCGTGGTCGCTGGCGTTGGGGAGGCCGCGGATCGCCGGCATGGCCGCCTGCGATCTGTCCTACGACCGCGCCCCGCGCCGCGCCCTTCAGACGCTCGCTCCCGCCCACGGCGGGCCCGGAGGCGGTGGGCAACCCAAACAACGGGAATGCCGCGGGACCTCTCTTCAGCGGCCGTTGTGAAATCAACTGGGACGCCGGCGGCAACGCGATCACTGAAACTGTCGGCGGAACCCTCAATGCTTTCCTCAACATCCGCGGTGCGCAATTCACCACCGGAGGAACTGCTTTATCCGAGAATTCCGACTGAAACTGCGAGCCCTGATTCGCAGAATAGCTATTGAGAACGGATCGTGGGGTGAGGAACGAATCGCCGATGAGCTACTGGTGCTCAATTCTGAAATCCTGGGTAGAACATTACAACCGCCGTAGACCGCATAGCCTCGGCCCTGGTCCGGATATGCTGGTTTCGCTCCGAGAACCGGAGGCCCGCCATCGACTAGGCGTTACCGTACTCTCGAAAGCAGTGCTGGGTGGACTGCACCATGATACTTATTGGCACCGAGTTGGCGCCTGATGGCTAGTGACATCACTCGAAATCGGTACGGCATGAATATTTGCGGAGAACAGGATGTAAAGGAGTATTGTCACTCTAACTTTACGCGGGCCAGCGTGTTGTCGCCATCTGACGACGGCAAGCTCAACGTGATGTTCACGAAGTGCGCACCTGTAAGTGTCAACCAGTTTGATGCGAGCGCGTTACGATGCTTGTGACCAAGAACTACCCGGTCACAAAACCCTGTGATAACCCCTAAAGAGGAAACATCATGACTAAGCTTCTATCCGTCCTGATAGCCGGCACTTTCGCCGTAACATCTCTCATTCCGGTCGCTTTCGCGGCTGACAAGCCGGACGCTGTCGCCGAAGCGTGCAAGGGCAAGCAGCCGGGAGACGAAGTCACAGTGGATGGTAAAAAGGTGAAGTGCCCGGCGCCGAAAAAGTAAGGGACGAACGAGAAACGGAAGCAGTAAACGTTTGCGTTTTGCAGCAAAAGGCAGGGCCCCGCCCTGCCTCTTTTTTTGTGACCAAGCGGTTCGCTGCGCGTTGTCACCGCTATGTGAAGAGCAGATATTCCTGCGATAGCCTTACGGCATGGTTCCCTGCCACCGCACTAATGGTCGTGTCCGGCTGGGTTCATCGACAGCAGCTGATCGTTATTGAGTTCCTTCAAGCCGAGAATCAATTGCTCAAAGAACGGCTGCGCGGCAGTCGGCTTCGGTTCACCGATGCCGAACGGGCACTTCTCGCAAGAGCGAAGGCAGTTGGGCGCAAGGCCCTACTGAAACTCGACACTATCGCGTGTGTGGCAAATTATTCCGTCCGAGCCGTCGCGCTGCTGGATTGACCAGAAAATCAGTGTTCATGGCAGATGGCGCTTGCGCGCTCATCAAGATCGCGGGGTTGCTTGCTCGCGGACGCCTTTCAATTTGACGCCCTCCTGTTTGCTCAAGCAACAGTTCTATAGCGTTACCTAGTCGGCACGAGTCCCAATTCACCTAGAACTCGGACCCGATCCCATTCGGTCCAACTCTGTTCGTTGCCGGGAACTATGCGCAGACCTCCGCAGGGATCCTGGACATCGAAATCGCCGGGCTCGCCGCCAGGGAGCGGGTACGACCAGTTTCGCGTCTTTGGCGACGCATTTCTGGCCGGAATGTTGGACGTCGACCTGATCAACGGCTTCGTTCCGACCCCGGACGCATTTTTCGACATTCTGGTCACGGGCTTCTTTTCCCCGGGGTCGGTCTTTGCCACGTTCGACACGGTCAGCCTGCCAACCCTCTCGACCGGCACTTGGGCTGTGTCCTATCTCAGTGATCGCGTCAGGGTCACGTTCGATCTCGCGAGCCGGTCCTGGAGCCGTCCTCGCTGTTGCTATTGGGCGTCGGGCTGCTCGGGATGGCCTTTCGCCGCAGCAAAAAGGTCTGACCGCCACTCGGATCAGTGCTCTGAGATGTCGGTCCGCGAGTGCGCGCTCGAATTCCACGACGTCGACTCCGGCCAGAAACGGGGCTGCTTGCCACGCCGCTTGCAGCGGGTCACCGCCGCAGCGATACTGTCCGGCTGCAACACCCTCTACACCGAGGACTTGGAGCACGGACGCACGTTCGACGGTCAACTGACCTTGGTCGATCCGTTTGTGGCGGTCTGACGAGACTGCGCGAGGCACGGTCCAGCCGTCGAGATAACTTCACGCCAGTGCCCACATTCATCCCACCGGGCGCGCCAGATTTCAACCAGAGAGGCCTGCGAATCAGAGGTCTCTTTCCAGGATTATGCCCGAGCTTCCCGATGTAGTGGTCTACTGTGAAGCGCTCGCCGAACGCGTACGCGGCGAGGTTCTGCAACGCGTGCGGCTGCAGAATCCATTCGTGTTGCGCACTGCCGTTCCGCCGATTGCATCTGCGGAAAGCAAGCGCGTGCGGGACGTGCGCCGTCTGGGCAAGCGGATCGTGCTGGACCTCGAAGACGACCTGTTCCTTGTCATTCACCTCATGATTGCGGGCCGATTGCGCTGGCTGGACGCGCCGGCGAAGGCGGCCGCGCGCAACGCCCTGGCGATTCTCGAATTTGAAAACGGCAGGATCGCGTTTACCGAGGCCGGCACGAAGCGCCGCGCGTCGCTGCACCTGGTACAGGGAGCGGAAGCGCTCGCCCAGTTCGACCGAGGCGGGCTGGAAGTCGGGGAGAGCACGCTCGCCGACTTCGCCGCTCGACTACGGCAGGAAAACCACACGTTGAAGCGCGCGCTGACCGACCCGCGGCTCTTCAGCGGCATCGGCAACGCCTATTCCGACGAGATTCTGCATCGCGCGCGATTGTCGCCGCTGAAGCTGACCCGCAAGCTTGACGACACCGAGATAGCAAGGCTGTTTGAGGCGACGCGTGGCGTGCTCTCCGAATGGACGGCGCGGCTGCGCGCCGAAGCGGGCTCCGCATTTCCGGAGAAGGTCACCGCGTTTCGTCCGGGGATGGCAGTGCACGGCCGTTATGGTGAGCCGTGTCCGGTCTGCCGCTCGCCGGTCCAGCGTATTGTCTACGCGGAAAACGAGTGCAACTATTGCGCCCGCTGCCAGACCGGCGGCGTCATCCTGGCCGATCGCGCGTTGTCACGGCTCCTGCACGACAGCTTTCCGCGCTCACTGGATGACGGATAAAACTCCTGTTGCGCTGATCGATACGGCTAACGCGACTGCCGGTCGCGCCCGAACGGATCACCTGCGATCGATTCGGTGTGCAGCACACAGACCCAGCGGCCGTCATTGCGTATCCAGGTTGAGGCAGCTGCCGCCTCGAGCATCATCGACTTGCCAGCCACGGTCAGCGACTCCCGCACCTTGTAGGCGACGATCGCGACGTCGTCCCGCAGCATCCGCACCTGCACGGTCCTGCAGTTCGAAATTCTCGAGACTCCACGGCGAGTTTTGCATCATTCTCTCGAAGTCTTGTGATCGATCTGGCTCACCCCCTGGCGCCGGTGATGATGCATGGATCATGCGTGAGCAGCATCGCCGCGTGCGTGTCTCTTTCTTTGATCGCACTCCAATAACGCCTTTCCAGGGCGAGCAACTCCTTCTCGACGGATACGTTCGTCATAAGAACCTCCGATCCGATCCATAGGGATCGACACTACGACACGCGTTCGTTCGCTACGTTTCGCCGGTGACCTGCGCGCTTCCTGCGTGAAATCAGTTTGATATCAAAGGCTCCGGAGTGGTCGTGCCCAAGCTGTCATCGCAGGAAACCTATCTTCGGGCGGCGTGGTCGTACGTCGATGACAGCACGGCATGGCGCTTGAATGCCGTGCATGTGCCGTCATGTCGGGTTGCAGCGACAACCTTGTACGTCGCAGCTTCCTGTAGCTATTCACCGACATCATGAAAGGAGACACCATTATGAAGAGTCTGATTGCAGCGGCAGTCGCGGCAGCCCTGGTGATCCCGTTCGCCGCTACAGCAGCCGATAAAGCCCCGGGCGGTGCTTCGGGCGCCGAGAGCATGTTCAAGTCCCTGGACAAGAACAACGACGGTTTCATCTCGAGGGACGAGGTGAAGGGGTCAGCGCACGAGAAGGACTTCGCAGCGCTCGACAAGAATAAAGACGGCAAGCTTTCCCGCGAGGAGCACGCTGCGGCATCCGAACACTCGGGGGACAAGCGTCCCGAAGCCGCCGCGAGCGGCACGCCTGCGCCGAGTGGAGGAACCTCAAAAGGCAAATCCTACTAGGAATTTGCTTCACCCCTGAAGCACTTCCCGATGCCCGCGGCGGAAACAGCCCGCGGGCATTTTGTTTTGTGCCCCAGCGGTGGATGCTCTTGGCGGGCGTGTATTGGGCTTCAACGTCTCAGTCGCTCACGTCTGGGCGGACCAGGAGCATTTGCTGGAGAAACACGGGCAGCGCATGGCCCTTGGAAGACGGCTACATCGCCGCGCGCGCGCGAGAGCTTTCCCCATGACGGCTCAACACTTGTCTGCTAGAAATACCCCGTATCTGACTCTATGCTGACTAAAAGCCTCCGGTGGTGAGGGGGAGCGATGCCGGCATCTGGGTCTGTCGCCTATGCTCCGACGCTTGGCCGCGCGTGGGGCCGTGGCGTCGAGGTCCGCGTGGTGTTGCGATGCGGGACGCAGAAGGCTCCGTGTTGAACGACCCGGTTCCGGGACCGACTGAACCCCGCAAAGGAGGTAGATCCGGGTCTTACGTTGATCGACAGAAGCTGACCAGATTTATCCCATCCAGAGCGCGCCGGAACTGCAGATTTATTTTGGCACGTTGGCGTGGTCGCTCTTGCTTCGATTCCCTTTGGAAGGGCTTGACACGAAGCCGTTGGTAGCGCCTGCGTCAGAACATCCCGTTCTCGTTCACGCTGTCTGCCGGAGCAGCCTGTCCGACATCCCAAAGCTCCGCAATGCGGCTCCCCTCGAAGCGGAAGATGTGCACCGCGGCGCCGCCACGGTCGCTCGCATTCTGCCTTATTCGTGAGAACACGGCCACTCGGTCGCCATCCTCCAGCGCGAACTGAACATCGAGTTTCTTGTCCGGATTCTTGGCGGCGTTTTCCGCCATCGCAGTCCGCAGCGATTCGGCATCGCCGCGGAAGTACGGATTGTGGTGCCGAAAGTTTCCGCTGACGTGGCGATCGTAAGCCTCCTGCACCTTGCCGGAGGCGACGAGCGACATGAACTCGACAGCAGCATTCTTGAGGGGTTGTCGTTGCATGAGACTCTCCAAAAAAGAAGTATTTGCGGGAATGAACTATCTTGATGCCGCCTGGCAATGAAAGGGACTTCTCCTTGCGGGCGCTGCGGCTCTCGCGCGAAAAGCGGTACACGTTTCAAACGAGTCGCTGCGGCATGACCGCAAGATCACTTTACATTGCGCGACGAGCGACGGTAGGAATGTACGACACGGAGTTCTGAAGGTCGTTCCGGTAACGGGGAACTTTTGGCTGCCGTCTAGCCTCTCCGGAAAATGGCGGCTAAGCGCCGGTAGCAGTGCGATTTCACATGCGACGCACTTTTCAACGCCGCGGAATCGTCGAAGGATTCTTCGGCCCTCCCTGGAGTATGTCGCACCGCAGAGTCCTCTTTCGGTTCGGCGCGAGGAGGGGGATGAACACCTATCTCTACGCCCCCAAGGACGACCCTTATCACCGCGAGCGCTGGAAGGAGCCCTATCCGAAAGGCGAATGGAGAGCGCTTCTGAAGCTCATCAGGGCCGCGCAAGAGCAGCGCATCGATTTTGTCTACGCATTCCACCCTGGAAAAGGTCTGCGATTCTCCGCCCCGGAGCCCGCGCAGGCTTTGCTTGAAAAGGTGGCGCGGTTCTACGATGCAGGCGTGCGAACTTTCGCGGTATCTTTTTGACGACATCCCCTCACGCCTCGAGCATGGGGAAGATCGAAAGCATTTCAGCGGCAGCCTGGCTAGAGCCGAAGGAGTATGGCTCGAGAAGATCCTCGAACGGCAGCCGGTGTCCTGGAAGAAAGTGGAATGGTGGATCTGTCCCTCTCGCTACACGGATCATCCCCAGCTGGCTCGTATGTTCGGCACCTTCGAGCCGCGTTTCTGGGAAACCCTCGCGAAACACTTGCCTGATTCTGTTGCCTGCCTTTGGACCGGCCCGGCCATCGTGCCCCGAAGGATCTCTTTGGCCCATGCGCGCAAGGTAGCGAGTCGAATACGGCATCCCCTGATTCTCTGGGACAACTACCCCGTCAACGATCTCTCGATGAGCGATGAGATGCACCTTGCTCCCCTGGCCGGCCGGGACTCCCGCCTGCCGGAGGTCGTTTACGGCTATCTGAACAATCCCCTGATACAGGAGAGCTTGAGTCTTCTCCCGCTCGCCACTTGCTTCGACTATGCCAGGCATCCCGCAGCATACGATCCCGAGAGCAGCTGGAGGGAAGCCGTCCGGGAGCTTTTTGGCAGGAGCGCCATTCCTCATTGGCGCGCTATTCTGGATTTCTGCGACCGGATGAATCGCTCCGGGACCAGCAAACGACCCGCCGCTCTCGCGCCCGCGAGGCTACGCGCCCTTCAAGGAGCACATCGCTACCTCATGAGCAATCAAGGGCGCCGTTGGTTTGCAGAGTTTCGTCCGTGGGTCGCGCGACTCGAAGCCCAGCTGGCGCAGCGGTAAGGCTCAAGACGAAGGAATCTCAGACGCGGTCGCGAAGCTCCGTCACGCCCTTGTGCTCGGCACAGTGATCGCAGCAGAACATGCGGCCGTCCTTTTCCAGCCCGTGGCCCACGATGCGCACCCCGCAATGCTCGCAAGTCGGCGCCAAGGCGTGGATCGCGCATTCGAAGCTGTCAAAGGTATGGGCTTTGCCTCCGGCCATGACCTGAAAGGTCTTGTCGTAGTCATTTCCGCAGGAATCGCATTTTGGCATGGGCGCCTCCGTTCAATTGTTTCCGGACTTGCAGAAGCCGCTGCCCCGAAGGGGCAAACGCGCGCCGCGGTTTTCACCGATTGATCGTACGACACAGGCCCGTTCGGGTACGTTCCGTAATCCGGGGGAACTTTGTATCCAAGCAGCCATCCTCATGCAATGACGATCGATGCAGCGTCGGACAGAAGTTCAGCCGCGACGACAGACCACGTCATCGATGCGGTCTCTCACCGTGGGTTTGCCCTCACGACCACGGACAGACTCATCAACTGGACCCGTACGGGTTCCCTGTGGCCGATGAGCTTCGGTCTCGCCTGCTGCGCGGTCGAGATGATGCATGCTGCAGCATCGCGTTACGACCTCGACCGCTTTGGTCTCGTGTTCCGCGCGAGCCCCAGGCAGTCGGACCTCATGATCGTCTCGGGCACACTCTGCAACAAGATGGCGCCCGCGCTGCGCAAGGTCTACGACCAAATGGCCGATCCGCGCTGGGTCATCTCGATGGGCTCCTGCGCGAACGGCGGCGGCTACTACCACTACTCCTACTCGGTGGTTCGTGGCTGCGATCGCATCGTGCCGGTCGATATTTACGTGCCCGGCTGCCCGCCAACCGCTGAACAGCTCCTCTACGGCATTATTCAGCTGCAGAATAAAATAAAACGCACCAACACCATTGCTCGCTGATTTCGGGATCGCACCAATAATTCGTGAGGAGACCGCTTCTTGGGATATGGCGAAATGGCTGAGTCAAAGAACGACTCTGGCAGCAAACTGGAAGTGACAAACCAGGCTCCCTCTGCACCCGGCGAGGCGGGGCACGACGAATGGCTGATCGACGAATCCCTCGAGGAAACCTTTCCAGCGAGCGATCCCACGCTCCCCGTCCGGCCCGGAAGCACTCTTTCCAGGCGCAATCAATTTCACGCGCCGTCTGACGCACCCATCAAGAAACGGTGATGGGGGACGCCAACCTATATAGGAGGATTCGTCATGAGTCTCGACGTACCAGCAAGTAGGCCAGGCCTGGAGCAAACGCTCGATACGCTATCGACGCTTATGGATGGAGGCGACCTGCCGAAAGATGGCCTTCCAAAGAATGTTCGCGAAGTAAAGATCGAGGGAAAGGTCGCCGAGTTCCTGATCGCCATTGATTTCAGCGACAAGAAATGCTTAGAGGAGTCGATCGACAGCTTGCGCAATCTGGCGGACATTCTGAGCGCAGGTTCGCATCTGTCGACACGACCGGCCAGGTGATAGCCCACCCTATCGGCGCAGGCAGATCGCCAAACGTCAAGCGTGCCGCTACTTTCCTGGGCCGCCTTCACCAGGTTGTTGATGCGGAGGTCCTATTGGTGTGTTGGGCGATGGCGTCTGGCCGGGCGGCGACGGTTGGCTATCGGCAGGTCAACCCCCGCCCGATACTAGGGGACGGCGCGCCGCCAGCGATTCGCAGACCATACCTGACTCCCAACGTCGGTTCTCGTACGGCGAACCTGCTCCCAGCTGCCTGCAAAGGGAACTCGCCATAGTCCGTGCAGGTCCCAATACCGCAGGATCAAGCAGGAGCGGAGCCGGGATAACGGTACCCGATCCGTTATTGGTTGAATCTGTGAAGGGAATTGGTTGCTAGTTGCGTGGGCTCTGGGGTTGTCGCCGCCTGACGACGGTAACACGCTCAACTGATGTTTCCGCCGATCCCGGTTACGCCCATGCCAGACAACCCAAGTTTGATGCGAGCCCGTTCCTATGCTCGTGACCGAGACGACGCAGTCACAAAACCTGTGATCAACCACAAAGAGGAAACATCATGACCAAGCTTCTATCTTTCCTGGTAGCCGCCACTTTGGCCGTAACATCGTTTACCCCGGTCGTTTTCGCGGCTGAGCAGTCGCCAGATGCCGTCGCCGAGGCCTGCAAAGGCAAGAAACCAGGCGACGAAGTCATAGTTGACGGTAAAACGGTGAAGTGCCCGGCGCCGAAAAAGTAAGAGACGAACGGAAACGCAAGTAGTAAACGCGCGTTTTTTGCAGCAAAAGGCAGGGCTCCGCCCTGCCTTTTTTATGACCAATCGGCCAGAACGTTGACGCCAGACCACGTATCGGTGCGTCTCTCACCGTCGATTGCCCTCACGACGACGGACAGGCTCATCAACTGGATGTGAAGGGGGTTCTCTGTGGCCGATGAGCTCTTCCACGGCAAATTCAACAGCCGTGAAGAACCCGCTGTAGCCATGTCCTTGAACCAGCTCGATCTTTCGCTCTAATCGCCCGTGATCGTTCAGGGAACTATCGTGCAGTCCGATGAATCTACGCCTGCTTGAGGTCTTCGTAGGCACGTTGCGTGACGGTGGGTGGTTCATTCTCTCGAAGCAGCGCTTCACCCGTGAACGCATTAGCTGTGCCGCGGACGCGTCGCGCTGATCAGTCAACAGCAAAACAGGAGATCCCATGCGACTCAAACGAGCTCTGGGCAATCCCTCAGGGAAGATCTAGCGATACCGAGCTCGCCTCGTATATTGAAAGGTATTTGAGGAAAGTTGGAGTGCGCATATCAGTATAGGTTGGCCGCTATGACCATTTACTCAGATTGCGCCCATGTCGAATGCGCCTGCCTTGTTGAAGATGCAACGCGTTACTGCAGCGAGTATTGCCGGGCTAGAGATGAGTCTCAAAAGGCGGAAGAACGGCGCAATCCCGGACAGTTATTCGCCGTCGGTCACGTTTGCAATTGCGGCCATCCGGAATGCGAGCAACGCGTGAAGACCGGGGAAGCGACGCACGAGCAGGTCCGCTAGACGAACTTTGAATCGCTGAGAACCTATCCTTCCACCGCCTTCGACTGAGCCATATCGTCGTCAGTGGCCCGTCTGCGAATCTGTGCCGCCGGGCCTGGACACGCTAGCGAATGCGTGGCCGCTCGTTATCGGCCTTCGTGGTTAAAGCGAGGTCTCCGATCGAAACGACTCTGACCAGGCGCTCATCGCAGGGGAACTTGCAGTGACCAGTCTGTCACACGTAAATATGGCCCCCGCGAGTTCAGCGGAACACTCAGCCTCCGAAAGTGAATTACGCATTCCATTACGGGACGCGTTCCTCAGCGGTACGCTGGATGTACCGATAGGGGCGTCTGGCCTCGTCATCTTCGCGCATGGCAGCGGCAGCAGCCGGCTCAGCCCCCGCAACGTTTTCGTAGCCCGTGCGATTCAAGGCGCCGGCATCGCTACCCTGCTGTTCGATCTGCTCACCGCAGCGGAAGAGGTCATCGACATCCGCACGCGGCAGGACCGGTTCGATATTCCGCTGCTCGCGAAACGCCTGGTCATCGCGACCAGCTGGACGCGAGATCTACGCGGCACCAGGGGGCTGCCGGTGGGCTATTTCGGCGCCAGCACCGGCAGCGCCGCGGCGCTGATCGCCGCGGCGACCTTGCGCGAGCAGGTGCAGGCGGTCGTCTCGCGGGGCGGAAGGCCGGATCTGGCATGGGATGCGCTGCGCGAAGTCATGGCGCCGACGTTGCTCATCGTTGGTGGTTTTGACAGCGAAGTCATCGGGCTCAACCGCAAAGCCTACGACGAACTGCGTTGCAGGAAGTCGTTAGAAATCGTTCCGGGAGCATCGCATCTGTTCGAAGAGCCAGGAGCGCTGGAGCGAGCCGCTGCGTTGGCACGCGAATGGTTCGCCAAGCATCTGCAGGCCGTCGCTGTGACTGACCAGTGAGGAACCTCATGAGACGCTTTGCCGACCGAGCCGATGCAGGTCGAATCCTTGCCTCCAAGCTCTTGCACTATTCAAAACGTCTCGATGTCGTGGTCCTTGCGCTGCCACGCGGTGGCGTGCCGGTGGGCTACGAGGTCGCGCGGGCGCTGCGGGCGCCGCTCGACGTCTTCATCGTGCGCAAGCTGGGCGTGCCCGGACATGAGGAGCTGGCGATGGGCGCGATTGCGAGTGGCGGCGTGCGTGTAATCAACACCGACGTCACCGTGCCCTTGCGGATTCCAACGGAGATCATTGACCGCGTGGAGGCGCGCGAGAAAGAGGAGCTTGATCGGCGAGAACGGCTCTACCGGGGCGATCGTGAATCGCTGGCCATCGACCAATGCACCGTGATCCTCGTGGATGACGGGCTTGCGACCGGCTCGACGATGAGGGCCGCCGCGATTGCCGTGCGAAGGCGCCATCCGGTCAGCGTCGTGGTCGCGGTTCCTGTCGCGGCGCGCAACACCTGCGAGGAATTCCGCTTGGAAGTGGACGAGACCGTCTGCGCGCTCACCCCGGAGCCGTTTCACGGCGTGGGAATGTGGGACGAGAACTTCACGCAGGTCGAAGACGACGAGGTGAGGAATCTGCTCGAAAAAGCACGGCATGGCTGGGTAGCGGCCATGGCGGAGGGCTAGTCTTGGAACCGGATGAGTGATCGCATGGCGCGCGCCCACGCTTCGGATTCAGCGCAGTACGTCGCCACCGTGGAAGCGGTGCGCGGCGCCGCGCTCAGAGTAGCAGGCGCGACAAACGACTACGACGCCCTGCTCGGAGCAATCGGGGACGCGCGCATCGTGCTGCTCGGAGAGGCTTCGCACGGCACGCACGATTTCTACAAGACGCGCGCCGAGATTACGAAACGGTTGATCGTGGAGCTCGGATTCCGGGCCGTGATCGCGGAAGCGGACTGGCCGGATGCCTATCGCGTGAACCGTTATGTGCGCGGGGCGAACGGGGACGCGGATGCGAATGCGGCGCTTTCGGGCTTCAAGCGGTTTCCCGCCTGGATGTGGCGCAATTCCGACGTGCTCGACTTCGTGGGCTGGCTGCGCGCACGCAACGACGGGCTCTCCGACCAAGCCTCGAAGACGGGTTTCTACGGCATGGATCTGTACAGCCTGTTCACCTCCATCGAAGCGGTGCTCGCGTATCTGGATAAAGTCGATCCCCAGGGCGCACAACGAGCGCGCTTCCGCTATTCCTGCTTCGACCACTTCGGCGAGGACTCTCAGGCGTACGGCTATGCAGCGGGTTTCCAGCTGGCCAAGGATTGCGAGAATGAGGTGGTGCGGCAGCTTTCCGACCTGCAGCGCAAGTCGGCGTGGTATGAGACGCGCGACGGGCGCGTCGCAGAAGACGAGTTCTTCCACGCCGAACAGAACGCGCGCCTGATCAAGAATGCTGAGGAGTACTACCGCAGTATGTTCCGGGCACGCATCTCCTCGTGGAACCTGCGCGACCGGCACATGATGGAAACACTCGAAGCGCTGCTCGCCCATCTCGAGCGCGACGGATCGCCCGCGAAGGTCGCGGTCTGGGCGCACAATTCACATCTCGGCGACGCGCGCGCGACGGAAATGGGCGAGGCGGGCGAATGGAATGTCGGGCAGCTCGCGCGCGAGCGATATGGGCGTGACGCATTCCTGATTGGTTTCAGCACCCATTACGGTACCGTGACAGCGGCGACCGACTGGGGCGGCCCGGCCGGGCGCAAGCGGGTGAGGCCGGGGCTACCGGGGAGCTACGAGGCGTTGTTCAGGGACACCGGGCTCGGACGCTTCGTGCTCATGCCGCATGGCGACGGGCACCTGCGCGAGCGGCTGGCGCAGCCCCGGCTGCAACGCGCGATTGGCGTCATCTATCGACCGGAGACGGAACGCGCGAGCCACTATTTCCACACCCACCTTCCCGACCAGTTCGACGCGGTAATCCACTTCGACGAAACGCGGGCCGTTGAGCCGCTGGAACGTATTCCGCTCTGGGAAAAGGGCGAGGCGCCGGCGACCTATCCGGAGGGAGTCTAGCTCGGAGGAGAACGTCTTGCCAGCGCGCCACATTGCCCGCGATGAGTGGGGAGAATTTCTAGATAGCTTCAGCCGGCTGCACGACGGGTGGCTGACTGCGATTGAAGTGGTCGAGCGCAACGGCGCGGTGCAAGTCGAGGCGCTAGACAAGCCCCTGACTGGCATCACTGTCGATCGTGGAGCCACTGATTCCAGGACGATCTCCATACTCATCGGCGGCCAATCGCTGGACCACACGGCCCGCATAATTCACGCCCCGGCGAGGATTACCCTTAAGGAGACGCCAACCGGCGCGCACGAGGCTCTGGAAATCGAGTCAACGGATGGCACTACGACACGACTGAAGTTTCGCTCTGTGGTACTGCCCGAGTTGGTGGACGGTGTTTTGTTGCATCGACGATAGCGACGTGCTGCTCTTAGACATGTTGCTTCAGCACGGATCGGTGCTCAATTATTCCGACTGATTGGAGGTGAGATATGCCCGAAAAGGAAACACTACAGCGCGCCAAAAGAGACAAGCGGGAAGGCAAGGCTCCGACGACGCAGGCCGGTGAATTCGTGCGCGAGGAGATCGAGCACGTGCGTGAGGGCAAGCACGGCGCCCGTTCCACGAAGCAGGCGATAGCCATCGGATTGTCGAAAGCGCGGCGGGCGGGCATCGATTTACCGCCGCCCGAAAAAGGCACTGTGTCGGAGAAAACACGCCGCAGTGCAGCAAGTGCGTATCGGGCTGGCAGGAAGGGAAAGCACGGTACGTCTAGCAGGCGCTCACGAGCTGTCACTAACGCATTGCAACGTGAAACTGGCTCTGCAGCTTCGAAGGAAGCGCTGGCGATGCAGGCGCGATCGGCCGCCGCACGGCGCAGCCGATCCGAGCGCTCTGCTGCCGCCCGGAAAGCGGCGAGGACTAAGGGCGCATCGGGGCGCTCGGCCGCGGCGCGCAAGGCGGCGCGGACCCGTCATGCCGACCAGCATGCCTGAAAGTTTTCGATGTGAATCGGTCCTTTCCGCTAATGGAACAGAACAGGGCCGATCATCCTCGTTGTGGCTACCGAGGAAGCCCGAACAATATCGATCTTATTGATTTTCGGCCATTTTCTGAGATAACGGGCTGCTCTTGAAAAGTAGGGGACACGCTCCTATCTTATTTTTTCTGGCGGATGGAATCTATTCGCCAGTGATCAGTGATCGCTATATTGGAGGTAAACATGGCAAACATTACGACTAGGGTGAATTCAGGAAGAGATGTTCGGTCTTTCGACCCGTTCGAAGATCCGTTTGAGGACTTCTTTCGCGGGTTTTTCCTGCGGCCCATGTCCATGGGAGCAGGCACGCTGGAACCGCAAACCCAGCTAAGGGTGGATATCAGCGAACAGGACAATGAATACAGGGTGCATGCGGATCTCCCCGGTGTACGCAAGGAAGACATTAACGTCGCCATCAACGGCGATCAGGTCACCATTTCGGCCGAATCCAGAAGGGAGAAGGACATCAAGGATGATGGCGGTCGGGTTCTGCGTTCGGAGCGCCACTACGGCAAGCTCTATCGAGCGTTCGCGCTTGGTGACGAGATCGATGAGGCTCGCGCCGAGGCCAAGTATAGCGACGGTGTACTCGAGCTCAACCTTCCGAAGAAGGCGCCAGAATCGGCAAAAAGAAAGCGGCTCACCGTCAAGTAGCGCCTAAATCCCATCGCAATAACAGGCGGCCCCCGAAGGCCGCCTTTTTTTGTTTGGCCGACACTTCGCGGGGCCAGATTGTCGCCTGCTTATACGACGCCGTTTGAGGATTTCCTGCCGGTCAATGCTTGACACTGCGCGGCGAAAACTATTTTGCGCCGCTGTTTATGCTGCCATCAACAGATAAGCCTGGATCAGCCCAACCCAGACCATGCGGTTCTGCTGCATGAAACCAAATTGCCCAGTTCCAGTCATCCAACCAATGGTTGTGGCGATAGCGCTCCCCAACGCAACCAACGTCAAAATTGTGCCGTGGGTCAGCAGCAGCCGCCGCCGAAACGTGGTAATACCGGATGAATGCAAGACCCAGGGCCCCTTCCTTGTGGAATTGTTCTGCTCATAGCGACTGGATTCAAGGATTGCCGCTGGGAGCAGGGGAGGCCAAGCCTAACGCGCAAGCCGCTTTGCTCATCAACGTTGTGAAGCGGTTCCCGGACACGGTGGAGCGGCTTACCGCGATTTAGGCGTTATTGCGGCTTCCTGATGAGGCCCACGCCAAGGACGAGCAGGCCTACGCGTGCGCGTGACCAGCGCGCCAGCGATCCTGCCGCAGCGCGTTCTGAATGTACGACGGATCGCCGATGAGCAGCGTCAAGATGCTCACGCCCCCGACCGCGACAGAGGGCAGGATGACGGGCAGGATCCCGGCGACGCGGCGCGATTCGGGGCTCATCACGCCGGCTGCCGCGTCCGGGCCCGCGGTGGCTGGGGTTGCAGTGTTTCGGACACGGATCCTTTCTTATCTTCGAGGATCTCGCCGACGTGCAAACGATGCACAGTGAGATCCTCGATTTCCAGGCGGCCTACACGCGAGCTCGCGACAGCCAGCCGCTTGATCGCGACGGCGCCGATGGCGAGCGCGCCCATCGCGATAGCGCCAATGGCCAACGCGCCGGCGCTGATGGCGGCGATGCGCATCGTGCGGGAAACGGTGGATACGAGCTTCATCGAACACCTCCGCCCATCTGGAAACGACCCGTCGGGCGGACGTGGCGTTCCCGGGAAATGGAGTCCAGCACAAGCGCGTGCGCCGGCTCTCCGCTGCTAATCAAGCTATGGGAACCGCGACGGCATGGAGAAGTTCCCTGACGAGTGACCGCTCTGCCAGGCGCCGAGAAGTCATGGCTGTCGGAATCGTGCCGGCAGAGACTTCAATCTATCCGCGCCAATACCTGCTCCAGGGCGCAAAGAACTGCTGCCACCGCCCTTGGCGATTACCGCGGGCGTTTACACCACGTCAGGATCTTCGGCCTGGTTCGAATAGCTCGATGGGGTTCCCGTCGGGGTCTTCCAATTGAACTTGCTTGCCGCCCGGACCGACTTCCATATCATTCCGAAAATGGAGGTCCGCATTCTTCAGTGCCTCAATTACCGCCTGAAGATCAGCCACCCGAAGGACCACTCGGTTCCAGCCACCGGGCTCTTGGTGATGACCGTCAGGCATGGGGCGTGAGCCCGATGCCCCTGGACCACTGAGCAGAATTTTAAGATTTCCTAATGACACGTTAGCGAAAGCTGGCAGCTGCTGGTGCTCCAACTTGAAACCGAGTTGCTTGGTATAGAACGCGACAGAGCGGCTCACGTCCTTGACTTGATAACGAACGCCGTGAAAGTCCAGGACGAAGTTTCCTTTTTCTCCTATCGTTGCGGCACTCTTTCGGGACACTGCAGATGATTCGTTTCTCGTCTCATTCATGGAACGCTCCTGTACAAGCAAAAAAAGGCATGGACGTCTCGACATGAGAGTCGTTACGCCTGTCGAATTCTGTTAAAACAAATTTACGCATGCTTAGGTCCCGAACACCGTGCCCAATGCCGTAGGACGCATCATTGAGCAAATAGGCTCGTAAAATGAAAATCTTGTGCCACAGCGACCGTCCATGCTGCGCCCGTCGCGAGAGAGTTCACCAGGTCATAGCGCTGAAGGAAGAAGAACCCGATCCATCCGTCAGCCTTTCAGCACCGCTGCGACGATCAGGTACACCGCAAGCATGAGCAAGACAGCAAATAGCGGCACGACGATCGGAATCCACCTAATGAAGCCTTGGTCGTAGCCCGTTTGCGTTGTATCCGCCAATTCTTCGGTAGCGGCGCCACCTCTCTCCTCTTGAATGTTGGGACTGGTTTGCATCGTGTCCTGCTCTTCGCGCGCGAGGACCGATGTGTCCGCATGGGGCAGCAAGGCAAGCGTGCTGACCCTGAGAATGCCCTTGAACAAAGATATTGTTGATTCCATTGCGGAAGTCAGCCTAAGGCCGTCGCTGTGATCAATCCAGTTTGACGGATATGACCGCGCAGAGTTCTAAAACAAAATTCACGACACCGATGAGTCCAGATAGAGCTGTTCAGTGAGGCTCAGGTAACGGTGAACGCGGCAAGGACGCGCCATCCCCGGTGCAGGGGTTTTTGCGTGGTCCTTCCCACGCAGTCATAACACGCCATGAGGATTGCCGATTGGATGCGCCACGCAGCGGAGGTGTGTTTGGAGGCCGCGGCAAAGAAGCGCGCATTCCTCTATGCCTGGAACCCGCCTCAAAATGAATTCCCTACCCTTCAAGGGGAGGGCTAGGATGGGTCGAGCGGACCACTTCTTCACGTCTTCACTGAGAGATTCTTGCCCATCATCCCACACTCTCCACGGAAAACGGCTTGACGAGGCTACACGGCTTGCCCGGTGAGCCGCGCGCGGTTTGCACACCCCTCGGGCTTGAACACGCGCGCCGTTGAGGCCGGAAACTTGGCAAGCTTGGCGGCCCGCCTTCGCGGGCGGGCAACCAATTCGCCGCCGCAATTCGGGCACTTGCCCTCGAGGATTGAGCTCGCGCAGACACGACAGAACGTGCATTCAAATGAGCAGATAAGCGCCTCCTGCGATTGCGGTGGCAGATCTCGATTGCAGCATTCGCAATTGGGACGGAGCTGGAGCATGGGACGATTCCTTCAGTGTGCGGCGGCGTCTACACTTCAATCTCTTGCGATTCCTCCGCGATGGGTTTGATTGCGCCTCCAATCGCCTTCCAGGCCGAGTGGCCACCCTTCATGTACTTCGCGTCGAAGCCGGCCTCCCGCAGCATGATCGCGGTCTTGCAGCCGACATGGAAGCCGTATACGCAGAACACCACCACCGGGTCGGACTTCGACAGCTCGCCGGACCATTCCTGCACGAGGTCCGGGTCGCGCCAGGTCGCACCGACCATGATGTCCTGCAGCCGCGACATGGAGTGCCGCGGGCGGGCGTCGATGATCTGCACTGGCTTGCCAGCCTCGAGCATCGCCTTCACTTCCTCTACGTCCGACACCGGGCAAGTCGCCGAACTCCTCCTGCACCAGCGGCCGCGGCGGCTCGACTTTTGCTGCATCCTCGTGGCGGCCTTGTGCCGCCTTCCAGTCGATGTTTTTAATGAACGCATCGATGTAGGCCCGCGCGTTCGCGCCGAAGTCGATGTGGTACGCGTGCTCGTACATATCGAGCGCGAGGACGGGAATGCCGCCCGCGATGCCAAGCGTGTGCTCTGACGCATACTGGTTGATCAACCGCCGGTCGCGCGGGACGTAGACGAGCAGCACCCAGCCGGAGCCGCCTGCAAGCGCGTTGCCCATGGCGACGAACTCGTCACGCCAGCGTTCAAACGAGCCGAAGTCGCGCGCCAGCGCCTCGGCGAGCGCCCCCGCCGGGCGGGGGATATTGCGGCCTTTGGCGACCGGGGCTACGCCCAGGCTCGCAAAATACAGCTCGTGCAGCAGCGTGGAATTGAGCGCGATCAGTTCCTCGCGCTTCAGGCCGTTGATCACGTACCCCGGCGTCTTCGCGAAGTCGAGGGACTGCAGCTTCTCCGTGATGGCATTGAGGCGCCGCAGCGCTCCGCCATAGTTGTTTTCGTAGTGGCTTTCGAGGAGCCGCGTCGATAACCCGTTCAGGAGCCAGGGACGGCAGAAAATGGGTGCGAGTTTATAGCGCATGACTAGACCTCCCTATCGGTTTCGATCCACAAAATCGCCTGACAGAGGCGACGCCTGCCGCTTGATCGGCGCATTCGAAGTGGTTAGTGACGTGACACGTTCGCCGCGAACCCCGTTCGCGCAAGCGGGACGGTGCGATGGAAACGATGCCGTTGCTCATAGCCGTACTCCTCCCCTGAGGGATCGGAGCAGCGCTTGGGACGGAAATCGTCTGTTTGGGACCGGGTGCCTGCATAAGACCCGGCTAGGCTCGACTGCCTTTGCGGCTATGTCGAAGCCTACGGATGGGAGGACTTTATAACAAAGATGTGATAATGTAAACACGTACTATGAGCAGTAAGCCCGGACGCACCGGTTCTCATCCCAACTCCATGTATCAATGATCTTTATGACTGCTTTTCACGCTTTGCTGACGAGCCTGCCGACCGGAAACTCGACCATACGCATGCGGGTATGGCGGGCGCTCAAGAGCACCGGATGCGGCGTTTTGCGCGACGGCGTCTACGTGCTGCCGGTCGCCGCGCCGCAGGCGCCGGCTCTGACCGAGGTGGAGTCGGCGGTCAGGGCGGCAGGGGGATTCGCCACGACGGCGGAATTGAGTTTCAAGACGCCCGCGCAGCTCGAACACGTCCGCAAGCTCTTCGATCGCAGCGAGGAGTACGGCGCGCTGGTTGCGAAAATTGCCGCGGCAAGAACCGCGCTGCAGCGGCTCGGAAAACGCAAGGCGGATACGCTCCTCCAGCGCCTGCGCCGCTCGTTCGAAGAGCTGGTCGCCATCGATTTCTATCCCGGGCAGGCCAACTTGCAGGCCAAAGAGGCGCTGGCAGGCCTGGAGCGCGAAGCGCAACCGCTCTATTCCGAGGGCGAGCCGCATGCGGCGAAGGGAAAGCTGCGCCGCCTCGATCGGGCGAAGTATCGCGATCGCACCTGGGCGACGCGGAAGGACCTCTGGGTGGACCGCCTCGCCAGCGCATGGCTCATCAAGCGCTTCATCGACGGCAAGGCGAAATTCGTATGGATTGACCGGCCCCGCGACCGTCCCAGAGGCGCCATCGGATTCGATTTCGACGGCGCGGAGTTCACGCACGTGGACAATCGCATTACTTTCGAGACGCTACTTGCGAGCTTCGGGCTGACGTCCGACCGGGCCCTGATGGCGATCGGCGAAGCCGTTCATTTTCTCGACGTCGGCGGTATTCCCGTCGCCGACGCTAGGGGCCTCGAAACGATACTCACGGGGATAAAAAGCCGGGCGCGAAGCGACGATGAAATGGCGCTCGAAGCGGGCAATGTCTTCGATCTCTTTTATGCGGCGTATACGCGGAAGACGGCGGAGGCGCATGCCGTTGATTCGCAATCCTGAACTTGTCGCAGCGATGCGATTCGCTGCCGCGATGAGGTTCGCAGCAATATTTTTTGAAAGCGCGTGTCGGCCGCCCGGCCTACTGCAGCGCTTGGTTCGGGCGCTGCCCCCACCCGGAATCTAGTTCCGGCGCGCATAGCGAAGCATCACGTCCCCCGAGGGGAGAGCCTTCGCCGCCAGTAGCTCCAGCCGCACGTGTTTCGACACACCGGTCAACAGCGGCTTGCCGCTCCCGAGGAAGATCGGGCAGACGGTGAACTGATATTCGTCGATCAAACCATGCCGCGTGAGTTGCGACACGATGGAGCCACTCCCAAAGATGATCATGTCTTTGCCGGGTTGCCGCCTTCATGGCCTCGATCTCGCGCGGGTCGAGTTCGGGGACGAAGCGGGAATTCCTCCAGCGAAGATCCTTCATGGATTTGAAAAAGACTAACTTGGTCATCTTGTTTAACGCAATCGCCATGGCACCGTGTTCCGGAGATCGGCGTCCAGGGCGGTGGGGATCCGGAACCGTGCCGGCGTCGTCGACGACAACGTGCCCCCAGAAACCCTCGAAGATCTCGTACGTCCGACGCCCGAAAAGGACGGTATCGAAATTCGGAATATCCTCCGCGGCCGCTCTGGCCTGCTCCTCATCCGGCACGACCCAGTCCAAGTTCCCATTGGGACCCGCAAAGTAGCCATCCGCGGTCACCCAGTCGAACGTCACGATCCGCCGCGCTTGTTCCATGCTGTCATGCCCTTGCAGGCGCTGACATGTGCGAACTTCGCCGCGATGCCTAGCCGACTAATGCGATTGCCACCGCAATCAAGGCGGCCAACGCGAGCAATGCGCGCGCGACATGTCCGTATTCCCACCGTGCGCGCAACGACGTCCAGTCCTCGTCGCCCTGAACGCTTTCACGACCGGCGGCAAAGAATGCGGTCCCGGCGCTGCCAAGTTTTTGCTGCCTGAGCCAGATCTTGTTGACCGGTTGATTCACCAGCCAGAATACCGCGTGCATGAGCAGGAGAAAGACGAGCGCGGCCAGCGTGAGCCAGAAAGTCGCGCCTGCGAACGGGGTGACGATGAGCAGCCAAAGCATCGCCAGAATCGCGCCGAATTCTCCGAAGGCGCCCCCAATGGTGAAGCCTGGATAGTAGATCGTCTGAACGGCAAAATACGTTTCCTTGGGCAGCCTGAGCTTGCCGGGAAATTCGAGCGCGTGGGCAAGGCTAAGACCCATACCCACTGCGATCAGCACGAGACACAGCACTTGCAGGAACTCGAGCATAGGAGCTCTCTCCAATACCTCCCCCAATCAGGCTGGACAGTTGCACGAACGATTGGTTCGGCGAGCGAGTAACGGCGTGAGCTCAGCGTCAGATTGCGACCGGGTCGCCACCAAGTCAGTCGGGAGCCATCGGAGCCGCCGCTTCCTCAGCCGCGCGCCGCTTTGCAAGATATTCTGGCGACTCGTTCGGCAGATTAGTTTGAAGCGATGAGCGTCAGCACCGCCCAAATCATGAGGATCCACGCGAACGACGCTGCGATCGAGCGCGCGCGGCTCAGCCCGAAGGCGTCGCGATAGGCGCACCACGACCAGACCGTCCATCCGACGCCTGCCACGAGCACGAGAGCACTCAATCCCAAAGCGATACGCACCTCGGTCGCCTCGACGAGAGGTTCGAGCTTGTCACCGATTACCTCGAGAGCGGCGCTGACCGAGCCGCTCGTTTTCATGGCCTCGTCGAGCGTTTCATGTATCACGTTCAACGATCTCAGGTCCAGTCCTAGTACCATGATCCACGTGATGACTAACATGACGAGGTGAAGGATGGCAACTTGGTACAGCAGGTACCGATTAGCAGCCTCGAATAGTGGCGCCTGGCGCCAACGAGTCGCCACGCCATCCAGAGCGGAGCGGAGAGCGCGATGGTCCCCACCAAGCCCAGCATGAGCACGGTGAGTCCGAATCCGACCACGGACTGTATCGGCGTGTAGGCGGAGACCAGGATGACGATGGCCAATAACGCCGTCAGGATGAAAAAGACGAATGCCCGCGTGAGGTCCGCCGGGTTTCCCTGCGTGCTGCGAGCAAGGAAACGGCGTGGCTGCCGGAGCAGCGCGAACAAATTCGGTATGAATTCGGTGAACCCGGCAACGAGGATCCGGTAAGCGGGCTGTTGGGCGGTGCGCTTGCCGGAGCCGAGCGGCTCGAGAGGGCGTATGCCGCGGCTTTCAAGCTGCCGGATGAGGTCCTCGATGTCGTTCTCCCAGCGTCGATGAGAAAGCTCGACGGCGTTGCGCTTCGTCAACTCTTGGATCGCGTCAGGAAGCGACTGGACACCCGGCAACACCGCGCTGTCGACGAGCACAGGAATGACGATTGCTTCTGACCCGAGCGCGAGCTCGATTTCGCGACGAACGTAATCGTTTGCGTCGTCGATCCGCCGCGCTCCATCGTCGCCTCGCAGCTCGAGCCAGCGCGGGCCAATGACAACCAGCACGGCAGCGGCCGCGCGCAAGGCGTCGCGTACGACCTGCTCGAAGTTGTCGCCCAACTCTATGGAATCGATGTCGCGAAAGACCTGATGCGCGCCAAAGTGTTGCGACAAACGATCGAATAACCGGCCGGCTGTGCCTGCAGCATCGGCGCGACGGTAGCTCACGAAGATCTCGGGCATTGCTATGGCGCGGATGCGAAGGAAGGCGCTACCATGACAACAACACTGGCAGGCCTCAGGGAAGGGAAGGGCGGCGGCATTGATGAACCAGGATCTCGTTCTTCCATCTTAAGCCCCGCATTCTCGGTGCGCATCGGCGAGAGCTCGTAGTGTCCAAGTATTCGAATGATAGCTGCTTGAATCGGCTATCCTTCCGAGCGGGTTAGTAGTAGATTTCATACCCGGTGGCGGAGCAGTCGCCCAGCGGGTGCGCAAGGAGAAAGCGATGACAGACCTACTCTCCACACAGACCTCGGCACCGGCGGAGGTGCTGGGCCATCGCATGCAGCAGGCCCTGCAGGTGATCCTCGCCGGCTTGGACGAGCGCGACGGCCTCACCGGAGCGGACACGGAGGCCCTGCGGCGCGAGTTGCGCATGCTGCTCCAGCGGGAACTCATCCAGATCGCGACCGCGGAGATCGACAAGGCCGAGCAGATCGTGGAGTACATGCTGCGCCCGAATATCGAAGAGTGCCTGAACCTGTGGTTCGGCAAGTCCGAGCAGACCGACCAGGAAATCTGGAACCGGTTCGGCGCGGACGTGGCCCTGGCGTCCACGGGGCACTACAACCACTGGGCCCTGAATGTCGAGCACCCGCGTCTGCTGGTGGCGCTGGTGATCATGCTCGACCAGTTCCCCCGCAACATGTATCGCGACACGCCACGGATGTATGACTGTGACGCGCACTGCCTCTCCCTGGTCAAGCGCGGGCTGCGCGTCGGCGTGAGCGAGCGCCTGCGCCCGATCGAGCGGGTCTTCCTCTGTCTGGTGCTGACCCACTCCGAGGCGCTGGTCGACCAGCATCTTTGCATGGAGGAATGGGACCGGGCGATGGCCGAACTGGCGCCGGATGATCCGCTCAACGTCTTTCACGAGATCTTCCACCGGCACGTCGCGGTGATCAAGCGCTTCGGCCGGTTTCCCCACCGCAACAAGATCCTGCAGCGGGCGAACACCATGGCGGAAGAGGACTTCCTGGGGCACAGCTCGTTCCGCTTCGACCTGCCGCTGATTCGGCGACCGGAGGACGGCGCGTTCGTGTTCGCCGGCACGGTGAAGAAGCACACCGTGAAGCTGCTCGACTACGAGTACGAGACCCTGCTGCCGGACATCGACGAGGTGCCGCACGAGACGTTCCAGTTCAAGTACTTGGGACCTGATAACCCCTTCACCAAGACGCAGGAGCAGCTCGAGAGGCAGGGTTACGTCCGCATCGGTGACAGCGTCCCCGACTTCACCGCCGAGACCAGCATGGGCCCGATCAACTTCCACGAGTTCATCGGTGACTCCTGGTGCGTACTTTTCTCGCACCCGGCGGACTTCACGCCGGTGTGCACCACCGAGTTCGGGGCCACTGCCAAGCTTGAAGCAGAGTGGAACAAGCGCGGCGCCAAGGTCATCGGCCTCAGCGTAGACAGCGCCGAGGACCACGAGCGCTGGATCGCGGACATCAACGAAACACAACAGACGCAGGTGAACTTCCCGATCGTCGCGGACAAGGACCGCCGGGTGTCGATGCTCTTCGGCATGCTCGACTCGACCACCTTCCGCCATGGGCCCAGCCTGGGCCAGACCATGACCGTGCGCAGCGTGTTCATCATCTCGCCGTCGAAGCGGGTCGAGCTGATCCTCTCGTACCCGGCCTACATCGGCCGCAGCTTCAACGAGATCCTGCGCGTCCTGGACGCCCTGCAACTCTCTGCGAAGTATCACGTGGCAACGCCGGCGAACTGGCAGCCCGGTGACGACACGGTGGTGCTGCCCTTCATCTCGGATGAGGAGGCGGAGCGCATGTTCGCGGAGCAGGGCGGCTTCCGCAAGGTGCGCTCGTATCTGCGGTATGTGCGTGATCCGTCGCTGCGTTGCTTATGAGCTTCTCGAGCTCTAGGGTCAAAGATCCCGGCGCTCAGGTAACGCAGGCAATTAGAATCTGAGGCGCGACACCAAAGCCGAATTCACCCGTAGCAATCCTGCGAGTGGGTGGGACGCTAGCCCGCGAGGCGTTGGATGGCCGCTTTGGCGTGGTCGGCGATCTTGATCGCCCTGCTGCTGTCGTATTTCTTGGACGTGAACTCGCTCAGCAGCCGGCGGTACGAAGCCAGCGCGCCGGCGCGATCGCCGCCGTGCTCCTCCAACTGAGCGAGGACAATCAGGTAATCGAATAACGAGGGCCCTCCTTGGCCCACCGTGAGATCGTCTTTCGGGAACAGCCAGCGAAACGAGGCGAGGTGCTCCGCCGGGGGCAGCGCGGCCAGCAGCGGCGCCTGGTCGTCGTGGGTGACGAAGCCGAAGTGGTAGATAGCCCACACCTTTCCCTTGAACGAACCCGGCCCCCAGCCGTTCGGCCTCGTCTCGCCGTTCATCCGCATCTCGTTCGCAACCCGGATCACCTCCTTTTGCCGCTCCGGGTCCTCGATCCAGACGTTGGAATAGGTCTGGAGCAGTGCGGAGACCTGCAGGTACCGGACGTACTCGCGTTCCCGCCGGGATTCGAGCGCGGCCGAGAAGTGCTGCTTTGCCTCGGCGAGAGCTTCGGGAGAGCCGCGCTTTCTCAGCAGTTCGAAGCCCCACATGGCGTGCGCGTAGACGTTGCCCGGATCGGCCTCGAGCGCGCGGCGATAGTGCTGCGCGGGGTCCGGTCCGCCCGATCCGCTACGCCCCCCACGCAAGTAGTCTGCCCATCCCATGTGCGCCAGAAGGTTCGCCAGGCGCTCGCCTGTCGCCCCCGACGTGCCGCGTGACAGCACCGGCAACGTCCTCTTCACGAGGTCCTCGAAATAGCCCCTGCTGCTGCCGCCAGAATAGTTGACGCCGGCGCCCCGGAGCATCTTCATGGCCAGTCGTTCTTGCGCCTCGAACACGTCGCGGAACGCGGGCGCGACGGCGTTGGCTTCTTCCAGAAGCTTCCACGCGTTCGCGTGGTCCCCGGCGTCGGCCTGCGATTGGCTCTGCTTGATGAGCGCCTCCGCCTGGGCGTTCTGCCCGCGGCGCTCGAGATAGGAGGACAGCCCCATCCACGCGCCTCCGGCAAGGATGAGCGCAACGACGACTGCCGGAACCAGCCGCCGCGGCTCGAGCATCCGCCGCCACCACGGCGCGCTCAAGCGAACCACTTCGGCGGCGACCTCGGCCACGATGTCGCCGCGCGGTTGCAGAATCGTTACCGCCCGCAGAAATGCGGGAATGGCCTCCTTCGGCGTCGCTTCGGCGAACACCGGGAGGACGTGTCCGGCCGGGTGCTCCCACTTCTGTTCGGCGAACTTGAGCTCGGTAAGCGTGTAGCGCCCTTGCGAAACGGATTCCGGGCTGATGAGGAAGACGAACAGGTCGCTCTCCTCGATTGCCGCGCGTATCCTCGCGTCGAAGGATTCGCCAGGCGGCAGCATCGAGCGGTCGCGAAATACGGAGAACCCTTCTCCCTTGAGCGACAGCTCGATGCGCGCGGCTGTTTCGCTCAGCGAGGAAGTGTACGAAAGAAAGACGGTGCTCTTCATCGGTCCGGCCCCTTGGCAAGTCCTGTGCTGCTCCGCAGCTTACGCCGTCGTGCGCGCCATCGCTGAAGTACCTCGATCGCACCGTCTCCTTCGCGGCCGCGCCCATCGCGGCCGCCCGTTCGGGGACACCTGGACGACGAGGGGAGCACCGTTCGGGACGGACACGTCCTCGGCGATCGTCGCTCGGTTGATCATCTAAGCAGGTGTCAATGACGCTTTGTAGTTCTGGCCCTACGCACCTCTAACCATACTCAGCACAATGTGATGAAAGGAATTTCGCTGCCTATTGCAACTTAGTTCGGGGTTGCCAACTCCTACGCGTACTTTCTGTCCGAAAAGCTGCACCCTCCATGAATGACCCATCGGCGGCGACTCAGTCAGGGGAGAGGCACGTTGGCACCACCAAGACGGGCCTCGTCAAGCAGCGTCTTACCGCGCTGGAATTCAGGGTGCGCCGGCTGGTGAAGTCGCCCTACGTGATCGGCGGGCTGGTCGTCGGCGCCGCAGCTGCGGGGTACTTTGCCGTTATGCGCAGCGGAAAGCCGCGTGCGCCGGTCGCGCGCTCTGCGGCTCGCATAAGTCTTAATGCCGTGCTGAAAACCTTGCAGATGCTGCTTCCATTGCTCGATGCGCTGAACGCCGCCACGATCCCTAAGCGAAACCCGCGCGCACTCCCGATGGTGATACCGCAGCCGGCGAGCTCTGCACAGAAGGCGGCGGCGTCTGCGACTGCGGTGCCGCAAGGAAACTGGTTTAGCCAACAATTGCAGCTGGTCAAAGCGGCCATGACAGCCTGGTCGGACGATTACGCCCCGAGCATGGGCGCCGCCCTTTCCTACTACACGCTTTTTTCGATTGCGCCGCTGCTGATCGTCGTGATCGCGGTCGCCGGAATGGTGTTCGGGCAGGAAGCGGCGCAAGGAGCGATCGTCGGGCAGTTGCACGGAATAATGGGTGAGGAGGGCGCGGTGGCAGTGGAAGGAATGCTCAAAGCCGCTCGGGAACCGGCCAAGAGCGCGGTCGCAACGATTGCCGGCATCGCAACCTTGCTGCTTGGTTCGACCGCGATCTTCGCGGAGCTGCAAAGCGCGCTGGACCGCATCTGGCGAGTGCCGGCGGCGAAGAAGGAGTCTGGGATCTGGCGCCTCTTGCGTAAACGCCTGCTGTCATTCGGACTCGTGCTAGCCCTGGGATTCCTGGTGATCGTATCGCTCGTCGTGAGCGCGGCGCTCGCGGCTTTAGGCAAGTGGTGGAGCAGCTGGTTCGAAGGCTGGGATGTATTCCTCGAAATCCTCAACTTCGCGGTTTCGTTCGGCATCTTCACAGTGCTTTTTGCGATGATTTACAAAATCATGCCGCGCGCAAAGATCCCATGGAGCGACGTCTGGACCGGCGCGGCGGTGACGGCGTTACTGTTTACCATCGGCAAAGTGCTGATCGGGTTGTACCTGGGCAAAAGCAGCCTGGCGTCCGGATTCGGCGCTGCCGGCTCGCTCGTGGTGCTGCTCGTATGGGTCTACTATTCCGCGCAGATCTTCCTGCTCGGCGCGGAATACACTTGGGCGTACGCTCAACAGCATGGTTCACGCGCGCAGAAGCCTGCGCCGGCCGACGCGCCGGCGGTACCGCGCCGCAGCGGCGAATAGCTACGCGCTGCGGATGCGCTTTCTGCGGTTGCCGCAAAAAGTAGGTCATGATCGACTTTACCGCCATGTCCACGCTTGAGATCGCCGAGTTCATCGTCGCGCATCAGAGTGAAATGGGTATTGCCGATCTGACGACGCAGAAAGTTATTGACTCATTGGAGTCTGGAAAAGCGGTCCTCGAAACGCGTCAGTACGGCTTCGCCCTAATCCAGCAAAGTCCGGCTGTTGACGGAATGATTCCCCATCTTTGGGCGCTGTTCATCGATAACAAACAGCGTGGATCGGGCCTGGGATCTCGATTCGTGCGGGAAATTCTCAAGAAGTATTCGGCAAAGCATCACATGAGTCTTTGGTGCGAGGGCTCGCGCCGGCGCAGATTTTTTGGTCGGCTTGGGTTTGTCGTAAATGGCCGCCTCGGAGAGGCACGACGCATGACTACGAACCGGGCGAGCGCGACTCGCCAGCGGTTCGCTCCTCAAGGCCAGTAAAATGCTTAAGTGTCCCCAGCACCAAGTCTGGTATAAGGATCGAAAATCACTCTCGCAAGGAGCATGCACATGGCCCGCATTCAGCATCTCGCAATCGCCAGCCTGGATCCCGAAAAGCAGGCGGAGTTCTACAAGAAGGTTTTCGGCTTCGAGGAAGTACGGCGGCTCGACAACCCGCGGGCCCGCACTTCGATGTATTACCGGATCTGCGGCGAATAACCTGGTAGGTCTCACCGAAGCGAAAGCGGAAGGACCTCGCGCCAGTGCCCAGATTCATCCCTCCGGGCGCGCCACTCGTTACATCGCCGAGCAGCAGTTAGGCGCCTAAAGAACAAGACGCGTTGCTTCAATCGCTCGGCGTGGGTTTTTTCTCTCCGTAGTTTTTACTTATCAAGACGCTCCTTGCGTCCGTCGACACGGCAATCGCACAAGCGGGCTACCTTCGGCAGCCGTGAGACGTACACAGGTGCATGATGGCAGTGCCGTGCCGCGTTATCGCGCATTACCCGCGCGGCGCAGCGACATAACGATTCGTAGTGACGCAGCGACAAACAGCGCGCGCCGCGTTCTCGCTCGAGTTGATCCGCATATCATTAACACATCGCACGGTAAGATTGGTCCTATGCGGCGTTCGCAGGTATCGGCCCGACGGATTCCGCGATGCTACGACTGGTCCACATTGCGCAAACGACGCCCAATCCATATTGTGACGGCGCTTACTTGTCTACTGCGGTTGCGCCGCATAAAGTGGAGAGGTAAAGGAGGAGCCTCGTGAGCCAGCAGGAGTCGGATCCCCTCGCAATACTCGGACGCGCGGCAGCCGGATTGAAACTAAATGACCTGCCTGCGGAAGTCGTCCAGCGGGCGAAGCAGCGCGTGCTCGACACGGTGGGCTGCCTGGTGGCCGGCTACGACGCCGGGATCTCCCGGGAAATTCAGGAGTTCGTCCTCGCCCAGGGCGGCGCGGCCGAGGCCACGCTCCTGCCGGGCGGGCAGTCGACCACGACGTCGCTGGCCGTGCTCGCGCATGCGACGTACATACATGGACTCGAGTTGTCGGACGCCGCGCCGCGCGGCACCGTGCATCCCGGCAACGAGATTGTCCCAGTCGCTCTTGCCTACGCGGAGAAACGCAAGGTCGGCGGCGCGGCCATCATCCCCGCCGTCGTCGCCGGCTACGAGGTGGAAATCCGCTTCGGCCGGGCAGTGTTTCCCAGCGCATTTTATCGCGGCTGGTGGACGCCGGGCATTTTCGGCGGGATAGGGTCCGCCGTTGCTGCCGGCCACATGCTCGGGCTCGACGCAACGCGTCTCGACAACACGATAGGGATCGTGCTCAATCTGCTGCCGAGCGCGATGGGCCGCGCGAACGAGGAAGGCGAGAGCATCAAGTGGCTTATCGGCGGCCAGGCGTGCGCGACGGGCGTGCTCGCGGCGGAAATGGCGGCTCGCGGCGTGAAGGGCATGCGCGATGTCGTCAACGGCTGGCTCCCCGTCATCGCGGACAAGGTGCTCCCGGAACGTTTGACCGAGGGCGTGCGCGCCGCCGGCGGTTTCGACCAGTGGGAGCTGCTGAGCGGAATTCTCACGAAACATTACGCGACGGTGGGACCCCTGACCGCGTCTCTAGACGCGACCTTCGACCTCATCAAGCAGCACAACATCGCGGCCGACGATATCGCGGAGATCCACGTGGATGCCATGAAGCGCACGGCCATTTTCAATACCCGCCATCCGGAAAACGAGATCGCCGCGCGGGCGAGCCTGCCGTACTGCCTCGCGGTGGCGGTGTGCAGGAAAGACCCGGGCCTGCTGCTCGGCCCGGCGTTTCGCAACGAGGTGCTGACGGACAAGGCCATCTGGGCGGCTGCGGAGAAAGTGCGCATCACCGAGAACGAGGACTACGAGCGGCAGTATCCCGCGCGCAGCCTGGCCAGGGTGACGATCAAGCTGAACAACGGCAAGTCCTTTACGCAGGAAGACGACCGCAGCGCCCGCGGCCGCTATCTCACCCCGACCGACGACGACATCGAGCACAAGTTCCGCCAGATCGCCAAACCGGTGCTCGGGGCGGCGAAGACCGACAAAGTCGTCGCGCTCGTCCGCAGGCTGGAAGCCCTGCCTGATGTCGGCGAGCTGATACAGGCGCTGAAACTCTAGCGGGCTCGGCACAAGGAAACGGATATGGAAGCCGCGAATCGGCAGACGATCAGTGCCCGCATGGCCGAGTATGCCGCGCGGTTACGCTACGAGGACCTGCCGTCGGACGTGCGCGATCTCGCCCGCCTCGTGCTGCTCGATACCCTGGGTTGCGCCCTGGCGGGATCCACCACCGACGAGGTCGTCAGGATACGGCGCGCCGCCGTGGCGGCGAGCGGCGGCGCGGGTGACGCCTCGCTCTGGGGCACGAGCGAGCAACTGCCGTTGCCGCTGGCCGCGCTGGTGAACGGCGCGGCGGTGCACGCGCGCGAGATCGACGACTTCGGCGGCTGCGCGCATTCAGGGTCGGTGGTGATACCGGCGGCGCTCGGGACGGCGGCGCGCGTCGGCGCTTCCGGACGCGAACTGCTGGCTGCGGTCGTCATCGGCTATGACATAGCGAAGCGCGTCATGGACGGCGGGGGCGGCTATCTCACGTTCAAGGAAGTCGGCTGGCATTCCACGAGCACCTGCGGCGGCTTCGGCGCCGCGGTCGCCGCGGGCCGGCTGCTCGGGCTGGATGCGAAACGGCTGCAATGGGCGATCGGCTACGCGGGCTGCAACGCGGGCGGTACCTGGGCGTTCATACCGGATGGCGCGATGAGCAAACGCGTGCATCCCGGCTTTGCGGCGCAGAACGGGATCATGTCCGCGTATCTCGCGGCGTCCGATGTCACGGCACCGGAAAGCATCTTCGAAGCGGAGTGGGGCGGCTACTATCCGACCTATGTTCCGGGGAAGGCGACGCCGGAAAGCGCTACGGCCGGGTTGGGGACCGATTTCCGGATCAGGCAGGTCGGATTCAAGCCTTATGCAGCGTGCCGGGGCATACACAGCAGCATCGACGTGATCCTGGACATGCGCGGCAAGTATCATCTTCAGGCGTCGGAGGTGGCTGGCGTGACGGTGCGCGGCAGCCGCACCCACGTCAAGCAATTGAGCAAACAGACGGTGCGGACCGCTCTCGATGCGCAGATGAGTCTGCCCTACAGCATCGCTGCCACGCTGGAGACCGGCGGGGCCATGCTCGATCAGTACACCGCGGAGGCGCTGGCACGGCCGGGTGTGCTGGCGCTCGCGCGCCGTGTGACGGTGGTCCACGACCCCTCGGTGCCGGACGGCGACGAGCCCTACGTCGACGTCGAGCTCAAGAACGGGCAGCGGCTGAGCGACCGGGTCGCGGTGGCGCGCGGCGATTGCACCAATCCCCTGTGCGAGGCCGAGATCATCGGTAAGTTCAGGACCACTGCGGGACTGGTGCTCGAGGCGGCGCACGTCGCGCGCATCGAGCAGGCGGTGCGCGACGTAGCGACCCTGGACAACGCGCGCGCCCTCGACGAATTGATGCGGCCGGCGCTGCCGGCGCAGGCACAGAAGCGGTCGGCGGGTGCAGCATGAAGCGCCCGCTTGCCGGTCCGGAGTTGATCGTCAAGCCCCGGGAGCAGGCGCACCTCGCCAATCACGTCGAGGGGGCCCTGCCTGCGGAATATGGACCGCGCCTGCTGCATCTGAGCGAGGGAGTGGTGCCCGGGGCGGACGTGTTCATCACGTCGCGCTCGGTGACGGCTCTGCCGGCGCCGGCGGAACCGAACGTGCTGCCGCATACCCACGAGGTCAGCCAGACCTATATGTTCTTCAGCCCCGACGACAGCCTCGAGGTCGAAGTCGAGCTCGAAGGCAGGGTCACCCCGGTGCGCGCGCCGGCGAGCGTGTTCATCCCGGCGGGAGTCGAGCATGCTCTGCGCATCCTGCGCGGCACCGGCACGGTCCTGAGCATCGTGCGTTCGGGCAGTTACCAATAGCGCTATTACCGGAAAGGACAGCCACATGGTCCACAAGAAGGAAGCGAAGGAATGGGCGCGGGCGACGATGAAAGGCCTGTGGACGAGTCCCATGTACCCGTTTACGCAGGACTACAAGCTCGACGAGGCCGGGCTCCGCCATAACGTGGAGTACATGATCCAGTCCAAGGCATCGGGCATCGGTTTCGGATTCTCCGAGCCGTGGGTCTGCACGCACGCGGAGCGCAAGCGCGCGATGGAGATTGTGGTCGATGCCATCAAGCGGCGGGTGCCGGCCTACCTGCACTCGACCGATCACAGCGTGGAGGAAACGATCAATCTCACACGGCACGCGCAGGACGTCGGGGCGGACGCCGTCATGATCTGGCCCCCGTACGAATGGGCCAAGACCCAGCAGATGGTGATCGAGTACTACGAATACGTGGCTTCGAAGGTGGACATAGCGATCTTTCTCTACAACACCTACCATTCCGGCATCTGCATGACGCCGGAGACGATCGCCCACCTGTCCAGGATTACCAACGTCTGCGGGGTGAAGGACGCCGTCAACGACGTCGCGCATACGGTGCGCTGCATGGAGCTGTGCGGCGACCAGGTGGTCATCAGCACGGCGATCGAAGATCATCTGCTCACCATGACGCTGCAGTTCGGCCAGCAGCTCCTGCTGGGTACGACCTCGGTATTCCTGATGCAGAGCCCGCGCTGCCAGCCGATCCAGGAATATTGGGATCTTGCGCGTGCCGGCAAGGCGGCCGAAGCTTCGAGGAAATACTACGAGCTGCAGCCGCTGCGGGACGTGTGGAAAGGGATCTACGAGTCGCTGTGGAACAAGAAAGGCGCCCTGCACCCGCTGCCGGTCATCAAGTACTGGATGGAGCTGAACGGCATGTCCGCCGGCCCGGTCCGTCCCCCCATGCACAATCTCACCGAGCAGCAGAAGGCCGAATTTCGCGAGCGGTTGGCCGCGAGCGGCTGGATGGAAAGGCTCTGTCCGCCCCAGCCGAAGAAGGCGGCAGCCTAGGTGCATGTCGTGGCGCGTATCGCGGCCGCCGCCGCGATCGTCCTCGGCGCGCACGCCGCGCACGGTCAGCTGCAGCCGAACAAGCCGATCCGCCTGGTGACTTCGGGAATCGGCGGGGGAACCGATTTCGCGGCGCGCCTGGTGGCGAGCGGCCTCACCGCCAGCCTCGGGCAGCCGGTCATCGTGGAAAACCGCGGCAGCAGCGTGGTGCCGGGAGATACCGTGGCCAAGGCATTGCCCGACGGGCATACGCTGCTCGTTACCTCCGGCGGCATTCTGTGGGTGATGCCGCTGTTCCAGAAAGTCCCCTACGACGCGGTGAAGGATTTCGCTCCGGTTACCCTGACGGCCGCGTTTCCGTCGGTGCTGACGATCAACGGCTCGGTTCCGGCAGGCTCGGTCAAGGAATTCATCGCGCTGGCCAAGGCCAAACCGGGCGCGCTCAACCACGTCATGACCGCCGAGGGCGGCAGCGCGCATCTGTCGGCGGCGCTGTTCAACGTCATGGCCGGAATCAACATCGTGCCCGTTCCCTACAAGAACACCGGCACCGCGATTACCGATCTCATCAGCGGCCAGGTGCAGGTGTTCTTCTCCGCCTCGGGTCCCATCATGCCGCACGTGAAGACGGGCAAGCTCAAGGCCCTCGGGATTACCAGCGCCAGGGCGTCCGCGCTGGTGCCCGACCTGCCGACCATCGCAGCGACGCTGCCGGGCTACGACATGGAAGCCGTATATTGCATATTCGCCCCGGCGAGGACGCCCGCGGCGATCATCAACCGATTGAACCAGGAGATCGGGCGCGTCCTGGCGCAGGCCGATGTGACAGAGCGCTTTCTCGCCGCCGGAATCGAGCCTAGACCCAGCACGCCCGAAGAGCTCGGCGCGATGCGCAAGTCGGATATCACCCGGATGAGCAAGCTCATCAAGGACGCAGGAATAGGCCCCAGGTAGCGGCTGCCACGGAACACCCGGCCATGACCCTGCTGATCACCGAGCGCGACGTGGAGCAGATGCTTTCGATCCGGGACGCGATTCCCGTCATGGAAGACGTGTTTCGCATGGCGGGTGAGGGCACCGCCGAGAATCCGCCGCGCTACCGCATGCCAATGAAGAAGGGCTTCATGCAGTTCGGCCCGGCCGCGCTGCACGCCCGGCAGGTGGCTGGCTTCAAGGTCTGGGCGAACTTCGGCTCGCCGTTGCGGCAGGTATGGGATTTCCTCTACAGCATGGAGACCGGCGATCTGCTCGCCGTCATACAGGCGCATTCCATCAGCAAGTTCCGCACGGCTGCCGCCACCGCCGTTGCGGTCAAGCACCTGTCACCGCCGGGCGCCTTGACCATCGGCATGTACGGAAGCGGGCGCCAGGCCGAGGCGCAGCTCGAGGCCGTGTGCGTAGTCAGGCCCATCAAGGCGGCCCGCGTGTACAGCCGCACGCGGGACAAGCTCGAGACATTCTGTCGCAGGATGGCCAACCGGCTGCAGGTCGAGGTCGTGCCCGCAGCGGAGCCGCAGCTGGCGGCGCGGGACGCAGATATCGTCGTGACCATCACCAAGTATGGGCTGCTGCGCTGGGACCAGGTTTGGAACCTGGGGGACGTCATCGTCGGGCGGGCGCCGCGGCCCGATTTCGGGGCGGACATCGTTCTCTTCGAATCCCACGGCCTCGCCATCGAGGACGTGGCCATCGCTGCCAAGGCCTATGAGCTCGCCAGCGCGCAGGGACTTGGAGCGGAAATCAGCCTGTAATGGAGCGGATCCGATACCTGTGAAAATTGCGGTGCTCGATGACTACCAGGACGTATTTCGGACGATTCCGGGCTGCGCGCTGTTCGGCGTCCTGCTGTGCGCAATCCCGGCGCTGATGCCGGCGCCGGCAGCCTGCCAGACCTACCCGGCCAAGCCGGTGCGCATCATCCTGCCCTACCTGGGCGGCACCGATTTCGTCGGGCGCTGGCTGGCAGCCAAGATGTCACCCGGCTTGGGCCAGCAGGTAATAATCGATCCGCGTCCCGGCGCCGGCGGAAACCTCGGCCATGAAGCGACCGCGAAGGCGGCGGCGGACGGCTACACCCTGATGCTCGCGTCCACCCCGTTTGTCCTCAACCCGATCCTGAATTCCAGGGTCAGCTACGACACCGCGCGCGACTTCGTGCCCGTCGCGCTGGTGGCAACCCTGCCCAATATGCTGGCGGTGCATCCGTCGGTCCCGGCGCGAAACGTGCGCGAGCTGGTGCAACTGGCCCGCGCCAACCCGGGCAAGCTCGCGTACGGCTCCGGGACCGCCGGCTCGACCAGCCATCTGGCCGGCGAGCTGTTGAAGTCTCTCGCCAAGATCGACATCCTGCTGGTTCCGTACAAGGGCGCGACCTTTGCCTTGGTGGGCGCGATGAGCGGGGAAGTGGATGTGGTGATCCCGGCTGCGTCGGCCGTCGAGTCCTACGTCAAGGCCAAGCGGATGCGCGCGCTGGCGGTGCTCGACACGCAGCGCCTGCATTCGATGCCGGAGGTGCCGACGTCGGCCGAAGCCGGAATGCCGCGGCTCCTCATCGTGAATTGGTACGTGCTGACGGCACCGGCAGGCACGCCACGCGCGATCATCGAACGGCTCAACGCGGAAGCGGCCAAGGTCATGCAGATGCCGGAGACAAGGACCTACTTCGTCGGCATCGGCGGCGATCCGGTGGTAACGTCGCCAGAGCAGGCTGCGGCGTTTCTGCGCGCCGAGCACGACCGCTGGGCCAGGTTGATCCGGGAGGCCGGCATCAAGGCGGAGTGAGGCTGTCCGCTTATTTCGCCATGCCGAGCTCGACCAGCAGGGCGTGGTCGGCGTCGTATTCCTTCCGGAGAAACTCGCGGGTCGGCTGCGCCTTGAGAAACAGGAATTCCGCGCTGTCTTCAGCGAGGTACTTTTTCCAGGTCGGATGATTCACGGTACGCTCGAGCAGGCTCTCCCAATAGCCGACCTGCGCCGGCGCCAATCCCCGGGCCCCCACGATTACCGTCCAGCCGCCCTGGACCACGTCGATCCCCTGCTCCCTGACAGTAGGGACATCGGGGAGCGAGGGCAGGCGCTGGGCCGACGCCACCGCTATCATCCGCAGCGTTCCCGCCGGTGGTGGGCGACGATGTTGCCCACCGCGAGTGAGACCAGATCGATGTGGCCCCCCAGCAGGTTCGTGACCGACTCCGCGCCGCCGCCGAAGGTCAGTGTCTTCAGTTTGCGCGGGTCCACGCTCCCGGCGCGGGCGATCAGCGCCACCAGGAAGTGGGTCGTCGACCCGCGCGAGCTGCCGAGGGAGATGCTGATCGACTGCGGATCCGCCTTCCAGCGCGCAACGAGGTCCCCCACAGTCTTCATCGCCGAATCGGCGCGCACGGAAAGGGACATCGGCTCGTCGGCGACCATCGCGATCGCTGTCACGTCGGCCGGGCCGAGGGGGGAGAGGCCGCGGATATGGTTGGTCAGCAGCCCGGTGCGGGCCACCGCGATGCGATGTCCATCGCCGGGAGTCTGGGCCGCGTAGGCGTAGGCGAGGGCGCCGCCCCCGCCGACCTTGTTGACGACGATGGCATTCTCCAGCCATCCGTTTTCCTGCCAGATCCTGAGGAGCGTGCGCCCGGTCTTGTCGTTGCCGCCGCCCGCGGCGGAACCGACGACGATCTCCACTGTGCGATCGGGCTTCCAGCCGGACTGAGCGGCACACGGGATCGTGAAGAAGCACGCGGCGAGCACGGCGCAGCTACGCATCGGCCATCGAACTCGAATCACGCCCATGGTTATGCATATTAGCGGCTAAAGTTGGATTGCGTCGCGGCGGTCCAATTCCTGGAGCGTGCGCAGCGACAAGCAGCGCGCCGTGTTCTCGCTCGAGTTGATTGCGGATATCATGAACACATCGCACGATAAGATTGGTCTTATGCGGCGTTCACTTGATGTGCTGGTGTTCCCGAAGAAGGTGATTCGCATCATCACCACCCCTCCGGGTGGCCCCTAGTGGAGACCAGCACATGCTAACGGGCCTGGTGCAGTGGACGGCACAGGAACGCGTCGTGCACGGCCGACCGGCGGCGGAAGCCGTTCGCGCGGAGATCGAACGCGTCGGCGCCAGGCGGGTGCTGCTTCTCACCACGCGCTCGCTCGAGAACGCGGCTGATCAGGGATGTGACGTCGGCGCTGGGCGACCGCTGCGCAGGCCGATTTGCCGCCATCCGCGCCCATTCGCCGCGTGAAGCGGTGATCGCCGGGGCGGCGCTCGCGCGGGAAGTCGAGGCGGACCATCTGCTTGCCGTCGGCGGCGGCTCCGTGATCGACGCGACCAAGACCATGCTGCTCGCCCTGTGGCGCGGCGTGGCCGATGTCGACGCGCTTTCGACGCTGGCGAGCAGGCACGACGCGAAGCCCCCGGCGCATCAATATCGTGCACGTGCCTTACAAGGGCACCGGACCCGCGCTCACTGCCCTGCTGGGCGGCGAGACACACATGATGTTCGCCGTTCCAGGTTCCGTGGAACCGCACGTGAAGAGCGGCAGGCTGAAAACGCTGGCAGGAACACGTCGCCCCCGGTGCCTGCGGCGAGCTCGGTGACCATGCGGATCGGCTTGTACGGAAAGCTCTGGGCACAAGCGCCGCCGGCGGCGGCGAGGCACGCCGCTGCGACCGCCGCCTCGATCCAGACCATCGAACGAGGGCGATCCAAGGTCAGGCCTGCAGCAAAGGACGCAGCTTGCGCAGATCCTTGATGCGCTCGATGTTCCATACCGCGTCGCAAAGCGCGCGCGCGCGCCGCTTGCCGAGAATCGGCGCCATCAGGTCGTAGGCCTTCTCGTCCACTTCGGCGCGCGTCATCGGATTCTGCGCGGTGCCGCGCACGGCGCCCGTGTGTGCGCTGAGCTCGCCGGCCGTCCGCGAGCGTGAGCTCCACGATGCCGTGACGCTGCGGCCGGCGGCTCTCGAACTCGTCGTCGGCCATGAGCTCGATGCGCTTGCGCAGCGCGAGCACCTTGGGATCCCGCATGCGCGCTCGTCGTGCGCGGACTCGAAAGTGACCTATGCCGTCGAGCAGCATCACCGCGCACATGTGCTGCATGCAGATATCGGGCATGTCGCGGTTGTCCGTAGTAGTTGGCCCCGGTCGAATAGACGCGGACCACGAGCTTTTCGACGTCCGCGGCGGTGATGCGCTCGCCGCGGATCAGCTCGAGCAGCAGGTCGAGCGGCGCCTGTATCGGGCGAGCCTACCGACCAGCGCTTGATGTTGGTGTTCATGATCTCGTAGGTCGTGCCGAGATCGCGCACGAGCAGCTGCGGGCTCGGGCGCCTTGCCGATGCGGCGCGATTCGTCGAACGCCACGAAGAAATTGCGCTCGCCCGGAGAACACGTCCTCGACGCCAGTGCATCCCGAGGCCACCATGGTGGCCGCCGTGACGCCGTTGCGCGCGGGCATGCCGCCGAAATCGAAGGCTTTCTCGATGTGATCCTGGTCCCGCGCGTAGCACGATACGCCCGAGGCCTGCTGCGCGGCATACGAAAGCGCGTGCCGCACCTGCGCGGGTGCGAGGCCGCGCGAGCGCCGCGCCCGCCGCAGCGGCCCCGAAAGTCGGACCGAACGCAGTGGGTAGTATGCCCGGTGCCGTGGAACGCCACGCCGCCCAGCGCGAAGCTCAAGCGCGCAGCCACGTCGTAGCCCAGCGCGACCGCGCGCAGCAGCGCGGTGCCGTTCCGGCGGTGCGCGCTCGGCCATCGCGAGTGCGGCCGGACACGATCCCGCAGCCGGGGTGCGTCAGAGACGGCGAGTGCGAATCGTCGGTTTCGTCGGCGTGCGCGAGCATGCCGTTCGCAAGCGCGGCGTTGACCGCGCTGGTCACGACGCGCGAGCCGGCCACGCGTCGCCTCCGGCGTGCCGCCGAGCGACTTGACGTAGGCGATCGCCTTGCGGCCGGGCATCAGGCGCGACCCGGACACCATGGCGGCGATCGTGTCGAGCACGTGATGCCGCGTCTTCTCCGCTACCGGCGCAGGCAGCGGCCGGCGCAATGCCGCGGCGATGTAGGCGGCGAGCCGCTCCATGTGCGGCGATACCTGTGCCGCGCCTTTTCTGGCAGTCATCGTATGGTTCCCCGCCCCTGCTCAGGAAAGATTGATGCCGTAGTCCTTCATGACCTGCTCGCGGACCGCTGCGCCGGGCATCTGGTAGAGCATCTTGCGGCTGACGAAGGTGCCCATGAACTGCTGGATCCTGACCGCGGTCTCCGCCATCTTCAGCAATATGCCCAGGCCGTCGATGATCAACGCCCCGTCGATTTCCCTGAGCCCCCGGCGCGCCTGCAGCACGGCATGGGACCCGCACGGGATGATGACTTCGGCTCCGGCTGCCACCGCGCGCCGGGCGGCCTGGTCGAACTCGTTCATTACGCGCTGGTGCGCCGCCGGATCGATGAACGCCTGGCGGTAATCCGGCAGATGGGGAACGTTCATCGCCTCGATCGAAGCCAGGCGCTCGCTCAATCCGTAGAGCTGTATCTTTTGGCTGTAGGAGAGCGCGAACTTGGGATTCGGCGTGATGAGGGAGAAGGTTCGTCCCATCATGCACGAGACGTGAGCCGTGGTTTCCAGGAAGCCCAGGACGGGAATATCGAGAACCTCGCGTGCCTCGACGAGCGCGGGATCGGTGGAATTGAGCGACACGAAGGCGTCGTAACGATTGTCGCCTTTCGCTTCCCTGCATTTCAGGATGTTCTCGATGATGTCCGGCGTGTCGATCGCCTGAAAGAAGCGAAACTGCTCGCCGAGCCCACCCTTGCGCGTGCCATGGACCTCGATCTGGACTCCCGTGTCCGCGATCGATCGCAGATGCTCTTCGAGCGCACCGTGAAAATTCGGATTTCGCTCGCGCGACGAAAATACCTGGATCCAGATGCGCATTCATCCCTCCTGTACGTCTCGGGGCGGGGCGCTCCGCTCAGTCTGCGCGAATACCTGCCTGCTTGATGATCTTGCCCATCAGGATCATGTCCGCCTTCATCGCTCTTGCAACCTCGTCAGGCGAATTGGCCACGATTTCCGACCCGCTTTGAAGGAACCGCTCCTTCAATTCCGGCCTGCCAGAACTTTCACCACATCCCGGTTCAGCCGACTGACGAGCGACGCAGGCGTGGCGGCGGGGACGAATATGCCCTGTAACGATGTAGCTTCGTATCCCGGCAAGCCCGGATGCAGCGACCGTCGGCAGATCCGGGAAAAGCGCCGAACGCTGGGCGGTAGTAACCGCCAGCGCCCTGATCCTTCCGGTCTTCACGTGCGGTCCCGCGCCGCCGGCGTTCGCGAACATCAGTTGCGTTTCTCCGCCGAGCAACGCGTTGAGCGCCGGCGCTCCGCCCTTTGTAGGAAACGCGGACGATGTCAATACCGGCCATGACTTGAATATTTCCGCCGGCAGATGCGTCGTGGATCCCGAAATGCCGGAGGAATAGTTGAGCTGGCCGGCCGCTTCCTGGCGAGCGCAATGAGCTCTTCGATGGATCTCACGGGGACCGAGGGATGAACGACGAGGATCATCGGCGTGTTCGTCACCAGCGTGATCGGCGCAAAGTCCTTGATCGGGTCGTATGCCACGCTTTGCATGAGCGGGAGATGCCAGAGCGCGGTCCCGAAGCCCAGGAGCGTGTATCCATCGGGCGGCGCCTTCGCCACCAGCTCGATCGGAATGACGGCGCTGCCGCCGCGATTGTCTATGATGACCGACTGCTCCCATAGTTCGCTAAGCCCGATCGCGACGATGCGCGAGACGAAATCACCGCCCGCGCCCGCCGCCGCAGTGACCAGGCGCACTGGCTTGCTGGGATAGCCCTGGGCGCTTGCCATGTTGGCTTGCGCCACGACGACGAGCGCGAGCAGGCACATCCATGCGCTGGAACGCATTGCCATCACCTCCTGGAAGCTGACTACTTCTTGACGGGCGCGGTCCCGATCCAGGGATGGTCGGCAATGTCGAACAGGGTATTTTCCGGCCCCTTGAACTTGTCCGAGCGCTTCGGCCGGTAGTTCTTCGCCTTTTCGCCGGGATCCTCCGGCAGCTCATCGTAGGGCACGCAGCCACTCTCCAGGCACTTCTTCGCGGTGCCCTCCAGGTCTTCGACGTAGACGCCGAAGTGATGGAGGCCGGTGAAGTCAAGCCCGTGATCGATCTGGTCCTGCTGGAACTGCAATACGGAAATGTTGATGTGCCCGTCGGTCAGGACCACGCCGCGAGCCCGCGGGTTGTCGAGCCGCCGTACTTCCTCGAAGCCGAAAACACTCTTGTAGAACTCCGCCTGCTTTTCGGGATTCAGGCTGGCGATTGCGAGATGCTGAATACGGGCCATGTGCACGCTCCTTGCGAGGATAATTATCGATCGTTATACCAGACTTGCTGCCCGTCTCAGCGCGGAATTCATTGCCTGGCCCCGTGGCATTTCAACGAGCCACTACGGTCGACCTGATCCAGAAAGATTTTTTGCCGCGCGTTACAGACACAGCGGGCGGGCCATGCCGCTGAGCATGGCCAGTGGACTATAAATAAAGTATAGCCCAGACCCTTACTTACCGTTTCAGGCGCTGGGCGTATCGGGGATCGCTGGCGGCCTCGAGCGAGACTGCTGCCGCCGCGTTACGGTTTGGCGGGTTTACCGATTTCGCCTTCGCTGGCTGCGTCTTTGTATCTGTCGCCGTCTTCTTCGAGCAGGTAATGATTCTGCACGAGATCATTGACCGCCCGAGCGACCTGGCTCACGTATGCACCGTGATTGCGATAGCGCTCCTCGATGGACAGGCGCGGATCTCCGGCCGCAAGCCGTTCGGCCTGCGTGGCCTTGAATGGAATGAACTGGCCGGTTAGCGCGCAGTCTTCATTCTCCGCAAAGGGAGCGCGCCGCAATGCCCAGCCCGTGTGGGTGCCGAGCGGTGCCTGAATCGTCGGTGTGCGGATGCCTGCGATTTCATTGCCGTCCTTGTCGGTCTTCGGGACCAGCACCGTATAGCTCTTTCCCGGAATAGGCGTCGGCGGCAATGTGCTCTTGTCGAGCAGATCAACCGGGTTGTACCAGCCGGTATAGCGCACTCCAGGAATGACGGGGAAGCCTTGCGTTGCCTGCGGCAGCGAAGGCACCAGCGTGCCGTCGCTCACTCGTGCGTACCGGCTTGCCGGCGGCTCGATGCCCTGCGTCGCCCACGCATCGAGTCCGACCCACAAAGCGCGCAGGATAGGTGAATGCTGATTCGGATTGCTGAGCTGCTGGCACGTTCCCGTCGGCGAAGCCGTCCCCGCAGGGGCGTGCTGGGAGCTGCCGACGTAGTAAACACGCACGTTCGACGGCAACACGATGTCCTTACCCTGACCGTCCGTGGTGACGAGCACGGTCGGCTTGAGGTATGACTCGTTGCCGCTATCCATGTGCGCAACCTTCGGACATGTATTGGTGAGCTGGCAGCGCGCGAAGATGCCGTCGGTGAGGCCGCTGATCAGATCGGAGCGCACTTCGTAGGTGAAGGGAAATTCCTGCTTCGCGCTCAGGTGCCGCTGGTAGCTGCGACCGGTCGCGTTGGTGTCGCCGAAGCGCTCGTTCATCTCGATTGCGTGCGCGCCGGAGATTTTCGGCAAGATGCCTTCAAACACCTTGCGCCCGGACTCGTCCTCATTGAATCCCCAGTAGGTGAACCCTTTCAAATAGCGCCCGCTCTGCGACTGGCCGTAGGCGAGCGCATAGTCGATGCCGAAGGCGAGGGGATTGCCCTGCGACGTGTCGTGGCGCAGGAAAGAGACCACATCGCGCGTGGCCGCCAGGCCGACTCCTAAAATTTGCGGGTCCTTGGCCGGATAGACGAACTCGAAAGCCGCCCCTTGATCATAGGGCGCGAGGAATGGGTGAGCTCGATTGATTTGGACGGTGCCATTGTCGAGGTAGGACCAGACATCGGGCGGCACCTCGACACGATCGACCAATGGGCCGCCGACGAAGCTGGTGTGATTGTGCACCAGCATCTTCGCTTGCGTCTTGTCCAAGGTCGCGGCCGCATACGTAAGATTCAAGGTCGTTCCGGTTGCATTATCGAAGATGACCTCGGTCATGGTTCGATCGGTCACAGCGCTGCCATCGGGACTTTTCGCGATCGGCAGCTTCGCGAGCACGCGATTGTTTCCCGGCAAGACGAGGCGATCGTCTTCCCATCCCGACCACACCATCGTGTAGCCGAGCCGCATCAATAACCCGGTGCCTGCATTGGCTTCAGTCGTCGGATTGTTGCCTCCCGCGCCGTTGAATGCGTTCAAGTCCTTATTGCCGCGGTTGACGACTTCGTAAAACATGCGCCGGTTGCCATTCGACGGGTTCACCGGCCTGATGATATGAAGGTCGACCGAATACACGACCTTGCCGTCGCCATTGCGCGGCGCGAGATTGATATCGGCGATCAGCGCGTTGCGGGGATTCGATGGATCGAGCTCGCCATAAGCGCGCGCGAAAATCTTCTCGTAGGTGCCGACTGTCCCGAACGATGCGCCACCGAAAGTCGGCGACTGCGTACTGAGTATCTCAACGCGCGTGATGCGGGCTTGCGTGTCCCAACTGCTGCCCATGGCAACGAACGCGAGCGCAAGCGCCGGAGCGAATAGATCCGTGGTGCGGCGATGTAAGAACGTCCTCAGTGCCATTGGCTGCCCTCCCCATGCGTTTCGAAATGCAACAGACTGACGGTCCCAGTCTTGATCGGACGACCGCTGATTTACTTCGAATCTGAGCCTTGTATACCGGCCGGACCGAACGATAGCCACGTATCCAGCAACGGGCGTTGCTCGTGTCCCTGCTTGCTATAGTCGCATACCCCATGGGGAAAGATGTCGCGCAGGCGCTTCGTTTCTTCCGGTGTGAAGCTCACGGCATAGTCGGCGGCGTTGACCGCCTTCTTGCTGCATATGACGACATTGTTCGCGAGCGGCATGCCCGCCACCAGATAGGGGGAAGCGTGCGCCGGATAGAGCTGATTGCACGTTGTCGCGCCCCTGTAGACCTGAGGTTCGGCGATCTTCATACCCAAGGCGTCGAAGCAGGCGTCGACGAGATCCGCAGGTTTCGACTGCACCACTTTTGTTGCTTGCGGTACGTTCGAGGCACTCTGCGCGATATTCAGCAGCCACTGGTCCATCTGCCGTAGCGCCTCGCGCACGACCGGGCTGCGGGTGTTGAACAGGCCGTTGGCTAGATTCTCCTGCAGCATGACCTGATTGCCGCTGTAACCATTGCGTGCTTGCAAGCGCGCGCGGGTCGAGAACGAATGAAAGCGCATGTGCGGATCGCCGTTGTCGAAGTCGGCATAGGCGCGGTAATCGATGATCGGCATCGTGGCGAGACCGTTGCCGCCGTCGAGTATGCGGCCGCTTTCATAGCCACGACGAACGGCAATGGGATCCGCAACGGTGCGCGCGCTCGAGAACCCGGCATCGGCGTCGATGCCCCCGATGCGCTCGTTCAGATCGAGGAACTGGGCTTTGGTGATATTGCCCGTATTCAGCGCGGCCAGTCCATACTGAACCCCGACGTTATCCAGCGGGCGGCGTGCGAAGCCTGTTGTTGGGTCCGTTCCATAGACGTTGCGCGTGTGCTCGTACATGGCGCAGCGCACGCCGGTGGGATTGGTGGCCGGATCGTAAAGTAAGGCAACCGGAATGATGGCGTTGCAATCGCCGCGTGGATCGATGCGGTCGGGGCGCGTGCCCTGCACTTCGAGCGAGGCGAAATTCGGGAACCCCGACACCGCTACCTGCTCGTCCTGCGTCCAGAACACGCCCGAGTTATTCAGGAAATAGTTGCGCAGGATCTTGGCGCCGAAGGAGTGCACTGTCATTGCGGCGAAGGTCACTTCAGGGAAACTGCAGGCTGCGACGATGCCGTCGAGCAGCCCCGGATAGTTGTCGCCGATCTGGTGCACTTGATAGGAACCGCCCGAACAGCCCCAGCCGATCGTGTGGGCAGGTCGCCCATAGCGTTCGATAAAGCGCTCTCTCACCATCATCATGGTCTCGGTTGCCAGAAGATCGTTGCAGTTGTTAGCGAAGCGATTCAGCGTCGAAGAAGCGGTGGCGAATCCGAGCGAGAGCATCGGGTGCTCGAGGATCGAGGACTCGGAATTGATCCGGTTGCCCTGGATGTACCAGCCGCCGGGGCAGCCGCCGCCGAATTGGTATACGAGACGACCGTTCCACCCCCTTGAACGGGTCCATGGATCCGGTGAGGCTTCGATCATCGGATCGTGCAGCATCGCGATCTGGTAGATCGCGCGATTGACGGTGCCGGTCTCGACACGCACGATGTAGGCGACGTTGCGGCCTTCGTTGTTGGTCGTGAATTGCAGATCTGCAGGACGAACTTGCGGATTGGGCAAGGCTCGGAAGGTATTCGCCGTCGATCGGTAGACGTAATCGACGCGGCTCGGCACGAAGCAGTTCGCGTCTTGCGCTGGGCCGAGATTACCGCCGGTGATCGGCAACGTGAATTGGTGGGTCATGCAAAAGAACGGCTGTTCGTGCGGTCCGGAGAAAATGGGACCGGAGATGGGCCAGTTGGTGAGTGTGAGCCGGGTCGATGCGGATCCCCGCTGATTTCGTTCGAATACTTGAAGCGTGTTGTCCCCGTTACTCAGGCCTGTTACCAGGCCGAGCAGGGACTGAGTGGCAGGAATCGCGCGGAATGCAGCGCTCACGTCCTGACCGTTGAGCGACACTCCTACCGTATTGATTGGAATCCCATGTGCGACATCGACCTGCACGAGCACGTCCCCGCCGCTGATCATGTCGTTGCGCGCGGACACCGTCGTGATCTGGAAATCCGGGCCTCCGACTTGAGCGTGCTCTTTGGTTTTGCGCGGCAATGCTCCGCCCGCATCGGCGTAGGCCGGCCCCACAAGGCAAAACAGAGCAACAACACCGGCGAATGTGATGGCTGCGACCACGCTTTCTAGGTTTATTCGGCTCACGATCCCCTCCCTTGTTTTCGGGCTTGCAATCCAATCAAGCATTCGATAGTCCAAGAAATTTCAGCGGCGCCGAATTGAATAATTCAAATAACAGTATTAGCCTTGCATTATGAGCGTGAGCCTTCGCCAGCTGCGGTCGTTAGTGACGCTCGCGCGAGTCGGTAGCTTTACCCGCGCGGCTCAGGAGTTGAACCTCTCGCAGCCGGCATTAACGGTACAGATGCGTCAGCTCGAAGCGGTAACGGGCGTGCATTTGCTCGACCGGAACACCCACTTTGTGAAGCTAACCCCGCTCGGCAGTCAGTTGGTGCCGATCATCGAGCGAGCGCTGGTCGATATCGACGTTGCGTTTGCCGGGGCAAAGCTCAAAGGCAAACCGATCGGCGTCGTGACGGCGGCCGCGCTGCCATCTATGTGTTTCGATATCCTCCCGCTTGCTATTGCGCAGTTCCGGACGCGGTATCCTGAAGTTACTGTTCGGTTGCTCGAGATCGGGACACGCCGCATTCCGTCTTGCGTCGCCGAGGAAGAAGCGCAACTCGGATTTGGCCTGCTCGACCGGCCGAATCCAAAACTGGATACGACGCCGTTCATCACCGACCGCCTGATGGTCGTTTGTCCTATGGGCCATCCGCTCTCGGATAAGCGCACTGTGGTTCCTGTGGACCTGGCCGAGTTTCCGCTTATTGCATTCGATCCTCAATACTATGTGCGCACGTTGCTGGATTCCACGCTGCAGTCGTACGGCTCGAGTGTGCCGCCTGCGTACGAGGTTAATTCCATTTCTACAGCGATGGGCATGGTGCGCGCGGGCCTGGGAATTACTGTCGTATCCTCGTCCTCGGTTAGTCGAGTCTCGATGACGGGCCTCCGGGCGCGTCCGATCAAGCATCCTGCGCTTGCGCGCGGTATTGTGGTCATGCGCAAGAAAGGAAGAACACTATCGGCGGCCGCAGAGTGCTTCCTAGCGGCGGCTTATTCGATTCGGGATCAGCGCTTACTGAATAACTCGGCTCACGCTCGCGCCCAAAAGGAGCGCCGGCGGTCGTCGAGAAAAAGCGGAGACGCTTGAATGCTTCAGAGCCAGCGATAAATCCCGATGTCGTCTTTGAGCGCGAGAGCAAGTTTATTGACGGCGCGCGGAACCGTGCAGATCTGTACGAGACGGTGGCGTTCGCAGCCGGTTTTCGAGCAAGCCATACCGGCCTAATCGGGTTCAGCGCAACATGCGCGGGTACTGTCCGTCTCACCGCGGCCTTCATTGTCGCGTGATGCCGGCCTGTTGGATTACGCGCCCCCACCGCGCCTCCTCGGCCTTCCTGAACGCGCGGAACTGCTCGGGGGTCGTGCCTTTGGCGTCAAAGCCGCTCGCGGCGAGCTTGGCGCGTACGTCCGGCGTGTTCATGGCTTTGATCATTTCGGCGTGGAGGCGGCTGACGATCTTCTTCGGCGTTCCACGAGGCAGCAGCGCGCCGTACCAATTCACCACTTCCACGCCGGGCAGCGTTTCGCTCAGCGTCGGCACGGCCGGCAATATCTCCAAGCGCGACGGGCCCGTCGCCGCAAGGGCCACCAGCCGGCCTGCTTTGACGTGCTGCAACCCGATCGATACCGCCTCGATGCAGTAGTTCACCCGGCCGCCCAGCAGGTCGTTGAGCGCTGGCGCGCTGCCCTTGTAGGGGATGCGCCGCGTATCGATCCCGCTCGCGAGCTTGATCAGCTCGCCGGTGAGATGCGGAAGACCGCCGTCGCCGCTCGAAGACCAGGTGAGCGCGCCGGGGTTCGCCTTCGCATAGGCGATCAGCTCGGGCATGGTCTTCAATGGCAGCGACGTATGCATTACACGAGGAACGGCAGCGAGACCACCTGGGTGAGCGGCTCGAAATCGCGGTCCACGTTGAACGGCAGCTTCGAATGCATCACGGGATTGACGCTGATGTGGCCGGCCGTTCCCATATAAAACGTGTGTCCGTCCGGCGCCGCCCTCGCGACGAGCTCCATGCCGATTATCCCGTTCGCGCCGCCCCGGTTGTCGACGATCACCTGGTACCCCAGGTTCTCGGACATTTTCTGGGCGATGATGCGCCCGGCGAGGTCAATGCCGCCGCCGGCGAACGACCCGATCACGAGGCGCACGGGCCGTGTGGGATAGGCCTGCGCGTGTGCGGCCAGGCAAGACAGCAGCAGCGCAAGCATCAACCAGTATGGGCAACGTCGAATCACGGTCACTTGCGAAAGCCGATATCGCGCGCGACCTTGGTAAAGTTCGCGATCTCTTCGTGGATAAACTTCTCGAATTGCTCGGGCGTCGCAGCGGTCGCCGGCAAAAGACCGGCAGCCATGAAGCGCTCACGGTTATCCGCTTGCCCGAGGATCCGGCCGACTTCCTTGTTGAGCAGGTTCACGATATGGCGCGGTGTCCTGGCCGGTGCCAGCAGGCCGAATACGCCTTGATGACTGAAGCCCGGCAGCGATTCGCCGACGGTCGGCACGTCGGGCAGCACGGGTGAGCGCTCGCGCGTGATCACCGCGAGGATCATGAGCTTGCCGTCCTTGGCGAGCGGCAGGACGGGGCTGATGTTGCTGAAGCCGTAGTGGACCCGGCCGCCGGCGATCTGCAGCAGCATCTCGCTGTTTCCCTTGAACCCGACGTGCACGACGTTGATGCCGGCGGCGAGCCGGAACCTCTCCCCGATCAGGTGCGACCCGGTCCCCGCCCCGGAGGAACCCAGGATGATCTTGCCCGGCTGCGATTTTGCGAGCGCCACCAGCTCCTTCACGGACTTGATCCCGAGCGAAGTCGGGACGATCAACGCCTGGGTGCTGAGCGCTATCTGGGCGACACCGGTGAAATCCTTGACCGGGTGGTAGGGCAGCGATGGCTGAATCGCGGCATTGATGGCGAAGCTGCTGCTGTACACGAGGAGCGTGTAGCCGTTCGGTTCCGCCTTCGCGACCGTCGCGGTGGCCAGCATGGTGGCGGCACCGGGACGGTTGTCCACCACCACGGCCGTGCCCAGGCCTTCCGACAGCTTCGCGCCGATCGTGCGCGCAAGGATGTCGTTCACGCCCCCGGCCGGGAATCCCGATACGATGCGGATCGGCTTCGCAGGATAGCCTTGTTCCGGGCTGGCCGAGCGCAGGCAATGCCGCGAAGCAGCCGCCGGCAAGCAGATCGAAATGATCCGTTGAGAAAGTATGCTATCCGAGGCTCAGCCTGCATGACTGCCCGCCCGCGCTAGCGGCCGTAGAACTTGCGGACTGTTTCGTACGCGACCTTCTGGACGAACTCCTTGGTGTCCTTGTCGAGTGCGCCGAAGTAGTCGTAGGGATTGCCGACCGGCGACCGGTCGTAGAGGCTGGCATACACCACGCTCGAGGCGAGGTACTGCCCCGCGAGGTGGGGTGGTACTCGTCGTAGCCCATCTGCAGCTTGATGCCCGGCCGTTGCCGGTAGGCTTCCTGGAACGCCAGCCCCACCGGGATGACGAGGGCCCCGATCTCGTTGGCGACCGATACCGTCATTTCCCCCAGCCTGCGGTTGAGCTCGTCGGACGGCATCTTGCCGCCGGGCTTGCCCGTGCGGGGGCAGCCAGTACAGGGCGGCGCGCCCGCCGTGCTTCTTGATGAGTGCATCGAATTCGATCACCGTCTGCCGATACTTGGCGCGACCGGCGTCCGTCATGCCGTCGCGGAAGTTTCCCCCCAGCACGACGATCTGGAACGGCTCCTTCTTGTCCAGGTTGCCCGGCTTCAGATAATGCTCGAGCGGGTAGTGGTGTAGCGCGCCGGTGGTGATGTGCACCGACGTGTACCCCGGCCGCAGATCGAGGGGTGGGGTGGCGGCAGCCGCAATGCGGTGCGTATGGGTCTGCAGCGCGCCAGCGTAGTACATGATGCTGCTGCCGACGAAGAGTACGCGCTGGGGGTTGTCGACCGGCGACTTTTTCATCACGGGGACCGGCACGGCCTGGCCCAGCGCGGCATTCGAGAACAGGACAAGCGATACCGCTGCCCACAGGGCGGCGATGGTGCGTTTCATTTAGCGTCTCCTGCTGAAAAGATATTTCGAGAAGCCTGCCAGCCTCGGGGATTACTGTTCGGCGCCCACCTTCAGCTCCATGGTGCCGATGCCGTCGATCGTGCCCTTCAGGTGATCGCCGTCGGCGAGCTTCGATACGCCGGCAGGCGTGCCGGTGGTGATCAGCGTGCCTGGCTTGAGCGTCGTCACGCTCGACAGGAAGCGGATGAGGTCGCGCAGCCCGTTGATCATGTCGCGCGGTGTGCGCCTGCATCACGTTCTTGCCGTTCTGCTCGACGTTGATGCGCAGTTCCTGCGGTTCGCGGATCTCGTCGCGGGTGACGATCCAGGGCCCCAGCCCGCAGAACGTGTCGAAGCCTTTGCGGATGTTGCGCGTATTGTGGCGGCCGCCCACGCCCCAGGGATCGCGAATGCTGATGTCCCAGCACATCGTGTAGCCGTAGACGTAGTCGAGCGCGTTCTCAGCGGAAACCTTCTTCGCAGTGCGGCCGATCACCGCGGCGAGCTCGCATTCGAAGTCCACGTGCCGCGAGATCTTCGGCAGGATCACGGTTCCGCCGGGGCCGATGATCGATGAGGCGGGCTTGAGGAACACCTCGGCCATCAGGTCGTCGGCGGAGAGCTGCGAGCGGTCGTAGGCGCCGACCCGCTCCTTCATTTCGGCCTGGTGCGCGCGGTAGTTGGCCGCCGCGGCCCAGATCGCGGGCGGGTTGTCGACGGGTGCGAGCAGCCGCGCCGACGCGAGCGCGATCGGCTTGCCCCGGCGCGCGGACGCAAGGCCCGCGGCAGCGGAAGGATGGTTCGCAAGCGCATCGACGACTTCCGCCATGGTCGCGCCCCTGCGCGCCGCGCCAGCGGCGGCGAGCGCGTCACCAAGTGGATAGATCGAGCCGTTCTCGATCAGTCCCGGGAGCGCCGTCGTTGTAATAGCAGATTTTCATGGAAGTGCCTGTGTCAGTCCGTGGGTTCGACCTTGGCCGCCTTGGCCAGCCGGCCGGCGACCTCGATGTCGCGATTGAACTGGGCGGAGAATTCCTGGGGCGTGTTGCCGATCAGTTCGAAGCCGTCGGCGGTCCCCTTCGCGCGCAATTCCGGCGTCGCCACGGCCTTGGCAACGGCTGCATTCAGCCGCGCGACGATGTCTCCCGGCAAACCCGGCGGCCCGAACAGGCCGGTCCAGGTCGGCGGAGGCTCGAATTTCGGCACCACCTCGGACACCGTCGGGACGTCCGGCAGGACCTCGAGCCGCTTGTAGCCGGCCACGGCGAGCGCGCGCAACCGCCCCGAGCGCACGTGGGGAAGGACGGGCGAGACGATGTTAATAACGACCGTCACGTCGCCGGCCACGACGTCGATGACCTGGCGGTTGTTGGAGTACGGGACGTGCACGAGCGTCGTGCCGGTGAGGACCGCGAGACTCGCGCCGGCAAAATGCGCCTGCGTGCCGATGCCCGAGGTGCCGTACGAGACCTTTCCCGGATTCGCCCGGGCATAGACGATCATCTCCTTCAGCGACTTCGCCTGGAATGACGGGTGCGAGGCGATCACCAGCGTGGTCCGCCACAAGGCGGAAATCGGGGTGAGATCGATGTTCGGCTCGATCGGCTTGGTCTGCGACAGGTAGCGCCGCGTCACCGGCACGTTCTGCGAGGCGATCAGCAGGGTGTAGCCGTCGGCCGGGGAGCGCATGGCTGCCTGGACCGCGAGGAGCCCGCCTGCGCCGGCGCGGTTCTCGACGACCCACTGTTGCTCGGTTTCGGCCGCCAGGCTGCACGGCGAGCGAGCGGAAGAACACGTCGCCGCCGGCGCCGGCGATGTACTCGGAAAGCACGCGGATCGGCTTGGCGGGGTAGCTCTGGGCGATCGCGGCGCCTGCGGCAGCGGCGAGCGCTACGGCCATCAGCAGGCGTTGCGCCAGAAGCATGCATGCGGAGACGGCGCGGGCGTGCGCCGCGAGGCGAATTCGGGCCTTTATCATGCGGCCTCCTCGACAGTGATTATCATGACTTTCAAGAACACCGCATCGGAGGCCCGGCGTCCTTCGCGGGTCGCATCCCCGCAAGCGGGGCCCCTGCTCCGCCGCTCATGCCGCTACCGGACGGAAAGGAAAGGCCGCGCCCGAGGCGGCCAGCTTCCCGTCGTCGCGGCTGGCGATGCCCCAGTGGTCGTTGCGGCCGGGCGGCCACCGCCAGGACTCCGGCGTGCCGGTCGGGTAGGAATCATCGACGCGCTGCACTTCAGCGGTATATTCGATGCAGGCGCCGAAGGGGGCGACGAAATAGGCGAACACGTTGTTGCCGGGACCGTGGCGGCCGGGTCCCCACGCCGCTCGGACAGCCGGCGTCCTTGAGGCGCCCCATGCCACTCAGGACCGCGTCGATGTCCTGCATTTCGAACGCGATGTGGTTGAGCGAGGCCTGCTTCGAGTCGGCGTAGGCCACGGCATGATGCGTGGTGTCGCATCGCAGAAAATTCATGATGCGCGTGCGGTCGGACACCTTGAAGCCGAAGACGTCAGACCAGCACGCGCGAGGCGGCCTCGCGCTCACGCGTGTTCAATACCACGTGCGACAGCATCAGATCGGGCACGTTCTTTCGCCGGGCAGCGCGACGGTTGCGTCCCGCTCCGCGACAAAACGGTACGGTTCGCCCTCGGGACCGGTAACGCGAAACCGGCGCCCCGGCCGGGCTCGTCGAACTCTTCGATCCATGCGCCGTGGCGCAGGCCGGACTGGCCGACGCGCTTCCAGATCGCGTCGACTTCGGCGCTTGGCGCCGGAAAACGTTGCCGACACCAGCGCGCTGGTTCCGGCTCTCGGTGATAGCAATGACGTAGGGGCGCGCGGCGGTCGCGCGCAGGAACGTCGTGCCGTTGCGGGTGCCGGCATCGAGCAGGCCCCACGGTTCCTTGAGAAATTCAACCGCGGCGGCACGGTCCGTTACTTGCAATTCCACGCTGCGCAGGTGCATAACGATCATGTTCTCCTTGGGTTGACGGAGTTGCGCGGATTACTCGTCCCGTATTCCTGCTGCTCGAATGACCCGGCCCATGCGGGTAATTTCTGCCTTCATTACGGCAACGAATGCCTCCGGCGGCCCGCCCAGCGGCTCGACGCCGGCGTTTTCGTAGCGGCTCTTGAGGTCCGCCCGCTGCAGGATCCGCACGATCTCCTGATTCAGGCGGGTCACGATGGCCGACGGCGTGCGGGCAGGAACGAAGATCCCGTGCAGGGACACCGTCTCGAATCCCGGCAGGCCCTCGTCGGCGATGCTGGGCAGATCGGGAAAGAGCGGAGAGGGTTTCAGCGAGCTCACCGCCAGCGGTCGCAATCTCCCCGATTTGAGGTGCGGCGTTACGCCGGCGGCCGTTGCAAACATGAGATGGACTTGCCCGCTCATCACCGAAGTGAGCGCGGAAGTGGATCCGCGGAAAGCCACCCGCACGATATCGACTTTTGCCATGTACTTGAACAGCTCGCCGGCAAGATGATTGCTGGTGCCGGGCGCGGCCGACCCGTAGTTCAGCTGACCGGGGCGGGCTCGCGCCAGCGCGATCAGCTCTTTCACGCTGCGAGCCGGCAGCGAGGGATGCACGACGAGCACGTTGACCGCCCGCGCCGCCAGCGTAACCGGCAGGAAGTCGCGCGCCGGATCATAGGGCATGTGGCTGCGCATCAACGGGAGGAGCCAGAACGTGTTGCCGTAAAGCAGCAGCGTGTAGCCGTCAGGCGCCGAACGCGCGACCAGGTCGCCCGCAATGACACCGCCGCCACGGTTCTCGACGACAACGGGCTGCCCCATGGCGGCGGTCAGGTGCTGCCCGATCAGCCGGGCCAGGAAGTCGCCGCCGCCGCCCGCTTCCGATGCGACGATGCGGATGGTCTTCGCCGGGATACTCCTGCGCCCGCGCAGCCGTCGCGGCCAGCAAGAGACCACCAGCATTGCCGTGGCGAGACTGAACGCAGCCCGGATGGCGCCGTTGAGGCGGTTCGTTTCGGCCATGAGGGTAACCCTTGCCGTAAGAGACGTGGAAACTCGCGCTACAGGCGGATCTCGGTGCCGATGCCCTGCGCGCGGGCGAGCTCGTAGGTCCTGGCTGCCATTGCGACGTCTGTGACCGCGAGCCCGTGCGAGCCGAACAGTATCGTCGAGTTCTTCAGATCCGGCAGCGCCACGCGCCCGTTCACGACGTCGCCCAGCTCCTCGACGCGATTCCAGGTGAGCAGGCCCTTCTCGATCGCGTAGAGCAGGTTGCCGCTTTCGGCCTTGGCGTGCTCCTTCTCGTCGACCACAACGAGCTCGGCGCAGGCTACGACTTTCTCGTCTAACTCGCGCTTGTACCAGTGGTTTGCCCCGGCAGCGACGATGAGGCATGGGCGCGTGATCCAGTCGCCGAAGAGAATCGGCACTTCGGACGTGCTCGCGGTGATGATGATGTCGGCGTCGCGCGGCACCTCGTCGGGCGCGTTGGCGGGGATCACCTCCACGCCGAGCCGCTGCGACATGCGCTCGCAGAAAGCAATGCGGTCTTTCGGCGTGCGGCTGTAGACACGCACTCTCCGGATCGGGCGCACACGGCAGACCGCTTCGAGCTGACCTTCGGCGATGCGGCCCGCGCTGTAGAGACCGATCGAGCTCGCGTCGGGCGGCGACAGGTACTTCACGGCAACCGCGGACTGCGCGCTTGTTCTGTACGTTCCGATCAGGTAGGCATGAATGATGGCGAGCAGCTCGCCCGTCTCCATGCTGTATATGTAATCGTAACCGGGACTGCCCTTGTGCACACCGGTCCCGCGGCCGAAATTGGCCCACAGCTTGAAGCCGGCCAACTGCTTCCCTCGCAGCGCGCCGGGCGCGAACTGCATGAAGCCATTATTGAACGGCATGCGCAGGCGCGGCCCGTTGTCCGCCGAGGTGTCGGCGAGCATGCGGAACGTTTCCTCCATGATAGGGATGGCCGCTTCGATCGAGAGCGGCAGCCGCTTGACGTCTTCCTCGGTGATCAGCAGCGTCATGTGCACTCACTCGTCGCGTATGCCCGCACTGCGAATGACCTTCTGCATGCGGGCGATCTCGTCCGTGATCGCGGCGGCGAGCGTTTCCGGCGCGCTGCCGATCGCTTCGACGCCGGCGCCGAACAAGCGGCCCCTCGCGTCCGGCAGCTGCAGAACACGCACGATCTCCTGGTTCAGCCGTCGCCACGATGGCAGGCGGCGTCCCCGCTGGAGCGAATACGCCGAACTGCGACAGCAACTCGAATCCCGGAAGCCCTGCGCTGGCGACGGTGGGCAGGCCGGGGAACAACGGAGAAGGTTCGCGCGAGGTGACCGCAAGCGCTCTCAACCTTCCGGACTGAATTTGCGTCGTGGACCCTGCACCGAGCGTGAACATGATGTGAACCTGACCGCTCATGACCGAGGTGAGCGCCGATGCCATGCCGCGGTAGGACACGCGAACGATGTCCACCTTCGCCTGGTGCTTGAACAGCTCGGCGGCGAGATGGTTGCTCGTGCCGGTCGCTGCGGACGCGTAATTGAGCTGCCCGGGGCGGGCGCGCGCTACCGCGATAAGTTCTTTGACACTCTTCGCCGGCACCGACGGATGGACGACCAGGACCGTTGGAGCGCGCGTGACTAGCGATATGGGAAGGAAGTCACGCACGGGATCGTAGGGCACCTGGTTGCGCATCAGCGGCAGCAGCCACAGCGTGTTGCCGTAGACGAGCAGCGTGTAGCCGTCGGGGGCCGATCGCGCCACGAGATCGCCGGCGATCACGCCGCCGCCCCGGTTCTCGACCACGACCTGCTGTCCGAAAGCGGCCGTGAGGCCCTGCGCGAGGACACGCGCGATGAAATCCCCGCCGCCGCCTGCCTCGGATGCCATCGATGCGCACGGGCTTGACCGGATACTGCTGCGCGCACGCCGCCCCGGGCCCGAACTGAGCAAGGAGCGTCACAGCGGCAGCAGTCGCGGGCACGGTGGCGCGCAGGGTCATGCGCGACGTCCCGCCGCGCGCGCGCCGTAGCGCCCGTACACCCGGCGCACGTTGCCGTGAAGATCTTCTCGCGGTCACCGGGCTCGAGCCACTCGATCGCGTCGATGTAGCGCTTGGTGTCGTCGTAGTTGAAGCCGGTCTCCGGGATCCACGCCCCGCACCGCGCCGTAGATCTCCTGCGCGAACAGGATGTTGTCCGCGGGAATCACCTTGAGCAGCAGCTCGATGCCCGGACGGTGGTAGACGCAGGTGTCGAAGAACACGTTGCCGAGCAGCAGCTCCTTCAGCGGCGGGCGCTTCATGTCCTGCGCGAGCCCTCGGTAGCGGCCCCAGTGGAACGGCACCGCGCCGCCGCCGTGGGGAATGATGAACTTGAGCGTCGGGAAGTCCTTGAACAGGTCCGACGTCAGGAACTGCATGAACGCCGTGGTGTCGCCGTTGATGTAGTGCGCGCCGGTGTGGTGGAAGTTCGGGTTGCACGACGCCGCTCACGTGCACCATGGCGGGCACGTCGAGCTCCACCATCTTCTCGTAGAGCGGGTACCACCACTTGTCCGTGAGCGGCGGATCGGTCCAGTAGCCGCCCGACGGATCGGGATTCAGGTTGCAGCCGATGAACCCGTACTCCTTCACGCACCGCTCCAGCTCCGGGAATGCAGTTGGCGGGCGCAACGCCGGGCGATTGCGGCAACTGGCAGACGCCGACGAACTTGTCGGGGTAGAGCAGTGCACACGCGGTGGATGAGCTCGTTGCAGATCGCCGACCAGCTCTCGCTCGTGGCGCTGCTTGCCGATGTGGTGGCCCATCTGGCCGGCGATCGGCGAGAAGATCGTGAAATCCACGCCGCGGTCGCGCATGGACTTCAACTGCGCGCTCTTCCAGGCTCTCGCGGATCTCGTCGTCGCTGATGACGGGCGGCGCCTTGGGCGCGAGCGACGAATCCTTCAGCGAGTCGATCTGGCGCTGGCGCCAGTCGCGCAGCGGCTTGGGAGCGGTGGTGTAATGGCCGTGACAGTCGATGATCATTGCGGTCCCGCTCAGTCGAGCGTCGCGCGTCGTCGCGTCGAACAGGTCCTCGACCTTGAGCGCTCTCGGGATGATGCGCTGCTGCCACGCGTATTCCGCCGCCACCTCGAAATTGCGCCTCGTTGGCCGAGTAGCCGATCGGCCGGATGTCGATGCCATCCTTCGGCGCCGGCTCGCTCGCGGCCGCCTGTGGCTCTCCTTCAGCAGGCGGTAGATCTCGCGCACCGCGTCGGGATCTGACTTCGACAGCGACGGACTTCACGACCACGATGTGATTGACCATCAGCGCGCCGATACTTCGCGTGCCAGGCCTTGCCGGCAGCGGCCGGGTCGGGGACCAGCGTCTTGAGCTTCGGATTCCTGGGTCGTCTCCCGACGAGCACCGCGGCGTCGATCTCCCCGTCGAGCAGCATCTGCAGCAGCTTCTTGCCTCCCGGCGCGCGGGTCGCGTTCGGCGGATCCTTGTACTCCGGTACGTGGCCGTCGTCTGAACGTGACGAACTTGACTTGCGTCAGATCGACGCCGAAGTCGTTCTGCAGAATGCCGCGCACCCACGTCGGCGTCGTCTGCGAATAGGTGCGCATGCCGATGCGCTTCCCGGGCAAGTCAGCCGGGCGTCAGGACGCCGCGTTCCGCGTTGTAGGCGATCTGCCCATGCTGGAAACGCCCGTGCAGCGCCACCGGCAGCGCGACGAGCGGGCTAGCCATAGCCGATGCGCCTGCAGGTAGGTCATGATCGCGAGCTCGGCGAAGTCGAATTCGCCTTTCACCACGCTGCTTGAAGTGGTCGTGGGGGACCTCGGCTTCGGCGAACTTCGAGTTTGCAGGCGGTCGCTCTTCACCTTGCCCTGGTTCAGCGCCACCGTGTTCGGGTAGTCGCCGAGCATCACGTTGAGTTTCACGTGCTTCCTGGGTCGTGCTCATGGTCGTGTCTTTCCTTTCGGGTTTCAGTCGGCGAGCGCGGGATAGAGCGACTGCGCGGTCTTCGCGAAGATCCACTCCTGGTCGCTTTGCGGCAGGCACGAGAGCGCCGCCTTCGCTTCCTTCACCATCTCCGGCAGCGTGCCCTTCGAGGCCGGGTAGTTCGAGCCCCACGCGATGCGGTTCGCGGGAATTTCCTGCACGAGCTTCGGGAAGAACGTCTCGGGCGTAGCCGCCGTGCCTTGCGAGTGGCGCACGTTGTTGGTCGAGAGCTTGAAGTACACGTTCGGGTATTTCGCGAGCTCGAAGAGGAACGCCGCGCGCGCATAAGGCGGCTGATCACCCCGCGGTACGTGCATCAGGTGATCGACGATGATCTTCACGTTGGGGAATCTGCGGATGAGCGTGAAGAGCATGTAGAGCCCCTCGCGGCGCAGCTGGGTCACGACGGGAATCTTGAGCTCCTCGCACGTTTCCCACGCCTTGAACGTCTTCGGATCGTCGAGCGTGTCGGCCTGCTTTTCCATCGTGCTGCCCGCGCTGAAAATGCGCAGGCCCGTGACGCCCTTGCCGTGCCAGTAGCGGATTTTCTCCGACGCGTCGGGCGCGGCAAAATCCACCGCGCCGACGCCCGTGAAGCGCTTGGGCTGGGTGGCGATGGAGTCGACCATGTACGAGTTGTCGTAGCCGTAGGTCGTGGATGAGTGGACGATCGCCGCCTTGTCCACGCCCGCTTCGTTCATCGAGGCGATGAGGTTCTCGAAATCGATCGGGCGCTCGGCCGACCAGACCGATTGCTTGCCGCCGAGCGGCGTGATCGGATAGCGCTTCGTGTCCTTCGAGATGATGTGCGGGTGAATGTCGATGATTTTGGAAGCCATGGCTGTTTTCCGGTTGAGTGAGTGAAATTGGTGGGCGAATCAGGCCGCCTCGGGGTCCACGAACAAGTCGCTGACCGCGTAGCTGCGCTTCAACATCCCCTGCTGGTGGACGTACTTGATCAGGGCCTCGATCGAGGCGCGGTTCTTCGCGATGCCGTAGGGCAGCGGATCGGGCCGACGATCGCTCGCCATCTCGGCGAGCTGCTTGTCCTTGCCCGAGGCCTTGTCGGGGGATGGAAGCTGCCTGACATAGGGTTCCTTCGCCGCGGTGAACGCCTTGAAGAGCGACTTCGCGACCCACGGATGCTCCTTCGAGCACCGAGTCCTTGACGACGATGGTCCCGTGGAAGGGATAGATCCCGGTCCGGCGGTACCATTCGGCTTCGAGCTTCCTCGAATCCTTGAAGAACTCGACGTAGTTGCGTTTCCGCGGGCTTTGCGCGCTCGCGGCCGCCCAGCCTTCCTTGGGCGCACCGGTGCGGCCGAGACCGGCGTTCCCGGTGAAGCCGGCCTGCAGCTCGCCGGACGGCCATCATGCTGACGAGCGACTTGCCCTCGGGAACGTGCTTCACGAACGGCGGCAGCTTGAGCGTCGTCACGTGCTCCTCGTCGTCCACCCACCAGGTGATCTTCGAGATGTCGATGCCGTACTCGTTCTGAAGGATGCCGCGGCCCCAGACGCCGGTGGTCACCGAATAGGCGCGCACGCCGGCGTTCTTGCCCTCGAGATCCTTGGGCTTGCCGATGCCGGCGTCCGGCCGGTAGACGAAGCCGGAATGGTGGAAGTTGCGCGAGACGAAGATCGGCAGGGCCTTGAACGGCGCGCCGTGCTCGCGGGCGATCATGTAGGTCGAAGGCGCGATGTCGCAGACGTCGAACTCGACGTCGCGCACCATGCGGCGGTAGGCGGCGATCTGCGGGCTCCACGTTCGACGAACTCGGGCTCGATGCCCTCGAACGGGATGCTGCCGTCCTTGAGCGCGGCAGTGTGGCCCTGGGTGGAAATGGCCATCTTCAATCGTAACGGGGTGGTCGGCATCGGATTTCCTTCCAGAATCTTATGAGGCTTGGATTTACTGGCGCTCGATTCCCGGCGCTCGATGACGGCTTTCCACTTGGCGATTTCCGTGCTCATCAGCTGGCGCGTCTCCTCCGGCGTGCTGCCGCGCGCCTCGATGGCCATGTCGTGAAGCGGCTGGCGCACTTCAGGAGCGGTCGCGGCGGCGATTTCCTCGGCGACAGTCGATCGACGATCGCTTGGGCGTGCCGGCGGGCACGCTCATGCCGGTCCAGGAGGAGACGTCGAACCCGGACACCCCGCTCTCGGCGATCGTGGGCACCTCCGGCAGGTTCGCGAAGCGGCGATGCCGAACCCACCGCAAGCGCCTTCAACTGGTTGCCCTTGATGTGCGACAGCACCGGCCCCACCAGCTCGAACGCGACCTTGAGCTCATTGCCGCGCAGCGCGGTGATCAGCAGCGTATTCGACTTGAACGGCACGATCTGCGCGTCGATGCCTGCCATCGACTTGAAGAGCTCGGCGGCGAGGAATTGCGTGCTGCCGACATTGATCGTGCCGATATTGAGCTTGCTGCGGATTCTTCTTCGCGAAAGCGATCAAGTCCTTGAGCGAGCCGAACCCCGCGTCGGGCGTGACGACCACGGCCAGCTGGAAAACGGCCACGGTGGATACCTGCATGAAGTCCTTCATCACGTCTGGGCAGCTTCTTGAACAGCGACGCGCTGATTGCCGCCGCATTGCCGGTCTGCAATATCGTGTAGCCGTCCGGAGTCGCCTTGACCACCGCCATTGCGGCTGCGATCGCCGCCGGCGCCCGGCCGGTTCTCGACGACGATGTTCTGGCCCATGCTCCGGCTCATCTGCTGCGCAGCGAGCCGCATGGTGACGTCGCCCACGCCGCCCGTGCCGACGCCCAGCACGAGCCGGATCGGCCTCGCGGGGTAGGCCTCCGCGGCCACGGCGGCGCCGCACAGGGCAGAGAGAATCAGGCCGGCGAAGCAGCGCAAGCAGCCCGTCGGGACAACAGAATCTCCTTTGGCACATCGCGGCGGGGCTGGCATCCTGCGGGCTTGACCATGCCTCTCTCGAGGGATTGCGCCCCAGCCGTCGCGCCAATCATCGCGCTTCGGGAAATAACTATCCAGTGAAAAATAAGGCCTGCCTCATAAGCGTTTGGTAATATCGAGCCTCCCTCATCCGGTGCAGTGGAGCCATGGCCCAGATCGACGCCTACATGCGCACGAGCTTCAAGCCGCGCCACCTGCGGCTGCTGGTGGCGCTGGACGACATACGCCACCTCGGCAAGGTCGCGGCCAGCATCAACGTGACCCAGCCCGCGGTTTCCAAGGCGCTGGCCGAGCTCGAGCGGGGGCTCGGCCTGAAGCTGTTCGAGCGCACGGCGCGCGGCGTCTATCCGACCGCCTACGGCGAGTGCCTGATCCGTCACGCGCGCGCCATGCTGAGCGAGCTCGCCCAGGCACGCGATGAGTTGCGGGGCCTCGTATCGGGCAGTTCGGGCAGCATCCGGGTCGGTGTGCTGGCGACCGCCGCGCTCGAACTGCTCCCGCGCAGCCTTGCGGAGTTCAAGACTCAGCGGCCTGCGATGACCGTGCTGGTGCGGGAAGGCACTGTCGAAGTCCTGCTGCCGGAGCTCTGGCTGGGCAACCTCGATCTCATCGTCGGCCGACTTCCCAGCGGGCACATCGCGCATGGCCTCGGCGAGAAGACGTTGATGGAGGAAGGCGTGAGCCTCGTCGCCGGTCGCGGTCACCCGCTCGCGAAGCGCAAGCGGCTGCGCTGGTCCGACCTGACGCTCTACCCATGGGTCCTGCCGCCGGTGAACACGCTGCTGCGCGAGCCGCTCGAGCGCGCATTCGAGGATCACGGCCTGGCGATGCCGCCCAACCGCATCGAGACGCTTTCGGTTCACGTCATTCGCGCCTACCTGCACTACACGAACGCGATCGCCGCGCTGTCGTCAGATGTTTCGAGATATTACGAAACGCTGGATTTGCTCGCGATACTTCCGCTGGAGCTGCCGAAACTGGTGCGGCCGGTGGGCATTATCTGGAACCGTCAACGCCCGATCACACCGGGCATCCAGGCCCTCATACAGTGCCTGGAAGACGCCGCACGCCTGGCCAGATCGCCAAGGGCTGTTGCGGGCGCGCAGGTTACGGGTGCGTCGCCTGAGCGCACCCGCGCGAAGCAATCGCTCTCAAACCCTGTTGTGGCGCCAAATCTCTAAAAGGCAGCGGGAGGCACGCCGACGCAGTGAAGGCGCGCGTGCAGCCGCAGTGATGGCACGCTGATCCGCGCTAATCAAGTGGCCGAGATCGCGTTTGAAAGAGGAATTGGACTGAAGCCGTTTTGTGTCAATTTTGCATCAACCCGTTGAACGCTGTTGAACATCGTTGAGCAAATCGGCAGCGAACGCATAGACGTAACGCGTTGATTGATGAAATAAACCTAATCGACTACCTGCATGGGATGCCGGTGGTCGTGAGTTCAAATCTCACCGCCCCGACCAGACAAAAACCCGCTCCCCTTCAATATCTTAGCGGGTTTCTCCTCAGCAGAAGTTTTTCCCTTCGAATAGGCCTTGCGTCAATTTTGCGTCCACCTGGACACAAAATCCGCAGATCGCTTTGCGATCAATCGGTTGGGAGTGGAAATACTGCCGGTCTTTGCTCAAAATTTGGGCAGACCTAAAGTAGCCTTGATTGCGTTAATCGTGAACACACAACGAGTTACGAAATTTATCTCGACAGGTAGCGTGCCGGTACTTTTTGCAGGTGGTTGGCCGATCCATCCTTTCAGCTTCAAACCACCGCTCGAAGGGCTGAGTGCACCTATGCTCGCAGCGAGGGCCGGAGAGGTGGCCTCCAGCACAACTGGTTTGCTCATTTGCCGATCACCTCGAAATCGACCTGTACGTTGCCGCGCGTGGCGTGCGAGTAGGGGCAGATTTTCTCGTGAGCCTCGCGCACCAACTCCTCCAACTCCGCCTGCGGCAGGCTCTCATCCGCGACGGTCATCTTGACCGCCAGGCCGAAGCCGCCGCCATCGCGTGGGCCGATGGTCACCGCGCTGGTGATCTTCGCCTTCGAGGCGTCGCGCTTCTTCTGTTTGGCAACGTAGTCGAGAGCACCACCAAAGCAGGCGGCATAGCCGGCAGCGAAGAGGTGCTCCGGGGTCGCGGCGCCCGGTCGGCCGGGTCCGCCGAGCTCTTTTCGGCACCGAGAGGTCGGCCTTGACGATATAGTCGCTGGTTTCCGTGTGGCCATTACGACCGCCGATGGCGGTGGCGGTGGCCGTGTAAAGCGGTTTGATGCGGTCCATTAGCAGCTCCTTGACAGTGATGGGCAACTTAAAATATGATACTCGTCATATGTCAGCAGTCAAGACCACCTCGAAGAAGGAACAGACCCGTGAGCGTATCCTGCGGGCGGCGGCCCGCGCGATCCGCAAGCACGGCTACGAGGGCGTCGGCGTCGCCGAGGTGATGAAAGAAGCGGGGCTTACGCACGGCGGCTTCTACGCGCATTTCGCAGTCGCGTGATGCGCTACTTGCGGCGGCGGCCGAGCAGGCGGCCTGGAGTCCGCGCAGACGTTTTCGGGCGCGTTGGCCAAGGCCAAGCCAGGCGAGGAGCTCATGGCAATCGTGGACACCTATCTTGCTGACAATCACGTTACGGCCGCAGAGCAGGGTCTCGGCTGCGCCATCGCGGCGGCCGGCAGCGACGTGCCGCGCCAGCAAGTCCGAGGTGCGCCGCGCCGTAAGCCGCCGCATTAAGGATCTCATAGGCCTGGTAGAGCGTCAGTTGCCCAACTGGGGCAAGGAAGCGGCGCATGAAAAAGCGATGGGGGTAGTCGCAACGCTGATCGGCGCGCTGATGCTTGCGCGCGCGTCTGATGATGCGCAACTCTCGAAGATGATTCGCAAAGCAGCGCGTGAGCTCGTCCGCAAGGCCAGTGAGTGAGTTTTTTTGGCCAATAATATGATAGTCATCATATGAATCGCCGAACAGCTTGGCATTGTTGCTGCGGCAGGTCTCGTGTTCGCGCTCATCTTCGGCGTCCGCCAGTCGGTGGCGCTCTTCATCGGGCCCATCAACTCCGCGACCGGCCTCGGCATCGCCTCGATCAGCCTGGCATTCGCCTGCGCCCAGCTCATGTGGGGTATCACGCAGCCGATCGCCGGCGCATTCGCCGACAAGTACGGCACCGGGCGCGTGATTGCGACCGGCGCAATTCTCGTCATGTTGGGCACGGTGCTCACGCCCTACGCGAGCACTACCTGGATGCTGGTCCTCCTCATCGGCGTAGTCGCCGCCGGCGGCGCCGGCATGGCGGGCCTCGGGGTACTGATGTCCTCGGTTGCGCGCGTCGTGCCCGCCGAGAAACGCGGCCTCGCAAGTGGCATGGTCAACGCGGGAGGCTCGTTCGGTCAGTTCGTCGTCGCGCCGCTCGCCGTGCTCCTCACCGGGATACTGGGCTGGGTCGGTGCGCTTACCGCGCTCGGCCTGATTTCGCTCGCCATCCTGCCGCTGGCCTGGGTGCTGCGCGGTCTCCATCCGTCCGGCCCGCAGGGGGCGCCTTCGGAGAAGTCGATGCGACACGCCGTGCGTGATGCGTGGCACGATCCGAGCTTCCTGCTGTTAACCGCCGGCTTCTTCGTCTGCGGATTCCACGTAGCCTTCATCGCGACACATCTTCCCGGCGTAGTCGCCCTCTGCGGACTGCCCCCGGCGGTCGGCGCGTGGGCGCTGTCGCTCATCGGTCTTTTCAACATCGCCGGCAGCTTCGCCTCCGGCTGGGCGATCGGCCGCTGGCGCATGAAGAGCGTGCTTTCGCTCCTCTATGCCTCGCGCGCGCTAGCCGTGCTCGTATTCGTATTCGCGCCCAAGACGGCCACGACGTTCATGATCTTCGCCGTGGTGCTCGGCTTCACCTATCTCTCCACCGTGCCGCCTACCGTCGGCCTCGTCGGCAAGCTGCACGGTATGCGCTACGTAGCGACGCTATTCGGCATCGTCATGCTCTCGCACCAGGTCGGCGGCTTCCTGGGTGCCTGGCTCGGCGGGCCAGCTATTCGATCGCACCGGCAGCTACGACTGGGTCTGGTACATCGACATCATGCTCGCGGTGGCTGCCGCGCTCATCCACATGCCGATCAAGGAAGCGCCGCGCGCTAAACCGGCGCTGGCGGCTCTAGATGGATCCGCGCACCCGCATGCTCCTCGAGGCGCCGATCGCGCCGACGCTGCTGCGCCTCGCCGCGCCGAACGTGCTGGTGCTCGCGGCGCAGGCGGCTGCTGGGCCTCATCGAGACTTATTTCATCGGCAAGCTGGGCACCGACGCGCTAGCCGGCGTGGCGCTGGTCTTCCCGCTGGTGATGTTGATGCAGATGATGTCCGCGGGCGCGATGGGCGGTGGCATCGCCTCGTCGATCGCGCGCGCGCTGGGCGGGGGGCGCCGCGCCGATGCCGATGCGCTCGCCGTGCATGCGCTCGCGATCGCACTCGCCTTCGGTGTCGTATTTACTCTCGGAGCGCTGGTTGGGGGGCGCTGGCTCTACGCGGCGATGGGCGGCAGCGGCCCCGCGCTGGAAGCGGCGCTCGTCTACTCCAACTGGATATTCGCTGGCGCGGTGCTGGTGTGGCTCTTCAACTCGCTCGCCGCCGTGGTCCGCGGGACCGGCAACATGGCGCTGCCCGCCCTGGTGACCTGCGCGGGTGTCGTTTTCCTGATCCCGCTGTCGGCCGCGCTTATCTTCGGCTGGGGACCGTTCCCGGCCCTTGGCATCGCGGGCGGTGCGTTGGCGTTCCTCTGCTATTACGGCGCCGGCGCCACCGCGTTGGCGGTGTACCTATGGTCCGGGAAAGGCGTGGTGCGGCCTTCGCTCGGCGGTGCGGGCTTTCGCTGGCCGCTTTTCCGCGACATCCTGCGCGTCGGCCTGGTCGCCGCGCTCGTGACGGCCGCAACCAACGTTACGATCATGGTCGGCACCGCGCTCGTGGGTGAATTCGGTCCCGCTGCGATCGCCGGCTACGGCACCGGCGCGCGGCTCGAGTATCTCCTGGTGCCGCTCGTCTTCGGGCTCGGCGGCCCGCTCGTAACCATGGTCGGCACGGCGATCGGCGCGGGCCGGCGCGAGCGCGCGCTACGCACCGCGTGGATTGGCGCCGGCATCGCTGCCGTCCTGACCGAAGCGATCGGCCTTTGCGCCGCTGCCTTCCCCATCGCGTGGCTGAGCCTCTTCGACACGAATCCAGCCATGCTGGAAGCCGGCGCGCGCTATCTGCGGATCGTCGGTCCGTTCTACGGAATGTTCGGGCTGGCGCTATCGCTTTACTTCGCCTCGCAGGGCGCGGGCCGGCTGTTCTGGCCGGTCATCGGCAATCTCACGCGGCTCGGCATTGCCGCGCTCGCCGGCTGGCTGGCTCTGCGCTGGAGCGGCGAGCTCTCGTACGTGTTCCTCGCGCAAAGCCTGGCGCTCGTCGCGTTCGGCCTGATCAACGCCGGCGCGGTCGTCTGTGGCGCGTGGTTTGGGCCGGTCATGTGGCCATGGAGTGCGCGAGCGGCGCTCCAAAGGAGATCGGCATAATGAGCGAACAGTATCTGGAGGACTTTGCATCCGGGCAGGTGTATCGCTCGGGGCGCATGCGGGTCGACGCACAGCGCGTGAAGGCGTTCGCGTCCGAATTCGATCCGCAGCCTTTCCACCTCGACGACGACGCGGCGCGGCGATCCATATTCGGCGGGTTGGCGGCGAGCGGCTGGCACACAGCTGCCCTCACCATGCGACTCCTCGTCGAGAGCGATTTCAAGCCCGCTGGCGGCATCGTCGGCGTGGGCTTCGACGAATTGCGCTGGCCGCTGCCGGTCCGTCCGGGCGACGAACTCTACGTCGCGGAGCTGGTACGCGACGTCGGGCTAATTTTGTCCAGAACTGTAACCCACACGGATATGAAAGGAAAATTCAATATGAAAACGAATACAACTATCCAAGAACGTGACCATGAACAAGTCGGACGAGAAAAAGACACGGAATGCAGGTACGCCAGGTTGTCACCGGGCACGACGCCAAGGGTCGCGCTGTTTTTGTGCGAGACGCGCAAGTCGATGGGATGCCCATCCCTGGCCTAGGAGAGCTCGCCTTCCTCTGGAATGCCGATGAGACCGCAACCTACCTGAACGCGGAACAATCCGGGGGCGCCCGGTATTTTTCCGCCCGTAGGTGGCATCCGCTTCATCATGTCAACGTACTTGCCGGGCGGCGTGGTTGCACCAGAACCCACTCCCGAGATGCACATCGAGGATGGCGCCGAATCCGGCTTTCACAGGACCGACACGACGGATTTCGGGTCCTTCTCTCGGCCAACATTGTAGCCGAGCTCGACGATGGCGCGGAGGTGTTGCTGTCTCCCGGCGATGTCCTGGTGCAGAACGGAACTCGTCACCGTTGGCGCGTGGCTGGGGACGCGCCGGCCACCATGGTGCTTTCATCAACGGAGCCCGCCGACTTTAGTGGCGTCGGCTACATTTTGGCCAAAACTGTACCCGACACGGCTATGTTTCATCTAAAGGAGTGACGACAATGGGTAGGCTAGCAGGCAAGAATGTCCTCATCACCGGCGGCAACAGCGGGATCGGGCTGGCCGCAGCGCAGGAATTCGACCGAGAGGGCGCGCGCGTCGCCATCTGCGGCTTGAATGCGGGGTCGCTGCAGGCGGCTAAGGAGACGCTTGGAGCTAAGTCTCGCTATTCGCGCGACGTTAGCCATCTCTCCGACCTCGACGCGATGTTCGCCACGATCAAGCGGAGTTCGGACACCTGGACGGAGTCTTCGTAAATGCAGGTTACAGCGAGTTCCTGTTGTTCGAAGACGTGACAGAGCAAAGTTTCGACAAGGTGATAGCCGTTAATTTTAAAGGGGCGTACTTCACGATTCAAAAGGCCCTGCCGCTACTCAGGCGAGGCTCGTCTGTAATCATCAATGCGTCCGTTGGCGCGCATAAGGGGTGGCCGACAACGTCGACCGTCTCGACCTGCAAGGCCGCGGTCGTCCATCTCGCTCGAATCCTCAGCGCCGAACTCGTGGACCGCGGGATTCGCGTGAATACCCTAAGCCCGGGCCCGACCGACACGGCGATGTTCGGTCGCTTCCCAGGCGAAGAGCAGGGCGACGCGGTTAAGGACATCCTCCGCACCAACAATCCAAGCAAGCGGATGGCCGATCCGCTGGAAATCGCGAAGCTGGCGGTTTACCTCGCGTCGGACGATTCTGCGTACGTTGTCGGGGCAGACTTCCTGATCGACGGCGGGGTGACGGCCATTTCAGGCGTGGGCGCCTGAGGCTCGTATGGTATCGAGCAAAAGTTGCCGTTATTACAGGCGCATCGCAGGGCATCGGTGCAGCCCTCGTCAAGTCGCCAGGGAGATGCATCGCTGGAGCGATGCGGTCTGGGACGCGATCGTGGACTTTCTTGGACCGCGGCTCGCCCGCAGCAATTGCAGCCTTGTAGAAGGCGTCTACCGCTTTATTGTTTTCTGCGATGAAGCCCCAGTGGATTGAGGCTGGATCAGGCTTACCCTGTTTCAGCCAGAAAAATGCCTTTTGGCCATCACCAAAGCCCCAGAGATCTGGATGTCCGTCCGCGCCTTTGTACGGCAAGAACATTTTTACCTTCAAAGGCTTGAGTGCTGCCGTATAGAACTTAAGCGAGTGCTCCACGCCGCTCACGGTCAGAATAATGTGATCAAGCATATGGATGCTCTCTTTCGTTAACACTACTTTGTTAATTTCACTTGTACGAACCCGCCGGATTCCGTACCCAGCACTGTAGCCGCTGTTCGGCAATCGCCGAGCCTGTCGCGGGTGACACTCCTGGCGATCCGCTGGACTATCTCCATGCCGACAGCATTCAATTCTTTTGTTCGGGCATGGGCGCCCGCAGTTCCTCGACCCTCGAGAGGAACAGCTTGAGAACCGGCGAGGTGTTTGCCTTGCTGTAACCCACGGCCACGTCGATCGTTGGCGCTTCACCCTCCAGCGGACGGCTCACCACTGACCACGGCAGCAGATTCTTCGCATAGGCGGGCATAAGCGCCAACCCGCGGGTGGACGCAACCAGGGACATGGCCATCGCCATGTTGTCCACCCCATGATCCAGTTTGATGTCGAGCCCGGAGCGGCGCAGATAGTCCTCGGTCACGGCGCGCAGCACTGTGGCTTTGTTCGAGCCGCCGATGAAGATCTCGCCGACGAATTCCCGCGGGTGAATCGCTTCGCGGCTGGTGAGGCGATGGTCGCTCGGCATCAGGACGATCAGCGGCTCGTGGTCCACCACCTCGTAGCCCAGGTCGAAGGTCGGCTCGACGCGCAGGAAGGCCACGTCGAGCCGGCCGCGGACGAGCGCCTCGGCGAGGTCCGGCGAATAGTCGCTCGAGATCGTGACGTGGATGTTCTTCAGCTCGTCGCGCAGCACATGCATGGCCCGCGGCAGCCAGCTCATCTCGTGACCGGTTTGGAAGCCGATGGCGAACGTCTTTCTTGCAGGCTGTGCGGCCCTGCGCGCCGCTTCCACCGCGGCATCGACCTGCGCCAGCGCCAGCCGGGCATGGTCGAGAAAGGCCTTGCCTGCGGCGGTCAGCTCGATGCCGTGCACGCTGCGGCTACAGCAACTGGACGCCGACCTCATATTCGAGATCGCGGATCTGCCGGCTGAGGGAAGGCTGCGATGTGTGCAGCCGGTGCTCGGCCGCGATCGTCAGGCTGCCCTCCTCGACCACGGCCACGAAATAACGAAGATGCCTTAGCTCCATAGCATTCCATGCCTGCAAGGCATGCCCCCAGCTTACAAAGTCTTTTTCACGGGCGCTAGGGAAGACTACATTGCCTCTCATGGAAGCCAGCGACTGGTCTCGGTCTCCAAGTCCCTGTTCCAGAGGTATCGCATCAATCTGCCGATCGAGAGAGATTGCGACAATGAACAAGCCAGTAGTTTTGATCACTGGCGCCCTGACCGGCATAGGTCGCGCCGCCGCCGTCGCCTTCGCCAAGAAGGGCGCGAAGGTGGTCGTTGCCGGTCGGCGTGATGAGGCCGGCAAGGCGCTCGTTAAGGAGCTGCGCTCTTTCGGTTCGGAGGCCGAGTTCATCAACGCCGACGTCCGCAAGGAGGATGACGTCCGCGCTCTGGTCGACAAGACCGTCGCACGGTTTGGCCGTCTCGATGTCGCGGTGAACAATGCTGGCACCGAAGGCCAGGTTGGCCCGATCACGGACCAGACCGCGGAAAGCTATGCCGCGACGTTCGACACGAATGTTCTCGGCGTGATCCTGAGCATGAAGCACGAAGTGCGCGTCATGCAAGGACAGGGCAGCGGTAGCATTATCAACATCTCCTCGACCTACGGGCACGAGGGTGCGGCGGGGGCCTCTGTCTATGTCGGCAGCAAGCACGCCGTCGAAGGCATCACCAAGTCGGTGGCGCTCGAGATCGCCAAGTCGGGAATCCGTGTGAACGGCGTGGCGCCTGGTCCTACGGACACTGGCATGTTGACCCGTTTTACGGGCACGCCGGAGAACAAGGCGGCTCTGGTGACGGGTGTTCCGATGGGTCGCCTCGGCCTCTCGGAGGAGCTTGCCAACGCGATCGTCTTCATCGCGTCGGACGAAGCTTCGTTCATCACCGGCCATATCCTCAACGTCGACGGCGGTCACACCGCTAACTGATCCTGTCCGACGCGAACCTCGCCGCACGGTTTCGGCTGCGTCCGACACCTCCAGCTCGCTCGTCGACCGCGCTTTCGACATGTCGTCTTAAACGCCACCGTCAAAGGAGATTTCAATGACCCAGCACACGCCATCAGACCGCGCCGACACAGTTCGTCGAGGCTAACGGAATCCGCTTCGCCTATCGCCGCTTCGGCAAGGCCGGCGGCGTGCCGCTCGTCTTCAACCAGCACTACATGGGCACCATGGATTACTGGGACCCGGCGGTGACGGATGGCTTGGCTCGCGACCGTGAGGTGATCTTGTTCAACAACGCGGGCGTCTCCAGCAGCTCCGGCGAGGTCCCGACCACGTTCGAGCAGATGGGCGCCAACGCGGTCGCCTTCATCCGAGCACTTGGTTTGAACAAGTGGATGTGCTCGGCTTCTCGATCGGCGGCATGGTCGCGCAGGAAATCACGCTGCAGGCGCCCGATCTCGTCCGCAAGCTGATCCTGGTGGGCACGGGTCCGCGCGGCGGCCAGGGAATGGAGTCGCTGACCCAGGTAGCACAGCGGATCTTCGGCGCCGCCTATGATCCGCCCGAGCATCTCTGGCTCGCGGTCCAATTCAGTCCGTCCGAGGCGGGCCAGGCGGCGGGAAAGGAGTTCCTGAAGCGCAAGCATCTTCGTCAGGAGGGACGCGATCCCGAGGTGAACGACAAGGTTTCGCCCGCCCAGATCGAAGCGATGGACAAGTGGGGCGTCCAGCAAGAGGGGTCCTACGGCTATCTGAAGACGATCAAGCAGCCAACACTCGTCGTGAACGGCAGTAACGACGTGATCATGCCCACGATCAACTCCTTCATCATGGAGCAGAACATCCCGAATGCGGAGCTGATCATCTACCCCGACTCCAATCACGGGTCGCAACACCAGTATCCCGGAGCGCTTCGTCCGCCATGTCTCGGACTTTCCTGTCGCGAGCTAAGAGTGAGTATCGAAGCGATCCCGTATCCATTCAGCAACAAGAGAACGATCATGCCTATCTTTCGGAAAAACCGCCCTCGTTACCGGCGCCTCGCGCGGCATCGGCCGCGCCAGTGCCCTGGCCCTGGCCACAGGCCGGCGCGCAGGTGCTGGTCCACTACGGCAACAGCGAGAAGGAGGCCGACGCCGTCGTCGCCGAAATCCGCAAACGGCGGCCGCGCCGAGAAGGTCTGGCGCCGACCTGCGGCAGGCGGACGGTCCGCACATTCTGGCCAAGCGGGTCCGCGCCATTGTCGGCGACCGGCTCGACATCCTGGTGGCCAACGCCGGCATCTCCAAAGCGGCGACGCATCGAGGACACCAAGATCGAGGACTTCGACAACCTCTTCGCCGTGAACGTCCGCGCACCGTTCTTTCTGGTGCAGCAGCTGTTGCCGGCCCTGTGCAAGGGCAGCAGCATCGTCTGCTGTCTTCGCTTGCAGCGCACGCTTCCGTTGGAACGCTGTCCGCCTATGCAGCCACCAAAGGCGCGATCGATACTCTGGTCAAGCATTTCGCCTCAGCTCTCGGCGAGCGCGGTATCCGCGTCAATGCCGTGGCGCCAGGCGTGGTTGAGACCGACATGTCCAGTTTCACTAAGACCGACGCGGGACGGGATTTCGCGCTGGGCATGCAGGCGCTCAAGCGTATGGCCCAGCCCGACGATATCGGTGCCGCCGTCGCCTTCCTGGCTTCCGATGATGCCCGCTGGATCACCGGCGACACCCTCCGTGTGGACGGCGGCTCCAAGCTCTGAGGCTGCGTCGTGGCTTGACGAGAAGGAAAGCAAGAAAGCAACCGACATGACCGATCTCCTTAGTTCCGTTATCGCAGCACATGGCGGCCTCGACCGCTGGAGCACCGTTCGCGCGATCGATGTGACGTTCAACTTCTCCGGTGGGCTGCTGGATCTTAAGGGTTATCCGGGCCATCGCCGGCCTTCGGCTTCGGTGGACGCTGTGACACCTCGGACCGTCTTTCAGAGGCTAGGCGATGAATCCGATGAACGGTGGATCTTCGGCCCGAATCGGGTTTGGATCGAACGCCGTGACGGTACGATCGTCGAAGAGCGCTCCGATCCGCGCGCGGCTTTTGCGGGGCATGTACGCGAAACGCCCTGGGATCGCCTGCACCTGACCTATTTTTTAGGCTACGCGGTCTGGAACTATCTAACGACGCCCTTCCTCTTTGCTCGGACGGGCTTCGCCACGCGAGAGCTCGAGGCGCATGTCGAAGGTCGCGAAACCTGGCGCGTCCTCGAGGCGACCTACCCAGACGACGTGCCTGCGCATACGAAGGTGCAAAAGCTCTATTTCGGCGACGACTTCATGCTGAGACGGCTCGACTACGTCACCGACGTGCTCGGCGGCGTCGCAGCGCACTACTGCTATGACCATGTGACGATAGACGGCCTCGTCTTTCCGACTTTGCGGCGCGTTGTGAGGCGCACGCCGGAGGGCCCCCTCCTGTCAGGGCGCACGTCTTTCATTCTCGACTACACCAACCTAGTGGTCCGCAAATGATTTGGAACACCAGCAGGGATTCAATCCGGATCCCTACGAAGGACGGATCGTTGGCCAACACCTGGATCAGCGGTTCCATGTGGGCGGGCTTTGGCGTGGTCATGCGCAAATTTCGCCTTGATCCTATTTTGGCAACGACTGCTGCGGGGGTATTTGGACTTGCCGCCTACGTGCCCTTCTATATCGCGACCGAAGGAATAGATCGGCTCGGGCACGTCGGTGGATCTCTCCTTGCCATCGAGGTCTGGGTGCAAGGCGTATTGGCAGGTACGGGTACCGTCTATACCTATGCGAGAGCCGTGCAATGCCTGGGTGCAGCCAGAGCCGCCATCTTTCCGGCATTGGTACCTGGTTTTGCTATGTTGATGGGCTGGCCGGTGCTCGGTCACATTCCAACCCTCACCGAAGCGATCGGGCTGACTCTCGTCATCGTTGGTCTGCTCGTTACCGTCACTCACCGAGTGCCGGCCGATAGCAGGAGCTCCCAAACGTAACTTTCAGGAGACGATCATGAACAGCAAGCCAATCAAGATTCCGGGGCCGGATCATCCGATCACCATCACCCCGACGAAAGGCCGGGTCACAGTTACCGTGAATGGCAAACGCCTGGCCGACACCCACGAGGCCCTGACCCTAAAAGAGGCGGCCTATCCCGCAGTGCAATACATCCCGCGCAAGGACGTCGATATGACGCAACTGCAACGGACCTCGCACCAGACGTATTGTCCCTACAAAGGCGAGTCCGCCTATTACAGCATTCCGGCTGGCGGGGAACGCTCGGTCAACGCCGTCTGGACCTACGACGCTCCTTATGCCGCCGTATCGGCAATCCGGGAATACCTGGCGTTTTACCCGGACCGGGTCGACGCCATCGAGATCGACAGCAAAGCCTAAACAGCCGTAACAGCTTAAACGCACAATCGCCAGGAGCAAGACATGACCACCAAAAGCGAAGAGAGCAACAAGGCGCTCGTCCTTGAAGCGTTCGATACCCTATTCAACAAGCGCGACTACGAGGCGGCGGCGCGATTCTGGTCGCCGAGCTACATCCAGCACAGCGCGCACATCGAACCGGGACGCGAAGGGCTGTTCAACCTGGTGCGCGCCTTACCGCCGACGCTGAAGTACCAGCCCGGCGTCATTGCCGCGAGCGGCGATCATGTGATCATCCACGGTCGTTTTTCGCGCTTTGGAACGCCACGCGCCTGGATCGCCGCAGACGTTTGCCGGATTGCCAGCGGCGTGCTCGTCGAGCACTGGGATGTAATTCAAGACGAGGCGACGAAGGCTGAATCCAAGAGCGGCTTGCCGATGTTCGGACAGCAGTTCCCTGACTGAACTGCCCCGACCTCGCTCCCTAGAATGGTCCATTTGAGTTTTTCCACTGATCCCGCGGAGGTATGGGCGTCAAGACATCCCAATGCTCGACTATTTTTCCGTTCTCGACCCGAAACAGATCGTAGAGCGCGGTAGGCCCGGAGGGGAGATCTCCTTCCGTCAGCACAAGTACAAAGTTGCCCTCGGCCACGAAACGACGTGGGGCGAGAGACAGCCGCCCACCTTCCTTCGCCACGCTTGCAATTCGCTCCCTCAACCGAGCAATTCCATCTCCGATTTTCGAGGCGTGCTGCGCATAGCGAGCGCCGTCAATAAACTCTTCGATGCGATCGAAGCGCAGTGAGACCATGACTGTCTCCCTGTACGTCCGGACCAATGACCGATTGGTCTCCGTCTTTTCATGATCGACTACCTCAGTGGGACCGTCGACTTGTGTGCGACCTGACAGATTAGGAGGCGCTTCCGGCTCTTGCGCTCCCCAATGCTCAACGATCTTGCCGTTCCGAAAGCGGAAGAGATCGAACGCGATCGCGGATCCGCCGTAACGACCAACGCCTTCGTATCTGGAATGCAGCAGTACGAAATCTCCGTCCACTAGCGTGCGCCATATTGTTATGTCGGTAGAGGGCGAGCTCGCTACTTCCCCGGCAAGAGACTTCATTCCGGCAAGACCATCGGCCAGATTCGGATCGTGTTGTATGAACGACTCGGCAAAATACCGATCGACTGCTGTCGCATCTTTCCTGCGAAAGATATCGATCATGGCTTGGCGAGCGTTGGCGCCCAAAGTGTCGGAGGTCGTCACGGTTCCATCCTACGATTGAGCTGGCGCTACGTCCGACAAGACTACATTGCCGCTCGGAAGCTCAGGGTAGCTTGTCGAAAAAGAGATAAACGGCGGCAATCCGGCCGTCCCGGACAATGATGAAATCAGTCCCGGCGTAAGCTGGCGCCTCACCGGGACGCCCCGATACCCATCGGATCCGTCCACCATTGCCCGATTCCTCGGGCTCGGCAATTGGCTCATAGTGGAAGTCGGGGTGAGTTGCCTTGATGGCGTCCGCAACGCCTTCGATCTCATCGCGGCCACGGTGGATCCCCTTGGGCTCGTAGAACACGCAATCTTCGGTGAAGATCTCATCGATGGCTTTGCGCCGTCGTGCGGGGTCGTTTTCACCGAAGACGTCGTGAAGATTGCGGATCAGCAAGGTCGAAGTGCTATAGCACATGGGGGCTTTGGGAGGTTTGCTTAGCGTGATCGGCTTGTACTTCAGATATCTGCCAAATTGAACGGCAATCAAAACCACGGCTCAAGATCGAGAATCGGCTCATTCATCGATCGGGCCGCTCGCGTTGGGTCGAAGTACTCACGTATGTGAGCAATCTTTCCGTCCTTGGCAAGCAAAAACATCACATACTCCTGACGGTAAACGCGCCCCGTAGGCTTAATAAGCGCCTCCGCCCTTACTTGAACGACTGCCTCTAAAGGGTTGGTGAAGGCTGAGATCTTTGGTTCAATGAAGCGAAAGTTTTCCACCGCACCCAGAAACCAGGTCACGTGGCGCAGGATTTCGTCGCGGCCCGAGAGTCGGGCGGGATGGCCGATGGCCGGCGCATAGGCTAGTTCCCAAACCATATCGTCGGCGATTAGTGTCCGCCATTGCGCAGGATCGGCAACGAGGGTTTGAATGTGCCGCACCAAGAGATCCGATCCGATGCTCATCGCAATATTCCTCTCTTCAAAGTCTCAGCTTGAGACGGCCGTCCGCCTTAAGGCGCTTGCCGATCTCTGTGATTGTTGCTTCGCCTCTTTCGAGCGCCGATTTGCTCGTATGAACTGAGTAGTTGCCGAGCACAAGGTCGTAAGGATGCTTGACGGCCGAGCCCAGGATGAGGCCCGTGTCTTCGAGGGCTTCAAATTCGAGGGCGGTATTCGATTCTTCGAATACCGCGAGCTCGCCCTCATCCACGATCTCGGCCGTAGCCAGCTTTCCCTCATGCACGGCGACCCAGGCAACGGTGTGATCGTCCGGCGGCTGGTAACGCCATTTCTCACCCTTCTTCAGGGCAACATCCAGATAATTGATTGTGGTCGGCGCCGAGACGTTGCTGGCAGCGTCGCCGTAGCGACCCAGGATGACGCGCGCCGGACCCTGCGACCGGAAGTGCTCGCCGCCCAGGTACTGTGCTTCGGATTCGATGCTTTCCATCTCCGGAGGAAGAGCGACCCATAACTGGTAGCCCTTGGCGCGGGCGGTTCCCGCTACACCTCCGGTGTGCCAGACGCCGCCCGCTGCACGCATCCACTCAACGCCCCTCGGCTCGATGATGCCTTTGGTTCCGGACGTTTCCTCATAGTGGATCCGCCCTTCGAGAAGGAGCGTCAGCGTGGCAATGCCGGAATGCGGATGGAAGCCGATCGGCGGCATGTGTTTCGGATCGGTGTCGAAATAATCCAGAAACACGAAGGGCTTGATGAGCTGGCCCACGTCGGAAGGGCTGACGAGTCGGGTGATGGGCCCATGCGAACGCCCGCGAGTACGGTAGGTGATGCTGCGAGGGCGTGGTTCCGTTACCGGTTTGAAGGCAGTCGCCGAACTCATGCCGATACCTTCTGTCTTTGTGCGCCGTCCTTGGTGCGCAGCGCTCGCATTGCCTGCAGCGCCCGGCCCCATGCGACGAGGTCATCGAGCATCGCGTTGACCGCAACCTCTTGGTGAGGGCCGGGTTTCAGCGTGGAGAAATTCTCGAAATCAGTAAACATGGAAAGGGCGACCTGTGCCCGGACGTCCGCAACCTTGATCTCGCCCATGATCTGGCGCAGATGCTCGACCGCCCGCGTTCCGCCTGCACCGCCGTAACCGACAAACCCGGCGGCCTTGTCGTTCCACTCGCGATAGAGAAAGTCGATCGCGTTCTTGAGCGCGCCCGAAGTTGAATGGTTGTACCCGGGCGTCACGAATACGAACGCGTCAAAGGTCGAGATCTTCGCGGCCCACGCCTTTGTGTGCGGCCTCGAGTACTGGTTCATCATCGGGGGAACCGCTTCGTCGAGCAACGGCAGGTCGAAAGCTGCGATGTCCACGATTTCGAACGAGGCGTCGGTGCGCTTCGCAGCAATGTCGTAGACCCAGCTCGCGACGGCTTCACTCTTACGGCCGGGACGAGTGCTTCCCGTGATGATCGCTACTTTCAGCATATGTATTCTCCTGGAAGGTTCGGGCTAGGGAAGATGGGGCCTTCCCCTTGGAACGACGGTGATACGATAGGTCCCCGCGAGCAATCGTGGTAGCCTATATTTATAGATATAAACCATCGTTTGGATCGATATATGCTCGACGCCGTTTCACTCGATCATCTTCGTATATTCATCGCGGCAGCCGACGAAGGGAGCTTCTCGGCTGGCGGACGCCGTTTGCGAAGAACGCAATCCGTCGTCAGCCAAACGCTTGCAAATCTGGAGGCCCAGCTCGGCGTCAAATTGTTCGATCGCTCCAGCCGCTCCCCGGTCCTCACCCCGCAGGGGGCGGCGCTCCTTGCGGAAGCGCGCGCAGTAGTAATCGGGATGAATGTTTTCAAGGCCCGCGCGAAGGGCCTCTCAGATGGCCTCGAGCCCGAGTTGAGCGTAGTAGTGGATGTGATGTTCCCGCTCGAACAGCTCACCTGCGCCGTCGCGGCGTTTCAAGCAGAATTTCCGGCGACGCCGCTCAGGCTGTATGTCGAAGCGCTGGGTGCAGTTCTGCAGCCGGTGCTGGAGGGTCGCTGCGCCTTCGGGGTGATGGGGTCTCTCCCCACCGCTCCTGCTCAGTTCACCCGGGAGCGTCTGCTCGGCGTACGATTTGTTTTCGTTGCATCGCCCAGACATCCGCTGGCGTCACTCAAAGGCCCGATTCCAGTACGTACCCTTGCGCAACACAGGCAACTCGTCCTCACAGACCGTTCTGAACTTTCGCAGGGAAAGGATTTTGGCGTCTTTTCCGCGAACACGTGGCGGCTCGCCGATTTGGGAGCCAAGCACGCGTTTCTTCGCGCAGGCCTGGGGTGGGGCGGTATGCCGGCGAGCGTGGTCGAAACCGATCTGATAAATGGATCGTTGGTGAAGATTCGAATTGAGGACGTACCCCAAGCCAACTTCATCATGGCGATGTCAGCGGTGTATCGAACAGAGGCTCCGCCTGGCCCGGCCGGGCGCTGGCTGATTGAACGTCTCAAGTCGAATACTGCGCCGCATGCAAGGCCTGGTAAGACGAAGCGCAGGTCTTGAGCGAATCTCTCAAACGTAGCCTAGGAATTTGGAAACTTCCCACCGCTACCGGTAGCGCCTAATCGCCATTTTGGGCGCTAGAGTTTCCCAAACAGCTGAGCGAAGTAATAGCGGGATCAAGCACTGGGGAACGCCGTCGCTCATGGTCGGGAGGCTCGTTCCGGGAGTCGCCAGAATGGCGCCGCCGATCGCGGGCTCGTTGAAGCTCGGCCTCCCGCAATACTTTGCGTACAGCGCAGTCGGCGTGGCGCTCTGGTCCGGGCTCGCCGTCGGAATGGGTGCGATCTTCCACGTCCAGGTGAACAACGCCCTGGAATGGGTGGAAAAGATGGGCGGATGGGCGGCGCTCGCGATCGGAATCGTCGCTGGTCTCTACGTCGCCTTCAAGTTGTTTCAGCGCCGGTTCTTCATCCGCCGTATAGTGAGAAAGATGTCGATCCAGCTGCCGCCCGCAATCGATTTCTACGTCAAGGCCGAAAACGCCGGCGATGCCGAAGGCGTGGCGCAATTCTTTGCGCCTGACGCAGTTGTCCACGACGAAGGGCGCGTCCACAAGGGGCTTGCCGCCATCAAGAGCTGGAAGGTCGAGACACGGAAGAAGTACAACCACAGGCTCGAGCCGCTCGAAATCGCCACGCGCGACGGAAAGACGGTCCTGCGGGCCAGCGTAAGCGGAAACTTTCCCGGCAGCCCGATCGTTCTTTCATTCACCTTCGTGCTCGAGGGCGGCAGGATCGCCTCTTTGAAGATAGGCTGAAGGACGGCGGGGATGAGATCGCTGGGGGGAAAAGGACGTTTCTTTTGGCCTGCATCTGCTGGTTTGAAGGAGTTGAGGCCGCATTACCTAAATCATCGGCGCGCCTTGAGGATCTGCCCATAGGGCGCACGCAATAAGCGGCTGTGACCCTCAGCAACGACCGAAAATCGTGGGAATCGTTATGCAATAAATGGTTCGAGCCCATTCCTGCAATCCTTGGAGGTATCGTGAAAATCAAAATGATGTTGTTGGCGCTGTGCGCAACCGCTTTCCTGGGCACGGCGTTCGCGCAAGCGCCGCAAAGCAAGTTCGCCGAAGCGAACGGGATTCGCATCCACTACCTCGTAGCCGGCAAGGGTGAGCCTATTGTCCTACTGCATGGGTTTGCAGAGACGAGCCACATGTGGCGGCCGCTCATCAAGGAGCTGGCGAAGACCCACACCGTCATCGCACCGGACTTGCGAGGCTATGGCAGCACGGCCGCGCCCGCCGACGGGTACACGAAAACGGTGATGGCACAGGACATACACGCGCTCCTCGGCAAGCTCGGGCACAAGAGCATCGGACTCGTCGGCCACGATATCGGGTTAATGGTGGCCTACGCGTACGCGGCGCAATACCCGGCGGAGGTAAAGCGTATCGTCCTCATGGATGCGTTTCTGCCAGGAGTGGGGAACTGGACCAACGTCTGGCTCCTGCGTGACCTCTGGCACTTCCATTTCCACGGCAAGACGCCACTCGCACTCGTCACCGGCCGCGAGCGAACCTACCTCGAGCACTTCTGGAACGATTTCGCCGCAGACCCAACCAAGTCCATCTCCGAGGCCGATCGTCAAGTTCTACGCAAAAGAGTATGCGAAGCCCGGCCATATGGCCGCGGGAATGCAGACGTTCAAGGCGTTCGAGCAGGATGCCAAGGATTTCGCCGCGTACGCAAAGAAGCCGCTCACCATGCCCATGCTCGTGCTCTCGGGAGAAAAGGCGGGCGGCCAATTCCTCATCGACCAGGGCAAGCTCGTGAACACAAACGTCGAAGGCGTCATCGTGACGGGATCCGGGCACTGGCTCATGGAAGAGGCCCCCGCCATTGTCATCCCCAAACTGGTCGAATTCCTGAACCGGTGAAACCTTGCGTCAGTTTTGCGTCAACCCACTGAGCACTATTGGGCACCATTGCAAATTGGCAGCGAACGCACAGACATAACGGTTTGATTGATAAAGTAAATAAAATCGACTACCCCAAATGGGGTGCCGGTGGTCGTGAGTTCAAATCTCACCGCCCCGAGCAGAACTATCAAACGGTTACGGCAGATTTTTCTCTCTTCTTGATGGTCCCGGCGTACGCGAACGGTGGATTGCTAGTTTTCACTCACCGGCTGGCCGCGTACCTCGCTCCATGCCGTTGGGCCCGCCACTCGTGCTGCGCTGCGTGCCGTGACGTCAACGCATGCGCTTGGGGCGGCGCACGGCGCGCACCTTGCCGCTCGGACCGCCGCCCGCGTAGAACAGGCCGGCGCCATCGGACTCGAGGCCCGAGACGAAGGTCCCCTCGGGCATGGCGAGCCGGGCCAGGACCTTGCCATTCTTGGGGTCGATGCGGCGGATCTCGCTCTGGTCGCCTTCCCAGGTGCCATGCCAGAGCTCGCCGTCTACCCACGTCACGCCCGTGACGAAGCGGTTCGATTCGATCGTGCGCAGGATCGCGCCGGTCTGGGGATCGATCTGGTGGATCTTCCGGTCGCGGTACTGACCGACCCAGAGCGTACCCTCGGCCCACGTCAGGCCCGAGTCGGTGCCGTTGCCGGGTGCGGGGATGGTCGTGATGACCGTTCCCGTCGCGGGGTCGACTTTCTGAATGCGATCGCCGGCGATCTGATAGATGTAGCGCCCGTCGAACGCGGTGCCGGCGTCGGATGCGACGTCGATGGCACGCACGGCACGGCCGCTCGACGGATCGAACGCGCGCAGTGTGTCGCCTGCGGCGAACCATACGTGGGTGCCGTCGAACGTCACGCCAGCCACCTTCGGCGCGTCCGGAAACGGGCCATATTCGCGGACGATCTCGGCTGCCTGCGCGCCGGACTTTGCACTGCCTGTTGATGGTTTCATGCGTTGCTCCTTTCCTGGTGTTGCGATCAGGTTAGCCCATGCCGGGCGGAGCGGGGAGTAACAAGGTCGTCGCGAATCCTGCGAGCACCGGCGCGATGTCTATGCGCGCGGCGCAGACACCTCAGCTGGTCGGCGGCCCCGCCGCCAGGTCCATGGCGACGGGAGCAGGCGATTCACCTGAAGGGCGATCCAGCGTGGAGGCAGCTCCCCCGCGATCGCCAGGAGCCGCGCTCGCGTGGCTCACCAACATGGTCGGCACGGTCGACTTGCTCTATGCTTTCCATCAAGGCAACGTGTCATTGACCAGCCCGGCTTGATGGGCGCGATGTACTTCGTCCCGACCGTCCTGGTGCCGCTGCTGCTGGTGGCCCACGCGCTCGCTTTCAGGATCCTCGTGCGATGAACATCCTTACGGTGAATCTCCTCTTCAGCACGCTGGTCTTCTGGCTGGCGGCGAAGATCTACCTGCTCCCGCGGCTGGGAACGCTCGAGCCGAAGACGGTGCTCCTGCCGATCCTGCTGCTTCACTCGACGCGCCACCTGGGCCTGATGTTCCTCGCGCCGGGCGCGACCTACGCGGGAATCCCGGCGCAGTTTGCCTATCCTGCCGCGCTCGGCGACCTCCTGGCGGCCCTGCTGGCGCTGGCGGCGATCGCGGCCTTGTTGCGCGAGGCTCGCGCCAGCCGCGCGCTGCTCTGGGTATTCAACATCGAGGGATCGGTGGATCTCGCCGCGGCGATCGTGCTCGCGACCGTATGGGGCGCCTCGCCCTACATGGGCGCCGCCTACTGGATCCCGGCGCTTTGGGTGCCGGCGTTGCTGGTGACGCACTACATAGTCTTCCTCATCCTCCTGAAGCGCCGGGCGGGGTGACTCCTTTTCGCGCCCTCGAACGTCTTGTGGGTACAGCGACACCAACCCAAGGACTACATCCTCGCCCTCGATCACCGAGTCCATCAGGCGTGCGCAGTAGCGGTGAAGCTCCGGCCGTAGCATCGACGACGCGGAGCTGGTCCTGGCGCCAGACGCCACGCTAGCCAACCGGCAGCGCACCTGGGAGTAACAAGGTCGTCGCGAATCCGGCGACCGGTGCGGCAAGCCAGCGGCGCGCCCGGGCGCGGCCGAGTGCGCGCACCTTGCCGGAGGACTCGAGGGCGCCAAGCGAACGCTGCACCGTTCGCTGGCTCGAGCCGAGCGCCAGGGCGAGCGCGGACGTGGACCACGCTTCGCCGTCGGCCATGAGCGCGAGCACCTCGGCGTCCGGGCTTTCGATGGGCGGCGCCAGGACCTGCACTTCGCCCGTCTTGGGCAGGAGCGCGAAGCCGCCTGGTGTCGCGCGCACGTCGGCCAGCGAGCGGAGCTCCCTGCGCAGACGGCCGATCTCGACGCGGAGTCGCGCGCGATGCGACTCGTTTATGTGCCGGGCACGGAACGCTCGCTCGCAGAGAATTTCGCGGGTCGCCTCGCCGGGCCATGCCTCGGCCAGCGAGCGCAGGAGCCCGAACAGGACCGGGCGTCGCTCGAGGCGCACTTCACGCTGCTCCGAGCGCGCGGCCCGCCGGCACGCGTCCACGATCAGGTGCCGCGAGGCGAGCACCGTCTCGACTTCCGCCAGCACGAGAGGCCGTTCCACGCCGTTCGCGATGAGCCGTGCCGCCGGAAGCGCGAGCGTGAGCTCGGCTCGCTCGACTTCGGCGCGGAGGGGATTGATGCCCGAACGGTCTGCCGCAGTTCGGGCACGGGCCAGCGCCGCCCGGGCGGGTGCGGTGTGGCCGCGGCGCAGCGCGATCTCGAACGCGACGAGCTCGCCCCGCGCCATCAACATGGCCGGAGCCGCGCGCAAGTCCAGCTTGTCGAGCGCGCCGCCCGCTTTGGTCACCCGGCCGATCAGGAGCAGCCGGCGGATCTGAAGGAGAGCGGCGTGAAGCTCGTTGTCACGATCTCCCAGGGCGCCGAACGTGCGCCGGGCTTCATCGAGCGCGTGCGTCGGCCCGCGGAGGTCGCGCGATACGAGCGCTACTTCGGCTTCGGCCGTGACGCATCGCGCGCGCTCAACGCGCTCTTTCGGGCCGAACGCGCGCGCCGCGCGCCGCAGTAGCACCCTCGCCTTCGCAAGCTCGCCGAGCTGGGCCATGGCGATCCCGCGCAGGGCGAGCGCGGGCGCGTCGTCCCGAAGCGCGATCCGCTTGAGCGCCCCCAGGGGGTCGCCTGCCTGGAGTGCCCTCGCTGCCGCCGTGACGAGCGAATCCATGTCGCATCCTACCGAAACGCGTCACAGTTGTTACTCACAGTTCGCCGTCGCTGAAAGCTAACCTGTGACCGTTCCATCAACACAACCAACCAGTAAGGAGAACGGCAATGGATATTCTGCATCGAGTCGGAATCAAATCGTCCCTGGATGAAGTCTATAAGGCATTGGCCACGCGCGAAGGTCTTGCCGCCTGGTGGACGAACAACACGCAAGGGGAAAGCAAGGTCGGCGGATTGCTCAAGTTCCGCTTCAGCGCCGGCGGCTCCGAGATCGGCGGCTTCGACATGAAGGTTCTGGAGCTTCAGCCCGCCAAGCGTGTGCTATGGCAAGTGGTCGACGGGCCACAAGAATGGATCGGCACCAGGATAAGCTTTGATCTCAAGCAAGCAGGCGACCATGCCATCGTCCTCTTCAAGCACCAGGATTGGAAGGAGCCGGTGGAATTCATGCACCACTGCAGCACCAAGTGGGCGATTTATCTGATGAGCTTGAAGTCGCTTGTGGAAACCCGGAAAGGTAGCCCCAACCCGAACGACACCCATATCAGCGGCGACGGGCCGGACTGACGCACCACCAACGAAGGTCTTGCGCTTGCGGGGTTGAGTTCAACGCGTTCTTACGTCCGGTTCGGATAGTGACACTCAGGTGGTTCGTATCTATTTCAACGATCCGTCGAGAGAACCGCGAGCTAGGCTATGGGTGGTCGACAAACACAACAGAAGGAGATGCCATGACAACGCATGAAGTCGTTTCGAAGGGCGAATGGGTGGAGGCAAGAAAGCGCCTCCTGGCGAAAGAGAAGGAGTTTACCCGCCTGCGCGACCAGCTGAGCACCGAGCGCCGAGCGCTCCCGTGGCTGCGCATCGACAAGGTCTACACGTTCGACGGGCCGGACGGCCGGGAGACGCTGGCGCAGCTCTTCGGCGACCGAAGCCAGCTCGTCGTCTACCACTTCATGTTCGCGCCCGAGTGGGAAGTCGGCTGCAAGAGCTGCTCGTTCTGGGCCGACAACTTCAACGGCATCACGGCCCATCTCCGTCAGCGCGACGTCGCCTTCGCCGCCATCTCGCGCGCGCCGTTCGCCAAGCTGCAAGCCTTCGCCCGGCGCCTCGGCTGGACTTTCAAGTGGGTATCCTCGAACGGGAGCGATTTCAACTACGACTTCGAGGTCTCGTTCAAGCCCGAAACTCTGGCTCGTGGCGATGCCAACCACAACTTCGGCAAGCTGTCCTCGCTGAGGACCAAGGGTTCCGTCATCCCCAACTTCGCCCCTTCGGACATGCCCGGCATCAGCGTGTTCGCGAAAGACGAGAGCGGCGCGGTCTTTCGCACTTATTCGACCTATGGCCGCGGGATCGACATGATGAACACGGCGTACCACTACCTCGATCTCGTTCCCAAGGGCCGCGACGAGGCCGACCTGCCCCACACGATGACGTGGGTGAAGCTGCGAGATCTCTATGATCGCTAACTGCCCGGGTTGCGCGCCGGCAGCGCCTGACGTTCGCGAGAGGAGCGGAGTGCGTGCGAAACTCCCGTGGCTCGGACTTCTTCCTGCCATCCTCTACGCGCTCGCCCCGAAGTGTCCGTTGTGCCTGGTCGCCTACCTATCGGCGTTCGGCGTCACGGTTGGCATGGCGAGTTTGGCGCTGTCCGTCCTCGGCCCGCTCGCCGTCGCATCAGTGGTGTTGGCGCTCGGATTCGCGCTATGGCCTCGTAAAGTTTCTCGCCAACCACAGCAGCAAGAATAATTATGTAAATGGGGCCGGGTCCCCTTTTTCGGGGAATGTGAACCCGGCCCTATTTATCTTCCCGCAGCGGCAAGGCGCGCCGGGCTCAGCTCCTCGCTGGCGCAAGTCAGGCTTTCTCTGTTGCGGGGCGGCGCGGCACGATGACCGTTGCCAATGAAGACTTGGACCGTGTCACCGTTCTGGTTAAGGGTGGTCGTCTTAACCCTGATCAATCCCTGCTGCGGACGCGATTTTGAAGGGCGCACTTCGAGTATTTCGCCCTCAACATGCAACTCATCGCCGGCTCGCACGGGTTTGGGCCAGCGCAATTCGTCCAGGCCCGCGCCGATGATGCCGCCTGCGGGCTTGAGCTCGCTCTCGACCAGAAGCCGCATCGTAAGTGCGGCGGTGTGCCAACCGCTCGCGGCCAGTCCGCCGAACAGTGTGTCGCGCGCCGTCTCTTCGTCGATGTGGAAGGGCTGCGGATCAAATTCAGTGGCGAAAAGCTTGATTCGCTCCTCGTCGATCTTGAGAGCCCCGGAGCCGAAGGTCTGACCCACGGCAAAGTCCTCGAGATAGCGACTGGTCATTTTCTGTTGTCTCCTTATTTGAGGACGAGTGCGATGCCAGAAACGACGAGTGCCACATTTATCATTCGCTGAAACTGCAGTTCAGTCGCCGAGTGGAAGACGCGCAGTCCAATGATGGCGCCTGCAAACCCTGGAACAGCATAGGCGAACAGCGCTGGATCGGGCGTGCTCTGCTGCAGCAGGTATAAGGTGCCAAAGGCGATGATCTGCATGATGAGGATGTAAGGTTGATAGACGGCCCTTTGCGCGACCTTGTTCCATCCGCGCATGGCGCACCAGATCGTCACGCAGGCGCCAGGGAATGCTGCAAGCGGACCGGTAATTCCGCCCAGTGCGCCGACGAGCGCGTCGGCCGCGGGACGGTGGCCGCTCTTGATCAGAACTGACTGCCTCAGCAGCATGTATAGGCCGTATGCGACCAGCGCTGCACCCATCGCCAACACGTAAGTCCGCGGCTGAAGGTTCAGAAGTAGAAAGATCCCAATCGGCAGCGCGGCGACGCCGCCGAGAATGAATGGTGCGCACCGAGACCAGTGGATCGATTGCGAAAGCCCTGCCACGCTATAAGCTTGAATGCCGATTGAGGCGATCATCATGATCTGCACGGCCTCAACGCCATTGGACACATAGTGCAGGATCATCGCCCCTGCGATGGCGGAGAACGCGAAGCCGACCGTGCTGGAGAGCACCGCAGCAAGGAAGATGATGACCGAGATCACCATCCATCTTGGTAGGATTTCCGGGGGGACGTATGCGGTGAACCAATGCAGTTCCACGCGCGATCCGAAGTGGGCGGCGATGACGGCCGCGACGACGGCAAGTGTCGCCAAGCCGACGATGCGAGAATAACGCGATGCTCGAGTTCCTGGCACGGACAGGGTTTTCTCCTCCCGACGGTCTTGCTCAGTCATCGCCGCGAAGCATACAAGTAGTACGTTGCTTTGTAGGGCATCCGAGCCTCCTTTCCCGCCTGTTCCCGGGTGCAACCTTGGGCAGGAGCTTTGCCGCCGGCAGTGCGCACGCGCTAGATGTTTTGCGTCCGACCGAAGACGCCAGTGCCCGAAGTTCTGATGGGATCGGTCTTGTTGGAGTTGCATTCATAAATGGGCCGCGGCCACGTCCAGCTCTCCAGGACTGAAATGGTTAGCGGCATCGCAGCGCCCGCTCTGCGTCTCCAACCGTCGGCACGAAGGACCCGTCGAGGTTGATCGTTTGCGGCAGCCACGCTGCGCCGGGCTGGGTACACGTGGTCACGTTTCCCGCCGATGTGATGCGCAAGCCCGATGGTTCGACCATGGCGCTGAATCCCCAATCCTCCCTGAAGACCGTCAGCTTGACCCGTCCGTCGAACCGGGGTCCGTGCACACCGAAAGGGCGACATCCATCCGTCAGCCAATCGAGCTCGAATGGCATGTCGGGCACCAGTGCACCGGCCACGAGTGGCCCGCGGTTGACGCGCACCGCGGTATTCGGCCCGCAATGCAATATCGGTCGCGGATCTACCCAGCGCAGTGGCATGCCATCTCCGTCGAGCGCCGGCGCGAGGAGGGCGTTCAAAATGAATCGCGATACATCCGGGGCGGCGGGCGGTGCCGCAGCGCTCGGCAGCCGATTCGGTCGTGCGCTGCCGGCCGTCAGCACCATGCCAAGCCCGAAGACAGCAACGAGCCCAATCGCAGTCACGAGGCAGGCGGCGAGCCTGTAACCCGGGGCTTTGCGCGCGACGTCGCCTGGGGTCTTGCCGTGCCGATGCCAGTGCATGGATTGTGTTCCTTCCGGTCGCTGGTGGGTGTTGGACAGGAGTGCCGCGCAGTCTAGCGGGCGGGTGCTTCAGGCGAGTTTCAACGGGAAGCCATTTTTGTTTCGTTTGTTTCATCCGCCCGGTACCTCAGCGCACCACGACGCTGTACCTGTATCATCTGCTTGCCCACCAGCCCGCCGCGAGCTCAATCGCCCGCAATTCCGCCCGGCCCAGGAGGGGCAAGCCGCCATGATTCAGAACGCCACAATCCTGATCGTCGATGACGAGCCGGACGTACGCGAGGCGCTGGAGGAATACTTCATGGCCCATGGCTACACGGCGGTCGGTGCCGAGAGCGCCGATGCCGCGCGGTCGCTTATCGCGCAGCAGCCCATCGACCTGGCGCTGGTAGACATCCAAATGCCGGGCGAGGACGGCCTGAGTCTCGCGCGGCATTTGCGCGAGTGCTACGCGAGAACCGCTGTTCTCATGCTGACTGCCGCCGGAACCGTGGTAGACCGCATAGTCGGGCTCGAGATGGGTGCGGACGACTACATTGCCAAGCCCTTCGACCCGCGCGAGCTGCTAGCCCGCGTGAAGAGCGTCCTGCGTCGCACCTCGCCTGCGGGGCGTGCCGATCTCGGAGGCGAGCGGGTGCGAATCGGGCGCTGCGTACTTGACCTCGCCGCACATCGGCTCACCGACAAGGCGGGTGGAGAAGTGCCCATGTCCCCCCTCGAGTTCGATCTGCTGAAGGCGTTTGCGGAGCATCCCAGCCAGGCCCTTTCGCGCGAACGCATCTTGAGTCTCGGCCAACAGAGTGATTGGGATCCATTCGATCGCAGCGTAGATATTCGCATCATGCGGTTGCGCAAGAAGATCGAACCCGACCCCGCGCACCCGCAGGTACATCAAAACCATACGCAACGAGGGTTACATCTTCGTTCCGGATGGGGGGTGAGAACGAAATGAAGACATGGCTGCGCACGAGAAAACACCTGTGCCTTCTTGCATGCCTTGCGCTTGTGCTCCCGCTGATTGGTTGTGTGCGCGAGCCGGAATCTGCGCTGCGTATCGGTACCAATGTCTGGATAGGAAGCGAACCGCTTTACCTGGCGCGGGAGCTGGGTCATCTGAACCCCAAGGCGGTCCAGCTTGTGGAGTATCCGTCGGCGAGCGAAGTCCTCCGCGCTTATCGCAACGAAGCCATCGATGGCATGGTGATCAGCCTGGATGAGTTGTTCGGCCTCGTTGTGGATGGGTTGCAGCCGCGGATCATCCTGGTGGTGGACGTGTCCCACGGGGCTGATGTGGTCGTAGGTCGTCCCGGCATGCGGACAATGCAGCGACCTCAAAGGCAGACGGATTGCCGTGGAAAGCAGCGCCCTTGGCGCATTCGTGTTGAGCCGGGCTCTGGCCCTCAATGGTATGCAGGCGAGCGATGTCAACGTTGTACACCTGGAGTCGAACGAGCAACCGAGTGCGTTCGAGAACGGTCTGGTGGATGGCGCCGTCACGTTTGACCCGTATCGCGCGCAGTTCCTTCGAGCCGGTGCCGCGACTCTGTTCGATAGCACTCAGATTCCGGGCGAGATAGTCGATCTCATGGCAGTGCGTGCGACCGTCCTCGAGAAGCAGCCCAAGGCGATTCAAGCATTGCTCAACGGCTGGTTTAGCGCGATCGACTACATGAACCGCCAGCCCGGGGACGCGGCGCAACGCATGGGCATACGCCAGCAGACGACCGGCGAGGAGTACCTCGCAGGCTCTGCAGGGCCTGCATATTCCGTCCCGGGAGGAAAACCTCACGATGATCGGTGGGCTTTCCCCGCAGTTGGCCGTGACCGGGCGCCGGCTCATCGGCCTGATGCTGGAAGCAAAGCTGCTGCGCTCCGGGCTCGAAATCGAACGAGTGTTCGCACCGGACCCGCTAGTGAGCCTGCCGCCGTGACCTTCCGCATCCCGACATCGCTCAAAGTCACCGTCCCGCTCATTCTGCTGGGTTTTGCGGCGACGCTGAGCGCCGTGAACCTGCTCTATCATGTGCCTCAGGCCGAACGCGCGGCGGAGGAGGATAGCCGCAAGCGGTGGGCCCAGGAGATGTCTCGGTTGCAAAGCACCTTGGAGTATCTATTACTCAAGGGCGATCTGGCGGCTGCGCAACACGAGATCGCGGTGCTGGCGCACAACCACGATGTCGTTCTCGCCGCGCTGACGGATGACCGGAACGCAGTCATCGCCGCGACGCGACGTGCCTGGCTGGGGCGGCAAATAGCGGAAGTGTTCCCGAAGCTCGATCTCAACCAGACAGCCGGGGCCATTCGCGAACGTCGTGCGGGAATGACTATCGACCCGAACGGCAACGAGTTGCTCGGTTACGCCGGTATCCTGATGGGCGGTGACCGTGAGGAGCTGCGTTCCTCTCGAACCGGCACCTTGTTTCTAGCCTATGATCTCGAGCGGTACAAGGAGGAAGCTCGCGCACAGGTTCTTCAACAATCGCTCTACTGGGCTGGATGGGTGACTGCGCTTGCACTCGCCATGTGGCTGGTGTTTCATTTTCTCCTGACTCGGCGCACCGCGCGTCTGGTGCGCGCGGCCGAACAACTCTCAGCGGGAAATCTCGCTGCCCGCAGCGGCCTAAGAGGGAGCGATGAACTCGGCCGGCTGAGTCGCGCTTTTGATTCCATGGCGCTCGAAGTCGCCGACACCCAAACGCGGCTGCGCAGTGATATCGCCGAACGGGCGCGCGTGCAGCAGGCGCTGGAAAACAGCGAAGCGTGCCTGCAGCAAATCCTCAATAACACCACGGCCGTGGTTTTCGTCAAGGACACGGAAGGCCGGTTCATGTTCGTCAATCGGCAATTCGAGCGCCTGTTCCATCTGCGCCAGACGGAGGTGGCGGGAAGGACCGACCGCGAGATACTTCCCGAGGAGATCGCGCAGGCATTTCGTGCCAACGACCGGCTAGTACTGCAGCGCAATGCACCTATCGAGTTCGAGGAAACAGTGCCGCTGGACGATGGCTTGCATACCTACATCTCGATCAAATTCCCCTTGCATGATGCGAACGGGGTCGCCTATGCCGTTTGCGGTATTGCCACCGACATAACCGAGCGCAAGCGCTCCGACGAGGCGCTGCGGGTGTCGGAGGCAAGCCATCGGGCGATTTTTGACGCCGCCGAGGACTCCATTTTCGTGCATGACATCGAAACCGGCGCCATCGTGGATGTCAATCCCAAAGCCTGCGCCACCTTTGGCTACACCCGCGAGGAGTTCCGGCAGATCGACGTCGGCATGCTCGGGTACCGGCGAGCGCCCCTATACCCAGCAAGACGCCATGGAGCTGATCGCACGTGCGGCTGCCGGGGAGCAACTGCGCATCGAATGGCACGGCAGAAGCAAGGACTGGCGTTTTGCGCTGGCATGAGGTGTTCCTTAAGCGCGTCAACCATCGGCGGACAGGATCGAATACTGGCGATCGCACGCGACATTACCGGCCGCAAGAAGGCCGAGGCGGCGTTACGGGCGAGCGAGGAACAGTATCACGCCATATTCAATGCATCGATCGACGGACTGGCGCTGTGGAATGCCGCAGGCGAGATCGTGGACTACCAATCCGGCGCTCTGGCGGATGTACGGCTATGGCGACGGCGAGTCCTCCACATTGCCGCCGGGCACTCGCGCGGGCCCGTCGTATCACCCGCGAGTTTCTCCGGGCGGTAGCCGCGGGTGAATCGCTGCACTCCGGAGGTGACGGAGCTGCGCAGGGATGGTTCCGTGCTTGGAACTCGAGGTGCACGGGATCCCGATGCAGTATCAAGGAAAGCCTCATGTGCTGACCATCGCGCATGACATCACCGAGAAGAAGCGCTCCGCGGAAGAGCTGGCACGACAGCGGGAATCGCTGTATCAACGGGAAAAACTTGCCGCGCTCGGTTCGCTGCTGGCGGGCGTCGCCCATGAGCTCAACAATCCGCTTTCCGTGGTTGTGGCGCGGGCGGTCTTGCTCGAGGAACAAGGGTATCCGGCGACGCAGGCCGCAGCACTCAAGATACGCACCGCCGCCGAACGCTGCGCGCGCATCGTGCGAACGTTCCTCGCCATGGCCCGGCAACAGGAACCCGAGCGCGGTCCGGTGGCGATCAACGACGTCGTGTCGGCGGTGCTCGACATGACCGGCTATGCCGTTCGCACCAGCAGCATCGAAGTGACGCTTGATCTCGCCAAGAACATTCCGCCGATACTCGCCGATGCCGACCAGCTCCATCAAGTGCTGCTGAACTTGATCATCAACGCGCAGCAGGCCTTGCAGGACCAGGCAGCGCCGCGCCGGATACGCGTGACCAGCCGTTTCGAGCCGGTCACCAACCTGATCCGCGATCACGCGTCGCGGACAACGGCCCCGGCATTCCCGAGCACCTTCGCGCGCGGGTCTTCGAGCCCTATTTCACCACCAAGCCCACAGGCATCGGCACGGGCGTCGGTTTGGCGGTGAGTTTCGGCATCGTCGACGCCCATGGCGGCACGCTCACAGTCGATTGTCCCGTCGAGGGAGGATCCGTATTTACCATTGCGCTTCCCGCTGGCACCGTGGACGCGACCGGGGTCGATGCCGGGCCCTCCAGCGAGGCCAGCGCGAAGCGGCGTAAGATGCTCATCGTCGACGACGAGGCGGAGATCCGCGAAACGCTGGCCGAGATCCTGATCGAAGCGCAGCATCGGGTGATCACCGTCAGCTCCGGGCGGGAAGCGTTGGAGCGGATGGCAGCAGAGCACTATGATGTGATCCTCACCGATATCCGCATGCCGGACCTCGATGGACGGGCGCTGTATCAGGAGATCGAACGGCGCTGGCCTGATCGGGCCCGGCGCGTTGTCTTTGTGACCGGGGATACGCTAACCTCGACGTTGCGCGAGTTTGCCGCCGAGAGCGGGCGTCCCGTGATCGAGAAGCCATTCCTGCCCAGCGATGTGCGCCGCGTCGTCGCCGAGATGGCTGCGGATGGCGAACGTAGTGCGCAGAAGTAGGGTCAGGCCTGCCAGGGGCCCCAAAACTACGTGTGGAAGCCGGGTACTTCGCCCAGCTTCATCTTCATGGCGTTTTGAATCGAGCGGAGGTTAACTCTGGCCAAAATAGTTCCAAGCCTTGGGTGCTTCGTGCAAGGTGAAGATCTTTTGATATTCTGGATCGTAGATATCAATGAACCTGAAAGTTCCGGACGTAACCCAATCTTCGGCTCTGAAGGAAATCGGACCCGCGGGGGTCCCCTTTTCGGGAAATGTGAACCCGGCTCCATTTATCCAACCCGAAGCCCTGGCCCGCGGCGACGCCACCTACAACTTCGGCAAGTTGTCCTCGATCAGGGAGCGGGGGTTCCGTCCTCAACAACTTCGCCCCTTCGGACATGCCCGGCATCAGCGTGTTCGCGAAGGATGAGAGCGGCGCGATCTTTCGCACGTATTCGACCTATGGGCGCGGGATCGACATGATGAACACGGCGTACCACTACCTCGACCTCGTCCCCAAGGGCCGCGACGAGGCCGACCTGCCCCACACGATGACGTGGGTGAAGCTGCGGGACCTCTATGATCGCTAACTGCCCGGGTTGCGCCCGGCAGCCGCCAAGACGTTCGCGAGAGGAGCGGAGTGCGTGCGAGACTCCCGTGGCTCGGCCTTCTTCCTGCCATCCTCTACGCGCTCGCCCCGAAGTGTCCGGCATGGCGGCGTCATAGGCAGGACTAATCCTTTCAGCCTAGGCCGGTACCCTGCTCGAGATCCAGGCTAATATGTTCCCTGGTTCAGTTTCGACTCACCCGCAATTCTCATCCGCAAGCAGCGCTGGCATGGCGTGCGATGGCAAGCAACTGGGTGCGTTGCGAGCGCGCCCGCAATCGGTAAGATTGCGGTTCATGCGTGTACCGGTAACGGGCTAACCGGTTCCGAAGCAGCCCTCGACGAAGCGAAGGAGCAAGCAATGAATTCGGATTTCCTGCGGATCGAGATGGGCAAGGCGCTGCACGGGGATTGTCTATTCGTCGAGTGGGGCGGAGCGAACGGCAAACACCGCATGCTCATTGATGGCGGACCGATCGGGGCATATGACGCATTGGCGACTCGCATCGCCGCAATTCCCACCGATGAGCGCTTCTTCGAATTGATTGTGCTCTCTCATGTGGATACCGACCACATCGAGGGCATGGTGCGCCTCTTTGCGGAACCGGCGAAGCAGTGGCCATTCCAAGTGAAGGACGTCTGGTTCAACGGTTGGCGTCATATGGAGGAAGAAGATACGCTCGGCGGCCGCCAGGGTGAGTTCTTCAGTGCGCTCTTGCAGCATCGCCTCCCGCCGGGTGCCTGGAACGGCGCGTTCAAGGGGGCCGTCGTCGTGCCGCCGAAGGGGGCGCTACCGGTGGTGTCCCTCGCTGGCGGGATGAAGCTCACGCTCCTGTCGCCGACACCGTCGAAGCTCGACAAGATGCGAGAAGCCTGGCGCAAGGACCTCAAAGCGACCGGCATCAAGCCCGGCGACGTGGATGCCGCGTGGGAGGAGCTCAGCGCAACGAAGAAGTACCTGCCGGACGAAGGGCTGTTGAGCAGCAGCAATTCGAGTATTGCCACGATCCTCACGCGGCAGTTCAAGGCCGACCACGCTGCGGCCAACGGCTCGAGCATCGCGTTTCTCGCCGAGCACGCCGCCGGGAGTTGCCTGTTCCTCGCAGATGCGCATCCGGACGCGGTGACCGCGTCATTGAAACGGCTGCTGGATGAGCGCGGCGCGAAACGCCTCAAGGTCGACGCCGTGAAAGTCGCCCACCACGGCAGCAAAAACAACACCGACGAAGAACTCGTGAGCCTGATCGACAGTCCGCGTTTTCTATTCAGCACCAGTGGCGCCCAGTTCAAGCATCCGGACGAGGAGGCGATTGCCCGCATCATCGATGCCGCCGGCGGTCGTCCCGTAACGCTTTACTTCAACTATTTGAGCGAGTTCAATAAGAAATGGAAGGCGCAGACGCTGCAGGAGAAGCATAACTATTCCGCGATCTACAACGAGGGCGGGGACGGTCCGCTCGTGATTACCGTGGAGTGATTTGGAAGGGAGGCTCCGCATGCCGGCAGACATCGGATCCACGACGATCGAGTTTTTTCGCTTCGGCGATGAGCCCGGCGCCCTGACGATGGACAGCAAGTACATCCGGACTTGTGGTTACCAGAAGGCGGCGGATCAAGTTCCCGTCCGGATCGACCCTAAGAACTTGCGGCGCAGCCTGAATCAGTTGAGATACCGACCCAACCGCACGACCGAGTCCGAGACGGCTGCGCAAAAGCTGCTTGGCGGGGAGGCGGACTGGTTTCTTCCGGAGTCGCGAATCTTCCCGGATGGAAGGGCGGTACTGCATCAGGTCGACATCGTGACCCATGCGTCCGAGTTGCGCGCTTATCCGTTCGAGGCGATCTACGCGAACGAGTCCGGCACCTACCTCGAATCACCCGACAAGGGGATGATCCTGACGCGCCGGATCAGATCGGAGTTTTCCTATGCGGTGCCGCCGTGGCCTGAAGTGCCGTCGGTCTTGTTTGTCCACGCGCAGGTGGATCACGACCTGTCTCAGGACCTGATCGATCAGCATCGCCTGGCTTTGTGTGAGGCCCTGGCACCGTGGGGAAATCCTCAGGATTTCGAGAAGAGGAAGCTGCTGTTCGTTCGCGAGATCGACTCGGTGGAGGCGCTCGAGGAGGCCCGGAAGCTCGCGAACTTCAGCTACATCCACATCCTCGCGCATGGCGCGAGGGTGGCCGAGGAGGACATGGAGGAGCATGAGAGCGAATGGGGACTGCGATTGGGCAGAGCCGACACGGACGCGGCGTCACCGAAGGCGGTCGCCGACGCGCTCAAACCGGACAAGGATCACCCACTGGTCGTGACGCTCGCGGCTTGCGACAGTGCCAGTTCGGGCCCGGAGCTTGGAAACTCCAGCCTGGTCGAAACGTTGCACCGGAATGGCATCCCGGTGGTCGTGGCATCGCAGTTTCCGTTGACGAAGCCCGGTTCGGTCACGCTGACCCGGGAGTTCTATCAGCGCCTGCTGTCAGGGGCGGACGTGCGGATCGCTCTGCATGCGGCACGGGTCGCGCTCAGGGAAGAGGCCCGACAAGTCGACGAACGGCGACATGACTGGTTGAGCCTCGTCGGCTACGTTCGTTTGCCGGCGGAGGGGTACTCGCGACATCTCGGGGCGTTCGGCTTGCGCGTGCAGCTGCACATGCTGGAAGCCGCCCGGAAGGACGCCGAGCCTCTCTTCGGGGAAAGTCCGCCCCCGCGCGACACGTTCGATAAGATCGAGAGTCGGCTCCGCGACCGGATCATGCAGCTCCAGGGCCGGAAAGAAGCGCTGAGTGGCGATCAGGACAGGGGATTGGAGGCGGAGTGCGCCGGGCTCCTGGCAAGCGGAAGCAAGAGTCTCGCGGAGTTGCGTTTCGTGCAGGCCAGGCGCTTTCCGGAGGAGAGGGACCGGTTGAATAGCCTCAGCAGAGCGGCCCTCGAGGATTCGCTCAAGTGGTATTCGGCAACCTACCGGCGGAACTTGTCGTGGCACTGGCACGGCATTCAAAAGCTCGCATTGGAGGCTGCGCTGACTGGGCGTATCGCCGATCCCATGGAGCTGATGTTTGTCCGACGCGTCGCCCAAAATGCGTGCGATGAGAATCAGAAGGAGTACTGGGCCTGGGGGACGCTAGCCGAAACGATTCTCTTGGAGGCGCTCGCGTCTGAAGGATTTGATCTCACGAGCGCGGGAACCGCACTGAACCTGCTCCGCGAGCGTTCCGCTACGGATACGAACGACAACGGTTTCGCCGTCAAATCGACGCGACGCCAATTCGGGCGCTACGTGACCTGGTGGACCAAGGGGAACGGCTACTTTCCCGAATGCAAATCCGACATCTCGGCGCATGCGCAGGCGCTGGTGGGATGCCTCCCGGTCTCGGGATAGACGAATCAATCTAGAGCGGCATGAGTTGCCGGTGGCGTGAGTTCAAATCTCACGACGCACGTGCCGGGTGGCGCGTTCGGAGACGGCCGGCGCCGAACGGTTCGCGATTCGTCCTTGCTCACATTTTTTTACTAATTGTGGTGCGCAATTTCGATCCGCGCCAACACACTCGTAGTAGCCGCGCTGTCGTCCAGCAATGACGGTGGCTACTAGCGGCTGTCGCCTAACAGCGACGGGTGTCGTGTTACCCCTACAACGATCCTGCGAACTCGTGGCAACGGGCCTCGGTCGAAACAGAACGCGGGTTTATTATAGCGGCCCGCGTCACGAGGAAAGGAGTGGTCATGAATATTGTGTGGAAATTCGCGTCGGTGGGTGCTCTCGCAACGGTAGCGGCGTGCTTCTCGCGTGAGGTCGTGCGCGAACAACCGATCGTCCAGCAGCAGCCCGTCGTCGAACGCGAACGCGTAGTGGTCCAGCAACAGCCTGCCGTCGAACGCGAACGCGTGGTGGTTGTGCAGCCGCCTGCGGTTCCGGCGGAAACCATCCCGCCTGCGCCGGCGGTGACCGGTTATAGTTGGGTCGCCGGACACTATGAATGGCGAGACGGCAGGTGGAACTGGAGACCGGGTCAGTGGGTAGCCGGGGCAGTCCGTCCGATCCCGGCTCCAGTCCAAGAAGTGACTCCCGCCCCGCCTGTTGCTGGCGCGCGCTGGGTGCCTGGCCATTGGACCTTCGCCGGCAACAACTGGGTATGGGTAAGAGGGCAGTGGCTGTAGCGCTCTAGACCATCCGCAGATCGGCGGCGGTGCCGGCGTAAAAATATTTCGCGCCGGTGATGTGCGCGACCGCTAGCGCGTCGGAGTCGATCGGCGCGCTTAGCGGGTGCGCCAGCAGGGGCTTACGCTCAGGCGGCCCAGGATAAGCGTTACGTGATGGATGAAGGTGCGGCCCAGCAGCCAGCCGTAGCAGCATGACAAGATGAACGCCGGCGCGTCAACCCGTTGAGCCGTTGGTTGGTCATCCAGCGGCGTTGAGCCGTTGATTGGCCATCCCGCGGCGCCGCAACAGCAACAATCCGGGCATCCCAGCGAGTAAGAGCGGTGAGCCACCGACCTGTTTATTCACAGGCCGGAAACCACCAACTCGTCGTGTCATCTTTCTTTCCTGAACCGTGGTACAGTCGTCCGGGATTTGCAAGCTTTGATCGTAGGGCTTTGACCAAAGCAGACCAGGTTGCGCTACGTACGCCATCGGCTCGAGGAGTTGGGAGATGTCTAAATATCAAAAGAACCCTGAGGCGGTCTCGAGGCTTACGCCGGAGCAGCACCGCGTGACGCAGCAAGGCGGCACGGAGGCCCCCGGAAGCGGCGAATATCTCGATAATAAGGAGCCGGGCATCTACGTGGACATCGTATCGGGCGAGCCGCTCTTCGCTTCGTCCGACAAGTTCGAATCGGGGTGCGGTTGGCCAAGCTTCACGAAGCCGATTGAACCTGCCAACGTCAACGAGTTGCGAGACACTTCACACGGTATGATCCGGACCGAGGTGCGTTCGACTTTCGGCGACAGCCACCTGGGGCACGTCTTTCCCGATGGTCCGGCGGACCGGGGCGGCTTGCGCTATTGCATCAACTCGGCCTCGCTGCGGTTCATCCATCGCGACGACATGGAAGCCGAAGGCTACGGGGCTTATCTGGACCAAGTGGAGGATGTCGAATGAGCCACGAACGTGCCGTTCTTGCCGGTGGCTGCTTCTGGGGCATGCAAGACTTGCTCCGTCGCTATCCCGGCGTGATATCAACCCGGGTGGGTTATACGGGCGGGGACGTACCGAACGCGACCTACCGCAATCACGGCAACCACGCCGAAGCTATTGAGATTACCTTTGATCCCGCAAAGATCAGCTACCGGAGGCTGCTCGAGTTCTTCTTCCAGATCCACGACCCGACCACGCGTGATCGTCAAGGCAATGACACGGGGATGAGCTATCGATCTGCCATCTTCTACACAAATGACGAACAAAGGCACATCGCTGAAGACACGATCGCAGACGTTGAAGCCTCAGGCCTGTGGCCGGGCAAGGTTGTGACCGAAGTTGCTCCGGCCGGTGCGTTTTGGCAGGCGGAGCCTGAGCACCAGGACTACCTGGAACGTTACCCGAACGGTTACACGTGCCATTTCATCCGGCCTGACTGGAAGCTCCCGGTCAGGCAGACGTAGGCAGGTTGGAGCCCGGGTTCTTGCATATTACGGGCGCCGTGCCGAATGAGTAACGCAGAAGATGCGCGTCCAAAAGTAAGCCCTCTGGCAGGCAAGCCGGCCACGCCAGCAATGCTGGTCGACGTGCCCAGACTGGTAACGGCCTACTACAGTGACGTGCCTGATTCTTCAGTGCAGGAGCAGCGGGTTGCGTTCGGCACCTCGGGGCATCGTGGCTCCGCCTTTGAAAATACTTTCAACCAATGGCATGTTCTCGCCGTCAGCCAGGCGATTTGTGATTACCGCAAGCGGCAGGGCATCGGCGGCCCGCTGTTCCTCGGCATTGACACGCACGCGCTGTCTGTGCCGGCTTGTGCCAGCGCGCTCGAAGTGCTGGCGGCCAACGGCGTGGATGTTATGCTCGCGGAGCACGACGAATACACACCGACTCCCGCGGTTTCTCACGCCATACTCTCCTACAATCGCGGGCGCCCCGCGAGCTTAGCGGATGGCATAGTCGTCACGCCCTCGCACAACCCGCCCGACAATGGCGGCTTCAAGTACAACCCGCCTAACGGCGGGCCGGCGGATGTAGGCGTGACCGGCTGGGTCGAAGCCAGGGCCAATGAGTTTCTGAAAAACGGTTTGCAAGGCGTACAAAGAATTCCCTACGAAAAGGCCCTGCGCTCCAATACCACCCACCGCCACGACTTTCTCAACGCCTACGTGGGCGATCTCGGCAATGTACTCGATATGGATGCGATTCGTGGCGCCAAAATCGGCATGGGTGTGGATCCGCTCGGCGGCGCGGGCGTCCACTACTGGGCTGCGATTGCCGAGCGCTACGGCCTTGACCTCACCGTTGTGAACGAGGAAGTCGATCCGACGTTCCGTTTCATGACGGTTGATTGGGACGGACAAATTCGCATGGATCCATCCTCGTCTTACGCGATGCGTAATCTGGTGGACTTGAAGGATCGCTTCAACATCGCCTTCGCATGCGATACCGATCACGACCGGCATGGGATTGTCACCCGCAGCGCGGGATTGCTCCCGCCAAATCACTATCTTGCAGTGGCCATCCACTACCTGTTTCAGAATCGGCCACAGTGGGGCAAGCAAGCCGCAGTCGGCAAGACCGTGGTGAGCACGCAGATGATCGATCGCGTGGTCGCAAAGCTTTGCCGGAAAGTTTACGAGGTGCCAGTCGGCTTCAAGTGGTACGTTGAAGGCCTGTTCGACGGCTCGCTCGGCTTCGGCGGCGAAGAGAGTGCCGGCGCAACTTTCCTGCGCCTCGATGGCGCCGTCTGGACGACAGACAAGGATGGAATCGTCCCGGCACTGCTCTCCGCGGAAATCACAGCGCGGATGGGCCGCGACCCCGGCGAGATCTACCGCGAGCTTACGCGCGAGTTCGGCGAGTGCCTCTCCGACCGGGTTGAGGCGCCCGCGACCCCAGAGCAAAAACGAATCCTGTCGGGACTCTCGCCGCAGCGGGTGCTAACGAAGGAGCTGGCCGGCGAAAGGATCTTGAGCATACTCAGCCACGCACCCGGCAATGACGCTCCCATCGGCGGGTTGAAAGTGATCGCCGAGAATGGATGGTTCGCTGCGCGTCCCTCCGGCACGGAGAATATTTACAAGATCTATGTGGAGAGCTTTCGCGGCGAGCAACATCTGCGCCGCATCGCAGATGAAGCGCAGGCGATCGTAGACACAGCTTTGGCCGCGGGCGGCCGATAGGAGACCCGCGGGCGGTCCGCAAGATAACCTACCTGCGGTCGTCGATACCTGACGCACCTGCGGGCGGCCACGCGGCAAGGTCCACCGTCAAGTTGGTGATCGTCGCCGAGCCGGGGTCTATCGCAAGCCTGAACCCCAACTTGCGACCCAGCGCCAGCATCCTGCGGTTCTCCGACATCGTCGTGCCGGCCAGCCGTCGCACGCCATGGCTCTTCGCGGCGACAAGCAGACTGACGAGAAGCCTGGTCCCTAGCCCGCGTCCCTGCCAGTCGTCGCTCAGCACGATCGCGAACTCGGCGTCGCCGGGTGAGGACTCCTCCTTGACGTAGCGGGCCACGCCGATCTGACGCTCTCTGCTCTGGACCGGCGTGGTCGCGATCAGCGCGAGTTCACGTTCGTGGTCGATGTCGGTCAAGCGCTTGAGCTCCTCGAGCGATGGGCGCCTGGCCGACATGAATCGCTGATACCCGGTGGACGCCGAGAGGCCGTCCACGAACTCCTGCTCGAGAGCCAGGTCCGCGGCGGAAATGGGGCGGATGGTGATGACGGTCCCATCGGCGGCCACCCACGTCTCGATTTCGTTGATTTTGATCTCGAGGGCCATGGCTGCCTTGGGAAGGTTTGCTTAGCGTGATCGGCTGGTGCTTCGGATAGATGTCAGCCGACGGGGTGATTGTATCCGTTGTCGCAACTATCGAGCGTTGTTCCGAACAGACAGGCCGCCCGGCCCGGTTGGGCGCTGGCTGATTGAACGTCTCAAGTCAACTGTTGCGCCGCGTGCGAGGCCCGCTAAAGCCAACCCCAGGCCATAGGGCACCACAGCGGGCGCTCGGTGGGATGCTCAACTATTACTACTACCGCGGAGCGGCGTAAGGCCTTCAACCGGGTTCTTGGATAGTATGTGCTCGAGACCTGACAATTTCGGTAGACGCGATGCCCTTGGATTCGCCCGCATGAGGCGACACCTTGAATGGTTCGGTCCTGCGTTTCCGCTCGAAGTACGGCTTTTCCAGTAGCTCATAGGAAACCATCGCGGCAAGGCTGCTGAGCGCGAACGATCCGATCAAAAGGACCAAAAGCCTGGCAATATCGGGCAAGCCACCAATGTGCGGACCGATGTGGTCGCAAACAACGATGATTGCAAGGCCGTGAAACAGGTAGAAGCTGTAAGAGACATTTCCTATATGGCGAAGCGGCTGCCAGCAGAAGGCTCTGTGAAGCACGCCATCGCCATAAGCAATCTTGATTACCAGTGCCGCGCTGGTGAAGAGATACACCGGAATGAAACGGTACCACGTCTGATCTGCAACGAAGATCAGGTTTCCCACCATGTAAACCGTTATGACCAGCCAGTCAGGGAGACGTAACGCTATTTTCCGGAGGGACTCACCGGACAAGCAAGCCAAAGTGGCGCCGAGGAGAAACATGAAAAATCGCACATAATGCGAGCCAACGAGCACAACGAACGCCAATAACAGCAGTGCGAAGATCCCAAGGTGCCAGCACGAGATCCGGGAGCGAGCCTTTCGCAACAACAGGACCCCTGGGAAAACGAGGTAAAAAAGCCATTCGTAGGTCAGGGACCACGTCGGAATAATGATCGCCTGTATACCCCACTCTGAGATGCCGTGTAACAGGAAAACATTGCTGGCGATCGTCGACCAGTCAAATGTCTGGTGCCAGAACTTCGCCATGTAGATCAGATGGACCACAACGGCGAGCAGAAAGGCTGGATAGAGCCTCGTAAACCGATCTCGAAGAAACCGCAAATATGAAAAGTCCTTTCTCGAGATAATTTTGTAGATCAGAAAGCCGCTGAGAAGAAAAAACAGATCGACTCCGTAATGCGAAGCCCAGAAGTAGTGAGCGATGGCCTCGGTGGCGGTTGCCGGCCGCGTCACGTCGTGTGCGTCGAAATCTATGCGCGTGGCGCTCGTATGGCCGTTGAAATATTGAACAAAAAAGTGAACCAGAAATACGAGACTAACGGCGTATGCCCGGATCCCTTCAAAGCCTGCGATGCGAGCCGAGTTCACCGTTGCCTGACCAACACTGTGCGCGGCTTTTCGACAGCCTCGCTCCGCGTCTCCTGCGGAATGGTGGAATGCGGACCAACCGAGACGACATCTTGTGGGATATTGACTATTTGACGGCGCAAGTAGAGGGCACGGCGAAGAATGGCAGCCCTGCGTCTCCAGTTAATCTGGAACGCCAGATCGCGCCACGCCTCGCGAACACCAATAAATTTGGGAAAGCCGGTGACAAGTAGACAAAAATTTACTGCCCAAAATAGAGCGAGATATGTGTGACCTTCGATTGCATCACCGAGAGCCACAACAAACACCAGCAGCAGGAGTCCGAATTGCAGGATTAAATGCAAAGGCTGCACGGCCGTCCGATCGTCCGTCTTAGGCGTTCTGCCGAACGATGATTTACATCCCGTGAAAGCTTGCTGTACAGATCTAAAGACTCCCGCTAAGATGATGGGAAGAAGCATGAGATTCAATGTGTATACATTTAGGATCTCGTTCCACCGGTAACGCAGCGACCTCGCATCACGGACATAGAGAGCGTAGTATGGAAGAACGGTCCCTGGCAGCCAAACGCTTAGCAGTGCTCCATCGAAAGGTAGTAAGAGCAGCAGTAGCACACTCAGCCCAGTCAGGGCAGGCCCACAAAGATAGTGGGTGCGCAGAAATAGCTCCGCCGCCGAACGAGGTCTCCTCCCGCGATCGACTGCATATCGCAACAGTTCAGGGAAGATGATCAGCCCGCCATTCGCCCAGCGCCTGCGCTGAATTACGAGCGATCCGAAATCCGGCGGAGTAGCGCTATAAGCCAGTCGCTCCAGATGGTTGTGTAGTTGCCATCCACGCCGGATCAAATCAACAGTTGAGCCGGTATCTTCTATGACGGTACGATCCTGAATGTATACGGGGACTTGATTGCCGGACTCATGCAGCGTGGTCACAATGGAGCGCAGCGCGCTAACTCGAAGCAGTGCGTTGGCACCGACCCAGAAAGTGGCGTTGAAGGCAGTGGAGCCCTGATGCAGGATGTATTGCAGATCAGTTTGAGCTCCGGCGGCACGCTCGAGCGCGCTGGCCTGTCCCGGAATCGCAGAGTACGGGGTTTGCGCAACCGCAATCCGGCTGTCCCGCTCCATGATATTGACTAACTTCAAGAGATAGTCCGGCAGCACCATGCTATCTGCGTCCAGCGTGAGCAAATACTTGGCATCGGGAATGATCAAGTCGGCGCGGGAGGCGGGGCATTCCTCCAGGGTTGGCAGGGAATCGGTGGGAACTATGCGGTAGCACTTCCCCAGCAGGCCAATATAGCTGTTTAGGTTCATGGCCTTGTTAGCGGCGTGAGAAAGATTGCGGTATTTCTTACGTTCAAACGTTTGAATATGCAATTGCAGCTGAGCCATCAACCGCTGGAATTCCTCGGCGACCTTTCTGAAATCACCGGTCGTTTTGCGAAGCTGAGTGGCGCGCTTACGGTAACGCTCCGCGCAGGGAATGATTATTCGAGCCTTCAGGAACTCGTCAGCTTTGTCAGGGGACGTTGGAACATTGGTATTCAAAAGCCCTTCAACGAAGTCGCTGACAAAGTCATAAAGTGTAGCAACGCGATTCATCTCGCCAATCGTGTCGTTGCTAATGCCGCGCTGCTCGCGTGATAGAAACTCTGCGTATTCCGCGCGTATCTGGGTGAAAACCGTGTGAAACTTTATATTGAACTGGGCGACGAGATCACGGCTTAACTCCAACGACTCCCGGTCCTTACCCGTTGCAGTCTGCGGATCGTCGATGAGCACAACAATGCGCCGTTCTCCATATACGCATAAGGCCGCGGACAGAATAGTTTGCCGCAGTACCCGCAGTTCTTCCTTATACGAAGGGATTAAGATCGTCAGGCGCGGAAGCAAGGAGGACGACAAGTATTCTTCTTCAAGCTGATCAACCGGGGTGGTATCACTGAGGCGCTTGAGATAACCAGAGCGAGCGAAAAGGTACACCAGGCTGCCATAAACGAGGGCGGTGATGAGGAGGGCCACCGTACCCGCTTGTACGAAGGCGATAAAATTCTGGTGGCCGGCAAAGGTAATGACCGCGATGTCGCGGTAAACCATCGCAACCGAAGCGATGGTGACCGCGATACCAATCCACGTAAACAAACGTTCTTTTCTCATGCGAGTCTGCGTTGCTTTGGGCGCAAGATCGCCCTGGCACAAAAAGGCGCCGTTTTCTTACCAGGGAGGGATTTGCAAACTACTTAAGTGGCACTTAAGCGAATATCATGCCAGATGGGTAAAGCGAACCGACATGTATTAAAAAACATAGACTTCCGACATCTTTAACTAGAGCGAAATTGGAGGCGTTGTAAAATTTTCCGACAGCTCAGAATGTGATTTTTGCCCGCATTGACACTCACCAGGACGCTAAAGCGTTGTATAGAACAATAGCTTTGCAAATCCCGCGTGACTTACAACGGCTTGTGTGAGCAAGACTGTAAAAAATTCCGACAAATGAAAAAAACTAACTAACTCGAGCGGCCCGGACACCACCTGCCGAGCAGACGCGTCTTGTCGTCGGCCGTACCTTTCCATGCCGGATCAGCGCCTGCCTTGCGGTACCACCGCCGCGCCGCATCCAGATTGGCGGGCAGCGTGACGCACTCATTCAACAGGCCCAAATAGTATTGCAGATGAGCCGCGCCGGAATCGGCCTTCGACTCCAGCGCGGGCAACAGGCGCTTCGCTGCATCCTGATCCTTTTGCTCGACGATAATATTGAGCTGGGCCGCAAGTCCGCGAACCGCAGACTGCCGGATCCTTGTTGATACCTCATCGCTGCCATCGGAACGGCCAATTACCTTCAGATAGGTTTCCACGGAAGTCACGCGATCCTGCTTGAGCGCCCGCCCGTGTCCCATGGCGAAGGCCAGATCGAGCATGGCCGGCCGATCGCCGTTTTCCGCCAGCAGCTCGCTATCCTCCATCCAGCGCGTTGCCGCCTCCGGTTTAGAGCCTTGACCTCGCGCCCACCACATGGATTTGGCGACCGTCTGCTTGACTTCGTCATAGTTTTTTTCGAATGCGGCGACGCGCTGCGCCGCGAACGGGTTGCCGGCCTTCGCCATCCAGATCAGGCGGCCCAATGCACGCGATCTTCTCGCCCGGGGACCAGATGACGCCAATGCGTCTCCATACTCCGCAGCGATAGACTCGGCCATCGCCACAGCAGCGGGCCGGTTGCTCGTCACGAGCTGGGCGAGATCTCCGAACGCCGCCTGAAAAACCAGATCGTCGTCGCTGCGCAGCCGCGGCGCAATGTGATCGCGGGCTTCCACGGCTGCATTCGGTAAGGTTTGCTCCGGAGGTGAGGCGCTATCTGGCGCCAAGTGCTTCGTGTCCGGCCCCGACGATGGCGGAGACTGCGCAAGCGGTGTCTCTTTCCCTTTGATGAGTGCGCCCGACGGCCACGGCGCCCCGGTATCTCCCGCTTCGCGATACAGGAAAACGCCGCCACTCGCGACGGCCAGCGTCAGGCTGAGGAGCAGCGCAAACCTGTTCCTGGATGAACCGCCTGACAGACGAGGGGCAGGCGTGGACGGAAAGGAAACTGGCGTTGGCAGTGGAAGCGCAACCGGCGTCGAGGGGGTTTTGCGGACCGGGCCCCTGCCTCGTTCCGTGCCCCGCTCCATTTCTTCCGCTGTCCACTCTCCGGCCACCTTGAATTCCAGGGATTCGGTGCGACCCGCCACTTCCACCAGCAGGCGGTCGATTTCGGCAATCAAGCCATCATGGGGGAGAGCCAGCGCAGCGAACGAGGGCGCCGGGCCGATGTTCGGGGCCGAATCGAAGGCCTTCAGCTTCCGGACCAGGCTGCGTACGTCGTCCAATGCCCGGATGGCGCCGGGTGCGGGCGGGGAGTCCAGCCCCGCGGCACTGATTTTCTCGGCCATGTAACCCAGGCTGAAAAGATCAACCCGATAGTCGAGCTGCTGAACCGCGTTGGGGTAGCCGCTGTTTCGGTCCGCGCGCAACGCCGAGATGAGCAGCCCCGATTGATACGGGACACGCTCATCGGGATCGATCACCAGTACCTGGGTGAGCGGAATCGCATGAGCGATGGAGAATGCAAAATCAATGAGCTTGAGCTTCTCGAACTCGAGGCGAATGTTCTGCCCCTCCCCGGGAAATGGATTTGGCGCATAGGGGATGCAGATGTTTTCTTCCTTGATATCGCAGTGAACGATGCGATGGACGTGAATCTGCTTCAGCGCCACCAGGCATGCTCGAATCAACCGCAAGAACGCGTCCGCGCGCTGGAATGGATGGCTCAGCGTCGCGGTATCGGCGTAGCGGGGTTTCACACGCAACCAGTTTGCGATCGTTATCCCCGCATCGCGGGTGAGCACCTGTTTTGCAGCCTCATTTTCCGATATCAGGTGCCGTGCCTGAACCACGTGGGTAAACTCGTTTTGCTTTTTCAGAAACTCCCGCAAAAAGAAGTTTTCCCTTTCCGCCCAATAGCGATAGTCATACCGCTGTCCCTTGCCGTCCGCGAATTCCTTGAAGACCTTCGAAAACTGAACGGGATCGGTATCGAGACGCTCGACCCTGACGTGAGGGCAATCGACTATCGTCTTCCTGCCCGAATCGAAAACCTCGCTCTTCCCGTAGCGCAGTTCCGGGCCCAGCCGCGGCTCCGCCCGACGCTCCCGAATTTCGTCGCCGTCATGGTTGTTGCGCCTAAGGTAGTTGAGAGCCATTCACTACTCCGTTCGCGCAATGCGGAAACCGATTCGACTATCGTAGTAGTTGAATCGGGGAAGGGACCGGGCCACGGACCGTATCGTATTGGTGGGACCGTGCCACGCGCCTCCGCGCACCGTCTGGTTAGTGCACTCGAGCGTCCACATGCCCCCGCTCCGCGCGTCCCGATACTGGTAGCAATTCTCAACCCATTCCGACACATTCCCGTGCATGTCATACACGTCCGAGCCCGTTCGCGCGGCGTACTCCCATTCGTCTCCGGTCAACAGACGGTAGTTCTTCCTGGTCCTGCGCGATAGCCAGGCGGCGTACTGCTGTGCATCCGCCCAACTGATATTGGTCACGGGCTGCCGCCCGCGGCCCCAGCCGGAATCGTTCGGCCGGCGCCGGCAGCCCCCGGCAGCCACACACGCGTCCCATTCGGCATACGTAACTCTGAAGCGTCCGACCGCGAGCATGTAACTCATCTTCATGACGTATTGCGAACCGTTTGCGGCGGATGGCTCGCCCATGATCAATTCGCCTTGCGGCAGCCATACAATCTCTGGACAATCGGCGCAATCGCGGAATACGGACCCGAAACGCGCCAGCGGCCTCGACGCCCGCGCCTCTCTCGCCGCGGTTTCCCTGGCTGCCGCTTCTCTTGCGGCCGCCTCGCGCGCTGCGGTTTCCCTCGCCGCGGCTTCCCGTTCCGCTGCCGCTTCTCCTCGCGGCCGCCTCGCGCGCTGCGGCTTCCCTCGCTGCGGCTTCCCGGCGCTTCTCTCGCGGCCGCCTCGCGCGCTGCCGCTTCTCTTGCGGCGGCTTCCCTTGCTGCCGCTTCCTTCGCGGCCGCCTCACGCGCTGCCATTTCTTTCGCGGCTGCTTCATTCTCCGCCGCTGCTATCGCCGCCGCCTCTCTTGCCACCGCTGCTTTCCTTGCGGCCTCTCTATCCGCCGCGACCCTCGCTTTTGCCAGCTTCACCGCGGCCGTTCGAGCTGCCGCCTCTCTCGCCGCTTCCTTCCTTGCAGCCTCTCTTTGTGCTGCGATCTTCGCCGCTGCGAGCTTCGTTGCTGCCGCTTTAGCCGCTGCGGCTTTTCGTGCCGCTGCCTTCGCCGCAGCCTCCCTGGCTGCCGCTTCCCTGGCTGCCGCCTCCTTTGGCTGCCGCCTCCCGCGCCTGTTCGATTGCGCGTAGTTTTGCGGCTTCGTTTTCCGCGGCCAGTGCGCGTGCTTCTGCCTTCGCCCGCTTGCGCTGTTCCTGTTCCGCTCGCTGGCGTTCGTGCCTTAACCTGGCGTCGGGCTGTGGCGGATTCCTCGTTGCGGCCGCGGGTGGGGTCGGCGGCTCACGCGCTTCGATCGGGTCGATCACCGATTGCGTCTCGGCGAGCGCTCTATCCGCGCCCATCGAGAGCCACAGCACTCCCGCGAGCACGACGCCGCAAATTCGCGCACCCGGGGCCCTGCTTCCTGCCTGATATTTGCTCCGCGTCATTTCCATATCCCCGTCACAAAAAGCAGCAAAACCACGGCCAGCGCGCAGCCATAGGCCCAGCGAGGCGTGAACCATGGACGGCGCAACACGAGAAGCGCGCTTGCGTCGTCATGGCTGCCATTTCTTTTCGCCGCGCGCACCAGTGCGTCGCAGATTGTTTCGAGCGAACTTCCGTCGTTGAGCCCATCCGAAACGACATCGGCGATCTCATCATCGGAAACAAATTTGTGAACGCCGTCCGAGCACAGCAGGAGCAGTTCGCGGTCGCGAATGTGGGCTTTCAAGACCGAGGGAATGCCGACGGCTCCGCTCCCGACCATCCGCGCAGGGTCGTCGGGTCTGCCATTGGGCGGGGGCTGTTGCGCCAAACTGGCATAGGTCTGATCCACCGTGAGCTGCTGAATGGCATAGCATTGTTTGCGCGGCTTCAACTGGTAGACGCGACAGTCGCCGACATTCAACAGATATGCCGTGCTCTGCGATGGGAACCACGCCGCAGCCAGTGTCGCCGCGCCGGCCTCGTCGGTGCGGCGGGCGATCGCCTCGCGCACTTGCCCATCGGCCCGAGCCAACCACTCGATGAGCCTGGCTGGATCGCAATAGGTTTCCTTCCGCGCCTGCGCGCAGTGTGTCAGCAGGACGCTGCTGGCGATGTCCCCATGCGCACCGCCGCCGACTCCATCGGCCACGCCGCAAAATCCGGGTCGTTCCGCCGAGGGGACGTGGCTGCAGCAATCCTCGTTGCTCGCGCGTCCGCTTCCTGCGGCCGAGGCGTAGGCTGCGGTCAGCCCGCCATGCCATCGCCATCGTCGATGAAGGGGCAGGGCAGCAGCCGCCCTCGTAAGGTCCACGGGGGTCGCGTTGTTCAAATCGTTTCCTCCACGTTCCGCAACGACATTCGCACCATCGGCGCGTCCGTCCATTTCTCGCCAAGCACGATTTCCTCGCCAAAGCGCCATACGAACCGCGCCGGTAGCGGCTGATTGCCGCCGAAGGTTCCATTCTTGTCGACGGCCCTGTTGAGCGTCACCGCACCGGAGCGGTTGATTTCCTCGATTACCAGATGCTCGCGCGACACGCCCTGGTTGGCATCGGGGACGACATAGTCCTGCGCTGATCCGCGACCAATCGTGAAGGGCAGTTTGAGGACATCGCATCTGGAGCTGCCGGTTGCATCAACGATGGCGAGGACGGCAAGAGGCGCTTTCTCTCCCGGAACGGGAATCGCAACCGCCGTTGTGACACCCGGCGCAACGGGCGTCGGGCACGAGGGTGACACAGGCGTGGAGGTTGCCCCCGGCGCCAGCGCGCGCATGAACTCAACGTTAATTGCCGGGTAGCGGTCGTGCTCTCTGCGACCGTTATTCCGGCCAAAACCCAGCACCGCGCCATTCGCCAGGGCAACGCGAGTGCCCGAGTGAACGCTCTTGCCATCAACCCAGGTGCCGTTCGTGGAATGGTCCTCGAGCCAAAGCTGCTCCCTTTCCCAATGCAGGGTGCAGTGCCTGGCGGAAACGTAATAGCCCGAAACTTCAACGTCCGCGTGGACGGAGGAACCCAGTACCGCTGGGAAATGTTCGATTTCCGCTAGTCGCGTACCGACTCCCTTGCGTGGGTTCGGCGATTTGGCATCCTGAACCGACAAGCGCACGCAGGGACCGGCAAGACCCGCTGACTGCCGCGGTGGAGACCGATTCGCGCCGGAGGATGGCGCTGCTTGTTGTTCTGCGGCAGGGCCGCTTTCCCAGCGGCCATGCAAAACGATGCGATAGGGAGGTGTCGCTGCCTGATTCAGCGCTTCCTCGAACGGGTCGGTCTCTGCGAGATCCTCGGCCGTGAACTCCTTGTCCAATCCCACGAACTGATCGAGGCTCACGTGCTGACCCACTGCGGGTCCCAGAAGCTTCTTGACCCAATGAACGCGGGCTTCGGGCGAAAACTCGTGCAGGAATTGGTCCAACGCCACCGCGCCCTGACTCTCCGCGACGATCTCTATATAGTGGAGCAGGAATATCTCGTTGAATCCGATCTCCAGATGCGAAACGAGGTCCTGGCGAAGGAATGTCTTGACTCGGCGCTCGACGGCCTCCTTGATGGGCGCGTAGCGCGTCGCGGTCGGCCTGACCATGTTCTCATCGCTGGTCGTGTCGTCGTAGGCCGCGCCCGCGGCACCGATGTCCCTGCGTTCGAAAGCCGATCCGATCCGATTCCATAGTCCGCCGATACTGGTCAACATAGACACGGGTCATCTCCTATACTCGATTTCAATCTTGTGTGCCGCCTGTTCGGTGCCCTTGAGCTCGATCCGGCAATTCGGGATGCGCGAAATCGCCGCTCTGAACTCTCTCACGTGCGGTTGCAATTGCGCCTGCGATACCAGGGTCTTGGAGATGAATATCCGTACCGTCGCCGCCTGGCGTTTTTTCCCCAAGGCGAGGAACCACAGATCGAGGTAGTCTTTCATCTCCACCAGAACGCCGGGCCATGGCGCCGGAAACGTTTCAATATCCGTCACCGCATGCGCTTTCGTTGCCGACCGCTCGTCAAAATCCGCGCCTGTTCGTGCTCCTGCGCTATGCCGATTGGTCATGACCCACCTCCGTTCTCCGCCTGCGCTCGCATAGCCTGTGTCCGCATGCGAGCCATGATCCGAAATGCGATCTCGGCGCTGATATTCATTGCGTCTTGGTCTCCCGGGGATTGCACCTTGCCCGCAAGCGGGCCCGACTTGTACCAATTGCGCTCGGTGAGGACCGCCACCGCCTTGTTAAAGCCGCTCTGCCCGTCATCGGTCTTGAATGCCGCCACGTACCATTTGTAGGGTTGCTCGTGGCTGCACGAGGTCGACCACTCCTGTTGCTCGCCGGCAGCGCGAGTTTTCGATGGCGCGAGCCTGCACTGTTGCCTGATTTCCTTCAGGCTCAAGCGGTCGTTGCCGTAAGGAGGCGTGCCCGTCTTGCCCGCGATCCAGTCGATGCGGTTGCAAGTGGCGGCGTCGAAAACCCTGGTGCAGGCTGCGTGCGCGGTGCCCGAGCGCGACCCGGGGGGCGTGCCTCGCGCCTTGTGGCTGATCAATCCCTGGACGATGAGCGCGGCGTCCTGTTGCGGGATCTCGAGTTTCACCGGGTCAGCGAGACCGAACTGATGCGCAGCAAGATCGAATGTCTGCGCGTTTGCATCGCTGATCCGGTCGACCAGGTAAGGCAATCGCTGGCTTGCCTGGCCATTGGCGGCGGCCGCAAGGCGCGCCATCATCCCGGCGGCACCCAGCGCCGTCGTGCGTGCGTTCCCCTGACCCCATCCTTCCGACTCGATATAGACCAGACGACCGTGCTTGCACTTGCGCCATCCCCGATTCGGCCCCGCGCCCGAATAGTAGTCACCGCGGCTGCACGCCGCGGCAAGCCTGGGATCGAACGAAAAATTGCGCATCATCTGGAGATCCGCGGGCCGTTTTTTTGATGCAGGTTCGGTGAGGAGCCTGCCGTACATGACGGAGGCCCCGAGGGGCATACGCGCGGTGTCGGTGCGTATGCGCCTCGCGTCCGAATATCCGAACAACACGTTGAGCCGCCCGCACCGGAACGACGGTTCCAAGCAGCCGAGGTCCCACCCAAACAGCAACGCCGCCTGCTGTATGTCCCGGGGTCGATCGCAATTCGCCCACGCCTTGTCGATGCAGAACATCCGGTTGAGGAATGCGACCGAGTCGGAGCTCTTCAATTCCTCCTGGAGTCGAATGAAGTCGGGCGAAACGCGATCCGCAACGATTTTCTTGCGGTAACCCGGCTCGCGCAGAAAACCCGTCGCCATGATGGGCTTGATGATCGAGCCCGGCATCGCATCGGTGAAGAGCGCATGATTGAGCAGCCGATCCGGTTCGTAGTGCGGCGTCGTCGGCAGATCGGGGCACTCAGCTGCATTGCGTCCGGGGCCATCGAATTCCTGGCGATAGCAATCGGTGTGGGCGCTGCCCAGCGCCTCGATTCTTCCCGTGGGAATGTCGATAAGCGCAACGGCCGCCATGCGCACCGCCGCCTTTTCGTACATCTGTTTTATGAATTCGCTGAACGTACTGTCGTTGGTCAAACCGATCCGCTGGCAGGTGTTGAGATCGCCGGCGTAACACTTGCTTATCTGCTGTGCGATGCGCTGCGAATCCGGGTCGATGGTGAGATGAACATTGAAGCCGGCGTTCACCTTGTGCTTCAGTCGGTCCAGTTGATTGGGGCCATGGGAAACGGCTACCGGATTTTCCGCGTCACTCACGCGATACACCTGCGTCGCGCTTGCGGATCTTTCCGCTGACCTTTCCGTATATGCGCGGAAGAGATCCTTCCACGGCAAGCGGATGTTGTCGAGATCCGCCAGGATCACGTCAAGTGATTCGGGCGGCGCCGCGTGGCTGTCCTCCGCGCTGCTCTCCCGTCGGTCCCCGGTGGTTCTCTGGAAAACGCCTGTCATGTCCTTTTCGTCTGTCCCTCTGGGGCGCATCGCGACGCAGGCTTGACGATTGCTCTGGCGTTTGTCGGTCACGAACATGAGCTTGCCGTGCCGGTTTACGTCACCGTAGTAGATGCATCCGGGCACCCCGCCCCATGGATTGCGCTGTTCGAGGATACGGCCGGACATCTTGATCGCCTGGTCGGGGGCAAACTGGCCCGCCACCACGTTTTTCGGGGAGAGTTCGCGCCAGGCAAGCAGGCCGAGCAACTTGCCATCGCTCGCGGCCAGCTGTCGGGCCGCACTTAATGCATCGCGACAAGGTACGGATTGATGTTTTCCCTGCTCCCGGCCCGTCATGGCAGATTGCGCGACTGGTTGACTCTGGGTGGTGCGGATGGCGTCTATCCAGCTATCGACATGCACCACGTAACGCTCGCTCAGGACGCGCTCGCGATTCGCGCGCCCATCGCCGCTCATCTCGTTCAATCTGGAATTGATGGTTATGAGATGGCAGGCGAGCTCCTCCGCGGCGCCGGCATTCGCGCATGGATTGGTCCTCCTGCTACGCGCAGACACCGTCTCGCGACCCTGTTCTCTCAGCGGATCAGCGCAAAAATCGAACTGCTGGCGTATCAGGTCCGCAGTGGGCGCCCGGTAGTCGCGCAGCGATTTCAGCGGAACGATGGCACGCTCAAAGGTTTGCAACGCCGCGAGGCGGCGCGCGTCGAGATACACGTTTTCGACGGGCCGCGGTACCAGGGTCTTGGCAGCCCACAGAAACAGGACCAGGCAAGACGCGAGAACGACGAACACGCCAAGCGTGCGCTGCAGCAGCGATGGCCGGCTGTCGGACTTGGAACCTGTCTCAATCATGGGCACTCACGTCTTCCTCGGCAGGCTGATCGCAAGGCTCAGGAAAAAAGTGTTTGCGAGCAGCGACCAGGCGCCAAAGCTAGCGAACGGAAAAGTAATTCCCGTCAGCGGCAGCCACCCGAGGTTGCCCGCGACCGTGATGGCCAGCTGCGCAAGCGTGAGGCCTACCCAGCATACGGCGATCCAGCTCAACCACGCCTGTTGCGTGGCGCCCGCCGAGTCGAGCGTGACGATTCCGCGGGTTGCGCGGCTGTGGTGAATGACGACCCGCACCAGCCAGAACGCCAGCAGGGCGACGAGCGCCACGGCCATAGCCTTGCCATACACCCCGACGAACGCCGTGAATACGTAGTCGCTCTGGATCTGTCGGGGCACGCCGCGGCAGCTGGCGCCTGCGAACTCGCCGCACCATGGGACCACACCGATACCGTAACCGGCGGAGGGCGCCGCTTCCTGAAACCAGGTGATGATCGCCAACTGATCGTTCGTTGCCGTGAACGGACCGCGAACGCTTGCCAACCGATCCGCGATCCGAGCGAGAGGCGCGGGAAGCGAATACAGCGCGAAGGTCACGAGGTAGACCCAGCACCCGGCGACCAGGACGCCCATCGCGCCCCCCAGCCACTGGCGATAGCCCGCCCTGTCAAAAAACGCAAAGGCGAACGCCGCACCGACGAAGATCGACGCGGCATAAAGCATGACGAACAACGGACCCAAATCGTCAGACAGCATCAGGCCGAAGAGCGGAACGCAGAGGACAAAGAAGAGGGGCCACACAAAGACCAGGCCGTGCAGTGCGTTTTTCGCGCCACCCGTGGAGAACGACAACGCCGATTCTCCGCGAACCAGGAAAAACCACGAAGCGCCGAAGACGAGCCAGGCGCGGAAAATCTCCGAGGTAAGTTGCGTCTGTTGCTTGTGGGAAACGCTCGCTGCAAGCAATACCATCGCAGCGATGGCGGAGTACGTGGCCCACGGCAGATAGCGTCTCAGACCGGCGCCGCGTGGCCTTGCAAATAGAAGAAACCGGCCAAGCCAGCGACCCAGCTGGTCCGCGAGCTGCAGCCGCATGGGTGCCAGCATCGTCAACAGCACGAAGGCGGCGAACACATAAACTTGCTGATACAGCGCATGAAAGCGATTCGCGTAATGCCCCGTCGCCGACAAGTCCAGCAACAGCCACCACCCCAATCCAACGAAAAGCACGAATCCCGCGTAGCCGATACGCGAGGACGGGGTTTGTCGCGCCGGCGCCAAGACTCCGGGATCACGACCCAGCGGGAGCATCAGGCCAAGCATGAGCAGGACTGCGGCGCCGGCGACCAGAAACTGGAAGAAATCCGGCGACTTGATTCCCCACCCTAGCAACCAGGCAGTTTGCGCGCTGCGGTCACTGATCCACTCGACGTGGACTTGCGTCGTCCATCCCAGCACCGCCCAGAGCAGCGCGGCCAACGGCAGGAAGCGAGCGGCATGCAGCTGCCGTCCGATCTGCAATAGCAGCAGGCCCGCCACCGCCCACAGGACAAAGTACCAGTGCGCATTGGCGAGCAGTCCCTGCGCGGCGATCGATTTTGCTGCGCTGCTCTCGCTGGCGCGCGCCTTCGCAACGATCTCGGCCGCCGAGATGATGACTTGCCGTGGCAGCCCCAGCGCAGCGCAACCGGCCTCACGTTCCGCCTTCGACCAGGTATTGCTTTTTGCCGCTTTAACCGGAAAAGCCGCTGCCGAGGCGCGCTGTGCATCGCCGTCGAGCAGTGCGGCCATGCCGAGCAGCGCGTACACCCGGTCCGCTTCAGGAGCGTCGGCGCGCACAGGCGCCTGATATTTCGCTTCAAGATGATTCCAGGCACATTCAAGAGGGACTGAGCGCGCTCCCGTGTCCGCAAGACCATAGGCGCCACGGTAGAGGCGTGTTTCGCTCGCCAGGCTTTCGATCGCGCCTTGCACGTCGGTTTCCGCACGGGCTTCACGCGCGCGGTTCTCGAGTTCGTCCAGGCGAATGAATCTGGCCTTGACTGGAAGGGCCAGACTCTGCGCCAGTGCCTCATGGGCCTTGGCCAGCCCCGCGATCACGGCGGGATCGATTTGACCCGTCGCAGTGGAGGCGATCGGGTGGCGCGAATCCGAATAGCAAGCGCCTGTCCGTTCCGCCGAAATTTCGCGTTCGGTCTCCGGCAACCAGCCACCCAACCGGGTGCAGATCTCTACGACGCGTCCCGTCCCGGCAGCCTGCGGCAGAATCGGCACCTTCAATTCCACCGCTTCTTGGTAGCGGTCGTGGGTGCCGCGGGTAAATCCCGGCTCGCGAAACGCTGCGGACTGCCAGAACAGGAATGCGATTACCGCGAGCGTAAACAGCCACTCCAGCGCCTCCGGCGCGAGGCACGCGTGTGCGGTTCTCGTCTTGACTGCCTCCCCCTTTCTCCCGAGCCGGTCCGCCGGCGCCGCGTCCTTTCCCATCCTGAGAAATGCGGCTAGGCGCTTCCCGAACCCTGCGAACCACGTCGGGGACTAGGCACCCGTAACGAAACGAGGGAATACGCTATCCGTGAACGAAATCGTAGCCAACGAGTTGAGCATCCGCCCTGACATTTACAATCAGTTACAAAAAGGCTGCGCACCCGGGGGTCCGGGTGGGGGCGGGTCCAGCTGGGCTTAACGACTTAGGCGATCTTCGAGTGGCCTATTTTTGCCTGAACGGCCTTCGGCCCGCGCAGTTCCTATGGCCTGAGCTACGCAAATGGGAAGGTGTTCCGTCCCGTTCAGCTTGGTTAGCGAATCCCGATTTTAGAGGGATAGAGTTTTCCCAAGGCAGAGCGAAACCAACTTCGGATCAAGCAGTTAGCGCACATTCCGTTATTGCATGGGGTGCCGGTGGTAGTGAGTTCAAATCTCAACAGCCAGTGAAGAAGTGGAAGTTGCCATCGCGTTTGCGCAAGCGTTGCGGAAGCTCTCACAGGGTTTCAACGAAGCGTATAGCGAAGCTTTGCATCGTCCCCGGCCCTTGCGGGGCGCGCGTCCTTCTGTCCCGCCTCTCGGATAATCTTGACGTCTTGCCACGGACCGAAGGTCCGCGTGTCGTCCGCCGGCGATGTCGTCGCATACCTGATGGTTTCAGTGATCGAGGTCAGTGGAGGCAGTTTTACTTCGAACAGCCACGTCGGCTGGTTCGGCAATGTAATGCCAATCAAGGAATGCGTGTCGCCGGCGAGCTGGACGATTCCGCCAAGCGTGATGCGATCGTTCTCGCGCTTGACCGCTTCAGTATTGATCGCGCCTTCCATCTCGTTCCGAGCTTCCACCGCCTTAACCACAATTGATTTCAAATCATCGGGTAAAGGCGTGGCCGCGGGGAGGGTGAGTTCAAATGCGATCATCGGCCGGCTGTACTCGACGTTGGGATCGCGCGCGCGATAGCGAATTTCGTATTGATCGGCGGGCGTCGCTTTGCGCGGCTGACCTCCGCCTTCGGCCACAAAATCGATGGGCTGCCAGGGACCGAAATCGTCGGAATGTCCAGGCTTGCCTGAAAGCTTGAGCGCGAACAATCGGTCGGGCTCACCCTTGATCTTGAGCACGAGAATTCGCCCTGTTGTCCGGTAGGCCAACTCGACGCCGCCGGAGATCACCGGGCGGTTGCCGTCGTTGTGCCATTCCCGGTGGAAAAAAGCCGACGCGCCGTTTTTGTCGGTGTTGAGCTCGACTTCGATGCCGCGGCGGTCTGCGGGGAGCGTAGTGCCCGGCGGAAGGCGGATTTCGAACAGGGCCTGTGGCTTCGCGGCATTCCGATTGAGCGTGTCGTCGAAAAACAGCATGAGCATGATGATGCCAGTCGCGACCGCGACGAGCGCGCCGAGGCTCAGAACGCCGTAGGTCACAACGGCGCCCATGCTCTTGCGCGTGCCCCGCAACCGGAATGCGAGCCACACGCCCGCAAAGAGGCTGCTCACCGCGCCGACGAGACCACATAAGACCGCGAAATATCCTGCGGCACCCTCGAAATTCGACATATGGGTTGCCGAGGCGATCAACGTGCCGGCGACGGCACCGGCGAAAAAACCGGCAACGAGCCCCGCAATTGCTCCAATCAGCGCAATTAGAAATGTCGCCATGCGAAGGCCCCGCTGTAGAACGATAGTGGATAGATCGGCGGCGAAAGTCTACGCTCGTTCCGCCATGGTGGGGCGGATTAGCGGCGCATCAGGGAGTTAGCGCACGTCGCGATATTGCATGGGGCCGGTGGTCGTGAGTTCAGATCTCACCGCCCCGGCCAATAATCAACTTGAGAGGCTCGCGGTTCAATGAATTTCGTGAGTTTTCCCAAGACTTGGAAAAGTCCTGCGTGGAAGTGCGCGTGAAGTCGAATCCCTGTTATTCGCTCACGATCGACAGCACAAATCAGTCTGGGTGTCGGTTTCCAATGCTGCGAGTAGCTGACACGCTTCCACCGGCTCGCTCTCTTGTGTACACCGTGCGATAAGCGCCTCGAGCGCTTGCGAAATGCGCGTGAGCGATGCAATCCGCGCATCCACGTCGCGCTTTTTATCAAGAGCGAGAGTCTTTACGTCCCTGCAGGTCGCATGGTGGGTCTTGAGGAACAGCAACTGCCGAATGTCAGCGATGCTGAAGCCGCATTCCTGCGAGCGCTTGATGAAGCTCAGGCGGCGCAGCGCAGTCTCGCTGTACAAACGATAACCGCTCGGCGATTTGGATTCGGGCGTCAACAAGTGTTGTCGCTCGTAGTAGCGCAGTGCATCAGTGCTTACCCTTGCCATGGCGGCCAGTCTGCCGATCGTGTACACGGCTTTTCTCCCGTGGAAAAACGGTAAAGGGCCAAACCTTGGACGTAGGACCAAGGTCAGACCCGGCAAGGCGTAAACATTCGGAATCCACTGTTTATTCCGAGCGACGGTCGGGCCGTATGACGAACAAATACAGGTTCGAAGGTCTTTCTGCGGTCTGAAGGAACCGCTGCGCGATTCGCGCTTCTAAATTGTCGAGCATCTGCTCCTCGATTGCTCCCGTCGGTGTGTTGAGGTGTCGGTGCTCAGCTACAAAGGCTAAGGGCCTTCAGTGTCACTCGGTCCTGACTGGCCCTGTGCATAAGGATGTGACACCGCGCTTTGGACTCCAGGAGGAATCGCCATGCTCCGTCGATTTTGGCATTCAACGTCCGCTCGCCGTCTTTTTCGCCCTATCGGAGCACTCTTCTTTCTCGCGCTGACATTGACCTTTCTGGGAGTGCGCGCCACATCGGGCGCCAAGCCGCCGGCCCCTGCGCCGGGTGACGGGCAGTTCATCTTCCGGTTCGACACATTCGGCGACGAGCAACTCTGGACGGACACGCTACGCCTTCACGAAGTCATCCAATCGTCGGTGAGCCCCGCTGTCGCGCTCTCGGTCGGGCTCAAAGTGGACGCGACGGTGCTGCCGCCCAATTTTCTCGCCACGCACGATCTCAACGATCCCGCCACGACGGTCGAGCTGATCAGGCTCAACGCGGTCATCGGCCTCGTCGGCAACGTCGCCGGGACGCAGTTGAAGTCGATCGGGATCACGTGCGCGCTGTGTCACTCGACGGTCGATAACTCGGTTACGACGGGGGTGGGCAAGCGGCTCGACGGCTGGCCCAATCGCGATCTCAATCCGGGCGCGATCATCGCGCTGTCGCCGGCGTTGACACCGCAGCAGCAAGCCGTTTACAACTCCTGGGGTCCCGGCCGCTACGATGCACGATTCAATATAGACGGCATCAACGGACCGGTGCTGATTCCGCCGGCGTTCGGGTTGAAGGGCGTGGGGTTCGAAACGTACACGGGCGACGGTCCGATCTCTTACTGGAATAATTACGTCGCCGTCACGCAGATGGGCGGGCACGGGAGTTTTTCGGATCCCCGCCTCGGCATCAGCATCACGCAGGAACCGGACCTGGTGACGCCGAAGCTGCCGGCTCTCCTCCAGTACCAGCTCAGCTTGGGGACACCGCCCCCGCCGGCCGGCTCGTTCGATCAGCTTGCCGCACAACGCGGCGAGGCGCTCTTCAAGAGCAAGGCCAAGTGCGCGACATGCCACATCCCGCCGACGTTCACCGACGTCCTCAGCGGACCGGATCCCAGGGTCCCGTTGCTACACGACCCGGCCGAGGTAGGCACCGACCCGCTCACCGCGCAGCGCAGCGCGACGAAGCAGTATCGGAGTACGCCGCTGCGCGCGCTCTGGCAGCATCCGCCGTACTTCCACGACGGCAGCGCGGCGAATTTGCTGGCCGTCGTGAATCATTACGATGCGCGGTTTCCTTAACCTCACGGCGAAACAGAAGGCGGATCTTGTCGAGTTCCTGAAGTCGATCTGACGCGGGTCATCTCAACCGATGATGTCGGCGACCTCGTAGAGGTGAGGGTCGATCTCGTCCGTCAACTTGTCGAAGCGATTCCACTCCTTGCGGAATTCGGCGACTGGCGGGCCGAGTGCGATCGCGATTCTCCCATTCAATGTAATTCAGATCCGCTGGCCGTCGAGCTGCGACAGGCTGATCGAGATGAACCCAGGCTGGCCCGACATGAAACGGGCTCGCTCGCTCATTAACGACAACGCCTCGGCCTGTTTCCCGGACTCGGGTTCGATGACGGTTATCTGCGTTACCGGCTGACTGCCTTTCTGGATCTGTGGCATTGGCTTACCTCGCTATGGTGGAACATCGCTCAGTGACGATCGCCTCGTATCGACACGCTGGCCGCGGGCGCAGCGCTGGCGGATGTGGACGTGCGTGCCGCCGATCCGGCCACACACGCAAGGTTGCACATGGAACGTCAATGGACGGTTTGCGAATGCGCGCCACCCGGCTTGGATATGTCCGCGACCGCGCGACCGGCTACCTGGGCGTTCGCGGTCAAGGCGAGATCGCCGACCGAAACTATCCCCACCAGGCGCTTTTTCCGATTGAGCACTGGCAGCCGCCGGACCTTGACGTCGCCCATGTTCTTCGCGACATGCTCAGGTCTTCATCCTCGAAACAATAGAGAACTTCCTTGCTCATCACCTCGCTCACCGGCGTCTCCGGAGATTTTCCCTGGGCTACCGCTCGGATTGCGATATCGCGGTCGGTGATTACACCCACCAGCCGGTCGTTCTGACCCACCGGCAGGATCCCGGCATCGCACTCGGCCATGAGGCACGCCGCCTCGCAGATCGTCTGTTCAGGGTTGGCCGTGCGGACCTTGGTGGTCATTGCTTCACGGACCTTCATCTTAGCCATTGCGTTCTCCTTTCTTGGACGAGAAGATAGGACCGACCCCGGACCAACGGGGCGAGTTCAAGAAAGGATTGGGGCCGGCCTGACGATCAAGTCTCTGAATTCCAACGGTTCCTGCGCCGAAAGAATCACGCCTTCGAATCGGGAACTCGTAATGGCGCGCCTGTCACACTCGAATGGGCCGAGGTGGCGGACACGATCTATTCCGACCCACTCCTGCTTCATGTCCAATATGGCAACGTCTCATCGGGTCGAAGACGCGGCTTGGCCACACCAGGAGAGCGAAGTGCGCATTCCATTGCGCGGCGCTTTCCTCAACGGCACGTTGGATCTTCCCGCGGGGGCAACGGGTCTCGTGCTGTTCGCCCACGGGAGCGGCAGCAGCCGCCTGAGTCCCCGCAACGCGTTCGTCGCCCGGACGATTCAGCGCGCGGGCATCGGCACCTTGCTGTTCGATCTGCTCACCGCGTCGGAAGAAACCATCGACATGCGCACGCGGCATTTCCACTTCGATATCCGGCTCCTCGCGGCGCGCCTGGTCCTCGCGACGAAATGGGCACGCAGCCGGCACGAGATACGCGGGTTGCCGGTCGGCTACTTCGGCGGCAGCACCGGCAGCGCCGTCGCGCTGATCGCCGCGGCGAGCCTGCGCGATCAGGTGCAAGCGGTCGTCTCGCGGGGCGGCAGACCCGATCTGGCATGGGATGCGCTGCCCGGGGTTGCTGCGCCGACGCTGCTCATCGTCGGCGGTTTCGACACCGAAGTCATCGAGCTCAACCGAAAGGCGTGCGACCAGCTGCGGTCCAGGAAGTCGTTAAAAATCGTCCCGGGGGCGTCCCATTTGTTCGAGGAGCCGGGTGCGCTGGAGCGGGCGGCCGACCTCGGGCGCGCGTGGTTTCTCAAGCACCTGCAATCCGTCGCTGTTGCTTAACCTGATCGGCGAAGCCGCACCGCCGCGATGATTTTCGCCAGTCGCTCGCGCGATACCTCATCGGGGCGCGGAGTAGCAGCGGCGTCGAGCAGCCAGCGCTCGATGTCTGCAGGCGTCGTAACGGTGGTCTGCCGAGCTTCCATCGCGCTTTTCAGCGCGCGTATTTTCAGGTGTTGCCGGGCGGCGAGAAACTCGCCGGGGCTCTCGATGCCGCAAGCGACCTCAAGATTCAGCAGGGTATCGGGCAAGCTCTCGCCACGTTTTTGCCTGACTTCGAGTCGGGTTGGGAACTTGACACGCGTTCCGTCGGGGAAGGGCCAATTCCTCGAAAACGCGCTTCCAGTCTGGCTTTCCATGCTTCGGGGAGATTCTCAATGGCGTTCCAGCGGGCGTCCAGATCCGATGCTTGTTCGTCCGTGATTGCGCGGCCCGAATCCTGCGCCACTTCGCGCTCGTGGCAAAGCGCCATCTTCGCGATGAGCGCATCGAAGCGCGCTTGCGACGCGTGTACTGCGAGCTCGCTCAGCCGCTTTGTCGCGGCGTCGCGCGCGGCACGATAACGTGCGTCCAGCTTGGCTGCTTGCGGCCTGGCGACTTCGGCACGGCGCGCCAGGCCTTATCGGCTTCAGCCATCGCACGCTTGATTTCCGGCGCAGAACCGGCCAGGCGGAGCGCGGTCAGGCGCTCGATGATCTCTTCGCGCGCCTTGATCTGTGTGCTGAATTCCGCTTCCTTCGCCGCGCGCGCGGCGTCCCGTGCAGTGAATATCGCATCGGTGGCGGTCTTGAACGCAGTCCACAGCGTGCTCCTCGTCACGTCGCGGCAACGGCAGGGCTTTGGCAACGGCTTGCCACTGCGCTTGCAGCCTTCGCACTTTGTCCACCACGTCACGCGCGGCCGCCTCCGATCCAGCGAGATTCTTGCGCCGCCGCGATGAGCTGTTCGCGTTGCTGGCGCGCCTCGCCATAGGCGTTCTTGAGCGGCGCCTCCAGCGCTTGCGCGGCCGCTGCGTAACGGGTGGTGACCGCGTTGTCGCCCTGGAGCGCCTTGCGCGGCACGGTGTGCTCCACCGGCCCCAGTTTTCGCCACGCGATCTGCGCTTCCTCCAGCGTGCGGGCTATCGCTCGCCAGTCGGGCGTGGACGGCTCGGGGCAGGAACGTATCCGCCCTCCTGCTGCAACGGGGAAACAATTTCGCCGCCGCCTGGACCAGGGCATCGACTATCTGATTGCGTGCGGCGAGATTTTCATTGCGCGCGAGCTTTGAGTTTGTCCAGATGCGCCGCCACCGGCGCGTATGCGGTCTTTCAAGCGCGCCGTCAAAGGCGAGCCATACGGTCTGATTGGACGCGCCACCGAGCTTGTCCAATTCCTTCCAGCGTTCGCGCAATTTGCCGATGGCTTCGGCGTGCGCCTTGATTGCGACTTTCCCGGTGGACACCCGGGCCAGCTCTTGCGCCTCGGCCGCGAGCTGCTTCGCGACGCTGCCCACCGCCCCAGCGCTGCCAGTCCCGCAGGCGCAGTTGCTCCCGGCGCAATGATTCGATGCGCTGGGTGAGCGCGGCATTCACTGGGCCGCGCTTGAGCGCACGATCGATCGCCGTCAGCAGGCGCGTCAGGTCTGCAACGTGTCCAGCCGCGTGTGCCGCTTCAGCAGCCTCTACGTCGCGCTGTATCGCGCTCAAATGCAGCTTATTTTGTTCCACGCTCCGTTCGCGCTCACTGTGAGCGGTGCGCTTCGCGCACGAGTTGCCGCTCGTGGGTGCTCGCATTGCGCCAATCCGCGAATCGGTACGCAAGAATGGTGTGCAATTCCCCTTCGGAAACCTCTGGAAACCCGCGCCACTGCTCGATCCTTATCTTCTCGTTGGCTTCGTCGGCAACGCCCGGAGCGGGCAATGATTGCAGAAATGTCGCGCGCTGCACCACGCTGGAAGCCAGCGCCAGCACCCGATTGGCGGCGTCGGTTTTCCCGACACAGCGCGCATCACTCGTATCCTGGACGCCGCTCAAAAGTTCCAGCAGGCTCGCCGCCAGGGTTTCAGACTCAGTCGGTGATACGCTACCTTGCGCGACACCGGCCAGACTCGCGCTCAACTTGCCAATAGCGTCATCCGCTGCAATCAGCCAACGAGAGAGCGCCTGCTCACCTTCGCCGCGCGCGCGCACTCTGGTACCAAGCTGCGCACGTAGCGCTGCGAATTCAACCGGCAGTGCCGGATCGAGCAATTCACCGTTCACCGCTGCCCACGCACGATCCAATTCCGCCACGCGATTGGCGGGAACCAACTCCTGATCGAGCAGAGCGTGCGCACCTGCAATCAAGGCGTTGGCTTCGGCAATGGCTTCGCGCTTCGCTCTTGCCGCTTGCCAGCGAGATTTCGCGGCACGATACAGGCGCTTGTCCCGCTCGCGAAATTCATGCATTGCCTGCTTGAGTGAGTCTTCTTGCGTCACTGCTTGAAGCGCCGAGAGCTTCAAGGCTGCGGTCGGGGCCTGATGCGCCAATTGCAAAAGCGCCGCATCGTCAGATGCTGCCGCGAGTATTCTCTCTCGCCAGGCCTGGATCTCGCCCGCAGAAACACCCGATGCACTTTGCGCGCCGGTCTGAGGCGGCGCTCCATCGGGTGACACGGCGGGCGTTATGTCTTTCGTGAAGGGATTCTTGAACACGATGCTGTCGGTCCCGTGCGCATTGTGCCATTATCTTAGAGGTACATAACAAAATGAGGGGATGGCCCCTCGCTACGCTCTCCCCTCATGCTCCCTCGGGGGCCGTATCGTTCATTTTGATGCCGCCTCTTATGAATATTCCGGAGGAACGCCATGCCAACCGACGCCGAAGAAATCTTCCCCCACATCGAGCGCTGGAAATCGAGCGGGCAGGGCGTGGCCCTGGCTACGGTGGTCCAGACCTGGGGCTCGTCGCCCCGTCCCGAGGGCAGCCACCTTGCGGTGAACGATCGCGGCGAATTCGTTGGCTCGGTTTCGGGCGGCTGCATCGAGGGAGCGGTGGTGACCGAAGCGCTCGCCGCAATCACCGATGGCAAGCCACGCACGCTGGAGTTTGGCGTCTCTGACGAGCAAGCCTGGGAAGTCGGCCTTGCCTGCGGCGGTAAAGTGCGTGTATTTGTGGAGCGGATCGAATGAAGTGGGCGCTGTATCAGCAGCTGCGAGCTGCGACGGCGGCGGGAGCATCGGCCGCGGTAGTGACTCGGCTTGGAGACGGCGCGCAGAGCCTGTTTGACGGCGAGCGCTGGGAAGGGAGGCTCGAACTCGCTGAGGAGCAACGGGCTGCCGTGCACCGGATGCTCGTCGCCGACCGCAGCGGCGTGCTTGCCGGGGCGGAGAACCTCTTCGTTCGCTCGTACGCGCGCCCGCCACGGCTCATCGTCGTCGGCGCCGCGCACATCAGCCAGTTCCTCGCACCGATGGCGGCGCTGGCCGGCTTCGAGGTGATCGTGATCGATCCGCGGCGCGCTTTCGCCAGCCCGGAGCGCTTCCCGGGCGTAACGCTGATCGATGCCTGGCCCGACCAGGCCTTTGAACAGTTGAAGCTCGATGCGACAAGTGCCGTCGTAACGCTCACCCACGATCCGAAGATCGACGACCCGGCGCTGATTGCCGCGCTCGGAAGTCCCGTGTTCTATGTCGGCGCGCTGGGCAGCAAACGCACGCATGCCAAGCGCGTTGCCCGGCTCTCTGAGGCCGGGCTCGGCGACAAGACCGCGCTTATCCATTCACCGGTGGGGCTCGACCTCGGCGGACGGGCGCCGCGCGAGATCGCGGTTTCCATTCTCGCCGAGGTAATCCAGGTCCGCTATCGCGGTGAGGCGGCGTGAGGTTTCCAGGGTTGGCACGGTCCTCGTGGCCGCGAGAACGTGAGCGGTGCCGCGTCCCGGATCACATCCTGTATTCATGGCGATGATGTTGTCGTCAGTGCGCGCTTTCACGAGGCGCGGAGGATGACGCGTTGAGCGCCAGTCAGATTTACCACGAAGCGATCAAGGCGCTTGCAACCGCCGCCATCGGCCATGGCGCGCTCGCTTCGCCAGACGGGCGGGCGTTGGTCGACAATCCGCTGTGCGGCGATCGCGTCGAGATGGAAGTCAATCTACTGGACGGTCGCGTCGCCGCGCTGACGCACCAGGTGAAGGGCTGCCTGTTGTGCCGCGCGGCGGCATCGGTCATCGGCAAGCACGCGGCGGGCGCGAAACCCGAGGAGATCGAGAGGGTCAGCATTGGCGTATCAGAGATGCTTGAGAAGCAAGTACCGCCGCCCGCCGGCTGGCAGGAGTTGGACGCGTTCGTGCCGGTGCACGGTCACCGCAGCCGCTACCGTTGCGTGCAGCTTCCGTTCGAGGCGTTACTCGCCGCGCTGCGAGCAGCCGCTGAACCACGACCTAGGGCCGGCGGCTCATGACGCTCACGCATCCGGTGCTGGATCGCGCCCGCGATGTTTTCTTTGTCGTTACAGGGGCCGAGAGAGATGGAAGCCGGCACAACCCCAGGTCTGCCGATGCCGCTGCCGATTGAGGACTACGCGCTCATCGGCGACTGCCATACCGCGGCATTGGTCGGCCGCGATGGCTCAATCGATTGGCTTTGCTTTCCGAGATTTGATTCGGGGGCGTGTTTCGCGGCGTTGGTGGGAGAGCCGGGGCACGGGCGCTGGCTGATCGCGCCGGCTGCAGAGGCGCCTCGCGTCCGGCGCAAATACCGCGATGGCACCCTCATCCTGGAAACCGAATTCGAGACCAACGAGGGCACCGTGCGGATCATCGACTGCATGCCGCTGTCGAATGAGCGCTGGGATGTCTTGCGTATCGTCGAAGGCGTGAGCGGGCGAGTCGCCATGCGGATGGAACTCGTCGTCCGCTTCGACTACGGTTCCATCGTGCCCTGGGTGCGGCGGTTGGGCGACGTGCTGTTGATAACGGCAGGGCCGGACACATTGGAGCTGGGCACGCCAGTCGCCGTCCGCGGCGAAAACATGAAATCCGTGGCCGAGTTTCAGGTTTCCAAGGGAGAGCGAGTGCCGTTCGTCCTCAATTATCGTCCTTCGTACGAGGCGACTCAGCGGGCCATCGACCCGGAGCAGGCGCTGACGGCAACCGAGAACGAGTGGCGCAACTGGTCCGGCGGCTGTGCCTACCAGGGGCGCTATCGTGATGCCGTGGTGCGCTCGCTGATCACGCTGAAGGCGCTGACCTATATGCCCACCGGGGGGATGGTCGCGGCGCCCACGACTTCGTTGCCGGAGCAGAAGGGCGGCGTGCGAAACTGGGACTACCGTTATTGCTGGCTACGCGATGCCACGTTCACGTTGAACGCGCTGCTGCTCGCCGGCTACCACGAAGAGGCAATCGCCTGGCGCGAATGGCTGCTGCGCGCCGTGGCGGGTTCGCCCAAAGATCTGCAGAGCCTCTACAGCGTCACCGGTGAGCGGCGTCTCGACGAGTATGAAGTGGGCTGGTTGCCCGGCTATGGGCGCGCGGTTCCGGTGCGCGTGGGCAACGCAGCATCAAAGCAGTTCCAGCTCGACGTCTACGGCGAAGTCATGGACACGTTGCACCTGGCGCGTGCAGCCAAATTGGAGCCGGAGCCGGCGGCCTGGAGGATACAAGTCGCTTTGCTCCAATTCCTGGAGTCAAACTGGCAGCAGCCCGATGAAGGCATTTGGGAGATTCGCGGGCCGCGCCTGCACTTCACCCACTCTAAGGTGATGGCCTGGGTGGCTTTCGACCGGGCGGTCAAGGATGTGGAGGTGTTCGGACTCGACGGTCCGGTCGAGCGCTGGCGGCAGGTGCGAGATGCGATTCACGCCCAAGTCTGCGCGGAGGGCTACGAAGCCGGGCGAAACACGTTCGTGCAGTCCTATGGCTCGCCGCATCTCGATGCGAGTCTGCTCTTGATTCCCCAGGTAGGCTTCCTGCCGTCCGACGATCCGCGTGTGCGCGGTACGGTCGACGCGATCCAGCGCAACCTCGTCGTCGACGGACTGGTGCTGCGCTATTCGACCGCAACCGATGTAGACGCGCTGCCTCCGGGCGAAGGCACGTTTCTGCCCTGTTCATTCTGGCTTGCCGACGCCCTTGTGTTGACCGGACGCCGCGAAGAAGGGGAGGCCTTGTTCGGGCGGCTGCTTGCACTGAGCAGTGACCTTGGATTGCTGGCGGAGGAATACGATACGCGCGAGCGGCACATGCTGGGAAACTTTCCGCAAGCGCTGACGCACATGGCGCTGATCAACACCGCCTGCCTGCTCTCCATTCCCGTGGAAAAGGCAAAACGCGCCTGCGCGAAAGGGGAGCGGCCTGCCGCCGTGGCTCATACATCTTGAAGATTGAACGTCTCTTTCACCTTTTACCGCAGAGAGCGGGCTCGTCCCGATGTCGCCGTAAACGATGCCAAGTGCCCCAAGCCGCTTCTGCTTGGTTATCAAGTCCCTGCGACGCTATGCGTATCCGCTATCAAGCCTAGCCGCGAGAGCCGCACAAGCACCTTTGTTGCGCCCGGCGGCGCAGAAGTAATACCGTGCCGAACGCTGGGCACGACTGCTAGTCCAACCGGAAGCTGCGGTGCAAAAAGGGGCAACTGTCCCCTGGAAGCGACATGTCACGACGATCGAAGATCGCGCTGAGCAGCCTCGGTATTCTCATCCTGCTCATTGGCGCGGGCGTTTATTTTTTCGAGTGGAACATGCTGCGCGAGCCGATCGCACAGCGAGTTCAGCACGCGACCGGAAGACACTTCGCGATCAACGGAAACCTCGGCGTGCGGGTCTCGCGCGTACCGAGGATCACCGCTGAAGGCGTCGTGGTGGGCAACGCGCCGTGGGCGCGCGAGCCGAACATGGCGGAAATTGGCCGCGTCGAATTCACCTTCGATGCGCTCGCGCTCTGGCATGGCCGCGTGGTATTGCCGGAGGTGAACCTGAGTGAGGCGCGCATTCTGCTCGAGAAAAACGCGGACGGCGCGGCTAACTGGGATTTCGACATCGAAAAGAAAGACGAGAAGCGCGAACCGCCCGAGATCGGTGCGCTCACGCTCGACCGCGCGCACTTCGATTACCGCGATCCGGCAATCAAGACAGACGTCGCGACGGACGTCTCCACCATTCCCGCGGATCAGAAGAACGCAGGCATGTGGAAAGTGACCGGGCGCGGCCGGGTAAAAGGGATGCAGGCGACGATCGACGGAGTCGTTGGTAGCGTGCTCGCGCTCGCCTCCCCCGAGAACCCTTACCCGATTAGCGTTCGCGCGGTTCTCGGCACCACCAAGGCGCGCATAAACGGCGCGCTGATAGACCCGCTCCACCTGAAAGGCGAAGACCTCAACTTCGAGCTTGAAGGCGCCGACTTGGCGCAGCTCTTCCCGCTACTCGGCGTGCCGCTCCCCCCGACGCCGCCCTATAAATTGAGCGGCCACCTCAACCACAGCGGTAACGTGTGGACGTTCCGCAAGTTCGCAGGCCGCGTCGGCAACAGCGATCTCGCGGGCGACTTCGCGGTGGATCGCGGCCAGAAACCGCAGCTCATCACCGCAAACCTCGTCTCGCGCAATCTCGACATGAAGGACCTCGGCGGTTTCGTCGGCGCCGATCGCGGAGAGTCGCAGGCGAGTCCCAGGCCGCCGCCTCCCGGTCGCGTGCTGCCGCAGGAGCCGTTCAGTCTCGAGAAGCTGCGCGTTGCGAACGCCGACGTGAAATTCCGCGGCGAGCGCGTGGTGACCGAGAAGCTGCCGTTCGAGAAAATGACCGCCGCGCTTAAGATTCGCGACGGCGTGCTCTCGCTCGAACCGCTCAACTTCGGCGTCGCTGGCGGCAATCTCGTATCGCAGATCCGCATGGATGCCCGCCAGCAGGTGATCAAGACATACGCAGACATTGGCGTGCGGCAGTTGCGGCTCGAAAAGCTGTTTCCGGCCTTTAAGCTGGCTCAGGCGAACGCAGGCGTCATTACCGGCCGCGTCAAGATCGATACCGCGGGCAATTCGGTCGCGAACATGCTTGCCGCAGCGAACGGCGACGCAGCGGTCATGATGGAAGGCGGCTCGGTGAGCGAGCTTCTGGTGCGTCTTATCAACCTCGACGTCGCCAACGCGATCCCGGTGCTCCTCACAGGAGATAAGCAGCTCCCGGTGCGCTGCATGGTCACGCACCTGAAAGGCGTGGATGGCGACTTCAAGGTGCAGACACTGGTCCTGGACACGGGCAAGGCCATCGTCACGGGCAGCGGCGGCGTCAACTTTGTCGAAGAGTCGCTCAATCTCAAGCTCGTGTCCAAGTCGAAGGGCTTCAGCCTGGTCGCGCTGCGCGGCCCCATCAACATCGGAGGCACGTTCCAGAATCCGAAGGTCGGCCCCGATCTCAAGAGCGCAGCGGGACGCGGCGTCGCGGCCCTTGCGCTGGGCTGGGTCACGGGGGGCCTGGGCGCGCTCATTCCGCTCGTCGACTTGGGCGGCGCCAAGGACAGCGATTGTGGCGCGCTCATTCAAGAAGCGAACGCGAACGTGTCCGCGCAGCCGCTGCGCAGCGCCAAGCGCTAGCAAAACCGCATATTTGCGTCATGCTGGCGTCGGCCAGCGCGTTCGTGCCGTGCATGGACGTTCATCGCCAGAATGGCGGATCTGGACATCATCCCAGGTGAGCGCCAGGGATCTCTTACCGCAAGGGATTCTCGAAGTAGGGGTCTTCCCTAACGGCCGACGAGTACGTGGATAATCGCTTTTTCCAGGGTAGTCTATCGAGCTGCGCATAACTTCGTTACACCGGATTTGGCATCCGATTTCGTAATGATCAACAAGGGGGGACGCAATGGAGCTTGGACTGCAAGGCAAGCGTGCAATCGTGACCGGAGGTGGTCGGGGAATTGGCAAGGCCATTGCGCGAGAGTTGGCGCGCGAAGGGGTTGACTTGGCGATTGTTGCCCGCTCGAAAGATCAACTGACGGCAACGGCGGGGGAACTGGAGGCCGAAACCGGGCGGCGCGTGATTCCGCTGCTCGCCGACGTGACCAGCAAAGAGCAGGTGGATAGTATAGTCGCCGAGGCTGCCGCACGTTTGGGTGGGTTGCATATTCTGGTGAACAGCGCCGCCGACCCGGGCGGTAGGGCTACCGGGCCCATCGAGACCCTCATCGACGCGGAGTTGCTGCACGACTTCGACATCAAGTATATGGGAGCGCTGCGCTGCGCCCGGGCCGCCATCCCCCACATGAAGGCGCAACGGTGGGGCCGCATCATCAACATCAGCGGAGGCAACGCCCGCAATGCCGGGAACTTGAGCGGCGGGGCGCGCAACGTTTCCCTGGTGCACTTCACCAAGACCCTGGCGGTGCAGTTGGGCCGCTACGGGATAACGGTCAACTGCATACACCCCGGCACGACCCGCACCGAGCGCACACCTGAGCTTTTGGCTGCGCGCGCCGCAAAACTGGGCACTACGCCGGAGGAAGTGGAGCGGACTGACTTTGCGGAAGGCTCCCCGCGCGGTAACTCGCTCGGACGCATGGTCGACGCAAAGGAGATTGCATACGTGACGGCGTTCCTGGCTTCTGACAAAGCCTGGTCCCTCACGGGCGGACTCATCGTCGCGAACGGCGGAGCAGGGCAGGCGGTGTACTATTAGGGAAGGTCTGAACCAGCATCGTGCTCGGTCCGCCCACCGGCTATGTCGTCAGGTTCACGAACGGCCTTACCGCCTACCTGTCGGGCGATACCGGCATTCACACCGAGATGAAAACGGTGGTGAACGAATATCACAAGGTGAGGCATTGCCATCTGTACCAAAATGATTGACATGCCGCAATGAACCCACAACAATTGCGGAGCAGGCCACGGTTCTGAGGTAGCACCAGTAGCTCGGCATCGGCGTACGGCTGACTGGGAAGGCGTCTCATGAATTGCACAACCGGAAGGGGGGCCGCTTGCGCAAGCGCGTTCTCGCCGGGCTGATCGAAGCGCTGTATGGCTCGGTGGTGCGCTGGGTGTGGTGGCAGCGCGCGGCGGTGCGATGCGGCAACCGCGCGCAGCGCCGGCATGCCGCGCGCGAGCGCGCGAGGAAGCTGCGCCGGTGGTATGCGCGCACGCCGATTCGCCTGCCCGGACGCATCGAATTCGAGGCGCTCGAGCCCCGGGTGGTCTTGAGCGGAGACTTGAATCCGGTCGGGGCGGCGATCGTGGCCCAGGACGTCGCGGCGCAGCACTTCACGCTCCCGGCGGAGAACGCCGGTCCCGCCATCATTCTCGGCCCGGTGGTAGAGGGGCAGCCCCTGACGGTCGCCGATGGCGACGGCACCGAGGTCACTTTCACCTTGAACGGGGCGGGCACGGGAGAAGTCAGCGCCACCGCTGAAGGCTTCGATGTCAGCGTAACCGGTAGCACCACCGCCTCGGCGCTCGCGGTCACGACCACAGGCGGCGATGGCCGGGCGAATCTGCACAATCTGAATGTCACGGAGAGCCTGCAAAGCTTCAGCGGGGCGACTCTCGATCTCACGGGCGACATCCTGGTCAGCGGCACGCTCGCTACGCTCAACCTGGGCAACATCGGCGCCGCGCACCAGGCCACCATTCTCGGCACGGGGGTCGCCCTTCAGTTCATCGCGGGCAACGTCGTTGACCTCTCGATGAACGTGGCCAGTCCCATTGCGAGCTTGAACGTGCAGAGCTGGCAGGACCTAGATGGCGTGCGCGATGTGATCCGCGCGCCCTCGATCGGGACGCTCGTCAGCGCGGGCAACTTCAACGCGAGCCTTGATCTGACCGGTGCCGCCACCGGCTTCACGCTCACCAGCGCGACGATCGGCGGGATGGTCAACGGTGGGCAGTGGAGCATCACCGGCCGGGTGAACCAGGTCGTTGCCCAGAGCACCGGGGCCGATTGGCGCTTGAACGCGAGCAGTGCGATCTCGCTCATCAATGTCGCGCAGACGCTCTCGGGGCAAATCTCCGCGCCCTCGATGCAGTTGATCCAGGTGGGGGGTGACCTCAACCACGCCACGATCTGGGCGGGGGCGAATCTCGGCACCGATGTTGCCTTGGGCGGCACCGGCTTGGCGGCGGACGTCTTTACCAAGGGGACGCTGGCGCGGCTGCGCGTGACCGGCAAGGTGATCGAGAGCCAGATCTATGTGGGGGTGGACCCCAAGAACGGGGTGTTTAACGACGGCGATGACCAGATTGTTCCCGGGAGCGGCATCCAGGAGTTGATCGTCGGGCAGACGATCGATGGGGCGAGCAAGGTGATCGCGGGGGTGCTGCCCGCCACGGTGCGGGTGAACGGCGCGACGGTACCGGCCACGACGCTGCCGTCGATCGAGAACCAGCCGCAGGACACCGTCGCGCCGGTGGTGAGCGCGGCGCTCACGAACGATACCGGAGCGGGCCCCGACGACGGACTCACGCGCGATCCCGCCGTCAACGGTACGGTCGCCGAGCTGGGCACGATCGCGCAACTGCGGGCGCGGCTCGATGCAACGCCGGCCTTCACCGACGTGACCGGCAAGCTGCAGCCGGACAAGAGCTTCGTGCTAGATGGGGCGACGTTAAACGCGCTCGCCGGAGGCACCCTGCAACAGGGGCCGCACGTGCTGCACCTGCAGGCGGTCGACGGCGGGGGCAATGTCGGAAGCGTCGATCTTGCCTTCACGCTCGATACGCAGGGTCCGGCGGCGCCGGCCTTCGATCTGGCGGCGGGCTCGGACACGGCGCCCACGGGGGATCAGCAGACCACCGCGGCCAGCGTGACGCTGGAAGGCACGACCGAAGCGCTCGCCGTGGTGAGGCTATTGGCGACGGGGGCGCAAACCACCGCGGACGGCAGCGGGGCGTTTCACTTCGATGGGGTGGCGCTTGCACTGGGAGCGAATGCGTTCACAGTCAGAGCGACCGACAGTGCCGGCAACAGCACGGAGGCGGCGCGCACGATTACGCGCCTGGGGGTGGACGGCGGCGAGGAACCGGGGCGTTTTATCCTTTCGTCTCACACGCCACTGGAAGGTGCCGATGGCGTCGGCATCGGAGTCAGGCCGGCGATCGTGTTCTCCAAGGCGGTGGATCTTGCGACTCTCACCGATGCGACGTTCTTCGCCACCGCGGCCGGGGAGGCGCTGCCGGCGAACATCGTAGTGGACCCGAGTGGGCTCTTTGCCCGACTCTTCTTTAGCGCACCGATGCCGGGCGGCACAGCGGTCGAGGTGACGGTGAATGGCTCGGCCATCCTGGCCGCGGCGGACGGCACGCTGCTCGACGCCGACGGCGACGGCGCACCGGGCGGGCTCCTCACTTTCAGCTTCGCTACCGTGAGCACAACGCCCCTGCCGGGCACGACGCTTTCCGGCCGCTTGGCAGACGCGGGGCCGGACCTCGTCCCGTTCACCGCGGACGATACGTTGCCCGGGCCCGACGGTCAGCTCGGCACTCCCGACGACGTGATTCTTACGCCCATCGCCGATGCGCGCATCTTCGTGCGTGGTCTGGAGGACGACTTCGTGCTCACCGGCGCCGACGGCACCTTCCATCTCGACGCGGTGCCGGGCGGGACCGTTGCGCTGGCCCTCGTGGCGGAGTCCGCCGCCGCGCCGCCGGGCTTCACTTATCCCGAGATGACCTCGGAACTCGAGATGGCGGTGGGCATCGACAACCAGATCGGCACGTTCTACATGCCGCGGCTGGCCACCGCTGCCATCCAGACCGTCGACACTAGGGCGACGACCATCCTGACCTTGCCTCCGGCGGGCGCGCTGGGTCTCACCGAGGAGCAGCGCCAGCAGTTCACGCTCGAGATCCCGCCCGGCGGCTTGCTCGGACCCGACGGGCGGCCGGTCGGCTCGGCCCAGGTCCTGATGAGCATCGTGCCCACGAACACGCGCCCCCTGCCCCCGACCCTGCCCGAGCCCGTGCTGGGGTTCACCGTCCAGCTCCTGGGCGCCACCGACGCGGGCGGCCCGATCCGGATGACATTACCGAACCTTTCGGACGCGCCCGCCGGCACCGAGTTCCTGGTGGTGAGCTTCGACCCGATCACGGGCCAGTTCGTCGACAACGGCGTGGCCAAGGTAGGGGCGGTTGCCAGCCCGTCGGTGCTCGCCGCGGCCGGCAACGGGGCCATCAGCGATGAGGGCGGGGCGGGTGCCAGCCCATCGATGCTCGCCGCGGCCGGCGACGGGCCGGGGATCGCCCAGGTTGGAGCACAGATCGTATGGACGCCCCTTCTCGCCAACATGTGCTTTCATTTCCTCCTGTCCGGAGTGAGCGCGACTGGACCGCCATGCCCGCCCGTCCCCGCTCACGACATCGAGGTCAAGCCGGAGCCCGACTTCTCCGGTCTGGACAGCCGGCTCTTCACGCGTGACGACGGGAGCTTCCAGCTCTTCTTCGCCAACCAGGCCCGGCCCCTCTCGGGGCCGGATCCCTGCTTCCCGTCGGTCAACAGCCGGGCGACGCCGCTCGTGGTGGACATCGAGGTCGACGGGCCGTTCGAGGCGTTTCTCCAAGGCCTGCAGCCCCACAGGTTCGAGCTCTTGCCCGGGCAGAGCCAGGACATCATTGTCGACCTCCTGGACTTCGCGCCGGTGCTCAAGACGTTGACCGCCGACCAGCTCTTTGCGGTCAACGTGCACGTCACCGGTTTCGCCAGCAACGCCCCCGGCGAGCTGCTGATCGACGAGACGTTCGCGATCGTCCGCTACGTCCCTGTTGTGGACCCCGCGGGCGAACGTGCCGAGTTCCTCAAGACGCTGGCTGATGGGTCGGGCGGGTTCACGCGGGGCAAGCGGGTCGACTATCACCTGCCGGTGGAGGTCGACACCACCATCACCAGCACCGACGACCCCAACTTCATCCTGAATCGCGATGGCCCGCTCTTCGGGGAGGGCGCCACGACGTGGCTCTACGACCCGGTCTCCGCGGCCAACCGCTTTGGTCGCGCCACCATCACCGTCGGCGAGGACGAACTTCCCCAACGGCTGCCGATGCACGGCACGGCGGTGCGGCCCACGATCATCAGTCCCGATCGGAACGAATTCGAGATCCTGTTGGCCGCCTTCCTGGACGACGCGAGGCACTTCACCGTCACTCCGGGCACTCTCCTGGCCTCGCAGACCTTCATCGATGAGTTCAAGGACGGCATCCCGTTCTTCCACGGCGGCACCCTCACCCAGGACCAGCTCGACAAGCGCAAGGACACGATCCTGGCGGCCGGCAACGAACTGGTCAACGCGGTCAGCGCAGACTTCGCGCCCGTCAACGGCAGCTTCTCCGGTTATACGGTGTTGCACAACGGCGGGGATGTCGCCGTCGAATGGCGACCGGTGATTTCGGACGGCAGCGCTGGGCTGGGCGATAGAGATCGCGACAGGGACCGGCTGCAGGCGGCGCTGCCCGATCCCGACCTACCCGACGTGGCCAAGGAGTGGGTCTTTGCCGAGTCGTTGAACCCGCAACCGGTCAATGCGATCGAACTGAACTTCGATATCCACGCCGCGAGGTGGAACAACAACAAGACGCCGTTCCCGACATTCATCGCGAACACCGTGAGCCACGAGCTCGGTCACACCTTCGGTCTCAACGACGCTTACCTAGACACCCCCAGCATGCCCGAACCCCTTGCCCCCTTCGACATCATGTCGTCGGCCCACCGGAACATGACCGACCGCGCGTTCGCCGACGTCAACGTCGACACGCTCCGCGCCGCGATCGGCCTGGCCCCGGATGCCCCAGGCGCACTGCAGAGCGCCATTCAGATGTACCGCAGGAACTTCAACCTGCCGAACAACACGGTCGGCATCCTGCCGATAGGGCCCGACGGGGATACCACGCCGGTCCTGGGCGTGCGCGCTGGCGACGACGATCTCTTTACCGGCGACCTACTGGCGGCGGGGACCGTGCTGGCCGACGGCGCAGGCGGTGCTGCGGCCACCAGGGCCGTGACGCTCACGAACGTCGGGCGGGGCCCGCTGACCATCGGCGCCCTCGCCTTCGCGGACGGCGCCGCCGGCTTCTCGCTGGCCGGGCCGAGCCCCACCGGCACCGTGCTCGACATCGGGGAGAGCGTCACGGTCGACCTCGTCTTCGACCCCGCCTCGGCCGGCGCCTTCACCGACACCCTCAGCATCACGAGCGACGCGCCGGGAGAGCCCTACGCTCTCGCCCTGGCCGGCGATGGCCTCACCACGGGGGGCCGGATCGCCGCGTCGCTGGCCCGCGACCCCGCGACGGGCGACCCGGTCCAGAACAACCTCGGCGGGCTTGCCCTCGGAGCCGGGCCGCGGACCGCTGGCGACCTGCTCACCCTCCGTAACACCGGCGGCGGCCCACTGACGATCACGGCGGTGAGCGTCGCCGGCGAGGCGGCCGCGCAGTTCGCCATCGGCGGGCTCCCGGCCGGCTTCGGGCCCGGGAACCCGCTCGTCCTGGCTCCGGGCGAGACGTTCTCGCTGGATGTGACCTTCGACGCCACCGCGCTCGGTCTCCAGCGGGCCCGGATCGAGATCGCCTCGGACGATCCGGAGACGCCGGTCCTGCGCCAGACCGTGGTGGGCACCGGGCTCGCCGACACCGGCTCGGCCCTCGACTACGGCCACGACTTCGTCGCAGTCGAGCAGCCCGGGCACCTTGACGAGCCGGTGGTGCGCACGGTCAGCGACGCCGGCGGTAACTGGACCTTTTACCTGCCCGCCGGCCAGAGCTTCCATCATGCCATCTTCGATCCCGCGAGCGGGTTGATCGCCCACGGCTTCGGCGTGACCGAGCTTGGTGCGACCGAGACGGACGTCCTGACACCGGTGTTCGTTGCCAGCAGAGCCCCCGACCGTGACGGGGACGGGCTGCCCGACGACGTCGAGTTCGCGATCGGCAGCGAGCCGGGCGAAACGGACACCGATGACGACGGCCTCGACGACTTCGCCGAGATCGCCGCCGGGCTCGACCCGCTCGATGGTGTCGCCGCGCCGAGCGGCGTCATCGGCGCGCTGGCCCTGGCCGGTGAGGCGTGGGACGTCGCGGTCGACGGCCGGACGGCCTACGTGGCCACCGGCCATCACGGCCTGGCCGTGATCGACATCTCCGAGCCCGACCGGCCGATTCTGCTCGGGGCGACGAACCTGCCGGGCCTCGACTCCGCGGTGGCGGTCGACGTCGATGGCCGCCGCAGCCTGGCCGCCGTCGTCACCGATGACGGCGTCGACACTGGCAGCCTCCACGTGGTCGACGTGTCGGACGCGGCCCACCCCGTGCGCCTGCGCACGGTTGCGTTGCCAGATCGGGCGAGCCACGTCGACGTGCTCGACGGCGTGGCCTTCGTCGCCAGCGGAACGGCCCTGCTGAGCGTCGAGCTGACGACAGGCGACGTGCTGCAAACCCTCGACTTCGGCGGCGGTTTCCTCACCGGCCTCGCCCGGGAAGGTCGGACGCTCTTCACCATGGACGTCGCTCGCACGCTGCGCGCGGTGGACATCTCGGGCGACTCCATGGTCGCGGGGGATTCGCTCGACGTCGGCGCCGGTGGTGGGGGCGAGATCTTCGTCGGCGGCGGTATCGCCTACGTTACGCAGGGTACTTTTCCCTCGGCCTTCGATGGGTTCGCCACCATCGACGTCTCCGACCCCGGCGACCTGATCCTGATCAGCCGCCCCGACAATCTCGAGTCGCGTCCGGACCGGGCCGTGGCCGCCGACGGCTCCGGGCGAGCCCTGGTCATCGGCAGCGTGCCGAACCCGAGCGACCCGTTCTCGCAGCCGCTCAACATCGTGGACGCGGCCGACGTGTCCGACCCGGCTGATACCGATGCCTACGTCACGCGCTTCCTCCTGCCTGAGTTCCCGCTCGGGATCACGCTGGCGTCCGGCGTGGCCTTAGTCGCCGACGGCGACGGCGGTCTCATGGTGCTGCGCTACCGCTCGGATTCGGCCGGCCAGCCACCGGCCGTGTCGGTCCGCACCTTGGCCGATGATGCCGACCCGGTTGCCCCCGGCCTCCAGGTCCTGGAGGGAAGCCTGCTCCACGTGCTCATTGACGCCACCGACGATGTCCTCGTGCGCGGCGTGGAGGTCTTGGTCAACGGCCAGCCAGTGGGGAGCGACACCTCGTTCCCGTACGAGGCGCTGCTGACGGCGAGCGCGTCGGCTGGCCCCATGACGGTGCAGGCCCGAGCCACCGACACCGGCGGGAACGTCGGCCTGTCGAACACGCTCGTCGTCCAGGTGGGCTCCGACACGGTCGCGCCGACCATCGTGGCCATCGACCCGGCCGACGGCGCCACCGTGCCGGAGGGGCTGCAGCAAGTCACCGTGCGCTTCTCGGAGGCGCTCGACCCGGGCTCCGTGAGCGCCAGCACCTTCCGTGTGGTCTCCGCCGGTCAGACCGTGGCGCCGCTCGGTGTCGACCTGCTGAGCGAGAGCCGCCTGGTGCAGCTCCGCTTCGCGGGGCTCGCGGCCGGCGACTACCAGCTCGTGATCGACGCCGACGCGGTCACCGACCTCGCCGGGAACGCCCTGGGCGCCGTGGACGTGGTGAGCGACTTCACCCTCACCGGCGAGGCCGTCACCTGGATCAACCCCGCGGGCGGTTTCTGGGACGACACCGCCAACTGGGAGGGCGGGCAGCTCCCGGGCCCGAACGACAACGTCCTGATCGATGTCCCCGCAAACGTCACGATCACGCATCGACAGGGCACCACCGTCATCAACCGCCTGATCTCGCGAGAGGCGTTTGCGCTCACCGGGGGAACCCTGGACGTAAACACCACGATCCAGGTGGACAACTCCTTCACCATCGGCAATGGCGCCACGCTCGCTCGTGCGCGCGTGCTCCCCGGTGCAGGCGGCCAAGGCGTGACGGTCGCCGGCTTCGGGACCTTTGATGCAGTTACTCTGACGGCGGACGTGACCGTACCGGATACGGCCGAACTCTCCGTGGAGAACGGCCTCACGCTGGACGGAGCGAGGTTGACCCTTGCGAGCACCGGAAGCTTCGCCGCGCTCAGCATCTTCGGGGACCAGATCCTGGGTGGGACCGGCGAGGTGTTCTTCGGCGGCACCGCCGACAACAACAGCATCCTCCAGAGCAGCGGGACGTTGACGATCGGCCCCGGCATCATCATCCGCGGCAGCCAGGGCGGCACGGTGGGTGGCTTCGGGGACAGCAGCCTGGTCTTGGAGGGCACCGTCCTCGCCGAGACGGCGGGCGAGACGATCAGAGTGGACGCTGCGTGGATCAACGCGGGCCTGGTCAAGGCCGAAAACGGGGGCACCGTGGAACTCCGCGGTAACGTCACCTTCGCGGACGCCGGGACCTTCGACGCCAGGGGCGGTACCGTGAAGCTCGTCGGCACGCTGGACAACGCGGGCAAGACCCTCGGGCTTGACGCGACGACCGGGTCACTGACTGCAAACGGCGGACGGATCGTCGGCGGCATCCTGACTTTTGCCGATGGTGCGACGCTCGCCATCGAGGTCTCGGTCACGCTGGAGGGGGTGACCCTCGCATCGGACCTGACCATCGCCTCGGACCTCACCACCGGGATCCGCACGGTGTTTATCGAGGGCGGGCTTACCCTCGACGGCGCCAACGTGACGCTGTTCGACGGCGGCAACCCCTTCGTCGGCCCCCGACTGACCTTCCGTGGCACGCAGACACTTGGCGGGACCGGGCAGGTCGTATTTGCCGGTGCCGAGGACGATAGCGTCCTATCCCTCTTGAACAGCGGAACGACGCTCACCATTGCGCCCGGTATCACCATTACGGGCACCGCGCCCGGCGCGGAAATCGGCAGCACTTCCGGCACGGTGATCAACCAAGGCGTGATCTCCTTCGCTTTCGGCACGATCAACGCCAACGTGATCAATGCAGGGCGGATCGCGCCGGTCGGCGTCCCCGGCGAACAAACGGGGACGATCAACATCGTCGGCAACTTCACCCAGACCGCGTCGGGCGTCCTCGCGATCCAGTTGGGCGGCACCGCGACCACCGCCTACGATCGCCTGCTCGTCAGCCTTCTCGGGTCGCCCATCGGCACGGCGACATTGGGCGGCGCGCTGGAGGTGAGCCTAACCGACGGTTTTGTACCGGCCCTGGGCAACACGTTCGACATCATTACCTTCGAGGCGTCCGCGGGTGCCTTTGCAGCTACTTCCGGTCTCGACCTCGGCGGTGGCCGCAGCCTCCTGCCCAGCGTTCAACCCACTTTGTTCCGGCTCACCGTCGTATAGGTGACATGTCAATGTAAGTGTCAGGCACCGTCCCGGGCAGCGGATTCCCATGTCTGACATACCTTCATCGGAGCGGTTCGAACCGGCTGGTGCAGATGAGAAGACCGGGGATAAGACTCGCGCGGAATCCCGCGTCGCAGCCTCATCCGGTGGACATGCGCTCAGCGACACCGCGGCGTTCTGCGCGGCCTGGCTGTCCTCATTGTGCGCGGCTACCGCGGAGCTCCGGTCCGGAGTTCTGCTTCTGCTCCAGGACGCAGGCGGATTCGTCAGGATCGCTTCCTGGCCAACTGCCGATATCGATGTCGAGGCCCTGACTTCGGTACTGAAAGCGTCAGCCCAGTCCAAGATCACGGAAAAGGAGGACGCCTCGGCTGGCTACGGTGTTTCTTCTTCTGTCCGCGTGGGGTTTCCCATCACGATACTCGACACCGTCCACGCGCTCGTCGGGCTGTGCTTCGTTCAGCGTGACCGCGGTGCAGGTATGGAGCACCAGCTCCAGATCGTGGCGACGCATGCTGTTTCCCTCAGAGAGTTTCTTCAGCGCGGAGTGATTGCGGGGATGCAGGCGCGCATGGACCAGACGCTCTTGGCGGCCAAGCTCGTCGCCGGCATCGTCGAGGCGGACAGCTTCCAGTACCGCTGCCATGGGGCTCGCGAACGAGGTTTCCGATCACTTCGGCTGCGACCGCGTGTGCGTAGGCGTGTGCGTTGATGAAGAAGTCGATATCCGCGCGACGTCGCACACTGGCAATCCGGATCTCACGGGAAACTTGGTGGGACAGGTAGCGGACGCCATGACTGAAGTCGTGCGCGCCGGAAAGGAGATCGTATTTCCGTCCAGTGGCGACGAAGAGATGCTGAGCGGCGATCACAAGGCGCTCGCCGAGTCGGCGAAGGACATCGCGATCTGCTCGGTGCCGCTCACGAGCGGCGCCGTGTTTTTTGGCGTGTTGACCCTGGAAAGGACTCGCGGGCAGCCCTTCATCGCGCAGGAAGCGGCGCTGTGCAGCGTGCTGGGAAAACTATTGGGCCCGGTGCTGGAACAGAAGCTCGATGCCGATCGCGGGATCATTCGCCACGTTGCGGATGAGTTGTCGTTGTGGGGACGTGCCCTCGTCGGGCCGCGTCACACCGGGCTCAAGCTGTTTTCCACGCTGGCGCTGCTTGCGGTGCTCGCCATGACTTTCATCCACTCCGATTACCGCGTCGCCGCGAAGACGGTAGTGGAGGGCGCCGTGCAGCGCGCCGCGGTGGCGCCGTTCGAGGGTTACGTCGCCGAGAGCTTCGTGCGCGCCGGCGACACGGTCGCCAAGGGGCAGGTGATCGTTCGCCTCGACGAGCGCGATTTGCTGGTCGAGCGCGCCAAGTGGGATGCGGAACGGGAGCAGCACCTGCGCAAATACCGCCAGGCCCAGGCAAACTACGACCGCGCGTCGATGAGCGTGATCGGCGCGCAGGTGAATCAGGCCGAAGCGCAACTCAATCTGGTCGACGAGAAGCTTACCCGGGCGCGGATCGTCGCGCCGTTCGACGGCGTCGTGTTGACAGGTGACTTAAGCCAGCTCCTGGGGACGCCCGTCGAGCAGGGCAAGGTACTCTTCGAAATCGCGCCGCTCGATGCGTATCGCGTCATCCTCAAGGTCGATGAGCGTGATATCACTTACGTCGAGATCGGACAGCGTGGTGAACTCAGGCTGTCCGGGTTGCCGAGCGCGCATCTCCCGTTCACCGTGAAGCAGATCACATCGGTGTCGACGGCGGAAGAAGGGCGCAACTACTTTCGAGTGGAAGCGCATGTGGATTCTGCGGGGCAGCGATTGCGCCCCGGGATGGAGGGGCCATCAGCGGGCGCACGATGGAGTTCGACGGCAAAGGCAAATGCGTTGCCGGATGCTGAAAGAGTGTAACAGTTATATTTCAAGGTGAGGCATTGCCATCTGTACCAAAATGATTGACATGCCGCAATGAACCCACAACAATTGCGGAGCAGGCCACGGTTCTGAGGTAGCACCAGTAGCTCGGCATCGGCGTACGGCTGACTGGGAAGGCGTCTCATGAATTGCACAACCGGAAGGGGGGCCGCTTGCGCAAGCGCGTTCTCGCCGGGCTGATCGAAGCGCTGTATGGCTCGGTGGTGCGCTGGGTGTGGTGGCAGCGCGCGGCGGTGCGATGCGGCAACCGCGCGCAGCGCCGGCATGCCGCGCGCGAGCGCGCGAGGAAGCTGCGCCGGTGGTATGCGCGCACGCCGATTCGCCTGCCCGGACGCATCGAATTCGAGGCGCTCGAGCCCCGGGTGGTCTTGAGCGGAGACTTGAATCCGGTCGGGGCGGCGATCGTGGCCCAGGACGTCGCGGCGCAGCACTTCACGCTCCCGGCGGAGAACGCCGGTCCCGCCATCATTCTCGGCCCGGTGGTAGAGGGGCAGCCCCTGACGGTCGCCGATGGCGACGGCACCGAGGTCACTTTCACCTTGAACGGGGCGGGCACGGGAGAAGTCAGCGCCACCGCTGAAGGCTTCGATGTCAGCGTAACCGGTAGCACCACCGCCTCGGCGCTCGCGGTCACGACCACAGGCGGCGATGGCCGGGCGAATCTGCACAATCTGAATGTCACGGAGAGCCTGCAAAGCTTCAGCGGGGCGACTCTCGATCTCACGGGCGACATCCTGGTCAGCGGCACGCTCTCTACGCTCAACCTGGGCAACATCGGCGCCGCGCACCAGGCCACCATTCTCGGCACGGGGGTCGCCCTTCAGTTCATCGCGGGCAACGTCGTTGACCTCTCGATGAACGTGGCCAGTCCCATTGCGAGCTTGAACGTGCAGAGCTGGCAGGACCTAGATGGCGTGCGCGATGTGATCCGCGCGCCCTCGATCGGGACGCTCGTCAGCGCGGGCAACTTCAACGCGAGCCTTGATCTGACCGGTGCCGCCACCGGCTTCACGCTCACCAGCGCGACGATCGGCGGGATGGTCAACGGCGGGCAGTGGAGCATCACCGGCCGGGTGAACCAGGTCATTGCCCAGAGCACCGGGCCCGATTGGCGCTTGAACGCGAGCAGCGCGCTCTCGTTTCTCAACGTAACCCAGACACTCTCGGGGCAGATCTCTTCGCCCTCAATTCAGCTCATCCAGGTGGGGGGCGATCTGGCCCACGCCACGATCTATGCCGGGGCGAATCTCGGCACCGATGTGGCCTTGGGGGGTACGGGGAGCGCAGCAGACGTCTTCACCAAGGGCACGCTGGCGCGGCTGCGGGTCACGGGCCAGGTGATCGACAGCCAGATCTATGTAGGGGTGGATCCGAAAAACGGGCAGTTCAACGATGGCGACGATGAGATCGTGCCCGGCAGCAGTATCCAGGAATTGATCGTCGGGCAGAGCATTGACGATACGAGCCAGATCGTCGCCGGAGTCTTCCCTGCCACGGTGCGGGTAAACGGGGTGAGCGCGCCCCCCAGCACCTTTCCTGCGCTCACGACCCAGCCCCCGGATGCCGAGGCGCCGAGCGTCACGGCAGCCCTGGCGAACGATACGGGAGCGAGCAACGCTGACGCGATCACCCACGACGCCACCGTGACGGGGCAGGTGAACGATCTGGGGACGATCACGCTACGGGCGCGCCTGGATGCGATTGCCACCTTTACCGACGTTACCAGCAAGCTGCAGACGGACCAGAGCTTCGTGCTGGACGGGGTGACGCTGAATACCCTGGCGGGAGGTGTCCTTCAGGATGGACCGCACGTTGTGCACCTGCAGGCGGTAGACGGCGGGGGCAATGTCGGAAGCTTCGATCTCGCCTTCACGATCGACACCCAGGCGCCGGCGACGCCGAACTTCGATCTGGCGGCAGCTTCCGACACAGCGCCGGTGGGCGATCAGCAGACCACGGCGGCACTAGTGACGCTGGAAGGCGCCACCGATCCACAGGCGCGGGTGATCCTGGTGGAGACGGGCGCGCAGACGACGCCTGACGGCGGCGGGTCGTTCCACTTCGACGGCATCGCGCTTACGCTTGGCGCGAATGCCTTCACGGTGCGCGCCACAGATGTTGCCGGCAACACTGCCGAGGCTGCGCGCACGATCACGCGCGTGGCGGTGGGTGGCGGTGACAATGAAGCGCCGGTGATTGTCGCGGCGCTTACGAACGACACGGGCGCGAGCAACCTGGACGGCATCACGCAGGATGCGAGCATTGCCGGCACGCTCAGCGATGCGAGTGCGATCGCGAGCTTCAAGGCGGGGTTCGATGCGACGCCGGTGGGGAGCTTTTTCGATATTTTCGGGGAGCTGTCCAATGGGCAGTTCACCATGAGCATGGCGGACTTGAATGCGATCAATGGCGGGCCGCTCGCCGACGGGGCTCACGTGCTGCACTTCCTCGCGAGCGATGCCTCTGGCAATCCAGGCGGCTTCGATGTGGCGTTTACGCTGGATACGGCGAAGCCCAACGCCCCGACGCTCACGCTCGATCAAGCCAGCGATAGTGGCGCATCGAACAACGACGGCGTTACCAACGACGCCACACCTACGCTCAACGTGGCTGGTGAAGCCGGGAGCACCTTAGCGCTCTTCAAGGGCGGCGTGGCGACCGGGGATACGGTCATCGGTCCGACTGGACAGATCACGGCAAATACACTGGTGGACGACAGCCACAGTTTCACCGCCACGGCGACCGACCTTGCGGGCAACGCAAGCGACGCCTCCAGTGCGCTGAACATCACGATCGACACGCTGGCGCCGGTGACACCGAACTTCGATCTGGCGGCTGCCTCCGATTCGGCCCCCGTGGGCGATCAGCAGACCACGGCGGCGCTGGTGACGCTCGAAGGTACCACCGATTCGCAGGCGCGGGTACGTCTGGTGCAGAAGGGTGCGGAGACGATCGCCGATGGCAGCGGCGCGTTCCATTTCGACGCCATCGCGCTGGCGCTGGGAGCGAACGCCTTCACGGTGCGCGCCACCGACACCGCGGGTAACACGGCGGAAGCGGCGCGCACCATCACGCGCGTGGCGGTAGGGGGCGAAGACAACGAAGCGCCGGTGATTGCCGCGGCGCTTACGAACGACACGGGCGCGAGCAACCTGGACGGCATCACCCAGGATGCGAGCATCGCCGGCACGATCACTGACGCGAGCGCGATCGCGAGCTTCACGGCGGGCTTCGACGCGACGCCGGTGGGGGACTTTTTTGATATTTCTGGGGAGCTGTCCAATGGGCAGTTCGCCCTGAGCATGGCGGACTTGAATACGATTAACGGCGGGCCGCTCGCCGACGGAACTCACGTCTTGCACTTGCTCGCCGTCGATGCCTCCGGCAATCCGGGCGGCTTCGAAGTGGCTTTCACGCTCGACACGGCGCCGCCGCCGGCGCCGGCCTTCGACTTGGCACCGGCGTCCGACACCGCGCCGGTGGGCGACCAGGAAACGACGCTGGCCACGGTGACACTGGCCGGTCAAACGGAGCCCGGGATGCTCGTGACGCTGGTCGAGACAGGCGCCCAAGTGACCGCGTCCGGCGAGGGCGCTTTCGCATTCACGGGCGTGTCCCTCGCGTTGGGCGCAAATACCTTCACAGCGCGCGCGACCGACTTGGCTGGCAACGAAGGCGAGGCTGCGTTGACCGTAACGCGACAGACCGACACGACGCAGGATCTCGCGCCGCCGGTCATCACCGCCGCCCTCGCCAATGACACAGGTACATCCTCGGCGGACCAACTGACGTCCGACGCGACGATCGCCGGATCGGTAATCGATGAGTCGAGCGGGATCGCCATGTTCCGCGCCGGCCTCGACGGCACGCAATTGGCCGACTTCTCCAACGCGCTGTTTGCACTGGAGGCGGACGGGAGCTTCACGCTGACCGCGGCCTTTCTCGATGCGCTCGCCGGCGGCACGCTCGCCGACGGTGCGCACACACTGCATCTCGTGGCGACGGATGCGCAGGACAACCAGTCGGATGTCGTGGACGTGGCCTTCACGCTCGACACACTGGCCCCGGGGCTGGCCGTGACTGCCCCGGGCAACGGGGCAACCATCGAGCCCGGCGCGCGCCTGACCGGCACCGTGGATTCCACCGCGGTCGCTGTCAATTATCGCTTCGACGATTTGGCGCCGCACGGTGTGGCTGTGGGGACCGGCGGTGCGTTCGATCAAGTATTGCTCGTCGCGGGACTTGGCAACGGGCCACACGTGCTGACCGCGACGGCTACAGATCTTGCGGGGAACACCGCCACAGCCGCGATCGCCCTTACCTTGGAAGGAATACCTTTCGCACTGGCCGAGCACACGCCGCTCGATGGAGCGGACGGTGTCGTGATCGACGTCAGGCCGACGATCGTCTTCTCCGGGCCTGTGGACGCGGCGACGGTCTCGGCCGCGACCTTCTTCGCGGAGGCCGGCGGGACGACGCTCCCGGCGAATGTGGTCGTGGACAGGAGCGGGCGATTCGCCCGGCTCTTCTTCACCGATCGCATGCCGGGCGGCGCCGAGGTCCGGGTGACCATCGACGGCTCGGCCATTCTCGCAGCCGCCGACGGGACGCCGCTGGACGCCGACCGCGACGGCGAGCCGGGCGGGCTTTTCACCTTTGCCTTCATCACCGTGAGCACCGTAGCTCTACCCGGGACCGCGCTGTCGGGACGCCTGGCCGACGCCGGGCCCGATCTGGAGCCGCTGACTGCCGACGACACGCTGCCCGGACCCGACGGCCAGCTCGGCACCCCGGATGACGTGATCCTTACGCCGATCGCTGGTGCGCGCATTTTCGTGCGTGGTCTGGAGGACGACTTCGTCCTCACCGGCGTCGACGGCGCCTTCCACCTCGACGCGGTGCCCGGCGGCACGGTGGCGCTGGCCCTGCAGGCCGAAACTGCTTCCGCGCCTCCGGGCTTCACTTACCCCAAAATCGCCGCGGATCTCCAGATGACGGTGGGCATCGACAACCCAGTTCGGCACGACCTACATGCCGCGGCTGGCCAGCGCCGCCATCCAGACGGTGGACACCAGCACGACGACCATCCTGACCTTGCCTCCGGAGGGCGCTGGGGGCTCACCGAGGAGCAGCGCCAGCAGTTCACGCTTGAGATCCCACCCGGCAGCTTGCTCGGACCCGACGGGCAGCCCGTAGGCTCGGCCCAGGTGCTGATGAGCGTCGTGCCCACGGGCGTCCGCCCCCTGCCTCCGACCGTGCCTGAGCCCGTCCTCGCGTTCACCGTTCAGTTCCGCGGCGCCACCGACGTGGGCGGCCCGGTCCGCATGACCCTCCCGAACCTGTCGGGCGCGCCCGTCGGCACCGAGTTCCAGGTGGTGAGCTTCGACCCCACTACGGGCCAGTTCGTCGGCAACGGCGTGGCCAGGGTAGCCGCCAGCTTCGGCCCATCGGTGCTCGCCGCGACCGGCGACGGCCACGTTATCGCCCAAGTCGGAGAAGCGATCGAATGGGAGCTCACTCTAGAGCCCGGCAACATGGGCGTCTGCTTCCATTTCGTGATACCGGGGAGCTCGGTCGGTCCTTCGGATTGCGAGCCGGGCGTGCCGGCCACCCAGTTCGTCTTCCCGGTCTTCCTCGACGAGGACACGCTCAAGGACTATCTCTTCTTCTCGGACAGTGACGGGGCCGCCCTGCATTTCGAGAACGCCGCCGCGCCCCTCGATCCTTCGAGCGATCCCTGCTCTCCGCCCAACCAGAAGGCGTCTCCCCTCAAGGTGGAGCTGCAGCTCGAGCAGCCGCAGGACATGGTCTTCATCGAGCCGCGCGGGCTCGCCGAAGAGACATTCTTCCTCTACCCCGGGGAGGAGCGGGACATTCCCGTTATGCTCCGCCGCCTCCTCGAACATTTCAACATCGACCCGGCGAAGGAGAACCGGCTGCTCGGCGCCACCCTCGCTTTGCGGGGCACCATCGTCAATCCGGAGACCGGCACCGAGGTTGTCGTTTTCGAGTTCCACAGCATCTACCTCTATCGGCTGTTCGACATCGCCGACGCGGACCACATCGACGGGACGCTGGACTTCGAACGCACCCTGGCCGACGCTGGTGGTGGTGTCGTGCGCGACAAGCCCCTGGTTGTGTAACAGACGAGGAAGCCCGGCCGCAACTATTACCGGCTGGCGGGCCGTTCACCTTTACGGCCGGTGATGCGACGGATGTCGTGCGATTCGATCCGGTGACCGCAGGGGAACATGCTGGGCGCTTGACGGTCGTTTCGCCGAACGGCCCGGTCGGCGACATCAACCTCCACGGCACCGCCGCGGCCACGCAGACGGTCGCGTTCCCCCGGGCGGCGTTCCGCGACGCCCTGGCGCTCATCGTGGACCATTCCGGCGACGGTCAGGAAGATTTTGTCGCCATCTTCCCCGACTCGGATGACGACGGGCAGCGCAGCGACGACCCCGCGTTCGAGGGGATCGTCAACACCTTCTATAACACGGCCGTCAGCGTCTTCGAGGATATCGCATACGGCTTCGACCCCTTCGTGGACAGTGCGATGACCATCGTGGATGGGACCGCCGGCAGCATGCACATCACGCCGTTCTCCACGTTTGGCGGCGGCCCCGATCTTGCCACTAAACCCGAAAGCCATCGGCTCTTCTCCCTTCGTAGACCTCAAGCTCCGGGACTTCAACGAGTTGGTTGACGACCGCGAGCGGACCTCCCTGCTCGGGGAGAAGTTCCTCTTCTCTCAGCTCCTCAATAACAGCCCGAACGATCCCCACGGGTCGCTCCCCTACGAGGGGATGGTGGTCGACCTCGATACGCTGACGGCAGGGCCGTGGGGGGCCGGGGACATCCCGAACACCTTCCTCCGTTTGCTCGCCAACGTCATGGCCCACGAGGCCGGCCACAACCTGGGCGCGATCCATACGCGCACGACGGACGAGGGTTACGTGGCCGGAGACATAATGGGTTTCGCGAACCAGCCGTTCGCCACGTTCAGCAGCCGCCACAGCGCCATCATCAAGATGGCGCTCGGCGTGCCCGTGTCCGATCAGGAGTACCAGAAGACCTTCGACTACTACGTGGCAACCATTCCTCTGGAAACGAGGGATGAAGTCCCATTCTTTCCGGGGTCCGAGAGCGAGGCGGAAGGCGACTTTCTGCAGGCCCCGTTCCTCGACATCTTCGATGGACCGGTCGTCCTCGGCGAGCCGCTTCCCGACCACGTCAGGCTTGTGGATCTCGGCTCCACGGTGGCCGATGGGGCGGGCGGCGACTCCGCGTCCGTCACCATCCACCTGTTCAGCAACGGCGCTCAGGACCTCACCGTCACGAGCGTATCTCGCTGCTTGGTGGCGGGGCCGGGTTCTCGGTCGAAGGGGTCGGGCACGCTCCCGTTCGTGCTCCCGTCGCTCGACCGCAACAATCTCCAGCCCGATCTCTCCACCCGGGCGATCACGCTGCGCTTCGACCCTTCGGTAGCGGGCCCGGCGACCCAGGTCCTACGGATCGAGAGCAATAGCGCCTGGCGGCGCCGATCGACATTCCCTTGAGCGGCCTGGGTATCTCGCCCGATGGGCGAACTGGCGCTCGAGAGTGCCGAACAACAATCTGGGCGGAGTGCGTCTGAGCGACCCGGCAGCGGCGGTGGCCGACTTCGCTACGATCCGCAACGAAGGGGCCGGTACGCTGACCGTCACGGGTATCGTGCTCAGCGGCGGGGAGGGCCAGTTCACCTTGACAGGCTTGCCCGCCCGGCCTCGGTCCGGGCAGTCCGCTCGTGCTCGATCCGGGCGAATCATTTACGTTCGGGGCGATTTTCGATGCCGCGCCCACCGGTCTGCATCGGGCCTATGTTGAGATCACCTCGAGCGATCCCGACCGCCCGCTGTTGCGCCAGAGCCTGGTCGGCACGGGGCTGGCCGATACGGGCTCGGCGCTCGAATACGGACACGATTTCCTCGCGGTGCAACCCGAGGACGGCCCGGTGCAGCGCCTGATTTCCGATGGCGGCGGGCACTGGCGAGTTTTTCTGCCGGGAGGCGTGAATTTCCGTCATGCGCTGTTCGACCCGATCAGCGGCCTGATCGCCGACACGATGGATATCACGTCTGAGACCGGAGACACCGAAGTATTGCTGCCGGTCTTCCGTGCCAGCACGGAGCCCGACAGCGACAGCGATGGACTGCCTGACGACATTGAGTTCGCGATCGGGAGCGCGCCAGACGAAACCGATACCGATGACGACGGCGTCGATGACTTCACCGAAATCGCCGCCGGCGGCAGCCCACTGGACGGCGTGGCGGGCCCGGTCGGCATCATCGGCGCGCTCGATCTCGAGGGCGAGTCGTGGGACATCGCCACCAGCGGCGAGCTCGCCTATGTGGCCACGGGCGCACACGGCCTTTCCGTCGTCGACCTCGCCGACGCGGAGCAGCCGATTCTCCTCGGGGCGGTGAACCTGCCCGGCTTCAACCGGAGCGTGGACGTCGACGGCGCCCGGGGGCTCGCGGCCGTCGCCAGCGACGACACCGTCGATGCTGCGCTGCACGTCGTCGACGTGTCAGATCCCGCCCATCCCGTCCAGCTCCGTTCCGCTGACGATGCTCCGACGGCGCGCATGCACGTCTCCGTGCTGGACGGGGTGGCCTTCGTGGCCAGCGGTACGGGTCTGGTGAGCGTCGACATGCTTACCGGCGAGATACTCCAGACGCTCGATCTCGGTGGCGGCGCGCTCACTGGCCTCGCGCGCGACGGGCGCATCGCTGTTCACCATGGACAGCGGCAACACACTGCGCGCGATCGATATCACGGGCGGCACGATGGTTGAGCGCGACGCGTTGACGCTCGGCCAGGGTAGCGGCGACCTCTCCGTCGGCGGCGGCATCGCCTACGTCGCCAACTCGAGCGGTTTCCGTGGCGGCTTCGCTACCGTGAACGTCTCAAACCCGGACAACCTGTCTCTCATCAGCCTATCCGATGTGGCCAGCGGTTTCCGGCCGGAGCAGGCGGTGGGGGCCGACGGGTCGGGGCGGGCGATCGTCGTCGGCAGCGTGCCGGATCCCAACAACATCTTCGGATCGATCCCTGTCCTCGACGTGGCCAACGTTTCCGATCCGGCGAACACGAACGTGTACGGAGTGCGCGTAGAGCTGCCCGAGTTCCCCTTGGGCGTGGAGCTCGGCGCGGGCGTTGCGCTCGTCGCCGATGGCTCGGCGGATCTCATCGTGGTCCGCTACCGGTCCATCGACACGGCCGAGCTGCCCCCGACAGTGACGATAACGGCGGTGGCCGAGGATGTCGATCCGGTGGCGCCGGGCGTGCAGATCGTCGAGGGCTCGCTGATCCATGTGCAAGTGAGCGCAACCGACGACGTGCTCGTGCGGGACGTCGAGCTGACGGTCAACGGCCAGTCAGCGGCGATCGACGTGTCGTTCCCGCACGAGGCCATAGTGTCCGCGGGGACGGCGGGGTCGCTGTCCATTCAGGCACTCGCCACCGACATCGGCGGTAACGCGGCGCTGTCGAACGTGCTCGCGTTCACCGTGGTGCCCGACACCTTCGCCCCTCAGATCGTTAGCGTCGATCCCGCCGGCGGCGCCTCGGAGCCCGAGGGTCTGCAGCGCGTCCAGATCCGATTCTCGGAGGCGCTCGATCCCGCCACAGTGACCGGTGCCACGTTCAGCGTGGCGACGGGCGGGCAGGTCCAGGCCCCGCTCGCGATCGATCTGCTCAGCGAGGGCCGCTTGGTGCAGCTCCGCTTTGCCGGGCTCGCCGCCGGCGACTACCAGATCGTCATCGATGCTGGCGCGGTGACCGACCTCTCCGGCAACGCGCTCGGCGCGGGCGACATCGTTAGCGCGTTTACGCTCACCGGCGACGCCATCCAGTGGATCAATCCCGAATGGCGGCTTCTGGGACGACCCCGCGAACTGGGAGGGCGGCGTCCTGCCCGGGCCGAACGACAACGTGCTGATCGATGTGCCGGGCACCGTCCGATCGTCCACCGCACCGGCGCCACAGTGATCAATCGGCTGATCTCGCGGGAGAACTTCCAGCTCACCGGCGGGCGCCTGGACGTGACGACCACCATGCAGGTCGACGGCATCCTGGACATCGGCAACGGTGCCACGCTTGCGAACGCCACGCTCCTGCGCGGCGCGGGCGCGCAACCGACCGTGATCTCGTTCGCGACGTTTGATAGCGTGACGCTCGCGACCGACCTCGGGATCGCCAACTTGGCCACGTTGCAGGTGAGGAACGGCCTCACGCTCGACGCGGGCCGGGTCATCCTGCAGAACGCCGACATGTTCTTCGACGGCGCGCAGACCTTGGGCGGCAGCGGCGAGATCGTGTTCAGCGGGCTCGGCGATCAAAACCGGCTTTCGCGAGCGCGGGTCTCCTCACGATCGGCGAGAACGTCCTCGTCCACGGCGATCAGCGGCGGATCGTGGACGCCTGGTCGGACGGCGGCCTGCGCGTCGAGGGCACCATCCTGGCCGACACCAAAGACCATGACCATCACCGTGATCGCCACCTGTGGACCAATGCCGGACGGCTCATCGCGCGAGGCGGCACGCTCGAGCTCGACGGCGCCTTCACCATGGAGGGCCGCGGGATCTTCGACGCCACCCAGGGCACCGTGGTGCTCGCCGGCGAGCTCGACAACACGGGTAAGACGCTGGCCCTCGATGCGATCACGGGCTCGCTGACCGCGGATGGCGGCCGGATCATCGGCGGACGCCTCACTTTCGCCGACGGCGCCACGCTCGCCGTTGAGGTCGACCGTGACGTTGGAGGGCGTCACCCTCGGCTCGAATCTGACGATCGAGGGACTCCGCGAGGTATTCGTCCAGGGCGGGCTCGTCCTCGACGGCGCCACCGTGACGCTGCTCGATTCCACCGACGCTTTCTTCGGGCCCCGGCTGACCTTCCAGGGGACGCAGACGCTCGGCGGGACCGGGCAGGTCGTTTTCACCGGTGCCGGCGATGACGGCGATCTCTCCTTGTCGAGCGGCACCACGCTCACCATCGGACCCAGCATCACCGTCACCGGCACCGCGCCCGGCGCCGGCATCGGCAGTACCTTGACCGGGCACAGTGATCAATCAGGGCGTGATCGCATTCGAGACGGCCGGACAGTTCATCGATCTTTCGGTCCAGGCCTGACGAACCAGGGTACGATCCGCGCGCTGAACGGCGCGCGCATCACCGTGCAGACCTGACCAACTCCGGGACGCTGACGATCGGGACCGGCAGCCGCATCACCACCACACCATCACAGTGTACTATCGTCCAGACAGGCGGGGTGATCGACCTGCAGGGCGGCCTCCTCGACGCTGGCACGCTCAACGTCCAAGGGGGCGTGGTCTCGGGGTTTGGCACGATCGACGCCAACGTGATCAACGCGGGACGGATCGCGACCGGGGACGGCGACCGGCGATCAGACCGGCACGATCACGATCAACGGCAACTTCACCCAGACCGCGTCCGGCGTTCTCGCGATCCAGCTCGGCGGCACCGCGACTACCGCCTACGACCGGCTGCTGATCAGTCTCGTCGGAGCGCCGATTGGCACGGCGACCCTGGGCGGCACGCTGGAGATCAGCCTCACCGGCGGCTTCGTGCCGGCCTTGGGCAACACGTTCGACATCATTACCTTCGAGGCATCCGCCGGCGCCTTTGCGACGATATCGGGCCTCGACCTCGGCGCCGGCCTGACCCTTCAGGCGAGCGTTCAGCCGACCGTGTTCCGGCTCACGTCGTCTAGAGCGGCCCGCACTTCGTCGACGAGATATCTTACAACTGCATGCCATTGTCTCTCGTGTGCGCTTCTAATCGCGTGAGGACTGAGTCGCTGCTACACTCCTTTGATGGGTCGAAAGTGCGTCGGACCGATCCCGGAAGTGGACTAGCCTTCTCCAGCGTCTCCTGGCCGACTGGCCGGGGCAGTGAGTCAACTTGTCAGTGTAAGTCTCAGGCACTGTGCTCTCAGAGCAGTGGGAGGACAAAGTTTCCCATGTCCGACATACCCTCATCGGAGCGGTTCGAGCCGGTAGCGCGGACAGACATACAGCGACGTCGCGCAATCCGGCATTGCAGCTTCCGCCGGCGACCTAGCGTTCAGCGACACGGCAGCATTTGGGGCGGCCTGGCTGTCCTCTTTGTGCGCGGGTGCCGCGGACACCCGGTATGCGGTGCTGCTTCTTCTCCAGGATGGCGGCGGATTCGCCAGGATCGCTTCCTGGCCGACGGCCGACGTCGATGTCGAGGCCCTAGCTCCGGTCCTGAAGGCATCGGCCCAGTCCAAAATCACGGAAAAAGGCGAATCGCCGGTCAGCGGCGGTGTCGCGGCGGCCCTAATAGGATACCCGGTCACGATACTCGACGCTGTTTACGCTCTGGTCGGGCTGTGCTTCGTTCAGAGCGACGGCGGTGCAGGCATCGAGCACAAGCTCCAGGTCGTGGCGACTCATGCTGTTTCCTTGAGAGAGTTTCTTCAACGCGGTGTGATCGCGGGAATGCAGGCGCGCATGGATCAAACGCTGCTCGCGTCGAAGCTCGTCGCGGGCATCGTCGAAGCGGACAGCTTTCAATATGCCGCCATGGGCCTCGCGAACGAGGTTTCCGATCACTTTGCCTGCGACCGTGTGTGCGTAGGGGTGTGTGTGGATGAAGAAGTGGAAATCCGCGCCACGTCGCATACCGGCAATCCGGATCTCACGGGGAATTTGGTGGGCCAGATCGCGGATGCGATGACAGAGGTCGTGCGCGCCGGAAAGGAGATCGTGGTTCCGGCCAGCGGCGACGAAGAGATGCTGAGCGGAGATCACAAGGCGCTCGCCGATTTAGCGAAGGACATCGCGATCTGCTCGGTGCCCCTGACGACGGGCGCCGTGTTCTTTGGTGTGCTGACCCTGGAGAGGACCCGCGGGCAGCCGTTCACCGAGCAGGAGGTGGCGGTTTGTACGGTCCTCGGAAAATTATTGGGCCCGGTCCTGGAGCAGAAGCTCGATGCCGACCGTGGGATCTTTCGCCACGGCGCCGATGAGCTGATGTTGTGGGGACGCGCCCTCGTGGGGCCACGTCACACCGGGCTCAAGCTGTTTTCCACGCTGGCGCTGCTTGCGGTGCTCGCCATGACTTTCATCCACTCCGATTACCGCGTCGCCGCGAAGACGGTAGTGGAGGGCGCCGTGCAGCGCGCCGCGGTGGCGCCGTTCGAGGGTTACGTCGCCGAGAGCTTCGTGCGCGCCGGCGACACGGTCGCCAAGGGGCAGGTGATCGTTCGCCTCGACGAGCGCGATTTGCTGGTCGAGCGCGCCAAGTGGGATGCGGAACGGGAGCAGCACCTGCGCAAATACCGCCAGGCCCAGGCAAACTACGACCGCGCGTCGATGAGCGTGATCGGCGCGCAGGTGAATCAGGCCGAAGCGCAACTCAATCTGGTCGACGAGAAGCTTACCCGGGCGCGGATCGTCGCGCCGTTCGACGGCGTCGTGTTGACAGGTGACCTGAGCCAGCTCCTGGGGACGCCCGTCGAGCAGGGCAAGGTACTCTTCGAAATCGCGCCGCTCGATGCGTATCGCGTCATCCTCAAGGTCGATGAGCGTGATATCACTTACGTCGAGATCGGACAGCGTGGTGAACTCAGGCTGTCCGGGTTGCCGAGCGCGCATCTCCCGTTCACCGTGAAGCAGATCACATCGGTGTCGACGGCGGAAGAAGGGCGCAACTACTTTCGAGTGGAAGCGCATGTGGATTCTGCGGGGCAGCGATTGCGCCCCGGGATGGAGGGGGTCGGAAAGATCGTCACGCCAGAACGGAGCCTCATCTGGATCTGGACGCACAATCTGACCGACTGGCTGCGGCTTACCTTGTGGTCCTGGTTGCCGTGACTAGATGGCGGACAGCATACTGAGCTCGAGCTGGTACCGGGTAGCGCGACTCAGGCCGCGGCTGCGTCCGCACGCGCGGTTCTATCGTCACTCTTACCGCGGACGCACCTGGTTCGTGCTGCACGACCCGGTCACGGGGAGTATGCATCAACTGAGCGCAGGCGCCCGGCTCGTCTTGAACGGCATGGATGGAACGCGCACTGTGCAGCAACTCTGGGAGTTCGCGTGCCGGCAGTTGGGAGAGGATGCGCCCTCGCAGGACGAACTTATCCAGGTGCTCGGCCAGCTGCACGCGAGCGATCTGCTGCAGTCCGGCGTGACAGCGGACGTGTCGGAGCTCTTCGAGCGCCACAGGAAGAAGGTCCGCGGAAAGTGGCTGCGCATGATCGGCAATCCGATGGCGGTCAAATTCCCGCTATTCGACCCGGAGTGGTTCCTTACCGCGTTGATGCGGTACGTGAGGCCGCTATGGAACCGGTGGGGGGCTTTGTTCTGGCTCGCCGTGGTGCTGCCTGCCCTCGTGCTTGCCATCCCGCATTGGACGGAGCTGACGGAAAACCTGTCCGACCGCATTCTGGGGGCAGGCAATCTCGTCTTGCTGTTCCTGCTGTTTCCGCTCATCAAGGCGCTTCACGAGGTGGGGCACGGCATTGCGGTAAAGGCGCGGGGCGGGGAGGTCCACGAAACCGGCGTCATGCTGCTGGTGCTGATGCCCGTGCCCTACGTTGACGCCAGCGCGGCATCGGCATTTCACAGCAAGTGGGAGCGGGCGCTGGTGGGCGCCGCAGGCATGCTGGTCGAGTTGTTCCTCGCGGCGATTGCAGTCTATGTGTGGCTGGCGGCAGAGCCGGGGATCGTCCGCTCGCTGGCATTCAACGTGATCTTCATCGCCGGTGTATCGACAATACTGTTCAATGCCAATCCACTGCTGCGTTTCGACGGGTACTACATACTGTCTGACCTGATCGAGATTCCGAACCTCGCGGCACGGGCAAACCGATACTGCCTTTACCTCCTCGAGCGCTACGCATTCGGTCTGCCGGAGTTGAGGCCGCCGTCGCGGTCGGCGGGAGAGCGTATCTGGTACGTGATCTATGCCGTGCTCTCATTCGCATACCGGTTGTTCATCACGTTCGGGATCGTCCTGTTCATTGCCGGTGAGTACTTCGTGATCGGTGTCCTGCTGGCGATTTGGGGAGTGGTCACGATGATCGGAATCCCGCTCTGGAAAGCCGTTCAATACCTCACGACCAGTCCGAAGCTGGAGCCGCGGCGCGGGCGCGTGCGCGCGACGGTGTTCGGAGTGCTGAGCCTGGCCGCCCTGTTGATTTTCGTAATGCCGGCGCCGTTTCGGACCCAGACCGAAGGCGTGATCTGGCTGCCCGAACACGCCATCGTGCGAGCAGGGAGCAACGGGTTCTTCAATCGGTTTCTGGCTGCGCCGGGCACGCGCGTTTCGCCGGGAGACATTGTTGCGGAGTACGTCGATCCGGCGCTCGAAGCGCAAGTATCGGTCGCGGAAGCCAAGGTCGCGGAGCTCAAGGCGAGCTACGCGCATTACTTCGTCAACGACCGCGTGCAGGCCGAAGTCGTCCGGCAGCAGCTCGACCGCGAGGAGACCGCGCTGCATCGCCTCATCGAGCGCGCGGCGGAGCTGTTGGTGAAGAGCGGCGCATCCGGCGTGTTCGTGGTGCCGCGGGCAGCGGATGTCGAAGGGCGCTTTTTCCGCAAGGGCGATCTGCTGGGATACGTGGTCGGTGAGGAGAGGCCCGTCGTTCGCGTGGTCGTCGCGCAGGGTGAAATCGACGTTGTGCGCCTGGAGACGCTAAGGGTAGCGGTACGCAGCGCGCACCGGATCGACCGCATACTCAAGGGCGGCGTAGTGCGACACGTGCCGGGTGGCTCCGACCAGCTTCCAAGCCCTGCGCTGGGTCCGCAGGGCGGGGGCGCTATTGCGACGGACCCGCGCGACACGAAAGGGGTCACTGCTTTGCAGCGCGTGTTTCAGTTCGATGTCGACGTCGACCTCCCCGAAGCGAAAGATCTGATCGGCGGGCGTGCGTACGTGCGTTTCGAGCATCGTGGGGTGCCCATCGCTACGCAAGCTTACCGGTCGTTACGGCGACTGTTCCTGGCCCGATTCAATGTATAAGAGCATTCCCTGGGTCGATCCCGTCGACATCTCAGTCGCGCGCCTCTATCCAGAGCGTGCCGATCGTGAAGACCCGTGGTATGACCGATTCGCCAACGGCGTCCTGGAACGGACCCTGAAGCCGCTGCAGCGCTGGAACCGCGAGCGGCGCGATCGGCTCGGAGCCATCGTCGGTGCAAGCGTCATGCACGTGCGCGGCCTTCGAGGAGCGAGCGACGATGAGTTGCGCGCGCGCGCGCGCGTGCTGCGGGTACGATTGTTGAAGGAAGGGATGACGCTGGCCGCAGTCGGGGAAAGTTTTGCGCTCGTCCGGGAGGTCGCGCATCGCGTCATCGGTGTGCGGCACTATGCCGTTCAATTGATGGGCGGCTACGCCTTGCTGCAGGGACGGCTGATCGAGATGGCGACGGGGGAAGGTAAAACGCTGACGGCGACACTGGCGGCCGCCACGGCGGCGCTGGCGCGAATTCCAACCCACGTGGTGACCGTCAATGACTACCTCGCGCAGCGCGATGCACGGGAAATGGGACCGATCTACGAGTTCCTGGGGCTGCGCGTCGGTTGTGTCAGCGAGGGGATGGACCCTGCGGCACGACAGCGGAACTACGCCTGCGACATCACTTATTGTTCGAACAAGGAGCTGGCGTTCGATTATCTGCGGGACCAGGTGGCCGGGCGGGACACCCAGGGTGGTTTGCGCGCGCAGGTCGAGCGCCTGCGAACTATCGATGCCGCACAGTCCTCGCCACTCGCGTTGCACGGCCTGTACTATGCGATCGTCGACGAGGCGGACAGCATCTTCATCGACGAAGCGCGAACCCCGCTGATTCTTTCCTCGATGTCCGGTGCGCCGGAGAACCCGGAACCGTACGAGACCGCATTGGAGCTGGCCCGGCGCCTTGCCGATGGGCGCGATTTCAGGCTCAATCGCAAGAGCGGTCAGGTTGAGCTCAGGGCCGAAGGCAGCGAACGGCTGGGCCGGCTTGTCGAGGGATACGCGGATACGTGGCAGCTCAAGCGTGTGCGCGAAGACCGGGTGCGGCAGGCGCTGTGCGCGATCCATCTTTACCATCGCGATCGGCACTATCTCGTTCGCGACGAGAAAGTGGTGCTGGTCGCCGAGGGCACCGGACGGGTGCTCGACAGCCATGCCTGGGAGGGTGGTCTGCATCAGATGGTCGAATGCAAGGAAGGCGTGCCGCTCACGCCGCCACGCCAGACGCTGGCGCGCTTGACCTACCAGCGGCTGTTTCGCCGGTATGTATTGCTTGCCGGGATGACCGGTACCGCCAAGGAGGTGACGCGGGAGGTGCGGACAGTATACGGACGGGACTCAGTGCGTATTCCGCTTAAACGCGCATCAAGGCGCCGCATCCACCCCGCCACCCTGTGCAAGACCCGAGAGGAAAAGTGGGACGCCGTGGTCGAGGCTGCGCTGCGCGCCGTTAATGAAGAGCGGCGCCCGGTCTTGATCGGGACGCGCACGGTGAAGGATTCGGAGGAGCTGACCCGGCGGCTGAGTGAAAACGGTATCACGCATGCCCTGCTCAACGCCAAGAACGATGGTGAGGAGGCTGCTGTCGTTTCCCAGGCTGGCAGCGGTGCGAGAATCACGGTGGCAACCAACATGGCAGGCCGGGGAACGGATATCCGCCTTGCGCAAGGGATCGCCGCACGGGGTGGGCTCCACGTGATACTTACGGAGTGTCATGAGTCCCGCCGCATCGACCGGCAGCTGTTCGGACGGTGCGCGCGTCAAGGGGACGCGGGGAGCTGCGAGATGATCATATCGTTGGAGGACGAGTTGTTTCAAACGAATGCGAAGATAGCGACGGAGATGGCCAAGCGGATCATGGGGGCCGCACGCACTCGCTCAACGCTCGCGACGAGGATGCTGCGCTACGTGGCGCAGGCGGTTGCCGAAAAACGCAATGCGCGCATCCGGGAGCATGTCTTCAAGCAGGACCGGCAGCTCGAGCGCTTCATGGCCTTTTCCGGCCCGCGGGAATAGGGAAACGGATGCACTTGTGTATCCTCAAGCTTGCGCTGTTCGCAATCGCTGCGATCCTCGTCTGCGCGCCAGTCCATGCCGCCGGTTTTGAGTGCCTGATCGAGCCCTATCAGGTCGTCGAGATCAGAAGCGCGGTGGAGGGATTGATCGAAAAAGTGAACGTGAAGCGCGGCGATCACGTTCGCAAGGGGCAGGTGCTGGTGCAACTCGTCTCCGATGTGGAGAAGGCGACGGCGCTCTCGGCGAAGTACCGCGCCGCCATGGAAGGAAGAATCCAGGCGGCAAACAACCGCATCGAGTTCTCGACCAAGAAGCTGAAGCGGTTCGAGGACCTGAGCAAGAATAATTTCGTATCGCGCCAGCAGCACGACGAGGCGGAAACCGAAAAGCGTCTCGCGGAATCCGAGCTCAAGGATGCGATAGAGAATCGTGAATTCGCCAAGCTCGAATACCAGCGTGCAATCGCCCAGCTCAACATGCGGACTTTGACCAGCCCTTTCGAAGGGGTCGTGATGGAGCGGATGCTCAACCCCGGCGACCTGGCCGAATCCGGAACCGGGCGAAAACCGGTCCTGAAACTAGCCCAGGTCGATCCCCTCAAGGTCGAAGTCGTGCTGCCGCTGGCGGCCTATGGAAAGATCCAGCCAGGGACCAAGGCCGAAGTCGTACCAGAGGGGGGATTCGAAAAGCAGTCAGCGACCGTGACGGTGGTCGATAAAGTGCTCGACGCGGCAAGCGGCACCTTCGGCATCCGGCTTGACCTGCCGAATCCCAATCGAAAACTTCCAGCGGGCATCCGCTGCCACGCTCAATTCCCCGGCATTACCGCGGAACCGCAGAGCAGAGCCGGCCGCGTTCGGGATTCTCCCAAAGCGGGGAAGTAGTCGGAATTTTTTACACTGAAAACGTTGGGTACGGCGCCAATTTCCCTCAGTGTGACAACGGCATAGACAATTCAGGGAGCGTGCCGATGTCGCAAAATCTGCCGGAAAAATTTACACTTGCACGAAGTCCGGTCCGCAATCAACATTGACATGTTCCCGTTCTACCAATGGGTTATCGCACTTGGCTCGGAGCTTGCGTGCCGCGTGTAAAAAATCGGCCTAATGGCCATGAGCGCGCTCGGCCATTTGCAGCAAAGCACTCTGGTTTGTAACATCAGCCTTTAGATAAGGGGTACCCGATGAGAGCCTTCCGGCGTTTTGTCTCGATGGTCATGGTTGCGGCCGGTCTGGGATACGTTGGGCCGTCTTCTGCGGTAATCATTACGTTCCAGGCCACCGATCTGACGGATGTATCTTCGCCTCCGGGCGACCTGTGGCGCTATTCGGTACACGGTGGTGGACGGCAGCTTCGCTCAGTTCGGGGGATTCAATATTTTCTTCAGTCCAGACCTTTACAGGAACCTTCAGAATCCGGCGACCGCGAACGTCGATTGGGTAGTCTCGACCGTCCAGCCAGATCCGGCATTGCCCGCCTCTGGATTTCTTTCGGCTCAAGCGCTGGTAGCCAACCCTTCTATAGCTGGTATCTTCACAGTGGAATTCGTGTGGCTGGGCGGCCCCCGCACACCGGGGGAGCAGCGTTTCGACATTCTTGACGATAGTTTTAACCCCGTGCAATCCGATGTCACTCAGGCACCTGGCCTGCAGGTAGTGCCGTTGCCGGGTACTTTGGCACTCTTCGCCGCCGGCATATTTGGGCTGGGCGTGCGCCGCGCACTCCATGCGACCCAACGCGATCATTGATGGCAGAACTATGAGCTTTGCGGCTGGCGTTTGGGTGCGTGGTGATCGCCTCGCGCATGACGACTTTTAAGTATCTCTTCCGTCGTTCCTTTCATCCATCTGACCCAATCAAATAAGCCGCATCGGCGTACGGCTGACTGCTGGAGGGGAAAACTGGCCGTGGCAAGCGCCGCGTCAGATGTAACTCAACCGGTGGTCGTCGACATCGGCATGCAACCCAAGACGTTCATGTTCGTCGGCTTGGTACGCTCCGGCGCAGGCATGGGGCTCCGGCGCGGATGACGCGTGTCCCGCTGACAGTCAAGATCGGCTTCGTCATCCTGGCCGTGCTCATCATCGGCTTCGGTGCCTCCACCGTGCTGACCATCCAGCAGGAATCCGCCCTACTGGTCGACCAGAGCAAGCAGGCGGCGCGGCGCCTCACCGAAGCCATGATCGCCAGTGTCGAGTCGGCCATGCTCCAGGAGCGGCCCGACGTCACGCGCATGCTGATCAGCGACCTCAAGAGCTCCATCGCGGTGCCGGGGCTCGATATCTACCGGCGCAATGGCGTGGAGGCCTTCACCGACATGGTCACGCTGCAGGAGGTGGAGAAGAACGCCGGGCTCCGGAAGGAAGTGTTCGACTCCATCTCCAGGATGGCGCGCCCCGCGGGCCCGACCATGACGGGGCCGCTCTTCAAGGCGGCGGTGGAGACGCTCCAGACCCAGGAATCGCTGGAGCAGCGGGACGGCGCCACTTTCTTCACCGTGCATCGGCCGGTGCTGAACCAGGAGAAGTGTCAGGGCTGCCACGGCTCGGACCACAAGGTGCGCGCGGTGGTGCGGGTGGCCACCAGCATGGAGCCCGTGTTCGCGGAGGTGCGCCAGCAGCGCAATCGCCAGCTGCTGGTCGGCTTGCTCACCATCGTGGCCGCGGGCGGCGTCCTTTGGGTGGCCATGCGCCAGGTGGTGGTGCAGCCCATCCGCCACGTAGCGGGCGTGGCCCGCCGCATCGGCGGGGGCGATTTCGCCGCGCGCGTCACCACCAAGGGCCCCCGCGACGAGATCGGCGACCTCGGCGAGGCCATCAACGAGATGAGCGCGGGCCTCGGGCGCGCGCGGGATGAGCTGTCCACGCGTAACGCGGAGTTGGCCAGCACGCTCGAGAGTCTCCAGGCCTCGCGCCGCCAGGTGGAGCTGCTCCAGAGGCTCAAGGGCGAGCTGTCGAAGTTCGTGCCCGACGCGGTGAAGGCGCTGCTCGAGCGCGATCCCAACGCCACCGAGCTCGAGAAGCGCAAAGAGGAGGTGTCCGTACTCTTCCTGGACATCGCGGGCTACACCAAGTTGAGCGAGCAGATCCCGCCGGACCAGCTCAATAACCTGGTTCAGACCTACTTCTCGTCCTTTCTCGAGATCATCCGCGCGCACCACGGCGACGTGAACGAGACGGCGGGCGACGGCCTCATGGTGATCTTCCAGGGCGCCGGCGTCGGCGACAACCGTGAGGCGGGGCGCCAGGATCACGCGCTCAACGCCACGCGGGCCGCCTTCGCCATCCGCCAGAAGACGATCGATCTGAACGAGCAGCACCGCGGCACGCTGTCCGCCATCGCGCTGCACATGGGGATCAACACGGGCGAAGCGCTGGTGGGCGCCACCAAACTGGGCGGGACCGGCGCCCAGCGCTGGACCTTCACGGCCACCGGCCCCGTGACCAATCAGGCAGCGCGGTTCGCAGGCTTCGCTCAGGGGGACGAGGTGATCGTGGGCCCGCTCACCGCTGAGCGCATCCGCCTCTACGTGGTGCTGGAGGCGCTCGGACCCAAGAGCTTCAAGAACGTGTCCGAGCCCATTCCGGTCTTTCGCCTCATCCCGCCGGGAGTGTACGAGAAGATCGTGTGATGCGGTGTCGCTTGAACAATGTTCCTCGGAGCTGGATAACGAACGCCGGTGTTTTGGGCATGTCTGGTACCGCCGTATTACGTGCGACGCATGCAAGCAACCTATGTGAGAGCACTGCGCCGCGAGTTCTTGCAGATTTCACCGCTCTGGTAGATCGAACCTTACCGCGATAGCAGCACTTGCGATCACCGCGATATCGTTACGATCGTCGTCGGGCACGTCGAGTCCACCCTTGAGCAGCTTCACCGTCACCTGCCCATGCGGCAGGCTGGCTTTCACCGCGGCGGCGTCGACCTTGTCGGGTTGCTGCACGCCGATGGTTACCTCCACCTGCATTGCCTTTGAATCGAGACCGAGCGTACAGGATCATGCTCAAGGACGAATGGTGCAGTGCGTCCTGCACCGCACGGAGCGCGGCCTTGGTGTAGTCGGCGCCGTGCAGATCGTTGCCGGTGCCCAACTCCAGAATAACCCGTTTCAGTGCCATGTCTTGGTCCTTATCCTTATGCGATATCGAGGCGCACGATCGCCGCCGCGTTGGCGATCACCGTGGAGCCGGTGCCGGCGTCATTGAAAATCTCCAGCCCGCCCTCGACCACCTTTACCGTCCCGGTACCGTGTGGCAGCACCGCAAGAACCTCGGCCTTGTCTACCAGATCTGGTTTGGGAACGCCGATCAGAATTTCCACCACCATCGCGTCGGTCGGCATCCCCAATGCACCTGCGACATTGAGCGAATTGTGCCAAAGCGCGTCACGCAACGCCCGAACCGCGGCCTTGGTGTAGTCCGCCCCGCGTATATCCGTGCCCATGCCGATCTCGAGCACCACCCGTTTCATGGCCATTGCCGTTTCCTCTCGCAGTTTACAGATTGGCAGCGCGCACCCAGTCTCGATATCTCGAATTGGCGACTATACAACGGACGCCTACGGAGTGTTCCGTCAGTGGCTGGTTCATTCAGGCGTCACTTCTTCAAATTGCGACGGTGACGGCGCGGGGTGCTAAGATTCGGGGCAGTCAAGGCTGTCATCGGAGGAACGCCATGCCATATACCCTGGAGGATTTCTGTCGCGACACGCGCAACACGCTGAAAGCCGGCAGCAGTCGCGCGGTGGTCGAGAAGATCCGCCCGCTCATGGAGCGGCTGGTCGCGGACCGGCAGTTCGTGACCGAGTATTTTGGCCCGCAGCAGCCGGAAGGGTTGCACAAGATCCATATCGAGCCGGACGCGGGGTTCGAGGTGATGACCTATCGCTACGAGAAGGCGCGTAAGGGCCAGCCGCACGATCATGGCGACTCCTGGGCCATCTACGCGCAGGTCGGTGAATACACCGACATGACCGAGTGGGAGCGCGCAGACGACGGCTCGGATCCCGGCACCGCTAAAGTCAAGGCGAAGAAAAGCTATCGGCTCGATCCGGGGAAGGCCGGGGTTTATTTCGGGCGGGAGCTGCACTCGACCGCGACTTCGCCCAATACGCGTTACCTGCGCATCACCGGCACCGATCTCGAAAACATCGAGCGTCTCCGGATCAACGCGGAAACGGGACGCATCGAGCGCATCCGGGCAGCTCAGACCAACAGCGCAGTCGCGGGTTGAGCCGTCTGTCTCGCGGCGCGCGCCAGTCGAGGTGCGGTTCGTGCCCGGGTTCCGATCAGCCCGCGTGAAGCGCAGCGCGTTCGTTTTTTCTCCCTGATCCCCGCTTTTCCCCGATGCGCATACTCCTGAGCAACGATGACGGCTATTACGCGCCGCCGCTTGCGCTGCTCGCAGGAATGCTGGCGCCGCTGGGAGAGGTCACCGTGGTGGCGCCCGAGCGCGATCGCAGCGGCTCGAGCAATTCCCTGACGCTCGATCGCCCGCTGGCCGTGCGCCGTTCGCAGAGCGGGTTCTACTACGTCAACGGTACACCCACTGATTGCGTGCATGTCGCGATCACGGGCTTGCTCACGCAGCCGCCGGACCTCGTGGTCTCGGGCATCAACGACGGCGCGAACATGGGCGAGGACACGCTCTATTCCGGCACCGTGGCCGCCGCCACGGAGGGTTTCCTGCTCGGCATACCGGCCATCGCCGTATCGCTCGTCCTGGAGGGCAGGGAGAACTATCCGGCAGCGGGGCGGGTGACTGCCGAGCTGGTGTTGCGTTTCAAGGAGCGCCCGTTCAGCGCGCCGCTGCTGCTCAATGTGAACGTGCCGGATATCGAATACGGCGAACTGCGCGGCGTGCAGGTGACCCGCCTGGGGCGGCGTCACAAGGCCGAGCCGGTAGTGAAAGCCGCTTCGCCTCGTGGCGAGACGGTCTACTGGGTAGGTCCGGCCGGCGCCGCCCAGGATGCCGGAGAGGGTACGGATTTTCATGCGGTCACCAATAAGCGCGTGTCGGTTACGCCGCTACACGTGGATCTGACGCGCTATACGCAACTCGAGTCCGTGGCGGAGTGGCTGCGGTGACGGCGCGTCACACCGGTATCGGCATGACCTCACAGCGCACGCGGCTGCGCATGGTCGAGCGTTTGCGCGGACAGGGCATACGCGACGAGGCGGTGCTGGCCGTCATGGGCGAGCTGCCGCGGCACATTTTCGTGGACGAGGCGCTGGCGAGCCACGCCTACGAGGACATTTCTCTGCCGCTCGGCTTCGGACAGACGATTTCCAGCCCGCATACCGTGGCGAGAATGACGGAGCTCGCGCGTGGCGGCAGCGCGGCCCTCGAGAAAGTGCTGGAGATCGGCACCGGCTGCGGCTACCAGACCGCGGTACTGGCGAAGCTGATAAAGCAGGTGTATCCATGGAGCGGCTCGCCGCGTTGCTCAATCATGCCCGCCGTCATCTGCGCGAGGTGAGACTGGTCAACGTGCACCTGCGGCACGGCGATGGGCTGCTCGGCATGCCCCAGATCGCGCCGTTTGACGCCATCGTGATGACGGCGGCTGCGGCGCGCGTTCCGGGAAAACTCGTCGAGCAGTTGAAACCGGCGGGGCGGCTGGTCATGCCGATCTCGACCGCCAAGGGGCAGCAGCTTTGTGTCATCGAGCGCACGCAACAAGGCTATACCGAGCGGCGCATGGATCAGGTAAAGTTTGTACCGCTGCTACCGGGAGTGGAATGAACGGGTCGTCACTACTCAGAATCGGGCTTGTTTGCGCGGCGATTGCGCTGGCGATGGGCTGCAGCAGCACCAGGCGCGCCGCACCGGTGGTGGATCGTACCGCCCAGCCCACGCCCACTGCGTCCGCCAAGCCTCCGGTCGCCGCCCCATCCACGCTGGCCGCTCCGCGCCCCGGAGAAATCCGTCCCGAGTTCTATACCGTCAGGCGGGGCGATACGCTCTATAGCATCGCGCTCGACCATGGGATCGACTACCGGCAGCTTGCGCAATGGAACGCAATCGACAATCCCGCCGCCGTCCAGGCCGGGCAGCAGTTGCGGCTTACGGCTCCGCCGGGCACCGTGCTCACGGCTCCCTTCAAGACTGCACCCGGTGTCGAAGCGCGGCCGCTGGGCGCCACACCGCTTCCCTCCGCCGCGGCTACCGACGCTGTCAAGAGCCAGCCCAAAGGGGTGCGCGTACCCTATTCAGACCAGGCTTACGCGCAGCTTGCCAGCATCAAGCCGGACGCGACACCGACACCACCGCAAGTCAAGCCGGATGGTCCTTCTGCGCCGGCGGTGCCGGAAGGTGACGAACTCCAGTTTGCCTGGCCCGCGAACGGTAAAATTGTCAGCAGTTTCAACGACGGCGCCAATCTCAAAGGCATCGGTATCGCCGGCAAGCCCGGCCAGCCGGTATTCGCCAGCGCCCCTGGGCGGGTCATCTTCAGCGGTACGGGAATACGCGGCTTTGGCAAGCTGATCGTCATCAAGCACAACAATACCTTCTTGAGCGTCTACGGTCACAACAGCGAGCTGCTGGTGAAAGAGGGGCAGAATGTTTCGAAGGGGCAGAAGATCGCGGAGATGGGCAATACCGACGCGGACCAGGTCAAGCTCCATTTCGAGATTCGCCGCTACGGCAAACCGGTGGACCCCATGAAACTGCTGCCGGAGCTGCAGGGATGACCAGAGGTTGAGAATGGAGGGCCTCAGGCAAAGCCTACGACCTAAAGCACGATAGAGGATCGCAAGAGATTGAGTCGGCACCGACTAACTTGCGAAGAATGTGTTTCTCCTCAGCCTTAACCCATTTGTGAAATCAGTTCAGCTACTCGTTACTTACCACTGGTTACTGTTGCTGCCCACTGTCCGCTGCAAACTGCAAACTCGTTTCGGTAACTCGTCACGGTGTTATGCGGCGAAGCGCTTGACGCGCTGCTGCAGCTCGCGCAAGGCGGAGGTGCTCGCTTCCGTTCCATAGCGCAACGCGATGTATAAACCCGTAATGACCGCAACCGGCGGTCCGAGGTCGGGGCGGATGCCGGCGAGCCGGTGCGCATAGTCCGCCGGTCCTTCCGCAGGGTGGCGCGGCAGACCTTTGCGGCGCAATTTCTCGCAAAAGCGTAGGTAGGCGATCCGGACGGGATCCCGCACACGCGTCTTGGCGCTCCTCAATAGGAATGCGACCAGCACCAAGACAACGACGAAACTCGCACAGACGAGCATGGCCGCCAACATATGCCACGTCGCGTCATCGACTCCCACGCGTGACAACAGCAGGCGCTGGCGCTCGGGCGTGTATCCCAGCACCCACTGGTTCCAGGTGTTCGCCATCAGGTCCCAGGTGAACCGCAACTGCCGCAGCGCTTCGAAGTCGCCGCCGACGAGCAGCGGCAAGGAATCGGTGCGGGGCACCGCCGCAGAGATGCCGGATTCCACCCGCAGCGGCGAGACGGCAGCGGTGGGATCGATTCGGACCCAGCCCGCGTCCTGGAACCAGACCTCGGTCCAGGCATGGGCGTCGGCCTGGCGCACAATCATGTAGTTGCCGAGTTGATTGAGCTCGCCCCCTTGATAGCCGGTGACGACGCGCGCGGGGATGCCGGCCGCGCGCATGAGTACGGCGAACGCCGAAGAATAGTGCTCGCAGAAGCCGCTGCGAGTGTCGAACAGGAACTCATCCACGGGGTGGCTTCCGAGCAGCGGCGGCGTCAGGGTATAGAAAAATTTCTCGTTGCGAAACAGCGCCAGCACTTCGCGCGTGAGCGCGCGGTCGTCCGTATGTCTTGCGCGCAAAGTGCGCGCGAATTCGACCGTGCGTGGGTTGAAACCGGCAGGCAGCGCGAGCGCCCGGCGCAGCGCCGTACGGTTCTCGGCAATGCCGTACCTGAAATCGAGAAACGAGACCATCTGGTAGCGCACCCGGTTGTTCACCGGTTCGACCGTGAGCAACTGAAAGTCGGAACTGGTGTAGGCGCGCGGGGGCACTTTTCCGGGGAGATCGAGGGCGAAGAGCCACCGCTTGCCGTGTGGCTCGAGCGTAAGCTCGTATGCAACCGGAGATCTGGTCGTGCTGAACTGCGGGCTGCCGTAGAGGGCGCGCGGCGCAGTCCAGGCACGGCCGTCGAAGTCCCACATCACGGGGCCGCGCCAGTAGAGGTGCTTGGGCATGGGCACATCGGCCTCGAACCTCACGCGAAACGCCACCGCGTCCGACAGGATGAGATTGCTGATGGTGCCGGGCGTCATCGTATCGGACAGGCCGCTGACGGCTGAAGAGGTGTCCTGCGGCATGCCCCACAACGGCCCTGATACGCGCGGGAACAGCAGGAACAGCACCAGCATGAGCGGAACGCATTGTGCGAGGAACATCCCGGCGGTACGCAGTTGAACGCGGAACGGAGGCTCGTTGCGCGTATGATGCAATCCGATCATGGTCGCCGTGATCACCCAGATGCACGCGAGCATATAGAGTGCGGTAGGTATGGTCTGGGAATACAGGAAATTGGTGATGACGAGGAAGTAGCCGAGAAAGATGAGCAGCATGCCGTCACGCAGTACCCGCGTCTCGAGCAGCTTCAGCCCGAGCATCACCACCAGCAGCGCCACCCCGGCATCGCGCCCGAAGATGGTGCGATAGTTGAAATAAACGCCGGCGGTGGCGCCCAGAACGACGAAAATCAGGAGCCAGCGGCCGGGAAGCGGAAGCCGGGCATAACCGAGATACAAACGCCATGCCGCCAAGGTGGCGACAAGACCGACGAGCCACCACGGCAGGCGCTCGGCATGGGGCGTTGCGACCATCACCAGCCCGACGAGCAGCCACGACACGTGGCGCATTCGCAGTGGCTCTCTGTTATCGGTCATCTCTTGAGAAGCGTGAACGAGTGAACGAGTGAACGAGTGAACGGGGGAAAACTTCCCTCTCCCCCGTGACCGGGGGAGAGCCCGCGTGGCGGGCGAGGGGGCCGGGTTGGGGTGAGGGGGCTCACTCGTTCACCCGTTCACTCGTTCACCCGAGTGCTCGAAGAGCGCGAGCGCTTCCAGGCAGTCTTCCCGCTGCATCCTGCCGGTTGCGATCTGCACGGTCTTGCCCGGAAGGCGGAGCCCGAACGACACTCCCGCCGAGTGGGCATCGAGCACCCAGCGTGCAAGCTGTGAGAGCCTATCCTCGACGCCGAGGCGGGATGGAAGCAGGTTCCAGTCAAGCCACAACTCGGTATCGGCGCGGCCCGCGAATTGCTTGGTGAGCAGGCCCTGATCGCGCGCGGCCACCTTCCATGCAACGTGGCGCGGCGAATCGCCGTGATGATACTGTCGCAGCCCGGAGAAATCTTCCTGTCCCTGGCCGCGTTCCGCTCCTTCGCCCACACTCGTGGCCGCGGCGGGAAGGGGGAGGCCCGGAGGGGCCGGCCGGGGATAGACGATGCAGTGCATGTCGAGCTCGAGATAGGACCAGGCGTAATAAAGCCCCACGGGATAGCGGGTAAACAGGATGACGCGGCCCGGGCGCAGGACGCCGCGACGCGGCGCAGGAATAGGAATGCTCGCCACAGCCGTGCTGCGCGCCGGCACATCAACGAATTCGGATTCCTTCTTGTCGCGGGTGAGCCCGATACTGTAACGGTCGTTGTCGCCGGTGTTCTCCAGGTTAACGGCGAAGCGGGCGGTGTCCCCGGCATACACCGGGCGCGCACGTCCTCCCGACACGCGCAGGTTGGCGAGGTTGCGAAAGGTGTAGATCATGGCATTGATTGCCAGCGCGCCCAGCAGGAAGGTCAGCACGAAGCCGAGGCTCAGGTTGTAATTGATCGAACCGGTCAGCATGAGGAACAGAACTGCCGCGAACGTCAGCCCATGGCGCGAGGGCAGTATGAACACCCGTCGCTGCTCAAGGACGATGATTCCCGCTTCCGGCCCGTGCGGCTGGAAGAGCCAGTTGTAGACCTGGTTCTTGAGCGCGGTGTACATGGATGGAAGCGCGTGAGGGGTGAGGTGTGAGGAGTGAGGAGTGAGAGAATTCCGCGAACGGCTGCTCATCGCTGTGCGCCTAACGCCTCACGCCTAACGCCTCACGGTATAGGGACCTGCTTGATCAGCAAGCTTGCAACATCCGTGCCGTTGACGCGGCTCACTTCCTCCGCGGGAACGAGACGGTGGCCCACCACGGCGGGCAGCACCGTTTGCACGTCCTCGGGCACGACGTGGCCGCGGCCGCACATCATCGCCCACGACCGCGCCCCATGGAGCACCGCGAGCGCGGCGCGGGGGGACAGGCCGTTCACGTAATCGGCGGTGCGCCGCGTGTGCCCGACCAGCGCCTGCACGTAGTCGAGCAGCGCGCTGGAGGTGTGGACCTGTTGCACCCGATGTTGCAGGTCGACGAGTTCCTGAGTGGCCATGCATGGCTTTAGCTCCGCCAGCAGATCGCGCCGGTCTTCCCCCTGCAGTAACGCGCGCTCGGCGTCGGCATCGGGATAGCCGAGTTCGATACGCATCAAAAAGCGGTCGAGCTGCGACTCAGGCAGCGGAAATGTGCCGACCTGATAGGAAGGGTTCTGGGTTGCGATCACGAAGAAAGGATGTGGCAGCCGGCGGGTTTCGCCTTCGGCCGTTACCTGGTGCTCCTCCATCGCTTCCAGCAACGCGCTCTGCGCCTTGGGCGTCGCGCGGTTGACTTCGTCTGCGAGCACGACCTGGGTGAAGATAGGCCCGGAGTGAAACTGAAATCCACCGGTTTCGCGGTTGTAGATCGAAACGCCGATGATATCGGCGGGCAGCAGGTCGCTGGTGAACTGGATGCGCTTGAAGCCCAGGCCGAGGGAGGTGGCAAGGGCGTGCGCGAGCATGGTCTTGCCGACGCCGGGAATATCCTCAATCAACAGATGACCGCGCGCGAGCAGGCAGGAGATCGCCAACCTGATCTGGCGTTCCTTCCCGAGAATGATGCTGCCGACCTGTGCGACGACGTCTTCGATGCGTTGGGTCATCCCGCGCCCGCTGTGGTGAGCCATTGAGTGTGCCATATTCAGCGGCGTTCGTCCCGTATCCGGCATGTGTCGAATGTCACGTAACGGTTACGAATGGAGCGGTAATTCGGTCCACATCAAGCGCGGATCCGCATCGATGGTTGCGCAGTGAAATCGAGCCGAGCGCCGAAACGCAGCATTTTGCTGCTAAGATATTGGACAAACGCGAGACGAGGAGAAGACGCGCCGGCGGTAACGGCGCGGCAGAACGTGGCCGCTGCCTTGCGCATCCTGATCGTCGAAGACAATCCGAACGACGTGGAGTTGATCACACGCGAACTCAAGCGCGGAGGGTACGCGCCCGCCTGGCACCGCGTGGACACGGCGTCAGCCATGAAGAGCGCCCTCAGCGCAGAGCCATGGGACCTGGTGCTCGCCGATTACGCCATGCCGACATTCAACGGCGCGGCTGCCCTGGAGATCTTCCGGCAAAGCGGGCTTGATATTCCATTCATTCTCGTCTCCGGCTCCATCGGCGAGCAGACGGCCGTGAGCGCAATGAAAGCCGGAGCGCACGACTACGTCATGAAATCGGCTCTCGGCCGGCTCACTCCAGCCGTGCGGCGCGAATTGCAGGAAGCGGCGACGCGGCGCGGTAAACGCCAGTCAGATGAAGCACTGCGTGAGGTCAACCGCCGCTTGCACGCGCTATCCAGCCGGATGCTCGAGATCCAGGAGCAGGAGCGGCGGCAGTTGGCGCGCGAGTTGCACGACGAAATCGGCCAGGTGTTGACGGCGGTTAAGATCGATCTGCAAACTCACCTCATGCGGTCAGGTGCCGTGCAAGTCGGCGAAGAGATCGAGAACAGCATCCGGCTGGTCGACGGGGCGCTCGATCGTGTGCGCAGTCTGTCGCTCGACCTGCGCCCCGCGCAGCTCGACGATCTGGGCCTGCAACCGGCGCTGCGGTGGTTTCTGGACCGCCAATCGCGCAGCTCCGGGCTCGAAGTTGAGTTCCATGCCGACCTACCGCCGGGGCGCCTGAATCCCGATGTCGAGACGGCATGCTTCCGGATCGCGCAGGAGGCGGTGACCAATGTACAGCGGCATGCGGGCGCCAAGCGAGTGCGCGTGGATCTGCGCTCTCGCGGCGGCGAACTCGAACTCGTCGTCGAGGACGATGGCAGAGGATTCAACGTGCCGGCGGCACAAAGCCGCGCGGCGAGCGGAGCAAGCCTGGGCCTGCTCGGGATGGAGGAGCGCGCGGACCTAGCGAGCGGGCGGATCGAAATTCATTCGACACCAGGCGCTGGGACGCGGGTGAGAGCGTATTTTCCGCTGCCCGCCGCGTCGGATGGGTCCCCGTTCCAGGGCAGGGCGGACGCATGAAAACCCTGCGCGTCATCCTGGCGGACGACCATACTCTGGTGCGGGCTGGGCTGCGCTCGCTGGTGGAGCAGTTGGAAGAGGTAACGGTCGTGGCCGAAGCGAACAATGGTCACGAGGTTCTCTCGCTCACAGCCACGCACCATCCGGACGTCGTGTTGATGGACATCACCATGCCGGGAATGAATGGTTTCGAGGCCGCGCTGCGGCTTAAGAAAGATCATCCCCAGGTCAAGATCATCATTCTTTCAATGCATGCGAGCGAAGAGTACGTATTGCAGGCGCTGCGTGCCGGTGTCTCGGGCTACCTCGTCAAGGACTCGGCTCCGCTCGAACTCGGGCTCGCGCTACAGTCCGTTGCCCGCGGCGAAACCTACTTGAGTCCGCCGATATCCCGGCAGGTCGTCGATAACTACATGCTGCGAGTGGGGCAGGGTGACCAGCCACTTGCGCACCTCACTGCACGCCAGCGCGAAATCCTCCAGCTCATCGCTGAAGGCGGCAGCACCAAGGAGATAGCGCGCAAGCTCAATGTGAGCGTGAAAACCGTGGAGACTCATCGCGCGCAACTCATGGAACGGCTCGATATCCATGACGTCGCCGGATTGGTGCGATTCGCGGTCCGCCACGGGCTGGTCGGTACCGAAAAGTAAGTAGCTGTTCAGCACACATCTTGCACCGGGCCGCGGGGAGCTCGAGCGCTTAGGCCCTGTGGACACCAGGTCTCTGCCGCACAAGGTGAGCCATGGCTCGAAGTATGAGCGGTAATCTATTGTTTTAACGCGTATTCGAGTGATGCATGATATACTTCACGCCCGCGCGGATTCCTGCGTTTTGCAGGTAGCAGGAGACTCCTCAGGAAGTAAGTCAGGCTGCGGCGGCGGTTCAGCTAGTATTGGACACGAGATCGTAGAAAAATCTGCAGCATGACGGAACGCAAACATGGCCGGATCGCATCGGCGCGCGCGGGTGTTGCGGGCGGCGCGGCGTCCGCTCAGTTGAGACACGCGGATAGCGCAGGCCCCGGCCCGCTAGGCCGTGAGGTGTTGCGCGTACTGCTGCTCGAGGACCGCGACACGGACGCGGAACTCGTCGAGCGTGCATTGCGCAAGGCCGGGTTCGCCTACACGTTCGAACGCGCCAAGGACGAGAGTGATTTTCTCGCCAAGCTCGATCCTCCGCCCCACGTCATCATCTCCGACTACTACGTGCCGGGCTGCGATGCGCTGCACGCGCTGCGGCTGGTGCGCAACCGCGGACTGGATATTCCATTCATCCTGGTCTCCGGCGTCATCGGAGAAGCGCGCGCGCTCGAGGCGATGCGTCTGGGGGCGACGGATTTCCTGCTCAAAGACCGCTTGGGCCGGCTGGGTTCCGCGGTCCGCACGGCTTTGGAGCTGGCCGCGCTGCGGCGCAAGGCGAGCGCGCCGCGGCAACAGGCGGAGCGCGCAGCCCGCGAAAACGAGCACCGTTTCGAGCAGACGTTCGATCACGCGGCGGTCGGCATGGTGCTCACCAGCCTCGAGGGAAGTTACCTGCAGGTGAACCAGCGATTCGCCGACATGCTCGGATTTACGCGCGAGGAGCTCGTTGGCAAGACCCTATCGAGCATGGCCCATCCAGGCGACGAAGCCGCGTTGTGGCAGATGCGGCGGCAGCTCCTCAACGGCGAGATAGACAGCGTTACCGGCGAGCGGCGTTTCGTTCGCAAGGACGGACGGTTGGTCCTTGTCAACCGTACGCTGTCGCTCGCGCGCACCGCGGCGCGGGAACCGCTTTATTTCATCAGCGTGGTGGAGGACATCACCGAAACCAAACAACGCGAGGAACGTTACCGCGCCATGTTCGACAACGCCGCGGTCGGGATCACGCGCGTCGACCTGAACGGCACCCTGGTGGACGTCAATCAGAAATTCTGCGACCTGCTCGGCTACACACGGGACGAGTTGTGCGGCAAGGCCATCAAGGATGTCACGTATCCGGATGATTTCGGCCAGGGTGCTCGTTTCCGTGCCCAACTCGCGCAGAGCGAGGCGAGATCGGCCTCGGGCGAGAAGCGTTTCGTGCGCAAGGACGGCGCAGTCATGTGGGCACGGCGCACGATGTCCACTGTTCTCGACGAGGCCGGAGAGCCGCAGTACGTCATCAGCGTGGTGGAGGACATCTCGGAGCGCAAGCACGCGGAGGAGGCGCTGCGCACGAGCGAGGAATTGCTGCGCGCGACCTTCAGCCAGGCCGCGGTCGGCATTTACGTCACCACGCCAGACGCGAGCTATCTGCAAGTCAACGACAAGTATTGCGACATGCTCGGCTACACGAGGGACGAGTTGCTGGCGATGTCGATCAGGGACGTGAACCGCGCCGAAGACATCGCCGATGTGCTCTCCCATCGCGAAAAGCTCCTCCGCGGAGAAGTGTCCGATGCCGGCCGCGAGCGGCAACTCATCCGTAAGGACGGGTCCTTGATCTGGGTAAGCCATTCGACGTCGCTGGTGCGCGACGAGAAAGGGGGGCCACTCTATTTCATTACGGTGGCGGAGGATGTCACCGAGAGCAAGGAACTCACCGAGCGCTACCGAGCGACCTTCGATAATGCGCCGGTGGGCATCATGCACACCAGCATCGACAATGACCGAATCGTGCACGCCAATTCCAAGCTCTGCGAGATGCTGGGCTACACTCACGACCAGCTGCTGCGCATGAGTACCGATTCGCTGATCCATCCGGACTACGTCGGCTCGGACCGCGGGCGCTATCGCGAGAGGATGCTGCAGGGCGAAGTGAACACGTTCTCGTCGGAACGATTGTACAAGCGCAAGGACGGATCGAATTTGTGGGTCAACAGGACCGTATCGCTGGCGCGAGACACGGCGGGCAGGCCGCTTTATTTCATTCGCGTCATCGAGGACATCGGCGAGCGCAAGCGGGCAGAGCAAGCGGTCGCCAGCGAACGCGCGCTGCTGCGCACGATCATCGACAGCGTTCCCGACTACATCTACGTGAACGACGCGGAGGGGCGGTTCCAGCTCGCCAACAAGGCGTGGCTCAACGAGCGCAGCGCCGTCGGTGAGGAGATCGTCGGCAAGACGGTGTTCGAGGTTTTTTCACCGCCTGAACTGGCCCGTAAAATGGCGGACCAGGACGCCGCCATCGTCAAGGGTGCAGCGCCGATTCTCGACCGCGAACAGCCGGTCACTCTGAAAGCGCCGGATGGAAAGCCGGGCCCAGCCCGGTGGGCTTCAATCACCAAAGTGCCGATGCGGGATGCCTCCGGAAAGATCATAGGCACCGTTGGCATCAGCCGCGACATCACGGAGCAGAAGCTGTCCGCGCGCCTCCGGGAGATGGAGCACGCGGTGACGCGTATGCTCTCGGAGCCGGGAAATCTCGATCAGGCGATGAGGCGGATACTCCAGGCTATCTGCGAAGGCCTGGAGTGGGCTTGCGGCGCTTACTGGCAGTGGGATGAAACGGCCGAGCTGTTGCGATGCGTGGAAACGTGGTGCGTCAACGCCGAGGGAGTCGCGGAGTTTGCGGCGGCCAGCCGTGACAGTACCAACGAGGCACCGGCTTGGCACGGGGGGTCTCCCCGCGGCACCAGAACAGGCGGTCTCGTGCGAAACGTATGGCAGAGCGGGGCTCCGTTATGGTTCCCCGATGTCGCGCAACAGCCCGATTTCCGTCGCGGAATCGCAGCAGCGAAGGCGGACCTGCACTGTGCGTTTGGCTTCCCGATACTGGCCGGCGAGAAACCCATGGGCGTCATGGAGTTCTACGGGCGCGATATCAAGGAGCCCGACGAGGCGCTCCTGCAGATGGTGCGGGCGATCGGCAGCCAGGTCGGGCAGTTCATCCAGCGCAAGGAGGCGGAGCAGGCGCTGCGCCTGAGCGAGGAGCGCTACCGCGACCAGTTCGACGCAAGCCCGCTGCCGATGTGGGTGTGGGACGACGAAGCGCTCAGGTTCCTGGCGGTGAACCAGGCCGCGATCGAGCATTACGGCTACACCCGGGATGAGTTTCTGCGGATGAGCGTGCGCGACATCTGGGCGCCGGACGAGGGGGCGCGCTACGACGAGAATCTCCGCGACCGCGGGCGCGAGCACACCTTGCATTTGCAGCGCAAACACCGCACCAAGGACGCGCGCATCATCGACGTGGAGGTCACCGCGCGGCGATTCATGAGCGGAGGACGCAACGTCTGGCTGACACTGGTCAATGACATCAGCGAGCGCAAGCGGGCGGAAGCCGCCCTGCTTGAGAGCGAGGAGCAGTTCCGCCAGCTCGCGAACAACATCCCGCAGGTATTCTGGATCACCGACGTCGAACAAAAGGAGACGCTGTACCTCAGTCCTGCGACGGAGGAATTGATCGGCCGGCCGCTCCAGGAAATCCGCGAGAAGCCCCGGCTCCTGATTCGCGCGACCCATGAAGAGGACCGCGTTCGGGTCCATGCCGCGCGCAAGACGGCCGCCGTGGGCGGCTACGACGTAACCTATCGCATCGTGAGGCCGGATGGAACGATAAGGTGGGTGCACGACCGGGCGTTCCCGGTACGTGACGCCGCCGGAAATGCCTACCGCATCGCGGGCATCGCCGAAGACATCACCGAGCGCAAGCTCGCCGAAGAGCGGCTGATGCACCTGGCACATTACGACGTCCTCACCAGCCTGCCGAACCGCATGCTGTACTACGACCGGCTGAGACAGGCGCTGCTGCACGCCAAGCGCAACCAGTGGATCGTCGGTGTGATGCTGATCGACGTCGACCGATTCAAGAACGTAAACGACACGCTCGGCCACGCGGTCGGCGACCGGCTGCTGCAGCAGGTGTCCGAGCGGCTCACCAAGGCCGTACGTGCTGGGGACACCGTCGGGCGGCTGGGCGGCGATGAGTTCGCGATCGTCCTCTCCAACATCGCGACCGTCCAGGACGGGAACCACGTCGCGCAGAAGATCCTGGCGAGCTTCAAGGATCCATTCCGCCTGGAGAGCGGATCCGAGATCTACGTGACCGCCAGCATCGGCATTACGCTGTATCCCGACGACAGCACCGATCAAGACACCCTCATCAAGAACGCGGATACGGCGATGTACCGGGCCAAGGACGTGGGCCGCAATGCCTACCGGTTCTACACGCCGGAAATGAACGCCCGCGCCCTGGAGCTGCTCAGCATGGAAAGCAGCCTGCGCGGTGCGATCGACCGCCGCGAATTTCTGATCTACTACCAGCCGAAGGCGAGCCTGACCAACGGCGAGATCGTCGGCCTCGAAGCGCTCCTGCGATGGCGCCATCCGGAACGGGGGCTGGTGTCGCCCGGAGAATTCATGCCGGTGATGGAAGAGACCGGTCTCATCGTGCCCGTGGGAGAGTGGGTGGTGAGAGCTGTTTGCGCTCAGATCTCGGAATGGCAGCGCGCGGGAGTCGACCCGAAGTCGGTTGCGATAAACCTCTCCGCGCGGCAGTTCGTCGATAAGGACCTGGGAACGACGATCAAGGGGATACTCGCTGAATGCAACATCGATCCGCAGCAGATCGAATTCGAGATCACCGAGAGCTCGCTGATGGCCAACACCGAGGAATCGATCCGGACTCTCGAGCTCCTCGGAAACCTTGGCGTGAGGCTTTCCATCGACGATTTCGGTACCGGCTATTCGAGTCTCGGCTACCTCAAGCGCTTTCCGCTGGATGCGTTGAAGATCGACCGCTCGTTTGTGCGTGACCTCATGACCAGCACCGATGACGCGACGATCACCCGGGCAGTCATTTCGATGGCGCACAGCCTGGGGCTCAAGGTGATCGCGGAAGGCGTCGAGACCGAAGAGCAGCTCACGTTCCTCGCCGAGCATGGCTGTGACGAATGTCAGGGATACTATTTTTCGCCGCCGCTTCCTGCCGACGAGTGCGGCCGCTGGCTCACGGAGAGGCGCGCGCTTGTGCGGCCCGCACAGGCGCTGCAGCCGGGCGCGCCGATCGTGCTGCTGGTGGATGATGACAATGACGCGCTATTGCTGTTCAAACGCGCGCTCGCCAAGGATGCCTATCGCATTCTCACGGCGTCCAGCGCGCGCGAGGGGCTGGAATTGCTCGGCAAGAACAAGGTGGACGTGATAATTTCGGACCAGAACATGCCGGGAATCGCCGGAGTGGAGTTTCTGAGGCGCGTAAGATCGTTGTTTCCGGACACGATGCGCATGATGACGAGCGCGCATTCGGACCTCAAGGAAGTGGTTGACGCCGTGGACGCCGGTGAAATTTTCCGCTTTCTGCCCAAGAGCCTGGACGAGGGACAGCTCCGCGCCGACGTGCGCGACGCACTGCGGCGGAAAGGACGATAATGAGGAATGAGGGGATTACTCCGCTGAAAAACATCTTTGGAGCCACAGATAAACACAGATGAACACAGATAGAGCAATTGCGACGCTCTTCCATGAGCAACATCCGTGTTTATCTGTGTGTATCTGTGGCTAAGTCCTGTTTTCCGTTATTGAGATAGGTTCTAGTCGATCAGGATGGCGGCGGCGACCTTGCGGCCCTCCGCCGCCAGGATGTTGTAGGTCCGGCACGCCGCCTTGCTGTCCATGACTTCCACTCCTGCGCCGGTGGCCGCCAAAGCGCGCGAGAGCTCGGGTCGTGGAAACCGCTGCACTGCGCCGGTCCCGAAGATCACGATCTCCACTTTGAGCGTTGCAATAAACGCGAAATCGGCAGCCGTCAGGCCCTCGAAGGCGCCCACGGGCCATTCGCTGACGCTCTGCGGGCTCACCACTACGCTGCGTTCGTAACGGACGTTGTTGACGGTAACGTAGCTGGCACCGTAACCGGTGAAACGCTGCTGGCCCTGGTTTTCCGCGAGATGGAGTTTCACGGCGAGGATCTCCAGGTAAGGCGCTGATTTGCTGTGGAATGTTGCGTTCGTTAGAATAGCACGCTTTTGCTCTGCAACAGCATCGGAGAGGCCCGCACGCAATTACAGATTTTTGACCGGAAATCAGCCCTCGCCAATGGAAGAATTCCCCCGCATCAAGCGCCTGCCGCCGTACGTCTTCAACGTCACCGGCGAGCTGAAGCTCGCGGCGCGCCGGCGCGGCGAGGACGTCATCGACTTCAGCATGGGCAATCCGGATCAGCCGACGCCGCGGCACATCGTCGAGAAGCTGATCGAAACCGTGCAGCGCCCCGATACGCACGGCTACTCCGTGTCGAAGGGCATTCCGCGGCTGCGCAGGGCGATCTGCAACTGGTACCAAGACGCGTTACGGCGTCGAGCTCGATCCCGACTCCGAAGCGATCGTCACCATCGGCTCGAAGGAAGGCATCGCGCATCTCGCGCTCGCGACGCTCGATCGCGGCGACATCGTGCTCGTGCCGAACCCGAGCTATCCGATCCATATCTACGGCCCGGTGATCGCGGGCGCCGACATCCATCACGTGCCGATGCATGCCGGGCGTGGATTTCTTCGAGGCGCTCGAGCACGGCGATCCGGGATACCTATCCGAAGCCGAAGATGCTGATCGTGAACTTCCCGAGCAATCCCACGACGCAGTGCGTCGATCTCGCGTTCTTCGAGCGGCTGGTGGCGATCGCGCGCGAGCACCACATCTACGTCGTGCACGATCTCGCCTACGCCGACATCGTGTTCGACGGCTACAAGGCGCCTTCGATCATGCAGGTGCCGGGCGCGCGCGATATCGCGGTCGAATTCTTCACGATGTCGAAGAGCTACAACATGGCCGGCTGGCGCGTCGGCTTCATGGTCGGCAACCGCGAGCTCGTCACGGCGCTTGCGCCGCATGAAGAGCTATCACGACTACGGCACGTTCACGCCGATCCAGGTCGCCTCCATCGTCGCGCTCGAAGGCCCGCAGGATTGTGTGGAAACCGTGCGCAGGGTGTACCAGAGGCGGCGCGACGTGCTTGTGTCAGGGACTGCAGGCGCTCAGGTGGAAAGTGGACGTGCCGAAAGCGACGATGTACGTCTGGGCGCCGATACCCGAGCCGTATCGAGCGCTGGGCTCGCTCGAGTTCTCGAAGAAGCTGCTGGCCGAAGCGCAAGATCGCGGTCGCGCCCGGCATCGGCTTCGGCCACTATGGCGACGACCACGTGCGCTTCGCGCTGATCGAGAACGAGGCCCGCACGCGGCAGGCGGTGCGCGGCATCAGGGACATGTTCAGCAAGGACGGACTGCTTTAGGAGCAAGGATGAAGACGGAAGGCGGAAGGATGACCTCCGCGCTGGGGAGTCAAGGCTCGGTCATCCCTCATACCTGTCGATCCTGTCATCGTTTTGATGCGAAACGCAATGAAACCGATCAACGTCGGACTGCTCGGCATCGGCACCGTCGGCGGCGGCACGTTCGCCGTGCTCGCGCGCAACCAGGAGGAGATCGGCGCGGCGCGCCGGCTGCTGCGATCACCATGAAGATGGTCGCCGACAAGGACCTCGAGAGTGCGCGCGCGATCGTCGGCGAGCGCGCGATCGTCACCGCGGACGCGTACGAAGTCGTCGACAATCCCGACATCGACATCGTCGTCGAGCTGATCGGCGGCACGGGCGTCGCGCGGAGCTTGATCCTGAAGGCGATCGCCAACGGCAAGCACGTCGTCACCGCGAACAAGGCGCTGCTCGCGCAGCACGGCAACGAGATTTTCGCGGCGGCCCAGAAGAAGGACGTGATGGTGGCGTTCGAAGGCGCGGTCGGCGGCGGCATTCCGATCATCAAGTCGCTGCGCGAAGGGCTGACCGCCAACCGCATCGAGTGGATCGCCGGCATCATCAACGGCACCAGCAACTTCATCCTGTCGGAGATGCGCGACAAGGGCGCGAGCTTCGACGACGTGCTGAAGGAAGCGCAGCGGCCGGGGTTACGCCGAAGCGGATCCGACCTTCGACATCGAGGGCGTGGATGCGGCGCACAAGCTCACGATCATGGCGGCGATCGGTTTCGGCATCCCGATGCAGTTCGCCGCAGTGCATACCGAGGGCATCTCGAAGCTCACGCGCGAGGACATCCGCTACGCCGAAGAGCTCGGCTACCGCATCAAGCTGCTCGGCATCGCGAAGCGCAAGGAAGGCGGCATCGAGCTGCGGGTGCATCCGACGCTGATCCCGGAGCGGCGGCTGATCGCGAACGTCGAAGGCGTGATGAACGCGATCCTGGTGAAAGGCGACGCCGTCGGGCAGACCATGTACTACGGCGCGGGCGCCGGCGCGGAGCCGACCGGATCGGCCGTCGTCGCCGACCTGGTGGACGTCGCGCGCATGCTGACCGCCGATCCCGAGCACCGGGTGCCGCATCTCGCGTTCCAGCCCGACCAGCTCTCGAAGCATCGCCGATCCTGCCGATGAGCGAAGTCGAGACCGCGTACTACCTTCGCATGCGCGTTTCAGACAAGCCCGGGCGTGCTCGCGGACATCACGCGCATCCTCGCCGATCGCGAGATCTCGATCGACGCGATGGTGCAGAAGGAACCGCACGAGGGCGAAGACCAGGTCGACATCATCATGCTCACGCATCTGACGGTGGAGAAGCACGTCGACGCGGCGCTCGCGAAGATCGAAGCGCTGCCGGTGGTCGCCGGCAAGGTGACGCGCATCCGGCTCGAACAGCTCAAGCTAAGTTCATCGAGTTTCCAGCTTACCAGGCTGTTGAACTGGAAACCGATGCCAGAGACTCGATCGAGTTGCCGCTGTTTCTTCTCGTAACTGCAAACTCGAGACTTGAAACTCGAAACTATGTATACCGGACTGATCGACAGGTACCGCGACCGTCTGCCGGTGGCGGCCGGACACGCGTGCGATTTCGCTCAACGAGGGCAACACGCCGCTTATCGAGCTTGCGAACCTGCCGCGGCTCGTCGCGAAAGAACGTGCGCCTCTTCGCCAAGTTCGACGGACTGAACCCGACCGGCTCGTTCAAGGACCGCGGCATGACGATGGCGGTCACCAAGGCGGTGGAAGACGGCGCGCAGGCGATCATCTGCGCCTCGACCGGCAACACTTCGGCCTCGGCGGCGGCGTATGCGGCGCGCGCGAGGCATCGCCTGCTTCGTGCTGATCCCGGAAGGCAAGATCGCGCTCGGCAAGCTCTCGCAGGCGATGATGCACGGCTCGGTCGTGATCCAGATCCGCGGCAACTTCGACGACGGCATGCGCCTCGTGCAGGACTCGCGCGCAGGGCGCTGCCGGTGAATATCGTCAACTCCATCAACCCGTTCCGCCTCGCAGGGGCAGAAGACGTCGCTTTCGAGGTGGTCGAAGCGCTCGGCGATGCGCCGGATTATCACGCGCTGCCGGTGGGCAATGCGGGCAACATCGGCGCGCACTGGGTCGGCTACTGGGAAGCGGCCGGCATGGAAACGCGCGCCCTGAGACTACTGCAGACATGCAAGTGTACCGCACCGCAGAAGCTCGCCGAACGCCGGCCGATGATGCTCGGCTATCAGGCCTCGGGCGCGGCGCCCATCGTGCGCGGACGTCCTGTCGAAAATCCCGAGACCGTCGCGACCGCGATCCGCATCGGCAACCCGGTCTCCTGGGCAGCAGGCGGTCGCGGCGAGCGCGAATCCGGAGGCTGGTTCGCCGAATGCACCGACGAGGAGATCCTGCGACGTGCAGAAGCTGCTCGCGGAGGCCGAAGGGATTTTCTGCGAGCCCGCGTCGGCGATCGCGCTCGCCGGCGTGCTGAAGGATCTCGAGCGCGGGCAGGATAGGGAGGGCAGCACGATCGTCTGCACGCTGACCGGTCATGGGCTCAAGGACCCCGACACCGCGATCGCGCAGATGCGCGAAGCCGCTGACGGTGGATGCGGAGCTCCCGGCTATCGAGCGCGTGATCCGCGAACGGCTGCCAAAATAGGGCTTGGCCATTCGCGGGGGGTTCCTGCATCATTGGAACATGGGTACACCTACCCCGATCCGCGTTCTCATCCTGGAAGACAATTCTGTCGACGCCGACCTGATGGCAAGGGAGCTGCGGCAGTCGGGGATCGAAGCGCAGGTGGAGCGGGTGGAGACCGAAACCGAGTTTGTGACGCGGCTCACGCCAGAGCCGGACCTCATACTCTCCGATTACCAGCTGCCGCAATTTAGCGGCCTGCAGGCGTTGAGACTCGTGCGCTCGCGCGGGCTGGAGGTGCCGTTCATCATCGTCTCGGGGAGCATCGGCGAGGATATCGCCGTGGAAGCGATGCGCGAAGGCGCGGACGATTACCTGCTCAAGGACCGCACCGCGCGGCTCGGCCCGGCGGCGCTGCAGGCGCTCGAAAAAAGCCGCCTGCGCGCGGAAATGCGGCGGGCTGAGGCGAAGCTGCGCGAGACGGACGTCAAGTTTCGCCTGATCGCCGAAAATGTCAGGGATTTGTTCTGACTCCGATTCGTTCGGCTTTCTCCTCTTCCTCCGCGCCTCGGCGGTAAATCTTGCTTCTCATTCAAACCGCATCGAAAAATCCGTCGGCACTTACTTCTTCCGTCCCATCAATTGCTGGACGATCAGCACATCCAGCGCCGTGATCTTTCTGCCCGTATCGTTCATCCCGCTCACGTAGACGTTGTGCTGGAAGGTGCTTGCCTCGTATTCGTTTTGCGGCGCGCCGCGAGGTAGATACTCGGAACAAATGAGGCTTTCCAGCTCGCGTCCCGCGGCATGCAGCTCCACGCACAGCGCGAGCCGTCCAGGCTCGAAGCCCGGGTCATACGCTACCGCCTTCTCAAATGCCGCCAGAGATCCCTCCCGCTTCGTGGCCTTGAGCACCGTCCCTTTGTAGTACCACCCTCTCGCGCTGTCCGGGCTGACTTTCAGCCAGTGATCGACGGTGTGCGAAAGCGTCTTCCAGTTCTTCTGTTCCTTGAGGGTGAGGGCCACCGTATCGAAGCGCTGGTTCAGTACCGCAGGCGCCGCTCTTGCGAGCCGTTCCTCGAACCCGGGATGGCTGTCGAAGTAGCCGGTCGGCGTGGAGCCCTGGAGCTTCAACATCGCGTTCATCAGGCGTACGGTCCCTTCCGGATCGTACTTGGCCTCGGACATAAGCTCGGTGCCGACCCTGTCGGCTTCGGCCTCCTGTTGCCTGCTGAAAGAAGCCCCCATGAGGCCGAATGCCGCTCTTGCTGCCTGCCCGGCCGCTTTCTCGTTGCCGGTACGCGTACCGACCTGGGAGCCCACTGCAACCGCTCCATACACGAAATCCGGCAAGTTCATGACCGTCTTCAGAGAGTGCTTCATGTACAGGTGCGCGTATTCATGGCCCAACAATGCCGCCATCATGTCGCCATCGGTTCCTATGAGCTCGAGCATCGCCGTGCTGATCAGGATCACGTTTCTTCCGGCAATGGGGATGGCGGCGGCATTGGGCTGGGTGTTGATGGCCAGAGCCACGTTCGCCTGGGTCTTGGCCACGCTTCCAATGCGTTTGTGCGCGTCCACCAGGTTTTTCAGATAATCGATCCGGACGTGATGAACTGACTGCCCGTTCTGCAATACCGCCATGTTGCCCTGCGGCGTGACCGTGGGCGGCGCGGCCAACGTCTTCTCCACGTCGAATATGGTAGCGGCCCGGAGTTGCGCGGACTGCCATAGCAGCGCAAGCAGAACGGCGCCAGTCAACAGCACCGCTCTTACGATGGCCCTGCCTGCGCCGGCCGGTCTTGTCTCGTGGTTCTGCATGCGCACCTTTCCTGTCCGCCCAACACAGTGGAGCGGTGGCGATGCTACGGATAATCCGGCGTAGCGGGCATCGGGAGACTCCTTAGATTGCTCAGGGAAAGACCCTAAGCCGCCACCGGCAGCGCATGCAACGTGGAGAAAGTCACGCCCCGGGAAGGGGAAGACGGAAGGCGGAAGGCATCACCCTTACCTGCCCACCTCACGCTTCACTTATCGAGGATACGCATCGAAAAATCCGCCGCCTTGATGTCCTTCGTCAACGCTCCGACGGAAATGCGGTCCACGCCGGTTTCGGCGATTGCCCGGACGTTTTCCAGCTTGATTCCACCCGAGGCCTCCAGCTCCGCACGGCCGGCCGCGATTCTCACTGCCTCGCGCATCTGGTCCACGTTCATGTTATCGAGCAGGATCATTTTCGCACCGACCTCCAGCGCTTCCTTCAACTGATCGAGCGTTTCCACCTCGATTTGTATCCATGCGCCCGACGGGGCGCATGTTATCGCCGCCGCGAGCGCACGGCGTATGCCACCCGCGGCGGCGATGTGGTTTTCCTTGATCAGCATCGCATCGTAGAGTCCCAGCCGATGGTTGGCGCCGCCACCCGTCCGCACCGCGTACTTCTGCGCCAGACGCAGGCCGGGGAGCGTCTTGCGAGTATCGACGATCTTTGCGCGGGTCCCCGCAACGGCTTCCACATAGCGGCGGGTCGCTGTGGCGACAGCGGACAGGAGCTGAAGGAAATTAAGGGCCGACCGCTCGCCGGTCAGTAATGCGCGCGCCTCTCCGGTTATCTCGCAGATGCTGCTGCCGGACGCGACTGTCGTGCCCTCGGCTACCAACCATCTAATGGTGGCGCGTGCATCGAGCTTGCGGAAGCACGCTTCGAACCAGGGACGACCACACACCACGGCTTCCTGACGGCACAGCACGACCGCCTCTGCCGTCCTGCCTGCGGGCGTGAGCGGGGCGGTGATGTCGCCCGCGCCCACGTCCTCGGCCAACGCGGCGGCGACATTGCGCTCTATTTCGGATGCCAAGTCCACGGGATTCCTCTATATTTGTCAGCATGTATCACGTTGTGTGACATGCTGACAAATATAAATATAAGGGCAAGGAAATCAACAAGAAGCAGATTGGGATTTTACCGGCGTCGAGTTCGAACTTGAGCTGATAGCGGCTGGTGTTTTTCTGTTGATAGCATAAGAGCGTAAACGGTTTTAAGGTAGGGATTTGGACGGAAGTTCGGGCAAATCCTGGAGGGTGGAAGGCATGATGAGCGTGGTGACATACGGACTCGGCACGGTGCTGGGTATCGTGCTGATCGGAGGGTTGATCATCCTGATCATCCATGACGTCACGCAGAAGAAGCACACCGTCCTGCGCAACTTTCCGGTGATCGGGCGCCTGCGGTTTGTCTTCGAGGACTTGGGGGAGTACTTCCGTCAGTATTTCTTCGCCGGCGACCGCTCGGAGATGCCGTTCAATCGCGCGACGCGCAGCTTCATCTACCGCCTTGCCAAGGGCGAGGGCAGCATCATCGGCTTCGGCTCCACCAACGATCTGCGCGAGCCGGGATCGATCATCTTCGTGAACCATGCTTTCCCGGTGCTGGAGGAGGAGCGCCTGCCGACACCTCCCCTCATCATCGGGGACGGCTACTGCAAGCACCCGTTCGAAGCGCGCTCGATCGTCAATATCAGCGGCATGAGCTATGGGGCAATCTCGGCGCCGGCGGTGCGTTCGCTGTCGCGTGGCGCAAAGGAGGCCGGCTGCTGGATGGATACCGGCGAGGGGGGGCTGTCACCCCACCACATCGAAGGTGGCTGCGACGTCATCATGCAGATGGGCACAGCCAAGTACGGCATGCGCAATCAGGACGGCAGCTTTTCGCCGGAAAAGGTGAAGGAGATGGCGCAGTACGTAAAGGCGTTCGAGATCAAGCTCTCGCAAGGCGCCAAGCCGGGCAAAGGGGGCGTGCTGCCCGGTGGCAAGGTGACCGAGGAGATTTCGCGCATCCGCGGCATACCGGCAGGCAAGGACTCGATCAGTCCCAACCGGCACTACGACATCGCCAATATGGATGAGCTGCTCGACAAGGTCGCGTATATTCGCGATCTCACCGGCCGCCCGGTTGGCGTGAAGACCGCGATCGGCGGCTGGGAATTCGTGAACGAGCTCTGCGACGCCGTGCTCCGCCGCGGCAAGGAGTATGCGCCGGACTTTCTCGCCGTCGACGGCGGCGAAGGCGGGTCGGGAGCCGCGCCCCAGACGCTGTTCGACCACATGGCGCTGCCGATCGCCGAGGCGTTGCCGCGAGTGGTGGATTCGCTGCTCCAGTCCGACCTGAAGGGCCGGATCCGCGTCGTCGCCGCGGGCAAGCTCGTCACTTCCGCGCGGGCCGCGTGGGCGCTTTGTGTCGGAGCCGACTTCATCAACACGGCGCGCGGCTTCATGTTCTCGCTCGGCTGCATCCAGGCAATGCGCTGCCACCAAAACACCTGTCCGACCGGGGTGACGACCCACAACAAGCGCCTGCAGCGGGGACTGGTGGTGGAGGAGAAGTTCCTGCGGGTCGCGCACTATGCGACCAATATGAACAAGGAGATCGACATGATTGCCCACTCCTGCGGTTGCCGTCATGCGCGAGAGTTGAAGCGCGAGCACGTTCGCATCGTGCAGACCGCTAACCAGAGCATCGCGCTCAACATGCTCTATCCGTACCCTATCGTGGGCTCGCGCGCTGCGGTGAAGCCGCAGCAGGTGACCAGCGTCGCCGCTTAAAACCATCACCCGCATCACCTATCACGCCATCGACTCCATCACTCATCACAGTTCGGAGAGAGCGCTGAGGTCGCGCCGGTGCCGAGCGGCTAACGGGGCGTTTTCCGCGTCGCTCGACGCGGGCACCACCTCGTATCCGTCCGCCTGCAGCAATTCGATGACCCGCGGGCAGTGGAGAATTCCGACCACCACGACCGCGTTCCCGCGCGCGAGATGCGGGCGCATCCGCTCGTGGAGCACGGGGTCGCGCCGGTCCAGGACCGACTCGCAGAAGCTGGGAAATACGCGGGCCGTGTTCGCCATGGCGTCGAGCGACCCTGCAAGATAGTGGCGCACGTATGCGCGGCGGTACGCAGTCCAGTCCACCGCGCGCAGGAATTCCAGAATCCGTCCTAGCGGCACCCCCTCCAGCGCTGCGATCTGCTCGTCGATCGTCTCGAGGAAGCGCACGGGCTTGCCGAGCGCGGTGGCGGCATGCAACGCGTCCAGGTCCATCCGGTAAGTCCAACCATGCTCGCGCAGATACTGCGTCCAGATCCGAAAGAAGCCCATCCACGGCTTGAGCCCCTGGATCGGCACGCATAGCTGGGCCGCCGGCTGGCGGCCGAAGATCTCGTTGTACAGCGGGTGCAGGCTGAAGGCCGGGGCGGGTGCCCTGAATTCCGCGTTGATCTTGAGCACGGCAGGCGCATCGAGCGCGTCGGCGAGAGAGCGGCCGGCTTCTGGCGCCGCGCCGCACTCGATGACGCGGCGCATTGCAGCATCATCGAGCGGCCCCTCGAGCAGGACCGTCTCGGCACGGCTCAGATAACGGTGTAGGGATCTTCTGAACTGGTAGGGAAAGAAGTGCGCCGTGCCGGCAAGGTAGGATCGCCTCCCCGCTTTTCGGACCTCCCAGACCGTGCGGAGATCCCTCCCCCGAGTGAAGAGCGTGAGCAGACCGATCATGATGCCCGGCGTTGCTGACGGGCTTACGCGGGCCTGGACGCGGCCGATCGCTGACGCGGCGCTGAGATCCCGGCGCTATCGCGTATGCGCGCCCTGTTCCTCTCTATTTGATGTCCGGCTGCGCGAAGAGGACACCACCGAACAGCAGCCAGGCAAGGACCAGCGTCCAGAAGATGTTGAAGAACTGCGCGCCGAGAAAAGCGAGCGCCGGCCGGCCCTGCTCCATGCCGGCGAGCTGGACGAATCGCGTCTCCAGCCCGATGCAGACGAACGCCAAGGCGAACCACCAGGTCCTCAACTCGGAAAGGGCGCTGCGGGTGCCGCTCACCAGGTCGGTGGGAAGGAAGAAGGAAAAGATGGCCGAAGCGACGATGAACCCCAGCACGAACTTGGGGAAGCGCTCCCAGATGATCCCTGCGCTGGGCCGTTCGCCAGTCTTGGGCCCCGCCTTCATGACCCACCAGATGGCCAGGAGGAAGGCTGCGACGCCGATGAGCGCGTTCTGCGAGAACTTCACGATGACGCCGGTCTTCATCGCCGCCTCGCTGATGAGGGCGCCGGCCGCGACCACGGAAGCGCTCGTGTCGAGCGTCCCGCCGAGCCACGCTCCCGCAACGAGATCGTTCATCCCCGTCGATTTCGCGATCCACGGCATGACGACCATCATGGGAACTGCGACGATGAGCACGAGCGAGGTCACGTAGGTAAGCTTCTTCTTGTCGCCCTGGATTGCGCCGCACGCGGCGATGGCCGCCGATACGCCGCAGATCGACACCGCGGTCGACAGGATCACGCCGAATTCGTCGTCCACCCGCAGCTTCCGGCACAGCCAGAAGCACGCGTACCAGACGACGAACACCACCAGCAGCGCCTGGACGATGCCCAGCACGCCGGCCTGCAGGATCTCGAGGAAGAGCAGGCCGGCGCCCAGCACGACCAGTCCGGTCTTGATGAAGTACTCGGTCTGGACGGCGGGTTTGAGCCATTCGGGCACGCCGATCGTGTTGCTGATCAGCAATCCCACGATGAGGGCGAAGATCACGTATTCGATCCCCCAATCGATGAAGAGTCCGTTCCCCGCCAGAAGACGGGCGAACCAGGCAAGGACGAAGACAACCGGAAAGGCCAGCACGAAAGGCACTACCTGGACGCCCAGCAGTGCCATCCCGACCGCGGCAAGGACGAGATAGGCGATCCCGACGTAGACCACCTTCGAGAGGTTGGCCCAGGCGAAGATTCTGTCCCCAGCAAGGGCGGTGGCATGTCCACGGATTTCCCTCCCCAACGCGCCGGGCAGGCTCTTGCCGTCGAGCTTCGCCATCTTGCCGGCGGCTGCTTCTATTGCTTTCCGGTCTTTCCTTTCGAGCGCTTCCTTGAGTCCTTTGCTCAGGACAGCCACATCTTTCTGTCCCTTGGATTCGGCTTCCCGCGCGATGGAGTCCAGCGATCCGATCCAGGCGGGTGTCCGCGACGCGATCTGTTCGTCGGTCGTCCAGCGGAAAGTGGATACCACGTCTCTGAGATCGAATACCTTCCAGTGGAAGATGGCGAGTACGGCCGCGATCACCAGGAACCCGAGGAATACCGCCATCCAGTCTTCCGTGCGCCAGCCCCGTGGTTAGCCACAAGTGTCTGCCGCTGCGTTGAACTGCCAGTTGTGGCCTGTTGTGCATTCGGAGCCATAAACCCTCCGGACAAGTTACAGTGGCGGCCCGCTGCGCTTTCGATGCGCGACGTCAAGTCTCATCCTTGAGCCACAGCAAGTCAATGTATTGCTGATACGGCATAACGTTATGCTGCACCGCAATGTCAGTCGTAAAGCTTCTCCGGCGCTTTGCCGCGGAACACGCGATAGGAATACACGGTCCAGCCGATGACGAACGGCAGAACGACTACCGCGCCGGCCAGCACGAACTTGAGCGCCGAGTCATGCGCTGCCGCTTCCCAGATCGTGAGCCTGTCCATGACGACATACGGGAACAGGCTGTAGGCGAGGCCCAGGAAGGCGAGCACGTAGATCGCTACCGCGCCGGCAAAAGGCCCCCAATCAGCGGCCGCCTCGTTCCGCTTTAGCTTCCCCGTGATGGACCATATCCAGAGCCACGCCGCCGCCGTGGCCAGCGGCAGCACCATCAGCCCTAGCGTGCGCGGGAAGTCGAACCACTTGCCGCGCACGGTTTCGCTCGCGAGCGGAGTGGCGAGGCTCACGAGCGCTACGCCGATGGCTACCCAGAGCAGGCCCCAGCGCGCCCAGCCGACCGCTTTTTTTTGCAGGGCGCCCTCCGTGCGCAGGATCAGCCACGTGGCGCCGAGCAGCACGTAGCCACCGCACAGTCCACCCGCGACCACCAGCGCGAACACGAAGTAGCCGAAGCCGGGCGCAAATCCGGTGATGTAGCCGCCCGAGCATCAGTCCCTGCGCGAGGGAGGCGAGGAACGACCCGAACCAGAACAGCCAGTTCCATAGGTCGCGGTGCCAGCCTTCCGCCTTGATGCGGAACTCGAACGCGACGCCGCGCAGCATGAGTCCGACCAGCATGGCCGCGACCGGCAGGTAGAGGGCGCCCAGTACCACGCCGTGCGCGACGGGAAACGCGACCAGCAGCAGTCCGATGCCCAACACCAGCCAGGTTTCGTTCGCGTCCCAGAACGGCCCGATGGACGCGACCATGACGTCCTGCTCGCGCGCATCCGCTCCCGCCATCAGCATGCCGACGCCAAGGTCGTAGCCGTCCAGAACGACGTAGGCCAGAATCGCCGAGCCCATGAGCAGGGCGAAAATGACCGGCAAGTCGAGTGTCATGCGGCGGCTTCCTGCGGGGAAAGGGCTGGGCTCGTTACCGCCGAGCCGCCCCCTTTACCCGCAAGATGGGTGAGCACCACCATATAAGCAACGAGCATCAGGCTGTAGGTGATGACGTAGGCGGTCAGGCTCGCGCCCAGCCTGGCGCCCGAAATGGGGCCCGACGGCATCGGCGGTGCGAAGTATGCCGGTAGCGAGCCACGGCTGCCTGCCGATTTCGGTAACCAGCCAGCCGGCGAGCGTGGCGACCCAGCCGGCGAAAGTAAACCCCGAAAAGACCCACAGGAGCCACTTCGGCGCCGGTGCACCTCTGCGCGTAGCCCAGACGCCAAACCAGGCGAGCGTCAACATCGCCATGCCGGTGCCGACCATGACGCGGAAGGCGAAGAACACGGGCGCGACTGGCGGAGCATCGGGAGCAAAGGCATCGATCCCCTTGAGCTCGGCGTTGGAGTCATGCTTGAGTATCCAGCTCGCGCCCTTCGGAATCTCGATGGCAAAATCATTGCGCCGCTCTTCCTCGTTCGGGATAGCGAAGAGCACGAGCGGCACGCCTTCATCGGTCTTCCAGATGGCCTCTATGGCCGCGATCTTCGCCGGCTGATGCTCCAGCGTGTTGAGCCCGTGCAGGTCTCCCACCAGCACCTGCAGCGGAGCAAGCACCGCGGCGAGCACGATGCCGGTGCGCAGCGTCCGTGCCGCTGCCGCGTCGGCGGGCGCCTTCAGCAGCCGCCACGCCGAAAGCCCCGCCACAAGGAAGGAGGCCGTCAGTCCCGACGCGAGCATCATGTGTACGTAGCGGTAAGGGAAAGAAGGATTGAAGATCACGCGCCACCAGTCGCCCGCGATGAGCTGCCCGTCGGCGATCGTGTGCCCCGTGGGCGTCTGCATCCACGAATTGAGCGCGAGTATCCAGAACGCCGAGACCGAGGTGCCGAACGCGACCAGCACGGTGGAGATGACGTGCATCCATCCCGGCACACGGTTCATGCCGAACAGCATCACGCCCAGGAAGGTCGCCTCGAGGAAGAACGCCGTGAGAACCTCGAACGCAAGCAGCGGGCCGGCGATATTGCCCACCTTGTTCATGTAGCCGGGCCAGTTGGTGCCGAACTGGAACGACATCGTGATGCCCGTGACCACGCCCATCGCGAAGGTGAGGGCGAAGATCTTGGTCCACAACTTGTAGGTGTTGAGCCACTCCTGCTTCCCGGTGCGCTCGTACTGGACGCGGAAATACACCAGGATCCACGCCAGCGCCATGGTGATCGTAGGAAACAGGATGTGAAACGCGATGTTCAGCCCGAACTGGGTGCGGGCAAGGAGCAGTGCGTCCGTGGCGTCCATTATTTAGATCAAGAGCGGGGAATCCGGAAGCGGTATCGTTGCCGAAGATTGTACGTCAGGTTGGTCAGGGCCACCCGGAGAAAGCGGGTAACGCTTTGCCACCGCTGAAGTTTTTTTCCGGATCTCTTGAAAATGCCCGCGTACGCCCAATATCCATCCTAGTCAACCACTTATAGACGCTACAACGATGCGTATAGACAAGTTCACGACCCGGTTCCAGCAGGCGTTTGCTGACGCGCAGAGCATGGCCGTCGGTAACGACCACGCGTACATCGAGCCGCAGCACTTGCTCGCGGCACTGATCAACCAGGACGATGGCGGCACGGCGTCGCTCCTCTCCCGCGCGGGGGTCAATCTCCCCGGATTACGGACTGATCTCAAGCAGGCCATCGATCGCCTGCCCAAGGTCGAAGGCACGGGCGGGGAAGTCAATGTTTCCCGCGAGCTCGCCAACCTGCTCAATCTGACCGACAAGGAAGCCCAGAAGCGGGGCGATGAGTTCATTGCCTCCGAGCTGTTTCTGCTCGCCTTGACGCAGGACAAGGGCGAAACCGGGAGGCTCCTCAAGCAGCATGGCGGCACGCGCCAAGCGCTGGAACAGGCCATAAACGCGGTGCGTGGCGGCGAAACCGTGCAGAACCAGGAGTCGGAAGGGCAGCGTGAGGCTCTGAAACGCTACACGCTCGATCTCACCGAACGCGCGCGTGAAGGCAAGCTCGACCCGGTGATCGGGCGCGACGACGAGATCCGGCGCGTGATCCAGATCCTGCAACGGCGCACCAAGAACAACCCCGTGCTGATCGGTGAGCCCGGCGTGGGCAAGACCGCGATCGTCGAAGGGCTCGCGCAGCGCATCATCAACGGCGAAGTTCCCGAAACCCTCAAGGGGAAGCGCGTGCTCTCGCTCGACATGGCCGCGCTGCTCGCCGGGGCCAAGTATCGCGGCGAATTCGAAGAGCGGCTGAAATCAGTGCTGAAAGAAATCTCGCAGGATGCAGGGCAGACCATCGTTTTCATCGACGAGCTGCACACCATGGTCGGTGCCGGCAAAGCGGAAGGCGCGATCGACGCCGGCAACATGCTGAAGCCGGCGCTCGCGCGCGGGGAGCTGCACTGCGTCGGCGCGACCACCCTCGACGAGTACCGCAAGTACATCGAAAAAGACGCGGCGCTGGAGCGCCGTTTCCAGAAAGTGATGGTGGACGAGCCCACCGTCGAGGATACCATCGCCATCCTGCGCGGCCTGAAGGAGAAATACGAGCTCCACCACGGCGTGGAAATCACCGACCCCGCCATCGTCGCGGCGGCTGAGTTGTCGCACCGCTACATCACCGACCGCTTCCTTCCCGACAAGGCAATCGACTTGATCGACGAGGCGGCCTCGCGCATCAAAATGGAGATCGACTCCAAGCCGGAGGCGATGGACCGGCTCGACCGGCGCATCATCCAGCTGAAGATCGAGCGCGAGGCGGTCAAGAAGGAGAAGGACGAGGCGTCGCGCAGGCGTCTTGTGCTGATCGAAAACGAGATCAAGGCGCTGGAGCGCGAGTACGCGGACCTGGAAGAGATCTGGAAGGCCGAGAAGGCCGAGGTCCAGGGCAGCGCGCACATCAAGGAAGAGATCGATCGCGTGCGCGCCGAGATCGCCCAGCTGCAGCGGCAGGGCAAGTTCGACAAGGTCGCGGAGCTGCAGTACGGCAAGCTGCCGCAGCTCGAAGCGCAGTTGAAGCACGCCGACAAGCCGAAGACGGCGAAGCCGCGGCTGCTGCGCACCGAAGTGGGCGCGGAAGAAATCGCGGAAGTCGTCTCGCGCTGGACCGGCATCCCGGTTTCCAAGATGTTGCAGGGCGAGCGCGAGAAGCTCCTGCAGATGGAAGAGAAGATCCACCAGCGCGTCGTGGGCCAGGACGAAGCGGTGAAGCTCGTGGCGGATTCGATCCGCCGCTCGCGCGCCGGGCTCGGAGACCCCAGGAAGCCCTATGGGTCGTTCCTGTTCCTCGGCCCGACCGGAGTGGGCAAGACCGAGCTGTGCAAGGCGCTCGCCGAGTTCCTGTTCGACTCCGAAGACCGCCTGATCCGCGTGGACATGTCGGAGTTCATGGAAAAGCACTCGGTCGCGCGGCTGATCGGCGCGCCGCCGGGCTACGTCGGCTACGAGGAGGGCGGCCATCTCACGGAGGCCGTCCGGCGCAAGCCGTACTCGGTGATCCTGCTCGACGAGATCGAGAAGGCGCATCCTGACGTATTCAACGTGCTCCTGCAGGTGCTCGACGACGGCCGCATGACCGACGGGCAGGGGCGCACGGTGGATTTCAAGAACACGGTGATCGTGATGACTTCGAATCTCGGGTCGCAGATGATCCAGCAGATGGCGGGCGATGACTACCAGGTGATCAAGCTCGCGGTGCTGGGCGAGGTGAAAGCGCAGTTCCGCCCGGAGTTCGTCAATCGCATCGATGAGATCGTGGTGTTCCACGCGCTGGACGAGAAGCACATCAAGTCCATCGCCAAGATCCAGCTGGGATTCCTGGAGAAGCGGCTCGCCGCGCTCGAGATCAGAATCGAGGTGAGCGACGCGGCGCTGAAGGAGATCGCATCGGTCGGCTTCGACCCGATTTTCGGCGCTCGCCCGCTCAAGCGTGCGATCCAGCAAATGATCGAGAACCCGCTCGCCAAGGCGCTGCTCGAGGGCCGTTTCGGCGCCAAGGACACGATCCGGGTGGACTACAAGAAGGGCGGCTTCACGTTCGAGAAGGCTGCGGCCACGGCGGCTGCAGCCTAGAGGGGTGGCGGGGCGCGGGCCCGAAGGTGTCAGGAACCTTAAGGTCTAGGGTTCCTGACACCTTCCTCCCGCACCTCCCGTCGCACGATCAATCTTCTTCGCGAAGAACAGGCGGCACGAAGGGTCCGTCCCGCGCCCCCCACGCGCCCCGTCGCACGATGAACGTTCTTTGCGGAGAAGGAGCCGCGGGCCCCTTCCTGAGATTCCGAGGGCCCTTCCCGTTCCCCCTGCATCCCCCGTCGCACGATGAGCCTTTCTGGCGAGCGACGAGCAGGAGATTGGAACGGGGAGCCCTTATACTGCGCTCATGGTGATTCACCAGATTCAGATTCGCCTCGACGACAAAGAAGACCGCCTCCTCATGCGGGTTTCGACCACGGACGGGTGCGAGTACCGGTTCTGGCTCACGCGCCGCTTCGTGAAGCAGCTGTGGCGACTGCTGCTCAAGATGGTGGAATGGGATAAGGCTGTGCAGCAACAGTTTGATGCGGCCACGCGCCAGACGGTGCTCGAAATCCAGCACGAGGGCTACGCCCAGCAGGGTGATTTTTCCAGGAACTACGAGGAAGGCACGCGCAGGTTACCGCTTGGCGAGACGCCGATACTTCTATGCGGCGGGAAGGGTGTCAGGCGGGACGACGGGCTGCAGATATTGAGTCTCTATCCAGCGCAAGGGCCGGGCCTGGACATGACGCTCGACGCCAAGCTGCTGCATGTCTTTGTGAAGCTGTTGCGCGATACGGTCGCGCGCGCCGATTGGGACCTCAATCTGGCATTACGCGAGCCGGCAGCCCGGCCGGAACAGCCCGAAGCGGGGCCCGTGCGGAAGTTGAACTGACGTTAAAAACGGGACGCTCACGCGGCCGTTTAACTACGCGTGCGTTGGAGCGGAACGGTGGTGGCTCAACGCGTGCCTCCACGATGGGAACCCGACTTCCCCGCCGGCGGCCTTCCGTCTGCGACGGGTCCGAGAAGCCTCTGTGCATTCCCGGAGAGCAGCAGTGCGCGGGCCTTTGCGTCGAGACGAGCTTCGGCGATCGACTTCAACATCCTCTCTACGTCAAAGATCGGGCAGTCCGTGCCCAATACGACGCGATCGGCACCGAAACAGGCGACCGCCTGCTCGATGGCGCGCGGCCCGAAGGAGGCGGTGTCGACATAGCACCGCCCGAGGCGGGCGGTCGGGAGCGGCTCGCCGTTCATCTTGAGCCGGGATACTTCATCCATACGCTCGGCGAGGAAGGGGATGGTGCCGCCCAAGTTTGCAACCTGCACCGTAATATTCGGAAACGGATCCAGATAGTCGGTGAGCGTGAGGGTGGCAATGACGTGTGACAGCCGGGATTGTATTTCGAGGACGATGTAACGCTGCCAGGGGTTGTCCGCCCCGGTTTTGGGTAACTCTCCTTCAGCCTGGGGCGCGACGGGTCCAGGATGAATGAAAAAATGGCTGCGCAACCGGTTACCCACCTCGAACAATGATCGAAACCGTTCCGCGACAGCGCGGCTTATGAAACCATCGGCAGGCAGGATGGCGCCAATCAAGCCCATTCCGTGCGCGCGCTCGAGCTCCCGGGATGCAGCCGTGATTTCGGCTAACGGCAGTGCGGCGATGGCTGCGAAATGCTCCGAATAGGCGCGGCTCGCATCCGCAGCAGAGTCATTGAATGCTCGAACGAGCGGCAAAGATTCCGCGATCGGCAGGGAGTCCACGCCAAACAAGCCAGGAAGCGACAAGAGCTGCATTGCAGTGCCACTTCGCCGCATGAGGTCACGGCGGGTCGCGAGGTCGCCAAGTTCCGGGCCATAGGGCCGATTCCCATGTAAGCCGACGAATCGCTCATCATCCTGTCCTCGTTCGATGCGCGGCGCCGCAAGGCGTTTGCGCAGCTCGGCCGCGAGCGCTGGAGGAATCCAATGTGCGTGCAGATCAACGGCTATAGACGTGTGGTGCATTCCGTGGTCGGCTACCGCGCCTTGCCGAAAATAGCAATGCGCAACTGGTCAACCAGCGCCATCAATTCCTTGATGAATTTTTCCGTGTCATCCGGAGAGCCCTGCACGGTCTCGACGCCAAGGTCGGCAAACCGTTTCTTAACCGATTCCGCCCTTTGGCTTTGTTGAGCGCTGCGCTCAGGCGCATGATGGCCGCCCGTGGGCTGCCGCCGGTAGCGTAAAGGCAGATTCCCGCGTTATAGATAAGGTCCGGCAGACCAGCTTCGGCGGTCGTCGGCACGTCGGGCAAGGGCGCAATCCGCTCCATCGAGAGCACGGCAAGTCCTTTGAGCCGGCCAGCCCTGATTTGCGGTACTAGCGCGGGCGAAGGTTGTACGGTGAAGGACAGGCGGCCGGCTACGAGGTCGGAGAACGGGCTGTCCTTATAGGGGACGTGCAAGGCGGCGATCCCGACCCGCATGCGGAATCGCTCGGATTGCAGATGCCCTGAGCTACCGACACCAGTCGACGGAAATGTCAGTGCGTCGGGCTTTGCCTTGCCTAACGCGACCAGTTCATTCACCGACGAGACACCGAGTACGGGCGAAACGGCGATCAGCCAATGGTCGCGCATTAGGCGGCCGATGGGCGTGAAGTCCTTGAACGGATCGAAAGGCGGGCGGTCGGTCATGACGAACGCGTAGACCAGTCCAGCAGCACTGCAGCCATCGACGATCAACGTGTAGCCGTCGGGTGCAGCGCGGGCCACGGTCTGGACGGCTATGGTTTGGCCCGCTCCCGGGCGATTCTCGACGATCAGGTTTTGCTTGAGGTCTTCAGCCATTTTCTCCACGAGGATCCGGGTCACGCTGTCCGGGGTGCTCGCCGGAGGGAAGCCCAGGACGATCCGCAACGGCCTCGCTGGAAACCCCTGCGCCGTTGCCTGCCCAGTCAGAAGAATCGCGGCGAGCAGCAATAAGGCACTACGAATGCGCGATTGGGCCATGTTTTCCTCCTTTGCATCGAACAAAAGATCCAGATGTTGTGTTTCTCCGGTGTGCGCAGTGTAGGGAGCCAGCCCTCGGTCCGTCGAGACGTTCCGATGCACTTCACTCATGAAACGTTTTCATGAATAATTCCCCCGGACAACCGCCGGAGAGCAGAGACAGACCATGGACCGAGTGCGAGGAATCGAGATACTGGTGCGGGCCGCGGACGCCGGCAGCTTCGCCAAGGCCGCCCGACTGTTGCAGCTCGACCCGTCGGCGGTGAGCCATGCCATCGCCCAGCTCGAGAAGGAGCTGCGGGTGACGGTTTTCTACCGCACGACGCGGCTACTGCGTCTCACTGAGGACGGAGAGGAACTGTACCGGCGCGGGCGCGAGATCCTGGACCGGCTGGCCGAGCTGGAAGCGGCGACGTCGGGCCCGGCGGCGCGGCTTACCGGCACTTTGCGGGTGGGCATGGGCGTCCCGCAGAGCCGCCATATCATCATGCCCCGCTTGCCCGAGTTCATGAGGCGGCATCCGGGGTTGCAGCTCGAATGCATCGTGTTGACCCAGGTGAAGGACATGCACGCGAGCGGTGTCGACCTGCTCCTGCGCGTCGGCGAGCCCGAGGATTCCGGACTGATTGCCCGCAAAGTGGGGGATTTGAGATTCGGTGTTTACGCGGCTCCATCATATCTCGACAGCGCAGGCGAGCCGGTGGCTCCGGATGATCTGTTGCGGCATCGGTGTCTGGTCCACAAGGCGCCCGTGGCGATCAAACCGCTGGATACGTGGGAGTTCGAGCGCAACGGCGAGCGCAAGGTGGTGAAAGTCCCTCGTACGCTCATGACGGACGACCGGGAAGGACTGATCGCGGCAGCCCTGGCCGGCGGAGGGCTCATGCGGATCGGCATGTTCGACCCCTCACTGATCACATCGGGCCGGCTGCGGAAGGTGCTGAATGGCTGGAATTGTTCCGGTGCCCCCGCGTTCTACGCCGTGTATCGCAGGACTCAGCGGCCGTCGCCCAAGATAGCAGCGTTCCTCGAGTTCGTGGGCGAAGCCATTGCCGCATTTGATCCCCGAAATGTCACCATTCAGCCCGCCGAAAGCTTCGTAGCCTTTGCGCGCCGCATACGTTCAGGTTCACGGGCATGAGAGCGTCATGCCGCGGTCACAAATTCGGACGCCGCCAGTAGCCGGTCAGCTCTAGGTAGCCTTTCCCTGCCGGCTGATTACCCACCAGCGCCCGCACCGCGCCCTCCCAGTAGATCGTGCCGGTCGAGGCGCGCGTGTCGTGCTCCTGGTCGTCGAACAGGGGTTCTATCGAGACCTCGAGATCCCCGATTTTCACCAGCCACGACACCGGGTAGTTAGTCCCGGTGCGCGCTGACCGCCAGGTGCGCCGCGGGTTGAAGCGCACTTCGTCCGGCGAGAATACTTTAAGACGGCCATCGGGATGGCGCAGCGAGCCACCCGCCCAGAAGTGCCGTCCCTGCTTGTCGCGCATGCGAAAGGCCATCAATGCGCCGCCGTCGTCGAAGTTGATCCCGATCCAATCCCAGCCCGTGGCGTCCTTTTCCATATATTGCGACGACCATTCATGGTCCAGCCAAGCGGCGCCCGCGACGTTGTGCCGATTTCCGCGATGGACGATGGCGCCGCTTACCTTGAGATGAGGCAAGCTATAGTAGTAGCTCGCTGACTCCTGCGCAGGTCCCTTGCGACTGAATCCCTCCTGCCCTTGTCTTATTGGTGGCTGCGTTGCTTCGCACGTGAGATCGAGCGAAAAGTCCGTTGCCCGAATTCGTGCGCTATACAGTGAACCCGTCTGACGCAGCCACCAGTCGTCTATCCATACCCGCGTACGTTCGGGTTCGGCGCCGGCGAGACCGAAGCCCGCGCGCGCCGCGCGCTGCGCGTGGATCAGCCTGCCGTGCGCGGGATCGGAGAGCGCGGCATGCGCAATCATGATCTGGCGCGGGGCGAATGCGCTCGGATTGTCGTGCTTCAGTTCCGGCCGGGCGCGGAAGAACGTCACTTGAAAGCCGAGCGGTTTGCGGCTCTCATCCTCCAGCCACCCGGTCACGTACCACCATTCGAGCCTGAACTCGGGATGGCTCCCTTCGTCCCGGGGAAACTGCATCTTGTAGCCTGGAACTACTGGAGCGAACCGCGTGACTCGTGACTCGTGACTCGTGACTGGTGTTGGGGCCCCCGCGGCTTGTGCGAGGCTGCGCGGCGCAGTGAGCAAGCCGGCGAGCCCCGTCAGCAATCGCCGCCTGGTTAAGAATCGCTGTAAAACGCTACGAGTCACGAGTCACCAGTCACGAGTCACCAGTCCTCACGTACAGCGCGAACAACGTCGTCGTGCATCACCGCGCGGCCGCTCCACGTGGCGGTGGCGACCGCCGCTCCCACGACAATCGCCGCGAGCGCGGCGAGGGGCAGCCAGGGCACGTCGAGATCCATGCTCCAATGGAAAGACTGCCGGTTGATGACGTGTACGAGTATCAAGCTCACCAGCCATCCGACCGCGACGCCGAATGCCACCCCCAGCGCCGAAACCAGCGCCCCCTCGCAGGCGAGCAGTGTGCCGATCTCGCGCCGCGTCATGCCGAGGTGGCGCAGCACGCCGAACTCCCGGCGCCGGGCCAGCGCCTGCGCGCTGAAGGAGACGCTGACGCCGATCAACCCGATCAGTACCGCGGCGACTTCGAGCGCATAGGTTATGGCAAATGTTCGATCGAAGAGGGCGAGCGAAGTCGCCCGCAACTGACGGGTGGTCGCGATCTCAATGGCCGCCTGCGGGGGCAGGCGCTCGCGCAGCGCGCGCTCGGCCTCGGCGACCGGGTTGCCCGCGGTAAGCCAGATCGCGACCTCATTGGCGAGGCGATCGCCCGTCAACTTGATATAGAGCTCCCGGTCGATCGCGATCGCGCCACTTTGCCGCGCGTAGTCCCGCCACACGCCGGCCACGGTGAACAACAAAGGCATGCTGCCGATCGGCAGACGTACTTTGTCCCCGAGGCGCCAGTGATAAAGATCGGCCGCAACTTCGGAAACCCAGACCGCCGGGGGCTCGTTTGCGCGCGGCATGACCGGGGGACTGACGAGCGGCAGGATTTTCGCAGCATCGGGAGGGCCGGCCAGCAGGATGACCGGCGGCCGCTCAGGGTGGAGGAGCAGGTTTTGTCTGCGCAGGAATTCAACGCGCGCCAAGCCGGGTGCGCCGGCGATGCGGTGCTGCTCATCGGGGGAGAGGAATCCCGTTTCGCCGGTTCCCGCCGCCCGCAGGTAGAGATCGGCTGGCAGCATGCGTTGCAGCCAGTCTTCCAGCGAGGTGCGGAACGAATTCACCATGATCAGCATGGACACCATGAGGCTGAAGCTCGTGACGATGGCGGCAATGCTGATCGCAGATTGGCGTGGAGTGGCCTTGAGCTGTGCAATAGCTATAGCGGCCGGCACTGGTGCGGGCAGTGGCAAGCGGTCGAGACTGACTTCAGCCAGCCGCGGCATGAGCAGGACCGCGCCCAGGAGGATCGACGCGATCGCAAGATAGCCGGCGATGGGCAAGCCGTCGATCGAGGGGACGAGCGCAAGCAAGAGGCCGGCGGCAATCGCCAGAATACCCCACCACGGTGTGCGCAGCCGCGCGAGCGACTCCTCTTCATCACCGGCGCGCAACGCTCGAGCGGGTGCACGGCGGGCGGCCTCCCACGCCGGCGCCGCAGCGCCGAGCACGGCGAAGCCCACGCCGAGCGCAAAGAACAGAATTAGCGCCTGGGGACTCGCGTGCAGACTTGCCGATATGCTCCGGAAATATCCCGCGCCCAGGTCGGCGCCGACGTATGCGAGCGCGTAGTGCGCAAGAGCATAGCCAAGCAGCACGCCGAGCGCGGCGCCGATGACGCCGAGCGCGGCCCCTTCGAGTATCAGTTGTATGGAAAGCATGCGGCGCGTGACGCCCAGGGTGCGCAGTAAAGCAAGCTGCGTGCGCCGGCGCAGCAGCGCCAGGACTTGCGACGAAAACACGAGGAAGGCGCCGGTGAAGAGCGCGACGAGCGCCAGCATGTCGAGATTGAGCCGGTAGGCGCGCGTCAGGTTGGCGCCGCGCTCGGCTTCGGTTTCCGGCGCCGCTGCGTGCACGCCAGCGGGGAGCGTGCCCTGCAGCGAGCCACGAAATGCGTCGATATCGACGCCGGGCTTGAGCCGTAGATCAATGCGGTTGAGCCGTCCAAGCCGCGCCAACCGCCATTGGGCGGCGGCGATATCCATCACGCCCAGGCGCTGACGGTATGCGCCTTCGGGAAGCAACCCTGCGACCTTGAGGGAAAGGGTCGAGGTGCCTACCTGGATCTTCAGCTCGTCGCCGGCCTTTAGTCCGAGCCAGTCCGCCGCTGGCTGCGAGAGCAGTATCGCATCGGCATCAAACAGCTCGAGCACCATGCCGGAGCGTTCGGGCAGCAGTGCAGGCTGCACCTGTGCGGCGCGCAGCGCATCGAAGCCGATAATCCGCAGGGTGTCCTGCCGGCCGGCCAGCGCTACGTCCGCTTCGACCGCGGGATTCGCGGCTTCGACCTGCGACAGCAATGCGATCTGCGGGTAGAGCGACTCATCGAAGCCCGCGCGCGGGCCGCGTACCACCAGATCGGCTGTCACCGGCGAGATGCCGCGAGGCGAGCTCGAATTCGTTCAAAGCGCTGGAATTGATCAGATGCACGGCAACGCCGAGGGCGACCCCCAGCGCGATGGCGACGACCGCAAGTACGGCCCTTCCCGGACGCTCGCGCAGCGGGCCAAGCACGAGCGCGTTAAAGACCAGAAAATTCATATTGATTGCTGCTAACGGGTTTGAGCGCGCAATCCGTCGGCGGTGAGCGTCAGGACGCGATCGGTGGTCGCTGCCGCGAGCGCGGAATGCGTGACGAGGATCCCCGCGCCGCTTTCGCGTTTTATCTGCTCGCGGAGCAGAGCGAGCACCTGCTTTGCGGTGTCCTGATCGAGGTTGCCGGTGGGCTCATCGGCGAGCAGCAGCAGCGGCCGGTGGGCGAGCGCGCGGGCGAGTGCCACCCTCTGCATTTCGCCGCCCGAGAGCTCGCGCGGGAAACTCGCGGCGGTCCCGGCGAGGCCGACTGCGGCCAGCATTTCCGCAACTCGCTGAGCGCTCCGGTCGGCGGGCACGCCGTTCAACGCGAGCGGGAGCGCCACGTTCTGGTGAACGGTGAGATGCGGCAGCAGGTGAAACGCCTGGAACACAAAACCGATGCGCCGGCGGCGCAGCAGGGTGCGTTGAACGTCATCCAGCTCCGTCACCGCGGCGCCGTCGAGCTCGATGCTGCCTCGATCCGGCTGGTCGAGCCCGGCAATGAGATTGAGCAGGGTCGACTTGCCTACGCCCGACTCGCCCACGATCGCGACGTATTCTCCGCGTGAGAGTTCCAGCGTGATATCGCGCAACACCTGGCGCGGCCTGACGCCGCCATAGGATTTGCACAGGTTACGGATCGCCAGCACGACGTCCATTCTAAAAGCAATGCTCAATGCTCAATGCTTAATGTTTAATGAGAACGCCTCAACCATTGAACATTAAACATTAAACAATGCTCTCACTTGTCGCCGGGAAGCGCTGTGCGGGAGACGGTGTGAGCGGCGGCACGCTCTGTGGGGCGTGCGCTGCGGTGGATCGGGGCCGGCTGATATCAGCGCAACGAACGAACTTTGCCGGGAGTGGCGTTGTTCCGCAGCAGCGGAGCGATGTCGCTTTCCGGCTGGGGTCTGCTGAAATGATATCCCTGGATTTCGTCGCATTCGTATCGCGCAGGAACCTCAACTGTTCCGCGGTCTCGACCCCTTCCGCGACCACCCTGAGTCTCAGGCTGTGCGCCATGGCGATGATCGCCTGGCGTGATCGCCGCGTCGTCGCTGTCGCCCGGCAGGTCCCGGATGAACGTCCGGTCGATCTTCAAGGTGTTCAACGGGAAGCGCTTGAGATGATTCAGCGACGAGTACCCCGTGCCGAAATCATCGATGGAAAGATGGATCCCGAATGCTTTGAGCCGGTTCAGTAATACGACCGCCTGTTCCGGATTGCGCATCACCACGCTCTCGGTGATCTCCAGCTCCAGGAAGGCCGGGTCGAGGCCGGTCTCCTTCAGCACCCTCGCTATGTCGTCCAGCAGATTTTCGTGAGCGAACTGGCGGGGCGAGAGATTTACCGCGACGCGCACCGGCGCCCAACCCTCAAGCTGCCACGCCTTGTTCTGCGCGCAGGCGGTCTTCAGCACCCATTCGCCGATCGGCACGATCAAGCCGGTTTCTTCGGCAAGCTGGATGAACTGCGCGGGCGGGATCAGACCCTGTACGGGCTGCTGCCAGCGCAGCAGCGCTTCCACCCCGGTGATGCGGCCGCTGACGATATCCAGCTTGGGCTGATAGTGCAGCAGAAATTCATTGCGCTCCAGGGCGCGGCGCAAACTGGATTCCAGCGTCAGGCGCTCGATGGAGTGGACGTTGATCTGCGCCGAGTAGAACTGGAAATTGTTCTTCCCTTGCTCCTTCGCGCGGTACATCGCGATATCCGCGTTCTTCATCAGCGTCTGCATGTCAGTGCCGTCGTCGGGGTAGCTGCTCATGCCGATACTGGCGGTGATATGGAATTCCTGCGCCTGAACGATAAACGGTGTACCCATGGCGGCAAGTATCTTCTGCGCGACCACGGCTGAGTTCACGGGTCGCGGTGGTTCCTCGATCAGCACGACGAACTCGTCGCCGCCGAGACGCCCCACGGTGTCGCTTTCGCGCAGGCAGCCCCGCAGGCGGTCCGCAACGTCCTTGAGCACGCGGTCTCCAGCTTCGTGCCCGAGCGTGTCGTTGATATTCTTGAAGCGATCGAGATCGATGAACAGTACCGCCAGCGACCGCTCGGTCCGCCGTGCGTGGGCGAGCGCATGGCTCAAGCGCTCATTGAACATGGTACGGTTGGGCAGCCCGGTGAGCTCGTCATAGTGCGCGAGATGGCGAACCCGATCCTCCGCCAGCTGGCGCACTATGTACTGGCCGATCTGGCTGCCGATAGCCCGCACTATCTGCAACAGCGCCTCGTCAGGCTCCTTGATGTCGCGGCCGTAGAACTCCATGACTCCCAGCGGTTTCTCACCGGCCAATATCGGGAATCCAAAAGCGCTGTGCAGGTCCGCCTTCGTTGCAGCGATCCCGCGACGGAAATCGGGCCGTTGCGTGACGTCGGGGAACCATACCGGAGCACCGCTTTGCCATATGTTCCGTACGAGACCGCCGGTCCTGGCTCCAGGGGGAGACCCGCCATGCCAGGCCGGTGCCTCGTTGGTACCGTCACGGCTGGCCGCCACAAACTCTGCGACTCCCTCGGCGTTGATGTGCCATGTTTCGACGCATCGCAACAGCTCGGCCGTTTCATCCCACTGCCAGTAAGCGCCGCAAGCCCACTCCAGGCCTTCGCAGATGATTTGGAGGATCCGCGTCATGGCCGTGTCCAGCGACCCCGATTCCGCGAGCATTCGCGTCACGGCGTGCTCCATCTCCCGGCGGCGCGCGGAGAGCTTGTGCTCCGTAATGTCCCGGCTGATGCCGACGGTGCCGATGATGTTTCCCGATGCATCCCGCATCGGCACCTTGGTAATGGCAGTCCACCGGGTCCGGCCCGGTTTCCCCTCTGGCCCTTTCAGGGTGACCAGTTGTTCCCGGTCGAGCATCGGAACTCCGCCCTCGACGACGGCCGCGTCCTGCTCCGCCATTCTCCTGGCCAGTTCCGGGGGAGAAAAAACGTCGAATACCGTCTTGCCGACGATCTCCTCGCTGTCGCGCTTGCGCTCTTTGAGCCACGCCTTGTTGGCAAGCTGGAAGCGTCCCTGGGCGTCCTTCACGTAGATGTAATCCGGGACGGTGTCGATGATCGTGCGCAGCAGAGCGCGCTCGCTGGCGACTGCTGCCTCCGCCCGCTTGCGCTCGCCGATGTCCTCGATGACGCGTATGAAGTAAAGCGGTCTGCCGGCCGCGTCTTTCACCAGCGATACGGTCCTGTTCACCCAGAGGTCGGAGCCGTCCTTGCGCCGGTACAGCCGTTCCGACGAGAACGTGTCCATCTCGCCGTTCAGCATCGTTTCGCGGTATTTCGGCTGGTCCGCTCCCACGTAGTCCGGATGGGTGAACTGGTCGGTATTCATGCGCGCGAGCTCCTCATGCGTGTAGCCGAGCATCTCGCACAGCTTGGAGTTCGCGTGCAGGATCCTGTCGTCGTCAATCGCGGTATGCATGATGCCGACCGGCGCGTTGTCGAACGTCGCGCGGTAGCGCTCTTCCGCCTGCTTGCTCTCGGAGATGTCGCGAACGATGACGGCGGCACCCACGACCTCTCCGGCCTCGTTCTTGATCGGTGAAATGCTGGACAGGACGTTGATTATCTGGCCGTCCTTGGTGACGCGCACTCTCTCACTCGCAGGAATCGTTTCTCCGCGCCGCAGCCTGTCGCTGTTATCAGTGAGGTGGCGGTGCCATTCCGGCCCCAGAAGGGTGATCGACTGGCCGATCATCTCCTTCTCGGAATAGCCGAATATTCGCTCCGCGCCGGCGTTCCACGAGGTAATCGTGCCGTCGAGCGAGCGGCCGATGATCGCGTCGTTCGAATTCTCGACGATCGCCGCCAGTTGCGCGCGCTCGGCCTCGGCGCGCTTGCGCTCGGAGACGTCCCGGAACATCAGCGACACGCCGACTATCCTGCCGCCGACATCCTTGATCGGAGATCGAGCAATCGAGACCTCGATGCGCCGGCCATCCTTGGCGATGCGCACGGTCTCGTCCGGTGGCACCGCGCGGTCTTGCTCGAAGAGCACGCGACTCCTAGCCACCTCTGTCTCGCGATCCTCCGGAATGATCAAGGAAATGTTCCGTCCGATAACTTCCTCCGCCGTATAGCCGAACATCCGTTCCGCGGCCGTGTTCCAGCTCGTCACCCTGCAATCGAGATCCCGGCTGACGATCGCATCGTCGGAGCTCTGCACGATCGCCGCGAGGCGTGCGCGCTCGGCCTCGGCCTCCTTGCGTTCGGTGATGTCGATGATGGTGCCGATCAGTCCTGCAACGCTGCCGTCGGCGCGCGTAAAAGTAGCCTTGTAGTAAATCGCATCATGGTGCTGGCCGTCGGGTGTCGTGATGGACGTCTCGTACATCTGGGATCCGGGGCGGTCCCACAGCACCTGATCCATTGCGTGCAGCCGATCCGCCACTTCCTGGTTGTCGGGGTAGAGGTCGTGCACCGTTTTGCCGATGAACGTTTCCCTGGGCACGCCAAAGAACTTCTCCCACGCCCGGTTGACGCCGAGATAGCGCCCGTCCGTGCCCTTGAAGAAAATCGGGTTCGGCAGAGTTTCAATCAGTTGCTGCGTCATGCGCTGCGCTTCGGCGAGGCTTGCTTCGCTCTTGCGCAGGTCCTGGGTGATGTGTTCGGCCAAGTAGATCGCGCGTCGGCCGGACGTTGCGAGTGACCGTATCATTCCGAACAGCAGCAAGCTGATGACGGCACCCGCAAAAAACGTAGCCCACGGCAGCAGGCGGTCGGATGGCGCGATGAATCCTTCCAGCGCGCTGAAATGCAGGTTCCAGCGGCGCCCGCCCACTTCCAGTCCCGCCAGGTTCGCAAACCTGCTGCCGCTGGAGATGTCCCGGCCGGAACCGACGGGGAGCAGACGGTTGCTGTCGAACATCAGGTTTCCCGCGTCGGGCTGCTGCAACTCGCGCGGACTGTCCACGAATCCTGCGTCGTGGATGCGCACATGCATGGTCCGCAGAAATTGCTCGCTCAACACGCCGCGCATCAGGTCGATCACGACAAACGACGTGCTCACCATCCCGCTAAAGGCCTCGCGGCGCTGCTCTACGGTGGCGACTGGCATGCCTTTCCGGTAAACCGGCAAGCGCATCGCGAATCCCGGATGCCGTTTCGGATCCAGCGCCAGCGCGATCGTTCCTGAGGCCGTGAGTTGGCCTGAATCGCGCGTGCGCTCGAGCGCGACGAGCCGCACCGCATCGCCGCCGAGATCGAGTCCGAGCGCCGCCTCATTTCCCGCCATCGGCTCGACGAATTGCACGATGACGTATTCCGGCCTGTTTCCGGGCGGCTTGGCCGCAAATTCCGGATATCCGCGCGGATCCACGCTCCGGTCATTGCGCACCATCTCTTCGAAGGCGCGCCGCTGCGCCGCGGGCACGCGCTGGGCGTAATGGATGACCTGTATGCCGGGGTAGCGGCGGTTCAGATCGAGGCTCGCGATATAGGTCTGGAACTCCTCCCGGGCGACGGAATCCGATGCGATGAACAGCGCCCTTACGCCGAGCAGCACATCAGAATAGGCGCGGATGCGGGTTTCGATCGCATCTTCCGCTTCGGCGACCACGTGCTGGAACCTCAGGCTGGCATCATGCTCCGTCTGCAGCGCCGTGAAATATGCCGCGGCGGCGGAGAGAACGGTCCCGAACGCGAGCACGATGTACGCCGTCGCGGCGGTGCTGAGGACGTTGGCGGGCTTAAGTTGCATGCTGGCGTTGGTGGCGCGGGCGTGCGTCGGGGGCTTCTGCATGGCCTGCCGATCGGCTGCTGTACCCGGCGCGCCTGCCGCGGTTCAGGCATTCTACGCCGCATCCGGAGCCGCGGCGGCTGGACGATCTTCGGGTGAAGTGCTCGCATTTCACGAGACCACCATTAAGTCAGGGTTATAGCGGCGGCGTGCTCAAGCGCGTCGGGATCCAGACTTCCGAATGCAGCGTGCGATGGACAGGACACTTGTTGGCGATGTCGAGCAGCTTGGATTTCTGTGTTTCGTCAAGCGTACCTTCCAGCTCGATCTCGCGATCTATGCGGTCTATCTTGCCCTCCCGGGTTTCGCACTCCGCGCAGTCCCGGGCGTGAACTTTCCCGTGTTGCAGCCGCACGGTGACTTTGGCGAGCGGCAGCTGCTTCATGTCTGCATACATACGGACCGTCATCGAGGTGCAGGCACCCAGCGCGGCCAATAGCAGGTCATAGGGCGTAGGGCCGGTATCGGCACCACCAGCCGAGACCGGCTCGTCGGCCCGCAGCCGGTGCCGGCCCGCCGTGATTGCCTGCGTGAACTTGCCTTCCCGGGTCTCGGTGACCGTTACGACTCGTGGCTCGTCCGTCGCTATCGCTGGCGTCTCCGTTTCCGGCGCGCCGAGGTAACGACTTGCCCACGCGGCGAGCACTGCCGCGACGTAGTGGGCGTCCTCCTTACGCGTCAGCAGGTGGTCGGCATCGTCGAGAGAGATGAAGCTCTTCGGATGCTTTGCGGCCATAAAGATCTGGGACGCGTTCTCTATGCTCACGGTGGTGTCGCGCGGCGAATGGAAGATCAGCAGCGCCTTGCGGAGCGAGGCAATCGCGTCGCGGCTGTTGCGGCTGTCTATGTCCTGCAGGAACTGCTTTTTGATGCGGAACTTGCGGCCGCCGAGGTCCACTTCCGATTCTCCGGCAGCCTCGATTTCAGCGATAGCGGGGGTGAGGAGCTGCCGTACGTGCCCGGGGTCATAGGGCGCTGCTATGGTTGCGACCGCAACCGCCTCGGGAATCGCGCCGGCGGCGGCCAGTACGGCCGCGCCGCCCAGGCTGTGACCGATCAGGATGCGGGGTGCCTGGTGCGATTGTCTAAGCCAGGCCGCCGCCGCGACGAGGTCGGCGACGTTGGATGAAAAGTTGGTGTTGGCAAAATCACCTTCGCTGCCGCCGAGCCCGGTGAAATCGAAGCGCAGCACGGCGATGCCGTGCGCGGTGAGGGCGCCAGCGATGCGCGACGCAGCAAGTGTGTCCTTCGAGCACGTGAAACAGTGGGCGAAAAGGGCGTAAGCCAAGGGCGGCGTGGTGGGAAGCTCGAGACGCGCGGCGAGCTGGGCGCCGAGCGCGCCAGGGAACCGGATCGGGGTGCGGGCATCGTTCATAGGTCACGGCAGGACGAGTCGGTGAAACACCCAGTGTATCCGCACGGCAACCGCGGGTGGGCGTTGCTGTCGCGATATGCGGAAATGAATCTGCTAAAATTTTACGGCGCGTCAGATAATCAAAAATGACGGAGGAAGACTAATGAAATCAACACGCTTCAAGATAGTAGGTGTGTCGCTAGCGGTGTCGGCGGCCGTACTGTCGACAGCCGCCGCGGCACAGGCCTATCCGACCCGTGCGGTCCGTCTGATCATTCCGTTCTCGGCGGGTGGCGCAGCCGACGTGCCGGGCCGTCTCCTGACGCAGCGGCTGTCGGAGTCGCTCGGACAGCAAGTAGTGGTCGATAACCGGCCTGGCGCCGGATCGACGATCGGAGCAGAGCTCGCGGCCAAATCCCCTCCCGACGGTTACACGCTGTTCATGATCAGCAATACGCACTTCGTCAGCGCCGGACTGCACAAGAAGCTCGCCTACGATGCGCTCAACGATTACACGCCAATCACTCAGATTACCAGCGCCCCCAACATTCTGGTCGTTCATCCTTCGCTGCCGGCAAAGTCGGTCAAGGAGCTAATCGCGCTCGCCAAGGCGAAACCGACGCAGATTAACTACGCGTCATCGGGCAACGGCAGCACGCAGCATCTGACCGGCGCGTTGTTCTGCAAGATGGCGGGTATCGAGATGACCCACATTCCCTACCGCGGCAGTGGTCAGGTGACTTCGGACCTGCTGGGCGGGCAGGTGATGGTCGGGTTTCCGGGCATCGCGGGGATGCTGCCGCAGATCAAAGCCGGCAAGCTGCGGGCGCTGGGCGTCAGCGGTTCCAAGCGGTCGCCGGAACTGCCGAGCGTCCCGACGATAGCGGAGGCGGGCATCAAGGGTTACGAGATGGTGGCCTGGTTCGGCGTCGCGGCTCCGAAGAACCTGCCACGAGAGGTGCAGATGAAGCTGCACGGCGAGCTGCTGCGAATTCTCAAGAATCCCGATTTTCAGAAGAACCTGGTCGCGGTCGGCCAGGAACCCGTCTGGCAGGAGACGCCGGAGCGATTCCATGATTTCCTGAAGGTTGAAGCCACCAAGTGGGCGCAGGTCGTCAGGGACAGCGGCGCGACAATACAATGATGAGTGAGGTCGCTGTCGCTAGTGACGGGTGACGTCGCTGCCGCTAGTGACGGGTGACGTCGCTGCCGCTAGTGACGAGTTTCGAAAATCAATGAGTAATCCGACAAAGAGCGACAAATGATTCACGGCTGGAAAAAACAGCTCGGTATCGCGTTGGTCTTATCGACTTGCGCGATCTTTCTTGCGGCCGGCTTCGCGCACGGGCAAAGCTATCCGTCCCGCCCGGTGCGCATGATCGTGCCGTATTCCGCGGGCGGCGCGACGGACACACCGGCCCGTATCGTAGCGCAGCGACTGTCGGACGCGCTGGGCTACCAGTTCGTGGTGGACAACCGTCCCGGCGCGGGTGGCATCATCGGCACCGACACCGTGGCCAAGGCGGCGCCCGATGGCTACACGCTCCTCGCGATCGGGACGCCGCTCGTCATCATTCCGCACGTGCAGAAAAAGCTCCCCTACGACACGTTCAAGGAGCTCGTGCCGGTCATGCAGTTCGGCAGCCAGCCATACGTGCTGGTCGTGCATCCCTCGCTGGGGGTGAGTTCGGTCAAGGAGTTGATCGCGCTCGCGAGGGCGCAGCCGGGCAAGATCGACTATGCGTCCTCGGGCAGCGGCGGAGCGCAGCACCTGTTCGGCGCCATGTTCGTGTCCATGGCGAGAGTCGACATGATGCACATTCCGTACAAGGGCAGCGGCCCGGCGACCGCCGACCTGCTGGGCGGTCAGGTGAAAGTAGGTTTCCCGGGCATCGCGATCGCGCTTACGCACCACAAGTCGGGCCGGCTGCGTATGCTCGGGGTGACGAGCGCGAAGCGCTCTCCCCAGGTGCCCGATGTGCCTAGCATCGCCGAGGCGGGCGTGCCGGGATACGACGCGGTGTTATGGATCGGTTTGATGGTTCCCCGCGGGACACCGGCTGCCATCGCGTCGAAGCTCAATCAGGAGGTGATCAAGATCCTGCAGGTGCCCGAGGTACGCGCGGCGTTTGCCAGCACCGGAACCGACCCGGTCAATGGCACGCCGGAGGCGTTTGCCGCCCTGATCAAAGTCGACTACGAGAAGTGGGAAAAGGTGGCGCGGGAAGTAAAGCTCGAAGTGAACTAGAACCCCCACCTTCCGGTTGGCCCCCTCGCCCGCTTGCGCAGGCTCTCCTCCTGAGGGGGAGGAAAGAGAGCTGCGCTTCGCGAATTAAGGATTGACGAGTGACGAAATCCAGAATCAAAAGCCCAGCCACGGAATCACACGGTGGAATGGTAAGATAAAGTGGTTTCTTGCTATCGAGGAGGTGTCTTGTGACGCTGAAACTCAACCATCTGCATCTGAAGACCAAAGATCCGGAGAAGACGGCGAAATTTTACGTTGACACGCTGGGGGCCAAGATCGTCAACCAGACAGCGAATGGCGGCTATCGCCTGGATCTGCATGGCCTTTCGCTCAACGTGTCGAATTTCCTCTCGAGCCAGACCCGTGAGCAGAAATACGGCATGGAACACATCGCCATCGATACCGATGAGCTCGATGCTCTCGTGGCAAAGCTGGAAGCCCAGGGCATCCACATCCTGGAGCAGACAACGGTTTCCGGTGGCAGGCGGGTGTGCTTCTTCGAGGGGCCGGACGGCGTGCAGCTCGAATTCATCGAGATGAAGGTGTAGCCCGTATCTATTGCCGATAATTTTTCACACCGTGCGCGAGACTCGATCGTTGGCAAGAGCCAGGCGTTCGGCCAGCGTGCGCAGCAAGCCATGCGCCACCTTCAGCCGGCAGCCCGCGGTCATACCCTCCATTGCAGTGTGGCTGAACTCGGCGATCAGTACGTCCGTCATGGCCTCGACCGTCGCGCGCCTGCGCGCCGTGCCACCGTAAATGTAGGCCATCTCGCCGAAACATTCTCCATCCTTGAGCACGTTGAGCAATCGCCCCCGCTTCGTGACCTTCAGTTCTCCCGCTCCGAGGAGAAACATGTTGTGGCCCGAATCATCCTCGCTCAGCACCGTGCTTCCAGGCGGTAGCCGCCTCCAACGGCTCGAATGAACGAGTTCCCACAACTGGGCATCGTTGACCTGTTCGAAGACATCGCTCTTTCGCAGAACACTGAACTTCTCGGAATCCGCAACCTCGCGCTGGTACACGCTGAGTTTGCCGACCTGAGCCAGCTCCAATGCGAGATCCGCCCATGACGGATACCGATCCCGGGGCCGCTTGCCCAACATTTTCAAGATGATCGGGTCCAGGCTGGATGGAACCGAGCTACGCACGGCACTCGGCGGCGCGGGCTTGTCCTGCACGATCTTGCGGAACAATTCCTCCACGGTGCTCGCGGCAAACGGCACCTGGCCGGTCAGCAGCTCGTAGAGCACTACGCCCATCGCGTACATGTCGCTGTACTGCGTCAGCATCCTGCCCGAAACCTGCTCCGGGGACATATAGCTCGGCGTGCCGACGATGCGGTCGTCCTGCGGCAAATCGACCGCCCGCAGCAATGCGGAACCGAAGTCGGCCAGCTTGATGTTGGTGCCGTCGGCGATCAGGATATTGGCCGGCTTGATGTCCCTATGCACGATCCCCTGCCGGAACGCATAGTCAAGAGCGCTGCAAGACTTGAACCCGATCTCGACCACGTCGTTCACGGGCAGGAGCGCATCGGACTTGGTATAGCGGAGGAGATTGCCGCCAGGCACGTACTCCATCGCAACATAGCCGTCGTCGTCCCGCACCATCGCTTCGAATATGGAAACGATATGCGGATGAGCGAGCCGCCCCGCCAGGGACGCCTCTTTCATGAATTGGTCCCGGGTGCGCTCGCCAAGCTGCGGATCAGCCAAAACCTTACGGTCGAAAATCTTGAGCGCGACATCCTGGCCCAAGAACGTGTCTACTGCCCAGTACACCGTACCGGAAGCGCCGGTACCTAGCGGCCGCTTCAATTCGTATTTTCCGTATTGGGTCTCCATGCGAACTTTGTTTTCTCTCCGCGTGCTCCGCGCCCTCGGCGGTTAATTCCTGCTTGGACTTCTTGGCGTCTTGGCGCCTTGGCGGTTCAATCGGCGTCTGGCAACAAGATAGCGGGTCAAGGCGGAAAATGCAGGAACCGAACATCGTCGTCGCGCTCGATCTGCTTGACGAGTTCGATTTCCCAGCTCAAGTAATCCTTCATCGCTTCCTCGACGTTTGCGACGCGGTCGTAAGGACGGTACCACGCGTCCTCCGTCGTATCGGCGAGACGCTCGAGCCCGGTCTCCATCGGCAGTCCGGCATCGCGCCAGGCGGCGGTGCCGCCCCGCAACACGGTGACGGGTGTGGCAGTCAACCGGGCCACCTCGTTGGCGGCGAGGCGGGCAATGATACCGTCCGCAGACGTGAGGACGATGATCGCAGCCGACGGAATCTTTTTCAGATTGTCTTCGACGTTCGCGCGGATCGACAGCCACGCTCCCGGTATGTGACCGTCGCGGTACCTGAGGCTCACCTCGAAGTCGAGCACCACAGCGCCGCGTTCCTCGAGCGCGCGCTCCAGGGTATCCGCTGAAATAAAGTTGCACGTTGCCTTATGGAGGCCGAGGACCTCAACCGGTGCCGGACCCTCGTATGGGGGGCCGGACGCGAGAGCTTCCTTCACTACGTAGACTTCCTGCCATCCCATCTGGATGAGCCACGATGCCGTCATCGTCGCGCGCACTCCGTTGTCGTCTATGAGCAGCACACGCGCGTTGCGGGTTGCCATGAATGCGTCCGTGGTTTGCACGAGCTGGCCGCCAGGAGCGGAAATGGTGGAATGCAGGTGACCTGCCTCGTACTCCTCGGGGCTGCGGACATCGAACAGGTAAAGGGTGCGCTCATCCAGCTGGAGGGCGAAATCTCGGACCTGCGCGACCGTCAGATACTTGACGCCGAATCGCCGCGCCACGCGTTTGGCCGACCTGCGTGCCTGATTCAGAGCCGAAAGCCCCGGCGCCGGCGCAATCTCGTCCTGGTTGTGCGCCAGCTTGAGGCCCGCCAGATGCCAGCCCATGGTCCCGTTTTTGAGCGCCACGACCTTGTTGGGTATGCCCGCGTTGATGAGTGATTGCGCGCCGATGATGCTGCGGGTGCGGCCGGCGCAGTTCACGACGACCAGTGCTTCCGGTGATTTGACCAGATCGGGCACGCGGTAGACCAGCTCGGCCCCGGGGCAGTCGATCCCGCCCGGGATGCTCATCTTGCTGTACTCGGCGAGCGGCCGGCTGTCGAGCAGCACCAGCTTCTCGCCGGCGGTCACCCGCTCGGTCACTTCCAGCGGCTCGATATGCGGCGTGCGGTAGTGGTGCTCGACGAACTCGCCGAAAGCCTTGCTCGGCACGTTCATGCCGCTATACACGGCGTAGCCGGCCGAGGCCCAGGCTTCAATCCCACCCGCCAGCACGTGGACGTGGGTGTAGCCGTTCAACGTCAGCGTGGCCGCGGCGCGCTCAGATCGGCCGTCATCGGCGTCCACTACCACGAGCCGCGTCGAGCGTCGCGGCACGAGGAGAGGCGCGCGCAGCTCCAACCTCGACAGCGGCGCGTTCGATGCAAGCAGAAGATGCCCCCTGGCGAACACGCCTTCCTCGCGCACATCGAGTACGGCGATTTCGTCGCCGTCGTGCAGCATCTTCTTCAATTCTTGAGCGGTGACGCGTCCTGTCATTTTGTCCCGACTTCGTCTGAAAATTGATGGACCGGATCGGCCGAATTATACGGCGCGACGCCGTAGCCGTTTCTCGCGAATTGAGCGGCACCGTGGTGTCCGCTCCAATGAGCGGAGTTAAACCGGAGCGCTGCTTCCGGTTTAACTTTTTTTATGCGGGTGCTTACCGCCGAGCAGCGCGGCCGTTGGCCGGTGCCGGTGATCGCGATGCGAAGGCACAGGGTTTCCCGTCGCGGGAGCGGAGGTGGTCGGCGACGGTTGATAGGGTTTGCTGAAGTCGAAGGTTGGAGGGGATGTGGGCGGGGATGAGCGTGGCGCGCGCTGCTCCGTCGCCTGCGGCCGGGTCCGTTCGTGATGCTTTCTGGAAGGTTGTCCACGGGCCGCCGCGCCCGAATCACGCTCGAAGCCAGTGGCGGCGCGCGGGAGTTTGCGCTTCAGCAGCCGCTCGATATCCTCGAGGAACTTCAGCTCGTCGCTGCTGACCAGGGAAATAGCTTCGCCGGCCAGGCCCGCGCGTCCCGTGCGGCCGATACGATGAACGTAGTCCTCAGGTGTATGAGGCAGCTCGTAGTTGACGACGAACGGCAGCTCCTCGATATCCAGGCCCCGCGCAGCGACGTCGGTCGCAACCAGCACTGCCACCTTTCCCTGCTTGAAGTCCTCGAGCGCCTGCATGCGCTCCTGCTGAGTGCGATCGCTGTGAATCGCGGTCGCATCGATGCCGTCGCGCACGAGTTCCCGCGCCAGACGGTTGGCGTCGCGCTTCATGCGCACAAATACCAGAACCTGGCGCATGTCCCGGCTGCGGATCAACTGCGCCAGCAGCGCGCGTTTCCGCGGAGCGGGCACCAGGTGCACCTGGTGCGACACCAGATCGGGAGGAGCGTTGCGCGGTGCGACTTCGATCGTGACCGGTGAGTGCAGCAGGCTCTTCGAGAGCTTGCGCACCTCTTCGGGGAACGTCGCGGAAAACAGCAGGTTCTGCCGGCGCGGCGGCAATACGGCGAGTATGCGCTTGATGTCGGGTATGAAACCCATGTCGAGCATGCGATCGGCTTCGTCGAGCACGAGGAATTCGACGCGGGAGAGATTGACGGTTTTCTGATGCAGGTGATCGAGCAACCGTCCGGGCGTGGCCACCAGTATCTCCACGCCTGCGTGCAACGCTTTTATTTGAGGATCGATATCCACGCCCCCAAACACCACCGCCGTACGCAGCGGAAGATACTTGCCGTAGGTGCGCACGCTTTCCTCCACTTGCGCGGCAAGCTCGCGCGTGGGCGTGAGTATCAGTACCCGCAATGGATGCCGGGCGGGTGAAATACTGGTATTGGCCTGCGGTGCAAGCAACTGCAGCAGTGGGAGCGTGAAGCCTGCCGTTTTTCCCGTGCCCGTCTGGGCGGCACCCATCATGTCGCGTCGCTGCAAGATGGCAGGAATCGCCTGCACCTGGATCGGCGTGGGCTGCTCATATCCTTGTTCGGCGATTGCGCGCAGGAGCTCCGGAATCAATCCGAGCGCGGCAAACGGCGAGGCGGTAGCAGCGGCAGCGACGGGAGCGTCGGATACGTCGCGGTGTGTGGTCACGGCCAGCAGCCTGTCAAGCCAGCCTCGACGGGCTGCTAACAGCAAAACCGCCTGAGAATCTGGAACAAGGAAAATTGGTGGTACTGGTGCTTGGCCGTTCCACCGCTGGAAGGCAGGTCGGGCGCGAACTCACAATGCTAAAGGCAGATCGACCATGGGTACAATGCGAGTCATTATACCCCGCCCGTTTGCACCACACCATTGATGACCTGGGAGTGTGTCGGGCTATTGCCCCGACACACTCCTTGATGGCTAATACAGGTCTTTCATCCCCTCTGTGGCATGTCTGCGGGCGGTTTTGCATCTAGCAGTCTGTCGGAGCTTCAACCCGACACGCTGCTAGGTCAGTGCAACCTGCGGGCGGCTTCGAAAACTGGCATAAATTCATGAATATGATATTGTTGCACGGCTCGGTTGGAGCACTAGGAGCCAGGGCCAAACGTTTCGTCATGCATATCGCCACCGCAAGACAAATTGGGCTGCGCAGTGCGCATCCGTTGATTTTGACGCTCGATACCCACGGGGTTCCCCACCGCTGGATTTCGTGGCAGCACGCCTGCTACTACTATGCCAAGGACCAGGTTGCCTGGACTATCGGGGAGAACGCGTTCACGGTGTATGGAGGCATGAACCGTATCACCGGCCGGCGCTCCAGCATCACGGCGCACAGCATCATCGCGATCAAAGGCAAAGCCATGGCGATGAAAGCATTCAGCCAGGTGCCGCCGCTCAACAACCGCGAGCTCTTTCATCGCGATCGCCAGGTCTGCGCCTACTGCGCCGGCATGTTTCCCATTTCCCGGCTGACCCGCGATCACGTGACGCCGTTCTCGCGCGGCGGCAGGGACACGTGGATGAACTCGGTTACCGCATGCCGCGTCTGTAATGAGAAAAAAGGCAACTGCGCGCCGGAGCAGGCAGGTATGGAACTCATCTATTTGCCGTACGTGCCCAATCGCGCGGAATACCTGATTCTTACCAACCGGCGCATCCTCGCCGATCAAATGGAATTTCTCACGCAGCACGTTCCGGCGCAAAGCCGGTTGCGGCAGCGTCGCGCCTGACGCGCGGACCGGCGCAGTCCCGATCAGATCAGCTTTTGCTCCGCCGCAGCTGCATCGCCAGCTCTCGCGCCTGTTCGGGAGTGAGCCCGGGTGTATGTCGCTGCTTGAAGATCAGCCAGGCGAGTGCAGCGTTCACCAGAACGAAGATCACCTCGATATACAGCAGGGCTGTAACGATCGTGTGGTTGGGCGGCTGAGCGAAGAGAAAGTAGAATCCTTCAAATGACGGAAGCGCGGCATTGGTCAGCGCGAATACCGATTCGAACGGCGGAAACAGCACGATCAGGGCAAGGTTGATGACCGTAAACAGGAGAACCGCATTCTGATAGTTGCTGCGGCGGTGCCGCGCACCGGAACTAGGCCTTTCCCTCAGCAGAAGCCATCCGATCACGGCATTGATCAGCACCACGAAGACCTCCAGCAGCAGCATGCTGGTGTTGACGACGCCGTATCGGGGAGGAGCAAAGTAGAAGTAGAAGCCGGCAAATATGGGAATCTTGAAATTTGCGATCGAATACTGGTCGAACGGGGGAAACAGCAATACCAGGGCCAGACTGGCCGCGGTGATCCCCAGCACGACCTTCTGACTCCCGTTCATTGCGTGCCCCTTCCCAGTGGGGCGGATTATAGCGGTAGGAAAGCAGGAAGCTCATGTTTTTTTGGGAATTGTGGGACTATTGCGGCCACCCCGGAACCGTCCCGCTTCACCCGGTTCAGCGTACTGCACAACGCGTCATGACCAACGCTGATTCCTAAGGTATATCCGCTTGCGTTTCGACCTCCACAGCCACTCCACCCATTCCGACGGATTGCTGCGGCCAGCGGAACTGGTGGCGCGCGCCTCGACTCGCGGCGTGGAAGTTCTTGCGCTTACCGATCACGACACAATGAGCGGACTTGCCGAGGCCCGGGCGCAAGCCGCTGACGCGGGTATGCGGCTGATCGATGGCGTAGAGATTTCGGTGACTTGGAGCGGGCAGACGATCCACGTACTCGGTTTGCACGTGAATCCGGACGATCCAGAGCTCGCTGGCGGGCTCTCCATGATGCGCAAGCGTCGCAACCAGCGCGCTGCCGCTATGGCAACAGAATTGGAACGGCTGGGAGTGGTCGGTAGCCTCGAGGGCGCGCGCCGCTACGTCACGAATCCAGAACTGGTGGGACGCGCCCATTTTGCGCGCTTCCTCGTGGAGCGGGGCCACGCCCGCGACGTGCAGGCGGTATTCAAGAGTACCTCGCCGTCGGGAAACCGGGTTACGTGCTGCAGCCATGGGCGACGCTGAGTCAGGCCGCACGGTGGATAAACGCAAGCGGCGGCGTAGCCGTGCTGGCGCATCCCGCCCGCTACCGGTTGGACGGCTTAGAACGGGAGGCGTTGTTCGGCGAATTCCGGGACGCCGGTGGCGTCGGCGTCGAGGTCGTGACCGGTCGCCATACGGTCGATCAGTTCGCGCTTTATGCGCGGTATGCGTATCGGTATGGCTTGCTGGCATCGGTGGGGTCGGATTTCCATGGACCCGAGGAGAGCCGCTGCGACCTCGGCGCGCTGCCCGAGCTGCCTGCGCGCTGCACGCCGATCTGGACTCAGTTTTGAGCGTTCGAATGGTCATTGCCGCGTGAAAATCCCGCTCCGCCCCTCGACGCGCTCCTGGCTGGAACGGGTAGGGCGGGACAGCCTGATAAAATACCCCGCTTCCGTCCTTCCGACCCCAGCGCTTGGAACTCAACCTCATCCAGATGATCGCGGTTTACGCGTTGCCCGTAATATTCGCGATCACGTTGCACGAGGCCGCCCACGGCTACGTTGCCAAGCACTTTGGTGATCTCACAGCGTACGCGGAAGGCCGGGTGAGCCTCAATCCGCTGCGGCACATTGACCCGTTCGGCACGATTGCCCTGCCGCTCATTCTGCTCGCGGTGAGCAAGCTTTTCGGCGGGGCGGGTATCTTGTTCGGATGGGCCAAGCCGGTGCCCGTCAATTTCGCCAATCTCCGTCATCCCAAGCGGGACATGCTGTGGGTAGCCGCGGCGGGTCCCTTAAGCAACCTGTTGATGGCGCTGTTTTGGGCGCTCATCGTTAAGTTCGGGCTCTCGGTGCCGGAGAGCTACTTCTCATTGCCCCTCGCGTTGACGGGCGCCGCCGGCGTATTCATCAACATCGTCATTATGGTGCTGAACCTAGTGCCGCTGCCTCCACTCGACGGCGGCCGTATCCTGGTGAGCCTGTTGCCGCATGGCCTCGCCGTGCGCGTTGCCCGCATCGAGCCCTATGGATTTTTCATACTGATTTTGCTGCTGTTCACGGGTGTGCTCGGTTATGTGCTGTGGCCTGCAATTGGTGTGATGCTGGTCGCCGTCGCGGCGATATTCGATCTGCCGGTACAAGAACTCATCCGGCTGACGAACCTGTAGAGAGCCGCAATCCCCCATGTTCAATAACCGCGTTTTGTCCGGCATGCGGCCGACAGGCGCCCTGCATCTTGGCCATCTGCACGGCGTGCTGAAGAACTGGATCAGGTTGCAGCACGAATTCGAATGCCTTTATTTCGTCGCCGACTGGCATGCGCTCACCACTCACTACGAAACCCCGGAGATCATCGAGCAGAACGTATGGGACATGGTCATAGACTGGCTGGCTGCTGGAGTGGACCCCGCACAGGCGATATTGTTTATCCAGTCCCGGGTGCCCGAGCACGCCGAGCTGCACCTGCTTCTTTCCATGGTCACCCCGTTGTCGTGGCTCGAACGCATACCGAGCTACAAGGACCAGCAAGAGAAGCTACGCGACAAGGATCTCGCCACGTATGGCTTTCTAGGGTATCCGCTGCTGCAGAGCGCGGACGTGCTCATTTATCGCGCAAGTCAGGTACCGGTGGGCGAAGACCAGGTTCCCCACATCGAATTCACGCGTGAAGTCGCGCGCCGCTTCAACCACGTGTTCGGACGGGATGCGGGCTTCGAGGAAAAGGCGGAGGCGGCGATCAAGAAGCTCGGGGCCACAGCGCGCGCGGCTCTATCGTCAGCTGCGGACCAGATTTCTCGAGAAAGGCGACGCAGAAGCGCTGGCGGCGGCGCGTGCCCTGGTCGAGGAGGCGCAGAACCTGCCGCTGGGCGAGCGCGAGCGGTTGTTCGGCTACATCGAGGGTGGCGGCAAGGTCGTGCTGCCGGAGCCCCGGGCTTTGCTTACCGATGCGCCCAAGATGCCGGGACTTGATGGCCAGAAGATGTCGAAGTCTTACAACAATACGATAGCGCTGCGGGAGGACCCTGAGAGCATCACGGAAAAGATCAGGAGAATGCCCACGGACCCGGCGCGAGTGAAGCGCTCAGATCCGGGCGACCCCGCTAAGTGTCCTGTCTGGCAGTTTCATCTCGTCTATTCGGAGGATGAGCGCCGCGACTGGGTGCAGAAGGGCTGTCGTAGCGCCGGTATCGGTTGCCTCGAATGCAAGCAGCCCGTGATCGATGCGGTGCTGGCGGAGCTCAAGCCGATCCGCGAGCGTGCGGCCCAGCTACCTGGAAGACCCGACGCTGGTGCGCAACGTGGTCGCCGACGGTTGCGAGAAGGCACGCAAGCTCGCGCAGGAGACCCTGCGCGAGGTGAAGCAGGCGATGGGGCTCGATTACACCTAGCAACCCGAACGGGGCCGAATTCAGGTACTTCGAATCCAATTGTGCCGTTTCCCTGGGGGCGGTTTTGCGGTCAGGAGGGTGAGCGCGAGTGCCACCGGTAGTGTCCGAGACCCCCCAGACCACGATAGCTTGTAGTCCGCCGGCCGATTCGCTGTAGAATACGGCGATGGTGACACGTCCCCATAAATACCCGCGATGAACTCGGCTGCCGAAACTCCGGCCGTTCCCGCCCGCACCGAGCCGCTTGCTCTGGTTTACGGCCGGCCGGTCCTGGAGATTCCCCCACGACCTCTATATTCCGCCGGACGCACTGGAGGTCTTTCTCGAGCAATTCGAGGGGCCTCTGGACCTGTTGCTGTATCTCATACGCAAAGAGAACATCAACGTCCTCGATATCCCGATGGCCAGGCTGACGGCGCAATATCTCGAATACGTGGAGATGATGCGTGCCCGCAGCCTCGAGCTTGCGGCCGAATACCTGTTGATGGCGGCCATGCTGATCGAAATCAAATCACGGATGTTGCTCCCGCTCCCGGTCAGTGCCGATCTGGAGGCAGATCCGCGCGCAGAACTGGTGCGGCGCCTCCTGAGTACGAACGAATGAAGCAAGCCGCGCTACGGCTGAACGAGTTGCCGCAGGCCGGCCGTGACTTCGCGTCATCCAGGTCCTCTTCGAGGAAACCGTGGCCGACCAGAAGCCGCAGGTCGAACCTGAAGAGTTACGCGGGGCTTGGCTCGCATTGCTCGCGCGGGCCGCGGTAAACCAGCATCACCGGATCACGCGCGAGCAGCTATCGGTGCGCGAGCACATGAGCCGGGTCTTGCGCAAGCTGCAGGACGCGAAATACGTTGAGTTTGGGGAGCTGTTCGACCCGCGACAGGGAGTCGCGGTTCTGGTAGTGACTTTGCTCGCGCTTCTCGAACTGGCGCGCGAAAGCCTGATAGAGGTGACCCAACAGGCGGCCTACGCGACTATCTACGTGAAATTGAAGACGGCATACCTCACAACGGCTCACTGATTCGCCACTGACGCCATGGACAAACCATCCCTGGATCTGACGCGTGTCAAGCTCGTATTGGAAACTGTGCTGCTGGTAACCCAAGAGCCGCTGCCGCATGACCGAACTGAAGAAGCTCTTCGACAACGAGCTGCCCCATGACACGTTGCGGCGCGTACTCGAGGAAATGCGCGACGACTGGCAGGGTAGGGGGGTGGAGCTTACCCACGTGGCCTCTGGCTGGCGCTTCCGGCGCTCGCCCGGAGTACTCAACGTTCGTCGACCGGCTCAATCCGCAGAAGCCACCGCGTTATTCACGCGCGGTGCTCGAGACGCTCGCTATCGTCGCCTACAAGCAGCCCGTCACGCGCGGGGATATCGAGGAGATCCGCGGCGTAGTCGTCTCGACCAATATCATCAAGGCGCTGGAGGCCAGGGGTTGGATCGACATCGTAGGCCATCGCGAAGTGCCGGGCCGTCCCGCGCTCTACGCGACGACCAAGGCTTTTCTAGACGACCTCAACCTGGGATCGCTCGAGGATCTGCCTCCGCTCGATGACCTGGGCAGTCTGATCGAAACCACAGGGACGCTTCCGGCGCCGCAAGTTGCGGACGAGCCCGCGCCCACTATCGACGCACGCGCGATCGAAGCAGAACTGCCGAGAGCGGCCGCCTGACGCTCCGGCTCCCGCTGCTAGGCGGAAGCGGTCCGGCCCGGTGCGCACGTCACGCAGGCGTCCGAGGACGCCTTTGAGCATGCGTTCCTCCTGCACGACCTTCTCGCCGTCTGCGAGGCCCCACGGATGTTCGAGCCCTTCCACAACTCTAGCCACCCGGAACGCATGTTCCTCACTGCTGATCGCTGGCGCGCTTGCAGGGGTTGTCGGCTGCGCAGGGAACGCGCGAATCGCCACGATTAAAGGACCATGAGGCGCGTGTGTGCGGGTAATCGGAACGTGCTTGATAATAATGCAGTGCGGCGAACTTCGCTGGGCTTGTTTCCGGCACCGAAGACGCTGCCAAGCGGCAGTTACCCTTATCCAATGCAGGCAAGAGGTTAGCACGCATGCGGGGTCGCGGGGTCTGATCCCGCCAGTGGGAAGCGCCATGGTTTGGACCTGACGACATGATCTAACCCACGGGGCTAGCGCGAAAAAATCGGTGTGCTATGATTCTTGACTACGCTTTTCCGCTAAGGGAAACGCCGGCATAAGACCATTCGAGGGCCCCGGCAGCAGCGGTTATTTGCGGGTTTCTTGGAGGGGTTCTGGTTTTGTTTACGGCATGCCTCAAGCGGGCATTGGTGCTCTTGCTGGGTCTGGCGGGGTGGTCTCCAGCCGCCGATGCCGCGCCTTCCGCGGATCTGAAGGATCCATTCAACACCGAACGTTACGTGGTGCCGGCACCGAATATGCGCTGGCAGTCGCCGGCCCCTTTACCCGTGGTTCCGGAATCTCCCGCGGTCAAATTGCCGGCGGGCGATCGCGCACTGTCGTTGCCTGAACTGACCGAGCTCGCCCTCCAGCACAATCCGCGGACGCGCCAGGCCTGGTATGCCGCGCGGGCGGCAGCGGCGGGAATCGGCATAGAACAGGCGGAGGATCTACCGCAGATTTCGGCCTCATTCCTGGCGCAGCGTAGTGAGCAGGGCGGCCAAGGCGGGAACCAGATTGCGTGGCTAACGCGCTACGGTCCCGCCGTCACGCTGAGCTGGGTGCTGTTCGATTTCGGTGTGGGAGACAATCAGGTCAAGGCCGCGGAGTTTCTCGCGCTCGCTGCAACGCTCACGCAAAGTCGCGTGCTGCAGGATGTGATCTTCCTGGTTGAGCAGTCCTACTATCTGTACCTGGGAACGGAGGCGCTGGTCAATTCAAACGAGTTGTTCCTGAAGTCCGTGCAGACCTCATTGGACGCTACGCAGCGCCGGCGCGAAGGCGGCTTGGCGACCGTCGCTGACGTTTATCGCGCAGAAACGCAGGTTGCGCAGGCGCAGCTCAATCTCACGCGGAGTAAAGGCGGCCTCGAAAAGGCTCGGGGAGCGCTTGCCTCGGCGGCCGGTCTGCCGGTGAATGCGGAATTGCGGGTGCAGCGTCTTGAATTGGAACCCAGAATGCGTGAGGTCACCGAGTCGCTTGAAAGCCTGCTCACCCGCGCCAGGGCCAGTCGGGCCGACCTCGTCGCCGCCGAGGCACAGGCGCGTGCGGCCCGCGCGCAAGCCGATGCGGCAGCCCGCGCAGGCTATCCCGACGATCACGGTAAACGCGGCGACCGGGATGACCTATTTCCGGGGAGACAATCCGCGAACGGACACGAACAGCATTTCTCTAAACGTGAGTATTCCGCTGTTCACCGGCTTCCGGCAGACCTACGCGCACCGTCAGGCCGAGGCGCGAGCGGCCCAGGCGGAAGCCTCGCGCGACGTTCTCACCCGGCAAACCGAGCTCGATGTCTGGCAATCCTATTATGATGTGCGAACGGCGGCGGACGCCGTGACTACGACGGCAGTCCAGTTGAAAGCCGCCCAGCAAACAGCCCAGGCAACGTTGGCGCGTTACCAATCGGGCTTTGGATCGTTACTGGATCTGATTACCGCACAGGAGGATGAGTCGAACGCGCGAGTTCAGCGTATCCAGTCCTACCTCGACTGGTTCGTCGCCGTTGCCCGCTTGAACAATGCGATCGGCGCCGACGACATCATGATGCACGCGATACAGCCAAAATGAAGAGACTCTGGATGTTGGTGTTGTTCTGTGCCATCGCGGCGGGAGCCTACGGTGGCTGGTGGTGGTGGCAACAGCAAGGCGGCGTCAGCGCGGCCGAAAGCACTGGCGCGAAAGGCGGTAAGGGCGGAAAAGGTTCGAAAGGCGGGCCGCTGGTCGTCAAGGCGACCAAGGCCGTGGCGAAGCCTATGCCGGTGCTGATCGAAGCAGTCGGCACGGTCGAGCCCGAGCACAGCGTCCAGGTGCGCGCGCAGGTGAGCGGCGTGCTGCAATCTGTCCAGTTCAAGGAGGGCGACAAGGTCAAGGCCGGGGCAGCTCCTGTTCCAGATCGATCCCGCGCACGTTCGAGGCACATTATCAGCCAGGCGCTGGCCGCAACTCGCGCGCGATAAGGCGCAGCTCGAGAACGCAAAGGCGCAGCAGGATCGTCTTGCGCCGTTGCTCAAGCGTGAGTTCATCACGCGGCAGGAATACGACGTCGCGGTCACCTCCGCCAAATCGCTCGAGGCGACCGTGGCGGCCGACCAGGCGCCGCGGAGCAGGCGCGCATCCAACTCGAGTTCGCCGTATCCACGCCCCGATCTCGGGCCGCACGGGAGCCCTGGCTGTCAAACCGGGCAATCTCGTGCCTGCAGCGGGCGGGGGCTACCGCTCGTGACCATCAATAGCATCGATCCGATACTCGTCGTCGTTCAGTATCCCGGAGCGCCAACTCGAGGACATCCGGCGTCAACAGAACGACAGGCAGATGCGCATCGAGATACTGCCCGATCGCAATGCGGCCGGCCGCGGCTGAGGGCAAGCTCGTATTCATCGACAATACCGTCACGACTCAGACCGGCACGGTTCTGCTCAAGACCCGTGTGACGAATGCGAAGAGATCCTTGGCCCGGCCAGTTTGTCAACGTGCGTATCGTCCTTGAGATCGAGCCGGAAGCAGTAGTAGTGCCCGAGGCGGCCGTGCAGCCGGGGCAGGACGGCAGTTTCGTCTATCTGATTGACGAAGAACAGCAAAGTAAAGGTGCAGCCCGTCAAGATGTCGCGGCAGATCGGCGGCGAGGTCGTCATCGCGACCGGGATCAAAGCAGGAGACCAGGTGATCACAGAGATTCCGCAGGCGCTTGCAGCCGGCGCGACCGTCCGGATTGCCGGCGCGGAAGGCGAGGGAAGTGGCGAGAAAGGGAAAGGCAAGGGCAAAGGTAAGAAAGGCAAAGGCAGACAAGCCAGGAGAAGGCAAGTCTGAAGCAAAACCGGAAGGCAAGTCCTAGCAGGTAATCACCATGAATATTTCGCGCATATTCATCGATCGGCCCGTCGCGACGACGATTCTCGTGGCGGCGATCGTCCTCTTCGGGCTGGTCGCTTTTCGCACGTTGCCGGTCAACGATCTGCCGAACGTCGATTTCCCGACGATCTCGGTTACCGCGGAGCTGCCGGGCGCGAACCCGGAAGTCATGGCTTCGACCGTGGCGACACCGCTCGAGCGCCAGTTCAGCCAGCATCGCCGGCGTCGACACGATGAATTCGGTCAACACGACCGGCCGCACGCGCATCACGCTGCAGTTCACGCTGGAGCGCGACATCGATGCGGCCGCGCAGGACGTGCAGACTGCGATTTCGCAGGCGATACGGCGGCTGCCGGAGGACATGCGATCCGCCGACGCTGCGCAAGGTGAATCCGGCCGACGCACCGGTCCTGTTTCTCGCGGTGACGCGCGCAGCACGTTGCCGATGCAGCAGCTCGACGAGTTCGCCGACACGCATCATCGCCCAGCGGCTGTCCATGGTGAACGGCGTCGCGCAGATCCAGGTTTTCGGCTCGCAGAAATATGCCGTGCGCGTGTATCTCGATCCCGAAGCGCTTGTCCAAGCGCGGCCTCGGACTCGACAAGGTCGTGAGCGCAATTCAGAACGCTAACAGCAATCTGCCTTCGGGCGTGCTGCAGGGTCAGGCGCGCAACTTCACGGTCAAGTCTTCCGGCAAGCTCGAGCGCGCGACAGAATTTCAATGAGCTGATCGTCGCCTACCAGGACGGCATGCCGGTTCGGCTTTCCGATATCGGACGCGCCGAAGACAGCGTCGAGAACACGAAGGTCAAGAGCTGGCTCAACGACGAGCGCGCGATTCATCCTCGCGATCTACCGGCAGCCCGGCGCGAATACCGTCGAGGTGGTGACGAAGATTCGCGCGCTCTTTCCGGCAATCGAACGCGAAGCGCCGCCCGGCGTCCGCATTCAACGTCGTCAACGACCGGGCGGAGTTCATCCAGGCGTCGATCAACGAAGTGAATCTCCATCTCGTGCTGTCGATAGCCCTGGTGGTGCTGCGTGATCCTGGCTGTTCCTGCGCAATGCCAGCGCTCGACGCTCATCACGGCGCTGATCCTGCCAGCGTCGGTGATCGGCACTTTCGCGCGCGATGTACCTGTTGGGCTTCAGCCTGAACAATCTGTCGCTGATGGCGATCATCCTGCGGTCGGCTTCGTCGTCGACGATGCCATCGTGGTGCTGGAGAACATCACGCGCCACATGGAAATGGGCAAGGACCGCATGCAGGCGGCGCTGGAAGGGTCCAAGGAAATCGGCTTTCACCGTGCTCTCGATGACGCTCTCGCTTTCCGCCGTGTTCATTCCGATCCTGTTCATGGAAGGCATGCTCGGACGGCTGTTCCGCGAATTCGCGGTGACGGTCGGCGTGGCCGTGCTGATCTCCGGCGCTCGTCTCGCTCTCGATCACGCCCATGATGTGCAGCCTGATGCTGAAGCCGACTCATCAGCATGGCCGCGTGTACCAGCTGTTCGAGAACATGTTCGACTCTGCTGCGCGACTTTTACGGCAGCGACGTTGCGGTGGACCATGCGCCATCGCGGGACGATGCTGATCGCCTCGGTGGTCTTTCTGGTCACTGACCGTCTTTCTCTACCGAGGCGGTGCCGCAAGGCTTCATCCCCCGGCAGGACACCGGCGTGATCTTCGGCAACGTGCGTCGCGCCCGAAGGCACTCACGTTTCAGCGAGCTGGAGCGCAGGATGCAAGGCCGTAGCCGAAGTCATCCGCAAGCATCCCGAATGTCGAGCTGCCGTTCAGTCGCACGGCGGGCCAGGGCACGGGCGGCGTGGTCGGGAGACAACGTCGGCCGCATCATCATCCGGCTGAAGCCCGCAAGCGAGCGCAAGCTCGAGCGCCGATCAGATCATTCAGGAACTGCGGCGTTCGTTTGCCGGCGGGGCGCAGGGCCTGCGCGTGTTCATGAACAATCCGCCCGCCATCAATATCGGCGGCCTGATCAGCACTGCCGACTACCAGCTGGTCGGTGCAGGGCACCGATCTGAAAGTGCTCTACGCGGCCGGCGCAGGAGCTGGAGGCGCGATTGCGCGAGTCGCGCATGTCTGCAGGACGTGAGCACCAGCCTCGAGCTGCGCAATCCGGAGATCCAGATCAGCATTCTGCGCGACCGGGCGGCTGCGCTTGGCGTGTCTCCGCAGCAGATCGAGTCGGCGCTCTACAACGCGTATGGCGGGCGGCGCATCAGCACGCTGTACGGAGCGACGGATCAGTACTCCGTGCTGCTCGAGCTCGACCCGCGCTTCCAGCGAGACATCAACGCGCTGCGCTCGCTGTTCGTTCAGTCGAGCTCGCGGTCGAGATGGTGCCGGTGAGCGCCGTTGCGGATGTCAAGATGGGCGTCGGGCCCGTGTCGGTGAGCCACTATGGGCAGCTGCCGTCCGTCGTGCTGTCGTTCAACCTGGCGCCGGGTGTTTCCGTCGGCGATGCCGTCGACCCGCGTTCAGGACAGCTTGCGCGCGAAACGTTGCCTGCTGGCGTTCAGCGCACTGTTCGCAGGCAGCGCGAAAGCTTTCGAGCAGGCGTTCCGCACGCTGCCGCATATTGCTGTTGTCACGATCATGATGATCTACATGGTGCTCGCCATCCTTTATGAGCACTACGGCCATCCGATCACGATCCTCACGGCGTTGCCGTTCGCGGGATTCGGGGCGCTGCTGATGTTGCTGCTGTTCAACATGGAGCTCAACATCTTCAGCTTCGTCGGGATCATCCTGCTCGTCGGGCTGGTGAAGAAGAACGGCATCATGATGGTCGACTTCGCGCTGCAGCTTCAGCGCGAGAAGGGTCTGCCGGCCGCGGAGGCGATCGTCGAGGCGTGTCTCATCCGATTCCGGCCGATCATGATGACGACGATGGCGGCCATTTTCGCGACGCTGCCGCTCGCGATTGGCACCGGGACGGGATCGGAAATGCGCCAGCCGCTCGGGATCGCGGTGGTCGGCGGACTGGTGTTTTCGCAGCTGCTCACGCTGTATGTGACGCCGACGTTCTACGTCAGCGATGGAGCGGTTGCGATCGCATGTTCCAGCGGCGCAGGCGAGCCGTCCGGTCCCTGATTTTTCGAGAAACGATTGCAGGGCGTTGAATCGTATAGGCAATCGCGATCCTTGTCGGCTCCGTTTTGCGGCTTCACTCTGGGACGGCCATTGCGAGGCCGTTCGGCAGCGGACGTTCTTGAGAAATCGTACGAGCCCGAAATCGCAGTTGACCCGGCGCGTATCGCGGCTTCGCGTATGAATGTTCGCATCTCCTGGTCGAGGGCGCGGGGTGGAGCAGTCTGGCAGCTCGTCGGGCTCATAACCCGAAGGTCATAGGTTCAAATCCTATCCCCGCTACCAACCTTATGGAATTGAAGGGCTCGTCCCTTCAACTCCCCTAAGTCGAGGTGGTTGCAGAAGTCTCGCAGCCATACCCCTTAGAAACGCTCTTTAACAATCTACAGCCGATAAGTGTGGGCACTTGGCTTGCGAGGTGCCAGCGCCGTGTCTTCTGTCTCGACGGCGCGAATACTCGAAGCATTAAAGTGCTCGCACAGCGTAACACATATATACGTCAAGCGAGTTTTAACTTTGCAGTGATTAAACTGAAGAGTTTGATCCTGGCTCAGATTGAACGCTGGCGGCATGCCTTACACATGCAAGTCGAACGGCAGCAGCGGGGGCAACCCTGGTGGCGAGTGGCGAACGGGTGAGTAATACATCGGAACGTGTCCAGTAGTGGGGGATAACCAATCGAAAGATTGGCTAATACCGCATACGATCTACGGATGAAAGCGGGGGATCGCAAGAGCCTCGCGCTATTGGAGCGGCCGATGTCCGATTAGCTAGTTGGCGGGGTAACGGCCCACCAAGGCGACGATCCGTAGCTGGTCTGAGAGGATGATCAGCCACACTGGAACTGAGACACGGTCCAGACTCCTACGGGAGGCAGCAGTGGGGAATTTTGGACAATGGGCGCAAGCCTGATCCAGCCATGCCGCGTGAGTGAAGAAGGCCTTCGGGTTGTAAAGCTCTTTCGGCGGGGACGAAACGGTTCGTGCTAACACCACGGACTAATGACGGTACTCGCAGAAGAAGCACCGGCTAACTACGTGCCAGCAGCCGCGGTAATACGTAGGGTGCAGGCGTTAATCGGAATTACTGGGCGTAAAGCGTGCGCAGGCGGCTCCTTAAGTCAGATGTGAAATCCCCGGGCTTAACCTGGGAACTGCGTTTGAAACTGGGAGAGCTAGAGTGTGGCAGAGGGGGGTGGAATTCCAGGTGTAGCAGTGAAATGCGTAGAGATGTGGAGGAACACCGATGGCGAAGGCAGCCCCCTGGGCTAACACTGACGCTCATGCACGAAAGCGTGGGGAGCAAACAGGATTAGATACCCTGGTAGTCCACGCCCTAAACGATGTCAACTGGTTGTCGGGGAAGTAATTCCTTGGTAACGAAGCTAACGCGTGAAGTTGACCGCCTGGGGAGTACGGCCGCAAGGTTAAAACTCAAAGGAATTGACGGGGACCCGCACAAGCGGTGGATTATGTGGATTAATTCGATGCAACGCGAAAAACCTTACCTACCCTTGACATGCCAGGAACGCTCGCAGAGATGTGAGTGGTGCCCGAAAGGGAACCTGGACACAGGTGCTGCATGGCTGTCGTCAGCTCGTGTCGTGAGATGTTGGGTTAAGTCCCGCAACGAGCGCAACCCTTGCCATTAGTTGCTACATTCAGTTGGGCACTCTAATGGGACTGCCGGTGACAAACCGGAGGAAGGTGGGGATGACGTCAAGTCCTCATGGCCCTTATGGGTAGGGCTTCACACGTAATACAATGGCCGGTACAGAGGGCTGCCAACCCGCGAGGGGGAGCAAATCCCAGAAAGCCGGTCGTAGTCCGGATTGTTCTCTGCAACTCGAGAGCATGAAGTCGGAATCGCTAGTAATCGCGGATCAGCATGTCGCGGTGAATACGTTCCCGGGTCTTGTACACACCGCCCGTCACACCATGGGAGTGGGTTTCACCAGAAGTAGTTAGCCTAACCGCAAGGAGGGCGACTACCACGGTGAGATTCATGACTGGGGTGAAGTCGTAACAAGGTAGCCGTATCGGAAGGTGCGGCTGGATCACCTCCTTTCTAGAGAACTGCTCCGAGGGCCAGGTGTCCACTCTTATCGGTTGTTTTTTTAAAGCAGGGACTAGTCGGACTAGGGATTCGAGGACTATGAACAGCGAGCTGTCAGAACCATTGGACCCGAGGTCCTAACCCCAGATCCCTGCAGGGTCTGTAGCTCAGCTGGTCAGAGCACACGCTTGATAAGCGTGGGGTCGTTGGTTCAAATCCAACCAGACCCACCAGTTCTGTCGGGGGTGTAGCTCAGTTGGGAGAGCGCCTGCTTTGCAAGCAGGAGGTCATCGGTTCGATCCCGTTCACCTCCACCAATATTTCGCTGCGCGAAATCATCAGAGTGCAACGCGATTCAACGCTGCGTTGAACGTCCACGTGGCAATCCGAGAATTCATAGCAAGCCTCGGGCTTGCTTATGAATTCTTCGAAGAAGAATTCATTGGCTGTAGCGCTCTTTAACAATATCGGAAGAAGTAAAGGTCTCGGTTCGTTGCGAACCGCGGGCTGAAGTATGCTCGCGTGCAGCGATCGAATCGGGACTGGGTTAGATTGTATCGTCGCGTTCGAAGCGCACAAAAGGGCTTCGGATGCGGCAAACACGAGTTCACCTGTAGCCGTAGACTTCGGACGCAAGTCCGAGGGCTCAGGGTTATAGGATCAAGCGAACAAGTGCATGTGGTGGATGCCTTGGCGATTACAGGCGATGAAGGACGTAGTAGCCTGCGATAAGCCTCGGGGAGCTGGCAAACAAGCTTTGATCCGGGGATTTCCGAATGGGGAAACCCAACCCGCAAGGGTTACTTCCCGCTGAATTCATAGGCGGGATAGAGCGAACCTGCTGAACTGAAACATCTAAGTAGGCAGAGGAACAGAAATCAACCGAGATTCCGAGAGTAGTGGCGAGCGAAATCGGATCAGCCTGCAACTTTTAGCCAGTTGTCTAGCGGAACGGTCTGGAAAGTCCGGCCATAGCGGGTGATAGCCCCGTATGCGAAAGACATCTGGTGGAACTAAGGTTGCGACAAGTAGGGCGGGACACGTGAAATCCTGTCTGAAGATGGGGGGACCATCCTCCAAGGCTAAATACTCGTAATCGACCGATAGTGAACCAGTACCGTGAGGGAAAGGCGAAAAGAACCCCGGGAGGGGAGTGAAACAGATCCTGAAACCGCATGCATACAAGCGGTCGGAGCTCCGCAAGGAGTGACGGCATACCTTTTGTATAATGGGTCAGCGACTTACATTCAGTGGCGAGCTTAACCTTATAGGGTAGGCGCAGCGAAAGCGAGTCTGAACAGGGCGTTCAGTCGCTGGGTGTAGACCCGAAACCGGATGATCTACCCATGGCCAGGATGAAGGTAGGGTAACTCCTGCTGGAGGTCCGAACCCACTACCGTTGAAAAGGTAGGGGATGAGCTGTGGGTAGGGGTGAAAGGCTAAACAAATCCGGAAATAGCTGGTTCTCTCCGAAAGCTATTTAGGTAGCGCCTCGTGATTACACCTTCGGGGGTAGAGCACTGTTATGGCTAGGGGGCCGTTTAGGCCTACCAAACCATTGCAAACTCCGAATACCGAAGAGTGAGTCCACGGGAGACAGACACCGGGTGCTAACGTCCGGACGTCAAGAGGGAAACAACCCAGACCGCCAGCTAAGGTCCCGAAGTACAGTTAAGTGGTAAACGAAGTGGGAAGGCACAAACAGCCAGGAGGTTGGCTTAGAAGCAGCCACCCTTTAAAGAAAGCGTAATAGCTCACTGGTCGAGTCGTCCTGCGCGGAAGATGTAACGGGGCTCAAACTGTACACCGAAGCTGCGGGTGCGTAGCATTCCACTTCAATTCATTCAAGTCGAGACGATCTGCGTCGCTCAGATGATCGAAGGCAAGCTCCCTCGCCTTTAATTAAGGTTTGTCGCGATCCCGCTCAAACGGGCGTTTGACGAATGCGCGACGAACCTTGGCCGAGTGAATCTAAAGGGAATGCATGCGCTGGTAGGAGAGCGTTCTGTAGGCCTGCGAAGGTGAATCGTAAGGTTCTGCTGGAGGTATCGGAAGTGCGAATGCTGACATGAGTAGCGATAAAGGGAGTGAAAAGCTCCCTCGCCGTAAGCCCAAGGTTTCCTGCGCAACGTTCATCGGCGCAGGGTGAGTCGGTCCCTAAGGCGAGGCCGAAAGGCGTAGTCGATGGGAAACTGGTTAATATTCCAGTACCGCCGCATGATGCGATGGGGAGACGGAGAAGGTTATGCAAGCCGGGTGTTGGACGTCCCGGTTTAAGCGTGTAGGCGTGCTCTCTAGGCAAATCCGGAGGGCTTAGCTGAGGCGTGATGACGAGGGCCCTTGTGGCCGCGAAGTTGCGGATACCCATGCTTCCAGGAAAATCCTCTAAGCTTCAGTCATGCGAGGACCGTACCGTAATCGGACACACGTGGGCGGGATGAATATTCTCAGGCGCTTGAGAGAACTCGGGAGAAGGAACTCGGCAAATTGACACCGTAACTTCGGAAGAAGGTGCGCCTCCGGTAGGTGTAGGCCCTCGCGGCCGGAGCCGAATGAGGTTGCAATGAAATGGTGGCTGCGACTGTTTAACAAAAACACAGCACTCTGCAAACACGTCAAGTGGACGTATAGGGTGTGACGCCTGCCCGGTGCCGGAAGGTTAAGTGATGGGGTGCAAGCTCTTGATCGAAGCCCCGGTAAACGGCGGCCGTAACTATAACGGTCCTAAGGTAGCGAAATTCCTTGTCGGGTAAGTTCCGACCTGCACGAATGGCGTAACGATGGCCACACTGTCTCCACCCGAGACTCAGCGAAGTTGAAGTGTTTGTGATGATGCAATCTCCCCGCTGCTAGACGGAAAGACCCCGTGCACCTTTACTGCAACTTTGCATTGGACTTTGATGAGGTCTGTGTAGGATAGGTGGGAGGCTTTGAAGCGGGGCCGCTAGGTTCGGTGGAGCCGTCCGTTGAAATACCACCCTGATCGTCATCGAGGTTCTAACCTAGACCCGTGAATCCGGGTCGGGGACCGTGCATGGTGGGCAGTTTGACTGGGGCGGTCTCCTCCCAAAGAGTAACGGAGGAGTGCGACGGTACGCTTAGCGCGGTCGGCTATCGCGCTGAAAGTGCAATGGCAAAAGCGTGCTTAACTGCGAGACTGACAAGTCGAGCAGGTGCGAAAGCAGGTCATAGTGATCCGGTGGTTCTGTATGGAAGGGCCATCGCTCAACGGATAAAAGGTACGCCGGGGATAACAGGCTGATTCCTCCCAAGAGTTCATATCGACGGGGGAGTTTGGCACCTCGATGTCGGCTCATCACATCCTGGGGCTGTAGCCGGTCCCAAGGGTATGGCTGTTCGCCATTTAAAGTGGTACGTGAGCTGGGTTCAAAACGTCGTGAGACAGTTTGGTCCCTATCTGCAGTGGGCGTTGGAAGTTTGAGGGGGGCTGCTCCTAGTACGAGAGGACCGGAGTGGACGCACCTCTGGTGTACCGGTTGTCACGCCAGTGGCATCGCCGGGTAGCTATGTGCGGAAGAGATAACCGCTGAAAGCATCTAAGCGGGAAACTCGCCTCAAGATGAGACTTCCCGGGGACTTGATCCCCCTGAAGGGTCGTCGGAAGACCACCGACGTTGATAGGTCGGGTGTGTAAGAGCGAGTAATCCTTCAGCTAACCGGTACTAATTGCCCGTGCGGCTTGATCCTATAACCGTGAGCGTTATCGAGCTGTAAGCTAAGGCTCAGGTGAATAAGGTTTGCCAAGATACGATCAATCCCTTTACTTCTTCCGAGTTACCGGCTCTGGTCGAGCTGCATCGGCTGAGAGCTTACAAGCTACGTCTGACGAACATAGCGAGGTGGTCCCACCCCTTCCCATTCCGAACAGGGCCGTGAAACGACTCAGCGCCGATGATAGTGCGGATTATTCCGTGCGAAAGTAGGACATCGTCAGGCACCCACAAAAAGAAATGCCCCAGCCCGCCCGGGTTGGGGCATTTCTTTTTGTAAGTTGCCCTGACCATGCCCTACTTGAGGTACGACAACACGCCGAGCGTGTTCTGGTTAGCATTCCGGTCCGTTCTCTTCGCCGCTTCTATTCCGAGCGAAATCGGTTGACGCGGCTTGTTGCAGCGTAGGCTAACTTTTCGTCGCGGCGCGACGGAAAGTTAAGCCACGAGGCGGCGGCCGGAGCTAAAGTAGGACATCGTCAGGGAGCCACGCGCCAGCAGGCAAGGTCAGCGCAGCAGAGATCGCCGGGAAGTATTCGGCCCGTCCGGAGCCAAAATAGGACATCATCAGGCATAGGCTCGCCCAGCCCGACGATCACCATAGTCCCGCATTGGGCTAACATGACGGCACGTCCGATCGCGGAGGAACGGTATGGCCCGGAAGAGCGTAATAGCGCGCATGGACGCCGTCGTAAACGCCTTCGTGGGACGGTGCCGCTACTTTCACGAGCCGATGACCCGCGGCCGCGCGCGGATGTTTGCCATGCAGCATCGCTTGAATACGCGGCAGCGCAATTCAGTGCTCAAACTCAAGGTCGCCACCAATTGCACCGACTGGGATACGCGCATCGGCATCATCAATGCCTGCAGCCAGGAGGTTATCGCCGATCACGAGCACGGCGGCGGCAGGCCGCACTGGCAAATTCTCGAAGATCTGGGAATCCGCATCGGCCTGCAACGCTCGTCGCTGCGGAACGCGCAACCGCTGCCCTCGACGCAACTCTGCTGGGCGGCGTGGGAAGGGTTGATGGCGAACCGGCACTGGCTGGAGGGCATAGTCGCCAACACGTGCGCCGAGCGCACCAACGTGCCAGGTTACGGCAGAGGCCTCATCAAGAAGGCCGGCTGGTTCGGGCTGGAGCGCAGCCGATGGGGCAAGCTCTTCAAGCTCTCCGATAACGAGCTCGAGTTTTTCGAGCTTCACACCGAGGCCGACATCGAGCACTCCGACATGGGTTGGACAGCCGTCGAAAGATTTGCAAGAGAGTTCCACATGGAAGACGCGGTGGTCGCGGCTTGCGCGCGGAACTTGCACGTATGGGAGCACTACCTGAACGGGATAGCGGCTGCAGGAGATGCTCTAAACGGGCGATCGCGATGATGTGCTAGCGCAGGAACAGCAATTTATCGGTTCTTGATGCCCAGATGCGCTTGTAGCACAATGACGACCTCCAGCCGCATCTTGAAAGAAGTAGGCTGGACGGCGAAGTCCTGATTCTCGACTTCTCCGATCTGCAGTACATCAGCAGCCTGGGTTTACAGGTACTGGTTCTTGCGCAGAGGAAAGCGAAGACGCAGAACAGTTCCTTTGGAATCGCTGCGCTCCAACCGACCGTGAAGTCGGTTTTTGACGTCGCCAACTTTGCCGGGGTGATCCGCTGTCATGACAGCGTGGAGAGGGCGCTTGCCGTCATGTCTCACTCTGCGCACGCAGCTTACACGCAAGGCAAGTGATCGGCTACGAGCATTGAAGGGGCAGCGGACGGAAACACCTGGGTGGTCAAGGCGAAACCATTTAGCGAACGCATGGTGACGCCGCAAGCCCGCCAATTCGACGCTCGCGTCGAGCCCTTTTCTGCCGTGCTTGAGTTCATCGAAGACTTCTGCGCCGGCGCGGACGTTCCCGATCGCACCCACTGAAAACCTGATCCTGATCGTCGACGAACTCTCGGCAAACACGGTGCGACATGGCTACCCTTCTGCGCGTGAAGGCCAAACCGAGTGGCCGATCTGGTTGAATCTGTCCGTTTCAGAACGGGAAATCGTGGTGGGCTACGAAGACGCCGCGCCAGCCCACGACTCATTTGACAGGGTCGTTCCACCTGATTACTCGGGTCCGGCGGAGACTTGGCGGATCGGCGGGTGGGGCATCCCACTCATCGCCAGGTTTGCGTCCAACCTGCGCTACGAGCATGCCGGTGGCCGAAACCGGATTCACTTCACCTTGCCGATCGATCGTCCCAAAGAGTAGAACCTGGATTCTTCACCGGCGCGCAGCTTTCCCCGCTTGGAGCGTTACTGCTTCCGGGAAGCGGCGTTGGAGCTGCGCGGTCACATACCCCAGCGGCATGCCAGCGCCGCAATATCGTCCGACTGATTGACTTCCCCGGAGAAAGCGCCCACCTGCTCCAATACGCCGGTCACGATTTCCCGCGGTGTGCGCCCCGCGTGCTGTCGAAGCGCCGCTTCGAGACGCTTGGAGCCGAACAGCTCTTTGCGCTCGTTCGTCGCTTCCGTGATGCCGTCGGTGAACATGAACAGGCTTCCACGCGCGGCAAGTTGCATCGTCTCCGACTTGCGCGTGAATGTGGGTTCGATCCCGACCGGCATATTGCAACCGCCGGCAAGCCTGGTCACAACGCCTTCCGGCACGACCAGATAGTGCGGGTTGTGTCCCGCATTACACCAGCTAACCTCGCCGGTGCGCGCGTCCACCAGGCACAGGATGAGGGTGGCAAACATCGCGTGAGGATTGTCCCGGCACAGCTCTTCGTTGGCCCGGGCGATTAACTCCGCAGAAAACAGCACGTCATGCGCAGCGTGCGCAAGCTCGGTCGCCAGCAGACGGATCACCGCCTTGGCGCGCGCCATGTATAGCGCCGCCGGCGCTCCCTTGCTGGAAACGTCGGCGACAACAAGGCAAAGACGGTCGGGGGCCACCCAGAAAAAGTCGTACAGATCGCCACCTACCTCGTGCGCGGGTTGCAGCGTCGCATAGAGTTCCAGGGGGCGCTCCGGGCTCGGGATCGGGAAGTCCGTGGGAACCATGCTCAACTGAATCGCGCGGGCGGTTTCCAGCTCGTTCTCCATGCGCCGGACATGCCGCATGATCTCGTCCCGCAAGCGTTTTTTCTCCAGGCTCGCCCCTACCCGTGCACGCAGCAGCGTCGGATTGAACGGTTTGAGCAGATAGTCCTCCGCGCCAAGCTCGATGCATCGGATTGCGCTGTCGAGCTCATCCACCGCCGAGATCATGATCACCGGGACGTCACGACGCTCCGGGTCAGATTTGAGCGCTTCCAACACCTGGTACCCGTTTACCTGCGGCATCATGATGTCGAGCAGCACCAGGTCAAACCGCCGTGACCGCAGCAGATCGAGCGCCTGGCGTCCGTCCGCTGCGGCCACGACGCGAGTGTAGCCCTCGCGCGCCAGCCGCCGCGCCAGCATCTCCCGATTGTTTTCGTTGTCGTCGACAACCAGTATCGTGCCATAGTCATGCACCTGGCGACGGACGTCCGTCCGCGCCGCAGCCGGCTCCCTGCCGGTCGCCCGTTCGGCGCGTTCGAGCGCAGGCGGAGTCGCGCCGTGGCTGAGCACATCCAATAGGTGTTCGACTGCCAGGGCAATGCGCTCCAGGTCCGGAAGGAGATCGTTGCTTTCGGCCGCGACGGCAAGCTTTTTCAAATCTTCGCCGCTCGCAAAAATCCGGTTCAATGGAGGCGTCAGCACCCGGGAAAGGTGCCCTGGGTCCGCCACGCCTGCCGCGGTCTTTGCTGGCGCCAACAGTTCGTTCACGAGGCCGAGCAGTTCTCGCGCGTCCTCCAGAATGCGACGAAGATGCGGCGCGAGCTCCCGTCGATCGCTCTCCTCGGTCTCTTCGAGCAGCATCTCGCCATAACCGATGATGTGATTGAGCGGCGTGCGCAGTTCGTGTCGCAGGTAGGCAATCGCTGCCCGGTCGACAGTCACGGCGCCGTCTTTCTCGCCAGCAGCGCTTCGATCTTTTCCAGCAGCCGGGGCAGGTCTACGGGTTTCGTGTCGAAGTCGTCGCAACCCGCCTGTAGTGCCTTCTCCTTGTCTTGTGCCATCGCATGCGCTGTAAGCGCGATGATCCCGATCGCTTGTGTCTCGACCATGGCCTTGAGCTGCCGACTCGCCTCCCATCCGTCGAGCGCAGGCAGGCTCATATCCATGAGAATCACGTCCGGTTTCACCGACTGCGCCAACTTCACGCCGTCTTCGCCGTCGACCGCGATGAAAACCTCATAGCCCTTCTTCTGCAGACGGCGCGACAGCATGTCGCGGTTCATCTCGTTGTCTTCCACCAGAAGAATTCTCGCCATGCATCTCCCCCTCTCACCCCGACCGCTCACGAACGCCAGCCATCACTCGGGACGCTATGCCGCTTCACCGGCCACCCGGTCGGCGCGGTGCCGCTCAACCGAAACCATGAGGAGGCGGCCCAGATCCTTCAGCAGCTCATCCCGGCTGGATGCGCCCTTCTGGAGCACGCGTTGCGCGCCGCTGTTAAGGATGCATCGATCTTCTTGCGTAAGATCTTTGGCTGTCACCACGACCACCGGGATGTGGCGCCATTCGGCATGACGGCGAAATTCGGCGAGGAACTCCAAACCGCCCATCTCCGGCATCAAGAGGTCCAGCACGATCACATCGGGACGGGCCTCGCCGAAGAGCGCAAGAGCGGCCCGGCCGTTGTGCGCCTCGGTCACAGTCCAGCCCTCGCGCTCGAGCATGCGGGCGACGGCGCCCCGCAGCACATCATCGTCGTCAACGACGAGCACGCGGCGGGCGCCCGGGCGGCACAGGTTCTTGAGCATTCTTAGCAGCCGTTCGCGGTCGATGGGCTTCACCATGTAATCAGCGGCGCCGAGGGAATAGCCGCGGTTTTTTTCGTCCACGATCGTAACCAGGATAGCCGGAATGTCCGCGAGCGCGGGATCACCCTTGATAGCTGCGAGAACGGTCCATCCATCGAGGTCGGGCATCATCACATCCAGCGTGATCGCGTCCGGTCTCAGCTCGCGCGCGAGACGCAGCGCTTCCCGCCCGCCCGAGGCGGTCACGACGGAAAAGCCCTCGCGCACGAGGAAGCGCTCCATGGTTTCGCGCACCGCCGCGTCGTCATCGACTACCAGAATCAGCGCGTCGTTCGCGGCCGCGCGCCGAGAGATTGTGGACGGCGGCATCGCCGTTTCCGCCGCGGGGCCCCTGACCTCGGCCGGCAGACGAAGCGTAAACGTCGAGCCATGCCCGGGTTCACTTTCCACGGTGATGTCGCCACCCATCATGTGGCACAGTCGGCGGCTCAACGCCAGCCCCAATCCAGTGCCTCCGTACTTGCGAGTCGTCGACGAGTCCGCCTGGGAAAACTCCTGGAACAGCCGCTCCATCTGCTCGGGCGTCATGCCGATACCGGTGTCACGCACGCTAAAAACGAGCCAGCCGGCCCCGTCTAGCTCTTCGCGCGTGACATTCAGGGCAACGGTGCCGTTCTCGGCGAACTTGCACGCGTTGCTCAGGAGGTTGAACAACGCCTGGCGCACCTTCGTCAGGTCGGCGTACATCGAGCCCGCGTTCGCATCGCATTGGACTTCCAGGCGGTTCGCCTTCTTCTGGGCAAGCGGCGCGATGATCTCCATCACATAGTGCACCATGTCTGAGACGCCAAAGGTCTCAAGATAGAGGTCCATCTTGCCAGCCTCGATTTTGGAGAGGTCGAGCACCGCGTTGATGAGTCCGAGCAGATGCTGCCCGGAAGCATGGATCTTCCCCAGGTCCGTCACCAGCTCTTCGGCCCCCAGTTGAACGGCGTCCTCCTGCAGCATCTCGCTGTAGCCGATGATGGCGTTGAGGGGCGTCCTCAGCTCATGCGACATGTTGGCGAGGAACTGCGACTTGTGAAGGCTTGCCATCTCGAGCTGCTGGTTCTTCGCCTGGTTCTCCTGGAACAGGCGGACATTCTCGACGGCGATCACCGCCTGGTCGGCGAAGGTGCTCAACAACTTGATCTGGTTCTCGGAAAAAGCGCCCACAGCTTCGCGCAGCATGGAGAGCGCCCCGATGGGTTTTCCCTCGCGGATTAGGGGAACGGATAGCACACTCCGGTAGCCCAGCGCCCGCTCCAGCCGCATTGGCACTTCAGGGTCTTCGGACTCCAGTTCGAGGTTGGCCTCATGAATCGATGCGCCACTCACGATGCCGCGCGCGATGAGACTTTCGTCCACGGGGCGCATCGGGTAAGCAAGCTGGAACTCTTCCCTCTGACTCGTTGTCCCCCCGTGATGCGCAGCCAGGTATATCCGCTCGCCGTCAAACCGAAAAACCGCGCACGTATCGCACTCGCACAGATGCGCCGCACGACGGGCAATCATGTCGAACACCGGTTGCGCGTCGGTCTGGGATCCTGAAATCACGCGCAAGACCTCGCTCGTAGCGGTCTGCTGCGCCAGGCTTTCGGTAAGTTCGGCATTGGCGTTTGACAGCTCCCGCGTGCGCGCCGCTACTTCGCGCTCGACCTGCTCGAGGCGTACTCGTTCCTGCTGGCGCTCGCGCTCTGCGGCCGCACGCAGGCGCAGGAACGAGTAAACCGCGTATGCCAGCAACCCCAGCGACAGCAGAGAAAGAAAAAAACGGTAGTTATCCGCGCGGCGCAGGCCCCGCTCAAACCACCGGTTGTAGCTTTGGTAGAGGTTCCTGCCGAGCTGCTTGATGTCGCCCCCCGTAATCCTGGATATCAGCTCCTCCATTTCGCGCTGATGCACGAGAATATTCTGCACGTGCCGCGTAACGCGCTCGAGCATGGAACGTGTCGCTTCCGGATGGCTGCCGATGACGGCCTGAAAGCGCTCGAGCTCGCGCGAAACCCGCTCATAGCCCTCCCGGCTCGACGTTACATGCAGCAGCAAGACTTCGCGTAACAGCGACTGCAGCAGGCCGTGCAGATCCCTGGACATACCCAGGGTGTTCGCTTCCGCCACGGCCAGCGGCAGATAATAGAACGAGTTTTTCAGGAGCGCGTTGCCGAACTTGAACCGCTCGATCAAGTCTTCCTTTTGGAGCAGGGCCTGCGAGAACGCGTCCATTTCGCGGTCGATGTCAGCGTCGCCCTTACCCATGATTGCGAAATCGCCGGATTTGAGTTCGCGCTCGCGCCGCCTGATCCGGTCGAACGTCGCCACCAGCGGATCGTAGTTGTTCAGCAAGCCGTACCTCGCCTTGAGAACGATTTCGTTGAGGTCCGAACTCAGTTTTTCGATCTCACTCAAATTCGCGACGATCCGGTTGTGCCTCGCGGAGTCCGTGTGGCGTGCGTTCGCTATGAGGAATATCAGCACCAACGCTACACCGCAGCCAATGCCGACTTGCCGGAGCAGGGGAGAGTTGAAAATCATGGCCGATACGGGGTGTATTCCCCGCTCAGGGTGCGCAAAAATGCCACGATCAAGGCGACGTCGTGCGGCGGAATCGTCACCCCCAGCTGATAGCGCCCCATGATGTCCACCGCCAGCTCCAGCGATGCCGCCGAGCCATCGTGAAAATACGGCGCCGTCTGCGCAACATTGCGCAGGCTCGGCACCTTGAACACATGCTTGTGCAGCGGGTCGCCCGTCACCCTGAAACGCCCGAAGTCGGCCTGGGTCAGGTTGCCGCGATCCTTGAAATAGTCGCGCATCACGCCGAATTTTGCGAACATGTTGCCGCCAACGTTGGCGCCCTGATGGCATGCGACGCAGCCGTAACTCTTGAACAGACGGAAGCCTTCGCTTTCCTCCGCAGCCAGTGCCTGGGCGTCGCCTCTGAGAAAACGGTCGAAACGCGAATTCGGCGTGATCAATGAACGTTCGAAGGTCGCGATCGCGTCTTTGATGTTCGCTGCCTGAATGCCGTCGGGGTAGAGTGCTTCGAACTGCTTGGAATAATCCGCCTCCCGTCTGAGCTTGGCGATGATTTCGAGCCAATCGGAGCCGAGTTCATCCGGATGTTGAACCGGGCCGTCGATTTGCTGTTCGAGCGTATCCGCGCGGCCATCCCAGAACTGTTTGAAGTTAAAACTGCTGTTGAGCACTGTCGGCGTGTTGACCGCTGCGACCCGTCCCCCGATGCCGACCGAACGCACTGATCCATCGACGCCGCCTTTGGCGAGCACGTGGCAGCTCGCGCACGCCACGCTGTCGTCATGGGAAAGGCGCTTGTCGTGAAACAGCAGGTTGCCCAGAGCGACCTTGTGCGAATCCAGGGCAATCGTCCGCGGCAGCGCCGACAAAGGCTCGTCGGTTGTTGCGGGAATCGCCGACTCCAACGGCATTGACGCCTGCGGGCGCAATGCCATCCAGCCCTCCCATATCTGCCATGCAATGAGCCCCCCAACGCCGATCGCCAGCGCCGCGACCCAGAGTGCTGTGGTAGTTGCGTTCTTTGACACCGCCGCAATTTTCATGTCCTGCCTGCCGATAGGGTTACGGCAGATCATTGCCCGGCGCACGAAGCGGGTCAAGCCTAGTGTGCTGTCCCGCAAATAACCTGTGAAAGTCCCGCGACAATCGGCGACGCGCCGGAACGTGGAGCAGGGGCCCCGGTCTTCCGGGGATGCGACCGTGCAGGCGCGTATAGGTCCGCGCATCGGGCGCGTTCGTCCCGCTCCGGGGTCGCATCCAAGCACACAACGCTTGGAACCTGCTCCGCCCTACGCGGGACACTTTGTCGCAAATCCTCGCCAGGTCTCAATGAAAATCCCTCGACTCCGTAACCAGCCTGCCGAGCAACTCGCTGTGATCCACAAGGTGATGTGCGACGAGGTGCACGACCTCGCCTTCACGCTGAACCACGCCGTGCACGCCCAGCAGGTTCGATCCCAGCAATTCCCGCCGCTGGCTTTCCACGAGATGCCGCCATACGACGACGTTGACGTAGCCCGTTTCGTCCTCGAGCGTTACGAACACGACGCCGTTTGCCGTGCTCGGGCACTGGCGGCAGGTCACGATGCCTGCCGTACGCCCCGGCCGGCCATTGGAGTAGGCATGGAGGTCCGCGGCGGTGGACAGACGCATGCGCCGGAGGCGGCGGCGCAACAATGCCAGTGGGTGACGGCCCAGCGTCAGCCCGAGGCTGGCGTAGTCGGCCACCATGTCCTCTCCCTCCGACGGGGCTGCGAGGCCGGGCAAGAGTTCAGTGAACGACGCCGGCCGAAGGAGGCCGGGCAGGACCTCGGCGCCCGCCGCGATCCAGTGCGCGTGGCGACGATGCCCGGCGAGCGCGGCAAAAGCCCCCGCAGCGGCAAGACAGCGCCGCTCGCGCTGGCCGAGGTTTGCGCGGCGTGCGAGATCCTCGACGCTCACGAAGGGCGCTGCGGCGCGCGCAGCGACGACGCGTTCCGCTGCGGACTGCGGCAACCCCTTCACCATGAGCAGTCCCAGACGGACTGCTGGCTGCGAATAACGTGACCCGTGACTCGTGACTCGTGACTCGCCTCCTTCCAGCGTGCATTCCCAGTCGCTTACCGTCACGTCCACCGGGCCCACTTCGACGCCATGCCGGCGCGCATCCTGCACCAGCACCGAAGGTGAGTAAAACCCCATCGGCTGGCTGTTGAGCATCGCCGCGAGAAAGGCAGCAGGCTCGTAATGCTTGAGCCAGGCGGACACGTAAGCGAGCAAGGCGAAACTGGCGGAATGGGATTCGGGAAAGCCGTATTCTCCGAATCCGCAAATCTGCTTGTATATCTGTTCGGCAAATTCGCTGGAATATCCCCTTTCCTTCATACCATCGATGAGGCGGGACCGGAACTGCTCCAGGCCGCCTTTGCGCCGCCACGCCGCCATCGAGCGGCGCAGCCGGTCGGCCTCTCCGGGGGAGAAGCCCGCGGCGACGATCGCGAGCTGCATCACCTGCTCCTGGAAGATGGGTACGCCGAGAGTCCGTTCCAGCACTTCCTTCACCGCCTCGGAAGGATAGGTGACGGGCTCCAGTCCCTGCCGGCGGCGGAGATAGGGGTGCACCATCCCTCCCTGGATGGGTCCGGGACGCACGATTGCGACCTCGACCACGAGGTCGTAGAACTGCTCCGGTTTCAATCGCGGCAGCATGGACATCTGAGCGCGCGATTCGATCTGAAATACGCCGATGGTATCGGCGTGCTGAATCATTTCGAACACCGCCCTGTCATCCCCGCCATCGTTGATCTCCTGCATCGTGAGCGAGGAATCTCGATAACCGTTAACGAGATTCAGCGCGCGGCGGATTGCCGTGAGCATGCCGAGCGCGAGCACGTCCACTTTGAGCAACCCCAGCGCATCGAGATCATCCTTGTCCCACTGGATCACGCTGCGCTTCGGCATCGCCGCATTTTCGACGGGCACCAGATGAGAAAGCGGTCCGCGCGAGATCACGAAACCGCCCACGTGCTGGGACAGATGCCGCGGAAAACCGATCAGGGTATCGACGAGTTCGATGAGCAGCTCGATCTCCCGGCTGCCGGGGTCGAAGCCGGCTTCCCGCATGCGCTTGCGCAGCGCGCTGCGGCCGTCCCACCACGCCAACGACTTGGCCAGGCGGTCGACCTGCGAGAGCTCCAGGCCCAATGCCTTGCCGACGTCGCGCAAGGCGCTCTTCGGCCGGTAGGTGATGACGGTGGCGGCGATGGCGGCGCGGTCCCGGCCGTATTTGTCATAGACGTACTGGATCACCTCCTCGCGCCGCTGGTGCTCGAAATCCACATCGATGTCCGGGGGCTCGTTCCGTTCCTTCGAGATGAAGCGCTCGAACAGCACGTTCATGCGCGCGGGGTCCACTTCGGTGATGCCGAGGCAATAGCAGATGACGGAATTCGCGGCCGAGCCGCGTCCCTGGCACAGAATCTCCCGCGAGCGCGCGTACTGCACGAGGTCGTGGACGGTAAGAAAAAAACGCTCGTAGCCCAGCTCGGCGACGAGTTTGAGCTCGTGCTCGATGAGATTGCGCACCGTTTCCGGAGCGCCCTGCGGAAAACGCCGGCGCAGGCCCTGTTCCGTCAGCTCCCGCAGATACGATCTCGGGGTATGGCCCGGGGGCACGATTTCGTCCGGGTATTCGTAACGCAGGCTGTCGAGATGAAAATCGCAGCGTTCGGCGATCTCCAGGGTTTCAGCGAGCAGCCCGGGCGGGTAGATTTGGGCAAGCCGCAGCCGCAGCCGCAGGTGCCGCTCGGCGTTGGGATGCAGCGCATGGCCCGCCTGGTGTACGGGAATGCCGAGGCGGATGGCGGTGAGCACATCCTGCAGCGGGCGGCGCGAGCGCACGTGCATGTGAACGTCGCCGGCGGCCGTGAGCGGCAATCCCGACTTCTTCGCCAGCGTGCATAGTTCGTCCAGCCGAGCGCGGTCGTTGGGGCCGTATAAAAGCTCGGCTGCCAGCCACGCGTTTCCCGGAAAGCGCTCCGCGACGAAACGTGCCTGCTCGACCATCTCGTCCCATGCCCCCCTTACCCCCGGTCCCCCTTCCTGAGAAGAGACCCGTCCCCACCCTCTGGTCGGCCCCTCGCTCGCTGCGCTGGCTCTCCCCTTTGAAGGGGAGGGGGAGTTACAGCGCTTTGCGCCGTGAGGATGGGGAGGTTTGTAGCCGGGAAAGCCGGCGGTATGAGAATTGCGAGGCAGCCGGCTAGGCCCTGTTCCAGGTCGGAGCGCTCGAGGCGGTAGCTGCCTTTCTCCGTTTGTGTCCGTCCCCGGGTAATGAGCGCGCAAAGATGCCCGTAGCCTTCCCGGCTGGTGGCGAGCAGCACCAGCTTCAGGCCGTCGGCGAGCTGGATCTCGGTGCCGATGAGGAGCTTCAAGCCGCAGCGCTTCGCGGCGACATGAGCGCGCACCGCGCCGGCGACCGAGCATTCATCGGTGATGGCGAGTGCTGAATAGCCCAGCTCGTGCGCGCGCTCGACCAGCTCTTCAGGAGCGGAGGCCCCGCGCAGGAAAGTGAAGTTGGTGAGGCAATGCAGCTCGGCGTAGGCGGGCAGCATTGAGAGCCAGGTGACGATTACGGGTGACGAATAAGGATGACGATTACGGGTGACGAGAGATGCAGTAACAAGCTGTGCGTCACCCTTATCTCGTCACCTGTATCTCGTCACTATCCAAAAAACCCGTGCAAGTACCAGCGACCGTTGTCGCGACGCTCTCGGTAAATCCAGAGCAGGGATAGCGCGGGGTTACGCGCGACAAAGTAATCGCGCCCTATGTCGTTGCCGTCCCACCAGCCCGACTCGATCCGCTCGGGACCGGCGAGCAGCGCGAGGGGTCCTTCGTATTGCGGTATTGCTGCGATTTCCCCGAGTGGCCGCGGGGTAGGCAGGAGCCACAGGGGGCGCGACAGCGGCGGCGACAGGCCCTTCACCTCGGTTCCCGGTTCTCCTGTGCGCCATGCATATTCCGGACGGTAATCCGCGACCGTAGCGAGCCCTTTCACCGCGTCGTCGCCGAGGCGCGCGCGCAGGCGCTCGATGAGCCTGGCGGCAGTTTCGGCCTGCTCGCGGGCATCCGGCAGGAACGTCAGGTTGCGTGAAGCGAGCGGCAGCAACAGCTCGCTTTCGAGCGCGATCGCGTTCACCGGGGAAGGCAAGGCAAGACGCTCCAGGCGCTCGCGCAACACGGTGGTGAGATGTTCGAGATCGCGCGTGGCCATCGCAAGATTCAATTCGAAGCGGGTGTCATCGCGGCCCTCGTGAGCCAGCCTGAAGCGCAAGCGCTGGGCGCCCTTGCCGGTCGCGGCAAGGAAGCCGGTGAGCTCGGCGAGCAGCCGCCGGGCGGCAAACACCAGCGCCGCGGCTTCTTCAACCGGCGCCGGCAGTTGCAGTGCAGTCGTAAAGTGGACCGGCGGAACGAAGCTTGGGCGCGGATCGGGAATGTGGCCCAGCGCACGATCGAGCCGGTCCAGCAGTTCCTGGCTCAGGCGGCGCGCCAGGCCGGCGCGCGGCAGCGTAAGGCAGGCGCCGATGGTGGTCGTTCCAATATCGTGCAGCAGGGCATGGCATTCCTGGGGCAGGTCGAGAACGTCAACGGAAAGCTGCGCCAGGCTCGAGCGCAGCGCGTCGCGATGTTGAATCCTCACCGGCAGCCCGGCGCGGGCAAAAAACTGTGCGGCGAGCGGCGTGGGAGCACAGGCGATAGAGACGGCGTAGCCATGGGTATCCAGTTCCTGCTCGATACGCGCCCACAGGCGGCTCAAGCCGCCGAAGAGCTTCAACGAGCCTGCGATTTCGAGCAGCACCTCGGCGGAAGGCGTAAGGCTGACCATGGGAGTGAACTGGATCGCGCAGGCAGCAATGCGCTCCAGCGCAGCGCGTTCCGCCGCCGGGTCCCGTGTCAGGACATGCAGGTCGGCGGCGAGGGCCGAGGCCGCGGCGACCGGCATGCCGGGACGCACGCCGCGGCGGTGCGCCTCATGGCTGCAGGCGATGATCTCGGCGTGGGCGCCGGTTGCAGCAGCGACGGCAAGCGCCCCGGGGGAGAGCATGCCGCGCGCATAGATTTCGAGCGGCAGCGAAGGAAAACGAAGCGCCAGCCACAGCATATTAACGAGGGCCGCACCCCCGGTCGCTTGATGAATGCTCTTTCGCAAGAGAGGGCATTCGAAACGAATCGCGGGAAACATCAAATGGCCGCTTCCAGCAGACAAGCGCTATCGGCAAGCGAAGGCCGTGCAGCGCTGAGACGTTCCGCCGTCGCGCCGTACAGGTCGAGCGCGATGGGACCCGGCAATCCGCCGCCGCGGCGCTTGAGTATGCGCACCAGCGTGCGGCTTTGCGACTTGCTGACATGGAGCCTTAACGCCGCCGGTGAGGCGGGTATGGCGCGAGCCGGTCGGAACAGCAACAAGCTGGCGCCGCCGGTTTCCGCGGCGAGTTGCAAGCGCCGCAGGGCGCGCTCATGAACCCGATCGAGCCAGGCGAGCGCCGCCCCGCACGTTTGCGAACGCAGTGCTTGTTCGCACGCCCACAGGCTGTCTTCAGCCGACGTCGTGCGTACCAGCATGAGTCGCGACAGTTTTACGCCGTGCGCCATGAACGCGGGTGCGTAGGGCACATACGGCGGTGCGATCAGGGCGAGCCAGCGCCCGGATCGCGTCAGGCGCGCGGCGGCCGGCATGACGAGCTGCAGCTCGCCGACGCCGGTGCGCTCGACATGTATCTCAGTGAGCGCGCCCGCAGGCCAGCCGCCGCCCGGAAGCCACGCGTCGAGCTCGGCAAATCCCGTCGGCACGCTGGGCAACATAACTCGCGCGCAGTCGCTGCCGCGCCAGACAGCGGGGTTTTGCAGAACGAGGTCGAGTGCGGAAGGCATGGGAGCCGTGGTGAGCAGTGAGCCGTAAGCAGTGCGGTAACGGCCTCGAGCGATGAGAATTCCGCTTACCGCTGACTGTTTACCGCTTACCGATGAATCTGCGTTAATCTGCGGCTCAATGCCGTTTTATAAAGGTCTTCCGTTCCTGATGACGCCCACCCCGATGCCTTCGATGGTGAAGGCATCGCGCTTCAGATCCACGGGAATCGGCTTGAAATCGGGATTTTCGGGGAGCAGCTGGATGGAGCCGCCCTGACGCTTGAAGCGCTTGACGGTGACTTCGTCGTTGATGCGCGCCACCACGATCTGTCCCGAGCGCGGCTCGCGGGTGCGGTGCACGGCGAGGAGGTCGCCGTCCTGGATACCGGCATCGCGCATGCTCGAGCCGCGTACCCGCAGCAGATAATCGGCGCGCGGCTTGAACAAGGCCGGATCGATCTGATAGCGGCTTTCTATATGCTGCTCGGCGAGGATCGGGCTGCCGGCGGCGACGCGGCCCACCACCGGAATGCCCGGCGATTGTTTGAGGCGCAGGCCGCGCGAAGCGCCGGGAGCCATCTCGATCGCACCTTTGCGCGCCAGGGCTCTCAGGTGCGCTTCCGCGGCGTTCGGAGAACGAAAGCCCATGATGCGGCAAATCTCGGCACGGGTAGGCGGAAACCCCCGGCTGGTGAGGGACTCCCGGATCAGCCGGAGGATTTGCGCCTGGCGCGGTGTCAATTCGTCCATCTGCACTCCCGTGGTGCTCGCGCGCTGAACGGCAACCCTGTCCGTTCCAGTGCGCGAAGTTAAACCGGCACGTAGCGACCAACTTAACTGTAATTATATACAGTATCTCGAGCCAGGCAAGCGGGGCAGCCGGTTCCTAAGGAAGCTGAAAAAGGGGCCACACGCCCCTTTTGAATCCCCAATCTCAGCTGGAAAAACCTCCTCGGCAGGTGGCGCCGAGCAGGTTTTTCAGAGGTTAACTAACGGGGTTGAGGCCAGCGCCTGTCTGTCGGCCCGAAAGGTGGGCGCCATGAAAAGAAATGACTTTTAAACGCTATTTCCAATACCGATACCAGTGCCTAATCTATTGGATTCGAGCGTGATTTTTGTTACACTTCTCACCCCTGATTCTGGGGGAAACGCAAGTGGGCTGGTCGGCCCATTTTTTGTTTGTAGCGCAGATTTGTGATGGATTTGAACGACTTACTGGAAACGACCGTGACCGGCATGGGTTACGAATTGGTAGGAGTTCGAGCGTCCCGCCAAGGGAGGGCTCCTGCGTATTTACATCGACAAGCCGGGCAGTGTCGATGTCGAGGATTGCGCGGCGGTGAGCCATCAGCTCACCCGCGTGCTGACGGTGGAGAACGTCAGCTACGACCGGCTCGAGGTATCGTCGCCGGGGCTGGACCGGTTGCTGAAGAAAGAACGGGATTTCGCGCGCTTCGCCGGTCAGAAGGCACGGGTGAAAATGCGCATGCCGGTCGATGGACAGCGCAATTTCACGGGCGTGCTGCGGGAAGCGGGCGCGGGCAAGGTGCAACTCGAGGTGGACGGAAGAGTGCTGTCGCTCGATCTGAACGACATTGAAACGGCGCGGCTGGTGCCCAACATCTGAGGTATGGAGAAAGCCATGAGCCGTGAGATTCTTTTGCTGGTGGATGCCCTGGCGACGGGAGAAGAATGTCGACAAGAACGTCGTCTTCGGCGCGCTGGAGCAGGCCCTGGCGTCAGCGACCAAGAAGCGCTTCAACGAGGACGTCGACATTCGCGCGTCCATCGACCCCGCGACCGGCGAGTTTTCCTTTTTCCGACGCTGGGAGATCGTTAACGATGCAGGACATCGAAGTGCCGGCCAAGCAATACAAGCTGCACGAAGCGCACGAGGTCAACCCCGAGATGAAGGTCGGCGAATTCATCGAGGAGCCGATTGAGGGCGTGCAATTCGGCCGGATCGGCGCCCAGACCGCCAAGCAGGTGATACTGCAAAAGATCCGCGACGCCGAGCGCGAGCAGATCCTGAACGATTTCCTGGCGCGCAAGGAACACCTCATCACCGGCGTGATCAAGCGCATGGAGCGCGGCAATGCGATCATCGAGTCGGGTCGTCTGGAGGCGATGCTGCCGCGCGACCAGATGATCCCGAAGGAGAACCTGCGAATCGGCGACCGCGTGCGCGCCTGTCATCTGGAAGATCGACCGCGTGAGCCGGGGCCCGCAGCTCATGCTGTCGCGCACCGCGCCGGAATTTCTGGTCAAGCTCTTCGAGCTCGAGGTGCCGGAGCTGGAGGACGGTCTGCTCGAGATCAAGGCGGCGGCCCGCGATCCGGGCTCCCGCGCGAAGATCGCAGTGCATTCCAAGGACCACCGCATCGACCCGATCGGCACGTGCGTGGGCATGCGCGGCTCGCGCGTGCAGGCAGTCACTTCCGAGCTCGCAGGAGAGCGCGTAGACATCATCCTGTGGGCGCAGGATCCCGCGCAGTTCGTGATCAACGCGCTCGCGCCGGCTGAAGTGAGCAGGATCCGGGTGGACGAGGAAACGCACAGCATGGACATCGTGGTCGACGAGGAGAACCTCGCGCAGGCCATCGGTCGCAACGGCCAGAACGTGCGGCTGGCGAGCGAGTTGACGGGCTGGGAGCTCAACATCATGACGCTCGAGGAGTCACAGAAGAAGAGCGAGGAAGAAGCCACGCGCGTTCGAGACGCTGTTCATGGAAAAGCTCGACGTCGACGAGGAGGTCGCCGACATCCTCGTTCAGGAAGGCTTCTCTACGCTGGAGGAGGTCGCGTACGTTCCTCTCGAGCGAGATGCTGGAGATCGAGTCCTTCGATGAGGCGACCGTGAACGAGCTCCGCAGCCGCGCGCGCAACGCGTTGCTCACCCAGGCCATCGTGAGCGAGGAGAGGGTCGAGCACGACATCGAAGACTTGATGAAGGTCGAGGGCATGGACAACGACACGGCGCGTCTGCTGGCCGCGAAGGGGATCGGCACTCAGGAGGCGCTCGCCGACTCCGCCACCGACGACCTGGTCGAGTTGACCGGGCTCGATGCCGAGCGGGCAAGCAGCTCATCATGGCAGCGCGCGCGCCGTGGTTTGCCGAGGCAACGCTAATACCTGATCCGAGGAATAATATGATGGCGCAGATCAACGTTACCCAGTTCGCCCAGCAGCTGGGGCTGCCCACGACGCTCCTCATCGAGCAATTGCAGGCGGCCGGCATCAAGCGGGCGCTGACGACGACACGCCGCTCACCGAGAAAGACAAGACGCAGCTGCTCGAACACCTGCGCAAGTCGCACGGCGCAGCCGAAGTCGAAGCAGAAGATCACGCTGACCCGCCGGCAAACCACCGAAATCAAGAAGTCGGACGGCACCGGCAAGTCGCGCACGATCCAGGTCGAAGTGCGCAAGAAGCGGGTGCTGGTGAAGCGCGACACTGCGGAAGCGGAGGTAGAAGCGGCAAAGCCGTGCTGGACGCCGACGAGATCGCGCTGCGCGAAGCGGAAGCCAAGCAGCAGGCCGAGCTCGCCGCGCGCCAGACCGAGGATGCGGAGAAGAAGCAGCGCCGTAAGAAGGACGCCGAGACGGTAGCAACAGAAGCAATCCGGCAGGAGGCGAAACCGCGCGGAAGCAGTCGGTCCCGCCCGTCCTCGTCGAAGGCACGCTGCACAAGCCGGCGGTCAAGCCCGAAGAAAAGGCGGAAAAGGCCGAAAAGAAGGCGAAGAAACAACAGGTGAAGCAGGTCGTCTGGAAGGACGAGTCCGTCAAGCGGCGCAGCATCAAGACGCGCGGCGACGCGTCCGGCGGACTGGGCTGGCGTGCGCGCAAGGCGCGCTCCGGCCACGCGACGCACGCGGACGAAAGCGAGACGCAGCACGCGTTTGCTGCGCCCACCGAGCCCCTCGTGCGCGACATCGTCGGTGCCCGAGACCATCACCGTGGCCGACCTCGCGCACAAGATGTCGGTCAAGGCCGCCGAGGTCATCAAGGCGCTGATGAAGCTCGGCACCATGGTCACGATCAACCAGGTGCTCGACCAGGACACGGCGATGATCGTGGTCGAGGAGTTGGGGCACGTGGCAAAACGCGCCAAGCTCGACGAGCCCGACGCTTACCTTGCCGAAGAAGAGGGCGCGCCATCGGAACTCAAGCTGGAGGCCCGGCCGCCGGTGGTCACGGTGATGGGACACGTCGACCACGGCAAGACGTCGCTGCTCGACTACATTCGGCGCACCCGGGTAGCGAGCGGCGAGGCGGGCGGGATCACGCAGCACATCGGCGCGTATCACGTGGAAACGCCGAAGGGGACGGTCACTTTCCTCGATACGCCGGGTCACGAGGCGTTCACGGCGATGCGAGCGCGCGGCGCAAAGCTGACGGACATCGTGATTCTGGTCGTAGCAGCGGATGATGGCGTGATGCCGCAGACGACCGAAGCAATACACCATGCGAAGGCGGCCAAGGTGCTCGATCGTGGTGGCGCTGAACAAGATCGACAAGCCCGAAGCGAATCCCGACCGCGTGAAGCAGGACCTTTCCGGACAAGGAGTCGTGCCCGAAGAATGGGGCGGCGACACGATGTTCGTGGAGGTCTCGGCCAAGACCGGCAAAGGCATAGACGGGCTGCTCGACCGGCTGCTGCTGCAGGCGGAAGTGCTGGAACTCAAGGCGCCGCGCGAGGCACCGGCCAAGGGAATCGTGATCGAGTCACGGCTCGACAAGGGCCGCGGCCCCGTCGCGAGCGTGCTGGTCCAGTCCGGCACGCTGAAGCAGGGCGACATTGTGCTCGCGGGCGCGGTTTTCGGGCGAGTGCGCGCGATGCTCGACGAAAACGGAAAAACGATCGATGGCGCCGGCCCGTCGATTCCGGTCGAGATCCTCGGACTCTCAGACGTTCCGGCCGCGGGCTCGGACGTTCTGGTGCTGGGCGACGAACGCAAGGCGCGCGAGATCGCGCTCTTCCGTCAGGGAAAATTCCGTGACGTCAAGCTCGCCAAACAGCATGCGACCAAGCTCGAGAATATCTTCGAGCAAATGGGCGAAGGACAGGCAAAGACACTCGTCGCTCATCATCAAGGCGGACGTGCAGGGTTCGTACGAAGGGCTGTCGCACGCGCTCGACCAAGCTTTCCACCGACGAGGTCAAGGTCAACATCGTGCATGCCGCGGTCGGCGGCATCACCGAATCCGACGTCAATCTTGCGCTGGCATCCAAAGCCGTCATCATCGGATTCAACGCGCGCGCTGACTGCGGCGGCGCGCAAGCTCGCGGAACACAGCGGCGTGGACATCCGCTACTACAACGTCATCTACGACGCGGTCGACGAGGTCAAGGCGGCCCTGTCCGGCATGCTGGCGCCAGAGCGCAAGGAAAACGTGCTGGGGCTGGTCGAGATCCGGCAGACATTCAAGATTTCCAGGGTTGGCACCGTTGCGGGCTGCTACGTCGTCGAGGGGCTGGTGCGCCGCAGCAACGCCAAGGTGCGCCTGCTGCGCGACAACGTAGTGATACACAACGGGGAACTCGATTCGCTCAAGCGCTTCAAGGACGACGTGAGGGAAGTCAAGTCCGGGTTCGAGTGCGGGCTTTCGCTCAAGAACTTCGACGATCTGAAAGTCGGCGACCAGCTCGAGGTGTACGAGGTCGTCGAGGTCGCCCGCACGCTCTAGCGTGCGCAGTTTCAAGTTTCAGGTTTCAGGTTTGAGGTTTGATGCGGGCTTTAACTTGAATCCTCAAACCTTGAAACCTGCACCCGGCATTCTATGCCGAAAGACTACCCGCGCAGCCGCCGCATCGCAGACCAGGTCCAGCGCGATCTGGCGGACGTCATCCGGCTCGAGTTGAAAGATCCGCGCGTCGGCATGATCACCATCACCGACGTCGAAGTCACTCCTGATCACAAGCTCGCCAAGGTGTTTTTCACGGTGCTCGGCGATGATCGAAGATCGAGGAGACCACTCGCGCTCTGAGGCACGCGGCGGGTTTTCTGCGAAGCCACCTTGCGCATCGCTTCGAAACGCGCTCCGTGCCGCAGCTGCAGTTCGTTTACGACGCCTCGGTGGAACGCGGCGTGCGGTTGTCACACCTCATCGATGCCGCCGTAGCCGATGACGCGAAGCGGGCCAAGCGGCGCAAGCGAACGTGACTGCGACAAGCGAAACGAAACGCAATACCCAAAGACGCCAGAGACGCCACGTCGATGGCGTGCTGTTGCTGGACAAGCCGCACGGGATCAGCTCCAATGCGGCGTTACGCTCGGCGCAACGGCTGTATGGGGCAGCGAAGGCCGGTCATACGGGAACTCTCGACCCGCTGGCGACGGGGTTGCTCCCGCTGTGCTTCGGGGAGGCGACCAAGTTTTCGCAGGTCCTGCTGCACGCGGAAAAGACCTACCTTGCCCGAATGCGGCTGGGCGTTACCACAACGACCGGAGATCTCGAAGGGGAGGTTACGGGGCGCGCAGCGGTGGCGGTGACCGGGGATCAACTCGAAGCGGTGCTGCAACATTTCGTCGGCGAGATCGTGCAGGTTCCGCCAATGTACAGCGCGATCAAGAAGGACGGGCAACCACTCTACAAGCTCGCGCGCGCGGGCCACGATCTGCCGCGAACACCGCGCACTGTCGTGGTGAAGTCGCTTTCTCTCCTCCACACCGCGGGGGAAGAGATCGAACTCACGGTCACGTGCAGCAAGGGGACCTACATCCGCGTGCTCGCCGAGGATATCGGACGGGAACTCGGCTGTGGAGCGTGCCTGTCTGCGTTGCGGCGCACGGCAGTCGGAAGCTTCGCCTTGAATGGCGGCGCAGTGACGCTGCCGCAGTTGGAGGCGCTGACACCGCAACAGCGTGACCCGCTGTTATTGCCATCCGATACCCTGGTTGCGTCGCTGCCGCGGTTCGATCTAGACGCCGACCAGGTCGCGCCGGATGACGCGCGGCCAGGCGCTGGATGAGGTGGCGGGGCCGCTGCCGCCGGGATTGACCCGAATCTACGGCCCGGATCGGCAGTTTCTCGGTCTGGCGGAAGTGACGGGCAGCGGTCGCATCGTTCCACGGCGCCTGCGTCCCAGCTCGCAAGGCAACGGATTGGTTGAAAAAACGGGCATTTACAGAGTAATCGCGGCCTATCGGAGGCCACAAGTCCGCTGAACAGGCTGAATGTATTGCTTGGAATAAACGGGTAGTTAAAGTAAAATACGCGAATTCCGGGAGCTAACGATGTCAGTAACCAACACGCAAAAAGCCGATCTGGTAAAGGAATACCAGCGCGGGAATGGCGACACCGGCTCGCCCGAAGTCCAGATCGCGTTGCTGACAGCGCGCATCACGGATCTCACCGAGCACTTCAAGACCCACGTCAAGGATCATCATTCGCGGCGTGGCCTGCTGCGGATGGTGAGCCGCCGGCGCAAGCTCCTCGACTACCTGAAGAGGACTAACGCTGACAAGTATCGCCAGTTGATCGACCGGCTGGGCCTGCGCAAGTAACGATGTCCGCTCTATCCGGCGTTGCGTTGCTGGCCGCCTGGGATACAGCAGCCCACCTTTAACCCGAGACCGCGAGCCTGCGGTCTTTTTCATTTGAGCAGGGGATATCCATTGAGCCATATCAAGAAAACACTGAGTTGGGGCAGTCACCGGCTGACCCTCGAAACGGGCGAGATCGCGCGGCAGGCAACCGGCGCGGTGCTCGTCAATCTGGACGATACGGTGGTGCTCGTCACCGTCGTCGGCGCCAGGAAGGCCGTGGCGGGGAAGGACTTCCTGCCGCTCACGGTCGATTATCAGGAACGGACGTACGCCGCAGGCAAGATTCCCGGGGGCTTCTTCAGGCGCGAAGGCCGGCCTTCCGAAAAAGAAATCCTGACGTGCCGGCTCATCGACCGACCCATCCGCCCGCTGTTCCCCGACGGCTTCTACAATGAAGTGCAGATCGTTGCGACCGTGGTCTCGTCCAACAACGAGATCGATTCCGACATTCCCGCCATGATCGGCGCCTCCGCGGCGCTCGCGCTTTCGGGAATCCCGTTCAACGGGCCGATCGGCGCCGCACGCGTCGGCTATCTCGACGGACAGTACGTGCTGAATCCCACCGCGACTGAACTCAAATCATCGCAGCTCGATCTGGTCGTCGCCGGCACGCAGCAGGCCGTGCTGATGGTCGAGTCGGAAGCGAAGGAGCTGCCCGAAGACGTGATGCTCGGCGCCGTGGTTTTCGGCCACCAGCAGATGCAGGAGGTGATCAAGCTCATCGATGAATTGGTCGACGAGGCCGGGGCGCCGATGTGGGACTGGGAGCCGGCCGCGAAGGACGGAAGTCTCGCCGCGCGGATCGCAGAGCTGAGCGAGAGCGATTTGCGTGCCGCGTTCCAGATGAAGGACAAGCAGGCGCGCTCCGCGGCGATCGACGATATCTGGACGCGCATCTTCACCGAAATTGGCGTCGGTGCGGAAGGCGGGCCGGAAGCCAATGCAGTCAAGGAAATCTGCTTCGAGCTGGAATCGAAGATCGTGCGCAGCCAGATCCTCAACGGCGAACCGCGAATCGATGGGCGCGATACCCGCACGGTGCGTCCGATATCGATCCGCACGGGCTTGTTGCCGCGCGCCCACGGGTCCGCGCTGTTCACACGAGGCGAGACCCAGGCGCTGGTGACGGCGACGCTCGGCACTACGCGCGACGAACAGATCATCGACGCGCTTCAGGGCGAGTACCGCGATCGCTTCATGATGCATTACAACATGCCGCCCTATGCGACCGGCGAGACCGGCCGCGTCGGCTCTCCCAAGCGCCGCGAGATCGGCCATGGGCGACTCGCCAAGCGCGCGCTGATGGCGATGCTCCCGGGACCCGAGGAGTTCGCCTACTCGCTGCGCGTCGTTTCCGAGATCACGGAATCGAACGGTTCGAGCTCCATGGCATCGGTGTGCGGCGGATGCCTGGCGCTTGATGGACGCCGGCGTGCCGCTCAAGGCGCACGTGGCGGGCATCGCGATGGGACTCATCAAGGAAGGCAACCGGTTTGCGGTGCTCTCCGACATCCTGGGCGACGAGGACCATCTCGGCGACATGGACTTCAAGGTGGCGGGCACGGAAAAGGGCGTGACGGCGCTGCAGATGGACATCAAGATCGAAGGCATCACGAAGGAGATCATGCATGCGGCGCTGTTACAGGCGCGCGAGGGGCGGATGCACATTCTGGAGAAGATGAAGCAGTCGCTGGAAGCGCCGCGCGCGGAGCTTTCAATGTAGGCGCCGCGCATGATCACGATGAAGATCAAGCCCGAGAAGATCCGCGACGTGATCGGCAAGGGCGGCGCGGTGATCCGTGCGATCACCGAGGAGACCGGCACCACCATCGATATCCAGGATGACGGCACGGTAACCATCGCGTGCGTGTCTCCCGAAGGCGGCGAGGCCGCGAGCAAGCGCATCGAGGAGATTACGGCCGACGTTGAGGTCGGCAGGATCTACGAAGGCACGGTGTTGAAGCTGCTCGATTTCGGCGCGATCGTGAGCGTGCTGCCGGGCAAGGACGGGCTGCTGCACATTTCCCAGATCGCCAACGAGCGCGTGAACGCCGTTGCCGACCATCTGAAGGAAGGGCAGTCGGTGCGGGTGAAGGTGCTCGAGGCGGACGACAAGGGCCGGCTGCGGCTCTCGATGAAGGCGGTCGCTGCGGACGAACGAGCGGCAGCGGCGACACCGGCAACGCACAGCTCCCTGAACAGCGGGATTCCAAAAGACAAGGGGCGGGATATCCCGCCCCTTTTTTCTGAGGCCGCCAAAGCCCACTGGATCGCCGGCCTGCGCCGGGATGAGTTCGCCTTTTCAGGCGAACTTCATTTCGCGACCTGCCGCTCGCGCATCTCGTCCAGCGTCTTGCAGTCGATGCAGAGCGTCGCGGTCGGGCGCGCTTCCAGGCGCTTCAAGCCGATTTCCACGCCGCAGCTATCGCAATAACCGTACTCGCCCGCCATCGATGCGGCCGATCGTCTCGTCGATTTTCTTGATGAGCTTGCGTTCCCGGTCGCGGTTGCGCAGCTCGAGCGACATGTCCGATTCCTGGCTCGCGCGGTCGTTGGGGTCGGCGAAAATCGTCGCCTCGTCCTGCATCGTATGGACGGTGCGGTCGATGTCCTGCGACAGGTCGCGTTTCTGCTCTTCCAGCATCTTGCGGAAGTGAGCGCGCTGCCGCGGGTTCATGTATTCCTCCTTACCCTTCGGCTTGTACGGCGGATAGGGTTTGTGTAGTTCTGTCATGCTTCGAGCCTGCCTCAAAAAAAGCGGTTTAATATCAGAAATCGGGGGGGTGCGCAACTTGACGACGGCCGGCATTTTGCCGGCGTGATTCAATTGACCTATGGGTGACCGGAAGAGTATATTACGCGCCTTCCCAAGCGGCGCGGCATTGGCGTGATTCGGCCGGTGTTAGCTGGTTTTCCGAGGGTGCCGCGACCCGGTGGCGCGCCCGCCGTTGCGCTCCCGACCGGTGGTTACCTCGGCCCGCGGCGCCCGTAGCTCAATCGGACAGAGCACCGGCCTTCTAAGCCGGGGGTTGTGGGTTCGAGTCCCGCCGGGCGTGCCATGGCCTTTCGGCGAATGTTCAATTTTTAATGTTGAATGTTGAATGGGCCGTCGGCTGGTGCTCGGGTCATTTAACATTCAAAATTCAACATTGAGCATTGCCTTTCTGTGGTGGCTGTAGCTCAAAGGTAGAGTACTGGATTGTGATTCCAGGTGTTGTGGGTTCGAGTCCCATCAGCCACCCCATCATTTGCCGCCGCTGCGGCAAATGATCAATTTTGAATGTTTAATAATTAAGCATTGCCGTTTGCGGGGGGGGTAGTGGAAATTCTCTGGTGGCACTGGATCGTGCTCGGCATTGTCCTGATGCTGCTCGAGCTCGCCGTGCCGGCGTTCTTCCTGATCTGGTTCGGGGCGGCAGCCGTGCTCGTCGGCGTCGCCGTCGTGATCTTCCCCGCATTTCCTTTCGCTTACCAGGTCGTCGCCTGGACGGCCTGTTCCATTGCCCTGGTCTGGTTGTGGTTCAGGATATTCAAGCCCGGCATCCACAAGACCCGCGCCGGCATGTCCAAAGGGTCGCTGATCGGCGAGATCGGCCTCGTCATCAGGGAAATGCGGCCCTTCGAAAAGGGGCAGATCCGTTTCCAGAAGCCGGTACTTGGGAGACGAATCTGGGAATCGATCGCGGACGAGGAAATCAAGGTCGGGGAACGGGTGAAGGTGCTTGACGTCGAGGGCAATATACTCAAGGTCGGCCGAGTCTAGCGTCCCACAAATAGCTTTTGATCGATCGCCTTCGACTTACGCCTGGTTTTTGCGGGACAGCACACTCGGGGGGAACGCATCATGGGATTCGAAATCGTCGTCATCGCGATTCTGATCTTCGCCGCAGTCACCGTCTGGAAGGGCGTGCGGATCGTTCCGCAGGGCGAGGAATGGATCGTCGAGCGTCTCGGCAAGTTCAATGCGACGCTGAGTCCCGGGTTGACCATCATCATTCCATACCTGGACAAGGTCGCCTACAAGGTCATCACCAAGGACATCATCCTCGACGTCCCGGAACAGGAGGTGATCACCAAGGACAACGCGGTGATCATCACCAACGCGATCGCCTTCATCAAAGTGACCGACCCGATCAAGGCGGTCTACGGCATCGTGGATTTTGCCGAAGCGATCCGTAATCTCGTGCAGACCACGCTGCGCTCGATCACCGGCGAGATGGAGCTCGACCAGGCGTTGTCGTCCCGCGAGAAGATCAAGCTGCGCCTGAAAGAGAGCATCTCCGACGAGGCGATCGACTGGGGACTTACCATCAAGTCGGTGGAGATCCAGGACATCAAGCCATCAGAGTCGATGGTGAAATCGATGGAGCTGCAGGCGGCCGCGGAGCGGGAGCGCAAAGCCGTGGTGACCAGGGCGGAAGGCGCGAAGCAGGCCATGATCCTGGAGGCGGAAGGCAGGCTGGAAAGCGCGAAGCGTGACGCGATCGCCCAGGTGACGCTGGCGGAGTCCTCCGCGCAGGCGATCAAGAAGGTAGCGGCAGCGGTCGGCGACCGCGATACGCCGATGCTGTTCCTGCTGGGCGAGAAGTACATACTCGCCATGGACAAGATGGCGGCATCGCCGAACAGCAAGATCGTGCTGCTGCCCGCCGATCTTCAGGACGCGGTGCGCGGGTTGTTTACGAAGGCGCGGCCAGCATAGTAAGCGGCGGCGAACGGGCCGGAAGGTGTCAGGAACCTTAGAGTTTAGGGTTCCTGACACCTTAGCCTTCCCGTTCCCCCGCACCCCCCGTCGCGCGATGAGCGGTTTTCGCGAGAGAAAAATTAATCAGCCCGCATGCGCTCCGACGCAGACTTGCGTGAGTTCAGCACCTCACTCCAAAATCGCGACGCTGATGAAACATGCGGGCTAGACCTTGACCCGCATCAAACGCTGCTGTTGCCGGCGCCATTCACGGTCCTTCTGCGCTTCGCGTTTGTCGTGCTGTTTCTTGCCTTTGGCGAGCCCGATCTCGAGTTTGACCCGTCCTTGCTTGTAATGCATGTCGAGGGGAACGAGCGTATATCCTGCGCGCTCTACGCTGCCGATGAGTTTCGAGATTTCTTCGGCGTGAAGCAGCAGCTTCCGGGTGCGGGTCGGATCCGGCATGACGTGGGTTGACGCAGCGGCCAGTGGGCTGATATGGCAACCGAAGAGGAACAATTCGCCGGCGTTCACGATCACGTAGGCTTCCTTTATCTGGACGCGGCCGGCGCGTATCGCCTTCACCTCCCAGCCCTCGAGCGCGACGCCGGCCTCGAAGCGCTGCTCGATGAAGTAGTCGTGGAACGCCTTCCTGTTCTGGACGATGCTCATTGTGTTAGGGACTCTCACGCCATCGCAACGGGGCGCCTATTCTACCAGCGGGTAGCCGCCCGTCTTTGGCCCCAAGCTACTGTGCCATTTTGGCTGCGGGCGATCTTGCGTTAGGAGTGTGTTGGAACACAATCCGACACACTCCTGGGGATGAGAACAAGTGCCTGAAGTAAGGCGTTCGGCGCTCGTCGCCAACTCCCCCGCGCAGATGTTCGCCTTGATCGATGCGGTCGAGGACTATCCCCAATTCCTGCCGTGGTGCGGCGCGACCAAGGTTCTCCATCGCGACGAAACCACGACGCGCGCAACCCTAGACATCAACTTTCATGGAATCAGGCAAAGTTTTACGACCGAGAACACGAAGCGGCCGCCACAAGAGATGCTCATCAGGCTGGTGGAAGGGCCGTTTCGCAAGCTCGAAGGCGAGTGGCGGTTCACCGCGCTCGGCGATCAGGGTTGCAAGATCGAGTTCCGGCTGAGCTATGAATTCTCCGGGCGATTGCTGGCGAAGTTGATCGGCCCGGTATTCAATTACATCGCCGACAGCCTGGTCGAGGCATTCGTGAAGCGCGCTGAACAGCAGGGATTAGGGACTAGAGACTAGGGACTAGAAAACGAGCGAGTGCCTAGCCCCTAACCCCTATGATTACCGTCGAAGTGGTCTATGCCCGGCGAGACGAGCAGGTCCTCGTCGCGCTCGAGGTGGAGGAGGGAACGACCGCGCGGCAAGCGGTCGAGCGCTCTGGACTCCGGCAGCAATTCCCGGAAATCGATCTGGCCCGGATGTGCGTGGGGATCTTCGGCCGGGTCACGGGACTCGGCACGCGGCTCGCTGATGGTGACCGGGTCGAGATCTACCGGCCGCTGCTGGTGGACCCGAAAGAGGCGCGGCGCAAGAAAGCGAAGCCGCTCAAGTGACGGTTGTCTTTCAACCAAGCTTCTGGACCGACCAAGCTACTGGACCCCGGCCCCGGCTTGCGACCCCGGCTTAAGACCGCCGGGGCGGAGCCTCCATGCCGGGGCATGCCTGCAGCCGCCGGGATGACGGTCGAGGACTTCACCTGGATCCCCGCCCCCGGCTTAGGACTTGCCGGGGCAGGCTTCGCGGGGATGACGTTCGGCCGTCAGGCGAACGTCACTTGCAGGATTCCGCGACTCTGGCGCGCGCGCGCGTGGTCTCAGTGGCGCGCTCCGCGTCATCGATGAAGATGCGTTCCCCGGTTTTGGGATCGGCACGGGTGATGCGAGTGCCGGATTCCAGGGTCTTCAAGTAGTTTTGGGCGTTGCCGCAGGCTTCGCGCTTCTGCTGGGATTCGGCCAGCTTTTTCGCGTCCTGCTGCTCCGCTTCCTGTTTCTCGATGGCGCGCTTCTTGAAGTCGGCGTCGCGTTCGGCCAACGACTTCGGCGTCGAGGCGGGAGCGCTCTGGCCCGGACCGCCGCTGGAACTCTTGATGCTCATCTTCTGCTCGGTCGTGTCCGGCGGGCAACTGTTCGCGTAGACCACCTTGCCGTCCTTGCTGACGCATTTCATCAACTGGCCGTAGGCGGCCGGCGAGAGCACCATCATGAGAAGCACGAGTATCGTTTTCACGTTCGCTCCATGCGTAAAGTCCGCGCAGGTTCGTAGTATCCGAGCAGGCGGCGCCCGTTTCCGTAGTCCAACATAGCGAGTCCGCAGTGCTAAGTCAATCAATCAACGCGCGATTCCGTTTACCGTTGACCGCCGGCGCGCCAGTGCTTGCGGTTGGCGAGCCGGCGGTTACCAATCCTTGAGGACATTGGCGGCCTCAGGCGGACAATGTCCTCAAGCGTGCGTATAATGCGCTCTTTGCGAAGGCCAAAAACATGCGCGTGGTGCAAAAGGCCTTGACGTTCGACGATGTCCTGCTGATCCCCGCCCACTCCGCCGTCCTTCCGCGCGAAGTCAGTCTCAAAACCCGGCTCACCCGCACCATCACCCTCAACATTCCCCGTCGTCTCGGCCGCGATGGATACCGTGACCGAGGCGCGGCTCGCGATCGCGATCGCGCAGGAAGGCGGTATCGGCATCGTTCACAAGAACATGTCGCCCAAGGCGCAGGCCGCCGAAGTAACCAAGGTCAAGCGCTTCGAAAGCGGCATCGTCAAAGATCCCATCACCGTCAGTCCGGAGCATGAAGGTGCGGGACGTGCTTGCTCTTACGCGCCAGCACCGGATCTCGGGCCTGCCCGTGATCAACGCGGCCGGGCGGGTGGTCGGGATCGTCACCAACCGCGACCTGAGGTTCGAGACCAAGCTCGACCAGCCGGTCACGAACATCATGACACCGCGGGAGCGGCTCGTCACGGTGCGGGAGGGCGCGCCGCATGAAGAAGCGCATGGCGCTCATGCACAAGCACCGGCTCGAGCGCGTGCTCGTCGTGAACAAGAACTTCGAGCTGCGCGGCCTCATCACGGTCAAGGACATCCTCAAGTCCACCGAGCATCCGAACGCGTGCAAGGACCGTCTGGGCCGGCTGCGCGTGGGCGCCGCTATCGGGGTGGGAGAAGGCACCGAGGAGCGGGCCGCGGCCGTGGTCGAAGCCGGCGCGGATGTCATCGTCGTGGATACCGCGCACGGCCACTCCGAAGAACGTGTTGAGCCGCGTGCGCATGGGTGAAGCGCAATTTTCCCAAGTCCCAGGTGATCGGCGGCAACGTCGCCACCGCGAGCGGGCGCGAAGGCACTGGTCGATCAGGGCGCGGACGGCGTCAAGGTCGGCATCGGCCCCGGCTCGATCTGCACGACCCGCATCGTGGCCGGTGTAGGCGTGCCGCAGATCACGGCGGTCGCGAACGTGGCGAGAGGGCTCGCCAAGAGCCGACGTGCCGCTCATCGCCGATGGCGGCATCCGCTATTCCGGCGACATCGCGAAAGCGATCGCCGCCGGGGCGCACGTGCGTGATGATCGGGAGCCTGTTCGCGGGAACCGAGGAATCCCCCGGCGAGATCGAGCTCTTCCAGGGACGCTCCTACAAGACCTACCGCGGCATGGGCTCGCTCTCGGCGATGCAGCAGGGCTCCGCCGATCGCTATTTCCAGGAAGAGGAGCCCGACACCGACAAGCTCGTGCCCGAAGGCGTCGAAGGCCGGGTGCCCTATAAAGGGCAGCTGGTCCCGCTCGTCCAGCAGCTGATCGGCGGTCTGCGCGCGAGCATGGGCTATCTCGGTTGCGCGCACCGATCGAGAAGTCCGCGCGAACGCGGAATTCGTCGAGATCACCGTTGCCGGCATCCGCGAGTCCCACGTGCACGACGTGCAGATCGTAAGGAAGCGCCAACTATCGGTAAGCGATCGAGTAACTACGGACAGATCGCAGTGAGCCCCCGCCGATCCCGTCCCGCAGCATGCATCACGAAAAGATCCTCATCCTCGACTTCGGCGCGCAGTACACGCAGTTGATCGCACGCCGCGTCCGCGAAGCGAAAGTCTATTGCGAGATCCATCCGGCCGACGTAACCGGACGCCTTCGTGCGCGAATTCGGCGCGCAGAGGCGATCATCCTTTCCGGCAGCCACCTGTCGGCGTACGAAGATTCGACCGACAAGGCGCCCGCAAGTCGGTGTTCGAGCCGGCGTGCCGGTGCTCGGCATCTGCTACGGCATGCAGACGATGGCGCAGCAGCTGGGCGGCAAGGTGGAGCCCGGCAAGGTGCGCGAGTTCGGGTACGCGGAGGTGCGCGCGCGCGGACACACGAAGCTGCTCGAGGGCATCGAGGATACGCGCACTCCGGAAGGCCATGGCCTGCTGAAAGTGTGGATGAGCCACGGCGACAAGGTGGTCGACGATGCCGCCGGGCTTCAGCCTGATGGCTTCGACCGCGGCGTGCCCGATCGCGGGCATGGCCGACGAGGCGCGGCGCTTCTACGGCGTGCAGTTCCATCCGGAGGTGACGCACACGCTGCAGGGCAAGGCGATACTGCGGCGCTTCCTGCTACGACATCTGCGGCTGCCGCGGCGACTGGAACATGCCCGACTTCATTTCCGAAGCGGTCGCGCGGATCCGCAGCCAGGTCGGCGCGGAAGAGGTGATCCTCGGACTGTCGGGCGGCGTGGATTCGTCGGTCGCGGCGGCGCTGATCCACAAGGCGATCGGCGAGCAGCTGACCTGCGTATTCGTCGATCACGGGCTGCTGCGGCTGAACGAAGCCGAGCAGGTGATGGACACTTTTGCGCAGCACATGCGCGTGAAGGTCGTACACGTGGACGCCTCGGACGAGTTCTATGCGGCGCTGAAGGGCGTCGCCGATCCCGAAGAGAAGCGCAAGATCATCGGCAGGCTGTTCGTCGAGGTGTTCCAGCGCGAGGCGGCGAAGATCGACGAACGCGAAGTGGCTCGCGCAGGGCACGATCTATCCTGACGTGATCGAATCGGCGGGCGCCAAGACGAAGAAGGCTATCGACCATCAAGTCGCACCACAACGTCGGCGGGCTTGCCCGAGACGCTGCATCTGAAGCTGCTCGAGCCGCTGCGCGAGCTGTTCAAGGACGAGGTGCGCGAGCTGGGCATCGCGCTGGGGCTGCCGCACGATATGGTCGTTCCGCCATCCGTTCCCGGGGCCCGGCCTCGGCGTGCGCATACTGGGTGAGGTCAAGACGCGAGTACGTGGATCTGCTGCGGCGCGCGGACGCCATCTTCATCGAGGAGCTGCGCGCGGCCGGCTGGTACGAGCAAGACGGCGCAGGCTTTCGCGGTGTTCCTGCCGGTGAGCTCCGTCGGCGTCATGGGTGACGGGCGCACCTACGAGTACGTGGTCGCGCTGCGCGCGGTGGAGACGCTCGGACTTCATGACTGCGCACTGGGCGCGAGCTTCCGCACACGCTGCTCTCGCAAGGTCTCGAACCGCATCATCAACGAAGTGCGCGGCATCAATCGCGTGGTCTACGACATCTCCAGCAAGCCGCCGGCGACGATTGAGTGGGAGTAGGTTTCGTCATCTATCGGCATCTGTCGATACCAGACCCGCATCCCGGCAATTTCGCCCTGGTGCCGTGGCTCATGAGTCAATGAACGGATTGCGAATCCGGACCGATCCAATCAACTGCCCGTCGGAGAAGTCCTCGGAGAGAATCTGATCGAGGCCGTAGTGCTCGGCATAGGCCCACAGGTGCGCGTCGAACCAGCTCAACTGATAGGTCGCGACTGCGCGTATCGCGGTACGCAGCAGCGATTCGGTGGGATACAGAATCTCGAATTGCACCAGCAGCTCTTCGGCTTCGCGCAACGCCTCCGCTCGCGTCAGCAGACCGGCACCGCTTCGTCCGACCGGGCGGGTAACCGCCTGCACGAATTCGACGATTGCCTGGTGCGGGATGCGCAGGACTTCCTGCTCCAGGCCTTCGCGCAGCAGCGTGCGCGCCACACGTTGCTTGGCAGGGACCCTCGGATCGTGGCGGTAGACGAGGACGTTGGTATCGACCAACGCACTCATCGCGTGTAGAGATCCTCGCGCGTCCAGCCGCGGCCCTTGCCGCGCGGCAAACGCCGCTTGCGTTCGCGTTCCATCTGGCGGGCCGTGGCCGCATCAAACAGACGCAAGCGCTCGCGCAGCGTCATTCGTGGCTTTGCCGCGGTAGCGACCCGCGCGCGCAGCGTCCCGGCCGCGTCCTCCCAGGACAGTTCGTCGCCGACGCGGATGCCGATCCGCTCGGCCAGCGCCTTCGGGATCGAGACCTGAAACTTGCTGGTGACTTTGCTCATGGTAAGGATATCGTAAGGCGAGTCGCCTTACCTGGTCAAGCTGCCACGGCGTTGTTGTCCAGCGGGGCGGCTGCGCGAACCGTTCACATTGCGCCGAAGCGACGCCACTCTCTCACCGAGCACCGGGCGATTGACCGCCGAACAAGCCGCCAATACAGTGGCGGTTAGCAAAAAAAGGTGGTTTAAAAGTCCTATGCGCAGACGCACACTTTGGCGCTCAAAAACGCGGTTCTAAGCGCTCAATACCGGTCGTTTGAGCGCTTTATTTTTCCGTATTGATACGTTGCGCAGGTCCGACCCGGAAACTCAGTAGATTCTGTCAAGTCCGAAATCGCCAAGAATGCGAGAGTGGTGAAGGACGCTGGATTTCGGGCGGACCGAGGTGGAACATGAATTTCTCCGAGGAGCATGATGTCATCGTGATCGGCGCCGGCGCGGGCGGCATGACCGCGGCGTGCGTCGCGGCGGCCGAGGGGCTTGCGACGCTGCTCATCGAGAAAGCAGATCGCGTCGGCGGAACGACTTCCGTCTCGGGGGGCATGGTGTGGGTCCCCGCCAACGCGAAGATGCGCGCTGCGGGACTCGCGGATTCGCTCGAGCAGGCCCGGCGCTATCTGAGCCACACGGTTCCCGGAGACTTCAACCGCGAGCTGCGCGAGGTCTTTCTCGCGCGCGCGCCCGAGGCGATCGAGTACCTCGAAACGCGCACAGCGCTCGCCTTGAAGCCCGTGACGTTCTATCCGGACTATTACCCGGACCTGCCTGGCGCGACCCTCGGCGGGCGGGTACTTGAACCGGTGCCGTTCGACGGGCGCGAGCTCGGGCGCCACTTCGGCCTGCTGCGTCCGCCGCTGCCCGAGTTCACGATGTTCGGCGGCATGATGGTCGACCGCGCCGACATCCCGCATTTCCGCAAGGCGTGGCGCTCGCTTCCTTCGGCGCTGCGCGTCGCGCGCGTCGTGGCGCGCCATGCGCGCGATCGCCTGTCCTTCGAGCGCGGCGCGCATCTGGTACTGGGCAACGCATTGGCGGCACGCCTGCTCAAGTCGGTCGTGACACTCGGCGTGAAGCTGCGCACGTCGACGCAAGTCGCGTCATTCGCGATGGAGGGGAGGCGCGTTGTCGGTGTCAAGCTCGCGGACGGCACCCATCTGCGCGCGCGGCGTGGTGTTGTCCTGGCGGCTGGCGGGTTTTCGAACGACGCCGAGCTGCGCTCCCGCTATCTGCCTGCCGAAACTGGGCCGTCGTCCGCGGCCTGCCCGACGAACACGGGCGACGGGCTGCGGTTTGGCCTTGCGGCCGGCGGCCGCATGGTCGAGGAGAACACGAACAACGCCTACTGGGCGCCGGTCTCGCGCTTTCGGCGGGCCAACGGAACGCCGGCTGTCTACCCTCACTCGGTCACCGATCGCGGCAAGCCCGGCTTTATCGCCGTGGACCGCCGCGGGCAACGTTTCACGAACGAAGCCGTCTCGTACCACGAGTTCGTCCAGGCCATGTTTCGCGCGCATGCGATTCCGGCCTTCCTGATCTGCGACCGGGTCGGCTTGTGGAAGTACGGCCTGGGGGCGGTGAAACCGTTCACGGCGTTTCTCGGCGCGTATACCGCAAGCGGCTACCTCACGCGGGGATCTTCGGTTCGCGCACTGACCGAGGCGCTCGGCATCGACCCGGCGGCACTGGAGGCGACCGTGATGCGCTACAACGAGGATGCGCGCACGGGCGTCGACCAGGTGTTCCGCAAGGGCAGCGACGCATACGGGAAATACCTCGGTGACGCCGACCACATGCCCAATCCCTGCGTGGCGCCGCTCGAGCGGGCCCCGTTCTACGCGGTTGCCCTGTATCCCGGCGATCTCGGTACGTCGGCGGGGCTGCGCACGAACGTGCACGCGCAGGTGCTCGACGCGGCCGGCGCACCGATCGCCGGGCTCTATGCCTGCGGCAACGACATGAGCTCGATCATGAATGGCGGCTATCCGGGGCCGGGCATCACGCTCGGGCCGGCGTTGACGTTCGGCTATGTCGCAGGCCAGCACCTCGCGCGCGCAAAGAGTCCCGTGGGGTGACCTCGTTTCCGCGTCTTCGACATCGAGCATTGCCCGAACTGCGGCGGCGAGTTGAAGATCATCGCCGCCATCGAAGATCCGGCCGTGATTGTCAGGATCCTCTCGCATCTGGGCCTGTCCGCGCGTGCGCCGCCACGCGCCCCGGTGCGGCTGCCGGAGCTCATCCAGGCGGCCTGATCCAAAAGCGTCACAGCGGTTCTGCCACCCAGGCCGGCGACCTGGCTCGGCCCGCGGCTGCGCGAACCGTTCACATTGCGCCGAAGCGACGCCACTCTCGGGCCGAGGTAGGGCTCAAGCAGCCACAGAGCGTGGCAAATTCTCACCGAGCACCGGGCGATTGACCGCCGAACAAGCCGCCGATACAGTGGCGGTTAGCAAAAAAGGTGGTTTAAAAGTCCTATGCGCCGACGAAGTGACCCCATGAAGATCGCCGATGGTCTCGCCAAGAACCTCCGAACGTACGCGAGGGACGACGTTCCCGTTCGACTCCTGCCGCCCACGAGATATCGATTTCGAGAACTTTAAGGAGGCGACGCGGCATGGAATGCCAGAGGCCTCTCGATGGCCGGTTCGATTGCGAAAAACTCTGGGCGGGTCTCGGTGAATCCAAGGATTCAAATCCCTCTGGTATTTTCGACTGGGTTGGCGATTTCTACTCCTACGGTTCGTTCCCGAGACTCCCGGCCATCGGTTGGCAATCGCCCGCAACGCCACAAACGCAAGGAGATGGATTCCGAGCAGGGCCAATCGAATGGGCGGCATTCGCCCTTGCGGCACAGTTGTGCATTCGGGACTTGAGCCAACCCACCCTGATCGAGGCTGGAGCATCGCAGGGGCTCTGGTGCTTGCCGTGGATCCGATGCCTGAATCGGAGCAGTCGCGGCCTCGACAACATATTGGCGATCGCCTTTGAGGCGTCGCCGTCATTGACCCCGACGGAATCCTTTTGGAACAACCAGCAACTGGACATCCTGCGGCGAACGAAGACTTCGGATCGATTGACTCTCGAGGGGGAGCGATGGCGGTTCGAATGGATTCAGCATGCGCTCAGTCATTTCGACGGCACGGCCTATTTTCCGGATGTGGACTGCCAGTCCGACAATGGCTCTTCGATGTCCACCGGCGGAGCAAAATCGGCTTTGGCGCGGCTGGTCCGGCCCGCAACGTGGTTGCGCACCCTTCTATCCTGGGTGCGGCGCAAACCCACGCCAGCAAACATTGCGGTTCAAGTCGACAACATCGCGACCGTCCTAACCCGATACCGTCAGGTGGGCTTGCTCCACATGGATCTACAGGGCGAAGAATTGGCGATCGTCGAGAACCGCGCCATCGATGCAATCGCGCAGCAGGTGAGCGTGTTGATGCTGGGAACGCACTCTCACGCGGTGGAATCGACGGCACGCGAACGTTTACCCAGTTTGGGCTTTACGTTGCTGCTGCAATCCTCTGCCGTCTTTCATCGCGGGACGCTATGCAACGACGGGGAGCAGCTGTGGATCAGCAATACCGCGCTCGCGGCCGCGAGAAAGGTCGGCTTGATTCTCGAATGAGGTAAGCGGGAGGAGCGCGCCGCGGCGGGTTACACCGCAGCGCGCTCCTCGGCCGGTCATTGCTCTACGACGGGAATCTCTTTCGCGAGATCGTAGCGGATCACCGCGTCCATCTTGTTCTCGATCTGGTAGAACCGCGCCGCCTTTTTCGCCCGGCAATATCTTGGTGAAGTCGGTGAAGTAGGTGCGCCGCACCTTGGCGCGATCCTCTACCACGGCGAGGTAATCCTCAGCGAGCTTCTTCGCCTGCTCGTCGGTGAGCTTGCCGTAGTTCTTCGTGTAGTCGTCGATCAGCTTCAGGAGCCGGTCGTTCACGGTCTTGATCTCGCCCTCGTAGCGATCGTAGAGCGGCCAGAAGTCCTTGGCCTCCTCGTCGGTGAGGATGAGGTTCACCGCGACCAGCGCCTTCTTGTTGGCGCGGATCGTGTCGCGGAGCACCTCGATGTTCGCGTCCTCGGCCTCGCCGGCCCACGCGAGCGAAGACGTGAACAACGTCACGAGCAGGAACACAATGGCACGCATGGCGATCCCTCCGTTGCGCGGCGTCATTTGTCGATCCTCGTGATCTTCGACCCCTGGATGCCGAGGCCCGCCATCAGGCCCTTCTGGTCGAAGATGAAGGCGTAGTCTCGCTCGTGATCGTGTTGGTCGTGAGGCTCTTCCCGATGCCCTCATCGACGATCACGATACTCGGGCCGACGCCGAGCTCGAAGCCGCGAGTGGCATCGAGCTGGCGCAGCCGCCGAATTATTCATGAAGAAGAGCGCGTAGCCGAATTTCTGGATGCCGGCCTGGAGTCCGTACGACGCGGCGACGGAACTGTAGTAGCCCTTCACCTTGTCCTTCTCGATGCGGACGCCTTCGCCGATCTGGCCGCCGAACATGAAGCCGGCCTTCAGGATCCCGGGGAAGACGAGGATTGCCTTGGCCTTCGAGGCGAGAAGCGTGGCGCTCGGCGTCGTCGCGTAGAGGTCGCGGAGCGCGGCGCGGCTCTCGGCCTCGAGCTCACGCGCGCTCGCGGCAACGGCGGAATCAATGAAGGGTGGTGCGGCGACGGCAAACGCGACGAATAGCGTGAGCGTCGCGGTACTTCTCCATCTCTTCATGGCGAACCTCCCTGTTCGTGGGCGGCGGCGACATGCACGCTGGCTGGTTTTCCTATCCGAGGCGCATGGCGGGCGCCATCGCTCGCACCGCTCCCGGTCGTTTGGTACGGAGGCGCGTGTCTCCGCCGATTATCCGGCGGCTCGCGGTGCTGCTCGCGGCCGTCGCCCTCGCCGCTTGCCGGTCTGGGGCGGGGTCGGCGCCGGAGGCGACGCCGACGGTCCGACCGGCCACGACCGTGTCGCCCTCCGTGCCGCCGATCCCGATGCCGGTCGCGGCGTTCGTCGGCCGGGGCGCGTGCCTCGAGTGTCACGCCGAGGAGGCGGCGGCGTGGGGCGCGTCGCAGCACGCCGCGGCGCTCCAGCCGGCGACGGTCGGCCGCGTGCTCGGCGACTTCAACGGAGCGGAGCTCGCCCACGACGGCGTCACCTCGCACTTCGCGCAGAACGGTGACGAGTTCGTCGTGCGCATCGACGGTGCGGACGGCCGACTCGCCGATTTTCGCGTCGCCTACACCTTCGGCCTGTATCCGCTGCAGCAGTATCTCGTCGACTTTTCGGACGGCCGAAAGCAGGCGCTCACGATCGCCTGGGACGCGCGCTCGGAAGCGGCCGGCGGCCAGCGCTGGTTCATCCTGTATCCGGACGAGCGTATCGACTTCCGGGACACGCTCCACTGGACGCGCCCCGCACAGAACTGGAATTTCGCGTGCGCCGATTGCCACTCGACGAACCTCCGCCGCAACTACGACGCGGCGACCGATCGTTACGCGACGACTTGGACCGATCCGAACGTCGCGTGCGAGGCCTGCCATGGCCCGGGATCGAATCACGTCACGTGGGCCGAGCGGCGGCCGGGAACCGAGGGATGGCGCGACCACGGCCTCGCGATCGCTCTCGCCGATCGGGCCGGCGTGACGTGGACGCCGGCGGTCGCGGGGGCGCCGACGCGGAGCCGTCCGCTCGCATCGCACCGCGAGGTCGAGACCTGCGCCGTCTGCCACGCCCGGCGGCGGCCGCTCGGGGCCGATCCGGGACCGACGGGCCGCCTCCTCGACACGCACCTACCGACGCAGAGTGCTGACCCGCCGGGGCTATCTCGTCGAAGAGCAGGGCATGACCTACCTGGCCGACATCGATCCGGATAACCCGCTCAGGCCCTTGCAAGCGTCCTCGTGCACGTATCGCATCGCCTTTGGGCCGCGGGCGGGGCAGAAAGTGCTGAGCTTGCAAACCATCTCAAGTCGAGGCGAACCCTGCACGCCGGCACTGTGCGCCAATGCGTACGGCTTCAGCCTGCATGCGGTGCGCTCAGCGCCGGTCAGCGCAAGGAGCTCGAACGCCTGTGCCGCTACATCACCCGCCCCGCCATTGCCAATGAACGGCTCCAGCGTAATCGCGCCGGCCAGGTCGTGTTGCAACTGAAGAGCGCCTTCCGCGACGGCACCACCCACGTCGTCATGTCGCAGCTGGAATTCATGCAGCGCCTGGCCGCCCTGGTGCCGCGCCCGCGGCTGCACCTCATCCGCTTCCACGGGGTGCTGGCACCCCATGCGAGGCTGCGTGCAGCGGTCGTGCCCGGCAAACCCAGTGGGCCCGCCGACGAGCACCTGCAGGCATCGGCGCGCATGAGTTGGGCGCGTTTACTGAAACGCCTGATATCGACATCGAGCATTGCCCGAACTGCGGCGGCGAGTTGAAGATCATCGCCGCCATCGAAGACCCGGCCGTGATTGTCAGGATCCTCTCGCATCTGGGCCTGCCCGCGCGTGCGCCGCCACGCGCCCCGGTGCGGCTGCCGGAGCTCATCCAGGCGGCCTGATCCAAAAGCGTCACAACGGTTCTGCCACCCAGGCCGGCGACCCGGCTCGGCCCACGGCTGCGCGAACCGTTCACATTGCGCCGAAGCGACGCCACTCTCGGGCCGAGGTAGGGCTCCAGCAGCCACAGAGCGTGGCAAATTCTCACCGAACACCGGGCGATTGACCGCCGAACAAGCCGCCGATACAGTGGCGGTTAGAAAAAAAGGTGGTTTAAAAGTCCTATGCGCTCTCGTATGCGTGTGCGCGCGACTACGTCGTCAAGCCGCTCACCCTCGAGGTGGTGCAGAGCCTGGCGCGGCGACTGAGCTCGGCCGATGAGGGCCGATGACATCGCGCCGGCCGCAGCGCCCGGCTTGACGCGACCGCTGAGCGGCGAAGTGGCGTTGCTCGGCGGCGTCTACTTCGTGCTCGCGTTCCTGGCGATCCACATGGGTGGGCAACCCGGTGCGATCACGAATGTCTGGTTCGCCAACGCCGCGGCGATCGCCATCCTCGCGACCGCGCCCGTTTCACGCTGGCCGCTGTTGCTCGCCGTGATGGCCGCGGCGAATTTGGCCGCCAACGTCGCGCTGCGTGGCAACCTGGCGCTTTCGGCCAGCTTCGTGCCGGGCAATCTGGTTGAGGTGTTGATCGGTTCCTGGCTGCTGCGGCGCTTCGATCTGGCGCGCGATTTCGACACCGACATCGCTGCGTTCGGGCGTGCCATCGTCGCCGGCGCCTTGCTACCTCAACTTGCTGGGGCGACGATCGGCGCGGCGACTCTGCAATGGCACGGTTTTGCCACCTTTCAGGGCTCTTGGTTCGGTTGGTATGGCGACTCGACGCTCGGTGCGCTGACATTACTGCCGCTGTCGCTGGCGTTGCGCCAAATGCCCCGCGGCGCCTGGCGCACGCAGCTGTTCTCGCCGGCTGCGCTGATGTTCGCTGCCGGCACGGTCGGCGCGGTCTTCGTCGCGTTCTGGACAGTGCCGTACCCGTTCGTCTACCTGACGCTGCCACTCGTGGCAAGTGTCTTCTTCGTCGCGCCGGTCGCGACCTTTGGTCTGTGCTTCGTGCTCGTTCTCAGTATTTGCGCCGGGCTCGACTACCGCTGGTTCCAGCCGAAACGCTACGCCGCACCCTGGAGCCAGCTGTTTCTCTACCTGCCGGCTGCGGCCACGGTGCTGCCAGCCCAATTGCTGGCGTTGGTGGTGTCGCGAATGCGTCGGCTTTTGGCCAGTACGGTCGCATCGGAACGCTCGCTCCGGGATAATGAAGCGCGTCTCAAGCTCGCAATGCTGACCGGACGCATCGGGCTGCAGGTCTGGGACCATGCGACCAAAGAACTCTATATCTCGCCTGAGTGGAAGCAACTGCTTGGTTACGAGGACCATGAGATCGCAAACCGCCCGGAGGCATGGCTGGCCCTCGTTCATCCGGAGGACCGGTCGCGCGTCGACGCGGAAATGAAAGCCTATTTCGCAGACCTGAAACCCGGCCATGAGCTTGAATTCCGGCTACACCACCGCAATGGCGATTATCGCAGGGTCCTGGCCCGCGCCGATCCGGTCCACGACACTGATGGCCGGGCGCAGCGAAGTATCGCGTGTTACGTGGATATTACCGAGCGCAAGCAGGCCGAGGAGAGGCTGCGCGAGTTGTCCCGGCGACTACTCGAAGTCGAGGAGATCGAGCGGCGCAACATCAACCGCGAGCTGCACGACCGCATCGGGCAGAACCTGTCGGCGCTCAATCTCAGCCTGGAGATCATCCGCGGCCAGCTTCTCGGAAACTCGCTGCCAGCGGTACGCACGCGGCTGGATGACGCGCAGGTGCTGCTGGAGGCAACGATGAAGCAAGTCCGCAACGTCATGGCGGATCTGCGCCCCATTGCGCTCGATGACTACGGCCTGATTGCCGCGTTGCGAACCTATGCCGAACCGTTCTCGACGCGGCACGGCGTGCCCGTCACGGTAAGCGGCAAGGAACCCGCTCCGCGCCTGCCGTCTGCAGCGGAAACGGCGCTGTTTCGCATCGCGCAGGAAGCGCTGACCAATGTGGCCAAGCATGCGCGCGCGCGCAGCATCGAGGTCCGGCTCGTTACGGACAACGGAAGAGTGGAGCTCACGATTTCCGACGACGGGATCGGATTCGATCCCGGCCCTGCCGGACCGGAGTGTGCAAGCTGGGGGTTGAGGACCATGCGCGAGAGAGCAGCAGCGGTCGGGGCGAGGTTGCGCGTGGAATCCGCGCCGCAGTGCGGAACGCACGTCGTGGTCGAAGTGGAGCGCGAGACGGCATGACCATTCGCGTGTTCCTGGCGGACGACCACGCCGTGATGCGCGACGGGCTCAAGGCGTTGCTGCAGGCGGCTGGCGACATCACGGTGGTGGGCGAGGTCGGCAACGGACAGGAAGCGGTGCGCCGCGTGCTCGATCTCAGACCCGACGTCGTGCTCATGGATATCGCAATGCCGGAGCTGAACTGCATCGAGGCCGCGCGACTGTTGCGGGAAAAATGCCCCGGAGCGCGCATCGTGATGCTGTCCATGTATTCCAGCTCAGAGCACGTTTACCGCGCGCTCGATGCCGGCGCCGCCGGTTATCTGCTCAAGGAATCCGCCGCATCTGGGCCTGCCCGCGCGTGCGCCGCCACGCGCCCCGGTGCGGCTGCCGGAGCTCATCCAGGCGGCCTGATCCAAAAGCGCCACAACGGTTCTGCCACCCAGGCCGGCGACCCGGCTCGGCCCACGGCTGCGCGAACCGTTCACATTGCGCCGAAGCGACGCCACTCTCGGGCCGAGGTAGGGCTCAAGCAGCCACAGAGCGTGGCAAATTCTCACCGAACACCGGGCGATTGACCGCCGAATAAGCCGCCGATACAGTGGCGGTTAGCAAAAAAGGTGGTTTCAAAGTCACTATGCGCCTCGCCAAGCCATGAAGGTCTATGGGTTCCCTCCGACCCGTTCGATCCGCGTCCTCTGGACGTTGCGCGAGTTGGATGTCGAGTTCGAGTCCATTAACGTAGACCCCACCAAGGGCGAGCATCGGCGCCCCGAGTTTCTCGCGGCCGGATTCCCTCATGCTACGAATTCGCCACGCACAGGGTCGTTTGTGACTAGAACGTCACCAGCACCGCGGGGACCGAGCTCGAACCGGTGTCGAGGTAGTTGTGCTGCGGACCCCAGAAGCTGCCGTCGAAGGCAGTGTAGTAGAGGCTGGGATCGCCGGCGACGCCGCTCCACGCCATGAAGATGCGGTCGGGTCCGGCACAGAGCGAGACGCCCGTGCTGGTTCCGACATTTGGCACGGGCGACTGCGGCGCCCACGTGAAGCCGTCGAAGCTCGTGAACCAGACGCCCTGATCGCCTTCGATGCCTTTCCACACCATGTAGAGCCGGTTCCCAAGTACGGCGAGGCTCGGTGACGCGCTGGTGCCAACGTTCGGGACCGGCGCTTGCGGCGCCCAGTTCGCGCCGTCGTAGCTCGAGAACCAGATACTCTGATCGCCTGCGATGCCTTTCCACGCCATGTAAAGCCGGTTTCGAAATGCGGCGAGCGCAGGGCGCGTGCTCGTGCCGACGCCGGGGACGTTCCGCTGCGCCGCCCACGAGAAGGCGAGATCGAGGCTGCTGAACCAGATGCCCTGATCGTTGAAGGCCCCTTTCCACGCCATGTAGAGCTTGCCCTGAAACACGGCGAGCGCCGGACCGGTGCTCGTCCCCACACCCGGAACGCGCTGTTGCGTATCCCACGTCACGCCGTCGATATGACGTTGCCGGCTGTAGTAGATGCCCTGATCGTTGAAGATCCCTTTCCACGCCATGAACGTCTGGACGAACTTCGCGAGCGCGGGGCCGGCGCTCGATCCGCTGCCCGAGATGTTCCGTTGATCGGAGTCGTTGCCGCGGCCGTTGTAGAGGCCCTGGTCGCCGCCGACGCCCTTCCACGCAAACCGAAACGTGAGCGGCGAAAACGGGTAGAGCTTGCGCAGGATCGCGTCCTGGCAGACGCGGCAGAACACGGTACCGAGCGTCCGCATCTTGCAGTCGAACTCCGACCGAAACGCGCGGCAGTGATACGTATTCGCGCCCTCGAACGCCCCGACCACGTTGGTTGCGACGGGGCTGGGCTGCGGATCGCACACCGCGCAGTTGGCGTTCTTCGTCGTCGGAAGGGGGGTCGACGGGGAAACGAAGCGGCCCCATTTCAGCGTGCTGCGATTGTTCGTGCCGGTGATGGTGATATTGACCTGCGACGGTTCGAGGACGGCAGGGTCGTTGTTGTGATCGGTCTCGCCCGAGGCGCAGCCGCGCAAGGTTTCGTATTCGTCGGCCAGGGCGAACGCCGTGTGCCCGATTTCGTGAATGGCCGTCTCGACGGCGTTCCCGGCCAGCGAATAGACGGCGACGCTCCCGCCCGCGCCGCCAAAGATGGCGCTGTTCACGATGACCACGATCAATCGGTGCCGCGGAACCTGGGCGTTGGCGACGGCGAACGCGGTCGTCGCGTTGACGTTACACAGGCGCTGGTTGACGCCGTCTCCACAGAACGTCGCATCGAAGTAGGTCCTCGCCGTGAGCCCCGTCCCGCCGCAGGCGACTGGATCATCGGCGCCGCTGTCGGTGGAGGTGACATCGACGCGAAACACGTTGATTGCGTTCATCGCCAGATGAAACGGCGCCGTCTGGCTGATCCTTCTGACGAATGCGTTGGCGTCGTTGGCGAACTGCGCCATCTGCCCCGCCTGATACCCCTCGGAGAGGAGGGCGATATTGAATCGGTTGATGTCGGATCCGTTGTTCAGGATCTGCGTCGTGCCTATGATCCTCCCGTCGGAGGTGCTCATTTGTCGTCAGTTCCCACCGGTGATCCTGGTCAGGTCGAAGCGCGCCATCTCGCGTGCGGCTTCGCTGCGGCGGTCCGCCTCGGACGGGCTCCCGACCAAGGCGAGGATCCGCGCGTCGGCGAGGTCCGGGATGACTATGCTGAACACGCCTCGAGGATCGGCGACCGGTGTCCGGATGATCTCGCCGTGCGGATCCGCCGGAAACACCTCTCGCGTCGTTTCGATCGGATGGTGCATGAGCTGGCGGAAGAGCGGCTGCCCGTCGGCATCGCGGACTTCCACCCAGAAGCCGCTCTGTTCGCGACCCGGCTCGAGGGAATCGTCTGGCGGGACGAACATCGCCAGCCGTTGTGTGTCAGTCAACTCTATCTCGTTTCCGACATAGGAAAACGTAAGCCGAATCGCGCGCGGCTCGTTCTCTGCGGGAGACGACGGGTATTGAGGGGTGTTTGCCATAGTGAACGTGCGCCTCGCGCTATTGTCCGCGGATGGTGATCCCTGCACGCGCCCGCGGGGGCGCAATGTCGCGTATATCAATCTAGCGCCGCGGCAAAGGGGAGTCAAACAGCGAATCGGGGGCGCCTGGCGGCATCGATTGTGTCAGTTTTGACAAATTGCCCTCCACGCCGGCCAGTTGTTTTCCTTGTGATGAAGCTGCTGCAGAACGACGCGCACCCCGATCGGGATGCTGGCAATATCGGCCAGAATTGCCTATACTGTCTGCCAATTGGCACTAGGAGGCGACCGTCATGGCGAGCGATGGGTTATCGGGGAGACAAGCGTTTCGGTCGGTCGAGATGCTGCTGGGGGGCACGGGCGTTCTGCGCGAGAAGCCCCATTCGACACTGGACTGGATCGAGGTCGTCCGGAAGGGGATACCGGCGGCAGCGGTCGACTCCCTCGTCAAGGCGATGCGGCTGTCGCAGTCGGAACTCGCGCGGGCTCTAGGCATTCCGGAACGTACCCTCGCTCGCCGCAAGCGTGAAGGAGTCTTGAGCAGCGAGGAGTCCTCCAAGCTGCTGAGATTGGCGCGCACCTTGGGGCGGGCCAACGAGGTGTTCGAGGATCCGGAAGCCGCTTTGAACTGGCTTCGGTCGGCCAACTCTTTCTTGTCCGGTGCAACGCCGTTGAGCTTGCTCGATACCGATATCGGCGCCGAAAGTGTTCTCGACACGCTGGGTCGCATCGAGCATGGAGTGTTCGGCTAGACGGGGCAGTGGCTCTGTCGGCCAGCATTGGCGATGCTGTCGGTATGGCGGCTAGTGACGGCCCGATTCGCGAAGTCCGCCTTCTCTGGGGATGGCGCTCGTCTTTACGGAGGCCGCTGGAACCGAGAGGGGGTTCCCCTGATATACACGGCGGCTACCCAATCGCTGGCCATGCTCGAGATGCTCGTCCAGGACGAGCCACTACGGGCGCGCTATGTCATGATCGAGGCACGCATTCCCAGCGGCAAAATCGAGCGGCTCAAGGTTGAGGATCTTCCGGCGGACTGGCGGAGCATCGCGGTCCGCGGAGAGCTTCAGACCATCGGAACCGAATGGGCCAGGAAATGCAGTGCCGCCGTGCTTGCTGTTCCGAGTGTGGTCATCCCTGCCGAATCCAACTACCTGCTCAACCCGGTACACGCCGAGTTCCGGCGGATCAGAATTGGCAAGCCTAAAAAGTTTGAAACCGATCTGCGTTTGATCAAGGCTTGAATCGAGGAGAGCGACATGAAGGGACGAAGCAAAGGCGAGCAACATCCTCCTGTTCGACAACGACCTCAACGTACTTGAAGGCGATGGCACGGCCAACCCGGCCAACCGCTTCCACCTGTGGATCTACCAAGAGCACGGTTTCCTTCAAGCGTGCCCACGTGTCTCTCCTCAATAACCCCGGTCAGGGATGCAGGACCGTACGTTATCTTCGTCGGCCAACGCAGTCGACCGAACCATGCTCCGCCAGCGACCGAGACAACATTGATCAATCCGAAGGCAACCAGGGCAGCGCTCTGTGCCAGAAATACATGGGAGAGGTCACCGGTCCAGCGCAGCGCCACGAAGCCGCCGGCACCGGCAATCGCAAGGCGCACCAGATTGCCCGCGAGCGGCCACGCCAGCCGACCTGCGCCTTGGGAGGCGAAGTACAAGGAAAGCGCAAGCCCGAGCATCCCGTAGAAGGGGCCCACCACGCGCAGATAGCGTGCTCCGGCATCGAGCATGGCGGGGTCTGTGTCGAAAAGAGAGAGCCAGGCGTGAGGAAAGACCGCGGCGCCCAGTCCGATCGCCTCGGTGAGGGCGGTCGCGATGCCGGCCCCGATCCACGCGACGCACAAGGCGCGGTCACGCTTTCCCGCTCCGATGTTGGTACCGACCATGGCAACCAACGGCGCACCCAACCCGAAGACAAGGGGTACGAGCAGGTATTCCAGCCGCGCGCCCGTCCCATAACCCGCGATCGCTGCAGTTCCGAACCCCCCGACCAGCGCCGTGCCGATCATGATCGTGAGATTAGTCGACAGGCTGACCAGGCTGGCCACCGCGCCGACGCGCAGAATGTCGCGGAACAGTGGCCACTGGAATCTTACGCCGCGTATCGACGGGTGCAGGACACTCCCGCCGGACCACAGATACGCCCATAAGACGCCGGTCCCAACGGCGTAATAGGCAAGCAATGCAATAGCGCCGCCGGCGATCCCTAACGCCGGAAACGGTCCCCAGCCGAAGATCAGCACGGGCGATACCGGAATCAGGATCGCAGTGCCTGCCAAGGTGACGATGGCCGGCACGGCCATGTTGCCCGTAGCTCGGATGACCGCCGCCAGCGAGTTGAAAAGCCATATCAGCACGGCGCCGGCAAAAACCCAATTGGAGTAGGTCAGGGCGGCGTCCATGGATGGGCCCTCCGCGCCCATCGCACCATAGAGCCAGCGGCCACCGCCAAGGACGACGAGCATGAAGGCGAGCCCGAACACAATGGCGATCATGACGGCGTGCAGTACTAATGCATTGGCGTCGGCGCCGCGCGAACCGCCGAGCGCGCGTGCGATGGCGGAAGAGATACCGCCGCCCATTGCGCCGGCTGACATCATCTGCATCAGCATCACGACCGGGAAAACGAGTGCAACGCCCGCCAGGGACTCGGTTCCCAGCTTGCCGATGAAATAAGTCTCGATCAGGCCTGCCGCAGCCTGGGCCCCCAGCACGAGGATGTTGGGAACCGCAAGCCGCAGCAGCGTTCGGGTGATCGGGCCCTCTAGCAAAACTCGTGTACGCGGGTCCATATTGGCTGCTATACGGCCCTGGATAATGTCCAATCATCTAACGGCAGCTTGATTCGCCACGGGCAGCTTGCGAATTCTCTTGCCTGTCGCCGCATAGATCGCGTTAGTCACTGCCGGAGCGATTGCTGAGGTTCCGGCCTCGCCCATCCCTCCCGGCGGCTCGACGCTGTTCACGATATAAACCTCGATAGCGGGCGTCTCGTTCATCCGCAGCATGGGGTAATCGTGGAAATTGCTTTGCTGGACGCGGCCATCCTTCAGCGTGATCTCTCCACGGAGCGCCGCCGTGATGCCGAAGATGATGCCGCCTGGATCTGCGCCCGGACCGTATCGGGATTGACAACGGCGCCGCAATCGACTGCGCAGACTACGCGCCGGTCACGACCGCCCCGTCCCTCGACACCTCGACTTCAGCGACTTTGCCAGATAGGTCGCGAAGACGAACTGGACGGAGACGCCACGACCAACCCTTTCGGGCAAGGGCCCTTCCCAGCCCGCCTTTTCCGCCGCAAGCTCGAGGACCTTCTTAGCGCGGGGAGTCTTGTCGAGGAGCGCCCGCCGATATGCGACCGGATCCGGCTTCGCCGCTGCCGCCACTTCGTCCATGAAGCTTTCGGTCACGAATACATTGTGCGATGGCCCGACGCTGCGCCAGAACGCGGTGGGAATGCCCGGGGGTTCCACCCGGAAGTAATCGACGCGCATGTTCGGCAGGGCATAGGCCAGATGGATCGCGCCGTCGATTGTGTCCGGGTCGAGCCCATCCTTGAATAACGGAGGTGCCCATCGCGCAATTATCGAGGAGCCCGCGAAACGATGGTTCCAGGCCACCGGCATTCCCTTGCTATCGAGACCCGCGGATATCCGGTCGAAGAAATAGGGCCGATACATGTCATGCTGGATATCTTCCTCGCGGGTCCACACGACCTTCACCGGACCTCTACCTGCATGGCGATCCGGACAGCGCGGGTGACGCCGTCAATTTCGAGCCGGCGACCGAAGCCGCCGCCGATCAGATGATTGTGGACCACCACCTTTTCTAGCGGCAGTCCGGTGGTCTTCGCGGCAGTGGCCTGGGCTCGCGCGAGGGCCTGGTTGCCGACCCAGACTTCGCAACCGTCTTTGCGGACATGAACGGTGCAGTTCATCGGCTCCATGGTCGCGTGCGCGAGAAACGGAACCTGGTAGGTCGCCTCGACTTTAGTGACGGCCTCGCCAGGGCCTTCTCGGAATTGCCGATGTCCTGCGCCCCGCGCCCGATTTGAGCGTCGCTTTCTCGAGCTCGTCAACGATCGTTTGCGTGCTGAGCTTGGCATTTGGACCGTCTTCCCATTCAATCACCAGGGCTGCCAGCCCTTTCTTTGCAGCGCCCTATGGTCAGCCACCACTGCGACAGCATCGTCGAGCCGTACATCTTACGTACGCCCTTGACGGCCTTGGCCTTCGCATCGTCCACGCTCTTCACACGACCACCGAATACCGGCGATTTGCGAGGGCCGCGACTTTATGCCTGGCGGCCGAACGTCGATGCCATAGACTGCGGTTCCGTTGACCTTCGCGGGTGTGTCCAGGCGCTGGGCTGGGTTCCCGATCAGCCGAAATCCGCGGGCCGCTTGAGGGCTACGCTTTTGGGGACAGGCATGCGCGCGGCGTCGGCGGCGAGCTCGCCATACTTGAGGCGTCTCCCGGTCGGCACGTGGCGCACCTTGCCGCTTTGCGCGCGGCAGGTCGATGGATCGACTTTCCATTGCTTGGCCGCCGCCGCAAGAGCATGTCGCGCGGCAGCGCCGGCCTGCGCATGGCTTCCACGCCGCGCGGATCGCGTTCGAGTCGCCCGTGACCTGGATGCCCAGCGGAGGATTCGTATAGCTTTTCGTCGGGCCGAGCGTGTTCCACGCCACCTGTTTCAGGTCCACCTCCAGTTCCTCGGCGATCAGCATCGGGATCGAGGTGTAGGTGCCCTGGCCCATCTCGACATAGGGCATGGTCAGAACAATTTGCCCGTCGCTTCC
>CAWDIV010000023.1:0-292574 GCA_963802355.1 uncultured beta proteobacterium | reverse complement strand
CGCGCCGCGATACTGGCGTTGGTGGCGGTTCCGGTCCTCGGGGCGTGGACGGCAAGCGCGGTAGCACGCCATTTTATCGAGCGTCATTATGGGGTTCCGCTCTTGCATGATTTCACCGAGGGCGAGTTCCCGAAGCTGATCGCCGCCATCCGCAGCATCGAATCCAGGAAGGACAACCGGTACGTGATGATCACGCAGGAGCGGCTGTTGAAGCTTCGCGCCGAGGTTCCCCGGCTTCGACCCGTGATAGACCGATTACCCCCGCCGGGACCCGGCACCTATTCCTGCCAGCGCTACAAGGTGTGCACGGAATGGGCCAATGGCTGGATGCCCTACTGGATCAAGGACGCCACCCAGCTCGCCGGACTGAGCCCGACCCTGCCCGAAGCGCAGAAATTCTTTCGCGCCGCGCGCGAGGACATCGAGCGCGCCTGCCGCGAAGGACGGCTTCAGTGCCGCCCAACGGGACCGGGCTATTGCCGCCGTTCGAGCTGCGCTGGACCCGCGCCTACCTGCAGGAGCTCTCCACGCTCCTCGCGATGACCGCCACACCCCACCCCCACCTGCTGGAAACCCCTCCGGTTCGCTACGAAGTGGACGCAAACTTCGGGCGCGTATTCCAGTTCGTGACTATGACGCATGATTTCGATACCGAAGCGCAGAAAGGCGTGCGGCCTGCGGTGGCGCGTTACGTGAGCCCGCTAGCGGGCTCGCGCGCCACGCTGGGGGCCGCTTATTACGTGCTGTCGTTCGCGTTTGTCTTGCTTGCGGTGGGGGCGCTCGCACTGCGGATCGGTTTATGGGGCAAGGTTCCGCCCGACGCTTTCTCCCTCATGATGGCGATATTCGCGGTCTACACGCTGGTGCGTCTCGCGGCGCTCGCCTATGCGGCGGTGTATTTCGGGCATTTCGATAACCGGCTCGTGTATTCCACTCATTCTGTTCTGCTCTTGACCGGCCTGCTCGTCATGTCGGAAGCGATGCAGGCCTGGTACCTGCTCAGGCGCGAGGAGCCCCTCGCGCAGAATGCGTCATGTTAGGGTTCGGCGCGCGCGGAGTTCGGCTGCCGTGCGGGGCAATGCAGCCAGTACTGTACGAAACTGAGTACGAAACTGAGAGGAGCGACCGGGTCGTGTCTCATTGCAGTCCTGCTTGCAACCGTCTCGCCAGCGGCTTCCCCCGCCGACGCAAAACGCGAAGCACTCCGCTTTGAGCTGGACGTTCAACCGGCCACGCAGCGCTACGTCGAACTGGCGAAATACCCGTCGTATCTCGCGGTAATTCTCCAGAACAACGGTTTCAGTCCCAGCCAGTCGGGGCGTATCATCATCGAAAACGGTCGAACGTTGCGCTTCAGGAATGCGGTGGTGACGTTTGTCCGGGAAGAGAAAGGCGTTTTTCACTACAACGCTATCGTGGAATGGTCGATCGGTATCGCCGAATCGAAGTTCGATCTCCCGGTGGAAGCAGACCTGTCGGGAATCGCGCAGGGCAAGGTCTCGATTCGTATTTATCCTCCCCTAGCCGAGATCTTTCCGCAGGAGTTGACCGAACGCATCAGTCTGAAGCTGCAAAGCGTGGCCAACGCGGCCGTTCAGCAACGAATATTGGAGTATCTCGATGCCGCTTCGGGGGCCGCCGGGGGCGGGGCGCTCGATTTGCCCGCGTTGTTCGAGCGCATCCTGTTCGACGCTTACAATCTCCCCGCCGTGGCGCCCGGGCTCACCGGGGCGCGGGAACCGGGCGACGCGGAGCCGCTTTCCGATCAGATTCTTCTCCTGATCACGCTTTTCGTCTGGATCATCGCGCCGCTCGCCTGGATCGGCTGGGGGCGCTGGCGCCGGCGGCGGGGACCCAAGGGTGCCGGCTGACGCGGCCGCGACGGATCGCGCTGCTTTGCGCGCGGTTGCCGTAATCATCGTCAACTACAACAGCGGCGCATTGCTCGCGCGCTGCCTCGCCGCGCTGTCCGCGCAGACGCTTCCGCCGGCGCGCACCATCGTGGTGGACAATGCGAGCACGGACGGCTCCGCCGATGACATGGAGCTGCGCTTTCCGGGAGTGGATGTCATACGATCGCCCGACAACCTGGGATTTGCCGAGGGCAACAACGTCGGGATCGCGGCGGCGACCGAATGCGACTGGATCGCGTGCCTCAACCCGGATGCCTTTCCGGAGCCGGATTGGCTTGCGCAATGGATCGCCGCGTGCGAACGCTTTCCCGGGTATTCCTTTTTCGGGTGCAAGCTGCTGCAGGCCGAAGCGCCCGGCCGGCTCGACGGGACTGGTGATGTGTATCATGTCGGCGGTCTGGCGTGGCGGCGCGACCATGGAAAGATGGAAGCCGATTGCAACCATAGTCGATGGAGAAATTTTCGCGCCGTGTGCAGCCGCCGCGCTCTACCGGCGGGACGCGCTCATCGAAGCGGGCGGATTCGATCGCAGCTTCTTCTGTTACTTCGAGGATGTGGACCTGGCGTTCCGCCTCAGAGCTAGGGGCCATCGCTGTTATTATGTGTCCGCGGCGCGGGTGCATCACATCGGTTCGGCGATCACCGGTAATCGCAGCGACTTCGCGGTGTATCACGGCCACCGCAATCTGGTGTGGGCATTCTTCAAGAATATGCCGGGCATACTTTTCTGGCTCTATCTGCCGCTGCATATCCTGGTCAATGTCGCAGCCGTCGCGTACTACGCCCTGCACCGGCGGCCGGGCGTCATACTGCGTGCGAAACGCGATGCGATTTCGGGCCTCGCGCGCGTGCTGGAGCGCAGGCGCGGAGAACAGGCTGCGAGAAAGGTGGAGGCGCGGGAGCTCCGCTGTGCGATGACGACGGGCTTGCGGTCGCTTTTCTTGAGAGACTAATGTCTGCGGCGTAGTTGATGGAACATATGTTTCCTCTCATGGCGTGGCTTTCGCAGCACCCGCGCTTCACCGTCCATTTCACGCCCACTTCAGCTTCGTGGCTGAACATGGTGGAGCGCTTCTTTCGCTCATTGACCAGTGATCGGCTGCGCCGTGGTGTGTTTCGCAGTGTTCCCGAACTGACCTACGCCATCGAGTAATACATCGCCGCGCACAACAAAAGTCCAAAGCCATTCGTCTGGACGGCTCAAGCAGCCGACATCCTCCAGAAGGTCATCCGCCAACCGTCGCTTAAGTTCCAAGCAGAACGAAGCACTACACTTGTGGCCTTCAGCCGCAAGCGGCGCGGCTCGTCCACCGCGTCATCGCCACGCACCTGATCAAGAAGGCCGGGCTCACGCCAGACACAGCGCGCACCGGCGAGGTGACGCTGATACAGCGCCTGTGAGGTACCTGTTGCTCGACGGAAAAGGCCGTTTATCCTTCCTATACTTTCGATAGCGTCGAACATGGCGTAGCCGCGGGCTTCAGCGGCTTCAAGGGCGGCGCGGCGGCTGGTTGACGTAGCGGTCATGCCGGGCTTCTAGAGTAGGGGAATGATACCGGGCAAGACGCTGTGGCGGCTGGATGGATTCCGCGCCTGTCCTGTTCTAGAGCCTGCGGCGGGTAGGGTGAAGGAGTCGAAGCGTATGGCTGACGGCGCGACCAAGGCGGCCAAGACGGCGGAAGGTCCATGGTTTGATCTGCCGTACGCTGCCTATGCCGAGCGCGCAACGGCGCTGTGCAACCGGCCTGACATTGTCGCCGCCGCTGCCGAATACCGCGACAAGGGTTATTTGATCCGGGATTTCGGTTTTTCTGACGCAGATCTCGATGCCGGCGCCGCCTACACCCGGGCTATCAAGACCCCTCGCATCCAGGATGCGTGGCTGGTCAACAGCGCGATCCGGAATCTGGCGATCGACAAACGCGTCATCACCTTCCTAGACGAGCTCTATCAGCGCAAGAGCTTTCCGTTTCAGACCCTGAACTTTCCGCGCGGGTCACAGCAGCGGACCCACTCGGATACCTTCCATTTCAACTCTGCGCCGGCCGGCTTCATGTGCGGGGTCTGGATCGCCCTCGAGGACATTCACCCCGATTCCGGACCGCTGCAGGTACTATCCGGGCAGCCAGCGCCTGCCGATTTTCTCAGTGTCGGACCTCAACGGTCGGGACACCGGGGCAGGTTATGAGGACTTAATCGAAGAGACGGTCCAGAACGCCTCCCTGAAGCGCGAAACGGCTCCTATCCGGCGGGGGCAGGCCTTCATCTGGGCGGCTAATCTCTTTCATGGTGGCTCGCCGGTGGCGGATCCCGCTAGGACCCGGCTCAGCCAGGTGACCCACTATTATTTCAAGGATTGCTCCTATTTCACGCCCTTGGCGTCGGACGAGCCAGCCGGGAAGGTGTTCTGGCGCGAACCCTACGACATCGCCGGCCGGCGGTTCGTGACCAACCCGGACCCCAAGGCCCGGCCGAAGCTCTTGTCCAGGCTTTGGGAGCGCCAGAAGGTGTGGCTGAGACGGCCCTACGCAAGCTGATTTTCAGGGCTGCTCACCGTCTTTCGGACTTCTAGTGTACTGCGGCGTAGTTGATGGAACATATGTTTCCTCTCATGGCGTGGCTTTCGCAGCATCCGCGCTTCACCGTCCATTTCACGCCCACCTCAGCTTCGTGGCTGAACATGGTGGAGCGCTTCTTTCGCTCATTGACCAGTGATCGGCTGCGCCGTGGTGTGTTTGGCAGTGTTCCCGAACTGACCTGCGCCATCGAGTAATACATCGCCGCGCACAACAAAAGTCCAAAGCCATTCATCTGGACGGCTCAAGCAGCCGACATCCTCCAGAAGGTCATCAACCGTCGCTTAAGTTCCAAGCAGAACGAAGCACTACACGGTAGCTTGTTGGGCTTTGGCCCCGACAAGCTGCTAAATTGAACAGCGGGTTGTGAGGGGTGCATTCATCGAGAATGGCTCTGGGTTCCAGACAAGCAGGGCAGTTCGATTACGAGGCGGGGTGATGAGTCGAAAACCCCCCCGTCACAGCCTGTCGGCTCGGCGATAACCGGGATCGACTACTCATGCATTCACACCGACCGTTCATGGGACCAACTCTGACAGGTTGCTAGTGTGGCGGGTCTTTCCGTATCCATCGTCACCTATTCACCCGATCCGTCCGTTCTGAGCCGCACCCTGGCCTCGCTCGCCGATGCCCTGGAGCACGCGCGCCGGGACTGGACTGCAGCGCGTGCGCGTGACGATCGTGGACAACGGCCCCGGCACGTCGTGGCCGGAGCGGCTGCGGGAATTGACGCGGCGGGATCTGGCGCCTCTCGAGGACGCAGTGCAGATTCTCACCGGGCATGGCAACGTCGGCTACGGCGCCGGACACAATCTCGCGCTCGCAGCGAGCACCGAGGACTATCATCTGGTCCTCAACCCGGATGTCGTCATCGCGCGCGATGCCATCCTGGAAGCGCTGGTTTTCATGGAGTCACACCGCGAAGTCGGCCTGCTCGCGCCGGCGGCGACCGGGGTGGACGGCAGCCCGCAGTATCTTTGCAAGCGTTACCCGTCCGTGCTCGACCTGTTCCTGCGCGGGTTCGCCCCGCAATTCGTCCGGAATTTGTTTGAGACGCGGCTCGGACGCTACGAGATGCGCGCAGAGACCGGCCCGGCAGCGCGCTTCGATGTGCCGCTTGCGAGCGGCAGCTTCATGTTCCTACGGCGTGCGGTGGCGGCCGGGCTGGGCGGGTTTTCGGAAGGCTATTTCATGTATTTCGAGGACTTCGACCTGAGCTTGAGACTCTCGGCGGTAGCGCGCATCGCGTACGTCCCCGCCGTGAGGATCGTGCATCTGGGGGGCAACACCGCCCGCAAGGGATTGCGGCACATCCGGATGTTCGTCCGCTCGGGATGGACTTTCTTCAGCCGCCACGGGTGGAGGCTCTGGTGAAGCAGGCAGGGGTAAAGAGGATCGGCAGGCGGCGACCGCTATGATTCGTGGCGCAGACCGCAGCTCGGGCGACTCACGGCCGCCGTCGTCAGATCGCCGCGCGCTCGCAAAAAACGCGATTTTCAGCTTCGCGGGAGAAGCCGCGACCCTTCCTGCCGCGATCGTCGCGCTGCCCTTCCTGCTCGCTGCGCTAGGCACCGAGCGGCTCGGAATCCTGATGCTGGTATGGCTCATCGTGGGCTATCTGGGGCTGTTCGATCTGGGGGTCGGTCGCGCCGTCACCAAGCTCGCCGCAGACCGGCTGGCGTCTGGGGAGCGCGATGTTGCCGGCCTGCTGTGGTCAGCGACCGCAGTCTTGGCTGCGATGGGCGCGGTCATGGGCACAGCGCTGGCGGTCTTCGCGGAATGGATAGTGGCCGCGGGTCTGAGGGTTCCGGCACCTCTCGTCACGGAAACCATGCAAACCTGCTGGCTGCTCGCGCTTTCCGTGCCCTTCGTCATGACCGCCTCGGGACTGCGGGGCTTACTCGAGGCGCAACAGCGCTTCGGCGAGTTGAGTGCCGTGCGCATCGCGCAGGGACTGCTGTTCTACCTTGCGCCCCTTGCCGTGCTCCCCTACTCGCACGCGCTGCCGGCGGTGGTAGCTACGCTGGTCGCCACGCGGTTGCTCGGGTGGCTCGTTCTGCTGCTGCTCGTTCTCAGAGGCGGTATCGCGCTGCCCGGTAGGATGAGCGTGCGGATAGGGTTGGTGAAGGAACTTGTCGGTTTCGGACGATGGGTTGCCGTCTCGAGCGTCGTCGGGCCGTTAATGGTGTACGCGGACCGGTTCATGATTGGCGCGATGGTATCGGTCGCGGCGGTGGCCTACTATGCGACGCCGTACGAGGTCGTCACCAAGCTATGGCTGATTCCGGCCGCCCTGACCGCCGTCTTGTTTCCTGCCTTCGCCGCTCACTACCAGCGCGGCTCGGGCGAGCTTTACACCTTGGCAATGGCCGGCATCAAGTGGATCTTTCTGCTGGTTTATCCGCTGGTGCTGCTGGTCGTGACATTCGCCCCGGAAGGCCTCGAGCTCTGGCTCGGGAAGGACTTTTCGGACAAGGCCACAGGGGTGCTGCGGATAGTCGCGGTCGGCGTGCTCGTGAACTGCGCGGCGTACATTCCCTACAGTCTGTTGCAGGCGGTAGGCCGTCCCGATCGCGCGGCGAAGCTGCATCTGGTCGAGCTTCCGGTGTATCTGGTCTGCGCATATCTGTTCATCCAGACCTGGGGCATCACGGGCGCCGCCGTGGCCTGGACGCTGCGCGTCGGCGCGGACTTCGCGGGACTCTTGTGGCTCGCGCGCGAATTCCTGCGTCCCGCCGACGGCGTGGCGCGGCGCCTGTTCCCCCTCGCCGCCGGCATGGTTCTGCTCCTCTTGCCGGGAGCCGTGATGCTCGACTCGCCCCTGCAGAAGGCGGTTTTTGCGGCGGTGGTGCTGACCGTTCTGGCGGGTGCCGCACTGCGCTTCGTGCTGACCGCCGGTGAACGCGATTTTCTCAGGGAACTTCTATTCTGGCGCGCGTGAGGGCATGCAGACCCGGCCTTGCCTGAAGTGCTATCTCTGCGGCGGGCCGGGCGCCGTGCTGTACCAAGGTCTCCCCGACCGGCTATTCGGGGTGCCGGGCCGCTGGAATCTGCGCCGCTGCGTGAATCCTGGCTGCGGGCTGATCTGGCTCGATCCGATGCCGGTCGAGGCCGACATCGGCGATGCCTACCGCCACTACTACACCCACCAACCGGATTCGCGGCGGCACCGTCTCTGCTTGATGCGGCTTTACGAAGCGATACGTCGCGGCTATCTGGCGGCGAGGTACGGATACGGGGCAGGGCGCCTGCCGTGGCCGGAAAAAGCGCTGGGCGTGCTTGCGTACCTGCCATCCCGGGCGGCGCGCGGTGATGGATTTCAACGTAATGTACCTGCCAGCTGTCCCGGGCGGGGAGCTGCTGGACGTGGGCTGCGGCAGCGGCGATGCGTTGAAGTTCATGCAGCAGCTTGGCGGGAAAACGACCGGGGTGGATTTCGATCCCCAGGCGGCCCGGGCGGCGAAGCTCCAAGCCCTCGACGTGCGCATCCGTTCGCTGGAATCGCAACAATTCCCGGACGAACGCTTCGATGCCGTTACCCTGAGCCATGTCATCGAGCACCTGCAGGACCCGTTGCGTGCTCTGCACGAATGCAGGCGGATACTCAAGCCCGGCGGGCGGCTTTCCGTGGTCACCCTGAATATAGAAAGCCTCGGCCACCGCCGCTACGGGCGCAACTGGAAGTGTCTCGAGCCACCGCGCCATCTGCGTCTATTCGGCCCGGCGGCTTTGAGAACGCTCGTGGAGCGGGCGGGATTCGTCGACGTGAGCGTGCGCACATCGATACGCGACGCATACGGCATATACATCGGCAGCCGCGCCATCGGCCGCGACGGCGTCTATGTCATGGGGGCGCCGCAACCGGCGGCGGTGCGCCTGTGGGCGAGGGCAATGGAACTCGGAGTATGGTTCCGGCTCAAGTACCGGCCGGACGCAGGGGAGGAAATTGTGCTCCTCGCGGCGAGGTAGCCGCGAGCACGCGGCGTTCAGGCGCGCGGCGCGCCGCTGCGCGCGTGCATTTCTTCGAGGCAGCGCCGTAACTGTTCTTCCCAGCTCGACATCTCGATATCGAAAACCCGCTTGATCTTGTCCTTCGAAGTAATGCAGGTCGGCGGCCTCGCCGCGGGAAGCGGATATTGCGCCGTGACGATAGGCTTGAGCGTCGCCCACCCAGTGGTGTTGCCGGACATCTCCACTGAGAGGGCCACGATACGCTCCGAGAGGCCGAACCGCGACGTGGAGCCGGTCGCCGAAAGATGATATGTGCCGCTATGTTTCCGTATGCCCGGCCTGGTGAGCAGTGCGGCGGTGGACCCGGCGAGCGCACGCGCCCACGTGGGCGAGCCGATCTGGTCGTCGACGACGGCGAGCTCTTTTTTCTCGCGCGCGAGGCGCAGGATGGCGAGTAAAAAGTTGGAGCCGCGATCGCTGTACACCCAGCTCGTTCTGAGGATAAGGTAATCGCCGTCGACAGCCGCAATCGCAGCCTCTCCTTCGAGCTTGGATCTGCCGTAGGCATTGAGGGGATTGGTGCCGTCGTCCTCCGTGTACGGCCGGGAACTTCTGCCGTCAAATACGTAATCGGTCGAGTAGTGGAGGAAAAGGGCGTTGAGTCTCTTTGCTTCCTCGGCCAGGATGCCGGGCGCGACGCCGTTCACCTGCATCGCCATATCGGCTTCGGATTCCGCCTTGTCGACTGCCGTGTACGCAGCCGCGTTCACAAGAATTCGAGGGGCAATCATCCGCACCGCGGAGCGGATCGAATCCGGATGGGTGAGGTCCATCCGGCTCCGGTCAAGGGCGACCACGTTTCCGAGCGGCGCCAGCGTGTACTGCAATTCATGGCCGACCTGGCCGGTCTTTCCCGTCAACAGGATGTTCATCACGGAAGGAGTTCCGCCTCTTTGAGAGACAGCCCCGCCCTGTCCTTGGCGGAAACGATGGGCTGGCCGTTGAGCGGCCACGTTATCCCCAGCTCCGGGTCGTTCCACAGGATGCAACGTTCGTGCTGCGGCGCCCAGAAAGTCGTCGTCTTGTACCGAACCTCCGCGTGAGCGCTCGTGACGAGAAAACCGTGGGCAAACCCGGGCGGAACCCAGAGCATGCGGTTGTTTTCCCCGGAGAGGACGCTCGCAACCCACTTGCCGAATGTAGGCGAGCTGGGGCGGACATCCACCACCACGTCGAAAATCTCCCCGGCCATGGCTCTTATTAGTTTCCCCTGGGCGGCCTGCCCGACCTGATAGTGCATGCCGCGCAGCACGTTCCTGACCGAATGGGAATAATTGTCCTGCACGAAGCCTGCGGTGATCCCCGCAATCTCGGCTAGTGCGCGGGCGTTGTAGCTCTCGTAGAAAAAGCCGCGCTCATCGCTGAAGACTTTCGGCTCGAGAATCAACAGGTCCGGAAGGGCGCATTTGATGACGTTCATGGCATGTCCGCGATGGATGTATGGTGTGCTGCGTGCGGTAAGGAGGATCGGTGTGAAGTGCCTCCGGCCGTCGCTTCGTCCGCCCTGTTGCTAGTCCCGCTGATCCTCCGCCAGGAGGCTGCGCAGGTAGCTCGCGTAGGAATTGCCGCCTATGGTTGCGGCAATCCTCGCCAGATCACCGGCGCTTATGTATCCCATGCGGTAGGCGATCTCCTCGGGACAGGCGACCTTCAGTCCCTGGCGCTTTTCGATGGTCTCGATGAACATCGAAGCCGCGAGCAGCGCATCGTGCGTGCCGGTGTCGAGCCAGGCGATGCCGCGCCCCATCAGCACGACCTCGAGCTCGCCGCGGCGCAGATAATCGAGATTGACATCGGTGATCTCCAGCTCGCCGCGCGCCGAAGGCTTGAGGTTGCGCGAGATCTCGACCACGCGGTTGTCGTAGATCGCAAAGCCCGTCTGCGCGTAGCGCGACTTGGGCCGTTGCGGCTTCTCCTCGATCGAGACCGCCTTGCGGTTCTGGTCGAGCTCGATCACCCCGTAGCGTTCGGGATCCTGCACGGGGTAGGCGAAGATCGTGGCGCCGCGGGCTAGCGCGGTGGCGGCTTTCAGCTGCCCGGAGAGATCGTGGCCGTAGAAGATGTTGTCGCCCAGGATCAGCGCGCAGGGATCCCTGCCGATGAAACTCGCGCCGATGATGAACGCCTGCGGTATGCCTTCGGGCGCGGGCTGCACCGCGTACGAGAGATGAACGCCCCAGCGCCTCCCATCCGAGAGCAACTGCTCGTAGCGCGGGGTGTCCTGCGGGGTGGAGATCACGAGGATGTCGCGGATACCCGCCAGCATCAGCGTCGTCAGCGGATAGTAAACCATGGGCTTGTCGTAAACGGGCAGCAGCTGCTTGGTGACGACCTGGGTCGCCGGGTAAAGCCTGCTGCCGCTGCCGCCCGCGAGGATGATGCCCTTCATGGGTGAATCGTGAATCGTGAATGGTTAATGGTAACGTTAGGCTCGGCGCAAAATATTCTTGTGCAATCCGGACAACAAACGGCCCACCCGGTCCAGGGTCTGGTCATCGTCGTCTCCCCTTTGTCTGGTCTTTCGATTCACCATTTACCATTCACCGTCGTGCATAGTTGCGGTCGACCCATTCCCGATACGAACTTGAATGTGCCGACGACGTTGGTGTGGATAAATTCCGCCGGCCCATGGATCGAACGGTCAACGTGACCTTCCGCGGCGAAATTGATGATGGCGCGCGGCTTGTGCTGGCGCAGCAGCCTGCCCACCGTTACGAGAACCAAGTTGACGCTCCCCGATGAGTGGTCGCAACGAGCTTCGCGCAACTACGGGAAAAAAGCGGCCGCTCGCGACCGGCGCACCGCGGTATTCTAGCAGCCTGTCGGATTGCGACGGTCGGACAGGCTGCTACAGGAATGTGTCGGGACAAAGTCCGGCACATTCCTAGGCGCAATGGGTGATTCGGTGTAGGCTACCCGCGACCCCGAGCGTCCCTGCGGCTCAGATAATGAAAACGATTTTGCTGGTGAAGACGTCGTCACTGGGAGATGCGATCCACAATCTGCCAGTAGGAATCGATCACTCAATCACTCAATCACTCAATCAATCGATCGCGGAAGCTGATGCGCTTTGTCTACACGTTCCTGCTGTATCTGCTCGTGCCATGGGTCCTGTTGCGGCTCGCCTGGCGCGCTCGGCGCGAGCGGGGTTCCCTGCTTAACCTCGCGGAGCGCTTTGGCCATTACAGGCAGATCCCGAGCACGCCGCTCATCTGGATCCATGCGGTGTCGGTCGGTGAAACGAGAGCGGCGCAGCCGCTGATCGAGGCGCTGCTCAACAAGTATCCTCAGCATTATGTGCTGCTCACTCACATGACGCCGACCGGCCGGGAAACCGGCAAGGCGCTTTTTGGCAGGAAAGTCGAGCGCTGCTTTCTCCCCTACGATCTGCCCGGGGCAGTCGGCGGTTTTCTCCGGCATTTCGAGCCGCGCGTCGGTATCCTGATGGAAACCGAGATCTGGCCCAATCTGATCCATGGATGCCGCAAGCGCGGCATTCCGCTTTATCTCGTCAATGCGCGGATGTCAAAGAAATCGTCACGCCGATACCGGCGGTTCGTGAAGCTCGCGCGCGAGACGATCGGCGGAATTGCCGGCATTGCGGCGCAAAGCGCGGAAGATGCGCAGCGGATCGCTGCGCTCGGCGCGGACCGCGTCAGCGTTACCGGGAATCTCAAGTTCGATGCCGCGCCGCCTCCCGAACAGCTCGAGCTGGGCCGCACCTGGAGAGGGCTGTACGGGGAGGAGCGGCCGGTACTGCTCGCCGCGAGCACGCGCGAGGGCGAGGAAGAGCTCGTGCTCGATAAACTGGGGGAAATCGCCGTACCCGGTCTGCTCGCGGTCATCGTGCCGCGCCATCCCCACCGCTTCGAGCACGTTGCGCATCTGATCGAGCAGCGCGGCTTCGAGTTCCAGCGCCGCAGCGAGAACGCCGCCATTCGATCCGACACCCGCGTCGTGCTCGGTGACAGCCTGGGCGAGATGTACGCCTACTACTCTGCGTGCGACGTCGCCTTCATCGGCGGGAGCCTGCTTCCGCATGGCGGCCAGAATCTGATCGAGGCCTGCGCGCTGGGAAAGCCGGTGCTGATCGGGCCGTCCGTATACAATTTCACGCAAACCGTAGAAGAAGCGGTGGCGGCCGGTGCCGCGCTCCAGGTGCGCGACGCGACTGAGCTTGCGCGCGAAGCGGCCAGGCTGCTCCTCGAGCCCGCCGCAGCGCGGCGCATGGGAGAAGCGGGACTCGCTTTCTGCGCTGCCCACCGCGGTGCTGTCGCGAAAGTCCTGGACCTCATCAAGATGCAGCGCCAGTAACCGGAGGTGGCTCTTTTCCTGTTACTAATAACGCTGGTATTCCGCTTCCTCGGTGATGACGATGTCCACCTTCTGATCGGACGGCGTAACGGGCAGCTCGGGAACGATCTGCAATGAATATGCCGCCGCGACGAGCGCCGGACGATCTGCGAACGTGTGGATCAGACGATCGTAGTATCCCCCGCCGTAGCCGAGGCGTTCGCAGCGCGCCGTGAACGCGACTCCAGGGACGAGCACGAAGTCAACCGTCGCCGGCGCTACTTCGGGACACACAGCAACGCGGGGCTCCCGTATCCCCCACACGCCGGGCGCCAGGTCTTGGTCGGGATCACGCACCGTGTAGAGCTTGAGCGCGCGCGTGTCCCGGTCTACACGAGGCAGGACGAGCTGTTTGCCGCTCGCACGAAGGTCGGCGATGAACGAGCCGGTATCGAATTCGGCGCCGAAGGTTACGTAGGCCATTACGCAGCGCGCATCGCGATACGCCGGGAGCGCGAGGAGCCGCGGGGTGATGCGCGCGCTGAATTCGCGGCGGCGGGTGGGATCGAGCGCGTCGCGCGCCGCGATGATCCGTTTCCGCAGCTCGCTCTTTTCTGCGCTAGGGGTCAAAGGGTCAGGCAAAGGTGTCAGGAACCTGTAGGGTGTCAGGAACCCTATCGCTCTAAGGTTCCTGACACCTCACTATCTTGTCGAGCCAGAGATTGACGCGGGCGAGATCTTCCTCGGAGAGCTTGCCCACCGCGGCTTTGAGCCGCAGCAAAAAGAGCACGTAGTTGTACTTGGACTGAGCGAGATCGCGGCGCGTCTGGAAAAGCAATTGCTGCGCGTTGAGCACGTCGACCTGCGTCCTCACGCCGACTTCCTGTCCGAGCCGGGTGGAATCGAGCGAGCTCTGGCTCGACACCAGCGCCCCTTCCAGCGCCTTCACCTGCGCGATGCCGCTTGTCACGCTCAGAAACCCCTGGCGCGCGGTAAGCTCGGCGGTGCGGCGCGCGTTCTCCAGATCCTGCCGCGCCTTGTCCTCGTTGGCGATCGCCTCGCGCACTCGCGAGCTGATGAGCCCTCCCTGGTAGATCGGGATCGCCAGCTGCACTCCGAGGACCTTGCTGGTGTTGTCGGATCCGACGGGACCGGAGAAGGCAGGTGCCCGAAGCTCGAATCCGAGTAGGTCGCGAAGGCGTCGATCGTCGGGAGGTGCCCGGCGCGATTGCGCTCGATCTCCTTGGTCGAGAATTCCAGGCTCGCCCGGCTGATGGCTACCTGCAGGTTGTTCTCGGCCGCGTCCACGACCCAGCGCTCCATGTTGTCGGGGTCGGGTGGGCCCGGGTTGAAGCGCGCGCCGAGCGGAGACAATGCGGGCGCGGGGCGCCCGATGAGGAGCTCGAGCTGCGCGCTTCCTCAACTCGAGGTCGTTGCGCGCCGCGATCTCACCCGATACCGTGAGGTCGTAGCGCGCCTGCGCGTCGTGGGTGTCGGTGATGGTGGCGGTGCCGACTTCGAAATTGCGCTTCGCCTGCTCGAGTTGCTGGCCGATCGCGATCATCTGCGCCCCCGCGAACTCCACCGTGTCCTGCGCGAGCAGCACGTCGAAATAAGCCTGCGCCACTCTCAGGATCAGATCCTGCGCCGCTTGTGCGAATACCGCGTCGGCCTGCGCCACCTGGATCTTGGACTGCTCGTAGTTGGCGATGTTCTGGGGCCGGTAGAGCGGCTGAGTCACCGAAAGGGAAACGGAGTTCGAGTTGAATCGTCCCGCGGTGATACCCAACACCGGATCGCGTGAGCGCGGCATCGCGGTCGTTGTGCTGGGTCGAAGCGGAAGCCGAAGCCGAGGGCAGCAGTCCCGCCCGGCCCTGCGGCAGCTTCTCCTGGCCCGCGGCCCAGGTTGCGCGCGCACCCGCGTAGACCGCGTCGGAAGTCTGTGCCGCGCGATAGACCTCCAGCAGATCCGCAGCCGAGGCTGCGGCGGCGCCCGCCATGAACGCTACGAACAATATGGAAGCCCGGGCGCGCATGGGTGCTCAGAAAACGAAGCGTTCGGGCTGCAGGGCATTCTTGAGCGGAGCGATGCAGGTCTCGAACAGACCGATGGCGCAATACGCGCCGGGCGCAACGCAGGTGATGAGGCGCGCTTCCATCACCGGCGGCTCGCCGACCACGGCGAGCAGCCGGCCGCCGGTGTTGAGGCTTTTCTGAAACGCCTCCGGCAACACGGGCACGGAGCCGTGAGCACGATCGCGTCGTACGGCGCGTGCCGGTCCCAGCCGCGCGCCGCGTCCCCGGTCTCCAGCGTCATGTTGGAGATGCCATGGGCGGCGAGCTTGGCCGCGGCCCTTTGCGTGAATTCCGCGATGATATCCACGCTGTAGACGTGGGCGCCGAAGCTTGCCAGCAGCGCGGTCATGTAGCCGCTGCCGGTGCCGACCTCGAGTATCCTGTCTGCCGGTTTCAGCGCGAGCTCCTGCAGCATGCGCGCCTCCATCTTCGGGGCGAGCATGGTCTCGCCGTGGCCGATGGGTATCTCCATGTCGACGAACGCGAGCGTGCGGTACTGCGGCGGAACGAATTCCTCGCGCCTCACCCTGAACAAGAGGTCGAGAACCCGCTGGTCGAGCACTTCCCACGGCCGAATCTGCTGCTCGACCATGTTGAAGCGCGCGCGCTCGACATCCATAGCCATGGGTTTGTCGAAAACCTGGAGGGTTAAAGTAACCAACAAAATGAGGGGATACTCCCCTCATGCTCCCCGACATTACGGGCCGTATCATTCATTTCGATACGGCCTCTTAGGAACGTTACGGGGTTGCAATTATCCCACATTTCGATTAGGGTAAAGAGCACACGTAGGGGTCCTCATTGATCGCGGCGGTGTGCGGCGGAAAGGGGTGAGAGAAACCCTTCGAACCTGATGCGGGTAATGCCGTCGTAGGGAAGCGTGGCGCGACAGCCCCCCGCTCCTTGCACTAGCGGCATCCCTTGAGGAGCACCAACATGAACGCCAATCCGAAGTTTCTGAATGCCACGGCCAGCGTCGACGAAGCCGCGGTGAAGCCGCTGCCGAATTCGCGCAAGGTCTACGTGGAAGGCTCGCGCCCCGACATCCGGGTGCCGATGCGGGAGATCACGCAGTCGGATACGCCGGCGTCCTTCGGCGCCGAGAAGAATCCGCCGATCTACGTCTACGACACGTCGGGCCCGTACACCGACCCGGCGGTGCAAGATCGACATCCGCTCGGGGCTGGCCCCGCTGCGTGCAGAAATGGATCGAGGAACGCAACGACACCGGAGCCCTCGACGGACCGAGCTCGCGCTACGGGCGCGAGCGCCTTGCCGACCCGAAGCTCGCGCAGCTGCGCTTCAATCTCAAGCGCACGCCGCGCCGCGCGCAAAGCCGGGATGAACGTCACGCAGATGCACTACGCGCGCCGCGGCATCGATCACGCCCGAGATGGAATTCATCGCGATCCGCGAGAATCAGCGGCGCGAAGGGCTGCTCCGAGCTGGTCACGCGCCAGCACCGCGGCGAGTCGTTCGGCGCGGCGATCCAGAAGATGATCACGCCCGAATTCGTGCGCGACGAGGTCGCGCGCGGCCGCGCGATCATTCCCGCGAACATCAATCATCCGGAAACCGAGCCGATGATCATCGGCCGCAACTTCCTGGTGAAGATCAACGCCAACATCGGCAACTCGGCGGTGAGCTCCGGCATCCAGGAGGAAGTCGAGAAGATGACGTGGTCGACGCGCTGGGGCGGCGACACGGTGATGGATCTCTCCACCGGCAAGCACATTCACGAGACGCGCGAGTGGATCATCCGCAATTCGCCGGTGCCGATCGGCACGGTGCCGATCTATCAGGCGCTCGAAAAAGTCGACGGCAAAGCCGAGGAGCTCACCTGGGAGATCTACCGCGACACGCTGATCGAGCAGTGCGAGCAGGGCGTCGACTACTTCACGATCCATGCGGGCGTGCGCCTGCCGTACATCCCGATGACGGCAAAGCGCATGACGGGCATCGTGTCGCGCGGCGGCTCGATCATGGCGAAATGGTGCCTCGCGCATCACAAGGAAAGCTTCCTCTACACGCATTTCGAAGAGATCTGCGAGATCATGAAGGCCTACGACGTCTCGTTCTCGCTCGGCGACGGGCTGCGTCCGGGCTCGATCTACGACGCCAACGACGAGGCGCAGATCGCGGAACTGAAGACGCTCGGCGAGCTCACCGACATCGCCTGGAAGCACGACGTGCAGGTGATGATCGAAGGCCCGGGCCACGTGCCGATGCAGCTCATCAAGGAGAACATGGAGCTGCAGCTCAAGTACTGCAAGGAAGCGCCGTTCTACACGCTGGGACCGCTGACGACCGACATCGCGCCGGGCTACGACCACATCACGAGCGCGATCGGCGCGGCGATGATCGGCTGGTACGGCACCGCGATGCTCTGCTACGTCACGCCCAAGGAGCATCTCGGGCTGCCGGACAAGAACGACGTCAAGGACGGCATCATGGCGTACAAGATCGCCGCGCACGCGGCCGACCTCGCCAAGGGGCATCCCGGGCGCGCAGATCCGCGACAACGCGCTGTCGAAGGCGCGCTTCGAGTTCCGCTGGGAAGACCAGTTCAACCTCGGCCTCGATCCGGACAAGGCGCAGCGAATTCCACGACGAGACGCTGCCGCAGGAAGGCGCGAAGCTCGCGCACTTCTGCTCGATGTGCGGGCCGCACTTCTGCTCGATGAAGATCACGCAGGACGTGCGCGAGTACGCCGCGAAGCAGGGCGTCGCCGAAGAGCAGGCGCTCGCCAAGGGCATGGAGGAGAAGGCGCGAGGAGTTCGCGAAGCAGGGCGGGGAGATCTATACTCGCGTGTAGACGAGGTGAAGGTGCGTTATGCGAGTTGAAGGGAGCAGTGATACGTGAAACGGACTCGGCTGCGTCGCAGGGCCGTCGTCGCGGAGCTTCGCTCTGCCGGCGCCCGCCTAGCGCGCATGGACGCGCGACAGATCGCGATGCCGTCGAGCGAGGCGAGCTTCTGAGGGGCGTCGTTCAGGAGCAGGATGTCGCGCTCTCTTTTCGCACCTGGCGAGCCGTGCTGCTCGCCGCTTCCATGGGTCGCGAACCGGCGCCGCCGCCCGACGCGTTCGATCCAGCGTGCCGAAGCGATCGGCAAGGAGCTGAAGGCCGGGGCATGCTCGGCCGCGCCTGCTGCTGCTCGATGCGCTCGAGGGATATGCGGGGAGTGGGTGCGCGAGGCGCCGCGCGGGACGCCTCGATTACGCCGTGCGCGACTCGGCACCTGCACGATCAACAAGCGGATCTCAATCGGCCGTCAGGCGCCGCCCTGATCACTCAACTGTCGAAACGGGCCTGTTTTTCCAGGCAATCGCGCAGTGCTCCAGACTCGCGCCGCCATACAAGACTCCGGTCGCGCGCCGTAATCCGCCGTTACAGAAATTACCGCCCTGGTCCAGCGCATTGTCGAGCGGTCGCCGGTAGAATCCGCATTGAGCGCGCGGTCTAAATCAGCTATGAACAGAAGCGGCACTTGCGTACGCCATTGGCGTCGTGCTGCTGCTCGCCGCGGCGCGGCGGGGCGTACGTCTGGTGGAAAGAGCCGTTCGCCTCCACCGCCGATTTCCGCCTCGCCAAAGTCGAGCGCGGCACCATCACCGCCGCGGTGTCCGCTACAGGCACGGTCAATCCCGTGACCGCGGTCCAGGTCGGCTCCCAGGTTTCGGGGCAGATCAAGGAGCTTCTCGTCGACTTCAACTCGAGGTGAAGAAAGGGCAATTGATCGCGCGCATCGATCCGCAGTCCTTCCAGCTGCGCGTTACTCAGGCGATGGCGGACGTCGACGCCGCCCGGGCGACGGCACTGACGCAACGCGCCAACGTGGCCGCGCTGCAGGCGGAAATATCGCGGGCCAAGGTCATTCTCGCCGATGCCGAGCGCGAATTTCAGCGCAACAAGAGTCTCTACGAGAAGAACTTCGTCTCCGCGGCCGTGCTCGACAAGGCGCAGGCCGCGTTCGACGGGCGCGCGAGCAGTTGAAGACCGCGCAGGCGCAGCTCGCCGCGGGCGAGGCGCAGGTGCGCAATGTCGAGGCGCTGGTGAAGCAGCGCGAATCGCAGTTCGCGCAGGCGCGGGTGGACCTCGAGAACGACCACCATACGCGCGCCCGTGGACGGCATCGTCGTGAAGAAATCCGTGGAGCCGGGGCAGACCGTCGCGGCGAGCCTGCAGGCGCCGGAGCTTTTCATCATCGCCCAGGATCTGCGCCAGATGCAGGTCGAGACCTCCATCGACGAAGCCGAGGTGGGCCGCATCCGGGTCGGGCAGCAGGCGACCTTCACGGTCGATTCTTTCCCCGGCGCGTGTTTCAACGGCACCGTGTCGCAGATGCGCAAAGCGGCGCAGGTGGTCCAGAACGTCGTGACTTACACGCGCGATCATCGCCACTTCGAACCCCGATCTGAGATTGTTTCCGGGCATGACCGCGAACGTGCGCATCGTGGTGGACGACGCGCGAAAACGTGCTCAAGGTGCCGAACTCGGCACTGCGCTTCCGCCCGGCGGGTGCCACGGTGGAGGCGCGCGAGACCGTCGCTGCCGCCGAACCTGCCGGCGCACCGGCGCCGTCAGAAGAAGGTAAAGGAGGGGGCAAGGGAGCGGGCAAAGGGCGCGGTGGAGCGGGCGGGGACGCCATGCGCGAAAGGCTCGTCAAGGAACTCGGCTTAACGCCGAGCAGCAGACGCGGCTGGAGGCGATCATGAAGGAATCGCGCGACAAGATGCGCGGGATCGACGCCGAAGACAAGGGCGAGCGCCGCAAACAGGCCGAGGCGATGCGCGCCGAACAGCGGGAGCGCATCGCCGAGATGCTCACGCCCGAGCAGCGCAAGCGCTACGAAGAGATGATGGCGGCCAGCCGGCCGGGGTCGGGACGCCAGGTGACGAGCGGCCGCGTCTGGGTTCCCGAGCGAAGACGGCAAGCCCAAAGGAGTGAGCGTGCGCACCGGTCTCACGGACGGAACCTACAGCGAGCTCGTGAGCGGCGAGTTGCCGGAAGGCGTCGCAGGTCATCGTCGGGACGCGAGCGATGCGGCGCAAGGCGAAGCCTGCGCATCACCCAGAAGGGCGGCCCGCGCTTCGCCGTTTTAATTCATGATGACCCATTCAGCATCATGGCAGAACCCCTCATCGTCACCCGTGACTGACCAAGGTCTACGGAATGGAGGCCAGTCCGGTTACGGCGCTGAGCGGCGTTTCGGTCGAGATCGCGGCGGGCGAGTTCGTCGCGGTGATGGGGCCGTCGGGGTCGGGCAAATCCACGTTCATGAACCTGCTCGGCTGTCTCGACGCGCCGACCAGCGGCGAGTACTTCCTCGCGGGGGAAAAGGTTTCCAGCTTTCTGGCGACGCGCTGGCGGCGATACGCAACCGCAGTATCGGATTCGTCTTCCAGAACTTCAATCTGCTCGCCGCGTACCCCGGCCGTCGAGAACGTCGAGCTGCCGCTTCTCTACGGCGACACCCCGAAGGAGGAGCGCCGGAAGCGTGCTCTAGCGCGGCTCGCGGAAGTCGGTCTCGCCGATCGCGCGGACCATCATCCTTCCCAGCTCTCCGGCGGCCAGCAGCAGCGCGTAGCGATCGCCCGCTCGCTCGTCAACGACCCGGTGCTGATACTGGCCGACGAGCCGACCGGCGCGCTCGATACGCGCACGAGCTTCGAGCTGATGGGCCTGCTGCAGCAGTTGAACCGCGGCGGGATGACCGTGGTGCTGGTCACCCACGAGCACGATATCGCAACCTTCGCTTCCCGCGTCATCGGGTTTCGTGACGGGCACGTAGTGGACGACCAGCGCAACGCGCAGCCTGCCGATGCCCAGGCGATGCTGCAGCACTTCAGAAGGAAGCGGCATGAGCGGCGGAGCAGGGGCCCCATTATGGGGATGCGACCCGTGAAGGACCTTGGGCGTCCGACTTGATGACCTGCGGATTGCGACAACTTAACAGAGGACGCGCGGCATGAACTGGCTAATGGGCATGCGCATAGCCTTGCGCGCTTTGCGCGTGAACAAGCTGCGCAGCACGCTGACGATGCTCGGCATCATCATCGGCGTTGCGGCGGTGATCACGATGATCGCTGTCGGATCCGGTGCGCAGGCGCGCGTCGAAGAGCAGATCAAGGGCCTCGGCACCAATCTGATCATCTTGTCGCCGGGATCGGTGACGGCGGGCGGCGTGCGCATGGGCGCAGGCTCCCGCTCGAGCCTCACCGAGGACGACTCGTACGCCATCCAGCGCGAGCTCCCGATGGTGCAGGCGTCGGCGCCCACGCTGCGCGGCACCGGTCAGGTGGTCGCCGCCGGCAACAACTGGTCCACCGTTTTCTTCGGCGTGACGCCCGAATACCTCGAGGCCCGCAACTGGGTGGTCGCAACCGGCAAGATGTTCGAAACCTCCGACCTCACGGGCTCTGCCAAGGTGGCGTTGCTGGGCGAAACGGTGGCGCGCAGCCTGTTCGGCGACAGCGACCCGATCGGTCAAACGATCCGCATACGCAAAGTGCCCTTTATGGTGATCGGCACGCTGGGGCGCAAGGGACAGAACATGATGGGGCAGGACCAGGACGACATCATCCTGATGCCGATCTCGACCGCGCGTAACCGGGTGCTGGGGGGCACAACGGCGAAGCAGCGCTCGGTCGGTTCGACTTCGATCAAGGTGCGCGACGGCGAGGACATGAAAGAGGCGGAAGAGCAAATCCGCAGCCTCATGCGGCAGCGCCACCGGCTCCAGCCCGGGCAGGACGACGATTTCAATCTGCGCAACCTGTCGGAGGTGCTGCAGACGCAGGAAGAGTCGAGCCGCGTGATGGCGTTGCTACTTGCGGCGGTCGCCTCGGTTTCGCTGATGGTGGGCGGCATCGGCATCATGAACATCATGCTGGTGTCGGTGACCGAGCGTACCCGGGAGATCGGCCTGCGGATGGCGGTCGGCGCCCGCTCCCGGGATATCCTCACGCAATTCCTGGTGGAGGCGGTGACGCTGGCTCTGATCGGAGGCCTGATCGGAATCGTCCTTGGCGTCGGCAGTTCGTACTCAATTGCCCATTTCGCCGAATGGCGCGTGGAGCTCAGGCCCGAATCTATCGTGCTCGCGGTCGGCTTCGCCGCCGCAATCGGCGTGTTCTTCGGGTTCTATCCCGCGCGCAAGGCGTCGCGCTTGCTGCCCATAGAAGCGCTCAGATACGAGTAGGCAAAGTTTGCGGTGGGCAGACTAGCCAACTGATTTCATAAATTTTGTAATTTTCATTCGACCCCGCGCAAGGCTGAGGAGAAACACATTCTTCGCAAGTTGGTCGGTGCCGCGCTCAATTTCTTGCGATCCTCTATCGTAAGGGTGTCAGGAACCCTAAACTCTAAGGTTCCTGACACCTTCGTACGCTCGCTCAAGTCGCAATAAACTATTTCTGAATTGACCTCTAATTACCGCGCACCAGCTATTCGCTTACTCCCAACTGCTTATCCGCCGCGTGTCGCGTAAAATAGCGCGCGCATGGACCTCGCGCTCTTTCTCAAAGCCGTCGTTCTCGGCGTCGTCGAAGGCCTCACCGAATTCTTGCCGGTCTCCAGCACCGGGCACCTGATCATCGCCGGGCAGCTACTGGGCTATACCGGCGAGAAAGCCAAGGTGTTCGAGATGGTGATCCAGAGCGGCGCCATGCTGGCGGTGGTGTGGGAATACCGGGCGCGTTTTACCCGCGTCATCGCGGGACTGCTCGACGATCCTGTCGCCCAGCGCTTCACCATGAACCTCGTGGTGGCTTTCATCCCGGCCGCCGTGCTCGGGCTCGCCTTCGGAAGCGTGATCAAGCAGCACCTGTTCCACGCGGTTCCGGTCGCGCTTGCCTTCATCGTGGGGGGCGTGATCATCCTCTGGGTGGAGCGCTCCCCGCGGCGGTCGGTGGTGGAGGACGTCGACCAGATGACATGGAAGGATGCGCTCAAGGTAGGACTTGCGCAGTCGGTTGCGCTGATTCCGGGCACCTCGCGCTCCGGTGCGACGATCATCGGCGGAATGCTATTCGGTCTTTCGCGCCGCGTCGCCACCGAGTTTTCTTTTTTTCTCGCAGTGCCGACGCTGGTTGCGGCGGGCGCCTATGATTTCTATAAACACCGGACACTGTTCAACTCGAGCGACATCGGAATTTTCTCGGTTGGTTTTTTCGTCTCCTTCGTTTCGGCTTTCCTCTGTGTGCGCTGGCTGATCCGCTACATCAGCCGGCATGATTTCAGTATCTTCGCCTGGTATCGCATCGCGTTTGGCTTGATCGTGCTCGGCACGGCGTACACCGGCCTCGTGCACTGGTCGGCGTGAAGGCGGAAGGCGGAAGGCGGAAGGCGGAGGCGGAGGACGACCTGCTCTACGTTTTTTCTTTCATCCTTAGCTTTGAGTCCAGGGCAGCCCCCCGAAACGCCAACCGCCTCTGGTGTTGCGATGCCCGCTCTCGTCCCTGTCGCCCTCGAAGCCTTCGAGCACGTTGTAGCAGTCGGCGTAACCGGCCTGCTTCGCGAGCAGCGCCGCATTATGCGAGCGGCCGCCGCTGCGGCAGATGAACATCACGGGCGCTTCTTTGTTTACCTGATGCTCAAGCTCGGCTACAAACGCAGAATTCGGACGATTGCCGGGATACGTCAGCAATTCGACCTCCACGGCACCGGGAATTCGACCGACATAGTCCCACTCGGCACGGGTGCGCACGTCGACGAGTTTTGCGCCGGGCGTATTGCGCCAGATCTCATGCGCCTCCTGCGGCGTAAGCGCGCCGTTGTACGGCAGCCCCATTTCTTCTGCACGCTGGCGTGCAATTTTGAGGATTTCGTTGGCTGTCATGGTTGTGCGTGAAAAGGCGGGGAAAGAAGGGGCGCGGCCGCAACGGCGCTGTATCGGTGGAAATGAAGCCTGATTTTACTGGATTCGGGGACAAAATCCTTTTGCACCCTATTGGTGCGCCCTGCAATTTCTCGCACCATAATGGTGCGTCGCGACACGGTTGTAGCCCGTAAATCCCTTATGGCACAATGCCTTTCGCAAAAAAAACCTTGGCATACTTTCTGCTGCACCGGAAGTCCTGATTTCAACTTTCTGCTTCGACAATCATAGGGAGAACCCATGGCCACCGCTGCCGCCGCCGACATATTGAAAATGATCAAGGACAACGAGGTGAAGTTCGTCGACCTGCGCTTCACCGACACGCGTGGCAAGGAGCAGCATGTCTCGGTGCCGGTATCGGCGTTTAACAACGATAAGTTCACCGATGGTCATTTCTTCGACGGCTCATCGATCGCGGGCTGGAAGGGCATCGAAGCTTCCGACATGACGCTCGTGCCGGATCCGGATTCCGCCCGCATGGATCCCTTCACCGACGAGCCGACGCTGCTGCTCACGTGCGACGTGATCGAGCCTTCCGACGGCAAAGGCTATGACCGTGATCCACGCTCGATCGCAAAGCGCGGCGAGGCCTACCTGAAATCCACCGGCATCGCCGACACGGCGTTCTTCGGGCCCGAGCCCGAGTTCTTCATCTTCGATTCGGTGACCTGGAAGATCGAGATGGGCCAGGCGTTCTACAAGATCAAGTCGGAAGAAGCGCCGTGGTCCTCCGGCGAAGAGTTCGAGGGCGGCAATATGGGCCACCGCGCTCCGATCAAAGGCGGGTACTTCCCGGTGCCGCCGGTCGATTCCCTGCAGGATATTCGCTCGGCGATGGTGCTCGCGATGCAGGAGATGGGCGTGGAGTGCGAAGTGCACCACCACGAAGTGGGCGCCATGGGGCAGAACGAGATCGGCACCAAGTTCAACAGTCTCGTGAAACGCGCCGACTGGATGATGATCCTCAAGTACGCCGTGCATAACGTCGCGCATTCCTATGGCAAGACCGCGACTTTCATGCCGAAGCCCGTCGTAGGCGATAACGGCTCGGGAATGCACGTGCATCAATCGCTGGCGAAGGGCGGGAATAATCTGTTCACCGGTAACGGCTATGCCGGTCTGTCCGAGCTGGCGCTGCATTACATCGGCGGGATCCTCAAGCACGCCAAGGCGTTGAACGCCATTACCAACCCAGGGACCAATTCCTACAAGCGGCTGGTGCCGGGCTTCGAAGCGCCGATCAACCTTGCGTATTCCTCGCGCAACCGCTCGGCCGCAGTGCGGGTGCCGCTGGTGTCCAACCCGAAGGCGCGCCGCATCGAGGTGCGCTTCCCCGACCCGACGACCAACCCGTATCTCGCCTTCACCGCTATGTTGATGGCAGGACTCGACGGCATACAGAACAAGATCAAACCCGGCGACCCGGTCGACAAGAATCTCTACGACCTGCCGCCCGAACTCGCCGCGAGCGTGCCCAAGGTGTGCCATTCGCTCGAGCAGGCATTGGAGGAGCTCAATAAGGACCGCGACTTCCTTACTCGCGGCGGTGTGTTCTCCAACGATATGCTGGATGCGTATGTCGCGCTCAAGGAGGAGGAGCTGACGGCCTTCCGCATGACCACCCATCCGCTCGAGTTCCAGATGTATTACAGCCTTTAGCCCGCATGTTTGCGGAGTGGGATCTGGAGGGCGGGTCACCCCCGCCCTTCGTTGTTTTATGGTTGGGATCAGCCGGGCGACGACCGGCTAATTCCTGGCGCACCATTCGAGTGCATTGATAATTTCGATTTCCTGACATAGACTTAGGATCAAGACGAACATTGCATCGGTCAACCGGACGCCCGTTCGGTCGTTATTGCGGGATAAAGGACGATATTGAAACCATTGATGCGTAGCCTGATCTTGACCTGGTTTCTGATACTGTCCTCCGCCGTGTACGCGGAGATCTACGAGTGCATCGAGAAGGACGGCAACAAGCTGTTCACCGACAACCTGAAGACCGCCAAAGCCAAGGGCTGCAAAGCGATGAATCTTGGCCCCCCCAACACGATATCCGCCCCTGCGGCCAAGGCGCAGTCACAAGGCAAATCCGCGGCTGCGCCTACGCCATCGTCCTTTCCCCGCGTAGACGCCGATATGCAGCGCCAGCGCGACCAGGATCGCCGCAGGATCCTCGAGAACGAACTCTCCAGCGAGCAAAAACTGCTCGATCAGGCCCGCAAAGAGCTGGCGGAGCAGGAAGCGGTGCGGTTGGGTAGTGAGCGCAACTATCAGCGGGTGCTCGACCGCCTCGAGCCCTACAAGAAGAAGGTCAAGCTCCACGAGGACAACATCGCCAGCCTGAAGCGGGAGATGAGCGGCGGGAGATAGTCCCGCACCGCTGGCGCGCTACGCGGCCCCGGCCCGTGTCCACTGTAGTTCCCGCCTTGGCCCGGTTCTTGCTCGGCTCAGCAATGGACTGTCCGAAATGACCCCCCGAGCGCTCTCCGGTCTTGACTTGCTGGCGACTGCGGTGGTGCTGGTCGATGCGAAGCTGGCCGTGCGTTACATGAATCCCGCCGCGGAGAATCTTTTCGAAGTGAGCAGCAACAACATGGCCGGATCCGGCCTGAACAAGCTGTTCCCCGACGACGGCGTGCTGAACGCCGCCATCGGCTACGCCCGCGCCAACAACACGAGCTACACCGAGCACGATTTCGAAGTACGGCCGAGCGGACATTCCCGGCTGCACGTTTCATGTACGGTGACCCCGCTCGATCTGCCGGATGGAGAACTGCCGCAGGAAATGATGCTGCTCGAATTCCGCCACATCGAGCAGCAAATCAAGATCGCGCGCGAGGAACGCATGTTGAATCTTTCGCAGGCCAACCGCGAGCTGATCCGCAATCTGGCCCACGAGATCAAGAATCCGCTGGGTGGAATTCGTGGCGCGGCGCAGCTGCTCGACCGCGAGCTGGAGCGCCCCAGCCTGCACGAATACACACAGGTCATCATGAAGGAAGCCGATCGGCTTCAGTCACTGATGGACCGCATGCTCACGCCGCATCGCCTGCCGCGGGCCGCCCCGCTCAATGTGCACGAGGTGCTGGAGCGCGTGCGCAGCCTGATCAACGCGGAGTTTCCGCGGGGCATCGCAATCGTCCGCGACTACGATGTCAGTCTTCCGCTCGTGAACGGTGACAAGGAGCAGTTGATTCAGGCAGTGCTCAACGTGGTGCGCAACGCCGCGCAAGCGATCATGGGCGGGGGCGCGAAGCTGCCCTCCGGCGGGCACGGCGAAATCACGTTGCGCACGCGCGTGGTGCGACAGGTGACGCTCGCGCGCCGGCGCCACCGCCATGTCGTCGCGGTGGAAATTTTCGACACCGGGCCCGGCATAGCCGAGGAACTCCGCGAGCGCGTCTTTCATCCGTTGGTGTCCGGGCGCGATGGCGGCACCGGTTTGGGGCTCACGCTCGCGCAAAACTTCGTTAACCAGCACCACGGCGTCATTTCCTTCGAAAGTGTACCGGGCAGCACCTGTTTCACGATCCTGCTGCCGGCCGCCGAAAACAGGGAGGAGGGCGGACGGATGAGGGCGGAGAGAAAGAACGGGAGAATCGCATGAGACTTCTCCATGCCCTCAATTTCCAATTTGTACCTACCCGGAGCAAGTCATGGTGGGATCCGCTTTTGCCGGTGTCGCATCTCCCTCATCCTTCATCCCTCATTCCTCATCCCTCAAGATGAAGCCGGTCTGGATCATCGACGACGACCGCTCGATCCGCTGGGTGTTCGAGAAAGCGCTTACCCGCGAGAACATCGCGTTCAAGACGTTTTCCTCCGCACAGGAGGCGCTTGCAGAGCTTGAAACCGAGACGCCGCAGGTGGTGGTGAGCGACATCCGGATGCCCGGCGACTCGGGCCTCGAGCTGCTGCAGAGGGCGAAGGAGCGCCATGCCGATCTCCCGGTGATCATCATGACGGCCTACTCGGATCTGGAGAGCGCGGTGAGCGCTTTCCAGGGCGGCGCGTACCAGTACCTGCCCAAGCCTTTCGACGTCGACTACGCGGTCGAGCTGATCCGCCGGGCGATGCAGGAGAGCATGCGGCAGGAGAGCGGGGGCCACGTTCCGGAGGCCGGGCCCGAGATACTCGGGCAGGCGCCTGCGATGCAGGAAGTGTTTCGAGCCATCGGTCGGCTCGCCCAGTCTCAGGCGACGGTGCTGATCACCGGGGAGTCCGGGACCGGCAAGGAACTGGTGGCACGCGCGCTGCACCGCCACAGTCCGCGCGCCGAAAGACCCTTCGTTGCAATCAACACCGCGGCGATTCCCCGCGAGCTGCTCGAGTCGGAGCTGTTCGGACACGAGCGTGGCGCTTTTACCGGGGCGCAGAGCATGCGGCGCGGGCGCTTCGAGCAGGCGGAGGGCGGGACGCTCTTCCTCGACGAGATCGGGGACATGCCGCCCGAGCTGCAAACGCGGCTGCTGCGCGTGCTGTCCGACGGCGACTTCTACCGGGTCGGCGGGCACCAGCCGATCAAGGCCAACGTCCGAGTCATCGCGGCCACCCACCAGAATCTCGAAGCGCGCGTGAAGCAGAACCTGTTCCGCGAGGACCTGTTTCACCGGATCAACGTCATCCGGTTGCGGTTGCCGCTGCTGCGGGAGCGGCGCGAGGACGTGCCCCTGCTCGCGCGCCATTTTCTCGCGAAGAGCGCGCATGACCTCGGCGTCGATCCCAAGCGCATGTCGGAAGCGACCCTGAAATATCTGACTGCCCAGGACTTTCCGGGAAACGTGCGGCAGCTCGAGAACCTCTGCCACTGGCTCACGGTCATGGCCCCGGCGGCCACTATCGAGGTCAAGGATCTGCCGCCCGAATTACGGGCAGAGGCGGCGGGGCCAACGCCGCAGCACTGGGCTGCGGCGCTCGAAAAGGAAGTGGAACTTCTGTTCAGCCGCGGCGAGACCGGCATCATGGACGATCTTGCGCGCCGGTTCGAAAAGGCCCTCATCGTGAGGGCGTTGAATCACACGGGCGGGCGGCGCATCGAAGCCGCGCACCTGCTCGGCCTTGGGCGCAATACTCTGACTCGCAAGATTCAGGAGCTGGGAATCAGCGCCGACAAAAAGTCAGATTAGCTAGTAGCTGAGCGGTGACGGCTGCAGAGATTCTGCCTGCTCGCTCGGCGCTTCCGCGCTCCGCGTGGCGGGCTGGGGTCCGATCATGCGAAGCTGCGAAACCGACAGCCTGCGCTGGGTATAGGAAAACAGCGCGTCGCCCCCGGAGAACTTCTTGAAGGTCATCGTCAGCCGGCGCCGGGTCTGGCTCGCTTCCTCCAGCTTGGCGTAGAGCGCTTCCAGGTCGCGCACGGGCTCGCCGTCGACCGCCTCGAGCAGGTCGGATTTCTCGATTTCCTGGGATTCGCCGAGCGAGCCGGACTCGACATGGTGGACCATCAGGCCGGGCGCGCCGAACTCGGCCGCATCACGTATCGCGATCGGGCCGAACAGCACGCCGGAAGCGTAGACGCCGCGCGTTTCAAGGACGCGGCGCATCGGCAGTTTCAAGCCCGAGACCACGGTCTCCTGGCCGGAGCGCACCACTTTCAGGCTCGATTCGGCAAGCCGCCCGCGCAGCGCGTGCAGGAGCTGGGTTTCGTTCTCGATCGCTCCGTCCACGCCCATCACCTGCTTGATGACATCGCCCGGAACGAGTTTAAGCGTTTCTTCGCCGCCGTAGCTGCGCGCGACGCGCAGCTCCTTGCGGCTGTCGATATCCCGGAAATACACGAGATGCAGGTCGGGAGGAGACGGATCCTGATCTTTCTGCAGCAGTTCGAGGATGCGGCACGCGTACTTGCTCGCCACCGCGAAATTGGTGTTCTGGGCGCCGCGGATTCCGGCCGTGTTGATGCCGACGATGCGGCCGTTTTCCAGGCTGATGAGCGGTCCGCCCGAATTGCCCTGATTGATCGGCGCGTCGGTCTGCAGCAGCTCGGTGCGATATTTCGCGGTGACGCCGGAGATGATTCCGCGGGTGCCGGTGAATTGCAGCCGCCACGGATGGCCGAACGCGCCGACGGGATGGCCGACGTGCGGCAGCGAACCGCATTCCAGCCGCGGCGCCTGGATGTCTTTGGTGAGGTTGCGATCGGCCACGCGCACGATCGCCAGGTCGAGGAAGGGGTCCACGTAGATCTTCGCCACTTCCGCGAAGTCCTGGCCGTGGAAAGCCACTTCCACGCGCGATGGCGAACGCCCCACGACATGGGCGTTGGTCATGATCCAGCCACGGGCCGCATCCACGACGAAGCCGGCACCGAGCCCGGAGCCTTTGCGGTCGCCGTCGAACGGGACGGGCACCGTCGCCCGGACCTGCACCGTGTAGTTGAGCGCGGTTTTGAAAGCGTCCTCGTTGGCGCCGGCCAGCGGGACGCACAAGCTGAGGGCGCCGCCCACCACGGCGCCGGTAAACAAGGCGTAAACTCTCACTTCTTCCCTCCCTGGGGAAAACCCAACCCCGAGCCAACATTCTACAGAGTACCCGCCTCGCTTCACAGGAGATTTGACACCAATGGCACGCGCTACCTGGAATGGCGTAATCATCGCGGAGAGCGACCGTTGCGAGATCGTGGAGGGCAACCATTACTTCCCTCCCGACGCGGTAAAGCACGAGTTGCTCCAGCCGAGCGAAACGCACACGACCTGCGGCTGGAAGGGCATCGCCTCCTACTACGACGTGGCAGCGGACGGAAAGGTGAACAAAGATGCCGCATGGTACTACCCGGCGCCGAAGGCGGCAGCTCAGAACATAGAGGGGTACGTTGCATTCTGGAAAGGCGTCAAGGTTGAAGCGTGATCGAGTTCACGCTGGAAGAACAACTCTGACCGGCGACGCAGGTTCCGCGAAACCCGCTCCCGGGCGCCTGCGGAAGGCGGTTCCGCCGGCCGCTTCCGGGTAATTTTTGGTAGATCGACATTGAATCGATACTATTTGAAGCCCCGCCCACTTGATATCAGGGAAACTCCCTACATTCGACCGGGAAATCCCCTAGCCGCCCCGCGTGTGAGGCAATCTGGAGGCCAAACCCATGGATCGAGGCATCTGGGCCATCTGGTACGAGCTGCCTGAAGATCGCAGCATGCGGTCGGAGTACATGGACTGGTTCCATAGCACGCACATCCCGGAGAAACTGTCGCGGCCGGGCTACCTATGGGCGGCGCACTTCGAACTGGGTCACGGGGGGCCGAGATTTCAGAAGGTCGTGGACGGGCTCGCGCATGCCAAGGAGCCAGACCTCGGCCGCGGGAGCGGATTTCTCGCGCTGTTCGGTGGACTCTCGGCCCACACTTTCCTCAATCCCAGCCCCGGACAACTCAAGGAGCGGCAGGATGCGCTGTCGCGGAGGATGATCGGCCTCCGGCAGCAGGCTTATCCTTGCGTCTTTGCCGAGGAGACCCGCGTGGATGGGCCCGACGTCGCGCAGCGCGGGCCGGGCATCACGCCGGGTCCGTTCATTCAGATGGGTAACTTCAACGTGGCGAGCTACAAGATCGAGGACGACGTCGGCGCGTGGTACGCACAGCACCGGCTGCCGTTCATGGCTGCGATGCCGGGCTGCATCGGCGCACGCAAGCTCCTGGCAGCCGCCGGTTGGGGGAAACACTCCGTTTTGTACGAATACACATCACTGGAAGCGCGCGAGCAGCACTTCATTCCCCACGAGGAGCAAGCGCATGACGCGGCGTCGTGGACCGCGCGCATCCTGCCGCAGCTCGTGCACGCCCCGTGCTCGCCGGCCGTGGGACGGAGGATCTGGCCGAAATAGGAGGGGGAGCGCGGGCCCGAAGGTGTCAGGAACCTTAGAGTTTAGGGTTCCTGACACCTTAGCCTTCCCGTCCCCCGCACCCCCGTCGCACGATGAACCTACTCCGCGAGAAACGAGCGGCGGGGAAGGGGCCCCTTCCTTCGTGGACTTACTTGCTCGCGGCTTGACCTGGCTGGACGGATGGTTTGGGGTACGGCACCGAACGATCCGGGGCCGCCGCGACCGGCTTGTCTGCAGGCGCCGGCTTTTGCTCCACAGTGGGCGTTGGTTCCTCCCCTGTCTTGGCTACCGGCTTCGGCGTAGGTTTGACCCCGGACGCCGCTGCAGTTCTGGGATAGCCGGCGGAGTCGAGCGTGTTGTCCCAGTCGCTTTCGAGGTAACCCGTGAGCCGGGAAGATCCCACGTAAAGCACCGGCACGCCGGTGCTGCCGGTCAGCTTTTCGAACGCCTTGAGATCTTGCCGGGGATCTTTTTCGGCGTGGGGCACGCCTCGCCGGGCGAGATGCGCGCGCGCGTTGTTGCACGGATCGCCGCAGTCGTACGCCCACAGCGTTACCGGGAAATTCTTCGCGGCCTGCTGAGCGCTATACGACGGCGTGGAAGTCTGTATGGTATTGCCACCGATACGGCGTTCCTCGACCTTTTTGGCGTTTTGAGGCGGCGGAGTGTCCCGGGTACTCCACGGTGCCCTTGTCGTCCACCCACCGGTAGAGCTGAGCGGCACCGAGCGCACTCGTTGCGGCTAACATGACGATCAACATCAGAATTTGCTTCATAGCCTCACCTTGGCAGAGCTTATGCGCTGCAATGTAGCACTTCGCCCATCCTGCGGCAAAGTCGGATATCACGCTGATTCCCCATGCCGCCGCCTCTGCTTCGGTCTCTCGAGTTCGTGCGCATCCCCGACGTTACGGCGTCGTCGGGGCGCGTCGAGGGGCGGAACAGGGACCCTCTGGGATCTGACCCCCGGCGGCGCGCTGGATCGGCATGTGTGCACGACGCGCCATTGATCGACTGCACGGTCGCATCCCGCAAGCGGGTCCCTGCTCCACGTACGCCGATCCCTGCTCAACGTTGCGCCGATCCTGCTCCGCCGCTCATGCCGCCGCCTCGGATGGTTGCTCGGAAAACTGAGATCTCGCTGTCGGCGGCCCAGCGTCCTTCGCGGGTCACATCCCCGACCTAAGCGGTCGGGGCCCCTGCTCCGCCGCTCATGCCGCTATGCCTAAGCAGCGCGTCCATCTTGGGTTCCCGCCCACGGAAAGCGATGAAAGACTCGAGCGCCGGGCGGCTCCCGCCCACGGCGAGTATCTCGTCCCAGAAGCGCGCGCCAGTGGCGCGATCGAGCACGCCGTTCTCCTCGAACAGGCTGTAAGCATCCGCGGAGAGCACCTCGGCCCACTTGTAGCTGTAATAGCCAGCCGCATAGCCGCCGGCGAAGACGTGCGAAAAGTTGTGCGGAAAGCGATTGTACGCAGGAGGAAACACCACCGCCACGCGCGTGCGCACTTCTTCCAGGAGCTGGAGCACGGATTTCGGCCCGCGCGGGTCGTGATCGGAGTGCAGGTGCAGATCGAAGAGCGCGAACTCGATCTGGCGCACGGTTTGCATCCCGCTCTGAAAATTCCTGGCGGCCAGCATCTTGTCGAACAACGCGCGCGGCAACGCGGCGCCGGTGTCGACGTGGCCGGTCATCGGGGCGAGCACTTCCCACTCCCAGCAGAAGTTCTCCATGAATTGCGAGGGCAGCTCAACCGCGTCCCACTCCACGCCGTTGATGCCGGCGGCGCCGAGCACTTCGATGCGCGTGAGCAGGTGGTGCAGTCCATGGCCGAACTCGTGAAACAGTGTCGTGACCTCGTCGTGCGTGAACAGCGCCGGCTTGCCCCCGACGGGAGCGGAGAAGTTGCAGTTCAGATAGGCGACGGGCGTCTGCAACCGACCCTCCTTGCGGCGGCGGGTGATGGCTTCGTCCATCCACGCCCCGCCGCGCTTGGAGGGCCGCGCGTAGAGGTCGACGTAGAACTGCCCGATCAGCGCCCCGTCGCGGTCCCGGATGGCGAAGAAACGCACCTCCGGATGCCATACCGGGGCCTGCTCGGGTTCGATATGCAGCCCGTAGAGCCTTTCCACCAGTCGGAACATGCCGGGAAGCACCTTCGTCTCCGGAAAATATTGCTTCACTTCCTGGTCGGAGAAGGCATAGCGCGCTACTCGCAGCTTCTCGGAAACGTAGGCAAGGTCCCATACCTGTGGGCGGTCCAGACCGAGCTCGTCACGCGCGAAACCGGTCAACTCCTCGAGATCGCGCTCCGCGTAAGGCTTCGCCCGCGCGGCGAGCTCGTCGAGGAACTCGAGCACCTGCCGCGGCGACTCGGCCATTTTGGGCTCGAGCGAGTATTCAGCGTAATTCGTGAAGCGCAGAAGGCGCGCGAGCTCTTGGCGTAGCTCAACTATTTCCGCGATGAGAGCGGAGTTGTCCCATTCCGGCTTGCCGAATTCGGACGCGCGGGTCACGTAGGCGCGGTACATCAGCTCGCGCAGGGCCCGGTTCTCCGCGTACTGCATGACCGGCAGGTACGAGGGCGCATGCAGCGTGAATTTCCAGCCGGGTTTGCCTTCGGCCTGCGCGGCCTCCCGCGCCGCCTGCAGCACGTCCTCCGGTATTCCGGCTACCTCGGGCGCATCGGTCGAGTAGTGCGAAAAGGCGTTGGTCGCGTCGAGCAGATTGTCGGAAAAGCGCGACGAAAGTTTCGATAGCTTCTCGCGGATCGCCATGAATCGCGCCTTCTCTTCCGGCGACAGCTCCGCGCCGCCCAGCCGGAAATCACGCAGCTCGTTTTCCACGACCTTGCGTTGCGCGCGCGTGAGTCGCTCGAATTGAGCGCTTGCCTTGAGCGCCTTGAATTTCTCGAACAATCCGTGATGCTGCGAGAGCTCGGTGTAGTATTGCGTCACCTTCGACAGGTTCGCGTTATATGCTTCCCGCAGCTCCGGGGTGTTCATCACGGCATTGAGGTGCCCTACCACTCCCCACGCCCGGCCGAGACGCTCGTTCGCATCTTCCAACGGCTGCACGAAATCGCCCCAGGTGGCGGCCACCCCAGGAGTCGAAACGCGCTCGATCAACGCGCGGTTTTCCGAGAGCAGTTGATCCACCGCCGGCGTCACGAATTCCGGCTTGAATTCCGGAAAGCGCGGCAGCCCGGAGAAGTCGAGCAGAGGGTTCATAAGGCATTCGAGTTTCAGGTTTCGAGGTTGAAGTTGAATACGAGAGCATAAACCTCGAGCGTGAATCAAATTGGGCAAGAACAGCATTTCAAGTTCCGGGCAAAACCAATAAACTTGAAACTTAAACTTGCAACTGGGCTGTTAGGCTTCGTACACCACCTGGCCGTCGACGAGGGTCCAGCGCACCTTTCCTTTGAGCTCGAGGCCGGTGAACGGGGTGTTCTTGCCCTGGCTCTTCAGCGTCTCGGGGCCGACTTTCCAGTAACGCTCCGGATCGAACACACAGACGTCGGCGACATGACCGGGAGTGATGTGCCCAGCGTCCACGTTGAGCACGCGCGCGGCTTCGCAGGTGATCTTGCCGAGGCCGAAAGACGTCGGCTGGCCCGTTTCTTCGGCCCATTTGAGCGTCAAGGGCAGCAGCAGCTCCAGGCCGGTCGCGCCCGCTTCGGCCTGGGCGAAAGGCAATTGCTTCACGTCCTATCCACGGGCGTATGGTCGGAGCAGATCGCATCGACCGTGCCGTCCCCGAGGGCCGCACGCAGTGCATCGCGGTCGCGCCCGCTGCGCAGCGGGGGGGTGAGATGGCTGTTCGAATCGAAATAGCCGATATCCATCTCGGACAGATGCGCGTGGTGTACGCCTACATCGCAAGTTACCGGCAGGCCGCTTCGCTTGGCCTGGCGCACCATGTCGACGCCTTCCGCGCTGGACAGCCGGGCGAAGTGCACGCGCGCGCTGGTTTCCCGGGCGAGGATCAGAATGGTCGAGAGCGCGACGGTTTCCGCGCACACCGGGATCGCGGCTAGTCCGAGGCGGGTGGCGACTTGCCCGTCGTGGGCTATGCCGCCGTGCGCCAGCGCGGCATCCTGGGGACGCAGCCACACCGCATAGCCGAACGTGGCCGCGTACTGCAGCGCGCGACGCAAAACTTCGTTGTCGGCAAGCGGCGCGTCGGCCTGGGAGAAAGCGACACAGCCGGCATCCGCGAGCTCCGCCATTTCGGTGAGATGCGCGCCTTTCAGTCCTTCGGTCAGCGCACCGACCGGGTAGACGCGGGCGCGATTCAAGTTTCTGGCGCGGAACTTCAGCATTTCCACCAGTCCCGGCTCATCGAGCGGCGGATCGGTGTCAGGCGGGCAGGCGAGGCTGGTTACCCCGCCGGCGACGGCCGCTTCCATCTCGGATTCGAGGGTCGCCATGTACTCGAAGCCCGGTTCGCGCAGCCGCGCCGAGAGGTCGACCAGTCCCGGACAGACGACGAGCCCCGTCGCGTCGATCACGCGGTTGGCGGAGTAGCCGGCGGGCGCCTCGCCGATGGCGACGATCTTGCCGGCGGCGATATGGACGTCGTGCACGGCATCCAAGCCGCTTTTTGGATCGATCAGCCGGCCGCCCTTGATGTGGATCTTCATGAAATCAGTCGCGAGTCACCAGTCACAAGTCACGAGTCTCGCGCTTTCGATGAGCCGTGATTGTCGGGTTTGACCCGCGACTCGTGACCCGAGACCCGGCGACTACCCGCCAGCATGCTCATTACCGCCATGCGGATCGCAATGCCGAACGTGACCTGCGGCAGGATCACGGATTGCCTGCCATCGGCGACACTGGAATCGATCTCCACGCCGCGGTTCATCGGACCGGGATGCAGCACGATCGCGTCCGGTTTCGCGACCGCGAGCTTCTCCTCGGTCAGTCCGTAGTACTTGTAGAACTCCTGCGCGGACGGCAGCAGCGCGCCCTGCATGCGCTCGTTCTGGAGTCTCAGCATCATGACGACGTCCACGTCCTTCAGACCTCGGCGCATGTCGTTGTAGACGTGCACGCCAAGCCGTTCGACCTCGGAGGGCAGCAGCGTTTTCGGCGCGATGACGCGGATCTCGGGACAGCCGAGGGTGGTGAGCGCGTGGATCTGAGAGCGCGCCACGCGCGAATGCAGTATGTCACCGACGATGGCTACCCGCAGGCTCGGAGAAATCCTTCTTGTAATGGCGGATGGTATATGCGTCGAGCAAGCCCTGCGTCGGATGCGAGTGGCGCCCGTCGCCGGCGTTGATCACGTGAATCTCGGGGGCAACGTGACGCGCGATGAAGTGAGGCGCACCGCTCTCGCTGTGCCGTACGACGAACATGTCGGCGTGCATCGCCGACAGGTTGTCGACAGTGTCGAGCAGGCTCTCGCCCTTGCTCTGGGAAGAAACGCTGATGTTCAAGTTGATGACGTCGGCGGACAGCCGCTTCGCCGCGATCTCGAAGGTCGTGCGCGTGCGCGTGGAAGGCTCGAAGAAGAGGTTGAAGACCGCCTTTCCCGCGCAACAGCGGCAGCTTCTTTACCTTGACGCCGACGAAAGACCTGGCGGTATCGAGGATTTCCCACAGGATTTCGGCGGGCAGGCCCTCGAGCGTCAGCAGATGGTGAAGCTCGCCGTTCTTGCCGAGCTGCGGGTTGGACGGGTTCAACCACATCGGTCAGGGCTCCTCCTGGTGCAGGACCAGGGAGAGCCGTCCCTTCGCGTCGCGCGTGAGCTCGATGCTCTGTCCGCGAGGCACTTCAATATCCGTTCCGACGAACTGCGGCGCGATCGGCAGTTGGCGGCCGCCCCGGTCGACCAGGGCTGCGAGCTTCACGTTTCCCGGCCGGCCGTAGTCGAAAACCTCGTTCAGCGCCGCGCGAATCGTGCGTCCCGTGTAAAGCACGTCATCCACGAGAATCAGGTCGCGTCCTTCGACCTCGAACGGTATTTCGGAACGCTTGGGGTTGCGATGCAGGCCGCGCTGGTCGTAGTCGTCGCGGTAGAACGAGACGTCGATGGTGGCGAGCGGGACTTTGAGCTTGAAGGCGTGATGCAACCGTTCCGCAATCCACACGCCGCCGGTGTGGATACCGATTAAACCCGTCTCAGGCCCCGCCGCGGGCCGCATGCTCTCCGTGAGCGCCTTGAGCAACTGCTCGGCGTCAGGTAACGGTTTGCCGGGCATTTTTTCCGAATTCGATTGGGGCGCTAGGTTAGCATAAATTGAGGGTCGAGGGTCGAGTGTCGAGGGGAAAAAGTGCGGTGGAATGAGGTGAGAAGTGTCGAGAAATGAGTGTCGAGTGAGAAAAACAGAACGCTCTTGCCCTCGACCCTCGTCCCTCGCCCGCGACACTCGTCACTCCCGTTTCGCGCCTGCGAAATAGGATTCGAGGATGCGCTGAGCGGCCACCGGGTCGAGCGCGGCCTTGAGGCGCTTGCCGTGCGTGCCGGCGGCGCGCAAAGCGCGCCCGGCATCGTCGGATGACAGGCGCTCATCGACGTATTCCGTCGCGATGCCGAAACGTCCCCGCAGGCGCTGCGTAAAGCGGCGTGCGAGCTGCGCCACCGGATGCGCCGACCCATCGGCATGCGCCGGCAGGCCGACCACCAGCAGCACCGGGCGCCATTCGGCGATGAGCCGCCCAATGGCATCGAACCGGGAGCGGTTGTCCGTGTGGGCGATGGTGGTCAGGGGATGGGCAAGCCGGGTTTCGAAATCACCAACCGCGACGCCGATGCGCTTGGTGCCGAAATCGAACGCGAGCACCGTTCCGGTGCTCGCGGAGTTTCGAGTTCCGAGTTCCGAGTTTCGAGTTTTAGTGTTGCTAGTGGGCAAGTCTTTAACTGGAAACTCGCAACTGGAAACTGGCAACTGAAGTTATGCGTGGCCCGCCTGCTCGGAAAGACTGGCGAAGTCTATACCCAGCAGGCCCATCGCGGCAGGGAGGCGCTCTTCCGCCCGCAAGTCGAAGATGACCTCCGGCTTCGCTTGCACGGTGAGCCAGGCGTTTTGCGTAAGTTCGTGCTCGAGCTGTCCCGGCGCCCATCCGGCATAGCCAAGCGTGACGAGTAATTGCCGCGGGCCTTCGCCGCGCGCCACGGCCTGCAGGATATCCTTGGACGTCGTCAACCCGACTTCCGGGCTCACTGCGAGAGTGGACTGCCACTGGCCGAGCGGCATATGCAGCACGAACCCGCGGTCGATCTGCACCGGACCGCCGAAGTGCACAGGTACGGACTTGAACTGGTCGGGTCCGAGCGGAATGCTCACCTGCTCAAGCAGCGTCTGCAAATTCATCTCGATCGGACGGTTGACGACGATACCGAGCGCGCCCTGGTCGTTGTGCTCGCAGATGAAGGTCAGCGTCTTGGCGAAATGCGGATCCGCCATGGCTGGCATGGCGATCAAGAAGTGATGCGTAAGATTAATCTTCTGCATTAGGCGCTAGTGTCCCGAGTCGCTAGTTTGTTGAACCGGCGCCTCGCGCCCAGTTTAACGGTAATTGTAAAGAGCGTGGCCTCCGTTAACAATCCGCGGACACCTTTCGCCTTCCTGCAGGTCGCATACTCCGGTAGTGCCTGCGCAATGCTCGCGACAGTCGAGCTCCCCGACTCGCGCTTTGACAGCAGAATTCGGGGGAAGCTCCCCCTTCGGTTCAGAAAGGCGTTAGGCAACCTTCTTGGGCCCCGTTCCCGCCGATCGAATTGTATTCGTTGGGTTTCCCGCCTCGGCTACGCGCTTCGCTGTCCTCACTCGTGACGCTATCGAGCTTAACGTAACTTCGTTACATCGCTCGACCCCTCACCCCAACCTCGCCCCTCGCGTGCTACGCGGCTCTCCCCGAGCAACGTCCAGACGTTGCTTCCCTCACCCCCAACCCCTCTCCCGGAAGGAGGGGAGCTTCGAGGCGCTCCGCGCAAAATTGGATCGCGAGCGGAGCAGGGTGAGGGACGAATCGGCGAGTCCGGATTTGTTATCCGGTTTCGAAATAATCGATCCCATGCTACTTGCGCCAGAATGCCGGCGTGAGGATGACCAGGACCGTCAGGAGTTCCAACCGCCCAAGCAGCATCGTGATCGTGCAGACCCAGGTCTGAAAGTCGGTCAATCCCTCGAACGTCGTCCCCGGCCCGACTTCGTGCAGTCCCGGCCCGATGTTGTTCAACGAAGCGCAGGCGGCCGAGAAAGCAGTGATTGCATCCAGTCCCGAGAGCGCCAGCAGGAGCGTCACCCCCACCAGCGTCGCGAGCCAGGCCGTGAAGAACGCAAGCACCGCCAACACGACCTGATTCGGCACTACCTGTCCGCCGATCTTGAGCGGGGTGACGGCCGCCGGGTGCGAAAGCTTGTTGAACTCCCGCAACATCTGCCGCGAGAGAACTATCGCACGTATCATCTTGATGCCGCCGCCGGCCGAGCCCGAGCACGCGACGAACGTGCCGAGGAAAATGAGCCAGAGCGGCGCGAACACCGGCCACTGGCCGTAATCCATGGTGGCGTATCCGGTGTTGGTCGCGACCGAAACCGTATTGAACAGAGCATAGCGCAGCGTGGTCAAAAAATCGGGGTACGTGTCGTGGACCGACAGAAAGACCGTCACCCCCGCCACGCTGGCGGCCAGCACCGCGAGGAAGTATGGCAGCTCCGAGTCGTGGCGGTAGTGGGCCACGCTTCTCGATTTCCACACCTGGAAATGGGTGGCGAAGTTGATGCCTGCCAGCGTCATGAACACGATGGCGACGAGCTCGATGGTTACCGAGTCGAAGTACGCGAGACTCGCGTCGTGCGACGAGAAGCCGCCCAGCGAAAGCGTCGTGAAGCTGTGGATCAACGCGTCGATCCACGACATGCCCGCGAGCCAGTAGGCGACGAGGCAGGCGAGGGTCATCGCGAAATAAATCGTCCACAGTCCCTTGGCGGTCTGCGTCATGCGCGGCGTCAACTGTTCCTCTTTCATCGGTCCGGGAATCTCGGCCTTGGAGATCTGGCGTCCGCCGACGCCGATCATTGGCAGCACCGCCACCACCAGCACGATGACGCCCATGCCTCCCAGCCACTGCAGCTCGGCGCGCCAGATGTTGAGCGACGGCGCGAGCCCGTCCAGCCTCGCGAGCAGCGTGGCGCCGGTAGCGGTCAACGCGGACATCGATTCGAAATAGGCGTCGGTGAACGAGAGTCCGAGCCCCAGCAGCAGGGGAAGGCAGGCAAACAACGCTCCTCCGACCCACACGAGCGTGATGAGCAGTATCCCTTCGCGTAGCTGCAGCTCGCGCCGGAAGCGCCGGGTGAGGAGCCACAAGCCGCAGCCCGCGACGAAGTTGAGCAGCATGGAACCCATGAAAACGCCGGTCGTGCCGTCCCGCAGCGCGATGGAAGTCAGTATCGGCAGCAAATGGGAGAGGCTCATCGCCATCGCGATGATGCCGAGCACCGGAGAAACCGCCAGCAGCCAAGCCATCTTAGTGTCCCGAATCGCTACTCGCTGAACTTGCTCCGCCCTGCGCGGGATACTTTGTCGGAAATCCTCGCCAGGTTGGACGCATTAATTATTACGACTTGACCGAGCGTACGCCTGAGGGTGTCAGGAACCTTAGAGTTTAGGGTTCCTGACACCCTACGATAGAGGATCGCAATAGATCGGGTCCGGCACCGCCTAACTTGCGAAGAATGTGCTTCTCCTCAGCTTGCGCGGGGTCGAATGCACATCAGCCATATGAAATCAGTTTTAGCCAGTCGCACTCGTCGACGCAACGGCGGAAACGATGCTAGACGAAACTTACGTCCACCTGGAACAGCTTCTCGACCTGTGGCACCATGCGCTTGTTCACGACGAACACGATCACGTGGTCATCCGGCTCAATGATCGTGTCGTGATGGGCGATCATCACCTCGTAGGCGAAATTGTCGCCTTTGTGTTCTTCACCGGACCTGCCGACGCGGTCGCGGCGGCGCACGAGCGCCGCGATCGAGGCGCCCTTGGGCAGCTCGATCTCCTCGACTCGGCGGCCCACCACCTTCGAGGACCTGGGATCGCCGTGGGCGATCAACTCCAGCGCTTCCGCCGCGCCGCGCCGCAGCGAATGAACGACAGCGCAGTCGCCGCGCCGCACGTGCGCGAGCAGCGTGCCGATGGTCGATTGCGCCGGGGAGATAGCGATGTCGATCTGGCCGCTCTGGAGGAGGTTCACGTAGGAGCTGCGGTTGATCAGCGCGATCACCTTGCGCGCGCCCAGGCGCTTGGCGAGCAACGAGGACATGATGTTGTTTTCGTCGTCGTTGGTGAGCGCGCAGTAGGCATCCATCTCGCCCACGTTCTCGCTTTCCAGCAACGCCTCGTCGGTAACGTCGCCCGCCAGCACCAGCGTCTTGTTCAACTCCGCCGCGAGCCGCTCGGCCCCGGCCTTGTTGAACTCTATGATCTTGACGCTGTACTTGCCCTCGATCGCGCGGGCTAGGCGCCGGCCGATATTGCCCCCGCCGCCGATCATCACGCGCTTCACCGGCTTGTCCATGCGCCGCAGTTCGCGCAGCACGCCGCGAATATTCTCGGTCGCCGCGAGAAAGAATACTTCGTCGCCCGCCTCGATCACCGTTTTGCCTTCGGGGACGATCGGGCTGTCGTGGCGGAAAATCGCCGACGACCCGCGTGTCGGCCTGCGGTATGTGACGGCGCAGGTCCTGCAGCTCGTGTCCGACGAGCGGGCCGCCATGGAAGGCGCGCACCGCGACGAGGCTGACCTTGCCGTTCGCGAATTCGAGCACCTGCAGCGCCTCGGGGAACTCGAGCAGCTTGGCGATATAGTCGCAAATCACCTGCTCGGGACAGATGGAATGGTCCACCGCGAAATTCTCCGGCGAGAAGATCTCGGGGTGAGAGAGATAGTCCGCGGAGCGGATGCGTGCGATCTTGGTCGGGATGTTGAACATGGTGGCGGCGAGCTTGCACGCGACCATGTTGATCTCGTCGCTCTGCGTGACCGCGAGCAGCATGTCCGCGTCTCGCGCGCCGGCCTGCTCCAGCACCGCCGGTTGCGCGGCGTTGCCGGTCACGGTCCTCAGATCGAGACGGTCCTGCAATCGCTTCAGCCGCGCGGGGTCGATATCGACGACGGTAATGTCGTTTGCTTCGGATACGAGGTTCTCGGCGACCGAGGAACCGACCTGCCCGGCGCCAAGAATGACGATGCGCATATCATGCTGGGGGAAGTGAAGGGAAACGGGATTCTATGCTTCTTTGCAGGCGCTCACAAAGCCTCCCGTAGCCGATGACTTTCGCATCATCCTGCGGCGTTCACCGCTTCTTTCGTCAGGCTTGGGGTTATTCGACTGCGACGCCATCATCTATAGAGTGCAGCCAACTGCAATCGCTGAGGTTGGATAAATGCATAGAGATTCGGACGGGGTAGCCATCTCGATGCATAACTAAATGGGGTCGTAGTGGATAATAAAATTGGGTCGTAGTAACGTTTCTCGGATCAGTACATCGAGCTCGGGACCCTAAAAGTTACTACGACCCCATTGACTCGCATCTATCTTCCGCAGCCGCTCGAAACAGGGCTCGAAGTGAGCCTCCCGCCTCCCCAGGCGCATCACCTCGCGCACGTGCTGCGCCTGAAGCCGGACGATGCGCTCACGGTATTCAATGGTGACGGCGCCGAGCGTTCTGTTGTGATCACCCGCATCGCACGAGGCGAAGTGGTCGTCAGGGTCGAAGGCGTGCGTGCAGTGGAGCGTGAATCGCCTCTAACCCTCACCCTCGTGCAAGGTATCTCCCGCGGCTCCCGCATGGATTACACCGTGCAGAAAGCGGTCGAGCTCGGCGTCGCGCGCATCGAACCGGTGCTGACCCGGCGCGGAGTCGTGCGTCTGGACGCGGCGGGCGCGCGGCAGAAGATGACTCACTGGCAGGCGGTCGCGATCGCGGCGTGCGAGCAAAGCGGGCGCAACCGCGTGCCCGAAATCGCAGCGGTCCGGACATTCGAGGAGTGGCTCGCGCACTGGAGCCGACAGCGCGGCGCCGTTCTCGGTCTGCTGCTCGACCCCGCAGCGGCGCGCCGGTTGAGCGAATTGCCCAGACCTACGCGGGGCGTCGCCCTGCTCGCAGGTCCGGAAGGTGGCTTGACCGACGACGAACGGCGGGCGAGTGAACGACAAGGGCTCACGCCGGTGAAGCTAGGACCGCGCGTGCTGCGCACCGAAACGGCGGCGCTCGCCGCGCTCGCTGCCCTTCAGGTGTTGTGGGGAGACTTTTGAGGATGAAGGATCAGGGGCGCCTTTCCTTATAGCCGGTTCTCGCATAACATGACCGGAGGGGGGCCGAAGCTATGTTTCTACGCGATTTTTCGCCGTATTCTCGAAGGTTTCTTCGCAGGAATATGTCGCACGAAAGGCTGACATACTCCTAGGAGCCTGTCGGATTTGAAGCTCCAACAGGCTGCTAAATGCAAAACCGCTCGCAGATCTGCAACAGAGCGGGGTGAAAAGACCTGTTTTCCACCGATGAGGACACGAGCGAGGCCGAATTCATGTATTTCGAATCCAATTCGTGCCGTTTGCGTGCGTGCGGTTTTGCGTAAGAGTGTGTCGGAGCCAAGTCCGACACAGTCCTAGGGAGTGGGCCATTTCAAAGTCACCGGACAAGAACGGCGCGCCGGCGGCCGGCGCGGCTGAGCAAGTAGCGCAGATCCCGCGCCGGCACCGGCTATCGAGCCAGGATCGCTTCATCGACTGGTTCCAGTCGGTAGCGCCTTATATACACGCCTTTCGCGGGCGAGTGTTTGTCATTGCCTTCGGCGGCGAGGTCGTGCACGACGGCCGTTTCGTCGATCTGGCGCAGGACTTGAATCTGCTTGCCGCGCTGGGCGTCAAGCTCGTGCTCGTGCACGGCGCCCGGCCCCAGATCGAGGAGAAACTGAAGGAACGGCGCCGCCGCAGCCGCTTTCACGACGGGTTGCGCATCACCGATGACGTCGCCCTCGCCTGCGCCAAGGAAGCGAGCGGCCGGCTGCGCGTAGAAATCGAGGCGTTGCTCTCGATGGGGCTGTCGAACTCCCCGATGGCCGGTGCCGACATCCGCGTCGCCAGCGGAAACTTCATCACGGCCAAGCCCCTGGGCGTCGTGGGCGGCGTGGACTTCATGTACACCGGCGAAGTGCGCAAGGTCGAGGCGCATGCCATCCAGAAGCGGCTCGACGACAACGAGCTGGTCCTGCTCTCGCCGGTCGGCTACTCGCCCACGGGGGAAGTGTTCAACCTCGCGCACGAGGATGTCGCCGCGGCGGCCGCCATCGCGCTGAAGGCGGAGAAGCTCATCTTCCTGATGGATGCGGTCGGCGTGACCGGCCGGCGCGGCGAGCTGCTGCGGGAACTTACCGTCAAGCAGGCCGATGCACTGCTCGCACGCGGCGCGCAATCCGAAGGCGACTCGCACATATACCTGCCGCAGGCGGTGCGCGCTTGCCAGCAGGGTGTGAGGCGCGCGCACCTCCTCTCCGGGCATGTCGACGACGGCCTGCTGCTCGAGCTTTTCACCCGCAAGGGCGTCGGGACCATGCTCACCCCCGATCCCATCGAGAACCTGCGCCCGGCGCGGCTGGAAGACATCGGCGGCGTGCTGCGGCTGATCGAGCCGCTGGAGGCCGACGGCACGCTGGTCAAGCGAAATCGCGATCTTCTGGAGCGCGAGATCGGCCGTTTCATCGTGCTCGAGCACGACCGCATGATCATCGGTTGTGCCGCGCTCTACCCCTTCGCCGAGGAGCGCGCGGGCGAGCTCGCCTGCCTGACCGTGCACCCGGACTTTCGGGGCAGCGGCGCTGGGGAACGGCTCCTCACCGAGGTCGAGGCGCGGGCGCGGCGGCAAAAGCTGAAGCGGGTATTTGTTCTGACCACTCGCGCCGAGCACTGGTTCGTCGAGCGCGGATTCGTCGAGGGAGGCGTGGACGAGCTGCCGCGGCAGAAGCGGGCGCTCTACAATTACCAACGGCGTTCCGTCGTGCTTTCCAAGCGCCTGTAGCAGCCGCTGCGACATGGCGCTCCGACCGGCTGCTACGAGCTAGCGTGCTGTCCCGCAAATACCGCGCATGATGAATACGTTGCCGTTTTCGCTGTCGCTGCGCACGCGCCTCCTGGTCGCCAGCGCGCTGGTGCAGATCGCGGTGCTGGCGCTTTTGATAGTCAACGGCATCCAGGTGATGGACGCGCAGCTTGCCGAGCGCGCGCGGGTGCGTCTCGACGAGCAGAAGCAGCTCCTGAGCGCCACGCTGGAGGCGCCTCTCCGCCGGGGAGATGACGCGGGCATCGCAGCGGTATTCGAGCGCGTGCGCCGTGACGAGGACCTTTCCTACTTCGTCCTGTTCGATGCTGGCGGCAGGGTGCTCGCCGCGAGCGGCTGGGACCCGGCGCGCGCGCTGCCACCCCCCGACCGCACGTTGGCCGATCCTTCGGTAATCGCCAAGAAGCGCTTCGACGCCGAGGTTCCGATCGGGGACGCCGGAGCGCCGCTGGGGCGCCTGCGCTTCGGCGTGTCCACGGCTTTCATGGAGCAGGCACGCCGGGAACTCATCGGGGACAACCTCCTGATCGGGGCGGCGGCCCTGATTCTCTCGCTCGCGTCCATGATCGCGCTTTCCTACTGGCTTACCCGCAGCCTCACTCAACTCACCTCGGCGAGCCAGAGCCTTGCCGCCGGCGATCTCACCGTGCGCCTGCCCGTCGAGGGGGGAGACGAGGTCGCCAAGCTCACCCACGCCTTCAACGCAATGGCGGAAGCGCTGCAAGGGCGCATCAAGGCTCTTGCCGACAGCGAGGCGAAATTCACGGCAATCGCGGACTACAGCTACGACTGTGAGTGTTGGATCAACCCCGAGGGGCAGTTGATCTGGATCAATCCGCGGGTGTTCGACATGTTCGGCTACACCCCGGCGGAAATTCTCGGCATGGAGAACTTCCCCGCGCCCTTTATCAGCGAAGCCGACGTGCTGCGCACGGTGCGCCAGGTTCGCCGCGCCCTGCACGGGGATAGCGGGCAGGACTACGAATTCCGGGGCCGGCGCAAGGACGGCTCGGAATTCTGGGCCGCCGCCGACTGGCGGCCGGCCTACGACAGCCGCGGCGGCTATCTGGGCATCCGCATCAGCATCCGCGACATCACGCAGCGCAAAGAGGCGGAGCGGCGGCTCGAGGCGTCCGTCGAGGAGTTGCGCGAGTCGCAGGCGGTACAGGAAGCGTATCTGCTGCGCGCGCAGGACGAGCATGCGCGGTTGACCGCGCTGCTCGCGGCGATGGATGTCGGCATACTGTTTGTTTCCCACGAGAACCAAGCTGTCTACAGCAACCCGGCGTTCACCCGGATCTGGATGATCGCGCCGGGCTCGCGGCTGATCGGTCGCAGCCCTCAGGAGGTGCTCTTGAGCTCCGCGTGCTCCCTCGCTCGTCCTGAAGATCAGGCGAAACACGTCCTGCGCGCGCCGCAGGAAGGGGAGATTCTCGGCACGTTGGAGATCCAGTTCGCCGACGGCCGGCTCGTCACGCAGCAGGTGCACTCCGTGGAGGACGTATATGGCCGCGCCGTCGGCCATCTGTGGCTGTTCGAAGACGTCACCCGCCAGCGCCAGACGGCGGACCAGTTGATCTATCTCGCCGAACGCGACGCCCTCACGGGACTGTACAACCGCCATCGCTTCAATGAAGAGCTGAGCCGGATGATCGCCGACGCCCAGCGGCACGCTTCGCGCGTGGCGCTCCTCTTCTTCGATCTCGATGACTTCAAGTTCATCAATGACACTTTCGGCCACCGGGCGGGGGACGCGATGCTGATCCGGGTGGCGGGCGAGGTGGCGGGACAGGTCCGGCGCAACGAAATATTTGCGCGCCTCGGCGGCGACGAATTCGCCATGCTGGTGCCGGAGATTTCGGACGAAATGCTGCGCGTGCTGGCCGAGCGCATCACGCGGTCGATCGCCCAGGTGCGTTTCCAGTTCGAAGGCCAGAGCCTGCGCTTGACGAGCTCGGTGGGAATCGCCGTTTATCCGGACCACGCCGACACCGTGGAAGACTTCGTCGCGCGCGCCGATACGGCGATGTACCAGGCCAAGGAAGCCGGAAAGAACGCGTGGCGCATCTACCGCAGCGACCTCGACACCACTTTGCAGATGGTGCGGAGGATGTCGTGGAACGACCGCATATCGCACGCCCTGGAAAACAATCTAATGGATCTGGAGTTTCAGGGTGTCTATTCAACGGTGGAGCGGACCTTGTCCCACTTCGAGGTGCTGGTTCGCATGCGTGACAAGGACGACCCCAGCGTGCTCTTGATGCCCGCGCAGTTCATCCCGGTCGCGGAGAAGTCTGGCAAGATAGTAGACATCGACCGCTGGGTGCTGCGCGAATCGATCCAGATGCTGGGGGAGGTGAGCACGATTCCCGCGCTGGCGGTCAACATTTCCGGACGCTCGTTCGACGAGCCGACGCTGCCTCAATACATCGCCGACGAGCTAAAGCGTTGCGGGGTGGCGCCGCGGCGGTTGATGGTGGAGCTCACGGAAACGTCCGCGGTTTCGGACCTGCACGACGCGCAGCGCTTCATCGAGGCATTGCGCCAGACCGGGTGCGGCGTGTGTCTCGACGACTTCGGCACCGGCTTCTCATCCTTCGCCTACCTCAAGCACCTGCAGGCGGATTCGGTTAAAATCGACGGCCTGTTCATCCGCGATCTTCCCAGCGACCGCGACAACCAGTTGTTCGTGAAAGCCATAGTCTCCGTGGCGCGGGGGCTGCACAAGATCACCATCGCGGAGTGCGTCGAAGATCAGGCGACGCTCGACATGCTCAAGGAATTCGGCGTGGACGCCGTGCAGGGGTATTTTCTGGAAAGGCCGCAAGCGAACCATCCGCTGCTCAAAAGCACCACGCGGCTGAAGAACGCCAACATGGAACTTAGGTTTACTTGAGGCGGTCCCCTCCTAGCATTCCTGTAATATGTGCGCGCTAGCCTGAAAGTCCAGCCATGCCCCGGATAGTGAAGTGCGTCAAGCTCGGCCGCGAGGCAGAAGGCCTTGATTTTCCACCGTATCCAGGCGAGCTGGGCAAGCGCATCTTCGAGCAGGTGTCGAAGGACGCCTGGAAGCAGTGGCTCGAGCATCAAAAGATGCTGGTCAATGAAAACCGCCTCAACCTTGCCGACAAGAAGGCGCGCGATTATCTTGTGCAGCAGATGGAACAGCACTTCTTCGGTGCGGGCGCGGACAGGGCGGCCGGTTACGTTCCGCCTTCCAGTTAACCGCTATACGCAACAAGGTCACCCTCGCAATCTTACGCCGCGCCCCGCACCGTGCGGACACCACGCGGCTGGCTGCCAACAGCAAACCGCCGAAGATCTTGAATGAACAAACCGCGCGAACTACCGGAACTCTATCTCAACCGCGAGCTGGGTCAGCTTGCGTTCAACCGACGCGTGCTAGCGCAGGCCGCAAACCGCGCGACGCCCCTGCTCGAGCGGTTGCGTTTCCTGTGTATCGTCAGCAGCAATCTCGACGAGTTTTTCGAAATCCGCGTCTCCGGGCTCAAGGCCGAGATCGAGGCCGGCTCGCCGCCCATAGGCCCGGAGCGCATGCGGGCCGACCAGGTGTTCGGCCAGGTGGCCGCGGAAACCCACGATCTGGTTAACGCGCAGTACCAGTTGTTGAATGAGGAAATCCTGCCGGGGCTGGCAAACGAGGGCATCCGCTTCCTGCGGCGCGCCGATTTCACGGCAACCCAGGCTGAATGGATCAAGGCTTACTTCTTCCGCGAAGTGATGCCGGTGTTGACGCCGATAGGGCTCGACCCCGCCCATCCCTTTCCCCGCGTGCTCAACAAGAGTCTTAATTTCGCGGTCGAGCTCGAAGGCAAGGATGCTTTCGGTCGCAATTCGGGCATCGCGATCGTGCAGGCGCCGCGGGTGCTCCCGCGCGTGATCCGGTTGCCCAAGGACATCGCCGGCGCCGAGTACGATTTCGTGTTCCTTTCCTCCATTCTGCACGCGCACGTCGGCGAGCTGTTCGCCGGCATGAAGGTTGCCGACTCCTATCAGTTCCGCGTAACGCGCAACAGCGAGCTCTTCGTCGACGAGGAGGAGGTGAAGGACCTGCGCGCCGCGTTGCGCGGCGAGCTGCCGCACCGCCAGTTCGGAGACGAGGTGCGCCTGGAGGTCGCGGAAAACTGCTCGCAGCACATCACCGACTTTCTTCTCGCACAGTGCAATCTCACTCAGGTCGATCTTTATCGCGTGGCCGGACCGGTCAATCTAGTGCGGCTCATCAGCGTCCCGGACTGGGTGGCCCGCCCGGATCTTAAGTATCCGGGGTTCCGGCCCGGATTGCCGGCGCAGGTCGAACGCAAGGCCGAGATGCTGAATGCGGATGTGCTGAGCGTGGTGCGCGAGGGCGACATCCTGCTCTACCACCCGTTCCAGTCGTTCCAGCCCGTCATCGCCTACCTCGAGCAGGCGGCGCGCGACCCGAGCGTGGCTGCGATCAAGATGACCGTATACCGCACCGGAGCGGAATCCGAGCTGATGGAGCTCCTGATCGCCGCGGCGCGCAGCGGAAAAGAGGTCACCGTCGTGCTGGAACTGCTCGCGCGCTTCGACGAGGAAGCGAACATCAACTGGGCGCAGCGGCTGGAAGAGGTCGGCGCGCACGTGGTCTACGGAGTTGTCGGCCATAAGACTCACGCCAAGATGCTGCTGGTGGTGCGCCGTGAGGACGACCGGCTGCGGCGCTACGTGCACCTTTCCACCGGCAACTACCACCCGCGCACCACCAAGCTTTACACCGATTGGGGTCTGTTTACTTGCAACGAAGAACTCTGCGCCGACGTGAGCGATGTCTTCATCCAGCTCACCGGGCTCGGGCGCGCGACCAAGCTGAAGCACCTGTGGCTGGCGCCGTTCACGCTGCACAAGCAGATGCTGCGCGCGATCCAGAACGAGGCGCACCACGCACGGGACGGAAAGAAGGGCCGCATCATCGCCAAGATGAACGCGCTGCTCGAGCCGGACACGATCGCCGCGCTCCACGAGGCTTCGAAAGCCGGGGTCGAGATCGATCTCCTCGTGCGCGGAGTGTGCGCATTGAAGCCCGGTGTTCCGGGCGTGTCGGAAAACATCCGGGTGCGGTCCATAGTAGGACGCTTTCTAGAGCATTCACGCGTGTTCTACTTCCACAATGACGGGGCGGAGGACGTCTACTTGTCGAGCGCCGACTGGATGGACCGCAACTTCTTTCGCCGGGTGGAAATCTGCTTCCCGGTGCTCGATCCCAAGCTGAAGAAACGCGTCATCAGCGAAGGGCTGAGACCGTACCTGGACGACAACAGCCAGGCGTGGGAAATGGACCCGGAGGGCCAGTACCACCAGCGCTCGCCGCGCCAGGGGAAGCCCGTCGCCGCGCAGGAAACACTGCTCGAGCGACTCGCAAGCAATCATTCCCCCTGATGCAGCGGATGGCGATCGGGGCGCGTTCTTGCGCCTGTAGACACCTGATCCGACAGTCATAACAGTATGAGGGACGCCTCCCTCATACTCCTTGCCTATAGGGGCGGTTGCGGTCGTTCTGCATGAGCCTCTAAGATGCAGGTCCGTCCAGTACCGCGCGTCCCTCCGTCGTGTCCACATCCAACTCCGAAATCGAGCTCAAGCTCAGTGTCCCTCTCCGCGCCTTGAGAAGGCTCGCCGCGCATCGGCTCCTGCGCGGCAGTTCGCGGCCGGTCGCGAGACGGCTCTACAGCGTGTACTTCGACACGCCGGCGCTCGATCTGTGGCGCAAGGGCGTGGCGCTGCGCGTGCGACGCGAAGGCAGACGCTGGCTGCAGACCGTCAAAGACGAGGGAACGGCGCACGCCGGGCTCTATCGGCGGGCGGAGCTCGAGTCGGAAGTTGCCGGCCCGCAACCCGATTTCATGCAGATGAAGAATGGCGATCTCGCGGACGTCCTTGCTTCTCCCCAGGTGCGCGCGCAGCTGAGGCCGGTTTTCGTCACCGACTTCAGCCGCAGCCGGCGGCTGCTCGAGTTAGGTCCCGAGTTGACGGTGGAAGCAGCCATAGATTGCGGCGAGATCAAGGGCGGCGGGCGCCTGGAGAAGCTGAACGAGCTCGAGCTCGAGCTGAAGAAGGGCACCGCCGCGCAACTGTACGATCTCGCGCTGAAGCTGCTGAAGGACGTGCCGCTCGCCGTCGAGAACCGCTCGAAGGCGGAGCGCGGCTTCGCGCTCGCCCGCGGCGACCGCGCGGCGCCGGTCAAGGCGCGGCCGGCGGCGCTCTCGACCGAAATGTCGGTCGAGGACGCGTTCAAGGCGGTGATGTGGGCGAGCCTCGGTCACCTGCAAGCCAACGAGCGCGGCATGCTGGAGGGCGCGGATTCCGAATACCTGCACCAAATGCGGGTCGCATTGCGGCGGTTGCGCTCGGCGCTCAGTGTCTTTGCGCCGCTCTTTCCCGCGGAAACGATCGCGCCCATCGCCGCCGAGCTCAAGTGGCTCGCCGCGCTGCTCGGACCCGCGCGCGACTGGGACGTATTCATGACCGAAACCCTGCCGCCGGTGCATGAAGAGTTTGGCGAGCATGCCGCGCTCACGGCTTTCGGCCAGCAATGCTCCGGACTGCGCCGCACCGCTGCCCGCCGGGCGCGGCGCATGGTCGCATCGCAACGCTACCAGCGTCTGATCCTTACGCTTGCGGAATGGCTTACCGCGGAACAATGGGCGGCGCAGATGGACGAAGCGGGGCGCGCCCGGCTGGCGGAGCCGGTGCGCGCTTTTGCGAGCTCAGTGCTGGAGGAGCGTTATGGCCGCGTGCGCAAGCGCGGGCGCAAGCTCGCGGCTCTGTCATCCGCGGAACTGCACCGGCTGCGCATCGCCATCAAGAAGTTTCGCTACGCCGCGGATTTCTTTGCAGGCCTGTACGACCGAAAGCGTGCGCGGGAAACGCTGAAACGCCTCGCGCGCCTGCAGGATATACTGGGTGCGATCAACGATGCGGCGACGGTAGGAAACCTGGTGAGCGACGCGCTGCGCGGTCCCCAGGGCCGTCGCGCGAGCGAGGCGAGAGGTATACTGCTCGGCTGGAGCCGCGGACGGGCAGCCACCTTGAGGCGCGAGCTCAAGACGGCGTGGAAGCCCTTCCGTGCCGCCGAGAAATTCTGGTAGAACGAGCGGGGGGAATGGGTCCGAAGGTGTCAGGAACCTCAGAGTTTTGGGTTCCTGACACCTTCCCCCCGCACCCCCCGTCGCACGATGAGCGTTTTTTTCGGAGAATCACATTCGAGGCGGGCACCTTCCTTTAAATTCGCAGGGGTCCTTCCCATTCCCCCACCCCCCGGGAACTCTAGTGGCTTTTTCACGACCGAAGAAAAGGGCTCATTCCCGTTTCCTCCGCCGAGATCGCCACGAAAAATCAGGAAACAGAAATTCAACGAGCACGAAGTCGTCGACTGTCCGTCCGTGACCTAATAGCCTCATCATCCATCACCCATCACGCCTTATGGAACTGATACTGTGGCGCCATGCCGATGCCGAGGACGGCGTCCCCGATGAGGAGCGCAGACTCACATCCAAAGGGGAAAAGCAGGCGCAGCGCATCGCAGCGTGGCTGAAGGAGCGGCTGCCGAAAGACGCGGTGGTGCTGGCAAGCACCGCCCGCCGCGCGCGCGAGACGGCGCAGGCGCTCACCCGGAAGTACGAAACGAGCTCCGACATAGGCACCTCGGCAACGCCGCAATCCGTGCTGAAAGCAGTCGGTTGGCCGCTCGGAAACGGGACGGTGGTGGTGGTCGGACACCAGCCGACCTTGGGTCAGGCCGCGGCGCTCGTCCTGACAGGCACGGCGGACGGCTGGAGCCTCAAGAAGGGCGCGCTCTGGTGGTTCGAGAGCCGTGATCGCGATGATGTCATCGTGCGCGCGGTCATTTCGCCCGACATGCTTTGAGTTTCAAGTTTGAGGTTTACGGTATGGCGATGGCTTTCGACTTACGCAAGGTTTTTACGGAACAGCACACTAGGCGCAAACTTCAACTTCGAAACTCCAAACTCGAAACCGTCTGGCTACGCCGCCAGCTCGCTGCTGGTCTCGAGGTCCTCGAGGCCGGGGATCTTCAGCTCGAAGCCGATCTCGTCCCATTCCCGCACTTCGTCGCCAAGCGCGGTCACCGTCAGGGGATTGCGCGCGAGCCAGTCGGGATCCAGCGCGAGCCGGAGCTTCTTGCCTTGCAGTTTGGTGTGCATCGCCGGCAGCGATATGTCGGTGCGGCTGCGGTAGAAGAGCGCCGCCAGCCTCAGAGCGAACACCATCTGCCAGTCCACATCGTGCTCGTCCATGCGCTTGGCAACCTTGTTGAGCGAACGCCGGTGAGCGAGCACGAGCAGCGACAGCGCAAGCTGCTCGTCGTTGGAGAATCCCGGCATCTCGGCGTTGTTGATGATGTAGGCGGAATGCTTGTGATATCCGCTATACGCGACTGAAATCCCGATCTCGTGCAGCCTCGCGGCCCATGCGATACGCTGCGCGGCGGCCTCTTCCGGCTCACCCGAGTCGGCGGTGAGCTTCCGGTAGAGCGAGAAGGCGAGTCCCCCGACGCGCCGCGCCTGCAGGGCGTCCACGTGATAGCGCTGCATAAATTGTGCGACCGTCACGTCGCGCATGTCGCGGTGGTGAAAGCGCCCGAGCAGATCGTACAGCACGCCTTGGCGCATTGCGCCCTCTGCCACTACCATGGAGTCGATTTCGAGCTCGGAGAGCACCGCGATCAGGATCGCCAGCCCGCCGGGAAACACCGGGACGCGGTCCGGCTTCAATCCCGCGAGCTCGATCTTGTCCATGTCGCCCGCCTTGATGAGATGGGAGCGCAAGCGGTCGAGACCCGCGGGCGTGATGCCGTTTTCCTCGAAACCGTTCAGCCGCAGGATGTCCGCGAGCGCGCGTATCGTGCCGGATGAACCGACCGCATGCTGCCAGTTGCCGCGGGCAAACCGCGCCACGATTGGTTGGAGCTCGATGCGGGCCGCGAGCTCGGCTTTCTTCATGGCGCCCTTGGAAACCCTGCCGTCCTCGAAAAAGCGCAGACTGTAGGAGACACACCCCATGAAGAGGCTCTCCAGCCGGTGCGGCCGGTGTCCGGTGCCGACGATGAGCTCCGTGGAGCCGCCGCCGATGTCCACCACCAGACGCTTCTCGCGGGAAGCCGGGAGACTGTGTGAAACGCCGATGTAGATGAGTCGCGCTTCCTCCCGTCCGGCAACGACCTCGATCGGAAAACCCAGCGCGGCCCGCGCTCGCCGCAGAAAACCGGGCGCGTTTTTGGCTACGCGCAGCGTATTGGTGCCAATGGCGCGCACGGCATGCCTGTCGAGGCCGCGCAACCGCTCGCCGAAGCGCTTAAGGCACGCGAGGGCGCGCTCCTGGGTAGCCTCGTCAAGGCGCTTGTCCTTGTCCAGGCCGGCGCCGAGGCGTACGGGCTCGCGCAACGAATCGAGCGGGTAGACCTGATCGCCGACGACGTGCGCCACCTGGCAGTGGAAGCTGTTGGTGCCCAGATCGACAGCGGCAAGCGTCGAGTACTCGGCCATCGCCTAGTGCCGTTCCAACTTACTTCGACCGCTGCGGATCGCGCCACCACGGGTCGACACACTGTGATCCCACTGGAACGGCGCTAACGGAAGTCCGATCCGGCCATACACGGCCGGCTTGCTTCGAAGGAAACGAGGGAAGATAGCCCTCATGAGTGCTGCCCTAAAGCACCCATTAAGGCGCGCCGCGCCGCTGATCGATGTGAGCTGGTTCGCGATTTCCCGTCGCCTCGGCTGAATTTCATTCCAACCGAAAGTATACGGGAATCGTGGACTCGGATGCTACGTGCGGCGCGCCTCAATGCTGGGTGAGCGCCTGTCGCTCGAACCCCTCGAGGCCGATGCGGCGCACGTCCTTGCCCTTCACCCTGTAGACGACCGCTTATCGCTTGATCGTCTCGACGCCGCGCTCTGTGCCCAGAAGAAGCACGTCCGCGCCGCGCCGCGCGAAAAGTCCGTTCGTCACCACTCCCGGCAACTGATTCAACTGGGTCTCGAGCTCAACCGGCGCGACGATGGAAAGATTGTGGACGTCGAGGATGACGTTACCGTTGTCGGTCACGAAGCCCTGGCGCCAAGCAGGGTTGCCGCCCAGCTTTGCGAGCTCGCGCGCGACGTACGAACGCGCCATCGGTATCACTTCCACCGGCAGCGGGAATCTGCCAAGCACATCGACGAACTTCGACCGATCGGCGATGCAAACAAACTTGCTGGCGACCGCCGCCACAATCTTCTCGCGAGTCAGCGCGCCGCCCCCGCCCTTGATCATTGCGAGATGACGGGTTATCTCGTCCGCGCCGTCCACGTACACCGGCAAGTCGTCCACGGTGTTGAGATCCAGGACCTCGATGCCCAGCTCCTTCAACCTCCGCGCCGTTTCCTCGGAGCTCGCTACGGCACCGCGCACGCGAGACTTGATCTTGCCGAGCTCGGCGATAAAGAAGTTGGTGGTCGAGCCGCTGCCTACGCCGACCACGCAGTCGTAGGGGACGTGCGAAATGGCGGCCGCGGCTGCAGCGCGCTTCATGTCGTCTTGAGTCATTGAAATGCGGTGATGGGTGATGAGTGATGGGTCTGGACACGATTGCGCATCCGCTGACGCCGCGATGACTATATACCATACGCCGCTCGCCATTTACCATTAAACCCTTATTCCTGTTACGCTTTCTGCTATGAGGAAAAACGATTATCTGGAGCGCATACTCTCGGCGCGGGTCTACGATGTCGCGATCGAGACGCCGCTCGAGCGCGCCCCGAATCTTTCCACGCGACTGCATAACCGCCTGTACCTCAAGCGCGAGGACTTGCAGCCGGTGTTCTCCTTCAAGTTGCGCGGCGCCTACAACAAGATGGCGCAGCTGCCCGCCGCCACTCTGAGGCGCGGTGTCATCACAGCGTCCGCTGGCAATCATGCCCAGGGTGTGGCGCTCGCTGCTCAGAAGCTCAAGTGCAGCGCGACCATCGTGATGCCGGTCACGACTCCTCAGATCAAGGTCGCGGCGGTGAAAGCTCGCGGTGCGAAGGTCGTGCTGCACGGCGACTCGTATGACGAGGCCTACGGCCACGCCACGGTGCTCGCGCGCAGAGCGCGCCTGACGTTCGTGCATCCGTACGATGACCCGGAGGTGATCGCGGGGCAAGGCACCATAGCGATGGAGGTCCTGAGCCAGCACGCACAGCCCATCCACGCCATCTTCGCGGCGATTGGCGGTGGCGGGCTGATCTCCGGGATTGCGGCATACGTGAAAAGGCTGCGTCCGGAGATCAAGGTCATCGGCGTGGAGCCCGAAGACGCGGACGCCATGTACCGTTCGCTCGAGGCGGGCCGCCGTGTCAGGTTGAAGCAGGTCGGCCTGTTCGCGGACGGCGTGGCTGTAAAGCAGGTTGGCAGGGAGACCTTCCGGCTGTGCCGCGACCTCCTCGACGAGGTAATACGCGTCGATACCGACGCGATGTGCGCCGCTATCAAGGACGTGTTCGAGGATACCCGCGCCGTGCTGGAGCCCGCGGGTGGATTGGCGATCGCCGGCGCGAAGGCGTACGTCGAACGCACCGGTATCCGTGACAGGACGCTGATTGCGGTCGCTTCCGGGGCGAACATGAACTTCGACCGGCTCCGCTTCGTCGCGGAAGAGGCCGAGCTGGGGGAGAAGCGTGAGGCAATACTCGCGGTGACCATACCCGAGCGACCCGGCAGCTTCCGGGAGTTCTGTTCCCTGGTCGGCGCACGCAATATCACCGAGTTCAACTACCGCTACGCCGATCCCAGGCAGGCGCACGTGTTCGTGGGCGTTCAGGTGCACGACCGCAAGGAAACCAGCCGCCTAATCAAGACGTTGCGACGACGGGGGCTGAAAACACTGGATTTCACCGACAACGAGCTCGCCAAGCTGCACATCCGTCACGCGGTGGGCGGGCGCGCCCCGGTCGACAACGAGATCCTTTATCGCTTCGAATTTCCTGAGCGGCCCGGGGCACTCATGAAGTTCCTGACCGCCATGAGCCACGGCTGGAACATCAGTCTCTTCCACTACCGCAACCACGGCGCCGACTACGGGCGGGTGCTGGTTGGCATGCAGGTCCCGTCGCAGGACAAACGGAAGTTCCGCTCGTTCCTCGCCAATTTGGGCTATCCCTGCCAGGAAGAGTCCCGCAATCCGGCCTACCGATTGTTCCTCGCTTAGGCGCGAGGAATAATATCGGGGCCGCCCGCGGCCCCGAAGTCTCCCAAACGGGTCCCTTAGCCGAATGGCGCCACCTGATCCCCCCTTTTCAACGGCCCGCGGGTCAACAGGTTGCAGCGGTGTGCGTTAGTTAACTGCGCCTAGCCAGAAAAACCAGTTAGAATTAATCTCGTAAGTCATCAAGTTCATGTTTGACATGAGAACGTTGCTGGGATTGTTCCTGTTTCTATTTATGCTCGCTGCGCAGGCGGCGAGCGTTGATGATGATTTCCTCGCCGCGCGCGAGGCGTACCGTGCGGGTCAGGCGGCCAAAGTCGACGGTTACGCCAGACGGCTGAAAGGCCACGTCCTGGAGCCTGTACGTCGCGTACTGGCAGTTGAGCCCGCGCCTCGAGCAGGCGTCCGCCGAAGAGATACGTTCCTTTTTGTCTGTCTATCGCGATACGCTGGTCGCGGAACGGCTGCGCACCGACTGGGCGAAGCTCCTCGGCAGGACCCGGCAGTGGGACCTGTTCGAGCAAGAAATGCCGCAGGTTGTCGGAGAAGACCTGGATCTCACCTGTTATTCGCTGCAGTCGCGCATGCGCCTGAATCCGACCGAGACGCTGCGCGAGGTGCGCCCGCTCTGGTTCGTCGGCCGAGACATGCCCGAAAGCTGCGCGCCGCTTTTCGACGCGCTGGTGTCGCACGGCATGCTGTCCACCGACGACGTATGGACCCGCATGCGCCTCGCCCTCGAAACGGGACAGGTCGCGGTAGCGCGGCGCATAGCGGCATACCTGCCGACGGCCCAGGGGCCGGACTTGAAGGCGCTGGAAACCATTTCGTCGAATCCCGCAGGGTTTCTCGAACACAAGCACTTCAACCCGAACTACAAACTGCGCGCCGGGCGCGAAACAGTGATGTTTGCCGTGCACCGTCTCGCGCGCACCTCGCCGCAGCAGGCGGCGCGGCACTGGACGAGGCTGGAAGAGAATTTCCCGGCCGAAGACCGCGCCTACGTCTGGGGCATGATCGCCTATCTCGGCGCCATGCGTCACGATCCCGATGCGCTTTCCTGGTTCCGTCGCGCAAGCGACATGTCGGACCTGCAGCTTTCGTGGAAGGCGCGCGCCGCGCTGCGGACGAGAGACTGGAAGGAAGTGCTCGCCGCCATCGACGCGATGACCGAAAAGGAAAGTTCTGACCCTGCATGGCGCTACTGGAAGGCGCGCTCGCTGAAAGCCCAGGGTCGTGACGCAGACGCCGAGGCGCTGTTAAAACCGCTAGCCGCCGAGTTCCATTTCTACGGACAGCTCGCGCTCGAAGACCTTGGAGGCAAGACCATCGTGCCCGCAGCCGGATTCAGGCCGAGCGCCGAAGATCTGCGCGCGATGAATCAGTTACCGGGAATACGCCGCGCATTGGAGCTCTATCGTCTGGGACTGCGGGTAGAGGCTAATCGGGAGTGGCTGTTTACCATACGCAACCTCGACGACCGGCAGTTGCTCACGGCGGCCGAAATCGCACGGCGTCACGAAATCTACGATCGCGCGATCAATACTGCCGATCGCACGGTGGAGCAGCACGATTTCCAGCTGCGCTATCTTGCACCTTACCGCGACGCGGTCAAGCAGAATGCCGCCCAGCTGAATCTGGATGAAGCATGGGTGTTCGGCCTGATCCGCCAGGAAAGCCGCTTCATCGCCGATGCCAAGTCACGGGTCGGCGCGAGCGGATTGATGCAGCTGATGCCTGCAACCGCGCAGTGGGTGGCGAAAAAGCTGGGGCTCAAGGACTGGCGCTTCGCGCAGGTCACGGAGGTCGATACCAATGTCAGCCTGGGGACGTGGTACCTCCGGCATGTGCTGGATACGCTCGATGGCCAGCCGGTGCTCGCCTCCGCCGCCTACAACGCGGGCCCGGGACGCGCGCGCGCGTGGCGCTCCGGCACTGCCATCGAAGGGGCGATCTACGCCGAAACCATCCCGTTCAACGAGACGCGCGACTACGTGAAGAAGGTGATGGCCAACGCCACTTACTATGCGCACACATTGGGGCACCAAGCACAGACGCTAAGACAGCGCCTGAATACCATAGGGCCTCGCGTGCGCGAGAAGGAAACGCCGCTGGGCGACACGCCCTAGTGCCGTTTCGGACAGCACGGTGCCACCGATTGCGTCTGCGCCATACGTGCCACTCAGCTCGATATCGCAGAAACGGCACTAATGGAAGGGATAAGTGACGACTGACAGCTGAAGGATTTTCCCTCATCCTTCATCCTTCATCCTTCCTCACCGTTGCGCGGTAAAATCGCGCCATGGAGATAAATACCGTCGCTATTCTGGGAGGCTCCGGATTCGTTGGTCAGCACGTCTGCCACGCGCTTGCGGCGGAGGGCTACCGCGTGCGGGTCGCAACGCGCGATCGCGAGCGTGCGAAGAAGCGGCTGATCCTGCTGCCGACGGCGGATGTGGATTACGTGAACGTCCACGATCCCGCCGAGCTTTCCACTTTTGTGCGCGGCGCGGACGCCGTGATCAATCTGGTGGGCGTGCTGCACCAGGGGAGCGGCACGGCGAGCTTCGAGCAGGCCCACGTCGAGCTCGCGCGCAAGGTCGTGACGGTGTGCCGGGGCGAGCGCATCGAACGGCTGCTGCACATGAGCGCGCTCAATGCAGATCCGTCCGCTCCCAGCCTTTATCTGCGCACCAAGGGCGAGGCCGAGCGCGTGGTGCGCGATTCCGGGCTCGCGTGGACGATCTTTCGCCCGTCGGTCATCTTTGGCCGCGGTGACCGTTTTCTCAACCTGTTTGCAGGGCTACTCCGGTTCCTTCCGTTCTTGCCGCTCGCGTCTCCCGCTGCCCGCTTTCAGCCGGTGTTCGTCGAGGACGTGGCCGCCGCATTCGAGAGAAGCCTCGAAGACGTCGAGAGCTTCGGCAAGAGCTACGATCTGTGCGGGCCCAGGGTTTACACGCTGCGCGAGCTGGTCGAGTACGTAAACGCAATTACGGGGCGGCGGCGCCTGATCGTCGGGTTAAACGATGCTATGTCGTATGCGCAGGCGTCCACCATGGAGCTCCCTCCGTTCAAGCAGATATTGCGCGCGCTCGACATGCTGATGACGCGCGACAACTACTACTCGATGAAGGTGGACAGCGTTTGCCGCTGCGAATTTCCGTTCGGCATCGCGCCTACGGCGCTAGAAGCCGTGGCGGCGGCGTACCTGGGTAACCGAACACCCCGCGCGCGTTATCAGGAACTGCGGGAGCGGGCGAGCCGCAACGAGCCGGCAGGAACCGCAGAGGCGCAGAGGCGCCGAGAATGACCAAGCGAAATACGGAATCTCGATTGTCGTCGTATTTACTCCCTGCGTCTCTGCGGTGAGCGCTTTCGATTGTTTCAGATGACTCCGAAGCTCAAGCTCGTCATCGGCAACAAGAACTATTCCTCGTGGTCCATGCGTGCCTGGGTGCTGCTGCGGCAAGCGGGTATACCGTTCGAGGAGATCCAACTCAAGTTCGACGAAAACGCCCGCGCGACAGGGGTTGAATACTTTTCGCCGACGCGACAGGTGCCGGTTTTGCTGCTGAACGACGCGCCCGTCTGGGACTCGCTGGCAATCTGCGAAACCGTCGCCGAGATCTACCCCGAAAAGAGACTATTGCCGGAGCATCCCCGACGGCGCGCCGTTGCGCGGTCGATCTGCGCCGAAATGCACGCCGGTTTCCGGGAGCTGCGCAACGCCATGCCCATGAACATTCGCGCGTCGCTTCCGGGCAAAGGAATGAGTGAAGCAGTGCAGCGGGACATCACCCGCGTCGTGGATGCCTGGTGCGACTGCCGCGAGCAGTGCGGCGGATCCGGCGAGCTGCTGTTCGGACATTTCACCGTAGCGGACGCGTACTATGCGCCGGTGGTGATGCGCTTCATGACCTACGACGTTCCGCTGCCTCCTGTCGCGCGCCAGTACGTGGAGGCGGTCCGCGCCCTTCCGGCGGTCGCCGAGTGGATGAGCGCGGCGCGGCGTGAGACCGAGTTCGTCGCCGCGGACGAGCCGTACGCCCAAAAACCGTGACCCGTGACTGGTGACTGGTGACTGGTAAGTTTGGGCAAGCCTCATCGTCCGCGCCGCGGCGCGGGTCAGCTTTTCGAGTCACGAGTCACGATTCTCGAGTCAGGCTGTCATGAAAATCTACGCCGTGGGCGGCGCGGTGCGCGACGAGCTGCTCGGCCTGCCGGTGCAGGATCGCGACCATGTGGTCGTCGGCGCGACGCCCGAGGAAATGGTGGGGCTCGGATACAAGCCTGTCGGCAAGGACTTCCCCGTCTTCCTGCATCCGCAGACGAAAGAGGAGTACGCGCTGGCGCGCACCGAGCGCAAGACCGCGCGCGGCTATCACGGCTTCGAGTTCCACGCCGCGCCCGACGTGACGCTGGAACAGGACCTGGCGCGCCGCGATCTCACCATCAACGCCATCGCGAAGGACGCGGAAGGCCGCACCATCGATCCGTTCAACGGGGTCCGGGACCTCAAGGCGGGTGTGCTGCGGCACGTGAGCCCGGCCTTCGCGGAGGATCCGGTGCGCATCCTGAGGGTAGCGCGATTTGCAGCGCGATTTCCGTTCACTATCGCCCCGGAGACCATGGCGCTCATGCGCACCATGGCGGAGAACGGCGAGGCGGACGCGCTGGTCGCCGAGCGCGTATGGCAGGAGCTTTCCCGGGGACTCATGGAAGCGCGTCCCTCGCGCATGTTCGAGGTGCTGCACGAAAGCGGCGCGCTCCCGCACGTGCTCCCGGAAATCGCGACGCTCTACCTGGAACCCGAGCGAACGGCGGCTGCGATGCGACTGCTCGATGAGGCGGCGCGGCAGGACGCTACGCAGGAGGTACGGTTCGCGGCGTTAGGGCGCGTCCTCGATCCGCTCGCGCTGGAGTCGCTTGCGCATCGACTCAAGCTGCCGGGGGCGTCCCGGGACCTTTCGCTCCTCGCGGCGCGGCACGCAAACCTGATCGCGGATGCTGAGATGCTCGATGCCAAGGAGCTGCTCGACCTGCTCGACGCGGCGGACGCCTGGCGCAGGCCAGAGCGCTTTGCCGACCTGGTCGACGCCGCGCTCGTTGGTGAGGAAACGGCCGCCGCGGCGCGGCCGCGGCTCGAGAAGGCGCTCGCCGCCGCTGCGTCGGTCAACGCCGGCGAAATCGCCAAAGAGGCGAAAACCCCTGCCGAAATCCGCGATCGCATCGACAATGCGCGCCTCGCGGCTATTCGACGCGTGCTAGAGGAGTCGTGAAAACGACAATTTGGATTGAAAGTCGATAACTCGGGAAGCATAAAATGATAGATCTGTACACCTGGACCACACCCAACGGCCGCAAGGTTTCGATCATGCTGGAAGAGGTGGGGCTGCCGTATCGCGTGCACCCGATCAACATCGGGAAGGACGATCAGTTCAAGCCCGACTACATCAGGATCAATCCGAACAGCAAGATCCCCTCGATCGTCGATCCCGATGGGCCGGACGGCAAGCCGATCGCCATGATGGAATCGGGCGCGATCCTGGTTTACCTCGCGCGCAAGACCGGCAGGCTGTTTCCGCAACCCGGCCGCGACATGTACGAGGTGCTGCAGTGGCTGATGTTCCAGATGGGCGGCGTCGGCCCGATGTTCGGCCAGACGCATCACTTTCTGCGCGCCGCCAAGGAGCCGGTCCCGTACGCGATCGACCGCTACTCGAAGGAGACGCGGCGCCTCTACGGCGTGTTGAACGAGCGTCTCAAGGACCGCGAGTATCTGGCCGACGGCTATTCCATAGCCGACATCGCGACTTACCCCTGGGTCGCGCGCTACGAATGGCACAAGACCGATCTTAACGACTTCCCGGGCGTCAAGCGCTGGTTCGACGCGATCTCCGCGCGCCCGGCGGTGAAGAAGGGGATGAGCGTTCCTGAAGTGCCGAAGTGACCGGTGACGGGTGACCGGTGACGAAAGGCTGAACCGCGGAGGACGCCGAGGACGCGGAGGGAAGCAGGAAAATAATTGAACACGAACACGTCGCTGGTCCGGCACCGCGGTGTGGAACGCCTCCGGCATGGTGGTGTCATAACTAGACGCTATCTCAAATATGTTGAAGGACGCCGCTCAAGATCGAAAAATTGAGGATTAACAGGATATACAGGATGGTGTAACTGCGCTCTTATCCTGTTCATCCCGTTCATCCTGTCCGTACGCCGTTTTTGAGATGGGTTGTAGTGATTACTGGAGAACACCATGAAAAAATCACTGGCATTGGTGGCTGTGATTGTTTTCGCGGAAGTCCCCGTAACCCTGGCCGCCCAGGAGGGCGATCCGGCGGGTCAGACGAGCGTTGCGCAGCAGTCCAGTCAGCCCGGGAGCCGTTCAAGCGGCCAGGGCATCAGGCACGACGCGGCTCAAGCGAAGCAAGGTATCAAGAGCACCGGCAGAGAAATCAAGCAGGGCGTCAAGAACGGCGCCAGGCAGATCAAGTACGGTATCAAAAACGGCGCCGCGCAAGCGAAGCGCAAACTCGCCGTTGCGCAATGCAACGACGGCCAATACAGCTACACGCAGTACCGCACCTGCAACCACCACGGCGGCGTAAGCCAGCGTTTTCGCTAAGCCCGCGCGCCTCATAGCCGGAATGGTCAACAGGCCCGGTGCGCCCTGGCCTTGTTGAGCATTTCGGGAAATGGTTGACGCCATTTCCCGCCGTTCGCTCCCCTCTCCACTCGGGGAGGGCGGGGGTGAGGGATCGAGCGTCAAGTAGATTGCGGACGCTCGATGATGCACATCGATCGCGCGGGATGATCAAAGAGCTCGTGTTTGGCGGCCTGCCTGTTGGTGTTGCCGCATGGGGACGTCGTCTCTTATTATGGATCCTTTGTAAAGAATTTCACGGGTGAAGGCCCGGGAAATTCCCTGGAGGACGCCATGACTGCCATCACCCGTGAACTCGCCGAGTTCGTCGCCAAGCTCTCTTACGACACGCTGCCCGTCGAGGTGCGTGAGCGCGTCAAGGCGCTCGTCCTCGATCTTGTTGGCATCATGCTGCGCGCCCGCAACGACGCGGAATCGACCCCGGCGATGGTATCCGCGGCCGGCCATCTCGGACTCGCGAGCGGCGCTTGCACGGTGGTCGGGGATGCCGCGGGATGGTCGGCGGCGGGAGCGGCGATGCTGAACGGCACGCTTGCCCATTCGCTCGACTTCGACGACACTCACGCGAGCGGCTCGCTGCACCCCAGCGCGCCGATCGTGCCCGCCGCCTTCGCCGCCGCCGAGACGGTGGGCGCGGGCGGGCGCGAGCTGATCGCCGCGATCGTCGCCGGTTACGAGGTGCAGATCCGGCTGAGCCTCGCGCTCGACCCGGCGGCCCACTACGACCGCGGCTTCCATCCGACCGCGACGTGCGGCGCCTTCGGTGCGGCGGCCGCCGCCGGACGACTGTTCCAGCTCGATGCCGAAGGTTGCGCGAACGCCTTCGGGATCGTGCTCAGCATGTCGGCGGGCTCGATGCAGTTCCTGGTGAACGGCGCCTGGACCAAGCGCTCGCACGTCGGTCACGCGGCGCTGTGCGGGCTGATCGCAGCGACGCTGGCGCGCGAGGGCTACAAGGGCGCAGCAGAGGCCATCGAGGGCAAGTGGGGTTTCCTGCACGCCTACGCGCCCGCCGCCGATGCAGCAAAGGTGGTGGACGATCTCGGCCGCCGCTGGGAGACGATGAAGATCGCGGTGAAGCCTTATCCTTCCTGCCGCTATGGCCACGCCGCTCTTGACGGGATCCTCGCGCTGGCGCGCGAGCACGCCATCAAGCCGGAGGAGGTGGAGGAGGTCACGGTCGGCCTGCCCGAGCCGGGGTGGAAGTTGATCGGTGACCCTGAGCCGGCTAAGCAGTCGCCCAAGTCGGTGGTGGACGGACAGTTCTCGATGCCGTTTGTCGCGGCGGTCGCGCTGCGTAGCGGCGGCTTCGTGTGGGACGATTACGCACACCATCTCGCCGATGCAGGAACATTGGCGCTGTGCAAGAAGGTGCGGGCCCGGATCGATCCACAGGTCCACGCTGACTTTCCCGCGCAAATGAGCGCGAACGTGCGAATCAAGACTACGCGCGGCGTTTTCGACCGTTATGTACGGGTGGCGAAGGGCGAGCCGGCGAACTTCCTCACGGCGGCCGAGTTGCGCGCCAAGTTCGACGGACTCACTGCGCCCTATCTCTCCGAGCGCCGGCGCGAGGACCTCTCCGGAGCGCTGCTCGCCCTTGAGCAGGCGAAGGACATCGGCGCGCTCCTGCGCCTAACGCGGCCCGACGAGGCGCGCGGACGCCGCGTTGCTTAAAAAAGCGTGAGTAGTGAGTAGCACGAATCACGAGTCACGAATCACGAGTCACGCTCCTGCAGCATGACAGTTGAGCACAAGCAGGTCGCGCCGAACCGCTACCGCGAGTCCTTCGGCCGCTACCTCGAGGACTTCAAGGTGGGCGACGTCTACGAGCACCGGCCGGGGCGCACGATCTCCGAAGCCGACAACACCTGGTTCACGCTGCTCACCATGAACACCCACCCGCTGCACTTCGACGCCGCCTACTGCGCCAAGACCGAGTTCGGCCGGCCGCTGGTGAACAGCTGCCTCACGCTCGCGATCGTCGCCGGCATGAGCGTGAGCGACCTGAGCCAGAAGGCGGTCGCCAATCTCGGCTGGGACAAGATCCGGCTCACGGCGCCGGTGTTCGCGGGTGACACGCTCTACGCCGAGTCCGAGGTGCTGGAGGTGCGCGAGTCGAAGTCGCGCCCGACGCAGGGGATCGTCACCGTGCGCACGACGGGCAGGAAGGCCGACGGTACCGTGTTCATGACTTACGAGCGCTCGTTCCTCGTGCCCAAGCGCGGCCACGCGGTCGAAGACGCCGCCGGCTACTGAAAAACACTAGCCACGGAATCACACGGAAAAAGATACAAGCGGATGAAGATCAACTTCAGCCACAGAGAGCACAGAGAAACATGGAGAACGCTGAGAATGAGCATTGCGTTTCTTCTGGTTCGATTCGCTGTGATCTCTGTGTTCTCTGTGGCTAATGCATTTGTGCGTCGGCGGCCATCGGCGGCCATCGGCGGTTGAAAGGACCAAATGCTGGTGTTAAGCAACGAGGAAATCGCCCGCCTGCTCACGATGCAGGACTGCATGGCGGCGCTCGAGCCGATGTACCGCGACTACGTCAACGCGCGCGCCCTCATCTCGCCGCGCGTCGACAACATCATGCCGAACGCGCACGAGGGCGGGTACTACGCTTTCAAGCAGATGAGCGGCGGCTGGCCGGCGCAGGGCGTGCAGGCGCTGCGCATCAACTCCGACATCATCACGCACCCCGTGGTGGGCGGGAAGCCGCGCCGCGTCAAGCAGCCGCTCGCGGACGGGCGCTGGGTCGGGCTGGTGCTGCTCTTCAGCACCGAGACCGGCGCGCTGCTCGCGATGTTCCCCGACGGCGTGATGCAGCGCATGCGCGTCGGCGCGACGAGCGGCCTCGGGCTCAAGCACCTTGCGCGCGAGGACGTCTCGACTTTGGCGCTCATTGGGTCGGGCTGGCAGGCGGGCGCGCAGTTGATGGCCGCGCGCGCGGTGCGCAATTTCAGGGAAGTGCGCGTCTACAGCCCGCGGCGCGAGAGCCGCGAGGCGTTCGCGGCCGAAAACGGCATCCGCGCTGTCGATTCGGTGGAAGCGTGCGTCGAGGGCGCCGACGTGATCCTTGCGGCCACTTCGTCCATGGTCCGGGTGATCGATCCGAAGTGGCTCAAGCCCGGCATGCACGTGGGCTGTATCAAGGCGCAGGAGATCGACGGTGAAGTGCTCGATCGCTGCGACCGCGTGCTCGTCCACAACCGGCAGCAGCTGAAGCAGTTCAACAACGTGATGCCGGGCACGCCCAACGTGGACGAATCGCGCGAGCAGGGGTGGTGGAAGGAGCCCGCTCGGAGCGGCCGCTATCCGGATCTCGGCGAGTTGCTCGCCGAGCGCGTGCCGGGGCGCGAGCGCGCGGACGAGATCACGTGCTTCGCGAACAACGTCGGCACGGGCCTGCAGTTCGCCGCGGCAGGCGCGCTCGTGCTGCGCAAAGCCCGGGAACAGGGCATGGGGCAGGAGCTTCCGGACAATTGGTTTACCGAGGACGTGCATCCGTGAGCGCGACACCGCAGCCTCCCACAAGCGACGATCAGCAGGAAACGCTGATCCTGCAGAGCGTGGACCGCTTCCTCGAGCGCGAAGTGCGCCCGGTCGTGCGCGAGCTCGAAGCCGCCGACACCTACCCGGCCGCCATTGCCGACAAGCTCGCGACGCATGGGGCTCTTCGGCGCGACGATCGCGCCCGAGCACGGCGGGCTGGGCCTCCCGGCGCTTACCTATGCGCGCATGATCGAGCGCATGTCGGCGGTGTGGATCTCGGTCCCCGGCTTCATCAATTCACACCTCATCATGGCGGCGGCGGTGCAACGCTACGGCACCGAGAGCAGCAGCACCGCTGGCTGCCGCGCTTCGCGAGCGGGGAGCTGCGCGGCGGCATCGGTTGACCGAGCCCGACTGCGGCACCGACCTGCAGGCGATCCGCACGACGCGCGCCGCGATGGCGACCACTACGTCGTCAACGGCGCCAAGACCTGGATCACCAACAGCGCGGAGGGACAGATCCTCGCGGTGCTGGTGAAGACCGATCCGCAAGGCGCAGCCGCCGCACAAGGGCATCAGCCTGCTCCTGATCGAGAAGGGCCCGGGCTTCAAGATCGTGCGCAAGCTCGACAAGCTCGGCTACCGCGGCATCGACACGGCCGAGCTGCTGTTCGAGGATTGCCGGGTCCCCGCCGCCAACCTTATCGGACCGGCGGAAGGCCGCGGCCTGCAGCAGGTGCTGAACGGCCTCGAGCTCGGGCGCATCAACGTCGCGGCGCGAGGGGCGGGACTCGCGCAGCGCGTGCCTGGAGGAGTCGCTCGCCTACGCGCAGCAGCGCAAGACTTCGGCAAGCCGATCGCGGAGCACCAGGCGATCCAGATCAAGCTCGCCGACATGGCGACGCGGGTCGAGGCTGCGCGACTGCTGGTCGAGTCGGCCGCGCGCGCCTACGACGCGGGCGGGCGCTGCGATCTCGAGGCCGGCATGGCGAAGCTCTACGCCACCGAGGCGGCGCTCGAGAACAGCCTGGAGGCGATGCGCATCCACGGCGCCTACGGCTACTCGAAGGAGTTCAATATCGAGCGCTACTATCGCGACGCGCCGCTGCTCGCGATCGGGGAGGGCACGAACGAGCTGCAGCGGATCATCATCGCGCGCGAGCTGGTGAAGCGGAATCCCGCTTAAGCATCATTAACCGCCGATGGCCGCCGACAAGTGCAGAAGAATTAGCCACGGAAACACACGGAAGCACACGGAAATGACCCCCTCGACCTCGACAAGCGACACTCGCACGGCAGAGCAATTAGCCGCAGATAACGCAATAAAACGCGGATAAGATCAAGAGCAATTGAGCCACAGATAAACACAGATACACACGGATAGAGTCAACCGACATCTACTTCATATCATCCGCAGATAGACACGGATAGATCGAACCAGATTCGGCGGAACCAGACAAGTCAGATTTCGCTCGCCCCTGTTGTATCTGTGTTTATCTGTGGCTGAACTGTTCTGAATTTATCTGCGTGTACCTGCGGCTCATATGAACCTTAACGGTTTGCCATGCTACCACTGAACGGCGTGCGCGTGCTGGCGGTCGAGCAGTACGGGGCCGGTCCGTTCGGCACGATGTTTCTCGCCGACCAGGGCGCCGAGGTGATCAAGATCGAAAACCCGCTGGACGGCGGCGACATGTCGCGCGCCGTGGGACCGTACTTTTTCGCGCCCGGCGACAGCCAGTTCTTTCACAGCTTCAACCGCAACAAGAAGAGCATTACGCTCGATCTCGCCCGTCCGGAGGGGCAGGCGGTGCTGCACGATCTCGTGCGCAGCGCCGATGCGCTCGCCTCCAACCTGCGCGGGGACGTGCCGGCGAAGCTCGGGCTCGTCTACGAGCGGCTCAAAGACAGCGAACCCGAAGATCGTGTGCGCGCACCTTTCCGCCTACGGCCGCAGCGGCCCGCGCGCCGACTGGCCGGGCTTCGACTACCTCATGCAGGCGGAGGCGGGCTATTTCTCGTTGACCGGCGAGCCCGGCGCGCCGCCGGCGCGCTTCGGGCTCTCGATCGTGGACCTGATGACGGGACTCGGGCTCGCCTACGCGCTGCTGGCGGCGCTCACCGCGGCGCGCGCGACCGGGACGGGACGCGACATCGACGTGAGCCTGTTCGACATGGCGCTCCACAACACGCGCCTATCTCGCGACTTGGTATTTGAACGAAGGCGTCGTCACCGGGCGCCTGCCGCGCTCGGCGCATCCCGCGCTCACGCCGTGCCAGCTCTATCGCACGCGCGACGGCTGGATCTACCTCATGTGCAACAAGGAGAAGTTCTGGCCGGCCCTGTGCGAGAAGCTGGGACGTCCGGAGTGGAGCGGGGACGCGCGCTTCCGCATGTTCCCGGACCGGCTGCGGCACCGCGACCTGCTGACCGGAATGCTCGACCAGGAACTGGAGCAGCGCACGACCGGCGAGTGGCTGGCGCTGTTCGCCGGCGCAGTGCCGGCGGCGCCCATCACACGACCTCGCGCAAGCGCTCGATAATCCGTTCGTGACGGAGCACGGCCGGCTGCAGACCCTCCGGCACCCGGTGCAAAGGCTCCTACCGCATGGTCGCCCCGCCGGTGCGCTGCGCGGGGGAGGACGTGCCGGCTCGCCCGGCCCCCGCCCTCGGCGCGCACACGGAGGCGCTGCTGCGGGAGCTTGGCTATGATGACATGCGGGTGAAGGCGTTGAGGGACTCAAAAGTAATTTAGTGGCTGCGGATAAACGGAGATCGGATCCACCCAAGCCTCATTCTTTCTCTGTCCGTCCGTCTTTTTAGAGCATGCCGCGGCACCGCGATTTGCTGCTCTCGTTCCTTGGTCATGACTTTTTAACTACGAGTTCTTTGCCATCCGCTTGGTATCGTCACGAAGTCGCGTGCGCTTTCATGTGGGCCAAAATGGCACTCAATTGTGCTTGCCAATGTCATGATTGAGCCTATGATCAACGCTCCTCGCTACTGAAAACGATAAGAATCATGAAGTTATTCACCGGATTGAAAAAAATCAGGGAGTTTGAAAGGGACCAACTCCCCTTCATCAAATCCCTCATCGATTTCGATATCATCGTCGAGATCGGATATGCCGAAGAGCAGGACCAACCGCTCACGCTGAAACAGCTCTTTCTGCTGAATATCGGTTCGCGCACGACGGTACGCCGCAAATTGGCGAGGCTTATCGAGCAAGGAATCGTAACGCGGCGCAAACATGCATCCGATAATCGCGCCGCCGTCCTGACCATTTCATCTTCCAGTCTCAAACTGCTGGGCAAGTATTGCGGCGCTCTGGAATCGATTTGTGCGTTGAATTTTAGGTAGGCCGCAGACACGCCCGTGACGGATAGGCTTCTCGATCACATCACGGAATGCGGGCATCCGGGCATCGGAAATATCCCGTTCGGCATCATTCAGAATCATCAAGTCACGCTGGACCGGCAGGACCGCGATTGGGAAATTCTGCGAGTCCCCAGTTACCCTCCCACGTCTTCATAACCTTCCTCCGAGGAGTCGAATCTACGCAACTCCTCTCAGCCTTGGAGGTCCCCGGGAAACGCCTGTCCTTCGCCGCGTGCCCTCCAGCGAGTCGGCCGCGGGGTGAGATAATGGTCCTCGCAGTCCCTTCCCGATTTTCCAACCGGACCCAGGACATGGCACAAACTACCGCCATCCCAGAAAGGTCGCAGATCGATGCGACGCACCTGCCGGAAGACATCGACCTCATCGAATGGTATTACGAACGGGGCTATTCCGACGGCTTTCCGCTCGTGCCTCCCACGCCGGAGAAAATCGCGGCGGCCGTAGCCGCGCTGGGCGGGGAGGCGCGGCGCCTGGTCAGCCGCGTACCGCCGCGCTGGGGCAGCCTCACGCGTGAGGTGCTGGCGATCAACATGGTGATGGCAGGCTGCCGACCCGAATATGCCCCGGTGGTCGAAGCCGCGATGCTCGCACTGTGCGATGCGCCGTTCAACCTGAACGGCGTGCAGGCCACGACCCACATGGCGGCGCCGCTCCTGGTCGTGAACGGGCCGGTCCGCCGGACGATCGGCATGAACGCCGGCTGCAATGTGTTCGGCTCGGGAAACCGCGCCAACGCCACCATCGGTCGCGCTGTGCGCCTCGTTCTGTTGAACGTGGGTGGCGGTTGGCCGGGGATGCTGGATAAGAGCACGCTGGGCCATCCCGGCAAGTACACATACTGCATTGCGGAGAACGAGGAGGCGAGCCCCTTCGCGCCTTATCATGTCGAAAAAGGCTATCGGGCGGACGATTCGACCGTCTTCGTGCTCGCCGCCGAGCCCCCGCACAGCGTCACCAACCACTACGCGAACGACGCGGAAGGGATACTCGACAGCGTCTGCTCCGCGATGAGCACGATCTGCAACAACAACGCCGTCTCGGCGGGGCACTGCGCGGTGGTCCTCGGTCCCGAGCATGCCGCCACCATCGCCAAATCCGGTTGGAAGCGGCACGACATCCGCCATTACCTGTGGGCTCATTCCGGCAACCGGTGGGGTGACCTTTACGGCAACGGCCGTTATGGCAAGGTCTACAACCGGAACCTCCCGGTTTGGTACAAGCGCGAGCCCGATGCGCGCACGCCGATCGTGCCGAGCCCCGACAACATCCACCTGTTCGTCGCCGGCGGCGAGGCCGGGCGCTTCTCCGCCCTCATTCCCGGCTGGGGGCACATGTCCTCGCCCGTGCTGCGCGGCGTTGGGGACGCGCAGCCAGCAGGCGGACCGCAGTGCGCGGACGGCACGTGCGCTGTGTAAGGATGAAGGCGGAAGGAAGGTGTCAGGAACCTTGAGGGAAAGGGTTCCTGACACCTTCCTTTCTATTGGACGGCAATACAGTGATGAAGTGATGAGGTAACGGAGCGCATATGAAGACAATGCCGGTGTACGACCCGCGAGGCGTGGTGGAGGCGGCGCCCGTGACTTCAGCTCCCCGAGTGAAGCAGCTGGAAGGCCTCCGGCTCGGGCTGCTCGACAATACCAAGTGGAACGCCAACAAGCTGCTGCGCGGCGTGCGCGACCGGCTCGCTGAGAAGCACGCTTTCAGCGCGGTCAACTACTACCGAAAGGAAAGCTTCTCGCTCGCCGCCGCGCCGGAGCTCGTCGCCGAAATCGCGGCCAACAACGACGTCGTCGTTACTGCCATCGGCGACTGAGGGTCCTGCACGTCGTGCTGTATGCACGACTCGGTGATGCTGGAGTCCGGAGGACGTCCCACGGCCGTGATCGTCACCAGCGAGTTCGTGCTCGAGGCGGAGACACAACGCGACGCGCTGGGCATGGCGGGACTCGATGCGGTCGTGATCACCCATCCCTTGAGCTCCCTCACCGACGAGGAGATTGGGCGGCGGATCGAGCAGGCGCTGCCGCAGATCGAGCGCGTCCTGCTGGGACACCAAGGATGAAGGATGAAGGATGACCCGCAGTGCGGGGCTACAAACAGGTCATCCTTGGTCAGTGACCCCGGCCCGCCGCGCTGCATCGCGCCGGGCGTTCGCCGGCTCGAACGTGCGCAGGCACGTTCTTCGAATTCCCGGCTCACCCTTTCGCCTTAGTGTCGTGCGGGCTAGTTCAGCGGGCGTTTGCCGATGTATTCCAGCACGTAGAGTCCGCCCTGCGCGCGGTCGGCAGCGTAGATGATGGAGCGGTCATCCACGAACACGTCGCTGATCCGGCAGCCCCGCTGGCCCGTCGGCGTCTCGGGCAGGAAGGCCGCGATCTCCTCCGGCCGGAACGGGTCGGCAATGTCGTAGACGCGCACGCCCGCGCTGAACCAGGTCGAGACCACCGTGTTCTGCAGCTTGGCGCTGCCCGGCTCCGGCTCGTTCTCGTGAATGTTGTGGGCGCCGATTCGCCCGCCGACCTTGTGCAGCTCGCCGAAGTTCTGCGGCGTCGGCAGGCTGGAGATCATCACGGGATTGGTCTCCAGCCGCGCATCCACGATCCAGCAGCGCTTGGGCCAGTCGAGCCCCTGATCGCCCGTAGCCTCGTCCGTGACCACTAGCAGATCCCGCTCGAAGAGCGGCAGCACCGTATGGGTGAATCCGGGATACGGCGGATGGTAGTCGAGCCGGCTGATGAGCTTCGGATGCGCCTTGTCCGCGATGTCCAGGATCACGATGCCGGCGTCGATGTAGCCAATGTAGGCGCGGTCCGGTCGCTCGGGGTAGGAGAGTGTGTGATGTGGCCGCATGCCGAAGTGGAGCGAGGGCGCGACGTGGTGCTCTAGCGGCGGCTCCTTGTCGCCCTTGCGCTGCCCCGGCAGCCACCAGCGCCCGACCTCGGTCGGCTTCGACGGATTCGCGAGGTCCACGATCATGTAGAACTGGTTGTCATCCTTGTGGTTCGGCACGAAATCCGGGTGCGAAGCGCACAGGTGCGCGTAGCGGCCGTCCATGAACGACACATAGTGCACGCCTACCGAGTGGTCGTCTGCGCCGGACAGATCATAGAACGTGATCTCGCGTGGCTCTGCCGGCTTCGAAATGTCGTAGACCTGGAAGCCCGCGGGCTTGCCGCCCGGGTCGTAGGCCTGGTACGCCATCAGCAGGATGTCGCCGCGCATCGCCAGCGAGTTGCCGCGCACCCGCCGGTGGGGCAGCGGCAGCTGACACAGCATCTTCGGCTCCGACGGCTCGGTGACGTCGAAAATCGAGAACGCAGCCGGCCCGTGCTCGTGGGCGATATACATGTAGCGCCGGCCGTCCTTGATCTTCATCGCCATGCCTTCGCCGAGATTGGGCGCGCCGCCGGCGGTGTGTTGAGCCAGCAGTTTCAGATTGTGGGCAATCCGAACCGTCATGGTGTTTCCTTCATTTTTTGCAGAGTCGCCCGGATGCTAGCACGAGTGACGGGTGTGAGTTGTCGAGTGTCGAGTGTCGAGTGGGAGACAGTCGGCTGTGACTGCAAACTGCCCACAGCCACCTGCATCTCGAAGCGTGATGGGCTTCCGGCAATTCATGTGCGCGCCTCAACAACATCACAGGCGAGTGGACGTTGCGGTGTTTGGCTTACAACGTGTAGCGTTTGCGGCTCCTGGGAGCCAAAAAGCCAACGAGGGAGAAGAGCTGTGCCGATCCAGTTGAGCCTGTTCCTACAGCCTGTCGCCTCGATCGATATTAGAAACCCCGCCGATGGTGCTACGACTCGCAAATTCAGCGTAAGTCCGACAGGCTGCTAACGTGCGGTTTGAGACTGCGGCGCGATTCGACTCGCCCGCGGGGTGGACCCGGTCTGCGTCGGATCCGTTCTTGGATTCGACCGCCGACCTCGCCGATCCGCTCTGCGTCTGGGCGCTACCGCGGGTTTCCCACTGCGTCTCGGTCCTCGGTCCGATTACGGCGATACCTATCAGGATCAGCAGGCAACCCACGCACTTCGACCGCACCGAGACTCCACACAGGTTCACTGTGAAAGTCGCGTAACAGCTTTTGCTTTTCATCGCGCGTCACCATTTATGCTCTCCTTGACGGGTGCGAGAGGATCGAGCGCCTCAGAATGTCGCGATGGGTTCGGACAGTTCGGTCCCCTGATTCACGTACCTGACCCGGGAAGTAGACGAACTCGGTGCGCGCGTTCGGGTTCGCGGCCGTTTCTACCGCAGTGCTGTTCTGGCTGCCCGCCACATCGGGCCGCGTTCCGCTCGCGGCTGCGAGTGATAGCACAGCAATCACGATCACGAGCGCGATGACGCGATGGCTCACCTTGCGGGTTGGGATGAACGAAATGACGTTGCTATTGCCGGTGAAACCGGAGAGGGAGGTGCGCTGTTTCGACATGACCGTATCCTTTCGACTGTGAGTTTTGGGGGCTTTCCCTGGAGCTGCGTTGTCGCATCCAGGTTGAATCCAGTTTATTGATCGCGGGTTACCGGCCGATACGGCCTAGTTGACGCGGTGATGTGACAAATTCCCATCAGCTTTGGGTATGGCAGCCGCTGCCGAATCGCCGGCGACCGGCACGCAGGGAACCTCTTGCGGCGGCCGACACTGCCGCGCTGCATGTGGCCAAGACGCTTTTTGAGCGACTTAGCCCGGAACTTTCAATCGGTGAGGGTTGGGAGATTTCTGAGGCAGCGCCCGGTCAGCGCGCGGGGCATGCGGGCTCATCACTCTTCGAGCAAAAGGCTTGCTGCAGGCGATGCGCCGGCGGCAGTTGCCGGCAGAAGCGCGTGGCCGGCTACCAGCGGTTTGGCAGCGTACGGTTGAGGAAGATGCGGCGGCCTTCGACCGTCAGATAACCGCCCGCAATGAGATCCTTGAAGAGACGGCTCACCATCTCGCGCGAACAGCCCACGCGGTGCGCGATGTCCTGCTGCGTGAGAGGATCCACGATGGTGAGCCGGCCGTCCCGCTCTTCGGCCAGATCGAGCAGCAGGCGCGCGACGCGGCCGTAAACATCGAGCAACGCGAGGCTGCGCACGGTCTCGGTGGCGGTGCGGGCACGCCGGATCAGGTTGCGGATGAGATGCTCGACGGCCTCCGGCTTCTGCTTCAGAAATTCGCGGAACCGGCTCTGCGTTACAACCGAGAGCGTGCACGGCTCGAGCGTCATCACGGATGCGGAGCGCGGCTGGTCGTCGAACGCCATCTCCCCCACGTAGCTGCCGGCGCGGTGCACGCTAAGGACGACTTCCTTCCCGCCATCCTCGCTCAGGTAGACTTTTACGCTGCCGGACAGGATCACGTAGAGAGAGTCGGAAGGGTCGCCTTCTGTGATGATGACGGCATGTTTCGGGTAGTTGCGCACGATGCCATGCGCCGCGAGCGCCTGCACTACCCCTGCCATCGAATCAACCGCCTGATGCTCCGTCGGATCGGCAGCAGTCTTGGTCACGGGGAGCTCTCGAAGGTACTGTTCACGGTGTGCCGGTCGAATGTGGGAAAGGCGGCGAACGCCGCAGATCAGAACCACTGTACCTCCACAGCGGGTCTCGCCGCAACATGCGGCGTCGCTTAGAGTAGCTAACAAGATGAGGGGATGGCCCCTCGCTGCGCTCTCCCTTCATGCTCCCCTATGTCAGGGCGCCTATCCTTCATTTTGACAGGCGCTCTTAGGAACTACACGACAGGGCCGAGCATCCAGGCTTGTGGCGCGCCCATTCGGGGCGCCGGTTCGCGAGCTCGTCGTGCTCGGGTTGTTCGTCGTAGGGCCGCTGCAACACCGCCATCAGGCGTTCCATGACTGACGCATCGCCAGCCTCCAGTGCGTCGATTGCCTGCTGTGCAAGGTAGTTGCGCAAGACGTACTTGGGATTGGCGCGATTCATCCGCTCGACGCGTTTAGCAGCGGGCAGGGCATCCTGCCGCACTCGCGCGATGTAACGGCGCAGCCAGCCCGCCAGGCGGATCACGTGTTCCGCAGCGAACGCGTCCTCGGCATAGAACGCCCGGCGCAGCGGCTCGATGAGCGCCCTGTCGTCCGCCGTCGCCAGCGGATTCGAGTCCCCGGTTTGCGGTCTCTGGTCCCGGATGGTGTCGGCAGCTCCATCCCGTGGCACCGCGGCCAGCAAACGGAAGAAGAGGGTCACGTCGGTCTCGACCTTTTGCAGCAACTCGAAGAGGTCGTCCAGCAGCTTGTCGTCGCCCTCCCGGTCGAGCGCGGCGAGTCCCAGCTTGTCGGCCATCATCCGGCCGGCCCTGCGCTCATAGGTCTCGGCATAAACCGCCAGACCCTGTTCCAGCGGCGCCTTGTCATCGATGAGCGGATAGATCGCGTTGGCGAGCCGCACCAGATTCCACTGCGCGATCTGCGGTTGCTGGCCATAACAGTAGCGCCGCCCCTGTGCATCCGTGGTGTTAGGGGTCCAGCGCGGGTCGAAACCTTCAAGCCACCCATAAGGGCCGTAGTCGATAGTCAGTCCGAGTATCGACATGTTGTCGGTGTTCACGACGCCGTGGACGAAACCCACCCGCATCCATTCCGTCATCAGCGTGGCGGTGCGCCGGCAGATCTCTTCGAACCAGCGCGCATAAGTCGCGGCCGACGGCGCTCCCGAGTTCGGACAAAAGCGCCGGGAAATGCTTGACTATCACGTAATCGGCCAGGCGTTTGAGCGCATCGATTTCGTTGTGCGACGTGAGGATCTCGAAGTTGCCGAAGCGCACGAACGACGGGGCGACGCGGCAGACGATGGCGCCGGGCTCGGCTTGCGGATTGCCGTCGTAGAACATGTCCCGCACTACCGCTTCGCCGGTCGCCACCAGACTCAGCGCGCGGGTGGTCGGCACGCCGAGATAGTGCATGGCCTCGCTGCACAGGAACTCGCGCACCGAGGAGCGCAAGACTGCGCGGCCGTCGGCGGTACGCGAATACGGCGTTGGCCCCGCCCCCTTCAACTGCAGGTCATAGCGCGTGCCGTCGGGTCCCACTACTTCTGCCAGGGTGATGGCACGGCCGTCGCCGAGCTGACCTGCCCACTGCCCGAACTGATGTCCGCCGTAACGTGCGGCATAGGGCTGCATGCCCGGCAGGACGCGATTGCCGCCGAGCACTTCGGCCGCCGCGCCGGTGGGCGAGTCCGGGCGCGAGATGCCCAGCATTTCGCCCACCGGATCGGCCCAGCCGAGCAGGCGCGGCGCTGCGACCGGGGTCGGATCGACCCGCGTATAGCAGGCGTTGCGCACCGCGCGAGGCACGTTGTGCAGCAGCGGATCTCCGGGCAGTTCGCGCACGAAGCTGTCATCGAAGGCGAGATCGGTAAGATCGACCCGCGTAGTCTTGCGCATGGCACTACTTTGAATCACTCGTTCTCCTCGAAATGAAATATGATCAACGAGGTCGCTTGAATGCTGCGCGCCGGCCTGCCGGTGGGAGATCCATGGGTGGGCATACTAGTTCCAATATTGGGGCGGAGTCGTGTCATAGCAACGGGTGGCTAGTTTCCTTGCGGAGGCGTCAATTATCTCAACCAACGCCCCGCAGAAGGTCACTATATCGCCATTGAGGAGGAACCGTGAGAGCATCGTATCGAGCAACTTTTTTTTGCGCGGTGGCATTCTTGTTGCTGCGTCTCCACCGGTCTGGCCCAGGCGCCGTACCCGACCCAGCAGTTCAGGATCATCTGTCCGTTCCCCGCCGGCGGCGGCACCGATATCACGTCGCGCCTGCTCGGCGAGCAGCTGTTCAAGATCCTTGGGCAGCCGGTGGTCGTGGACAACAGGACCGGCGCGAGCGGGATGATAGGCACGGGCGCCGCGGCGAAGTCGCCCCCGGACGGCTACACGCTCCTCGTGGCATCCGGCGAAATGGCGGTCAACCCCCATCTCTACCCGAAGATGGCCTACGACTGGGAGAAAGACCTTCAGCCGATCACGCTGCTCGTCAAGGTGCCGAACGTGCTGGCGGTGAACGTCGAGGTGCCGGCGAAGAACGTCCCGGAGTTGATCGCCTACGCCAAGCAGAATCCCGGCAAGCTCACGTTTTCCTCGAGCGGCGTCGGCAATCCGCAGCAGTTGACCGGCGAGCTCTTCAACAAGATGGCGGGCGTAAAGATCCTGCACGTCCCGTACAAGGGCGCCGCGCCGCAGCTCGCGGATGTCGCCGGCAAGCACATCACGATGACGTACGTCAGCATCGGCGCCGCGCTGCCCTTCATCGAAAGCGGCAAGATCAGGCCCATCGCCGTTACGTCCACGACGCGCGTGTCGGCGCTGCCGGACGTGCCCGCGATCGCGGAGCATCCCCCGCTCGCCGGTTTCGAGCTCGTAAACTTCTTTGGGTTTTTCGGCCCGGCCGGATTGCCGGACCCGATCCTGAGAAGGCTCAACGCCGCCGCCGTTCAGGCACTGAAAATGCCGGAGCTCGCTACCAGATTGCGGGGCATGGGTTTCGAGCCCTCCCCCACCACGCCGGAGCAGTTCCGCGATTTCATCAAGAACGAATCCGTGAAGTTTGCGAGGATCATCGTTGAAGCCGGCGTGAAGGTCGAGCAGTAGGAGAGGAGAAACACATTCTTCGCAAGTTAGTCGGTGCCGCCCAATCCCTTGCGATCCTCTATCGTAGGGTGTCAGGAACCCTAAACTCTAAGGTTCCTGACACCCTCAGGCGTGCGCTCGGTCAAATCGCAATAACTATTCCTGAATTGAGCTCGAGTCACGGCTTTTGAGCAAGGGCGCTGTCAAGGCTGACAGGCTGAGACGCTGGCGGCCGTTCTCATCGAAATTGCCGGGAGCGAGCCAGCGCTCGAATGCCGTGCGCAGGGCCGGCCATTCTTTATCGATTATCGAAAACCACGCCGTGTCGCGGCTGCGCCCTTTGTATATCGTTGCCTGCCGGAAAACGCCCTCGTAGGAAAAGCCCAGGCGCTGCGCCGCGGCGCGCGACCGCGCATTCAACGAATCGCATTTCCACTCGTAGCGCCGGTAGCCCAGGTCGAACGCCCGCTTCATCATGAGGTACATCGCCTCCGTGGCGGCCGGTTTTCGTTGCAGCAGCGGCGAGTAATTGAGGTGGCCGACTTCGACTACGCCGTGGGCCGAATCGATGCGCATGTAGCTTGCGACGCCCACTGCTTTCCGTGTCGAAGGATCGACGATCGCGTGGAAGAGGGGGTCCGAGCCTGGCGCCATCTGCTCTACCCACTCGCGGTACGCAGCCGCGGTGTCGAAGGGTCCGATGCTGAGGTAGGTCCAGTTGCGACCTTCGTCATCCAGTGCATTCGCGGCATGGAGATCCGCGGCGTGGCGCGCTGCGTCGAGCGGCTCGATGCGGCAGTAGCGGCCCTCCATCGGTTCGCGTGGCGGGACAGGCGGCGGCTGCCAGCCAGGGAGAGCGGGACCGATCGGCTGGCCCAGCGAATTGGTGTCAGTCATCCGTCTCCAGCGCGCGATCGGTCATCGCGAGGTCACGAGTTACATCACGAATCACGAGTCACGCATCACTCCCGGGCACCAGCACGGCCGCGCCCTTGATCCTGCCAGCGCGCAGGCTTGCAAGAGCTTCGTTGGCGCGACCAAGCCTGAATGCCTCGGTCGTGGTGCGCACCGGCACCTTCGGGGCGAGAGCGAAGAATTCCTCGCCGTCACGGCGCGTGAGATTGGCAACGGACCGCAGCGTGCGTTCACCCCACAGGATATCGTAAGGAAATGCCGGTATGTCGCTCATGTGGATGCCCGCGCAGACCACGACGCCGCCCTTCGCTACCGCGCGCAGCGCATGTATGACGAGCGGGCCCGCCGGTGCGAATATGATAGCCGCGTCGAGCTCCTCGGGTGGCTGCGCCGACGAATCGCCGGCCCACGTCGCGCCGAGCGCTTTCGCGAAAGTCTGTCCGCCGGCATCGCCCGGTCTGGTGAAGGCGAAGACCCTGCGCCCCTGGTGGCGAGCGACCTGCGCCACGATGTGCGCGGCGGCACCGAACCCATAAATGCCGAGCCGTTCGCCGTCACCGGCCATCACGAGCGATCGATAGCCGATCAATCCGGCGCACAGCAGCGGCGCGGCCGCAACGTCGTCGTATTCAGCGGGGATGGCGAAGCAATAGCGTTGATCTGCCACCGTGTACTCTGCGTAGCCGCCGTCGACGTGGTAGCCGGTAAAGCGCGCGGAATCACAGAGGTTCTCCCGACCGCGCGCGCAGTATGCGCAGGCGCCGCAGGTGTAGCCCAGCCACGGAACGCCGACCCGGGTGCCAGTAGCGAATCGCTGCGCGCCGTCACCGTTCGCCACCACCGTACCGACGATTTCGTGTCCGGGAATGATCGGCAGCTTGCCGCCGGTGAGCTCGCCGTCGACGACGTGCAGATCGGTGCGGCACACGCCGCAGGCGCGAACCTTGATCAGCAGCTCTCCCGGTCCCGCCCGCGGCACGGGCAAGTCCGCGGCGACAAGCGGCGTGCCCGGCGCCGCGAGCTGCATCGCTTTCATCTGGGCGTGAACGTGCGAGATAATGGTGACAGTAAACGAGTGAACCGTAGCTTCGTCACCCGTATCTCGTCACCCGTTCTCGTTACCCGTTTCACCGTTCACCGCTCGGAGCGGGCGTAGCGCTGCAGGAAGCGCACGATTTCCGCGGTATTCAGGACCGGGTTCGTCTTGAGCTCCTCCGCGCCGACCACTACGTTCGCCCACGCCATGTGACGCTGCATGCGTTCGACCACCCCCGGCCATTCGCGCGCGGTGTGGCGCCTGGGGTCCGGCAGCGCGTGGCATTGGGAGCACGCAATGCTGAACATTTGTCCCGATTCCGATTTGAGAGCGGGATGCGCCGGATTGATCTCCCTCTGACCGTGCTTCTGCAGATAGGCGGTCAATACGCCGACTTCTCTGTCGGCCGGCGCTTCGACATTGGCCATCATTTCCTTCATCAACTGGCCCATGTTGCCCTTACCCTGCATGCGCCATACCATGCGCTCGACGGTGGGCTTCCACTTGTCGGCGGTGTGCATTTGCGGGTTGGGCAGATAGTGGCACTGCACGCAGTATCGGGCGGCAAGCTGCGCGCCCTCCGAGCGCGGCTCCGGAAGCTGTGAGGGTTCTATTGCCGGCGGCAGGATGCGCTCCAGCATCTTGCCGTGCGGGCTCTGCGACCACAGGTGTTTCGCGCGAGCGACGGACACCGTACCGTCAGAGGGGTCACGCTGCGCAGCAACCGCCAAGCTTGCGAATGCCAGCGCGAGCATGCCCAGGGCTGTCGGCAGATCGCTCCGATGCTTCATTTGTCCGATCATAGCGCATCGCTCAGCGCACGAAATAGAGCGTCCCCTGCCACGCCAATACCACCGCGATCACGAACAGGAACCGGCGCAACAGCCGGCCGTACGTTTCGGCGCTGATGTGGCGCCGCATCCGCGTGCCGGTCCACATGCCCGCAAGCGCGACCAGGGTGAGGGGTATGTTGGCCAGCGCTGAAGTAAGCCGGATCTCGCCCGCAAGACCGAGTGTCGCGGCCTGCACGACCTTGCCGCCGAGAAAACAGAGATTGAGGATCTGGGTCATGACCGTGATCTCGAGCCCGAGCAGCGTGAAATAGATAAGCAGGGGCGGCAACGAATTGTTCACGGTGCCGGAGAAAAATCCGCCCGTCAGTCCGAAGGTGGCCGCTGAAACGCGGGGATGGCGTTGCAACCAGCTCCAATCGAGCCTCGCCAGGCGCTGCTGGTAGAGATAGGCGAAGATCGCCAGGGCAAGCAGCAGCCTGATGGGTTCCTGGGGCGCCAGAATGAGGAAGCTTGCGCCTAGCCACGACCCGACCAGCACCCAGGCCGCGACCGGCCAGTAGCGCCCGAGGCTCGCGCCCCAGTTGCCGCCGCTCACGATGCTGATCAGATTGACCGTGAAGTTGGGCAGCAGATTGAGGATGATCGCGGTCTTCACATCGGTCATGCAGCACCAGTATCGGCGTGGCGATGGCTGGAAAACCGAAACCCAACGCGCCTTGAGTGATGCCCGCCAGGAACAATGTGGCTGCGACCGCGGTCCACAGAGGCCACGAAAGCGCAAGATCGGATTCCACCGGAGAGGCAATGCTTCTATAACGTGTGGGATTTATCGCCTCTTGCAAAACCGAGCAGTTGCTGCGACACGCCTTTGCCGAGCGCAATCACCTTGATGAGCTCACCCATTTCCGCCGGTGAGGTGAGCTTCTGCACTTGCGCCGCCAGTGGAGCATAGGCCGCAACTTCTTCGGCAGGGGTCTCACCAAGAATGTCGGTAAGGCCGCAGTTCACCAGGAATTGCGCCTGGGTGGTGTAGCCCAGCAGCTCCATGCCGGCATCGGCGCCGGCGCGCGCGATCGCGGAAAAGTCGATGTGGCTCGTGATGTCCTGCAGGCCGGGGAGAAAGAACGGATCGCCGTGCGCGCGGTGCCGGTAATGGCACATCAGAGTGCCGTTGGCGCGTTGCGGAGTGATAGATACTCGTGCTGCGGGTAACCGTAGTCGAAGAAAAGCGCGATGCCGCGATCGAGTGCGGCGCCCAGGCTGCGCATGAACCCGCGCGCGGCGAACTGTATCTCCGTCTTGTAGGGATCGCCGGGCAATGCAAGGTCGGAAACGGCTTCCCGCACCGCGGCTCCGGCGGGCCGTTCCATGTCCAAAAACCTGCCCGATTGTTCGTCATACTGCACGCATCCTTCGAACGTGCCGCCGTGACGGCGTATGACACGATGCACGGGCATTGCGTCCAGTACCTCGTTCCCGACCACGATGCCGCTGAAAGCCGGCGGCAGGCCGTTCAGCCACGCCACGCGATCGAGATAGCGAGGGGCGCGCGCTGCGAGTGTGTCGCGGCTGCGGCTGCGCAAGTCGGAACTCAGCTCCAGGATCAGATAGCGTCGCGGCGGATTTCCGAGACGGTCGAGCTCGAGCAGCAAGTCGGCGGCAAGCGCGCCGCTGCCCGCGCCGATCTCCAGGATCTCATCGAGCCCCGCGCCTATCGAGCGTCGCGAACTGCCGCGCCAGTGTGCGCCCGAACAACGGCGATATTTCCGGTGCGGTGACGAAATCCCCGTCGTGCCCAAGCTTGCGCGCACCGGCCGTGTAATAGCCGAGTCCGGGAGCGTACAGGGCGAGCTCCATATAGCGCGCAAAACTGATCCAGCCGCCGCTGGCTGCGATCTCGTTCGCGATGAGACCGAGTGAGCGCCGCGCTCACGGCTGCTGCCTCCGGCGGCGGCGCGGGAAACTCCAAGGTTTGCGGGGAAATCGCCAAGCGGGACGGGCAGCGAGAAAGGGCTACAATTCTACACGCTCTATCTGCGCCACGAGGGTCGGGTCCAGCAAGATTTTCGAAGCGACGTCCGTGGCGCAGATAGAGTAAAAAATCATGATACGTTCCATCATGTAGCAGCGGCTGAATTCCATCGTTGATTCTCGATGACCGAAGCATTAAACAGGGCAAGGTGGTGCTCATCACCGGTGGCGCCAAGCGCCTCGGCGCGGCGGTCTGCCGCCGGCTGCATGGCGCCGGCGCGGAGCTGTTCGTGCACTACCGCTCGGCGGCCGAGGAGGCCCGCGCGCTGCAGGCCGAGCTGAACGCGAAGCGGGGGAATTCACTGGCGCTGGCGCAAGCCGATCTACTGAAAGTGTCGGCGGCGTCCCGAGCTCGTCAAGGCGGCGGTCAAGGAATTCGGGCGCCTCGACGCGGTGATCAACAATGCTTCCACCTTCTATCCCACGGTAATAGGAGAGATCACGGACAAGGAGTGGGACGATCTCATCGGGACCAATCTCAAGGCGCCCCTGTTCCTGGCGCAGGCGGCGACGGCCGAGCTGCGGAAAACGCACGGCTGCATCGTCAACATCATCGACATTCACGCGGAACTCCCGATGAAGAATCATGCCGTTTACACCGCTGCGAAGGGCGGACTGCTGGCGCTGACGCGGGCGCTCGCCCGGGATCTCGCTCCCGAGATTCGAGTGAACGGCGTGGCGCCGGGCACCATCCTGTGGCCTGAAGACGAAGCATGGCGCGACGAAGTTGCGCGCCAGCGCATCATCAATCAGACGGCGTTGAAGCGCATCGGCGAGCCCGAGGATATCGCTGCCGCAGTACAATTCCTCCTCGCGGACGCTCCGTACGTCACCGGGCAGGTGATTTCGGTGGACGGCGGACGCAGCATTACGAATTGAAAATTGAGGCAGCATCCATGGAAACCGTTTCAGTTCGGACCCCAATGCACAGTGTCAAGGAACGCAAGCAGTCGTACGAGGCGAACAAGGTCGCCAAACGGCTACGCCGGCTCACCGGCCAGGCGATCGCCGATTTCGACATGATCGCGAACGGCGACAAGGTGATGGTGTGTCTGTCGGGCGGCAAGGACAGCTACGCGCTGCTCGACATCCTGCTCTACTTGAGGCAGCACGCCCCCGTGGAGTTCGAGTTGGTCGCGGTCAACCTCGACCAGAAGCAGCCGGGGTTTCCCGAACACGTGCTCCCGGAATACCTGGAACGGCTGGGCGTGCCGTTCCGGATCGAGCAGCAGGATACCTATAGCGTGGTGAAGAGAGTGATCCCGGAGGGCAAGACGATGTGCTCGCTCTGCTCGCGGCTGCGGCGCGGCGTGCTCTATCGCGTGGCCGGCGAGCTCGGCGCGACCAAGATCGCGCTCGGCCACCATCGCGACGACATACTCCAGACTTTCATGCTCAACCTGTTCTACACCGGGCAGTTGAAGGCGATGCCGCCCAAGCTGCGGTCCGACGACGGGCGCAACGTGGTGATCCGGCCGCTCGCCTACTGCGAGGAGCGCGATCTCGCCGAGTACGCCCGCATCCGTGCTTTCCCGATCATTCCCTGCACGCTGTGCGGCTCGCAGGAGACCCTGAAGCGCGTGGAAGTCAAACGCATGCTCCAGGAGTGGGAGAAGCGCTATCCGGGCCGCGTGGAAACCATGCTGCACAGCTTGCGCCACGTGCGGACTTCGCATTTACTCGACCGCAACGCCTTCGATTTCCACGCATTGCCACCCTCCCGTGCCGGCAATTCCAAGCTGTCGCGGCGCGCGACGGCGGATGGCGCTACCCTCGACCACCACGACGCTTTCGAACGGTTCTCGGCAGAAGACTGATGCGTCCGGGCGCACGTATGATCGGCTATCTCGTTTGCGCAGTCCTGTTGGTGGCATTGCTGGGAATGGCCGGCTTCCTGAGTGCGGACGATTGGCGCACCGCGAGCCGGGAGCCGGTGGGCCTTGCGCCTGATCCGGCGACGACTCCCGAGCCCATCGTCCAGATCTATGCCGCTCGCGCCGTGAGCTGGCGCGGTCTCTTTGGCGTGCATACCTGGATCGCGGTCAAGCCCGCCGGCCAGGGTTACACGGTCTACGAGGTTATCGGCTGGCGACTCTACTCGAGCGATTCCGCCGTGGTGATCCGCAATCGTGCGCCCGATGGCCGGTGGTTTGGCGCCGAACCTGAATTGCTCGCGGAAAGACGCGGTGCGGGCGCGGCCGCGCTCATCGAGCGTATCGAGAAGGCTGCGCGCGAATATCCCTGGTCGGGCGAATACAAGGTATGGCCCGGCCCCAACTCCAACACCTTTACTGCCTGGGTCCTGCGCGCGGTGCCGGAGCTGGAGGTCGATCTGCCGCCGACCGCGATCGGCAAGGACTACTCCGGAGACAGGCTTTTCACGTCCGCCCCGAGCGGAAATGGCGTTCAGCTATCGCTTTTCGGCCTGCTTGGCCTGACCGCAAGCGGGGTCGAAGGGCTGGAAGTGAACGTGCTCGGACTCACTTTCGGGGTCAATCCGTTCGCGCCCGCGCTCAAGCTGCCGATCGTGGGGCGCCTTGGCCCCGCGCGGGCGATCGCGTCCAGCCCGTCGCCCCGTCAAATTGAGCTGCAGATAAACGCCGATAAACACAGATAATGCCATCTGAATCGGGCCCGCCCTTTGCGCGTGAGGTGTTGTTGGTCGGGAGTGTCGGCCTGCGCGACAACGACGAAGTCTTCCGCACCGTGGGTCCTTTGCTCGGCAGGCGCATGACCCGCATCCCGGACGGCGAAACCGGCGTGAGGACGTCCTGGGTCGCGCGCCTGCGCAGCGTGATCGAAGGCAATCCGGCGTTCGAAGACGACCCGCAGGAGGCGGCCGCCGGCGGCCGCATCACGCATCCGACCGAAGGCACGCGCGCCTGGCAGGGAGCGGCCATCGTGCCGCGCGGGGCGCCGCCCCCGCCGCGCATGCGCTTGAAGGCGGGCGTCCGCCCCGAAGACATACGCATCGGCGGGCTGGGCTACCCGGAAGCGGCGATCGATTCCTATCGGCTGCTTTGCCGCCTGCGCGAGCTGGGGGTCGTGCCCCGGCACCTGCGCTTCCAGGTTTCGCTGCCGACCACGGCGGCGTTCCTGAACGCGCACGTGATTTATGATCATCACGCCAGCGTCGAGACTGTCTATCGCGAGCGACTCTTCGGCGAGCTGGATGAGATACTCTCCGCCATTCCGCATCACGACCTCGCGCTGCAATGGGATGTATCGGCCGAGATGGGACAGTGGGAAGGCGTGCGCCACGCTCACTTTGGCGACGTGAAATCGGGCGTGATCGAGCGCCTCGCGCTGCATTGCAACCGGGTGCCGCGCGACGTCGAGCTCGGCGTACACCTGTGCTACGGCAGCTACGGTGGCCGCCACTGGAAAGAGCCCGAGAGCACCGCCAACATGGTGGAAGTCCACAACCGCTTGAGCGCCCGGCTGTCGCGGACTATCGATTACATACACATGCCGGTACCGGCCGACCGGAACGACGACGCCTACTACGCGCCGCTCCTCGACTTGAAGCCGCACTCGCGGACCAGGCTCTTTCTCGGGCTCGTGCACGACACGGACGGCGTGGAGGGCACGAGAAAACGCATCGCCATTGCGGAAAAATACGCGTCCGACTTCGGCATCGCCACCGAGTGCGGGTTCGGCCGGCGGCCGCCCGAGACGATCCCCGGCCTGTTGCGGATACATTCAGAAGTTTGAAAATTGATGCGGCGGGCGGCCCCTATGAACCAATTGCCAGCGCTGTTGGCGCTGGGTGCGGCACTGGCGTCCGGGTCGGCAATGTCCCAGCCCGCCGCGTATCCGCAGAAACCGGTACGCGTGCTGGTCGGCCTGGTCCCGGGCGGCAATCCGGACGTGCTCGCGCGCCTGATCGCGGCGAAGCTGACAGACACTTTCGCTCAGCAGTTCGTCGTTGAGAACCGTCCGGGCATGAGCAGCGGCGTCGCGGCCGACGTCGTCGCGAAGTCGCCGCCCGACGGACATGCCATCTTCATCGGCGACAGCGGCGTAGTGACGACCAATCCGCATCTTTACAAGTCCCTGCCCTACGAGCCGTTCCGCGATCTCGCGCCGGTGACGCTCGCGGTCGTCGTGCCGATGTGGCTGGTGGTGCATCCGTCGGTGCCCGTGAGGTCGGTCAAGGAGCTGCTGGCGCTCGCGCGCTCGCACAAGGAGCCGATGACTTATGCCTCTTCGGGCAACGGCTCGATCCACCACATCACCATGGAGGCATTCAAGGCCGACACGCGCTTGAGCTTCCTCCACGTGCCGTATCGCGGCGCCGGCCAATCGGTGCCGGCGATGATGGCCGGTGAAGTGATGATGGGATTCGTCGGCTATCCGGCGATGAGCAACGCGATCCAGTCGGGGCGGCTGCGGGTGCTGGCGTTCAGCATGGCGAGGCGCTCCGCGCTTACGCCGGAGATCCCGACGATCGCCGAGACCGTGGCGCCGGGCTTCGACATGTCCGCTCCGCTTGGCGCCTTCGTCGCGGGCAGCACGCGGCGCGAGCTGATCGCCCGTTTGAGCCAGGCGATCAACGCGGCCGTGCGCTCGCCCGACATTGCCGCCCGCATGGCGGCGATCGGCATGGAGCCCATGGGCCTCACACCGGCTGAGTACGAGAAGAACCTCCGCGCCGAGCACGAGCGCCTGGGGAGGCTGATTCGGCGGATCGGGATGCGGCTGGATTGAGGTTCGCCGCAGCCTTTTCAATTGGCAATTCCTTGATTCATAACAGATCGGCTTCGATACCTCCTCACGGCGGCGAACCTAACTGAAGGTATAGGGCCAAGCTGCGTTCTATTGCAATTGTCAACCTGTGTTTGACATGTTAGGCTTGGCATGGCAAACATATGAACTGCGCTGAACGCCTCGTCGCTCTTTTCGGTACGCAGGCCGAGGTTGCCCGCCGCTTCCGCCTGGACCGCGCGGTCGTCAACAACTGGATGAAATCCGGTTACGTTCCGGCGCGCTGGGCGATGGAAGTCGAGCATGCGACCAGCGGGCAGATCGCCGCGGTCGACGTGCTGAACGAAGCCAATGTGAGGAAGCCGATCCGGTTGAAGTCGCGGCCGGACGGGGAAAGTCTCTTCGGTTCTCCGCTAACAGGAAATGACGCCATGAACGATTTTGCGCCGGTGAAACGCATCAATTCTTTCCATCCGCCGCAGCGCACCTTGATGGGTCCCGGCCCGACCGAGATCCATCCGCGCGTGCTGACTACGATGAGCCAGCCCGCCATCGGCTATCTCGATCCCGTCTTCGTCGAAATGATGGAGGAGCTGAAGTCGCTGCTGCGCTATGCCTACCAGACCAGGAACGCGCTCACTTTCCCGATCTCCGGTCCCGGCTCCGTGGGGATGGAATATTGCTTCGTCAACCTCGTGGCGCCGGGCGACAAAGTAATCGTGTGTCGCAACGGCGTGTTCGGTGGCCGGATGATCGAAAACGTCGAGCGCATGGGAGGCGTTCCGATAGTGGTCGAGGACAAGTGGGGCGAGCCGATCGACGCGGCCAAACTGGAAGACGCGCTGAAGAAGAATCGCGACGCGCGCCTGGTCGCGTTCGTGCACGCCGAGACCTCGACCGGGGTGCAGTCGGACGCGAAAACGCTGATAGCGATCGCCCACCAGTACGATGCGCTGACCATCGTGGACGCTGTTACCTCGCTCGGCGGCTCGCCGGTGCTGGTGGACGAGTGGGGCGTGGACGCGATTTATTCGGCGAGCCAGAAATGCCTTTCGTGCACGCCGGGTCTGTCGCCGGTTTCATTCTCCGAGCGCGTGGTTGAATACGTGAAGGCGCGGAAGGACAAGATCCATTCCTGGTTCATGGACATGAACCTGCTGCTCGGCTACTGGGGCGCGGGCACGCGCACCTACCACCATACCGCGCCGACCAACGCCCTATTCGCGCTGCACGAGGCGCTGCTGCTGATCAATGAAGAGGGTTTGGAGAATTCCTGGGCCCGCCACCAGCGGCACCACACGGCGCTCAAGGCCGGTCTGGAAGCGATGGGTCTCAAGTTTCTAGTGCGGCCCGAGTACCAGTTGCCGCAGATGAACGCCGTGCTCTGCCCGGAGGGGGTGGACGAGGCGCAGGTGCGGCGCACGCTGCTCACCGAATTCAATCTGGAGATCGGCGCAGGCCTGGGACCGCTGGCGGGCAAGATCTGGCGCTTCGGCTTGCTCGGCTACTCCTGCCGGCCGGACAACGTGATGCTGTGCCTTTCCGCGCTAGGCTCGGTGGTTGCCGACATGGGGCTCGCGGTGCACGTCGGAGATGCTGAAGCCGCCGCGCACGGTGCGTACGCCTCCATGCACGCCAAGGCCGCGCAAGCCAAGGCGAAGCGCAAGGCGAAGGCCGCCGCCTGAGGCAGCCGTCACCTCAACTGAAAACAAAGGGTTATTTTGTAGGTTAGTGCTTACTTAGAGAACCTCTGAAAAAGCTGAAACTCGCGAAGGAAGCTCATGTGCGGCGGGGGCACGGGGGAACGGGAAGGCTCCGATGGTGTGCCGGAAGGGACGCCGTTCCCCGATCTCAGCCGAAAAACCTGCTCCGCACGTGGCGCCGAGCAAGTTTTTCAGAGGTTACGTAGTGGCATCATCACCGCTGCGATGCCGCGCCGCATCACGAATCGCGGTATTTCTTCCAGAGTTCATTCTCCTTGAGGTCCGGGCGCATTTCGTCGTGCTCGGGCCGGCCAGGCAGCCCCAATCCCAAGCTTCCCGCGTGCGTTAGCACCAGATACGCGCCATATACTAATGCGACTGCCCACAAGATCTGCCCGACGGTAAACAAGATCTCCATCATCGCTAGTCTCCCGTCCACCAGTTAGAAAGCTTGGATGTGCTGCTCGACTTCTTTCGCCTGGTTCACGTACTGCGCCGGGAAGTAAACGGCCGGCGCAAAGTCGTGGCCTGCCGCGGGAACCACTGGAATCGCGATCTTTGATTCGTCAACCGCGCCTGCCCCGTGCGTCGAGATGACGTAGCCGGATCCGGCCATCGCCAGGAACGCGGCTGCGGCCAGAATGCGAACGGCGTTCGATGTTTCTTTGCGGCCCTCGTTTGCGGTATGCATGGTGTTCTCCCGAATTAAGTTGAATCGCCCAAGGTCTTTGCTTTTCGCCTGACTCCTGCCGGCACCGACCTTGCACCATGACAGCAGAAGTTTGTGTTTCCTTGAATCGCACTTTATCCGGGCGAACGACTGGCGCACCATGAAGGCGCTCACAATTCTGGCGTGCAATATTGGATTCCGGGCTGTGATGACGGTCACACCGAGGGTGTGAACCCGGTCACACCCTGCACCGGGTTCACGGGCGAGCGAAACGCCCTGTCCCTGTCCCGCAGGGTTGTCTTGACGAGAGTTTCAGGCGACGGCCGGCAGAGGCTTCAGCCGCAGGACATTGCGGAGCGCACTCGGGCCGAGACCCGGTTTTGCGCCCTGGAACCTACCACCTGGGCGGTGGCGTCTTCTGTATGGTAATGCGTCCTGCGTCGACCTTGATGTAGCCGCCTACGGTGAGATCGCGGAGGATCCGGTTGATCATCTCGCGTGATGCTCCTACCCGATTCGCCATCTCTTTCTGCGTGAGCTTCTCGGGAATGATCAAATGGCCCTCCTGCTCGACTGCAAGATCGAGCAGCATGCGTGCGACCCTGCCATAGACGTCCAGCATCGCGAGACTTTTCACGTTCTCATTGAGACCGCGCGCCAGGCGTATCAGGTTCGTAATGACGTGCAGGGCGATGGTCGGGTGCTTGAGGAGGATGTTTTTGAAATCGGTTCCCGAGATGACCGCGAACTGCGATGGCTCCAGCGTCATCACCGACGCCGACCGGGGGCCCGCATCGAGCACCATCTCGCCGAAGTACTGGCCGGGCCCCTTGATGTCGAGTATGAGCTCCTTGCCGCTCTCGTCGCCCAGATACACCTTGACCCTGCCGGCAAGAATCACGTAGAGCGAATCCGAGAGATCTCCTTCATTGACGATGATGGCATTCTTGGGGGCGCTTCTCGTGGTTGCCCTTGCCGCGAGAACGCCCACATCATCTTCGTGCAATCCCTCGAACACCGGTATGCTTTTAAGGTTGGCTTGCATGCAATCGCGCTGACGAGCAGGTTTCGGGATGTCAGGAGCATTCTAGAATAGCAGCGGAGTCGCGTCCATCGACCGGAAGACTGACGCGGGGGAGACGGTAATGGCCATCGTAAACGTGGGAGGCGCACCTGTCGAAGTGATGCAGACTGGCTCCGGGCGCGATCTCGTTTTGCTGCACTCGCTGCTCTCGGACCGCTCGGCCTTCGACAAGGTCGTGCCGCTGCTCTCGAAAACGCACCGGTTGACGCTTGTTAATCTGCCGGGCTACGGGAACTCCGGCCCGGCCGGTCCGGATATCGAGGACTACGCGGATCGGATCGCAGGGCTGATGGCCGTGCTGCGGCTGCCGGTTGAGACCGATGTGCTGGGCAATGGCTTCGGCGGTTTCATCTCGATAGCGCTCGCCGCCCGATACGGCGGCCGGTTCGACCGTCTGATCGTGGCTGATGCGCTCGCTGCGTTTCCCGAGCCCGCGAAAGCGCCGCTGCGGGCGCTGGCCGACAGGGTGGCGCGGGAAGGTATGGCGGGCGCGCTCGACATCGCGATACGGCGCATGTTTCCCGAAGCGTTCATCGCGGCCAATCCGGACATCGTTGCGGAACGCAAGCGCGCGCTGGTCTCGGCCGATCCCATGTGTTTTCGCGGCGCTTGCCTCGCGCTCGCCAAGCTGGATTTTGCGCCGGTGCTGGGTGAGATCCGTAATCCCGTGCTGGTGATGGCCGGCGCGCTCGATCAGACGACTCCGCCAGCGCTCGCCCGCGAACTGGCGGCAAAAATTTCCAATGCGAAATTTCTGGAGATTCCCGGTTGCGGGCATTGTCCCCAAATCGAACAGCCAGAGACCTTCGTCGAGGCGGTCAACGACTTTCTTTCTTGACCGCCGGTGACGGGTGATGAGTGACGGGTGACGGGCGAGGAAAAACCTGAAGGCAGAAAGCACCCCGCTCGGAGAACGAGTTCTAGCGGACAAGTATCGTTGCCAAGCCGAGCAATAATCCCATGCTCACCACATCGGTTGCCGTGGTGAGGAAGATGCTCGAGGCGGTGGCGGGATCGGCGCCGAAGCGCTTGAGCGTCAACGGCACCATGGCGCCGCAGATGCCGCTCGCGACGCAACTGGCGACCAGCGCGAGCCATACGACGATACTCAGGAAGAGCGCGTTCGGGTTGTTCTGCTGAACGGCGACGATGTACATGCCGATCGCAGCGACCAGGCCGGTCAAAGCGCCGTTGAGGAAACCGAGCGAAGCCTCTTTCAGCACCAGCGCTCTTTCCCTTCCCGCCTTGAGCTCGCCCAAGGTGATGCCGCGCAGCGTCACGGCCAGTGCCTGGCATCCGGTGTTGCCCGATTGTCCTGCAAGCACCGGCAGGAACAAAGCCAGGATCACCAGGCGGTCGACGGTATCCTGGAAAATTCCGACCACCGCCCCGGCGGCGAAGGCCGTGAGCAGATTCAACTGCAGCCACGGATGGCGGAACTTGAAGCTTTGTGCCCATGGCGTGGCCAGCCGCTCCTCCTTCTCCACGCCCACCATCGTGCCCGCTTGCGCGGTAATCTCGAACGCCTGTTCCTCGAACATCGCCTGGCCACGCACGAGACCGATGAGCACGCCATTCTCATCGCACACGGGGTAGGCCGGGTAATGGCGGTCGAGCACGAGCTTCATGGCTTCGTTGAGCGGTAGGTCGGGCTTCAGGAAAAACAAGTCGCGCATCATGAGGGCGTCGAGCCGAGTTTCGTGCGCCGCGAAGAGCAGGTCGCGCATCGTGATGAGACCGGTCAACCTGCCGCCGGCGTCGATCACGTAGCTGTAGGTGATGAAAGCGGTCTTGATGAGATGGCGCAGCTGCTCGATGGTTTCGCCGACGGTCTGCTGCGGCCGGAATACCCCGATCACGGGCTGCATCAGCCGGCCGACGGTGCCCTGAGGATAAAGCGCATTGCGCTCCCATTGCAGGGCAATAACCGGTGAGACCGACTGCAGCACCGCATCCGCCAGGCCGCGCGGGAATTCCTGAAGGATGTCCTGCGCAAGCGCGGGGTTGACATCGAGCAGCACGCCACCGATCACGTTGGCGGGATACTCTGCGAGGAGCGTCGCCGCTTCCTGCGGCGGGCGCGCTTTGACCTCGGGCAACAGCGTCTCACGCTGCTGCTCCTGGACCTGCTCTTGCGATTCCGTCATACCCGGCTGCACCGTTCCCTCCGTGCCGATGACTTCACTTTTTCCAATGACGCCATTGTGCCGGAGAACGCAGCACGGGAGGAAGGATCAAGGGCACTCGTAAGGGCGTGAGAGCGGCAGAGGGGAACACCTCATCTCCCGACTCCCGACTTCACGAGCTCGGCTTCTAAAGGCCGAGTCGTTGCCAGATCGTAGAAGTCAGACCAGCTTGGTTGAGCGTGTAGAAATGCAGCCCGGGCGCCCCTGCCTGCAGCAACTCGTCGCACATGCGCGTGACGACGTCGAGACCGAAAGCGCGAATCGAAGCGCTGTCGTCGCGGAAGCTCTCCAGACGAAAGCGCATCCAGCGCGGAATTTCGGTCCCGCACGCTTCGGAAAAACGGGCGAGCTGTGAGAAGTTGCTGATCGGCATGATGCCGGGGACGATCGCGATATTGATGCCCGCAGCTTCTGCTGCGTCCACGAACCGATAATACGCCTCCGCATTGTAGAAATACTGGGTGATCGCCGCGTTGGCGCCGGCGTCGACCTTGCGCTTGAAATTGGTGATCTCGTCGGCCGCATTGCGGGTCTGCGGGTGGTACTCGGGATAGCAGGCGACCTCGATCTGGAACCAATCGCCGGTGGTTTCACGGATGAACTGGACGAGGTCGCTGGCATAACGCAATTCGCCGCTTGCGGCCAGACCCGAGGGCAGGTCGCCCCGCAAGGCGACGACATGACGGATGCCGCTCGACTTGTAGCGCTCGAGCTGGGCCTTCAATTCCTCGCGCGAGGAGGCGATGCAGGACAGGTGCGGCGCGGCGTTATGGCCGGCGGCCCGTATCTCGAGCACGGTATCAAGCGTGCCTTCGCGGGTGGACCCGCCCGCCCCGAAGGTAACCGAGAAGAACTTGGGCTTGAGCTGCCCGAGCTGCTTCCAGGTCTCCCGCAGCTTGAGCTTCCCTTCCGGCGTCTTGGGCGGAAAGAACTCGAAGCTGAAGGCGCGCGGGTACTTGCTCTGAGATTGCACGGTAGCCAAGGATGAAGGTTGGACCACGAAAGACAGGCTCGCGAGCGCCACCGCGCGCCTTAGATTTTTGCTCCGCCTTCACTCCTCTCGCCTGACGCCTCACGCAGTTAATAGCGATAGTGATCCGGCTTGTACGGCCCGTCGACGTTCAGCCCGACGTAGCGGCACTGCTCCTCCGACATCACCGTCAAGTCGGCGCCGAGCTTTTTCAGGTGCAGCCGGGCGACGCGCTCATCGAGCTGCTTGGGCAGCACGTAGACCTTCTTCTCGTATTTGCCGGCGTTGCCGTAGAGCTCGATCTGGGCGAGCACCTGGTTGGTGAACGAGTTCGACATCACGAAGCTGGGATGCCCGGTGCCGCAGCCCAGGTTCACCAGCCGTCCCTCCGCCAGCACGATGATCCGTTTTCCGTCCGGGAAGATTACGTGGTCCACCTGCGGCTTGATGTTATCCCACTTGTACTGCTTGAGGCCCGCGATGTCGATCTCGGAATCGAAATGCCCGATGTTGCAAACGATCGAGTTGTTCTTCATGCGCTTCATTTGATCGAGCGAGATGACGCGCAGGTTGCCGGTCGCGGTGACGAAGATATCGGCCTTGTCGCAGGCGTAATCCATGGTGACGACGCGGTAGCCTTCCATCGCGGCCTGCAGCGCGCAGATCGGATCGATTTCGGTCACCCATACGGCCGCGCCGAGGCCCCGCAGGGACTGCGCACAGCCCTTGCCGACGTCGCCGTAGCCGGCGACCAGCGCAATCTTGCCGGCGATCATGACGTCGGTAGCGCGCTTGATTCCGTCCACGAGCGACTCACGGCAGCCGTACAGATTGTCGAATTTCGACTTGGTCACCGAGTCGTTCACGTTGATAGCGGGGAAAGGCAGTCGCCCTTCCTTTTCCATCTGGTAGAGCCGGTGCACGCCGGTCGTAGTCTCTTCGGTCACGCCGCGAATGCCGGCGAGCGCCTTCGAGTACCAGCCGGGCTTGGTGTCGAGGCGCTTCTTGATGGCGGCGTAGAGCGCGTGTTCCTCCTCATTCTGCGGGCCGCGCGATGAGCGCAGGATCCTTCTCGGCGCGGGCGCCGAGGATGGCGAGCAACGTCGCGTCGCCCCCGTCGTCGAGGATCATGTTCGGCCCGCCGCCGTCCGCCCATTCGAAGATGCGGTGCGTGTATTCCCAGTACTCGGTCAGGCTCTCGCCCTTGTAGGCGAACACGGGGACGCCGGCAGCGGCAATCGCCGCAGCTGCATGGTCCTGGGTGGAGAAGATGTTGCAGGAGGCCCAGCGGATGTCGGCGCCGAGACTGGCGAGCGTCTCGATCAGCACCGCGGTCTGGATCGTCATGTGCAGGGAGCCGGCGATGCGCGCGCCTTTCAGGGGCTGCTGTTTGCGGTACTCATCCCGCACCGACATCAAGCCGGGCATCTCGGTCTCGGCGATCGCGATTTCCTTGCGGCCGAAATCGGCGAGCGCGATGTCGGCGACTTGGTAGTCGGCGTCAGGCTTGGGTTTTGCTGTAACAGCCATGTCAGGTTCTCCATTCAGGAATCGAATGAGCGCCCTTGTTGCTAGGTCCGCCGGCCCGAGCGTGACGAGCTTTCCGCTCGCTGCAGCGCCCCTCGGGCCAGCTGGGAAACGTCGTTAACTGACCCCGGCGTCCGCCTTCAAAGCCAGGACCTTGTCGGTCGCCTCCCAAGTGAATTCCGGCTCGTCGCGGCCGAAGTGGCCGTAGGCTGCAGTCTTGAAGTAGATCGGCCGCAAAAGGTTCGAGCGCGTGGATGATGCCTTTGGGCCGCAGATCGAAATGCTTCTCGACCAGCTTCGCGAGCTTGTCGTCGGAGATCCTGCCGGTGCCGAACGTCTCGACGAGGATGCTGACCGGTCGGGCGACGCCGATCGCATAGGCGACCTGGATTTCGCACTTCTTCGCCAGTCCCGCAGCGACGATGTTCTTCGCCACGTGGCGGGCGGCATACGCGGCGGAGCGGTCCACCTTGGAGGGATCCTTGCCGGAAAAAGCCCCGCCGCCGTGGCGTGAGTATCCACCGTAGGTGTCCACGATGATCTTGCGGCCGGTGAGTCCGGTATCGCCGAGCGGCCCGCCGATCACGAAGCGTCCGGTCGGATTGATCAGGAAGCGCGTTTCCTTGCTGATCATGTTCTTCGGCAGCACCGGCTTGACGATTTCCTCGACCACGCCCTCGGTGAGCGGCTCGTGCGAGATGTCCTCGGCATGCTGGGTCGAGATCACGACGGTGTCGATGTGATGCGGCTTGCCGTCCACGTAGCGCACCGATACTTGTGACTTGGCATCGGGCCGCAGCCAGGGCAGCCGTCCGTTGCGCCGCAACTCGCCGTGCCGCTCCATGAGGCGGTGCGCGTAGTAGATCGGCATGGGCATCAATTGCGGCGTCTCGTCGCAGGCAAAGCCGTACATCAGTCCTTGGTCGCCGGCGCCCTGGTCGAGGTCGAGTCCCTTGCCTTCGTCTACACCCTGAGCGATGTCGGCAGATTGGCTGTCGAAGGCCGTCAACACGGCACACGAACGTGTAATCGAATCCACCCGACGAGTCGTCGTAGCCGATGCCCTTGATCACGGTGCGGGCGAGCTCGCTGTAATTGACGACAGCATTCGTAGTGATCTGGCCTGCCATGACGACGAGACCGGTGGCGCACAGCGTTTCGGCGGCCACGCGGCCCCGCGGATCCTTCGCGAGCACGGCGTCGAGCACGGCGTCGGAAATCTGGTCGGCGACCTTGTCAGGATGTCCTTCGGAAACGGATTCGGAAGTGAAAAGGAAATCGCTCATGGTGGGTTGGTTTCGTCAATCGGGCAAAAGGCGCATAGAATAGCAGATAAGCCTCGATTTATAAAGCCAAAATCGTGTTGTACCGGCTCGCTGAGACCGCTCGCGCGGCTGCCCCTTGCGTGGCTCCACGCGCGCAGGCGCGGCGCTCGGCTGGCTCGTCTACTGGGCGTCACCCACTTACGCCGAGCGCCTTCGGGAGAATCTCTTGCCAGCCGGGTATGCACCGATGAGGCCGCCTGTCGCGTGCTGCTGCATGCGGCGATCGCGGAGACGGGCAAAGGCGTCATCGAGCTCATCACAGTCTGGTTCGGCGACGACGACAGCGTCGCGCAGCTCGTCGTCGAGTGCGAGCACTGGGATGCTCGTGGAAGGCGCGCGCGCGCGGGGCAACGGCATCATTTTTCTTACGCCGCATCTGGGCTGTTTCGAGATCGCCGCGCTGTACGGCGCGCAACGCATGCCGCTCACGCTCTCTACCGTCCGCCCAAAGTGAGATGGCTCGAGCCGCTCATGATCGCCGGCCGCAGCCGCTGGCAGGCAGTGGTGGCGCCGGCAAATCTGCGGGGCGTGCGCATGCTGTACAAGGCGCTCGCCCGCGGTGAGGCGGTGGGCCTGCTGCCGGACCAAGCGCCCGGCGTGGGCGAAGGGGTATGGGCGGAGTTCTTCGGACGCCCGGCCTATACCATGACGCTCGTGAAGAGGCTGCAACAGACGAGCGGCGCGGCCGTCATCATGGCCTTCGCCGAGCGTCTGCCTCACGGTCGCGGCTATCGATTGCATTTCGAAGAGCTCCCTGCAGACCGTCTCGATGAAACCGCGCTCAATCGCGCGATCGAAGCACAGGTGCGCCGTTGCCCGGAGCAATATCTGTGGAGCTATAACCGCTACAAAATTCCGGCGGGAGCAAAGCCGCCGGAATCAGGGATGAGGGCGGAGGGATGAGGGATGAGCATGCTGATCCGCTTCGGACTCGCGGTGATCTGGCTGCTGCATTTCCTGCCGCTCGCGGTACTGGCGCCGATCGGCCGCAGCGTCGGCCTCCTGCTTTATGCGCTAGCGCTGGAGACGACGAAAGGTAGCGCTCACTAACATCCGTTTATGCTTTCCACATCAAACAGATGCAGAACGGCGCCGCTTGGCGCGCCGTCATTTTCGGTTATTCGGCAGAAGTCTCATCGAGCACGGTCTGTTGTGGTGGTCGTCACGGGCTCGCCTGCAACGCCTGATCCGGATCGAAGGGCTGGAACATTGGCAGGCCGTCGCCGGCCGGCCGGTCATCTGGCTCGCACCGCATTTCGTTGGCCTCGACATGGGCGGAACGAGGATCATCACCGAGTGGCGGGGGGTTTCGGTCTACAGCCATCAGAAGGACCCGGTATTTGATCGGGTCCTGTTGCGCGGCCGCACGCGTTTCGTCACCCCCGTGCTGTTCTCGCGCCAGGACGGCATACGCCCCGTCGTGAGGGCCATGCGCGAGGGGCTGCCGTTTTACTACCTGCCCGACATGGATTTCGGCAGCCGCGACTCGATCATGGTGCCGTTTTTCGGCGTGCCGGCGGCGACCATTACCGGGCTATCGCGCCTCGCGCAGTTGGCGGGCGCGGTGGTGGTGCCGGCAGTCACGCGCCAGCTCCCCGGCGGGGGCGGATACGTGCTTCGTTTCTATCCGGCGTGGCAGGATTTTCCGGGTGCCGATATCGAGAGCGACACGCGCCGGATGAATGCGTTTATCGAGGAGCGCGTGCTGCGAGATGCCGGAGCAGTACTACTGGGTGCACAAGCGCTTCAAGACACGACCGCCCGGCGAACCCAGCTACTACTAGCCCGCATGTTTTCACACGTCAGACGGCAGTGCGCGTGTTCGGGCACTACGAATTGGCGCCGCAGCATGCGGGCTGATAAATTTGGTTTGAGGGATAACCTGAAACCGGGGCAGGCAGAGAAGGTGCGCATCGAGCCGCTTGCGCTGAACGACGTCGAGCGGATGGCGGCGCTGGCGCGCGAGATCTGGTTCGACCACTATCCCGGCATCATCGCGGAGGCGCAGATAGAATACATGCTGCAGCAGCGCTACGATCCGGCGCTCGTGTGCGCAGAGCTTGTCCGGGAGGACATCTGGTGGGACAAATTGTCGGTGGGCGTAGAAATGACCGGGTTCGCGTCCTACTTTCTGACCGCCGCGCCGGGGGAGATGAAGCTCGACAAGCTCTACGTACCGGACCCGCTTCCAGCGGCGCGGCTACGGCGGATTGCTGATCGCGCGGGCTGCTGAAGTGGCGCGGGGGCGCGGCTGCACACGGCTGACGGTCGCGGTCAACAAGAACAATCGCACCGCAATCGCCGCCTACCTCAAGCACGGCTTTCGCGTAGCCGACGCCGTCGTCAAGGACATCGGCGGCGGATTCGTGATGGACGATTACCTCATGGAACAGGCGCTGATCTGACCAAGCCATAGCTTGAATAGTCGCGCGCTACGCTATCCAGCCAAAGGTCCGTCCGGACGGAAGAGAGTGGACGAAAACCCTTTCTGTTCAATGTCATATTAATATTGACTCGGCACGCAAGGCTTGCGAAGAATGTGCTTCTCCCGAGACCTATGCGAGGTTAAATAAAAAAAGGATCATGCCGGTTTTCCGTTCGATTATCTTGCGAACGCCTTCCAATTTCAGACATAATTCGCCTTCTACGCCTAAATGAGGCTAAAATTCACTAAAATGCATGGGCTGGGCAATGATTTCGTGGTTTTGGATGCCTTGGTTAAGCCCATTGCCCTGACGCAGGACCAAGTACGGTTATCGCGGACCGCCACTTCGGAGTCGGGTGCGATCAGGTCCTGCAGATCGAGCCACCTCGACAACCCGGTATCGACTTTCACTACCGCGTATTCAATGCAGACGGGGCGGAGGTCGAGCAATGCGGCAACGGCGCGCGGTGCTTCGTGCGCTACGTCCACGACCGTGGGCTCACCCATAAGACCGAGATACGCGTGAGCACAGCGAGCGGCGTCATCGTGCCGCGACTCCAGGCGGACGGGCAGGTCATGGTGGACATGGGCGTGCCCGAGTTCGAGCCGGCGCGGATACCCTTCGATGCTCCACGGCAGGCGCTCACTACGAGCTGGCGCTCGATGACAGGCGGGTGGAAATCAGCGCCCTCTCCATGGGCAATCCCCATGCCGTGCAAATTGTCCCTGACGTGGGAGCTGCGCCGCGTGGCGAGCGAGGGTCCACTCATCGAGCGCCACCCGCGGTTTCCGCGGCGCGCCAATGCGGGCTACATGCGGAGATCGTCGACCGCGGCCATATCCGGCTGCGCGTCTACGAGCGCGGCGCAGGCGAAACGCTTTCGTGCGGGACGGGCGCATGCGCCGCCGTGGTGGCGGGCGTCATGCGCGGGCTCCTCAATCAGGAGGTCAAAGTGGAGACGCGGGGCGGTGACCTCGGTATATCATGGGCGGGCGGCAATGCGCCGGTCATGATGACGGGGCCGGCGGTGGCGGTCTACGAAGGCGAGATCGAGATTTGAGTTTCAAGTTTCGAGTTTCAAGTTTCGGGTTGCAGGCTCCGGGTCTTCAACTTCAAACTTCCAACTTGAAACTGGAAACTGGGTTAAAGGGAGATCGATGAAACCCGAAGAGGTCGCAGGTTATCTGAAACTAGCACCCCGAGTTTTTTGAGGACTACGCCGAAGCACTCGCCGAGATCTACATCGCGCACCCGCACGGCGGCCGCGCGATTTCGATCAGCGAGCGCCAGATCCTTACGCTGCGCGACCGGGCCAAGCAGCTCGAAGGGAAACTTCGCGAGATCATCCAGTTCGGCGAAGAGAATGACGCCATCGGCGAGAAGGTCCATCGCATTTCGCTTTCCATCATCGCGGCGCAAGACCTCCGTGGCTTCCTCAATACCGTCTATCTCAGCTTGCGCGAAGATTTCGCGGTGCCCCACGTTGCGCTTCGCGTGTGGCGGGGAAACGGGCATGGCGGATTTGCCGGAATTCGGGAGGCTGAGCGAGGCGTCGCGCGAATTTGCAGCCAGCCTCACCCATCCCTATTGCAGCGCCCACGCAATGGTCGATACAGCCGGCCTGTTTGGAGAAGCCAGCGCCCACCTGCGGTCCTTCTCCTACGTGCCGCTGAGCGACGGGGAAACCTTTGGTCTCCTGGCGTTGGCAAGCGAAGACGCGCAGCGCTTCTACCCGGAAATGGGCACCCTTTACCTCAAGCGCTTGGGTGACTTGATTGCCGTGGGTATTGCGCGGTATGCACAACAGTGACCAGCTGACCAGAGCGACCCTTGCCTATACCCATTAATGGTTGAAATTCCAATCACCTACGGACGGTAAGTGGGCGCTAACTCAGCGGCAAAGAGTCCACCCCTTCAAGCCCCAAACCTGTTCGTGCAGGGTTATCTGGAGCACCTCACCCACGAGCGTCGGCTGAGCCCTCATACCAGCAGGGGTTATGCGCGCGATATCGCCGCTTTGCTCGAGCTCGCCGGCGCCACGCCACTCGATCGGCTCCAAGTGCCACAGGTGCGACGTTTCGTCGCGCAGCTCCACGGCCGGGGTCTCGACGGACGCTCGCTCGCGCGCATGCTGTCGGCGTGGCGCGGCTTTTTCAATTACCTCGCGCGCGACCAGGGATTTTTGCGCAACCCGGTGCTCGGCATCCGGGCCCCGAAGGCCGTCAAAAGGCTGCCGAGCGCGCTGTCCCCCGACGAGGCCGCGCGCCTCATGGCGATCGGCGAGACCAAGGCACTCGCTGTTCGCGACAAGGCGATACTCGAGCTCTTCTATTCCTCCGGCCTGCGACTCTCCGAATTGACCGGGCTTGCGCTTGACGGGATCAACTTGAGCGACGCGACGGTCCGCGTCACCGGCAAAGGCGCGAAGACGCGCATCATCCCGGTGGGCAGCCATGCGCTGGCCGCGATCAAGGCCTGGCTGCCGCAGCGCGAAGCTATGGTGCGCGGGGAGGAAGCGGCTTTGTTCGTCGGCAAGGAGGGACGGCGCCTGAGCCCGCGTGCCGTGCAGGCGCGGCTCAAGCACTGGGCGCTGAAGCTGGGCCTGTCATCGAAGGTGCATCCGCACGTGCTGCGGCACTCCTTCGCCTCGCACGTTCTGCAATCGAGCGGTGACCTGCGCGCGGTGCAGGAGATGCTGGGGCACGCGAGCATCTCGACTACGCAGGTCTATACGCATCTGGACTTCCAGCACTTGGCGAAAGCGTACGACGCGGCACACCCGCGGGCGAAACGTAAAAGCTGAACCGCCAAGACGCCAAGGCCGCCAAGAGAGGCAGGAATAATTTACCGCCGAGGCGCGGAGGAAGAGGAGGAAGGCTAACTCTACCATTTGAACCGTGCAGGAGTCCGACGTCCCCAAGAAAGGGAAAAACCCGTTCGTTTGATTTCATGCGTACTTGGTGTCCGGACGGTGTACTTGCACCTCATTGGCATCCGTCGGCGGCTTCATTATTTCATCGGTTTCTTGGCGGGCTTGGCGTCTTGGCGGTTAAATACCCTCGATGCACAAACTGATTCTCAAGCCAGGACGCGAGAAGTCGCTCAAGCGCCGTCACCCCTGGATCTTCTCGGGCGCGGTCGCGACGATCCAGGGCACGCCCGGGCCGGGAGACACGATGGAGATTCGCTCCGCTTCCGGCGAGTTCCTCGCGGTTGCCGCCTACAGCCCGAAATCCCAAATTGTCGCCCGCGCCTGGGACTGGCAGGAAATCCCTATCGACGGGAATTTCTTCCGTAAGCGCATCGCGCAGGCGGTGGCACTGCGCGAGATTCTTGAAGTCGACTCAGTTGCCGGAGCGGTGCGCTTGGTGCATGGCGAATCCGACGGCCTGCCGGGCGTCATCGCCGACCGTTACGGGGATACCGTAGTCCTGCAACTGATGAGCGCCGGAGCGGAGCGCTGGCGCGAAACGATTGCCGACGCGCTGCTCGAGGAAACTGGCGCTGCCCGCGTCTGGGAGCGATCGGATGCCGAAGTGCGGGCGTTGGAGGGCTTGGCTGCGAAGACCGGACCGCTTCGTGGCGCCCGGGAACCAACGCGAATCGCCGTTACCGAGCATGCGCTTACGTTCCAGGTCGACTTGGAACAGGGTCACAAGACCGGCTTCTACCTGGATCAGCGTGAAAACCGACTTCGCGTACGGCAGCTCTCCACCGGTCGTGATGTGCTGGACGGGTTCTGCTACACCGGCGGCTTCGCGTTGAACGCGCTGGCGGGCGGGGCCCGTTCGGTGCTGGCTATCGACAGCTCGGCGCAGGCGCTTGCGCTCGCCCGCCACAACGCGGAGCATGATCGCCTTTCCGGCGTGGACTGGATCGAAGGTGATGTATTCCAGTTGCTGAGGAAGCAGCGTGATGAAGGCAGGCGCTTCGATCTCATCGTGCTCGATCCGCCCAAGTTTGCGCCGACCGCTGCACATGTGGCGAGGGCGGCGCGCGCCTACAAGGACATCAACCTGCTGGCGTTCAAGCTGCTGCGGCCCGGCGGAATACTGGTCACCTTTTCCTGTTCGGGCGGTGTCTCAGCCGACCTGTTCCAGAAGATAATCGCGGGCGCGGCGCTCGATGCCGGGGTCGACGCGCGTATCGTCGAGCGCCTGGGCCCCGGGGCCGATCACCCGTAGCGCTCAACTTCCCCGAAGGCGACTACTTGAAAGGGCTCGTCTGCCGGGTGGCGGGTTGAAGGCAAAGGCGAAAGGCGGAACGACAGGCTCTAGCCTTGTCCTTGTGCCTTCATCACTTATCTCTTGGGCGGGACCGGATCCGGCCCCCCTGGATGCCAGGGGCCGCAGCGGACGAGGCGCCTGACGGCGAGCCAGGAACCTTTGAGCGAGCCGTGAATGGCTATCGCTTCCCGCGCATAGCTGGAGCAGGTCGGATAGAAGCGACACTGCTGCCCGAAGAAGGGTGACAAGAGGAGCTGGTAGCTTCGTATCAGCCCGAGCAGTACGGTTTTCATCGAGACAGTATAGTTTGATGGAGGGTGGCTGTAAGTAAGGCTACAATGCGCTCGCACCTGGTGCGAAATCCGAGCTGGCAGGACATGTTCGAAATCCGCAATCTAAGCCATGTTTATGACTCCACCGAAGTGCTGAAGGTCGAGACATGGCAGGTCGAGCAGGGCTCGGAGTGGCTGGTCCTCGGTCCTTCCGGCAGCGGCAAGACGACCTTGCTGCACGTCCTGGCTGGCATACTGAAACCCACGACCGGCAGCATCAGCGTGGCGGGTCAGGATCTGGGCGCGCTTGCGGCTAACGAGTTGGACCGCTTCCGCGGGCGCAATATCGGTCTCGTGCTGCAGCGCCTGCATCTCATGACGAGCCTTACCGTCATCAACAATCTGCTGCTGGCGCAGTATCTCGCCGCATTGCCGCAGGACGCCGGGAGTGCGCGCAACGTGCTCGCCGGCCTCGGCCTCGCCGAGAAAAGCGCCGCCTATCCTCACGAGCTGTCCTTCGGCCAGGCGCAGCGCGTGGCGGTCGCGCGCGCGGTGGTGAACCGGCCGAAATTGTTGCTGGCCGACGAGCCAACCTCCAATCTCGACGACGAGCGCTGCATGCAGGCGCTCGAGCTGCTGCAGAGCCAGGCGCGCGCCTGCAATGCGACGCTGGTGATCGCCACGCACGACCAGCGCATCAAGGCGCGCATGCCGAACCAGTTCACACTAGGAACTGATCGGACCTCCATCCGACCAGTTCCTTAGGAAAAAGACTCCAATGGTGCATAGAAGCAGAAACCGCCCCGCCAAACGACAATACCGCTGGCAGCGTACTTTCGGCCGACGTGCCGCGCCGGCTTTCAGCTTCCGGCGCACTCATGCGCGTGCGACGGGCTCCTGCAATTGTTCCGTTGGCACGGGATAGCACGCGCATGAACATCGCAACGCTCACCGCGGGCTACATGCGCGCGCGCGCGCTCAACACCGTGTTGAACGTGCTGCTGCTGGCGCTGGGAGTGGGGACGATCACGCTGCTCCTGCTCGTTACTCACCAGGTCGAGGAGCGCATGACACGGGATGCGCGCGGCATCGATCTCGTCGCGGGCGCCAAGGGCAGCCCGATGCAGATCATCCTGTCGGCGATCTACCACCTCGACGTGCCGACCGGGAACATCCAGCTCGCGCAGGCCAAGGAAATCGCGAAGCATCGCATGGTCAAGAAAACCATCCCGCTCGCGTTGGGCGACAGCTACAAGGGCTTTCGCATCGTCGGCACCAACCACGATTTCGTGGCCCACTATGCAGGCAAGACCGCGGCAGGCCGGCTGTGGGAAAAGCCGATGGAAGCGGTGATCGGAACGGACGTGGCGCAGCGCGAAAAACTCGCTGTCGGCTCGACTTTCACCGGCGCTCACGGCATCGCCGACGCGGGGGCCGAACATGGCGACGCGCCCTATCAGGTAGTGGGGTTGCTGGCGCGCAGCGACACCGTGCTCGATCGCCTGGTGCTGACGAGCGTCGAAAGCGTGTGGCTGGTGCACGACGAGCACCAGGGCACCGACGCGCCCGTGACCGAGGAAGACAAGGAAATAACGGCGCTGCTGATCCAGTACGCGACGCCGCTCGCGGTGGCGGTCCTGCCTCGCTACATCAACAACAACAGTGAGATGCAGGCCGCCTCGCCGGCATATGAGACGGCGCGCCTGTTCACCGTGATCGGCGTGGGCGTGGACGTCCTGCGGGGTTTCGCGCTGGTGTTGATACTTTCAGCGGGGCTCTCGCTGTTCATCGCGCTCTACAACGCGTTGAACGAACGCCGTTACGACCTCGCGCTCATGCGCACGCTGGGCGCGCGTCCGCGGACGTTGATGGCGCTGATGTTGTTCGAGGGAGTGATGCTCGCGGGGTTGGGCGCCGTCCTGGGGCTCGCGCTCGGCCACGGCTTGACCGAAGCGCTCGGCCACACGCTGAAGGCCGCGCAGCAGATAGCAGTGACCGGCTTGATCTGGCTACCCGCAGAGCTGTGGATGTTGGGGCTTGCGCTGATGGTGGGCGTAGTCGCCGCATTGCTGCCGGCCTGGCGCGCCTATCGGACCGATATTGCGCACACACTCGCGCGGGGGTGAACGGTGTCAGCGCGCGTGAAGGGTGTCAGGAACCTTGGGTTCTTTCAGGGTTCCTGACACCTTGTTGATTCGCTGACACCCTGGTGACTCGCAAGGAGGAACGTTATGAAAGAACTGTTCATTGCAATCGCATTGGCTGGACTAGTGGGCATTTCGGGCGTGGTGCGGCGCGGCCGATAAGGGCAAGAAGGACGATCCGGCGGACGTGAAGAAGGATATCGGCGATCACCGCGCCATGGCGGAGGCGCATTTGAACGCCGCGAAATGCCTGGAAACGGGTAAACCCGAAAAGGACTGCCATGCCCAACTTGCCAAGGATTGCAAAGGCTTAGGCATAGGCAAGTATTGCGGGATGAAGCACAAACATTGATAAACACTGATAAAACGGACGCCTGCGAGCGCCGTTTTATCTCCGCGGGATGGAACGGACGACCCGACTATGGTGCAGCGGCGCATCGCTACCGGTCGCCGTTCATCCGCCGGGCCATGGCGGGGAACGGATATTCTGAGTAGACTGATGGTCTTAGCATATAACCCATTGCTGTAACACTGATTGAGCGATAATAGTTTCCAAGCACCGGTTATGGAGGAGACGATGAGATTCTTCATCTGGTTTATTGCGCTGCTGCTGGGTAGTCAAGTGGCCGTCTGGGCGCAACAGAAAGCCACGCCCGGCAAGGATGTCGTCAAGAATCCGGCCATGGATATGTCGCAGCCGCCTTCGCCGGACATGTTCAAGCCGCTGCCCGAATTGAAGGGCGTAGTGTCCTGGAAGACCTTGGAGAAGGTCACACCGGTGAAGCAGAAGGACCGTTTCGTGCCACAGTTCGCCAAAGACATCGAGGCGCTCGACAAGAAGGAAGTGAAGCTCCAGGGCTTCATGATGCCGCTCGACACGGGCGAGAAACAGAAGCGCTTCCTGCTCACTTCGATGCCGCCGTCGTGCGCGTTCTGCCTGCCGGGCGGGCCCGACCAACTCGTCGAAGTGCAGGCCAAGAAGCCGGTCAAGTACGGCTTCGATCCCATCATCGTCACCGGCAAGTTCGTCGTGCTCAAGGACGATCCGATGGGTCTCTATTACCGCCTGACCGACGCGGTAGCGGTCGCCCAGTAGCTTTTTACTTCCAGCTCATCTACACGCCGTGGCGGTGCGACGGGCATTCCGACGGCTCATTCTTGTCGCGCTGCTGCTGGCGGCGCAGCATGCTGCACTCACGCATGCGATCTGGCACGCGCATGGCGATGCCTCATTCACGCAGCAGCTCCATGCCGCCGACAGCGATGCCGGCAGTGACCATGTCCCTGAGCAGGGGCTGTGCCTCTTCCACGTCGCCTTCGGACAGGTGCTGGGTGGCAGCCACGGCTCGGCGTGCCACTTCTGCAGCCCCGAGCTTGCTTCCGAGCTGATCGCGCAATCGGCGCGGCCACACTCGGTCGTTCTCTCGCTTTCTTTCCATTCCCGCGCTCCTCCCGTTCTCCTCTGATTTGATATCACACGGACGCCACCGGTGATGCCGGTTGCGTGTTCCTTTGTGCGTTCAGAGGAGAACTTCCATGTTCAAACGAAATTTGATCGCTGCGGCGGTCGCGCTGGCGTTCGCCGGCGCCGCGCAGGCGCAGGACGCCGAGCTCGCGAAGATACGCGAGGAAATCAAGCAGATGAAGGACAGCTACGAGCAGCGCATCAGTACGCTGGAAAAGCGGCTGGCCGAGGCCGAAGCCAAAGCCGGCAAGGCGGAGGCAAGCGCGGCGAAAGCCGAGACGGCCGCGCCGAGCGAGCCAGAGCCGCGCCGGCGACGGCAAGCGCGTTCAATCCGGCCATTTCGCTGATCCTGCAGGGCACGTACGCCCGGACTACGCAGGATCCCAACACCTATCCAGATCACCGGCTTCATGCCCTCCGGCGGCGAGGTCGGGCCGCCAAAGCGCAGCTTCGGCCTGGGGGAGACCGAGCTGCACGTTCTCGGCGAACATCGATCCCGTATTTCCGCGGCGTTGCGATTGCCGCGCTGACGCCGGAGAACGAGGTCGAAGTCGAGGAAGCCTACTTCCAGACGCTCGCGCTGCCGCAGGGATTCACGCTCAAGGGCGGGCGTTTTCTCTCGGGCATCGGCTATCAGAACGAGATCCACCAGCACGCCTGGGATTTCCAGGATGCGCCGCTGCCGTACAAGGCGTTTCTCGGCGGCCGCGCTCCGGCAGGACGGCGTTGCAACTGAGATGGCTTGCGCCCACGCCGCATCTTCCTCGAGCTCGGCGCCGAGCTCTCGAGCGGCGATCAGTTTCCCGGCTCGGATCGCAACAAGAACGGCGTCGGCGGCGGCTCGCTGTTCGGGCACGTCGGCGGCGACATCGGCGCGAGCTACGCCTGGCGCGCGGGGCTCTCCTACCTGCGGACCACGGCCGCAGAACCGCGCCTACGACGGACGTCGACTCGCTCGGCAACGCGGTGACCAACAGCTTCAGCGGCAAGGCCAGGATGTGGGTCGCCGACGCCGTGCTGAAGTGGGCGCCCGGCGGCAACGCGACGCTACACGCAACTTCAAGCTGCAGGGCGAGTATTTCCGCTTGCGGCAGGACGGCAGCCTCACCTACGATGACAGCGGGCAGGCCGTGCCGCAATTCGGCGCGCCTTCACCGACTCCTTCAAGAGCAACCAGTCGGGCTGGTATGGGCAAGGCGTGTGGCAGTTCATGCCGCGCTGGCGCGTGGGCTATCGCTATGACCGGCTGCGCTACGGGACGATCGACAACGGCATCGTCGACGAACGGCCTGGGCCCGACGGCGGCCGATTTCTCGCTGCTCGCGAATCACAGCCCGACGCGCAACACCTTGATGCTCGATTTCAGCCCGACCGAGTTCAGCCGCTTGCGGCTGCAGCTCGCGCGCGACGAGTCCCGGCTCGGTGCGCACCGACAACCAGGTCTTCCTGCAGTACATCCACAGCCTCGGCCCGCACGGCGCGCACAAGTTCTGAGCTGCGACGCAACATGGAGAAGAACATGCATCGCATCCTGATGTCGGCCATGCTCGTCGCCGCCGGCTGGATCGCGCTCAGCCGGCGGCTGGCCGCACTCAACATCTTCGCCTGCGAGCCGGAGTGGGGCGCGCTGGCGAAAGAGCTGGCGGGCGACAAGGCCAGCATCTACATGGCGACGACGGCGCTGCAGGACCCGCACCGCATCGAGGCGCGCCCGAGCCTGATCGCGCGGGCGCGCTCGCGCCGACCTGGTCGTGTGCACCGGCGCCGAGCTGGAGGTCGGCTGGCTGCCGCTCGTGCAGACGCAATCGGGCAATCCCGAAGATACAGCGCGGGCGGCCGGGAATGTTCGAAGCGGCGCGCTACGTGACGCATGCTCGAGGTGCCGCAGCGCGCTCGATCGCGCGCAGGGCGACGTGCACGCCGGCCGGCAATCCCCACGTGCATCTCGACCCGCGCAACATCGCGAAGAGTCGCCGCCGCGCTCGCCGAGCGCATGGCGCAGCTCGATCCGGGCGAAGCGGCGCAGTACCGCGCCCGCGCGCAGGCGTTTCTGCGAGCGCTGGCAGCGAGGCGACCGCGCGCTGGGAGAAGACGGGGCGCCGCTCAAGGGCATGGCGATCGTCGTCTACCATAAGAACATGAGCTACCTCAACAACTGGCTCGGCATGCGCGAGGTCGGCTCGCTCGAGCCCAAGCCGGGCCTGCCCCCGACCGCCTCGCACCTGAGCGAGCTGCTGCGCGGCTCTCGCGCGCGAGCCGGCGAAGGCGATCGTGCGCTCCGCCTACAACGATCCGCGCGCGGCGGAGTGGCTGTCGGAGCGCGCGAAGATTCCCGTGATCACCGCTGGCCTTCACGGTCGGGGGCAACGACAAGGCGCAGGATCTGTTCGGGCTTTTCGACGACACGCTCGCGCGCCTGCTGACGGCAGCCAAATGAACTTCGCGGCCGCTCGATCTGGGCATCCTCGGGCCCGCACTTCGTCGCGGGTCTGCTGGTCACCGCGACGCACGCCCCGCTCGGCATGCAGGTGCTTGAACCGCGGCATCGTCTTCATCGATCTTGCGATCGCACAGGTCGCGGGGCTGGGCGTGATCTTCGCCGACAGCTGGGGTTCGAGCCGCAGGGCTGGGGCGTGCAGGCGGCTGCGCTCGCCGCGGCGTTCGCCGGCGCGCTGCTTTCTCACGTGGACCGAAAAGCACTGGCCCGAGGTGCAGGAAGCCATCATCGGACGTCGTTTTCATCCTGGCGGCGAGCGGCGCGCTGCTGCTCCTCGCGGCCAATCCGCACGGCGGCGAGCACCTCAAGGAACTGCTGGTCGGGCAGATCCTGTGGGTGAACTGGCCGCGCCTCGTGCCGGTAGCGGTCGCCTATGCGGTGCTGCTGGCGCTCTCGTTCGGCATGCGGCGAACGGCTGGGCCGCATCGGCTTCTATCTGTGTTCGCTGTCGCGGTGACGGTTTCGGTGCAGCTCGTCGGCCTCTATCTCGTTTTCACGACACTCATCGTGCCCGCGCTTGCGACCCATCGGCTTCGCCGCGGGCGGCTTGCCGTCTGCTACGCGCTGGGCGCGGCCGGCTATGCGTGGGACTTCTCGCGTCCGCCGTGCTCGACCTGCCTTCGGGCGCGGTGATCGTGTGGGCGTTGGCGCTCTTTGCCCTGCCGGTTGTTGCCTACGGCGGAAAGCAGGCCCGCGCCCATTGAGAGTTCCTCTGAATGGGCGTCGTCGCCCACGACGCTCGTTGGCCGGGGCCACGGCCGCCGCGTTAACATTGCATACTCGACACCGGCGATGCCACCCCTCACGAGACCCACAAGCGATGCGCCCGAGACCCGCGGTACGCGGCGCTCGCGCTCGAACACACGCCTGCTGATCGTCTTCCTTGCGGGGAGCGTGGCCGTGCACGCTGCTGCGCTCGTCGCACTGCCCGGGTTTCTGCCGGACGATCGCGATATCACACCGGTGCGAGTGCTCGAAGCGGCGCTGGTGCAGGCCGAATCGCCGTCTCAAGTGATCAAGGAAGCGCCGGCACCACTTCCACCGCCACGTCGGACGCCGGAACGTCAAGGCCAGCACTCCGTCGTCTCCGGAGTCCCCGCGCATCGCAGAGGCGCCCGCCCCGATGCTCGCGTTGCCTGATTCGCCCACTCAGACGGAACCGTCTTTCACGGTGCCTTCACCCCAGCCGGCCGAAACGCGCCCCGCGCCAGCGGGACCCAAGACCGAGGTTGCGAGCGTCGCGATCTCGCCGCCCAGCTTCGGCGCCGCGTATCTGCGCAATCCTGCGCCCGCCTATCCTGCTGCGGCGCAGCGCAACGGGGTGCAGGGTACGGTGACTCTGAAAGTGCTCGTGACGCGGGACGGATTCCCGTCACGCGTAGAGCTGGAGAAAAGCAGCGGTTCGACGCCACTCGACCAGGCTGCGCTCGAAACCGTCAAAACGTGGCGTTTCGTACCCGCGCGCCGCGGCGCTGAAGCGATTGAAGATACGGTAATCGTGCCGATCGTATTCCGGCTCACGCGTGCTTCATGATGATTGCCGCTAACACCATTCTGCAACATCCCTTACGGGTTTTCATGGCGCTCTGTGTTACCGGCGGCGCGCTCGCGGACCTGCCGGCCGCGGCACATGGCTACAGCAAAGGCGATCTCCAGGTGCGTCACCCCTGGACTCGCGCCACGGCGGCGGGTGACAAGTTTGCGGTGGCTTACATCGAGATCCGAAATTCCGGAAGGCAGCCCGATCGTATTATCGGCGTGTCTACCCCGGCGGCCGAACGGGTAGAGCTGCACTCCGCCAAGCGCGAGGGTGACAGCGCAAAAACGCGGAAAGTGACGAGCTTCGACGTGCCGGCGCGGCGACGGCTCTTGCTGCGTCCGAGCGGCTCCCACCTGGCATTGGTGGGGCTAAGGAAGCCGCTGGTGAAAGGCAACCGCGTTCCGCTCACCTTGCGCTTCGAGCGAGCGGGTGAATTGCAAATCGAGCTCGAGGTTCAGGCCCGCGATTCGAGAAGGGCGCACCATTAGGGAAGCTCTGAAAAAGGGACCGCACGGCGCTTCAAGGCCGGCATCGCCTGTTTAGCTTGACGCAGCAGCGAGACGATGCTGCGGGCGTCGGATGGAAAAAGACTATAGCCGATCCTCAAAGTGACGTACTGCGTGCCGCCGCCCAGCACGTCCGGGCCGTTGCAAGCGGCTATCAGCTTGCGTGTGACGCGCGCGACCGAGCGCGGATCACCCGGGTCTCGAAGCAGCACGACGAACTCCTCTCCGCCCCAACGGACGACGGAATCGCTCGTGCGCACCGCCTGGGTAAGACGTACTCCGACGTGGAACAGCAGTTCATCGCCGGTCTCGTGTCCGGGGGTTTCGGTCAACCGGTCGAAGCGATCCACGCTCATGTAGAGCAGCGCAAAGGCGCCGCGCGGTAGGCTGATCGCCGTCCGGGGACGATCGTGGCCGACATCCCGGGCGGAGCCGCCAATCCCAGGCTTCGAGTAACTTTCCTTGCGCCAGTTCATGCCGATCGCATGGTACGGAGGTATGACGCTCGAATCAGCCATGCTATGGTACCATCGGTTATCGTTAATAGCAACTGATAGTAACCTATCGCCGTCATGCTTGGTGGTAGTGTTTCCAGGCATGACTCTCGCCGATGAAAAACAGGCCTTCAGCAGGCGCCTGAAAGAAGCGATGCGCAAAGCGCGCGTCGATATCGGAAAGCCGACCCGGATCGCACGCGAGTTCAACCTCCGCTATGACGGTGACCCGGTTTCGACGCAGGCGGTGCGGAAATGGCTCTCCGCGAAAGCGCTGCCCTCACAGGACAAGGTTCGCGCCCTGGGGCTCTGGCTGGAGGTCCCCCCGAACTGGTTGCGCTTTGGCGAGGCCGATCGGAGAGAGGAACGCCAGCCCTCAGCGGCGCGCCAGGAGACGGCATCGTACCGTCTGGACCACGGCTGGATTTCCAGGAAGTTCGAACTGCTGAACGACGCCCACAAGCGCACGGTGCTCGAGATCGTCCATGCACTGCTGCGGCTCGAAGGCAAACAATGAGCTGAGGGAAAGCGGTAGTCCGATTGCCGCTCACCCGTCACTCGTCACCGCGTCAGCACCATCGGCTTGACGCCCAGCGCCTGGCTGAGGCGATCGGCGATCTGCTGCGCCTCGGTTCGATCCGCATACGGGCCGGCTTGCACGCGGAACAACCCATCGCGGACAAAGACCTGCAACGCCAGCCAGTCTGCGTGCGCCTTCAGGCGCGCCAGATAGGTCTCTGCATTTTCGCGCGACCCGAACGCCCCCATCTGCAGATATACGCGCCCGCCCTCGGTTGTGACCGGCACTTGCGCGGGGCCCGGCGCCGTCGCAGGCAACGGTTCCGCAGCGGCCGGTGATATGACGGCAAGCCTTGCTTCGGCGGGAACCGGGTTTACGGCGGCTAGTTGCGTTTCCTTTTCAGGCAGCGGCGCGCGTGACCGTTCCGACACGTTGATCGGATGGTGGCGATGGCGTTCGGGCCGCGGTAACGGTCGCGCCGCTGCCTCCGGGGATGATGCTCTCCACCTCGACCATCGTCGCGCCCGCCCAGTATTCCCAGCCTGTGGGCTGCGGTATACGACAGATCGATGATGCGTCCTTCGTGGAACGGCCCGCGGTCGTTGACGCGCACGACGACCGACCTGCCGGTTTTCAGGTTGGTCACGCGGGCGTAGCTCGGAATCGGCAGGGTGGGGTGCGCGGCCGTCATGGCGTACATGTCGTAGATCTCGCCGGACGAAGTCGGCTTGCCGTGATAGCGCCGCCCGTACCACGTGGCGAGTCCCTGCGCCTTGTACGGCGCGAGCGCGGTCATCGGCCGTGTAGTCTCGTCCCATGACCACGTAAGGCCGCGCCGCGGCGCGATGCAGCGGTTCGATCCTGGGCGTGGGCTCGGGAATGCTGTCGAGGTTGGCCGGCGGATTATCGCCGGGCCCGTCGTCGAGGTAATAGCCGCCGGGACGCGTCCAGGCACGGAGCGGCGGCGCCTTGGACGACCGTGGGCGGACGCGGCGGGGCCTCATCGCGAGTGGCACGTGCCGCAGCCGCTCAGCGCGGCGGCAGCGAGCGCCGCGCGCAAGGAGGAAGGAGGAAGGAGGAAGAGGGAAGTGCGAGTCAATCTGGCGAGCAGCGGTGTGCCTGCACCTTTCGCCTTCCGCCTTTCGCCTTCCGCCTTGTCGTCACGTCTGCACGAGTTTCTTGTGCGTCGCGATGCTCATCAGTATCCCGAAACCCAGGCAGATCGACACCAGCGAGGTTCCGCCGTAGCTGATCGAGCGGCAGCGGCACGCCCACCACCGGAAGTATCCCGCTCACCATGCCCATGTTGACGAAAGCGTAAGTGAAGAAAGTGAGCGTGATCGCGCCGGCGAGCAGGCGCGCGAACAGGGTCGGGGCGTTGGCGGTGATCATCATGCCGCGGGCGATCACGCAGCAGGAACAGCACCAGCAGCACCAGGTTGCCGAACAGCCCGAATTCCTCGGAGTACACGGCGAAGATGAAGTCCGTGGTGCGCTCGGGAATGAAATCGAGGTGGGTCTGCGTGCCGTTCAGCCAGCCCTTGCCGAAGACGCCGCCCGAGCCGACGGCGATCGTGGACTGTATGGTGTGATAGCCGGCGCCGAGCGGATCCTGCGTCGGGATCGAGCAGCGTGAGCAGGCGCTGGCGCTGGTAGTCGTGCAGCACCGACCAGGCGAAAGGCAGCACGCGAGGCCCGCAATCGCGAGGCCCGCCGATGATGCGCCACGACAGCCCCGCGAGGAACAACACGAAGAAGCCGGAGGCGAGGATCAGCACCGCGGTTCCCAGATCGGGCTGGCGCACGATCAAGGCCACCGGAACCAGCGAGCATGATCGCGGCCACCACGTAAATGCCGAGCCGCGGAGTGGCCTCGTAGCGGTCGAAGTACCAGGCCAGCGCGAGCGGCACCGCGATCTTCATGAGCTCCGAAGGCTGGATGCGCGTTATCCCCACGTCCAGCCAGCGCCGCGCGCCGTTCACGACCTCGCCGAACAGCGCGACCGCCACGAGCAGCAATACGCCTACGAGATAAACCGGCAGCGCGAGCGCGCAAGGTAGTGCGGCGGAATGTTGGCGAAAACCCACATCACGCCGAGCGCGATCAGGATATTGAGGAGCTGGGCGTCAGGCGCGCGACACTCGCGTTGGAGGCGCTGAACAGCACAAGCAGCCCGACGGCCACCAGCAGCAGCACCGCGATGAGCAGCAGCCCGTCGACGTGACGGGTGAAGTAATCGCCGATGCGCCTAATCGCTGGTGTCATCGTGCTCCACCTTGTCGCGCTTGAGCGGCTCGGGCTCCTTGCCGAGCAGGTAGTAGTCGAACACCTTGCGCGCGATCGGCGCGGCCGTAGCGCCGCCGTGACCGCCGTTCTCCACCAGCACCGCGAGCGCGATCGTGGGATTCTCCGCCGGCGCGTAGGCGATGAACAGCGCGTGGTCGCGGTGGCGCTCGTGCACGCGGCGCTCGACGTAGCTTCCCGCGCATCGACGACCACCTGCGCGGTGCCGGTCTTGCCGGCGAACGTATAGGGCGCGCCGGCACCGGCGCGCGCCGCCGTGCCCCGGACTTGGTGACGTCGACCATCGCCTTCTGCACCCGCTGCAGATGCTCGGGCTTCGCCGCAACCGTGCCCGAGCGACGTGCGGCGCCACGCTCTGCAACTGCGAGGTGCGGCTGTCCTGGACGTGCTGCACGAGGCGCGGCCGGTATACGGTGCCGTTCGCCGCGATGGCCGCCGTCGCGTGCGCGAGCTGCAGCGGGGTGGCGATCATGTAGCCCTGGCCGATGCCGACCGAGATGGTATCGCCGGCGAACCACTTCTGCTTGAAGCGCCGCATCTTCCATTCCTGCGACGGCAGCATGCCGACGCTTTCGCCCTCGATGTCGATGCCGGTGCGCTTGCCGAAGCCGAACTGGCTGATGAAGTTGGAGATGTCGTCGATGCCGAGCTCGTTGGCGAGCCCGTAGTAGTAGGTGTCGCACGAGATCACGATGCGACTTGTGCATGTCCACCGCGCCATGGCCGCCCTTTTTCCAGTCGCGGAACTGGTGCCCGGCTCCGGCCAGCGTGAAGAACCCGGGATCGCTGATGGTGTAGCTGCGGGACTGCGCTTGCCGACGCTCGAGCCCGGCGAGCGCCATGAACGGCTTGAAGGTGGACCCCGGCGGATAGGTGCCCTGCAAGCGCGCGGTTGTTCATGGGCTTGTCGGGCGAGTTGTTGAGCTCGATCCAGTTCTGCGGGTCGATGCCGTCGACGAAGAGATTGGGGTCGAAGCCCGGCTTGCTCACGAACGCCAGCACGCCGCCGTTGCGCGGCTCGATCGCGACCAGCGCGCCGCGGAAATCGCCGAACGCGCGATAGGCGATCTCCTGCAGCTTGGCGTCGAGCGTGAGGACCAGGTTGTTGCCCGAAGCCGGGCGGCTGCGCGAAAGCGAGCGCACGGCGCGGCCGCCGGCGTCGACCTCGACCTCCTCGACGCCGGTCGTGCCGTGCAGCTGCCTCTCGTAGCGCTGCTCGATGCCGATCTTGCCGATGTGGTCGGTGCCGCGATAGTTGGACGAGTTGCTCGGATTCCTCGAGCTGCTTCGACGTCGCGCTGGTTGATGCGGCCGATGTAGCCCGACCACGTGGGAGAACAACTCGCCCTGCGGGTACTGGCGGAACAGGCGCGCGTTGATCTCCACGCCGGGAAAGCGGTAGCGGTTGGCCGCGAAGCGCGCGATCTCCTCGTCCGACAGCCGCGTGCGGATCGGCAGGCTCTCGAAGTTCTTGCTTTCCTCCAGGAGCTTCTTGAAGCGCCGCCGGTCGCGCGCGCGTGATGTCGACGACCGTGGCGAGCTCGTCGATCAGCGCTTCCAGGTCGGCGACCTTGCCCGGCGTGATCTCCAGCGTGTAGGCGGAGTAGTTGTGCGCGAGCACCACGCCGTTGCGGTCCATGATGATGCCGCGGTTGGGCACGATCGGCACGATGGAGATGCGGTTCGCTTCGGCGAGCGTGTGATAGTGGTCGTGCTGCACGACCTGGAGGTAGACGAAACGCGCGGCGAGCACGCCGAACATCAGCAGCACGAACACGAACGCGATCGCCAGGCGCACGCGGAAGCGATGGAGCTCGAGCTGGGCGTTCGCGGATCTCGACGCCGGGATTGATCGATTCAAGCTCAGTAGCATGGTCGCGGATCGGGTCTTGCGGGACGCTGCGGCAAGCTGTGCAACAGTATCGGCAATCATCGGCAACGGTGCCACAAGGCGCGCCGCCGGATCGAAGCTGCCGATGCGAAGTACGATGGTGAGCGCCGGCAAGCTCGGCGCCGGCGAGTCGCGGCGAATGAGCCGGGATCCACGATCGACAGTCGTGTCACCTGAGAGCAGCAGCGGGAACGACGTGCAGCACCTGGCGCGTGATGCCGAACATGCAGCACGCGGCGGTGCAGCGCGATGCCGGCGTAAGCGAGCAGGTGTAGGCGAGCGCGTGCTGGCCGAACAGGCTGCGCATCGGCGACGTCCATTGCGAGCCCGAGCAGCCAGGCGGCAGCGAAGCCGACCCGGCGCGGCTGGTGTATGCACCAGTAGAGCAGGACGAGCGCGACGAAATCCGGCTTGATCCACAAGCGCGGTGCCGGACCAGGGCAGGAAATTGGCGAGCAGCGCCGCCGACGAGCGTGAGGGCGATGAACGCACGGCTTTACCGGCAGCAGGATCTCGTGCGGTGGCGGTGGGCGCAATGCCATGCAGCCCTTCCTTCCCTTGCGACGCTTTGGCGTCTGCTCCGGCTCGGTTCCGGCGCATCCGGTACCGCCCGCTGCCAGCCAAGCGACCAGGACCTGGGTGTGGCTCGCGACGCCGGCGAGCGGCTTGCAGGTGATGCGCGCGAACAGCTGAAGCGGCGTTGCGCTCGATGTTGGCCACCTCCGCCACCGGCAGGCCGGGCGGATAGATGCCGTCGATGCCGAGGTGACGAGCCGGTCGCCGTTCTGGATGTCGGCGTTGACCGGCATGAAGCGCAGATCGAGCGCGCCGTCGCTGGCCGGTGCCGAACACCACGCCGCGCAAGCCGCTGCGCAGGTTCTGCACCGGCACGGCCTGTCCCTTGTCGGTGATCAGCGTCACCTCGGCGAGCCACGGATAGATCGCGCGTCACCTGGCCGACCACGCCGCGGTCGTCGACCACCGCCTGGCCGGCCTGCATGTCGTCGTTGCAGCCCCTTGTCGACGACCACCTTGCGGTGAAAACGGGTCGCGCGCGGCGTAGAGTATCTCCGCGGCTTTCGCGTTGGCGTCGAGGCGCTCCCGCGCGGCGAGCAGCTCGCGCAGCTGGCGGTTCTCCGCCTGCAGCGCCTTCAGCTGCTGCAAGCCGCGGCGCGTTGGCCAGCTTTTCCTCGGCGAGCCGGCTGTTGTCGCTCCGCAGCGAGGATTGCGTGACGAAGAACTCGCCGATGCGCCGTGCAATGCCCGCGGGCGCGGCGGCGACGCGCTGCAGCGGATAGACGATCAGTCGCCGCGACCTGGCGCAGCGGGGTGAGATAGCCGAACAGCGCGTCGGCGACGAGCAGCGCGATGCGACAGCGCGGAGAAGATCAGCAGGCGGGCAAGCGGGGTCGGGCCGGTCTTGAAAAACGGGGGCGGGGAATGTTCCATTCCGTTTCAGGTTTCTGCTTGTTCAAGTGTCCAATTGAGCGCGATGCATCGCGTAGTGGTCTCTTAACTTGAACACTCGAAACTTGAAACTCGAGACTTCACGTCAGTCGTAGGTGAAGATGCTGCCCAGCCGCTCGATCTTCTCGAGCGCCTTGCCCGAGCCGCGCACGACGGAGGTGAGCGGGTCTTCGGCGATGATCACCGGCAGCCCGGTTTCCTCCATGAGCAGGCGGTCGATGTCGCGCAGCAGCGCGCCGCCGCCGGTCAGCACCATTCCCTTCTCGGCGATGTCGGCGGCGAGCTCCGGCGGGGTCTGCTCGAGCGCGGACTTCACCGCGGAGACGATCTGGTTCAGCGGCTCGGTGAGCGCTTCGAGGATCTCGTTCGACGAGATGGTGAAGCTGCGCGGTATGCCCTCGGCGAGATTGCGGCCCTTCACTTCCTTCTCGCGCACTTCCGAGCCGGGGAAGGCCGAGCCGATCTCCTTCTTGATCTGCTCCGCGGTGGTTTCGCCGATCAGCATGCCGTAGTTGCGGCGGATGTAGTTGATGATCGCTTCGTCGAACTTGTCGCCGCCGATGCGCACCGAGCCCTTGTAAACCAGGCCGCCGAGCGAGATCACGCCGACTTCGGTGGTGCCGCCGCCGATGTCCACGACCATCGAGCCGGTGGCCTCGCCCACCGGCAGGTCGGCGCCGATCGCAGCGGCCATCGGCTCCTCGATCAGGAACACGCTGCTCGCGCCCGCGCCGATCGCCGACTCGCGGATCGCGCGGCGCTCGACCTGGGTGGAGCCGCACGGCACGCAGATGATCATGCGCGGGCTCGGCTTGAAGAGGCGCGAGTTGTGCACCTTCTTGATGAAGTGCTTGAGCATCTGCTCGGTCACCGTGAAGTCGGCGATGACGCCGTCCTTCATCGGCCGGATCGCGGTGATGTTGCCCGGCGTTCGCCCGAGCATTTGCTTCGCCGCGATGCCCACTTCCTGGATCACTTTCTTGCCGTTGGGCCCGCCTTCCTGGCGGATCGCCACCACCGAAGGCTCGTCGAGCACGACACCCTTGCCGCGCACGTAGATCAGGGTGTTGGCGGTGCCGAGGTCGATCGCGAGATCGTCGTTAAAGTAGCTGCTCAGGAAACCGAACATAAGCCGTTCCGGAGAAAGGAATTGATGCTCCGCGTTAGCCGGCTATGATACCCTATGCAGCTTCGATTTTTAAGGCGGTTTTGCCGCATGGCACTGACCCTCGAAGACGTGAAACGCGTCGCGCATCTGGCGCGGATCGCGGTAGACGAGAACGAGGCACGTGCAGTGCTCGTCCAACTCGGCGGGCGTCTTCCAGTTGATCGAGCAGATGCAGGCAGTAGACACCCGCGGCATCGAACCGATGTCCCACGCGCTCGATGTCGTGCAGCGCCTGCGCGAGGATGCCGTCACGGAGAGCGACCAGCGCGAATTGTTCCAGGCTATCGCTCCCGCAGGTCGAAGCCGGTCTTTACCTGGTGCCCAAGGTCATCGATAGTGAGGCGTCAGGTGACTGGGTCGGACGGGCGCTTTCCTGCCTCTACCCCTCCGCCTCCCGAGCGCTTCAGTGATGCACCACGCCACCGTCAAGAACCTGTCCGCGGACCTCGCCGCGAAGAGTTACTCCAGCGTCGAGCTGACGCGGCATTTCCTCAATCGGATCAAGAGGCTGAACGCCAAGCTCAACTGCTTCATCACGCTCGACGAGCAAGCTCAGCCTCGCGCAGGCGCGCGCGGCCGACGAGATGCGCGCCGCCGGTCGTGCCCAGCCGCTCACCGGAGTCCCTGTGGCGCACAAGGATATTTTTTGCGCGGCAGGCTGGAAGACCACCTGCGGCTCGAGGATGCTCGATGAATTTCCGTATCCCCCTACGACTCCCATGTGGTGGAGCGGTTGAGCGCCGCCGGCGCGGTCAACCTCGGCAAGACCAACATGGATGAGTTCGCCATGGGCTCCTCGAGCGAGACCTCCTGGTACGGGCCGGTCAAGAATCCGTGGGACGTCACCACCGTGCCCGGGGGCAGCTCGGGAGGATCAGCGGCAGCGGTTGCCGCGCGTCTCGCCCCGGCGGCAACTGGCACCGACACGGGTGGCTCGATCCGCCAGCCGGCGGCGCTCTGCGGAATATGCGGACTGAAGCCTACCTACGGCGTGGTGTCCCGCTACGGGATGATCGCCTTCGCTTCCAGCCTCGACCAGGGCGGCCCGATCGCGCGCACGGCAGAAGACCTGGCGTTGCTCATGGACGTCATGGCGGGATTCGATGCGCGCGATTCGACGTCGCTCGAGCGTGAGCGGGAGGACTACGCACGCGAGCTCGGCACCCCATTGCAGGGATTGAAAGTCGGGCTGCCGCGAGAGTTCTTTGCTGAAGGCGCTGCGCCGGAGGTGGTCAAGGCCGTGGAAGCGGCCATCGCGGAGTTGAGGAAGCGCGGCTGCGACACCGTGGAAGTCGGGCTGCCGAACATGAAGCTGTCGGTGCCGGTCTATTACGTGCTCGCGCCGGCGGAGGCCTCGAGCAATCTCGCGCGCTACGACGGCGTGCGCTACGGCTACCGCGAGGCCGAGTACGGCGATCTCACCGACATGTACGAGAAGACCCGCGCGCAAGGCTTCGGCGCCGAAGTAAAGCGCCGCATCCTGGTCGGCACCTACGTCCTTTCGCACGGCTATTACGACGCCTACTACATCCAGGCGCAGAAATTGCGGCGGCTGATCGCGCAGGATTTTGCCGATGCCTTCAAGCGTTGCGACGTGATCATGGGGCCCACGACTCCGACTACGGCGTTCAAGCTCGGCGAGAAGACGCAGGACCCGGTTCTCATGTACTTGAACGATATCTTCACCACACCTGCGAATCTCGCGGGTCTGCCCGGGAATGTCGATCCCGTGCGGTTTCGACGCCAAGGGCCTGCCGGTCGGGCTGCAGATCATTGGCAACTACTTCGCGGAAGCGAGGATGCTCAACGTCGCCCACCAGTACCAGCAGGTGACCGACTGGCACCTGAAGGATGCCTCCCGGCATCGAGTAAGCAGTAAGCAGTGAGCAGTGAGAGTGAAGCGGTAGAACGATCGTTTCTGTGAATCGCCCGCTTACTGCTTACCGCTCACCGCTTACGGAGTTGATCATGAAATGGGAAGTCGTAATCGGGCTCGAAACCCACGCGCAGTTGATCACGCGCTCGAAGATGTTCTCGGGCGCGTCGACGGCGTTCGGCGCGCCGCCCAACACGCAGGCGTGCGCGGTGGACATCGCGCTGCCGGGCGTGCTGCCGGTGGCGAACCGCGCGCGGTCGAAAAAGCGGTGCGCTTCGGGCTGGCGGTGAACGGCAACGACCGCCGCAACATCAGCCGGCGCTCGATCTTCGCCCGGAAGAACTATTTCTATCCCGACCTTCCCAAGGGCTACCAGATCAGCCAGTACCGAAATGCCGATCGTAAAAGGCGGCAGCGTGGTCATCAATGTGGATGGCGAGGAGAAGACCATCCGGCTCACCCGCGCCCATCTGGAAGAGGACGCCGGTAAATCGGTGCACGAGGGGTTCCACGATTTCACCGGCATCGATCTGAACCGCGCCGGCACGCCGCTGCTCGAGATCGTCTCCGAGCCCGATATGAGAAGCGCGCAGGAAGCCGTTGCCTACGCGAAGACGCTCCATTCGCTGGTGCGATGGATCGACATCTGCGACGGCAACATGCAGGAAGGCTCGTTCCGCTGCGACGCCAACGTCTCCGTGCGGCCCGCGGGCTCGGACAAGCTCGGCACGCGTCGCGAGATCAAGAACCTGAACTCTTTTCGCTTCCTGGAGCAGGCGATCGAATACGAGGCCAGGTGGCAGATCGAGACGCTGGAGAATGGCGGCAGGATCGAACAGGCGACTGTCCTCTTCGATCCCGCGACTGGGGAGACGCGTGCGATGCGCACGAAGGAAGATGCGCACGACTATCGTTATTTTCCCGATCCTGACCTATTGCCGCTAGAAATTACCGAGGAGTGGATCGGGAAAATAAGGGAAGCTCTGCCCGAGCTTCCGGAAGCGAGGCGACTTCGATTCCAGAAGCAATATGAGCTATCCGCTTATGATGCAATGACTTTGACCGCTGATCGCTCAACGGCCGAGTACTTCGAGGCGGTTGCCCGAGAAGTTCCCGACGATCCGAAGCTCGTCGCCAATTGGGTGATGGGAGAAGTCGCTGCTTATCTGAACACAAACGAAAAATTCTTTAAGGATTGCCCTGTTTTGCCTCGCCATCTTGGCGGGCTTTTGAAGCGAATCAAAGACGGAACAGTGTCAAACAAAATCGCGAAGGACATCTTCAAGCAGATGACGGAGGAAATTGGAATGGTCTCAGCCGTAGCTCGTGGAGTTGGATACGATAGCCCCGACGTGGGACGCGGAAGAAACTGGGCAGATGAAATTATCAAGGCGAAGGGCTTGCAACAGCTCTCCGACAGCGGAGAGCTGGATAGGATTTGCGGTGAAGTAGTCGCCGCAAATCCTAAGCAGGTTGAAGACTACCGGGCGGGAAAAGACAAGGCATTCAACTCGCTGGTCGGCCAGGTGATGAAGCTCACCAAGGGCAAGGCCAATCCACAGCAGGTCACGGAGATACTCAAGCGCAAGCTCGCCTCGTGACCGTGCTACGCTGGCGCCGGCGATAGACCGTTACGCCCAGGCGCGCGAAGGGATTAATTGTGCGACGGGCGGGGGAGGGTGTCCGGAACCCTAAACTCTAAGGTTCCTGACACCTTACTTCGCGGCAGTGGGGTCGGAGTCCTTCGTGAGGCCCTTGGGCACCCGCTGCTTGATCGCGTCGCTAGCCTGTTCCTTGGTCGTAGCCGCTTTCTGGGAGGATTGCGATTTGTCGGCCTTGCCCTGGTCTGCCGCCTTTTGAGTTGAAGAGGCGGTGGCGGGAACCGGCGCTGCTGGGGCCTCGCCGCGCAGCTCGAGATAGCGCTTCTTCTGGTCGGCGTAGCGCTGGCGGATCTCGTCCTTCTCTTTCTCCTTTGCGGCGATCTGCTGTTCGAGCCGCTGCCGTTCGGAGAGGGTCTTGGCTACATCCTCCTTCAGTGCTTCCGCCAGTTTCTTGTCCTTGGATGCGTTCGCTGCGCGTCTTGGCATCGTTGTAACGTTCAGTCGCGTTCCTGAGGGATATCTGGAGCTGGGTCAACTGGGAGTCCACCTGTTGCAGGTCGCGATCGCGCTTCTGGTCGATCTCCTTATCGCTGGAGAACGTGTTGACCAGCGCCGCGTCCTGGCGCCTTTGCTCCGCCATACGCTTCTGCTCCTCCGCCTTCTCCCTGGACGCCTCCTTTTCCTGCGCCCGGCGCCGCGCCGCGTCCTCCGCAGACTCGGTGGTGGCCCGGGTCACCCCGCGCCGGTCCATTTCCCGGGTCGCGCTGTCCTGGTACTCGAGCGGAACCTTGTCACCACATCCCACCACCTTTCCGCTCTTGTCCTTCCAGCAGAAGATCCTTCCGGACTTGCTGTCCTGCGCAAGCGCGGAACCGCCGAATATCCCCATCACAGCGATGGTCAGCGCGACGGCGACACAGTAGCGCATGGTTCTAAGCATGAGCGTTGACTCCATACTGTTCACGGTACTTCCTTATCGATTCCAGATATGAAGCTGACCTGGAATCCGTTCCCAGGTAGCCGATCACGTCGTCGAGCCGTGCAATGCTGATTACGGGAATATTATAGCTTCCTTCCACCTCTTGCACCGCCGAGAGCTCCCCGGTCCCGCGTTCCATACGGTCGAGCGCGATCGCGACGCCACAGGGTATAGCGTTCGAGGCACGGATCAGGTTGACAGATTCCCGCACCGAAGTGCCCGCGGAGATGACGTCGTCCACGATCAAGACCCGTCCTGCGAGTGTGGCCCCGATCACGTTTCCGCCCTCTCCGTGGTCCTTGGCCTCCTTGCGATTGAAGCTGTAGCCGGTGTCGCGGCCGCTGTCGGCGAGCGCGATCGCGACGGCGGCGACGAGCGGAATGCCCTTGTACGCCGGCCCGAACAGCATGTCGAACTCGATGCCGCTCGCGAGTATCGCTTTCGCGTAGAATTGGGCGAGCTGCTTCAGCGCCGCGCCACGGTAAAACAGCCCCGCGTCAAAAAAATACGGAGACAGGCGCCCTGCCTTGGTCTTGAACTCGCCGAAGCGCAGCGCGTTCCGGTCGATGGTGAAGCGGATGAATTCTTGCCTGAAATTTTCCGCGGCTTGTGGCATCTTGCTCACATTGCGAATTGACCGGCGCGGCTTCGGCGCGTCCGATCGAATGAGCGCCCGAAGGACTCTGCCGATTTGAAACGATGAAGATTATAACGCTGAACCTGAACGGCATCCGCTCGGCGGCCCGCAAGGGTTTCTTCGACTGGATGCCCCGCCAGCGCGCGGACGTCGTGTGCGTGCAGGAGCTCAAGGCGCAGCCCGGGGACATTACCCCCGAAATGCGCGAACCCAGGCGTTACAAGGGGCTCTTCCACTGCGCCGGTAAGAAGGGCTACAGCGGGGTCGGCATGTACTGTCTGCGCGAGCCCGACCGCGTCGAACTGGGCCTCGGCCATCCTGACATCGATCGCGAAGGGCGCTATCTGCGCGCCGACTTCGGGCCGCTCTCCGTGATCTCCGTCTACCTGCCTTCGGGCTCGAGCGGACCCGAGCGCCAGGCGATCAAGTTCAAGTTCATGGACTATTTCTTTCCGCACTTGAGGGAGCTCGCGGCGTGCGGACGCGAGATCGTCCTGTGCGGGGACTGGAACATCGCGCACAAGGAGATCGACCTCAGGAACTGGCGCGGCAACCGGAAGAACTCGGGATTTCTGCCCGAGGAGCGGGAATGGCTCACGCGGGTGTTCGAGGATCTCGCATGGGTAGACGTGTTCCGCCTGGTGGACGTGCGCGCCGAGCAGTACACCTGGTGGTCCAATCGCGGCCAGGCGTGGGCCAAGAACGTGGGATGGCGCATCGACTACCAGATCGCCACCCGGAAATTCGCCGCAACGGCCAGGCGCGTCTCGATCTACAAGAAGGAACGCTTCTCCGACCACGCACCGCTTGCCATCGGCTACGAATACAAATTTTGAAGGCTCGGTTAACGGCGCGTGGCAGACATGACTGACACGTCCCCGAGGAGGATGGCGCCTTACCTCGAGGTGTTCCGCAACCGCCGCATCCTGGCGGTGCTGCTGCTCGGGTTCTCGTCGGGGCTGCCGCTCGCGCTCACCACCGGCACGCTCCAGGCGTGGCTGGCGGTGGAAAACGTCGACATCAAGACGATCGGCCTGTTCACGCTGGTCGGGCAGCCCTACACATACAAGTTTCTGTGGGCGCCGCTGATGGATCGCTACACGCCGCCGTTTCTCGGCCGGCGCCGGGGCTGGCTCATCGTGACGCAGCTGGCGCTGTTGCTGTCCATCGCGTTCCTGGGCGCGCTTTCGCCGCGCGAGTCGCCGTGGCTGCTCGGCGGCCTCGCCTTGGCCGTCGCGTTCCTTTCGGCTTCGCAGGACATCGTGTTCGACGCCTATCGCACCGACGTCCTGAAGGAGGAGGAGCGCGGCGCAGGGGCGGCAACCTCCGTCCTCGGCTACCGCATCGCGATGCTGGTCTCGGGAGGGCTTGCGCTGATCCTCGTCGACAACTGGTTGAGCTGGTCCGAGATGTACGGGGTGATGGCGGCACTCATGCTGATCGGCATGGCGGCGACGTGGTCGGCACCCGAACCGGAGAAACCCGCGCAGCCGCCTGCCACGCTCGCCGCCGCGGTCCGCGAGCCGCTGGCTGAGTATTTCTCGCGCGAGGGCGCGTGGCTGGTGCTCCTGCTCATCGTGCTCTACAAGCTCGGCGACGCCTTTGCCGGCAGCCTGACCACGGCGTTCCTGCTGCGCGGACCGGAGTTTTCCCTGTCGGATGTCGGCTGGGCGAACAAATGGCTCGGCGTCGGCGCGACGATACTCGGAGCGCTCGCCGGCGGCGCACTGATGACGAGGTTGCGCCTCTACCGCGCGCTGATGCTGTTCGGAGTCCTGCAGGCGGTGACCAATCTCGGCTTCATGCTGCTGGCGATGACGGGCAAGAGCTATCCGCTGATGATCGCTGTCGTCGCAGCGGAAAATCTGTGCGGCGGGCTGGGGACGGCGGCATTCGTCGCGCTGCTCATGTCGCTCTGCGATCATCGCTTTTCCGCGACGCAGTACGCGCTGCTGTCCGCGCTGGCCGCCGTCGGGCGGGTCTACGTGGGCCCGGTGTCTGGCATGCTGGTCGCAGCGGTCGGATGGACGACGTTCTTCTTCCTCACTTTCCTCATCGCGCTGCCGGGCCTGGTCCTGCTGTGGTGGCTGCGCGAGCGCATCGAGCTCGCGCCAAAGGTCTCCGGTTAGCCATGAACGTCGCCATCCTCGATGACTACGCGGACGTTGTCCGGACGCTGGCTTGCTATCCGAAGCTCGCCGGCCATGACCTCACGATCTGGAGGCGCTAGCAGCCTCTCGGACTACTGCCCCGAGAGGCTGCTGAAGGAGTGTGTTAGGACAAAGTCCGACACACAACTAGGAGTTATCCGATGACGAACCTCATTGACGAAACGCATGACGCCGCGCGCCGCAGCTGGGTTGCTTCGGCGAACGACCATCCCCAATTCCCGATCCAGAATCTGCCTTTCGGTGTTTTTAGCGTAAAGGGAGACGCGCCGCGCGGCGGGGTCGCCATCGGTGACGAAATCCTGGATCTCAAGGCGGCGCTCGAGGCCGGGATTTTTTCGGGCCTGGTGCGGGAAGCCGCGGCTGCGGCGGCGTGCCCGACGCTCAATGGGTTGATGCAACTCGGCACGGCGCCACGCGTGGCCCTGCGCAAGCGGCTGTCGCATTTTCTTGCCGGGGGCAGCGGCGAGGCCGGCAGAAACGCAAGACTGGCGTCCAAGCTCCTGCACCGGGCCTCCGATTGCACATTGCACTTACCGGCTGCGATCGGTGCCTACACGGATTTCTTCGCCGGTATCCATCATGCCTCCAACGCCGGGGTGCGGGCGGGACGCCAGCCTCCGCTCACGCCCAACTACAAGCACGTGCCGGTTGCCTATCACAGCCGGGCTTCCTCGGTCGTCGTCTCCGGAGTCGCGATAGCGCGCCCGAACGGCCAGAGAGTGTTGCTCGGAGAGGACGAACCGAGCTTTGGGCCATGCCGCAAAATGGACTTCGAGCTCGAACTGGGCGTCTGGATCGGTCCCGGCAACACCCTGGGGCGACCGATTCCGATTGCGCAGGCCGGCGACCATGTCGTCGGGTTGTGCCTGTTGAACGACTGGTCGGCGCGCGATATCCAGCGATGGGAGATGCAGCCGCTCGGACCGTTTCTCGCCAAGAATTTCGGTACCACCATCTCGCCGTGGATCGTCACCATGGAGGCTCTCGCGCCATTCCGGCAGGCCCAGCCGCCACGGCCGGCAGGCGATCCTCAGCCGCTGCCGTACCTGTGGGTCGAAGCGGATCAGCGCCACGGTGCGTACAACGTGGCGCTGGAGCTTTTGGTAATCACGGAGGGGATGCGGGCAAAGCGTATGCAGCCGCACCGTCTGGCGCTCTCCAATGCCAGCCACCTGTACTGGACCGTCGCGCAGATGGTCGCCCACCACACGTGTGGGGGCTGCAACCTGCAGCCGGGCGATCTCTTCGGCAGCGGCACGGTCTCCGCTCCGGAACGCTCGGGCTTCGGCAGTATCACCGAGCTAACTGATGATGGAACACAGCCGCTCGAGCTGCCCTCCGGCGAAACCAGGGCTTTCATCGAGGACGGCGACGAAATCATTCTGCGCGCAACGGCGCAGCGCGACGGCTACGCGTCGATCGGCTTCGGGGAATGCCGCGGGCGCATAGTCCGCTAGAAACGGCGCACTTGTTTTTGTAACATCTCAAAGAAGCTCATTGTGCGACAGGAGGCGCGGGGGGAACGGGAAGGCTCCGATGGTGTGCCGGAAGGCGCCCGTTCCCCGTCGATCAAAGGGGATTCCAAGGGGCCCGTGGCCCCTTTTCCAGAGCTTCCTTTTGTGACCTTTCGCTACCGCCGGTTGCTCTTTTTGCTTGCGTTGCTGATTGCCGGAACAAGTTACGGCGAGCAGGAAAAACCAGCTGCCACTGACGAAGTCGCCCGGCTCATCATCGACTTGACGAACGAGTTTCGGGTGGAGCACGGTCGCAACAAGGTTGCAGCTAATGCGCCGCTTACGGAGGCCGCTCGCTATTTTGCCCGCTACATGGCGAAAACAGGCCGGTTCGGTCACGAGGCCGACGGCACTGTTCCAGCGGCGCGCGCGCAGAAGTTCGGCTACGACTACTGCATCATCTCCGAGAACATCGCCTACAGGGAAATGTCTGGTCAAACGCCGGCGCGCGAGCTGGCTCAGAGCCTCGTCGAAGGCTGGAAAAAATCGCCCGGGCATCGCGAGAACATGCTCGACTCCGAGGTTACGGACACCGGCGCGGCTGTAGCGCGCGGCACAAAGGGTGTCCACTACGCGGTGCAGATGTTCGGCCGCTCCCTCTCCCGCGCGACCAAATTTTCCCTCGCCAACCGTACCGATACGTCCATCCGCTACCGCATAGATGGCCGGGCTTACACGCTCGTCCCGCGCCAGATCCGTGCCCATACGCAGTGCCGGACGGACGAATTGAAAATCGACTGGCCGGGTGGACAACAGGACACCACGATCACACCGAAAGACGGACTACGCCTCGCTATCGTGCGGTCCGATTCCGGCGGATTCATTGTGAAGCCGGAATAGCCGTGCGGGAGTGTCGAGGATTGAGTGTCGGGTTAAAAACCAGTGACTGCGCGCTTCCCCTCGACACCCGACACTCGACAACAGTCGATCGTCACGCCCCATTCCCAAAGTGATACACCGCCAGCTCCCCCAGCAGATTGGGCCACCAGGTGACCGGGCGGTCGTCGGTCAGTACCTTGCGCTCGAGTATCTTCACCCCGCGACCGGCGCAAAAGCGCTCGAAGTCGTCGATCGTGCAAAGATGTATGTTCGGCGTCTCGAACCATTCGTAACGCAGGTGATCCGATAGCGGCATGTTGCCGGCCGCCACTTGCAGGCGGTTTTTCCAGTAGCCGAAGTTGGGGAAAGTGACGATGCCTTCGCGTCCCACCCGCAGCATCTCGCGGATGATGCGCTCGCTGCGGCGCACCGCCTGCAGGGTCTGCGACAGGATGACGTAATCGAATGACCGGTCGGCGAATTCCGAGAGCTCGTGTTCGAGGTCGCTCTGGATGACGTTCACGCCGTTTTTCACGCACTCGAGCACGCGACCGTCGTCGATCTCGACGCCGTAGCCGGTGACGCGCCGGGCTTCGCGCAGATACTTCAGCAACGTCCCGTCGCCGCAACCCAGGTCGAGCACGCTGGAATTCAGGCGTATCCAGCCGGCGATCGCCGCGAAATCCGCTCTCTGGATGCCGCTGCCGTTTCTCATGGCCGAAAGAAATTACCAGATCCTGCTTCCGGACTCAGCGGCCGCTCCTTTGCTATTCGGTCGAAGTACGCCGATACCAGGCGGTGATAGCGCGTGTCTTCGAGCAGGAACGCATCGTGCCCGTGCGGCGCGTCGATCTCCGCATAAGTGACGTTGCGGCGGTTATCGAGCAGGGCTTTCACGATCTCGCGCGAGCGCTGGGACGAAAATCGCCAGTCGGTCGTGAACGAGATCACGAGGAAGTTCGCGCGCGCCGGCGCGAGCGCGCGCGCCAGACTGCCCCCGTGTTCGAAGGCCGGGTCATAGTAGTCGAGCGCCTTGGTGATGCGGAGATAGGTGTTGGCGTCGAAGTACTCGGAGAACTTCCTGCCCTGGTGCCGCAGGTAGGACTCGATCTCGAACTCGGTATCGAAGTTGTAGTTGAGCTTGCCGTGCTTCAACTGCCGGCCGAACTTGCTCGCCATCTCGTCGTCGGACAGGTAGGTGATGTGTCCGACCATGCGCGCGACGCGGAGCCCCCCTATGGGTCGCGTGCTCCGTGCGTAGTAGTGGCCGCCGTGAAAATCGGGATCGGTGATGATCGCCTGGCGCGCCACCTCGTTGAATGCGATGTTCTGGGCGGACAGGTTGGGCGCGCACGCAACCACCACCGAGTGGCGAACGCGTTCGGGGTAAACCATCGCCCACTGCAACGCCTGCATGGCGCCGAGGCTGCCGCCCATCACCGCCGCGAATTGCGTGACGCCGAGATGGTCGGCCAATCGCGCCTGGGTGGCGACCCAATCTTCGACGGTGACGACGGGAAAATCCGCTCCCCACGGCCGGCCGGCCCTGGGATTGACGCTCGCGGGACCGGTCGAGCCATGGCAGCCGCCGAGATTGTTGACGCCCACGACGAAGAAGCGGTCGGTGTCGACCGGCTTGCCGGGGCCGATCATGTTGTCCCACCAGCCCACGTTCTCGGGATCTCCGGCGTAATAGCCGGCGACGTGGTGGGAGGCGTTGAGCGCGTGGCACACGAGGACCGCGTTGGAGCGGTCGGCATTGAGGGTGCCGTAGGTTTCGTAGACGAGCTCGTACTCGTCCATTACTGCGCCGCTCTTCAAGCGCACCGGCTCGGTGAATTTCTCCCGCTGCGGCGTGACCGCGCCGACCGACCGTGGGACGACTGCTGTATCCAATGGAACTCCAAAAAACAAAACCCGGCGAGCTTGCGCGGGCCGGGTTCGAAAAACTCTGGAACGTTTTCTCTTTAGCCGGATTTGTAACGCGCCCGCAATCTGAAAATCAAATCGGCGCGACTTGGTGCGGGGAGAACATTACCCCGCTGGGCTCCCCTTGTCAAATCGGGAGCGCGGTGAGCGGTAAGCGGTGAGCAGGAAGCGGTAACGACAGAAACGGCATTTTCCGCTAACTACTTAGTGCTTACCGCTTACAGGTCTTAGCTGTTGAGCTCCTCGAGCAGCACGCGCAGCTTCCCTGGATCGGTCGTGCGCAGCATCCTGCGGGCAAGCGGCCTCAACACCTCGAGGTTCGACCTGAGGATCTGCTGCTTGACGTCGAGCAGGTGAGCCGAATGCATCGAATAGTTCCTTAAGCCCAGGGCGAGCAGCAGCCGCGTGAGGGTCGTATCCCCTGCCATTTCGCCGCAGAGCGCCACCGGCAACTTGGCCTTCTCTCCGGTCTTGATCACGTGTGCGAGTAGACCCAATACGGCAGGATGCAGCGGATCGTACAGATGCGAAACCATGTCGTCCGTGCGATCGATCGCCAGCGTGTACTGTATGAGGTCGTTGGTGCCGATCGACAGAAAGTCGAGCTTGCGCGTGAACATGCCGAGCGCCAGAGCGGCCGCCGGCACCTCGATCATGCCTCCGATCCTGATCTCCCGATCGTAGGGAACGCCCTCGTCGTCCAGGCTCATTTTCGCCGCTTCGAGCATGGCCAGCGTCTGGTCGAGCTCGATCGACGCGGCGAGCATCGGAATCAAGACGTTGATCCTGCCGTAATGGGAAGCGCGCAGCATGGCGCGCAGCTGCGTGAGGAACCGCCGCGGCTCGGTGAGGCACAGCCGGATCGCGCGCAACCCCAGCGCCGGGTTGGGTCGCTCCGGGCTGCCGGGGCTCTTGTCCGCCCCCAGATCGTAGGTGCGGATGGTGACCGGCATGCCCTCCATCTCCATGGCCACGTTCCGGTAGGCCTCGAACTGCTCGTCCTCGTCGGGCAGATCGGCCCGATTGAGGAACAGGAACTCGCTGCGGAACAGCCCGATTCCGGTCGCCCCATTGTCCTTCGCCTCGGCGACATCGCCGGGCAGCTCGATGTTGGCGTGCAACTCGATGTGGACACCCTCGAGCGTGGCGGCGCGCGTATGCTTCAGGCGCCTCAACTTCTGGCGCTCGATATCGAACTGGTGCTGGCGCAGCTGGTACTCGGAGAGCGCCGGCCGGTCGGGATCGACGATTACCACCCCCTGAGTCCCGTCGACGATCAACAACTCGTTCTCGCGGATGAGAGCGCGGGCGGAATGCAGGGCGACGATGGAAGGGATGTTGAGGCTGCGGGCGACAACGGCAGTATGCGAGGTCACGCCGCCCAGATCGGTGATGAAGCTCGCGAACTGGTGCCGCTTGAACTGCACCACGTCCGCGGGCGATAGATCTCGCGCAACGAGTATCAGTTTTCCGTCGCCGTCGGCCTTTGGCGGCGGAGGGATGTAGCCCGGCTGGCCGGCCAGCGCCTTCATCACGCGCTCGGCGACCTGGATGACGTCGACTTTGCGCTCGCGCAGATAGGGGTCCTCGATTTCGTCGAACTGGGCGAGCAGCGCGTCCGTCTGCACCTTGAGGGCCCACTCCGCGTTGCATTGCTCGTCCTCGATGATTTTGCGCGGCGTTACCGATAGCGTGGAATCCCTGAGGATCATCAAATGCAGGTCGATGAAGGCGCTGAACTCGGCAGGCGAAGTCGCCGGGATGGTTGCGCGCACCTCCTCCAGTTCCTCGCGCACGTCGCGTATCGCGCCTTCGAAGCGGGCGGATTCCTCGGGCACCTGCTGCGGCGGCACCACGTAGTGCGACACCTCCAGCGTCGCGTGCGACACCAGATGGGCATGCCCGATGGCGATGCCGCCGGACACACCGATGCCGTGGATGGTGAAGCTCATAAATTCAGTTTCGAGTTGCGGGTTTCAAGTTTCGAGTTGGGGTAAGAGGGTTCGTTAACCCGAAACTCGCAACTGGAAACTCGAAACCGATTCTACTCGTCTTCCTCGAACCGACCGGCGATCAGGCCGGCAACGGCCTGCATTGCTTCGTTCTCGTCTGGCCCTTCGGTTTCGATCACGAGCTTTGCGCCCTGCGCTGCCGCAAGCATCATCACTCCCATGATGCTCTTGGCATTGACACGCCGGCCGTTGCGGCTCACCCAGACATTGCTCTTGAACTGACCGGCAACCTGCGTCAGCCTGGCCGATGCCCGGGCGTGCAGCCCGAGTTTGTTGATGATTTCAACTTCCCGTTGCAACATTCTTCACGGTCAGCGCCGGCATGCGTACGACGCCGTCGCAACCTCCGCTGACCGCCTTGGTGACGATCATGGGGAGCGGCTTGTCACGATAGGTGAGCACGCGTATCAACATCGGAAGATTCACGCCGGCAACTCCCTCGATTTTGCCGGAAACGAGGAGCTTGGCGGCGATGTTCGCCGGCGAGCCGCCGTACATGTCGGTAAGGATCAGCACGCCTTCGCCGTCGTCGAGTTCCTTCACCAGCGCCCGCGCCTGTGGCAGCAAAGTCAAGGGATCATCCTGTGCGGTGATGCTCAACTGCTTCAAACGAGGCGGGCGCTTATTGACCACGTGGCTCGCGCAGTGGATCAGGCTTTCTCCAAGCGTGCCGTGGGTTATCAGCAGAATGCCAATCATATTCGATCGCAATATCTTACGCGTTTGGGGTGGACAACGCATCTCGCTGCGTGTGCGTTGACATAGCAGTTTGTCGGGCTTTTCGCCTCGACATGCTGCTAGCGCAAACTTTGCTCCAGCGCGTCCAGCATCATGCCGGCCACGTTGCAGCCGGTCTGATCGGTGATTTCCTGGAAGCAGGTGGGGCTGGTTACGTTGACCTCCGTCAGATAGTCACCGATGACATCCAGGCCGACTAGAAGCAGGCCTTCCTTAGAGAGCGCCGAGCCGACAGCTTCCGCAATCTCGCGGTCTCGTTTGGAAAGCTCGCGAGCGACACCCGTTCCGCCCGCCGCCAGATTGCCGCGCGTCTCGCCCGCCTTGGGAATGCGCGCGAGGGCGTGCGGCACGGGCTTGCCGCCGATCAGCAGGATGCGCTTGTCCCCGTCGCGGATTTCCGGGATGTAGCGCTGCGCCATGATGGTCCGGTGGCCATAGTGCGTGATGGTTTCGATGATGACGTTGACGTTGGGATCGTCGTTGCGCACGCGGAACACCGAGGTGCCGCCCATGCCGTCGAGCGGCTTCAGGATGATGTCGCCGTGTTCCGCCAGGAATTCGCGGATCGGATTTTCGTGGCGCGCGACCACGGTCGGCGCGATGAACTGTGGAAATCGCGCGATCCCCAGCTTCTCGTTCCAATCGCGTATCGCCCGGGGACGGTTGAACACCCGCGCGCCGTGGGATTCCGCGAGCTCCAGCAGATACGTGCTGTAGAGATATTCCATATCGAACGGCGGATCTTTGCGCATCAGGACCGCATCGAAATCGCTGAGGAGCAGGCGCGCTGGGTCGTCCACGCGATACCACTGCGGCTTCTGACCGGAGAGCTCGATGCGGCGAGCGGTGCCGTACACCGTGCCCCCGCGCCACGAGAGATCTTCCTGCTCCATGGCGTACAAGGCGTGCCCGCGCGCCGCCGCCTCGCGCATGATGGCGAAGGTAGTGTCCTTGTAGATCCTGAACGATTCCAGCGGGTCGACCACGAAGGCGATTTTCATGAGGCAATTTTCTTCACGGGCGTCGCGAGTCAGCAGGCGAGACTGAAAATCGCCTCAAGCGGGAATGCTACGCGAACCTGCTCGTATCGGTCGGCACGAACCTGAGTTGCTGGTGACTCGCATAGAACACTTCCAGAAGACCCTTCGAAAATATCTCATATCGAGCGGCCGCTCGATATATTAGGTTTCGCTCGAGGGCGTTTCTCCGTCGGGCGAAACCTCCAGCTCGATCGCCGCCGCCAGCAGCGCCAACCGCGCGACGACGCCGTAGGCGTAGAAGCGGTTCGGCGGACAGCCGGGATCGTCCGGATTGGGCGAAGAGCAAGGCGCGGCGAAGGCGAGCGGCTTGAACTGCATGCCCGGCGCGTTCAAGTTCTGGTCCTTGCCGCGCTCGGTGTGCACCCGGTAGAAGCCGCCCACCACGAAATGATCGATCATGTAGACAACGGGCTCGGCCACCGCGTCATCCACGTTCTCGAAGGTGTAGACCCCCTCCTGGACCATTACCTCATGGACCTCGAGCCCTTCCTTCACCACCGCCATTTTCTTGCGCTGATTGCGGTTCAAGTCCCGGACTTCCGACGGATCCTTTACCGTCATGATCCCCATGCCGTAGGTGCCCGCATCGGCCTTGACGATGACGAACGGCTGCTCCTTGATTCCGTACTCCCGGTATTTCTCCCGCACGTCCTCGAGGATCTCCGCGACATATCCCTCCAGGCACTCCTCGCCCTTGCGGTCCTGGAAATTGATCCTGCCGCACTTCTCGAAGTAGGGATTGATGAGCCACGGGTCGATGTCGAGAGCTTGCGCGAATTCCTCGGCCACTTGGCGATAGGCCTGAAAGTGGTTCGACTTGCGGCGCACCGTCCAGCCGGCGTGCAGCGGCGGCAGCACCGCCTGCTCGAGGTGCATCAGGATTTCGGGGGTTCCCGCCGACAGGTCGTTGTTGAGCAGCACGACGCATGGATCGAAGCCGTCCACCATAAGACGGTTGTCGCGCCGCTCGAGCGGCTCCAGCGTGAGTCTGGCGCCGTTGGCGAGCTTGATGTCGGTCGGTGCGGTGATGTCACGCAGCAGGCTTCCGACACGCACGTCGAGCCCGGCGTGCCGCAGTATCGTCTGCAGCACCGCCACGTTCTGGAGATAGAACTGGTTGCGCGTGTGATTCTCGGGTATCAGCACCGCCCCTCGTGCATCGGGACAGATCTTCTCGATCGCAGTCATCGCCGCCTGGACGCAGAGCGGGTGGAAATCCGGGTTCAGGTTGTTGAAGCCGCCCGGGAAGAGATTGGTGTCGACCGGGGCGAGCTTGAACCCGCTGTTGCGCAGATCGACCGAGCAGTAGAACGGTGCGGCGTGGTCCTGCCATCTGGTGCGCAACCAGTGCTCGATCGTGGCGGTGGAGGCGAGCAACTCGCGTTCGAGATCGGCGGGCGGCCCGGCGAGCGCGGTATTGAGACGCGGGACGGTCATGGTTTTCCCAGGTGTTGCCGCACACCGGCCCAATCGATCATGCCCAGGATGCAAGCAGTTTTGGAGGGTCCCTATTCTACCGGCGGCGATGGCGTTACGAAACCGCTGAGCTAGGCTGAATAGCTGAAGGCTGGGTACAAAAAAAGGGCGCCAGAGGCGCCCTTTGAGCCACACACACTAGGAACTACATGTGATAAGCCGCTTCGCCGTGAGAATTCACGTCGAGGCCCTCGCGTTCTTCCTCTTCGGTAACGCGCAATCCCACGAGGAGATCGGCAATCTTGAACGCGACGAGGGCCACGACGCCCGACCAGATTATCGTGACGCCCACGGCCTTCGCCTGAACGATGAACTGCTCGCCGATACTGGTGAAGCCGGTCTTGGCGGTCACCCAGTCGGTCACAAAACCCGGGCCGCCGAGATCCGGCGAGTTGAAGACGCCGGTCAGCAATGCGCCGAGTATGCCGCCTACAGCGTGCACGCCGAACACGTCGAGCGAATCATCGGCCTTGAGCCAGTGCTTGAGCTGATTGACCGCCCACAGGCACACCAGGCCGGCGGCCGTGCCGATTACGAATGCGCCGGGGATGCCGACATTGCCGGCGGCCGGTGTGATCGCGACGAGACCCGCTACCGCGCCGGAAGCTGCACCCAGCATCGAGGGCTTGGCCTTGAACAGCCATTCTCCCAGCGTCCACGACAGCACTGCGCAGGCGGTGGCGAGAAAGGTATTGATGAAAGCGAGAGAAGCCGAGTTGCCGGCTTCCAGCGCGGAGCCGGCGTTGAATCCGAACCAGCCCATCCACAGCAGTGACGCGCCGATCATCGTCATGGGCAGATTGTGCGGCGTAAGCGCCTCCTTGCCGAAGCCCACGCGCTTGCCCACGAGGTAGGCGCCCACCAGTCCGGCGATGCCCGCATTGATATGGACCACCGTGCCGCCCGCGAAGTCGAGCGCGCCCCACTGCCAGATCATGCCCGCCTTCGCGTTCATCGCGTCGACGACCTTCGGATCCGTGTAGGCGTCCGGCCCCATCCAGAACCAGACCATGTGCGCGATCGGCGCATAGCTGAAGGTGAACCACAGCACCATGAAGATCAGCACCGCGGAGAATTTCGCGCGCTCCGCGAAGGCGCCCAGGATCAGGCAGCAGGTGATCGCGGCGAAGGTCGCCTGGAACGCGACGAACACGATCTCGGGTATGACCACGCCTTTGCTGAAGGTGGCGGCCGTCGCGTAGTCGCCCTTCATTGCGTCGGGAATCGCGCCCTTGAGGAACAGCCGGTCCAAACCCCCGAAGTACGCGTTGCCCTCGGTGAACGCGATGCTGTAGCCATAGACACACCAGATCACCACGATGAGCGAGAAGGTGACGAACACCTGCATGAGCACCGAAAGCATGTTCTTGGCGCGCACCATACCGCCGTAAAAAAGCGCGAGCGCCGGCACGCTCATCATGAGCACGAACGCGGTGGAAGTGAGCATCCACGCAACGTCACCCTTGTTGGGTTCGGGTTTTTTCGCCTCCGCGGGGGCGGCAGTCATCACGGGAGCGGCCGGGGCCGGCGCAGCCGCGGGGGCCGCCGGTGACGGCGCGGGCGCGGTGGCGGCCGGTTTGTCGGCAGCCGACTTGTCCTGAGCCTGAGCCGGCAGGGCCGCCAGGCCCAGCGCACCGAAGATGGCGAAGATTGTCAGTAATCGTTTCATTTCATGCTCCCCTTATAACGCTTCGGCGCCGGTTTCGCCGGTGCGGATGCGGATGACCTGCTCCAGATCGAAGACGAAGATCTTGCCGTCGCCGATCTTGCCGGTATTGGCTGATTTCTCGATCGCCTCGATCACCTGCTCGAGCAGCTCGTTCTTGATCGCGGCTTCGACCTTGACCTTGGGCAGAAAGTCGACCACGTACTCCGCGCCGCGGTAGAGCTCGGTATGCCCCTTCTGCCGCCCGAAGCCCTTGACCTCGGTGACGGTGATGCCGGTCACGCCGATGGCGGACAGCGACTCACGCACCTCGTCAAGCTTGAAGGGCTTGATGATTGCAGTGACCATTTTCATTGGGTCTCCCCGTAAAAGAGGGACTGCCGCTACGCAGCAGCCCCGTTACAATGTCGCTTCAAAACGTTTTCTGGACGTATATGACGAACTGATCCTTGGCGATGTCGCGCGGATATACGCCGCAAATGCCCCCGACGCAGTCACCGACGCCGCCGTAACCGAGCTTGTTGTAGCCGTAGGCCTTCGTATAGAAGCCGCCGACGGTGAAATCCTTAGGCAGCGTGTAGGACAAGCCCAGTTTCCAGTCCTTGTAGCTGAAGATCTCGTCGTTATCGGGCGTCGCGCCGCCGTAAGCAGGAGCAAATGCGGCGTTGCGCGGATCGGTGCCGCTGTACTTCTGATAGCCCCAGTGCGCGATTAACGTCAACCCGCCCAGTTCTTTCACATAATCTCCCAGCGGAACGTTCGCGCTCAGATCGAGGTACCACGTGCCGCTGGCATCCTTGTTGGCAAAGACCTCATCCTTTACGGCGTACGAGGCCTTGGCCGAAAGCCATTTCCAGCTCAGTCCCGCGTAAACCTCCCACGTATCGGCCTTCGGAGCAGAGGTACCAAAGGCCGCGGCAAATGCCTGGGCCGGCGGGTTGATTTTCCCGGGATACCAGTAGTAAAGCGTGCCGAGGTCCAGCGTGAAGTCCGGCGCGAAGCCCCACTTGTACCCGCCGTAGAAGTCCCATTCGAGGCTGCCGCCCTGACCATAAGTGCCGGCTGAAGCTCCTGGTACGGAGAAATTCTCTTTCAGCCAGCTTATATTCGACGCCCAGGTGCCGACGTAGAAACCGCTGGAGTGCGAGTAGTCGAAGCCGCCCTGGATTGCAGGGTCGCGGTCGGTCTGCGTCAATCCGCGGAATATGTACTGGCTGTAAAGTCCGACGTTCCCCGTAATCGTGTGTGGTGACGTGGGCGCTGCAGGCTGTTGCGCCAGCGCGAGCCCGGATCCAAAGGCCGCGGCGGCAACGCTCGCCAGGATGGTTTTTTTGAGCATGGGATTTCCCCTTTCTTTCTTTGCGAGATTGGATGAAGCGTGCGATATTGCACGGCCAGAAGGAGCACAGATCGTGCCAAGAAAAGTATACAAACCAATCAGTCAGTTAAGTCATCTGTGGATAAAAACCCCAAAAATGCCGCACCGAGATGATGCATGGAGCGCCTGTTCCGCACCGTTCCAGTGCACCGAACTGTAGACATAACGACGGTGCATGGTCTAACACCATGAGCAGGTTGTTCTTTGGCTGGCCGTGATGTGGTGCTGAAATGTGTAGTAGATTCGCAACACGTAAGTCGAAAGAGGCGAGAGGAACATGAACCAACGTCTGATCGATGAACTCAACGACCGGCTGAAAGCGCTGCTGGCGCATAGCCCCGCTGCGGATCTCGAAAAAAACCTCAAGGCGATGCTGGCGAGCTTTTTCAGCCGCCTCGATCTGGTGACGCGCGAGGAGTTCGACGTGCAACGCGAAGTCCTAGCACGCACGCGCGCGAAGCTGCAGGAACTCGAGGCGAAGCTAGCCGAACTGGAGAAGCGTGATAAATGACGGGTAAAGGTCTTCGGAGTAGCCTTCGACCCTTGCAAGTTTTGTGGCGCGAGAGACCGCTGAGGAGCTCGGCACACAAGACTCGCGGAGAATTTGCTTCTCCGACGCCTCATGTGACGACCGAATAAAGAAGTCCCCCTTTTATATCCACCCGCGTAGTCCAACCGCCCATCTCATCCGTTAGTACCCCATTGCCAATCCGTGGGGGGCGGGCCGATGTCGCTTGCCGTGGTCTACAGCCGGGCGCTCGCCGGGATGGACGCGCCGCAGGTCACCGTCGAGGCACACCTCGCGAACGGTCTGCCGAGCTTTACCATTGTCGGGCTGCCCGAAGTCGAGGTGAAGGAGGCCAAGGACCGCGTGCGGGCGGCGTTGCAGAACGCGCGCTTTGAGTTTCCCGCGCGCCGCATCACGGTCAACCTGGCTCCCGCGGATCTGCCCAAGGAGTCGGGCCGTTTCGACCTGCCGATCGCTCTCGGCATACTCGCCGCGTCGGGACAACTACCCGCCGAGCGGCTCGCCGAACACGAGTTTGCGGGAGAGCTTGCGCTAACGGGCGAGTTGCGGCCGATCCGCGGGGCGCTGGCCATGGCGCTTTCCGCCGCCGCCGAGCAACGCGCTTTCGTGCTGCCGGAAGCAAACGCGCCCGAGGCGGCCCTCGTCGCTGAGGCGCACGTCCTTCCCGCGGGCTCGCTGCTGCAGGTCTGCGCGCACCTCACCGGTCATGCGCCGCTCGCGCGCTGCACCCGTCTCCCCAAAGTGAACGGCAGCGTCTACCCCGACATGCAGGAGGTCAAAGGGCAGGGGAACGCGAGGCGGGGCCTCGAGATCGCCGCCGCCGGCGGGCACAGCCTGATCATGGTGGGGCCGCCGGGCACGGGGAAGACCATGCTTGCCGCGCGGCTGCCGGGGATACTGCCACCAATGACGCGGGAGGAAGCGCTCGGTTCCGCGGCGATGCAGTCCCTGGGCAGCGCCGGCTTCGACGCCGCGAACTGGAAAAAGCGGCCGTTCCGCGCCCCGCACCACACGGCTTCCGCCGTGGCGCTCGTCGGCGGCGGCTCGCACCCGCGCCCGGGGGAAATCTCGATGGCCCTGCACGGCGTGCTGTTCCTGGACGAGCTGCCCGAATTCGACCGCAGGGTGCTCGAAGTGCTGCGCGAGCCCCTCGAGTCGGGGCGCATCAGCGTCTCGCGCGCCGCGCGCCAGGCGGAATTTCCCGCCGAGTTTCAGCTGGTGGCGGCGATGAATCCCTGCATGTGCGGCTTCCTGGGACATTTTTCAGGGCGGTGCAGGTGCACGCCGGATCAGGTGCTCAGGTACCGGCGCAAAATTTCCGGCCCGCTGCTCGATCGCATCGATATCCAGATCGAAGTGCCGGCGGTGCCAACAGAGGACTTGGCGCGCACGAATGGCGGTGAAACGTCTGCGGCGATACGCAAGCGTGTGGTGGAGGCACGTAAAAAAATGCTGGCGCGCCAGCGAAAAGAGAATGCTCGTCTCACCGCGAGAGAAATAGAGAAGTACTGTTTGCCCGACGAGAAAGGCGTCACGCTGTTGAAGCAGGCGATCGGCAGGCTGGGTCTTTCGGCGCGTGGCTATCACCGCATACTCAAGGTCGCGCGCACGATTGCCGACCTGGCCAATGCGCGAGAAACCTCAGCATTTCACGTCGCTGAGGCGATCCAGTACCGGAAGTTCGATCGCGCGCCGGACTAGGCGTTCCTCAATTGCGGGGCAGAGGCTTGCGCTGATCGAGCGCGTCCAGGCCTTTCTCGGTGATAGCGATGATCAACCGGGTTCACCTTGTGGTGGCGCTGCGTGGTCCCCTTTATTTGCCAGCGGCGCTCCGGCGGGGGTACGCTGGGGCCCCATTGAATGGAGGGTGGTCATGATCACTGCCGATACGCTGCGGAAATTCGCGCCTCGGATCGAAAACGCCGAGCTTCACGCCGAGGTCCTCGAGAAAGCACGCAAGGAAAGCTCCGTCAATACGGCGCCCCGGCTATGTCACTTCATGGGGCAGATTTTCGTTGAGACCGGGGGCTTCAAGGCACTGGAAGAAAACCTCAACTACAAGAACCCGGAACGCCTGGACATGGTGTTCAAGGCCGTCAAGGGCACCGCCGACGCGAAGGCGCTGATCGCCAAGGGACCGCAGGCCATAGCCAATCGTGTGTACGCCAACCGGTTGGGCAATGGCAACGAGGCGAGCGGCGACGGCTGGCGCTATCGCGGGTCTGGCTACAAGCAGCTCACCGGCCGCGCGAACTTTCGCGCCATCGGAGCACTCGTAAGGATGGATCTCGAAGGCCATCCGGAGCTCGCTCGCGAGCCGGAGAACGCGGCGCGCGTGGCTTTCGCCTTCTGGGATGCTTGCAAGTGCTCCCCGCTGGCGGACGAGGGCGACCTGGACGCGATCACCGAGAAAGTAAACGGGCCCGCCAAGCTGGGCCTGAGCGAGCGGCGCGAGGCGACGCTCCATGCGATGGAGGTTTGGTCGTCAGGCTGATGTGGACGCGGATCGGACGAGCGGCTGTCTTGCTCGCGGGGGTAGCCGTTTGTGCGGGGACCGCAGCGGGGCAGCCGCTGCGGATCGTCGACGTGGCGATGCAGAGGTCGGCGGCAACGGCGGAGTCGCTGGTTCCCGTCGGATGGACGATCGAGCAGCGGTATCACGCCGACTTTAATCGGGATGGGCGTGCCGATGTCCTGCTGCTGCTGCGCCAGTCCGCGAGCGAAGGCACGATCCCGCCGCGGATGATCCTTGTAGCGCTGGCGAGGAAAAAGCCGCCGGGCTATGCACCCGTGGAGACCAATGAACGGCTGGTACCACGGGACCCGTCGGGCGCGCTGGAAGACCCCATGGCCGATGGTGAAATCAAGGTGCGGCCAGGCGGTTTCGAACTAAAGCTTGGCATGATGTCCGGCGTAGGCTCGTACCTTGCCGCGACCATGCGCTATCGTTTCCGCCATGAGGGCGGCTGCTTCCGGCTCATCGGCTATGAGCGCGCCGAGACACATCGCGCCACGCTGGATACCCGCGACATGAGCGTCAATTTCTTGACCGGCGTTGTCGTCCGGACCACCGGCAACGCCCAATCCAATGCCAAGCAGATCGAGCGCAGGCGGCTCCCCGCCAACCCGCGCCGCTGTTTGGGCGAGTTGGACAGCGCCTGGACTTTCGACCCCTTGCGCTAGATTGCCTCCTAAACGAATTCCTCACAGCTTAGGTGCCGGGCAGTAAATGAGGTGCGTAGAGCCCGCGTTCACTGGGGCTTGATGCCGGCCGTCGCGATCACTTTCGCCCATTTCGCCGTTTCGAGCTTGAGTAGCGTCGAAAATTCTTCTGGCGTGCTGCCGCGGATCTCGTACGCAAGCGCCAAAAGCCGCTCTCTGCACGTCGGGCATGGCCAAAAACCGGTTCGTTTCCTGATTGAGTCGGTCGACGATCGTGCGCGGGGTACCGGCGCGCGCGAGCAGGCCGAACCATTGCGAGGATTCGTAACCGGGCAGTGCCGCTTCGGCTATCGTGGGCAGGTCGGGGAGCGACGGGAAGCGCTTGTGAGTGCTGACCGCGAGAGAGCGCGCTTTCCCAGCCTTGATATGCTCGCCGAGGGTCGCGTAGCTCGAGAATTGCACCGAGATCTCTCCGGTGAGCAGACCCACCGCCGCAGCGCTGGCGCCTTTGTACTGCACCTGCGGCATATCCACCTTCGCCATGATATTGAACAGCGCGCCGGCAAGATGCGGCTGCGTGCCCTGTCCCGGAGAACCGACCACGAGGCGGCCCGGATTCGCCTTGGCGAGCGCGATCAGCTCGCGGACTGTTTTTACCGGCACTGAAGGATGCACGACCAGAATGCTTCCCGATCCGACCATTTCGCAGATCGGGGCGAAATCGCGGATCGCATCGTACGGCATCTTGCTGTGCATCGACGGGTTGATGGCGAGCGAGGCTTGCGTCAACAAGAGCGTATGGCCGTCGGGCGCCGATCTCGCGACTATCTCCGCGCCGATGATTCCGCTCGCGCCGGCGCGGTTCTCGACGACGACCTGCTGGCCGAGCGCTTCGCTCAATTTCAACGCGAGCAGCCGGGCGAGTACATCGCTCCCGCCGCTGGGAGACGATCCGACAATCAACCTGACGGGCCGAGTCGGATAGGTTTGCGCGAGCGAGGAATGGGCGACGATGCTCACGAGCACCGTCAAGACGGCACACAGGTTCCTGGTCATAGCCCCTACCTTCGGCCTTAGAAAAGTGGACCTTACCCTGGCGACTCCGGGTGCGTGTACTTCGCGCCAATACCTCTGGAATAGTCAGCCCGCATGCCCCAATGCCAATCGAAGCGTTGCCGCCCCAAGAACCGCTCAACTCCAGTACCTGTGAAACATGCGGGCTAGAATCCCGGTTTCGCCGGGATCTTGCCGTGCCGGAACGCAAGCCATCGATGGGACTCCTCGCCGTCGTTCTGGCGGGGCTGGCGATGCTCGGCCCGTTCTCCATCGACACCTACCTGCCGTCGTTTCCCGCGATCGCGCGCGACTTCGCCGTTACGCCGCTGCAGGTCCAGCAAACACTCTCGGCCTATTTGATCCCGTTCGCGGTGATGATGTTGTTCCACGGCACGTTGTCGGACTCGTTCGGACGCCGTCCCGTGATCCTGGTGAATCTGGCGCTCTTCATATTGGCGACGATCGGCTGTGCCCTTGCGCGCGATTTCCCGCAGTTGCTGTTATTCCGCGCTCTGCAGGGGTTGTGCGCCGGCGCGGGCATCGTGGTTGGGCGCGCGATCATCCGGGATGCTCTGGAGGGCTTTGCCGCACAGCGGCTGATGTCGCTGGTCACGATGATATTCGGAATCGCTCCCGCAATCGCGCCCATCATCGGCGGGGCGCTGACCAGCCGTTTCGGCTGGCACGCGGTCTTCGTTTTCCTCGCGTGCTACGCCGCGGTCGTGATGGCGGTGTGCTGGCGCGCACTGCCGGAAACGCATCCGCCCGCAGCGCGCCAGCCATTCGCGCCGAAGCCCCTCGCCGCGAACTACCTCAAGCTCGCGCGCAACCGGCGCCTGCAGCTCCTGTGCCTCACCGTCGCTTTCAATTTTTCAGGCGGGTTTCTCTACATCGCGTCGGCTCCGTCGATCATCTATGATCTCCTCAAGTTGAATGAAAACCAGTTCGCCGTGCTGTTCGTGCCTGGGATAGCCGGCATCATGCTGGGCGCCTACGTCTCCAGGCGCACCGCCGGCAAAATCTCGCCGTGCCGGACTGTCGACACCGCGTACGCGATCATGTTCTGCGCGGCGGCATTCAATGTACTCTATCATGCGCTGGCGCCGCCCTCCGTGCTGTGGACCGTGCTGCCGTTCATGGTCTACGGAATGGGAATGGCGCTGGCGATGCCTAGCCTCACCCTTATTGCCTTCGATCTTTTTCCCGCCCATCGCGGCATGACATCCTCGCTGCAGGGTTTCGTGCACAGCGCCGGCAGCGCGGTGGCCTCCGGGCTGATCGCTCCGCTGCTCTACCACCATGGCGCGACGCTGGCGCTCGGTATGATGGCGATGATGACGCTGGGGTGGGTGTCGTGGATGGCGTATCTTCGGATCGAAGCGCGGGATCCTGGCAACCGGTGACGTAAAGCTACCTCGGGCCCTTAGCGACTTCGTGGTGAGGCTGTTGACCTCCGTTGCATCCTTGGCGTCTTAGCGGTGAGTCTGTATGCGCGAGCTTGAGAGCTGGCAGGAAGAGAAGCGCTCGGGGTATCTGTATCGCGCCGTGGCGGAAGCCGAAAAGGGAACCACGCGCAGCGCGTTGTTTTCCGAGCTCGCCCACGAGGCCGAGAAGCAGGCGGCGATCTGGGAGCGCCGCCTGCGTGAGGCCGGCTCGGGCGTTCCCGAGCGCTACACCCCGGACTTGCGGGCGCGAATCGTCGCGCGCCTGGTGCGCCGATTCGGCGTGCGGCGGCTGCGTGGCGTGCTCGCCGCGATGAAGGTGCGCGGTATGTCGCTTTATGCTGTGCCATTCCCCAAGCATGTACGCCCCCGCTCCAAGGACGACCCGGAAGGGCGCGGCCGGACGGTCGAAGCGGGAGGCAACCTGCGCGCCGCGGTGTTCGGCGTGAACGACGGGCTGATCTCGAACGCGAGCCTCATCATGGGAATCGCGGGTGCCACCGCCGACCATCGCGTGATTCTCCTGTCCGGTGCGGCCGGGCTTATCGCCGGCGCGTTCTCGATGGCGGCGGGCGAGTACGTGTCCATGCGGTCCCAAAGGGAGATGTACGAGTACCAGATCGGGCTCGAGCGCGAAGAACTGGACCACTATCCCGACGCCGAAGCCGAGGAGCTGGCGCTGATCTATCAGGAGCGCGGGTTGCCGCGGGAGGAAGCCCTGTCGGTCGCGAAGAAGATCGTCGCGGACCCGGAGCAGGCGCTCGCGACCCTGGCCCGCGAGGAGCTGGGGCTGAATCCCGACGATCTGGGCTCGCCGTCTGGTGCGGCGATCTCGTCGTTTGTTTCATTCGCCGTGGGGGCTGCAATTCCGCTATCGCCGTTCGCCTTGGGCGGCGGGGCGGCCAGCCTGCCCATCGCGATCGCGGCGAGCGGGATCGTGCTCTTCGTCGTGGGGGCGGTACTGTCTCTGTTCACCGGCCGCGGCATGCTGTTCAGCGGCGCGCGCATGCTGTTGATCGGCGCCGCTGCCGGCGGCTTTACCTACATCGTGGGTTCGATGCTGGGGGTGACCCTCTAGGATTCAGGTTCACGCCTGGACCGGAACCTGCGAGGTATCCCATACGTCGCGGTTCCTTCGACTCGCCCTCCCTGAATCCACGCGGGCGCCGCCCGCAATGAACAGAAAGCTCAGGGCTTAATCAGGATTCAGGTAGGGAAATGCGGGATCGAAGGACGGTGCCGGCGACTCGGAAGAACGGATGAAATCGCGGTCCTGAATCCTAACACTGTTCCCACGGCAGCCCCTCGTAGCGCCAGCCGTTGCGGGCGTTGCGGTGACGACCGGCGTCGAGATCGCCTTCGAAGCCGTGCAGCACGTTGGAGACCTGCGTGAAGCCGGCTGCTTCGAGCGCGCGGCCGGCGTCGAGCGAGCGATTTCCGCTGCGGCAGATCAGGATGATGGGTCGGTCCACGCTCGCCGCCTTTTTCACGTGCGCGACGAAGTCGGGATTCACCTCCCAGTTCGGGCCGTCGTTCCACGGCACCAGGATCGCTCCCAGCGGGTGGCCGACGAACAGATACTCCATCTCGCTGCGGCAATCGATGAAGATCGCGTTCGGGTTCTGCGTCAGGAACTCGTGCGCCTGTTTCGGTTCCAGGTGCTTCATCGTCTTGATTGAGGTTTGAGGTTTGAAGTTGACGTTGAGTTTGAACTTCAAACTTCAAACTAGAAACTAGAGTCGGACAGGAATTATACCCGCGGCGCCTGCGTGCATGGTTTTCACGGTAAAATTAACACCTTTTGCTTCAGGGGTTTCCAGCGCTTTCTCAGAGGACGTATCAAAAACGGAACGATACAGCCGCTCATGTAGGGGACCACGAGGGAGGGTATCCCCTCATTTGTTAAGTACTCCAACGGCTGTTGCAGGATCCTCGCGACCGCCCTGACTACGCGCTTCTCCATGCTTCATGCCTGATCACAACGCACGCCTCAACGCGCAGCTCCGGCGGCGCATCCTCGATACTCGACGGTGCCATGGGCACCATGATCCAGCGCCATAAGTTCGGCGAGGCGGAGTATCGGGGGCCGCGCTTCGCGGACTTCACCGCACGACGTCAAAGGTAACAACGAGCTGCTGGTGCTGACCCAGCCGCAGGTGATCCAGGAGATCCACGAGCAGTATCTCGCGGCCGGCGCCGACATCATCGAGACCAACACGTTCGGCGCGACGCGCATAGCGCAGGCCGACTATCGCATGGAGGAGCTGGCGGCCGAGATGAACCTCGCGGCGGCCAGGCTCGCGACGGCAGCCTGCGCGAAATACTCGACGCCCGAATCCCCGCGTTTCGTTGCCGGCGCGTTCGGCCCAACGCCCAAGACCGCGTCGATTTCGCCCGACGTCAACGATCCCGGCGCGCGCAACGTCACGTTCGACGAGCTCAGCGGCGGCTTACCTGGAACAGGCGCGCGCGCTGGCCGAGGGCGGCGTCGATCTTTTCCTGGTGGAGACCATATTCGACACGCTTGAACGCCAAGGCCGCGCTTTTTGCGATCGACCAGTTCTTCGAGGAGAGCGGCAAGCGCTACCCGCTGATGGTATCCGGCACGGTGACCGATGCCTCGGGCCGCATCCTCTCGGGGCAGACGGTGGAAGCGTTCTGGAACTCGGTGCGCCACGCGAAGCCGGTCACCATCGGCCTGAATTGCGCGCTGGGCGCGGCGTTGATGCGGCCGTATGTCGCGGAACTCGCCAGGATCTGCGACGCCAGCATCTGCGTCTATCCGAATGCCGGCTTGCCCAACCCGATGAGCGAGACGGGCTTCGACGAGACGCCGGACATCACTTCGTCGCTGCTCGGGGAGTTCGCCGCCGCCGGCTTCGTGAATATCGCCGGCGGCTGCTGCGGCACGACGCCCGAGCACATAGCCGCCATCGCGCAAGCGGTGAGGGCGCTGCCGCCGCGCGAGGTGCCGCCGCCCGACCACAAGCTGCGCCTGTCGGGGCTGGAGCCGGCCAACATCGACGAAACGTCGCTCTTCGTCAACGTCGGCGAGCGCACCAACGTGACCGGCTCCAAGGCCTTCGCGCGGCTGATCCTGAACGATCAGTACGACGAGGCGCTCGCGGTCGCCCGCCAGCAGGTCGAGAACGGCGCGCAGATGATCGACGTCAACATGGACGAGGCGATGCTCGACTCGAAGGCGGCGATGAAGCGCTTTCTGAACATCGTGTCTACCGAGCCCGACATCGCGCGCGTGCCGATCATGATCGATTCCTCCAAGTGGGAGGTGATCGAGGCGGGGCTGAAGTGCGTGCAGGGCAAGCCGGTCGTCAACTCGATCAGCATGAAAGAGGGAGAGGCGGAATTCCTGCGCCAGGCGAGCCTGTGCAGGCGCTATGGCGCGGCGGTCGATCGTGATGGCGTTCGACGAGCAGGGCCAGGCCGACACGTTCCAGCGCAAGATCGAGATCTGCAAGCGCGCCTACGATCTGCTCACGCAGCGCGTGGGCTTCCCGCCGGAAGACATCATTTTCGACCCGAATATATTCGCCATCGCGACCGGGATCGAGGAGCACAACAACTACGCCGTCGATTTCATCGAGGCGACGCGCTGGATACGGCAGAATCTGCCGCACGCCAAGGTGAGCGGCGGCGTATCGAACGTGAGCTTTTCCTTCCGCGGCAACGACCCGGCGCGCGAGGCGATCCACACGGTGTTCCTGTACCACGCGATCAAGGCCGGCATGACCATGGGCATCGTCAACGCCGGCATGATCGGGCGTCTACGACGATCTCGAGCCCGAGTTGCGCGAGCGCGTAGAGGACGTGGTGCTGAACCGGCGGCCGGACGCGACCGAGCGCATGATCGAGTTCGCCGGCACGTTGAAGGCTGGCGGCGCGCGGGAGGAGCAGAACCTGGAGTGGCGCCGGGAGCCGGTCGAGAAGCGGCTCGCGCACGCGCTGGTGCACGGCATCACGCAGTGGATCCTCGAGGACACCGAAGAGGCGCGCCGGAAAGTGGCCGACGCCGGCGGGCGCCCGATCCAGGTGATCGAAGGCTCCTTGATGGACGGCATGAACATCGTCGGCGACCTCTTCGGCGCGGGCAAGATGTTCCTGCCGCAGGTCGTGAAGTCGGCGCGGGTGATGAAGCAGGCGGTCGCCCACCTGATCCCGTTCATCGAGGAAGAGAAGGCGCGGCTCGCCGATTGATTCCGGCGAGGCGTCCAAGCCCAAGGGCAAGATCGTGATCGCGACGGTCAAGGGCGACGTGCACGACATCGGCAAGAACATCGTTTCGGTCGTGCTTCAGTGCAACAACTACGAGGTCGTCAACATGGGCGTGATGGTGCCGTGCCAGAAGATACTCGACATGGCGCGCGCCGAGAAAGTCGACATCATCGGGCTCTCCGGCCTCATCACGCCGTCGCTCGAGGAGATGGCGAACGTCGCGCAGGAGATGCAGCGGCAGGGATTCACGCTGCCGCTGCTGATCGGCGGCGCCACGACTTCGCGCACGCATACCGCAGTAAAAATCGCGCCGGGCTACACCAACGGCCCGACGGTCTGGGTGCCCGATGCCTCGCGCAGCGTGAGCGTGTGCAGCAGCCTGCTGGCCGACGACGAGATCACGCGCCGCCGCTATCTCGAAGAGGTGCACGAGGATTACGACAAGGTGCGTGCGCAGCATGCGGGCAAAAAAGGCCCGGAGCTGATCGCGCTGGCGGACGCGCGCGCCAACCGCTTCAAGACCGACTGGAAGGCCCATGAGCCGGTCCGGCCGTCGTTCCTCGGCCTGAAGCACCTCAAGAACTACGATCTGGCGGAGATCGCCGCGCACATCGACTGGGGCCCGTTCTTTCAGACGTGGGACCTGGCAGGCGTCGTATCCGAAGATCCTCGAGGATGCGGTCGTCGGCGATCGAGGCGAAGAAGGTGTTCGCCGACGCCCAGGCGATGCTCAAGAAGATCATCGACGGCAAATGGCTGCGCGCGAACGGCGTGTTCGGCTTGTTTCATGCCAACAGCGTGAACGACGGCGACGACATCGAGATCTACGCCGACGCCAGGCGCGAGCGCGTGCTGATGACCTGGCACAACCTGCGCCAGCAGAACCGAAAGCCGACCGGCAATCCTAACCTGTGCCTCGGCGATTTCGTCGCGCCCAAGGACATCGGGCGTGGCCGATTTCATCGGGCGCGTTCGCGGTCACCGCCGGCCTCGGCATGGAGCAGCCGCGTGAAGGCGTACGAAACGCAGAACGACGATTACAGCGCGATCATGCTGAAAGGCGCTCGCCGACCGGCTGGCCGAAGCGTTCGCGGAGGCGCTGCATAAGCGCGTGCGCCGCGAGCTCTGGGGCTACGCGAAGGACGAGAATCTCGACAACGCCGCGCTGATCGCGGAGCAATACCGCGGCATCCGTCCCGCGCCGGGATATCCCGGCGTGTCCCGGACCACACCGAGAAGGCGGCGCTGTTCGATCTGCTGCGCGCGCCGGAGGTGGACATCCGGCTGACCGAGAGCTACGCCATGCTGGCCGGCATCCTCGGTGAGCGGTTTCTATCTCGCGCATCCCGCAGTCCCAGTACTTCGCGGTCGGCAGGATAGGGCGCGATCAGCTCGAGGACTACGCGCGCCGCAAGGGCATGCCGGTCGCGGAGGCGGAGCGCTGGCTGGCGCCGAACCTGGGTTGAACATGATAGGGCGTGACGGATAAAACGTGACGGATGAACCGTGACGGATAGGGCGAGACTGGTATTTGCGCCTGCACCGTCACGAAGTACTCGTCACGCCGCACACCTCGTTACCCATATTTTGCCGCCTTCTTCCTCGCGAATCAGGCTGATCGTGCGACCGGGGGGCGCGGGGGGAACGGGAAGGCCCCGAAAGATCTTACCGGAAGGGGCCCGTTCCCCGCCGCTCAGTGAACCGTGTGCACCGCGACGATGACCACGTCTTCATAGTCGTCGTCGCGGCCGAGTTCAGCGTTGATGATCGCGCGGGCGTCTTCCACGGTATCTGCCTGCGCGACGACGTAAGCCAGGTGGCATGACTCTCTCTCAAGCTCGATGACGTATGACATGGCGCTTCCCCTCATTCTGTTAGGTACTCTTAGCATTCGATCGGGCAGAACACGTCCGGGTAGGCATGCATCACGCCTTCGGTCCGGACGTCATCAACGATGAACGGTTCGGGTTTTTTCTTGGTCTCTTCAGGCGCCTGACCCTCCTCATCTTCCAGTTCCCCGTCCGGCAGAATGGCCGTCGACGCGTCGGCATATCTTGTCGCGATCTCCAGCGCTTGCGGCATGCCGATCCCGATCAACGCGGCAGCGGTAAGCAGCACGAGCGTAGCGATCAGCACCAAGAACGGATCCGAAGCGTGGCCTCGCTCCTGTTTTCCGCCACCCGCGACCAGGCGCGAGCTGCGGTCCCGCCGATCTCTGGTTCGTTCGAGCTTCACGGTCGTCTCCTCCTGCGGCTTGTAGCCACGCGGGCACGGCAGGAAAGCCGGCTCCGCAACTACGAAACAGATTGTCCGCAGCGCAGCGCCCGAGGGGAATACATCCGAACGCCTAGGCCGCTCGCGCCGATGCGACAGCTGCCGGCTGAGCCACGGCGGTGATAGTCCCTCCGGCATAGGCTGTCGAGCTGATTTCGCGATCTCCTTTCGATGAATATGATTCGCTCCATCGATGTCGCTACCACGCGACGAGAGATTGGGGCCGGGAAAGTTCAGATGCGCCGCTTCGAAGGCCCTGGCAGCAACGGACTCCAATGGCGCACTTGACGATATCTAAAGGAGACTACGATGAAACGCATCATTCAAGGATTGGTTCTCGCTACGCTCATTTCGACCGCGCAAGCCTCGCCGTTCCCCCCCAGCGGAGACGCGAACAACAGCCTGCCCGCTCTGTGGACCTACGCCGACCGGCATGCGGGCGACGCCAACACGCAGGTTGGCAGCGCATTCCCCGCCTCCGGGGACGCGAACTACGGCCTGCCCGCTCTGTCGACCTACGCCGACCGGCACGCGGGCGACCGCGATATGCGGGTTGGTAGCGCGTTTCCCGCCGATGGGGACGCGAACCTCAGTCTGCCTGCTCGGTCGACCTACGCCGATCGGTTTGCGACAGACCGCGCGCAGCACGCTGGCAGCGCATCCGCGCAAGCCGCCGCGCTGAGCGAGTGAGCACTCTCCCGGTGCGGGTCCGCAAGGACTCGCACCGGAATCTCTTCTCCCGCAAAGGACATTCCGCGGAGATGGTCGCCCAGGCGCCACCAGACGGCCATACGCTCCTGTTCGGCGCCAGCTTCTACAGTGAAGTCCTGGCGCTCGCCCAGAACACCGGCTGCCTTACGATCCGGTCCGGGATTTCGCGCCCATTTCACTCGTGACCAAGGTGCCGAACGTGTTGGTGGTGCACCCGGCGCTGCCGGCGCGGACCGTCAGCGAATTCATCGCACATGCCAAGGCGCATCCCGGACGGCTGAATTATGCCTCGTCGGGCAATGGCTCTTCCGCGCACCTTTCGATGGAAATGCTGAAGAAGCAGACAGAAATCGACGTCGTTCACGTGCCGTATAAAGGCGCCCCGCAGGCCCTCCTCGACCTGCTCGCCGGAGATATCAATGCGATGTTCGGCAACGTTCCCGCCCAGCTCCCTCATCTCAAGAGCGGAAAGATTCGCGCGCTTGCGGTCACTACCGCGAAACGCGATTTCCCAGCTGCCGGATATTCCAACTATGATCGAAGCCGGCGTGCCCGGCTTCGAGATTACGGGCTGGTATGGGGTGCTTGCTCCCGCCCGCGTGCCTCAGCCCATCCTCTCCGCAGCTCAACGCGGACACTCGTGAAAACGCTCGAAGATGCCAGAGATCAGGGCGCGCCTGGAGGAGCAGGGCGCCGAGCCCACCCCGACCACGCGGGAAGAGTTCGCGGCGTTTCAGAAATCCGAAGTCGCGAAATGGTCGAAGCTCGTGAAGGGCTCGGGCGCGATGTAAGAATGAGCCGCCGCGATGATCAGCGGCCGTTGCGCTCGCTACCGTTTTTGATGCGGCCCGATCATGTCGCCGCGGAAGGACATATCGCCGCGCGAGGACATATCGCCCCGCGAGGACATGTCGCCGCGAGAGGACATATCGCCGCGCGAGGACATGTCGCCGCGTGAAGCTCCCCCCGAGTTCCAGGCGATCATCGAGTTGAGCAGGACCTCCTGGTAATTCCCGATTTCCACGTCCAGGCACACGGCCAGATCCTTCTTGTCCACGGCCCAAACGAGTATGTCTTCAGAGAAAATCCAGTCTCGGGCCTCGACTCCGCCAAACTTGGTGAAGAGGGCGGGATGTCCATTTGGTCCAGAGTCCTCTGCGGCACCATGTTTTCCGGTGAAACCAGGAATAGAAGAGGGCGCGGGAGCGTGTAGTAATGACCTTCGTGTGAAAAGCTGTAAATGCGGGCAAAAATCTGGTCTGGCCGCCTGAGCTTACGCTCGATCCGCCGAGGGGGCATGCCAAGGTTAGCCAGAGCGGCGGGCGGATAAGTGTCCCATTCAGCCTGAGGTGCGCCGCCTTGAGGGGTTGCCATCGACGTTGCGTTGTATGTCAGACTGGTAAACGGCTTTCCGAACAGCCAAATACGGGTCGGTTCGAGAAAGGATTCAAAACCGGTCCCTACGTTACGCATGATCAGCCCCCCTTATTGTGACTTCGTTCACACTATGCTAACCCCGGGTGTACGGGGCTGTCCACGGCCATATGGCCTAGTCACCATCGTTTCAGCCTCCCCCATGCCACGCGCTCGCGGTATGCAGCCCGCCCGGCTCGAAACGGGAACTCGATGCCGCGCCAGAGCAGGCTCTCCAGCATGATCTTCCGGCCGGCGCCGCCGGTAAGCCGCGCGTCCGCGGCGAGCAGCGCGGCGGCCACCTCTCCATAAGTAACATTCCACGACAGGCTGCGCCAGGCGGTGGCGAGGCACCTGCCCACGTAGTCTCTCGCATCGAGCAGGACGGCCTTGAATTCCGCGTGCCGGCCGGCATAGGCGCGATCGAATCCGGCTCTGGACGATTTCCTCGGGGACGCCCTCCTCCTGCCGCGAGAGATCGTCCAGCTCGCGGCTGATGAGCCCGTCGCGCACGAGTATTTCCTGGAAAACCTCCACGAGCACGTCGAACACCGCGCCGGTCAGCGGCAGGCTCATGGCGTGGCGCTGGGGCTGCGAGAGCTGCGACGGCGGCGTGCGAAGGTCCGGAACGTCGGCGAGCGTGAGCGATTGGCTTGCGAGCCTGATTTGTTCGGTCTCCGAGAGCTCGCCGATGCGGTTCAGCTCGTTCGGCAGGTAGATGTTGCCGCGCGTGCGCTCGAGCAGCCGGTCCACGACCGAATCGAAGTCCAGCACAGCCATCATGGCCACGCAATCGGCCGCCGATTCGTGAAACGCCAGGAATTCGGCGCTCACCCGGTCCGGAGGCGGCGTTCCGAGCAGTGCGTATATGAATGAATGCCCGAGCTCGTGGGCGAGCACGTCGAAGTTGAGGCAGAAGGGCTGCGGGTCGGGCGCTCCGGGCCGGGCAAAGCCGGTTTCGATGAAGCCGTAGCCGGAATGCGCATTGTCCCACTCGACGAGCGGAACGAGCTCGAGCCGCGGCAAGTCGCGGGCGAAGTGCCACGGGATCGGCGCGCCGAAGTACCTTTCCCAGACGTCGAGAACGAAGCGCAGCGTTCCGTACATGTGCGCTGCCATGAATTCGCGGCTCCACGGATCGCCGAGATGATCGAAGTGCCCGTCGCGTCCCGGCTGCACCGGTGGATTGCGGGCGCCCCGGTACGGCGGCAAGTGCGGAAAATCCTCATACGGCCCTTTGCCGATCGCATCGATCACGTACATTCGAGCGTCGGCGGGACCCGGGCCGATGGATCCCGGCGGACGCGCGATCCACACGGTTTCCGGCCCGTGGATGGACTCAGGATCGGCGGCTGCGGGTAGAGCCGAAAACGCGTACCCCGGCCTTGGTACTGCTGTCGTGCAAAACGACGGGCCATGCTCATCGCTTCAAGCTCCCCGCCCACGTGCGCCGGCGCGCGCCGTCTCCTCCGCACCGGCCATCTGCCGGTAGACGAACTCCGTGAATAGGGTGTTGTGGAAATGCGCGAGGTCCGCATAACCCGATGCGCGCACCCACTGTTCTATGTCGTCCGGCATGTCTCCGCCCAATAACCGCGAGAAATACCAGTCTCGCAGCTCGAGCAGCTTCAATTCCGAAAACTCCTCGGCATTCGGCAGGTCCCGGCGGGAGTCAATTCGCGCCAGCTTGTCTTCGGCGCGCGCGCGCAACCGCGCGAATTCACCGGTGTCTCGAATCCGCGCGAGCATCTGACACTCGACGATCGCCAACGGCGTTTCTTCGCGCATGCGCCGCACGGCTTCCATCCTCGCCGCTTCCTCGAGCAGGCGCTCGATGTCATGCGGGCTTCCGCGGTGGTTGGCCACGCGGCCTGCGAGCAGCGCGGATGCCGTTGCAGTGTCGGTTGCCGCAGGCGCCAAAAGCGAGTTCAGCACTTCCTGCCGCAGCGCAAGCCACCGTGCGCCGTCGAGACGCAACTCGTCGAGGACGCGTATTTCTTCCGCATCGTGCACCGTCGTCGCCCGTGCCCCGGAAAGTGCGCGCTCCCACAAGGTTGTGTGCTCGAAGACAAAGGCGGCTTTGGCCGGCGCGGGATCCTGAGCCAGGAATCTCCGCATCGACTCCAGCATGGCTAGCGCGTCCGCACGCTTCTGATTCACGCGTCCCGTCGGCAGCCATGCTGCTAGCGCCGCGAGCTCCCGGTCGGGGAGTTCCGCCGCGCGCGCGCGGTCGAGCAGGAGCTCGTAGCTGCGCTCGGGAAAGAACAACGCTTTCGCGATGGCGACGAGCCTGGCGCGCGTTTCCGTGACTATCATTCCCGCGCGCTCCGCAGCGGCGAGCGTGCATCGGATGTTGACCATCGCTTCCGAAACCGCGAGGTAGCCGCTCTCCGCCGGACCGTGCACCACCGCCACCTCGTCGTCGTCTTCGAAGGTCTCCTCTGCGCATTCGGTGAGTCTGCCGCTCGCGGTACGCCTCGAAAATGCGGCCCACGCCTCGCATGCCGAAGGCGGCGAGCTCGGCGGCCCGCAACGCGCCCATGCTCGCCGCACCGAACACATGGACGCCTTGCTCGATGGCCCAGAGTATCTCCTTGTGCCATACCGACGGCACCCACTGGAAATAGCCGTCCACGATCCCGATGGCCCGCGGCCGCAAGAGCGATACGGCGCGGTAAACGTCGCCATGCTTCGCGGGCGGCAGCCAGATCGCCTCGAACGCCCTCGCCTCGTCGCGCGGCGGCAGGCTCGGCCCGGCGAAGATGCATGCGTTCATGCGGCCGCCTCTGTTCGGCTTCCGAAATTGTGGATCACTCGCGTCGGCGGCCCCGCGGCCCTCGCGGGTCGCATCCCCGCAAGCGGGCGCGTCGAAGGGCGGAAGAGGGACCCTCTGGGATCTGACCCCTGAGACGCGCGTGGATCGGCAACGGTACTCGACGCGCCTTGATCGGCTCCACGGTCGCATCCCGCAAGCGGGTCCCTGCTCCTCGTTCCACCGATCCCTGCTCCGCCGCTCATGCCGCCCCCCGCAGCAGACGGCGCGCGCGCAGTCCGGGCGCGTAGTCATCGTCTGCATCGTTCATCACTCCCTCGAGTCCGGGCACGATCACCCGCGACAACCGGCACGCCGATCGCTTCCCGGGTGAGGTCCACGGCAATGACCTGTTCGATGCCGGCCGCGCGCAGCCGCGCCAGCATCCAGCGCAGATCGCCCTCGAAGCGAGAGCGACTCGAAGCTCGGCACGTGCGCGTATAAGCGTTGAGGTTCAGATGATTCCAGCAAGCGCCGGCAGAGCGCTTGGCGCCGGGCCCGCGCCGAACGGTGTGTACAGATGCGGGAAATAGTCGTCGCGTGCCCCCGCAATGTAAGTATTTCGCGCCTGCCCGGCTTCGGTGAGCGCGCGCAGCAGCGCGATGTGCCGCGCAGGATGGCAGCCCGAGCCGAACTCTGGATCCGCACCGTCCCCGTCGGACCCCCCTAACAGGCAGACGAAACTCGCAATGCCTACGTCCGTCGTCGTGTCCCAGATACGCACCTCCAGGTTCGCCGACCGGTACTGGCTGATCACGCGTACGCACGCGGCATCGTCCACGCTGTCCGGATCGATCGCCGTTCGCCGATTTTGCGGCGGGAGTGCGGTGCTTCCAGAGCGTCCTCGAGTCACGCTCCACGACTTCGCACAGGCCGTGGCTCACCGCCTCCAGCCTGTGGTTGCCGGAAGCGAGTCCGTTGGTGTTGGCCTGGAAGCAGCCGCTGCCGGGCGGCAAAGGGAGCGTGTAATTCGCGCTCACGAGCTCGAAGGGCACCCACACCGCACCACCCCCGAGCAGGTCTTCTCCTTCGATCCACATAAGCGGCAGTGCCGCGGTGTAGCGGCTGTTGCGCGCCCGGGGAAGCCTGGCGACATCCGCGACACGGTGTTCGGCGCGCATCTCTTCAAAGCTCGCCAGCTTGATCGGTTTCACGATACGCTCGGCGTGCCACACTTCCAATGCTTCCATGACGCCCGAGGCCTTCGCGGCGTCCAGCGTGATTCCCTTTCCCTGGGAGACCGTAATCGAGCGCGCATTCGGCCGGCACACCATCACCACCGGTATGCCGGTGCGATCGAGGCCCGTGACGTTGGCGATACGCGTGATCCCGATCGCCGACAGCAGCGGACGCAGGCGCGCGAGCGTTTCCTGTGGCGTGCAGGTCCGGTGCGTGCCGTGGAAATAGCGCTTATTCGCATCAGGCGCCAGTTCTGCATCGGCTAGCAAGGGCGTCGTGTTACGCGTCCATCATGTCGCTTATTTCAGGGCCTCGAGCAATTGACGCGCTTCGGTGAGATCGGGCGTATCGAAGCCCTCGCCGAAGCTTTCGTATAGGGGCCGCAGATGCACGCTCAGCGTCGCGGATCTGCCGTCGTGCAGGCGCAAGCGCGCAAGGCTGACCGCAGCGCGCAACTCCAGGGAGCGCGCCTCCTGAACACGGGCACAGGCCAGCGCCTCCTGGAAGGATGCGTCGGCGGCGCTGCGGTCGCCGGAGGCGAGCAGCAGTTCGCCGCGCCGGCGATGCAGCTCGGCGTTCCAGAACACGATCCCGGAGCGCTCGGCGACGGCAAAGGCTTCCTCGACTGCGCGCAGCCCCTCTTCCAGACGGCCGGCCCGCCCGTAAATCTCGGCGAGCATTTCGTAGTACAGCGTGAAGTCCGTGGGCAGTATCCGCGTCCAGCTCGGACGCTATCCCTTCGAGCATCTCGGTGAGACCCCCAGTCACATCCTCCAGCAAGGCGCGGGCCCAGCCGCGAAAGAACGCGCCCTTTGCACGGTGAACTCGCAGCTTCTGCTCGGACGCATAGTCGATCAGCTCGGCGGCCCGGACGTAGACTGCGCTCACGTCGCGCCGGAACTTCTGCAGCACGAGAGCGTAATCCATGGCATGCGCCCGGCTGCCGACGTGGCGCAGCTCCTGCGCCCAGGTAAGCGCCGAATGTACATTCTCCAGCGCCCCTCCTGAACGGCCAAGCATCCAATACGCGAGCGCGCGCTCTCCGAGGCCGCAGACGCGGGCATCGTGGCCGCCATAAAGCGCCGCGTGCACGCGATCGTGATTCGGGTCGTAAAGCGCGAGGCCGGCCTCGATGTGGCGAGCAGCACTCGCTATGCGCGCCGAGCATGTAGAGCGTCGCCCACTGGCAGTGATGCGCCTGCATCAACAATGCCGGCTCCCCGAGATTCTGCGCCAGCGCGAGCAGCTTGTCGGCTCGCTCCCGGCCCATGCGGTGATCCATGGAAGCGCGCCACCAACCCCAATGCGCGACGAACTGCGTCGCCGACTCGGGCGTTCCCTCGCATAACTCGAGAGCGCGGGCATACAAGGCCGCGACTTCCTGCGTTCCGCCGCCCTCGGTCGTGATCAGCGCCGGACCCAAGTGCGAGCAGCAGCGCCAGTTCATGATCGCGCCGCGTCGCCCGCATCGGCAAGTCGGGGGACCAGCTCGAGGCCTCTGCGAAGATGTCCAATGGCTTCGCGATACTCGGAGCGCTGGCTGGCGCGCTGGCCGGCAGCCAGCCACCCCGCGACTGCCCGCTCGGCGTTGCCGGCCTCGGTCCAGTGATGAGCAACGAGCTCGGGGGCGTCGCGCGCCGTCTGCGGAAAGTGGCTCTCCAGCGCTTCGGCGATGCGCAGGTGCAGCTCGCGCCGGCGGCTGCGCAACATACTGCTATATGCCGCCTCCTGCACCAGCGCATGCTTGAAAGCGTAGTTACCGACGGGAACGCCCGACTGCTGCGTACACCAGCCCGGATCGCTCGAGCACGAGCAATCCTTCGCGCAGGCGCTGCGCGGAGAGCGCCGCTACCGCTTCGAGCAGCTCGTAACTGAACTCGCGGCCGATAGCGCCGGCCACCTGGGCGATCGCCTTGGCGGGTCCGAGTTGATCGAGCCGCGCCATCAGGGAATCCTGCAACGTCGACGGGATGGCACGTAGGGGCGGCGGCAGGTTCAGCCCAGACTCGTTCTCGCTGCTCGGTCAGGCCGGTATCGACTACTGCTTTCGTCAACTCCTCGATGAACAGCGGCACGCCGTCCGTCCTGGCGATCACCTGCTCGATCAGGCCTCTCGGGAGCGGTTCGCCGGCCACCTGCTCGACCAGCCCCATCGCATCCTCGGGTGCGAGTTTCTTCAGCTCTCGATGCTCGACGTGCGGCTGGTCCTTCCAGGGCGACGAGAAGTCCGGGCGGTAGGTGATCACGACAAGCGCGCGCATTCCGCGCACGCGCTCGATAACCAGTGCCAGGAATTCCTGCGTCGTCGGATCTATCCAGTGCACGTCTTCGAACACGACGGGCACCGGCCAGGCCGTCGCCATCCGCTGCAGGAACCCGAACAGCAGTTCGAACGTGCGCTCCTTCTGCCGCTGCGGACTCATGGCGGGCAGCGGGTAGCGCTCGTCGGGCGGTATGGAAAGCAGCGCGCCGAGCAGCGGCACCGCGTCGCCGGTCTCGTGACCGGCGCCGACCCATGTCGAGAGCTTCTCGAGCTTGACTGCGGGCGTGTCTTCGCGTCCGATGCCCGCCGCGCGCTCGATGTGCGCGATGACGGGATACAGCGCGGTGTTGACGTAATGCGGCGAGCACTGATAGCGCAGCGTCGCGTACGGCGTGCCGACGATCCGTTCGCGCAAAGCCTCCACCAGTCGCGACTTGCCGATGCCGGCCTCGCCGGCCAGCAGTGCTACCCGGCCGCGGGAACGCTCGGCTTCATGCCAGAGCCCGCGCAGCCAGCGCAGAGTTTCTTCCCGGTTCACGAGCGGGGTGGCCCGCACGCGCTGCGCCGCTTCGAATCGGCTGCCGGCGAACCGGGCGCAAGAGCCCGCCAGGCCCGGACCGGATCGGGAAAACCCTTCAGATCGTGGATGCCGAGATCCACGCAGCTGAAGCGCTCACCGATGAGCGAGCGCGTGCCCGCCGCGATGACCACGGAATTCGGGGATGCAAGCCCCTGAAGCCGGGCCGCCAGGTTGGGTGTTTCGCCCAGGACGGCTTCCTCTTCCGAGGCACCTTCCCCGATGAGATCGCCGACTACCACGAGCCCCGTAGCGATACCGACTCGTACCGCGAGGGGCGTATCCCCGGCTGCGCCACCGGGTACCGGCAGCGCTCCCACCGTCGAGACGATGTCGAGCGCCGCCAGCACGGCGCGTTCGGCGTCATCCTCGTGCGCGCGCGGATAGCCGAAAAGAACGAGCATCCCGTCGCCCATGTAGCGGGAAATCGTTCCATCGAAGCGCCGGATGGCCGAAGTGCATGCACGCTGGTATGACTGGATGACGTCGCGCAGCTCCTCCGGATCGAGGCGGGCTCGCGAGCATGCTGGAGCCCACCAGATCGCAAAACAACACGGTGAGCTGCCGGCGCTCGGGCTGCGGGCGTTCCGGCGGGGCAGACTCGGTCGCGTCCCGTGCCGTACTGGGCTCGAGGGATGCGCCACAGCTCCCGCAGAAGCGGAACTCCGAAGGATTGGCGAAGCCGCAGGCCGAACAGACCTGCTTCGGTGTATCGGGGTGCAACTGGTCAACGGCCTCCCGCCGTCTCTCGCTATCTGAGGGGCCAAGTTTAGTGGCTCTATCTCGTTTCGACCATAGGGCAGCGGAACGGTGTGCCCGACGAAATCAGGCGTTTCCGGTGCGTTTACGCACTTACCGTGGCTTTCATGGCAGTTACAGTGGTTCCCGCATCGAACATTTGGTCGAGGCTCTGGGCAAAGAGGCATATCGAGCGCAAATGAACGATAACCGGGGGCACAATGAAATCAGCCACTATCTCATCCAACACCATGTCCTTGCATCAACGTGCATCGGCAACACCGGTGAAGGACACTCCTCTGCGGTTTGGGACGCCTGATGCGACTCATGACCAGCGGAAAGCACTTCCGGTACATCTCACGCCGCGCCAACTGGAGGTGCTATCGCTGCTATGCGAGGGCCTGCCGAACAAGCTCATCTGCCGGCAGCTCAATATTGCTACGGGAACCGTCAAGGTGCACATCGGCGTCATCCTGCGGGAACTGGGTGTAACGAGCAGGCTGCAAGCTGTGGTGGCGGCGAGCCGCCGTGGCCTCTTCGGTGAGTGTGTCCAGGGCGCGCCACAACACGCTCCCTCCGCGGCGGCAGAGCCCTCCATGATGCTGCGGATTTTCAAGAGCGTTACGGACTCCGCACGTGGGGCTGCGTCATGACACTGGAGGAGCGTCAACAGGCGTCGAAAACACCCGTGACGGGCACTTCCGTGCGGATTGGGTCACCTGCCGCGCCGCCTGAGCGCCGCGAATTCATTCCGCCCAAACTGACCCCGCGCCAGCTGGAGGTGCTTTCGCTGTTGGGCGAGGGCCTGTCAAACAAGCTCATCTGCCGGCGGCTCAATATTGCTCCGGGAACCGTCAAGGTGCACATCACCGGCATCTTGCGGGAGTTGGGCGTAACGAGCAGATTGCAAGCTGTAGTGGCGGCGCGCCGCTGCGGCCTCCTGAGTGAGCTTGTGGTCGGTACGCCAGAACGCGCGGCCGGTACCCCGGCGGCGGGTCCATATACGATTGCCGCCGGTTGTCTCCCACACGGCACATTGCATCCGCTCGCGGTGGTATTCTGACGCTACCCAGCGTGCCGTACCTCTGAGACGATTTTCTCGAGCCGCTCGACGTTCGGTATCACCAGGGCGCCCCCCGAGCGCTGAATCAGGCCCTGCTTTGCCATCGCCGACAGCTCCCGCGTGACCTGTTCCCTATAGGTACTGATGTGCCCGGCGATGTCGGTATGCTTGGGCGCAGGATCGATGCGCGCCCTGTTTCCCTCCACTCCGGCGTGCTTGGCGAGGCGCAGCAACTCCGCATGGAGCCTGTTCTGCACCCCCAGCGTGCTGAAATCGAAGACCCGTTCGGTCAGCGCGCGGATCGAATACACGAGCCGCCGCATCATGCGATCGCATACGTCGGGATGCTCGCGCAACAACTGCCGAAAAAGGGCGGGGCTCATCGACGCAAGGAGGGTGTCTTCGATAGCAACGACGTCCGCGGAACGCGACAACCCGTCTATCGCGGCGAGCTCCCCAAACCACTCGCCCGCGCGCATGTTTCCGAACGTGACCTGCCGGCCGCCGCCGGAAAAAGCCGTGACGCGCACCTGCCCCGATATGATCAGGTACACTTCGTTGTCGGGCGCTTCGCGGGAAATGACTCGCTGATCAGCCGTAAAACGCCGCCACCGGCACTGCCGGGCGAGTTTCTCGAGCGCCGGCAGCGGAACGCCTTCGAGCAAGCCCGTGTTTTTCAGTCCCAGGACCGAGGGTTCAACGGTTGCTGATTTTGCCATCGCGTAAGCCCGCAGCCTCTTGCGGGTTGTCACAGAACGCCATGCTTACGGTCGTCCCGAGTCCCCGCAACAAGCGTAAGTAAGGGTAGTTTATCCCAGAAAAAGCTGAATTGCCGTTCTCGGGTTTATAGGAGATGCAGCAGCAGACGCAGCGGTATCTCGATCTCGTCCACCACGGTAAAAACGATTGGTGGCGCTACGCGCTGGGTTTCCTCACTATCGCCTTCTTCTGGCTCGGCCTGGGCTACTTGCCGCTCAACTTTCTTGCGGAGGCCGACGCGATCAACCCGCTGGTCGATTTCGTCGCGATCAACTTCTCCATATTGATGATGCTGGCCGGGCTTGCGGTCACCGTTAAATCGCTACATGGCCGACCGCTGCGAAGCCTCGTCACCTCGGAGTCGCACATTGACTGGTGGCGTATCTGGCGTGGTGCGGCGGTGTGGGCGGTACTCGCAGCGGTAATAGCGGCCATCGAGCATGTACTGTTTCCAGGCCGTTACTACCTCTCGTTCGATCCCCACCATTTCTATGGGTTTGCCGCGCTGGTCCTGGTGCTCACGCCGATCCAGAGCGCCGTGGAGGAGCTGGTATTCCGTGGCTACGTGATGCAAGGACTTGGGCTCATCACTCGGCGTCCGGCGCTGATCGCGGTCTTGAGCAGCATCTTCTTCACCGTGCCGCATCTCCTCAACCCGGAAGTGGAAAAGCACGGTACGCTCATCATGGCGGCGAACTATTTCGCGATCGGCATGGTGCTCGCCACGATCACGCTGCGCGACGGCCGCCTCGAGCTCGCCATCGGTTTGCATGCCGCGAACAACCTGTTCCTCGCCCTCATCGCCAACTACGAGGGCTCGCCGTTCATGACCGAATCGATCTTCACCGCGCGCGAGCTCGATCCGTGGTACTCGCTCGTCACCTTGGTGATAAGCGGTGTCGCTTTTCATTGGTGGGTCTTTCGCAAGCCGGTCGATGGGGCGCGAATTGCCCCGGGGGAATAGGTCCAAGCGTGTTTACGGCCTGTCATCCGGTTGTGCCGGACGACCGTATAATTACGGTTAAAGCAGACGGCTTGCGCCGCTGCCTTAACTACGCCGGATCGAACGGACGCGGTGCGCCGTTCATCCGGCGGGCAGACGGGTTCGGACCGATTGCGATCACCATCCACGAGGGGAGAGAGCCATGACCAGACGCCGCAGGATTAGTCTATTGATATCAGGGATTTGTGCGATAGGTGCCGGAGTGATCGCGGCCACCAGCAGTGCCGGTCCGGAGAAGATTACCTACCCCGCCGGTTGGGAAAAGTGGGAGCGGTACGGCGTCGTGGACCGCCACGACACCAAGCAGTACCGCGAGCTCTACACCAGGCCGGAAGTGGTGAAGGCGGTGCGCGCCGGCAAACCCATCCCGGACGGGACAGTGCTCGTGATGGCGATTTATTCCGCCGACCTGGACGACAAGGGCAATCCTGTAAAGGACAGCTCCGGCAGATTCAAGAAGGGCAAGCCTGTCGGCGTCACGGTGATGGAAAAACGCCAGGGCTGGGGCACGGAATATCCGGCGGAAATGCGTAACGGCAATTGGGAATACGCTTCTTTCTTGCACGATGGCAAGCCGAACGAAAAGGCCAATGCCGGCATCAAGGCCTGTTTCGCGTGCCACAAGCCGCATGAAAAGCAGGATTTCGTGATGTCGCTCGCCAGCCTCTCCGGCACCGCGACGGGCGGGCCGGTGGAGAGGCGTTCGGGTCCGGGGATCGTCAGTATCGGCGAGTTCCGATTCGGGCCGGAGAAGGCCGTCGTGAAGTCAGGCAGCACGATCACCTGGACCAATACCGACGATTCCCCTCACCAGGTTACGGTACAGGGCCAGTCGACGCTACGCACTCCGGTCGTGCTGAAAGGTCAGAGCACCCAGCTCGCATTCCAGGACGTGGGCAGCTACGAATACATCTGCGGCCTGCACCCGGGAATGAAGGGCACGATTGAGGTGACGAAGTGATGCGCGATGGCTGACGAAGTGGCCAAGGTCACCTCGTATCACCGGCGCTTCATTCGATCACTTGATCCGCACGCAGCATGATGGATGGCGGGATCGGGATTCCCAGCGCTTTTGCCACCTTCAGATTGACCGCGAGGTAGTACCTTGTCGGTTGTTCCGCCGGCAGGTCGGTCGGCTTTGCGCCCTTGAGGATCCGATCTATATAGAGCGCGGCCCGACGGAAACCATCCTCAGGGCTGGGCCCGTACGACATCAGCCCGCCGTCCTGGACGAGGGAGGTGAACTCGTACATTGCGGGAATGCGGTGCGCCGCCGCGTACTCGATGACGCGCTTTCGGTTCAGGATCGTGAGGGCGTCGGCGACCAGGAACATCGCGTCCGGCCGGCGACGTGTCATTGCTGAAAAGGCTTCCGCGAAATCATCGGGCTCCCTCACGCCGAGCGGCTGCACCTCGACCTTGAGGATGCGCGCCGCCTTCTCGATCTCGCGGTAGCGGAGCGTCATGCCTTGATCGTTGGCGTTCCAGAGCACGGCGATCAGCGCGGCCCTCGGCACCGCTTCCTTCAGGATCTCCATCCGCTTGGCGCTGAGCTGAACGACCTCGTCGGTCATACCGGTGACGTTCCCGCCCGGGCGCGCGCAGGCTCGCGATCAACCCGGTAGCCACGGCGTCCCCCGCGGGGAGCGTGATGACGATCGGTATGGTCGAGGTCGCGTGCTTCGCCGCCACCGCCGCCAGGCCTCCTTGCGTCGCGATGACGTCGACCTTGAGCCGCACGAGCTCCGCCGCCATAACGGGAAGCCGATCGAACTTCCCTTCGGCGAAGCGGACCTCGTATGCGATGTTTTTGCCTTCCGCGTAGCCCATCCCGCGCAGTGCTTCGCGCAGGAGACCCGGGGGCGCTCCGTCTGGCGTGCGCGGCCCCGCCGAGACGAACCCGATACGAAATGTCTTTCCCGCCGGCTGCGCCCGCGCCGGCGCCGCGGCGAGGAACAGCCCTGCTGCGATCAACTGCCTGCGTAAATGGTTCATTACTGACCTCCCGCGCAATTTCCGGAGAGTCTACGCTTGAATGGCCGCTCTGGATCGCTTTCAGCCTGCTCCCTGCGTCGGCTGCAAGCGGAGCGAGGTCAGGAGCCGATCTCGCCGCCATCCGCCTTGGTGATTGCCACGACGGCAGGCCGCGGTGGCACGCCGTCCTTGAAGTCCGGCCAGCGCGTGGACGGCTTGTCGTAGGTCGAACCCTTTTCTTCGGCGGGATGCTGGATTGCGAGGAACAGCGTTCTGCCGTCCGGCGTGAACGCCGGCCCGCAGATTTCCGCCCCGCGAGGCTGGTTGCGGTTCATGGGTCTTCCCCCAAGTGACGTCATCGGCAGGGGCGCGACGCGACATTATCGAATCCTTCACATTACAACATAATTCCGCGGCGTGATCAGTGCCCGGAACGCGCTAGGAGTGTGTCGGACTTTGTCCCAACACACTCCTAACGCAGCATGCAGCAGCCTGTCGGGCACGTGAAGTTCGACAGGCTGCTAGAATTCTCCTGGCTGCGTCCAGGCAGCGGCATTTTCCCGGCGGCTAATCGATGCACCTTCACATCCTCGGCATCTGCGGCTCCTTCATGGGCGGAATCGCGTTGATCGCCCGCGCCGGCGGGCACCGCGTTAGCGGCTGCGACGCGAACGTTTATCCGCCGATGAGCACGCAGCTTACCGCCCAGGGCATCGACTTAATCGAAGGATGGAAAGCGGACCAGATCGCATTGAAGCCCGATGTCTTCGTCATCGGCAACGTAGTGACGCGAGGAAATCCGCTCATGGAGGAAATCCTCGGGCGAGGATTTCCTTACATATCGGGACCCCAGTGGCTCAGGGAAAATATACTCGCCGGAAAACACGTGATCGCGGTGGCCGGGACTCATGGCAAGACCACGACCGCTTCCATCCTTGCCTGGATTTTGGAGTCCGCCGGGCTCGAGCCCGGCTTTCTCATCGGCGGTGTACCCACGAACTTCGGTGTCTCCGCGCGTAGCCCTTCCCGGGCAGGCGGTCTCTTTATTATAGAAGCCGATGAGTACGACACGGCGTTTTTCGACAAGCGCTCGAAATTCCTGCATTACCCGGCGCGCACCGCGATCCTCAATAACCTCGAGTTCGATCACGCCGACATCTTTCCCGACCTTGCCGCAATCGAGACGCAATTCCACCATTTCGTGCGCACGCTGCCTGCGAACGGGCTGATCGTCGCGAACGGCGCCGATGCGGCGCTCGCGCGCGTGCTCGCGCGGGGCTGTTACACGCCAGTCGAACGCTTCGCCGTGGCCGACGGCTGGAATGTGGGCGGGCGTCAGGCGGGCGGCTTCGAGGTTCGCTGGAAGAGCGAAATGCTCGGACGGGTCGAATGGTCGTTCACCGGCAGCCACAACGAAGCAAACGCGCTCGCCGCGCTCGCGGCGGCGCGTCACTGCGGGGTCGCGCCGGCGCGGGCGATCGCCGCCTTGGGCGATTTCGCCGGCGTAAAGCGCCGCATGGAGATTCGCGGCGTCGTGCGGGGCATCACGGTTTACGACGACTTTGCGCACCACCCAACGGCGATAGAAGCGACGCTCGAAGGGCTGCGCGCGAAAGTGGACGGCGGCCGCATCATTTCCGTGCTGGAGCCACGCTCCAACACCATGAAAACGGGCGCGCTGAAAGACCGGCTGGCGGCGAGCCTCGCCGCGTCCGACCTGGTGTTCTGCTACAGTGCCGGGCTCAAGTGGGATGCGCGCGCCGTACTCGCCCCCCTCGGCGAGAGGGCAACGGTGTGCGACGATTTCGACGGGCTCATCGCCGCGGTCGCGGGCGCGACCAAGGCCGGGGACCACGTCGTCGTCATGAGCAACGGCGGCTTCGGCGGCATCCACGAGAAACTCTTGGCAAGACTAGGGGCCAGGGATTAGGGACTAGAACTGATTTCATAAATGGCTGATGTTCATTCGACCCCGCGCAAGGCTGAGGAGAAACACATTCTTCGCAAGCTAGTCGGTGCCGGCCCCAATCTCTTGCGATCTTCTATCGTGCTTTAGGCCGTGGGCTTTGCCTCAGGCTTAGGCTCGGTCAAGTAGCCATATTATTTGTGAATCGACCCATAGTCACCGGTCGCTCACGGCAATGAACGACGTCAAAGACCTCACCCTCATCATCCGCTCGCGGATTCCGATCGTCGTCGTGGAAACCCAGGAGGAGCCGCGCGTGCTCGAGCTGCTCGAGCAGGTGGCCCGGCTCGAGGGCAAGGCGCTGTTCGTGTGGACGGCCGTCGATGGGCTCTACCGCCGCAGCAATCCGCTCGCCGTGGCGCCGGGATCGTACAGCGTCTCCGGCACGCAGAAGGGCGCCTATGGGCGCACCACGATTCCGGAGACTCGCGAGATCACCGGCGCGCTCAAGCATATCTACGCGACCTCACAGAATGGCATCTACGTCCTGCTCGACGTGCATCCCTATCTCGACAATCCGGTAAACGCGCGGATCATCAAGAGCACCGCGCAGGAGTACGAGAAAAATCCCCGCACGCTCGTGCTGGTAGGACACAAGCTGGAACTGCCGGAAGATTTGCGGCGGTTGAGCGCCGGCTTCGATCTCGTGCTGCCGGACGCGCAGGCGATCCGCGCGCTGATCCAGGAGGAGGCGAAGCACCTCGTTACCTGGGGCGCGTCCGGCAAGCTCAAGGGTACCCAAGAAGCGCTGGATCTCATTACCCAGTACCTCACCGGCATGTGCCAGGAAGACGCACGGCGGCTGATCCGGCAGTGCATAGGCGACGACAGCGCGATTACCATGGAAGACGTCGGCCGGGTGCTCAAGTTCAAGAAGGACAAGCTGGGCGAGAACTCGGTGATGGAGATCGAGCTGGAGACCACCAGGTTGAGCGACGTAGCGGGGCTGAAGAGCCTGAAGCGCTGGCTCGAGCGGCGGCGCGCGGCGTTCCTGGGCGACGCCAGGAGCATGGGACTCGATCCACCCAAGGGCATGCTGCTGCTCGGGGTGCAGGGCGCCGGCAAGAGCCTCGCTGCGAAAGCGGTTGCCGGCTCGTGGGGCGTGCCGCTCTTGCGCCTCGATTTTGCGACGCTCTACAACAAGTGGCTGGGCGAGACCGAGCGTAACCTGCGCGAAGCGCTCAAGTTCGCCGACGCGATGGCGCCGTGCGTGCTGTGGATGGACGAGATCGAGAAAGGTGTGGCGGCCGGCGGCGGGGACGATGGCGGCGTCTCGCGCCGCGTCCTCGGCACCATCCTTACGTGGATGGCGGAGCGCAAGTCCAAGACGTTCATGGTCGCCACCGCGAACGACATCGAGCAACTTCCGCCGGAACTCATCCGCAAGGGGAGGTTCGACGAGATTTTCTTCGTCGACCTGCCGGATGCCGAAGCCCGCGACGAGATCCTGCGGATACACCTCGCCCGGCGCAAGCTCGACCCGAAGAGCTTTGACGTGGCGAAGCTCACCGCCGCGACCGACGGCTTTTCCGGAGCCGAGATAGAGCAGTCGATCGTTGCGGCGTTGTACGAAGCGCACGCCGGCAAGCAATCCCTGAATACCGACCACCTGCTGGCCGAGGTCGGGCGCACGCGGCCGCTGTCGGTGGTGATGGCGGAGCGGATCAACGGGCTAAGACTATGGGCAGCCGGACGCACCGTGTCGGCGAACTAGAAGCTATTGCAAAAACGAAAAGCATGAATTAGCCACAGATACGCACAGATAAACACGGATAACTTCAAACCCGAAGTTCAAGATTATTTGGCCTTGGTTTCATCTGTGTTCATCTGTGTTTATCTGTGGCTTCAAAGATGTCCGGGCCGGTTGAAATTCAGGAGGGCAAGTGAACGACATCGTTGCCAACGACAAGCTCGGCGCGTTTTGCCGGCACACCCACGTCGAGATGAAAGGCGCGGCGCAGGGCCCGCTCGCCGGGTTGACCTGCGCGGTGAAGGACATCTATGACGTCGCAGGCCACAAGACCGGCTTCGGCAGTCCCGACTGGTTGCGCACCCACGAGCCGGCGGCGCGTACCGCACCCGCGGTGCAGATGCTGCTCGACGCCGGCGCCCACCTCGTCGGCAAGGCGCACACCGAGGAGATGGCGTGGAGCCTGACCGGCGAGAACGCGCACTACGGCACTCCCGTCAACGTGAACGCCCCGGGCCGCATTCCGGGAGGTTCGTCGAGCGGCTCCGCTGCGGCGGTGGCCGCGGGAGTCGTGGATTTCGCCATTGGCAGCGACACCGGCGGGTCGGTGCGCCTGCCGGCAAGCTACTGCGGCATACTGGGCATGCGGCCCACGCACGGGCGCATTTCCCTGGACGGCGTGTGCGCGCTCGCGCCGAGCTTCGATACCTGTGGCTGGTTCGCGCGCGACGCGGCGATTTTCGAGCGTGTGGGCCGCGTGTTGCTCGGCGACGCCGCCCCTGCGCGCGCGCCGGGTCGGCTGCTCGTGGCGCAGGACGCGTTCGCGTACGCCGACGCGGCAGCGGTGGCCGCGCTCGCGCCTGCGCTCGACAAAGTGGCTGCGCTCGTCGGCGCATCGCAGAACGTAACGGTGGGCGACGAGCCGCTCACGCAATGGATGGATTACTTTCGCTTCCCGCAGGGCGCCGAAGCCTGGGAATGCCACCGCGAGTGGGTGACGCGCGAAAAGCCGCAGTTCGGACCCGCGGTTGGGCCACGATTTGCCTGGGCGGCGACGGTTGCACCGCAGGACGTTGCGCGCGCGCGGGCGCGGCGCGAGGAGATCACGCAGCGCATGGACGAGCTGCTCCGTGGTGACGCCGTGCTGGCGCTTCCCAGCGCGCCCGGCATCGCGCTGCCGAGGAGTTCGCCGCCGCAAGACGTGGATGGGATGCGTGCCCGCGCTCTGCCCATGTTGTGCATCGCCGGTCTCGCGCGGCTGCCGCAGGTTTCGCTGCCGCTCGCCACGCTCGAGGGCTGTCCGCTCGGTCTTTCGTTGATCGCGGCGAGAGGGAGGGATATCATGCTTCTGGGACTCGCTCGGGCTCTGCATTAGTCCTCACGGGAGGGAGGAATATGCCGGTTCTTGGATCGGTTCGATCCTCGTATGGCTGCGCGCGCTCGCTTTGCCGGCGCTGGCGCACGAAAAGTCCTCCCATTCTGTTCACTGCTTCGGCCTGCTCGTATTGCTTGCCGCTGTGTGCTCCGGCGCGGCGCAGGCGCAGTAACCCATCCGGATTGGCGCTTCGCTTCGCAATCCGGACAGTACGCGCCGCTCGGACAAAACCGCCTTCGTGCCTACCAGCTTTGCATCAAGGATGCGAACCAGAAGGGCGGAGTGTTGGGCCGGCGGGTGGAGATGGTCGTGGAAGACGATCAATCCAGTGCCAAAGTCGCGGCTGGCATTTACGAGAAGCTGATTACGCAGGACAAAGTCGACGTTGTTTTGGGGCCCTACTCTTCTCCCATAACTGACGCCGTGGCCGATGTCACCGAGAAACACAGGGCGCGGTGGACTTTGCCAAGCGCAACGGCATGAACCTGGTGTTGATCGAGGCGTATCCGCAGAAGACCCAGGATTTCTCGGCGCTGCTCAACAAGGTGAAGGCCTTGAATCCGGACGTGCTCGTGGCTGCAACCTATTTCGCTGATGCGGTAGCCATTTCGCGGCAGCTGCAGTCGGTCGGGGCAAGTCCGCGCATGTTCGGCGTCACCGTTGGCGCCGACCAGCCGAAGTTCTACGAGACGCTTGGCAAGCTCGCCGAATACGTCTACGGCGCGACGCAGTGGGTACCGGAGCTCACCACGATCCGGGCGGGCGGTCTCGTTCCCATCGCGCGCGAATACCCGGGTGCGCGCGAGTTCGTGGACGCCTGGCGGAACGAGTTCCCTAGCGCGGATATCAACTACCAGGCTGCGGGCGGTTATGGAGGATGTGAAGTATTGCTGGAAGGCATTCGGCGTGCCGGGTCTGTCGACGGCGAGCGACTGCGGGCCGCAATCGTGAATCTGGACTTCAACACCGCGTTTGGGCGCTTCAAGGTCGACGCGGACGGAGTTCAAATCGCGCACAAGGCGCTGATCGTGCAATGGCAGAATGGAAGAAAGGTGATCGTCTGGCCGGAGGAACTCGCCGCCGACAGGCCGCGATTCCCGACGCCACCGTGGAATAAACGTTAAAGGGAGGGATTTTGATGAAACGTCGCAAGTTTATTGGCGCGGCAGGCGGAGCGCTCGCCGCCGGCGCAGCCAGCCTCATTCACGCACCGTACGTGATCGCCCAGCCGAAGGTCCGGTGGCGAATGCCCACGACCTGGACGCCGGCCCTCAACGTAATGCTCGGCTCGGCACAGCGGCTCGCCGCGGTGGTCAACGAGCTGAGCGGTGGGCGGCTCCAGATCGAGGTGTTCCCGGCCGGCCAGATCGCGCCACCGCTCGGCGTGTTCGACGCGGCCTCCCAAGGCACCGTCGAAGCGTTCATGGGCGCCTCGTACTACTGGGCCGGCAAAGAACCGGCGGTGCAGTGGTTCCGCAGCGTGCCGTTCGGCATGAACCCGGGCGGCATGTCGAGTTGGTACTTCCATGGCGGAGGACTTCAAGCTGTGGGAAGAAACATACGCCGCATTCAACCTCGTCCCGCGCCCGGGTCCGGCAACCGGCCCGCAAATGGCCGGCTGGTTCCGGAAGAAGATCAACACGATCGCCGACTACAAGGGGTTGAAGATGCGTATCCCCGGCCTCGGCGGGCAAGTGGTTGCCAAGGCGGGTGGCACGGTCGTGCTGACGCCCGGCGGAGAGATTTTCGCGGCGCTCGAACGCGGCGCAATCGACGCGGCCGAATGGGTCGGGCCGCACGATGACCTTCAGCTTGGACTGCAGAATACCGCGCGTTACTACTACTACCCCGGCTGGCACGAGCCGGCCACTACGCTCGAATTCGCTTTCAACAAGAAAGCCTACGACTCGCTTCCCGTCGACCTGCGGCGGATCCTCGACCATGCTGTATCAGCGGTTTCGGTCTACGGACTGTCGGAATACGAGGCGAAGAACGCGATTGGGCTCGAGAAATTGAAGACCGAGTACAAGGGCAAAGTCGAGATCCTCGCACTCCCTCCGATGGTCCTGCGCGACCTCAGAAAGCTCGCGACCGAGGTCCTGACGGCGGAGTCGGAAAAATCGCCGATGGCGAAGAAAGTCTATGCCTCGTTCACGAAGTTCCAAACCCAGCACGGGGGCTGGCGCCGGGTTTCGGAAGCCGCGTACCACCAGTTCCTCGCGGTGTGAGGGGCGATGCCTGGCTCGCTTATCGGATCCGGGTGCAGCGTGGAGGCACGCGGCGCGCTGACCCGTGGGCTGACACGGCCGGGCATCGCTCGAACAGCGTGTCGAGCCGGGTCGGTCGTGTTGGCGCTCTTGCTCGTTATCTTCCCGTTCCCCGCGCAGCCGCAGCAGGCGAACCGGATGCACCGCATTGGTGTCCTCAACGAAGCCTGGGCCGCGAATCATCCGACCGTCGAGGGACTCCGGGCGGGGCTGCGCGAGCTCGGCTTCGAGGAGGGGCGGGACGTCGTATTCGACATCCGCTTCACGCAAGGTAAACCGGAAGCCACGCCGGCCGCCGCCGAGGCGCTCGTCAAGGCGGGTGTGGATCTGATCTTCACGAGCAGCGAGGCGGCTACGCAAGCCGCGAAGAACGCAACTCAAAGCATTCCAATCGTCTTCACGCTGGTCGGGGACCCGGTCATGGCGGGAATCCTCCGGACGATCGGCAAGCCCGGAGGGAATCTGACCGGGATTTCGAGCCTTGCGACCGAGCTCGCGGCGAAGCGCCTGGAGATCCTCAAGACGCTTGCGCCCAAGGCGCGTCGCGTCTGGGCGATCCACCATGGCGATGATCCTTCATCGATCGAAGCGATCCGTCGCGCCGGAATTGCAGCGAAGCAGCTGAACGTGGACTTGGTGTCGCGACCGGTATATACCCCGCAACAACTGGCGAACACGATCAAGGACATCCGGCCGGGCGACGCGCTCCTGCCTCCGGACGTCGGGACGCTCGATATCCCGGCAGCTCTGCTCGAGGTGTCCATGTCGTCCCGCATCCCGGCGGTGTTTGCAACCTCGCTCTGGGTGGGTCACGGGGGACTCGCATCGTATGGGCCGGATTACCACGCCGAGGGCGTGCAAGCGGCGCGGCTGGTAGCCAAGATCCTGCGCGGAGCGCGGGCCGGGAGACCTGCCCGTGGAAGGTGCCGACAGAATCGACCTCGCAGTGAATCTCAAGACCGCTTCCCTTCTCGGCCTGGCGGTGCCGAGAAAGATCCTGCTGCGCGCAGACACGATCCGGCGATGAGCGACGCGCGACCGCGGGGGAGGCTGTTCCGGAAGTATGTCGTCGTCCTCGTCGTTCTCGTCGGCGGCCTTCTGGTCGGCAGTGGCGCCTTCGAGCTGTACTTCTCGTATCAAGAGGCCCAGCGCGGGCTGGTCCGCCTCGAGCGCGAGAAGGCGTTGACGGCGGCGGAGCGGATCGAAAGTTTCGTGAGGGAGATCGAGCGGCAGCTACGGGCGACTACGCACGCCACCTCCGACGACCCAGTGGTCGCGCCCTCCGCGCGCAAAGGGGGCGGTTTCCGCGATACGCTCGCGGGCGCTCTTGTCGAGCAACGTGAGCTCGACTTCCTGAGATTCCTGCGCAGCGTGCCGGCGGCGAAGGAATTGCGACATCTCGACATCTCGGGCAAGGAACAGCTCCGCGTATCGCGCTTCGCGCTCGACGCGATCGGCAGCGGCGAGGACTTTTCCCAGTCACCCGCGTTTCTCGGGGCGAAGGCCGGTAAGACTTACTTCAGTCCGGTGTATTTCCACAATGAGTCCGAGCCTTACATGACGATCGCCGTGCCTTCGGGACAGTACGCGGTGGAGGTGACCGTCGCCGAGGTCAGTCTGAAGGCGATCTGGGACGTGGTCTCCCGTATCCGCGTGGGCCGCGTCGGGCACGCGTACGTGGTCGACGCGCGCGGCCACCTGATCGCGCACCCGGACGTCAGCCTCGTGCTGCAGAAGCGCGATCTGTCCGGTCTTGCGCAGGTGCAGGAGGCGCGGGCCGAGAGCAAGGCGCCAGATGCCGACGACGCCCGGGTCATGATCGCGAAAGGCCTGGACGGCGGGCAGGTGCTTGCGGCGCACGCCGCGATCAGTTCGCTGGGATGGCTCGTGTTTGCGGAGCAGCCGCTTGCCGAGGCCTTCGCGCCGCTTCAGGCGGCTTTCCTCCGCGGCGCCGTAATCCTGGCCGTTGGGCTCGCGCTCGCTGTTCTCGCGAGCGTGATTCTCGCGCGCCGCATGGTCGCGCCGATTCGCATGCTCCAGGCAGGTGCGGCAAGGATCGGCGCCGGCGATCTCGGCTATCGTATTGAATTGCGGACTCGCGACGAGCTGGAGGCGCTCGGAGACGAGTTCAACCGGACGGCGGCGAAGCTCCAGGAGTCGTATGCCGGTCTCGAGCAGAAGGTGGAGGAGCGGACCACGGAACTCACCCGATCAGTCGCCGAACTGCGGGCGCTTGGTGACGTCGTCCAGGCTGTGAATTCCTCACTCGACCTGCAGCAGGTGCTGCTTACCATCGTGACCCGCGCGGTTCAGCTCTCTCAGGCCAAGGAGGGCACGATCTACGAGCTCGACGAGACTACTGGCGTCTTCGAACCGAGGGCGAATTTCGGCGCGAGCGACGCCATGATCGAGGCTCTGCGTGAGTCCAGAATCCGAATCGGGGACACGGCCGTCGGTCGGTGCGCCGAATCGCGCGCCCCGGTCCAGCTGACCGATGTGGAGGAGGGGGTCGGTTACCGCTTGCGCGATCTGCTTCTAGGGGAAGGTATCCGTTCCGTGCTCGCGGTACCGCTCTTGCGCGAGGACCAAGTCATCGGCGCGCTGGTCATCCGGCGCACGGAGGCGGGCGAATTCCCCCAGCCGGTGGTGGCGCTGCTCCAGACCTTTGCGGCCCAGTCCGTGCTCGCCATCCAGAACGCGCGGTTGTTTCAGGAGATTCAGGAAAAGGGCCAGCAGCTCGAAGCGGCAAGCCAGCACAAGTCGCAGTTTCTCGCCAACATGTCGCACGAGCTGCGCACCCCGTTGAACGCGATCATCGGCGTGACCGAGATGCTACTCGAGGACGCGCGTGACCTCAAACGGGAGGATGAAGTGGAGCCGCTGGATCGCGTGATTCGTGCCGGCCGCCACCTGCTCGCGCTGATCAACGACATTCTCGATCTTTCCAAGGTCGAGGCCGGGAAGATGGAACTGCACCTCGAGTCATTCCCGGTAGCGCCATTGATCGAGGACATTATCAGGACGATGCAGCCTCTCGCGGCGAAGGGCGGCAACGAGCTCGTCGTGAATTGCCCGGGCGACGTTGGAACCATGCATGCCGACCAGACGCGGGTGCGCCAGGCGCTGCTCAACCTCACCAGTAACGCCACCAAATTTACCGAGCGCGGCAAGATTACGATCAGCGTGAGCTGCACGGCAGAGGTGAGCGGTGCGTGGATCACGATGGCGGTCACGGACACCGGCATCGGCATGACGCCGGAGCAGGTAGGACGTTTGTTCCAGGAATTCATGCAGGCCGACGTCTCGACCACCCGCAAGTACGGCGGTACCGGACTCGGGCTCGCCATCAGCCGGCGTTTCTGCCAGATGATGGGAGGAGACATCACGGTCGAGAGCGAGGTCGGGCGCGGGTCGACATTTACTATCCGTCTTCCCGCCGAAGTGCTGGCCGCGCAACCGATCCCGCTTGCCCGGAGTGCACCGGCTGCGAAAGCGCCGGTGGCGGCCTCGCCGATTGTGCTGGTCGTCGATGATGATTCCACCGTGCGCGAAGTGACGGAGCGTTTCCTCGCGCGGGAGGGCTTTTCAGTGGTTACGGCAGGCGGCGGCCACGAGGGGCTGCGTCTGACGCGCGAGTTGCATCCGGCCGCGATTACGCTCGACGTGATCATGCCCGATCTCGATGGCTGGACGGTGCTCGCCGCCATCAAAGGCGACCCCACTCTGGCGGACATACCCGTCATCCTCATGTCGATCATGGACGAGAAGAACCGAGGCTATTCCCTCGGCGCGGCCGACTACATGGTGAAGCCCGTGGACCGCAAGCGGCTCGGCGTGATCCTGCGCGGGATCGTGGGACCCGGAGCCCGCCGCGTGCTGGTGGTGGACGACAACGACATCCTGCGCCGGGAAATTCTTCAGGCTCTCGAAAAGGAGGGATGGAAGGTGAGCGAAGCCGGCAACGGCCGGACCGGCCTGGAACGCGTGGCCGAGGCCCTTCCGGACGTCATCGTGCTCGATCTCATGATGCCGGAGATGAACGGGTTTGAGTTCCTCGAAGCGCTGCGCAAACGCGCTGAGTGGCGCCACATCCCGGTCGTCGTGGTGACCGCCAAGGACCTGACCGAGGAGGAGCGCCGCCGCCTCAACGGCGGTGTCGAGCGCATTCTGCAGAAGGATGCCCCTACGCGGGACGACATGCTGCGCGAGGTCAGCGCGACGCTGGCCGAATGCATCGAGCGTGGCCGCGCCCGCAAAGCGGCAGGGGAGCACACGTGAAGATTCTTTGCGTTCCGCTGTTGGATAACGCGGGTGAAACCGCATTTCGGACCCGCGATCAAGGGGCGTTTCGAGTGGGCGCCGACGGTAGCGCCGCAGGACGTTGCTCGCGCGCGGGCGCGGCGCGAGGAGATTACCCAGCGCATGGAGGCGCTGCTCGAAGGCGACGCCGTGCTCTCACTGCCCAGCGCGCCCGGCATTGCGCTGCTCAGAAACTCTCCGCCCAAGGAAGTGGATGAGCTACGCAGTCGCGCGCTGCCGATGCTTTGCATCGCCGGGCTCGCGCGGCTGCCGCAAGTGTCGCTGCCGCTTGCCACTCTTGACGGCTGCCCGCTGGGTCTTTCGTTGATTGCGGCAAGAGGGAGGGATACCATGCTCCTGGGAGTGGCGCGGGCTCTACAATAACCCTCAGGTGGGGATATGCCGGCGTTTCGGATCAGCACGATCCTCTATGGCTGTGTGCGCTGGCGCCGCATTCAAGCGCGCTAATGAAAAGGATTGACCCGCAAGAAACATTCGGACTGAAAGGGGCGGGTCTTGAAAGACCCGCCCCTTCTTATATTCGGTGAATCACCCGAGTTTCTGCTGGATCGGTAGGTCAACGGCTCTGTGCGAACGCTCCGGTTGGCGGTTTGTTAACGCCTTCACTCCAACGTTACGCCAAAGATCGTTCCATTGCCGGCCGGCGCCCGAGTGAGCTCTTTCGTGGCGAGCCGCATGAACCCGATGAACCACGGCTCAGCAGCAACGGCACCGCTAGCTAGTGCGGTATAGGTTTCCCCGTGGCGGCCGAGCTGGATGTCCTGCAGAGGAAAGGGAAGTGCTGAACGGACTAATCAGTTGCTTGGCGCGCAAGCGTGAGTTCAACCGCGAGGGCTTCCTCGTTCTCGTCCAGCGCCCTCTTGGCCAGGCTCTGTCATGAACAAAACAAGGACCGTTTCGTGCTGGATGATCTGAGAAAAACGCCTTTCTTGAAAATATTGGCCGTCGCGGCTGTTTACTGGCTGGCGGCTGAAATCGGTCTTCTTCTTGCCATCCAAAATACCAATGCCTCTCCCGTCTGGCCCCCTTCGGGCATCGCGCTCGCGGCGGTGCTGTTGCTGGGATACAAGGTGTGGCCTGGTATTTTTCTGGGGGCGTTTTTTGCTAACGCGATGGCATTCTACGCTAATCATGTGCCTCTCTTAAACGCTGCGGCGATCTCCGGAAGCATAGCGGTGGGAAACACCCTCGAGGCCCTGCTTGGCGCCTTTCTTCTACAACGCTTTGCCGGATCGCAAGGCGGGCTTGGCCGGGTTTGGGATGTTTTCAAATTTGCGGCTCTGGCAGGCGTTCTGAGCGCGATGGTGAGCGCTACGATAGGGGTCACCAGCGTATCCCTGGCGGGCATCGCCCCCGGAGTCTCTCTTCAAGCTCTTTGGTGGAATTGGTGGATCGGAGACATGATGGGTGTCCTGCTGTTCACCCCACTCTTGCTTTCCTGGCGTCAAGAGGCCCAGCTTGTTCTGGAGCGACAGCGACTGCCCGAAGGGCTTATATTACTGGCCTTATTGATCGCGACCACCGCCGTTGCCTTCGGCTTGTGGTCGCCTACAGGAGCGAACTATCCGGTCGTTTACATGCCACTGATTTTCCTTGTCTGGGCCGCTTTCCGGTTTGGTCAGACAGGAGCATTGACCGCATTGTTTATCGTCTCATCCGTTGCGATAGTCGGAACGGTGCACGGAGTCGGCCCGTTTGCCAAACCAGATTTTCATGAATCGCTGCTTTTGCTCCAAACCTTTATGGGTGTGGTTTCCATGATGGTTTTGGTCTTGTCGGCTGCCCTTAGAGAGGGAAAGCAGGCTGAGCAGGAATTGCGTCGCGCTCATGCGGATTTGGAGGTTCGCGTGCAGGAGCGCACCGCCGAGTTGGCCAGAGCCAACAAGGAATTGCATTCTGAAATCGCCGAGCGTCGGTGGGTGGAGAAGGCGCTGGAAGGAGCCAAAGAAGCGGCCGAAGTCGCCAATCGCGCCAAGAGCCGATTCCTCGCCAACACATCGCACGAGTTGCGCACGCCGCTCAACGCGATCATCAACCTGAGCGAGGTGGTGCTGGAGGACGCACGCACCCTGGACCGGCAGGACGCGATCGAGCCGCTGGAGCGGGTGCTGCGCGCGAGCTGGCACCTGCTCGCGCTGATCAACGATGTCCTGGATCTTTCGAAGATCGAAGCGGGCAAGATGGAGCTGCACCTCGAATCGGTTTCAATCGGGCCCCTGGTCGAGGACGTCGGGAAGACGGTCCGTCCGCTGGCGGAGAAGAACGGCAATCGCCTCACCGTCGAGTGTGCCAAAGAGCTCGGAACGATCCAGGCCGATCCCACCCGGGTGCGCCAGGCGCTGTTCAACCTCGCGAGCAACGCAGCGAAGTTCACCGAGCAGGGGACGATCGCCATCGCCGCCGAGCGCCGATCGGACGATGGCAGCGAGTGGATCGTGATGAGCGTTGCCGACACCGGAATCGGGATGACGCCCGAACAGGTCGCTAAATTGTTCGCCGACTTCACGCAGGCCGACAGCTCGAGCACGCGCAAGTTCGGCGGCACCGGCCTCGGCCTCGCGATCAGCCGCCGCTTCTGCCGGATGATGGGCGGCGACATCACGGTCGAGAGCGTGCCGGGCCGGGGATCGACGTTCACGATCCGCCTGCCCGCGGATGCCGCCGGGGCCCTGGGGGTCACGGCGTCGGGCGAGGCCACGGTGTCCGCTGCACGGCGAGCCGGATGATGAAGCGCATCCTTTGCGTCGAGGACAACGAAGACAACGTCTACGTGATGCGCACGCGGCTGGGCCGTGCCGGCTACACGGTCCTTATCGCCGCCGATGGCGAACAAGGCCTCGCGATGGCCGCCGCCGAAAAGCCCGACCTGATCGTCATGGACTTGAGCCTGCCGGTGCTCGACGGCTGGGAAGCGACGCGCCGACTGAAGGCTGACCCGGAAACAAAAGACATCCCGATCGTCGCGCTTTCTTCCCATGCGATGGCTGGGGATCGGGAGAAGGCGCTCGCCGCGGGTTGCAACGATTTCGACACCAAGCCCGTCGATCTCCCGCGGCTGCTCGCCAAGATCGAGGCGCTGGTTCCCAAGGGCACGCGATGAGCGTCCCCGACGCCGCGCTGCTCGTCGTCGACGACAACGAGGACAACCGTTATGCGCTCACCTTGCAGCTCGGCCGGGCGGGCTACAAGAACGTCGCCACCGCCGCAGATGGGCGGGAGGCGCTCGAGTTGGTGCAGTCGCGCAAGTTTGACCTCGTGCTGCTCGACGTGGTCATGCCGGGCCTCGACGGATTTGCCGTGTGCGAGCGCCTGCGGGCGCAGGACGCCACCCGCGACATTCCGGTCGTTTTCCTGACCGCGCTTGATGACACGATCGACAAGGTGCACGCCTTCTCCGTGGGCGCCGTCGATTACGTCACCAAGCCGTTCCGATCGGAAGAGCTGCTGGCGCGGGTAGGCACGCATCTCGCGCTGCGCCAGGCGCGGCGGGCGCTCGAAGAGCAGAACGCCCGCCTGCGCGAGGAGATCGAGGCCCACCATCGTTCCAGGGCAACCATCCAGTGTCTGGTGGACGAGATCCAAACCAGCCACAACTTCGGCGAAATCGTGGGCGAGTCGCCGGCGCTCAAGCGCCTGCTCGATCAGCTCGAGCGGGTCGCCGCGACCGACAGCACCGTGCTCATTCTGGGCGAGACCGGCACGGGCAAGGAGCTCGTCGCGCGCGCGATCCACATGCGCAGCCAGCGCCGCGAGCGTCCGCTGATCAAAGTGAACTGCGCGGCTCTGCCCCGCGAGCTCGTCGAGAGCGAACTCTTTGGCCACGAGAAGGGCGCCTTCACGGGCGCCACCCAGCAGCGACGGGGACGCTTCGAACTGGCGGACGGCGGGACCCTGTTTCTCGACGAGGTGAGCGAGCTGCCGCTCGAGGCCCAGGCGAAGCTGCTGCGTGTGCTGCAGGAACAAGAATTCGAGCGCGTCGGCGGCACGCGCAGCCTGCGCACCGATGTTCGCCTGATTGCCGCCACCAACCGGGACCTGCAGCAGCAGGTCGCTGCGGGCGCGTTTCGCGCGGATCTGTACTACCGGCTGAACGTCTTCCCGTTGGCCCTGCCGCCTCTGCGGGAGCGGCGTGAGGACATTCCCCGGCTGCTGCGGCACTTCCTGGCCCGGGTCGCACGCAAGCTCGGCAAGCCCCTGGAGAATATCGCTCCCGCGTTCCTTGAGCAGGCCATGGCGAGTCCGTTGCCTTGAGATAAGGCGGCGGATCGGAGCACCTCGGCGACCGCAGCGTTCAGCATCGCTCGCCCACGCGCAAGCGCCCATCTGCATCGGCGCGTCACTATCGACAAGCGGCACCTACGCCACGGTCATGGCGCTCGCGGAGAAACCGGACCTCATCATGAACCTCAGCCTGCCCGTCCTCGACGGCTGGGAAGCCACGCGCCGGCCCAAGGCCGCTCCGGAAACGCAGGACATCCCGGGGATCGCGCGCTCTTCCCATGCGATGGCCGGCGATCGCGAGAAGGCGCTCGCTGCGGGTTGCGATGATTCGACACGAAGCCGGTGGAGATTCCACGGCTGCTCGGCAAGATCCGGGCCCTGCTGCCGGGAAGCGAAACGCCGTGACGCTTGCCGATAGCGCGCTGCCCATGTTGTGCATCGCCGGGCTCGCGCGGCTGCCGCAGATCTCGCTGCCGCGCGCGCGCCTGAACCGCTGCCCGCTCAGTCTTTCATTGATTGCGGCGAGAGGGAGGGATATCATGCTTCTGGAGCTCGCTCGGGCTCTGCATAGTCCTCACGGGAGGGGGGTAATATGCCGGTGTTTCGGATCAGTACGATCCTCGTCTGGCTGTGTGCGCTGACTACGCCGGTGCTGGCGCAGGACAAGTCCTCCCTTACCATCGGCACCGGCTTTCCGTCGGGGGTCTACTACCCGATGGGGGGCGGCATCGCCAAGATCGTTTCCAAGCAGATGCCGGGCTACAGCGCCAAGGTCGAGGCCACCGGCGGCTCCGTGGACAATCTCAAGCTGCTTTCCACCAACCGGATTGACATCGGGTTTTCCATGGCGGACGCGAGCCTCGACGCCTACACCGGCACGGACAAGTTCAAAAGCGGTAAGCTGGCGGTGCGCGCGTTGATGGTGTTGTACCCGAATCCCCTGCATGTGGTGGCGTTGGAGCGCCCCGATATCAGTAAGATCGCGGACTTGAAGGGCAAGCGCGTCGCCACCGGTGCGCCTGGTAGCGCCACCGAGGTGATAGCCCTGCGCGTGCTCGAAGCGCACGGCATAGACAAGGATAAGGACGTCACCCGGGAACGGCTTTCGCTCGAGGAATCTGTGGCTGCGCTGAAAGACAGGAAGATCGACGTCCTGTTCTGGACCGGGGGCGTGCCGACGGCGGCGATTGCCAATCTTGCGTCTACGCCCGGACTCAAGGTAAGGCTCATCGATCACGATGACGCGGTGGACAACATGGTCAAGAAATACGGCACGCTCTACTCGAAGCAGGAGATATCGCTCAAAGCCTATCCCGGCTTGAGCAAGGGAGCGAAAGTCGCCGCCGTATGGAACATCCTGGTGGTCAGCGAAAGCATGAACGCGCAACTGGCTTACGCTATCGTGAAGGCGATATTCGAAAACAAGGCCGAGATGGTGGAGGCGCACAAGGAAGCCGGGAACATCTCTCTGGAGAACCAGAAAACCGATACTTCGCCCATACCATTTCATCCGGGCGCGGTGAAGTATTTCGCCGAGAAGGGCATCCGACTCAAATAACGATCGCGGGCATGCTCAATACTTGCAGGGGACCGGGGTTGCCTGTTGAGCGCTGACAATAAGAAGAATCCGAAACGCTGAACGCTCATTCAGCAGCTTCAGTGAAACCGGACCTGTGAGGGGCAAGCAAGTCATGCGGCGTTTTGCGTGTCCAGCGCCCGCATACAGATCTACAAAGCGCCAGTTGCCATACACGCGTCCCTCCGGGGATCGAAGGCCGCTGCGCGTTTGTCGTTCCCGGCGTAAAGCCGACTGACTGTTCGAGGCCATGAGCCGATTCACGACGGTACAGGCGAAGTTCCTTCTCGGCGTCCTGCCGGTCGTCATCCTTGTCGCGTTCATTTTTTCCGCGATTCTCGGCTTTCAGGATTACCAGAACGCGCATCAAGTGCTGAAAGCCAAGCAGCGGCAACTGCCGCAGGTCTATGCGGTCGCGCTCGCCGCGCTATCCCAGAACTTCCAAAAAGCGTGGGTCTCGCGGGTGATAGGATCGCTGGCGCTCGATCCCGATGTAGCGGATGCGGCGGTTCTAGACGACGAAGACAACGTGCTGGCGCAGATAAGCGTCGTCAAGCTCCAGCAAGGCGAGAGGCGCAACGTCGTCGAGGAACTGATCGTCGACGATACCAAAGCGGGCCGGATGACGATAAAGGGCAAGCTCAAGGTAGCATTTCACGAGCGCGCGCTCGACAAATCCATCGCGGATCGCGTGGGGCGAAGCGCCATGCTCGTGCTGTTGCTGGTTGCCGCCGTCGTCCTCGCTGCTTTGATCGCAAACAGGATCATCATCGGCCGGCCGCTCGAGCGCTTTCTCCAGGCGATCCGGCGGGCGGACGAAGAGGGCATACGCGAACCCGTACGCTGGTCGTCGCGGGATGAAATCGGCCGCGTAATACTGGCTTACAACAAGATGCTCGAGAAGCTCACCGCCGAGGAATCGAGCGTTGCGGGGTCGCACCGAGGCACTCACGCGCTCGATCGATGAAATGCGTGCCCTCGGCGAGGTCGGGCAGGCGGTAAACTCTTCGCTCGACCTCGAGACCGTGCTGGAGACCATCATTACCCACGCGGTTGACCTTTCTCACGCCAACGCGGAAGGCACGATTTATGCGTTCGACCAGGCCAGCGATGTGTTCGAGCCGCGAGCCAATTATGGCGTGAGCGATGCCTATGTCGAGATTTTGCATGAGTCGAGACTTCGGCTCGGGGAAACAGCCGTCGGACTATGCGCTGAGGAGCGGATCCCGATACCAGCTGCCCGATGTGGAGAGGGGGTAGATAGCCGCCTGCGCGATCCGCTCTTGCGCGAGGTGTACGCGCGGTGCTGGCAGTGCCGCTGTTGCGCGAGGAACGGGTCATCGGTGCGCTCGTCGTCCGGCGTGAGGCGGGCGAGTTCCCGCAAGCCGTGGTGGCGCTGCTTCAGACCTTCGCGGCCCAGTCGGTGCTCGCCATCCAGAACGCACGGTTGTTTCAGGAGATCCAGGAAAAGAGCAAGAGCTCGCGGCCGCGAGCCAGCACAAGTCGCAGTTCCTCGCCAACATGTCGCACGAGCTGCGCACGCCCCTCAACGCCATCATCGGGGTGACCGAGATGCTGCTCGAGGACGCCCGGGACTTGAAGCGGGACGACGAGATCGAGCCGCTCGACCGCGTGCTTCGTGCCGGCCGTCACCTGCTCGCCTTGATCAACGACATTCTCGACCTTTCCAAGGTCGAAGCGGGCAAGGTCGAGCTGCACCTGGAATCCTTCTCGGTCGCGGCGCTGATCGAAGATGTGGTCAAGACGATCCAGCCCCTTGCCGACAAGAACGGAAACCGGATAGCGGCGAACTGTGCTTCCGGAATCGGGATGATGCAGGCGGATCAGATCCGGGTGCGGCAGGCCTTGCTGAATCTTACGAGCAATGCAGTCAAGTTTACCGAGCGGGGTACGGTCACCATCGACGTCCAGCGGCGTTCGGAGCGTAAGCGCGAATGGATCATCATGGCGGTCAGCGATACCGGCATCGGCATGACTGCCGAACAGATGAGGCGCCTGTTCCAGGACTTCGTTCAAGCCGACGCGTCGACGACGCGCAAGTACGGCGGCACCGGACTTGGGCTGGCGATCAGCCGGCGCTTCTGCCAGATGATGGACGGCGATATCACCGTGGAGAGTGAGGTCGGACGCGGGTCGACATTTACGATCCGTCTTCCCGCCGAAGAACGCCGTCGTACACCACGTGCCCAAATGCTTGCCGGGCAACCTGTCCCGCTCGCCCGGATTGCATCGGCTCCGCGGGCGCCGGCCCAGTCGGAGGCTTCGCCGATCGTGCTGGTAGTCGATGATGATCCCACCGTGCGCGAGGTGACGGGGCGTTTCCTCGCGCGGGAGGGCTATTCAGTGGTTACGGCGGACAGCGGTCGGGAAGGGCTGCGGCTTACGCGCGAGCTGCATCCGGCCGCCATCACGCTCGACGTGATCATGCCGGACCTCGACGGGTGGACGGTGCTCGCCGCGATCAAGGGCGACCCTACCCTGGCCCACATTCCCGTGATCCTCATGACGATCCTGGACGAGAAGAACCGAGGCTATTCCCTCGGCGCGGCCGATTTCATGATAAAGCCGGTGGACAAGGAGCGGCTCGGCGCCGTGCTGCGCTCGATCGTGGGGCGAGGGGACCGCCGCGTGCTCGTCGTGGACGACGACGACATCATCCGCCGGGGGATCCTGCAGACCCTGGAAAAGGACGGATGGAAGGTGAGCGAGGCTGAGAACGGCGGCACCGGCCTGGAACGCCTGGCCGGGACCGTTCCCGACGTCATCGTGCTGGATCTCATGATGCCGGAGATCGATGGATTCGAATTTCTGGACGAGCTGCGCAAGCGCCCCGAGTGGCGCAATATCCCGGTCGTCGTGGTGACCGCCAAGGACCTGACCGAGGAGGAGCGCCGCCGCTTGAACGGCGGTGTCGAGCGCATTCTGCAGAAGGACGCCCCCACGCGGGACGAAATGTTGCGCGAGGTCAGCGCGACGCTGGCCGGATGTATCGAACGTGGCCGAGCGCGGAAGGCGGGATGACCGCTGGTGAGTTGTTTTTTTGCCGGCCCCGTCACGGGCGGAGCGCCGGACGAAAGGAGAGACCGCGATGACCAAGATACTCTGCGTCGAGGATAACGACGACAACCAGTTCATGCTGCACCGGCGCCTGAGCCGAGCCGGATTCGAGGTCAAGCTCGCGCGGGACGGCATGGAGGGTGTGGAATGGGCAAAGACGTTGCTGCCCGACCTCATCGTGATGGATCTGGATCTTCCGAAGCTCGACGGCTGGGAGGCGACGCGCCGTTTGAAAAGCCAGCCGGAAACGAAACACATCCCGATCGTCATCCTGTCCTCTCACGACGCGCGGGAATTCCGCGACAAGGCGCTCGCCGCCGGCTGTGACGCATATGAAACGAAGCCGACTGATTTCGCGGCGTTGGTCGCGAGAATCCGGTCGCTCCTCGAGCGGAGTGCCAAACCGTAACCGGACCGACTGCAACGACTCGGGATACCGTGAAGATACTTTACGTCGAAGACAACGAGGACAACATCTACGTAATCGAGAAGCGGCTGTCGCGCGCCGGATACACGATTGTGGTGGCGCGCGACGGTGAGCAGGGAATCGGCCTGGCGCTCAGCGAGAAGCCCGTTCTGATCCTGATGGACTTGAGCCTGCCCGTCCTCGACGGCTGGGAAGCCACGCGCCGGCTCAAGGCCGCTCCGGAAACGAAGGACATCCCGGTAATCGCGCTCTCCTCCCATGCGATGGCCGGAGATCGGGAAAAGGCGCTGGCAGCGGGCTGTGACGACTTTGATTCCAAGCCGGTGGAGTTGCCGCGCCTGCTCGGCAAGATCCGGGCCCTGCTGCCGGGAAGCGAAACGCCGTGACGCTTGCCGATAGCGCGCTGCTGGTCGTCGATGACAACGAGGACAACCGCTACACGCTGACGCGGCGGCTTCAGCGCGAGGGATATGCGAACCTCACCAGCGCCTCGGACGGCCGCGAGGCGCTGGAGCTGCTCGGTACCCGCGGCTTCGATCTCGTGTTGCTGGACGTGATGATGCCGGGATTGACCGGCCACGAGGTTCTGGAACGGATGCGCGCCGACCCTCGGTTGCGTCATGTCCCCGTCATCATGATCTCCGCCTTGGACGAGATCGAGAGCGTGATCCGCTGCATCGAGCTAGGCGCGGAGGACTACCTTCCAAAACCCTTCAATCCCACGCTGCTTCGCGCCCGCGTCGGCGCTTCGCTGGAGAAAAAGCGGTTGCGCGACGAGCTGGTCGGGTCCCTGAATCAGATTGAAACCGAGCTCCAGGCGGCGCGGGACATACAGTTGAGCATGGTTCCGACGGATTTCGCTGCTCCGACGGCGAGGCGCCCGGTGGAGTTGTTTGCCACTCTGGAGCCGGCGCGCAAAGTGGGCGGCGATCTCTACGACTTCTTTTGGGGCGAGGACGGCAGGCTCTACTTCGTCATCGCGGACGTTTCCGACAAGGGGGCGCCAGCGGCGCTGTTCATGGCACGGACGAAGACCATGATCCGGCTGGTTGCAACGCTTTCTCGCGGGACGAATGTGTCGCTGGAACCGGGCCGGATCATCGGCAAGGTCAATGAGGAACTGTGTCTCGACAATCGACTGGGGATGTTCGTCACAGTGTTCTTCGGAATCCTTGATCCGGTATCCGCCGTGGTTTCTTTTTGCAACGCCGGACACAATCCCCCGTATATCGTGAGCGGCGTGGATGGTGTCGCAGCGATTGACGGCCCGCGCAGCAAGCCGCTTGGCATTCGGCCTACGTTCGCCTACGAAACCGGAACACACAAGCTCGCTCCGGGGGACTGCGTATTCCTCTTTACCGACGGTATTACCGAAGCCATGGACCCCGCGGGCAAACTGTTTTCGGAGGAGCGTCTTGAAAGCGCGCTGCGTTCCCTCGCGGGCGAGCCTGCCCGCACAATCGTTTGCACAGTGATCGAAAAGGTCAGGGCGTTCGCCGCGGATGCCCCACAGTCCGATGATATCGCGGCGATGACGATCCGGCTCGCCGAGTGAGCGCAATCGCGACCACCATCGTCAACCGCCACGCCGAGTTCACCCGCGTCTCGAGCCTGGTCGACCAGCTTGGAGCCGAGCATCGGCTGCCGCAGGAAGTGATCGCCGATGTGTGCGTCGCGCTGGACGAAATCCTCACGAATATCACCCATTACGCGTACACTGATGATGCGGAGCACGAGATTCATATCCGATTCGAGGTGCTCGATAACACTCTCATCGTAGTGATCGAGGATGATGGCGTGCCGTTCAATCCGCTGGCAATTCCGGCACCGGATGTCAGCGCGCCGCTGCGGGAACGCCGTGTCGGTGGGCTCGGCCTTCACTTCGTCAAGAAGCTGATGGATCAAGTGACCTACGATCGTGTCGGGGAACGCAATCGTCTCGTGCTCACGAAGCGCTTCAGGGCATGAAGAGGGAGAACCAGGATGGACCTGCATGAGGAGAATGTCGGCGGCGTCACCGTGGTGGAAGTCAAGGGACGTATCGACAGCACTACCGCGCCGGCGCTCGGGGAGCGACTGACCGTCAGCCTGGAGGCCCCGAAAGTCCGCGTCGTGCTCGATCTGAGTCGGCTCGAATACATCAGCAGCGCGGGCTTCAGGATACTGTTGTTGGCCGCAAAGCGCGCCGACGAGACCGGGAGCCGGTTCGTACTCTGTGGAGTCTCGGGCAAGATCCGGCAGTTCTTCGATTTGGGCGGGTTTCTCGATCTGTTCATCATCGTGGGGTCGCGCGAGGAAGGCGTGGCTGCCGTTCTGTAGGTCGCCCAATCCGGTAGAGCCGGGGGACGTGAAGCGCCCGCTCAACATCGTTTACTGGCTTAACGACAGCCCGCCGCTCGGCGTGACCATCCTGAGCGGACTGCAGCACGTCGGGCTGGTCTCGATCTTCCTGCTGGTGCCGGTGCTCGCATGCCGGGAGGCGAGCTCTTCTGCGCGCTCATCGGCATGGCGGTCGGATACGTCGTGGCGGCGCTGCTCGGCGTGCTGCCGGTGGCCGATCTCGAACGCCTGCGTGCGGCGCCGTTGGTCCGGCTGCCCGACCCGAGCCATGTCCATTGGGCTTCGACGCGGACCTGATCATCCCGTTTGCCGTGGCGGCCGTGGCCGCTTCGCTCAGGGCGATGGGCGACGTCACCATCTGCCGGAAGACGAACGACGCCGGCTGGACGCGTCCCGACATGCGCACGATCAGCGGTGGCGCGCTCGCGAACGGATTGAGCACGGCGCTCGCCGGTCTGCTTGACACGATCGGCACCAACACCTCGACGAGCAACGTCGGACTGGCCGCGGCCACCGGGGTGACCAGCCGCAAGGTCGCATATGCCACCGACGGCATCTACCTGCTGCTCGCCTTCATGATCCAGGGCAGGTCGACCCGGTGTAGATCGAGCAGTTCATGGAAGCTCATGGCGCTGCGTGGGGCGCTCGCCGGGACGTCATCGACCGCGTTAGTTTCAATCTAACCCAATCGATCGAGACCATCCTGGACGGCGGCGCGCCCGAGGGACCCTCGAGATCGAAGCCAGCTTCGACGAATTCAATCTTAACCTGCGAGTATCGTACGTGGGCCCGCCGCTGGAGCTGCCGGACAAGCGGCCGAGCAACGAGCAGATCATGGAATCGGACGAGGGCCAGCGGCGACTGGCGGGCTTCATGCTGCGTCGCTACGCGGATCGGGTGCAAGCGACGCACCGCGCGGGCCGCTCGACGATACTGTTTCACTTCGACCACTGATCGGGCGTGAATCGATTTCCCGACCGCGGCCACGTGGGACGAAGGAATGGCCGCCTCGGGTTAGCATGCTATCGTGCGAGTCGTCGTAAGCGACTGATCCCGCACTTTGGGCGGGACATCGATCGTCGATGAGAAAGCCTCCAAACATCGTCTACGGCGTGAATGATGTCCCGCCGCGAGCGGTCACCTTGCTGAGCGGTCTTCAGCACGTGGGCCTGATGTCCATCTATCTCGTCTATCCGGTGCTGATCGCCAAGGCGACCAACGCGTCTGCGGAGGTGACGGCTGCCATGGTCAGTCTCACGCTGGTGGCTCTCGCCATCGGCACGATCCTGCAGGCCATACCCATCGGCCCGTTCGGTTCGGGTTTTCTCTGTCAGCCAATTCCTACAGTGGTGTATCTGGTTCCGTCGCTGATCGCTGCGAGGCATGGAGGACTTGCTCTGGTCTTTGGCATGACGGTGGCCGCCGGGATGCTCGAGCTGGTGCTGTCCAGAGCGCTGCGGCGTCTTCGTCCGATGTTTCCGCCCGAGATCGCCGGCCTCGTGGTGCTGCTCGTGGGCATCGCGACCGGGCTCGTCGGTCTGCGCGTCACCTTCAGCGGAAGCGGGGAGCAGATCGCCACGGACCTGCCCGATTTCATCGTCGCGGTACTTACCCTTGGAGTCATGGTGGCGCTCAACGTGTGGGGACGTGGGGCGCCGCGCCTGTTTTGCGTGCTGATCGGAATGGCAGTCGGCTACGTGATCGCCGCGATGCTCGGACGATTCCATTCCACGGACATTGCAATCCTTTATCGCGGCGCATTTTTCGCGTTGCCGGACTTGGCGCACATCGGCTGGAAATTCGATCCCGCGCTGATATTGCCATTCGTCGTTGCGGCTGTTGCGGCCACGTTGAAGGTCATGGGGAACGTGACGACGTGCCAGAAGGCAAACGACGCCGATTGGGTGCGCGCAGACATGCATTCGATCGGTCGTGGCGTGCTCGCCGACGGGTTCGGCACCGTCCTCGCGGGCGGGCTTGGCGCATCGGGCTTGAACAGCTCGACCGCGGCCGTCGGTTTAGCGAGCGCCACCGGAGTGTTGAGCCGGATTGTCGCTTATGCGGTCGCGGGGATCCTTCTCGCGTTAGCGCTTCTTCCAAAGCTTGGAGTGCTTTTCTACGTCATGCCTAAGCCGGTCGCCGGGGCCGCTTTGGTATTTTCGTCGACGTTCATCATCGTCAACGGGCTCGAGATCATGACTTCGCGTCTGCTCGACCCGCGCAAGACGCTGGTCATCGGCCTCGCCTTGATCACCGGCCTCGCCGTCGACATCCATCCGGGGCTATTACAAGATCTCCCTGAAGGGTTCCGGGCGGTACTGGGCACATCTCTGGTCCTGGGCACGATAGTAGGACTGGTGCTGAACCTCACATTTCGGTTCGGCGTGCGTCGCAGCGAATCGCTGACGGTACCGCTGGGTCCGATAAATGCGGCATCGATTGAGGAGTTCATGGAAATGCACGGCGCTACGTGGGGCGCTCGTCGAGATGTGATCGAGCGGGCAAAGTTCAATCTCACCCAATCGATCGAAACGATCCTGGACGGCTGCAATCCACAGGGACCGCTGGAAATAGAGGCGACTTTCGATGAATTCAGTCTCGATATTCGAGTGACGTACATGGGCCCATTGCTCGAGCTTCCCGAGCGCCGTCCGACCCCCGATGAGATCATAGAATCGGAAGGGGGCCAGCGGCGGCTGGCGGGCTTCATGCTGCGCCGCTTCGCCGATCGCGTCGCCACGACGCACAAAGCAGGTCGGTCGACGATTCTTTTCCATTTTGATCATTGATGTCGAAATCCTGATCAAGTCAGGACGCTTCAAGTGAAGAAACCGGCGACCATCATCTACGGACTGGACGAAGCGCCCCCGCCACTGGTGACGGCGGGCAACGCCATCCAGCATGTCGCGCTGATCTCGATCAACTTCGTCTATCCGCTGCTGATCTTTCGGCTGGCGGACGTGCCCGTCAGCGGGGTGGCCGGTCTGCTCGCTGTGGGCCTGATGGTTCTTGGCGCCGGCACATTTCTCCAAGCGGCCAAGCTGGGTCCGGTCGGCAGCGGCTTCCTCTGCCCGGCGACTTTCACGGCGGCGTACGTGAGCCCGTCGTTGCTCGCGGTCAAGGCGGGCGGGCTGCCGCTGCTGTTCGGCATGACGCTGTTCGCCGGCGTCCTGGAGGCGCTGTTCTCACAGTTACTCAATCGGATGCGTCCCTATTTCCCGACCGAGCTGTCCGGGCTGGTGATCGTGATGATCGGAATAAGCGCCGGCATGGCAGGACTGCGCCTGCTGCTCGGGGCCAACGCCGAGCCCGTCACTCCGGCCGATTGGTCAGTTGCGGGCATTACGCTTGCTTCCATGGTGGCGTTCAATGTCTGGGGCCGGGGGATAGTCCGAATGCTGTGTGCGCTCGAAGGGCTGGTGGTGGGCTACGTTGCCGCCGGGCTTGCCGGGCTGTTGGGGAGCGAGCAGTTCGAAAGCGTCGCGAGCGTAGCCTGGATTGCGCTGCCAAGCTTCCAGTACGTCGGGTGGTCGTTCGACCTGGCGCTGGCGGTGCCGTTTCTCGTCGCATGCCTCGCGGTCGCCATGAAGGCGGTGGGTACGATCACCGTGTGCCAGCGCATGGTCGATGCGGACTGGGTGCGGCCCGACATGCGCTCCGCGACCCGCGGCGTCCTTACCGACGGCGTTACGACGATGATCGCGGGAATGGCGGGTGCCGTGGGTACCAATACCTCCACGCCCTCGGTCGGGCTTGCTTCGGCGACCGGAGTCGCCAGCCGATACGTGGCCTACGCAATCGGTGCCCTGTTCATTGCGCTCGGGCTTATGCCGAAGCTCGTGACGCTGCTCGCGGTGATGCCGCGCGCGGTGATGGTTGCCGCGCTGCTGTTTACTATCTGCTTCATCATCATCAACGGGCTGCAGGTGATAAGCTCGCGCCTGCTCGACGCGCGGCGCACTCTGGTCATCGGGTTTTCCATCATTGCGGGCATCGCGGTCGAAGCGTTTCCCTCGATCGCCGCGAGTGGGCCGCCGAGCATCGTGCCGCTGATCGGCTCCTCGTTGGTGTTTTCGACGCTGATTGCGCTGACGCTCAATCTCCTGTTTCGGCTCGGTGCAAAAAAGACTGTCACACTGAGGGTAGACCCCGCGCAAATCGATCCCGGGAAAATCGAAGATTTCATGGAAGCCCAGGGAGCCGCATGGGGCGCACGCCGCGATGTGATCGACCGCGCGAAATTCAACCTCATGCAGTCGATCGAGACGATTGTGGAAAGCTGCGAGCCTCAGGGCCCGCTCAGGATCGTGGCAACGTTCGATGAGTTCAGTCTTGACTTACGAATCATTTATTCCGGGCCGCCGCTCGTTCTCCCGGCGAAGCGCCCGAGCATCGAGGAGATCATAGAATCGGAAGAAGGCCAGCGGCGGCTGGCGGGCTTCATGTTGCGCCGCTTCGCCGATCGCGTCGCCGCGACCCACAAGAGAGGACGGTCAACTATCCTGTTTCACTTCGACCATTAAGGAAGTTCTGAAAAGGGGCGCTCATGTTCACTGAGGCCCCTTTGAATCCCCAATCTCAGCTGAAAAATCTCCTCGGCGCGTGGCGCCGAGCAGGTTTTTCAGAGGTTGCTTAATGCTGATCTACATCCACGGCTTCAACAGCTCGCCTCTCTCCGCCAAGGCCCAGGTATTGAAGAGCAAGCTGGAAGCGCTCGGCGGTGGCGAGGAGTTTTCCGCGCCCGCGCTGCCGCACCGGCCGGCAGAAGCGGCGATGCTGCTCGACGCGCTCGTTGCGCGACATTCCGGCGCTGCCGTCGTCGGCAGCTCTCTCGGCGGTTACTACGCGACGTACCTCGTCGAGAAACACGGCATCAAGGCGGTTCTGGTCAACCCGGCGGTGCGCCCGTACGAGCTCCTGCGTTCGGAACTCGGTGTGCAACGGAATTTCCACACGGGGGCGGAGTACCAGTTCACGCAGCAGCATCTGGACGAGCTCGCGGCGCTCGAAGTGCCGGCGATCACGCTGCCCGAACGCTATCTGCTCATGGTGGAAACGGGCGACGAGGTGCTCGACTATCGGCAGGCGGTCGAGCGCTACCGCGGCTGCCGCCAGCTCGTGATCCAAGGCGGCGATCACGGCTTCAGCGATTTTGCGGAGTACCTCGATGTCGTACTCGCCCACTGTGGGGCGGCGCGCTAGCCCGCATGTTCGCTTACCTTGCCCGCCCTCTTGATTCTCCGATAAGCTTTCCATCGGGGGACCGTCCCCTGATCGGGTACGCAGTTGTGAACAGCCATTCAGGAGGAGATCATCATGAGCAGCTTTCCAGGAGTCGTGGTTGCGCGCGCGTGGAGCGGTGTATGGAAGTTGGTCGGGTGCGTGGCGCTCGTCAGTTGCCAGACGACCGCTGGCGGGCCCGAGCTCGACGCAGCCGATCCGACCCCACCCAAGCGCATGGTGACGCAGGGCCGCGCCACCATCATCGCGGAGAACCTCTACCAGTGTCCGGTCAAGGTCGGTAACCACCGCATCAGTGCGGTCGGACAGATCACCGCCAGTGACGGCACAGTGATCACCGTGCCTGCCGTGACCGCCCTGCAAAAGGGACTCGGTCCCAAGAGTCACGACCTATATAACGAGTGCGCTCAGGTCACGCCCAAGAGCTCGTCCGAGGTTTCCACCGCCAAGGTGCCGATCGTCGAGATCGACGCGGACGGCGAGGTAATCACCGGCTTTATCGTGGCGGACAACTACTACGAGATGTACGTCAACGGCAAGCTGGTATCGGTGGACAACACGCCGTTCACGCCCTTCAATTCGGCGATCGTGAAGTTCAAGGCGAAGCGCCCGTATACCATCGCCATTCTGGGGGTCGACTGGGAGGAGCACATGGGCCTTGGCATGGAGGTGTTCCCGGTTTCCGGGCCCAAGCGCAACCCGTTTCACCCGGGCGATGGCGGAATAATCCTGAAGCTGAGCGACGGGACCGCAACCGACAGCACCTGGAAGGCGCAGTCCTTCTACATCGCGCCGCTCAATAGTCCGGATGAGGTCGTCGAGCGGGCACGCGGCCATCTGCACGACACCACGCCGCTCGGTCGCGTGCACCCGGTGGCCAAGAAGCCGGACTGCCAGGAAAAGTGCTACTCCGTGCATTATCCGATACCGGCCAATTGGCAGTCGCCTCGCTTCAACGACTCCTACTGGCCGCGCGCATACGAGTACACCGACACCGACATTGGCGTAACCAACCTTCCAGCATACACGCGCTATCCCGAGCTGTTCGAGGGGGCGCGCTGGATCTGGTCGATAAACCTGGTGTTCGACAACCTCGTTATCATGCGCAAAACCGTGCGCTAGATCGATCGCTTCATCGCGTATAATTGCGGGCGCAGTCGCTTCGACTGCGTCCGTTTTTTCATCGCTTCCGTGCCCGTCCGACGGGTCTCGCAATGAACGTTCTTTACGAGGAAGAAGGCGACTTCAAAGTCGGCGAGCGTGCTCGCCGACAACGACGCCTCGCTGCAGGTCGAGGCGCCGCACGGCAAGCGCTCCAAGGTGAAGGCCGCCAACGTGCTCATCCGGTTCGATGCGTCGGGGCTCGCGGCGTTCCTGCCCGAAGCCGGGCGGCTCGCGGACGGCATGGACGTGGATTTTCTGTGGCAGTGCTGCAGCCAGGACGAATTCTCGTTCGAGTCGCTGGCGCGCGAGTACTTCGGTCGCGCCCCCGAGCCGGCCGAAGCAGCGGCGCTGCTCATCAAGCTCCACGGCGCGCCGATGTATTTCTACAAGAAGGGCAAGGGGCGCTATAAGGCGGCGCCGGAGCAGGCCCTCAAGTCCGCGCTCGCGTCGGTCGAACGCAAACGGCGGCAGGCGGAACAGAAAGCCGCTTACGTCACGCAGCTCAAGGAACGCAAGCTTCCCGAAGAATTCAAGCCGATCCTTGATCAGCTTCTTTACCGGCCGGATAAGGCGAGCGCGGAATGGAAGGCGCTCGATGAGGCGTGCGGTGATCTCAAGCTCACTCCGCCGCACCTTCTGGAACGGTGCGGAGCGCTCGCCTCAACGCGCGACTACCATCTCAACCGCTTTCTGTTCGAGCATTTTCCGCGCGGCGCGGCGTTTCCCGCCGTCGACTCCCCGCAGATTGCGGAAGAACTGCCGCTCGCGGAGGTGGCGGCGTTCAGCATCGACGACGTCACGACGACCGAGATCGACGATGCGTTCTCGGTAACCCGGCTGACGAACGGCAACCTGAGCGTCGGCATCCACATTGCCGCGCCGGCGCTGGGCATCGCGCCCGGCTCCGTTGTCGATGAGCTGGCTCGCGCCCGGCTCTCCACGGTTTATTTTCCCGGCGGCAAGATCACCATGCTGCCGGAGCCGGCGATCGCGTCGTTCACGCTGGACGAGGGGCGCAATCCTGCCCGCCCTGTCGCTCTATCTGGAGATCGCGCCTGACTTCAGTATCGTTTCCTCGACGACGCGCGTCGAGCGCGTGCCCGTGACGGCCAACCTCCGCCACGATGCCCTGGAACAGGTAGTCGTGGAACAGTCGCTCGCGATGGGCACGGTGGATCACCGTTTTGGAGCGGAATTGACGGCGTTGTGGCAGGTTGCCACCCGGCTCGGCGCGGCGCGCCGCAAGGAGGAGAGCGAGGTCGAGCCGCGCCCCGAGTACAGTTTCTACGTCGAGAACGAGCGCGTGCGCATCGTGAGCCGGCGGCGCGGCGCGCCGGTCGACCGCATCGTCTCCGAGCTCATGATCCACGTGAACGCGAGCTGGGGGCGCGAGCTCGCGCGCAACGACGCCGCGGCGATCTATCGCGTGCAGGCCGGGGGCAAGGTTCGCATGAGCACGGTGCCGGCCGAGCACCAGGGGCTGGGCGTGGAGGGCTACGCTTGGACGAGCTCGCCGCTCAGGCGCTATGTCGATCTCGTCAACCAGCGGCAGCTCGTCGCACTCGCGCGCGGCACGGCCCCGCCGTACGGATCGGGGGATGAGGCATTGCTCGCCGCGATGCGCGATTTCGAGGTCGCCCATGAAGCCTACGGCGATTTTCAGCGCAACATGGAGCGCTACTGGTGCCTGCGGTGGCTGATACAGGAGCAGGTGTCGAGCGTCGCGGCGACGGTCCTGCGCGAAAACCTGGTGCGGTTCGACGACCTGCCGCTCGTCGCGCGCGTGCCGTCGCTGCCCGCGCTCGAGCCGGGTAGCCGGATCGAGTTGGCGCTATCGCGGATCGACCTGCTGGACCTCACTTTGCACTGCGAATACGCCGGCCGCCTGGATTCCGCCCGGGCTCCTGCAACCGAGGCCCTGTAGACGCGTCGTGGTTATCCTGAGGCCTGACTTTAATTGTCATATACAACACAAGGTAATTAAACGATTTTCTTTCCAGAGACGCCCCGGTTACTCTACAATGAGGCCCATGGGTTTGTTACCCGAACGCAATGTCGTTCCCCTGAGGCGCCGGGCGAAGCACGCGCGGCATGCGCCGTGGCGCGCAGCGGTGGCGCGGCTGGATGCGCGAGTGGCGGAGGTCGAGCGGCACATGGCCGCCTTCGATCGCCGCATCGCGGTGCTCGGCAAGCATGCGCGCATGCACGTCGCGTTCGCGTTCTCGGTGACGCTCCACGCCATGGTCATTTTGGGCGTGACCTTCACGCTGCCGGACGCGTCCAAGCTCGCCAACCAGCAGCCGCTCGAAGTGACGCTCGTCAACACCAAGACGACGGCGCGGCCGCAGCAGGCGGATGCGCTGGCGCAGGCCAATCTGGACGGCGGCGGCAACACGGATGCGGAGCGGCGCGCCAAGAGTCCGCTGCCGGTGCCACACGATAGCCACGCCCTCGACCGAGCTGACGATGGCGCAGAAGCGGGTCGAGCAGCTCGAGCGCGACGCCAAGCAGCTCATGACCCAGGCGCAGTCCAAGACTGCGATCGAAGTGGTGCCCGATCAGCCCAAGCCACAAACCGAGGAACAGTCCGGGCCCAACGCGGCAGACATCATGAGCCGGAGTCTCGAGATCGCGCGCCTCGAGGCGCAGGTCAACAAAGACTGGGATGCCTACCAGAAGCGGCCGCGCCGCAGATTTATCGGCGCGCGCACCCAGGAATTCCGCTTCGCGCGCTACATCGAGGACTGGCGCATCAAGGTCGAGCGCATCGGCGAGATGAACTATCCGCAGGCCGCGCGCGATCAGAAGATGTACGGCAGTCTCGTGGTCACGGTCTCGATCAAGTCCGATGGCACCGTCGATCAGGTGGAGATCAACCGTTCCTCGGGCGTCAAGGTCCTCGACGAGGCTGCGCTACGCATCGTCAGGCTGGCGGCGCCCTACGCAGCTTTCCCTCCGGACATCGCCAAGGACACCGACATCATGAGCATCACCCGGACCTGGATGTTCACCCGCTCCGACCAGTTTGTCGCCGAATAGAAGCAGGATTCGGGTTGCGTGTTGCGAGATTCGAGATGGTCTGATCGCGGTTTCCGCGAAACTCCTGTCCCGCAACCCGTATCTCGGATCTCGAATCTCGAATCTGGACACTGACGATGCCGGACCAATACGCCGTGATCGGCAATCCGGTCGAGCACAGTCTTTCGCCCGCCATCCACGCCGCGTTTGCGCGCGCGACGCGGCAGGATATTTCCTACGGCAAGATCCTCGCGCCGCGCGGACGGTTTCAAGGCCGCTGCGCTCAGGTTTCGTGACGAGGGCGGCAAGGGGCTCAACGTCACGCTGCCGTTCAAACACGAGGCGTGGAATCTCGTCGGCACTCATTCGGCGGACGCGACGGGCGCCGAAGCCGTCAATACAATCGAATTTCTGGACGACAAGATGGTCGGTCACAACACCGACGGCGTCGGCCTGGTGTGTGACTTGAAAGACAATCTACGCTGCCCGATCAAGGACCAGAGCAGTGCTGCTGATGGGGGCGGGCGGAGCGGCTTACGGCGTCATGGAACGCCTGCTGCACGAGCAGCCCCAGAAGGTCGTGGTTGCCAATCGTACACTTGAAAAGGCGCAAAGCCTTGTCGGTCACTTCGAAACGCGACCAGGCCTCCCGATTCACAAATTAGCTGGCTGTTCGTACGAAGACCTGCAGCTCGGAGAGGTTTGACCTCGTCATCAACGCCACCTCCGCCGGACTGAGCAATGAAATGCCGCCGCTTCCGCCCGACATTTTTGCGCGGGACGCGCTTGCCTACGACATGGTTTACGGCAAGGTAACGCCGTTTCTCAGGTTCGCCCAGGATCGTGACGCCCGGGTTTCCGACGGACTCGGCATGCTCGTCGCACAGGCGGCCGAGTCGTTCTTCATCTGGCGTGGCGTGCGGCCGGAGACGGCGCCCGTCATCCGGGCGCTAAGGATGAAGGCGGAAGGATGAAGGCGGAAGGCAATGTATATAGCAAGCCGGCGAACCCGGGTGTCCGGGTCATCCTTCATCCTTGGTCTTCGACCCCGGCCCGCCGCGCTGCATCGCGTCGGGCGTTCGCCGGCTCGAACGTGCGCAGGCACGTTCTTCGAATTCCCGGCTCACCCCTCATCCTTTGAGGCGGCATGCGCCGCCTCCTGCGCTGGCTCCTCTGGTATCCGCTACTCATCGCGTTGATCGCCCTGGTGCTCGTGCAGTTCTGGTTCCTGGTGCACATCTGGTACTGGGCGGACCACAATCCGGACGTGACCGCATTCATGCAGGCGCGGCTCGAGAGGATGCGCGAGAAGGATCCGCGCGCGGTGATCCGCCATCAATGGGTTCCCTATGACCGGATTTCGGTGCACTTGAAGCGCGCGATCGTCGCGGCCGAAGACGCCAGGTTCCTCGATCACGAGGGATTCGACTGGGAGGCGATACAGAAGGCGTATGAAAAAAATCTCAAGAAGGGCCGCGTCGTCGCCGGCGGCTCGACCATCTCGCAGCAGCTCGCTAAAAACCTGTTCCTGTCGGGCGAGCGCACCTGGTGGCGCAAGGGAGAGGAGGCGGTGATCACCTTCATGATCGAAACCATCATGAGCAAGCGCCGCATCCTCGAGATCTACTTGAACGTGATCGAGTGGGGCAGCGGCGTATTCGGTGCGGAGGCCGCTGCCCGTCACCATTTCAGCGTGTCGGCCGCGATGCTCGGTCCGGAGCAGGCCGCGCGCCTCGCAGCCATGGTGCCGAGCCCGAGGCGTTATGGGCCCGGCAGCGAAACCGCCTATCTACAGCGGCGCACCGAGGTAATTCGCGCGCGCATGAACGCGGCCCCGGTGCCTTAACCGGCAATGTTAATGCTTAGTTAGAGCTTATGTAATGCTTAGCGATAATTGAAGGCAGCGGATTCGCTCAATTCAACATTAAGCTATTAACTATTAACCATTGCCTTGTTCCTGGTTCGGCGCGAGTTGCGCTGGCTCGGGCTCACTCGCCTTGCCGCCGAGCAGCTCGCCCAACGGCTTCCAGCTCTCATGGTGCTCGCAGAAACTCTTGAAGGCGACGAGGATCGGCACCGCGAGCAGCGCTCCGACTACTCCCCACAGCCACGCCCAGAACAACATGCTCAAGAGGATGGCGACCGGATTCAGGATGAGACTTCTGCCGATGATCAACGGCGCGAGAAACTGTCCTTCGATTACGGCGAACGTGAAAAATACGGCGGGCACGCGCAGCACGTCGCGCAGCTCGTCGAAAGTCAGCGCCGCGACGAAGGTCAATATCGTGAGACTGGTGGCGGCCCCGATGTACGGAAAGAAATTGAGCGCGAATACCATCACTCCCCACAGCACGGGATTCGGCATGCCCAGCCAGTACATGGCCAATCCCGTAACCACGCCCAGGCCCGCGTTGATCACGGTAACGGTCCCTAGATAGCTCGCCACCCGGGACTCGATCTTGCGCGCGATCTCGACCACGCGTTTCTTGTCGGCGAGCGTGGGCATCACCTGGACGGTTTTCTGCAGGAGCACATCGCCCGTCGCCAGCAGGAAATAAAGGAGCACGAGCGTCGTGCCGGTGGTCACCACGAACGTCAACGTCGTGCTGAACGTTCGATCCAGCAGACTGGGTTTTGCAGGCGGCGGAGGCGGTTTTGGCTTCGCAGTTGTGCTAGCCGGCGTTGTGAGCTGCTCCACCTTTTCCGCGACCTTCGCCATTTCCTCGACCGATTTCTTGATCCCGCGCATCTTGCGCTCGACTTCCGCCAGCGTGGACGGCGCCTTGTCGATCCATTGCGCAGCCGGGTCGTAAATCCATCCTCCCAATCCCACGAGGCTCCCGGCGAGGGCAACGACGACCAGGGCCGCCCCCAGTCCCCGTGGCACGTGCAGGCGCTTGAGAGCGCGCACAGCCGGCATGAGGATAAGCGCGAGCAAGCTCGCGAGGACGATGGGCAGCAGTACCGCGCGCGCGAAGTACCAGAGTGTAGAGAACGGCGAGGACCAGCAATCCTGCCAGCAGGAAAGAAGAAGGGTTTTCCCCGGCTATTTTCCGGAGTCGCTCGGGAAAATGTCGATCTGCCGGCGGGTCTTGCTCGCTCATGCCTCTCCCTGCGCCCCTCCCCATTCCCGGCTCAGCCGGGGGGTCAACTATGAGACATCGAGCGAGGGTAATCGTTCGCCGGTAGCGGCACTTTCCCGGGCTTCAACTGCCTTATAAGCGGGCACGCTTCGTTGTCCTTCTCGTGGTTGCCATATGCATATTTTCACGCCCCTGATCCTGGTTGTCTTTGTGTTGACCGGTTGCGCCACACTTCCGGATGTCGACCCGTGGCTTGCCTTTGGCGGCGCTCCGCCACCGGCCAAATTCGAATTCCGCAGGCCACTCACCCAGGAGCAGGCGGACGCGGTGGTCGCGAAAATCGAGCGCAAGGACGGCGACCTCGATATCCTCGAGCGTCAGGCCGCGCTGGAGGAGGCGGTCTCCGGCGCGCCGCTCGTGCCGGACAACGACGCAGTGCTGCTCCATGACGGCCCGAACACGTACAAAGCGATGTTCGACGCGATCGGGAAAGCTCGGGACCACGTCAATCTGGAGTTCTACACCATCGAGGACGACGCAACGGGCAAGCGCCTCGCCGAGCTGCTGATCCGCAAACGAGCGCAGGGCCTCGCGATCAATGTGATCTACGATGCGGTGGGCTCGCTCGACACACCTCGGGAATATTTCGATCGGCTGCGGGAAGCCGGAGTGAAAGTCCTCGAATTCAATCCCGTGAACCCCTTGAAGGGGCGCAGAGGATGGCGGCTCAACAATCGCGACCACCGGAAAATGGTGATCGTCGACGGCAGCGTCGCATTTACCGGCGGTATCAACATCAGCGGCGTCTATTCGAGCGCGTCGGCGGCGGGCTCGAGACCGCGGGTTGCGGGCAAGGAAGCCGGCTGGCGCGACAACAACGTCCGGATCACGGGTCCGGCCGTCGCCGACATGCAGCGGCTGTTTCTCGCCACGTGGGAGAAACAGCAGGGCGAGCCGCTCGAGCAGCGCAACTGGTTTCCCGCATTGAAGCGGCAGGGCAGGCACCCCGTGCGCGTGATCGCGAGCAGTCGCGACGATTCTGTTCCCGCCATTTTCGTCACGTTCGTTTCGGCGCTGCGGCATGCAACGCGCACCGCCTACCTGACCATGGCCTACTTCGCGCCCGACCCGCAGACGCTGGACGCATTGAAGGGCGCGGCCGGACGCGGCGTGGACGTCAAGCTCATCCTCCCCTCGTACACCGATTTCTGGGGAATATTTCACGCCGGCCGGTCGCACTATGCCGATCTGTTGGAGGCGGGCGTCCAGATCTACGAGCGCCAGGAGGCGTTGCTCCACGCCAAGACGGCGGTGATCGACGGAGTGTGGTCCACCATCGGGTCGAGCAACATCGACTGGCGCAGCTTCCTGCACAACGACGAGTTGAACGTGGTGATTCTTGGGTCGGAATTCGGCAAGCAGGTGGAAGCGACTTTCCGTCACGATCTCAACAATTCCAAGCGCATCACGCTCGAGGAATGGGAACGCCGGCCGGTCAAGCTCAGACTCATGGAATCGGCGGCGCGGATCTGGGAGTACTGGCTCTAACACAGGAAAGTATCAGGAGCGAGTATCGAGTAATTGGTAGCCGAGATTACTCTGGCTACTAGCTCTGGCTACTTCCTATTCTAGAATGGCACGCGCTTTCAAAAGGAGACATTGATGCTGAGAAGACAGTTTCTGGCGGGGCTGGGAGCGTTCGGTGTGGCGCCGTGGCTCGGCGCGCAGGAGCAGGCCGCGCCGGCGCGCGGCCCGGACGTGATTTTCGTCCCGACTCCGAACGAGGTCGTGGACGCCATGCTGAAGATGGCGGAGGTCACGAAAGCGGATACGGTTTACGATCTCGGCTGCGGCGATGGACGCATCGTGATCGCCGCCGCGCAGAACTACGGCGCGCGCGGGGTGGGAATCGACATCGACCCGGAACGGGTGGCCGAGGCAACGGAGAACGTCAGAAAGGGAAAAGTCGCCGACCGCGTGAAGATCCTCCGGGGCGACCTGTTCGAAACCGATATCAGCGGTGCCACGGTGGTGACCCTCTACCTGCTCACCGACTTGAATCTGAAACTGCGCCCGAAGCTCTTGCGGGAGCTCAAACCCGGTACGCGCGTCGTTTCTCATGCCTTCAACATGGGCGACTGGAAGCCGGAACGGCAGGCGAACATCCAGGGCACGTCGGTGTACCTCTGGCGCGTGCCGCCGCGCAAGAATTAGGAGTGGGCGGGGCGCGGGCCCCTTCCTGCAAGTTCGCGAGGGTCCTTCCCGCGCCCCCCACGCCCCCCGGTCGCACGAGGAACCTCCTTCGCGAGAAACGAGCGACGGGGAACGGGCCCCTTCCTGCAAATTTCGCGAGGGCCCTTCCCGTTCCCCCCGCACCTCCGATAAACGAGGGCGGGGAACGGGCCCCTTCCGGCAAAACATCGGGGCCTTCCCGTTCCCCCCGCACCCCCCAATTAACGAGGGCGGGGAACGGGCCCCTTCGGCAAAACATCGGGGCCTTCCCGTTCCCCCCGCACCCCCCAATTAACGAGGGCGGGGAACGGGCCCCTTCCGGCAAACCATCGGGGCCTTCCCGTTCCCCCCCGCACCCCCCAAGTAACGAGGGCGGGGAACGGGCCCCTTCCGGCAAACCATCGGGGCCTTCCCGTTCCCCCCGCACCCCCCAATTAACGAGGGCGGGGAACGGGCCCCTTCCGGCAAACCATCGGGGCCTTCCCGTTCCCCCCCGCACCCCCCCGTCGCACGAGGAACCTTCTTCGCCAGAAATGAGAGGCCGTTGACCGCGCGCGTGCCGAATTTTTCCGGTTCGGGAGCTCTGTCTTGACCCCGCGATTGGGCGGGCATAGTCTTGATTCACGCGCCGGGCATCTGTTCAATTCGAAGAGGAGGAGGGCCATGATCCAGCTCACAATCAACGGCAGGTCCCAACAGGTCGACGTCGAACCCAACACGCCGCTCCTGTGGGTCATACGCGAGCAAGTCGGACTGACCGGCACGAAATACGGTTGCGGCATCGCCCAGTGCGGCTCCTGTACCGTTCACGTTGACGGCGCCGCCGTGCGCTCGTGCACGATGCCGGTCAGCGCGGCCGCGGGCAAGCGTATCACCACGATCGAAGGCCTCGCCTCTGGCAACGTCCTGCACAGGGTGCAGAAAGCGTGGCTCGATCACGAGGTGCCGCAGTGCGGCTATTGCCAGGCCGGCATGATCATGGCGGTCGCGGCGCTGCTCAGGGACAAGCCCAAGCCGACCGACGCCGACATCGACGCCGGCATCACCAATATCTGCCGCTGCGGCACCTACCAACAGGTGCGCGAAGCGATCCATGCCGCCGCCAAGGCCTCAGCTTAGCAGGGGAGGAAGCCATGATATCCACGCCTAAAATCAATCGCCGTTCCTTCATTCTCGGCACCGCCGCGGTCGGCGGAGGTCTCGCGCTGGGCCTGCGGCTGCCGTTCGGTCCCGAAGTCGTGCGCGCCGCGGACGGCTCGCCTGAAGTTACCGCCTGGGTTGTGATCCGGCCCGACGACACCGTCGTCATCCGGATTGCGCGCTCGGAGATGGGACAAGGTACGCTCACCGGCCTCGCGCAGCTCTGTGCCGAGGAGCTCGAGTGCAACTGGTCGAAGGTGACGACCGAGTATCCGACCCCGGGGCAGAGCATCGCTCGCAAGCGCGTCTGGGGCGATTTTTCCACCGGCGGCAGCCGCGGCATCCGCGAGTCGCACCAGTACGTGCGCATGGGCGGCGCGACCGCGCGCGAGATGCTGATCCAGGCCGCAGCCAACCAGTGGAAGGTTCCCGCGTCCGAGTGCAGCGCGTCGAACAGCATCATCACGCACACCCCCTCCGGACGCACCGTGACCTACGGCAAGATGGCGGAAGCCGCCGCCAGGCTGGAGCCGCCGAAGGACGTGAAGTTGAAGGACCCGAAGGACTGGAAGATCGCCGGCAAGCCGGTGAAGCGGCTCGATACGACGGACAAGCTGACCGGCAAGCAGGTCTACGGATTCGACCTCAAGCTGCCCGGGATGCTCAATGCCGCGATCAGCGAATGCCCGGTCTTCGGTGGCAAGGTGAAGAGCTACGACGCTGCCAAGGTAACGGGCATGAAGGGCGTGAAGAGAGTCGTGCAGGTCGGCGATTCGGCCGTCGCGGTGGTGGCCGACACCTGGTGGCAGGCCAAGACCGCGCTCGACGCGCTGCCAGTCGTCTGGGATGAGGGGCCGAATGCCAAAGTGTCGAGCGCCAGCATCGCCGAAATGCTGAAAGAGGGTCTCGATGCCGAGCAGGCTTTCGTCGGCAACCAGAACGGCGACGCGAAAGGCGCGATCGCCGGCGCGGCGAAGAAAATCGAGGCGGTGTACGCCTATCCGTTCCAGAACCACGCGTGCATGGAGCCGATGAACGCGACGGCGCGTTACACGCCCGAACGGTGCGAAGTGTGGGTGCCGACGCAGAACGGCGAAGCCGCATTCGCGGCGACGCTGGCGGCCTCGGGCCTCCCGGCCGACAAGTGCGAGGTCTACAAGATCCACCTCGGCGGCGGTTTCGGGCGGCGCGGTGCGTTCCACGATTACGTCACGCAAGCCGTGCTCATCGCCAAGCAGATGCCTGGCACGCCGGTCAAGATGCTCTGGTCGCGCGAAGAGGACATGCGGCACGGGCGCTTTCACCCGGTTACGCAATGCAAGCTCGTCGGCGCCCTGGACGCCAACAACAACCTGACCGGCCTGCACATGCGCATCTCCGGGCAGTCGATTCTTGCCGCGGTGCGGCCGGAAGCCCTGCAGAACGGGCGCGACCCGGCCACGTTCCAGGGTCTCAACCCCAGCGGGGAGTTCACGCTGGGCTACACGGTCCCGAACCTGCTGATCGACCACGCGATGCGCAATACGCATGTGCCCCCCGGCTTCTGGCGCGGGGTGAACATCAACCAGAACGCGATCTACCTCGAGTGCTTCATGGACGAGCTCGCCCATGCGGCAGGCGTGGACGCGCTCGAGTTCCGGCGCAGGCTGATGGCAAAGCATCCGAAGCATCTCGCGGTGTTGAATGCCGTGGCCGAGAAAGCGGGCTGGGGCAAGCCTGCTCCGCAGGGCGTCCATCGCGGCCTGGCGCAGATGATGGCGTTCAACAGCTACGTGGCCGCGTGCGCCGAAATCTCGGTGAGCGGCGGCAACAAGGTGAAGATCCACCGCATCGTCGCCGCCACTGACCCGGGACACGCGGTCAATCCGGCACAGATCGACCGGCAGGTCGCGGGCTCGTTCGTGTACGGGCTGTCCGCGCTGTTCGACCAGGAGTGCACGGTGAAGAACGGCCGCATCGAGCAGGAAAACTTCGATACCTACCCCTCGATGCGCATCGCGCAGATGCCCAAGGTCGAGTCCATCGTGATGCCCTCCGGCGGCACCGTCTGGGGCGGCGTCGGCGAACCGACGATTTGCGTGGCCGCGCCGGCGGTGTTGAATGCGTACTTCCGCGCGACGGGCAAGCGCATCCGCTCGGTCCCGCTGAAGAACCATGGCATCCAACTGGTATAGGAGGAGGGAATATGGACACCGGGAATGGCTTTTGAACATTTCCCGATCCTAGTCCCTCACCCCTATCCTGGCCTCTCGCGTACTTCGCGGCTCTCCCCGAGCGGAGAGGGGAACAGATGGCGGGAAACGGGTATGGCCGTTTCCCAATTGATTGAACTATGACCTCGCGCCGGGACTTCCTCATCGCAGCCGGCGGCCTCGTCGGCGGATTGGAGTTGGCCGCCGTCTCCGGGCAGGCGCACGCGACGCCGGCCGCGATGCAGGACGCGATCCAGAAGATGGTGGGCGGAGCACAGGTCCGCCGCGGCAGGGTGAAGCTCGATCTCCCGCCGCTCATCGATAACGGCAATGCAGTGGCGCTCTCCGTCCTGGTCGAGAGCCCGATGACACCGGCCGACTACGTGAAGGCTATCCACGTCTTCACGGAGAAGAATCCGCAGCCGTACGTGGTAAGCGCGCAGCTCAACCCGCGCTCCGGCCGCGCGAGCATGTCGACTCGCGTCCGGCTTGCGGACACGCAGACCGTGATCGCGATAGCCGAACTGAGCGACGGCTCGTTCTGGTCCGACAGCAAATCCGTAGTGGTCACGCTGGCGGCCTGCCTGGAGGAATTGGCATGAGGGTGCCGGGACTGAGGTGACCGTGGCGAACGCGATCGTAAACGTACCCCCGACGGCTAGGCGCGGCGAGATCGTCGAGATCAAGGCGATGGTCGGGCATGCGATGGAAACGGGTTTCCGCCGCACCCAGCTCGGGCAAGTGATCCCGCGCAACATCATCAGCCAGTTCGCGTGCACCTACAACGGCGCGGAGATCTTCCGCGCTGAGCTTCACCCCGCGATCGCCGCCAATCCGCTGATAACGTTCACGACGATCGCAACCGAGAGCGGCACGATCGCGTTCCGTTGGACGGGGGACAACGGGTATTCCATGACCGCGTCGGCCCCGATCACGGTCGTATGAGCGGCTTGCGGCCGTTGCTGCTGCTCGGCGCGCTCGGATATACCTGCGGGGTAGCGTGGGCGCAGGAGTTCGTCCCCTACCGCGTAGAAGGCGGTGCGATTGCAGCGCCGCTCGCGGAGCGCGGCGACCCGGCACGCGGCAAGCTGATCGTGTCGAGCCGCGACTCCAACTGCATACTCTGTCACGCGGTGCCGGACTCGGGTACGCGCTTCATGGGCGACCTGGGTCCGCCACTGGCCGGAACGGCAGCGCGGCTCACCGAGGGGCAGCTGCGGCTGCGCATCGTCGATTCGCTGCGGGTGAACCCTGATACCATCATGCCGTCCTACTACCGGGTGGAAGGACTGAACCGGGTGGCGGCACAATACCGTGGCCGGCCGGTGCTGAGCGCCCAGCAGATTGAAGATGTCGTAGCGTACTTGATGACCTTGCACTGACACCGCATCGGACAGGTATGAGAACCGCAACTCCCGTTTCGCGATTTCGCCGGCGCCGCGGCTTGCTCGGTGTATTGGCCGCCGCGCCGGCAGCGTCATGGTTCGCGCCACGCACCGCGCGGGCGCAGGAGAAGCGCATCGAAGCTCTCGTGCCGGCGGTCAAGGATGTATTGCAGGGCAAGCCGGTGCAGGCCGGGCGCGTGAAGATCGATACGCCTCTGCTCGCGGAGAACGGCCACTCGGTGCCGGTGATCGTAAAAGTGCAGAGCCCGATGAGCGCCGCGGATCACGTGCGCAGCCTCGATCTCGTTTCGGAGAAGAATCCCCGTCCGCTCATCGCTCATTTCGACCTGGGCCAGCGGGCGGGGCGCGCGGAGATCGTCACGCGCATCCGGTTGAACGGCACGCAGCACGTCGTGGCGATCGCCCAGATGTCCGACGGCTCGTTCTGGTACGACGTGATCGAGGTTCAGGTGACCGAATCGGCGTGCCTGGACGCTGATAATGTGTGACGAGTGACGGGTGAGGCGTGATGGGTGATGGGTGATGGGTGATGGGTGATGGGTGATGAGTGGTGGGTGACTGATGAAGCGTGAATTCTTTATTGCGATTTTCCTCCGCGTTCTCTGCGTCTCTGCGGTGAAAGTCTTGGATCGTATCGCATGGTAGCGAGGGTACACGTGCCGGCGCAGGCGAAGCGCGGCGAAGTGATCGAGTTGAGGGTGGCGATCCAGCACCCGATGGAGACCGGCTTTCGGTTCGACGATGGCGGCCGCAGTATCCCGAAGAACGTCATTCACGATCTCGTCGCCCGCTACAACGGCGTGGAGATCTTCCACGCAAGAATGGGGTCGGGCATCGCGGCCAACCCTTATCTTCAGTTCTACACCGTCGCGGAGGCGAGCGGGGAAATCGAAATCTCCTGGGTGGATGATGCTGGCGCCCGCGGAACCGAGCGGGCCAGCATTACGATCGTGTAGTGAAACCGTGATAGATCCGATCCGTTTCCCGCGAGGAAGATTCATTGTGCGATGGGGGGTGCGGGGGGAACGGGAAGGACCCGATGATTTGCCGGAAGGGGCCCGTTCCCCGCCGCTCGTTTCTATCGGCGGCCATCGGCGGCCATCGGCGGTTTGTCTATTGCTGAGCTTCGCTCTTGGCGCATCCGCGGCCGAGCCGCAGCGGCCGACGCCGCTGAAATCCGGGCTCGACTTCGCGAGCCCCGAAGTGCGCGCCATGCAGGCCGATGACTTCGGCAATCCGGGCATGCTATGGGTGGCGCGGGGCGAAAAGCTGTGGAACGCCGAGGCAGGAAAGAACGGCAAGTCATGCTCGGCCTGTCACGGCGATGCGCAGAAGAGCATGAAAGGCGTGGCAACGCGCTATCCCAGGATCGACCCCGGCGCCGCGCGGCTCGTCAATCTCGAAGGGCGCGTCAATCTCTGCCGCGCGCGCAACCAGGGCGCCGAACCGCTTCCGTACGAATCGGATGAGCTCATCGGACTGACCGCGTATGTCGCCTACCAGTCGCGCGGCATGCCCGTCAGCGTCGCGCTCGATCCGCAGAATCGAAAGAACTTCGAGCGGGGAAATGATCTCTACCACCGCCGGCAAGGGCAGATGAACCTGTCGTGCGCGCAGTGCCACGACCGGAACTGGGGTAAGAAGCTGGCGGCCGAGACCGTGAGCCAGGGCCACGGCAATGCCTACCCCATCTACCGGCTCGAATGGCAGGCCGCTGGTTCGCTCCACCGCCGTTTCCGCAGCTGTCTTTTCGGAATCCGCGCCGAAATGCCGCCCGCCGGCTCCTCAGAATTCCTCGATCTCGAGCTCTATCTCGCCTGGCGCGCGAACGGCTTGCCGGTCGAATCGCCGGGCGTCAGGCGCTAGGCGGGCTCAAACTCGCCATTCCGGGCGACACCCTCACGCCCTCGCCGTGCCCCCATTGAGTTCTTGAGTCCGCCTAATTGAGGAAAGGGAGGAAGCTGGTATCACCCGATGGCAGGCTGCCGAAACGCTCTTGATTAAGCCGTGGCCCGCTGCGCTGCTGTCCGTTTCCAGAGTCGACGTCCCGCGGGCCACGGCTGTCCGGAGGATGAACTCCGGCCGCCGGAGGTTGTAACCAAGGGGCCGCAGGACTAAGATTTTCTAGCGCATCAGGCCGCGCGGCCAGGATCGATACCAAAATGTGAAGAGCGCCGGGGGGCCTCCTGTTACTTGCCGACGCTCGCCACGAGAGGAGGACAATGAAAAAACTACTGATTGCCGTTGCACTGCTCGCTGGATGCGCGACCACGAGCGACGAGCAGCCGCCGGTCCAGGCAACGCGCGCAGGCCCCGGTCCGACGCAAGAAGAGCTCAGGAACGACGGCAAAAACACCGACAACGTGCTCACCTACGGGATGGGCTACAGCCAGAACCGCTATAGCACGTTGCGGCAGATCAACAAGCGCAACGTCAAGCGCCTGGTGCCGGTGTGGAACCTCTCGCTCAGCAGCAATTTCGGCGAGCAGGGCCAGCCCCTCGTCTACAACGGGGTCATGTTCGTGGCCAACGCCGAGTACACCACCGCCATCGACGTAGCAACCGGCAAGCAGATCTGGCGCACGCCGGTCGGCTTCGATCCCGCCACCCCGCGCGTCGTGTGCTGCGGCGTCTCCAACAAGGGCCCGGCGCTCTACAACGGCAAGGTGTACCGCGCCACGATAGACGCGCACCTCGTCGCGCTCGACCAGAAGACCGGCAAGGAAGTCTGGAAGCAGAAGGTGGTCGAGTGGAAGGAAGGCTTTTCCATGACGGGCGCGCCGCAGATCGCCAACGGCGTGCTGATTACCGGCATCTCCGGCGCCGAGTTCGGCATACGCGGCTTCATCGACGGCTGGGACCCGGAGACCGGCAAGAAGCTGTGGCGCACCTACACCATACCCGGCCCTGGCGAGAAGGGTCACGACACCTGGCCGGCGGGCGACGCCTATCTGCGCGGCGGCGGTTCGACCTGGATCACGGGCTCGTACGATCCCGAGCTCGACCTGGCCTACTGGGGAACGGGCAACGCCGGGCCGTGGAATCCGACGGTGCGCCCCGGGGACAACCTATACACGGCCTCGGTGCTCGCGATCCGGCCCAAGACGGGCGAAATCGTCTGGCATTTCCAGTTTTTCCCGAACGAGATGTACGACCTCGACGCGAATTGGGAAATGATCATCGCGGATATTCCCGTGAACGGCGTCAAGCGCAAGGTCACGATGCAGTTGACGCGCGGCGGGTTTCTCTACGTCCTCGACCGCACCAACGGCCAGCTGCTCTCCGCGCAGCCGTTCGAGAAGATCAACTGGGCGAGCCACGTCGACATGAAGACCGGCAGGCCGGTCGAGACGGAGGTATCGGCGCGCTACCGTGCCGGCGAGCAGATCGAGCTGTGGCCCAGCCAGTGGGGCGCCAAGAACTGGGCGCACGCGGCGTTCAATCCGCAGACCGGGCTGCTCTACGCCAACACGATGCACGTGTCGCGGCTCGTGCGCCACCGGCCGGTCGAGTACAAGGTGGGCCAGCGCTACCAGGGCTTCGAGAATCTGCCGGCGCCCACGCCGCCGATCGGTCATATGGACGCAATCGAACCGCTGACCGGCAAGCAGAAGTGGCGCACTCCGGTTGGGGAAATCCCAAACTACTCGGCGATGCTGGCGACCGCCGGTGGGCTCCTCTTCACCGGCAAGCAGACGGGGGAGGTGATCGCCGTGGACATCGACACCGGCAAGATACTGTGGGAATTCAAGACGGGCTCCGGCGTCAACGCGCAGCCCATCACCTACACGCACAAGGGAAGGCAGTACGTCAGCATCCAGTCCGGCCTGGGCGGAGTGAATGCCGCGCGGCAGGCTGCGCTGCTCACCAATATCCCGCGCGGGGGATCGGTCTGGACGTTTGCGCTGATTCAGGACTAGGATCGGGCGTTGCCGGCGGTTTGATGATTCGCTAATTATCACGGGAGAGCGACGATGAAAAAACTTCTCATTGTTGTTGCACTGCTCGCAGGATGCGCCGGCACGACCGACCAGGCTACGGTCCAGACGCCGCGCACAGGACCGGGTCCGACGCAGGCAGAACTCACGAATGCCGGCAAGAACACCGACGACGTGGTGACGTACGGCATGAGCTACAACCACCACCGCTACAGTCCGCTCAGGCAGATCAACAAGGGGAACGTCAAGCGGCTGGTGCCGGTGTGGAGCGTGTCGCTGCAAAACGAGCTGGGCGAGCAGGCACAGCCGCTGGTCTACGACGGCGTGATGTTCGTCTCGAACGCGCGGTGGACCTACGCAATCGACGCCGTGACCGGCAAGCTGATCTGGCGTACACCGGTGAATTACGACCCCGACACGCCGCGCGTCGTGTGCTGCGGCGTCTCCAACAAGGGCGTCGCGATCTTCGAAGGCAAGGTGTTTCGCACCACGCTCGACGCGCACGTCGTGGCGCTGGACCAGAAGACCGGCAAGGAGGTCTGGAAGCAGAAAGTCGCCGAGTGGAAGGAGGGCTATTCGCTCACCGTGGCGCCGCTGATCGCCAACGGCGTGCTCATCACCGGCTGCTCCGGCGCGGAATTCGGCGCGCGCTGCTTCCTCGACGGCTGGGATCCGGCAACCGGCAAGAAGCTGTGGCGCCGCTACACCACCGCCGGCCCGGGCGAGAAAGGGCACGAGACGTGGGAGCCGCGCGAGGCCTATTTGAACGGCGGCGCGAGCACCTGGATCACGGGCTCGTACGATCCGGAGCTCGATCTCGTCTACTGGGGCACCGGCAACGCCGGCCCGTGGTCCTCGGAGCAGCGCAAGGGCGACAATCTCTACGCGGCATCGCTGCTTGCGATCCGCCCCAAGACGGGCGAGATCGTCTGGCACTACCAGGTCGCGCCCAACGATATTTGGGACTGGGATTCCTGGGAGATCATACTCGGCGACATCCCGGTGAAGGGCGAGAAGCGCAAGGTCGCGATGCACCTGAGCCGCAACGGCTTCCTCTACGTTCTCGATCGCACCAACGGCCAGCTGCTGTCGGCCCAGCCTTACGAGAAGATCAACTGGGCGACGCACGTGGATATGGCGACCGGCCGCCCGGTCGAGTCGGAGGATGTCTAAGAAGCTGCGCGCGGGAGAGACGATCGAGATGTGGCCCGGCATACGCGGCGCCAAGAACTGGCCGCACGCCGCGTTCAATCCGAACACCGGCTTGCTCTACGCCAACACCAATCACGGCTACTCGACCTACAAGTTCCTACCGCACAAGCCGTTCAAGCCCGGCGTGCGCTACCAGAACATAGAGAACGTCCACTCGCCGATCAAGCCGGACACACTCGCCGGCCACATGGAAGCGATCGACCCGATGTCCGGAAAAGCCAAGTGGCGCACGCCGCTCTACGGCGAAATGATCGCTTCGGCGATGCTCGCTACCGGCGGCGGCTTGCTGTTCACGGGCAAGCACAATGGCGAGGTCATTGCCGTCGACGCCGACGATGGCAAGGTTCTCTGGTCGTTCAAGACCAGTTCCGGCGTCAACGCCCAGCCGATCACCTGGACGAAGAACGGCAAGCAATACGTAACGGTGCTCTCGGGCATCGGCGGCGTCGCTTCCGGACGCCGCGGTCTGCCCGACAGTCCGCTCGGCGGGTCGGTCTGGACGTTTGCACTGTTTGACCAGTAACGCTGAATGGCGATCGACAAGACGGTCGTGATTGGCGGTGAGCCTCACCCTGGCCGCACTCACCGCCCTGGCGCTCGCCCAGGCAACCGGGCAGTTTCCCGAAGAGCAGGTGAAGAGGGGCTCGGACATCTACGCGCAGAACTGCTCGCCATGCCATGGCCCGCGCATGATGGACCCTCAGGGACCGTTCGACCTGCGCAAGTTTCCGCCCGATGAGAAGAACCGCTTCGTGACGTCGGTCGTCAAGGGCAAGAACCAGATGCCGCCGTGGGGCGATCTCTTCAAGGCCGACGAGATCGACGCGTTGTGGGCGTACGTGATGGCAGGAGAGAAGCAGTAGGCGGTTAGCGATTGGCAATTAGCGATTAGCAATTGGCAATTAGCGATGTAGCGATTAGTCAATTAGCTAAGTGCCAGACGCTAAGTGCTAAGCGCCAGCTTCCTACGCAAACTCGAGTCCTACACCGCCACCGCGAAATTCCTGCACTGGCTGATAGCGGTCGCCGTATTCGCGCAGATCTCGCTCGGCTTGTGGATGATCGGTATTCCGAAGAGCCCGCCCGGAATACGGGTGTACTGGTTCAACATGCACAAGTCGATCGGTATCACGATCGGCGTGTTGGTACTGCTGCGCCTTCTATGGCGGTTTACCCATCCCGCGCCGCCGCTGCCCGGGACCGTTCCCGCGTGGCAGCGCATCGCGGCGAAGGCGAACCATATCTTGCTCTACGTCTGCATGATCGTGATGCCGGTGTCGGGTTATCTCGGCTCTTCGTTCACCAAGTTCCCGATCATCTACTGGGGCATGCGGCTTCCGCACTGGGGCTGGGAGTCGCCTGCGCTGAAGGAGCTCATGAGCCAGGTGCATTTCGTGACGGTCATCACCTTCATCACCCTGATCGCGATCCACATCGCCGGCGCCTTGAAGCACCTGCTCATCAACCGCGACGGCGTGTTCCAGCGCATGTGGAGGATTTCGCCGGGCCCGGGCCCGACGAAATCCTGAATCGGCGCTTGGCCGCGCCGCTCTTGACACCTATCAACCAGACGGAGCTCCTGCGATGGATGCTAAACGAATCAGTCGATTGTTTCTGATCGCGGTGGCCTGGTTGGCCGTGGCCCCCGCCTGGGGCGCGCTCGCTCTGGTGGGCAACGAGAACGGCGGCACCATTTCGCTGATCGATACCGACAAAGACGTGGTCGTCGGCGAGATCAAGACCGGCGGGAAGCCGCGCGGCACGGCGATCCACGCGGCGCGCAAGCTCGCGTACGTCTCCGAGCAGAGCGGTAACGCGCTGCTGGTCATCGACCTGGAAAAGCGCGCGGTGGTGAAGAAGATCGATCTCGGCGAGTCGCCGGAAGGCGTTTATATCTCGCCGGACGGCAGGCTGGTCAACGCCGCGGTCGAGCTTACCAACAGCGTCATCTTCATCGACACGGCGACCGGCGAGGTCGCGTTCAGGATCAAGATCAAGGGTGAGAATCCCGAACACGCCGTGTTTTCTCCGGACGGGCGCTTCGTCTACGTCAGCGCGGAGGAGGACGATAAGCTGGAGGTCATCGACGTCGCGGGACGCAAGCTGCTGACACAGCTTACCGTGGGCACGCGGCCGCGCGGCATCGCCTTCACGCCCGACGGCGCCAAGGCCTATGTCGCGTGCGAGCGGGCCGATACCGTGTACGTGCTGGACGCGCGCCAGCACAAGATCCTGCGCACGATCAAGGCGGGACTGCGCTCCAACGGCCTCAGCATGCATCCCGACGGCAAACGCCTCTATCTCAGCAACGGCGGCGACCATAACGTCATGGTGATCGACACCGCCAAGGACGAGGTCACGGCGACGATCCCGGTCGGCCAGCGGCCGTGGAACATGGCGATCACCCGTGACGGCGCCAAGCTCTACGTCGCGAACGGCAGGTCCGATAGCGTTTCGGTGATAGATACCGTGAAGAACGTGGTCGTAAAGACGATTCCGGTTGGCAAGACGCCGTGGGGCGTGCACATATGGGAGTGAGTTTTGTGACTGCGTCACGTGCAGCAGTTCTTCCCTCCTGCCCGAGGAGGGATGTCACGAAGTGACAGGATGCCACTATGACCGCTACGGCAAGCGACATCAGGGTTATGACCTCGGGCGCCTTTACCGCGGCGCATCTTGCGCTGCTCCCGCAATTGGAACGCCTGACGAAGAAAACGATCGTTACCGCCTCAACGTCCATAGGGACGGGTGAAAACTCCATCCCGAATCGGCTGAAACGCGGCGAAATCGTGGACATCGTCATCGTTGCAGATGCCCTGCTACGGCAATTCATCGAGGAGGGCCTGGTTTTGGCGGAAGGCTATACGCCCCTTGCCCGCTCATCCATCGGTGTGGCAGTGCGGGCGGGAGCACCCAAGCCGGACATCAGCTCGGTCGATGCCTTGAGACGTACGCTCCTGGAAGCGAAATCCATCGCGTATTCCGCCAGCGTGAGCGGCCAATATCTCACCACGGAACTGTACCAACGCCTGGGAATCGCCGACCAGGTGATGAGTAAGAGTCGCCTGATTGGTGGAGGTGAGCGCGCCGGCGCCGTGGTTGCGCGCGGAGAGGCGGAGATCGCCTTCCAGCAGATGAGCGAATTGCTGCCCGTGCCGGGGATCGCGCACATAACACCGCTGCCGCCGGAAGTTCAGAAAGTTTCAGTATTTTCCGCCGGCGTCGCCGCAAGCGCGAGGGATTCAGAGCTGGCTCGCGCGGTTATCAAATTTCTCACGTCCCCGGAGGCGGCCCACGCCATCACGAAAAGCGGGTTGGAGCTCATGGACCCCCGATAAAACCTGTGATGGGTGATTGGTGATTGCCTTACGCATCACCCATGGCGCATGACCCCACCATTATTCGTCACTTGTCAGTTAGCGTGGCGGCTTTGCCATCAGGAAAAACAACGATCCCACGCCGGCCAGCACGGCGAGGATCGTAAAACCCACGCGGTAGTTCCCGTACCAATCGGCAAACACGCCGGCCAGGATCGGTCCGCCGATATTGCCGAAAACGGTGACCATTGCCGACAGCCCCATGATCGTGCCGATCGAGCTCCGGCCGAAATAGTCGGCGCGGATGGCTTGCATGAAGGGTCCGCGCAGTCCCCAGCCCGTGCCGTGCACCAGCGCGGAAACTGCCAGGATGAGGAGGCCGGTAGCATAGGTGAGCATGAGCAGGCCTGCCGCGTGCATCAGCATGCAGGCGGCAGCGACGAGGCGTTTCTCGAATTTTTCGCCGATCACCCAGCCGAGCATCACGCCGAAGAACTGGCCGACCGTCACCAGCGTGAAGACGAGCGTGGCCTGGGCGAGCGAGTAACCCAGGCCCTCTTTCATATGAGTGATGGCGTGCACGTTCACGGCGGTCACCACCAGCAGCGAGAAGGCGTGGCCGAGCGAGATCAGCCAGAAAGCGCTGGTACCCAGCGCCTCGCGCGCGCTGAACGTCCGCCGTGAGGGCGCTTCGCCACGCCCGGGTTCTCTAGGCGAAGGCGGCACGCCGTCCACCGTTTCGCCGTGATCCTCCGGGCGGCTGCGGATCACCCGCGCGAGCGGCCAGCCCAGCAGGATGACGATGACGCCCGAGGCGAAGGCGGTCGCCCGCCAGCCGAAGTCTTGTACAGACCAGGCAACCAGGAACACGAAAATACCGCCGAGCGCACCGCCGAACTGGAGCGCAGAGAGCGCGCGCGCACGCCGTCTCTCGAACCACTGGATGATCGTCACGCTCACCAGGAAGTTGCTGAACATGCTCGCGCCGAGCGCGACCACCACGAATGCCGCGTAGAAGCCGGCCAGCGTATCGATCCAGCTCAGGAGCATGAAACCGATGCCGAAGATAACGACGCCGGCGCGCACGATGCCCTGCGCTCCGACTCGATCGACCATCCAGCCGAGCACCGGGCCGAGCAGCGCTACCTCCGTCGATTTCAGCGCGGCTGCGCCGGAAACGGCGGTCTTGCTCCAGCCGCGATCCTCGACCAGGGCCGCAAGGTAGACGCCGAAAGCCTGGTTGAGCAGCAGACTCTGCAGAAACTGCAGCGCGCCGCCGGCAATCACAATGCGCCAGCCGTAAAAGATCTTCATGGGGAAAAATCAGGACGCACACAATTTCCGCACCACCCCTGCGAAACATGCGGGCTAGCGCAGCAAGCCGACCAGTTCGGAAACTTTCTTCACCTCACGGAAATTGCGGATCACCTTGATGCTCGCTTCGAGGTTCTCCCCGGAGAACTTCGCAAATGGCGCCAGCGTGCGGTACTTGCCTTCGACGTCGGCCCAGGCTATGCCGAGCATGGCGGCGCCTCTGGGAGCGTAAACCGTGCTCGAATGACTGCGGCCGTCTTTGGTCGTGATCGTCACGATCGCACCCGACTTGTAGCGCTCCAGGTGCTCCGTGGGCGGATCGCCAGCCCGCACTTTGGCGAGCAGGCCGCGGATCACCGGGTTGTTGATCTTGTCTTCGAAGGCGTGGGCCCAGGTGTAGTCCCGGTCGGCAACGCCGGCCGCGGCAAAATACGCGGGGCTGTGCGCAATGCCGATGAGATCGGTCGGATACTGCGGACCCGTCAATGCCGTGAAGCCGGGACGGGAGATGGTGATCGTCTCGACGTCATCCGGCGAGACGTTGCCGGCGCGAGCGGCATTGGCCGCGGCTTCGGCGGTCGCGTGGCTGGGGTGGCCGCCGGGCACGAGCTTGATGCCCATGTCGGTCAGGATGCTCCAGCGGTTGCCAAAATCGCGGCGTGACTTCCGCGACGTCCGGCTTATTGCCATAGACTTCAAAAAAGCCGCCCTTGGTCTCGAGGATCTTCTCCTCGACCACGAAGCCCAATCGGGCCGCCTGCGCCGCATTTACGCCCAGCAGCGCGGCAAGTCCTGCGTGATACTCGCGCGCGACGCTGGTATTGGCCGCGGCGTGCAGCCCACCCATCGAAGTCGCGATGAGGGCGATGGCCTGCGCCATTTGCGGCTGGTTCAGCTTCATCAGGCGTGCCCGCCGCAACGGCGCCGGCGAAGCTGGCGACGATGCAGCCGTGAAAGCCTTTCTTCTGCAGGCCGCCGATCATCGCGCCATTGATCCGTCCGGCCACTTCGTAGCCGAGAACGATGGCGGCAAGCACGTCCGGACCGCTGGCGCCGGTCTTCTCGGCAACGGCAAGTGAAGTGGCGCACGCGGTCGTGCCGGCATGGACGATGTTGCGCAGATCGCTGTCGTCCGAAGCCGCCGCGTCGCTCATCAAAGCATTGACGCGTGCTGCCGCCGCGACCGGCAGCTTCTCCGCTGCCCCGAACCAGAGGGTGGCCTCGGGCTTGCCGCCGCGCTCCAGCTCCAGGGCACGAATGATTCTGGATGATTCGATCGTCGAGCCCAGCGATGCGCTGGCGATGGTGCTGGAGATGAGCATCTCCGCGTGTTCGATGGCCTTGGGAGGCAGATCCGCGTAGCTCTGTCTGGTCACGAAGGCCGCAATTTCGCCCGCAACAGTCATCACGTACCTCGCCTTGTTTCAGCTTCCCAGATGAAGCGTCTCAGGTGAAGCGTCCTCAGGTGAAGCGTCTCAGGTGAAGCGTCTCAGGTGAAGTGTTGAAGGACGCATCGCTTTAGGTGGCCGGGGGACGCCTTATCTGGGACGTCGTATCTGAGACGCAATATCTGCGACGTGGTACCTGAGACGCAGTATCTGGCGCTCTAGTGCAGGCGATACTGTTCGAGTTTCTTGTCGTCGAGGCTGATGCCGAGACCCGGCCCGCCCGGTAACGGGAGACTGCCCGAGGAAATATCGAGGCGCGTCGTTGCAACCGTATCCACCACCTTGAGCGGACCCACGCATTCGAGCCCGGGCAGCACGTTGCGGGATGAGGCGGCAAGCATGATCTCCGCGAGGGTGCTGGGGTCGAGGCCGAAGCCGTGGCCGATGACGACGGGAAGGCCCGCCGCCTCCGCGGTCGCCAGCATGCGCGCCGAGCGCAGAATACCCCCGGCTTGCTTGATACCGAACTTGACGAAGTCTGCCGCGTCGGCCTTGATGACCGCTATCAGGCTCTCATGATCGCTGATGGATTCGTCTGCCATCACGGGAATGCCGCCTTCTCTGCGAACTCGCGCCATTCCCGCAAGATCCTGCTTGGGCACCGGCTGCTCGAAAAGCTGCAGGTCGTATTGTTTGACCATGCGGGCAAGTCTCAACGATGTGTCGGCGTCGTACTGCATGTTGGCGTCGATGCGAAGCTTCATCGCGCTCCCGACCGCCGAGCGAACGGCTGCGATGCGGTCGTGGTCCGCTTCGACACCGCTGCCGACTTTGATCTTTGCGGAGCGGAACCCAGCCTTGAGCCAGCGCTGCGCTTCTGCCGCCGCTTCTTCAGCCGGAAGCATTCCAATCCAGCCGTTGAATTGCACGCTGGTCGCTGCGGCACCGCCGAGGTACGTGTAGAGCGGCACCCCTTGAATGCGCGAAGCGAGCTCGACGCACGCCATTTCCACGGCGGCTCCGGCGCCCGGCTGCGTTGGCGTCAGTCCATCCAGCAGTTCGATCAATCGGTTGATGTTGGTCGGATCCTGCCCGATAACCGCGGGGGCGACGCGGTCCCGGATCGCGACCGCCAGCTCCGCGGCTGTTCCAGGCGATTTGGCGCCGGCCGACGGTTCGATGCTGCTGATGCCCACCGTGCCGTCCGATGCGGTGAGGCGCACCACGACACATTTCGTCGCGTCCTTGGAGATGCCGCCGCTCGTGAACGTCCCGTTCAGGGGCATCGCCACGCCAAACACTTCGACTCGATCGATCTTCGTCTTCATTGAATTCTCGAATTCCTATGGGTGTCTGTGAAACTTCGCCCGGACGCGGCTGCGCTATACCTGCGCCCTGCGCTGTTTCGGCTTCGCGCCGAACATGTCGTGCGCAAGGGCGTCGCGCACTTCGTCAAGATCAAGACCGTGGGCCGTAATCTGCCATCGCCGCGCTCCAGATCATGCAGGTGGACCGTTCATCGTAACAGCCGCTGGTTTCCGCGTCATTAAAGGTCCCAGAGCCCTCGCCCGGCGCTATTCGGAGCGTTGACGTCTTCGTCTTACCGCGCGCGATCGGACCGGTAACCCGAAAAGCGCTACCGGTTGGCCAGGCGCCGCGCGCGTGCCGTCCAGATGCGACTGTCGAGCCAGTAATGGCAAAGCAGGCCGCCCACGAGAAACGGGGCGAGCCACGGAAGATCCGAGAGCTTGCACGCCGCCCAACTCGCGAGACCGATGACCGGCCAGACCGCGAAGGAAGCGATCAGCCGGATCTCGGCGCGGCGGCCTGTGACCCGCTCGCCACTGGAACGCCGTGCCATTGCGTAGGTGAAGCACAAGTATTGAATTTCGTGATGCAGAGCCAGCACCAGGATGAACGACATGGTCCAGGCGCCCAGAACGTAGGCGCTCCCGAACGCGAGCGCGTTCGCCACGACGAGCCACCGTTCGCCAGGGTGCACGCACCCACGGCAGCGCGCCGCGAACGCCAGGTAGGCGGCGAGGCTCGCTACGGCCAAGGCGCCGAGCGCCCAGAGGAAGATGGGATCGAGCCCCAGGCCAATGTATTCGTCTCCCTCGTGTAGCGCGGAGGTGCTGGCGAAGAACGCCACTCCGGCAGCCATCGGCAGGTAGACGGCGGCGCGAAACAGGCGGCTGTGCCAGGACGACAGCGCCCCGCCCATACGGACCTGGTAATGGCGCGCGATCCCCAGGTTCTGGCGAGCACGATGCCAGGCGGCCCAGTACACCGTCGCGGTCGCGACCAGGATCGGATAGCCGCCGTAAGTCAGGGCGTACGTTGCCGCCAGGATGCCAAGCGGGACTACCACGATCTCCAGAGGCATACGCCGCCATAACTTACCGCGGGCGACGGCGGCGTAGGTTGCGCCGAGGTGGAGCTCGCCCAGGAGAAGATCTGCCGTGCTGAGTTCCCGGTCGCCACACCAGGTACAAGACGAGGACCAGAACGACCAGCAATATGCCGCCACCGGCGCCGACGAGCCAGAAGTCCCCGGCCTCGGAGAGTAGCCACATATCCTTCGCGCGCCGATCGGGCCACTTTATCGTTTCACTGGTAGCCGTCACAGCTGGATGCGTTGATGAAGGCGCCGTATTCACGGAAAGACACCAGGTTTTTGCGGACCGCTTTGATCATAGACAATACGCTTGGAGATATCCGATGGCTAGAACCGATCTCAAAAACAGCATAGTCTGACGCGATTTAGGGTCCTATGAGCGTTTCGGATCGGGGCTCGCGACGAACTTGGGAGGAACGATGTTCATTTCGGAAACGTTTGCGCGCTTCGCTGCAGAGCTGAGATATGAAGACATTCCACAGCCGATCCGCCTGCGTGCGAAGCTACTCATGCTCGACGCGGTCGGGATCGCGCTCGCATCCTCGAAATACGATTTCGCGAAGAAAGCGCTGGTGGGTCTGAGCCGCTTCGGCTGGGGAGAGCACACCGTCATCAATTTCGATCGCAAGCTCGCCTTGCGAGACGCGGTGATGATGAACGGCATCCTCGTGCACGGCCTCGACTACGACGACACGTATCTGCCGGGCGCGGTGCACATGACCGCGAGCAACGTGCCATGCCTGCTCGGGATAGGAGCGGACACGAAGGCGGACGGACACGAGCTTCTGACTGCTCTCGTGATCGGACTCGAGGTCGCCGCGCGTATCGGCATGGCCGGCAACGGCGGGTTCCAGAAGGTCGGCTTCCATCCGACGAGCATTTGCGGCGCGATGGCGTGCTCGCTCCTTGCGGGTCGCCTGATCGGACTCGATCGCGAGAAGCTCAAGCGGGCGCAAGGCATCGCGCTTTCCCTCGCGGGCGGCACGATGCAGCCGATGCTGGACGGCACGTGGACGAAGCGCCTGCATCCCGGGGCAGCCGCCGCATCGGGGATTACCGCGGCTGCGCTCGCGGAAGGCGGCTTCCTCGGACCCGACGCGGCGTACGAGGGCCGCTTCGGTTTCTACAATCTCTTTCTCGCCGAGCTGCGCACCAAGGGCGATCCGTCACTCGCCACTCATGGGCTCGGGGAGCAATGGGAATTCGCGCGCTCGTCGGTGAAGCTCTATCCGGCATGCCATCAATCGCACGCCTTCATGAACGCCGCGATCAAGATCGCGAATGAGCATCCCTTCAAGCCGGAGGACGTCGAGCGCGTCGATACGCTGGTCTCGGACGTGGCACGCGAGCTCGTCTGCGAGCCCGTGGAAGCGAAGCGGCGTCCGGAATCGAGCTATATCGCGCAGTTCAGCCTGCCCTATGGAATGGCGGCGTGCCTGACGCGCAAGCGCTTCGGGCTCGAGGAAATCGAACAACCCGCGTACACCGAGCCTGCCCTGCTCGCCCTCGCGCAGAAGGTGCACTACGAGATCGACCCCAATGCCGGCTTTCCGAAGACACGCACCGGTGAAGTGATCGTCACGCTGAAAAACGGCGCGAAACTGCGCGAGCGCAACGAGATCAATCCCGATGAGCCGGCAGCCGCAGAAGCGATCGTGCAGAAGTTTTTTGAGAACGCGCAGATGGCGGTCGATCGCCCACGCGCGGAAGCGATCAAGGACGCCGTTTTCGCACTTGAAAAACAGCCCGACGCGCGCGCGGTCATGAACGTATTGGCCAGGTAGATCGGCCTTCGATACCGTGATCGGTGATGGGTGATGGGTGCTGGGTGATGCAGGGCGCACCGCAAACCATCGAGCGGGCCCCACCCTCACTTATCACTTATCACCTATGATCACCTATCACTTATCACGCCGGTCATCCCGGTCGGATCAGCGCAACGTCCTGAACTTAGACGAGGAATCACCTCGGCGTGATCGGCAATCCGTGGAACAACGAGTCTCTATGCCAACAACCTCGCGACTCCTTGATCTTCTTTAGCTCGGCGTTTCTGCGTTAACTTACGCTCGGTCTGATAATCCATTTCTTCTGAGCAGCATAGCCTCCATCCTCGGCCACCTCATCAGGCGCTATCATTACCGGGTTCCCCTCGTAAAGGACGCTACCGTGATCGTCAAACAAATCTGGACCGCCAACTCCTATCGGAACTTCAACTACCTGATCGCCTGCGCCGAAACCGGAGAAGCCCTGGCCATCGACCCCCTGGATCACGAGAAATGCCTGCATGCTGCCAAGGCAGCAGGCTGGAAGATCACGCAGATCCTGAATACGCATGAACACCGCGACCATACCGGCGGCAACGGGCCCATGGCGCAAAAAACCGGGGCAAAAATCCTCGCTCACAAGAACGCCAAGGCAAAAATCCCCGATATGTCCCGCGGCCTGGGCGCGGGCGACATCATCAAGGTCGGAAAGACGGTGGAGCTCGAAGCGCTAGACACGCCGGGCCATACGATGAGCCACGTGTGCCTGCTATCGCACACCGAGAAGCCGGCCCTGTTCTGCGGCGACACGTTATTCAATGCCGGCGCCGGGAACTGCCACAACGGCGGTCACCCCGCAGAGCTCTACAAAACATTCTCCGAGCAGCTTGCCAAGCTTCCTGAGAACACCCTGATTTATCCGGGGCATGACTACATCGAGAACAACCTGCGCTTCACCTTGAGCCGCGAGCCCGACAACAAACGGGCGCAAGAGATGCTCGAACGGGTAAAGGGCCAGGATCCCGACAAGGCCTTTGTCTCGACGCTAAGTGTCGAGCGGGAGGTCAATACCTTCTTTCGATTGTCCAGTCCGAGCGTGATTGCAAAGCTACGCGAAGCGTTTCCCGATCTTCCCGATAAGCCGGATCAGCGCACGGTGTTTCTGAAGCTGCGCGAGCTGCGCAACTCGTGGTGAGCATGGTGAAGCGGCGCGCGGACGCCCGACAGCCAATCGAAGCGGGCTAGCCATCGGGACCGGTATTCCTATCGGTCGACGCGCATGCCGGTCGGGTACACGCTGCTCAGCCTCGTCCGGCGCCGACCTGGCGACCAGTTCCGTGGCGATCACGGCGGTGCCGCCGGGCCGGTTATCGACCACGGCATTCTGGCCCGCAGCGATCGCCCAGCATCTGAGCTATTGCTCGCGCGATCGCGTCGGCCCCCGCGCCGGGTGCCACGGAAACGATGATCCGGATCGGCCGCACCGGATACCCAGCCGGCCTAATCGCTGCGCGATCGCCGCGCCAGCTCAACTCAAGACCGAAAACCGACAGGATTAACAGGATAGACAGGATGTTTTCCATTTTCATCTTGTTCATCCCGTTCATCTGTCAATACCGTTTTGAGACGACTTCAGACTCCCGGACGAGCGCTCGCTTGAACTGTAGCACGCTCATCGCACGTAGAATGCGACTTTGTCCCCGGGAACGGGGGGACACTACCTGGACGGAGACCACATGCGAACGATCGACGCCATTGCAGAGATACTCAAGCGCGAAGGCATTAACATCCTTCCGTCATTTCCCACCACGCCGGTGATCGAGGCCGCCGCCGCAGCGGGCATCAAGCCTGTCATCTGCCGGCAGGAGCGCGTCGGCGTGGGTATCGCCGACGGGTGGACCCGCGTCAAGAACGGCAGTCCGGCCGGGGCGTTCGCGATGCAGTACGGCCCGGGCGCGGAGAATGCCTTCGCTGGCGTCTCGACCGCCTTCTCCGACGCCGTCCCCATGCTCCTGCTGCCGCTGGGCCATCCGCTCGACCGCGACCGGGTCTTTCCCAACTTCTCGTCCATCCGGACGTACGAGTCCGTCACCAAGTTCGCGGAGCAGGTCAATCAGCCCAAGCGGGTTGGCGACACGCTGCGCCGCGCCTTCACCCAGATGCGCTCGGGCCGGCCGGGTCCGGCGCTGGTCGAGGTGCCGGTCGACGTCGGCAATGCCGAGGTCGATCCGGCGGTGGTGGCGGACTACCGCCCGGTGAAGATCGCAAGAGCGCAGGCGAATCCGGAGGACGTGCTGACCGCGGCCAAGGCGCTGCTGGCCGCCAAGTGCCCGGTGATCCAGGCCGGGCAAGGCGTGCTCTACGCCGATGCGACGAAGGAGCTGGTGGAGCTCGCCGAGCTAGCGCAGATCCCGGTCTACTCCACGCTCGCGGGCAAGAGCGCGTTTCCCGAGCGCCATCCGCTCGCGCTGGGCAGCGCCGAGGCGGCGATGAACGGCGCGGCGTTCCACTTCCTGAAGGAAGCGGATCTCGTATTCGCGATCGGCTCCTCGCTCTCCAAGCACAACATGTGCGCCACCCTCCCCACGGGGAAGAAAATCATCCACGCGACCGCCGACGCGATCGACTTGAACAAGGCCTACTACGCCGACCATCCGCTGCTGGGCGACGCGAAGCTGGTGCTGCGGCAGTTCGTCGACGCGTGCAAGGAGGTCTTGAAGGGCAAGGCGCGCGACGGAAAGGCGGTGCAGGGAAAAATCGCGGAGCTGCGCGCGTCGTGGGTGGAAAAGTGGTCGCTCAAGACCCAGTCCGACGAGACCCCGATCAATCCCTACCGCGTCATCGCGGAATTCAACGAGCTGATCGACCCGAATGATGCGATCGTCACCCACGACTCCGGCAGCCCGCGCTACCAGATGTGCCCGACCTATCGGGCCGGCGGGCCGCGGTCCTACATCGGCTGGGGCAAATCACACCAGTTAGGTACTGGCTTGGGCCTCATCATGGGCGCCAAGCTCGCCGCGCCGGACAAGTTCTGCGTGAACTTCATGGGCGATGCCGCCTTCGGCATGACGGGGCTCGACTTCGAGACGGCGGTGCGCGCGGACATCCCCATCTGCACGATCGTGCTCAACAACAGCAGCATGGCGGTCGAGACGCGGCACATGAAGACCTCGCACGATCTCTTCAAGACCCGCGACCTGGGCGGCAACTATGCGGACATGGGCAAAGCCATGGGCGGCTGGTCCGAGCGCGTCACCAATCCCGGTGAGATCAAGGCCGCGATCGGCCGAGCGCGGAAGGCGACAGACAGCGGGCGGGCGGCGTTGCTGGAGTTTGTCACGTCGGAGGAGCATACAGTGTCGCATTTGCATGAGTTGTAGAGAACCGGGGCTGTCTAGGAAATTGGGGCCGGGTCCGGCTTTTCGGCTAATCTGAACCCGGCTCCACTTTCGCGAGCTTAGGGAGTTATCGCGATGTCGGACCACGAACAACTGATACGCAGCGAGTTCTCGCGGCAGGCGGACGTGATGGCGCAGGCCGCGATCTTCAATGACGCGAATGTGATCGCGCGTATCTGCGATGCCGGCCGGTTGACCAGGAGCTCGCGCGTGCTCGATGTCGCCTGCGGTCCGGGTATCGTCGTCGAGGCGCTGGCTCGTTCGGCGGGTGAAGTGGTCGGCTGCGATATCACGCCCGCGATGCTCGAAAGGGCGCGCGAGCGTTGCGATCGAGCGGGACTCGCGAACGTGCTCTTCACACCGGGCCGGGCGGAAGCGTTGCCGTTCGAGCATGCATCGTTCGATGTCGTCGTGTCACGCTCGGCAGTGCACCACTTTCAGGATCCAACCGCGGCATTTCGCGAGATGGCTCGCGTCGTCAAGTCCGGCGGCCGAGTGATCACGGTCGATGTCCAATCGGCCGAGGCGCCGGACGAGGCGGCGCTGCACAACGCATTGGAAATCCTGCGCGATCCTTCTCATGTGCGCATGCTGCCAAAAAGCGAGCTGCATCGATCGCTCACCGGCGCAGGGCTCGAGATCGAAGAGGCCATCACGTGGACCAATCATCGCGAGTTTTCCGAATGGATGAAGATCACCGCAGCGCCGGAGCGGATCGCGCCGCTCGATGTTGTGATGACCGAACTGGCACGGCGCGGCGCGAGCGCGGGGATAGGGCTGCGCCTGGAAGGCGGCAAGCTGCGCTTCGAGCATACGGCGGCGCGGACGGTCGCGATAAAACGCTGACGCGGGCATAGTCGACGCGATGAATCGGTCCTACGTTGGGGTCAGGTCTTGCGTGTTGCCAAGCTAGGCAAGCCTGACGCTGGTGCGCACCGCGAGATAAGGCCTATCCATCCACATTCCACGTTCATCGATGTCCCAGCCAGCCGCTCACGGCAGCCACGAACCCGCCGGGGTTCTCGAGCGTGACGTGATGATCGGCGCCCGGCACCTCGACCAGATCGACCTGCGGGCAGCGGGTTCTCGCATCGGCCACGATTGAAGGCGTGATGCGCTCGCTGCGGCCGCCCTTGACCAGCAGCACCGGCACCCCGATCCGGTTCCAATGCGGCGGGATGTCGAACAGCAAGGGGAGCGTCTTAGGGGAGGGAGCGTCTTAGGGGACAGACCACTAAGCGCGTAGAACCACCTGACTAAATCATCGCTGCCTTAGTGGTCTGTCCCCTAAGCCCCTACGAGCCGAGATCCCGATAAGCCACCACCCATGCGCGCCGCTTGATTGGGGCGGCGCGCCTGCCCGTGCCGCTTGCCTGGCGTTCTCCATCGGACTACATTGCCCAGGCGCGGTAAGTCGGATTCCCGCGCGAATCCAGTGCCTGATACCGGAACTGCATCCACTGCCAAAGGCGCGGAGCTGCTCGCCCGCGCGCGCGAGCTCGCGCCGGGGTTTCGCGCGCGGGCGGCGGCGGCCGAAAAAGCGCGCTGCGTCCCGCCGGAAAGCATGGCCGAGCTGCGCGCTGCCGGCCTGCTGCGCGCGCTGCAGCCGGCGGTCCTGGGCGGTTTCGAGCTGCCGCTCCACGAAGCCGTCCTGGTCACCGCCGCGGTAGCGGAAGGCTGCGGCTCCACCGGCTGGATCCAGGGTATCTTCTCGGACCACTGCGCCACCCTCGGCATGTTCGACGGCCGGGCGCAGCAGGAGGTGTGGGGCGCCTCGCCCGACAGCCTGATCTCCTCCGGCTTCCAGCCCACCGGCAAAGCCGCGCGGGTGGACGGCGGCTACCGTCTCTCCGGTCGCTGGCCGTTCTCCAGCGGCTGCGACCACGCTGACTGGGCGCTCGTGCGCAGCTTCGTGCCGCCGGCGAACGATGGAGCGCCGGCCGAGCTCACCATGTTCCTCGTGCCGAGGACGGACTACACGATCATCGACACCTGGCACGTCATGGGGATGAGCGCCACGGGGAGCAAGGACTTCGAGCTGAAGGGCGAAGTCTTCGTGCCCGCGCACCGCGCCCTGAGCGACCGCGACCTGAGGAACGGAACGGGTCCGGGCCACGCGTTCAACGGCGGGCTGCTCTACCGCCTGCCCCGCCACGCGACGGTGCCGTTCTCGCTCGCCGCTCCGCTGATCGGCATCGCTGAGCGCGCGCTGCAGCTCGTCGTGCAGGGCCTGCGGCAGAAGGCCTCCGGCGAGCGCCGCGCGCCCCACGAAGGCGCCATCCACGTGCGGGTGGCGGATGCGGCCGCGGCGATCGACGCGGCGCGCGCGCTGATGCTGTGCGACTGCCGCGAAGCCATGGAGATCGTCGGGCGCGGCGGGGAGCTGAGCACCGAGCAACGGGCGCGCAACCGCCGCGACATGGCCTACGCGGCCGGCCAGTGCACGGGCGCCGTGGACCGCCTCTTCGCCGGGGCGGGCGCGGGCAACATCTACCTCGACAGCGAGGCGCAGCGCCTGCTGCGCGACGTTCACGCGGCGGGCCAGCATCTCGCGCTCAACTGGGACGTGTGGGGCTCGACCTACGGGCGCGTCCTGTGCGGGCTGCCCCCGGGCCAGGAGTTGTGACCAGCCAGCCGCGCGCGCCAGGATTGGATGAAGAGCACCAATAATCAAGCCGCGGTCGATGCCTCGGTAAACGAAGCCATCGCGCGGCTTCATGCCGCCATGGCTGACGTTGCGACGGGCGACGTCTCGGCCATCAAGGCCTTGTACTCGCACGGCGCGGACGCGACGAGTTTCTTCGGCTGGGGCGGCTACGAGAAGGGCTGGGACGCGGTCGAGAAGCGCTGGGACTGGGCGGGCCGGCAGTTCAAGGGCGGCAGCGTGAGCTACGAAAACGTCACGACCGTCGTAACGCCGGACATGTTCTTTGTGACCGACATCGAAACCTATACCAACCAGCGCATGGCGGCCGTCGAAGGCGTCACGGGATGGAGCAACCGGGTGACGCACGTCTTCCGTCGCGAGGGCGGCGAGTGGCGCCTCGTGCACCGCCACGGCAACCGCCTGGAAGCGCAGTACGATCCTTCGACACGGATCAAGCCGGTCTCGGGCTGAACGAAGTCACCTGTAGTCCTTCGGAAATATCGTCGTGCAGCGGCTGGCGCTGGTGGGCTCGGCCAGGACCTCCGCGGCGGCGGCGCGCCAGCGCGGATAGTGCGCGCTCGCCTAGTGGGCTTTGAAGGCGTTCTCGTCCCGGTAGACCTCGTAGAAGAAAAACCGGTTCGGGTCGGCGTTGTCCTGGAGGACGTCGAAGCGGAGGCAGTCTGGCTCGTCGCACACCGAGCAGGTCGAATCGTCCAGGGCGGCGGCCAGGAACTTCTCGCGCATCTCAGGCTTCACTTTGAGCGGGACCACGACGGCATACATGGATATCCTCCTGGTGAAAAAATGTTTATCCCTGACGTCCCAGCCACGCCCTCACGGCAGCCACAAACCCGCCGGGGTTCTCGAGCGTGACGTGATGATCGGCGCCGGGCACTTCGACCAGATCGACGTGGGGCCACCGGGTTCTCGCATCGGCCACGATTGAAGGCGTGATGCGCTCGCTGCGGCCGCCCTTGACCAGCAGCACCGGCACCCCGATCCGGTTCCAATGCGGCGGGATGTCGAACAGGACCCGTTTCGCATACACGTTGCGGTCGAACTTGTGGCGCCAGTAGCCATCGGGCTGCTGCCGCCCGCTGCGTTCTGCAAGGTAGCGCAGGATTTCCGGCGCCGCCGTCGTGCCCGCGGGGCGCACGCGGAAATTCTCCACGAAATCCCGGTGCGCGGCATAGCGCTTGCCCTCGCGCCCGCCGACCTGGTGCAGCGCCGCGACGCGCTCGGGTGTCTGGAGCAGCGTCGAGTCGACGATGACGACCTTCTTCACCCGGCCGGGATAGGTCGCCGCGTAGACGAGCGACACCAGCCCGCCCATCGAATGGCCCATCAGCACGAAATCCCGCAGATCGAGCTGCTTCACGACCTCCGCCACGTCCGCCGCATAGCGCTCGTAGCTGTAGTCCGGCGGCTGCGCCCAGGCGCTGTCGCCGTGGCCGCGCTGATCGAGCGCGCGCACGTGGTAGCCGGCGGTAAAGCCGGCGGCGACGAAATCGAACCAGTGGGCGTTCACCGCGCCGCCGTGCAGGCAGAGCATCGGCGCAAGGCCGGCGGTGCCGTAGTCGAGGTAGTGGAGCCGCACGCCGTTCGCTTCGATGAAGCGGTCTTCGAAGGGCGCGGGCCGCGCGCTGTCCGTTCTATTCATTTCGTTTGCCTGTGGACCCGCTGGGGTCAGAGTAAGGTTTTCAGCATGCGCGAATGTTACTCTGACGCTGACTGATCTCCATAAAGGGGAATTAACGATGAATTTCACAGGAAAGACAGCTGTGGTTGCCGGCGACGCTTGGGGTCTTGGTCACGCAACGGCGCTGATGTTCGCGCGCGAAGGCGCCGAAGTGATTTGCATCGACGACAACGCAGAACTGAAAGATGCGCGCGTTCTGCGCATGGATGAGTTCGAGCTACCGTATTTTCATGCCGATGTAACCGATCCGGCCCAGGTGCGGGCCGTAGCGAGCGCCTTGGAAAAAACACTCGCCAAGGTAGACATCCTGTTCAACGTGGCGGGGCGGGATCCGATCCGGCAGACTTTCGAGAAGACAACGCACGAGGCCTGGGAAACCATGATCGGGCGCAATTTGTCCTCGGCCTTTCTGTGCTCCCACGCATTCTTGCCGCTGATGAAGAAAGCCGGTTCGGGCTCCATCATCAATCACGGATCGATCGACGGTGTTCTGGGCAATCCGTCCATCGCAGCCTACTCTGCCGGCAAGGGCGGCTTGCTGCCGCTCACGCACGTGATGGCGCACGATCTGGGCAAGTACAATATCCGCGTCAATTGCATTTCCTCCGCCGGCCCGCGCAAAAGCACTATCGCCGCGACGCCGGTAGAAAAATCCAGAGTGGCTGTGACACCTCTGGGCCGCCAGGGCACGCCGCAGGATGTGGCGCCGGTCGTGCTGTTCCTGGCGTCGGATGCGGCGTCGTTCGTGAGCGGCGCAAACATTGTGGTGGATGGCGGACGCACGGCCACCACGCATGGTTGTTACGCGGAATCTAGCTAGCCGGGTCGGACCGCGCCAAGCCACGGAAATCCCGGTATTTCCCGCGCAATTCGGAGCGGATTCGCGGCTTAGACCTCGATCTTTCGCGGCACAACCAGCGCTCTAAGCAGGAACAATCCATACGCTACGAAGTCAGCCTATGTACCGCTTACTCAAAGGAATGGATCATGAAGAACTTCATGGCTGTTTACACTGGTTCCGCATCAGCACGCGTAGAGTGGGACACGCTGGATGCGGAGAAACGCAAGGCGCGGGAACAGGCTGGCATGGAGGCGTGGGGGAAATGGGTAACGGCGCACCAGAAGGACATCGTCGATAACGGGTCGCCCCTCGGCAAAACCAAGCGCATCTCCGCCAAAGGCATCTCGGACACCAAGAACAACCTGGCGGCGTATACGGTCGTCCGCGCCGAATCGCACGAAGCCGCCGCAAGGATGTTCGAGAATCATCCGCACTTCACGATATTCCCCGGCGACTCCGTGGAGATCATGGAATGCCTGCCGATGCCTCGATAGTAACTGGAGCGTCTTACCGGCCAGACTGAGGCGTCTTGTCCTCCCCGGGCGTGAGGCGTAGATTGGCCGGAAAGAAAAGACGACCGCCACGGCGGGCGTGGCGGAACCTGCGAGGAGAGCACGATGATTTCCAGACTGGTGGCTATCGTTGTCTTTGCGCTCGCCGCGGTCATGGGCGCATGGGCGCAGAAATATCCGACCCGGCCGGTTTTGATGATCGTGCCCTATCCGCCCGGCGGCCTGACCGACGCCGTCGGCAGGGTGCTGGCCGAGGGCATGCAGGGGCCGCTGGGGCAGAACGTCGTGATCGAGAATGTGGGCGGCGCCAACGGCTCCATCGGCTCCGCGAAGGTCGTGCGCGCCACGCCGGACGGCCACACGGTGCTGCTGGGCATCTGGAATACCCAGGTCGCCATTGCGAAGCTCATGAAGCTGGACTACGACCCGGTGGGGGACCTCGCGCCGATTGCCTTCCTGACCGATGCGCCGATGCTGCTCACGGTCCACAAGAGCGTGCCGGTGACCACCTACAAGGAGCTCGTGGGCTGGCTCAGGGCCAACCCGGACAAGGCCTCTTCCGGCAGCGCCGGCATCGGCAGTCCGCCCCATCTGCTCGACGAGCTGGTGCGCAAGCAGACCAACACGCGCTTCGAGACGGTTCACTATCGCGGAGCCGGTCCGATCATGCAGGACCTCCTGGGCGGACAGATCCAGATGGGCTTTCTCAATCCCGCGACGACTGCGCCCCACATACGCTCGGGCGCGATCAAGGCCCTCGGCGTGACCAGCGCCCAGCGCCTGAAGATCCTGCCCGAAGTGCCGACCATGGCGGAGGCCGGCTACCAGGGCGGCCTGGAGTTCTCGCTGTGGTCGGGGCTGTACGCGCCGAAGGGAACGCCCAAGGACATCGTCAGTGCCCTCGACCGGGCGGTGATCGCTTCCCTCGCCAACGCGAAGGTTCGCGAACGACTCGAGACCCAGGGGATGGAAATCGCCACGCGGGAGAAGCAGACGCCCGATGCGCTAGCACGCATTCAGCAGGCCGAGATCAGGAAGTGGTGGCCGGTGATCGAGGCGGCGGGAATCAAGCCGGAATAGATACGCCTTGAGGGATGAGGGATGAGACAGCCCGGCCCCGTCAGTTCTGCGGAATGCCGAGGGTCTTCACCAGCCTCCCCCACTTGTTCCGCTCGGTGCGGATGAACGCCGCGAACTTCGCCGCCGGCAGCGCGTTCACCTGGAAGCCCTGATCCACCTGCGTGGTAGGTCGTTGGCGCAAGTCCTTATTGCGCCATGCGAATCCACATTGTGTACCTCACATACCTGTTCGAAGCGACAGGTAAGAGGCCGCGCGATCTGCGGTATCGTGCGAGCGATCTGCCAGTAAAGGACGCGCAATGACGACCCGCTTGCCACTCAACGGATTCAAAGTCCTCGACCTCACGGCGCACCGCGCCGGACCCACCGCCGTGCGCCAGCTCGCCGACTGGGGCGCCGACGTCATCAAGATCGAAGAGCCCGGCGGCCCGCAGGTCGACGCTACCGGCAGCCGACGCAGCGGTCCGGATTTCCAGAACCTGCACCGCAACAAGCGCAGCCTGACCCTCAACCTGAAGTCGCCGGAAGGTCTCGAGATCTTCCTCAAGATGGCGAAGACCGCCGACGTCGTGGTGGAAAACATGAGATCCACGGCCAAGCACCGGCTCCGCGTCGATTACGAAGCGGTCAGGAAGATCAACCCGCGCATCGTCTACGGCAGCATTTCCGGCTTCGGCCAGGACGGCCCCTACGCCGACCGGCCCGGCGTGGATCAGATCGCCCAGGGCATGGGCGGGCTCATGTCCATCACCGGCCATCCCGGCGGCGGCCCAGTGCGCGTCGGTATCGCGATCAACGACACCTCCGCCGGCCTGCTGCTCGCCAACGCCATCGTCCTCGCCTTGCTCGACCGCGAGCGCACCGGCGAGGGTCAGTGGGTCTCGACTTCGCTGATCGAGGCGCAGATCTACATGCTCGATTTCCAGGCGGCGCGCTATCTGATCGGCGGCGTGGTCCCCGGCCAGGAGGGCAACAACCACCCGACCGGGACCGGGACCGGCATGTTCCAGACGGCCGACGGCTATATCAATATCGCCGCCGCCGGAGACAAGGCGTGGAAGCGCTTCTGCGAAGGGGCGGGCGCAGCCGATCTCCTCACCCACCCCGACTACGCGACGCCGGCGGCGCGCCAGAAGAACCGGACGACGCTCAACGCGCGCGTGGTCGAGATCGTCCGCCGCCATCCCAACGACTACTGGGTGAAGAAGATGGACGAAGCCGGGGTGCCGTGCGGCCCGATCAACACGATCGACAAGGTGTTCGCCGACCCGCAGGTGCAGCACCTGGGCATCGCCAAGCCGGTCGATCACCCGAAATACGGCGCGCAAAAAGTCGTCGGCCAGCCGATCCACCTGAGCCGTTACCCGCAGCCGGACAAGCTTGGGCATACGCCCGAGCCCGGCGAGCATACCGAGGAGATACTCAAAGGCCTGGGCTACGACCAGGCGGCGGTCACCGCTCTGCGCGCGAAGAAAGCGGTGTAAGACCAGCGCACGTGTTGTTGATCTAGTTCTTGAGAGCAGAACACGTGGCGAGAGGACCAGAACGTGCGACGTTGGAGATCGGTGCCCAGCGCGACCCGGCGAGCAGCAAGTGGTGCTTCATCATTCTGAGAGCGCGCCGCAAGGTGATGTATCAGAGTGAGCCGATCCAAGAGGCAAGAGCGGCGGCGCGCAATTGGCTGACGCAAACCATGCTCCGGTGAATCAACTCTTCCTCGCCCTCGGGTCGATGTTCCTGCAGCAGACCTTCATTGCGCTCGGCAGAGCGCTGCCTGCAGTGATCGCGCCGGCGATCATCACGGATCTGCGCATCGATCCGGCCTGGATCGGCATCTATTTCGGCTTGACGGCCGCCGCTTCTCTCGTCGCGCAGCTCGGGTGCGGCAGCTTCATCGTGCGCCATGGCGCCCTGCGCATGAGCCAGATCTCCCTCGCCATGGTAGCGGCCGGCACCGCTTTGGCGGCGCTGGGAACGCCGCTCGCGCTTGTCTTGTCCGCGATCATTTGCGGAAGTGGCGGGTCCGTATCCACGCCGGCCAGCTCGCATCTGTTGAGCCGCGTCTCCTCGCCGCGCTATCTGCCCCTGGTGTTCTCCATCAAGCAGACGGCGGTGCCGGCCGGTTTGCTACTGGCCGGGTTGCTTGGACCGCAACTGACGGAATGGAAGGACTGGCGCTTCACGATGCTGTTGAGCGCGGCGGCGTGCGCCGTCTTCGTCCTGATGCTGCAGCCTCTGCGCAGGATTTTCGATGACGACCGGGTGCCGACGCACGCCTTCCGATTGTCGGATTTCAAGTCGACCTTGACCTCGGTGCTCGGCACGCCCGGCCTTCGCGCCCTGTCCTTCGCCTGCCTTGCCTTCAACGGCCTGCAGGCGACCGTCACGGCCTATTTCGTCGTGTACCTGACGACGATCGGCTATACGCCCGTGGCCGCGGGCTTCGTTTTTTCGGTGGCGGTGGCGGTCGCCGTGCCCGGCCGCATTGTCTGGGGCTGGCTCGGCAGCAGCTATGTCACCCCGCGCACGATGATGGCGGGGCTTGCCCTCGGCATGGCTGCAAGCGTGGCGCTCCTCGCGCTTTGCGGCGCGGGCTGGCCGACGCTCCTGGTCGGCCTCATCGCCTGCGTGTTGAGCGCCACGGCGCTGTCCTGGCACGGCATACTTCTGGCCGAAACCGCCCGCGCGGCGCCAGAGGGCATGCGCGGCGGCGTCACCGGCGGCGTGCTCTCCTTCGGCCAGGTCGGCGCGTTGGCCCTGCCACTCATGTATTCAGGACTTCTCGACCTCACCGGCAGCTACGGCATCGGCTTCATCGTGTGCGGCGTCCCGGCGCTGCTGGTCGGCGTCCAACTGCTCAAATTCCGGGAGAGCGTGAGAACGTGAGAGCGGAAGAGCGGAAGAGCGGAAGAGTTCGCTTCCTCCCGACCTTCCGACCTTCCGATCTCCCGCATCAACCGGCGGGCATCAGGTCGAGCAGGCGCCCGCAGCCGGTGATGCGGTCGCCGCCGAGTTGGCGCGCCATCGCCCAGACCGACGCCTGGGTGGAAGTGACCACCGGCTTGTTGAACTCGCGCTCCCAGGCAGCAATCGACGCCATCGTCGGGAAATTCGCGCCAGGCACCGCAAAGGCGTCTATTTCCGGCCGGTCGATGCGGGCGAAGGAATCGCGCGCTTTTTCCGGCTCGAGCTTGCCGATCGCATACGAATCGGTGGCCGCAAAGCCGTCAACCACGGAAATTTCGAGCCCGTGCCTTCCGGAGAAGTAGCGCCGCGCCCGCGCGTTGACGTCCTCCGAGTAGGGAGAGACGAGGCCGATGCGGCGCGCGCCGAGCGCGCGCAGCGCTCGACCCACTGACTGGGCCGAGGTGATCGCCGGCACTCCGGCGGCGGCGCTCATGCGCCGAATGGTGGTCTCGTCGTAATCGTCGGCGAAGAGGCTCGCCGAGGTCTGGATCAATATCACCATCTTCACCTTGGCGGTGCCGAGCAGCTTTGACTGATAGTCGATGTCCTCGTCCCGGCTCGGCGCGAACGGATGTCCCGGCGTGGTCGTCAGGAGCCGCGCGTAGTGCGCCTGATAGCCGGAGGGCAGATGCCTCAACTCGGTCTCGACGGTGGTATTCGTTGAAGGGATGAGAACGCCGAAATGGTGGGTCATGTTGCGTTTCTCACGGGTGATGGTGATGGGTGATGGGCTCAGGTACGCGGCTAATGAGATGATGCTACCAGTGACAGGACATCGCGGAACATTACTATCGGGCAGCTACCTATATCACTTCATCACCGTCATCCGATCACTCCATCACGGCGCCGTTGCGTGCTACAGCTGGTAAATCCCCGCGTCCTTGATTACCTGCGCCCAGCGCGCGATCTCCGCGCGGATGAATTGGTCGAACTCTTCCCGGCTGATCCCCCCGCCGACCACCACCAGTTCGTCCATCCGCTGCTGAAATTCAGGCGTGCGCAATACTGCAGCGATATCGGCGTGCAGCTTGTCGAGCACGGCTGGGGCGTGCCGGCCGGTGCGCACACGCCGTACCACGAGTTGACCTCGTAGCCGCGGTAGCCTGACTCCTGGATCGTCGGCACCGAAGGAAGCGGCGCGGCGCGCTTCGCGCTCGTAACCGCGAGCGGCCGCAGGCGTCCCGCTTGAACCTGCGCCGAAGACGCCGGGAAATTGGCGATGCCGACGGGAACCTGGCCCGCGACGTTGTCGGAGATCCCCTGCGCCCCGATCTTGTAAGGGATATGCACGACGTCGATTTTCGCCATCAACTTGAACCACTCCATCGAAAGGTGCGGCGACGTGCCGACCAGCCCGGCGGCGTAGCTCAGCTTGCCCGGGTTGGCCCTCGCGTAGGCGACGAATTCCCTGACCGATCGCATCGGGACCGACGGGTGCACGGTAATCAGGTTCGGCGTCATGCCGATGCGCGTGACCGGCGCGAAATCGCGCAGCTGATCGTAGGGCATCCTCGCAAACAGCGACCCGGCGATCCCGCTCGAAGCGATATTGCACTGGACCAGCGTGTAGCCGTCGGGCGGAGATTTGGCGACGTACGCGGTGCCGAGCACACCGGCAACGCCCACCCGGTTGTCGACGATGACCTGCTGGCCCCACAGCCGGGTCAGGCGGTCGGCGAGCAGGCGCCCGACGACGTCGGGAGAGCCGCCCGCGCCGAACGGGATGACGTAACGCACGGGCTTGCTGGGAAAAGTCTGCGCCAATGACGCGACCGGGGACATCCAGACCGCGGCCGCAATTGAGAAGATCACCCCCAGGCGTGCCTCGATCGCGCAGCGCATCACGGCCTCTCCTCCGGAACGGTTAAAGTATGCGCTACCCGGGAATCAAATTGGGGGGGAGAATGCAGTTATGTCGAGACCGTGTCTCGTTGTCTGGATGTTGCCGGCGGTAGTCGCGGTTCTTGGCGCGGGCGCGGCCTGCGCACAGGATTATCCGAACAGGCCCATACGATTTCTCACGACCGGGATTGGCGGCAGCACGGACCTCGCGGCGCGCACGGTCGCGCAAGGACTCACCGACAGCGTGGGCTGGACCGTGGTCGTGGACAATCGTGGAAGCACGATCGTTTCCTCGGACATGGTGGCCAAAGCGCCGCCCGACGGTTACACAATACTCGTCATAACCGACGGTCTCTGGCGCGGACCGCTGTTCCAGAAGATGCCCTTCGACCCGGTAAAGGATTTCGCGCCGATCACGCTGGTGAGCCGCTCGCCCAACATCCTGGTCGTGCATCCCTCGCTGCCGGTAAAGTCCGTCAAGGAATTGATCGCTTTGGGGAAGGCCAGGCCGGGACAGCTCAATTACGGCGCGGGCGCGATCGGCGCTTCGACTCACCTCGCATCGGAATTGTTCAAGGTCATGGCGGGGGTAAACATCGTGCATGTTCCCTACAAAAGCAGCGGAGGGGCGGTCGCCCCCCTGCTCGCCGGCGAAATACAGGTGATGTTCGGCACGTCGGCCACGGTGACGACCATCATCAGGTCGGGCAAAGTGAGGGCGCTGGCGGTGAGTACCGCGCAACCCTCCGCTCTGGCGCCCGGCTTGCCGACCGTAGCCGCCGCTGGGAACCTGCCGGGGTACGAGTCGGCAGCGACCGCCGGCGTCTTTGCACCGCCTGCCACTCCCCAAGCGATCATCAAGCGGCTGCACGATGAAATCAACCGGGTCCTTGGCAGGGCAGACGTGAAGGAGCGGTTTTTCAACCAGGGTGTGGAAATCGTGGGCGGCTCACCGCAGGACACCGCGGCCTTCATCAAGTCCGACATCGCGATAACCGCTAGGATCATCAAGCAAGCCGGTATTCCCGTCGACCGATAGCGCCCTTATCACGCCTTTCTCGCCGGAAAGGCCGATACCCGCTGCGCCAGCGTGATGGCGAAGCTCGCGGGCACCTGGCAACTCCAGTCGAGCGTGTGTATGCGATCGCTGATCCGCCAGCCGTCTTTCTCACGGCGCATCCGGTCGAGATAGCGCAGGCTACGCATGGCTACGAAGTCCGCGCCATTCCCCGGTTCCACGAGAAACGCCATCGCATTGGTTTCTGCTTCCGCCACGTCACCTTGCAGCAGGGTGAGGTTGAAATTGCCCATGAAATGGGTCGTTATTCTCATTCGTCCGTCTCTCAGCTTGTTGAAGTTTTGGAGACTGTCGATCAGCTCTTCGACCCCCTTGGTCGGAGTCCTTTTGTCGTAATGGGCCCGGACGTCGTCGGTGAAACAACCGCGGACCTGCTCGGGACTGCCGCGGTCCAGCCCTTGAAAATAACGCGCCAGCAGGTCCTGGATTGCGGCGCGATCCATTAAATACGGGATCTCAGTGGACCGTTGAGCCATTAATGTCCTCCTCTTCGCTATTTGTAGTCCTTCGGAAATACCGTGGTGCAGCGGCTGGCGTTGGTGGGCTCGGCAAGGACCTCGGCAGCGGCGGCGCGCCAGCGCGGATAGTGCGCGCTCGCCTGGTGGGCCTTGAAAGCGTTCTCGTCGAGGTAGACCTCGTAGAAGAAAAACTTGTTCGGGTCGGTGTTGTCCTGGAGCACGTCGAAGCGCAGACAGCCTGGCTCGTCGCGCACCGAGCAAGTCGAATCGTCGAGGGCCGCGGCCAGGAACTTCTCGCGCATCTCCGGCTTTACCTTGAGTGGAACCACGACGGCGTACATGGGTGTTCTCCTATTCGTGATGGGTGACAAGTGATAGGTGATGGGAGTATTTCCGCGTGTTGAACGGCGCGTTGCGCGTCCGTTCGAACGCGCGCGGCCTCTGAAGCGTTATCGCAAGCGATATAGACATCACGTCGGCCGCTTGCGAGCCTCCGCGGTCGCACCCGCAAGCGGCCACCTGCTCCGCGCTCCGGCTCGCGCCAACCCGGCGCGTAGCGTCCAGGTTTAACGGTCTATTCGATGCGAGCGCCCGAAATCTTCACGACACGTTCGTACTTGTCGTGCTCGGACTTCAGCAGTTTGGCGAACTCCTCAGGGGTCATATACATCGGGTCGAGCACCTGGGCCGAAAGCTTCGCGGCGGCATCGGGATCCGCCACCGCCTTCTTGAGCTCGGCGTTGAGCTTGTCCACGATCTGCCTCGGCGTGCCGGCCGGGACGAAAGTACCCATCCACGAGATGAATTCGTAACCCTTCACGGTTTCCCCGATGGTGGGGAGCTCCGGGAGCTGGGTGGTTCGCTTGTCCGAAGACACCGCGATGGCCCGCACGCGATTCGTCTTGACGTGGGGGAGGACCTCCGATATCGGCGTGAGCATCATCTGTACCTCGCCGGCCGCCGTCGCAACGGCCGCCGGACCGCCGCCCTTGTAGGGGACATGAACCATTTTCAAACCCGCCATGTTGGCGAAAAGGCTCGTCGCTAGATGCTGGAAGGCGCCGACGCCGGCCGTGCCGTAACTGACCTCACCGGGCCGCGCTTTAGCCAGGGTCACGAGGTCTCTTATCGTGCGCACCGGCATCGAGGGGTGCACGACGAGCACGCCCACCAGCCGCGCGACCGGCGTTATCCCGATGAAGTCCTTGAGCGCGTGGTAGGGCAGTGTCTTATAGAGGTGCTGATTGGCGACGAGCGTCGCCGAATACACCATGATGGTATAGCCGTCGGGAGGACTCTTTGCCACGATCGCGGCGCCGATCGTCCCGCTCGCGCCGGCCCGGTTGTCGATCACGAACTGCTGGTTCAACTGCTCGCTCATTTTCTGAAACACGATCCGCCCCACGATATCGGTCGCGCCGCCGGGAGGAAACACGATGACGACCCGCGCCGGCTTCGACGGGTACGCCTGCGCCCACGCCGCCGTGCCGCACGCGAACACGATGAGACCCGCCCATGCGCTCAACAATCGAATCGCACTCATGCATTCCTCCCCATGGTCCGTTCCAGCAAATAGTCTACCTCGAACTGCTGTAAGGTATCCCGGTGAGTGAGCATCCGGTTGTGAGTTGGAGCGAAGCCGGCGAGACCCGCACCGCCCGCTGGCGCTCCGAGCGCGGAGCGCCGCCCCCCAGGTGCGTGGTCATCGCCGACGACCGCATGACAGCCGACGCCGCCTATCGCCTGGCCTGCGATGGCACTGCGCTGCTGTGGCGAGGTGATTTCCAGAATGCGCGCCAATTGCTGCAGGCGCTGGCGCGGCGCGTTGACCGCAGACAGCGCCCGTCGGCGCGGCGCTCCTCTCCGGCGGCATTGCCCGCGGTATCGCCAACGATTGCCCCGACAATTTTGCCAACCATTCTGCCAACCATTTTGCCAACTGAGGTTTTTCATCTTTATCGTCAGGCGCGCTCCCAGCGCGCACGCCTGCTGGGAATGCTGCTCGTACCGTTGGCGGAGGACTACAGCGTGCCGCTCAAGCGCGCGCCCGACGTGCGGCAGGCTTGCATTGAAGCTTACGGCCCGGGACAGGAACGCTCGGTGACCTCACTGCGCGAGCTGCTGGGCCTGATCGGCGCGCACGAGTGGCGCAAGGCGGGAATCGAGATCCCGGCGCTCGGCGGCCGCATCCACCCCCACTATGGCGTGTTCGCGCCGGTGCGCAGCGAGTACGTGGGCCTGGTGGCCACGGTGCCGCTGCCGGCGCCCGAGGTACCACTGGCCTTCGATGTCGGCACCGGCACCGGTGTGCTGGCAGCGGTGCTCGCCCGGCGCGGCGTCGCGCGCATCGTGGCTACCGAACAGGACCCGCGCGCGCTGGGGTGCGCCCGCGAGAACATCGCGCGGCTCGGGCTGGCCGGACAGGTGGAAGTCGTGCTGGCCGACCTCTTTCCCGAGGGAAGGGCTGACCTCATCGTCTGCAATCCGCCGTGGATCCCGTCGCGGCCAAGCTCCCCCCTCGAGCACGCCATCTACGACCCCGATTGCCGCATGCTGCGCGGATTCATCGGCGGGCTGGCCTCGCACCTGGAACCGGGCGGCGAAGGCTGGCTGGTGCTCTCGGATATTGCCGAACACCTGGGCCTGCGTTCGCGCGCGGAGTTGCTGGCCGCCTTCGATGCGGCGGGACTGACGGTCGCGGGGCGTACCGACGTCCGTCCGTATCATCCCAAGGTCGCTGACGCCGCCGACCCGCTCCACGCTGCGCGCGCCGCGGAGCTGACCTCGCTCTGGCGGCTGGTACTTACTCGACCTTTGCTCCGGAAATAGCAATCGCCTTTTGCCACTTCGTAGTCTCGGCATGCACGAATTTCGTGAAAGCCTCGGGCGTCATCGGCGCGGCGGCGACGCCGTTTTCGAAGAAGCGCTGCTTCAGGTCGGGTAATGCGAGAGCTTTCATCATCGCCGCATGGATCTTCGCGACGTAGGTTTGCGGCGTGCCTCTCGGCACGGCGTAGCCCTGCCACACCGTGACTTCGAAGTCGGGTATTCCGGATTCCATGATGGTGGGCACTTCCGGCACCTGTTCGGCGCGTTTCGCCGACGTGACGGCGAGTGCCCGCAGGCGCCCAGCCTTGACGAAAGGCAATGGCCCGGGAAGATTGAAGAAGAACGCCTGGATCTGGCCGCCCATGGTGTCGGTGTAGCCCTGTGACGCGTTCTTGTACGGAATGTGCACCAGGTCGATGCCGGCTATCGACTTGAACAACTCCATGGTGAGATGCGGCGAGGCGCCGATGCCCGACGACGCATACTTGAATTTGCCGGGGTTGGCCTTGGCGAGTTTGATGAATTCTCCGACGTTTGCGGCCGGAAGTGACGGCGTGACGCACAGGAGGTTCGGCATCGTGGCGTAGAGCGAAATCAGCGTGAAATCGCGCAGATGGTTGTACGGCAGCTTGGTGTGGAGGCCGGCGGTGATTGCCTGATTGATGCCGTAGGTGAAGATCGTGTAACCGTCGGGCGCTGCCCTGGCTGCCGTCTCGGTGCCGATGATGCCGGCGGCGCCCGGCCGGTTGTCGACGACGAGTGTCTGTCCCCACGCCTCGCTGAATCGTTGCGCGAAAATGCGCCCGATGATGTCGGTGGACGCGCCCGGGCCGAAGGGCAGGATGAGGCGGCCAAACTTGTTCGGATAGTTGTCGGCGGCCTGCGCCACGCCCGCCGCAAACATCGACAACGCCACCGCAACGCAGCCTACTGATCTGAAACCAGGTTTCATGGTGCTCCTTTGTTTTTCACTTTCGCCTTCCGACTTTCGCCTTCCGCCTTCGGGCTCATGTACTGATGCCCGCCCATGATGGCCTTGACCGCATCGAGCCCCCGGGCCTTCAGAAGCTGCCCTACACGCTCATCCTCCTCGGCGAGCAGCGCTTTGGCATTACGCACCACGTCTTCCAGCCGGTCGGCGGGGAATTTCACCGCTCCGTTCTCGTCCATATGGACGATCTCGCCGGGCGCCACATCCATGCCGGCAATGCTCACGGGTACCTGCACCGCGTGCACGGCCTGCGGGCCGTGGCCCGCGCAAATCCCGCGAGTCAGATACTGGAAATTCATCGGCCGGATCTCGTGTATGTCGCGCGAGGGGCCATTGGATACCGCGCCGACCGCTCCGCACGCGCGCATTGAAGAGGTCATGTTGCCACCGGACAGACCCACCTTGTCGGCGATGTCGCCCGGGAACTTCTGCTGGAAGCAGAATATGGACGGCCTGCCGAGCTTGTCCATGGCTTCCAGCACGTTCATGAGTGTCAGGCTCTTGAAGGTCGGGTCGGGCAGGCCGTAGGTGCAGGTCACTGCATAGCCCGCGATGGGCCCCAGCCCCGGATACCAGCAGGAGAGCGTGTTGTTCGTGTACCAGTTCTCCGTCCAGGGGTTGTAGATCTCCAAGCAAAGGGGCCGTCCCGGATAGGTGGCAACCACGTTCGTTATAGTCGGTGTATCGATCTTTTTCAGTTCTTCCAGCAATTCCAGGTCAGTCATCGCATCACCTCCGGGTATCCATCCATACCGGTTCTCGATGCCAGTATCAACCGTGCCGAGCTCATTGTCGATTCAGAGGCCGCCGTTGGTGACAGAACTGCTGGTACCGCTACCGTGCTCCAGGTTTGACCCACATCGTGCGTCCGGCGCATGATTTACTCAGGCATGATCAACCGGCACCTGGTGGAGAGATAAATCATGGCAGAGATTCTAGGCATAGGCGCGACGCACTATCCGCCGGGACTGGTTCCTGAAGAGCACAAGCCGTGGCCGCTGGCGCGGATGCTACACAGCGACCGGCGGATTCCCGAGCGCATGAGGGACCCCGCCAACTGGCCGGAGCCGATGCGCCTGGAGTGGGGGGATGATGAAGGCATCACGGCGCACAAGGCACACAAGGCGCGCGTCTTCAGCGCCTTCCGGAAAATCCGCGAGGAGATCGATGCCTTCGAGCCCGACTTCATCGTCATGTGGGGCGACGACCAGTACGAGAATTTCAAGGAAGACATCATCCCGCCGTTCTGCGTGCTCGCGTACGAGCGGTTTGATTTCAAGCCGTACGTGCGCCTGCGCGGCCGGCCCAACATCTGGGGCGAACCGGCCGACAAGACCTTCACGCATCCCGGACACCACAAGGCCGGGCGCTATCTCGCCAAGGGGCTGCTGGAGGAAGGCATAGACATGTCTTACGCCTACAAGGCCCTGCACCAGGACGGCCTGGGCCACGCGTTTGCGAACACGCTGCTCTACCTCGATCTCGACCGGAAGGGATTCAATACGCCGGTCGTGCCCGTGGCGGTCAACTGTTACGGCAGTTCGGTGATCCGCTACCGGGGCGGCAGCACCGAATACTCGGACGAACCGGATCCGCCCTCCCCGTCGCCGCGCCGTTGCTTCGAAATGGGGCAAGCGACGGCCCGCGTCCTCAAAGAGAGCCCGTGGCGGGTGGTGATCATGGCCTCGTCGAGCTGGTCGCATGCCTTTCTCACCGAGAAGAACCACTGGATCTATCCCGACCTGGAATCGGACCGCGTCATGCTCGAGCACCTGCGCGCCGGCAATTACGGCGCGTGGCGCGATACGCCGCTCGCGCAGATGGAGGCGGCCGGGCAGCAGGAAGTGCTCAACTGGACCTGCCTCGCCGGCGCCATGGCCGAGTTGAACTACAAGGCGGACATCCTGGACTGGGTGGAGACCTGGACTTTCAACGCGCCGAAGTGCATGGCCGTGTTCAAGAGCGCTTAGACTAAGAGGAGGTTCACGCGATGGATACTATCGAGCAGTCGGAAGAAACCAGCACGCAGCAGGGCATGAGGCTGCTGAAATCCTTCGTCAGCACCACGCCTTTCGCGCCCGGCCGGCGCCCCTTCTTCAAGTACCGCGACCTGGGGCTCGAAGGCGCCACCGGCGGGCGCATGCGCGCCTACCAGAATAATTCCATCGCGGGCATGACGGAACCGACCGGCTGGCACTACCACACCTGCGAGATGCAGTTCGTCTACGTGCTGAAGGGAAAACTCACCATCGAGTTCGAGGACGGCACCGTTGCGACCTTCACCGCGGGCGACTCCTTCTTCATCCCAGGCGGCGTGCGGCACAACGAGATCTACGTGTCCGAGGACAAGGAAGCGCTTGAAGTATCAGTGCCGGGCAAGATCGGAACGGTGAATGTAGAAAGGCCTGCAGGACTGCCGGAGAAATTGAGAGAAATCAGCAACGAGCAGCCATGCTGAGAGATGGATGTGAGCGATGAACCTTGTGGCCACTTGAGCGTCGCGTACGTGAACGGAGTAGCTCAGTGCCTCCAAGTTTTATCGAGCGAGATAAAGGAATCTCATTCATTTTCGGAGGTGTTCTGCCTGTTTCTTGAGCTGGTAGTCCTGCTTTGTTTCCTTCCAACCGGTGCGGCAGAGGCAATGCAGGTTACCCATGGGGTATCCAAGGCATGCGCCGATTGCCCGGAAATGGTGGTCATTCCAGTGGGCTGGTTCGTGATGGGGACAGTGCCGGGTGAGGAAGAGCGCGAGAATCTGGCCGATGAATTTCGTAACCGTAGTCAGCCGCAGCGCAGCGTAAACGTGAAGAGTTTTTCTGCAGGCAGGTTCGAGGTAACGCGGGGCCAGTACCGGGTGTTCGCGGAGGCAACCGGCCAGAGCAGTGACGGGTGCTTCGTCTGGACCGGGGCCACGTTCGAAGTAGACCAGACCAAGGACTGGCGCAACCCCGGCTATGCTCAGGACGACGCGCACCCAGTGACCTGTGTGAGTTGGGAAGACGCCAGCAGATATGCGAGTTGGCTCAGTCAGCGCACGGGTAAGAAGTATCGTCTATTGACCGAAGCCGAATGGGAATACGCCGCGAGAGCGGGTTCCGCAACGATGCGGTACTGGGGCGATGACGCAACTATGTCTTGCGACCATGCCAATGGGGCTGATCTCTCTACCGGGGCGCGGGTGCCTGGCGCGAGCAAGTGGAATGTCGTCAATTGCAATGACCGATATGCTTACACCGCTCCGGTGGGAAATTATCGCCCCAATGCGTTCGGGCTCTACGATATGTTAGGCAACGTGGGGGAATGGACGCAGGATTGCTGGAACGGGAACTACAGCGGCGCACCTACCGACGGGAGCGCCGCGACTGCCGGCGATTGTGCCCTGCGCGCGGTGCGCGGCGGTTCCTGGGATGACGCTCCTGCGGGTTTGCGCGTTGCGTACCGCGTCGGAAGCCCCACTACCATTCGCCTCTATAGTCGCGGTTTCCGTGTCGCGACAGACAACTAGCTGCGAGGTTCTGAAAGCGGCAATCCGGTCGAAACAACGTCAGTAGCGCAGCGGCGTCAGTCGTCACTGTCCGCCGCTACGCGGCCGTAACCTGGCCGCGAGTCGAGCGCGTCACTTCGTCCTGCAGATCGCGCACGGTCTCGCCGACCAGTTGCGCAAGCTCATCCACCTCGCCCGCGGTGATGCAGAGCGGCGGAGCGAGCCGGAGCACGCTGTCCTTCGCCATCGCGATGTAGCCCTTGTCGAGCGCGCGGGTGTTGAGGCTCGCGACACGATCCCGGCCGAGCGGCCGGTCGCGGCGCCCGGGGTCGGCGAAGTCGATGGCCACCATCAGCCCGCGCGAGCGCACCTCGCCGACGATCGGGTAGTCGCGAACGCGCGAGTCCAGCGCGGCGTGTAACCTGGCGCCCATCGCTTCGGCGTTTTGCACCAGGTTTTCCCGTTCGAGGATCGCGATGTTGGCGAGCGCCGCGGCGCACGCCACCGGGTGGCCGCAATAGGTGTTCGGATGGACGTTTTCCTCGCGGCTCGCTTCGGGGAACGCCTCCGCGAGTTTCTCCCGCGCAATCGAGGCGGAGAGGGGGATATAGCCCGAAGTGATGCCCTTGGCGACCGACATGAGATCGGGCACTACGCTCTCGTGATCCACGCCGAACCATTTGCCGGTGCGGCCGAAGCCGGTAATGACTTCGTCGGCGATCATCAGCACGTCGAGCTCGTCGCAGACATCGCGAACGCGTTCCAGCCAGCCGAGCGGCGGGATGATGCAACCGCCTGAGCTCAAGCACGGCTCCAGAATGACAGCGGCGACCGTTTCCGCGTCTTCCTCGCGTATCGTTTCCGCCAGGCGGTCGGCGCAGCGCCGCACCAGATCCTCGTCGGTCCCCGCACCCCGGTCCCACATCGAGTACGGCGCCGCCACCTTGCGGAAGCCCTGCCAGGCGAGGGGCTCGTAGGGGCGTACCATGTCGGGTTGGCCGCAGATTGCGAGCGTCCCCAGCGTCGCGCCGTGGTAGCCGTAGGTGAGCGAGATGACCTTGTACTTGCGCGGCCGCCCCACCTTGAGCCAGTAGACGCGAGCGATCTGCATGGAGCGCTCGTTGGCTTCGGAGCCGCTCACGGCGAACAAGGTGTACTTGAGGTCTCCGGGCGTGAGTTCGGCGAGCCGCGCCGCGAGCCGGGCCGCGGGGGGATTGGAGAACTGGCGGGTCGTCGGGTAGTAGGCAAGCTTCGCAGCCTGTTCGCGCACCGCGTCGGCGATCTCGGCGCGGCCGTGGCCGACATTCACCACCGCGAGCCCGGCGTAGGCGTCAAACAGTCTGCGGCCCTTGCGGTTCCAGACGTAGACGCCCTCGCCGCGCTCGATCATCAGGTCTTCGTCGGACCAGGACGGATGGTCCTGGGTCTTGTGCGTCCACAGGTGCTTGATGAGGTCAGCGTCAGTCATGGTTTGCTCGAGAGGGCGTGATGAGTGATGAGTGATGAGTGATGGGTGATGGAAGTGATGGGCACTTTGAAGGATGAAGAAAGACCCCGCAGTGCGGAAGCGTCTTAGCAGGTCATCCTTCCGCCTTCATCTTCATCCTTCCAATCTCGGGTTCAGTCGAGTTGCAACCGGTACGCTTTCGCCGCCGTGCCGTAGAAAAGCGCCCGTTTCTCGTCGGCGGAGTACTTGGCGGCGACGCGCTTGAATGCATTCCAAAGGATCGGATAGTCAGCCGAATCCCGGTCCGGCGGGAAATTGCTCTCGAACATGCAGCGATCGGGACCAAACTTGTCGATGCAATGCTCGAACAGCGGTCCCCACGTCCCGGCCAGCCGCTCCGAGGATGCGGGTACCTCGAGCTGGTCCAAGCCGAGGCCGAGATAGGGCATGCCCAGCCCGCCTAGCTTCACGAAGACATTCGGGCATTTCGCCAGCTCCGCCATCGACGAGCGCCACTGTGCGATCGCTTCCTCCCTACGGGTCACGTAGTTGCGCGTCCAGGCAATCAGGCCGCCGATATGGTTGAGCACGATAATCGTATCCGGGAAGGCGCGGGCGAGCTCGGCCAGCTCCAGGATCTGGGGGTGATAGATCATCGTGTCGAAGGAGAGCTTGCGCGGCGCCAGCGTCGCGAATCCCGCGCGGAAATCGCGATCCTGCATGAGGCCGCGGGGCGGGTTGTAGCGGCCGGTGTTCAGATCTTCGTCGGAGTCCCACTTGGTGATGAAGCGGATGCCGCGAAAGCGCTCGCCGGCGGCTGCGATCTGGGCATCGAGTACCTGCTCCACGTCGGCGCCAACCCTGATATCCGCCGAGCCGACAATACCGGCACAGATCAAAATGCTGCCGTAGGTCCCGCCGGCCGCCGTCGCGGCAACGCCGTTGGCGAATTCGACTTCGCCCACCGGCGCCGTCAGGGCGGGGCCGGTCTTGCGGTAGAAGGCTCCACATTCGACGAACACCGAGGCCCTGATATTGTGGCCGGTTCGCACGTCGGCCAGGTAGTCGTCGATGAGATAGCGATTGCCCGGGCGCTCCCACAGATGATGATGCGGATCGATGATCGGCAGGTCCGGTTCGAGAATCTCCTCCCGCTGCAGTGACCGCCATTCCGCCCTGCTGTCGTGCTGTTGCATCTCAGCCGCGTAGTTTGTTATTTACTGGTGAGCGCGCGTGGAATCCTCTTTATGCCCGCTGGCAGCAGCCGATCGGCGCCCAGCCTCGACCAGGCTTACAGTTTTGCCGCCTGGCGTGCCAGCAGCTTCCATTGTTCCTGCTGTTGCATCCAGACCGTGAGGATGGACAGCTTCACCTTGTCGCCCTCCTTGCGGCGGGTCCCGTTGAAGACATGGCGCACGAGCGCGATCTTGTCGACCACGTTGACGGTCTGATCGTTCAACTCGATCGCGGAGAAGCCCGACTTGCCCGACGTCAGGGCCTCGACGAACTCGGCCTTGTTCTCCAGCCTGCCGCTCGAGTGGCCATAACTCAGCTCAGCCGCAGCCAATTTCTCGAGCGTGGGCTTGTCGGCAGCGATCATCGCTTTGCGCAAAGCTTCCACTGCTGCTGATACCGCGCTTTCTCTTCCGGTTTGGGTGCTTGTCATAGGGGGTATCCTTAGTTGTACATCGATTGGGTCGCCGTGCTCCGCGGTATTGCTTCCCCGCGGGAGAGCAAGCAATACCGCGAAGCGGGTGATAGGTCAATGGCTGGTCTGTCGTCATTCCGGCGGAGGCCGGAATCCAGGCGTGATAGCCACGTCTTTTACAGAAGTATATGGTCCCATCGCGGGGCCCAGCTACTTTCTCTTGCTCGCCCATAGAGAAATGGAGCCTATCTCAGCGGCAGGCGCGTGATGCGTTGTGGCCAGGACGGGATGGATGCGAGGCGCACGGCGCAGGCCATATGTCGATATGGTCAAGCCGGGCAACGAAGCAGGCGCACGTCCTGGCCGCAACCCGGAGGGACGGGGCAATCTGGGCGCATTTCTTTGTCGGGAGCCCTCGCAATATCGACATATTGCTTCGGACTCTCCTCCTCGAACTGCATCCCACATTGCCTCCGTCGCACACGTGCCTGCCGCTGAGATAGGCTCCGACCAAAAAGAAGGGCGCCCCGGTTCGCCGGTGAAGAGAGGCCAGCTGAAGCCGGCCTCAGACTTCACTACCCTGCGCTGCTCGCCAAGGCCGGCGGCTGCGGAACTCACCTACCGTTGCCGATCCTGGAATCCTGGTCGTGGACGGTTCCTGCGTCGCACCGAATCCGCACACTCTGGTTCGACAGTCCTCGGTGCGCCGGTAAAACCGGCAAGGTGGTGTGAATGAAAGAGTCATACGGTGAAGGCCTAGCCAGCCACACCGGCCCCAAGTCATGCGTCAGCGTCCGCAAGGGCGAGGGCGAAGCGTTGACCGGGGTACATACAGGCCCGGTATTGAGCCGCGAAATTCTCGCCCCGCCGCAAGGTGGGTTACTTCGGGGTGCCGACGCGTTCGAGGATAGCGGAAGGCCACACCGCAAGCGCCGCCAAGGCGAGGCGCTGACGGACCCCGCGCGGTCGTTAGACCCGGTGCATGTATGGAAACACCTTGTGCGGGAACCGGGAGATCCCACGGCCCTCTGCCGCGTAGCAGGCGGCAGAGCGCATCGGGAAGTCGCAAGACATACGCCGATGACGAACGGTCGTGGGAAGTCGGACAGCTCCATAGTACCGGCGAAGCCGCCGAACAAAGCCGCAACACGGGCTGCGGAGGCGGTGGAGGGAAGGGGGCTGGCCAAGGGGAACTCGTTCGAGTGCAACGCGCGCCGGACACAGCGCCGGGAGAGTGCGACAAGCGCGCTCGAGCGGGTACGTCAAGCAGCAGGGAGGGACAGGCAACAGCGGTTCACTGCGCTCCTGCACCACGTCTACGACATCGAGCGGCTGCGCACGGCCTATCTCGGCATCAAGCGAGACGCCGCCGCAGGTGTGGATGGCGAGACGTGGCGTCACTACGGCGAGGCCTTGGAAGGGAACCTCCAGGAACTCGCCGCACGGCTTAAGCGAGGGGCGTACCGGGCGCAGCCGGTTCGCAGAGCGTACATCCTGAAGACCGACGGGCGGCAGCGGCCGCTCGGTATTCCGGTGCTGGAGGACAAGATCGTCCAGCGTGCGGTGGTCGAAGTGTTGAACGCGATCTACGAGCAGGACTTCCTCGGTTTCTCCTATGGGTTCCGGCCGGGGCGCAGCCCGCATCAGGCATTGGATGCGCTCACGGTCGGGCATCACGACGAGGAAGGTGAACTGGGTGCTCGATGCCGACATTCGCAGCTTCTTCGATACATTGAAGCACGAGTGGCAGGTGAAGTTCATCGAGCACCGTGTAGCGGACCGGCGCATCGTGCGGTTGATCCAGAAATGGCTCGCCGCCGGTGTGCTGGAAGACGGGCAACGAACGCAGAGTGAAGAGGGGACGGTGCAGGGTGGGAGCATCAGACCGCTCTGGCCAACCTCTACCTGCACTATGTGTTCGACCTCTGGATTCGACAATGGAGGCGCAGGCAGCGCGCGCGGCGACGTCGTGGTTGTGCGCTTCGCCGACGACTTCGTGGTCGGATTCGAGCATCGCGAGGAGGCCGAGCGTTTCCTCATCGAACTGCGGGCGCGTTTCGCCCAGTTCGGGCTGGAGCTGCACCCCGAGAAGACGCGCTTGCTGCGCTTTGGACGCTTTGCGAGCCAAACGTACTCGTGTCGCGGGGACAAGCCGCCAACCTTCGACTTCCTCGGCTTCACGCATTGTTGCGGGAAGACGCGCAAGGGCCGGTTCACGGTGCTGCGGCTGACGATGCGAAAGAGGTGGCAGGCGAAGCTTAGGGAGGTCAAAGCCGAACTTAGGCGACGCATGCATCGGCCCGTGCGGGAGCAGGGCGCCTACGTGCGCTCGGTGGTGCTAGGGCACGCGCGTTACTACGGCGTGCCCTTCAACGGCGCGGCGATCGCTGCATTCCGCCACGCCGTCGGACGTCTCTGGTGGCGTGTGTTACGTCGCCGCAGTCAGTCGCCTCTGTCGTGGCAGCGCATGTCGCGTTACCGCGATCACTGGCTTCCGCCCGCCCGCATCTGTCACCCGTACCCTTTAGTGCGACTCGGCGTCATTACCCAAGGCGGGAGCCGGATGCGGTAGCGCCGCACGTCCGGATCTGTGGAGGGGGTCACGGGCGACCGTGATCCCTACTCCGACCCGAAACCCCGGCCTTGGCTGCGCTGCTCGGCGTCTCACAGGGTTCCCCAAGGTCAAGTGCGCGTGCTAACTTGCAGTCGAGGATCGCATTGCGCAGGTCCGACCCGAACTGAGACTGGAACTGCTGTCGTTTATTTCTAATAGGAGAAATGCGATGCCCTGGATCGAAGCGAACGGCGGAAGCCTGCGATACGAACTGAGTGGATTGGGAAATGAGTCGGGAAAAGAAACTCTGGTATTGGTTCATGAAGCCGGCGGGTGCCTTGAGAGTTATGAGGACGCATCACCCGGACTCGAGAAGGAGTTCCGTGTTCTGCGTTACGACCAGCGCGGCTTCGGATTTTCGGAGAAGGTGCGCGAACTCAAGTTCGAGTCCGTGGTGGCGGATCTGGCGGGACTCCTCGATGCGCTGAAAATCACCGCGCCGGTGCATGTGGCCGGTTGTGCGATGGGCGCCGACTTTTCGGTTGGATTTGCCGCGCGTTACCCTGGGCGGGTTGCGAAATTGGCCCTGGCCAGCCCCAACATCGACAACAACGCTCAACGTAGCGGGCCAAGTGTGGAGCGTGCGGCCCTCGTCGAGCGCGAAGGAATTCGCGCCGCCATGCAAGCCAGCCATGACCGTTCCTACCCCGAGAACCTGCGCGCGCTGGATCGGGAACGTTTTCGGCGCTACCAGTCCCGCTGGGTTTGCAATACGCCGGCCTCGTTTACGGCCTCGGCCCGCATGATGAGTGCAGTCGATCTGACTCCCGAATACGCGAAGATACAGGCGCCAACGCTGGTCATTGGCGCCAGGCACGACGCGCAGCGCCCGCCCGAGAAGGCGCAGCGGGTGGCCAACGCTATCCACGGCGCGAAGTATGTGCTGGCCGATACCGGGCACTTCATGAACGTGGAGACGCCGCTGCTATTCGTCGATACGGTGGTGCCATTTTTCAAGGGCATACAGTCCTCCCCTCGAGCCTGAGGAGGGTGCCCCGCAGCGCGGGCGGCGTAGTGGGAGAGCAGTTGCGACTGCGTCGCGCATAGCCGGAGGGCGGCTCGCGGTGCCGGTCTTTTTTGCACACAACGGTGCGGATCCCCTCGCGGGGACCCGGTTACTTGCTCCCCCAAGAGATGGAGCCTATCTCAACGCTAGGCGCGTGATGCGTTGTGGCCCCCGAAACCCAGGACTGGTCTGCGCTGCTTGCCCTGGTCAAGATTCTCTCCGCCACAGGAGGCAATCGCCAAGGGCTCAATCCGCAAGAGAATGACGCGATCGACAAACTGGAAGGCGTTTTACGCCACTTTTTCACATGCTCACGCGTGAGCAGTTTGGGAGTGGATGCAGGAGCACTGGGGCGTGCGCATTCGTACTATCTGCGTCTGATTGTTTCAAAGGAAAAAACCGGATTTGCGAAGCTATGTAGAGAAATATTGGCCAGGCGTTTTCTTCTGGACAGAACATGCTGGTCATTCATGGCCGAAGAAGCTCAGGGTATTGATCTCGCAGATTCCCAAACGCCTTAGGTATTGGTGGCGTCGCTAGCACCTATTGAACCTTCGGTAAATGGCTGACGAGCCGTTTACCGCTGTACGTTCCCCTCTCCACTCGGGAGAGGGGATAAGGGGTGAAGGGTCGAGCGTCGTCAGGGGTTTTTACGACGCTCGTTAGTCAAACATCGCCAGATCAATCACATCCCCCATTCTGCAATAACCGAGATCGCTCGGGTGCAGCCCGTCGCCGGAGTCGTAGATCGGCAGCATCTGCGTCGGACGCTCGGGGTCGCGCAACGCCTCGTCGAAATCGACAACGCCGGCCAGTGCGCCGCTTTCCCGGATCCAGTTGTTGAACGCGACGCGATGCCCCTCGCGCACCGGGCTCCAGGCGCCGGCCATGTACGTCTCATTTCCGAACGGCGTGACGGTTGCGCCGAACAACTTGATCCCGCGCGCCTCCGCCCGTAATGCCATCTGGTGGAGACCGGCGATCATGCGCTCGGCAGTAACTTCCTCGTCGGGCTTCTTCCAGCGATTGCGCAGATCATTGGTGCCGAGCATGACGATCGCGTGCGTCACGCCGGGCTGAGCCAGCACATCGCGGTCGAACCGCCGCAACCCGCTGTCGCCCCGCACATCGTGCAAGATTCGGTTGCCGCCGAGACCCTGGTTCAGCACCCCGAGCGGCCGGCCATCTTTGCGGGCGATCAGACGCCGTGCCAGCTCGTCGGGCCAACGGCAATAGGCGTCATGCGTCGAGATATTGGCGTCGGTGAGCGAGTCGCCGAGCGCGACCACGCAGCCGGTCTCTTGCGACGCCAGCACGTCGATGCCGCTCACGAAAAACCATTCATCGGTGATCTTGAGAACGGGCATGTTGATTGCAGCGGCAAAGTCTCCAGGCGGAGAGATGTAATTGGTCTGCCGCGCGTAGCGCCCGGTGATCTGGAAACCGGTCGGGATCTCGCGGGGCAGATACAGAGAAACCGCCAGGTCGGTCAGAGGTTTTACATCGAGCTTAACCGTGTCGCTGACTATGAGCGCGCCCGCCGCGATTGTCGCCGACGAGGAACCGCAAAAAGTGAGCGCGCGCTCGGAGCCCGGTACGATGGCAGGACCCTTGTCCCGGATCCCGACACAGGCGGCGCCGATCTCGAGCTTGCCGGTGCCATAGGCATTCGACACACGCACCCTGAAGATGTCACCGCCGATACTGACACGCGGATTCATCCGCAATGTGTGATTGTTGAAGGCCACCCCTGCTTCGCTCGACGCCGGCGACGCGGCCCACGTGCCGACCCAATGCCTGTTGTCGTCCATCGGCTGTCTCCTCGCAGCATCGTAGCACTGAGCTGGGTGAGGACGCTTCGTTCGCTGATGTCGCTAGCGATGGGTCTTGACGCTTACGCTCGGTGATGACATTTCACTCGGTGATCATGCTTCGCTGGTGATGTACGAAGTTATTATCACGCCTTTCCAGCGCCCCTGCGCTTCCTTCCGGACACCCCGCCGATGAGCGTCAACCGCATCGCGTCCTCCAGTGACATATCGAGCGGCTCGATCTGCGCTTTTGGCAGGTAGACGGTGTAGCCGCCGATGCCATAGCTCATCGGCAGATACACGCCGACGAGCTTCTCTTGCTTGGAGGTGGCCGGGAATCCGCGGACGTCTTCCGTCGTTACGAATCCGATCAGGCGCATGTCCTGTACGCGAACTGCGACGACCTGCTTGAAGCTCTTCGTGGAGTCCTGCGACATGTAGCTTGCGATGTCGCCGATGCTCAGATAGATGCTCTTCACCAGCGGAATACGCTGCAGCAGCTTGTCCACCCGGACGAGCAGCCAGCGTGTGATGGGATCGTGCATCAACAGACCGGCGGCGAACACAATGAGCACGCCGAGCAGGATTCCCAGGCCGGGCCAGTATTGCCCGGGCGACAGGCGTTGGATCACGCCGCCGAGAAGATCCTCCGCCGCGGTTGCGAGCCAGACGACCAGCGCGACCGTGAGAGTGAACGGAAGTATGATGACGAGGCCGCGAAGGAATACCCTGGAAACTCCCTGTCTTGCTTTCCTCAACACGGCTTTCAATGTGGCTGCTCCCGGTATTCAGTGTGCTCAACTCATGGACCGCGGGAGTCCGACCGCGTTCAGCGGGCTTTAGGTTGCTCGCCCGGACTGCTGGAGACGTCAGCATCGAGGATGGGCCTGTTACTGAGAATCTTGATCAGCGAGTTGCGTTGGTCCGACCCGAATTGGGAGAATGGGGCACGCCGACCCCACAGCCGCACGCAAGAGGAGGCATATGAGTATCACCATTTACCCGTTCACACCCGGTTTCGCCGCTGAGATCGGCGACGTCGATCTCAAGTCCATGTCGGACGCTGATTTCGCGGAGATCAGGGCCGCGTTCTTCAAGTATTCGGTGCTGGTGTTCCCCGGGCAGGACCTCACACAGGAGCAGCACCTGACGTTTTCGGCCCGCTTCGGTCCGGTCGAGAACGAGCGCACGCTCGACCCCAAGGCGACGCCGACCCGCTACGGCGGAGCATTCGCCGATATCTCCAACCTGGATGCGGAAGGGAAGATCTGGGGCGAAACGAGCCGCCAGCGCATGTACAAGGCTGGCAACAAGCTGTGGCATACGGACAGCTCGTTCAAGTATCTGCCGAGTCTCTGCTCGCTTCTTTATTCTCGGACGATCGCGCCGATCGGCGGTCATACGCAGTTCGCGGACCAGCGAGCGGCCTACGACGCGCTGCACGAGGAGACGAAGCGAAAACTCCACGGACTCGTTGCCGAACACTGGATCGTACACTCGCGCCGCCGCAGCGGCTTCTCGGAGTTCAACGAGGACGAAATGCGGCGGCTGCCGCCCGTGCCGCAGGTGCTCGTGCGGACGCTGCCGGAAAGCGGGCGCAAGTCGCTCTTCGTCGCGTCGCACGCCGGCCGCGTGCTCGGCATGCCCGACGAGGAAGGGCGCGCGTTGATCGACCAACTGATCGCGCACGTCGTCCAGCAACAGTTCGTGTACACACACCGCTGGCGGCCGATGGAGCTCGTCATGTGGGACAACCGCTGCACCATGCACCGCGGGACGGACTACGACGATCTGCGCTGGGTGCGCGACATGCAGCGCGTGACGATCAGCGATGTGGCCAACTCCTGCGAGCAGGAAGGTGTGCCGGTCGCTGCCTAGCGCCCGGTCTCTCGTCCACGAGCACGCTGTTACTCAAAGCGAGGGGAACATCATGCAACTCAACGCAATGTTTCCGACGCGGGATATCGGCAATGATCCGGCCAGAATCCGCGACTGGGCGCAGGCAGCAGAGGAACTCGGCTATGCGTACATCGAGGTGCCCGATCATGTCTTCGGGGCAACTGCAAGGGCTGGCTGGACGCCGCGTTACAACGAAAGAGATCCCTTCCACGAAACCTTCGTGACGCTCGGCTTCCTTGCCGCGGTCACCACGAGAATCCGGCTGTCGAGCGGCATTCTGATCGCACCGCAGCGCCAGACCGGGCTCATCGCCAAGCAGGCGGCCGAAGTCGATCTGCTGAGCGGCGGTCGATTGAGGCTCGGCATCGGCAGCGGCTGGAACCACGTCGAATACGAAGCGCTCGGCGCCGATTGGAAGACGCGCGGTGCGCGACAGGCGGAGCAGGCCGAGGTGTTGCGCAGGCTCTGGTCCGGGGAGTCGGTCGACTATGACGGTCGCTTCCACAATCTGAAGGAGGTCAACATCGTGCCGCCACCGGTGCAGCGGCCGATTCCGATCTGGTTCGGCGGCTCGTCGGATGCTGTTGTGAAGCGAGCGGCACGACTTGGCGATGGCTGGATGCCGATCATGGCGCCGGATCGTGAGGCCGAGCAGAAGCTCGCGATGTTGCGCGAGGAAATCGGCAACCAGGGCCGCGACCCGGCGAAGTTCGGCCTCGAAGGCTGGCTGCGCATGCATGACGCAGATCCGCAACGATGGGCGGAAGCGGCTGATGGCTGGCGTCGACTCGGCGCCGACTTCGTCATGCTCTATCCTATGTATCGCATACCGAAATTCGAGGATCAGATCGAAACGCTGCGCCGGTTCAAGGAGGTGATGAGCGAGTTAACCTCAAACTGCATGACTCGTCAGCTCTCAAAAACGGCATACGGACAGGATGGACGGGATGAACAGGATAAAGGCGCAGTTAACCATGCCTGTAAATCCTGTTAATCCTGCATTCGGAATTTTCGATCTTTCCCTGCGTTTCTTTTCGGACATTTCTTGGCGAGCTTCTGCATGACTAGGAACCATCGCCTGCTGCTCGCGGCGCGGCCGGTGGGCATTCCGGGGCCGGCGAATTTCACCGCCGATGCCATACCGGCGCGCACGCCTGCTCCGGGCGAGGTGCTGCTGGAGACCGTCTATCTTTCTATCGATCCCGCCATGCGTTCCTGGATGAGCAAGGGCACGGAATATCAGCAGGGCATTCCACTCGGCGAAGTGATGCGCGGCGGCGGCATCGCCCGCGTGCTGCACAGTCGCAACGAGGGTTTTGCCCCCGGTGATCTGGTGCAGGCGCGCCTGGGCTGGCAGACCCATCCGACCATCGCGGGCCGCTACCTGCAAAAACTCGATCTTACCCTCGGCACTGCCGAGGACTGGATCGGTCCCCTGGGCTTGAGCGCCGTCACCGCCTATTTCGGACTGCGTGACATCGGCGAATTGCAAACGGGTGATCGCGTGCTCGTCTCTGCCGCCGCCGGCGGAGTGGGGCAGATCGCGGTACAGATCGCCCGCATCGAAGGGTGCCGCGTGGTGGGGATCGCGGGCGGAGTGGAGAAATGCGCCTTTGTCGCGGGCGAGCTCGGCGCTGATGCGGTGATCAATTATAAGGCGGAGAAAGATCTGGCCGCCGCTATCGCACGCGCCTGCCCGGAGGGCGTGGATCTCTACTTCGACAATGTCGGCGGCCCCACGCTGGACGCGGCGTTAGCGCATCTACGCGAGGACGCGCGCGTCGTTCTGTGCGGGCGCATCTCCCAAGCGCACGCCGCCGAACCGTACGGTGTGCGCAATCTGAGTCGGCTCGCGGCGGTGCATGGGCGCATGCAGGGTTTCCTCGTGTTCAACTACCGCGAACGCTACGACGAAGCCCGCGCCTGGCTCGCGGCGCGGCGACGGGAGGGGAGCCTGCGCCAGAGGCTGCATGTGCTGGAAGGGCTCGAGCAGGCACCGATCGGCCTCGGCATGCTGTTCCGGGGTGAGAACACCGGAAAACTCGTCGTCCGCCTCACCTCACCTTAACGGTCTATCTATTCAGGTCCGATGATTGGAACACAGGCGCACGCACAGAATTTCCACCACATATTGCTGTGTTATCAGACCTCGCGTACGGGCGCCGAGATGCACATCCCCCTGCAACCTAATGGGTGCCGAGTTCATCGCGACTGGAAAGTTTCCCAATTCTCGGAACGCTCGAGTGCTCACCGGACGATCTAGAAACGGCTCTCGTTCGCTCGATCCGATTTTATCAATCCTGATCCAAGTTTTCAGAATGGGCTCTCACGTCGATTATCTTCGATGAAGAGAGCAGAGTTGGGTGTGTCAGGTTGGTGTCCAGAGATGATCTATGGAGGTATCGGGATACAAATACGCGAACCCGTTGCGTTCAGCGTAGTGGCGGTCCATGTTCGTGTCGCCAATGTGGTAATACTGTTCCGCGCTGAACTCGGCTTTGACCCGATCGAGCTGGTGCTTCAGCACGGTGAATGCGACGGTGATGCCGTGTTCCATCCACATGCGCTGCTGATGGCTCACCGGCCGATCGGAGCAGCTCCCGATGATGTATCCCAGCTCCAGGGCTTTCCGCACCCGCGCCATGGTGATGCAGCCCGGCGGATCGCCGACCTCGAGCGTCCCGTCTATGTCGAAACTGATGAGCCTTGCCAAGCTAGTGTCCTGTCCCGTATATACCGCGCATAAGTAGATGATACCTCGAACATGAAATCATTCGCCCTCGTTGTTACTTTTATCTTGAGCACGTCTGTATTTGGCGCCCTTCCTGGCGTCACTGAATTCCGCACAAGTCCTGAACAAATCACGGATGCCGAGCTTTCGGCATTGCTGGACGCGCGCGTTGCCTCAGTTGATGTTGTTGCCCTTGGCGAAAGCGTGCATGGGTCTTCGGGATTCTTAAGAATTCAGACACGACTCATTCGTTACCTGGTTGAAAAACACGGTTTGAGGTTAATCGTCTGGGAAAATCCGACTCTGCGAAGCCTTGAATTAGGCCGATGGGTTTCGTCGTGCACGACAGTCAAGACCCCGGCACCGATTGATGTGCTGTATACGCCTACAACATCGGATTTGGCGTTGTGGGATTGGGTTTGTGGTTTCAACCTTGCTCACCCAGGCGATCCGATTGTATTCCGCGGAATGGATGTTTGGGATCGGCCCTGGGAACACTATTCGAGGATCCGAGCCCTGGGCATTCGCGTTGGTACAGATGCTCTACTCCTCAAGAGCATTGAAACTGTTTGCCCTGCATATCGATCGTCGTCGTGGCCTGAGATCGAGATTATTTTTGGACAATTGAGACACGACGGGAAGTTCCTTCCTGAAGCGGATTATGAAAAATGTCGTATCGCTTTGACCACTGTGCTGAATACCTCAAGACAATCGGGCATGGAAAAACAGAAGAAGAAAGACCCGGGTTCTGATGAAGCTTTCGAACTTGCGATTTCGGCTTCGACGATTCTTGGATGGCTGGGATTTTACAACTACAACTGGTCGAACGATATTCTGAGCTGGAACGAGCGAGATCTGGCTCAAGGCAGAAATTTAATGCTTGCGATGGAAAAACATAACGCCACACGATCCATTCTATCCGCTCACACCAGTCACGTTTCACACAATCGATCGCCGGCTGACTGGTGGGGATTTGGAGATGTCAAATCCGGCATTTTCTTTTTCATCGCAATGACCCGGAAAAAAGTCTTCAATATTGCATTCACTGCATACGAGGCAAGTGGAACTCAAGGAGACTGGTCGCTTCCTACCGCCAGTAATTCTTTGGATAAAAAACTGCATGATTCCAGCCACACTTTCTCGTTCTTCGCATCGAATTCCGCTTTTTTGTCAGAAAATCCAAAATGGTGGATCCAAAATCAAAATTATCCTGGACCCTACGAAAGCGGGGTTGAACTCACCCTGCGGGATCACTTCGATGCATTTATCTTTCTTGATCGATCGCACCTCGATCAGGCTTTACCCGAAAGACCACTGTGGCAACCGTGAGAGGTGAGTGACTCACTGCGTCTAGCTCGGGTGCTTGCCGAACATGATCCAGCCGCCGCTGGGCGGCGTGGTGAACGCCGCCAGCGCAGTCTCCGCCCGCACCGTCACCTGGCGCGCCCCGGCAGTCCCGCGGAGCTGCTCGATGCTGTCGGTGTACATTGCGGTGCGCGTGCGGCCGTTGCCCAGATTGCCGCCGCTCGAGCTGAACGGATGCGGGCCCTTGACGCTGATATCGCCGGCGTAGAACGCGAAGGCGTCGCCGCGCTTCACGCCGTGCCACTGGAATGCCTCCAGGTAGAACTGCGTCATGACGGCGTAGCCGTCGTACGGGTTGAAGATATCGACGTCTTTCGGCCCGAGCCCGGCGCCCTCGTACATCCTCTTCGCCGCGCGGTCGGTCCACATCTCGATTACATCCAGGTCCGCCTGCGTGCTGGGCTGCTTGAAGCTGTGCTGCGAATGGTTGAGCACGTACACCGGCTTCTGGCGCATGTCGCGCGCGCGGTCCGCGGTGGTGAAGAGATACGCGGTTGATGCCTGCACCGGGCGGTCGCAGTCCCAGATCCGCAGCGGGTTCAGGATGTAGCGCGAGGTCACGTAGTCTTCCACGGTGATCGGCTCGATCCCGTGGGTGGCGTTGAAACCCCACGGTGTCAGCATGCCGTTCTTGTGCTGATTGATCACGAAGGGCGCGAGATCGTCGTGCTTGCCGCCGTATTTAAGGCAATACTGATTGTGGGGGAAGGTATTGATGAAGTCGTTCCCGCCATGATTGCCCCACGGCACCGTCCACTGGCGCGCCCCGCGCGCGTAATCGTCGGCATTTTCGCCGCCGCGGCGGTACCGCCCTTCCAGGTTGCCGCAGGGATAGATCACGAGGCACGTGGTGCACATGCCATCGCCCACCGCCTGCGCGGCCATGCCGACCATTTCGCCGATCGTCGGCACGCCCGTGGGGGCGAACTTGACGTTCCGGAGCCCCATCGTCTTGACGAGCCACTCCGCGTTCACCAGCGTGAGTCCCAACTCGGAGTCGTACGGCGGGGCGAAGTACGGCCGCGGCGCCCACTTCGATGCCGAACCGCCGCTGGGGCCGGCGATGTGGCTGTCGCAGCAAATCACGCCGTCGATCTGGTCCGCCGTGACGCCGGCGTCGTCCATCGCCTTTTGGCAGGCGAGGATGGAGTAGGCGCCGATCGTCTTGTCCATCGAGACGCCGTCCCAGCGCCGGTCCACCGGGGAATGCCCGTAGCCGGCTACAGCGACTTTGCCGCGATGCTCCCAGACCCCCAGGCCGTCTTTATCTCTTCGCCACTTGTAGTTGCTTTGCTCAGCCATGCGTCATCCTTACTAATAGTTAGTTGCAGGGTGGTAGGGCATGCCGCGTCGTCCACTCTCGCGTGCCACCGATGAGGGGCCGTGCGACCCGGACGTCATGTCTTCAGCTCACACAACCCGCCATTCGTGGATCAACTGGCCCGGCGCCACTTCCTCGAACGTCACCTCGACCGCCGCACCCACCGGCACCTTGTAGGGCGGGGTGCCGGGAAGATTGGAGTAGAAGTTTATGGTCGGATCCTCATCGAGCGTGACCATCGCCAGGTTGTACGGCATGTCGGCCATGCGGCGGTTGAGCCGGCCATCCTCGATGACGATATACGTGGCGATGTGGCCCTTGCCGCTCACCTCCTTCCACGTGAGCTTGCCGTCCGACCCGCAGACCTGGCAGGTCTTCTGCGGCGGATACTGCAGTTTGTTGCAGCCGCCGCAGTGCTGCAAGACGAGACGCTTCGCGTTGACCGCATCCCAAAACGGTTTGCTCAATTCATCGGCTACCGGGATAACCTTTGGCATCGTGTTACTCCATGCTTCGTCCGACCTTAACGAGTGACGATTATAGGTGACGAGTACGGGTGACGAATACGGGTGACGAAAGGATAATGAAAAGCCCATTCGCTTCTTAAGGAATCCATATGTCGAACGTTGCGACGCGCATCCATGCGTGGCCCGAGCGGTGGCTCGCAGCAGCCTTGCTGATCATCTCGGTGACGATGGGCACGCCGGCGGTGGCCCAGGACGCGTTGCGCTTCACTGAAGCATGGTCGCCGGAGGACTGCGAACTGCTCAAGCTGCGCGTGCAAGAGCCGGCGCCGGCGTGCGGGTTTGTATCAGTGCCGTTGCGCCACGGGGATACCAAATCGCCCCGCATTCGTCTCGCCGTGGTGGTGATCCCGGCGTTCGACAAGACCCGGCGTCAGCCCGACCCGCTGTTTCTGGCGCAGGGCGGTCCCGGCGGCTCGACCATCAGCGGATTCGGTCAGGTGCTGCTCGATGATCCCGCCAAGCGGCCAACGCTCAGTCGCGATCTCGTGCTCTGGGATCAGCGCGGGACCTATTTCTCCCAGCCCAGGTTGCTGTGCCGCGAGGTCGGACAGCTCGCAGCCGGCGCGGACGAGGAGAAGCAGAAGGAAGCCTATCGGCGCTGTGGAGAGCGCCTGGCAAAGGAGGCCGGCGATCTCTCGGCATTCAACTCGCTGGAGAACGCGCGCGACGTCGACGCGGTGCGCGCGGCCCTGGGCTACGAGCAATACAACTTCTACGGCGTTTCGTACGGCACCGAGCTCGGCCAGTTCCTGATGCGCTTGCGCCCGCCGCATCTGCGCAGCGTGGTGCTCGATGCCGTCGTGCCGCTGGGGTTCAGCCTGGTCACCGACGTGCCGGCCGTCAAGCAGCAGGTGATGCAGCAGTACGCGCGCGCTTGCGAAGAATCGCCGCCCTGCAACGCCGCCTACCCATCGCTTGCCGCGCGCTACCTGTCATTGCTGGATCGCCTCGATAAGGAGCCGGTGCCCTACGCCCAGCTGGACACTAAGACGGCATCCGGCAAGCCACGCGTTACGCGTTCCTCACTGACGGGCAAAGATTTCGACAGCATCCTCTACCAGTCGGTGTACGTGCGCGAAGCGGTTTCGCTCATCCCCTATGTCGTGACACGCGCCGAGGAGGGCGATTTCAGCTTCGCGCTGAACATGGCGGCGCTCCTAGGCGCTTCCCAGGACGATATGGCCGACGGCATGTACATGACGGTGGTGTGCTCGGAATACGGTGATACGCCGGAGACCGCACTGCGCTTCCCCGGGGTGTTGAAGCGACTCGCCGATGCCGCTGAAACCGACGCCAAACAGGTCCTGACCTTGTGCCGTGACTGGCGCATCCGCCTGCTGGACAAGGCGCTGCTCGAGCGGGTGCAGTCCGACATCCCGACGCTGCTTCTTTCGGGCCGTTTCGATCCGATCACCCCGCCGGCGCACGCCGACCGCGTGGCAGCCGGGCTCACGCGTGCCTTTCGCGTCACCTTCGCCGGCGGCACCCACGGACAGGCGTTTACCGTGCCGTGCGCGAACCGCATCATCGCGGCCTTTCTCGATGCGCCTGCAACCGCACCTGACGGCACCTGCGCGCAGGAGTCGGCGCCGGTGTTCGTGACGCCGGATCAGGTCATCAGCCTGCCCGGCAGAAAACGGGGCGGCACCGCGACGATACAGGATCACGTGCTGGCGCTCCGGGGCCCGGTGGTCGCGCTCCTGTTCGCGCTCGCCCTGCTGTTCAGCGCCGTGCCGGTATATGCGGTTACCGAGATCGTGCGCGTGTTTCGGAGTCGCGACCTGCACCTGCCCGATGGATGGCGCGTCCGTCTCATAGCGGCTGCGCCCTGGGTGCCGGTGCTGACTGGGCTCATGCTGCTGGCTTTTCTGGTCGCTGTCGTAGCCAGCGTGGGTAATGCGGTGGCCCGTAACCAGTTGTTGCTGCTCATTGGCGTGGTGCCTGCCTGGGTAAAGGAGCTGACCTGGGGCATGCTGCCCTTCGTGCTGTCGCTCACCCTGATGACGCTGGCCATGGTGCTGCTGTGGCGGTACCGGGCGCGCAGCCGGATGGGGCGTCTCTACTACACGCTGCTGGTGCTGACCGGCTGGTACGTGTGTTTCGCGTTGTTGCGGACCGGATTGTTCGGCTGGTAGTTGTTACCGAACTCCCGCGGCAGTCGACCTCAAAAGTTTCCCACCCAGAGCGCCGGTATGCTCGCCATTCCTGAATGCCACTTTGCCGGCGATTATCGTGGCCATGATGCCGGTCGACTTCTGCTTGAGTCTTCGCGCTCCCGTCGGAAGGTCATGCTCGATGGTCGGGATCTGCGGCGCAAGAGTCGCGGGATCGAATATGTTGAGGTCCGCGATGCAGCCGTGACGCAATAAACCACGATCGGTGAACCCCCATGCGATTGCCGGCGTGAGAGTGATCATCTTTACCGCTTCTTCGAGCGAGAACGCGCCGCGCTCGCGCATCCAGTAGGCGAGCAGGTGCGTGTGTATCGAAGAATCCATGATCAGGCTTACGTGCGCGCCGGAATCGGAGAACGTCATGACCGTTCGGGGATGCCGCAAGGTCGCGAGTGCTTCCTCCTCGCTCTTCGGCACTGTCGCCATATCGAATTGCATGAAGAGCTGAACGAAGTTGCTCTCCAGCGCAAGGTCCATCATGACTTCCACCGGGTCCAGATTGCGCTGCGCCGCGAGTTCGGCGACGCTGGGATTGCGCGAGACGGCGCTGTACATGACATACATGTTCTCGTATTGAGGCTTGCGTGGCTCGCCGCCGCCGGTGCGATAGACGCCCTTCTTCGTAGCCTCGACCAGGACTTTGCGCTGCTGCGGATCGCTGAACGCCTTGCGCTGTTCCTCGATGGGCAAAGCACGGACTGCCGCCCATTCGGGAAAGTCATCGAACTGCAAGCGCGACTTGAACGACAACACGTGGGAAATGCCGCGCGTATGCGTCTGTCCGAACATGCGGCCGCCGGCCTCTGCCGTCCGATCGAGAAGAGCCAGGTTATCCTGCGTGCCGTTGCTTCCACCCGGTAGTCCAAAGGTGATCGGAACGCGGCTCTTCACCGCGAGGTCGAGCAACCTGTCGTTCACGGCCTTGCGCACCGCCGGGTCCGGCGACCGGGTTTCTCTTTCGCGGGAATATTCGAATATGCCGCGGCCGGTTGTTCCCATGGCGCATACCAGCTGGCTCATTTCCTCCCAGGAAGCGTGAACCGATGCGACGGGGCGGTTGTCGGGGTAGGGCAACCTGTGGCCCGTCGAACGGGAGCTGGTGAAGCCGATCGCGCCCGCGTCCATCGCATCGAGCAACTCATGTTCCATCGCGCCAAGGTCGTCGGCCGAGGCCTGCTGCTCGAAAGCGCGCGGCCCCATGACGTGCGTGCGCAGGGCAGAGTGTCCGATGTTTGCAGCGTAATTGATCGCCTTCGGCAGCTTGTCGACTACGTCCAAGTACTCCCTGAAGGTCGTCCAGTTCCAGTGGACTGCAGCGCCGATCGCGTCGGGAGAGATATCTTCCGCCCGAATGATGTTGCTGAGGATCATGTCCCGCTGCTCGGCAGAACCCGGCGCGAGCGTAAATCCGCAGTTCCCCATCACGGCGGTCGTGACACCGTGCCAGCAGGAGCAGCTTCCCAATGGATCCCAGAACACCTGGGCGTCCATGTGTGTGTGCCCGTCGATGAAGCCCGGCGAGACGACCTGGCCCGTGGCATCTATTTCTTCTTTTCCTCGTTCACCGATCCGCCCGATCGCCGCAATGCGATCGCCGCTCAAGCCAACGTCCGCTCGATACTTCGGCATTCCTGTTCCGTCGACTACCGTGCCGTTCCGGATCACGAGATCGTACATTGGGCTTCCTCCTATATGTACCTGACAACATGAGGGGATACTCCCCTCATACTCCCTAACATCAGGGCGCCTATCCTTCGCTCTGATCGGCGCTCTAAGTTGAGTCACCAGTTGCTTCCCGGCGCCCGAATATAGACTATCGCACAGGCCCCGCTGGTCATCAATAAGCCACAACGTGAACTACGCAAGGCAGCTCCGGCATGGAGGACGATCCAGGTCAGACCCCGGCGGTTTTCCCGCATTTAGTCGTTGTACATCAGTGGACTTGTAAGTCACAGGGGGCAGTCTTTGCAAACCGACATTCGAGAGTCTCTGTGAAGCGAGAACATGCCAACTCAATAACGTAACCGGAATTTCTTGTGTCGAGCCTGCGTTAGCAAGCGTGCATGGGCTCGGCACGTGGCGCCGAGCAGGTTTTCAGAGGTCACTTAGGCGGTAAACTTACACTGAACCTACATTTCCCAGTCGGGAGGTTTCGATGAGCGCGGCAGCAGATGAACGGCAGATCACGACCGTCGAAGAGCTCGAGGCGCTTTACGGAACGCCGGTGGGTCCATCCCTGGCCAAGGAGATCGATCACATCTCCGAACACTATCGGGCGTTCATAGAGAAGGCGCCTTTCTTCGTCATCGCCACTTCGGGGCCTGGCGGGCTGGATTGTTCGCCACGCGGCGATCCGGCCGGCTTCGTGAGGGTGCTCGATCGCAAGCGCGTGCTGATCCCGGATCGGCGCGGAAACAACCGGCTCGATTCGTTGCGTAATCTGGTCGAGGATCCGCGGGTGTCGCTGCTGTTTCTGATCCCCGGTGTGAACGAGACCCTGCGCATCAACGGCCGCGCACGGATCATCGTCGACGCCGCGCTCGCCGCGTCGTTTACGATCAACGACAAGATGCCGAAAATACTCCTGGAGGTGACGGCTGACCGGGTCTACTACCAGTGCGCCAAGGCCCTGGTTCGCTCGCGGTTATGGACGAGCGAGGCGCAGCTTCCCCGCTCGGCGCTGCCGAGCACGGGCCAGATCCTGGAGGAGATCACCCACAAGGAGATCGACGCCGCCGAGCACGACAAGGGCTATCCCGAGCGCGTGAAGCAAACGATCTACTAGAACTGACTCATAAATGGCTGAGGTTCATTCGACCTCGCGCAAGGCTTAGGAGAAACACATTCTTCGCAAGTCAGTCAGCGCCCGTTCAATCTCTTGCGATCCTCTATCGTTAAGGGTGTCAGGAACCCTAAACTCTAAGGTTCCTGACACCCTCGTACGCTCGGTCAAGTCGAAATAACTATTCATGAATTGAACCTCTAATGAGGGCGATGGTTTGCGAGGCATTTGGCGGGCCGGAGGTGCTGGCGTTACGGGATGTGCCCGATCCGCCGCCGCCCGGTCCGGGTGAGATACAGGTACGTATCGGCGCACGGGGTGTCCAGTACGTCGATGTGCTGATGCTCGCCGGGAAATATCAGTTCCGGCCCGAGCCCCCTTTCATTCCTGGCAACGAAGCCGCCGGGGTGGTCGCCGCCGTTGGTCCCGGAGTCGCCGATTTCCAGGTGGGCGACCGGGTCATGAGCCGCCACTCGCTCGGGGCCTGCGCTGAGCTCGGAAACGCGAAAGCGGCGCTTTGCGACAAAGTCCCGGATGGCATGAGCATCGAGCAGGCCGGTGTATTCCGGGGAGCCTTCGCGACCGCCTACTACGCGCTGTTGCAGCGTGGCCGCATGGTAGCGGGCGAATGGGTGCTCGTTCACGGCGCGGCTGGTGGTATCGGTATCGCAGCCATCCAGGTGGCGAAACTGTTTGGCGCGAGGGTGATCGCCACCGCCAGCACCGAAGCGAAGCGCGCGGCGTGCCTGGAAGAAGGGGCGGATCACGCGATCGACTACCAGAGCGGATTCGTGGACAAGGTGAAGGAGTTGACCGGCGGCCGGGGCGTGGACATCGTCTACGATCCTATAGGCGACAAGGTGGCCGAGGAGTCGTTGCGCTGCCTCGCCTGGGGCGGGCGGCTGCTGATCCTCGGCTTCCTCGGCGGTGGTCCCACCAATATCAAGAGCAACTACCTGCTGATCAAGGGCATCGAGGCCATCGGCGTGCGCATCGGCATGCTGAACGAAGCCAACCCCAAGCTGGCGATCGCCAACATGAAGGCGCTGACGGAGCTGGCGGGGCAGGGAAAGCTGAAGCCTCGCATTTCGCACCGGTTCCGTCTCGACCAAGCGGCGGAGGCGCTACGGGCGGTGATCGATCGTACCGTGATCGGCAAGGCGGTGGTGGTCAGTTGAAGGTGTCAGGAACCTTTGCGAGCCCGATTTCCGGAACGACGGGCAGGAACATTTGCGAACAGTGATTCCACGCGCCACGGAATAGGGTTCCTGACACCTTGACGACCAGCTGACACCTTGACGACCAGTTCAATCTATCAGCGTGGTCTCGACGCGCCCGTTGCCGGGCCGAATCGGCGTGGCGCCAAACGCATAGCGGTGATCGGCGCGGGCGCCTGCGGCATCTGCGCCGCGAAGTACCTCCTCGAAGTCGGTTTCGATGTGACCGTATACGAGATCGGCAGCCAGATCGGCGGCCTGTGGTGCTACCAGAACGACAACGGCCGCTCCTCGGCCTATCGCACCTTGCACATCAACACCTCGCGCGGCGTCACCCGTTTCAGCGACCTGGATTTCGATGCGGCCACGCAGGCCTTCCCCGATCATATCGACATGCACCGGTATCTAGTGCGTTACGCCGAGCATTTCGGCGTCAAGCCTCATATCCGGTTCGGGAGCCTAGTGACGCAGATCCGGCCGGCGTTCGACAAGACGCGCGAGCCGCCGAAGTGGGAAGTGGAACTTGCCGGTGGCGCGGTGGAGACGTTCGACGCGGTGATCGTGGCAACGGGCCACCTGACCAAGCCGCTGCACGCGCCGGAGTTGCAACGATTCGGCGGCGAGTATCTGCACGCGCATTACTACAGGGAGCCGGAACTCTACGTCGGCAAGCGCATCTGCGTGGTCGGCATCGGCAACACCGCCTGCGACATTGCGAGCGACGTCTGCGTCACATCGCCCCGGTGCGCTCTGGTGGCCCGCTCGGGCGTAATGATCCTGCCGAAGCTCTTGTTCGGGCGCGCCTTCACCGATATCACCGCGCAGATTCAGCGTCCGTGGATACCGCGCTCGCTGCGGCGGCGGATCACGCGCTTCCTGACATGGCTGGCGCATGGGGACATGGCGAAGCTGGGCTTCAAGCGGCCGGAGGCGCTCACCCATGTCACGTCGAACGCGACAGTGGTGACCGACATCGCTTACCGCCGCATCGACGTGAAGCAAGGCATCTCGGGCGTCGAAGGCAAGACCATCCGCTTCGTCGATGGCATAGCCGAGGAGTTCGATGTGCTGATCGCGGCGACCGGTTACCTGATCGACCTCGACATCATTCCGCCGGAGGTGTTCCAGTTCAGGGACAACAGGCTCGAGCTCTACATGCGCATCGTGCCGCCCGAATGGCCCGGCCTCTACTTCATGGGCTTTTTCAATACCGATACGGCGCTCAACATGGTGTTCGAGCACCAGGCGCGCTGGGTACGCGAGCTCCTGCTGGAGAATGCACGGCTACCGAGCGCCGGGGCGATGCGCCAGGCAATCACCGAGCGCGCAGCTTGGTACGCCGGTCAGTACAAGCAAAGCATCCGCCACAGCATCGAGGAGGAGCATGTCCGCTATCTGACGGACCTCAAGAAGACCCTGCGGGAGATGGTCGAATTGCGCTCGGCGACACTGACTAAAGGGGCCCGTTTCGTCTAGTGTTCCGCAACGCTAGGTCGCATCACACATTCGAGGCAGCCGAGACGCTGCGGGCCGTGATCGATCCTACCGTCATTGGCAAGGCGGTAGTGGTCAGCTAGGCGGTTCACCATCCAAGCAACATCTGCAGGAAGCGCCGGCGGGTATCCGGCGATAACGTGGGTTCCGGGACGAGACTACCCTCGACTGCGAGATGCTCTTCGCAGTCGATTACTTGCGGTCTGTCTGATCTTGTTGGACACTGTTGGACAAAGGTGACCGGACTTAGAGGGAAAACTGTGGAACATCACGAAAGGACTGAGCTATGACCCATCAACACGCCGCGATCGCTGCAGCCCTGCTCGTCACCGGTTGTGCGATGACAGTCGATGAAGTGCGTGAGTCGAGCAACTCGCGTCACTACGTAACGGCCAAAGGTCCTGAGGCTGTGCAACGGTGCATTTACTGGAATGCCGAAAACGCAGGGTTGGGCGCTCCGAGCAAAAGGCGAAATGACGGGGGCTATGAAGTAACGGTCATGCAGCGCTACGTCGTCCTGGCCGCCGTGAACGCGGAGCCCGCCGACAACGGATCGAGGATCACGGCATGGTACTCGCGCGACTACGTCGGAAGCCATGACTTGGAACTGTGGATCTTGAAGGGCTGCTAACACATAACCTGACACCTTTTCCGCGTCCTTACCAGACCAGCGGAGTCACAAGTTGGCCGGCCGGTGCCGCTTGACCGCCTCCGGATGCGTCGAGTCGGCGCCCATATAGATGCCGCGCTCCCAGGTTCGCTTCAGCGGATCTTTCACCTTGAGGGACATGCGGCCGATACCCTGGATTTCGATTTCCACTGTTTCGCCGTCTTGCACGGCGCCCAGCCCCTCGTGATTGGTGCCACACGCAATCAGGTCGCCTGAGTTAAGAGTCATGATGGTCGTGGCGAACTGGATCAGCTCCGGCACGCGATGCTCCATGTCGTCGGTGTTGTAGTTGTGGCGCAACTGACCGTCGTTCCACAGCCGCACGATCACATCGTTAGGTTCCGGGATCTCATCGGCGGTCGCAATGCAGGGGCCGATGGGCGCGAAAGTATCAAATGACTTGCCGAGCCAGCTGCCGGCCTTCCATGTCCTTCTGCCTTCGCCGCGGCCGGTCACGTCGATCAGGCAGGTGTAGCCGAACACCGCGCTGCGCCAGTTTTCCTGGGTCATGCTTTTCGCCGGTCCCTTGATCACGATGGCCAGCTCGGCCTCGTGCATGAATATCCAAGGCTCGGTGAATTCCGGCAGCACGATGGTGTCGCCCGGTCCGATCACCGCATCCGGGTTCTTCAGGAACATGTTGAGCGCCCGCGCCTCGCGCTGCGCATGCTCCCAGTAGTTGGCGATGCAGCACAGTATCTTGCCAGGTCGCGGCAGCGGCGGCAGCAGCTTCACCGCGGTCAGCGGCTGCGCTTTGCCGTCCTCGGCCAGACGCTCGAGCGCCGGGCGCAAACCATCGAAGCCGTCGATGATGCCCTGCATGGTCAATTGCGGCGTGTTGCTCCTCGCAACGGCACTCGCGATGCTGACGACCCCACGCTCGGTCAGCAGCCCGGGCAACGCCTCGCCATTTCCGCCGCTTTGAAATAACACCAGCTTCATGGTTACCTCCCCTCAGTAGAGAGCTTCATCCAGAACGCTTGCGATCCAATTATGGCGCGATCCGCATTCCCTTCGCTTCAGCAGCAACTCAATCAGACAGGATGAACAGGATTTACAGGATAAAAGCCCAGTTGCAGTTGACGCCGTTATCCTGTACATCCCGTTAATCCTGTCAATCCTTACATTCATGACACAGACGTGCGCAGGCATCTCCCTCCCATCACGCTCCCGCCAAGTCTGGAGATCCCATGCGTAACCTCATTTCGGTCGCCGTAATCAGTTTCGCGTGCCTGGCCGGGTCATGTCTTGCGGCGGAGTTTCCAGAAAAAGCCGTTCGCTTCATCGTGCCCTTCCCGCCGGGCGGCGGGACCGACGCGCTCGCCCGCATCCTCGGAGCGAAGCTCAGCGAGTCCTGGGGACAGCAGGTGATCATCGACAACCGGGGCGGCGCGCAGGGCGGCGTCGGCACAGCCTTGGGGGCGAAGGCCGCTCCCGACGGCTACACGATCCTGCTCGCCCACTCCGGCGCGCTGGCGATCAATCCGCACATGTACGACAATCCGGGCTACGACACGCTGAAGGACTTCGCGCCGGTGACGCGTGGCACCGAGACGCCCTTCATCCTGGTCCTGCACCCTTCGGTGCCGGCCAGATCGATGAAGGAGCTCGCGCAACTCGCGAAACAACACCCGGGCAAGCTCACCTTCGCGTCGACCTCCGCCGGCCCTCAGGTGATGGGCGAGCTTTTTCGCCTCACGACCGGAACGAGCATGGTGCACGTGCCCTACAAGGGCGCCGGTCCCGCCGTGATCGATCTCCTCGGCGGACACGTGGGCATCATGTTCTCGGTGCCGACCTCGGTGGCGCCGCACATCCGGGCGGGCAAGCTGCGCGCACTCTCGGTCTCGGGTGCGAAGCGCGACGAGAGCCTTCCCGACGTCCCGACCATGGCCGAGGCGGGGTTCAAAGACCTGGGCGATGCGCGCGAGTGGTACGGCGTCGTCGCGCCGGCCGGCACGCCCGCGAACGTGATCGGAAGGCTCAACAACGCGCTCGTCCGCGCATTGAACGAGCCCGATGTCCATAAGCGCCTTTATCCGCTGGCGCAAAAGCCCGTGCCGGGGACGCCTGCCGACTTCGGCGACTTTATTCGAGCGCAGTACGTGCTCTGGGGTAAAGCGGTCAAGGCGACGGGGGCGAAGGCGAACTAACCCGGCTCGCTACGGCTGGGCGAAGCCCGAGTCGCGGGATGCCGCCCACCTTTCGGCAATGAAGAGCTGCCAGCACTACAATGCCGGCCAGTTCACGGTCCGAACTGTCGAGGCAATCGCTGAAGCAGCCACCCGGTCAGCCGCCGATCATGTCGAGCAGCGCCCGCGTCAGCGCGCCTTGCGGGTCAGCCAAGGCCTCGAGGATCGTGAAGTGATTGGCGCCGTCGACCGGCAGCAGGTGCCCGGCGAGGCCGCGGTCGGTCCACGCCTGAGCGTACTCGATCGACTGGCGGCATAGCTCGGGCAGCTCCTTGGTGCCGTAGGCGACGACCAGCTCGCCGGCCATCGCCGGAAGATGCAAGAGCGGGCTGTTGCGCTCTGCCTCTTGCGGATCGAGGCCGAGCTTTTCATTCAAATAGTTGAGCCGGATCGGTTCGAGGTCGTAGATGCCGCTGATCGCGAGGCCGCCGCGAACCGCGCGCAGCGTCATCGTCATCGCCGTCAGGTGGCCGCCGGCGGAATGCCCCGAGACATAGAGCTGGCCCGGGTCGGCGCCGTAATCGCCGAGATGCTCGGCGAGCCATCCAACCGAGCGCCGCAGCTCGGCGACGATGCGGTCCATCCGCGCCGCCGGCGCCAGCGTGTATTCGACAAGCGCGAAGTTGATCCCGCTCGGCACCAGCCCCTCGGCAAGAAAGGCGAAGTTTTCCTTGTCGTTCATCTGCCAGTAGCCGCCATGGATGAAGGCGAGCGTCGGCGCTTTGGGATCGGCGGCGAGAAAGAGATCGATCCGCTCGCGCGGCGTGTCTCCGTAACGGAGGTCGAGCCGCCCGCTACGCTCGCGCCGAACGGCGGCGCTGCGGGCCGTCCAGTCGGCGACGATCGCACCACGCTCCGGCACCGCGGCGGTGTTGTTGTAGGCGGCGTCGAGCTGGGCGCGATCCATTCCGCGGTAGAGCATGAGAACCTCCGACTATCGCGCTAGCCTGCGGCCAGCCGGGCGGCCGCGGATTCGACCGCCCCGCGTCGTTGCGTCGCCATCGCCGAAATGCGTTCGCGCACGCGCGCCAGGATCGCGGGCGGCGCGGTTTCCGGCAGCCCGGCATCGAAGGGTGGCGCCGGCGCGTATTCGATCTGCAGTTGGATCGCCTGGGCCGTTTCGGGATCCGTGAGCTCGGCGACCACGTTGAGCGCGAAGTCGATCCCTGCGGTAACTCCGCCGCCGGTAATGACATTGCCGTCGCGCACCACCCGTCCGCGATCGGGGATCGCGCCGAACGGGGTGAGTAGATCGCGCCAGGCCCAGTGGCAGGCAGCACGCTTGCCGCGCAACAGCCCGGCCGCGCCGAGCGCCAGCGATCCGGTGCAGACCGAGGTCACGAATTTGGCGGTCGCCGCAAGCCGGCGCAATTCGCCAAGGAAGACCGCGTCGGCTAATGGCGTTATCAGTGACGCCGCGGCCGCCCGGCACGCACACGACATCGCATTCCGGGATCGCGGAGAGCCGGCGCACTCCGGCAAAGGTCATCCCGCCGGTAGCCTCGATCGTGCCGCCCTCCGCGCTCGCCAGGATTACGCTGGCACCGGGCCAGTACGAGAACACCTCATGCGGCCCGGTGAAGTCGAGCTGCGTCACTCCGGGAAACAGGGCGAAGACGATTACGTGCTGGCGATCGCTCATGGTCAGAATCCTCCGCATAAATTGACGCCGCCATGGTAGCGGGATAGGATCCGTCCGAAATGACCTATTTCCCTCATTTACCGCCATCTCATTTACCATGTCACGCGAAATCGCCGTACTGATCTTTCCGGGCTTCCAGCTTCTCGACGCGGCCGGGCCGCTAACGGTGTTCGAGGAAGCCGGACACGAGACTGCACCGCCGGCCTATCGACTACGGCTCATCGCCCGAGCCGCCGGGCCGGTGGCCAGCTCGTCCGGCGTGCAGTTCGTTGCCGAGGCATTTTCGGACGATCCTTTCGACACGCTGATCGTCGCTGGCGGCTGGGGCACACGAGAAGCTTCCGCCTGCGCCGACACCCTGGCCTATATTCGCGGCGCTGCCGGCCGTGCACGTCGGGTCGCCAGCGTCTGCTCGGGCGCTTTCATCCTTGCCGCGGCCGGACTGCTCGACGGCCGCCGCGCCACGACGCATTGGGGGCGCGCCGCCGAGTTCGCCCGCGCCTATCCGCAAGTCCGCGTCGAGCCCGACCGCATCTTCATCCGCGATGGCGCGGTGTGGACCTCGGCCGGCATCACCGCCGGCATCGACCTCGCGCTGGCGCTTGTCGCCGAGGATCTCGGCGAGGCCGTCGCCAAGCGCGCGGCGCAACAGCTCGTGGTCTACCACCGCCGCCCCGGCGGGCAATCGCAGTTCTCGGCGCTGCTCGAGGCGGATTGCCCGGGCAGCCGGTTCTCGCCGCTGCTCGCTTGGGCGCGCGAGCGGCTCGACGAACGGCTGCCGGTCGAGCGGCTGGCTGATCGCGCTGCGATGAGTGCGCGCCATTTCGCCCGCGCCTTCAGCGCCGAGACCGGCATGACACCGGCAAAGGCGATCGAGCGACTTCGTCTGGAAGCGTCGCGCGAGCGCGTCGAAAGCGGGTCCGAGCCGATCGAGCGAGTGGCCGCACGCACCGGATTCGGCGATCCCGAACGCATGCGGCGCGCCTTCATCCGTGCCTTCGGCCAGCCGCCGCAAGCGCTGCGCCGGGCCGCCAAAGCCAACGCCGCTCCTGCGCGCAACTGAACCGGGAGAGGCTACGCTCAAAGCTGAAGTCTTGTTCAGTCCTCGATCAGACCTCGGCCGCATCCGCCAAGCGGCGCGCCAGGCTCCTTCGGTTACGGTCAGAGTCCGGCCGTGCCCTTACGACTTCTTCGCCAGCAACGTCCTCCAGCGATTGATTTCCGCTTGCAGGAACTGGCCGAATGCCTCGGGCGTGCTGTGCTTTGGCACCAGGCCCATATCGCCGAAACGCTTGTTAATGTCCGGGGTCTCAAGTGCGGCACCAATGGCGGCGTTCAACTTCATCACCACCGCGCGCGGCGTGCCCGCTGGGGCAAACACGCCGCCCCAGCTCGCGAAATCGTAACCGGGCAGGACCTCGGCTGCCGCCGGCACGTCCGGAAACGCCGGGTTCCGCTGCGGCGTGCTCACCGCAAGGGCGCGCAGCAGTCCCGACCTGATGTGCGGCGAAGCGGCAGCGAGCGGATCGATCATGAACGTGATGCGGTTCGCGATCAGGTCGGGATGCGCCGGGGTACTGCCTTTATATTGCACTTCCGTCATACCCGGGAGCCCGCCGGCCAGCTGCATCATCACGAGCGTGGCCAATTGGTGCGGGCTGCCCGGTCCGGTGGCGCCGTAGGTGATCTTTCCGGGATTGCTTCGAATGAACTTCAGCAGCTCCGGCAGCGTCTTCACCGGCGATTGCGCGCTCACGATGAAAACATACGGCGTCACATGTGTCATGGATACCGGCGCGAAGTCCTTGACGGGGTCGAATGGCAGGTCCGGCACCGTGACCGGATTGATCGACATGTTGGCCGCCGCCTGCAGCAGCGTATAGCCGTCGGGGTCGGCTTTCGCCACGATGTGCGAGCCGATGATCTGCGACGCGCCGACGCGGTTGTCGACGACCACCTGTTTTCCGAGCGATGCCCCGAGCTTGTCGCCGAGCAGGCGCGCCACGATGTCGCTCGGCCCGCCCGTAGGGGACGGCACGATCACGCGGATGTTCCTGGTCGGATACGTCGTTTGGCTCTGTGCGGCGAGTGGCGAAACGGCGATGACGCATGACGCCGCGGCCATTTGCAGGCAACGTCTCGATAGACACGAAATCCCATGGTGCTTCATAAGGTCCCTCCCCCTGACAATAGTAAGATAATACGGTGACGAGATGCGGGTGACGAACTACGGGTGACGAGATACGGGTGAGAGATTCGGATGGCAAGAACGACTCTTTACTGGCGTCAGGTTTTTACTACCTTTACCTTGTCACCCTTACCTCGTCACCCTCATTCGTCACCATTAATCGTCACGCTTCTCTGCGCGCTGGCGGCGCTGGCCTCGACCCTCCCAGCGCCGTCGTGGGCCCAGAGCTACCCCGCAAAGCCCGTCCGCTACGTCGTCCCCTTTCCCGCTGGCGCCTCGCCCGATCTCATCGCCCGCCTGATCACCGACCGGTTCAGCCGGATCTGGGGCCAGCAGGTGATCGTGGACAACCGGTCGGGCGCAGGCGGGACGGTGGGCGCCGCGTTCGCCGCCAAGTCCGCCCCCGACGGCTACACGCTGTTTCAATGCAATATCGCCTCCAGCGCGATCGCCGGGTCGCTGTATGCGAAGCTGCCCTACGACCACCAGCGCGACTTCGCCCCGCTCTCACTGATCGGCACGAGCGCGAGCGTCCTGGTCGTGCATCCGTCGCTGCCAGCGCGCTCGGTGAAGGAGTTCATCGCCTACGCGAAGGCCAACCCGGGCAAGCTCTCGTACGGCACGTCGGCCACCGGCACCTCGCCGCAGCTGACGATGGAGCTGTTGAAGTCGGCGCTGAAGTTCGACGTCGTGCACATCGCCTACAAGGGCGCGCCGCAGGCGCTTTCCGACGTGATCGGAGGCCAGATTCCCGCCAGCATGCAGACGGCACCGGCCGTGCTGCCGACGATCCAGAGCGGACGCGTGCACGCGCTCGCGGTGACGAGCCTCAAGCGTCTCTCACAGCTGCCCTCGGTGCCGACCTTTGACGAGACGGTCATGCCCGGCCTCGAAGTGACGACCTGGTACGGATTGTGCGCGCCGGCGGGCGTGCCGACGGCGATCCTCGACAAGGTCCACGCCGATCTCACCGCGATACTGCGCACGCCCGAGATCCAGGAGCGATTCCGGGAGATGGTGATCGACGCCGCGCCCATCAGCCGGGAAGAATTCGCACAGTTCATCCGTGCGGAGACCGCACGCTGGGCACGAGTGATCAAGGCCGCCGGCATCGCGCAACAGTAACCTCCCTATACCGCGTGATAGCGTGATAAGTGATACGTGATACGTGATAGGGGCTCGCATCGTCCGTTGGGAAGGTCCAGGTCGGCCTTCACTTCTTCACTTTCTTCACCCGACTAGACTGATTCACGCGAGCGAGCTTGCCAAGTCACGCAGAGTCTCGCGCGGGTTCTTTTCGATCGGCGAGCCGTGCGACACGAGTATCCGTTTGAGAGAATCGATCTTCGCCCATTGCAGCATCTGATCGCGCAAAGCGTTCGTATCCTTGATCATCGCCATTTTCACCACCTTGGGAATCTGCGCTTCCTTGCCGGCAAACCCCACCACGTGCAGCAGCCAACCGCCGAAGCCCGACGCGTCCCGGATGTTGCCGACCACATCGTTCAGCACGAGGGTCGTACCGTTCGGCGTGCGAACGACGAGCGCAGCCTCGCGATCGCGCGTTCCCGGGACCGTTATGAAATCCACGTTCGGGTCTTCGAAGCGAGGCGCGGTCGTGTCGACCGGCACCATTTCCGCCACCTTTTCCCGAGCGCCTTCGGGTGCGACGACCTGCATTTGAGGGTAGCGATCTTTCCAGATCTTGGCATCGAGCCGATGCTTGTCGCTCGGTACGATCAGGTACGCGGGTCGCCCGTATGCTTCGAGCGCGGCCATCTCATCTTCCTCGAGCGCGATTGCGCTGAATATCACCAGCCGCGAATCGTTCAGGCGCACCACGGTCATGCGCCGCGGCAGGTCCATGAGCGGCATGCTGATCTCACCGACTACCGTGAGGATATTGTCGTCGATCCGTGAGAGCTTACCGTGTGGCAGGACTTTCCATTCTTGAAACGGTCGCGTCATGTTCGACCTCCTTCGTTTTCGCGGCGTGCCTCATTGGAAGAAGCGCATAGATAGGTTGGACATGCCCGCCTGCGCGCGGGTTTCACCGACTTCACTACGGTCCGTGGCACATCTGGGATTTGTGGGGCCTAGCGCCTGGCGTGTTGACCGGCGTAAGCGCATCGGCTGGTCAACAATATCAGGGGAGAGCAGGTTCGCGCTGAACCCGTGTAGAGCCGGCAGGTCACACGAGTATGGCCGATACGCTTAAGGACTACGTGCCTCCGGATCCGACCTTGATCGACGCAGGTAGCAACGAAGCGCTCCGATATTGGTCAAAGACACTCGAAACCGATCCGGAGAAGATCCGCCGGGCAGTTCAGAAAGTTGGTCCGGTTCTGGACACCGTTAAAACCGAGCTTGGGATTGGTGGAGTCGGCTAGCCCGCTTGCTTCAGTTTTGTGGCGGGCGGCAAGAGCGCGTCACAAAACTGCGAAATTCCGCATCATCATCCCGTCCTCGTGCTCCAGGTTGTGGCAGTGGAACATATAGCGCTGGCCGCCGCGGAACGCCGCGTCCTCCGGCAGCGCGAAATCGAGCGCCAGCCACACCGTCTCGTTGGGCCACACGACGACCGTGTCCTTGATCCCGAGGTCGGTCGGCAGGCGCCCCGAGCTTTCGCCCGCCAGGCTGCGCGCCGGGCCGAAAGTGCCCCGGCGCCGCAGCACGCGGAAGCCGAACCCGTGCAGATGCATCGGGTGCGGCATCGAAATCGGACTGTTGCGCACTTCCCAGACCTCGCGCGCACCGCGACCGACGGAGAACGCGGTTTCGTCGGCGCGGTATGGTTTCTGGTCGATCAGGAAGCCGGCCCCCTCGTCGAAGTCCAGGCGCACGAGGCGCGGCGCAACATCAGCCGCAGCGGCCGCCTCCGGGAGCGTTGAAATCCGGGTCGGCAAGGGCGGCAATTGAGCGGCCGCTGGACCGCCGACGCGCAGCGAGAACAGGGGTAACTCGGCGCCGTCGGGGAGAAAATCGACGGCGTCGCGCCCGGCCGGGAGGACGCAGATTTTTTCGGCGGCGAGCGGCGAGTAGCGCTCGCGCGCGGAATGGCGGTGCGAGAGCCGACCGCCGCGCACCTGGTGGCGCGGATCGAACGCCAGGCTCACCGCGGCGATTTCCCGCTGCCCCGAAACGTCGATTGCGATATCCACGCGCTCGCCGGAGTAAACGAAGACGCGCTCCATCGCGATCGGCGCGGCAAGGAGGCCGCCGTCGGTGCCGAGCAGGTGAAACGGAACGCTCACACTTCCGTCACGCTCACTTTTCCGCCCATTTTCACGCGCATTTCCCCTGAATTCGAGCAGCAGTCCGCGCGCGTTGCAGGCGTTGAGCAATTGCAGCCGTACCCAGCCGGGCGTGACCGGCATCGCAGCAGCCAGTGCGCCATTGACGAGCGCGCGGTTGCCGAACCAGCCGTGCAGACAGTCTGCTTCGGTAGGCGCATACGGGCGCAGCGAGCCTCCCGCGACGCGGACATCGGCAACTGCAAGCGCCAGCCGGTTCTGCGGCGCCAGCGCGAGCGCGTTGTCGAGCGCAGCGTCCTCGTCGTCGGTTACGACGAGCAGCCCTGCAAGTCCGCCGTGGACCTGCTCGGCGGTGAAGCCGTGCGGGTGCGCGTGAAACCAGTAGAGCCCCGAACGGTTCTTCACCTCGAAACGCAGCGCTTTGCTGGCGCCGGGCTCGATCGCGTCGAAACCGGCGCCGTCCTGCGCTTCCGGGAGCGTAAGGCCGTGAAAGTGGACCGTGGTGGGTTGCGGGAGCCTGTTCTCGACCACGGCATCGAAACGATCGCCGCGCCGCGCTACCAGTATCGGATACCCGATCCGCTGCCCGTCCAGATGGGCGACGTAGCGGCAGCGGCCGAGCAATGGGTCGATGTGCTCGACGACGAGGCGCCGGATCGCGTGAAGGGGAGCGACAGTGCCTCCGGACAGAACGGGAAAGGGCGCGACGGCAACCGTGTTCGTGGACCGGCAGCCGAAAGCCACGCCGGCAGACGCGGCGCTAACCGCAAGAAACCGTCGCCTGTTCAATCGGAATACGCCGTAGGGTTGAGCCGTGAAGAAATTACTTTACCGCACCGGCCCGCCAGAGGCGACCCGGCTGGCCTCACGGTGCCGCAAAGGACGGCATGTCGACACGGGGTGTCAGGAACCCTCAACCCTAAGGTTCCTGACACCCTTTCGGTGTGACCTATGCCGTTTTATTCGTGCGTCTGCGGGTGAACGCGAAGACGTAAGGGTGTCAGGAACCCTCAACTCTAAGGTTCCTGACACCCTCGCTCACTTCTGTCCGGATTTTTTATCCGTGGGATTTTCGTCGGGTTTGACCGGCCCACCGGGTGTGGTAATGGCTACCGGATCGCTGGTCGGAAAGGTTTCTTCCAGAGCTTTATCGAGCTGGCGATCCAGCTCCTCCGGAGTTTTCTTGCTTCTCCTGGGTTCCAGGCGTTTCCTGGGCATGCGAGGGTAGTTCATGTAATCCTCCGGTGTGTTATCTATGAACGCGGCCTGGGGTTTCGGAGCTTGCTTGAGAGCAGAGGTGTTTCGCATAGGGAAGCCTCGTCGTGAGTCGTCACAGCGGTAGCGGGTACTGAACGCCAGGAAGAGTTTTGCGAGCACTCGGGCGCGGCCTGGCTCTGCGTTCCGCATTCAGGCGTTCGATATCGCGAGCTCCATGTTCCTGCAGCACCTTGACGGCAAGTGCTTGACACACATGGTCGACAGCTCTCACCGCAACCAGGATCCCACCCGATTGGCGATGGGTGCGACCACCGTCCGCACGAAGTAGTGCGGCGAGCCGCTTGCGGGCGCCCGGAAAAAGGGTGTGCACGCGATCGGAGGGGATGCACGAGCGCAACAACTTGCGCTCCGCCTCCATCGCCTGACTCTCCGCTTCGAAGGTACCCATGACTAAGGCATACATGGCGCGGTGTCTCCTCTCTCCAAAGTAAGGTCAGCAGGAGACTTTGCAAGGCGCGTGCCAGAACAACTTCTACTTACTAATCAATCAGATAGCGGCCAGGCGCGCGTCGCAGCGAGCCCCCGCCGTCGCCTCAGGGAAACACTGACGCCGAAACTTCGCTCAATATCTTGATTTGAAGGAGATTTATGTGTCGCGCGAGAGCGACATTCGATGAACTGAGCTAAAGCTATGCCGCAAAGGACGCCAAGGCCGCCAAGGCCGCGAAGGAATAGGTAAAGCTCTACCGCTAAGGACGCCAAGGACGCGGAGGAAGAGAAAAGCGTTACCGCGAAGGAAATAAACAGGTAGTAGTCGCGACTTGATCTGAGTGCGAGTGTCTGGTTTGGACTATTCCCGAAAGCGGGCATTCGAGCTTCTCATTCAATCACCTCATCAGCACGCAGCAGGATTGACTGCGGAATGGTAAGTCCGAGCGTCTTCGCGGTCTTGAGATTGATGACGAGTAAGAATTTGGTCGGCTGCACCACGGCAGCTCGGCGGGCTTAGCCCCTTTGAGGACGCGGCCGACGTAAATGCCATGCTGTCGGTATGTGTCGTTTAGGTCGACCCCGTAGCTGATGAGGCCGCCGGCTGCTACAAACTCGCGAAACTGGTACATTGTGGGCACTGCATGCCGGAGCGCCAGGGTGATGATCTGTTCACGCCGGCTAGTGAAAAGCGGATCGGGGCTGATGAGGAGCGCGCCGGCACGTTGTTGGCCGAGCCCTGTTAAGGCAATGTCCAAGTCACGTTCGGTACCGGCATTGAAAACGTGGATTCTTCGTCCGAGCACTTGACCAGCTGCCCGCACGGCCGCCGGGGTATTCGGATTGCTTGGGTTAACGAGATAGGCGATTGCATCGGCCCTGGGCACCAACTCGCGGAGCAGTTCCAGCTGTTTCGCCTCCAATTCATTGGCCAAGAAACTCACGCCGGTGACATTTCCACCCGTCCGGTTGAAGCTAGCGACGAAACCCATCTTGACTGGATCCGAGCCCAGGCTGAATACGATAGGAATCGTCGTCGTCGCTGTTTTTGCCGCGCGCACCGACGCGGGGCCGCCTGCCGGGGCGATGACATCAACTCCTCGACGCACAAGATCGGCAGCCAGAGCTGGGAGTCGATCGCTTAGGTTCTCGGCCCAGCGGTATTCGATCGCAACGTTTCGGGACTCAACAAAGCCGGCTTCGCTCAGGCCGTGATGGAAGGCGGCCACCATGGGCGCGTAAGGTTGGGGTGATCCAAGGTGGAGAAACCCTATCACCGGCATTCGAGGCTGCTGCGCCCGCGCCGACAGCGGCCACGTTACCGCACCACCAACAAGCGCAATGAACTCCCGCCGCCTCATGTCAATTCCCCACTCTCAGGCATACAAGTAATAGTCTGAGTCGAGAAAATCCACGTGCCGCGGCGCCAAGAAACCGACGCGCCAGACCTTGGTCTGCTGTTGCGCGACAGAAGCGAACGGCGCTGCGAGCGCGCTTGCGCCAACCGCAATAAGCAGTTTGCGACGAGTGTTCATTCAATCCACTTGGTAGGCGGCCATTATGCGCGCTTACGCCATGGTCAGCGGACTGGAGAGTTTTTAGCGGCAGACAGGTGTTGGGTGTCGATCAATGGTCAAATTGGGAGCCGCTGGTGAATGACCGGTGATGGCCCGGTTTGAGTCGATTGCCCGTCGGCCCAAAACTGCCCTGAAGCGGACACTGGCTGTCAGGTCAAGTTGCGACTACTACAACTAACAGTATGGTGCTCTTTGCGATCCTGCCGGTGAAGCTGTTCTTTTCCTTAGCGGGCTTCGCGTCCTTTGCGGTGAGGCTTTTTTTCCTTGGCGTCCTCCGTGTCCTTAGCGATGCAGCTTTTAATCTCTAGTCTCATCTCGACAACTCATCACCTATCACTCGTCACCCATCAATCGTTGCAGCCAATACCAGGCATCGACGGTACGGATATTTTCTCATCACTTTTTCTTGGGCATGTAAAGATCGGTGATCGATCCTTCGGCGATCTCCGCCGCGAAGAACACGGTCTCGGAAAGCGTGGGATGTGGATGGACGGTCAAACCGATATCCGTAGCGTCGGCGCCCATCTCCAGCGCGAGGACGGTTTCGGCTACGAGCTCGCCGGCGTTCACGCCGACCATCGCGGCGCCGAGCAGGCGGCGGGTGTTCTTGTCGAAAAGCAGCTTCGTGATGCCCTCGTCGCGATCCATCGATAGCGCGCGGCCGCTGGCTGCCCACGGAAACGACGCTTTCTCGAACTCCACGCCGCGGGCCTGGAGCTGGGTTTCGGTTTCACCCATCCACGCGACCTCGGGATCGGTGTAAGCCACGGACGGAATGGCGCGCGCATCGAAGTACGCCTTGTGCCCGGCTATCACTTCCGCCGCCGTCTTGCCTTCGTGGGTCGCTTTGTGCGCGAGCATGGGCTCACCGCAGATGTCGCCGATCGCGAAGATGTGCGGCACGTTGGTGCGCAGTTGCTTGTCGACGGGGATGTAGCCGCGCTCGTCGACACTCACGCCGGCGGCCTGCGCATTGAGCTCCTTGCCGTTGGGGCGGCGGCCGACCGCCATCAGAATGAAGTCAAAAACGTCGGCCTCCGGCGCGTTTTCGCCTTCATATTGGACTTTCAGTCCTTTTTGCTGCGCTTCGATTCTGGCAACCTTGGTTTTCAGCAATATTTTCTCGTAGCGCTTCTCGATCCGCTTCGCGAGCGGGCGCACGATGTCCTGGTCCACGCCGGGTAGCAGCGAGTCCATCAGCTCGACCACCGTGATCTTCGAGCCCAGCGCGTCGTACACCGTGGCCATTTCCAGCCCGATGATCCCGCCGCCGATGACCAGCAGCCGTTTTGGAATCTCGGGCAGCTCCAGCGCGCCGGTGGAATCGAAGATGCGTTTGTCGTCGTACGGAAACCCCGGGATCTTCGCGACGCTCGAACCGGCCGCGATGATGCAGTGATCGAAGGAAACGGTTTTCGCGCCCTGCGGCGTTTCCACGCGCAATGTATGGGATGAAGCGAATTGCGCTCTTCCCTGCACCACCTGCACCTTGCGCTGCTTCGCCAGTCCCGCGAGGCCCTTGGTGAGCTTGCCCAACACGCCGGACTTCCACGCGCGCAGCTTGTCGAGGCTGATCTTCGGCTTCCCGAACTCGATGCCCGCCCGCGCGACTTCCTCGGCTTCGGTCAGCACCTTGGCGACGTGCAGCAGGGCTTTGGATGGTATGCAGCCGACGTTCAGGCATACGCCGCCGAGCGTCGGATAGCGCTCGATCAACGCCACCTGTTTGCCGAGGTCGGCAGCGCGGAACGCGGCGGTATAGCCGCCGGGACCAGCCCCGAGCACCAGCACCTCCGCGTGTATGTCGCCTTTGGCCCCGGTGTAGGGCGTCACCGGTGTTGCCGCCGGCGGCGGTGCCGCGGGTTTCGCTTCCGCGGGTGGCTTAGCCGCGGGCTGTGTCGTCGCCGCAGGTGCAGGCGCCGGTGCCGCAGGCGCTCTTGCCTCAGCGCCGGCGCGCGCGTCGCCCGCTTCGAGAGTGAGGATGAGAGAGTCCTTCGAGACCTTGTCGCCGACTTTGACCTTGAGCTCCTTGATCACGCCGCCCTGCGGCGAGGGCACCTCCATTGTCGCCTTGTCGGACTCGAGCGAGATGAGCGGATCTTCCTTCTTTACGGCGTCGCCCGGCTTCACCAGCACCTCGATCACCGGGATGTCCTTGAAATCGCCGATGTCGGGGACTTTGACTTCGATCACGTTGCTCATTGGCGGGGTGCCGCTAAATGCAATCAGGCCACAGATAAACACAGATGAACACAGATGTTAAGAACATTCAAGCGTCACTTTTGCGGCCTGCTCGACACGAGGGCGACTTCTGGATGACCGCCGCTATCGGCGGTCTCAATTCTGGAGCTTTATCCGTGTTTATCTGTGTGTATCTGTGGCTGAGATCTGCGGTGTTACCGCTGCTTGAAGTCTTTCACAGAGCGCGCGTACGCGCCGTCGCGCCGCTTGAGCGCGCGGGTAACCGAGCGCGTCGCGCCGAAGGTCGGGATGTAGGCCGAGTGCTTTCCCGCCCCCCCGATGACAGCGATGATGATGTCTTCCGGATTCTGCACCTGGAACACCGGCGCCTCCGGGCCCGCGCCGGCGTAGCGATCCTTGTACGTCACGCGCAGCCGCCGCTCGATGTTCTCCTTCGAGAAGCGCCCCATCGGCAGATGCGCGTGCTTTTGGAGAAAGCGTTTGGCCGTCGGCCTTGGAGACGCCGCCTTCCGCTACGGTCTTCGCGTGCTCGGGGCCCATCACGACCACCGGCTGCGCCGGATAGTACACATCGTTCGAGCCGGTGATCCCCATGGTGCCGGCTATCGTCGTCAGGATGCCTTCGGCGGTGATGCTCTCATGGTCGTTAATGTTGTGCGGGCATTCGGCGCCGACCACCGTGACCGCGCTTGCCTCCGCCGGAAACCCGCGCTCAACATGCAGCGGCTCCCAAGGGCTTGCAGCCTCGTTTTCGGCCACCAGTAGCTATACTTGGAGGGCGCGCCGAACGTGGACATGTCGCCGAGCGCCGGGCATCGCGCCGCCGATGTTGAGCAGCGCGAGGCGTATGGCGCGCCCGATCGTGGCATTGCTGTGCGTGCCGGGACCGAATGCGTTGTGGCCCGCATTAATGCGAGCTCCTGAGCGACCGGACCGTTGACGATCACGAGCGGCGCGCACAGATGCGTTGTCGCCTGCACGCCGTAGAGATTGAACGGCTCCTCGCACATCGCTTCGATCGCCAGCATGATGAGCGGAAAATACTCCGGCCTGCAGCCGGCCATCACCGCATTCGCCGCGAGCCGCAACGGCGTCGCCTCGCCGTAGCGCGGCGCCATCTTGGCGATCGGCTCGTTCCACGGCCGGTCGCACCACGCGAGCATTGCCTCGACACGCTGCGGCGATCGGCGGGACGACCGGCAGGCCGTCGCCCCACCCGCGCTCGTATGACGAGCGCATTCACCGCGTCGAAGTCGTCCTCGGCTTCGAGGCTTGCGCCGGGCGCTTTCAAGAGTTCGGCGAGATCGGTCACTTTGGCATCAGCTTGTTGACGAGCTCGACTATCTGCTGCACCGCCACGTCCGCCCGCCCTCGACACTATTCAGGTCGAGACCGCCCAATGGGTGCGGAATCTGGATGAGCGGCAGGTCGGGCACGCCGAACACTCGCGCCTGGTTCTGTGCCGAGCTTCAGGAATGGTTCGGAGCAGATCACGGCGGTGACGAGGCCGCGCTTCCGGAGTTCGGACATGTCGTGGACACTCCACGACGTGCACGATCCTCAATCGGCCATGGCGCTGACGACGACGTCGGCCTCCCGCGTTAGCTGGTCGAGTATCCCGCCCGGCGCCGGCAGGCTCACGCTGTCTTTCCGCAGCGAGACCACCGACTTCACGGGCAATACGGATTTCATGCCCTCCACGATGAAACGCAGCAGGTGATCCGCGTTCCCCTTGCTGTTGTCGAGAACGCCCACGCGCAGGCCTTCGCCGGAGAGCCTGCGCTGGACCGCGCCGGACGCGCCCTGCACCGCAGGGGCCTCGGGCACGACGAGGAGGACTCTGTTGCTCATGACTTTCCCTTCCGAAAAGACACGATAGGATTCGGGTTACAGGGTGCGGGATTCAGGCGGATGCGGGATGCGCGATGCGGGACGCGCGATGCGGGATGAGAAGGCGTTCACTTCGAAGCCCACGTCCCCGATCTACTGTCTCGTATCTCGTATAACGTATCTCGTATCCCGTATCTCGCATCTCGTATTTCATGGGCGATCTTCAAGTACGGATCTGCCCCTCGCCGAAGACCACGTACCTGAGCGAGGTCAATCCTTCGAGTCCGACCGGGCCACGCGCATGGAGCTTGTCGGTTGAAATACCGATCTCCGCGCCGAGGCCGTACTCGTAACCGTCGGCGAAACGGGTCGATGCGTTCACGATGACCGAGCTCGAGTCCACTTCGCGCAGAAATCGCTGTGCGCGCGCCGGGTCCTCGGTGACGATCGCGTCCGTGTGTTGCGAGCCGTAAGTCGTGATGT
>CAWDIV010000022.1:0-225948 GCA_963802355.1 uncultured beta proteobacterium | reverse complement strand
GGCTGAAAGCAGGCGTTTTACGGACGTGAAACGTCGTGGCTTCATATACTGGCCGGGTCCGGCCGGAAAGACGTTTCACTGAAGGCAAAAGGCGGAAGTCGAAAGGCGAAAAGGCGTCCCACAGCGTCTCACTTAGCCCGCGACGCGTTCGAGGATTTCCCTGGTTCACGCGCTGGTTCGAAGGCCCGCCAACAGCCCGCCGTAGGTCGGCGACTGAACCGGGCGATCCAGCAGGATCCGCCTCCGGTCAGCCGTCTTGACCCGGCAGCGGGGTTGAGCTCGGTGAAAAATGGCGGCTTTTTGCTCGCCTGTCGGCTCCCGGCGGGCAGCGAATCCTCGAGACCTTCGGCCGGCGGCAGCGCGGCGATCACATCGAGCTGAGGCAGCGCGCCGTCGCCTATGCCCTGCAGATCGCCCACGATGGCGACCATGCATCCCGCCATGCGCTCGATCTGCTTCTCGCGCTTTTGCCAAACTCGCGCGAAGGCCCTCTTCTCGTCATCGAGCTCCCTGCGCATCGTCGCGGCGCCTATCGACGACCGCCTTCATCCGTGGGCGAACTGCGGGCTGCAGAGTAGTTGTAGAGCAGCTCCATTTTTTCATTGCGGCCGGTGTTGGCCTGGCGCAGCTTTGCATCTCCCCGAGCGTAGCCCGCAACGCCTCGGCGAGTGGCCGTGCGGCCTCGACGGATGTTACCCAAACGTCGTCCTGCCGAAGGAAGGGGGCGGTGCATTCCTTCGGCATGGCCGCAGTGACGATCCACCGCGATTTCGGCGCCGACGGCCCCGCTGGTCGTCCTTCAACTTTTGAAGCCAGGGACGGATTCCAGCCCTTGGTCTGCTCGGTTTCCCAGATGATCATCGCCACACGCGTGACCGGAGAAAAGATCGCACGCGCTGGAGGAGGTCCGCGCCGGTGACCCCTTTGGGAACCGCCTCGATCAGGTCGAGCGGGAAGGACCTCGCGCAGCATGGCTTCGAGGCCCAACTCGAGCGCTTCACCCTGTCCCTGTTGCGAGCCCTGCTCCAACTTCCGCTTTGAGATCGGCAGCCTCCTTCTGCGCCTGCTCGATCTGCGTGTCCTTCTGCGCTATTCGACGCTCGAACCTCCTCGCTCACCGCCGCGCGCTCCTGCTGCGCTATGCGCTTGCGCTCGTCATCGAGCTTGCGCTGGTGCTCGACTTCGACGTTCCTTCTCGCGTTCTCCGCCTCACGCAACTGACGTCTGAGGTCGAGCTCGCCGCTCCGCGCCTTGACCAGCGCGACTTCCTGGGCCTTGTCCGACTTCCTGTAATGACTTCGGCTCCGTTTCCTGCGCCACGCGGGCAGCCTTTTTGCCTATTAGCAGACTTTTGATCCGCGCGTTGCTCTCCTTGACTGCCGCATCGGCGGCTGCAAGCCGCCCCTCCAAGGCTGCAACCTGCTGCGCCGATTCCTTCTGTGCGCGTAGCCTTGCCTCCGCTGCCACGCCGTGCTCGAAGTCCTGCGCGTAGCGGTCGATGAGTCTGCCGCGAAATCCCTTACCCGAGCGGGAACCGGTGGTCGCACTTCGGACAGCTCACGCTCTCATCCGCGCCTACGATCACGTTGCGGTCCATACCTTGATGTCCTGTTGCTTTGGGACGGTCCATATCAGCTCCTGTTGACCGCTGCTGCATGCGCGCGAGGGCGTGCTCACTAAAACCGTCGAAGGCTTCCGTTCTCCTCGTCCCCTCGCGCGTGTCGGCGAATGCGCCGACCATGCCACGGAGTATGCGAGAAGGGAGTGGCTGAGGGGATGAGCCACCCGTCTATTTGTTGCGCTTCAGACCGGCGCGGAGGGCATGGTTAAGCCGTCTGTTCGGCTGCGGGGGGCGCCAGAATCTCCGACCTCCGGGACGTGCGCAGGATATCAGTCGGGAGCTCGCGGTCGTGACTTCCCGCCTCGGGAACCCAAGACCCATCCGACCCGAAGCGCCCCACCTGCTTCGGGGTGCCATTCCCCCGACGAAACCCAGCGAGCCCGCGCCGGTAAAAAAGCGGATTTTCGCGGTGGCATCGCGCGGCCGGAGAATATGCCGTAACTCTCCTCCAGGAGTCTCCCTTGAGTTGCTTGTCCGGGAACCGCAATGGCCTTCTCGTCCAGCACCCCAGCGGTTCGGATGCAATCGAGTACCAAAGATGCGCAAGCTATCGGTCCTGTGGCACCACGCATCGAGGTCCGGTTGTAGCGGTCATAACGAGCCGCTGCGGCGATACATCCCGGTGAGTCTGTTTGACCGCGCCCGCGCGTGAAATAGGCGATATTGCATGCAGCTTGCGCCCGAGGAAAGCGCAGTCGCCGACGATCTCGAAGTGCTCGAGCTTCATCTTGGCGCGGGTGATGTCCGGTTTTCGAACGCGTTTCTCGATCTCCTCAACTGAATGGTCGGTCGTCTCGAGCAGCGCCAGGAGCCGCTCACGCAGTGGGTTGACGTGCGGGCCAGGATACCCCGGCTCCACGTGATGCAAGAGGTGCAGCATCGTCAGCAACGCGTGGATCTCTCATAGGTTGAACCACAGCCCAGGGGAGCTGGTAGCTGGAGCGCCCGCCGCGGGGGTCGTGAAGTAGTACCCGCCGCGCTCCGGTCCCAGTTGATGGGAGCGTGCAAACGGTTGCGCATGTATTCGACGTCGCGCTTGAACGTGGCGTGTGAAACTTCCAGTTCTTTCAGAAAGCGCTTGATCGGCACGCATTTGTGGTACGGATCAGCTGGTCGATCCGGTAGAAGCGCTCTGTAGGTCCATGCCTTCCCCAGACCTAGCGCGTTGTTGGTGGAGTTGATCCTATGCCTGACTTGACCACTCCGCAAATTCTTAGGAACGTTTGGGCATGCGCCCAGCCAAGCCACCGTCCCTCAGCCATCCCCCTGCGCTGGTATATTTCTCCGACCACAACAAGTAAACCGAGGAGACCGACCATGCTCCGCCCTGCCCGCGTACCACTGCTCGCCCTCCTCCTCGTCGCCGCCGCGCCCGCCACCGCGGCCGACGCCTGGCCGCAAAAGCCCATCCGCTTCATCGTCCCCTTCGTCCCCGGCGGCGCCAGCGACCTCCTTGCACGCTACGTCGGGGAGAAGCTCACCGAGGCGCTGGGCGTCAGCGTCATCATCGACAACCGCGGCGGCGCCGGCGGCACGCTCGGCGCCGGCCTCGTCGCGCGCGCGGCGCCGGACGGCTACACCTTGATGTTCACCTCGCCCAGCCACACCTTCGCGCCCTCGTTCTACAAAAACCTCCCCTACGACACGGTGAAGGACTTCAAGCCCATCACCCTGGTCGCGCAGACCCCCAACCTCCTGGTCGTGCACCCGTCGCTGCCCGCGAAGGGCGTGAAGCAGCTCGTCGCGCTGGCGAAGAAGCACCCGAACGAGATCCGCTACGGCTCCTCCGGCCACGGCAGCAATATCCACCTCACCACCGCCCTCCTCGCCAGTATGGCCGGGATCCAGCTCGCGCACGTGCCGTACAAGGGCGGCGGCGCGGCCCAGCTCGCGGTCATGAGCGGCGAGATCCACATGCTGATGGCGGGCTTCCAGTCAGCGCTGCCGTTCCATCAATCGGGCCGGATGCGCGGGATCGCGGTCTCCACCAAGCAGCGCTCGTCCGCCGCGCCGGACATCCCGACCATCGACGAGTCCGGCGTCCCCGGCTTCGACAAGGCGTTCTGGGCCGGGCTCTTCGCGCCGGCCGGCGTGCCCGAAGCGATCGTGACCCGCCTGCACCAGACGATCGTGAAGATCCTCAAGGACCCCGATTTTGCGAAGCGGCTCGACGCCGAAGGCGCGGTCCCGGTCGGCAACTCCCCCGCAGAGTTCGACGCTTACGTGCGGAGCGAGATTGCGCTGTGGGGGAAGTTGATAAGGGAGATGAAGCTGAGGGTGGAGGGATGATAAATGAAGGCAAGGATGAAGGATGAAGGCGGAAGGATGACGCCTTAACATTAGTGACGGGTGATGTGTGATGAGTGCCAGAACCCGTTATGGGTGTTGGGTGATGCGAAGGACGAAGGAAGATGGTCGTGGTGATGGTTGTCGGTCTCAACCAGGTTCGCGGAGTATGATAGGGGCGCTGGAAGGAATCGACTCATGCCTACCCGTAAGGAACTGCTCGCGCGTATTTCGACCGATCCGAATATCTGCTTCGGAAAGGCGTGCATTCGCGGCACGCGCATCGGGTTGCGCTCATCGTGGAGAATCTGGCCGATGGCGTCACCGAAAAGGAGATCCTGGAAGTGTACCCGGATTTGACTTCCGACGATATCCGTGCAGCGCTCGCTTATGCCGCAGAAGTAACTCGGGAACGAGTATCCCCTTACCCACTTAGCAGGCCGGTGTGAGATTCAAGCTCGATGAGAATCTCGACGCCCGCCTGGCTTCGCTTCTTGCCGAGAAAGGCCATGAAGCTGATTCAGTACGCGCGGAAGGCTTGGCTGGCACGCCGGATGCCGATCTGTTTGCGATCTGTGCCAAGGAACGGCGGGCGCTGATCACGCTCGATCTCGACTTCGCCGATCCGATCAGGTTTCCACCGGCGAACAGTGCCGGAGTGGTCATCCTTCGCCCGCGAAGGAACACGTTAACTCTAATTCGAGAAACGCTCGTGGTCATGTTGCCCATGCTCGAACGCGAGACTCTCGAGGGCGTACTGTGGATCGTAGAACCTGGCCGAATCCGCATAAACCGACCCTGGGATGAATGAGGACGCTACGCTTCCGGTCGGGCGACGCTACGCTGCCGGTCGGACCAACGCAACGCGATGATTCGCTGGGAATAGGTTCAAGAAATCGGCCGAATTAGAGCCTTACACGGCCAGTTTCAACCGGGAAAAGGGCGTTCTAAGAGAGTGAAAACTTCCCGCTCGTGCGACGCGGCAGTGCTTCCTTGATCACGATTTGTAGATCGAACGAGCTATCGCCCATCACCGCTTGCTTTTCAATGGTAGTCGTCCTCGCGCTGATGGCGAACCGCGAGGATCGTCACCGTTGCAGGACCGTCTATTTCGAAGAGTGCAACGTAGCCTGCCGAGCCGAACGGAATCACCAGTTCGCGCAGCAGGGGATTGTCGGCAGCTTTGCGGCACGAAAAGGGCGAAAAGGACAGGAGCTCGATAGCCGCCTCTATCGCGTTGCGAGCGCGCGACGCCGCATCGAGGTCTTTTTCGAGCAGGAAAGCGAATAGCCGCAGCAGGTCGTCCTCCGCATCCGGCGTAAAGCGGACGCGGTATGTCTTCATCAGGCCGTTCTTGCCCGCCTTGGCTTGCCCGAGCGCGCGGATTCGAGACGACGGGAGAGCTTGCGCATAACCGTTTCGGCGGGAATGTACTTCCCCGTCTTCCGGGCTCGCTCGGCGCTCGCAAGACCGCGTTCGACGAACGCTTGCTGCGCGCGTCGCGCCTCGATGTTGCGCGCGACAGACTCCAGGACGAACGCGGATAGCGTCTCGCCCCGGCCGAGGACCGACTCGGCGCTACGGCGCAGCTCCGGGGTGACGCGCAAGGGCGGAAGTGTCTTGGTTTTCATGGGAGGATCCGTGCATTGCAGATGCGATGCATTGTAGCGGAAACGCTGTCCCGGATGAAGCATCCCAGATAGTGCGTCCAGAGACCCGCCCCGCACCCTCTGATCCTTCCCCCGCTGGTGATGGGGTGATGGGCGTCCCGAAGGATGAGGGATGACCACATACGGCGTCTCAGACCGGCGGCTGGCGCCGCAGAGGGACAACTGACGGCTGACGGAAGCCGCTTCGCCACTCCTGCTAAAGCTTGCCCGGCCAGCGCCGGAAGATGTGAAGCACGCGCAGAATTTCGATGTGGTTGTCGCGCACGCGGTAGGGAATGATGTAAGGCAGGTTACGGATCACGAGCTCTCGTGTCCCCAGCACTCGCCCGGGCCGACCCAGCGCGACATGACGGGAAAGCAATCTTTCCGCCTGTTCGATCACTTCGAGGATGACCTGCGCTGCCGCTGCAGGATTGTCCTGACCGATGTATGCCGCAATGTCGTCGAGTCGCGCTCAGCGAGCTTTGTCCACGGCAGCCGCAAGTTTCTTCTCCCACTTGACCTTGAGCCGCGCATGGTCGATGAACTGGCCGCGGTCGGCCTCGCGCACGCCTTCCTCGATGGCGGCGATCTGCCACTCGTTGAGTTCCACGAACTGCCGGACCGCCTCCGCGGCCAGGGCTGAACGGCTGCGCTCGGTGGCCTTGGAGAGCCGGTCAAGACGCTTGCGGGTGGCGGCGTCGAGCCGGAGGGTCACGGGTTCACTCACTGTCGTCTCCTGCACGGAATGTACACATTGTGTACGATGAGTCGTCAGGCGATCAATCCAAGGACCGGCTGCGAGGCCATCCAGCGCACGACGCTTTCGGCGGGCGCCGGCCTCATCAGCTCCGACAGCACGTTGGTGTCGAGCAGAATCATTTGCCCGGCTTGGGCGGCTCCCGCACGGGTCGCGCGCGGGCAGCCGTAACCAGACACCGCCAAGTGGCTGAAAGCGCCGCCGAATCGCCTCGGCGAGATTGCGCGGCGGGACCGCATCTTCGGCGACGGCCGCGCGCAGGATGTTTTGTCGCAAGTTGGCGACGCGGACGGTCGCTGCAAGCGCCTGATTTTGGGGCCGATGCATAATGATGGAACGACCAGAGCGTCCGGCGTGTCACTTGTACTCGTCACGGAAAGGAGGCAGTTATGACGAAGCTATTCGCAAGCCTCATCGCAGCAGCCGTCGCACTCTCGCTGTCCGCCTGTGACCGCCCCGGGGTCAAGACCACCAGCGACGAATCCGGACCACCGCGTACCGCACAAGCGCCCGATACAACTCAGAAAGCTCCGCCCGCGTACCGTGATCCGTCCGTTCCGCCCAATCCGCCGGAAAACCAGCCCAAGGACCCATCCGTCCTCCCGGCCGATCAGAAGTAGCGCGACAGCCGGCGTCCCCGGCACTTCGGTGGGCGGCAGCAAGTTACCGCGCAGTAGTTAAGACAAACCCGCGAAGCCTGCTACCGGATGCAGTTGGGGGCGGGCTTTGCCGCGCCCTCACGACACCTGCGGTATGCTTCGCCGAGCAGGCAAGCGCCGATACCCGTGACGAGATATGGGTGATGAGATACCGGTGACGACGTGCGCGGGTGACGAAAAGACGGTTTGGGGACTGCCTTCAGGCTTTACCACCCTTATTTCGTCACCATTACCTCGTCACCATTATTCGTCACTATTTATCGTCACTCTCTCGGCGGCTTCGTGAGTTACGCAGACCGCCGGGCTGGTCGAGCAGCGCAGGGGAGTGAAATGGATATCAGCTCCCGGCTGGTATCATTTCACCGGCGCACCGGAGCGCCCTTTCGCTTGGCGACTTTATTTTGGGCGAGCAAAAGAAAATCGCAAAGCCCCGCGACGGGACTGTATGCAAACGAGGTCTCAAATAAATACGGCGGGCGACACGCCAAACCGTTTACCAAGAGCCTTCGCCTGCCGAACATTGATTTCACGATCGCCGGCAAGGATCTCAGAAACAACTCCTTGGCTTCCAATTTCTTTCTTCAAATCAGCTTGCTTTAGGCCATGCTGCTCCATTAGAAACTTCAACACATCCCTTGGTCGAGCATCGTCCAGTGGAAATTTCCGGTCTTCATACTCCCCTACTAATGTGCTGACGACATCAAGCAAATCAGCAAGTCGGTGATCCTCATCTTCCCCAACCTCCTGAAGAAGATATTCCATTAGCGAGTTCATTCGTTCGTAGTCACGCTCATTCCGAATCGGCCCAAAATGGGGTACACAGATTACGGAGCCCTTCCCATGCGGGTAGCAGGGCTCCAAGTTTAGGAATTCCGGCGATTCCAGCTTTCACTCTCTTTTCCAGTGTCCCCGGTCATATTCCTCGTGAGTGAGGACATGCCGTATGTAGATCTTCCTTCTGTTGAAATGAATGACCGCAATAAGGCGATATTTGTTTCCGCCAATATCAAAGACAGTAAACTTTCCAACCTTGTCTATACCAGTCAATGCGCGCCGTAGTTCTGAAAAATTTTGAAAATCACTTTTCTTGCAAACTGAATAGCAGGTTTTTAGTGGGTTTTCGGCATCCTTATGCAGCGACCAAAAATCGATCAGAGCACGCCTTGCGATAATGTGCATGTCTAGCTCCTAACAAAATCAAGCACGGCGCACTCCTTTGCGGTTGTTAATAGAAGGCCAGCTCTACAATTATTGAGATGGCCGTGCCAGTATATCTCAAAGTGAGATACCTGTCCAGCCCTTGTGAAGCCCCTCGCGCTACGGCGATTTCCTCCGGTTAAGGAGGCTACCGCTCTCCCTCGAACCTGCGAGCTGTACCGAGCGGACCATCTCCAGCAGCGTTTCGCCGCTGATCAGCCGAATCGGCTTCCCCGCGGCAAACTTTAGGGTGTCTTCGGTATATTCCACGCATGGGGCGCTCGAAGGCGAAAGGCGGAAGGCGAAAGGGTTACGGAGCCTTACCACTCCCTCCCGAGCCTTGCTGGCTGCACCGACCGGATCATCTCCAGCAGCGTCTCGCCGTGAATCAGGCGAATGGGTTTTCCGGCGGCAAATTGGCTCGCATCTTCCGTGTATTCGCCGCAGGTTACAAGAATCGCCTCGTTCGCGCCTTCCGCTGTCATGACGCCATACAGCTCGCGAACGAGGGGTACATCAACCTGCCGCGCCTGCCAACGCTTGCACTGGACCACCGATTTGCTGCCGGCCTTCTGTAGAACCAGGTCGATGCCGCCATCCGGTGCCGCTCCGCCGCGCTGCGTCACCGAATAGCCCTGCCGGCGGAAGGCCTCGCCGATGAGCGTCTCGAACTCCTGCCAGGACAGCTCGCGTATCGAGTCCAGGCTTTTTTGCTGATCCAGCAGCCGCCCTAGAAGCCATTGCCGGACTGCCGACGCTACTGCAATGAGAAGAAACGGGAGCGAGAGCATGAAGCCTGCCTTTGGGGCGTCGGCTGCAGGCGAGACTCCCTTGCCCGTTGGGATCGCCGTAGTAAAAGCGTACGTCGCACCAACGAAAACGAGCGCAGCAACGATCAGGCTAACCCACCACGGCAGGTCAATGAGCTGTTCTAAGAAACGATTTCTCTTACGCATGCGCGTTAGGAAGTGATGTCGCTGCCGCTGGTGATGCCGCTCTCGCTGGTGACGGGGTGATGAGAGAGTATTACTTCTTCACTTCTTCACTTCTTCACTTCTTCACTTCTTCACTCTCATCACTTCGTCACTCCGTCACTGTCGTGAGGCGTTCAGGTTTCGGCAAGATACTCACGCAGACTCACGATCCGCACCCCGCGGTACTCCCGGAGGTCCTGCAAACTCTTGTCTCCCGTAACGATCATATCCGCGCGGCCGGCTACAGCGCACTCAAGCACCCGGTTGTCGGGTTCGTCCTTTACGACGTGAAGTCGTTTCCGCGGCCGAACCGCGAGGCTCAGATCCGACAGAAAGAGAGCGACTCGGGCAAGTTCCTCTGCGTCGCGCGAGAATTTGCGGGCAAGGACTCCCAGCAGCTCATCCAGGATGGGTTTGGACAGCACAAGCTGATCTTGTTCATCGAGAATGCGGCGCACGGCTGCTTCGCCGCGGCCGCCCGGGAACACGAGCGCCGCAACGAGGATGTTGGTATCGAAAACGACCTTCAATCGAGCAAATAGCGCTCGAGGTCCCGCTCGGTGAGTATGCCCTTGTCGCGGGCCTTCCGGCTCCAGTAGCCCTGGATGCCGCGCAGCTCCTGGAGCCGCCGCTCGATGCGCGCCTGGCGCAGGGCATCCTGGATCACGGCGCTCAAGGTCTTGCCCTCGGCGCGCGCGAGCGCCTCCACATCGCGCGCGAGCGCCGCTGGCAGCGAGATGGTTTTCTTCACGACGTTACTCATGCGACTAGTCGATTAGCGGTATGAATAAATCATACCAGAGCAGAACCGGGTCAACAAGCGAGCGGCTGGGAATCAGGATTCTCTCCCCATCACCCGCTTCATCTCCTCCGGCAGCCGCGCCAGCCCGCGCTGGGCCATCTGATCTGGAATGCCCCGAAGAGGCGCTTTAGCACTGGTGATGCCGCTACGGCTGGTGATGCCGTTTCGCTTGGGGAAGGAAGAGGCACAGCACCATTAGAATGGCACTACCTATTATCGTAAAGGATCTCGAGTTCACGCGCGAGCTCGCACGTCATGGTATGACGACGAAGCGCACTCTCCTCGCGCGGCTGGCGTCGACAAAGCTGGACGCCGCGTTGGCGCGCAGTCCGCGGGCGGATCGAGCGAGACCATTCTCGAGAGCGTGCCAGATAAAGTGTAAGGATGAAGGATGAAGGATGACCATATACTGCATCTCAGATGAAGCGTCTCAGCTAAGTGACAGCCTGCAATCCCTACGCACCCAACCTCGCCAAGTTCGCCGCTGCGCGCGACTGGGACCAGGACAACCGCAAGGCGGAAGGAGGAACGCGGAAGTATGAAACGACAGACTGACAGCCTGCACTCGCTTCGCGAGCAACTTGGGAAATTCGCCGCCGCACGAGATTGGGATCAGTTTCATAATCCGAAGAACCTGGCGATGGCCCTGGCTGGCGAAGCGGGAGAAGTGCTGGAGCATTTCCAATGGCTCACGTTCGATCAGGCGGCGAACCTGCCGCGGGCAACCCGCGCGGAAGTGGCGCTGGAATGCGCCGACGTTCTGCTCTTCCTGCTCCGGCTGTGCGACAAGCTCGACATCGACCTGGCCGCGGCGGCGAGGAAGAAGCTCGCACTCAATGCGAAGAAGTATCCGGTCAAGAAGGCGCGGGGGAAGGCGACGAAGTGGGATAGGCTTTGAGTCTGCTGTATCTGACTGCGACTGGCGCGACCGCCACTGCAATCGCGTTGAGCTTCGCGATTCCGGCGCCCACAGATCCCGGCCGCGATCTTTCCGAAGGCCAAGTGAGCGGGACGCGCCGATCGGCGCTCACCGGAACCCAGCTCAGTGGTTAGATCAGCCGCGCCGCCTCGTCTTCGGTCGGCAGCCGGCCCTCCGGCGTAAATTTGTCCACCGCTGCGGGTAATTCCCGTGTCAGCCTGGACAGCAACTCTTCCCGCGAGAGCCCGGTTTGCTGCGAAAGCGTGTTCAGCACATCGGGGCCGATCGCTTGCTCGAGCTGATCCGGGCCGAGCTGTTGATTGGGACCTGGCTTGACCCAGGAATCCGCCGCCTGGCCTTGGCCGTTCTGCTTGAAGCGCTCGACCAGGTCGCGAAGCCCGCCGCTCAGCACACTCCCCACACTCGCACCGCTGAGGAGCCCGCCCAGATTGCCGAGCACGCCGCCCTGACCGCCCTGCTGATTGTTCTGGCCGGGTCCGCCGCCCGGCTCTTGCTTCAGCCCGCCGAGGACTTCGGCGATTTTGTCCCGGTTCTGATAACCCGCGACAGCGAGAAGTCCCAAAAGTGCAACCATGGATGGCATTCCGCGGCTCATTTCATTCTCCTCTTATGTCCTAAGTGGAACACATCGGCGCCATCGAACAAGTTCCGGCACCAGCGTGCTATTTCCCCGGAACGACTGTCGGGTGTATCGTGATGTGGCAGCTCGGCCGTCGCCGAGCCTCTCATAGGAGCAGGCCATGGGTATCATCTGGACGATCGTCATTGGGTTTGTCGCCGGCGTGATCGCTAAGTTCATCATGCCGGGCAGCAACGAGCCCTCGGGTTTCGTGTTGACGACAATCCTCGGCATCGTGGGAGCAATCGTTGCGAGCTATCTCGGGCAAGCGCTTGGATGGTATGCGCCCGGCGAGGGTGCCGGGCTCATCGGCGCCGTCGTCGGCGCCATTGTCGTTCTCTTTGTCTGGGGAGTCATCGCCAAGCGGCGCGCATAGGAGACTCAAAGGCGCATCAAAGCCTGTTCCTGGGTGGAACTGAGCGGATCATCCACAGCCGCGTTCGCCGCTGATCAGCGGAATCGGCTTCAAATCATGCCGCTCAGCTCAATCCACGTCGGGGCATGGTCGCTTGAGTGCGTGGCATGTGCCAAGCGCTGCGCCAGCTCTGCGAGGTCTTCCAACGCCTCGAGTCGTTAGCGCATCGTGAGTGCGAGCGCGGCGCGCAATTGGTCGCGCACGGTCAAACCGTTTCGTAAAGCCGTTTCGCTCAGACGATTTTATTCGCCTTCAGCTTACCGACCTCATCAGCACTCAGACCGAGCCAGCCGGTCAGCACGTCCGCGGTATGCTCCCCGAGAGCCCGGCGACGACTTCACCGTCGGGGGCTTCCCGTTGATACGCACCGGCCAGGACGGCATCTTGGTGGGATGACCTCTTGTGCGGCATCACCTGCATGATGCCGCGTCGTCTCGAAGCTCGGTTCGTTCAGCAGCTCCATCGTATCCAGCACCGCGCCCGCCGGAATGCCCGCGCCTCCCACTTGCGCCATCGCCTCATACTTGGTGCGCGCCTTCGTCCAGGCGGCGATCATCGAGTCCACCTCGGCTTCGTTCTTCACGCGCGCCGCCGTCGTGGCGAAGCGCGGATCCTCGATCAGATCCTCCTTCCCCATCACCTTGCACAGCCGCGACCAGTGCTCGGGATTCGCGCGGCTGGTCATGATCCAGATATAGTCGTTCGGCCCACCCGGGGCGCAGGGATAGAGTCCCGAGGGTGTATTGGAGCCGCCGCCCGAATGCGTGCCGTCGCGCTCGACCGCCTTGCCGGTGCGCGACTGGGTCGCGAAGTTGGTGCGCATGTAGTGCAGCATCGCGTCCTGCATCGCCACCTGCAAACGGCAACCCTCGCCGGTCTTGTCACGTTTGCGCAACGCGGCGAGGAGCGTGATCGCCATCGTCATGCCCGTCCCGGTGTCACCAAACGACAAGCCGGGCTTCACCGGTTGCCGCCCCTTCTCGCCGGTCACGCTGATCGTCCCCCCCATCGCCTGCGCGATCATGTCGAATGCGAGGTTGGTCTCGTACGGGCTGCCCTCGCCAAATCCCTTGACCTGGCAATAAATGATCCCGGGATTCAACTTCTTCACCTCGTCATAGCCGAGGCCGAGACGCTCGATCGTGCCGGGCGCCATGTTCTCCACCGTGATGTCGGCCTTGCGCAGCAGGTCCTTGACCAGCGCCAGCCCCTGCGGCTCCTTCAAATTCACGCGTGATCGACTTCTTGTTGGCGTTGAACTGCTGGAAATAATACGGATCGTCGTCGGGCTGGCCCGGCCGCAGCCGCCGTCCCGGGTCGCCGGTTTTCGGATTCTCGATCTTCACCACTTCCGCGCCCAGCCAGGCGAGGGCTTCGGTGCAGGTCGGCCCGGCCTCGAACTGGGTAAAGTCGACGACCCGGACTCCGGCGAGAAAATCGTAATCAGCGCTGTTGTTCGACATGGTTCAACCTCCGTTGGCTATGTCATCTCAGGAATGTGTCGGCCTTGGTTCCGACACATTCCTTACGCAAAACCGCCCGCAGGCAAACGGCACAAATGGATTCGAAATGCATGACTTCTGCCCGCTCGTGTCCCTATCGATGGCCAAGATAGGGTTTTCGCCCCGCTGTGTTGCAAGTCTGCGGGCGGTTTTGTATTTAGCAGCCTGTCGCAGCTTCAAGTCCGACAGGCTGCTAGCTTCGCACATACCGTGTATTTGTCCAACTCTAAATTGACAAATACAGGAGTATCCTCTCATTTGTTAGGCATACTCAAGCAACTGCTCAAGCATTGACTGATTCCGCCGCTAATCGCGATTCCACGCAGCACCCGCGCGATTTCGAAGCGCAGATGCTGGTGGAGCTTTTGCGCCTTTCCCGCGTAACGGTGCTGTACGGCGCGCAAGGCGTCGGCAAGACGACGCTGCTGAAGACCGGCGTCCTGCCGCTGCTGCGGTCCCGCGCTGAGGAGCGCAACTTCGCGCAAGGCGAAGAACCGAGCGTATTGGTGCCATTTACCGGTCGCTACGACGGAGACGGAACGGTAGAGCGCGGCGGCGAGATCGCCATTGTTTTCGATCGGTGGAGCGACACGCCGCTCACCGATCTCCAGGAGCAAATTCTGGATATGCTGCCCATCGGCAGCCCGCCGATGGCGACAGTGATGCCGACATTGACCGACATTCTCGCGGCGTGGAACGAAGAGATTGGAGTGCGCTTTTTTGTCATCCTCGATTCCTTCGAGCAATACCTGCGTGCGCCGTTCGACCGTGCAGGCATCGCGGAATTCGATTACGAATTCGTGCGCATGGTCAACGAGCCTCTTCTGGCAGCCCATTTTCTTCTCTCGGTCCGCGACGACGCCGAGGCTTTGCTGAACCGCTATCGAAGGCGGATCAGCGGTTTCGGCGATGCCTTTTTGCGCCTGCCTGACTTGCACCACGTAACGGCGCCGTCAACCGCGCCAGGCGCGCAGACGTATCGGCCGGCCGCAGCGGCAACGACTCCTGTTGCCGCTTTTGAAACGCTGACAAAACAGCAGAGCGAGCCGCCGAGACCACCATTTATTCTCACTGCCGCGTTGACCGCGGGTCCGTTACCGGCCCGGGCTGCGTTTTTGGCTGGTTCAGGCGAAGCGGTGAGATCATCGACGGTGAGCGAGGGCACGCTGAGCGATGTTCAGCCGCTCGAAGTAACGGCGTGCGCGAGCGACAAGCCTGATGCAGAACCTGCAATCGAAGCTGGTTTTTTTTCCCTGGCGCAGCCGTACGGCGACGAAAGGCGCGCGCAATTCACGCTCGTTCCCGAGGCACACGGAGCTGCTCCCGGGGAAGCGGGGCCGGCGCCGTCAACACGGCCCGAAGCGCAGCGTCGAGTTCGAAGTCGCGTCCGGATCTTGCTTGCGGCGATCGTCGCCGGAGTTGCAGTCGGAGCGGGGGCAGGCTATTTCGCGATGTACGACAACCAGAGAACTGAGACGGCGCAGTCCGCCGCGAGCGCTCAAGGCGTAGCCCCAGCGACAGAGCACACACCGGGTCTAGCCACGGTCCTCGTGCCTCCGGCTCCAGCCACGGTCCCCGTCGCTCCGGCTCCTCGTGCGGAGGATTTAGTTCCACCCCCTTCCTCTGAACAAACTTCCGGAGCCCATAGCGCCGGGCCGCCACCAGGCTCTCCGACGCCGATCAAAAAGGCCAAGGCGGCGCCGCGAACATCTAAGCCAACGGCCAGCGCCGCTGCTCCGATCGCGCCGCCGGCAGTGTCGGAAGCTGCGCCCGAGGTGGTAGCTGCGCCCGCGGTGGTAGCTGCTCCCGCGGTGATCGGCTGGCAGACTGCAATGCGCCGAGAGCTGGAGGTCTGCCGGGACAACAGTTTTTTTGAGCGCGTCCTGTGCACAGAAAAGGTGAGGTGGAGGCACTGTGCGCCCGATCGCTGGAACACTACGCCCGAATGCGGGGCGGGGAATACGCAGAGTACCGGGCGTTAGAAAGACTCGGTAGTCTTCGGCGGCGTCATCAGCGCGCGGATCGCATCGAAGACAACCTTGAACTACGCGTCGTATTGATGTTATCGCCTGCCTTCAAGGTCACAATTTGTTACCTTGGATTCAGCCTCCTCCCAGCCCAACTGTCCTTCCGTCTTCCGCTTCCGCCTTTCGCCTTCCGCCTTTCCACCTTGCCCTTACTCCGGGCCTACAAAGCCGATATAAGCGCCACAGGCTTCCCCAGGAGAAACCAACATCGCTTTCTCCCCTGTGTCCCTCGTTCCGATCGCGGGAGGCGGCATGCCGTGCTCCTGCATCCAGCGCGCGGCCGCGCCCATGCTAGTGGTGCGGAACAGCGCCTGGAACGGGCCGGGGCCGCGGCGCTCGAGCGCGTCGGAGGCCGGACCCGGCGCGTAGGGGTGCGCGATGGTCAGGCCGGCGGGCCCGTACTGGAACACCGCCATGTGCGACATGATCACCGTGCCCTTGTACATCCGCGGCTGGTGGCGCCGAGCACCTTCGGGTAGAGCGCCACGGATGCCTCGAGATCCTCCACGACGATGTAGGTGCGCTCGAGAAAGCGCACGCCGTTGGGATGCGGCCCTGCGCCGGGCGTGTGCTTGCGGCGCTCCGCCATCGGCGTGAGGTGCTGGATGAAGAACAGCGGCAGCGGGTTCTCCGGGCCGAGCATCGCCCACTTCCACCGGAACACCTGCCCGCCCTGCGCGCGCGAGCCGTCCAGGACGTCGCTCACGTCCACGCCGCGCGCGCGCATCGCCGCGACGTCCGCCGCCATGTCGTCGCTCTGCAGCGATGGCGTAACGGATCCCGCCGCCCGCCGCGATGAACGCGGCCCGCTCGCGGCGGAACCGCCCCGCTTTTTCCTCGGCCGCCCGGTCCTCGGCCGGGTCATGGATCGCCAGGAGCTCCAGGTAGTCCTCGTCGTTCAACATGACGGCGTTGTGCGTGCCCTTGCCGGGGTGCACGCCGCCCGGCTGGATGTTGAAGCCCAGGCGGCGGTAGGTTTCCGTGCCCCGCGCGAGGTCGGGCACGCAGATCATCAAGTGATCAATACGAGTAAACATAGTTGCGTGATGGGTGATGGGCGAAGGATGAAGGAGTGAGCCGGGGTTTCGAAGAATGTGCTTGCGCACATTCTAGCCGGCGAACGCCCGATCCGATGCAGCGAATCGGGCAGTGGAAGGATGACGTCCCGCGCTGCGGGAAGCCTGGCTCATGGGTGATGGGTCATGCGTGAAAAAACCCCTGCCTCGCGTGACGGCACGTTTGTACATAAGGTCATTCCCGTACATCACGCTATTGGCCGCATAAACTGGTGACCCTCGACAAGCACGATTGGCAAGAATACTTCGAGCGCCTCTCCCGGGCGGTGGTGGAGTCGCGCGCGCAGACCGAAGTCGCCACCCTGCCGCATGGCCTGCACACGGATGCCGTCTGGGTCGCGCTCGCCGCCGTTCGCTACGACCCCGAGCGCGACCTCATCGAGATGGGGTTCGAGCTGGCCGACAAGACCACAGAGGATTATTTGATACATGCCCCGCGGGAAGTCTCGATCGACGAGCGGGAAGGCGGCCTGGCCGCACTGGAAGTGATCGACTGCGACGGGGCCGTGCACAGGGTCGAGCTGCGCGAGCCGATCGAAGTGCTTTGAACGGCCACCTCCCCGGAAAGCGATGACCGCCGCGCTGCGCTGGCCGTCACTGCTTCACCGCAAGCACGCCGTCGCCATTCAATCGGGCGTCGAATCCGGCGCGCATCAGGCGTTTCGCCACTTCTCCGGCAACGTCGCGCCCAGATCGCTTGTTCGGCGCGCCGGTGTAATGAAACAGCCGGCCTCTGCGCCTGAGCACGCGGGCCAGGTGGCCGTAAAAGAGCTGCGAGTAGAGCTCGCCGGCGACAGCGAAGCGCGGCGGGTCGTGCAGCACCGCGTCGACGGACTCATCGGGCAGCGTGGCGATCTCGCTCGGCAATATCGGCCTCGGTCAGCGTCAATGCGCCGCCGGTTTCAGGCGACCAGGGATTGAGGCTGCGCAGCCAGATCACGTCGGGGTTCTTTTCGTAAGAAAGCACCTGCTGCGCCCCGCCCAGCAGGCACCATGCGGCGAAATAGCCGAGGCCGCCACATGAATCCAGGATCACCTTGCCGCGCGGCCGGACCAGACCGACTTTGCGTTCGGCATCCTCCCAAGGCGAGGCGTGCGCCGTCGAGAGCATCTTGATGCCATCTATTTCGAACGTCGGTGCTCCCCATTCCGTCGGCACCAGCTTGGTGAGCGACGTCGTGAAGCGGGCCACCGGCTGGAACGTCCCGTCATGCCAGTGGTAGACCGTCCTGTCCTTGCAAGCCTCCAGGTAAGGATATCGCCGGCCTTCACCCGTCCATCCGCTGCTATCGACCTCGACCGTCGTCGTCGAACGATCGAGGTCCAGGGAGCACACGAGCGTAGGGGCAGCGGCGCGCGCGGCGGCGAGCAGCGCATCGTGCACTTTCAGGGTCAACAGCGGTCCCATGCGATGCCGGTGATGAGGTGAAGCCGCTCCTGCTAGTTCATTAGAACGACTCGGTCGTTATTTTCGCCTCGCGGACGACCTTCGCCCATTTCTGAATTTCCGTAGCGAGCAACTTCGCCATCTGCCCGGGCGTGCTGCCCACGGGCTCCGCGCCTTCTCCGGCCAGGCGCGCGTGGACCGCAGGGACTCGCAGCGCGGCCGCCACGTCGGCCTGTACCTTCGCGACGATGGCCTGCGGCAGGCCCGCCGGCCCGAGCAGCGCGTACCAGCTAGTGACGTCGAAACCGGGCACGCCGGATTCGGAGAGCGACGGCAGCTCGGGCATCACCGGGGAGCGCTTCTCGCTGGTCACGGCGAGCACGCGCAGCCTGCCCGCCTTGATCTGGGGCATCCCGGCCAGGAAGTTGTTGAACATGAGCTGTACCTGGCCCGACACGAGATCGACGTTGGCGGGGCCCGCGCCCTTGTACGGCACGTGGACGACGTTGATCCGCGCCGCGCTCTTGAAAAGCTCGAAGCCCAGGTGCGGGCCGCTGCCGTTGCCCGACGAGGCGTAGGACAGCTCTCCGGGCCGCGCCTTCGCCAGCGCGATCAGCTCCTTCACCGTCCTGACGGGGAGCGAGGCGGTGGCGGTGATGATGTACGGATAGCGGGCCATCAAGGTGATCGGGGTGAAGTCGGTCGCGGTATCGTACGGGAGGTTGCGGTAGAGCGCGGCATTGATGGCGTGCGACGCGATCACCACGATCAGCGTGTAGCCGTCCGGTTTCGCCTTCGCGCCGAGGTCGGTGCCGATGATGCCGTTCGCGCCGCCGCGATTTTCCACCACGACGGGCTGCCCCCAGGCCTCGCTCAACCGCTGCGCCACGAGGCGCGCGGTGATGTCCGTGCCGCCGCCCGGCGGATACGGCACGAGCATGCGGACTGCCCGGGCCGGATACGGTGCTTGCGCCGAGACTTCCGGGGCGCCGGCAGCGAACGCCAGCGCGAGACAGGCGGCGAGCGCGTCAGCTCTCACGGCACGGCACCCCGTCGTGGCGCGCGATGAAGTGCAGCAGTTGCGTCGCGCAGGCCGCCGGGGCGATGTGGTGGATCATGTGATAGCGCGTGGGCAGGTGCACCAGCCTGAAGTCGCGCAGGTTGTCGATCAGCATGCGCTCCTGCTCGGCGCTCGTGATCGGTCCCTCGGTGGGATAGAGGCCGAGCACCGGCGCCTTCACCCGCGGCAGGAAGCTCGCGGCGTTCGCGCCGTTCACGAGCTTCGCAAACGCGAGCTGCACGTCGGGACTGCTCCGGGCGAACTCGGCTTCGTACCAGTCGAGCAGCGCGGGATCGGTGTCCGGCGGAAAGCGAGTGCTGCGGTTCGTCGCCTTGAGCCACGCCTCGCGGCCCATCTCCTTCATCGCGTCCACGCGCGACTTGTGCCCCATGGAGTAGCTTTCCTTCATCCGGTCGCTGATGTAGACGGGGGTGGAGACGAGCGTGAGCGTGCGCACGCGCTCCGGGTGCAGCGCGGCGAACGCGAGACCGAGGATGCCACCCATCGATTCGCCGCAGAAGTGAACCGATGCGGCGTTGAGCCCGTCGAGGACGGCGATCAGGTCCTCGACCAGCGATTCGACGGTCAGCTCGCGCTCGAGATCGAAATCGGCGGACGAGGCACCGAGCCCGCGCGCGTCGGGCCGCACGACACGGTAGTGGCGGCTCAGGTACGGCACCCAGCTATACCAGAAGCGCGAAGAGCGGCCGTTGCCGTGCTGGAGGATGACGAACGGCGCGTTCTTCCACGGATCGGTGTAATCGTCGACGGTGTAGTGCAGCCTGGGTTTACCGGCTCGTTCGATGGCAGGCATGAGGGACGCGACCTAAGGCGGAAGGCGGAAGGAGGACGGATGACCGGCTCGTCAAGGATGAAGGATGACAGATGCGCCACCGACCAGCGTGGTATCAACCACATTTCTTCAACGCGCCATTGCCGAAGGGAAAGCGAGCCGCGAGCTTCTTGTCGTTGCTGAAATCGCTCGAAATAATCTGCTTCTTCTTCTTGTCGAGGTGGAAGATCCAGGGGAGTCACCCATCTTGTCCGTGCTGAGCCATACGATGTGGTCGCCGGCAGCAACCATTGCAAAGGCAAAGAACGAAGTGTTGATGCGACTCACGGCTATTCCTCCTTGGCAGGCCAGCGCGCACGTGCCGGAATGGCAGTGTCGCGAAGTAAATCCCGCTCGCAGCGAAGTTTATCCCAGCGAGCGAGCGAAAGACGTATCAGCGCGAACGCTTGAGCAGCGCCCGGAGGCGTTTTGTAGTCCTGTCGCGGTCGAGGCGGGAAGCGGCAATGTCCAGGACCAGCGCCTCCCATGCGTCGATTTCACGCCGCGGCAGGCCCGGGTCGGGCAGCCGGCCGTTGGCTTCCAGGAATACGAGGCAGGCACCGAGCGCCGTGCGCTTGTTGCCGTCCACGAACGGGTGGTTTCCGCACAGGTAGAAAAGATACGCCGCGGCGATTTCGATCGTGTCCTTCAGCAGGGCCTCTCCCCCGTAAGTTGCCTGAGGAGCGGCGACCGCCGACTCGAGCAGCGCCCGGTCCCGCAACCCGGGTGATCCGCCGTGCGCGGCCAGCACTTCCTCGTGGATTGCCTCGACCGCCTCCGCGGTCAGATACAGAGGCGGCTTCCTATTGCTAGGCAAGACGCTTGAACAGCGCGCTGTTGCGGCGGATCAGCTTGCGCGCGCGGCCGCGCGCTTCGTCGGCGCCAATGGCCGGACGCATGGGCGCGATCACGATGGCGCCGCCTTCGTGCACGGTCACATTGACTTCGTCGCCCGCCTTCAGGCCGGTAAGCTCCCGGAGCGCTGCATCGAAGATGAGCCCCTGCGAATTACCCACTCTGGAGATGCGCTTGATCATGATGACCTCACGTAAAACTATGTATTACGCAGAGTATAGCGCCGGGCTATGGCCAGCGCAACCCGATGGGGCGAAAAGCAGGTGGAAGCCCTGGACCCGGTGATGAGGTGATGCCGCTTCGCTGGTGATGGGGTGATGTCGCTCTCGCTGGTGATGAAGAACCGAGTACGTCACTCCGTCACTTCATCACTTCATCACTTCATCACTCCGTCACTTCTACCTCAATATGTCAAGGGTTCGCGATCTGCAGCAATCGAGCGGACTTTCACCGACCAATCTATTTCAACTACGAGAGCGCGGCAAGCTTTTCGCACTGGTTCTCCTCGTTCCACACTGTCTGCGAACATAAAAGTTAGAATGAGGTGATGAGTGATGGGTGATGAGATGCCGATGACGTCCTTAAGTTCGGACGAGAGCGAGGCGCTAGCCTATACGCCGATCCATGTGATGGCCGATCGCCTTCGCGCCGGCACTTGGAGCGCAAGCCAGCTTCTCGATTGCTATCTTCAGCGTATCCGTCGTCATGACGAAAAGCTCCACGCATTTGTGGAGGTCTACGAGGAGGACGCGCGCATCGCGGGCGAGCTGGCTGACCGCGCGCGACAAGCCGGCCAGCGTCCGGGGCCATTGCACGGCATCCCCATCGCATTCAAGGACCTTCTGGACATCGAGGGCAAGCTGACGCGCGGCGGCTCTCTGTTCTGGCGTGAGCGCGTGTCACCGGTCACCGCGACCGCCGTGCAACGGCTCGCGGCCGCGGGCATGATCACTCTCGGCAAGACACATATGGTGGAATTCGCCTTCGGCGCCTGGGGGACGAACGCGACGATGGGCACGCCCTGGAATCCGTGGGACCCGCAAACACCACGGGCCCCGGGTGGATCCAGCAGCGGCTCGGGCGTCGCTGTCGCCGCGGGACTCGCGCCGGCCGCAATTGGCAGCGACACCGGTGGCTCGGTGCGTATTCCCGCTGCTTTGTGCGGTATCGTCGGATTAAAGACAACCGTGGGCCGAATCAGCAATCACGGCGCCCTGATGTTGAGCGCCACGCTCGACACGCTGGGGCCCATGACGCGCGACGTCGAGGACGCGGCATTGCTGTTCGCGGCGATGCACGGGCCCGATCGCAATGATCCGCAGACCCTTGCGCACCCGCCGGTGGACGCACTGGTTGATCTGAAAACCGGCGTGGCGGGCCTGCGTCTGGCCGTGTTGCCCGAGGCGGAACTGGGGGAAATCGATCCTGAAGTTGCACGGGCGTTCGCGCTCGCCCTCGAGGTGATGCGCGGACTGGGCGCTCGCATCGAAACGCTCACGCTGCCGGTTCCCTACCGGCGGCTCGCTGACCTGACGGGCAAGCTCATTGCCGCGGAAGGTTATGAACTGCACCGCGAGTGGATCGATCGCGACGACGCACCATTCGACGTGGCCGTCCGCGACCGGATACGCTGGGGGAAAAACCTGTCAGCCGCGGACTACATCCGAATCATGGCCGAGCGAGGACGGATGCAGCACCAGATGGCATGGGCCCTGCGTGACTTCGACGCGCTCTTGCTGCCCACTACGCCCTTGCCGGCGGTGCCGTTGGCCGAAATCGATCAGGGCAAATCACCCATGAGCCTGCTCACCCGGCCCGTCAATCTGCTGGGGCTTTGCGCGCTTGCGCTGCCGTGCGGTTTCACCGAGGGCGGTCTGCCCATCTCGCTGCAGATCGTCGGCAAAGGCTATGAAGAAGCGCGTGTCCTGCGTATCGGCTGGGCCTTCGAGCATGCGACCGACTGGCACAATCGACGGCCGCCGGCACCCTGACACGCGCGAACAACCGCACCCCACCGCTGTCCTACCACGAGTTGTCTTTCAACCCATGGAAGGAGACACGTCATGGTGAAGACCCGTAAACGAAACACCGTCAGCAAGCTCTCCGGCAAGGCGCGCACCGGCGCGCGCAAGGTCACCAGACTGGTGAGTGGCAAGCGGAGCCCCCGCACGGTGAAGACACCCGTAACGCCGATTCAGCTCGACCACGATTAGTGGGGAACCGTAATGGCTGATGACCCACGTAGTCGGCGAGCACTGCGGTCACGGCGCGAACACGGGCGGCTGCACACCGAGGCTGCCCGCTTGCTTGACGAGCTGCTCGTCGAACGTCGCGAAGCCTTCCGCCTTGCTGCTCAACGCCAGGTGCAGCGCGTCCGCTAGATCCATGCCCTGCGCGGCCCAGCGCAGCGCCTGGAAGACCAGGTCGGCATTTTGAGGACGCACGTTTCGCAACACAAGAGGTCGCGCAGCCGCTCCATGACCAGCCGCCGCGGCGCCGCCGACTTGCGCAACACCCACGACAGCTCCAGCACAACCGTAATGGGTATCCAGTATTCTGCCTTCGCATCGGCGAGCAGCCGGCGGGTGGCGCGCGCCTGGACCGGCTCGTCGTCGAGGAGATAGCGCGCGAGGACGTTGGTGTCGAGCGCGATCACTGGCGTCCCTTCCGCGCGCGACGCGCGTAGGCGCGGACGCGGGCGTCGTCCTCCTTTACCGCGAGGGCGATCGCCTCTTCATCGGTCAACCCGGCGTAACGCCCCTTGCGACCGCGCGATGTCAGCGAGCCGCCGAGCCGCGCGACCTGCGCCGCGTGATCTGCGGCGCGGATCGTCACCTTGAAGCCCTCGCCGGGCAACAGCTCCACGTTCAGCTCGGTGCCGCTGCGGATATCCAGCGCCTCGCGTATCGCCTTCGGGATGACGATCTGCCCTTTGCTCGATGCCCGGATAGTATCCATGCCAGCCTGAAGTAAGACGCGCAAGTAAGACGATACCTCGTGGCGCCCGAGTGGGTCAAATTCGAAGCGGAAGGAAGGGAAGACCCCGTGATCGGTAATGCTGATTCACGAGCGACGAGAGACGAAAACGAGGGAGGCCTCCGGAGGGATGAGAGATGGTTGTTTGTCGGATTTTTTTACAGTTGAATGCACGTATGATCGACGCTGGACTTTAAGTTGTTGAATCGGTGTGCATAAAATTGCAAGCACGAAATTTGCTTCATTCTTTCGCTTCTACGTAGCAACATGATGGCAACGCACCGCTGCCGTGTTCCAATCGTCAGGAGATGGGGATGATCAAGTTCAACAAGCTGATCGCCGCGGGAAGCGTTCTCGGGATATTGGCGGCGGGTATCGGCGGCGCGCAGGCCGCGGTGCTGCTCTCTGAAGGTTTCGACGATATCACGACCCTGGCCGGTTCGGGCTGGGTGACCGTCAACAACAGCGCGCCGGCCGGCAACGACTGGTTTCAGGGCAACGACGGCATTTTCATCAGCCAGTCTGGGGCCATTAATTCGTACATCGCCAACGATTTCAACAGCACCGCGGAGATTTCCGGTGTTATCGACGCCTGGCTGATCGGCCCGGAGTTGTCGCTGCCGGGCGGCGGGATGCTGACGTTCTTCACGCAAACTGCCGACCCAGGCTTCAGCGACAAGCTCGAGATCCGCTTCAGCACCGGACCCGGTACTAATACTAGTGGCTTCACCACGCTGCTCTTGACGATCGGCGATGTCGCCACGCCGTATCCCGACTCAGACTGGCAGGCCTTCTCGGTGAACCTGCCCTCGGCGATCAGCGGTCGTTTCGCTTTCCGCTACACGGTTGCCGACGCGCTCGATGCCGACTACATCGGCATCGACACCGTTACGTTCGAAACCGCCAGTGTGGTGCCCGTGCCCTCGACGTTTGTCATGTTCGCGCTGGGCCTGACCGTCCTCGGATGGGACTTGCGTCGCAGAGCTGCGCGGCAGAAGATAGTTGCGGATCGCCGGAGGTGGCGAGCAACCAATTGACACATTCAGCAGTTAAGCCTGGGGGAGGCCGAATGAGAAACAAACCGAAGCACTGGGGCGGACGCTGTCGCGGCCCGCTGTCTCTTGGCACAATCGCCGCCTTATTCGGCGCCGGGATTGCCGGCGCCGCCGACACGACACCCGTCGTTAACCACGCGAACGGCGCTATGACCTTTCCCAACGTACGCGTGGTGAATGCGCCGGAGCTCGCGACACCGGCCGCGGCAGCGAACGTGTCGGGCCGGCGCATCTTCATTGATCCTGCGACAGGCAAGCCGCGTCCGCCCACGCCAGAGGAGTTGGCAGCGCTGAGATTTGAGGCGCAACAGGCGGCGGCGCTGAAATCACAGGCTGCAGCGCAGATCGAGCTGCGATTCCACCAGGAAAGCGGTGCCATCGGCGCTCACCTCGGGGAGTCGCACATGGTCAATTCGGTCGTCCAGAAGCAGGCGGACGGACGGCTCATCCAATTCTGCGTCGTCGGATCCGAAGAACGGGCGGCGAAACTGATGAACCTCAAGACACCATCGCTGCGGGCGCTGCAGGGCAAGGGAGGCCGCGATGAGCGTTGATCTTCCCAGCCACGGCGTTGCCCTGAAATTCGCGCGGGCGGCCCTCGCCGCAATCCTGGCTCTGGCGACCGGCATTGCGTCAGCCGCGGCCACGATCGTCCTCGTCAATGTCAACGCGGCAGGTGAGGGATTCAACGATCCTACCCCCGCTGCGCCGGTAGGGGGCAACACGGGGACTACGCTCGGCCAGCAGCGCCTGAATGCCTTCCAGTTCGCCGCCAACATCTGGGGCGCCACCTTGACGAGCACCCAGACGATTACGGTCCGGGGCTCATTCGAGCCGTTGACGTGCACCGACTCAACGGGGGTACTTGCCAGAGCCGGTGCCCTCAACGTCTGGCGCGACTTCACAAACGCGCCGAAGGGCAGGACCATTTACCCGCAAGCTCTGGCCAACAAGATCACCAATACCAACTTAAGCGCCGGCAATACGGTTGACGGCCAGGACATCGTCGCGCGCTTCAACTCGCGGCTGGGGCTCGCGGATTGCCTGCCCGATTCGGCGTTCTACCTGGGCCTGGACAACAACCATGGCCCGCTCACCGATCTCGTGAACACGGTGCTGCACGAGCTCGGCCATGGCCTGGGCTTTCAGACATTCACGGACGGCGAGACCGGCGCACAGTTCGACAACGCTTTTCCCACTATCTGGGACCACTTCACGCTGGACACCACGACGAACAAGCTATGGGTCAACATGACCGATGCCGAACGGGTGGCGTCGGCGGTGAACTTTCGCAACCTGGTGTGGGCTGGCGCCAACGTGGCGAACAGCGTGCCTCAGGTGCTGTCCCAGGGCGCCCCGACCCTGACGATCAGCGGTCCGGCGGCGGGTGCTGCCGCTGGTACCCCGCAAATCGGAACGGCCGCGTTCGGCGCGCCGCTGGGCACACCGGCGGTCACCGGACAATTGATGCCGGTGGTGGACTCGCCCAACCAGATCGGCCTGGCCTGCAACCCCCTGAGTTTGGTCAATGCGCTGGCGGTGAACGGCCGTGTTGCCCTCGTGGACCGAGGCACCTGTTTCTTCACGGTCAAGGCCAAGAACGTGCAAAACGCCGGAGCGATCGGCGTCATCATCGCGAACAACGTGGCGGGTAGTGCATTCGGCCCCGGGGGAACGGACCCGACCGTGACGATCCCGGTGGTCGGCGTGTCGCAGGCCGACGGCGCCGCGCTGAAGACCGCGCTGGCCCGGCGCTCGCGCACGGCCTCCGGGGTGATTGCCAGCCTGGGCGTCAATGCCAGCCAGTTCGCCGGCGCCGACCCGCTCGGTCGCGCGCTGTTGTACACCCCGAACCCGTTCGAGCCGGGTTCCTCGGTTGCGCACTTCGACACCATCGCCTTCCCCAACTTGTTGATGGAGCCGAACATCAACGGCGACGAGGAGAACTCGGTGGTGCCCCCGGCCGATCTGACTTTCCCGCTCCTCCAGGACATCGGCTGGTAAGCCCGGCGCGATTCGTATCAGCGAAAAGGCCCGGACTCCGGGCCTTTTTCTTTTCTGCGTCTCAGGTGACGCCGTTGACGTTATACGTGGCGATTCTCATGCGTCGCTATCAATGCGATGTGTCGACGGAACCTATCCGCCGGCCAGGAATCCGAAGCATGTAACGGAGGGATCGTTCCTAGTAAGTTGCGGCTATGTCGGAATCAACACTGGAACAAGCACGCCGTCATGTGGCCAACGCGGAGCAGCGGGTGGCCGAGCAGCAGGCGCGAATCGAACGGTTGCGCAAAGACGGCCACGGCACGGATAGATCGGAGAAGGTGTTCGCCCTTTTCGAGCAGGTCCTACAGGCCATGCGCGACCGTCTCACGTACGAGGAGCAACGCGCGCGAGAGGGGATGACGGCCCAACTTACTGCAAGGCAAACGGCCGGTCACCTATCGCCCATCAGGCCCCTTCACTACGAATCCGCGGAGCTCAAGCGAGAAGCGACCTCGTAGGATCCGAATACCTCCCGCACCGGCCTGACCTCGGGCAGCACGTAGACCACGGCCCGGCTCGAGGCAACAATCGGGCGAACATAGGCTTCATAGAAAGCCACGGGCACGTTGATGCAGCCGTAGGAAATGCGGTTGTCCTCAACCGTCGGCGTCGCGAGCCTCTCCAGCCGCCGCTCCGTCGGATTCGTGGCGAGCACGCGGTGCATCGAAACGGCGGCGTCGTAGTCCACCCAGACCACGTCCTCGCCGCGCGTGTTGCGGCCGCGTTCTGCGACGAAGCGCCCCGCGGGCGTCGTCCGTTCGTGCGGGCGCACCTCGGCGAGCGGCCGCGAGCCTATGCCCGGCACCGAGTCGTCGCCGCGGGTCGCGCCGAGCAGCACTGGGGTGGAGTCGCGGAGACGCGCGTCGGCATCGAATACGTACAGCCTGGCGAATTTCTTGTCGACGATGATGAAGCCGGCGCCCGCGCTGTCGCCTGAATCGGCTACCCAATCGGCCACGTGACGCGCATCGGGCGAAGGCCGCATGTTCCCGAAGTCGGCAAAACGGTAGCTAGCCGCGGACACCCCGGTCGTCGCCGGGACGGTCATGCCCACGCGGTCCTCGCGGACCGCATGCGGCAGCGTTATCACAATGACCACCAGACCGGCGATCCCCTGGCGGACGGCTGAGGCCATCCCGGAACACGCTATCGCCGTCGGAGCGCATATCTTCGTCATGATGACAACATCATGATGCGCCACGCGGGAAAGTTGCCCACCGGCAGGCTGCCGGGCGCAGGGGACGAGCCCTGCGCCGGCAGCAGGATTGCGCGCGGACGCGCGTCTATCAGTTACGATCGGCCCGAGGCGGACGCTCGCCGGCCATAGGGGTGACGCCAGTGTCAGTGCGGGGGGCACCGCCGACGCTGCTACTCGTGTCGCTGGGGGTCCTGACCGCCCCGGTTTCGCTCCTGATCGTCGCGTCTCCTTTCGCGCTGGGCGTATCGCTGCGCCGCGGGGTCTGCATCGCCGGATCGGCGGGCGCGGAACTGGGCGGCGTGGCCTGGCTCTTCGCCGGCGGGGGGACCTCTCCCCTATCAGGCGGGGTAGTGGATTGCGCTGATGCCAGGCCGATCGAGCCAAACACTGCAATAGTTGCTGCGGTCGAGGCGAGGAACTTTGAGGCTTTCATGTTTCATTCTCCTGAAGTGAGGTTAATTGTCGCTGGACTTCGCCGTCGGGATTCGAGAGCTCGTCGTCCAGTGCAGTCGTTTCTATTTGTCGGGCGTAGTGGTTTGTTGACTCCAGCGCCAGTCGAAGAACGTAGTGACCGGCTGGCGCAGGAGGTTCCATCCTCACGCGTGATAGGACATTGCGGAGCGTTAGCGGTTCCGATGACGCCGCCATCGCTACTGACGACCGACCGCATTGATCTCAAGAGCCGTCTTAGAGGACGCGTCTCAGACAAATCATCTCTGTCATCGTGAACAAATAAAGCGCCGTGCCTGTCTACCGGCCAGCCGGATCGAAACCGGCAACAAAGGAGCAATGTCATGACGACCATTCGAGTACCAACTACGGCACGCAAGATCGCTCTCAAAGTCCCCTCCGGCGTGCGCGTCAAGATGGCCAGACCGACAACGCCAGGAAAGACCCCGCGCACGCGGGTCCGGCAGGTGGCGCGCGTCCGTAGAGTGTAAGTCCTCAATGGACACGATTGGTGCGGTAAACCTATTACCGCACCAGGTAGCCGCAACGAAACTGTCTCAACCTTCCGGAGGAAACCCCCAATGAAACGTAAACCCGTGGATATCCAACGTCGCAACTTGCTGAGGCTAGGCGCCGTGGGCGCCGCTGCCACGATGGCGGCCTACACCGGCTTGTCCGCCGCGCAGGGCGCGCCGCGTCTGGACGAAAACGACCCGCAGGCGCAGGCCCTCGGTTACAAGCACGACGCAGCCAAGGTGGACAAGCAGAAGTTCAAGAATTTTCAGTCCGGCCAGACCTGCGCTAACTGCCAGCAGTTTCAGGCCAAGCCCAAGGACGAATGGGCTCCCTGCACGATTTTCCCGGGCAAGCAGGTGAATGCGAAGGGGTGGTGCTCGGCGTGGGTGAAGAAGGCGTGAGGACTGGCGCGATTATTGCAGGAACGCGTTTCGTTTCTCAATTTCGATGGGCGAAAAAACGGGAACAATACGGGCGTCCGGCGTGTCATCCCTGTTCCTTTACCCAAAGGAGGACATCATGACTCGTAAATTGTCCATAGGCCTCATGGCAGCAGCAGTAGCACTCGCTTTGCCCGCCTGCGACCGCCAGGCGGACCGGACCTCCCGCGACGAATCCAAGCCGCCCCGCACTGCGCAGGCACCCGACCCTGGCGTGCGCGATCGGTCCGAATCGATCAAGGGGAATCCCTCGGGCAATACGACCGGCTCAGGCAGCCTACCTGGAGGCACCCCCGGCGGCAGCGCGACCGGCGGCAGCCCGAGCGGCTCGTCGACCGACAAGTCCAGCCCATCGGGGGCCAGCCCTGGCAGCAGCCCGACCCTGTCTCCGGAAGAGCGCGAGCGCAGGTTGCGCGAGGGCGCGCCCGATCCGGCCACGCCGGGAAGCGGCCGCACGAACTGATCACGCAGCAGAGTTAGCGGGGTTGTTTGGCGGGGCCTGCCGCCGGAACGATCCGGTGGCAGGCGTCGACACGTCGGCGTTCCGCCGCGTGATCTTTACCGCGGGGCGGTGGCGCGGAGCTTGCCGACCAACCCCTTCATGACGCGATCGAACAGTGACTCTACATGTGGCTCGTTGATGAAAACTACGTCACCCACCCGAAAGCGGCGGCTCATTTCACCGGCGGTGCACTGGATGATCTCCCTTACGGCCCGGTCAACTGCGAAGAGGTAGCGGGTTTTCCGCGGAGTGACGAAGATCAATTTGGCCTGTCGGCGCACCGACTGATCGCCGGTCTCGCGAAATTCCACCCACGTCCCCACCGTGAGTCTGGCAAGCTGATGCGCAATGCCTGAATCACGCTGGGAGCGGGCCCCGCTGGCCTCGAGGGCAGTGAAATCCAGATCCAGGCTGTCAACCTTGACGTCGCCGTCCCCGAAGGGATTCACGACCGTGATTGGCGCAGTAAAGTCCAGCGATCCGGAATCCGCTGCTTTGACTTCCCTGAGAGAAGCTGTCTGCTGCTCGGGCGCGGTCGTGCGCTCGGCTTGGGCGGCGGGTGCGGGCTCGGGTTTGCCTTCTCCGGGGGGCGCGGTGATTGCCTGCTTGTGGTACTTGATCAGCTCGGCAAAGAATTGCGTGCGCACGTCATCCTTAATCCCGGCGGCCTTCAGGCCAACAACAAGCTGCCTGACCAGTCCCGGAAGCACTTCGGCGACCTTGCGGCGCTCCTCGGGCGTGCTTTTGGGCTCAATGCTCCAGATAAGCAGGTTCATGGTTTCCACGGCGCCCTTCCAAGCCTGGCTCTCTTTGCCTTCCTTGACATGGAGGAGCAACAGCAGCTTGAGCCATTGCTGGACGAGAAATTCGCGCACCGGACCAGGCAGCTTGTGAGCCCGGACGCGAGATCCGACCTCGACCTCGGCAGAGCGCTTGGCGACGGCGAGGTTTTCCATTTCCTCGACCCGCTTGGCTGCGTCCCTGGCTGCCACCCGGGCTTCTTCCTCGTTCCTCCGATCCTCCTCGTCCAGAAGTGCTTCGACCCGCTCGCGCACCGTGACAAAGATGTCCAGATTATCCTGGAAGCCGTCAACGAGCTCCTGCAGGAGGTTCTGCAGGCGTGCAAACAGCGGGTGCGGCGGGACTGAAATCGGCGGGCAGGCGTGATCCGATCTCGCCCAGCTTGTCGAGCAGCCGCCGGGCTGGGTGGGTTTTCGTGGAGAAGAACGACTTGTCGGCGATCGCGACCTTGAGCATCGGGATCTGCATCCGGCCGATCAGGCCCTTCACGCCGTTCGGGACCTTGGGATCGTCGAACAGTTGATCGAACAACATGGCGATGATGTCCAGCGTCATGAGGTCCACCGAGCCCATACCGGCGCCCACGCTGGTGGCTTTCAGCTCATGCAGGACGTTGGTAGTGCCCGGAACGCCGGCCGTGGCGGTGAGACTTCCGCCTGCTACGCCACTCAGATCGCCAAGCTGAATGCGCGTGAGCGAACTCAGCAGCTCCGGGCCTTGCAGAACGCACCGCCGCCGGTTGGCCCCCGGCTGCGCCCACACCCTGCTGGCCCATCGCCGCGGCATGGGTCGCGGCGAGGCTTTGCAGGATGGCAAAAAAATCCTGTGCGACGTTGGTCGTTATGTCCGATGCAGCCGGGTCGACAGGCGTATCCGCTGCCCTTCGGTCTCCCGACCTTCGGTCGTGTGATCGTGGAGACGTTGTAGCGGATCCTGGGGAGGATGGAATTCTGGACCAGCATCGCATTTACGGCCTTGTACATCGAGCGCACATCGTCGAGCACATGGTCGTCGAACAGCTTGAGGAGTACCCGCCGTACGCGGGCGTCTGCAACGGCATGACGACAGGCCTGCTTGTAGGCGTCGCAGATCACCTGCGGGCTGAACGGGTTGTCGTTAGCCCCCAGATTGGCGTCGCCGAGCAGCACGCCCACGCGCTGGTCCAGGGCGATGAGTTCCTCGTCGCAGAACGCGTACAGCTTGGCCGCCATGTTATTGAACTTGAGCGTTTCCTCGAAGTCGTCCTCGCCGACGAGCTCGAGCTGCAGCGAATCGTCGGGTTCACCGAAAGTCTGGCCCATTTTCCTGGCCCGGTCGCTACGTCTGCGGAACTCACCGAGATAGCTCGCCTTGAACTGCTTCTCCATGGTTTCGCGTTGCCCCAACGTGGCGGCCCTTGGCTTCCTCATAGAGGCGCCGCTCTTCGAAGTTCCGCGTTTCCTTGATGAGAACCGACAGAGCTTCCGTCGCCTTGTCGAGCATGTCGGCGACCGCCCGATCCAGGCGCTCGCAAATCAAATCGCGACTTTGCTCCAGGATCCCGTCGAAATGCGCCGCAGGTAGCATTCCATCGGTCGAGCCCAAATCGATTGCAGGGACTTTGGCCATTCGTTTACCTCAAGCTATGATGGGCGAGACGCGCGCTGTGATTCGGCGATGCACGGGCGCCTCGAACGCGAAAGACCGGCTTCACCCCCGCTATTATGGCAGCAACCGGCGGCAGCTCTACCTCTGCCGTGCGATCCGGGAGGGCAAAGTGCACACTCCGCGGCAAAACGTGACCGGCAGACCAGCTCAAATGGGGGTCAGGTTTTGCCTTTGTCATAAACGGAGCAAGTCTTGCCGGCAGGGGGCGACTGACGGAAGGCGCAGCTCTTGCAGTAATACCTCATTGCCGCGCGGCGGGGGCGCGGAGCTTGCCGGCCAGTCCCTTCACGATGCGATCGAACAGTGATTGTTCACGTGGCTCGTCGATGAAAACCGCGTCACCCAGCCGAAAGCAGCGGCTCAATTCAGCGGGGCCGTACGGGGTGATGTCCTTGCCGGCCCGGTCAAACGCGAAGAGGTAGCGCGTTTTGCGCGGACTCACGAAGATCAATCTGGCCGGTCGGCGCACCGGTTGATCGGCGGTCGCGCGAAATCCCACCCACGTCCCCACCGCGAGAGAGTCAAGCGGGTTCGCATCGCCGTCACCGAAAGGGTTCCCGATCGAGATGGACGCAGAAAAGTCGGGCGATCCGGAAGGTGCTGCTCTGGCTTCCCTGGGAGAAGCGGTCTGCCGTCCGGCGGCGGTCGCGCTTTCGGCCTGGCTCGGCGCCGCTTGGGCGGCGGACGCAGGATCGGGTTTGCCTTCTGCGGGCGCGGTGATTGCCTGCCTGTGGTATTTGATGAACTGGGCAAAGAATTGCGCGCGCACATCATCTCCAATCCCGGCGACCTTCAGGCCAGCAGCAAGCTGCCTGACCAGTCCCGGAATCACCTCGGCGACCTTGCGGCGCTCCTCGCGCGTGCTTTTGGGCTCAACGCTCCAGATGAGCTGATCCATCGCTTCCACGGCTCGCTTCCAAGCCGCGCTCTCCCTGCCTTCCTTGACATGGAGAAGGAACAGCACCTTGAGCCATTGCTGGACGAGAAATTCGAGTACCGGACCAGGCAGCTTGTGAGCTTGGACGCGAGCCTTGACCTCCCTCTCGGCAAAGCGCTTGGCGCGGGCGCGGTTTTCCATTTCCTCGACGCGCTTGGCTGCGGCGTGGGCTTCCTCGATGCGCTGATTTTCCTCGTGCAGAAGTGCATCGAGCCGCTCGCGCAGCCTAACAAAGATGTCCAGATTGTTCTGGAAGCCTTCAACGAGCTCCTGCAGGATGTTCTGCAGGCGTGCGAACAGCGGGTGGGCGGGGCTGAAATCGGCGGGCAGGCGCAAGGCGATCTCGCCCAGCGAGTCGAGCAGCCGCCGGGCTGGGTGGGTTTTCGTGGAGAAGAACGACTTGTCGGCGATCGCGACCTTGAGCATCGGGATCTGCATCCGGCCGATCAGGCCCTTCATACCGTTCGGGACCTTGGGATCGTCAAACAGCTGATCGAACAACATGGCGATGATGTCCACCGTCATGAGGTCCAGCCAGCCCATACCGGCGCCCACGCTGGTAGCCTTCAGCTCGCGCAGGACGTTGGTTGTGCCCGGAACGCCGGCCGCGGTGACGAGATTTCCGCCTGCTACGGCACTGAGATCGCCAAGCTGAATGCGCGTGAGCGAACTCAGCAGCTCCGGGCCTTGCAGTACCGCCGCCCGCGCCTGGGTCCCGTCTGCGCCCATCCCAGCCTGGGCTCCGGCTGCGCCTGGCGGCAACTGAAACCCGGGTGCGATCGTCGCCGGTTGAAGCCCGGCTGCGTCCGTTCCTCGGCCCGCAGTTGCGTACGGCGCCTGCTGGCCCATCGCCGCGGCATTGCTCGCGACGAGGCTTTGCAGGATGGAAAACAAATCCTGTGCGGCGCCGGTCGTCATACCACCCCTATTATGGCAGCAACCGGCGGCAGCTCTAGCCCGGCCCGGCGATGAGGAGGGCAAAGTGCACACTCCCGCGACGCCGGGGCGGTTGTCGACGATGATCTGCTGTTTCAAGAATTCGGAGAGCCGCGACGCAACCTGTCGCGCCGTGATGTCTGCCGCACCACCCGCGGTCGATCCGGTGACGAGCCGGATCAACTTACGACAGGTATTCGCGGCGCCACTTCTCGTAGTTCGCGCCGCCCAGCAGCCGCTCCATTTCCTCCGGCGCGGCGATGTTCGGCTTGAGATCCGCGGGTGCGCCGCCGTTGTGGAGGTGAGTGTAGATCTCACGCATCGCCTTCACGATGCCGGGAATCACGTGATGGCCCAGCAGGCAGAAGCGCACGCCGTGCGCGGCCAGGTCGTCGCGCTTGAGGGCGGGCGCGCTGCCGACGATGATGGGCAGGCTGACCGCCGCGCGCACCGCATCGAGGTGCTCCAGCTTCTGCAGCCCGGTGAGGAAAATCGCATCCACGCCCGTCGAGGCATAAGCGCGAGCGCGGGCGACGACGTTCTCGATGCTCTCGATCTTGAGCCCCGCAGTGCGCGCCACGATCAAGAGCGAGGGATCCTGCCGCGCATGCAGCGCCGCGCGCAGCTTGCCCTTCATTTCCTCGATCGAGACGAGCTCGTCCTTGCCGCCCACGCCGAAGCGTGCCGGCATGACCAGGTCCTCGATAGCGAGGCCGGACAGGCCTGCGTGCTCGAGTTCCTCCACGGTGCGCATGACGTTCAACGCGTTGCCATAGCCCTGGTCCGCATCGACGAACACGCTCAGGTTGCCCGCTCGTACCACGCGCCGGACCTGGTCGGCAAACTCGGTGAGGGTCTGCAGCACCAGGTCCGGCGCGGCGAGCACCATCGCTCCGCTCACCGAGCCCGACAGGATGCCGAGCTCGTAACCGACCGACTCCGCCACGCGGGCCGATAACGCATCGAACACAGTTGCCGGCGACATGCACCGCGGCCCGGCGAGCACCGCGCGAAATCTTTTGCGCTTTTCAGTTGAGGTCATATTGAGGCGTCCTAGTCGTCCCTACAGGTCGTTTAATAAATAGTTATTGGCACTTGACCGAGCGTACGAAGGTGTCAGGAACCTTAGAGTTTAGGGTTCCTGACACCCCGCTCGGCGACGAATGCTGCGCCGCGCGGGTGCGGCGGCGCGTAGCCCGGCTGCTCGACGGGACGGCTGCCGACGCATGCGGTCTTATGCATGATGCGCCGGCAATCCGGGTCGAACGCGTCGCGGTGATGCATGGTGCAGCGGTTGTCCCACACCAGCACGTCGCCCACTTTCCACACGTGATGCCAGCCGAAGCGCCCCTGCGTGGCGTGCGCCCACAGCTTGTCGAGCAGCGCCTCCGACTGCTCGACGGAGAGGCCGTTCACGTAGGCGTAGGGCCGGCGGCCGAGGTAGAGCGCGTGGCGGCCGGTCTCGGGGTGCGTGCAGACGATGGGGTGCGTCGGACCGGGCGACGCGCGCACGTCTGTCACCGGCGCGAAGGCCTTTCGCAACTGTCCCGCGCTGTTGTGGCTCGCGTCCTGCTTGATGGTGCGGCCGCGGATCGCCGCCCGCAACTCGGCGGGCAGCGTATCGTGCGCGAGGTACATGTTGAGAAAGCCGGTGTTGCCGCCGACGGGCGGGATCTCGAGGGAATGGAGCAGCGACGCGCTGTACGGCACCTCGTGGAAGGAGAAGTCGGAGTGCCAGACCGCCTCGCCGTCGCCGAGCGCCCCGATCGCGACGCCGTTCTCGATCACGTTGGAGACCACGCTGATGTGCTTCAGCGCCGGGTCGAATTCCTTGACGTTGCTCGCGTGGTACTGCGCGCCGATGGTGGGGGCGAGCTCGCCGAAGCGGCGCCCGAAATCCATCAGTTCGTGATCGTTCAACTGCTGCCCGCGGAAGAGCAGCACGAGGTGATCGAGGAAGGCCTGCCGGATCGCCGCCGCGCTCGCGTCATCGAGCGCGCGCACGTCCCCGCACCGCACCTCCGCGCCGAGCGCGTGCGGCAGTGGGATGATCTCCACGCCGGGACCGGCCTTGCCCGCGGTACCGCCGACGCTCATCTTCGCGCTTCCTGTCAATTGGAGAGGCCATAGTCTAGTTGAGGGCGAGGAGCCCGAGAAGGGGTGACAAGGTACGGGTGACGAGATAATGGTGACGAGATACGGGTGACGAGTAATCCGTAACTTCGTCAGTCATCCCGCCCCCTGCGCGCGAGACACTTTACCTGCGGCGCTCTATTTGAGACGCTTCACCTGGGACGCTTTTCGAGACGCTTCACCTGGGACGCTTTACCTGAGACCAGCTTATGACCAAACCCGTCTGCATCGTCTGGATGAACGAATCGAGCGTCTACCAGCGCGCGTTGGCGCACGCCGGTCTCGCCGACCGGCTCGAGTTCCACGGCGTGCGCGCCGACCAGGCGATCCCCGCGGAGCTCGCGGCGCGCTGCGAGGTGCTGCTCGGCTGGAGGCCGAAGCCCGGGGCGCTCGCCGGCATGCCGCGGCTGCGCTGGATCCAGAGCTCGACGGCCGGCATGGACCAGTGGCTTGCGGCGCCGGACCTGCGCGCGGACGTCATCCTCACTTGCGCGCGCGGCTCGCATCGCGTGCAGATGCCGGAGAACATCCTGGCGGCGCTCTTTTTTCTGACCAAGCCGTTGATGGGTTGCGCGCTCGAGCAGCGCGAGAGCCGCTGGACCCGCCGCATCTCGGAGCCGCTCGCCGGCAAGACCCTCGGCATCCTGGGTCTCGGTGCGATCGGGCAGGAGCTCGCGCGCAAGGCCGAGGCGCTCGAAATCAAGGTCATCGGCACCAAGCGCACGCCGGCGGCGCTTCCGCACGTGGCGCAGGTCTATCCACCGGAAGCGACCGACGAGGTCCTCGGCGCCTCGGATTTCGTGCTGCTCCTGCTGCCGTCGACGACGGATACCGAGAACTTCATGGACGCGCGGCGGTTGCGCGCCATGCGGGCGGGCGCCTGGCTGCTGAATTTCGCGCGCGGCGCGTTGATCGTCGACGCGGATCTCATCGAGGCGGTGCGGTCAAAAACCATCGCCGGCGCAGTGCTCGACGTGTTCCGCCAGGAGCCGTTGCCCGCCGATCATCCGTTCTGGAAGACCGAGGGCATCGTGGTGCTGCCGCACATCGGCGGGCTCCATCCGGCGCGCGACGAAGGCGTCGCCGAAGTGTTCGTCGCCAATGCCCGACGCTTTCTGGCGGACGAGCCGCTCGAGACTGCGGTGGACCGGGCGCTTGGGTATTAAGGACGGTAACGAATGATGGTGGCTGCGCAGTTACCCGGGGAAGCGAAACCACTACAAGAAAATCAAGGTCGCTTGAATGGCGAGGGGGGACCGGAGAGATTACGATGGCTCAACTCCTAGCGCGCACAACCCTCCCTCCCTGTGCGTGTGAAGGCGGTAGAAGCCCTGGCTCACGCCGGGGCTTTTTTTTGCCCAGCTTCGACCGTATTCACCGGGTTTAGATCATCCTTCATCCTTGGGTCGGCGCCCATTACGCATCACCCGTGTATGGTCCTACTCTGCAGTAATCCCATATTGTGCGACGAGCTTCCCCCAACGTTCTATTTCCTCCTCCAGAAACTTCCGCTGTCCGCCTGCGGGAATCGCGAGCACGCGGCCGCCGTCGCGCTCGACGCGCGCGGCGAACTCGGGGTCGCGGATGATGCCCGCGAAGACGGTGCGCAGCGTTTCCACCACGCGCGCGGGGGTGCGGGCGGGCGCGAAGAAACCGAACCAGCTCTCGCCCTCGAATTTCACCAGCCCGGTCTCGCCGATCGTCGGGACGTTCGCGAGATGGGGCGAGCGGCTGGCCGAGGAGACCGCCAGTCCTTTCAGGCGCCCCGTCTGCACGTACTGCTTGGACGCCGAAAGGTTATCGAACATCATGTCGAGCCTGCCGCCCATCATTTCCTGGTGCGCGGGGGCGGCGCCCTTGAACGGCACGTGCAGCATGTCGAGCCCCAGGCTCTTCACGAGGATCGTGCCCCACACGTGCTGCAAAGTCCCGATCCCGGCCGAACCGTAGGAGAGCTTGCCGGGCCGCTCCTTCGCGTACTTCACCAGCTCGGCGAGGCTCGCCACCGGCAGATCCGCTCGCGCGAGCAGCAGGAAGGGATAGGCGGAGGTGTAGCCGAGCGGCACGAAGTCGCGCAGCGGCTCGTAGGAGAGATTGCGGATGAGCGCCTTGTTCATGACCATGTTGAAGATGCCGCCGACGAGCAGCGTGTGACCGTCGGGCGTCGCCTTGGCGGCAAGCTCCGTACCGATGAGCGATCCCGCTCCGGGCCGGTTGTCGACGATGGCGGGCTGGCGGAGGTGCTCGCTCAGTTTCTGCGCGACGTTGCGCGCGAGGATGTCGGTGCCGCCGCCCGGGGGCTGCGGCACGATCAGCCGCAGCGGGCGCGCGGGAAATTCTTGCGGCAACGCGTCCGCCGCGAACGTCAGGGCGAACGCGAGAGCCAGAATGAAAGAGGAAGGATGAAGGAAACCAGCCCGGCGCTTCGCACCACCCCTCCCTGCCGACAGGACAACTAGGACTGATTTCATAAATGGCTTATGTTCATTCAACCCCGCGTAAGGCTAAGGAGAAACACATTCTTCGCAAGTTAGTCGGTGCCGGGCCCGATGTCTTGCGATCCTCTATCGTGCTTACCTCGTCACTCCTTCCGACTAGAGTTTCAGTCCTGCGCGCCTGACCAGGCCCCGCCATTTCTCGAACTCGCGGGCGACTTCCACGGCGAATTCCTCCGGTGAGTTGCCGACGGCGTCGGTGCCTTCCGCTTCCAGGCGGCGCACGACTTCCGGGTTGCGTATGGCGTTTTTCGTCTCGCCGTGGAGCCTGGCAACGATCGCAGGCGGCACGCGGGCGGGCGCGAAGAGGCCGAACCACGCCGTGACGTCGTAGCCGGGAACGCCGCTTTCCGCAATTGTCGGCAGCTCGGGCAGGGTCTTACTGCGGGCTGCGCTGCTGACCGCTATGCCCTTCAGCCGGCCTGCCCGCATGAGCGGCAGCGCGGAAATCGGACTGCCGAGCATCCAGTTCACCTGCCCCGACACCACCGCCGGATAGGCATCCGCCACGCCCTTGTAGGGGACGTGCGTCATCTGCGCGCCGGTCAGGGTGCATAACAGCTCGGCGCTCAAGTGGAGGATGCCGCCGGTGCCGGACGAGGCGTAGTTGAGCTGACCCGGCTTGGCTTTCGCGAGCGCGATCAAGTCCTGCACCGAGGAAACCGGAAGCGACGTCGTCGTGAGAAGAATGTACGGATTCGCAGATAGCTTGGAAATGGCCCGGAAGTCGCGCACCGGGTCGTAGCCCGCGTCGCGGATCGCGGCGTTGGTGACGAGGCCGCTGCTGCTCACGAGCAGCGTGTAGCCGTCGGGCAATGCCCGCGCCGCGGTTTCCAACCCGATGCTGCCGCCCGCGCCCGGCCGGTTGTCGACGATGAACGGCTGTCCCCAGACCGTGTTGTAGTGCTGACCGACCAAGCGCGCGAGGGTGTCCACGCCACCGCCCGCGGGGACGGGAACAATAATCCGCACCGGACGAGAGGGATACGGCTGCGCCCATGCGTTCGCCGCGAACGAGACCACGAACGCGAGGACCAGGAGTGTGTCGGACCATGTCCCGACACACTCCTTGCGAAGAAAGTTCATCGTGCGACGGGGGGTGCGGGGGGAACGGGAAGGCCCCGATGATTTGCCGGAAGGGGCCCGTTCCCCGCCGCTCATAAGGCGGCGCATAGCGCTATCCCGTTCCCCACTCACGCCGCTGATATCCCCTCACGCCTTCGCGCTTAGCGGCGTGAACGCTCCGGGCAGATCGGGGCGAACACCTGGCGCCAGGCTTCCAGCGCGTTCGACTGCGCGAGCGTTCCGCCCCAGTGGCCGCAGAGCTCGAAGACTTCGATGATCTCCTCCTTCGTCGCGCCGGCCTTCACTGCCGCATTGATGTGCGACACGATGTGCCCCGGCTGGCTCTTCAGGGTGCCGATGATGGCGCAGATCACGAGCTCCTTAACGCGCCGGTCGAGGTTGCGCTCCTTGAGATAGACGAACTCGACCCATTCCTCGTGCTTCTTGTGAAATTCCCAGTCCGCCTCGGGCCACACCTTGTGCAGGCCGTAGCGGAAGCCGCGCGTCTTGAGTGAGCGCTCGAAGGCAGCCGCCTTTTCCTGCGCGAGTTTGTCGTCCTGCTTCTTCCTTGCCATGAACTTCTCCCTTTGTGAGGTAATGAATGACGCGGAGACGGCTGACGCGTTGCCAAGGGATAGCGACGTCACCCGTATCTCGTCACCCGTCACTACTCCAGCTGCGACCCTATCGCCCTGGCAATACCGGCATACTTGGCGATTTCGGATTTGAGGTGGGCGGCGAATTCTTCCGGCGTGCTGGTGTGCGGCTCCGCTCCCTGCGCGTGCAGGCGCTCACGCATCGCGGCGGCGCGGAGGCTCTGCGCGATCTCGCGGTTCAACTTTTCGACCACCGCTCGCGGCGCGCGCGCGGGCGCGAGCATGCCATACCATGTCGTGGCGTCGTAGCCCGGGACGCCCGCTTCGGCGATCGCCGGGACGTCGGGCAGCAGCTCGGAGCGGCGCGCGGAGCCGATGCCAAGGGCGCGGAGCTTGCCGGTTTTCATGTGGGGCAGCGTGGAAGGAATGCTGAAGAAACCGGCCTGCACTTCCCCGCCCAGCAATCCGATCAGCGCGGCCCCCGCCCCCTTGTAGGGAACGTGGACGAGCTGCACGCCCGCCACGTGCTTGAAAAGCTCGCCCGCCAGGTGGCTCGAAGTGCCGACGCCGGACGAACCGAAGTTGATCATGCGCGGTTTCGCTTTCGCGAGCGCCACGAATTCCTTCACCGTCACCGCCGGCACCGCTGCGCCGACGACGAGCATGTTGGGCGCAACGGCAGCGAGCGTGACCGGCGCGAAGTCCCGAATCATATCGTAAGGCAGCTTCTTGTAGAGACTGACGTTGAAGGCATGGCTGGTCGTTATCATGAGCAAGGTGTAGCCGTCCGCGGGCGATCTCGCGGCGAGCTCCGTGCCGATCGTCCCGCCCGCGCCCGAGCGGTTATCCACCACGACGTTCTGGCCCAGCCGCTCGGCCAGATCGGGCGCCAGGAGCCGCGCGATCACGTCCACGCCCGCGGTCGGCGGGAAGGGCACGATAACGCGGATGGGGCGCACGGGATAGGTCTGCGCATTCGCGTTCGCCGCAAACATCATGGCGAACGCGAAAGCAAGGATGAAGGAGTAAGGTAGAAGGTTGAAGGTCTGGCGGGACATGGGGCATATCGTAAACCAACGCGAGTGACGAAGTGACGAGGTGCCCGAATTGCTCGTTGCCTCCTTTGCTTCAGCCCCCGGTCCCGTCCCATTGAAGACCTGCGGGGGGCGGTGCTACGATGAGGCGACGCAGTTGCTTCACATAACAACGGAACGAGGAGAAGGCTCAACACGACCAGGAGGAGCTATCCATGCGCATTACGCTATCTACGCTCGCGACAGCCGCCGCCGTCGCTTTCGTCGTCTGTCCGGTCCAGGCGGCCGAGCCGGTTCTCGATTACCAGTTCTTCAAGGCACGCGTCGAGCCGATCTTCCTCGCCAAACGTGATGGCCATGCGCGCTGCTTCGTGTGCCACTCCGATGCCAACAACGCGTTCAGGCTCCAGAAGCTGCCCGAGAAAGCCAAGGCCTGGACCGACGATGAATCGCGCAAGAACTTCGTCGCGGCCTCCGCCCTCGTAACGCCCGGCAATCCCGACAAGAGCCACCTGCTGATATACCCGCTCGCACCCGAGGCAGGCGGGAGCATCTATCATTCGGGGGGGCGGCAGTTCAACTCGAAGAGTGACCCGGAATGGAAGACGATGGCGGAGTGGGTCAACGGGGCGAAGCTCCAGGCCAAATGAGTGATGAAGTGATGAAGTGATGAAGTGACGAAGTAATGAAAAACGGCGGCCATGGGCCGCCGTTCTCATATCAATCTACGAGTCACTCGTCACTATTCACTTATCACTCGTCACTTTTTTAGCGCATGACCAGCGTGCCGATGCGCTTGGGCACTTGCCCCACCGGAATGACCGCCACGACCTTCCTGGCATCCATGTCGATGGCAGTGACCGACATCGCCGCGGCGTTGGAGATATAGATCAGCTTGCTGTCGGGCGTGAAGGTTACCCAGTTGGGCACCGCGGGAACCGGCTTGTCGCGCCCCGCGATATTTTTCAGGGGAAGCGGCACGTGGCCCTGAAGCTCGATATCGGGCAGCGAGTACACGAACACCGCATTCGCCGGTATGCTCGTCACCCACAGCGTCTTGCCGTTCGGCGCGACGCCGATGCCGTGGGAAGGCGAACTCTCGCGGTGGTCGGGGGCGTAGCCGTTCGGCTCGTTGGGCAGCGTGATCCTCGCCACTTCCATGCGCTGCGCAAAGTCGACTACCGAGAAGCCGTTCAGATTCGAATGCTGCGCGAATATGCGCTTCGTCGAGCCGTCGGGATTGACTTCGAATGTCATCGGCCGCACGCCGCCTTTCATCTTGATCTCCCACGCGACCTGCTCGGTCGCGAGATCGACGACATTCAGGAATTCCGAGCGCACCGAGCCCGAGACCGCGTACTTGCCGTCGGGCGTGATATAGGTATTGTGCAAGCGGCCATTCATCGGGATGCTCTTGGTCCGGGTGAGCGATACCGTGTCGATGATGTCCAGCGCCGCGGGCTCGCGCGCGATGGCGACCACGATGCGCTTGCCGTCCTTGGTGACGGCGATGTTGTTCGGGCGGCTGGTGAGGGGGATCTGCTTGATGACCGCGCCGGTCTTGCGATCCAGGACGTCGAGTGTCGAGTCGTGCTCGTTGCTGATATAGAGGCGAGCACCGTCGGGTGAGAACGTCACCCCGTGGGCGCTCTCTACACCCTTGATCACCTGCACCACCTTGTTCGTGGCGGTGTCGATTACGTGCACGTTGTCGCCGGCGGCGTTCGTGACGTAGACGCGGAAGGTCTGTGCCGACGCGGCGAGCGGCGCGAGCGCCAGCAACAGCCACAGATAATCGAGAAAAACGCGCTTCGAGATGCGAGTCGGGCTCATGGAACACCTCCTCCTGGTGGGCTGAATCAGTCTAGGCCTGTGGTGGGGCGAGCGCAATGACAAATGGCTGGGCGCGGCGGCCGGAGAAAGGTGCCAGATGACGGCTCTTATGGCGCCACAGACAGTCATGCGACGGCGCGAGGAAACGCATTGTATTTGCCCTGTTCCAGTCGTAATGTACGACACGGTTGCGGGCGCAGGACGTGCTCAAGTGTCGGTGAGGAGGCATTCTTGACCAGTGGCTGGCAAATACACGGATTGGCGGTCCTCGCCATGATTCTCGCGGGCGCGCCGGCGGGCGAGTCGGCCCTGGCGGCAGGCAAGGAAGGCTCCGGTAGGGCTGCAAAGTCCGGCGGCCACCATTCCGGAAAGGGCCATTCCGGGCGCCATCACCACCACCGTTCCAGATCGAATGCCGCCTTCGGCGCGTTCCGGGACTCGGCCTATTGGTCCTCGTGGAATTACCCTTCCTACTATCCACTGCCCGATATGGCGGTCGAGGTACGTCGAAAAGGGCGAGCAGGAAGCACAGGCCGCGGACCACTGGCTATACTGCGCGAAGGCGCGGAGTTATTTCCCTCATATCGGCGAATGCGCCGAAGGGTGGGAACGCGTGCCTGCGGCGCCGCCCAGGTAAGGGATGAAGGAGGTGCGGTCGTGAAGCCCACGATGCGCGCACTGCGATTTGCGCACCTATCAGCCACACTACTGCTCGGCGCGTGCGCGACGGCTGTCCCGACCGAACCCGGCGTCCTCGCGCTGCCGGGCACGGGTAAGAGCCTGGATCAGTTCAACACCGACGAGGCCGAGTGCGGGCAGCGCGCGAGCGCGCGGGTAGGCGAAGTTGCAAGCTCGTCCCGGTTCGACCAGCAGCGGCGCTATGACTACGCCTACATACAATGCATGTATGTGAAAGGGCACAGAGTGCCCGTGCCCGGCCAGTTCACCAGCACCCCGTCCGGCGGACCGCCGCCACCACCGCCCAAACCGGAGCCGGTGACGAAGTAGCGGCGACGATCGACGCCGCTTCGCTGGTGACCCGCCACGGTAGCGGGGCCCAGAAGAGGTGTCAGGAACCTTATCCGCGACACTAATAAGGGCTCGTGACACTTTTTTGCCGTTCACGACCATTAAAGGTTCCTGACACCTTTTCCCCTTTTTTGATACCTTCTCCCCTTTTCTGATGCATGGAACTACCGTCACCAGCACCATCCCTGCGCGGCTCGACGCTCTGCCGTGGTCGCGCTGGCACTGGCGCGTGGTGATCGCGCTCGGCGTCACCTGGCTGCTCGACGGGCTGGAGGTTACGGTGGTCGGCTCGCTGGGCGCCGTGCTGCAGCGCCCGGAGACGCTGGGCCTGACGGCCGGCGACGTCGGCTGGGCGGGCTCCGCGTATATCGGAGGCGCGGTGCTCGGCGCACTTTACTTCGGCCGGCTCGCCGACCGCATCGGCCGCAAGCGCCTGTTCCTCATCACGCTCGCGGTCTATCTCGTCGCGACGGTGCTCACCGCTTTCACATGGGATTTCGCCTCCTTTGCGTTTTGCCGCTTCCTCACCGGCTTCGGCATCGGCGGCGAGTACGCGGCGATCAACTCGGCGATCGATGAGCTGATTCCCGCGCGCGTGCGAGGCACCGTGAACCTCGCGATCAACGGCACGTTCTGGATCGGCGCCGCGCTCGGCGCGGGATTGAGCCTGGTGCTACTCGATCCACGGCTGATCGGCGCCGAGACCGGCTGGCGGATCGCGTTTCTGCTGGGGGCGGTGCTGGGCATCGCTATCCTGCTCGTGCGGCGCAACTTGCCGGAAAGCCCGCGTTGGCTGCTCACTCACGGCCGCGGTGAGGAAGCGGCGACGGTGATCGAGCGCATTGAAGCGGAAGTCGCGAAGGAGCACGGTCCCTGCGCGCAGGTCACCGATACGCTGACCATACGGCTGCGCGCGCTCGTGTCCTGGGGCGAGATCTGGCGGCTCATGCTCACGCGCTACCGCAGCCGCGTCGTGCTCGGCTTTACGCTCATGGCGGCGCAGGCGTTCTTCTACAACGCCATTTTCTTCACCTACGCGCTGATGCTCGCGCGCTTCTACGGCGTGCCTGACGATCGGGTGGGCCTTTACATCTTCCCCTTTGCGCTCGGCAATTTCCTGGGCCCGCTGCTGCTGGGTTGGTTGTTCGACGCCGCCGGCCGGCGCGTGATGATCGCGCTCACCTACGCCGTTGCCGGGCTCGGGCTCGCGGCGTCCGGCTATGCGTTCAACGAGGGCTGGTTGAGCGCCACGACCCAGACCGTTTGCTGGGCGGCCATCTTCTTCGTCGCCTCGGCCGCGGCGAGCGCGGCGTATCTCACGGTGAGCGAGATTTTTCCGCTGGAGATGCGCGCCGTCGCGATCTCGATCTTCTACGCGCTCGGCACTGGCGTCGGCGGGTTCATCGGCCCGGTATTGTTCGGGGCGCTGATCGAGACCGGGAGCCGCGAGGCGCTCTTCGCCGGCTACGTGCTGGCCGCCGTGCTGATGTGCGCCGCCGCCGCGGTCGCCGCGACGATCGGCGTCGATGCCGAGCGCAAGCCGCTGGAGAGCGTCGCCCCGCCGTTGAGCGGCTTTGAAACAGGGACTAGAGGCTAGGGGCTAGTCCCCAGTCCCTAGTCCCTGCTTACGTGGGCAACCCGGAAACATCCGCCGGTGGGCCGGGTCCAACCCTCTCAATCCACACCGGGGGAAAGCCCGCATAACGGGCGAAAGTGCCGGACTTTTCAGATACTTCCAACCACATGCCGGTGGGAAAGCCAGTCAACATCCTGGTAGTTGACGACAACGCTGCCAAGCTGCAAGCGCTAGCCGCGGCCCTGGAAGGCCTGGGCCAGAACGTGGTGGTAGCCGGGTCCAGCCGGGAGGCGTTGCAGCTCGCATTGCAACGGGACTACGCGGTGTTGTTGCTGGATGTGCAGATGCCGGGCATGAACGGCTTCGAGTTGGCGGCGCTGATTCGCAGCCGCCCGCGGTCGAAGCATGTGCCGATCATATTCATCACGGCCTACAGTCAGGCGGAACTGGATGCGCTGCAGGGGTACTCCCTGGGCGCCGTGGATTACATCTACTCGCCGGTAATTCCCGAGGTCCTGCGGGCGAAGGTGCGCGTCTTCATCGAGCTCGCGGCGGCGCGCGAGAGACTGGAAGCCGAGGTGACCGAGCGCAGGCGCGTGCAGGAAGAGATTACCGCCCTCAATGCGGAACTCGCGTCGCGTGCCGCTCAGCTCGAAGCCGCAAACCAGGAGCTGGAGGGCTTCACCTACTCGGTTTCCCACGACCTGCGCGCCCCGGTGAGGGCGATCAACGGGTTTTCGAATATTCTGGAGGAAGAACATGCCGGCCAGCTGGACGACGAGGGTAAACGCCTGCTGCGGATAGTGGCGGACCAAGGCCGGACCATGGGACACCTCATCGACGATTTGCTCGAATTTTCCCGTCTCGGCAGGCAACCGATCTCCATGCGCGAGATCGACATGACTGCGCTGGCGACAGCCGTCGTAAGAGAACTGGCAACGGACGGTGACCATGCGCCCGCGATCAAGCTGCATCCGCTCGCCAGCGCGTCGGGCGACCCAGCGCTGATCAGGCAGGTGTGGATCAATCTCCTGTCGAACGCGATCAAGTTCAGCGGCAGGCGCGACAAGCCCGAGATCGAAGTGAGCAGCCATTCCAATGACCACCACAACGTCTTTTGCGTGAAAGACAACGGTGCCGGATTCGACATGCAGTATTACGACAAGCTCTTCGGGGTGTTCCACCGGCTGCACCGGGCAGAGGAATTTCCCGGCACCGGGGTGGGACTCGCCCTCGTTCACCGCGTGCTGTCGCGGCACGGCGGACGTATCTGGGCGGAGGGGCAGGTCGGCAAAGGCGCGACGTTCTATTTCGCGCTGCCGAAAGCGTGAAGGCCGGGATGGGGGTGGGGTGGGGCCCCCCGCGAGCCGCCGAGTGAGAGAACGGACGATCACCGAGGATGTCGAACGATCAATAGAAAAGGACTTCCTATGTGGACGATAAAATCCTTATTCATCGCCGCAGCGGTGGCGATCGCTCTGCTGGCGGCAGGATGCAAGCCCGACCCGGTCAAACCGAAAGTATCGGAGCCGAAGGCCACCACCGCCGACACCCCGATCCTGCCCGACGGCCCGCCTGCAGGATCCGCGAAGAAGTGACGGCATGACGCAGTGACATGTCGATTGATGACGAAAGGAGCCAAGATGAGACACGCAACGGACTTCACCAAGGTAACGCTGGCAACGATCGCCGGTTTCGGCCTGGGCGCGATCGCGATGTACGTATTAGACCCCGTCAGCGGGAAGCGGCGCCGCGAGCTGGCGCGCGACAAAGCGGCCAATGCTGCCACCAGCGCCGTCGATACGCTGCAGACCACCGCGCGCGATCTGCAAAATCGGGCGAAAAGCGTGGTTGGCGGGGTAACCAGCCCGGCTGCGTCTGAGCGTCCCGGATCGGGAGTCGTCTGAGGTCACGCCCGGAGTGGAAAACCCGCGGGAGCGCTGCAGCGCGGCGCCCCGTACCACGTCACTCGACGCGGATCTTTACATCCGCGATCACCTGCTGCCAGCGCGCGAGGTCGCGGCGAATTTCCGCAAAAAGGGTTTTTTAAAGCTGCGGCCGCTGTCCGGCCCCGCTTTATTGCTTCGTTTTCGGGGACGCCTGCGGAGCGCTCTGCCACTGCTCGCGGCGGAAGCGCTTGCGGCGGGAGGAGCCGCGGACCTTACCCTCGAGGTATTCGCGCACGCGCTGGGCCACGGCGCTGCGCACCTTGCGCGGCAGTGATTGCGCGGCCTCCTCGAAGCGCGCGACGATCGGCTCCCCGGCGCACGGCTTGCCCGGCGCGGGCTCCGCACCATCGTGAAAGAATCCCCGTTCGCGGCGCCACACGAGCGCACGCTCGGTGGCGTCGTTGCCGTAGCAGAGCTCAAACTGGGTGAGCTCCCCGGTCTTGGTCTCCCAAACGAAAAGATCGAAGTAGTCGTCGTGGAACCAGCGCCGCCGCAAGCGTGGATCGGACGCCACACCCTGAATTTCTCGCATCATCGCGTACCCCGGGTGCTGTTTACCTATTGGACCGGGCCGCCCGGTATGGGTTCGCAGCGTGGAACAAAGACCCTCCTTCTGGTATGGGGGGGCGGAGTGGCGCAGCCGTGACTGCGGTGATGGGCGATGGGGTGATGGGTGATACGGGTGACGAAAGACGGTTTGGTACCGCCTTGAGGCTTTACTACTCTTAGCTCGTCACCATTACCTCGTCACCGTTATTCGTCACCATTAATCGTCACCATTAATCGTCACGCTGGTGAAGCGCTACCGCATTCCCGGGAATGCGCCCTTGAGATTCCGCATCACGCGGGCAAGATTGCCGCCTTTCATCATCTTCATCATCTTCTGCATCTGTTCGAACTGGTTCAACAGGCGGTTCACTTCCTGGACGGAGACGCCGGCGCCGGCGGCGATACGCCGCTTGCGGGAGGCCTTGATGATTTCCGGATGGATGCGCTCGCGGGGCGTCATGGAGTCGATCATGCCCTCGATGCGGCGAAGCTGTTTGTCATCCTGGAGCTGCGCCGGGCTCAACTGGCCGACGAGCTGGGAGGGAAGCTTGTCCACGAGCGAAGAGAGCCCGCCCATCTTCTTCATCTGCTGGAGCTGCTGCTTGAAGTCCCCGAGATCGAAGCCTTTACCCTTCTTCACCTTCTCCGCGACGCGCTTCGCTTCCTCGACATCGACCTGCTTGTGCACCTCCTCGACGAGCGAGAGGATGTCGCCCATGCCGAGGATGCGCGAGGCCATGCGGTCCGGGTAGAACGGTTCGAGGCCGGTCAACTTCTCTCCCGTCCCGGCGAACTTGATGGGCCTGCCCGTGATGCTTCGCACCGACAGCGCCGCGCCGCCGCGCGCGTCGCCGTCGAGCTTGGTCAGCACGACGCCGGTGAGCGGCAACGCGTCGCCAAATGCCTTGGCGGTGTTGACCGCGTCCTGGCCCTGCATCGCATCGACCACGAACAGCGTCTCGACAGGCTGCAGCGCTTTATGCAGATCGCCGATTTCCTTCATCATTTCCTGATCGATGCCAAGCCGCCCCGCGCTGTCGACGATCAACACGTCGTGGTAGTGCCGGTGCGCGAAATCGAGCGCGCGCTCGCCGATCTCGACTGGCTTTTCCCCGACTGCCGAGGGAAAGAAGTCCACCTCGACCTGTGCGGCCAGGGTCGCGAGCTGCTCGATCGCGGCCGGGCGATAAACGTCGCAACTCGCGAGCAGCACCTTCTTCTTGAGCTCGAGCTTGAGCCAGCGCGCGAGCTTGCCGGCGGTCGTGGTCTTGCCCGACCCCTGCAGGCCGGCGAGGAGTATGACGGCGGGCGGCTGTACGGCGAGATTGAGGCCATCGTTCTTCTCGCCCATCAAGCGGACGAGCTCGCGATAGACCACGCCGACCGCCGCCTGTCCCGGCGTGAGACTGCCCACGACTTCCTGTCCCAGCGCCTGCTCGCGCACTCGCGCGATGAAATCTTTCACCACCGGCAGCGCAACGTCCGCTTCCAGCAACGCCATGCGCACCTCGCGCAGCGGCTCCTGTATGTTGTCTTCGGTGATGCGCGCTTCGCCGCGCAAGGTCTTGATCGCGCGAGAAAAGCGGTTGGTCAGGCTGTCGAACATGGCAACGGTCCGCTGGTGTGAGTATGAGAAGCTGCGTGGAGTAAACTTATTCGTTCAATGCTGGAAATTCACCATTTGTAGCGGTGTATGAGGGGAGTATCCCCTCGTTCCTTAATGCCGGAAATTTTACCGTACCTCATCAACTCGCTCCTCTACGGCGCGCTCGCATTTTATTTCTGGCGCACGCGCTGGTCTGGCGCGGGTGCCACCAGCAATACGCCGGCGCCCGGCAGCCTGCCGTTCAACGCGATCGAGCATTACCTCGTGCTGGTGCCGCTCGGCCTGCACACGGCGCTGCTCGCGCGCGCCGCATTCGCCCCCGACGGATTGCATCTCGGCGTCGGCAACGCGGTCTCGGCGATACTCTGGCTCACCGTGCTGATCTACTGGCTCGCGAATTTTTTCTACCGCCTGGACGGCTTGCAATCGCTGGTGCTGCCCGTGGCGGCGGTGGCTGCGCTCCTGCCTGCGGTCTTTCCCTCGGTAAAGCCCCTGCCCCATACGGATCTCGCGGTGTTCAAAATCCACCTGCTGATCGCGATGGCCGCTTACAGCCTGTTGACGATCGCGTCGCTGCACGTGCTGCTCATGACGCTGATCGAGCGGCGGCTGCACGAAGGCGGACTGCCTCAGACGCTGCGCCATCTGCCCCCGCTGCTCACGATGGAGACGCTGCTCTTCCGGATTATCTGGGCGGGATTCATCCTGCTCACCCTCACCATCGCAAGCGGCGTCGTGTACTCGGAGGAGCTGTTCGGCAAGGCCGCGAAGTTCAATCACAAGACGGTCTTCGGCGTGCTGTCCTGGATCATCTTCGCGCTGCTGCTCGCGGGCCGGCACACCTACGGCTGGCGCGGGCGGGTCGCGGTGCGCTGGACGCTCGCGGGCTTTCTCATGCTCGTGCTTGCCTATGTCGGCAGCAAGTTCGTCCTCGAAGTGATCCTGGGACGAAGCTGACGCGAGACGGGTCTCCCGGCCAGCTTTCGTTACCTAACCTATCTCAAACGAAAGCAAGGAATAGCCACAGATACACACAGATAAACACGGATGTTGTTTGAAGGCGAAGGACTTGCACGAATTGCTTTATCTGTGTTCATCTGTGTTCATCTGTGGCTTCAAACATATTTTTGAGACCACTTCTAGTCTAAGCCAGTCGAGGTAAGACCATGGAGCTCACGATTCTGGCGTGCCTGATACTCGTGAACGGCGTTTTCGCCATGTCCGAGGTCGCGCTGCTCACCGCGCGCCGGCCGCGCCTCGCGGCGCGCGCGAAACAGGGAGACGCCATGGCGATCGCCGCCTTGAAGCTCGCTGAAGAGCCGACGCGGTTTCTGTCGACCATCCAGATCGGGATCACGTCCATCGGCCTCTTGAACGGCATCGTCGGCGATGCAGTGCTCTCCCCGCCGCTCGCCGCCTGGTTGCAGTCGCTGGGCATGGAGCACAAGGCAAGCGCCATCGTGGCGACCGCGATCGTGGTGCTTTCGATCACCTATATCTCCATCATCATCGGCGAGCTGGTTCCGAAGCGCCTCGGCCAGCACAACGCGGAGGGCATCGCGAGGCTGGTCGCATGGCCCATGAGATGGCTCGCTTTTATTTCCGCACCGTTCGTGCATCTCTTGTCGGCGTCCACCGACGCAATCTTGAGGCCGCTGCTCAAGCTGCTCGGCATCCGTCCGCAGGAGTCCGGTATGCAGCCGCTGTCGGTCGAGGAGATCCGAACCGTGGTGCTCGAATCCTCGAACTTCATGCCCAAGAAACACGTGTCGATATTGCTGAACCTGTTCGATCTCGAGGCGATCACGGTCGAGGACGTGATGGTGCCGCGCCACCAGATCGAAGGCATAGACCTGGACGCCCCGCTCGAGGAAATCCGGCAGCAGGTGGCCACCGCGCATCACCGCCGGCTGCTGGTCTATCGCGGCCACATGGATGAGGTCGTCGGCACTCTGCGCGTGCGCGACGTCGTCGTTCTGCTGCAGCACAACGAGCTCACCAAGGAACAACTCGTCCACATCGTCCGCGCACCCCAGTTCGTGCCCGGCGGCACGCCGCTGTTCTCGCAGTTGCAGAGCTTCCAGGAGCAGCAGGACCGCCTGGCACTCGTGGTGGACGAGTACGGCGAGCTGAAGGGGCTCGTGACGCTGGAAGACATCCTCGAAGAAATCATCGGCGAATTCGCCACCCAGTCGCCGTCCAAGCCCGGAGGCTACGCGAAGCAGCCCGACGGCACCTACCTCGTGGAGGGCGCGACGCCGCTGCGCGAGCTGAATCGCAAGCTCGGCTATCGGTTTCCGCTCGACGGGCCGAAGACTCTGAATGGAGTGATCCTGGAATACCTGCAGGATATCCCCGAGCCCAACACCAGCTTGAAGATCGGCGACCATGCGCTCGAAATCGTCCAAACCCAGGGGCGCGCGGTGAAGGCGGTGCGCCTGTTCCCGCCGACCCGGAGCGTCAATGTCAGGGACGCCGACGCCAGGCGCTAGGGCGGTCTGAAAAAGGGCGGCAGATTGGGCTTTACAAAGGGACGCGTGTAGCGCATCATTTTGCCTCAACAAGCGCGCCTAACCTATTGGTTCGGTAAGCATTCTGGTTAGCTGAGTACTCGGGGGGTAACGGTATGGCAACGGCAACCGCTGCGGCAGTAAAAAAACCGAGCGTCAAGGAATTCAATTTCACCTGGGTGGGCCAGGACAAAGCCGGCAAGACCGTGCGTGGGGAGATGCGGGCGACCGGCGAAGCTCAGGTCAACGCCACGCTGCGCCGGCAGGGCATCAAGATCGGCCAGGTGAAGAGGCAGCGGCTCAGTCGCGGCGGCAAGATCACCGACAAGGACATCACGCTGTTTACGCGGCAGCTCGCGACGATGATGAAGTCGGGCGTCCCGCTGCTGCAGGCATTCGACATCGTGGGTAAGGGGCACACCAACGGGGCCGTGGCCAAGCTGCTGATGGACATCAAGACCGAGGTGGAAACCGGCTCGAGCCTGAAGCAGGCGTTCGAGAAGCATCCCCTCCACTTCGACGCGCTCTTCTGCAACCTGGTCGGCGCGGGCGAGCAGGCCGGGATACTCGACAGCCTGCTCGACCGTCTTGCCACCTACAAGGAAAAGATCCTCGCGCTCAAGAACAAGATCAGGTCCGCGATGTTCTACCCGCTCGCCATCATCGTCGTGGCGTTCGTGATTACCGCAGTGATCATGATCTTCGTGATTCCCGCCTTCAAGCAGGTGTTTACGAGCTTCGGCGCGGACCTGCCCGGCCCGACCCTGATCGTGATGGCGATCTCCGACTTTTTCGTGGAGTATCTGGTACGCGATTTTTGGCGGCATCGGTTTCGCGATCTGGGCCTTCTTCTGGACGTGGAAGCGTTCCGTGAAGATGCAGATCTTCATGGACCGCCTGTCGCTGCGCCTGCCCGTCTTGGGCGACCTCGTCCGCAAATCGGCGATCGCGCGCTGGACGCGCACGCTCTCCACCATGTTTGCCGCCGGGGTGCCGCTGGTGGAAGCCCTCGATTCGGTCGCGGGCGCCGCGGGGAACTACGAGTACTACGTCGCCACCAAGAAGATCCAGAGCGAAGTCGCCACGGGCTCGAGCTTGATGTCAGCGATGCAGGGCACCGAAGTCTTCCCGAATATGGTGCTGCAGATGGTCGCGATCGGCGAGGAGTCGGGCTCGCTCGATGCGATGCTGTCCAAGGTGGCGGATTTCTTCGAGGCCGAGGTGGACGACGCCGTGAACGCGCTCACGAGCCTGATGGAGCCGATGATCATGGTGGTGCTCGGAACACTGATCGGCGGTCTCGTCATAGCCATGTATCTTCCCATCTTCAAATTGGGCGCGGTCGTATAGAAACAAGTTCCGAGTTTCGGGTTTCGGGTTTCGAGTTCAACTTGAAACTTGAAACGGTGTCGTCTAAAAACAAGTTCCAAGTTTCGGGTTCAGCTTGAAACTTGAAACCTGAAACAGTGTCGTCGGTCCTTCAAGCCCTACAAACCACTCCCTGGTTGCTCATCACCGCCGCGGTCTTGCTCGGGCTGGCGGTCGGCAGTTTCCTGAACGTCGTCATCCACCGCCTGCCGCGCATGCTCGAGCAGCAATGGCGGGCGGACTGTGCGGAACTGGTTGGTGCGCCCCCGCCGCCCGCGGAAAAGGTGAACCTGGTATTCCCGCGTTCGGGTTGCCCGAATTGCGGGCACCGCATCACTGCGCTCGAAAACGTTCCGATCGCGAGCTATCTCGTGCTGGGCGGGAAATGCTCCGCCTGCAAGACGGCGATCTCGCCGCGCTATCCTCTCGTGGAGGCGTTGTCGGGGCTGGTGAGCGCCTACGCAGTCTGGCGCTTTGGGCTCAACTGGGCTGCGCTGTGGGCGCTGATCTACGTATGGACCATGATCGCGCTGGCGTTCATCGACCAGGAAACCGGCTTTCTGCCCGACGATCTGACGCAGCCCCTGCTCTGGCTCGGCATCCTCGTCAGCGTGGATCAGACTCTCGGGGTGGATCTCGTTTCCTCGGTGGCCGGAGCGGTGGCCGGATATCTGTCGCTGTGGACCATCGCCAAAGGATGGGGATATCTGAGGAAGGTCGAGGCGATGGGACATGGGGATTTCAAGCTGCTCGCCGCGATCGGCGCCTGGCTGGGCTGGAAGGCCATATTGGGGGCCGTGCTCGTTTCTTCTTTCCTCGGCGCGATGGCAGGCGTCATCCTCATGATCGGAACCGGCCGAGGTTTGCAGTCCAAGCTGCGCTTCGGTCCGTACCTGGCGGGCGCCGGCGTGCTGTTCCTGTTCTGGGGCGAGGCGATCAACAGACTGCTGCACCTGGATGACATGTCCGTTGAGCTTCGTTATATCTTCCGCAGCATGTTCTGATGCGGTTGTGACTAAGAAGCGGTCCTAGAAAAACCCATTGAGCCACGGATAAACACAGATGAACACAGATAGAATAATTCGTGCAGATCGTTCGCCCGCAACAGCATCCGTGTTTATCTGTGTGTATCTGTGGCTAAGTAGTGCACTTCAGTGTACGTAATCGGATTGACCGGCGGCATCGGTTCGGGAAAGTCGGCCGCCGCGAGCAGGTTCGCGGAACTCGGCGCCGCAATTGTCGATACCGACGCCATTGCGCGCGAATTGACCGCACCCGGCGGCTCCGCAGTTCCTGCGCTACGCAGCGAGTTCGGCGGGGAGTACATCACTGCCGATGGCGGGCTCGATCGCGCCAGGATGCGGCGCCTGGTATTCCAGGATCCCGAGGCGAGAAAAAAGCTTGAGGCGATACTGCATCCCTTGATTCGGGCGGAATCGCACGCGCGCATTGCAGCGGCCGATCGGCCGTACGTCGTAGTCGTGGTGCCGCTCTTGCTCGAAACCGGCGCCTATCGCGATCTCATCGATCGCGTGTTGGTGGTGGATTGCGCGGAGGAACGGCAGATGCGGCGCGCGGTCGAACGCAGCGGGTTGAGCGAAGACGACGTGCGCGCCATCATGGCTGCGCAGCTCGCCCGCGCCGAGCGGCTCGCCCGCGCCGACGACGTGCTGCCGAATGACGGGAGCATGGAGGATCTGCGCCGACAGGTAAATGAACTGCACTCCGGGTACCTGAACCTTGCTCGAAATGCGGCGACGCAGGCATCGCCGAAATCCTGATAAATTCCGGAAAAAGCGCGAATAAAGCCTTTATTTTTTATGGGTTTTGTTGAATACTTAGTCGCGTGATAAGTTACGAGTATCCACTGAGCGAGCGCGTGCGCACGCAGATGCGGCTCGAGGATCTTTTTGAGCGAGTCGATTATTTCCTGCACAAGAACGATTCGCAAGAACACCATATCGCGCTCCTGTCGATCTTCGAAATCCTCGAGGTTTCCGGGCGCGCCGACCTGAAATCCGATCTGCTGCAGGAGCTCGAACGCCAGAAGCAGACACTGGACGCGTTGCGCGACAACCCGGAAGTTTCCGAGGACGCGCTCGACAACGTGCTGTGGCAGATCGACCAGGCTTCCTCGCGGCTGCTGCAGGCGTCCGGCAAGGTCGGCCAGGAATTGCGCGAGAACGAATGGTTGATGAGCATCCGGCAGCGCACCAACATTCCCGGCGGCGCGTGCGAGTTCGATCTCCCGTCGTATCACTACTGGCTGCAGCAGGCGCCCGAGCAGCATCGCCAGGATCTGCAGTTGTGGCTGGCGCCGTTTCTGCCGATCCGCGACGGGATAGCTATCGTGTTGCGGCTGTTGCGCGAGAGCGGCAAGACTACCTCACAAGTCGCCTACCAGGGGGTCTACCAGCAGATGATGGCGGGCCGCATGGCGCAGATGCTGCGCATCAGGTTGAAGCGCGAATACCACTGCGTACCCGAGATCAGCGCGAACAAGCACGCGCTCAACATTCGGTTCACCACGCAGGAAGGCATGCACCGGCCCAGGGCGGCCGAGACGGACGTCGAGTTCGAGCTGACGTTCTGCAACCTTTAGGCGGCGATAGCCGCCGGCGATTGGCTATTAGCTATTGGCCGTTGGCTATAAGCAATCAGCCATAAGCTGTAAGCTAACGGGCTAACCGCTAATAGCTAACCGCCATCCGATGTCTTCCGCACCGCTTCGAGTTCCTTGCCCGACCTGCGGCAAAAGCGTTGAATGGACGCCGCAGAGCGCCTGGCGCCCGTTCTGTTCCGAGCGCTGCAAGATCCTGGACCTGGGCGCGTGGGCGTCCGAAAAGTACCGCGTTCCGATAGTCGAGGACAAGGATGAGCTCGAAAGCGGCGAGCCCGGCGAGCCGCCGCCCACCCCGACAGGATCAAGGAGGAATAGGACGTAGCGCGAAACGCCATTGCAACAGGAAATTCCGATGCCCACCCTCAAGAGCGCCGACCTCGAGATGCACTACGTGGTGGACGATTTCACCGATCCCTGGACGAAGCCTGAGACCATTCTGCTGTTGCACGGAAGCGCGGAGAGCTGCGCTGCATGGTACGCGTGGGTGCCGCATCTTGCGCGCCGCTACCGCGTGGTGCGCCCCGACCGGCGCGGCTACGGCGCTTCTACGCCGATGCGGCGCGATTTTCCGTGGACGCTCGATATCCTCATCGACGATCACATCCGGCTGATGGACGCGCTCGGCATCGAGCGTTTTCATGTCGTCGGCTGCAAGTATGGCGGCACGATCGCCCGCGCCTTCGCGGCGCGTCGTCCCGAGCGCGTGCTAACGCTCACCGTGATCGGGACGCCTCCGGCCTCACGTCCCGGTGCGGAGGTCATACCCGCGCACGTGAAGGAATTCGAGGAGCGCGGCATGAGGGAGTGGGCCAGGCGCACGATGGGTATGCGGCTCGGCTCCGATTTTCCCTCGGAGGGGATCGAGTACTGGATCGACTACATGTCCCGCACCGACCTGCCCACCATGATCGGCTTCTATGAGCGGATCAATTTCATCGACATCAGCGCCGATGTGCCGAAGATCAGATGCCCGACGCTGGTCATCACGACCGAGGGCAGCGGCCTTGCTTCAGTCGAGCAGACCCGCGCGTGGCAGCGGCAGATCCCGAACTCGAGGCTCCTGGTCCTGCCAGGTGATTCCTTTCACGTCGCGCTGACGAACCCCGACGCCTGCGCCAAAGCGACGCTCGAATTCATCGCCCAGAGTGAAGTGGGCGCGCGATGATCCCTCGCGATTCCAACGCCCGTCCTGCACCCGACCGGATTCTCACGGACATGGCCGATTACGTGAGTGACTACGAGGTCATGAGCCCCGAGGCTTACCGCATGGCGCACTACTGCCTGCTGGACTCGCTCGGTTGCGCCATGGAGTCCCTTAATTTTCGCGAGTGCACCAAGCTGCTGGGGCCGGTCCTGGCGGGGACCATCTATCCGCACGGCGTCAAGGTGCCCGGCACGCAACTCGTGCTCGACCCGGTGAGCGCGGCATTCAATATCGGCATCATGATCCGCTGGCTCGACTTCAGCGACACCTTTACGGCGGCCCAGGGCGGCCATCCCTCCGACAATATCGGAGGCATACTCGCCGCGGCCGACTATCTGAGCCGCAAGCGCCTGGCCGAAGGCGGGCCGGCGCTGGTGATGCGCGACGTGCTCGTCGCGATGATCAAGGCCTATGAGATCCAGGGCCTGCTGTCGCTGGGCAACGATTTCGCCGGCCTGGGCTTCGACACCACGACCGGCGTCAGGATTGCGTCCACGGCCGTGGTGACCGGGATGCTCGGCGGCACGCGGGCCGAGATCATCAACGCGATTTCCAACGCCTGGGCCGATGGCGGGCACCTTACCCTCTTCCGCCAGGGGAACAACACCGGGTGGCGCAAGAGCTGGGCCGGCGGAGACGCCACCAGCCGCGCGGTATGGCTCGCGCTGATGGCGCTCAAGGGCGAAATGGGCTATCCGTCGGCGCTGACGATGAAGCGCTACGGCTTCCAGGATGCCGTCTTCCGCGGGCAGCCCTTGAAGTTCCTGCGCCCGTACGGAAGCTACGTGATCGAGAACGTGAAGTTCAAATTCGTCGCCGCGGGCATGCACGGCCAGAGCGCCGTCGAATGCGCCTTCCGGCTGCATCCGCTGGTCAAGGACCGCCTCGACGACATCGAGGCCATCACGATCACCAGCCAGAAGGAAATGATGAGAGTCATGGACAAGCAGGGTCCGCTCGACAATCCCGCAGATCGAGATCACTGCGCCCAGTACGTGGTCGCCGTCGGGCTCATCCACGGCAAGCTCGAAGCCCCGGATTTCGAGGACGAGTTTGCCGCCGATCCGCGCATCGACCGGCTGCGCGAGAAGATGACCGTGGTCGAGGAACCCCGCTACTCCCGGGATTTTGCCGACCCGCAGAAGCTCTCGAGCGCGAATGCCATCGAGCTGCGCTTCAAGGACGGCTCGCGCGCTCCGAAGGTCGAGATCGAATATCCGATGGGGCATCCGCGGCGCCGCGCCGAGTTCGTCCCAGTGCTCGAGGCGAAGTTCAGGAAGCACCTGGCGCGCCGCTTTCCACAGAAGCAGTCCGACGCGATTCTCGAGCTGTGCATGGATCGGGCGCGGCTGGAAGCGACCCCGGTCAACGAGTTCATGGACCGGTTCGTGATTTAGCCCGCATGTTTCACAGGTAAGAGAGCCGTGCGGTTTTTCGGGCGGCGTCACTACGAATTGGCGCCGGAGCATGCGGGCTAATTAATGTTTAGGCTAATCAGTTCCGGCTGCTGCTCTCCAGTGCCGCCTACATCCTCATCGAGCGGCTGCGCGCTCTGGCGCTCGCCGGCACCGAGCAATGGGGGGTAAGGGGGCAGCGTCGCCCCGTGCAACCCTTCTGCTCAAAATTTAATCAGCCCGCATGTGCTCCGATGAGGGACTTGTGCGAGTTCAGCGCCCCACCACAAAATCGTGACGCTGGTGCAACATGCGGGCTAGGGCTTGCGCGCCAGTCCGACCTCGGTCAGGAACGAGCTGAAAGCGGCGTATTCCGCGTCCAGGAAGCGCCGCGTATCGCGGCTGTTGAGGTAGGTATTCGTCACCAGCAGCTTTTCCAGGTCCTGCTTCCATTCGGGAAGCTGCACGAGCTTCGAGAACATCTGGTTCCAGAAGGCGACCTGGTCTTCCGTCATGCCTTTGGGCCCGACGATGGCGCGCCAGTTCGTCGTCACCGCGTCGATTCCCAGCTCCTTCCACGTTGGAACCGCCGCGTACGCGCCGCCCACCCGCTGCTCCCCGGACATGGCGAGCGCCCTGACCTTGCCTGACTCGATAAGGGACACCAGCGCGGAACCGGACGTTATGGCGAGATCCACGTGGCCGCCGAGCAACGCCGTGGTCACGTCCGCCGAGCCGTTGAATACGACCGCCTTCAGGCCTTTCACATTGCCGTCCAGGCGTTTCACCACCTTGGCGACCGCCAGGTGGTTCTGGTTGCCCAAGGCGTTGGCGAATCCCACGCTGACGCCGGCCGCATCCGCCTTGAAGCGGTCGGCCAGGTCCCTCGCGCTCTTGAGCGTGGAGTCGGCGCGCACGGCAAACGCAATGGGCTCGATTCCCAGTATCGCCAGCGACGTCACGTCGGCATGGGTCTGCGGACTCCTGCCGACGATGTGCGCGGTGACGATGGACGTGGAGATCAACAGGAATAAGTGACCGTCGCCCGCGTGCTGGCCGATATAGTTCACGGCGACCATGGTTCCTCCGCCGGGCTTGTTCACGACCGAGACCGGCACTTCGAGCAGCTTCTTCTCGCTCAACAGCTTCTGGATCCAGCGACCGGTCCGGTCGGTGCCTGCACCCGGCGATGACGCTATGACGATTTCGACGGTCTTCGACGGCTTCCAATCGCCGACTGCGGCCTGGCAGACGGCGAACAGCGAAGCGCCGATTGCAAGCGCGCTGGTCCTGGTAAACAGCATCGTGCTCACATTCCCCTAGTGTGCTGCCGCGTAAAAACCGCGCACTAGCTTGCATCGTGCCTTCGGCTCGACCAGGCGGTCAACCGCCGGCACGCGGTTCAACGGGTGTTGCGGCAGCGGGCGGCGGCGCCAGCCAAAGAGCGCGGTGAATTCCGCGAACACGCGCCCGGCCAGCGCGCGCGGACGTGCTGGAGCACGAGGAGCTAGCGCATGACGGCTATGCTACCCTTGAGAGCACAAGCAGGAGCAACCAATGGCCGATGCCAAAGTCGTCTTCCTCCACGGACTGCACCAGCGTATCGTGGAGGCGATCATCTCGTTCAATCCGGCCGGCTTCACCACGATCGTGGTCGACGGCAAGACCCCGGAGGAGCAGCAGATAGATGCCGTCAAGGGCGCCGATTTCATCATGGTGTTCCGCGCGAAGCTCACCGACCGGATACTGCGCTCGGCCGCACAGACCCGCCTGGTTCAGCTACTCTCCGCCGGCTACGACAGCATGAACCTCAAGCTCCTGCGCGAGTTGAAGGTACCGTGCGCCAACAACGGCGGGGCCAACTCCTGGGCTGTTGCCGACCACGCCGTGCTGGCGATGCTGTCCCTCTACCGGCGTCTGATAGCGGCAGACCGGGCCGTGAAAGAAGGGCGCTGGAGCGCCGCCATAGACGGCATGAACACCTTCGAGATGGCGAACAAAGTGGTGGGTGTGCTTGGATTCGGCAATATCGGCCAGAAGGTTGCCCGGCGCGTCCAGGCCTTCGACGCGACCGTCCAGTACTACGACAAGTTTCCACTTTCACCCGAGCGCGAGCGGGAGCTGAAGGCGAGACGGGTCTCGCTGGAGGACCTGTTTCGCACTTCGGACATTATTTCCTGCCACGCCCCGCTCACCGCGGACACGCGCCACGTCGTCAACCGCCAGCGCCTCGCCATGATGAAACCCACTGCGTTGCTGATTAACACGAGCCGCGGACCGGTGGTGGACGAAGCCGCCCTGTTCGAGGCGTTGCAGCAAAAGCGCATCGCCGGCGCCGGCCTGGATGTTTTCGAGAAGGAGCCGGTGGACCCCGGCAATCCGCTCCTCAAGCTGGAGAACGTGGTCGTGTCACCCCACAGCGCTGGAACGACGTGGGACACCTGGTTCCGCCGCGCCGAGTTCGCCTATCAGAACATGAGGCGCGTGTGGGAGGGCCACCCGCCCCAGGCTGTCGCGCAAGACTACGACATGTAGACTAGTTGTTACCGCACGCGATCTGCGTTGACGGGAACGATAGGCTCATCACCCGTCACCCATCACTCGTCACTCGTCTACGCCGGCAGCTTGTCGCTGTCCGGCGGCGGGGTGACCTCGAATGCATTCGCGATCCCCGATACGAACCCGAAGAAGTTCGCGGCCGCGGTAAGCTCGATGAGCCATTGCGGGCCATACCGGTTCTTGAGCGCATCGAAGGTCGCCTGGTCGGCGCGGTTGGTGCGCATGAGCTGCCGGACGTAGTTGACGACCTCCCGCTCGTCTGCGGCGAGCTTGCCCGGATCGCCCTTCGCCCGGATGACATCGATTACCTCCTCGCGAATGCCGCTCGTGCGCGCAGCGGCGACCTGGGCCGCCCACACGTACGCCGCCTCGCGCTCGCGCGCAGCGGTAAGGACCGCGAGGAATCGCAGCCGCGGCTCGACGATAGTGTCCTCGCGAAAGAACTTGACCATCGGAAGGATGCGCTCGGCCAACTTCGGGCTGTGCAGCAGCATGCTGAATGGGCCACGGATGTGGCCGAAGACCTTCACGACGGCGTCGGCGACGGCATGGTGCTCCGCGGGCAGCTCGGATTTTGCGGTGATCGGGGTGAGGCGGGGCATGTAGATCTCCTTGTGTATTGTATCGGCGGGGCGGCAAATCATGCATGCGAGACACAAATCGGGTCAAGAGCCGTTTCGGACACTCGGGCGCGTCATGTACCGGCCACTCCCGTTCGTCGCGGGACCTACGACTGATCGGGACAATCTGCGAAGCGCAGCGGCAACGTCCTGGTAATTAACGGGGCGGCAGATGCGGCGATCGTATTAAAGAAGGGCGAACTCCTCAGCGGGGCCAGGGTTAAGCTGTTCTTGAATCTGCCCGCTTATGGTCGTCAATGCAGGTTGCTCAACCCTAGGTTTAAGCTGTTCTTCCATCTGCCGGCCTATGGTCTTCCATGCGTAGGCTACGATGGCGATCGCACCGATGATCAAAGAAGCCTGGAACACGACGGCGGCGGGGTCGGCAAGATTGCCCGCGCGGTGGGCTAGCGAGACGCTCCGGCCCAAGGTGAGGAGTTGGCCGCCCACCGCCCACATGGCGAAGACGGCGGACAGAAGATATGCCCACACGCGGGTATCGTGCTTCTCCTTCTTGCCCTCCTTGAAGTTGCGCACGGTTGAGAGGGGAATCAGCAGCGCCACGAGCGCCACCGCGAGGAAGACGAGGTTCAGGCTTCCGAGCTCCATGTGCTGGTGGGCAGCTTACCCGTGAAGCCGTCCTTGAGAGCGCCCGCGAGTACGGCGCCGAAAAGGGTGGTATTCGACGCCCAACTCGCCTTGTAGTCGAACTTTCCCTGGCCCACCATCATCGAGGAGAGCGTGTATGGCTGCGAGATCATCAACGCCCGCACGCCGACGATGACGAACGCTGCACAGAAGCTGCCGTATAGAATTCCCTCTTGCCACATCAGCGCCTCCCCACGCGACCGCGCATGACGACATCATGCGCTTGTCTCACAAGGCCGGTCAACCGCGGGCGCGTTTACACACGGCTCCCGGACCCAGGTGACGGTTGGCTTCGCCAGTCGCTTTTCCGCGCTACGAGGGCCACGCCCCCGATTTCAATCAGGGTTCCGGTCCGGCAAGTTCGGTGACGGTGATCGGCGAGCTCCCGCAAAATAATCCGTGAAGAAATCCCGGCGCAACTCGATGGATCCCTTCCAGCTCTTGGCATCAGATCGGGCGGGTTTCTCCCTCGCCCAGGTTTTTTCGCGCCCATTCGGCATAGGTATCGGTGGCTATCATCTTGCCGCGTATCACTTCCCGCAACAAGCGCAGCTCATCGCGGGTCGGCGCGGGCGTCGCTGCTACCGTCCCCGTCACGCCGAGGTCGAAGCCGGTGTTTTCCCGGATATGCGCGAGTGTATGCGGCGGGTGTATGGAGTGCAGCTGAAGGAAGCCCTGGTCTTTTTCGAACCTGAAGCTGGCCTTGGGAGTGATCACTCTGCTGGGATGGCCGAGCCGCAACACGTCGGGGTCCGTGCTGCCCGCGGCGGAAATAAAATCCACCCGCTCCACGAGCGAGCGCCGCGTATGTTCCGTGCGGAATACCACCGTGCGCCGCGCGCCGTAATAGATCAGGCCCCCGCCATAGCCTCCGGGGAACCGCACCTGCGGCCGGTCCCGATCGGGACCTAGCTGGTGCAGGTTGTAGTTGCCGTGGCGGTCGATCTGCACGCCGCTCACGAAGAACAGGCCCAGCTCGCCGCGCTGCGCCAGGAAATGAAACTGGCGCGACGTATGAAAGGGCCCGAACACGGAGTCCAAGATGATCAATTCAGCGTCGGGCGCGTGCCGCTCTTTCGCCAGCAGCAGGCCGGCGGCGGGAATCTGCGAGAGCGCCCCGCAAGCGGAAATCTCGCCATCACGCACTTCCCGCGACAGCAGCACCGCCATCAGTTCGGCTTCGTTGTATTCTTGGCTCAACATGATTCGCTATCAGCGCTCGTCAGCTCGCAGTGACTGCCGCAAGTTTTGTTGACGATCACAACCTCCGACGCTGCTGCCTGCTGCGCCTTGGAATCATCGGCAATCCAGATAAGTTGCTCATCTCTTGCGCTCCCTTGTGTGCTTTAGGTCGAGGTTACTGGTTCCGGTATGCGTGGTCGGATGAACCAAGTATTCCTTACTAGGTCATCCCCGCTATCACTCCCCGCGGTACGTATCGTTCCAGGTAGTCCTCGTGATTTTTTACCCCGAGCACATACGTCCGCAGGTATTCCTCAAAGGCGGCATCGTCCTGCGATGCAGCGACGTAGCGCGCCATGTGGGCTTTGTCCGGACCGTACCTGCCCGTGCATCCGCCGGGGTGGGCGCCAAACGGTGCATGCACCACCGCGTCCACGTGTATCGACGGGATGAAGGTGGCGACCGCATCTTCCTCATTCAGCCGGTCCACCACCTCTTCGGCGGTGACGATGACGTGCCTGGAGGCTTCCGCCAGGATCATCGCCTCGGCATGGTATCCGCACGATACGTTGCCCTGGCGGTCCGCCTTCTGGACGTGAAATACCGCGACGTCTGGGCGCAGCGCTTTCGCCACCACCGTCCGCGTCTTGCCGTCAAACGGGTCGACGGCCACTACCATGTCGGCGCGGCGCGTGAGCAGGTCGGTGCCCACGAGACCCAGGATGGGCACATACGGCACTCCCATAGACCCAGCCTGGGCCTGTGAATAGAGTACCCCTCACGTGTTGTCCAGGGCCTTCACCCTGCCCGCCTGCACATAGCGAGAGAAGTTGGGCCCGGTGCGGGCGAATTCACCGAGAGTGACACTGGAAGTATCCACCGTGCTTACCGCACCGGCGCCCACCAGGAAATCGATGTTGATTTCGCCGCCTACCACGCCCACGACACGCAGCTCCCGCGTCCCCTGGCGCACCACCTGGCGCAGCAAGGCCATCGGAGAACGGTGCATGTTGGCGCTCATTACGAGCTGGCTGCCGGTCTTTACCTGGCTGGCGGCTTGTTCGAGGGATGTGAGTTTGTCCCGCATGGCGTTCTCCGGAGTTCAGAGTCCGTAACATACATGTATGAGGGGATACTCCCCTACATCAGTTCAGAGCCCGTAACATGAATGAATGAGGCGATACTCCCCTCATACTCCCCTACATCAGGGGTCGTATCAAATACCGGGGAGAACGCATTTGTCGGATCGGCTCGTGCCGTCTATCCTGGGGATCGTGGAAGGAACGAGGGGATACTCCCCTCATCCTCCCCTACTGTTCTAGGAACCAGGAAAGGAAGCATGAATGCACCGTTGCTGACGTCCACCCATTGGGGCGTTTATGAAGTCGAGGTCACGGATGGGCGCGTGACGCGGCTTAAACCTTTCGCGCACGACCCCGATCCCTCGCCGATCGGCAATTCGATGCCGGCGGCGCTTACTTCGCCGGCGCGCATACTGCGCCCGGCGATACGCAAGGGCTATCTGGACCACGGCCCGGGCGCGCTTACCGAAGGACGCGGCGCGGAGCCGTTCGTCGAAGTTTCCTGGAACGAGGCGCTCGATCTCGTCGCCGCCGAATTGAAGCGCGTGAAGACCCACTATGGGAACGAGGCGATCTTCGCGGGCTCGTACGGCTGGGGAAGCGCCGGCCGCTTCCACCACGCGCAGAGCCAGGTGCATCGCTTCATGAACGCAATCGGCGGCTACGTACGCCACGTGACGAGCTACAGCCTCGGCGCCGGCCGCACGCTGCTGCCGCACGTGCTGCGCGGCATCGATCAGCTGCGTTCGCGCCACACGGCCTGGGCATCGCTGGAGAAGCACTGCGAGCTCTTCGTCGCCTTCGGCGGCGTACCGGCAAAAAACGTGCAGGTGAATTCGGGCGGTGTTTCCCAGCACGAAACTCGTGGGAGCCTGCGCCGGCTCGCCGAGGCAGGCGTCGCCTTCGTCAACGTGAGCCCGGTGCGCGCCGACCTGGGCGAGGTGCCTGGCGCGGAATGGCTGGCGATACGTCCGAACACGGACACCGCTGTGATGCTCGCTCTTGCGCACGTGCTGGTTGTCGAGAATCTGCACGCCCGTGATTTCCTGCAGCACCACTGTGTCGGCTTCGAGCGCTTCCGGCCTTATCTGCTGGGAGAAACCGATGGCGTTCCGAAGAGCCCCGAGTGGGCCGCCGCTATCGCCGATATCGAGCCCGAGCGGCTGCGAAAGCTCGCGCGGCGGATGGCCGCAAGCCGCACGTTCGTGAATGCGAGCTGGTCGCTGCAGCGCGCCGACCATGGCGAGCAGCCGTTCTGGATGGCCATCACGCTCGCCGCGACGCTCGGCCAGATCGGCACGCCCGGCGGCGGCCTCGGCATCGGCTACGGTTCGGTCAATGCCGAAGGCGCCTGGGCGGCGCCGTATTCGGGACCGGTGCTCCCGCAAGGCACGAATGCGGTAAAGAGCTTCATCCCGGTAGCGCGAATCTCCGACCTGCTGCTCAACCCGGGCGCGCGCTTCGACTACGACGGCAAGTCGCACGTCTATCCGCATATCCGCCTGGTTTACTGGTGCGGCGGCAATCCCTTTCACCATCACCAGGACTTGAACCGCCTGATCGAGGCCTGGCGCCGGCCCGACACGATCGTCGTGCACGATCATTACTGGACCGCGGCCGCCAAGCATGCGGACGTCGCGCTGCCCGCGACCACCATGCTCGAGCGCGACGACATCGGATCTTCCGGCCGCGACCGTTACCTGATCGCGATGAAGAAAGCGGTGGCAGCGCCGGGCGAAGCCCGCGACGATTACGCGATCTTTTCCGATCTCGCGGAACGGCTGGGCGCGACCCGCGCTTACACCGAGAACCGTGACGTGCGGGACTGGCTGCGCCATCTGTACGAGTCCTCGCGCGAAAAAGCGGCCCTGTGGGATATCGAGCTGCCCGGCTTCGACGATTTCTGGGCGCAAGGCCATTTCGAAGTGCCGCGCCCGCCGCAGCCGCAGGTCTGCCTCGATGATTTCCGCGCCGATCCGCAGGCGCGGCCGCTCGGCACGCCGTCCGGCAGGATAGAGATCTACTCGGAGCGGATAGATTCGTTCGGTTACGAGGACTGCCCCGGCCATCCCGTGTGGCAGGAGCCGGTGGAATGGCTGGGCGCGGAAGCCGCCAAACGCCATCCACTGCATCTCATCTCCAACCAGCCTGTCACCAAACTGCACAGCCAGTACGATCACGGTGCGGTCAGCCTCGCCAGCAAGATCAAGGGCCGTGAACCGATCGCCATGCATCCGGCGGACGCGGCGGCGCGCGGCTTGCAGCCGGGCGATGTCGTGCGGGTGTTCAACGATCGCGGCGCCTGCCTCGCGGGTTTGCGCGTCGAGGACGGGCTGCGCCGGGGCGTAGTGGAAATGGCGACCGGCGCGTGGTACGACCCGCTCGAGCCCGGCCGCATCGGTACCCTCGACAAACACGGCAACCCAAACATGCTCACGCTGGACAAGGGCAGCTCGAAGCTGGGTCAGGGCTGCATCGCCCACAGCTGCCTGGTCGAGGTCGAGCGCTACGACGGTGCGCTACCACCGATTACCGCGTTCGATCCGCCGCGCTTCACGTCAAGGAGCAGTTAGCAGTTAGCATTCGACCCCGCGCAAGGCTAAGGAGAAACACATTCTTCGCAAGTGAGTCAGTGCCGGGCCGATCTCTTGCGATCCTCTATCGTAAGGGTGTCAGGAACTCTAAGGTTCCTGACACCTTCGTACGCTCGGTCAAGTCGCAATAACTATTATGAATTGACCTCTACTTACTACTAGCTACTTCTGCTTCCCACTGCAAACTACAAACTTCCCACTGTCCACTGAACCTGTCTAGCCGGGCAGCTTGTCACCGTCGGGCGGCGGCGGGACCTCGAACGGGTTGACCATCCCCGAGACGAACGCGTAGTAGTTCGCGGCTGCAGTCAGCTCGACCAGCCACTGCGCGTCGTGGCGGTTCTTGAGCGCGTCGAAAGTCGCCTGGTCGACGCGGTTCGTGCGCATCAACTGCCGGACGTAGGTGACGATTTCGCGCTCCTCCGCGGGCAGCTTGCCGGCGTCGCCCTTCGCCCGGAGCAGGTCGATGAGTTCTTCGCGCACACCGTTGCGCCGGGCCGCGGCGACCTGCGCCGCCCACACGTATGCCGCCTCGCGTTCGCGCACGGCGGTCAGAATGGCGAGCGAGCGGAGCTTCGGGTCGACGATGTTGTCGTCGCGGAAGAAGGTAGTGAGCGGGAGCAGCCGCTCCGCCAGCTTCGGGCTGTGGAGCAGTACGCTGTAGGGCCCGCGAATGCGACCGAATACTTTCACGACGGCGTCGGCGACGGCGTGGTGCTCGGCGGGGAGCTCGGATTTTGCGGTTATCGTGTTGACGCGCGGCATGTCAAGCCTCCATCGGTAAACTCAATCCATCAAACACTGCTACGACAATGAAAACCCGTACAACCGTGCCGCGTTCTCGCACACGATCTTGCGGCGGATGCCGGCGGGCAGACCGCCCAGCTCCCGCTGGATGTACTCCTGCGAGTCCGGCCACACGCCGTCGGGATGAGGGAAGTCAGATCCCCACATGACCTTGTCGGCGCCCAGCTCGTCGAGCAGCTTGACCCCGATCGGGTCCGTCTGGTAAGTCGCCCAGCACTGGCGCTTCCAGTAATCGCTCGGCCGCATCTTGATCGTAAGGTCCTGGTACTGGTCCTTCCACTCCGCGTCCATCCGCCACAGCACGTACGGGATCCAGCCGATGCCCGACTCGCCGAGCACGAGCCTGATCCGCGGACAGCGCTCGAGAACGCCGCTGAAGATCATCGAGGTCAAGATGTTGGCCATGTTGATCTGGAACGCCGTGATGTTGCAAGCGGCCGCGGCCCGCGCCACCGGCAGCTCCACCTCCGGCATGCCGGGGAGGCTGGCGCGCGTCGGATCGGAGCCGATCGACACGATCTTGCGGATGTGTTCGGGCATATAGCCGCTGATCGTGTGGAAGTGCAGCGGCATGCCGGTGTCGTTGATCACCTCCCACAGCGGGTTCCAGTACGGGTCCCAGAGCGGCTTCAAGTCGGGAGAGTTAGCGATGTCCAGGCCGCGGAGCACGCCGCGCTTGGCGACGCGCTTGACCTCGGCGATGGCGGCCTCGATTGGGTGGTTCGGAATCGAGGCAAGGCCGGCGAAGCGCTCGGGCCGGGCTGCGCAGAATCCGGCGAGCCACTCGTTGTATACGCGCGTCACCTCGACCGCGGCTTCGGGATCGTTCAGCCGGCTTGCGGCGCCGAGGACGCCGTAGAGCACTTCGGCCTGAACGCCGTCGCGGTCCTGGTCCTTCACGCGGAGGTCGGGGTCGGTCAGGCGGCGGATGCCGCGCTTGCCGTCCTCGTAAAGCCCCGTCGAGGCCATGCGGTCGGACCGATGGATCCTGCCGGGGACGTACTGGCGGCCGGCCGAGCCCATGCCGTTCATCAGGCCCAGGTTGGCGCCGCGCTTCGTCGTCCACACCCGGCCGTTGGGCCCATCGGTGACGTACGGCATGCGGTCGCGCAGCTCGGACGAGGCGCTGGCGGTGAAGAGATCCGGCGGCAGCCAGCACAGGTCGACATGACAATCGGCGGAGATGACTTGATAGTTCACGGTGCCTCCAATTTTGCAGACCGGGTTCGGGCCTTCCATGATCCATCAATCCATGCCCCAGGCCAACCGTACGCGGCGTTCCTGCGTAACGGCCGCCACGCTTTGGACTACTGACTGGCGAGCCCGACGTCCTTCACGATTCCGCGAGTTGCGGGGTCGTAGCTTCAGGGCTCGATGCCGGATGCGGCGAAGCGTTCCCTGGACAGTTCCGCGCAAACGCCTCCGCCAGCGGCGGAGCGAGCGCTGCGAGAAACAGGTCAAGCCGGCGGACGAACCGAGAGGAGCGGCCGCCTCCTCACGGCTGCTTCGCCATCCCTAAATCGGAGAGTACTTCGCGTGCCTGCGCGTAATGTTGTTCGATATGCGCGCGCAATTCTGCGCTTGCTACGTGGTGATCCACCCACTGTTCCTGCGCGAGGGTAGTGCGCCATTCAGGCGCAGCGACCGTCTTGCGGAAGATGCCGTCCCAATACGCGACCTGCGCTGCGGACAGACCCGGAGGCGCCATCATGTAGCGCGCGTTCGTAACCACCACATCTATACCCTGCTCCCGCCACGTCGGAATCTGCGCATATTCATCTTCCAGCCGCCTGGGCGCCGTGATGGCGAGTAGGCGTATCTTGCCCGCCTTCCAATGCGGCGCGGCGGGGCCGAGCGGGCCCGACACGTAGTCCACGTGCCCGCCCAACAGGTTCAGGACCGACTCGCCTGCCGACTGAAAAACCACCGTCTTGAGCCGCCTGATGTCCACGCCCGCGCGCTTGAAGGGCATGGCAATCGCAACGTGGCTGTTGTTGCCCGGCGTCGTGCCGATCGCCACTGCCAGGCTGTCGGGCGCGGGCTTCAGCCGCGCGATGAGATCGTGCGCCGTCTTGACCGCCGCATCGCTGCGCACCGAAAGCACGTTGTATTCGGTGAAGAGCTGCCCGAGCAGCGTGAATTCGGTGTAGTTGAGCTTGTTTTTGCCGGTGATGTGGTTGGACAGGAGCGGTGTAGAAACCAGCAGCAGGCGATGCGGATCGTTTGCCGCTTGGTGCACGTAGGTATAACCGACCGATTGGCCACCGCCCGACTTGTTGATGATGTTCACCGGCACCTCGACGAGCTTCATCTCCTGCCAGATCTTCTGCACCAGCCGCGCGGGGCGGTCCAGCGCGCCGCCGGCCGCCGCCGGCACCACGAATTCAACCGGCTTGCCGGGCTTCCAGTCGGCCGCGGGCGCCGGCTGCGACGCGCTCATGACGGCCGCTGCTATCGCAAGCAGGCAATACATTCCAGTTGATCTCACGGCTCCCTCCTTTTGTCTTGAACTTCGAACAGAACGGAAGACCCGAAAAGGGCGCTGGCAAAGATTGGACGATTGACAGGATTAACAGGATGTACAGGATGGTTCAAATGCGCCTTTATCTGTTCATCCCGTTCATCCCGTCCGTATGCCGTTTTTTGAGATGGGTTCTACTCACCTCCATGGGAGATGCGATTCGGCGAGGCGTGCACACCGAGCGTCTTCAGGGACTGGTCGCCGACGGTGCGGAACCAATGACGCACGTTTGGCGGGAAGACGAGCGTCATGCCAGGTTCCAGCCTGAGGACGCCCTCCTCGCCGTCGATCCAGCCTTCGCCATGGCCTTCAAGAACCGTCAGGACCTCCATATACGGGTGGGAATGTGTCTGCGTCCTGTACCCGGGCGGCGAGGTCTGGATTCCGATGCGCACAGGTGTCGATCCCTGCGCGTCGCCGACGAGCGTCTGATACGTGGCACCTCCCGTGAACGGCTCGCGCGGGACGCTCTCGTGCTGGATCACTGGCATCGTATCTCTCCAAGACCGGCGTGATGACAAAATCATGCGCTCCGCATACGAAGCGGGTCAAGCGCGGTGCTTGAGTTGAGCGGCGGGGAACGGGCCCGGAAAGAAGTGGCGGGGCGCGGGCCCTTCCTGCAGATTCGCGAGGGTCCTTCCCGCGCCCCCCCACACCCCAATAAACGAGGGCGGGGAACGGGCCCCTTCCGGCAAACCATCGGGGCCTTCCCGTTCCCCCCGCACCCCCCCGTCGCACGATGAACGGTCTTCGCGAGAAAACGAGCGGCGAGGATGGGCCCCTTCCTGAAAATCCGAGGAGCCTTCCCGTTTCCCCCCGTCCCCTCTGTCGCACAATGACCCTTTACGCGAGGTCCGGCGTTCTCAGTACCGCTGGAAGATCCGCTGGATCTCTGCGGGATCCTTGGTCGTCGTCAGGGCGAGCATCAAGAGAACCCTCGCCTTCTGCGGCGTGAGGTTGTCTCCAAAGATGACCGGCCGCGCTTCCTTGGTCCGCGTATCGGTGATCCGGCCCGTCCCGCCGCGATTGGTCATCACCACCGGGATGCCCTTGGCCGCTGCCCGGTTCATCGCCTGTTCCATGGCGGGAGTGGCCGAGCCGGTCGGAAATCCGGCGACCACGATGCCTTCGGCATTGGCATGCGTCACGGCCGCGTCGATCAGCGCGCCGTCAGCGTCCACAGAGCTGTAGATGATCTCGACCCGGGGCAGCTTCTGCAGGCGGGCGATGTCGAAGGGCGTGGCCTTCGTGTGCTGCTTCAGCGGCACGCGATAGAAGGTGACCCGGTCCTCGTCGACGTAGCCGAGGACTCCAAGGTCCCGGCTGCTATACGTATCCAGGCGGTAGGTCATGGTCTTCGTGACGTCCCGCGCCGCGTTGATCACGTCGTTGGTGACGATCAGGGCGCCTTTGCCTCTGGCGTCGTCGCTGGCCGCGACCCGGACCGCCTGGAGGAAGTTCTTGGGGCTGTCTGAGCTCACGGTCGTGAACTGCCGCTGAGCGGCGGTCAACACCACCGGCTTGTCACTCTTCACCGTCAGGCTCAGGAAGTAGCCAGTCTCCTCCACCGTGTTCGAGCCGTGGGTGACGACTACGCCTTTGACCTCGGGCTCCGCGAGGATCTCGTTGATCCGCCTCGCGAGCCTGAGCCAGTTCTCCAGGGTGATGCTGCTGCTCCCCACGCGGATGACCTCTTCCACTTCCAGCCGGGCGTACTTCTTGAGGTCCGGGATCGCGTCGACGACTTCGCCCGCGTGCAGACGCCCCGACGGCGTGTTGGCGATGGTCCCGCCGGTCGCGACCACCTTCACCAGAGGCAGCTTCTCCTGGGCGTCGGCTGCGCTCGCGCTCGCAACGAGAAAAACGGTTGCGGCGAATCGGCCGAGTTCGGTCTTGAAACGCCTCTGCAACGGCTCGCGCGCGTGACCGCGCACTTTCCAGAGCGAGCCGGCGACGGCGTGTTGCCCGGCGTAAAAGTACGATTTGACCTTGATCGGGGTGACGCGCGGCATGATGATCTCCCTTCTTCCATGATGTTCGATTTTGATAAGCCTGGAGCTGACACGCGATGACCGTCAAATGACTGATGACCTTTCTGTCAGCTCCAGGCTCCGCGCATCATGCTGATGCCGTGCGCGCCAGCATCCCACGCGGTCTCGAGGTCCAAACGTCTCAACCCGCCGAGCGCGTAGACCGGCAGCGGATAATCCCGGATCAGCGCCGCGAATCCCTCCCAACCCAGGTGCCGGGACGCCGGGATGGCTGGGCGTCGCCAGCACCGGACCCAGTACCACGAAATCGGCGGGCAAGGCCGCGGCGCGCTCGAGCTCCCGCGCGTCGTGACAGGACGCGCCGACCAGTTCCAGCGCGGGACGCTCGCCCAGGTCCAGAAGCTGAGGCGGCGGTGAGGTGCACGCCGTCGGCCCCGACGCCCTGGGCGAGCCGGGGATCTCCGTTCAAGAGCACTCGCGCGCCATGGGGGCGCGCCGCTTCAATCACCTCTGCCGTCAAGCCGACCAGCTCCGTCCGGCGGCAGTTGCTTCTCCCGCACCTGCAGCAGAGCGAGGCCCCCCGCCAGCGCGCGCGTCGAGCCGCCGCAAAAACTCGCGTTCGCCGACATCCGCTGCATTGCTGATGCCGTAGACCGCCGGCAAGGTCAGCGCCCTGAGGATAGGGCCGTTGGCGGGTAGCATGGGAGCGACTTCCACCGCGCCGGGGCGCTGCCATTCGAACCGCTGGCTTTCCCGGCCGTGCGGCGTGCCCGACCATTCGACTACGCGAAAAAAACGCAGCCGCACTGCCGCGTGCGCGTAGTCGTAATCGCGGGTGACCCAGGGATACGCCTGCTCGACGTCGATTCCCAGCTCCTCGTGCAGCTCGCGTCTGAGCGCCGCGGCCGCTGGCTCGCCTGTCTCGACTTTCCCGCCGGGAAACTCCCAGTAGCCCGCATAGACCTTCCCTGCCGGCCGCTGGCCCAGCAGGAAGCTGCCGTCAGGCCGCGTGATGACTGCTGCGGCGACTTCGACGCGGTTCGAGGGATGAGGGATGAGGGATGAGGGATGAGGGGCACGGTTCTCACTTCCGCCTTCCGCCTTCATCGCTTCATCCTTGCCTTTCCGGCCCAGTCGCGCGCGAACTGCCAGGCGACGCGCCCGCTGCGCGAGCCGCGCGCGAGCGCCCATTGCAGCGCGGCGCGCTGCACCTCCTCCGTAGTTGCGCCGGGCGCCTTGAAGTGCGCGAGCCAGACCGCGACGATCCTGAGATAGTCGTCCTGGTCGAACGGATAGAACGAAACCCACAGCCCGAAGCGCTCGGAGAGCGAGATCTTCTCCTCCGAGGTCTCGCTCGGATGGATCTCGTCGCCGACGTGCTTGTAGTCGAGGTTCTCTCTGCATGTACTCGGGCATCAGGTGCCGGCGGTTGGAAGTGGCGTAGATGACGCAGTTCTCGGAGGCCGCGGCCACCGATCCGTCGAGCACCACCTTCAACGCCTTGAATCCGGACTCGTCGGCCTCGAAGGAGAGATCGTCGCAATAGAGCAGGAAGCGCTCCGGCCGCTGCTAGATGCGGTCGACGATGTCGGCCAGGTCCACCAGGTCCTGCTTCTCGACCTCGATCAGGCGCAGGCCCTTCGCGGCATACTTGTTGAGCAGCGCCTTGATGAGCGAGGACTTGCCGGTGCCGCGCGCACCGGTGAGCAGCACGTTGTTGGCGGGATGGCCCTCGACGAACTGGCGCGTGTTCTGCTCCACGAGCTGCTTCTGGGCGTCTATGCCCTGCAGATCCTTGAGGCGCGATGCGATGCACGTGCCTGACCGGCTCGATCGCTCCCTTGCCGTTGCGCTTGCGCCAGCGAAACGCGGTCGACGCGCTCCAGTCGGTGGGCGCACGCCTCTCCGGGCAGCAGCCTGCTCGAGCCGCGTGAGCAGCTCGCCCGCCTGCTTGATCAGTTTGCTCGCGTCATTCATGCCGGGATTGTAACCGCCAAGACGTAAAGCCCGCCAAGAAACGAGTTTTCCGATTCCAGATCGGCTGGCTGGAGCTCGGTAAGCCGAGGCTGCTTCTGCCCGGCGTTCCTTCATACATGCGGGGTCGAATCTTTCTCCAAGCGGGCATTCTATTTATTCTGCGGTTGATTTATCAGGTCCGGTATTCAGCGTTGATCGTCACGTAGTCGTGCGACAGGTCGCACGTCCACACTGTCGCCGCCGCCGACGCCGCGGTTGAGCACCACGCGCACCGTGATCTCGGCCTGCTTCATCACCCGCTGGCCGTCGGCCTCGCGATAGTCGGGCGAGCGGCCGCCGTTCTTCACCACCAGCACGTCGTCTAGATAAAGATCGACCTTTTCCACCGCCAGGTCGGCGATGCCGGCATTGCCGACCGCCGCCAGGATCCGCCCGAGATTCGGATCGGAGGCGAAGAACGCGGTCTTCACCAGCGGAGAATGCGCGATCGCATAGGCCACCCGGCGGCACTCCTCGTCCCTGCGTCCGCCCTCCACGCGGATGGTGATGAACTTGGTCGCGCCTTCGCCGTCGCGGACGATGGCCTGGGCAAGCTCGGCAGCAACGGCCGCAAGTCCATCCACCAGCGCCGCATAGTTCGCGCCCTGTCGCATCGGTGATTTCGGACATGTCTGCCCTACCGGTCGCGATCAGGATGAAGGAATCGTTGGTCGAGGTGTCGCCGTCGACCGTGATGCAATTGAAGGAGCGCGCGGCGGCGTGCGCCACCGCGGTCCGGGCCGCGGGTAATGACATCCGCGCATCGCAGGCAACGAAGCCGAGCATTGTCGCCATGTTGGGACGTATCATGCCCGCGCCCTTGGCGATGCCGGTCACGGTGACCGTGGCCGCCGCCGACTGCGGAACGCGGCGCGACGCCGCCTTGGGCAGCGTGTCGGTGGTCATGATGGCCTGCGCGGCGGCGAGCCAGTTGTCCGACTCTCAGGTCCGCGAGGCAGGCCGGCAGGCCCGCGGCGATTCGCTCCACGGGCAGCGGCTCCATGATGACGCCGGTCGAAAACGGCAGCACCTGCGACGGAGCGAACATCCGAGGAGCCGCGCGAGCTCGCTGCAGGTCCGGCGCGCCGCGGCGAGTGCCTTCCCTGCCGGTGCCGGCGTTGGCGTAACCCGTATTCACCACCAGCGCCCGCACCGACGCGGTGGGGTCGAGCATGCTCAAGTGCTGGCGCGCCACTATCGACCGGCGCCGCGCAGAAGCGATTTGCGGTGAACACACCCGCCACCCGCGCGCCCTCCTCGAGCTTGATGACCAGCAGGTCCTTGCGCTCCGGCTTGCGGATGCTCGCTTCCGTCACGCCGAGACGTCACGCCCTGCACGGGCAGCAGGCTCTTCGGATCCGGGGGCGCTAGGTTGACGGGCATGGGAACGTTAGCGGCGGAATGACCGCGTGAATTATAGCGGGGAACCTTGCCGTGCCCGGGGCCGGGCCCGTCGGCTACCAGTCACTAGTCACGAGTCACCAGTCACTGCTTTCAGGTAAGCCGTCCGTGGCACTGCTTGTACTTCTTGCCCGAGCCGCACGGACACGGATCGTTGCGCCCGACCTTCTGCCCGCCGCGCACGAAAGGCTGCGGGCGCTCCGCGACGGCAACTTCGCCGTCTGCCTCGGCTTCAGCGGCGCGCTGCCTCATCGCCATGCCGGGTGCTAAACTCCGCATGCTGGTACTGGACGTTGCGGGGCGCCTCCGGTTCTTCCACCGCGGCCAGCTCTTCCGGGGCTGCGGAACTGGACCGTCATCAGCACCTTGGTGACCTCGCTCTTGACCAGCTCCAGCATCATCGAGAAGAGCTCGAACGCCTCGCGCTTGTACTCCTGGCGTCGGGTTCTTCTGGGCGTAGCCCCGCAGGTGTATGCCCTGGCGCAGGTGGTCGAGCGCGGACAGGTGCTCGCGCCAATGCGTATCCACGCTCTGCAGCATGATCGCGCGCTCGATGCGATGAATCTCTTGCCGCGTCGAACTGGGCGATCTTGTCCCGGTAATGCTTGCTGCGCCGCCTTCGATGATGCGCCCGCGCAGCGCCTGCTCCTCGAGCTCGGGCTCCTGCTTTAGCCACTGCTGGATGGGAAGCTTCAGCTGCAGCTCGGCCTCCAGCGTGCGCTCCAGCCCGGCGGGGTCCCACTGCTCCTCGAGACTTTCCGGCGGAATGTGCTGGTTCGACGTAGCCGCCGACCACGTCGGCGCGCATCGCGTCCAGAGTCTCCGTGATGTCGTCGGTTTCGAGCAGTTCGTTGCGCTGCTGGTAGATCACCTTGCGCTGGTCGTTGGCGACGTCGTCGTACTCGAGCAGGTGCTTGCGAATGTCGAAGTTGCGCGCCTCGACCTTGCGCTGCGCGTTTTCGATCGAGCGCGTCACCCAGGGATGTTCGATCGCCTCGCCTTCGGGCATCTTCAGGCGCTGCATGATGGCGGCGACGCGGTCGGACGCGAAAATGCGCAGCAGCGGGTCTTCGAGCGACAGGTAGAAACGGCTAGAGCCCGGGTCGCCCTGGCGTCCCGAGCGGCCGCGCAACTGGTTGTCGATGCGCCGCGACTCGTGCCGTTCCGTGCCGACGATATGCAGCCCGCCGGCTGCCACCACCTGGTTGTGCAACTTCTGCCAATCGAAGCGGATCTCCTCGACCTTGCTTCTTCTTCGACGCGGCGTCGAGCGCCTCGTCCTCCAGCAGTCCTGTTGATCTTCAGGCTCCGGGTTGCCGCCGAGCACGATGTCGGTGCCGCGGCCCGCCATGTTGGTGGCGATGGTGACCATCTTGGGGCGGCCGGCCTGGACGATGATCTCCGCCTCGCGCGCGTGCTGCTTGGCGTTTAACACGTTGTGCGGCAGCTTCTCCTTTTCGAGCATCGCCGGAGAGCAGCTCCGAGTTCTCGATCGAAGTGGTGCCGACCAGCACCGGCTGCCCGCGCTCGTAGCAGTCCTTGATATCGTTGATGATCGCCTGGTGCTTCTCGCGCGTCGTGCGAAACACCTGGTCCATCCGGTCTTCGCGGATCATTTTCTGGTGCGTGGGGATGACCGTCGTCTCGAGTCCGTAAATCTGCTGGAATTCGTACGCTTCCGTGTCCGCCGTGCCGGTCATGCCGGCGAGCTTCTTGTACATGCGGAAGTAATTCTGGAAAGTGATCGTGGCGAGGGTCTGATTCTCCTTCTGGATCTCGACGCTCTCCTTCGCTTCCACCGCCTGGTGCAGGCCCTCCGACCAGCGCCGTCCCGGCATGAGGCGTCCGGTGAACTCGTCGACGATGATGATTTCCCCGCTCTTGCACGACGTATTGCTGGTCGCGGTGAAACAGGTTGTGCGCGCGCAGCGCCGCGTTCAAGTGATGCATGAGTATGATGTTGGCCGGGTCGTAGAGGCTCGAGTTGGCTTCGAGCAGCCCCGCCTTCTCCAGCAGCTCCTCGGCGTGCTCGTGCCCCTGCTCGGAAAGGATCACCTGGTGCTGCTTCTCGTCCACCCAGTAGTCGCCGGAGCTGTTCTCCTCTTTCTCCTCTTTCTGCCGCACGAGCTTGGGTGCGATCTGGTTCATCCTGATGTAAAGATCCGTAGTGTCCTCGGCCTGGCCGGAGATGATGAGCGGCGTGCGCGCCTCGTCGATCAGGATCGAATCCACTTCGTCGACGATCGCGTAGGAGAGCCCCCGCTGCACCTTCTCCGAAACCTGGTACACCATGTTGTCGCGCAGGTAGTCGAAGCCGAATTCGTTGTTGGTGCCGTAGGTGATGTCGGCACGCGTAGGCCTCCTGCTTCGGATCGTGCTCCATACGCGACAGGTTCACGCCGACGGTGAGCCCGAGAAACCGGTAGATCTTGCCCATCCAGTCCGCGTCGCGCTGTGCGAGGTAGTCGTTGACGGTGACGATGTGCACGCCCTGCCCGGCGAGCGTATTCAAGATAAGCGGGAAGCGTAGCTACCAGCGTCTTGCCCTCGCCCGTGCGCATTTCGGCGATCTTGCCGTAGTGCAAAGCGATTCCGCCTAAGAGTCTGCACGTCGAAGTGCCGCATGTTGAGCGTGCGTCTGGCGGTTTCGCGCACGACGGCGAACGCTTCCGGCAGCAGCTCCTCGAGTGCGTCCTTGCGCGCGCCTGTCGCGTTCGTCCTGAAGCTGGCGGGTGCGCTCCGGATCGCCTTCGGCGTTGTCGGGAATCCTGGCGAGCCGCTCCTGGGCGCGAACGCGGAATGCGCCGGTTTTCGCGGCGAGCTCGGCGTCGGAAAGTCGCTCCATCTGCGGCTCGAGCGCGTTGATGGCGCGCACTTGCCGCGCATACTGCTTCAGCAGCCGGTCGTTGCGGCTGCCGAACACCTTTCTGAGTATGGCCTGTATCATTCAGTTCGGGTTGCGCGATGCGGAATTCGACCGGATGCGTGATGCGAGATGCGGGATGAGAAGACCATTTTTCGGAACGCGGATCCCCGATCGTATCCCGTATCCTGTATCTCTATCCGGATAATCCCAATTTCAAGGCTTGTTAAACAAAAAGGGGTGGGGAAACCACCCCACCCCCTTCAGAATTCCTTCCGGCCAACTCAGCCGGGTAATCTCACGAACTGAGCCGGATTTACCGGCGCTCCGCGCTGCCGCACTTCAAAGTGCAGATGAGTGCCCGTTGCGCGGCCCGTTTTCCCGACCTCCGCGATCTTCCCTCCCCGCAGCACCAGATCCCCAACTTTGACGAGGCGTTGCGAAGCGTGCGCGTAACGCGTGATGAGGTCGTTCCCGTGATCGATTTCAATCATATTACCATACTGGGGATGGAAGTCGGAGTAGACGACCACGCCGCCGGCCGCAGCGTGCACCGGGGTTCCCTGCGCGGCAATCACGTCGATGCCGTCATGGAAGGTGCGCTGCCCGTTGAACGGATCGATGCGCCAGCCGTAGTTGGAAGAGTACCAGCCACCCTGGACGGGCAACATGGTGGGAATCAGCTTCTTTCTCGCGTTGTCGAAGTTAATCGACGACTCGAGTATGCCCAGCTTGTCGCCGCGGTCGTCGAGTTCGCGCGTGAGCCGTTCGAGTTGCTGCGTGAGCTCGCCGAGCGACAGATCGTACTGCGGCAGGGTGGACGGCGCCCCGCCGCGCCCCGGCACCTCGCCGAACATCAGGTCCTGAGGCTTGAATCCCGCCACTTTTGCGAGGCGCTCACCGAGCGTGTCGAGCCGCATCAACTGTGCCTGCATCTCACCCAGCTTGACGGCCATCGCATTCAGGTTCTCGCGCAGGTAGGACTCCGATTTTTCGTGCTGCCGTTCCTGCGCGGGGAACAGCCAGGAACTCAGGCGGGGGGAATCGCGCTCGGTGGCGAAACGAAGGGTAGCGAAATGAAGCATCGCGGCCAGCGTGATCACGGCTGCAACGACACCACCGGCGAGCAGGGCGAGGTACGGCCAGCTCAGGGTGATGGTTTTCGCCTTCGCCAGCCTTCCGGACACTAGAATAATATTCATCGTCTCCCTCCAGAAATCCCCATGGCCACGCACAAGATCGGCGAACTACTGGCCGGATCCGGGCAACTGAAGACGCTGTCCCGCGAGGCGCGACGCCTGGCGGATTTCGAACGGCTGATCTTCGAAGCTGTCCCTCGTGCGCTGTCCGAGGCAACCCGGGTCAAAAGCTACCGGGCTGGAACGCTTGTTCTTTCGGCTGATAACGCCGCGGTTGCCGCCAAACTGCGGCAACTGCTACCGCGGTTACTAGCGGGTGTCCAAAAACGCGAACCCGAGGTTAGCGGAATCCGGGTGGAAGTGCAACCCGCGCCGCAGCAAAGGTGGCCGACGCGGGGCTCCGGAAAGCGGCCCCTGACAGCCGCGGCCATTGCCAATTTCCGCTCTCTGGCCGAGGGGTTACGTGAATCTCCGCTGAAGGATGCCGTAACCCGTCTGGTGCGGCGCCATCGGAAACCTTAGCGGTGAGCAGTAAGCGGTAAGCGGTGGGTTGGATCTCCGTTTTGCTGGAGTTTCCCGCTCACCGCTTACCGCTCACCGCTTACGGGTTCTAGATCACCCATAGCACCAGCCGTAGAACCGGCATAAGCGCACCGTCGGCCCTTACGCGGCCGACGGGCCGCTAATAATGAGACCACTTATATAAACCTGCAACGTGGCCCTAGGCACTTGCGAAGGGGATGAGCCAGGCTGAAGGAGAAACCGGATAAGGCAGCCGACGCGACAATCTCTAATTCTTGCCGCGCTGGGCCGGAGGCTGCCTCGCGGCCTCTGAATCGCAATCGAAATTCATAGATCGTCGCGTCGGCCGCTGTTCCGCCTCCGGGGTCGCATCCCCTGAGGGGCCCCTGCTCCGCCCTCCGGCGTCTTAGGCCGGCTGGGGCTGCCAGGCAAGGAACGCCGGCGCGTCCTCCACCCGCTCGAAGCTCGCGTATTCCCACGCGTGGGCGGTTTCGAGCAGCTGGCGCAACAGCTGATTGTTCAACGCGTGCCCGGATTTGTACCCGGCGAACGCACCGATCAGCGGGTGCCCCAGCAAGTACAGGTCGCCGATCGCGTCGAGCACCTTGTGCTTTACGAACTCGTCTTCGTAGCGCAGCCCGTCGGTGTTCAGCAAGCGGTACTCGTCCATCACGATCGCGTTGTCGAGACTGCCCCCGAGCGCGAGTCCCTGAGCCCGCATGGTTTCCACATCCTGCATGAATCCGAAGGTGCGCGCGCGGCTCACTTCCTTCACGTAGGACGTCGTTGAGAAGTCCACGCACACGGACTGGGGGATCCTGTCGAACACGGGATGTTCGAATGCGATGCTCAGCGTGAGCTTGAAACCATTGTGCGGCTCGAAGCGCACCCACTTGTCCCCGTCTCTCGCTTCCAGCGTCTGCAGTATGCGGATGAATTTCTTGGGCGCGTTCTGCTCCTCTATGCCGGCCGACTGCAGCAGGAACACGAAAGGACCGGCGCTGCCGTCCATGATCGGGACTTCGGGCGCGGTGAGATCGACATAGGCGTTGTCGATGCCGAGACCGGAAAATGCCGACATGAGGTGCTCGACCGTGGAAATCCGCTCGCCGTTCTTCTCGAGGCAGGAGGAGAGCCGGGTGTCCCCGATCGCGTAGGGATCGGCCTTGATCTCGAGCGGCTGCGGCAGATCGATCCGCCGGAACACGATGCCGGTATTGGCCGCCGCCGGGCGCAAAGTAAGGTAGACCTTGGCGCCGGTATGCAGGCCGACGCCGGTGGCGCGGATCATGTTGCTGAGTGTGCGCTGTTTGATCACGGCAGGTTCGGAGGTAAATGACTAAAGAGACGGTAAAGAGGCAGTAACATGTTGATTTTCCAGGTCTTAAGATGTGAATTTTAGCACGATGGCATGTTGCTGTGCAAAAAAATTGTAACCATTCGTTACCTTCCATAGCTCTCAGCTGTCAGCTAGACCCCGGCCTGCGCAGCAGCGGCCGCGCGTCGCGATCAGGCATTGGCTGACCGCTAACTGCTACCCGCTGATTGCTAATCGCTAATCAGCCTGTTTACGCAGGAACGCCGGGATATCCAGCATTTCCACTCCGGACTGTCGCATCGCTTCGATGGTCGCGTCGCGATTGCGCTTGGAGCGCATCACCGCCGGCATTTCGAGCGCGCCGTAGTCCACTTCCATGGCCTGGTTATCCGTGCCGGTCTTGCTCGAAACCACGGTAAGCTGTTTCGGCTGCTGGCGAATGGCGCCCTTGCCGAGACCTGTGGCGACGATAGTGACCCGTACATCGTCTTCGAGCTGGTCGTCGTAGACCGCCCCGATGATCGGGCTTACCGTATCCGACGCGCAGGACTTGATCACCTCCATGATGTCGTAGATCTCCTGCAACTGCAGCGACGACTTGGTCGCCGAGATGTTGACGAGCACGCCGCGCGCATCGGCGATGTGGATGTCCTCGAGCAGCGGACAGGCGACCGCCTGTTCCGCCGCGAGCCGCGCGCGGTCGGGACCAGCGGCCTTGGCCGAGCCCATCATGGCCATGCCCATCTCCGCCATCACGGTCTTCACATCGGCGAAATCCACGTTGATCATGCCCGGGCAGCTGATGATCTCGGCGATTCCCGCAACGGCGCCGTGCAGCACGTCGTTCGCCGCGCGGAACGCTTGATCCAGCGTCACCTGGTTCCCCAGCACCTCGATCAGCTTCTCGTTGGGCACGATGATGAGTGAATCGACGTATTGTGCAAGCGCTTCGATCCCTTCCTGCGCGACGCGCTGCCGCTTCCCCTCGAAAGCGAACGGCTTGGTCACGACCGCTACCGTCAGAACGTTCAGCTCCTTGGCGATCTCGGCTATCACCGGCGCGGCGCCGGTGCCCGTGCCGCCGCCCATCCCCGCCGTCACGAACAGCATGTCGGCGCCGGCAATGGCCTCCGCCAGGCGATCGCGGTCCTCGAGCGCAGCTTGCCGGCCGATTTCCGGATTCGCGCCCGCGCCGAGCCCTTTGGTAATGCCGGTGCCGAGCTGCAGCTGAACCTTCGACTGGTTGCGCTTCAATGCCTGCACGTCGGTATTCGCAGTGATGAAATCCACGCCCCGCACTCCCTGGGCGATCATGTGATCCACCGCGTTGCCGCCGCAACCGCCTACTCCTACCACCTTGATTACCGCTTCTTGCGATTGAGCATCCACGATCTCGAACATGTACGTCTCCTTTCGTCTGATTAACGATCTAGAAATTTCCCGCAAACCATGACTTCATTCTTTCCAGCGCGTGCTGGACCGAGCCCACCTGCTGGCGCGCGAGCTCCTTCTGGCGCTGCTGCTGGACTCCGGCGAGGAGCAGACCCATTCCGGTCGAGAAGCGGGGATGGCGGGCGTATTCTTCGAGCGCCCCGCTGTAGTGAGCCTGCCCGACGCGCACCGGCATATGGAAGATTTCCTCGGCGAGCTCGACCATGCCGCGCATCACACTCGAACCTCCGGTCAGCACCACGCCGGAGGACAGCAACTCTTCGTAGCCGCTTCTGCGCAGCTCCGTCTGAACGAGGGAATAGAGCTCTTCCACGCGCGGCTCGATCACCTCGGCCAGCGTCTTGCGCGAAAGCTGGCGCGCTGCGCGCTCGCCCAGCCCCGGTACCTCCACCGTTTCCTGCGGATCGGCGAGCTGGGAGAGCGCGCAGCCGCTTGCCTCCTTGATCTCCTCGGCGTCCTTCGTGGGCGTTCGCAACGCCATCGCGATGTCGTTGGTGATCTGGTCGCCCGCGATCGGGATCACTGCGGTGTGGCGGATCGCGCCATGGGTGTATACGACGAGATCGCTCGTGCCTCCGCCGATATCGACGAGCGCCACTCCCAGGTCCTTCTCGTCCTCGGAAATCACAGCCATGGCGGAAGCGAGCGGCTGCAGCACGAGATCGCGCACCTCCAGCCCGCAGCGGCGCACGCATTTGACGATGTTCTGGGCGGCGGAAACCGCGCCGGTGACGATGTGCACCTTCACTTCCAGCCGCAGGCCGCTCATGCCGATGGGCTCGCGCACGTCCTCCTGACCGTCGATGATGAATTCCTGGTTGAGGATGTGCAGGATCTGCTGGTCGTTCGGGATCTGCACGGCCTTGGCGGTGTCGATGACGCGGTCGATGTCTGTCTGCGCGACTTCCTTGTCCTTGATCGCCACCATGCCCTGGGAATTGAAGCTCTTGATATGGCTGCCGGCGATCCCCGTGTAGACCTCGCGGATCTTGCAGTCGGCCATCAGCTCCGCTTCTTCGAGCGCACGCTGGATAGCGTTGACGGTACTCTCGATGTTGACCACGACTCCCTTCTTGAGACCGCGCGAGGGATGCTGGCCCATCCCGATCAGCTCGAAGCCGCCCTCCGGCTTCAACTCGGCGACGATCGCCGCGATCTTCGATGTTCCTATGTCGAGGCCCACGATCAGCTTCTTGTTGTCCCGTACCTTGTTCATTCGTCGGTTCTCTGTCGCCTATGCACCGCGGCCGCGCTTGAGCGCGTGCTCAGGCCGCAGCTCCGGTATCCGCACCGCGAAGCCGTTGGGATAGCGCAGGTCCACGTAGTCGAGCTTGCGACCGAGCTGCGCGAGCGTGCGCTCGTAGGCGGCGATGAAGCGCGCGAGGCGCGCTTCGACTGCTCGCGCCCGAGCTCGAGCGTGAGGCCGCTCGCGAGCTTCACCTGCCATGCGCGCCGCGGTGAAATCTGCACTTGGGCCGGCGTCTGCCCGATCGCCGCCAGGCTGCGGCGGAAATACTTGGTACTGGATCGCGATCTCCTTGGCTGTTCCGTCGGGGCCTTTGAACACAGGCAGCTCGCCTTCGTAGGCGGCTTGGAATACCTCCCCATGGACATTCACGAGCGCGCGATCGCCCCAGCGCGCGAGCGGCACGTGCTCCTCGAAAGTGACGTCCAGGCGGTCCGGCCACTGGCGCCGCACCTGCACGCGCCGCACCCAAGACATCTTCTCGAAGGCAGCGCGCGCGGCCGCGAGATCGATGGTGAAAAAGTTGCCGCGTAGCTCGCGGCTCACGACGGCTGCTACTTGTTCGGGCGTGACGTGGGCGGGCTTCTCCACGACGCGCACTTCGCGCAGCGGGAAGAACGGCAGGTGGATCACCGCGAGTACCCCCGCGTAGAGTGCGATGACCGCCGCGGCGGCGTAGAGCGTGCTCGCCAGCGCATTGAGGAGGTCCGGCCTATCCCACATAGCTACGCGGTTTCAAGTTTCGAGTTTCGAGTTTCAAGTTATCCGACATGCGCTGACTCCAGAATCCGAACGCACAGTTCCTCGAACGAAATCCCCCGCGCCCGCGCCGCCATCGGCACGAGGCTGTGGTCGGTCATGCCGGGTATGGTGTTCACTTCGAGCAGCCAGCATTTCCCATTCGCGTCGAGCATCAGATCGACGCGCCCCCAGCCGCTGCAGCCGAGCAGCTCGAACGCCGTCTGCACCTGCCTTCTGTATGTACTTCTCCTTCTCCTCCGGCAGCCCGCACGGGCAGATGTAACGCGTGTCGCCAGCGAAGTACTTGGCCTCGTAGTCATAGAACACACGGGGTGTCTCGAGACGGATAAGCGGCAGCGGTTCGCCGTCGAGGATGGCGGCAGTGAGCTCCGTGCCCTCGACGAAGCGCTCCGCGATGACGACTTCGTCGTAGCGCCGCGCGAGTTCGATACGCCGGGCCGAGCTTTTCAACGGATGTCACCTTGCTCATGCCTATGCTCGAGCCTTCGCGCGCCGGCTTCACCATCAGCGGCAGTCCGATCCGCTTGGCGAGGTCTGCGAGGTCGGTCAGCGTGGTCGATGACCTCATAAGGCGGCGTGGGCAGGCCTGCCGCCTGCCACAGCGAGTTTGGTGCGCCATTTGTCCATCGCCAGCGCGCTCGCCATCACCCCGCTCCCGGTGTAGGGAACGCCCAGATACTCGAGCGCGCCCTGGATCGTGCCGTCCTCGCCGAGGCGCCCGTGCAGGGCGATGAACGCGCGGTCGAATCGCCGCGATTTCAACGCCTCCAGGCTCTCATCGCGCGGATCGAAGGCGTGCGCGTCCACGCCGCTCCTCTTTCAGCGCAGCGAGCACCATCGTCCCGCTCCTCAGGGAAATTTCCCTTTCCGCAGACTTACCTCCCATGAGGACCGCCACTTTTCCGAATTTCCCCGTCACTCGACGTCGGCCTCCTTAAATGTCGACCCAAGATTTCAGCTCCATCCTGTCGGCCGCCCTGCGCGCCACCGGGGGTCACATCCCCACGGAAGTGGGGCCCCTGTTCCGCCCCTCGACGCGCTCCCATCACTCGTCACGCATCACCCACGATGCGCACTTCCCGCTCGAGCACGATTCCGAATCTATCTCCAGCACCGCTTGCTCCGCCAGCTCGATCAGCGCCTCGATATCGTGAGCGCGCGCGCGCCCGAGGTTGACGACGAAATTCGCGTGCTTCATCGAGATCTGCGCGCCGCCGATCGTGTGTCCTTTGAGGCCGCACGCCTCGATGAGCCGCGCCGCGTAGTCGCCGGGCGGATTGCGGAACACCGACCCGGCGTTGGGCAGGTTGAGCGGCTGCGTCGTGATGCGGCGCGTGAGCAGCTCCTTCACTTTGCGGCGCGACGCCTCACCGTCGCCGCGCGCAAGCCGGAAGCGCGCCGACACGAACCACTCTTCCGAAGGCGGAAGGAGGAAGGAGGAAGGAGGAAGTGAATCCGTCCCTTCCGCCATTCGCCTTTCGCCTTCCGCCTTTAGGCGGACCTGCCGGTATGCGATTTCGTAGTCGTCCCGCGTCCGCGGACGCAGGGTGCCTGTGCGATCCACGGTATGCACGTGCGCTACGATTTCCCAGGTTTCTCCGCCGTAGCAGCCGGCGTTCATCGCGAGCGCCCCGCCCACGGTGCCGGGTATGCCGGCGAGGAACTCGGCGCCGACGAGCCCGTGCAGCGCCGCGAACCGTGCGACTTTGGGGCTGGGGATCCCGGCCTCGGCGTCGATCTCTCCTCCGCTATCCGCCATCGTTCCGAGCCGCACCTGCCGCAAGGCCCAGTGGATGAGGATCACGGTGCCGCGCAATCCGCCGTCCCGAACCAGCAGGTTGCTGCCGAGCCCGACCATGAGAACCGGCTCCTCCGGCGGCAGCGAGCGCAGGAACGCGCCGAGATCGTCCAGTCCGGCCGGGAGGTAGGCGCTGCTCCGCACGGCCCCCCGCCCGCCAGCTTGTATGGCGCGCCATCGGCTCGTTCTTTCGCAGCTCGCCGCGCAGCGCCTTATCGGACATTCGTTCCGGTCCAGTCATCTCCACGCTCAATCGCAAGGGATGAGGGGTGAGCCGGGAATTCGAGGACGGTGCCTGCGCACCGTCGAGCCGGCGAACGCCCGACTCGATGCAGCGAGTCGGGCCGGGGTCGAAGACCAGGGCTGCGGGCTGAGGAAACCCCCGTCTTATATGCTCTTTGGTTTCTGCACTGACCCTCATCCCTCATCCCTCATCCCTCATCCCTCGACCCTGTTGTGCCGCCCCGTTCACGCTCCGCACGCGGCTCGCGAGTTGCTGCGCTATGCTTCCTATCGAACCCGCGCCCATCGTGAGCACCACGTCCCCGTCGCGCGCGGCCGCGAGGATCGCGGCGCCCAGGTCCGCCACCTTTTCCACGAACACCGGCTCGACCTTGCCCTGCACGCGCACCGCGCGCGCGAGCGCGCGCCCGTCCGCCGCGACGATCGGCGCCTCGCCCGCCGGGTAGACCTCCGTGAGCACCAGCGCATCCGCGGTCGAGAGCACCGACACGAAATCCTCGAAGCAGTCGCGGGTGCGCGTGTAGCGGTGCGGCTGAAATGCCAGCAGGATGCGGCGCTGGGAAACGCGCCGCGCGCCGCAGCGAGCGTCGCCGCCATCTCCACCGGGTGATGCCCGTAGTCGTCGATCAGCGTGCAGCTACCGCCGCCCGGCAGCCGCACCTTGCCGTAGTTCTGGAAGCGCCGGCCCACGCCCTGGAACTCGGCGAGCGCCTTGACGATCTTGGCCTCCGGCACGCCGAGCTCCAGCCCCACCGCGATCGCGGCGAGCGCGTTGCGCACGTTGTGCACTCCCGGCAGATTGAGCGTGATCGCCATCTCGGCACCGCTCGCTCCGCCTTCACCCGCGCGCGCAACGCGGAAGCGCATCTGCCCTCCGCTCGCGGTGACGTCGTGCGCGCGCACATGCGCATCGGGGGCAAGCCCATAGGTCGTGATCGGCTTGGTGAGCTGCGGCATGATCACGCGTACGTTGGAGTCGTCGGCGCACAGGACCGCCACGCCATAGAACGGGAGCCGCTGCAGGAAATCCACGAACGCCTGCCGCAGCTTGTCGAGCGAATGGTCGTAGGTCTCCATGTGGTCGGCGTCGATGTTGGTGACCACCGCGAGCACCGGCTGGAGATAGAGGAAGGAGGCGTCCGACTCGTCGGCTTCGACGACGATGAACTCACCGGCGCCGAGCCGTGCGTTCGAACCCGCGGCCTCGAGGCGGCCGCCGATCACGAACGTCGGGTCGAGACCGCCTTCAGCGAGCACGCTCGCGCACAGGCTGGTCGTGGTGGTCTTGCCGTGGGTGCCCGCGACCGCGATGCCCTGCTTCAGCCGCATCAGCTCGGCGAGCATCAACGCCCGTGGCACTACCGGGATCTTCTTCGCGCGCGCGGCCGCGACCTCGGGGTTTTCGACCGCGACTGCGGTCGAGACCACCACCGCGTCGGCACCCGCGATGTGCCCTTCGGCGTGACCGAGGTGGATCTTGGCTCCCAACTGTCTCAACCGCCGGGTCGCGGTGTTTTCGGCGAGGTCGGATCCGCTCACCTTGTAGCGCAGCGTGAGCAGCACTTCGGCGATGCCGCTCATGCCGGCTCCGCCTATGCCAACAAAGTGCACTTGTTTGACCCTGTGTCTCATGCCGTTGACGGGTGATGGGTGCATGCGCGTGACCTGCGCTGATGGCGTCAGCGTGAGGTGCTCATCGCTGCTTTCGCCAGTTCCATGCAGATTTCCGCGACCGCGCGTGTCGCCTCCGGCTTTCCCGCCGCGCGCGCCGCGCTGCGCCATCGCCAGCAGGCGTTCGCGCGTGTATCCGGCGAGCACTTCCGACAACCGCTGGGCGCTGAACTCGCGCTGCGGAATCAGCAGCGCAGCGCCGCGGCCGGCGAGGAAGCGCGCGTTCGCCGTCTGGTGGTCGTCCACTGCGTGCGGATACGGCACCAGCACGGAAGCAACGCCAGCCGCGGCGAGCTCGGCAATCGTGGACGCGCCGGCACGACAGATGATGAGATCGGCTTCCGCGTAACGGCGCGCCATGTCGTCGATGAACTCGACCACTTCCGCCGCGACACCGCGACTCCCGGTAGCGCTCGGTTACCGCGGCCAGGTGCGCCGCGCCCGCCTGATGCATGACGGCTGGGCCGCCCGGCGGGGGACATGAGCGCGAGGGCCTCGGGAACGACCGTGTTCAGGACTTGCGCGCCCTGGCTGCCGCCGACGACGAGAAGCTTGAGGCCTCCGGCGCGTCCGGCGTAACGCTGCTCCGGCACAGGAGAGCGATGCGATGTCCTGCCGTACCGGGATTGCCGGTCCAGATGACGGCGGTGGCGGTGCCGAATGCGTCGGGAAAGCCGGCCATGAACACGGTCCGCCAGCTTGGCGAGCACGCGGTTGGCGAGACCCGGGACCGAGTTCTGCTCGTGGATGGCGAGCGGCCGGTTGAACAAGGACGCCATCATCCCGCCGGGAAACGAAACATAGCCGCCCATACCGAGTACGGCATCCGGGCGGTGCGCAAAAATCGCCCTTGCGCTTTCCCAGAACGCGATGAGCAGTTCGAGCGGCAGCGTCACCGCCCGCAACCAGCCCTTGCCGCGCACGCCGGCAAAACGGATCCAAGCCATGGTGTAGCCGTGCGGCGCCACGAGCCGAGCTTCCATGCCCGAGCGGCTGCCCAGCCATACGACACTCCAGCCTCTGCCGCGCAGGTGCTCCGCCACCGCGAGCGCGGGAAAGATATGCCCGCCGGTGCCGCCCGCCATGATCATGACGGTGCGTGCGGAGACACCAGCCGGTTTTTTCTCGTCACTCGTCACTCGACAGCGTCCTCCGATTGTTAATCGCAAAATTTCGGCGCTTACCTGTCGGCCGCCCGGCGCGCCGCCGGGGGTCACATCCCCGCAAGCGGGGCCCCTGTTCCGCCCCTCGACGCGCGCCCGTCACTTTTTTCATACCGTATAGCCCCGCATGAGCTGCCGGTTCTCCCAGTCCACCCGTAGCAGAACCGCGATCGCACAGCAGGTCGCCACGAGAGCGCTCCCGCCGAAGGAAACAAGCGGCAGCGTCAGCCCCTTCGTGGGAAGCATCCCCACGTTGACGCCGATGTTGACGATCGCCTGCACCCCTATCCACAAGCCGATGCCTTGCGCGGTGAGCGCGGCGAAATGGCGTTCGAGCGCCGCAGCGCGCCGGCCGATAGCGAACGCCCGCGCGACGATCCACGCGAACGCGAGGATGATCGCGGCCACGCCGGCAAAGCCCAGCTCCTCCGCGATGACGGCCAACAGAAAGTCGGTGTGCGCCTCGGGCAAGTAGAAAAGTTTCTCCACGCTCCCGCCCAGCCCCACACCGAGCCACTCGCCGCGGCCGAAGGCGATGAGCGCGTGAGAGAGCTGGTAGCCCTTGCCATACGGATCGGACCACGGGTCCATGAAACCGACGATGCGCTGCAGACGGTACGGCGATGCGAGAATCAGGAGCACGAAGCCGATCAGCAGCAGAACCATCAGCCCGGCGAACAGCCTCCAGTTCATGCCGCCGAGAAAGAGGATGCCCGCTGCAATGAGCGCAATCACCGCGAACGCCCCGAAATCCGGCTCCCGCAGCAGCAATCCTCCCGCCACCAGCATGACTACGAACATCGGCAGAAAGCCCTTGCGGAAACTCGCCATATGCGCGGCCTTGCGCACCGTGTAGTCGGCCGCGTAGAGCACCACGAAGAGCTTCATGAACTCGGAGGGCTGGATGGTCATGAAATTGCAGCGAGATCCAGCGCTGGCTGCCGTTCACTTCGCGCCCGACACCGGGCACCAGCACAAGTATCAATAGCCCCACGCCGAGCACAAAGAGATAGGGCGCCGCCTGCTGCCACAATCGCAAGCGGAATCTGGAACGCCACCACGCCGGCGGCGACGCCGGCGGCGACGAACAAGGATTGCCGTGCCAGGTAATACGCCGGCTGGTAACCGGTCGTTCGGCTGCCTTCGGCGATCGCTATCGAAGCCGAATACACCATCACGAGCCCCAGTCCCAGCAGCAGCACGGCCGTCCACACGAGGCTGTGGTCGTACTCGGCGAGGGGCGCACGCTGCTTGGCGTCGGTATAGAACATAGCCGCCTGTCGGTCCTAGGCCTCCGACAGGCGGCTATCAGCAAAACCGCCCGTGGATTTTCGGCTGAAAAACATAACGACCTGTCCTGTCCTCCCATGGAGAACGCGAGTATCTTGAATTGAGGTTTTCACTATTTTTTCCTTCCGCTTTCGTCCGGGCGGTTTTGCCTTAGGAGTTTGTCCGACTCAAGCCGGGCAAACTCCTGGCTCTCGAGCCGGCGTACCGCCGCAACAAACGTTTCGCCCCGGTGCGCGTAGTCGCGGAACATGTCGAAGCTCGCGCAAGCCGGCGACAGCAGGACGGCGTCGCCGGGGCGCACGGCCGCGTACGCGATGCGCACCGCCTCTTCCATATCCTTGGCGTTCTCGATCCTCACGCCGCTACGGTCGAGCGCAAGCGCGATGAGTCTCGGCGTCGCGTCCGATCAGCACCACTGCGCGCGCGCGCCCTGCGACCGCCGCTGCAAGCGGACTGAAATCCTGATCCTTTGCCCTCGCCGCCCGCGATCAGCGCCACCGTCTGGTCCATACCCGTGAGCGCCGCCACCGTCGCACCGACGTTCGTGCCCTTGGAATCGTCGTAGAAGGCGACGCCTTCGACCTCACCCACTTTCTGCAGCCGGTGCGGCAGTCCCGTGAACGTCTCGAGCGCGGCGGCGGTGGGTTCGTCGGGCAGTCCGAGCGCGTGACATAGCGCGTGCGCGGCCAGCGCGTTCGCGGCGTTGTGCAACCCTTTCACCGGCAGCTCGTCGCGCCGCGAGCAGGCGCTTGAGCGCCGTGCATGAGCCACGGCGAGGGACCGCTACCCGCGATACCCCATTCGTTTTCCGCTCGCGGCGCGCTCGCGTCCGAACGTCAAGATGGTGCGGCCGGCACGCGCCATGCCCATGCTCCAGCGGTCATCCCGATTGAGCACCTGCACGCCTTTGCCGTGGAACACGCGCGCTTTCGCGGCCGCGTAATCTGCGAGACCGTCGTAGCGGTCCATGTGGTCTTCGGTGAGGTTGAGCATCGCCGCGGCATCCGGCGCCAGGCTCGCGGTGCTTTCGAGCTGGAAGCTGGAGAGCTCGAGCACGAACACCTGCGGCACCTTTGCGCCCGCCTCTATCGCGGCGAGCGCGTCGAGCACGGGCACGCCGATATTTCCGGCGACGACGGTTTCCTGTCCCGCAGCGCGGCACATGGCGCCCGCCATCGCGGTGACCGTGCTTTTGCCGTTGGAGCCGGTGACGGCCAGCACCTTCGGAATGTCGAGTGTCGAGTGTCGCGTGTCGAGTGATTGAAGGGCCTGGGCGAAGAGCTCGACGTCGCCCACCATCGGCACGCCGCGGGCGATCGCTTTCGCGATCGGCGCTTCGCGGCGGTCGATGCCGGGGCTCAATGCGATCAGTTCGGCGCCCTGCAGCGTCTCGTCGGTGAAGGGCCCGCACGCAAGCTCAACGTTCGGCACCTCGCGCGCAAGCCGCCCGGCGTGCGGGGGTGCAGCGCGGCTGTCGGCTACCCGCACGTCCGCGCCGCGCTTCACCAGCCAGCGCGCCATCGACAGTCCCGTGTCACCCAATCCCAGCACCAGCACCTTCCTGCCTTTCAGTTCCATGTCCCCGAGGAGCTAGGGGCTAGAGGCTAGGGACTAGGTAGAACCCCGTTTCGTGGTTCGGCTTTCCCTAGCCCCCGGTCCCTAGTCCCTAGTCCCTCCTCAGCGCAGCTTCAATGTCGACAACCCGACCAGTACCAGCATCATCGTCACGATCCAAAACCGCACTACGACCTGATTCTCTTTCCACCCCTTCAACTCGTAGTGATGGTGCAGCGGCGCCATCCGGAATATGCGTTTGCCGGTCAATTTGAACGAAGCCACCTGCAGCATCACCGAGAGCGTCTCGACCACGAAAACGCCGCCCATGATGAACAACACGATCTCCTGTCGCACGATTACCGCGATGGCACCGAGCGCCGCGCCCAATGCGAGCGCGCCGACGTCGCCCATGAAAACTTCCGCGGGATAGGCGTTGAACCAGAGGAAAGCAAGACCAGCGCCCGCGATCGCCCCGCAGATGACGGCGAGCTCGCCCGCGCCCGGGATGTACGGAAAGCCGAGGTACTTCGAGAACACCGCGTTGCCCGCCACGTAAGCGAAGACGCCGAGCGCGCTGCCGATCATGACGGTAGGCATGATGGCGAGGCCGTCGAGGCCGTCCGTCAAGTTCACCGCATTGCCCGTGCCCACGATCACGAAGTACGTCATCGTGATGAAGCCCACCGCGCCGAGCGGGTAGGCCACTTGCTTGAAGAACGGCAAGATGAACTCGGTCTGGGCGGGCAGATTGGTGGTAAACGCGATGTAGCAGGCTGCGGCCAGCCCGACCACCGACTGCCAGAAGAACTTCACCTTGGCCGAGACACCCTTCGGTTTGCGTTCCACGACCTTGCGATAGTCGTCCACCCAGCCGATCGCCCCGAAGGCCAGCATTACCCACAGCACGATCCACACGAAGCGGTTCTGCAGATCCCCCCACAGCAGCACTGTGATCACGATCGAGACCAGGATCAGCGCGCCGCCCATCGTCGGCGTGCCGGTCTTGATGAGGTGCGTCTGCGGGCCGTCGTCGCGCACCGCCTGCCCGATCTTGTACGCGGCGAGCTTGCGGATCATGGCCGGACCGATCATGAACGAGATGACGAGCGCGGTCAGGCACGCGAGCACCGCGCGCAACGTGATGTAGTTGAACACGTTGAATGCGCGGATGTCCTTGGCGAGCCACTGGGCGAGCTCTAAGAGCATGCGCGCCTCCGCAGTCGCGGGTCGCGGGTCGCAGGTCGCGGGTCGGAGTTCGATTCTCATCGTGACTCGTGGCTCGTGACTCGTGACTCGAGACTCTGGACGACGCGCTCCATGCGCATGAAGCGCGAGCCCTTGACCAGCAGCGTCACGTCCGGCGCCAGCTCGCGCTCGAGCGCGGCCAGCAGCTCCTCCATGCGCGCATAGTGCCCGGCGCCGTCGCCGAACGCGTGCGCGGCATGGGCCGAGAGCTCGCCCGAGCGTGAACAGGCGGTCTATGCTGCTCGCCCGGGCGTGTCGGCCGATATCGGCGTGCATTTCCACGGCGCCGCTGCCGAGCTCGCCCATGTCGCCCAGCACCAGCAGCTTTTTCCCGGGGGCCTGCGCAAGCACGGCGATCGCGGCGCGGGCGGACTCCGGATTGGCGTTATAAGTGTCGTCGATCAGTGTCGCGCCCTTTACCGCCGCTTTTTTCTGTAGCCGGCCCTTGACCGCGGCGAAGCGCGACAGCCCGACGGCGATTTTCGGGGCTGGCACCTTCAGCGCAACCGCCGCCGCGCTCGCTGCGAGAGCGTTCCTCACGTTGTGCACGCCGGGCGCCTGCAGCGAGCGCCGCCGCCTCGCCGAGCGGCGTCTTCACCACGATCTCGCTTTCCAGGTGGCGCAGGGTGTAGCGCGCCGTGACCGGCGCCGGATGCTCGAGGCCGAACTCGACGATGCGCCGTCCGGCCGCGAGGCCCCGCCAGATCTGCGCGTAACGGTCGTCGGCGTTGATTACGGCGGTACCGCGTTGCGGCAGCTCCTCGAAGATCTCCCCCTTGGCGCGCGCGATCGCCGCCTCGGATTCGAAGAACTCGAGGTGAACCGGGCCGGCGTTGGTGACGAGCGCCACGTCCGGCCTGCGCGAGCCGCCCGAGGTAACGGATCTCGCCGGCGTGATTCATGCCCATCTCGATCACCGCGCACCGGTGACCGGAGCGCAGCTCCAGCAGCGTGAGCGGTACGCCGATGTCGTTGTTGAGGTTGCCGCGCGTGGCGAGAACCAGGGATTCGGGATTCGGGCTCCGTGGATTCGGCGCTCAAGGCCTCGCGCATGATGGCCGCGAGCATTTCCTTCACCGTCGTCTTCCCGTTGCTGCCCGTGATAGCGACGAGCGGAATGCTGAACTTGCTTCGCCAGTGGGCAGCGAGAGCACCAAGCGCCAGCCGTGTGTCTTCAACCACGATCAGCGGTAGCGCCCTCCTTGAATCCCGAATCCCGAATCCCGAATCCTGGACCAGGGCCGCGGCCGCTCCGGCGGCTGCCGCCTGGTCCAGAAAATCATGTCCATCGAAGCGCTCGCCCTTGAGCGCGACAAAGAGCGCGCCCGCAACGAGCGTGCGCGTATCGGTGCTCACGGCCTCGAATCCGCGGTCCTCGCCGCGCAATTCGCCGCCGATGGCGCCTGCCGCTTCGGAGAGACGCATCATCGTCAAGCTCCTCTCAGGGCGCGCTGCGCCTCGGCCACGTCGCTGAACGGATGCTTCACGCCGCGTACCACCTGGTAATCCTCGTGCCCCTTGCCGGCGAGCAGCACGACGTCGCCGCGGTGCGCGCTCGTCACCGCGTAGCGCACGGCGCTTCCCCGGTCGGGAATGATCGCGAGCTCTTCCTCGATGCCGCGCACGCCTTCGAGTATGTCGTTGATGATCCGCTGCGGGTTTTCCCCGCGCGGATTGTCCGAGGTGACGATCACCCGGTCAGCAAGGCGCGCGGCGACGCGCCCCATCTGCGGACGCTTGCCGCGGTCGCGCTCGCCGCCGCAGCCGAAAACGCAAGTCAGTTTCGGGTTTCGAGTTTCAAGTTTCGAGTTCCCGCTCCGCGCTTTCTCCTTACCCAACTTGAAACCGGAAACTCGCAACTCGGAACTCCCGAGCAGCTCGCGAAGTGTAATGAGCGCATGCTCGAGCGCGTCGGGCGTATGAGCGTAGTCGACCACCACCAGCGGCTTTGCGCCGCCGCCCAGACGCTGCATCCGGCCGGGAACGGGCTTAAGGTGCGCCAACGCGGCGACCGCCTTGCGCAGCGTCAACCCGCTGGCGAGCAGCACCGCCAGCGTAGCGAGCAGATTGGATGCGTTGTGGCGGCCGAGCACCGGACTCGCCACGCGCGCCCTGCCACTCGGCGTGTGCACCGTAAAGCTCACGCCATGCGGGCCGGCGATGAGATCGCTGCCCGTGACGCGCGCCGTTTTCGTGCCGCGCGTTTTTCCGAAACCGTAGCCGATGATCTTGAGTCCGCGGCGCCGGATGCGGCGCGCCAGGTTGCGCCCAAATTCGTCATCGAGATTCACCACCGCACGCTTGAGCGAGTGCCAGGCGAAGAGCCGTGCCTTGGCATCGCGGTAACGGCGCATCGTGCCGTGATAATCGAGGTGGTCGCGGGTAAGATTGGTGAACAACGCGACGTCGAAGTCGATGCCGGCCAGCCGGTGCTGATCGAGTCCGATCGAGGAAACTTCCATGGCGACTGCTTGGGCGCCCCGCCGCGCGAACTCGGCAAGCTGGGCGTGCAGCCATAGCGCGTCAGGCGTGGTGTTGGCCAGGCTTTTCAACGGCGGGCGCAGGCCGTAGCCGATCGTGCCTATGACCGCGCAGCGCCGGCCCGCCTGTGTCAGGGCCTGGGCGATCCACTGGATGCAGGTGGTCTTGCCGTTGGTGCCGGTCACGCCGATCACCCACAGCCGGCCGCTGGGATGGCGGTAGATCCGGCTCGCCACCTCACCGGCGAGCCTGCGCAAGTCCTGCACGCCCACGTTGGGTATCCGCCACGCCTGCCGCCAGCGAAAGCCCCTCGCTTCCCACAGCACGTGCGCCGCCCCGTTGGCGATCGCCTGTGCAATATAGGCGCGTCCGTCGCGCGTTTCGCCCGGATACGCGACGAACGTATCACCGGGGCGCACCTGCCGGCTGTCGTTCACCAGCCTCGTGATGCCCAGCGCGTCTATCGCTTTCCAGTCGATGCTCAATCACCTGTCCCTCGACCCTCGATCCTCGACCCTCGTCCCTGAACTCACACTTCTTCCTTGATTTCCAGCGCTTCCGCCGGCGGCAGCACGACGCTCTCCACCGGCGCATCCGGTGACACCGCCAGCAAGCGCAGCGCGCCGTTCATCACGTGGGCAAACACAGGCGCAGCGACGGCGCCCCCGTAGTACTGGCCGGCGGAGGGCTCGTCGATCATGACCGCTACGATCAGCCGCGGCGCCGATGCCGGCGCGAAGCCCACGAACACGGACACGTACTTGTTCGGCGCATAGCCGGCGCCTTCGATCTTGTGGGCGGTCCCGGTCTTGCCCGCGACGCGGTAGCCCGCGATTTGCGCCCGCGGCGCGGTTCCCCCGGCTGCCACCGCCATCTCGAGCATCCGCCGCACCTGGCGCGCGATCTCGGGCGCGATGACTTGCACGCTTTCCGGCGGCCCGTCGCGCTTGATAAGCGTGACCGGCTTCAATTCACCGTCGGTCGCGAATACCATATAGGCGCGCGCGAGCTGCATGAGCGATACCGAGATGCCATGGCCGTAGGACATCGTGGCCTGCTCGATCGGCCGCCACGTGGCGTGCGCCCGCAGGCGTCCCGAGACCTCACCCGGAAACCCGGAGCGCGGGGGTACGCCGAATCCGACACGGTTGAACACAGACCACAGCGCCTCGGGCTTCAGGCCGAGCGCGATCTTGGCGGCGCCGACGTTGGAGGATTTCTGGATCACCTGGTTCACGGTGAGCGCCCCCTGCGGATGGGCATCGTGGATCGTGCGATTGCCGATGGTCAGCTCTCCCGGGGCGGTCTGGATAACGCTTTCAGGATTCACCGTCCCGGCTTCGAGCGCCGCAGCGGCGGTGAACGGTTTCAGGGACGAGCCCGGCTCGAAAAGATCGGTGACGGCGCGGTTGCGTGTGCGGCGGGCATCGAGCTTGCCCCGATTGTTCGGGTTGTAGGAGGGCAGGTTCGCCATCGCCAGCACTTCGCCATTCGTCACGTCCAGCACCACGATGCCGCCGGCGCGGGCGCGCTGCGCCGCGACGGCGTTCTTCAGCTCGCGGTAGGCGAGGTACTGCATCCGCGCGTCGATGGACAGCTTTACCGTCTGTCCGTTCTGCGGCGTGCGGATGCTGTCGACATCCTCGATGATATGGCCGAGACGGTCCTTGATGACGCGGCGGCTGCCCGGCTTGCCGGCGAGTTCGCGCTCGAATGCGAGCTCGAGCGCCTCCTGCCCCTTGTCGTCCACGTCGGTCATCCCGATGAGGTGAGCCATCACTTCGCCGGCGGGGTAGTAACGGCGGTACTCGCGCTGCAGGAATACGCCCGGGATGGCGAGCGCAACGACTTTCGCGGCGTCATCGGGCGGCAGTTGGCGTTTCAGGTATACGAACTCGCGCCGGGAATCGGCGAGTCTCTTCCTCAGGTCCGCAACATCGGTTTCGAGCAGGCGCGCGAGCCGCGCGAGCTGCCCCTCACCGGCCTGCACATCCGCCGGGCTTGCCGCTACCGATTCCACCGGCGTGGAGATGGCGAGCGCCTCGTTGTTGCGGTCCACGATCATGCCGCGCGTGGCCGAGAGCTCGATCACGCGCGAATAGCGCGATTCGCCCTTCTGCCGCAGGAAATCGTTGTGCAACCCCTGGAGGTAAAACGCCCGTCCCGCCAGCGCGAGAAACCACGCCAGCAATGCGACGAGCAGCAGGCGCGAGCGCCAGGTCGGAAGCCGCAGGAGGATCGGCGGGTTGCGGGCGAGCCTCATGGCCGGGGCTCCGCCGGCGCCCGGGGCACCACCTGGATACGGGCGGCGGGTGGAACACGCATCCCGAGCGCATTGGCGGCAATTTTCTCGACGCGCGCGTGCATCGCCCAGGTGCTCTGCTCGAGCTGCAACTGCCCCCATTCGACGTCGAGCTGCTTGGCGAGCTCCTGCTCCTTCTGCAGCTCGACGTACAGCTTGCGCGCCCGGTGCTGGGAGGTGATGAGCGCGAGCGCGCAGCCGATCAGCACGGCAAGCAGGATCAGATTCAGCCGCACCATCATGCCGCCGCCTTCTCCGCGATCCGCATCACCGCGCTGCGCGCGCGGGGATTGGCTGCGATCTCGGCGGCATCCGGCTTGACCGCCCGGCCGATGAGCCGCAGCAGCGGAGCGGCCAGGTCGCGCGCGCGCACCGGCAGCCGCGCCGGCAGCCGGTCAGGCCGCGCCGCTTCGCGGAGGAAGCGCTTGACGATCCGGTCTTCAAGGGAATGGAAACTGATCACCACCAGACGCCCGGCGGGACGCAGGAGTTCCACGCACTGGGGCAGCGCTAACGACAATTCCTCAAGCTCCTGATTGATGTGAATCCGTAGAGCTTGAAACGTGCGCGTCGCCGGATCCTGGTTGGGCTCCCGCGCAGGAACGGCCGCTGCCACGAGCGCGGCAAGTTGTCGTGTGGTGCGTAGAGATCCCCGCGCTCGAGCCGCAACAATCGCTGCTGCAATCTGTTTAGCAAACCGTTCTTCGCCATAGGTTTTTATTACCTCCCGGATTTCCGACTGGGTCGCAGCGCCGAGCCAGTCTGCAGCTGTAATGCCGCTGCTCGCGTCCATGCGCATGTCGAGCGGCGCGTCAAAGCGGAAACTGAAGCCGCGGGCGGGATCGTCGAGCTGCGGCGAGGAAACGCCGAGATCGAGCAGGATGCCGTCGGCCTGCATGACGCCGACGCTCGCGGCGAGCTCGCCGACGCGGCCGAACCGCCCATGCAGAACCCGGAAACGCCGGTCATCGATCGCTCCTCCCGCGGCGACTGCTTCCGCATCGCGGTCGAGCGCGAGCAACCGTCCCGCCCGTCCCAGTCGTGCCAGGATCAGGCGGCTGTGCCCGCCTCGGCCGAACGTGCAGTCGACGTAGACACCGTCACCGCGCACATTCAATCCGTTTACTGCTTGCTCTGAGAGGACAGCGGTATGTGAGCCATCGCTCACAAGGAGAAGCCTTCCAGCTCTGGCGGGAGCCCGCTCGAGCTGAAACCGCCACCCTTGTCCATCAGTTCCCCCCAGTTGTCCTTGTTCCACAATTCGAATTTGTTGCCCTGGCCCACCAGCACGACGCTCTTCTCGAGCTGCGCGAAGCTGCGTAGCGCCGGCGGCACCAGGATGCGTCCCGTCGCGTCCATCACGACGTCTTCCGCATAGCCGACCAGCCGCCGCTGCAATTCGCGGATCTGCGCGTTGAAGCTGGAGAGGGCCATCAACTTCTGCTCGATCGGTTCCCAATCGGGCAGCGGATAGATGAGGAGGCAGCGATCGGAATCCGCAGTGAGGACGAGATGACCGCTGCAGCGCGCATTGAGAGCGTCGCGAAAACGGGCGGGCACTGCGAGCCTGCCCTTGCTGTCGAGATTGAGTTGCGCGACGCCGCGAAACACGACTCCCCCTCAGGGTTGTGGGACGACAGCATCCCCTCGTAGCTGAGAAGACCCTTTGTCCCACTTTTCTCCACTCTTCCCCACTATATGGGAAAGAAAGGCGAGCGGTCAAGCGATGGGCCGGTTTCTGGTTTTAGGACAAAGACTTATGTGCTAAATTTATGAGCATTTTTAGTGTTTTATTTAAGTGTAATAGATATTAGAAACAGAATGATAAAGAAGAAAACAAATGTAATACTTTAAGATCAGGAGATACCCCGTACGGCGCTACTGGGGAAAGAGGGTCTGTTGCGCGAAGGCAACAGTCCAGCATGAAGAAAAGGGAAGCCGGCCGGTAAGCCGGGTTCTGTGGAGGACTTTGCAGCCCCTGACAGCCATTCCTCTAGGCCCTGGATTGCTCCAGCGCTCAAGCCACCTACCCGCAAGCTCGGCGGGCCGCGTCATCGCTTGCCTATTTGGTGTTGCTCCGGGTGGAGGTTGCCTCGTTTCACCCCCAACGCAGTTGCCCACGTCAGGACTCGTCTCTGTGGCCCTGTTCCTCGCCTCACGGCGGGCGGTGATTAGCCGCCACCCTACCCTATGGAGCCCGGACTTTCCTCTCCGCACGGTACGAACCATCGTATAGGTCCGCTTCTTCCGCACGCAGCGGCTGTCTGGCCAGCTTCCCGAGCGAATTTTACACCCGGATGCGCCCGCCAGCGCCGGCTTGCTTGGCGCCAAAACGCGCACGGGCCCGCGCTTGAACCTTCAGCCACACGCTCCTCTCTAATTGCGACGGAGTGGTTCGCCCGCGGTTCACAGCTAGAGGAGAAAAACATGCTGATGCGACGCCGGTTGTACTTCATCCTCCCCGATATTGACAGCGCGCGCGGTATGTTGAACGAGATGCTGCTCGCGCGCATCGAGATCAAGCATATTCATTTCCTCGCCCGGCGCGATACCTTGCCCGATGACTTGCCGGAGGCGAACGTGCTGCAGAAGACCGACGTCGTGCACGGCGCGCAGTTGGGCATGACCATCGGAGGCGTTGCCGGCATCATCGGCGGTCTCTTGATCGTGCTGTTCCCTCCGCGGGGCGTGTCCTTGCAGCTGGTGACCGTGCTGCTCGCCGCCCTGTTCGGCGCGTTGTTCGGCGCGTGGGCCTCCAGCATGGCGGCTAGCGCCGTGCCTAATTCCAAGCTCAAGGCTTTTCATCCCGAGATCGAGCGGGGCAAGGTGCTGATGATGGTAGATGTGCCGATGCGGCGCGCGCAGGAAATCAGGGAGCTCATCGCCCGCCGCCATCCCGAGGCTGTATCCGGCGGCTTCGAGCCTACGATTCCGGCGTTTCCATAGGGGCGGCCTGGAACGGGCCCGAAGGTGTCAGGAACCTTAGAGCTTAGGGTTCCTGACACCCTCCTTCCCATTCCCCCCGCACCCCCCGATAAACGAGGGCGGGGAACGGGCCCCTTCCGGCAAAACATCGGGCCCTTCCCGTTCCCCCCCGCACCCCCCCATCGCACGGTGAACGGTCTTCGCGGAGGAATTTGCGTTTAGCCGCGCTCGCAGAGGGCGCGGGCGGCGACGAGCACGCGCTGCAGATTGTGGTCGCGCACGCCGAGCTCCGCCAGGTGATTTACGGTGCGCGTGATGTAGTCGAGATTGGGGCCCCGGTCGCCATGACATGTCGCGACCAGTCGCGCCGTCTGCTTGACCGACAGCTTTCCCGCATAGCCAGCGTGGTGCGGATCGGCGATGAAGGTAAGGACCCGCGTTTCCCGATCGGGCAGCCGCGCCGGTAGCAGCGCGCGGTTGATACACCGCCCGCCTCATCTCACGCTGCCACAGCGCTTCGAGCGCGAATGGCACATCGGCCGCCTTGATGCGAAACGCGATGCCGCGGCACGCGCCGCCGCGATCCAGCCCCAGCACCAGGCCGGGACGCTCGGGTGTGCCGCGCCAGCGGCTCGAATAGATGCACAGCGCGCGGTGATAGCCGAAGACCAGCGCGGGCGCCCATTGCACGTACGGAATCTCGGGATGCCACATCAGCGACCCGTAGCCGAAGATCCACAGGTCGCCGGGCGGTAGCTTGAGCTTCGAGTAGTGGCGGAGCGCAAGAGTGGTATGCGGGTCCGCGTGCGCGTGTCCCATCATAGAATCTCGTGCAAATGCCGAGAGCGCATTTGCACCTCGAAGGCGCCCGCGGAGGGCGGAGCAGGACTCCGTCGGCTTGCCGATGGATGACGCGTCGAAGGGCGGAAGAGGGGCCCCAAGGATTTTTCTTGGGGAATCTGACCCCGGAGATGCGAATGGGCCGGCGTACGACGCTCCAACGGCCGGCTCCACGCATCCCGCAAGCGGGTCCCTGCTCCACGCTCCGCCGGCCACCCCGTAGCGGGATGCGGCGCCGGATAATTCGCGTGCTTATGTGCGCCTCCGCGGTCGCATCCCCACAAGGGGGCGGACCCTGCTCCAAGCTCCGGCGCACCCTCTCCTCCGGGAGAGGGGCGGGGGGGTGAGGGATGAGCGGAGTCACCCTTTTTTACGACGCTCATTATCGGCTTAACGGGCGACGCGGCACGGCGCTTACACAGAACCTAGTCTCCACGCAACGCTGCCGCCGGCCCGGAACGGCACCAGCGCATCGGCGCCGAACGGAATCTCCGGCGGCACCGGACGAGATTCTTCCACCAGCGTGATTTTTTCACGATTGACCGGCATTCCGTAGAATTCCGCTCCGAACCCTCCCGCGAACGCATCGAGCTTGTCGAGCACGCCGGCGGCGGCAAAGGCTTCGGCGTAGAGCTCGATGCCGGCGTGCGCGGTGTAGATGCCCGCACACCCGCACGCCGCCTCCTTGGCATTGCGCGGGTGCGGCGCGCTGTCGGTGCCGAGGAAGAACTTCGGGCTGCCGCTCACCACCGCGTGCACCAGCGCCAGGCGGTGCTCCTCGCGCTTGACGACCGGCAGGCAGTAATGATGCGGCTGCAGGCCGCCCTGAAACAGCGCGTTGCGGTTGAGCAGTAGATGGTGCGCCGTGATGGTGGCCGCAACACGGCGCGACGCTGAGGCAATGAACCGCGCGGCCTCGCGCGTGGTGATATGCTCCATCACGATCTTCAAGCCGGCAAAGCGCTCGATGAGCGGCGTGAGCACTTTCTCCACGAATATCCGCTCACGATCGAAAACGTCCACGCCGTCATCGGTCACCTCGCCGTGCATTAGCAGCGGCATGCGGTGCTTTTCCATCGCCTCGAACACCCGGTAGCAGCGCTTGAGATCGGTGACTCCCGATTCGGAGTTGGTCGTGGCCCCCGCCGGGTAGTACTTGACCGCATGCACGGCTCCGCTTTCCCACGCTTTGCCGATTTCTTCCGGCGCGGTGTTGTCGGTGAGATAAAGAGTCATCAACGGCTCGAATTGGACACCGGCAGGAAGCGCAGCGCGGATGCGCTCCCGATAGCGCAGCGCGGCCTGAGTGCTCGTGACCGGCGGCTTCAAATTGGGCATTACGATCGCGCGGCCGAAACGCCGCGCGGTATCAGGCAGCACCGCGCGCATTTGCTCGCCGTCGCGCAGGTGCAGATGCCAATCATCGGGCCGGGTAATGGTGATGCTGCGGCTCACGGGTCACCGGTCACGAGTCACGCTTCTTCTTCAGCGCGAGCGCTAGCTTGTAGAGCTCGTTCCTTCTGCCGCCGGTCAGTTTCACTGCCAGATTCACCGCCTGCTTCAGCGGCAGCGCGTCCAACAGGATCTCGAGCGTGCGGTGCGCGCCTGGATCTTCGCGGCGCGGGCGCGCACCCGCGCCTTCCACGATCAGCACGAATTCTCCCCGCGTCCGGTTCGGGTCCCGCTTGAACCACGCCTCGGCGTCCGCGAGGGCACACTGGTGTATGGCCTCGAAGAGCTTGGTCAGTTCGCGCGCGATGACGATCCGGCGCTCGCCGCCCAGCGTTGCGCAAAGGTCGGCCACGCAAGCCATGACGCGATGCGGGGCCTCATAGAATACGAGTGTAAAGAGCAGCGGCGCGAGCTGCGCCAGCGCCCGGCGGCGCTCCGCCGCACGCGGCGGCAGGAAACCATAGAAGAGGAAATGCGGCGCGGCGAACCCTGCGGCGGACAGCGCCGTCACCGCGGCATTCGGCCCTGGAATCGGCGTCACCGCAAATCCCGCATCGCGCACCGCTCCCACCAACAGGGCGCCGGGATCGGAGACCGCAGGCGTCCCCGCGTCGCTGGTCAGCGCCAGCGATTTTCCAGCCTCTAGCAGGCTCAACACATCCTTGATCGCGCGCTTTTCATTGTGCTCGTGCACCGAAATCAGGCGCTTGGCGATGCCATAATGGCCGAGCAAGCGGGCGGTCACCCGGGTGTCCTCGGCCGCCACCGCATCCACGCTCTTCAGCACGTCCAGGGCGCGCGCACTGATGTCGCGAAGATTTCCAATCGGCGTGGCCACTACATATAATGTCGCTCTGCCTTGCTGGTCTGCTCCCCCATGCGCTGCGGCGTGCTCCATCGGCTGGTCGTCGTCACCCTCGCTGCGGCGATACTATACGGTGGCGGATATGCGTTGGCCAGCGAAGCGGTGACAGCGCCCGCGAAGTCGCCACCGCCGCTTGATGTGGCGGTGCCCCTCACGCCTGATGGCACTGCCCCCACGCCGGCGAAACCCGCGCCGGCGGAGCGTTCCGATAAAACGCCGAACGCGGGAGCAGCGCCGGTGGTTCCGCACATCGCGCTCTTGCTCCCGCTCGATGCACCGCCGTTCGTGAAGCACGCCGAAGCGGTCAGGAACGGGTTTCTCGCGGCGGCCAAGGTGCAGGGTCGCGGGGCATTACCGCTGCGGGTCTACCCGGTGAGCGACGACGAGCGCGTGATCGTCGAAAACTACCGGCGCGCACTCGAGAACGGCGCGCGCCTCATCGTAGGGCCGCTCACGCGCAGCGGCGTGTCGGCCGTCGTGGAGAGCGCGCTGGTGATGGTGCCGACGATAGCCCTCAATGTTCCCGACCGCCGCACCGCACCGCAACGCGACCTCTACGTGTTGAGCCTCCACGCCGAGGCCGAAGCGCGTCAGGTAGCGCAGCTCGCCTATCAGGAAGGACACCAGAACGCCATCACGCTGTACGCGGACACGCCGCTGTTCAAGCGCATACATCAGGCGTTCGTTCTGGAGTTCACGCGCCTCGGCGGAAAGCACGTCGCCGAAATCCCGTTCAGCGCCGACCAGTCGGAGCTCGTCCGCATCAGACAGGCGGTGGGGCTGGGTCTCGCCGACATGGTGTTCCTCGCGCTCGACTTCCCGCGCGCGCGGCAGGCGCGCCCCTATCTCAGAACACTCGCTCCATATGCGACCTCGCATGTGTACCCGGGGAACACGAGTCCGCTCGCCGGTTTTGACCTCGCGAACGTGCGCTTTCTCGACATGCCCTGGCTCCTGCAGCCGGAGCATCCGGCGGTGATGGTTTATCCGCGCCCCGATCACCGCGACGCCGACCTCGATCGCTTCTATGCGCTCGGCATCGACGCGTTCCGCGTCTCCCAGGAGATTCTTTCCGGCAAGACCAACGTGATACTCGATGGCGTGATCGGGCGCCTCACGCTCGGAGCCGACCATAACTTCGAGCGCGGTCTTACCGCCGCGCAATTCAGTGACGGCAAGCTCAAGATCTCAGATGAGGTCCGGTGACCCGCAGTGCCGGTGGAGACGCCGAGGCCCGCGCCGCCGCGTTTCTCGCGGCCAAGGGACTCAAGATCATCGAGCGCAACTACCGCTGCAAGTTCGGCGAGATCGACTTGATCGCGCGCAATGGCGCGACCGTCGTGTTCGTCGAAGTGCGCGCCAGGACTTCGCAGGCTTACGGCGGCGCCGCCGAGAGCATCACCCCTGCCAAGCGCAGGCGCCTGCTCGCCGCCGCCCGCCACTACCTCGCGCGGCAGGGCACGCACTGCGCGTGCCGCTTCGATGTCGTGCTCATGAGCGGAAGCCCCCAGCAGATCGAATGGATCGCGAACGCGTTTGGTGAATGACCGGCGCGGCCGGTACAATATGAAGGCAATGAGGGGATGGACCCCTCGCTATCGCTCTCCCCTGATGCTCCCCTACATCGGCACAACATAGAAGAGCAACTTGAATGAGGCGATATTCCCCTCATGCTCCTCTACATCGGTACAATAGGAGCTAGCGAATGAGGGAATATTTCCCTCGCCGCCCTACATCGGCCCCGATAACTTGGATCTCATCACCCGCATCAGCGAGAACTTTTCCGAAAGCGCGCATCTAAAGCTCCAAGCGATGGACGCGCTCGCCGGGCCGATCGCCGCCGCGGCCGAGCGCATGGTGCAGTGCCTGAAACAGGACGGCAAGATCATGAGTTGCGGCAACGGCGGATCGGCGGCCGACGCGCAGCATTTCTCCGCCGAAATGCTGAACCGCTTCGAGATGGAGCGTCCCGGCCTCGCCGCGATGGCGTTGACGACCGACACTTCGACGCTTACCTCGATCGCCAACGACTACGATTACGAGCAGATATTCTCCAAGCAGGTGCGCGCGCTGGGACAGGCTGGCGACCTGTTGCTGGCGATTTCCACCAGCGGCAATTCGCGCAACGTAGTCGCCGCGGTGCAGGCCGCGCACGAGTGCCAGATCGGAGTGATCGCGTTGACCGGCCATGACGGCGGCAGAACGGGCGAAGTGCTGCTGCCTGACGACGTCCATATCTGCGTGCCGGCGCAGAGCACGGCGCGGATACAGGAAGTGCACCTGCTCACGCTGCACTGCCTGTGCGACGCCATCGATTGTCTCTTACTGGGAGTTGAATGATGCGCTATGCGATCTTGATGTTGGTTGCAAGTCTGCCGCTGCTGCACGGCTGTGCGCCGCTGGTAGTGGGCGGCGCGGCGGCGGCTGGCGGATTCCTGGTCGGCGAAGACCGCCGCACGGTGGGCACAATGGCCGAGGACCAGCGCATCGAGGGGAAGGCGTCGGACCGCATCCGCGACGGCCTGAAGGGCAACATTCATGTCAACGTGACGAGCTACAACAGAGCCGTGCTGCTCACCGGTGAAGTGCCCGACGCCGCGGCCAGGGAAGAGGCGGAGCGCGTTACCAAAGCGGTCGAGAACGTGCGCGTCGTCTACAACGAGCTTGCCGTGGGTGCCATCGCCCCGCTTTCTTCTCGCACCAACGACACCGTCATCACTTCCAAGGTCAAGGCGCGCTTCGTGGACGGCCGGAAATTCAGCCCGGTGCACGTCAAAGTCGTCACCGAGAACGGCGTAGTCTATCTGCTCGGCCTCGTGAAGAAGCAGGAAGCGAACGACGCCACGGATATCGCGCGCACCACGAGCGGGGTACGCAAGGTGGTGCGGGTTTTCGAGTACACGGACTGAGGGATGAGGGATGAGGGACGAGGGACGAGGGATGAGGGGAGAACAAAGCGAAAAGAAGCGACCCAGAACTCACCCCTCACGACCGACGACTCACGGCGTCTCCGGTCTTCCATTCGAAACCAAGATCTGTCCCCCTGCTGAGCTCGCCGCGCGTGTGGCGCGGCTCGAGCGGCCGCTGGTATTCACCAACGGCGTCTTCGATATCCTGCACCGCGGGCACGTCACGTGCCTCGCGCAGGCGCGCGCGCTCGGCGCGAGCCTGCTGCTCGCGCTCAACTCCGACGCTTCTGCGCGCCAGCTCGGCAAGGGCGACGACCGGCCGGTGAATCCGCTCGAAGACCGGCTCGCGGTGGTCGCGGCGCTGGAAGCGGTGACGCTCGTTACCTGGTTCGAGGAGGAAACCCCCCTGGAGCTGATCCTGACGGTCAAGCCGGACGTGCTGGTCAAGGGCGGGGACTGGAAGCCCGAGGAAATCGTCGGCGCGGCGGAGGTGCGCGGGTGGGGCGGAACGGTTCTCTCGATTCCGTTCGTGCATGAGCGCTCGACGACGGCGCTGCTCGGCCGCATCCGCTCAACGAAAGGGCGTGATGAGTGACGGGTGATGAGTGATGGGTGATGAAAGGCAAGGCTGAGACGCCAAGGAAACCAAGCACAATGAGCCACAGATAAACACAGATAAACACGGATAAGATCCAACACCAGGAACGCGTCAGATTCTCATCCCTCTTCCCTCAGTCCTCAATATCCGCCGCCGATGGACGCCGATAACGTCTCACCGAAAAAGACGCGAAGCACGCCAAGAAATTCGAAGATCGGATGGCTTAACGCTGTGCTCTGCGGCGGATCCGCACAAACATCGAATATGGCACGTCGCTGGCGACCCGTCCGCAGCAGCTAAAGTTAAGCGTTTTTGATTTCATTGCAGATGCGGTCGAAACGATCGAAGTACTGCTCCTGGAGAAGCTCCTTTGGAAGCGAGAAGGATTCGCGCGTGAACGCGAGCGAAAGTTCCTTGGCGAGGTGAGAGGCTTCTGTTGGAAGTCTGCGTATAGGTCGCGAGCGGTGTCGAGGTCTCCAGCGTTGCGCATACCGTAGTCTGCGATCCACAGACAATAGATGAGTCGCTCCTCGGGCGACAAACTCGTGATGCCGTCGCTGGCCTTCTTCTGGATGACGGCATCGCCGGTGGCGACAATCCAAGTCTCATTCTCAGAGGGTGCGCTCACAAGCCTAACTGCTAATAGTTGCACGAAATGCGATTCATCACGGTAAGCTTCCCGCTAGCTGCACGTCAATGCGTCATTGGATCAACACGTTGTTGAATCATGCTCCGCCATGATCTTGATCTGTGTTTATCTGTGTGTATCTGTGGCTAATTGTTCTTGGTCTTCTTGGCGAGCTTGGCGTCTTGGCGGTTCAACCTGTTCTCATCAGTCGTCACCCGTCAGTCGTCTCGCTTTTCCTTCTCACTCCTGAACAACCCACTGGGGGTTCCACGCGACCTCCCACAGATGCTGGTCAGGGTCCTGGAAGTAGCCCGCGTAGCCTCCCCAAAAAGTATCGTGGGCCGGTTTCACGATAACCGCACCTGACCTTCCCGCTTGTTCCATTACCGCATCGACTTCCGCCTTTGAGGATACATTGTGCCCAACCGTGAATTCGGTCGGGCTTGGCCTGCCCAGAGGGATTCCCGCATCGTGGGCAATGCTCTGGCGTGGCCAGATTGCAAGCTTTAGACCAGCCTGCAGGTCAAAGAAAGCTACCGCGCCATGCTCAAACTGCGTGCCGACAATGCCCCCCGTTTTTAGGCCAAGGCCATCGCGATAGAACCGGAGCGCCCTTTCAAGGTCGTCAACTCCGAGAGTGATAAGAGTGATCCGTGGCTTCATGCGGAGGTTCTCCATGAGGCATGACGTTCGCGGCAAGATGGGCCGGCGTAGCGCGGAGCACCGGTAAAGCGTTGCTCTTCACTGCAGTGTTAGGAAGCCTATGCGGATCATCTCTAAACTTTCTAGCGTCATGCTGCTCAGGGGCACTTTGCGGTCCGGGTTCATGTCGTTGTTAGGCCGGCATGCTTGAATAGATATCGCATCACTAGATATTCTTGACTCGTCATCAGAGTCGTATACGTTAACCAGAATAAAGTAGCACCAGCAGGTAATACGGCGGACACGAACGTTGTCAGTACAGGTGCGCAGAGCATTAAGCTTTTTTTATTTTGCTGTCGTGCGGCGGATTGCACTTCTTGGTGACGTGCCAGCGAAACACGAGGACGGCACCGCCAGCACCAAGTATGTCGTTACAGCGAAAATAATGAATGCGAAGTCATAGGAACCGAGAACTGCGGCAATTGAAGCGAGCGTCTCAGCTAAACTGCTGACGATTGAATTCATGGTGTCTTGGCGACAATTATTGAGGGACGCGGGTGGAGGGATGAGGGCAATGCTTCACCACGATCTTCATCTGTGTTTATCTGTGTGCATCTGTGGCCAATTGTTCCTGGTTTTCTTGGCGGCCTCGGCGTCTTGGCGGTTCAATTATTGTTCTGGTTTCCTTCGTGATTTCGTGTCCTTCGTGTTGAGGCTTTGGCTTCTCACCCCTTAGCCGCGGTAACCGCGGGGCACGACGTCGCCTTCAGCTCGCTGCCCGGAAATTCCTTCTGCAATGCCGCCAGCCGCGCGACCATGGCTGGGTCCGGCTCGCGCACCATGAACGCGATCTGCTTCAAAAAATTCTCCCGCCGCTCGGCGACTGCTGAGCGCACACCCCGGTCCTTCAGCTTGTTGAGGAAGCCCCGAGCGGCTTCGTCCGTCCGGAAAATGCCAAGCGAAATGGCGTTACGCCATTGCCCGCTGTCCTGCACGAGGAAAAAGTCGGTGATCCCGAGCGCTTTCAGCTCGCCGATCTTGCGGTCCGTCTCGTTTTTGGACTTGAGCGGCGGTATGTAAACCCAGTAACCGCCGGCATCCGCCACCACTCGCTCGATCCTGTCCTGTGGCACGTCGAGCCGCGCGAGCGCCGTGTCGGCGCGCGCGATTTCCGGACCTGCAAAAATACCCCATTCGAGGCAGGCGGACGCCGCGGCCCCCTGCACCGCCGTGCTTCCCTTCTCGGGACGCGCCCTGTCCGGTGCGCTCGTGCTCCTCACCAACTTGATCTTCTCGGGACTCACTTCGAGCTGCGGAATCTGGCTCGGTGCACCGGCCTCGCGTGCCACGTGCGCGTACGCAAAGAAGCCGAGGTTTATCAGCACCAGCAGGAGGAACAGTGCTCTCACGAGCAGAACCGGTGACGGCTGACGACTGACGACTGACGGTCCACCTCTGGACGGCGTAATCCGTGATCCGTGATCCGTGATCCGATGACGCTCGACACAGGTCCTTTCGATTCACGCTTCACGATTCACCATTCACGCGTTGACTCGAAGGCAATATACAGCAGGCCCTCGAGAACCAGATTATCCACAACCTCGGCCGGGACGTTAAGCTGCGGCGCGAGGAGCCCGGCTGTGCCGCCGGACACGACGAAGAGTGGCGCGGAGAGTCCGGCTTCGCGCATGAAGCGGTCCATGCGCTCGATGGCGCCCGCCAGCGCGTTCAACGCGCCGCTCATGATCGCGTCGGCCGTGCGCGCCGGGAAAAAGGCGAAGCGCCCGGCGTGGGGGCCTAATCCTGCTGTGCTGCGTGTCAGTGCTTCGCGCATCAGGTCGATCCCGGGGATTATCATGCCACCCAGAAATACTCCTTCGCCGTCCAGGGCGTCGACCGTCATCGTGGTACCGGCGTTCACTACCACGCACGGACCGCGGTAGAGATGCCAGGCGCCGATCAACGCCGCCCATCGGTCCGGCCCCAGCTGGGAGGGACGCCCGTACGAGCTGACCACCCCACACTGGCGCGCGCGGCTCACCACGAACCGCACCGGCCAGCCCAGTCCGCGTGCCGCCATGATGATCGTACGCTGCACGTCCGGACCGGCTACATTGCACGAGATTACGGTGTCGGGACGCGGGAGTTTCGCCCATGCGCGGCCGAGCCGCGCCGCGCGCGCCGTGTCGGCCCAGCCCTGCACGAGCCAGGCCTCGCCGTCGTGCAGGCCCCACTTGATCCGGCTGTTGCCGGCATCGACCGCGAGCACTTTCACGCGCCCGCCTCGCTGAACCGCATATCAGCCACAGATAAACACAGATAAACACGGATGAAAAACAAATACAGGGGTGGCTGGTGTTTGTCGGTCCTGCTTTTGATCTTATCTGTGTTCATCTGTGTGTATCTGTGGCTTGATTGTATTTCCCTAGTTAGGTCAGCTTGCCGGCCGCGCCTGGCGCGGCTCGCAAGCTGACCTCACCGCTGTGAAAGCGTTTCGACCCGCCGCGCGTGTCCAACACCAGCGCGCCGTCCTCCGCCACGCCGCGCACCCGTCCGCGTTCGCTGCGGCCGTCGGGAAGCAGCAGCGTTACGGTCTTACCCTGGTGCGCGTGGTGTTGCTCCCATTCGGAGCGAAACGGCGCGAAGCCATCCGCCGCGAACACGCTCAACGCGCGGTCGAGCTCGAGCAGCAGACTGGCAAGCAATGCGTTCCGGTCCACCTGTTCCTCAATGAGGCTTTCGATGTCGGTCGCCGGCTGATCGATCGCGAGACGCACTCTCTGGGAAAGCCGCACGTTCAGCCCGATGCCGACCACCGCGGTGCTGGGACCGAGCACGTCGCCCGACAGCTCGATCAGGATACCGCCGAGCTTCTTCCCTTCCGACACGATGTCGTTCGGCCATTTCAGGCCGGCGCGCAACCCGGCGATCGCATTCAGTCCGCGCGCCAGCGCGACGCCCACGACGAGGCTCAGGCCGGAGAGCCCGCCCGCGCCCTGCGTAAAGCGCCACAGCAGCGAAAACGCCAGCGCACCGCCGATCCCGGTGTGCCACACCCGCCCGCGGCGTCCCCGTCCGGCGGATTGCCACTCGGCGGCAATCACGGACCCGGTCGCGGCGCCTGCCGCCGCGCGGTCGAGCAGCAAAGCGTTGGTCGAAGACGCGACTTCGACCACTTCGAGGCCAAAGCGCGACGCGGCCGCGCCGAGCTCGCGCTCGACAAGCAACGGGTCGAGCAAGGTAAGCGGGGCCGGCAACCGATAGCCACGGCCATGCACCTTGTAGACGGCAAGGCCACTCGCCTCCAGCTCGCGTACGGCGTTCCACACGCTTGCGCGCGAAACGTCGAGAGTTCGCGCGAGCGCCGCGCCGGAATGAAATTCGCCGTCCGCCAGCTGCCGCAGCACGCCCGAGATATAGGGTTTCATGAGGCCGGTATAGAATAGCCGATAACCCGCCGTTCAGAACAAACGAGCAGCAGTTCGAGCGCATGACGACCGAAGCTCCCACCACCACCGCGCAAAGGCTGCGAGACGAATTCAAGCGAACGTTGTTCGAGGGGGAAGTGCTGGAGAGCACGCTGGTTGGCATCGCGCTCGCCAAAGACCTCCGGTTACTGTGGGTCAACGGGACCTTCGCGCGCATGCTGGGCTACGAGCGCGACGAGCTGATCGGGCAGCACTCTTCCCTGCTGTATCCCGACGGCAAGAGCTTCGAAGCCTTCGGCACCGCCGCCTACCCGTTGATCAAGCCGGGCGATCCCTACGTGACCGAGCAGCAGATGAAACGCAAGGACGGCTCGCTCATCTGGGTCCAGATCTCCGGCAAGGCCGTGGATCCAAACGACCCCGACCGCGGCTCCGTCTGGACCAACGTCGATATCACCGGGACCCGGGAGCTGCAGCAGAACCTGCAACGCTCGCTGGCCGAGCGCGACGTCATATTGAAGAGCACGCTCGTCGGGATTTCGTTCTCGGTGAACCGCCGTCATCTCTGGGTCAACGAGACTTTCGCGCGCATGATGGGCTACGCGCGCGAGGAGCTGATCGGCCAGCTCTCGCAGGTGCATTTTCCCGACCAGGAGAGCTACGAGGCGTTCGGCTATACCGCGTACCGGATCCTCGCCTCGGGCCGGCCGTGCGTAACGGAGCGCTGGCAGAAGCGCAAGGACGGGACTTTGATTTGGTGCCAGATCTACGGCAACTATGTCGATCCCGACGATCTCGACAAGGGCACGATCTGGACGTTCCTCGATATCACCGACCACAAGCGCGCAGAGGAGGACATCCGCAGGGCGCTGGAGAGAGAGCGCGAATTGAACGAGTTGAAGTCGCGCTTTGTCTCCATGACTTCGCATGAATTCCGCACGCCGCTCGCCACCATCCTGTCCTCGGCCGAGCTGCTCCAGCACTACGCCGACCGGCTGCCGCCCGAGGAAAGCGAAGATCTCTACCGCAGCATACGCAACGGCGTCGAGCGCATGACCAAGATGCTCGACAACGTGCTCACCATCGGCAAGGCCGAAGCGAACATGCTCGCGTTCAACCCGGCGCCGACCGATCTCCATGCGTTCTGCACCCGGCTGGCCGGCGAAATGCAGCTGGCCGCCGGAGACATGTATGCGCTCGCGCTCTCGTATGAAGGCCCGCGCGCTCCGGTGCGCGTGGACGAGAAGCTCCTGCATCACGCACTCACCAACTTGATATCGAACGCCGTCAAGTATTCGCCCGACGGCGGCAAGATCGAATTCCGGGTGCGCGTGGCCGCGCGCGAGGCCGTGTTCGAGGTCAATGACTACGGCATCGGCATCCCTCCCGACGATCAGGCGCGGCTGTTTGAGACCTTCCATCGGGCGCGTAACGTCGGCAATATCGCGGGCACGGGCCTGGGGCTTGCGATCGTGAAGAAATCGCTCGACCTGCATGGCGGTAGCGTGAGCGTAGAGAGCAAACCCGGGACAGGCACCCGTTTCTGCGTGACGATCCCGTTCGATTAAGAGCGCTGGCGCCGGCGCCGATGGCAGGTGCAATTTAAGCCACGGCTGAATCAGAGGATAACGAGATGGCGAAGATACTGGTGATCGAGGACGAAGCCGAGCTGCGCGCCAACCTCGGGCGCTTCCTCAAGGCGGAAGGGTACGAGGTGCTCGCGGCGGAAAACGGCGCGGTGGGCGTGGAAATGGCGATATCGGAGCTGCCCGACCTCATCATCTGCGACATCGCCATGCCGGAAATGGACGGCTTCGGCGTGTTGTTCTCATTGCGGGAGAACGTCACCACCTCGCACATACCTTTCATCTTCCTCACCGCCAGCACGCGCATCTACGACCGCAAGTGGGGGGTGGAGCTTGGCGCCAACGACTACATCACCAAGCCGTTCAAGCTCGACGAGGTACTCGCGGCGATCAAGCAACGGATCATTTAGGAATATGCCTGCTTCGCTGTCCGGCATATTCCTGAAATTGGAAATCCAATCATAGGACAATTCAGGAGGAACCATGAGTCGGCAGACCGCAATTTTGATTGGTCTTATACTCATAATTTTGGGGCACGCAAGTGTGGCGCAAAATTATCCAGCCAAGCCGATCCGCGTGATCGTGCCGTTCCCGCCCGGCGGCACCTCCGATATCCTGACGCGTATGGTCGGCGCCAAGCTGACCGAAAGCTGGGGCCAGCAGATCATCCCGGACAACCGGCCGGGCGCGAACGGCAACATCGGGGTGGAGGCGCTCGTCCGCTCGGCGCCGGATGGCTACTCGCTCATCCTGATGGACGTCGGCGCTCTGACCATCAGTCCCAGCCTCTTCAAGCTGCCGTTCGACATCGTCCGCGACCTGGCGCCGGTCGCCATGGTTTCCTATTCCTCGCATATGCTGTCGGTCCATCCGAACGTCCCGGCACGCAACGTGAAGGAGTTGATCGCGCTCGCAAAGAAGCAGCCGGGAAAGCTGAACTTCGCGACCGGGCTCGGGGGAGCGCCGCATCTCGCCGGCATGCTGTTCGAGCAGCGCGCCGGCATCAAGTGGACCACCATTCCCGGGAAAGGCGGAACGGAATCGATGCTTCAGGTCATGAGAGGCGAATGCGACGTGCTGTTCCTCGGGATGCTGCAGACGGTAGCGCACGTGAAAAGCGGCAGGGTGAGGGCGCTCGCGGTCTCGAGCGAGAAGCGCGATCCGCACTACCCCGACGTGCCGACCGTCGGTGAGACGCCGGGTCTCGAAGGGTTCGTGACCGGCTCCTGGCAGGGCATCCTGGCGCCCGCGAAGATATCCCCGGACCTCGTGGGGAGGATCAACGCCGAAGTGAACCGCATCACCAACCTTCCCGACATCAAGGAGAAGCTCGCTACTCAGGGCACCACGCCGCTGCCCATGACTCCTCCCGAATTCGGCAAGTGGCTGGTCGAGCAGCGGGACCGCTGGGCGAAGCTGATCAAGGAAACCGGCTTCAAGCTCGAATAACCAGATAAGCAGATGATGCTGGATGCGCCAGCGGTAAAGTCGATGTTTCAACGACATTTGGTCATCGCGCAGGACGACGGAAGAACTCATTCTGCGCAAGTTTTATGTGCCGAGCTCACCGGTTCTAAATGAACCATCGAGTTCAGGCGCCCTGAGGTGGGACAGAACGTCATCATCGACAACCGCCCCGGGGCGAATTCGATCGTACGATTCCATGCGACTTAGCGCTTGGGCAGCTCCTTCGATTTGAAGAATCTGAATTCCGAATATTATTCCTTCGTTCCTTCGCGTCCTTCGTGGTAAAGCTGTTGACCTACCTCGCGTCCTTAGCGGCTTGGCGGTGAAGCTTTGGCAACTGGGCATTCGGCTAGAATAGCGCGCATGTCCGAGCACGCCACAAAACCGAAAAAACACAAGCCGCAACCGGCATCCGGCTCGAATTTCATTCGCGCAGCCATCGAAGCCGACCTCGCTGCGGGCAAGTACGCGGAGCGCGGTTGGGGCGGGAAGCCGGGACCGGCGAAGGCGCATGAGGGCGGGCCGCCCGACCCGGCAAAAATCCGCACCCGCTTTCCGCCCGAGCCGAACGGCTATCCTCACATCGGGCATGCGAAGTCCATTTGCCTGAATTTCGGTCTCGCGCGCGACTACGGCGGCGCGTGCCATCTGCGATTCGACGACACCAACCCGGAGAAGGAAGAGCAGGAATACGTCGATGCCATGATCAGCGCGGTCAAATGGCTCGGCTTCGACTGGGGTCCGCACCTCTACTACGCCAGCGACTACTTCGATCACATGTACCGCGCGGCGGAGTACCTCATCGAGGCAGGCCATGCTTACGTAGAGAGCCTCTCGGCCGAGCAGATGCGCGCTCTGCGCGGCACGCTCACCGAGCCCGGCAGGAACAGCCCCTACCGCGAACGCAGCCCCGATGAAAACCTCGAGCTCTTCCGCGGGATGCGCGACGGCAAGTTCAAGGACGGCGAGCACGTGCTGCGCGCGAAGGTCGACATGGCATCGCCCAATATCAACATGCGCGACCCGACGATCTACCGCATCCGCAAGGCGGCGCATCACCGCACGGGCGACAAGTGGTGCATCTATCCGATGTACACCTACGCGCACCCGATCGAGGACGCGCTGGAGCGGATCACGCACTCGCTCTGCACGCTCGAGTTCGAAGACCAGCGCCCGTTCTACGACTGGCTGCTCGAGCGGCTCGCGGAGGGCGGACTGCTCGCTCACCCGCTGCCCCAGCAGATCGAGTTCGCGCGCTTGAATCTCACCTACGTCGTGCTTTCCAAGCGGCGGCTTATCCAACTCGTCGATGAAGGCCATGTGGACGGGTGGGATGACCCACGCATGCCGACTTTGGCCGGCGCCCGCCGCCGCGGCTACACGCCGGAGGGATTCCGCATCTTTGCCGACCGCATCGGCGTCTCCAAGTCCGATTCCTGGATCGATTACTCCGTGCTCGAAGACTCCATGCGCGAGCACCTGAACGAGGTTGCGCCGCGCCGCCTGGCGGTGCTAGACCCCGTGAAGCTCGTCATCGAGAACTACCCGGAGGGACAGGAGGAACTCTGCGAAGTGCCCAACCACCCGCAGAAGCCTGATTGGGGCAAGCGCCAGGTGCCGTTCTCCCGCGAGCTGTGGATAGAACGGGAAGACTTCATGGAGACGCCGTCCAAAGGCTATTTCCGTCTCTTCCCCGGCAACAAGGTGCGCCTGCGCTACGGCTACGTCGTCGAATGCACCGGCTATGACAAAGCGACCGGTACGGTGCGCTGCAATTACGACCCCGACACCAGGTCAGGCACGCCCGGCGCGGAGAAGGTCAAGGTAAGGGGCGCCATCCACTGGCTCTCCGCGAAGCATGCATGCGCTGCGGAAGTGCGGCTCTACGACCGCTTGTTCAAAGTGCCGCAGCCGGGCCGTTCATCCCCTCCCCCTCAGGGGGAGGGTGAGGGTGGGGGTGGGTCGGGTGAAGACAGCTGGCTGAGAGACTTGAATCCCGACTCCAGGAAAGTCATCACCGCACAACTCGAGCCGGCGCTGAAGGCAGCGCAACCGGAGGAGCGCTTCCAGTTCGAGCGGCACGGCTATTTCGTAGCCGATGGCGTGGACTCGAAGTCAGGCGCGCCGGCATTCAATCGGGCAGTCACCTTGCGAGATTCATGGGGCAAGGAACGATGACAACCCCGCTCGGGACGGGTGTTGCCCTCCTGCTGTTCGCTGCCAGCGCGGCCTTCCCGGCACGGGCACAGCCTTCCACCGGAGCGTCAGCGCCGAGCTTTGTCTTTGCCACCATTGCCGAGGCGCAAGCGGTGCTGGGCGCCCGCGACGAGTACGTACGCGCGACTACCGCCTTGGAGCGGTCGGCGAAATTGAAGGTCGCGGACGCCGTGGACGAGGAGCGTTTCCTGCGTTTCATGCGGGACAGAGCGCTGGAATGGACGGAGGAGCAGCAGCGTAACCTGGCGTTGCCCATCGAGCGGCTGGCGCGCTTTCTCGAAGGCATGAAGTGGAGGATGCCCGGCCGCATACTGCTCATCCAGTCCGATGCCGCGCTCGAAGACGACTCCCCGCACACGCGCGGCCAGGCGATCGTGGTGCCCGTGAGCTTCCTTGCGCGCGCTCCCGGTCTCATGGCTCACTTGCTCGCGCACGAGATGTTTCACGTGCTGACCCGCGGGAACAGCGAACTGAAGGAGCGGCTGTACGGCGCTATCGGATTCCAGCGTTGCGATACCGTCGTTATCCCGCCGGTGATCGCCAGGCTGGCGATCACGAATCCCGATATGGTCGAGAGCCGCCATACGATTTCGGTTCGCTACCAGGGGCAGCCGGTGGACGCTCTTCCGTACATACGGTTTCCGTCCGCGGATATCGACCCGCGAGGGGGATTTATCAAGCAGGTCCACGTAGCCTGGCTGTTGGTTGATCGCCGGGGGGCCGAGTGCCGGGCGCGCGATGGCGCGCAGGCAGGCGGGGTGGCGCCACAGGAACTGGAGGGGCTTTCCGAGCAGGTGGGCCGCAACACGCAATATTTGTTTCACGCGGAAGAGATACTCGCGGACAATTTCTCGCTGCTATTTTTCACCTCGGTAAGCGGCTCGACGCAGGGCATCCCCTCTCCGGAAATACTCGAACGGATGCGCAAGATACTGTTCGATTAGGAGTGCCCCCGTCTCGTCACTCGCGAGGAGAATTCATCGTGCGACGGGGGGTGCGGGGGGAACGGGAAAAAAGGTGTCACGAACCCTAAACTCGAAGGTTCCTGACACCTTCGGGCCCGTTCCCCGCCGCTCGTACGGTTGTTTCGATCACGAGTACTGAATATCCTACTGGTTTTCATCGAGGTTACCCGACGATGTCCGACACACGGTTGAACAAAGGTCCCCAGGACATAGGCGGCGAAGAAGCCGGGCCGGTGGAAACCGTCGACCACGGCATGAAGTTCTGGGAGAGGCAGGCGAACGCCCTGCGTTCCAGTCTTAACCGGGCCGGCATCGTCCGGACCGACGAGCTACGGCGCGCGGCGGAAGATCTCGTCGACTACGCGAAGCTCGAATACTTCGAGAAGACGACTTCTGCTCTACGGACTGTCCTCCTCGAGAAGGGATATTTCACCGATCAGGAGCTGCGTGCCAAGATGGATGAGATCCGCGCGCGTTTTGAGGTTCCCGAGAAAAAGGACGCGCCCGTCAAAAAAGGGGCGAAGCGATAATGCCGGCCGCGCACAGTGAGGGTAAGGCCGGCGTTGCGTCGACCTACGCGCCCGCGCCCGGCCACCGTTACAACGTTGGCGACAGGGTCGTAGTAAAGAGGAGCTTTCCCCCGGGACACCGCCGCACGCCGTATTACATACGCGGCAAGACGGGAGTGATCGAGCGCATCTGCGGGGCGTTTCCCAATCCGGAGGAGCTGGCCTACGGCTTCGACGGCGAGCCCAAGAAGGTGCTGTACCGCGTGCGATTCGTCCAGAAAGACGTCTGGCCCCGCTATCAGGGACCGGCCCGAGACATCATCGAAATGGAAATCTTCGAGCATTGGCTGGCACCTGTCTCATCCGAAGATTCTCGGGCCCCAGTGGCCAAGGAGAAAGCATGAGCGATCACGCGTTTGATTATTACGCCAAGAAGCCCCACGCGCATGGCGACCACGACCATGGCGATCACCCGCATGCGCCTGTGACCGAACACGACGACGGACCGCCGGGGGAGTACGAGATCATGAGCCGGGCGATGCAGGAGCTCATGGAGCAAAAAGGCGTGATCACCGCGGAGCAGATCCGGCGCAGGATGGAGCAGTTCGAGGAGGACCTTCCGTACCGCGGCGCGCGGGTCGTCGCCCACGCCTGGACCGACCCGCAATTCAAGAAACGTCTACTCGAGGATGGCAAAGCCGCCTGCACGGAATTCGGCATCGATCTCGAGGTCGACCGTCTTATCGCGGTCGAGAACACGCCCGAGGTGCACAACGTCATCGTCTGCACCTTGTGCTCGTGCTATCCGCGAGCACTGCTGGGGATGCCGCCCACCTGGTACAAGAGCAAGAATTACCGCTCGCGCGTGGTGTTCGAGCCGCGCGCGGTGTTGAAGGAATTCGGCACCGTGCTTCCCGATCACATCACCGTGCGGGTGCACGATTCCAATGCCGACATGCGCTACGTCGTGATCCCGATGCGCCCGGCAGGGACCGAGAACTGGAGCGAAGAGCGGCTCGCCGGAATTCTCACGCGCGACACGCTGGTCGGGGTAACGGTACCAAAGTCCGGCACGTAGAGAGACTGAGCCACAGATACACACGGATAAACACGGATGCAAGAAAACACCTAGATCAATTCAGACGCAGATAAACGCAGATAAACGCAGATAAAATCCAATCAGTCACGGAAGGGTACGGCGCAAACCCGAAACACTTTCACGCAATCGAAGATGTCCTGCGAAGTCGTTCCTGAGGTCGTATTCGAAATCTGCGTGTATCTGCGTGTATCTGCGGCTCGAGGCCCTCTCGCAAACGAAAAAAGGCCGGACTCGATCGAGCCCGGCCTCATGTCGGCGATGTGTGACCACTAAGGCTTTACTCGTCACCCATCACTCATCACCCATCACGGTCTTGATCAGCGTATCTCCCGGTGAACGAACTCGACGATTTTGTCGAGCGCGTCCAGTGAAGCCGGCGCGGTCGGCTGTTCGGAAATAAATGCCTGGCTCATCCCTTCGAACATGTGCAGCTCCACGCGGCCGCCCGCCTTGCGATAACCCGCGATGAAGCGCTCGAGGTTGGGACGTGGATGTGCGGGGTCCGCGGTTCCCTGCAGGTACAGCACGGGAGGCAAAAGTACCTGCTCGCCGCGCTCGAGCGCCATCGTCGGATTGCCCTCGGCCATGGCTGCCTCGCCCTGCCAGGTACTGGTCATGGCAGGAAATCCATTCGTCGGCCTGCTTCGCATTGCCGCCTTCCTTCAGTTTCTTCGCGTATTGATAGCGGCCCAGCGGGTCTATGACCGGCCAGCACAGGACTACGCAGCGCACGCTCGCGTCGTCGGCCGCCTTGCCAGGAAGCGGCAGCGCGGCATAGCGCGGATCATTCGGCCGCATCGCGGCCAGCATGGCCTGATGTCCGCCGCTCGAAACGCCCAGGATGCCGATCATGTCGGGGCGGCTGCCCAGTTCCGCGGCCCGGAATTTCACCCAGCGGATAGCGTAATTCACGTCCTGTAAAGAAGCCGGATAGGCGGCTTCGGGCGGCATCCGGAAATCGAGCGCTGCCATCACCACGCCGTTTCTTGCCAGCGCCTCACCCGTTGCGACATCGCTGGTGCGGTCCTTCTTGCACCAGGCGCCCCCGTGCAGGTCGATGATGACCGGGAACGGTCCCTTGCCGCGCGGCTTGTACAGGCGCGCGAGCAGCGGTTTGTTGCCATGGCGGAGGTATTCCACATCCTCGACGTCGATTTCGTAGTGGGTGAGTACGGCGGTGTTCATCGTGGTTTCCTCTCAAGTAGCAGCGTGACGAGAATCTACTCCCAAGAAGGAGGTTTGGCCAGCCACAGCGAGGCCCATACCTGTCACCCTCACCTCGTCACCTGCGGCCTCGGGTTGGCAATCGCGAGATCATGACATCTTGGTGTCGGCCGCAGCGCGCCGCCGGGGGTCGCATCCCCGCGAGCGGGGACCCCTGCTCCGCCCCTCGACGCGCTACCTCTTCTCGTACCCGTATCTCGTCACTCATTTCACACACTGGCGAGCACCTTTCCCCACCGTGGATCGGGACGAACCACCATGCGCTCACCCGCTGCACGGAGCGCCGCCCAGGTTGTCGAGAGGATGTTGAGCAGCACCGGCCGGCCATACTCCGCTTCAAGAATCGGCACAGCATGCATGGCGTGCCACAAACCGCCCGGCATGAGGACCGCTTGGGCTTCCGGTGCCTCGCGCAGCGCCTTGCCGCCCAGCTCGAGCGCGAGCTGGTGGTCTGCATTCGGGTCGGCCGTCTTGTGCTGCGCGAACGTGCTGCCGCGCGAGTGGTTGGCGATGACTTCGATGCCGGCCTCGGCCAGGTAACGGGTGAGCGGCGCGGTGGTGGTTTCATGCCATCTCGTGGCAAGCGCAATCCGGGTCGCGCCCAGATGCTTCAGTACCGCGATGTGCGCTTCCAGATCCGTGTCGCAGGGCAGGCCACTCCGGTCCTGCGCCTCGGCGAGCGTTGACAGCATCCTTTTGCGCCCGAGGAATGTGGCGACCGGGACGCCGGAGAGCGCGATGCGATCCACCTTCTTCTTGGCGAGCAGATCGACACGCTGCCAGAAAGTCGGCAGCTCGTTCTCGACGGCCTCGAGGCTGTGCCCCTGAAAGTTGAGGCCGGTCGTCACGAGCATCATGCCCTCGGGAGCGACGCGGTAGAACTGATACGCATCCATGTCGGTATAGGCGTGAGGAATGACGTAGCCGAGCTGGTACCACGGATTGATGTGACTCATATAAGTAATGTAATGACCTCTGTCGATTGCAGAACCGGTTCGGATGCGCTCTCCATTACGTTAACATCAATGATTCCCGGTGGACGAAATGCACCATCCATCCAAGCTGCCCGAACTGCTGCCGCGCGCCGACTGGGTGGTGGTTTCCTGTCCCCTGACGAAGGAGACGCGCAACCTCATCGATGCCGACGCGATCAAGCGCATGCGCAAGGGCGCGCGGCTCATCAACATCGCGCGCGGTGAAGTTGTGGACGAATCAGCGTTGATAGAAGCGCTTCGCAGCGGGCACCTCGCCGGCGCCCACATCGACGCATTCACGCACGAGCCGCTCCCGGCGGATTCGCCGTTGTGGGACCTGCCCAACGTCATCGTATCGCCGCACAACGCGGCGGCCTCCACTGGCAACGAGAAACGCTGTGCCGAAATGTTCATCGCCAACTTCGGGCACTGGTTGGGCGGCGAACCGATGTTCAACGTGCAGAAGGTGACGCAGTGACGGAGTAACGAGTGTCGGGTGTCGAGGGGAAAAGCATTCTCAGTTCGTTCTTCCTCACTCGACACTCATTCCTCGACACTCTGCCCGCACTCCTTCTTCATCCTTCATCCTTCCTCCTTTCTCCTTTCGCCTTTCGCCTTCCTCCTTTCGCCTTGCCTTTACTCGTCCTGCCCGTAGTGGATGCGGCGATATGGCAGCGTGGTGACGCTGCGCGAGATCCGGGCGTCGACGATCATCGGACCGGGCTTGGCAACGAAGTCGGCGGTGGCTTTCTTCATGTCTTCGGGAGTCCGCACCTGGTAGCCGCGGCCGCCAAACGCCCGCCCGACCGCGCCCAGGTCCGGCGTCGTGATGCAGGACAGCTCCTTCTTCATCTTGTGCGCGTCGAGCTTGTAGTATTCGGAGCCCAGCGCCTCATTGTTCATTACGACGATCAGCAACGGCATGTCGTAGCGGACCATCGTTTCGAACTCCGCAAGGTGCATCATGACGCTCGCGTCGCCGTCGACCAGCACGCCCGGCGTATTGCCGGTGGCCACCACCGCGCCCATCGCCGCGGGCATCATCTGTCCGATGCAACCGAAGAAATGGCTCGCCAGCACCACGGAGCGCTGGCGGCTCATCATGATGTTGGCGAAGCCTGCGGTCGCTCCGCTGCCGGTGTAAAGGTTGAATTTTTCGGGAACCATGCTCTCCAGGGTACGGATCACGTCGCGCGGGTCGACCGTGTCCGGATCGAGCTCGTATTCCTTGCGATCCTCATACTGTCCCGCGAGCTGCTTCTTCACGTCGGGAGTGCGGTAGCCGGCATTTCTGTGGCCGGCTTCTTCCAGCAGTTTGTTCAGGCCCGCCACGCCCGGCCTGGCGTCCGCCCAGACGTAGACGTCGGCGGAGCGCCCGCCAGCCATTACGACGTGCTGCTTCGAGTCGATCTGCACGTACTTGGCCTTGGGATAGAGCAGGCCGTGCTCGATCGTGTAGCGGTTCAGGCTGGCGCCGATCGCGATGACGCAATCGGCCTCATGGAAGAGCTTCAAGGCCGTGCGGTTGGCATAGGTGCCGGAAATGCCGACATGGTATTCGTCCTCCGACAGCCAGGTCTTGGCCATCAGAGTGGTGGCAAGGATCGCGCCGGTGCGCTTGGCGAGCTTGAGGATCTCCTCACCCGCTCCCGACCAACGCGCGCCGCGCCCCACGATGATCACCGGCTGCTTGCTCGCGCGGATAACGCCCACCGCTTGCTTGAGCGCCTCCGGATCCGGCTGGATCGAACGCGACGGGATCATCTCTGCGGACGGCTTGTACGGCTCGTCTTCATCTTCGAAGGACTTCTGCTGTATGTCCATCGGGCAGCTCAACATGACCGGACGCGATTCCATCTTTGCCATGTAGAACGCCTTGCGCACGGCATCGTCGGCGTCGTCCGGCGTGTGCAGGCGCACGAAGCCCGCCTCGCACCCGGCGGCGAAGCGCGCCTGGTCGAGGCGCTGGTTGTACTCCTGGTCGTTCGTCGGATGCTCGCCGCAGAAAGCGACGACAGGCGATTCCGCGCGGCTTGCCGTCAGAAAGGCGGTCGCGAGTTGGGACACGCCCGGACCGCAGGTCGCGGTGCCGACGCCAACGCTGCGGGTCGCGCGCGCCCAGCCATCAGCCATGCCGAGCCCTGCGCCTTCGTGGCGGACTTCGAGCATGTTGACGCCGCCGAGCTTGTCGAGCTCGTGCATCCAGTACATGTTGCCGTCGCCCATGATGCCGAACACGTGCGTCAGCCCTTCCGCCTTGAAATTGGCTGCCAGCCGCTGGTACACCTTCATTTGCGCTCTCCCGTTTGAAATAAGTGACGATTACGGGTGACGAGCTGCGGGTGACGAGATACGGATGACAGGTGTTTGCCGAAAAGGCTGACGAGTCCGTCCGCGGAGCGGATATTCCTATCACCATTACCTCGTCACCCCCATTCGTCACATGTCTCTAAGGTGTCAGGAACCTTTTGCGGCAGTTGCAAGGATATGAGCGACTCATGCCCCGCGCGACTACGATAGCTCTGGGATTGCCTAAGAAGGTTCCTGACACCTTCTAAGCAGTCGCGGCGCCGCAGCGCGCGGCCAGCCGTTCCGTGAATTCATCCACCATGTGCTTGACCACCAGGTTTGCGCCGGTCTCGATGAGCGATGCGAGCTTGCCTGAAATCTCGACTTCGGCGGTAATGTGTACCGTCGATGCAGGCGGATCCGGTTGCCCTACGACCCTGAACTTCATCGTGGTCTCGACTCGCGTCCCGCCGATACTGTCTTTGCCTCTCGACTTAACGTTTCCGGCCATCGCCGCAGCGTCCAGCTCCAGCGCGACCTTGGCCTTGAAGCTCACCTTGGCCGGCCCGAACTTGACGATCAGTGCCGCATCGTATGTTCCGTCCTCCTGCTGATCGCCCAACGCCGCCCCCGGCACGCAATCGACTACGGCGCGCGGATCCGACAGCACCTCCCACACGGTCTGCGGCGCCGCGGGCACTTCGATTCGCTCGTTGACTTCAATCATGGCAAGGGGAAAAAGTGTTCCGCGATCACGCATGCGCGTCCGTAATGTGGAGCGCGCGGGTGCCCGGCCGGATTTATGGGCAGGATGATAGCAGGCGTGACTGGCTGATGCAGACGGCTTCCACTGATCGGCTCGAGCTTCAGGTAACTTCGTACTGGGAGCGCAATTGCAGACAGCCATGCGCGCGGGTATTCTTCGGTGTCGGCTTTGCCGGCTCATGCAAGAAGGAGTCTCACCTTGGAACCGAAAACAGGTAGTGCAGCGCCCGATTTCACGCTTCCCTCGCACACCGACCAGAAGGTATCGCTTGCAAGCTTCAAGGGCAGGCCTGTCGTGGTCGCGTTCATGCCGTTCGCGTTTACCGGCGGGTGAACGAACCAAGTCAACGGGTTCCGTGCGAACTACGAAGAATTCAAGAAGCTGAACTGCGAGATCCTGAATATCAGCGCCGACCCCGCGCCCAGCCTCAAGGGGTGGGCCGAGAAACTGGGCGGCGTTCCCTTCCCGCTGCTCTCGGACTACTGGCCCCACGGCGCGGCCGGCAAAGCCTACGGCGTGTTCAACGAAGAACGGGGCATGGACAAGCGCTCCGCGTTTGTGCTGGACGCGCAAGGGAACGTCCGGTACGCGAAGGTTTACGAGCCCGGGACCATACCCGAGAGCAAAGAGTTGCTGGAACAGCTCAAGAAACTCTGAAATTCCGTGCACATGCGAAGCGGCGTCGGTCCGTCCGGCGCCGTTTTGTCTCGTCCTCTGCTGTTGATGCGTGGAGCGTCTTGGCCATAGTCAACATCGACAGCAGACAAAATCCTCAGTCATTTCTTGACGGGAGACGTGAAAGCCAGGATGCAGGCCGTTGTCCTCAGGGATTTCGGACCGCCGGAAAATCTGCAGTGGGAGACAGTCCCGACGCCGAAGCCCGAGGTCGGCGAGGTGCTGCTGCGCGTCGGCGCAGTCAGCGTGGATCTTTTTCAGATGGAACTTCGCAGCGGCCGGGCCCTCGCGGTGGAACTGCCGCGCATCATGGGAAACGGACCGGCAGGTACAGTGGCAGAACTGGGGCAAGGGGTCGAAGGGGTCAGCGCCGGTGAGCGGGTCGTTGTCTGCAACAATATCAGTTGCGGGAATTGCAAGTACTGTCGGCTCGGCCGCGAGACCCTCTGTGCCGGTCTCAACAATCATCGCGGTGGAATCATCGGCGCGCATCGAAACGGAGGCTACGCGGAATTCGTGGCCGTTCCCGCGCGAAATCTTGTCGCGTTACCCGAGTCCATCTCCTTCGAGGAGGCTAGCCTCATCCCCAATACCATCGCACCGGTCGTCAAGGCGTGCGCTGGGCGCGCCCGCATACAGCCGGAAGAGCACGTGCTCATCGTAGGAGCCGGAGGGGGAATGGGCCTGCATGCCGTGCAGGCGGCTCGCGCTTGCGGCGCACGGGTAATAGCGGCCCTCCGTTCGACCCGGACCCGTGAGGCCGTACTCGAGGCGGGTGCGGATGTCGTGCTCTCGACCCATGAGCACGATTTGTCCGAAGAGGTGCGCCGCGTCACGAACGGCGATGGTGCGGACGTCGTGCTCGATTTCGTAGCGACCCGGGAAACCCTCGCCGCAAGCTTGAACGCACTTGCCCCCGCGGGCCGGCTCATCATCATGGGTTACTTCCCGCGCGGCAACGTACTGGAGACGCCTACCTGGATCTTCACGGAGGAAAGAGAAGTCACGGGAAACCGCTCCGCAGGAAGGCAGGACGTGGCCGAAGCGGTCTCTCTTATCCAGAACGGGCGGATCAAGCCGGTCGTGGGCAAGGTTTTTCCCTTGCGGGATGCTGCAAGAGCTCACCGTGCATTCGAGGCCGGAGAAATCACAGGACGGGCAGTCTTGGTGCCTTGAATCAGGATTCGGGATTCAGGATTCGGGATTTAGGAACTAGCGAGAAGCGGAACGCGCCGCACAGCCGACGAAGTGAGAGATACAGGTACGAGATGACTTGTACAAATCGGGACTTGATCTGACAGACATTGTCCGACAACGGCCCAAGAGCTGCCATTCGCCCAATGTCGAGCGCGCGATATGGTTCTCTTTGATAGCTCTTTTCGCACCCGAAAAGGCGCGTGTAAGACCAAAAATCGGCGTCTTTAGGGTAACTCCCGCAGCAAGATCAATCGGTTGGCTGGGTCCGACCCGCGTGGACATCCTTCCATCCAAGCGCGGCCTGCTGCCCTCGGTGCGGCGCTCCTCGACTATCTCGGCGCCCGCTTCAGCGAGCTTCGCGAAGACTGACCACGCGCCTCCAGCGCCCGCGTCAACGCGCGGATGGCCGGCGAATCGGCTTCGGCGCTCCGGAATATGAAGCTGACCGGCGGCAGTTGCCCCTTCGGCTCGATGCGCAGCTCCGAGATCACGCCGCGCTCGCGCGCGACGCGCATGAGGGATGAAGGCACGGCGCCGATGCCGTGCCCGGCCGCTACCAGCTCGATGTTGGTCAGCGGGTGCATCGACTCGATCCAGGGCCTGGGTGGAACGAGGCCCTGCGAAACGAAGGCGCTGCGGATCGCTTCTTCCACGTACGAAGGCGCATGGGGAAGGATCCATCGCTCCCCGAGGAGATCGCGCCATGACAGGCGCCGGCGGCTCGCGAGCGGATGATCGACAGCAGCCACGATGGCGAGCCCCTCCTCGAACAGCGGTTTCATCGTCATGGCCACGGCCGGCTGGGATTGCACCAGGTCAGAGGGCCCCGTCATAAGGAGCGCGTCGAGCTCGCCGCTCCTGAACAGATCGAAAGTCTGCGGGCCCCTGCCTTCCCGCAGGGACACCGATGCTTCGTCGCCCTGCTTGCGCAGTGTCCACAGCAGGCGCGGCACGAGGGTCACGCCGATGAACGGGGATACTCCTAACCGGATCACGATGCGCCGGTCGGCGCGGGCCGCCGAGAGCCGCACGTGCCGCAGGCCATTGAGGAGCAACGTCGCTCCCTCCAGGATTGTCTGCCCCCGGGGAGTCATCGCCACGCCCGCTGGCGAGCGCTCGAAGAGTTTGAAGCCGAAACTCGACTCGATCTCGACGAGCGCCTTGCTGATCGCCGGCTGGCTCAGGCTAAGCGCCTTGGCCGTCTTGTGCAGGCTTCCAGTCGCGCTCAGCGAACGGATGAGCTCGAGGTGGCGGAACCGCAGCCGGGAGATGAGGGCGTCGTCCGGGTCTCGCATGGGGAGATAACCAATAGTGATTGGGCACTCACAATTATGCGCTACCAGGTTATCTCCCGCATAGCCTATCGTCGTGCGAACTGGGGATAGTCCGGATTCCAGGGAGAAGTCGGTTCAAGAGATTCGCCGACGCACTGATCGTGCACTGTCCGGAGGGTCAAGTCATACTAACCAGGGAGGCACGCATGAAAGCCAGGAATCCGTTAGTTGTGATGGTTCTGCTTGCAGCGGTTGCAGCGTTCGCGTTGCCCGTGCATCTGTTGGCGCAGAGCTACCCCGTCAAGCCAGTGCGCGTGATCGTGCCGTTTGCTGCCGGCGGAGGCACCGACATCCAGGCTCGGGTGCTCTTCAAGGAGCTTCACGAACAGTTCGGGCAGGTCTTTGTCGTTGACAACCGCCCCGGGGCGAGCGGACTCATCGGGGCGGAACTTGCCGTCAACTCCCCAGCCGACGGGTACACCCTTCTTTTCACCGCGGCCCCGCTCGCGACCAACGCCACGCTCTACAGAAACACGATGAAGTTTCATCCCGTGAAGGATCTCGCGCCCATCAGCTTGATCAGCTCCACGCCGCTGGTGCTGATCGTGCATCCCAGCGTGCCGGCAAGAACGCCGAAGGAGCTGATTGAGCTTGCCAGGAAGAAGGCCGCGCATCTCAACGCGGCCGTCAACGTTCCCGGCAGCACCAGCCACCTCTCGGCTGAAATGCTCAAGCAACTTGCCGGGCTCAAGTTCACCAACGTCCCCTTCAAGGGCGGCGGACCGGCGATGATCGCGATGATCAGCGGCGAACTGGATTTCCAGTTTGCGGAAGGGCTGCTTGCGGCGCCACAGATCAGGACTGCAAGGGTGCGCGCACTCGCGGTGACCACCCCAAATCCGTCCCCGTTCTTTCCGGAGCTGCCCACGATGAATTCGTTCCTACCCGGGTTTGTGTCCGACAACTGGTTTGCCATGTTTTTTCCGGCGAGCACGCCCGAGGAGGTCGTCACGACCGTCAATGCTGCAATCAGGAAGGCATTGGAATCGAAGGCCGCGCGCGCGTTATTCGAGCGGGACGCGTTGATTGCCGTGGGAAGCACACCGAAAGAACTTGCCACCCACCTACAGCGCGAGATTGACCGATACGCCGAAGTCATCCGCAAGGGCAATATAACGTTGCAGTAGCTATCTCGAAATAAATGGGGACGACCCCATTGACAAGATCAAGTACTCAGCAGGTTATCTAGATAAGGTTCGATTCCGCGTACGGGATCGGCATGCAAATCAGGCGGATCGGCAATCTGGTTGTCTTCGGACACGACGGCAATGTGCCGGGCTATGTCGCTAATGCCCGGTTCGATCGAGCTTCGAAAACCGGCGTGATCGTCTTGCGGAACGTCAACGGCGACAGATTCGACCTCCGCGCTCTTACGTACGGCGCATTATCGGAGGTTGCAAAACACTAAGTCAGGCCTCTCAGGCGCACGTGTGAAATTTCCCGCGGAAGTAGAGACCCCCCGCCTGTTGCTTCGCAAGCCCCGGCCGGACGACGCAGAGGTTGCCTTTCGCGAATACGCACAAGATCCGGCGGTTACCCGGTATTTGATTTGGGCGCCTCATTCGTCGGTTCAAACAACACGAGCGTTTATCGCCTCGGCAATCGAGCGGTGGGCGACGCACGCTGAGTACCCTTACGTCATTACCCATAAAGCGAGCACGGGTCTATTCGGAATGATTGCGATTCGACCGCGCGGCCATCGCGCTGATTTGGGATACGTGCTTGCGCGGCGATATTGGAACCAAGGATTTGGCTCCGAAGCAATAGTCACCATTGTGAGCATGGCCATGTCGATGCCGGAAATATTTCGCGTCGAAGCCACCTGTGACGTCGAGAATGTTGCCTCGGCCCGGGCGCTCGAAAAGGCCGGACTGAGTCGCGAAGGATTGTTGCGTCGCTATACCATTCAACCCGGTATTTCAGCAGAACCTCGTGACAGCTACCTGTATGCAATCGTCCAGTGACTCGAGGCCTGATTCTAAGTCGAACGGCCGGGCCCGACGGCGCTGTGCCAGATCAACGTTCAGCGCCGACCCGCCGTTCCAAGACATTGAGCGCTGATTCGGAGAAGATCGACCGGCAGCAACGGGTCTATTCTGTTGAATAACTCGCTGGCGGCGCCTTACAAGACATCTGTTAGAAAGTTCGGCTTCTCAGGTAGGTCCACAATCTACTATCATCGCTCGGGTGATCGTTAAACGACCCCCTGAATAACCGCTTCGAAGACTGCTATCCTTTAGTTTTTCAAGACGATCGGTCATAAGCAGATACTGCTTGTCAGATCAGGTTGCGGCCACTACAGATCAGTTGACGATCCCTCGTCCCTCATCCTTCGTCCTTCATCGCCCAGCTATCGTTCTGCCGCAACCGTTCATCGTGCGACGGGGGGGTGCGGGGGGAACGGGAAGGCCCCGATGTTTTGCCGGAAGGGGCCCGTTCCCCGCCCTCGTTACTGGCTGTGATAGAGGTTGGCACCCTTCACCACGCGCGCCCACTTTTCGTGTTCCGACCTGATGAACGCGCCGAACTCTTCCGGCGTGCTGCCCACGGGGTCGGCTCCCATGCCGCTCAGCCGCTCCTTGACGTCCGCCGCCGCCAGCCCACGGGCCACCTCGCGCTGGGTTTTCTGAATGATGTCCTGCGGCGTGCCAGTCGGGGCGACCAGCCCGCCCCAGCCGATCGAAATGACTCCCGGAAATCCGGACTCGACCATCGTCGGTGTGTCGGGGAATGCCGGCGCGCGCTTCTGGTCGCACACCGCCAGCAGCCGCAGCCTGCCCGACCGGATATGGGGCGTCACGCCGGCCGAGGGAGAGAACATCAGCGCGACCTGGCCGGCCACCAGCTCCGTGATCGAGGGCGTCTCGCCCTTGTACGGGACGTGCAGCATATTTAGCTTCGCCTCGATCCGGAACAGCTCGCCGGTGAGGTGAGTCTGGTTCCCGACCCCGAACGAGCCGAAGAGCAGCTCGCCGGGCCGTGCGCGCGCCAGAGCCGCCAGCTCCTTCACCGACCGGGCCGGCAGGTGCGGATTGACGACCAGCGCGATCTGGTTCATGACCGTCTGGGTGATGGGGGTGAAATCGCGCTGGGTGTCGTACGGCAGCGATTTGTAGATCGAAGAATTGATCGAAAGCAGCGAGCCGAAACCATAGAGGAGCGTGTAACCGTCGGGCTTCGATTTCGCGACCGCCTCGCTGCCGATGATGCCGTTCGCTCCCGGGCGGTTGTCCACGATGACCTGCTGGCCCCAGGCTTCCGTGAGTTTCTGGGCTACCGCGCGCGCTACGACGTCGGTGCCGCCCCCGCGGGCTGCGGCAGGATGATCCTGACGACACGATTGGGATAATCTGCCGCCGCGGCCTTGGGCTGCGCCGCGAGAGGTCCGGAAGCCAACGCCGCAACCGCGGCTAGCCACAGGCATGACGGCGTGGAAAGTTTCATGTGCGTCCTCCCTCGTTATGGTCGTTTTAGTTTTCCGGCACCCCTACCAGATCCGAGTCGATGCGCCGACGGCGCGCGTTTGATCCTAACACGGCCGCCGACGCGACTGCAGCAAAAGCAATTGTGTTGCACGCTCAGTCGCTGTAAATTCTTCGACGGATGGACGATAGTCCCGGTCTGTCCTTCGCGATCACGCCAGAGCAACCTCAAAGGAAATCAGGTATGTCGCCGAACGGTACCTGGATCGATCATTTTCCGGACAACTATAGCTGGTCGAATGCGACGCTCGTCACCAAAGGCATGGCGCCTTACGGAGCGGTCGCGCTCGAAGAGATCGACCGGATCGGGGAGCGGCTGAAGGCTCGCGCGGGGGAGCCGCAGGCGTGGTGGGAGGAATGGTCCGCAATGGCGGCCCGCATCGAGAGGGCCGCCGATACCGCGGCAGCGGAGGGCTGCCAGATGACGGCCGGAAACTACTATATCCGCGCCGGAACCTATTATTTCACGGGAGAGCGGTTCATCGCGCCGGGGGAGCAGAAGCTCGCGATGTACTCGCAGGGCGCTGCGCTGCTTTCACGCCGGCTTCGAGCGCCGCCATCGCAATATTGAGCGCGTCGATGTCCCCTACGAAGGCTCCGCGCTCGCGGCGTATTTCATGAGAGCGCCGGGCGTCACTGGCAAGGCGCCGACCGTCGTGCTGTTCAACGGCATGGACAACTGCAAGGAGATGAGCGTGTTGTTCGCCGGCCTGGAGTTCGCCGCGCGGGGCATGCATACGCTGGCGATCGACGGGCCGGGACAGGGAGAATCGCTGCGCCTGCGCAAGATCCACACACGTTACGATTATGAAGTCGCAGGCACCGCCGCCTACGATTACGTCATCTCCCGCGCCGACGTCGATCCGCAGAAAGTCACGGTCATGGGATACAGCTTCGGCGGCTACTATGCGCCGCGCATCGTGGCATTCGACAAGCGCTACGCCGCCTGTGTCGCGTTCGGCGCCATGCACTCGAGCATCTACGAGTGGGTCCTCAAGATCAAGACGGTAACGCAGGGCGATTCGCGGAACAGCGCGCAGTCGGCGTTTCAGGTGCCGTGGGTGTTCGGTGCGAAAGACATCGACGAGGCGCTGGAAATGGCGAAGCGCTTCGACTTGAATGGCGTCGCCCAGCGCATCGAATGCCCGGTGCTCGTCGCGCATGGCGACAAGGACCGCATCGTCCCGCTCGACTCGGCGAAAAAGCTCTACGACATGATCGGCGCGAAGACCAAGATGTACAAGATATTCACCGTCGATGACGGCGGGGCGGAGCACTGCCAGGTCGACAACCGCCAGGTGGGCATCGATTTCATCGCCGACTGGATAGACGCGAATACATGATGTGGACATTACATCTAGCCACAGATACACACAGATAAACACGGATAAAATCAAACACAACATCAAGACCCATTGAGCCGCAAATGATTCGAGAGGAAGCTCACGCAGACAGGATCAATCAGCCGGCAGTTTGTCGCTCACGTTGAATCACCGACCCAAAACGATTCGTCACTCCCCGAAGGGCGGGAGTCCAGGTACAAAGCGCGAGCAATCAGCTGGTCCTCGATTCCTGCCAATGCGGGAGTGAGGATATTTTTCTTATCTGTGTTTATCCGTGTGTATCTGTGGCTTGAATAGTTCTTTGAGTTTTTACTGCGTGTATCTGCGGCGGAAATGGTTTTTGCGTAGCCAGTTGAGGAGGTGAGATGACAGCCCGGGCCGCAACGAAACCGCTCACACGGCTGAACGAATTGAGCGCGCTGGAGATCACCAGGGCGATCGGTGGGGGACGCACGACGTGCGAAGCGGTGACGCGCGCGTGCCTCGAGCGCATCACGGAGCGCGAGCCCCAGGTGCTCGCCTGGGAATACCTCGATCCGGATCAGGTGATCGCGCAGGCAGGTGCGCTGGACCAGCGCGGTGCTCGGGCGCGCTCATCGGCGTGCCGTTCGGCGTGAAAGACATCATCGATACTTTCGACATGCCCACCGGCTACGGCTCTCCGATCTACGCCGGGCACCGCCCGCGACGCGACGCCGCGTGCGTTGCGATGGGCCGCAAGGCGGGCGGGTGGCCATGGGAAAGACGGTCACCGCTGAATTCGCCGTCAACTATCCGGGCAAGACGCGCAATCCCTTCGACCCCGAGCGCTCGCCCGGAGGCTCTTCGAGCGGTTCGGCGGCCGCCGTCGCTGATTGCATGGTGCCGCTCGCGCTCGGCACGCAGACGACCGGATCGACGATCAAGCCCGGCTCTTTCTGCGGAGTGTTCGCCTATCGGCCGACCTTCGGCGATGTGCGCTCTCGGGTGTCATGGAATCTTCCGGCTCGTGCGACACGTCGGCTTCTACGCGCGCACGTCGAGGACATCGCGCTCACCGCGATGTGCTGGTCGGCTCGAGCCCGTTCGCTTCCCGACGATGGACCGGCGCCGCACGGATTCGTCCGCCCTCCGCAGTGGCCGCGGCTCGCGCCTACACCCAGCAGTTGCTCGAAGATGCGGCGGAGAGGCTCGCGCGCGCCGGCGCAAAGGTCTCGGACGCGGTGATGCCTGCGGAGTTCCAGGCGCGGAGGACGCGCATCGCGTGATCTCGTGCCGCGAGTTCGCGCTCAATTTCACGCGCGAGATCGAGCACCACTGGGAGGCGTTCAGCGCCGACCTCCGTGCGGCAAGATCAGGACCGGCCTGGAGTCGAGCTCGAGCGCTATCGCGACGCGCAGCGTGCTGGCGGATCGGTGCCGCCCGGCCTCCGGCGGTCTTCGCCGACTACGACGTCCTGCTTGCGCCCGCCGCGGTGGATGAAGCGCCGATCGGCTGGAATACCGGCGATTCGACTCTCGCCTCGACTTGGACGCTCATGCACATGCCGACCATGAACGTGCCGGTGTTCAAGGGTCCCAACGGTCTGCCGGTCGGGGCGCAGGTCATCGCCGCGAACGGGACGACCGCAACTCTTCGCCGCCGCGCGCTGGATTTACCGGCGGCTTGTCTAGAAGCGATACTCAAAAACCTTACCTGAGCCACAGATAAACACAGATAGGCACAGATGAAATCAAAGGCCAAATTGGCCACGGAATCACACGGAAAACACGGACAGAAAAAAAACCTGAAATGATTCTGTTCGCTACTTGGTTGTTTTTGCTTCTTGTAGGTTCTGTGTGCTTCAGTATGTTTTCGTGGCTGAAGGGATCTAGAGATTGGGAATTGAATTTATCCGTGTTTATCTGTGTGTATCTGTGGCTGATTAGGTTTTGTTGTTGAGATGAGTTCACCAGGACCGGTTCCCCTCCGACGCACGCCTGACGCGACGCTGCGCTCGACGCCGGAGAACGTCGTCTGGGGCTGGATACCGGCGAACCGCCCTCCGGTTCTCCGCGTGCGCTCCGGCCAGACGGTGAAGATCGACACGGTCTCGAATCAAGGCATGAATACCGGTCGGGACCCGGTTCCCTATTTGGGCGCCGCCGGCATACCGCCCGAGGAAGTCCTGCAGGACGCAAAGGACATCTTCCGCGAAGTACGGCGCGAGGAAGGCGCGGGCTCGCATATCCTTCACGGGGCCGGTGCAGGTCGGAAGGCACGAGCCGGGCGATATGCTCGAAGTGCGCGTCCTCGACGTCGCGCTGCGGGTGCCCTACGGCGTCAATTCCACCGGCCCGGGCTGGGGCGTGCTGCCCGAGCTGCTCACCGCGCCCGCGCCCATGGTCATCAAGCTCGACCTGGAGCGCAACGTGGGCCTCTTTTCCGATAACGTCGAGGTACCGCTGGCGCCGTTCATGGGCATTGTCGCGGTGGCGCCACCGCCCGAGCTCGTGCGCGTCGAGCACCAAGCCGCCGGGTGCCTCTGGCGGCAACATGGACTGCAAGCATCTCACCGCGGGCTCTACGCTCTATCTGCCGGTGTTCAACGCAGGCGCCCTGCTCTACACCGGCGACGGTCACGGCGCGCAGGGTGACGGCGAAGTCGACGGCTCGGCGCTGGAGATGTCTTTGACGCCGACCCTGCAGTTGATCGTGCACAAAGGCGCGGGCAGGAAGATGAAATGGCCCCGCGCGGAGGACGCCGTGCACCATTACCCGATGGGGATGGACGCCGATCTCGACGCGGCGATGAGGAACGCCGTTCAGCACGCAGTCGATTTCCTGCAGGAGCGCGCGGGATTGTCCGCCGCGGAGGCCTACGCGCTCTGCACCTTGAGCGTCGATTTCAGGGTCGGCGAAGCGGTGAACATCGTGAAAATGGTCTATGGTGTGATTCCCAAGAAGCTGTTCCGGGACAATCCTGGGTCCTGGACAAAGTAGTGCGTCGGCGGCGTATCGGGTCGGCACCGATCTATAGAGCTCTACGTAACTTCGTTACGGATTTGTCATCCGGTTTCGTAGTGATCGATCGTTCCACGTTAAACTGGAGCCGGTCGCCGTCACCGGAGGATGCAGTTAATGAGAACGCTCACCGCAGGTTTTGCCGCGGCAATGCTCTTTATCGCCGGAGCCGCAGCGCAGGAGTTTCCTTCGAAGAGCGTGCGGCTCTTGGTGCCATTTCCGCCCAGCGGGGCGGTCGACATCATCGCGCGCACTATGGGACCGCCGTTGAGCCGGTCCCTGGGCCAAAGCGTGATCGTCGAGAACCGCCCGGGAGCGAATACCGTGATCGGGGCGGAAATCGTGGCGCGGGCACCCGCCGACGGGCATACCCTGCTGCTGATGGCGCAGAGCTTCACGGTGAATTCGATCGTGCGCTCGAAGCTGCCGTACGACACCTTCAAGGACTTCACCGGCGTCACGCGCCTCGCGTCGAATCCACTCGTTATCTCCGTCCATCCGTCGCTGCCGGCGCGCTCGGTCAAGGAACTGGTGACCATCGCGCGCTCGCGTCCAGGCGAGCTCACTTTCGCCACCGCCAGCATCCTGGGCGGGCAGCGCCTCGCCATGGAATTATTCAAGGAGGCCGCCCGGTTTGACGCCATCGCCGTGCCGTATAACGGCGGTGCGCCGGCTGCGACCGCGGTGATGGGCGGACATACTACTATCCTGGTGGCGAACATCGCCGAAACCGCGCCGTTCGTTGCCGCGGGCAGGCTGCGCGGCATTGCCGTGACGTCGCTCGAGCGATCCGATCTGCTCCCGGACATCCCGTCAGTGGCGCAATCCGGCTATCCCGGATTCGAAGCCCTGAACTGGTTCGGGGCGGTTGCCCGATCGATGACGCCTAAAAACGTGATCCAGCGGCTGAACGTCGAGATCGCGAAGGCGCTGCAGTTGCCCGAAGCGAAGGACGTGCTTACCAGACAGGGACTGGCTCCCGCCGCTCTCAGCCCCGAAGCGTTCGACGCATTCATGAAAGCGGAGACGGAGCGCAACGCACGGGTGATCAAGGCCTTGAACCTCAAGGTCGAATAACCGCGACCGCGAATGGGTGACGAGGTGACGCCCCTCATCCCTCAGCGCTCGGAGTAGTTGAACCCCATGAAGATCACTAAAGCAATCGCGGCAGTGCTCACCCTCGCGCTGTGTGCGCCGATCGCGCTGGCGCAGGAGCCGTTTCCGTCGCGTCTCATCACCGTCGTCAACCCCAATGCGCCCGGGGGCACGGCGGACATCATCACGCGCGGAATGACGGAACCGCTGCAGCGCAGCTTCAAGCAGTCGGTGATCACGGTGAACCGCCCGGGCGCGGGCGGCGCAGTAGGCGGTGCGGCCGTGGCTACCGGGCCCGCCGACGGCTACACGGTCCTGCTCAACACCGTGACCCACGTCCTGATCCCGATCACGGACAACGTGCTCGGCCGGTCTTCCGGCTATACGCCCGATGATTTCGTCCTCCTCGCGCGGGTTACCGCCGACCCGCTGTTGCTCGTCGTGCACCCCAGCCTGCCGGTCAGGACGGTGAAGGAATTCGTCGAGCTGGCGAAGAGAAAGCCTGGTGAGATCGTTTACGCTTCGACCGGCCTCTATGGCAGCGGGCACATCTCCATGGCGATGCTGATGCGTGCGGCCAAGGTCGACCTGCTGCACTCGCCGTACAACGGCGCGGGCCCGGCCATCATCGCCGTGCTCGGCGGCCACTGCCAGAGCTTTTTCGCGCCTTCGGGCGTCGCGAGTCCGCATATCCAGTCCGGCAAAGCGCGCCTGCTCGCGCAGTCGGGCCCCAAGCGCGTGGCCGCGTTCGCCGATGCGCCGACGGTCAAGGAAGCAGGCTATGACGCCGAGCTCGTGCTGTGGACCGGATATTTCGCGCCCGCGAAAACGCCCGCCGCCGCCGTCAAGGCGTGGCAGGCCGCGTTGCGGGAGAGCGCGGCAGACCCGAGGTTCAAGGCGGCCATGGAGAAAATCAACGTCACGGTCGACCACCTCGACGGCGACGCGCTCAAAGCCTGGTACGACGCGGAGCTGAAGCGCCTCGACCGCGAGATCCGGGCCATCGGCAAGATCGAAAGCAGAACATGAGCGAACCGATACAGATCCGGATGGGCGGCTACGGCCCGCCGAACACGACGTGCAGCCGCGCGCTGAAAATCATGGGAGAGCGGCTCGAAGCGCAGTTCGGCAAGGCCGTCGACGTGAAGTACATCTGGAACGTGATGGACCTCGGCTACAAGGGCGGCGATCTATTGTGGATGGCCGAGCACGGCATCCTGACGCTCTCGTATCAGTCGACGAGCTATCTTGCCGATCGTGTGCCGGAGCTGGAATTTCCGGACCTGCCGTTTCTGTTCGAGGGACTCGACGACGCGCGGGCCGCATGGACGGCGCTTGGGCGCGTATCTCACGCGGAAGATCGAGGAGCGCATTCCCGGCTATCGCGTGCTCGGTTATTTCGAGAACGGCTACCGCCACGTTTCCAATCGGCTGCGCCCGGTTCGCACACCCGCCGACATGAAAGGCATGCGCACGCGGCTCATGCCGGGGAAGGCGCATGCACGGAGTTTCGAGCTGATGGGCGCCGTTCCGTTCTCGCTCGATCTGAAGCCGGGCCTCGAAGCGATCGTCTCGGGCGCCGTCGACGCGCAGGAGAATCCGCTCGCGAACACGGTCGACTACGGCGCGCACAAGGTGCACCGCTATCACACGCTTACCGGCCACTGCTATCTGTCGCGCGGCATCTACATGAATCGCGCGGAGTTCGAGCGCTGGCCGGAGGAGCTGCAGAAGCGATATCCAGCAGGCTGCACGTGAAGCCGTGCTCGCGCAGCGAGAACTGGCAGTGGAGGAAGAACTGTCGCGCGCGAGGCGATCGAGAGCTCGGGCGGCGAGGTGATGGAACTGACGCCCGAGCAGCGCGCGGTGTTCGCACGCGCCGTGAAGCCGCTGCACGACGAAGCCCGCAGCGCTTCGGCGATGAAGCATTTGCGCTCTTACGAGCGGGCTGATTGAGGAATTAACCCGCCAAGACGCCAAGGCCGCCAAGAAAACCAGGCGGAAATTAGCCGCAGATAAACGCAGACGAACGCGGATTCATTCACAACGACAATTCCAGCCGCCGATGGACGCCGATAAGATCAAGAACAAATCAGCCACAGATACACACAGATAAACACAGATGAAGAAGCAGCAAAACCAAGTTCAATGAACCGCCGATGGCCGCAGATGGCCGCCGATAAGATCGGATCAGCCCCGGAAGCACACGGAAAAACACGGACAGAACAAAAATCATTATTTGATCACCTTGTCCGCCCGTGCGAGCAGTGAATCGGTGTATATCGGCGGCCATCGACGGCCAATCTACTTTCGATCCTGGGGTTGATCTGATCCGCGTTTATCTGCGTTTATCTGCGGCTATGTGCGGCGGGGAGTCATTGCGTGAGCGGTACTATGTTGAAGGCCAACGTGGGTTTGAGGAACCCCTTTAGGCTGAGCTCGCCGACGGGATCGGCCTCCACCCGTCCGTCCACGGCCGCGTAAACGCGCTGGCTCACGAGGATCTGGCCCGGCCCGCGCCTCGTCGCAGAGCCGGCGGCCAGGTTGGTCACCGTCCCGATCGCCGCGTAGTCGAACCGACCCTCGAAGCCGATCTGCCCCAGCGTCGCGTAGCCCATCGCGATGCCCACGCCGATCCGAGCCGGAGCCGCGCCTCCGCCACTCGCCTGCAGCGCCCACCCGCTCGCGCATCGCGACGGCCATCGCACGGCGCGCGCGGCGGGGTCGGATGGGCACCGGATCGTTGAAGAACACCATGATCCCGTCGCCGGCGAATCGCTCGAGCGTGCCCTCGTGGCGGAACACCAGCTCGCCCATGCGCCCGTGGTACTCCCGCAGCACCGCCAGCACCTCCTCCGGCTCGGCGGTCTCGGCGAACGCGGTGAAGCCGCGCAGGTCGCAGAACACGACCGTGACCTCGCGGCGGTGGCTCTCGAGGAGCTCGCTCGTCGCCCGAGGCGACGATCAGCTCGGCCACCTGCGGCGAGAGGAAGCGCCGGCAGCCGGCCGACGCGCTCGAGCTCGCCACCTGCTCGGCGACGCGCTCCTCGAGCGCGCGGTTCCACTCGGCGAGCTCGGCCGCCTGGCCTGGCGCCCCTGCCCTGCACCGTGTCGTGAAGGGCCTTGATGCGCAGCATCGACCGCACTCTTGCCACCAGCGCCTCCTGGTCGACCGGCTTGGTCAGGTACTCGTCGGCGCCGGCCTCCAGCCCGGCCACGACGTCCGCCGGTCGGCCCTGGCGGTGACCACGATGATCGGGCGTGAAGGGCAGCGACGGGTCCGCCTGAGCCGCCGGCAGACCTCGAGGCCATCCAGCTCGGCATCATGACGTCGAGCAGGATCAGGTCGGGCCGCTCCCGGCGCGCGAGCGGCCAGGCCTCCTCGCCGTCCGCGGCGGCCAGCGACCTCGTAGCCGTGGGCGGCCAGCCGCGTGCGGAGGATGTCCACGTTCATCGGGTGTCGTCGGCGACGAGGATCCGCGGCGGCGTCCTCACGGCACGTCCGCGGCCAGGATCGTTGACCTCGCGAGCAGATGCCCGCGGGCTGAACGGCTTGGTCACGTAGCCGTCGCAGCCGGCCTCGCGCGCCCTCGCGTCGTCGCCGCTCAGGGCGTACGAGGTGACCGCCATGATCGGGATCGCGCGCAGCGCCGGGATCGCCTTGATGCGGCGCGTCGCCTCGTAGCCGTCGATGCCGGGGAGCTGGATGTCCATCAGGATCAGGTCCGGGCGCTCGGCACTCGGCGCGGGCCACTCCCTCCTCGCCGGTGTGGGCCTCCAGCATCTCGTAGCCGGCGCTGGTGAGGAGGTCGCGCATGATGCGGCGGTTGTCCTCGTGGTCCTCGATGACCAGGATGCGCCGGCTCATGCGGCCGCCGCCTGGCGCTCGACCCGGACCGGCAGCGTGACGGTGAACGTCGCGCCCGTCCCGGCACCGACTCCACCCAGATGCGTCCGCCATGCAGCTCGACGATCCGCTCTGGCGATCGCCAGCCCGAGACCGGTGCCGCCCTTCTGCGCGTGGCGGAGTCGTCGACCTGCTGGAACTCCTCGAAGATCCGCTGCTGGTCGGCCTCGGAGATGCCCGGGCCGGTGTCCGCCACCGAGACCACGAACGCGCCGTCGGCGCACCGCGCCGCGAACCGCACCTCGCCGGCCTCGGTGAACTTGATGGCGTTGCCGACCAGGTTCAGGAGCACCTGCGCGAGGCGCCGCTCGTCTCCCCGGCCGCGCGGCAGGTCGGGGGCGAGCGCGACCTTGAGCGCGAGCTTCTTCTCGGCTGCCAGGACTCCACCGCCGTAAGACCGTCTGCACGACGTCCGTCAGCGAGTAGTCGGCGAGCGCGAGGGTGAGCTGCCCCGCCTCGATCTTGGAGAGGTCGAGCACGTCGTTGATGAGGCCGAGCAGGTGCCGTCCGCTCTTGTCCACGCGCCCCAGCACTCGCGGACCTTCTCCGACACCTCGCCGTAGATCCCGTCGAGGATCAGCTCGGTGTAGCCGAGGATCGCATTCAGCGGCGTGCGCAGCTCGTGGCTCATGTTGGCGAGGAACTGCGACTTGTGCCGGCTCGCCACTTCGAGCTGGCGGCTCTTGTCCTTGATCTCGTTGAACAGCCGCACGTTCTCGATGGCGATCGTCGCCTGGTCGGCGAAGGTCGTAACGAGCGCGATTTCCTGCTCGCTGAACGGCTCTACGGCGTCGCGGGTAAGCCCGATCGTTCCCATCGGCTCGCCCTCCCGCAGCAGCGGGACGCCCAGACCGTACGGTAGCTACCCAGCCGGGCTGCGTCGCCCCACTGGTATTCCGAGTCGGCGAGCACGTCGTGCACGTGCACCGGGCGCTTTTCCATGATCGAGCGGCCGCTTATCGTCGCGCGGTCCGGCGCGACGGAATGTGACTGAAGGTACTCGCGAAGCTCGGGCGTCACGTTATACGTCGCCACCAGGGGATACGTGTCGCCATCCCGCCGAAACATGACGCCGCGCTTCGCCCGGCACAAGATCGCGGCGTTATCCATCAGCGTCTGCAACACCGTTTCGAGATCGAACGTCGAGCGGCTGATGACCTTGAGCACTTCGGCAGTGGCGGTCTGCTGCTCCAAGGCCTCTTTCGTCTCGTTGAACAGCCGCACGTTCTCGATGGCGATCACCGCCTGGGCGGCGAAGTTCTCGAGGAGCTCGATCTGCTTTTCGCTGAACGGGCGACCTTCCTGGCGACACATGCACATGACGCCGATCTCGTTGTCTTCGGCAGCATTGGCACGACCAGGACGGTCCGCGCTCCCGCCTGCCGTCGAGCTTCGTCCGGGACACCTCGGGCACTGATCGCTTCCTCCGGTCGAGCGTCGGGCGACGTGTATCGTCCGGCGCTTCGCGCATTGCGCGACCTGCCAGACTTGCACGTCGTCGCGGCGAATGGCGGCGTACCCGGCGAATCGGCCCATGGTGCGCCACGTGCGCGCCATCAGCTCGTTCGCCCTCCTGACGAGCCGGATGACGACGTCGCTGTGCGCCGCAAAGACGCGCCGCGCTCTCGAGCCACCGCGTCGAACACCGGCTGCGTATCGGTCGGCGAGCTGCTGATGACCTTCAACATCTCTGCCGTTGCCGTCTGCTGCTCCAGGCCGACTTCGCTTGCGTTCTCAGCTCTGAACAGCCGCACGTTCTCGATGGCGATCACGGCCTGGTCGGCGAAGGTCTTGAGCAGCGCCATCTTCCTTGTCGTCGAAGGCTCCCGGCTTCCGGCGCAGGACGGAGAGGCCCCGACCGCCCGGCGATGTCGCGCACAGCGGCGCTCAGATCGCTCGATTTGTAGCCCACCTCGGCCATGTCGGCAGATGCCGGTCTGCGCGACTGCTTGGTCCATCGGCGACGCCGTCAAGAATCCGTCGGCACGCACGCCCCGTGCCGCTGGCGCGGCAGGTCGGCGCCTGTTCATCGGCCACAGCCCTGCGCCCGCGCCGGCTATTGCGCGCACATGAGCGAAGCCGCGTCCTCGCTCATAAAGCAGCAGATTGCCGCGCTGCCTCGACAGATATGCCGGCGTTCTTAACGATGGCATTGAATACCGGCTGCGAGTCGCTCGGCGAGCTGCTGATGACGCGCAGGATCTCGCTGTCGCCGTCTGCTGCTCGAGCGCTTCGGAAACCTCGCGTTCGCGCTGCTCGCCTCGAACAGCCGCACGTTCTCGATCGCGATCACGGCCTGGGCGGCGAAGGTCTCGAGAAGCTTGATCTGCTGGTCGGAGAACGGGCGAACCTCCAGCCGGCGAATCGTTATCGCCCCGATGGGCTGTCCCTGGCGCAGCAACGGCGTGCTGAGAGCGGTTCGGTAGCCGAATCGCTCTGCCAGCGCTCGCCGACCGGAAACTCCGCTTTGTCGGCGGCAGCGAGGTCATGAACGTGAATCGATTGACGGTCGAGCACGGCTCTTCCGCTGGTGAGCCCCGGTTGACGGGATGCCCCTCCCCAGCCGCCGGTGACTGGAACGACCCATGGTGCGCCACCCACCTCAGGACGTCACCGTCGATGCGAAGGATCACCGCATCCGACGCGTCACACAATCGGGCGGCGGTGCTGGCCACCGCATCCAGCACCGGCTGGATGTCCGCTGGCGAGCTGCTGATGACGCTCAGGATGTCCGCTGTCGCCGTCTGCTGCTCGAGCGCTTCCGCCAGGCGCTTTTCGAGTTCGTTAGTCCCCGCAGCCGCCTGCTTCGGCGCCTTGCGGGCGAGCGGTCGCTTCGTTTCCGCCTTGACCTTCGCGGACATTGCTCGGCGACCCATTAACCCCCCTTGCCTCGCACAGCACAGCGACCGACGACAGGTTAGGCGAAGGAGCCTTGGTGAGCAAGTGAGAGGACGCACTGTATTGTCCCGCGTCTCTCGGACAGTCAATTAAGCCATATACCTCGGCTGTGCGGATGCGATAGAAGACGTCGAGTATCAATCTTAACCGCCAAGGCGCCAGGACCGCCAATACGGATCATGTTTCTCAAACAACAAAGCAGGTGTCAAACTTGCGTAGTTCGAATAACGTGGACGCGCACCGAAGATGAAGGCGATAAATGCGCTCGCGATCGCCGTGCTGGCTCCGGCGACGGCCTTGAACACGGGGTGGGCAGCGGCACAGGCGTTCCCGTCCAAAGTCGTGCGGCTCGTGGTGCCGTTTCCGCCGGGAGGATCCAATGACATGGTTGCGCGCGCTATGTCGCAACCCCTGAGCAAGGCCCTGGGCCAGAGCGTCGTAGTTGAAAACCGTCCTGGTGCCAATACGCTCATTGGAACGGAACTGGTCGCCCGCGCGCCCGCCGACGGTCATACGGTCATCATCGTTGGCTTCACGTTCCTGTCCAACGCCGCGCTGCGGCCCAAGCTGCCGTATGACCCGGTGAAAGACTTCACCGCAGTCGCCGGATTGGGGACGCAACCATTCGTGCTTTCGATCCATCCATCGCTGCCCCCGAGGAGCATCAAAGAGCTGATCGCCTTCGCGCGCACGCGGCCGGGCGAGATCGTCTACGCGGTCAACGGCTATGGAACCGGCCAGCACCTGGCGGGCGAGCTGCTGAAGCTGAGCGCCGGGTTCGACATGAAGCTGGTCGTATTCCAGGGCGGCGCGCCCGCGACCATCGCCGTGCTGGGCGGGCATGCCGGCGTTCTCATTTCCACCATCGCGCCCATCGTGCAGCATGTTCCGGCGGGCAAGCTTCGCGCGCTGGCCGTAACTTCACCGACCCGGTCCGAGCTGCTCAAGGACGTTCCTACCATGATCGAATTGGGGTTTCCGGATTTCGACATCACCGGCGCAATGGGCGTATTCGCCCCCGGAGGAACGCCGAAGGACGCGATCGAGCGGCTGAGCGCGGAGATCTTGCGTGCGGTCCAGCTCCCCGAGGTGAAAGCCGGCATGTCGAGGGACGGATTCGTGGTGGCCCCGCTCGGCCCGGCGGAGTATGAAGCCTACACCCGGGTCAAGATGCAGCAAATCCAGAAGATCGCCAGGGCGGCGAAGATCAAGCTCGATTAAGCCCGCATGTTTCACGGGTAATGAGAGTGCCCGACTATTCGCGCGTGTCGCTACGATCTGCGGCGGAGCATGCGGGCTGATCCAAAATTCCAAACCTTTCATCCATCAATATCGCCGTTTGCCGTTCGCCGCGCCGGGAGCTAGCATCCTGTAAGCCATGATCAATAGCAGAAAGGAGCTTGCATGAAATCGATCAAAGTCACTCCGGAGGAGATGAGCCGTAGGATGGCGCGCTTCAAGAATCTCGGCTCTTATCAGCATCAGAACGAGGCCAACGGAATTCCGGCAGAAGTGCTGGAGAGAATCGCGGCGCATCGCGTCTACCCGCTGATGGTGCCGGAAAGCTATACCGGCCGCAGCGCCCAGGCGCCGATCAAGGGCGCGCCCGGCACGGTCTTGTCGATTGCCGAGTGCCCGCCCGGGAACGGGCCGGCGATGCACATACATGAGCAGACTATCGAGAATTTTTTCTGCCTGAGCGGGCGTTTCGAAATCGCCTGGGGCGATCCCGGGGAGGAGCAGAGCGTCATCATCGAGCCGCTCGATTTCATCTCCGTGCCGCCGGGCGTGCCCCGCAAGTTCACGAACGTGCACGAAAGCGAAACCGGCCGGCTGTTCGTCCTGATCCAGGTCCCGACCCGGGAACAAAGCGACCGCGTAGCATTCCAGCCGGAGCTGCGCGAAGAGATCGAGCGCAAGCACGGTAAGCAGACCGTCGATGCGCTCGACCGCATCGGCGTCCGCTTCGACGCCGGTGTCGAAGCCTGACTTCATCAGTCAACATTGCGAACGCCATGCCCGCCGAGCTCCTGTTCCGGGATGACGCCTATCTGAAATCAGCGCAAGCGCGAGTGGTTGCCGTCCACGAGCGCGGGATCGAGCTGGACCGCACGATCTTCTATCCCCAGGGCGGCGGCCAGGTGGGCGACACGGGCGTGCTCACGCGTGCAAGCGGCGAGCGAATTCAGATTGCGAATACGGCAAAGGGTGATGCGATCGACAGCGTGGTGCATGTCCCCTCGCCGGGCACGCCGCGGCCCGAGGTTGGCGAGACGCTCACGCTCGAAATCGACTGGGAGCGCCGCTATTCGCTGATGCGCCTGCACAGCGCGCTCCACGTGATGTCCTGCGTGGTGGTGGCGCCGGTCACCGGCGGCAACATCGCGCCGGAGCGGGCTCGCCTCGATTTCGACATCGACATGAGCCTGCTCGATGCCGCGAAAATCGCGCACGAGATGAATGAATTGATCGCCCGCGGCATCCAGACGGAGACTGTGTGGATTACCGATGAAGAGCTCGACGCGCGGCCCGAGCTGGTAAAGACAATGAGCGTTCAGCCGCCGCGCGGGAGTGGACGGGTACGGCTCCTCAGAATTCCCGGCATCGATCTGCAGCCCTGCGGCGGAACGCACGTCAGCAACATCGTCGAGATCGGCAGCGTCCGCGTGCTCAAGATCCGCAGTGAAGGCAAGCGCAACAAGCGCGTGGAGATCGCGCTAGGTTGAGAACTAACCGCCAAGACGCCAAGGCCGCCAAAAAAACCAATTCATATTGACCGCAGAGGCACAGAGTAAGAGGAGAAACAGCAGGAACCTCGGATCACAGACACGGCTCGCGGTTCACCGATCACGGTTCGCGGATCACGTCTTGTCCGGACGCCTACCTGGGACGCCATCCTTGTTTCGCGAAGCGCCGTACGTCTTCCATCCCCAACCGAGTTTGCTCTCTGCCACTATTCTTCCTCCCCATCCTCTTTCGCGCTTGCGCTGATCTCATTGCCCCCTCGCGTGCTTCGCGGCTCTCCCCCTTCAAGGGGAAGGTTGGGATGGGGATGGGGCTCACAGGGGAGGATTGAGGTGGGGGAGGTTGCTTGCCAGAGGGTGGGGATGGGTTTCATCTGAGACGCTTCATCTGACCATCTGGACGCCTTATCTGGGACGCTCAACAAAAAAATGGCCACGCCCATCGAAACGCCAGTGTTGATCGTCGGCGCCGGACCGGTCGGGCTGACGGTGGCCCTGGACCTGGCATGGCGCGGCATCGACGTAACGGTCGCCGAGCTGCGCGCGGCGGGCGAGCTTCCCAGCGTCAAGTGCAATCAGATCTCCGCCCGCTCCATGGAGGTGTTCCGTCGCTTGGGAGTAGCGAACGACCTCCGCAATACCGGACTTCCCACCGACTACTGCAACGACGTCGTTTCATGCACCACAGTGACGGGCATCGAGCTCTCGCGCATCCCCATTCCGGCGCGGGGCGAACGCTACGGCCCAGTGCAAGGGGCGGACAGCTGGTGGCCGACGCCCGAGCACACGCACCGCATCAACCAGACCTATATGGAGCCAGTACCTGTTCACTCATGCGGCGGCGAACCCGCGCATCCGGTTCCTGAACCGTACCGAGATCGAATCCTTTTCCCAGGACGAGCACCGCGTCGTCGCGGTTGCGCGGGACATCGACAGCGGCCAGCGCCGCACGATCGCCTGCGCGTACCTCGTCGGATGCGACGGCGCCCGTTCGGTCGTGCGGAAGACGATGGATGCGCAGTACGAAGGCACCGCGGAAATCCAGCACGTGCAGTCGACGTGCATCCGTGCGCCGGATCTTACGGCGATGTTGCCCGGCAAGCCGGCGTGGCTCTATTTCGCACTGAATCCTCGGCGGTGCGGATCGATGATCTCGATCGATGGCCGCGGGACCTGGATCGTCCACAACTGGCTCTACCACGGCGAGACGGATTTCGACGCGGTCGACCGCGACTGGGCGATCCGCACGATACTGGGCGTCGGCCCCGACTTCTGCTACGAGGTGATCTCGAAGGAAGACTGGATCGGCCGCCGTCTGGTCGCGGACCGTTTCCGCGAACGGCGTGTATTCATCTGCGGGGACGCGGCGCATCTGTGGATTCCGCATGCCGGCTATGGCATGAACGCGGGGATCGCCGATGCGGCCGATCTCGCCTGGCAGCTCGCCGCGATGCTCCAGGGTTGGGCCGGGCCCGGAATCCTCTGCGCCTACGAGGCAGAGCGGCATCCGATTACGGAACAGGCCTCGCACTACTCAGAAGATATCGCTCGCAGGATCATGCGGCAGCGGCGCGGGATTCCGCCCGAGATCGAGGCGCCCGGCGCCGAAGGCGATGTCTTGCGCGCGCGCATCGGCACGGACGCCTACGCCCTGGACGTGGAACAACAATGCTGCGCCGGCTTGAACTTCGGCTACTTTTACGAGGCGTCGCCGATTATCGTCTACGATGATGAGAAGCCGCCGGGATATTCGATGGGCAGCTACACACCGTCGACCGTGCCGGGCTGCCGCGCGCCGCACATCTGGCTCGACGGGCGCCGCTCGCTTTACGATGTCCTGGGTCGGGGCTACACGCTGCTACGCATGGATCCGACGCTGAACGTTTCGGCCATCATCGACGCAGCCGCACGGCGGCGGGTCCCGCTCGCGGTCATGGACCTCTATGGCGCCGAAGCACGGGAGACCTATCGCCGCAAGCTGGTGCTGGTGCGGCCCGATCAGCACGTGGCGTGGCGCGGCGACGCCGCGCCTACCGATTCCTTGGCCCTGGTCGATCGTATACGCGGCGCGTCGTGCTGACGCGCCTCGAGCAGGACCTGCTTCATCCTTCATCCTTCGATTCCTCATCCCTGAAGAATCATCCCAACGAAAAGCAAATCAGCCACGGAAACACACGGAAGCACACGGAAAAAGCTGGATTAGTTCAGGTGAGGCTACAACTCATCTAAAAAAACGGCATACGGACAGGATGAACGGGATGAACAGGATAAGAGCGCAGTTATTCCATCCTGTACATCCTGTTAATCCTGTCAATTTTTCGATCTTGAGCGGCGTCCTTCAACATTTTGAGATAGCTTCTATTCATCTTCGACCGTGCGAAATCCCGCGATCTGACCCTTGAGTTTCGCGTAGAGCGTGTCACCGAGGACCTCTTCATGGAGAATGCCCAACGCAATTGCCCGGGCGACCGTAATCGCTGGATCGAGGCCGGTGTAACGACCATAGAGCTCCCGAGAAACACCGTTGTGAAACTCATGAATCTGTCCGAAAGCTCGAACGCACTCATTCCATCGTCCGCCCAGCGTGAAAAGCTCTCGAAGAGCTGTTCGAGTTCACTATCGAGTTCCGCCTCCCACGCTTCCTGGGCGAGCTGCCGAAGCAGCGCGCGCTCGGACTTCGTGATCTTGGAAGGCGGTTCGGCCATGCCGAATTATCGGGCTGCGTAACGATTTGCTGAGCGGCGCGCTTTAGCGCGTCCGCTCCAACTAAAGTTGAGCTGACAAAGACGTTATCGTGCGCGGGTGACGATATTTTCGGCGGAAGCGACACATACTATCTGCATTGCGCGAGGGCGTGTTTTGGTGAGAGGACACACCTTCAAGTCGCCAAAGATATAAGTATTCCAATCAAACCGAGCGGCCAGTTCCGGCGGCATCAGAGGCGTTTCAGGTGCATCAGACTCGCGGACACCGAGCAGTCGATTTGAACGTACTGGCCAGATGCGAACACTCGGGTTTCCGTTGTAAAGCCCTATACGTCCACGTGTCGTCCAGCACGCGCCAATTAACTGCGGGTTGTTCACACACGCCTCGTAATCTCTAGCGTAGCCATTGGAACTCGCGATCAGTGTCACCATCACTGCTGAAAGAGCCCATCGCATATCTGCCAGCTAACGTCCGCGACCGGCGCGCTCCCGCGCGGCCATCGTGCGTAAAGTTAGATGCGCTTGCGCTACGATCTCCGAGCTGGTTGCTCGCGCTGTTAGCAACGCCACCTTAGCTTCGGCTCCCCTCAGAACTTCAGATGCCTCTCTAGCCAACATGCGAGCGAAGACGTGAACTTGTGCATGCGGATCGAGCAACTCCCAACGAATCAGTCGCTCTAAGTGCTTGCTCGCGGACTCAAACAACGCCGATGCGCACTGCGTACTCGCGCGAAATGCCTTCTTAGTAGCTCAGGACCCGATCGACCGAGGCTGCTCCGGTTAGAAGTCTTCGTGCCTTTCGGACCTTGCTCGTCGCTCGGTGCGCGTTGCTCCACATGCGCCTAGCGTCCCAGACGCTTCGACAGACCACGGGCGATCCGTCGGTCGAAGGGACTCTATCGAAATGGTACCACGCATGTCCCGGCGCGTCCCGGTGCGCGAATGCTGTGTAGTCATGCATCAATCTTAGGAAGGCCTCAATACTGTACACGTCCATGTAATGAATAAGCAACCCAGAGGATGCCCAGGATACGTCAAGCCGTCCGAGACGCTCACCAGCACGGCGCGCCCACGGTGGTCAACGTCAGGATTATCGCGAGCCATTACCGTGAGAAATCAGCGGCCGCGATCCGCGCGCTGTTCTGTCAGTATCGCAATTTCGCCGATAATCTTTGCGCTTCAGACCCTGATATCACGCTCTCGCATCGTCAAATTGCCCGCCTCGCGTATAGACCAGCGCGATGTGGCAAAGGTAACCAGCACGATCGCAACGATCCAGCGAACAGGCTCGACGAAGGCTTCGCCTTCCCTTCCGGAAGCGAATGCACACATTGTGTCCAGCACCAGGACAAGGCCCGGGAATGCGGTCAGGAAAACGCGGCGGCTATTGCGCATGGCCGTCCTTTCTTTTCCGGTGCTGCCTAACGTCCGCGTTTTGCCGCGCTGCGCTGAGCGCGCAGCGGCGAGGCGTAGGCGTCGGCCAACAACGCGCAGTTAGGTCTCAACGTCATGCGTTGACCCACTTTTCGTCGCCGAAACCGGCGGTGAGCAACTGCATCGTTATTCGTTCCCCTGCACGTCGACCAGCCCGCGTAACGGGCTGTAGACGTAGCGCATATCGGTGCCGCGGCCGCGCCCTTCCATGAAGAGCCAATGGAAGCGCAGCGAGTGCGGCACGCCGTCGTAGACGAAGTCGATCTCCTCGATCGTCACTTTGAGCGGCCGCTTGCCGCGCGCGCAGTCGAGCTGGTACTCGCGCACCTCGCCCTGCTTCCAGCGGCCGAGCGGAAATTTCACCTCGCCGCGGCAGCCGAGCTGTGGATAGCGCGAGTCGTAGACGCGGCCGAGGCCCGTCCGGTCCTCGCGGATGGCGAAGAGTTGGACCTTGTCGCGGTTCATGCGCTCGTAGACCTGGATGCCATTCCAGGTCGTCGGCCCCTTGATGCTCTTGTCTCCCCGCCGCCCGAACTCGAGCGCCGCGGGCGCCATGTGGATCTGCTGTGTGCCGTCCCACGGCGCGCCGGTCCAGAGCTCGACGGGAATGAAGCGCGTGCGCGTCGCCGGATCGTAGGCGCGCTGCCAGGCCGACCAGTCCTCCGCGTGCGCGGCGCGGGCGAGCGCGAGGCAGAGCGCGATCAGCAGGAGAGTTTTTTCTTTCGGCAATCGGTGCCCTTCAGCCTTCATCCTTCATCCCGTCCTCGTCACCCGTCCCTCGTCACCCGTCCCTCGTCACCCGTCCCTCGTGCCTTCATCCTTCAGGGGCGCCCGGCGCCACATCAGCACCCCAAGAGCGAGCATCCACGCAAGAAGAATGGCGCTCGCCGTCATACTGACAACCATCGCCAACCCGGAAAACCCGGTACAGGCCATTACGACACCTGCGACCGTTGTGGATGCGCCCCCCACGATCGCGAGCCCAGCCATCCATTTCGGATAGGTGTGGTCAACCAGCAGAGCTACCCCATAGAGGATCGCCGTGATACCGAATAAGAGACTCACCATGCTGGCTAGTCCGATCTCCACCTGGCGGACGGCGAAGGCGGCGTGAAACGCTGCTTCCTTTTGCGCTGCCGGCGCAGAGGCCCAGGCATCGACCATGAGCTTCAGGGCTATACCGTCCACCGCCTGGAGCGCGGCGGCTACGGCAAGGCTCGCGATTGCGGCTCCTGCCGCGACCCGTGACCATCCCGAGCTGCTCGTGGATCCCAGCTGTTGAGCCAGGAACAAAAGCGCTGCCACCATCAGCACCACTCCAGCGAGCTGCATCAGGTGGCTCGCTATCCACAAATGATCGGCGGCGTATTCGGTGAATGCCGCAACGGCGTCGTTGGGGTCGGCTGTCTTAGGGTGGAGGTCTGTCCCTACGAAAAGCAACACGCTGCCGACAATCGCGCACGTGCCTCCAACTCTACTTTCGCTGCGAGTCAACATGAAACCAGAACTCTATCTCCGACGTTTCCACTTCAAAGCGTGCTGCATGTGTTGCCCCAGCATGCACGTGATACCACTCACCAGTACGGTAGCGGGTTTCTTTGCCGTCAACGATCAGGATCAGTTCGCCCTGGGTGATGACACCTACGTTCTCGGTCTCGTGACTATGCGGAGGAATGACAGTGCCGCCAGGATAGGAGGCAAAGAGGACCTCGCAGTCCCTTGCCTCCAATTTGAACGCGTCAAAAGGTCCGTCGAATTTCGGGAGGTCACGCAGTAGTTTCGGGAAATGCGGCATCAATCCACCACAAACAGTTTTGCGCCGGTGCTCGTGTAAGAGCGATGCGGTTCCGCGTTGTCGGCAACCTGATAGCTCAGGCCGGGCGTCAAGATTAACTTTCGACCATCGGCAAGCTCGGTGTGAAGTTCACCCTCGAGACACAAAACGATGTGACCCTTTACGCACCAATGGTCTGCGAGGTACCCGGGAGAATACTCGAGCATGCGCACTCGGATATCGCCAACGATCCGTGTCTGCCAATGCGCTACGCCCGTCTCGCCCTTGTGTTCCGTGCGCTCGATCGTGGACCAATCCGTAGTTCCGAACGGGATTTCGGATATCAGCACGGCCTATTCTCCTGTGGCATCACGCAACTTCATCGAACGTTACGCCGGGACGTGTCAAAAAAACCCCGCCGCGCGGCGGGGTTTTTCCTGGGCATGCGCATCACCCATCACTCATCACCCATCACGACTCAGATTTTCCCGGCCTTTCGTTTCTGGATGTGCTCGTCGACGCCCTTCTTGCCCTCGTCGGTTTCCGGCTTCCAGATATTTTTGTGCTCGAGGAGATCGCTCTTCTCCCAGACGTGCGACGCATCGCCCATGTAAACGATGAACACCTCGCATCCGTCCGGATACTCGTAGGGTCCGTGGGGGATGTCCCAGCCGAACACGTAGTCGCCGGGACGCAGATCCTTGCCGGCCACGCACATGCGCCCCTTGGTCACCAGGATCGAATGCCAGCTCTTGTGCGTATGCGCTGGCTCGACGTAACCCGCCGGGAACCGCTGCTTCATGTCGAGCCGTTTCATCTTCGGATCGTAATTGAGGACCTTGACCTGCACGCCGGGCGGCAGCGTCAACAACCCGCGCACGTCGTCGCTTTCCCACGGGATCTCGTGATCGTAGATCGCCTTGAACGTGTGGTCGTAGCCGTCGGCTGATGCGGCCGGGGCTTTCTGCTCTGCCTTCGCTGTCATTCGAAGTTCCTCCTGTCGGATTCGGATCGCCGGGGCGCCGCCCCTTCGATGGGGTCACTATTTTGCCGGGCCCGCGGCCGGGGGACAAGCGAAAATCCTGACGGTTCCCCGGCTGTTCCTGCCGGTGCGGCGACTGCTGCGAGCCTCAGGATATTCCACTGAGAAGTTGGCAGTATCCCCGGGTCGCTACTATCATAAGGGCGCCCTGTGCCATGGTCTGTCCCGCGCACCAACCCACACGTAGGAGAAAGCAAATGAATACATTTCTTCCTCGATTGTTCCGTTCCTCTGTCCTGGGGGCGCTCGCGTTCGGCGCGCTCGGCCTGACGGGTGTCTCTGTCCTGGCGCAAAAGCCCCCGAGCGCTGACGAGGTCGAGCGCCGGAAGGCGATGGGCGGCTACAACCCTGAACGGATGAAAAATCCGAACCTGACCGGCAATCCGCCAAAGATGACGATCACGCCGCCGGAAGAGATTCCGATGAACAGGATACAAGTACCGGCGGGATTTCAGGTCGAGTTGTGGGCGCATGGAATGCCCGGCGCCCGCATGATGACCCGCGGCGACAAGGGCACAGTCTTCATCGGAACACGGACGATCGGCCGCGTTTACGCCGTGATGGACCAGGACGGCAAGCGCACTTCGAAGATCATCGCCGAGAAGCTCGTTCAGCCGAACGGAGTCCTCTTTCATAACGGCGCTTTGTACGTAGCGGCCATCCACCGCGTATTCCGCTACGACAACATCGAAGCCAATCTGGACAAGATACCCACGCCGGTCGAGATGACTGACGCCTTCAAGCTGCCACCTGATGTGCACCACAACTGGAAGTTTCTCGCTCTCGGCCCCGACAAGAAGATCTACATCCAGGTCGGGTCGCCATGCAACGTCTGCGAGATCGATCCGGAGGTGCACGGCCAGATCCGCCGCTACAACCTCGACGGCTCGGGAATGGAGGTCGTGGCACGCGGAGTGCGCAACAGCGTCGGGTTCGATTTCCACCCCAAGACAGGCGAGCTGTGGTTCACCGACAACGGCCGCGACTGGGGAGGCGAGGAAGGGTTCGAGGAAGAGTTGAACCGCGTGCCGGCCAACATGATCGGCGCGAATTTCGGCTTCCCGTACTGCCATGCCAACGGGCAACCGGATCCAGACTTCAAGAAGCCGAATCCGTGCAGCGGTGTGCAGCTGCCGGTAACCTTGCTCGGCGCGCACGCCGCCGCCCTCGGCATGCGGTTCTATACGGGCAAGATGTTCCCGTCGGACTACAGTGAGGCGGTCCTGATTGCGCGCCACGGCTCGTGGAACAAGACCGAACGCAACGGCTACGACGTGGTGATGGTGAAGGCCACGCCCGACGGGAAGAACGCAAAGGTCACGCCATTCGTGACGGGGTTTCTCGACAAAGCGAAGAATGACTTCTGGGGCCGCCCGACCGATGTCATGCTTATGCCGGACGGATCGGTGCTCGTCTCCGATGAACAGATGGGGGCAATTTACAGAGTGAGCTACAAGAAGTAGATGTTACGGCCAGCTAGGGCGCGGCGGATGGGCGCCATCTGCCGCGCCGTTTTTTGCTCAGGCATCGTTCTCGCAGCGTGCGCCGCGAACGCCCAGTCCAAAGCCGATCCGGCGCGTGGCGCAGCCAAAGCGGAAGCCTGCGGCAGCTGTCACGGCACGCCGGATCGCGCTGCGCTTCCCGGTACGCCGTCCCTCGCGGGTCAGCAGCAAGAATTTCTGGTGCTGCAGATGTTCCTCTTCCGCGAAGGCCTGCGCGACGTGCCGCAGATGGCGGGCATGTTCAAGAGTGTCACCGACCGGGATTTCACCGATATGGCAGCATACTTCGCCGGCCAGAGCTCTCCGCGCAATACCAGCAAACCGGACCCCAAGCTGCGAGCGCGCGGCGCTGAGATCGCCAAGGCGATGGGGTGCGGCAGCTGTCATCTCCAGAATTACGGGGGCCAGCGGCAAGTTCCGCGCCTCGTCAATCAGCGCGAAGACTACCTCGTTGCATCGATGAAGGCCTATCGCGACAACCAGCGCGCCGGCACGGATACGAGCATGAACGCCGCGCTCTACCAGGTAACGGATAGCGACATTCAAGCACTGGCGCACTACCTCGCTCATCAATAGAAAATGCGTGCACGTCTTAGCTGCTTCGGTTGCAGGTCAGTTTTTTTGCCTGAGCGCTCAAGCTCAGTGAGAAACAACAATGAGGGACACTCGCCCTCATTTTCCCCTGTGTCAGGGGCCGTATATTCATTCTGATACGGCCTCATAACTAAGGAGAGGCGAGCAGACGCCCCCAGCCCTTCACGGGCGGCGCGATGCCGGCGGCGATCAACCGCCACACCTGTGCGATGGGGTTGGTGATCACGGGCACGCCGAAGTCCTCCTCGAGGATCGGCACGGCAGCGAGACTGCGCCACGCACCTCCTGCAAGCAGCAACGCCTCCGCGTTGGGGGCACGGCGCATGGCCTCGCGGCCGAGCTGGAAGGCGAGCTTGATTCCCTCCTCGATGCTCATGGAGAACGCCTGCTTCGCCCACTGGCCGGCGCTGGTGACGGCCAGCACTTCGACATTCGCGTGCGTCAGATAAGCAACGAGGGCCTGGTTCAACTGATCCGACCAACGGCTCGCGATGGCGATGCGGCTCACCCCGAGGTGGCGCATGGCGGCGACGGTCGCCTCGGCGTGTGAGTCTGCCGTGACCCCGGTCTTGCGGGCGGTCTCCTCCAGCAGATCGAGCACGCGCGGCCGGCCGAGCTGGGAGGAGATGGGGAAGCCGGCCAGAGTAATACTCTGCGCGCCCTGCCCCATCAGCTCGTCGACGCAGCCCCAGTAGCGCTGCTGTATCGCCTCATTCACGCCTTCCGCCGTGTAGTCGGAGACCTCGATGGAGCTGGAGATACGGCGGATGTCCGGCGGGAGCAGCGGCTCCGGCTGCGGCATGGGGTGGCGCGCCGTCCCGATGGGGGACACCGTTCCGGCGACAAAACGGATCGTCACATCCTCGCTCGCGCTCATGATTCGTTCTCCACGGTGGATGGCAGCAACTCATACTACAGGTGATTTCAAAAACTCGTCTAAAGCCACAGATAAACACAGATGAACACAGATAAAAAACGATCTATGCAGGACCTTCGCCCTCAAATATCCGTGTGTATCTGTGGCTAAGTTGCACTTTCGTTTTGAGATAGGGTACTACCGGCAATGCTCGTCTATCATGCGCTCTATGGCCGCCGCGCAAGCCCCGCAGAAGTACTCCGTTTGTAACGAGAACATGATGCAGCTTACCCCGGCGCGGTACGCGCCTTTCGCATACCCGTTCGCGCCCTCGAAGTAGCCGACCCGCCGCAGATTTCCGCTTTTCGCCAGTAGCGCCGCTTGCCGCTCGCCTTCTTCGTCCATGAGTTTCTCGATCTTCGCTTCTGCGGCGCCCGCCGCGCGCAGCGCGTTGTAGCGCATGACGTAGTTGGCGAAATATCTTTCGTACTCGGCCTTGTTCCACGGCGTGGGCCGCAGTACCGGCTCGGACAGGAGATCACGCCACTTTCCCCGGTCGGGAGAGATCGTAACGTTGGGGTGCCACGGCTCGAGGTTGCCGATGAAAGTCGGGCCATGGGCTGCGGGGATGTAGTACTCGTCCGCGAGGCCTCCGATCACGTGTGCGAATTCATGGATGACGAGGTAGCGCGCTGCCGCGCTGTCGATCGCCACGACGGCCGGGCCGCCAAAGTGCGCGCCGCCGCCGTAACGGCGGGCATTCGCAAGGATGAGCAGGAAATCATAGGGAACAGCGGATGCCACCTCGCGCACGACATCGTTGTTTCCGCCAGCGAGCGCCCGCTCCGATCCGCCGCTGTAATAGGCGCAGCGCAAAACAGTGTCCTTCTTGAGCCCGAGATAGGGATCGGTGATGCCGCTCTCGGCGCTCGGCACGAAAACCGAATACACGTTGAAATCCCGGTTGCGCTTCCTGAACGGCTCGACCGAGAAGAGGTAGCCCGCCGCGCGCGCCGCGTCATCCACGAACTTGGCGTATTCGGCTTCCCGGTATCCGTCGCCAAGAATCGCGAGATCCACTTTCGCGGCGGGTTCGCCGCTGGAAAGGATGCTATCTATGCGCGGGGCCAGGGCGCTGGGCGAGCGGTCGATGTTGCTTCCACCCGGGTCGATCGCGGCACTCGATACTACCTGGAAGGCGCTCTCCCCCCGCCGTCTTTCGATTGCCGCGCGCACCGGACGCTGCGGCATGGGCAAACGAACGCTCAACCGGGTCGTCGCCGCGCGCGCCTCCGGGTCGAGACCGGTGTCGAAACCTTGTCGGAAGAGCAGCGCTTCGCGGTGTGGGTCGTAAATGGAGAGCCTGTAGTCGCCCCAGTCGAGCCCGTCCGCCAGCCTGTCCCGCGGTCCAGGCCACTTCCGTTCGAATCGAAGCCGCTCGAGCGTGAATTCTTCTGCGTCCCCCCTCACCCGCTGCCGCCAATCCAGGCGCAGGGCGCCTTCCACAAAATCGGGGCTCGCACTTTGGGAACTTGTTGTCTCTTCGGTCGGGCGGCACGCCGGCAGGAATGCCGATAGCCCGGCAGCTCCGGCATGCTTCAACCAGCTGCGCCGCACCGGTGAGTAGCAGTATTTCATCGACCGTAGGATAGGCACGCAAGGATTGCGAAGGGTGTGCTTCTCCGATAACTGACGCGCCTCTCAAATACCCAACACGTTCTTCTATTTGATCGCCCGTAAGTCAACGCATTTCTGCTGTGGCGGCTGCTGTCCGATCGGCTCGGTAGGACGAGCCCGAATGTCCGGTCAGGTCTGAGTCGCGGATAACGCGTGTGGCAAACAGGTTTGCAACAGTCCGTACAGCTCCTGTGGGTCGACGGGCTTGGTGATGACCGCGCGCAGCCTCGCGGCGTCGATTTCGCTGCGCGAGATGCCTTCATTGAAGCCGGTGTAGAGCATGACCGGCAGGTCCGGCCGGATCGCCATTAGCTCTCGCGCGAGCTGTATACCGGTCATGCGGGGCATCAACTGATCGGTAATGACGAGATCGTAGCTCCCCGCCTGGCGGGCGATGAGGGACAAAGCGTCCGGTGCCGCCGCTGCGACTGTGACCTCCAGTCCCCAGCTTTCGAGCAGGTCGCGCATGAACGATCCCGACCGCCTGCTCGTCGTCCACGACCAGGACGTGACCGCGCAGGCGGGCAGGCGCTGGGCGGGTGCGGGTTCCCCAGTCGGTCCCGGGGTCATCGACGGCCGCCGTCAGCGCCGGCAGTAGCACGCGAAACCGCGAGCCGCTTCCCGGAGCGGTTTCCACGACGATATGTCCCCCCAGCTCGTGCACGATGCCGTGCACGCTCGCAAGACCCATGCCGCTGCCCTTGCCCACTTCCTTGGTGGTGAAGAACGGCTCGAACATGCGGTCCACGACCTCGGGCGCGATGCCGGCCCCGTCGTCCTCCACGCAAAGCTCCACGAACTCGCCGTGCGCGCTCTGCCGGCACGCGGTGCACTGGCGGCCGCCTCCCTGTGCGGGCGCCACGCTCACCCGGACCGTGCCTACGCCGCTCATCGCGTCCCTGGCGTTCAAGCACAGGTTCAGCAGGATCTGGTCGAGATGCACCGGGTCGAGCATGACGGCGGGCACTTCGCGCTCGAGGTCGGTCTCCACGTCGAGCGTGGAGGGAAACGAAGAGCCGAAGAGCTTCACCGACCGTCTGATAAGCGGCGGCAGCGACACGGGCCGCGGGCGTCCCCGCTGCCCGCGGCTGAAGGTCAGCATCTGCTGTATGAGATCGCGCGCGCGTGCGGACGAAACCTGCGCCTGCTCCAGATATTTCGCGAGCTCGGCATCCGTTGCCGTTGCCGGATGCTCGGCGGCGAGCACGACATAGCCCATGATGGTCGTGAGCAGGTTGTTGAAATCGTGCGCGATGCCGCCGGTCAGGTGACCGAGCGCCTCCATCTTCTGGGCCTGACGCAGCGCCTGCTCGGCTTGCTTGCGCTCGGTGATCTCACGCGTAAAAGCCAGTATCCGGTGTTGTCCCGCAATGACCGCGGGCCGCATGACTACTTCGTCCCAGTGCAGGCTGCCGTCCTTGTTTCGCCGTTGCCACTCCATGCGCACCGGTCTGGCCCGATTTCGCCTGCCGCAACCGCCTGGCCGCCTCCTCGCCCGTATACGGATACACGCCGGAGCTCAGTTCAGCCACGCTGATGCCGCTTCATCTCTTCGTAGGTAGTAGCCGTAGATCTCGCAAGCTCTGCGATTGACGTCGATGACTGCGCCGGTGTCCCAGTCGTGGATGAAGATCGCATCCTCGCTCGCTTCGAAGATCGCGCGGTAGCTCGCTTCCGACCGCCGCAGAGTCTCCTCGGAGCGCTGGCGCTCGAGCTCGCGCCGCCGCCCGCACGGCGAAGATCTTCAGTATCGACTCGATGAATTCTGCGTTCACCATCGGTTTGCGCGAAATGACCGAGATCAGCCCGATCGGCGCGCCGCTGCTGTCGGTCAACGGAAATCCGGCATAGCTCTCGAAGCCGAGCTCCCGGAATTCGGGGTCGCCGGAAAAGCGCTCGCGCAGCGCGGAGGGATAAATGCGGAACTCATGGCCGACGACCGTCTCGCACGGCGTGCCCGCGAGCGCGTAATCGAAGTTCTCGCGGATCTCTGCCGTCGAGGAAGAACGCGTGCATGCGCATGTTGCCCGAGTCCGGCCCCTCGCACGGGGTGGCAACCAATGCGGCATCGACTTCGAGGATCGTCGCGAGATAGCGCACGAGCTCCTGGAACACGCTCGCCGCCTGAGCGCTCGACACCGCGAGCGCGGCGCTGGTGAGCGCATCCTGCGTGCGCTTTCGGTCGGTGATGTCGGCCGCAATCCCGCACACCGCATAGGGCGCGCCGTCGGGGCCGAAGAGCGGGAACTTGAATGAAGCGAAGGTCTTCGCTGCCCGCCTACGTTGCCCATTAGCTCGAACTCGGTACCGCTGCGCTCGCGCAGGACTTGTGCGTCGGCGGTGCGGAACTGTTCGGCGAGCTCCGGCGGCCAGAGCTCGTCGTCGGTATGACCGATGATGCGCTCGGCAGGGATCCGCACCGCGCGCTCGAGCTCCCGATTCGCGAAGACGTAACGCCCGTCGAGATCCTTGACGAAGATGATCGCCTTGGTATGGTCCAGTACTTGCTGCAGCCGCACGCGGCTTTCCGGTTTGATCCACTCGGCGTTCCGCACGTGCGACAGATCGTGCACCCGGGCGACCATCGCGCCGTCCACCGCCGCATCCCTGACGACGTGCACCAGGGCATGCGCACGCTGCCGCGGCCCAGTGCCGAAATTGCCACGGGAACCACTGCGGGAAGCCAGCGCGCGCCGCCTGCCAACGCCGGTGCCAGCGTTCGCTGGAGAATGCACCGTCCGCCTGGAACTCCGGAGACAGCTCGAGCCATCCCTTGCCCACGACCTCTGCCCGCGGGCGCTTGAGCATGCGGCAGAAGCGTCTCATTGCAATCGACGATCGCCTCGTCGAGCACAGCGACGCCGTGCACGGCAGGGTCGATCGAGGCGAATGCGCGTCTCGTGTCTGTCGTCATCGATATGAGTGCCTGCTGAGCATCGCGGCAAGTATAGGCACGACCCCGCATCCTGGGACAACTGTTACACGGCTGAAACGTACTGAAACGGGCTCGAAAACAAGCACCTGCTTTGGGGGAAAATCCGGGCGCGAGCCCGAGGTCCGGGACGCAGTTCTGGCGGCCTGAGTAAATCTGCCGGGCTAATCGCGCCGCGGCACGAACATGTAGCCGGCGCCGCGCACGGTGCGCAGGGCCTGCGGCTCCTCGGGATTGACCTCGACTTTGCGGCGCAGGCGGGCGATGCGGATGTCGATCGACCGGTCGAAAGGCTCCCACTCCCGGCTCTTCGTGAGCGTCAGGATCTGATCGCGCGTCAGGACCTTGTTGGGATGTTCGGAGAACACCTTGAGCAGCTCGAATTCCATGCTCGTGATCGGCACTTCCTGGCCGGCGGCGTCGATGAGCTGGTGGGCGGCCACATCGAGAAAGCAGCGGCCGACGGCGATACGTTCCGGCGCGGCGATGTCGGTGCCCTGGGACGGATTGCGGCCATGGAGCCGGCGCATCACGCTCTTCAGGCGCGCAAGCAACTCCCTAGGATCGAATGGCTTTGTGACGTAGTCGTCGGCGCCGATCTCCAGCCCGACGACGCGATCGACGACGCTGCTCGCCCCCGTGACCATGATGATCCCGACGTCGTAGCGCTCCCGGAGATACCGCGCGAGCGTGAGTCCATCCTCGCCGGGCAGCCGCACGTCGAGCAGCACGACATCAGGCAGATTGCGCTCGATCGCGTCGCGCATGTCGGCCCCGCTTTCGGCCTGGTGCACGTCGTAGCCTTGCGAACCGAGATACTCGGCCACCATCTCGCGCACCTCGCGCTCGTCCTCCACGATCAGTACGTTGCCGCTACGGGACATTCTGCCGCGCCGTTCCAATTGGTCGGATGTGAATTATACCGGCGCGTTGTTACGCGCTGGAAACAAACTGTTCCATTCGCGACATCGAGCGGATACACGCGCCGCCTAGACTGCCAGGCATTGCGCTGCGGGACCTCGTATTTTCGCGCCGCAACTTGCCGACCAACCCGGATAAGGAGAGACATCATGCAAAACGTGGCCCAGTTTCAACCGATGCGCCAACCCGCTTTCCCGATCGATACCCGCAGCTACGCGAAGTGCGTGGAAGTCTCCAAGCGCATCCGCTGGGAGATCGAGCGCGACGTGATCCGCGGGCGCGCCTTCGACTTCTCACGCAAGTTTCTGCCCGACGGCCTGTCGAAGGCCGGCGAGCTCGAATTCCTGACGGCAGGCGAGCGTATCCTGTTCTCGCAAATCCAGGGCCGCACCTACGCCAACATGTTCGGGCTGGTCGAGCGTGCCATCGGCGCGAAGATCCTCGAGGTAAGCCGCGAGCACTGGCTCGGCGACCAGACGGCGCTGGAGGCCCTGGTGCGATTCACCGACGAGGAGCTCAAGCACCAGGAGCTGTTCCGCCGAATCGAGCGGATGATCGCGAGCGGCATGCCGGGCGGCTATCGCTTCGAGCCGCAGCCGAACGACGTTGCCCGCCTCATTCTCGGCAAATCGACCTGGGCCGTGCTTGCGCTCACCTGCATGATCGAGCTTTTCACGCAGGAGCACTACCGCGCCAGCATTGCTCCCGATGCGGAGCTCTCCGATCTCTACAAGGACGTGTTCCTGTTCCACTGGCGGGAGGAGTCGCAGCACGCGATCCTGGACGAGCTCGAGTGGCGGCGCGAGAACGCACGGCTCTCGCCGAAGGAGCGCGACAATGCGGTTACCGATCTCATCGCGCTCGCCGACGCGGTGGATGGCATCGTGCGGCAGCAGGCGGCAGCCGACTCGCAGTACTTCCAGGGCCTGTGCAAGCGGTCCTTGTCACCCGATGAGATCGCTCAGGTGCGGACCACGTTCCTGAAAGCCTACCGCTGGCAGTACATCGTCTCCGGCGCCCAGGACCAGCGCTTCAGCAGCATCCTCGCTGAGATGGTAACGAAGACACAGGGCGAGCGCATCGGCGCGGCGCTCGCGCTGATCGTCCAGTTCGTGCAGTAATTTTCGGAAGAAACGGGGTCGCCCGGACGGCGGCCCCGTGCCTCAAAGGTGCAGACCATGATTGAGTCGAATTTGAAACTGATTGTGCCCGCGCTACGCGCCCTGGGACCCTACCTCCTGGTGGAGATCCTCCTGCCCGGCGGAACCCTGGTGGCGCTTTTGATGTGGCTCTATCAACAGCGGCGCAAGGAAGACGGTCCTGCCTCGATTCAGTGAAGCACCGATGGATCTGCTCGTCGAATTCCGCAAGCCGGCGTTGAGCCCACCGATGTCCGGCTAGTCCACCTTTGCGCCCGACTGCTTCACAACCTTGCCCCAGCGCACGAAGTCTTCGCGGATCTGCTTGTCGAATTCCGCGGGCGTGCTGGGCGCGGCGTTGAGCCCGAGAGCGTGGAGGCGCTGGAGTACATCGGGCGACTCGAGCGCGCGCACGATAGCTGCATTGAGCGCAGAGACCAGGTGACGCGGCGTAGCGGCGGGCGCGACCACGCCGTACCATTCGATGACATTGGCGAGCTCCGGATAGCCCGACTCCGCTGCAGCAGGCACGTTGGGCAGCGCTTCGATGCGGCTCGCGCCCAGCACGCCGAGCGCCCGCAGCTTGCCGGACTTGATGTGTGGCATCACGGACGTCGGATTCGAGATCATCAGATGCACGTTGCCTCCAAGCAGGTCGATCACGGCGGGCCCCGCGCCCTTGTACGGCACGTGCAGCAGGTTCGTGCCGGTCGTGAGCTTGAAGAGCTCCCCCGCGAGCTGCTGTCCCGAAGCACTCGACGCGAAGGTGAGCTTGCCGGGATTCTGCTTCGCGTAAGCAGCGAGCTCCTTCAAGGTAGTGACCGGCACGGATGGATGGGCAGTCATGATCATGGGCTGCTGCGTGAGCCGTGAAACCGCAGCGAAGTCGCGTAATGCGTCGTAGCCCGGATTGCTGTACATGTGCGGGTTCACGGCGAAAGGTCCGGAGTAAGCGAACAGTATCGTGTAGCCGTCGGGCGCCGACTTGGCGGCGATGGCGGTGCCGAGGCCGCCCTGAGCGCCGCCGCGATTGTCGATGACGATCTGCTGCTTCCACATCTCGGTGAGTTTGGCGCTCACGATCCTGCCGACCGCATCCGTGCCGCCTCCCGGCGGGGCCGGCACGATCCAGCGCACGGGCCGGCTGGGATAGCTGTCCGCCGCAACGGCGGGCACGGCGGCGACAGCGATGGCGAACATCAACGTCTTCGACAGGTCTGGCATGGTCCCCTCCTCCCACGGCGGTCCGGTCGCGCGAGTATACTCGCACGATGCTAAAGGGCAGGACCGCGCTGGTCACCGGCTCGACCGGCGGAATCGGCGAAGCGTTCGCGCGGGCGTTCGCCGCGGAAGGCTGTAACGTGATGATGAACGGAATGGGCGAGCCTGCGGCGATCGAGCGGCTGCGCGCCGGGATCGCGGCGGAGCACGGTGTCGAGGTCGCGTATCACGGCGCCGACGTGGGCGTGCCGGCCGAGATCGAGGCCATGGTGCGCGACGCAGAACGGCGATTCGGCGGCGTCGACATCCTGGTCAACAACGCGGTCGTGCGGCACTACGACAAGATCGAGGATTTTCCCGTCGACAAGTGGGACCGCGCGATAGCCGTCGATCTATCGGCGGCGTTCCACACCATAAGGCTCACCATCCGCCGCATGAAGGCGCGCGGCTGGGGCCGCATCATCAATATGTCATCGATACATGGCCGCATGGCGGTGCCCAACCGCGTGGATTACGTGACCGCGAAGCACGCGTTGATCGGACTCACTCGCACGGTCGCGCTGGAGGCCGCGGAGACCGGCGTCACGGTCAACGCGCTGATGCCCGGCTGGGTGCTCACCCCTCACGCCGAGGGCCAGATCGCGCGCCAGATGGCCGAAACCGGGGCGAGCCGCGAGAAAGCGGTGGAGGAGCTGATGAAAGTGCGTCAGCCCAGTCACCGGCCGATCATGCCGGCCGACATTGCGGCGTTCGGCGTGTTTCTCTGCAGCGACGCCGGTGCCCATATCTCCGGCGCGGCCCTGCCGATCGATGGGACCTGGTCCGCGGGCTGGACCGTCATGGTAGGGAACAAAGCGGGCAACCAAGTTTCCGCCGGCGTAGGACGTCCAGAGAAATAGCGACGCCTTCATCCCTGCGCTTTTCCTTCCTTCGGCTACTCCATTCCGTTAGCTGTTTCACATTTTCTAGTCGTGCGTATCCTCGGTTTAACGCAGCCACCAATGCGGTTCCGGGGTGGCCTCCTCTGCTAAGCCAGAGTTCCTGAGGCGGACTTTTTATTTACCGGATTGAATTTACGGGAAAGGAAAAGCGATGTGCCGAAAAGTTTTAAAGCACGAGGGTTATTTACGCGCGGATGCCAAATCTCGACAATGCGTCGAACCTCCGCGAGAGCCAAATGTAAAAGATTCGGTAGTAAGGCGGTCGTCCGCAATTGTTAGCGTTTCGAGCGTACGTGCTTCACGACCCGCCGGCGCCGCCCCCACGGCCCGGCACGCACGACGTAGAGATCGCCGTGCGAATCGCCCCAGATCCCATGGCACGAGCGGAAGCTGGGATCGCCCCACTGCGCGAGGCGCTCGCCTTCCAGCGTCAGTACGCTCACCATGCCGCTGTTGTGCTCGACGATGTAGACGATATTGTCGGCGTCCACGTAGAACACCGCCGGTCCGATCAGCTGAGTGGGCCAGATTTTCAGCAATTTGCCGTTCTGGTCGAAGACCTGGACGCGGTCGTTCTCGCGATCCGCCACCAGCACGCGCCCGTCCTTGTCGATCCACACCCCGTGGGGCAGGTTGAACTGCCCGGGCGCGTTGCCCGGCTCGCCCCACGAAAAGAGGTGCGTGCCGTCGGCGGCGAATTTGTGGACTCGCGCATTGCCGTAGCCATCGGCGATGAACATCTCGCCCGAAGGCGTCAAGTCGATGTCGGTGGGCAAATTGAAAGGCCCGCCGCCGTGCGTTACTCTTTTGTAGGCATCCGATCGGTAATCGTCCGGCGCCACGCCCGTGTCCGAGCGGAACCCTTTGGCACCGATGGTGCGGAGGAGCTGTCCCGAAGCACTGAACAGCATCATTTGCGCGTGGTCGCGGTCCACCAGCCAGAGGTTGTCGTTCCTGTCGGCACGGATCGTATGCGGAAACGCAAACAGGCCGGCGCCCCATGAAGTAATCAGGTTACCGTCCCGATCGAAAACGATCACGGGGTGCTCCTTGGAGCGGCTGAAACAATACACGCGATCCTTCGAATCCACCGTCACCGACGCAGCCGGAATCTCCCAGCAATCCGGAAGACGCGCCCAGTCCTCGTGAACCTCATATGTGTATTTGCCGCTTCCAACCGCCGTAGCTACGGCCGACATGGCTCTTCTCCTCAAAATACTTTCACTGGCTCCATCCTTCTTCCAATAGCCGGAAGCGTGATCCGTGACCACGCCTGGATCCCGGCCTTCGCCGGGATGACGATTATTAACCAAACTTGCGGGACACGACACTAGTTGACGGTAACCAGTTGGCAGTAATCAGCTCGCAGTGACCCTTGGTCGCAACATGCTGGCTACTGGTTTATTGCACACTGCAAACTGCCCACTGCATACTGCAACTTCCCATCTCTCATCACCCATCACCCATCACGTTGAGTTTGAATCCCCGCTCGCCGGTGCCGCCCGCAGAATCACGCGCTACTACCCATCGGCAGGTCTGGGCGATGGCCGGGCCCATCATCCTCGCGAACATTTCCGTGCCGCTGCTCGGCGCGGTCGATACGGCAGTGGTCGGTCATCTGCCCGAGGTCTATTACATTGGCGGCGTTGCCATCGGCGCCATGCTCTTCACTTACATTTACCATCTGTTTAACTGCCTGCGCATGGGCACGACCGGTCCCACGGCGCAGGCAGTCGGCGCCGGAAACTACGCGGAAGTGCGGGCGATGATCGGCCGGGCGCTGCTGCTCGCCGGAGCGATCGGCGGAACGCTGGTCGCTCTGCAGTTGCCGATCATCGCCTTCGCCTTCTGGGTGATCGATGCGAGCTCCGAGGTAGAGCGTTACGCCCGCGAGTACTTCCTGATACGCGTCTGGTCCATGCCGGCGGTGCTCGCCGTCTACGCCATCATCGGCTGGTACTACGGGCTGCGCGAAGTGCGCATTCCCCTGATCATGCAGGTGTTGACCAATGCCCTCAACATCGGTCTCGACTTCCTCTTCGTCTTTGGGTTCGGGTGGGGAGTCGCCGGCGTCGCTGCCGCCGCGGTCGTCGCGCAGTACGCGGGGTTGTTACTCGCACTGGTGTGCGTATGGCGGACCCTTCGAACCCTGCCGGGCGGCGGCAGCCGCAGCCGCCTGCTCGATCGGGACCGCCTGATCCGCATGCTGTCCATCAACACCGATATCCTGCTGAGGACGCTATGCGTGGTCTCCGTGCTCGGTTTCTTCATCGCCAAAAGCGCCGAGCTCGGCGATCTCACGCTCGCAGCCAATCAGGTTCTGCACAACTTTCTCGTGTTTACCTCTTTCGGTCTCGATGGCGTGGCTCATGCGGCCGAGGCTATACTCGGCGAGGCGGTCGGACGTCGCGACCGCCAGGCTTTCCGGAGCAGCATGCGCGTGGTGTTCCTGTGGGCCGGGATCGTCGGAACGCTCAACCTGCTGATTTACGCCGTTACCGGGCACGGCATCATCATGCTGCTCACCAGCATCGCCGAGGTACGCGCCGCGGCAGGGCAATATCTGGTATGGCCGGTGCTCATGCCGCTGATGTCGGTCTGGGCTTACACCTATGATGGCGTTTACCTAGCAGCGACACGCACGGCAATCATGCGCAATACGATGATCGTGTCGTTCCTCACCTTCCTCATTTTGCTGTACACGCTGATGCCGGCATATGGAAACACGGGACTCTGGATCGCGCTCACTGCCTTCCTTGGCTGCCGCGGCCTCCTGCTCCATCTCTTCTCCCCGCGGGTGCTGCGGTCGATCTGAAGGACGCAGCGTTCCTGGAAGCGGCGTGACGAAGGGCGAGACGTCTTGAGCACTCCCACGCGCATCTCTGCGCTCGCGCCATTCCGCGTTCGCAGCTTCCGGTTCCAGTGGCCGGCCGATCTGGCGACCTCGTGGGCGTTCGAGATGGAGACGCTGATCCTCGGCTGGTACGTGCTGGTCGAGACCCAGTCGGTGCTGCTGTTCACCCTGTTCGCATCGCTGCAATATCTCGGCACCTTGCTCGCACCGATGTTCGGTGTCATGGGGGACCGGATCGGCCACCGCAACCTCCTCTGCGCGATGCGGGTCCTCTACGCGACACTCGCGACAACTCTGATGACCTTCGCTTTCCTGGGCGCGCTGACCCCGCTGTACGTGCTCGCCATCGCCGCGGTGATGGGCATGGTGCGTCCTTCCGACATCGGGATGCGCGCCGCGCTGGTCGGTGAAACCATGCCGGGCGCCCAGTTGATCGGGGCGATGAGCATCCAGCGCACGACCATGGACTCCGCACGGATCGCGGGGGCACTCACGGGGGCAGGCCTGGTCGCAACGCTGGGCATGGGACCGGCCTATGCGGTCGTCGTGAGCCTCTACACGATCAGCGTCCTGCTGACTCTGAGGGCCGGCGGCGCGCGCTCCGCCCGTCATCCGGTCGCCGGCACGGCGGCCCTCTCCGCGCGTGCTTCGCCGTGGCGGGATCTCAAGGAAGGTCTCGCCTACGTCTGGAGGACGCCCTTTCTGCGAGCAGTGATGTGCCTCGCTTTCCTGCTCAATCTGACGGCGTTTCCGCTGTCGTACAGTTTGCTGCCCTATGTGGCGAAGGAGATCTATCGTACCGATCAGACGGGGCTGGGCTACATGGTCGCGGGCGCGGCCGCCGGCGCCCTGCTGGGCGCGATCGTGCTGAGCAGGCATGGCAGCGTCATCCGCCCGGCGCGCATGATGATCATATGGACCGCGGTCTGGTTCGCGGCGCTCATCGTGTTCGCGCACACACAGCATCATGCCGGCGGCATCCTGGTCCTCGCCATCGTCGGCTTCGCGCAAAGCATGAGCCAGGTTCCGATGGCGGCACTGCTGCTGCGCACTTCGGACGAGCAGTTCCGCGGTCGTATCATGGGAATCCGGATGCTCGCGATTTACGGCAATGTGCCCGGCTTGTTGCTATCCGCTCCGCTGATCGCCCACTTTGGTTATCCGATCACCGCGACGTTGTATTGCGTGTTCGGTGTGGCGTTCACCCTCCTCATCGCCGTGCGCTGGCGCGCCCATCTCTGGCGGCTCGAGGCGCCGGCCAACAAACGATAGAGGATCGCAAGAGATTGAGCCCGGCATTGACCAACTTGCGGAGAATGTGTTTCTCCTCCGCCTTGCGCGGGGTCGAATGCACATTAGTCGGAGATGAACACGGGTTTCCGTCCTTTCATGGCGCAAGCCCGGCTTTGGCGCGATACTGCCGGGGGAGCGTACCAGAGCAGGTTCTTTCCCTCCTCGACGAGAGGTCAATATGACCGGGCCGAAATGGGCAAGCGCATGGATAGGGCTGATGCTCGGCGCCGCCGGCGTGTGCGGCGCGCAAGTGTATCCGAGCAAGCCGCTGCGTGTGATTTTTCCGTTTGCCGCGGGCGGCGCGGGCGACATCATCGCGCGCGCCTACGGACAGAAATTCACCGAGAAATTCGGGCAAAGCTGGGTGCTCGACAACCGCGGCGGCGCGGGCTCGACCATCGGGACGGATCTCGCCGCCAAAGCCGCTCCCGACGGCTACACGTTGCTTCAGGGAAATCTCACGCTCGCGGTGAGCTACGCGGCGTATGCCAAATTGCCCTACGATCCAGTCCGGGATTTCGCGCCGATTACCACGACGGTCAACGTCATTTCGTTCCTGGCGGTGACGCCATCGTTGCCGGTTTCCAGCATGAAAGAGCTGATTGGTATGCCAAGGCCAGACCGGGGCAGTTGAGCTTCGCTTCAGCGGGTCCCGGCAGCACCTCGCATTTTTCCGGCGAGCTGTTCAAACGCATGGCGGGCATCGAGATGATGCGCGTACCGTATAAAGGCACCGGCCCGGCTTTGCCCGATTTGTTGTCGGGCCGCGTCCATCTCGTCTTCGAGCCGATTCCCACGATGCTGCCGCACGTGCGCGCAGGGCGCATGAAGGCACTCGGCGTTACGGCGGCGAAGCGGTCAAACGCGGCGCCCGAGATTCCCACTCTCGCGGAGCAGGGCCTGGAAGGCTACGACGTCGTGCTGTGGTACGGCATGTTCGCGCCCACGGGCACGCCAAAGCCGATCATCGACAAGCTCCATGCCGCATTCACGGAATTCTCCGCTATGCCGGACATCAAGGAGCGCTTGTCCGGCATCGGCGCCGAGCCTGCCGGTATGAGTCCGGCCGAATTTGGCGCCACGATCAAGCGCGATATCGCGCGGTGGAAGAAGGTCGCGCAGGAAGCAGGCATACGCCTCTGAAGGCGTGGACCTAGAAGTGTTCAAAAACATGTTTAAGCCACAGATAAACACAGATGAACACAGACAAGGCAATTCGTGCAAGCCTTTCGCCCTAAGCAACATCCCGTGTTTATCTGTGTGTATCTGTGGCTAAATTAATTCCTGCCGGCAAGATTCCCGCGCTGCCGAAGCTCTCGGTGATCCCTCTGCTTCCGGTCACCATCCAGCCCGGCAGCATTCGCTACGCGCCCGGCATTCGCGCCGGCCGCTGGGTTTTTGCCACCGGACACAAGGGCACGGCCGATTTCGTGAGCGGCATGGCCTCCGAGGTGGTCAACGCATCCGCGCCGCGCCACGGTCTGCCGAAGCACAAGAAGGAGGCGCGACGCATTTTTGCCAACTTCGCGAAGGTGCTGAAGGCCGGCGGCACCGACCGCGAGCACGTCGTGCGAGTCGATCAGTACTACACTGCGGGGCACGTCGTTGCCCCTTACCACGAAGTGCGCCGCGAATTCTTCGCGGGCCACGTTCCGCCCAGCACTTCGAACCTGCATCAGAAGTTCCTGCTCGCGGGGCAGGACATGGAAGTACAGTTGATGGCCGCTGTGCCGGCCAGGGGCTTCGAGGTCGCGCAGCATCGGCCTTCGAATCTGCCGGTCCACGCGACCTCCGGCTACAGCCCGGCACTCACCTGCGGCGACTACGTATTCGTAGCCGGTCAGACGGCGGAGGCGTTGAAGACCGAGGAAGGCCCGCTCGACCCGACAGCGCGCATGCCGGCCGGACACCTTTGGAAAGGCACGCCGATCAAGCTCGAAACGGAGTTCGTGATCGAGCGGAAACTGAAGCCTGCGCTTGCCGCCGCCGGCGCTACGCTCGAAGGCGTCGTCAAGGCGCAGATCTACCTGCGGGACGTCGACGACATTCCGGCCTTCAACGAAGTGTGGGCGAAGCACTTTCCGAAGGCGCCGCCTGCCACGACGATCATCACCACCAGCACGCCGGGCTTCGTGTGCGAGGCCAGCCGCATCGAGATCAATACGATCAGCTTGCGCCGCCGTGGCCGCACCAGTAAACAGGTGATCGATGCCGGCGTGCCCGTGGCGTACGCCGGCCATGTGCAGGCGATCCGCGCCGGCGATCTGCTGTTCCTGTCCGGATTGATGGCAGTGGACTCGAGCGGAGCGCTCGCCCCTTCGGTGCGCACCGATCCGCGCCAGCCGTACTTCTCCAGCGCCGTGCAGCTCCAGATGAACTCCATGCTCGAGAGCGCGCAGCGCATCTGTCGCAAGGCCGGCACTTCGCTTGCCAATGTGGTGCGCGCGCAGCAGTTCCATACGAGAATTGCCGACTTCAACGACGCGTGGGAAGTCTGGCAGGAGCATCTGCCCGGGCAGTACCTGCCGTTCTCGGCGATCGAAGTGCCGGCGCTTAGCGTGCCGGGCGCCGTCGTGATGCTGGATCTCTGGGTGTATGTTCCTTAAGAAGACCTCTGAGCACGTTATCCTCGCGGAGGCGGGGATCCAGTAACGACCCCCCTATCCTACCTTTCCCCCAAAGGGGGAAAGGGGATACCCGCCTGCGCGGGAATGACGAGGGACAACTCGCGCAGAGCATTGTTGAGAGTTGTTTCAGAATGAAAGGCAGACCATGAACACCAGCTCGTCGATTCCGGCTCCTTCCCGCCGTGTCATCTCGACGGTGCTCGCCATCGCCGCACTGGCGGCGCCTGCGCTGGCGCCGGCCCAGGCACCCGGCACGCCCGGCTTCCCGCCGCAGCAGATCCGTATCGTCGTGCCCTTCACGGCAGGCGGCGGCACGGATGTCATTGCGCGCCTGGTTGCAAAACACCTGGCGGAAACCTGGAAGGTAGCGGTGCTGATCGACAACCGGGTGGGCGCCGGCGGTGTGGTCGGCTCGCAGTGGGTGACGACGCAGAAGCCGGACGGAAGTGTCTTCCTCGCAGTGGCGAGTGCGTTCGCCGTGCGCGCGGCCATAGACCGCAGCGTGCCGTATGACGCAACCAAGGATTTCGCCGGCGTCGGGCAGATGGCGCGCTCGCCGAGCTTCATGGTGGTATCGCCGTCGTACAACTTCAGCTCGCTCAAGGAGCTGATCGCATACGCCAAAAAACAGCCGGCCGGCATCCTCTACGGCTCGGCCGGCGTGGGCAGCACCGCGCACATGCACGCAGCGGCGGTCGCTCACCTCGCGAAAATCAAGGCCGACCACGTGCCGTTCCGGGGCACACCGGAAGCGGTCAACGACGCGCTGGCCGGGCGAGTGCTCTACGCGTTCGCACCGGGGCCGAACGCGATTCCGCTCGCCCGGGCCGGCAGGCTGCAGATCCTGGTGACGACCTCTCCCGCCGGGGCGCGCTTCCTGCCGGGCATACCGAGCATCGCACAGGCGGGGCTGCCCGGTTACGAGGGTGACGACTGGTTCGGCGTGTTCGCGCCGGCCGGCACCCCGCTCGCGATCCGGGAGCGCCTTGCCAAGGAGATGGCGCGCATCCTCGCGCTGCCCGAGCTGCGCGAGCGCCTGTTTACCCTCGGCGCGGAACCCGTCTCCACGGGCCCAAGGGAATTCGAGACCATGGTGCGCGAGTACATCGCCCGCATGCGCAAGCTGGGCGAGGACATCGGCATCAAGCCCGAGTGACGCGTCCCAGATACGGGTGACGAGATAACGTCCGGTGAGCGTCAGATGACGGGTGACGAGATACGGGTGACGAGAAAAAACGCGACAAGAGCTTGCTAAAGGTGCTTGCCCGGACTGATTCCTGTCACCCTTAATCGTCACCTTAATCGTCACCCTTATTCGTCACCTGTCCCGAGAATCAGGCCGGCGCGCTCCCTCCCACCGTGACCCGGTGCATCAGGCGGCGGTGCTCCGGCCATCGGTAGTCGAACGACGCGAGATGCTGCACCGTGCAGTTGTCCCACATGAGAAGGTCGCGCACCTGCCACTGGTGCGTATGCTGGAAGCGCGTTTCGGTGGTACGGTCGGCAAGCTCCTCGATGAGGGCCAGCGCCTCATCCGACGCCATGCCTTCGATACCCTCGCATTCCCCCTTGCTTACGTAAAGGCACTTGCGGGAGGTGTGCGGATGGGTGCGCACGACGGGATGCACGACTGCGGGCTGCTCGTGCCGCAGCGCCTGATCCGATTGGCCGGTGCCGGTACGCTTCCGGCGCCCCGCGACCTGGTGGAGCGCGCGCAGCTTCGCGATCCGGCGCTGCGTGTCCACCGGCAGACTGTCGTGGGCGTCCGCCGCACTTGCGAAGTGGGTATTGCCCAGCGGCATGCCGTTGTCCATCGGCACCTCGAGCGCATAGAGCAGCGTCGCGCGAGGCGGCCGCGCGGTGTAGGACATGTCGGTGTGCCAGACCCGACCGGCGTCCGCGTGTCCGATGTCACGGCCGTTCTCCTGGATGTTCGAGACGTACATGATTTCGGGATGACGAGGGTGGGCGTAATGGTCCAGGAAGATCCGCTCCACCTCGCCAAAGCGCCGCGCGAATGCGATCAGCTGCGCTTCGTCGAGCTGCTGCTGCGGAAAGCAGATCACCGCGTGGGTGTTGAACGCGGCTTCGATACGCTCGAAGTCCGAATCCGACAGCGGCTGCGACAGATCGATGCCATGGATCTTCGCTCCTATGACGTTCGACGATGGCTCGATGCGCATTACGACTGCTTCCTCCACTGTGGGAAATCAACGTAAACTCGGATGATCGTATTACATGACAGAGACCGCAACCATGGAATCGATCGAGGCACGCCTGAAGAAGATGGGTTACGAATTGCCGCCGGCGTTCGTCTTCCCGAAAAATAACCGTACCGGCTGCACCCAAGCCGGCGCGCTGCTCTTCCTGTCGGGCCACGGGCTGGACCTGCCCAAGCTGCCCGGCGTCCGGCAGACTGGCAAGTTCGGCGTGGATATCACGACGGAGGAAGGCTATGCAACCGCGTGCGCGGTCGCGATCACCATGCTCGCGACGATCAAGGCGCATTGCGGCGACCTGGATCGCGTGAAGCGCGTGCTACGCCTCTTCGGCATGTGCAACTGCACGCCGGACTTCGGCCAGCAACCGCAGGTCATCGACGGCGCCTCGGATCTCTTTTTCGAGCTCTGGGGCCCGGAGTTCGGGAAGCACGCCCGGTCGGCGGTGGGGCACACTGCTCTTCCGCGCGGCATCGCAGTGGAAATAAATGGTGAGTTCGAGCTACATGCGTAGGGAGCGGTGACGAGATACGGGTGAAAGAGGTAGCGCGTCGAGGGGCGGAGCAGGGGTCCCCGCTTGCGGGGATGCGACCCCCGGCGGCGCGCAGCGGCCGATATGATCACACCATGATCTTGCGATGACATTGCTGAGGCCGCAGCTGACGTCCTCTCCGCCCGTCAGTATCGTTCGTCACCTTTGCCCGAAGAATTGCCTAAGGCTCTTACTATTCTGCCAAACTGGTTCGACTGCGGTATGGCAACGACTCGAAACCTGAAAGGTTTACAATCCCGTCACCCGCGGCCTTCACATGACAATCGCTAGTTCTATACAAGACCGTATCGGCCGCAGCGCGCCGCCGGAGGCCACATCCCGGACAAAAATCGTCCGGGCCCCTGTTCCGCCCCTCTACCTCTTTCATCCGTAACTCGTCACCCTTAATCGTCACCGTTCCGGCTAGGACTCCCCATGAAACTGCTCTACGCGATCGCCCTGCTCGCCGCCGCGATTTTCCCAGCCTCGGCGGCAGCCTGTCCCGAATTGCTCAATCACAAATTCACGACGCTCCAGGGCGGGCAGCTCGACCTGTGCCGCCACGCCGGCAAGCCCATCCTCGTGGTCAACACCGCGAGCAAGTGCGGCTACACTCCGCAGTTCGAAAAGCTCGAAGCGCTCAACCGCAAGCACAAGGACAAGCTGCTGGTCGTCGGGTTTCCGTCGAACGACTTCAACCAGGAGCTTGCGACGAACAAGGAGATCGCGCAATTCTGCAGACTGACCTACGCGATCGAATTCCCGATGGTGGAGAAAGCCTCGGTGACCGGCCCGGATGCCATGCAGCTCTACCGGCAACTGCGCGTCGCGACCGGCCAGGCGCCGCAGTGGAACTTCCATAAATACTTGATCGCGCCAGACGGAAAAACGGTGTTCAGCTTCGCAACTGCAGTGGAGCCTGATTCCAGGGAGCTGCTCGGCAAGCTGGCGGCGATGCTTAAATGAGTGATGGGTGATGGGTGATGGGTGATGGGTGATGGGTGATGTAGAGATGAGAGATGAGAGATGAGGGAACAAGAGTGGTCTCAAAAACCTGTTTGAAGCCACAGACAAACACAGATGAACACAGATAAAGCAGTTCGTGCAAGTCCTTCGCCTACAACAGCATCCGTGTTTATCTGTGTGTATCTGTGGTTAATCCGTGCTTTTCGTTTTTCAGATAACTTCTAGACAGTGGTGACGAGGGAAACATTGGCACTGCGGGCGAATCTTGCGATTGCGCTGGCAGCGGCGGCCGTGTCCGCGCTGCCCGCGCCGGCGTTCGCGCAGGCGCCGTACCCGAACCGGCCGATCCGGTTCATCGTTCCCTATCCGCCCGGCGGAGGGACGGACTTCACTGCGCGCGAGATCGGACAGCGCATCACCGAGGCGCTGGGACAGCCGGTCGTGATCGACAACCGGCCCGGCGCCGGGGCGACGCTTGGGCACGGCCTCGCCGCCAAAGCGGTGCCGGACGGCTATACCATCCTGCTCGGCACCACGGGCGGAATGGTGTCCGGCCCGGCCCTCGGCGTGAAGATTTCCTACGATCCGCGCGAGGGCTTCGCGCCGATCGGCTTCCTGGTGCATGTGCCGTATACGCTGGTGACGAGCAGCGGGCTTCCCGCGGGCAGCGTGCGCGAGCTCATCGATCTCGCGCGGGCCGCGCCGGGCAAGCTCAACTTCGGGTCCCCGGGCGTCGGCACGCCCAATCACCTCGGCGGCGTGATGCTGATGATCCTCACCGGTACCAGCATGGTGCACGTGCCGTACAAGGGCGGCGGCCCGCTCATCACCGATATGATCGCGGGGCAGATGCACGTCGCGTTCTCGTCGCCGCCGCAGGCGCTGCCGCATGTCCGTACCGGACGCCTTAAAATGCTCGGCGTCGGGCATCCGACGCGGGTCAACTCCTTGCCGGATCTTCCCGCGATCGCCGAAACCGTGCCCGGGTTCACCAACACCGGCTGGTGGGGCGTGCTGGCGCCCGCGGGCACACCGAAGCAGATCGTTCAGCTGTTGAACGCGGTCGTCAACAAGGCGCTGGCTCTGCCCGAGGTCGGGCAAAAGTTTCTGGTCCATGGCGTCGAGGTGGCCCCGTCAACGTCCGAGGCGTTCCGTGATTTCATCCGCGCCGACCAGCAGCGCTGGAGCAAGGTAGATCAGGGAAGCGAAGATCAGCGCTGAATCAGTTCAGTAATACGAATAAAACAGATATGGAAGTGGTCTCGAAGACCTGTATCAAGCCACAGTTAAACACAGATGGACATCTGTTAATCTGTCACCTCTCGACTAGAGCTGTCGCCCTGAACAGCATCCGTGTTTATCTATGTGTATCTGTGGCGAGTTACGTCTTTTTGTTTTTGAGGATATGATTCTAGTGCTGCTTGCCAGATTAGCTGGATTTTTCGCCGCCGTAACGATGGTCGCCGCCGTCGCCGCCGACTATCCGACCAGACCAATCCGTCTGGTGGTGCCGTTCGCGCCCGGCGGCGGCTCCGACGTCGTCGGCCGCATTATCGGGGTGAAGCTGACCGAGAATCTCGGCCAGACGGTCGTCGTCGACAATCGCCCCGGAGCGGCCAGCATGCTCGGCACCGACCTGGTGGCGAAGTCCCTGCCCGACGGCTACACGCTGCTGCTCGCGGACCTGGCGTTGACCACCAATGTCGCCTACTACACCAAGCAGGCGCTTCCCGATCCACTGAAGACGTTTGTTCCCGTCGCGCTTATCGCCGAGACGCCGTACATCCTGATGGTGCATCCCGGCGTCCCCGCCCAGACGATCAAGGAATTCATGGCACTGGCCAAGGCGCAGCCCGGCAAGCTCAACGTGGGCTCCTCGGGCAACGGCGGCGGGCTCCACCTCACGCTCGAGCTCTTCAAGCTCAAGGCGGGCCTGGACTTGAATCACATTCCCTACAAGGGCGGCGGTCCCGCCGTCGCGGACACGATTGCAGGACAGATCCAGGCGACGTTCATCGGCATGGGCGGCTCGCTGCAGTACGTGCAAGCCGGCCGCCTGAGGCCGCTCGTCGTCACCTCGACCAAGCGCAGCGCGGCGCTGCCCAATGTGCCGGCGCTCGTCGAGCTGGGTTACGACGTCGTCGTCACCAACTGGTACGGGGTGGTCGCACCCGCGGGCACACCCCAGCCCGTCGTCCAGCGGCTATACGACGAAATCGGGCGTGCGCTGGCGCAGCGGGACACGCTCGACCGGCTGCGGGGAACTGGGCTGGAGCCGGTCGCGCAATCGCCGGGACACTTCCGGCAGTTCATAGCAGCGGAATCGAAGCGCTGGGCGCAGACCGTCAAGGATGCGCGCATTCAGACAGAATAAGCGAAGCCGCGTCCATGCAACCCGGGGAACAATTCCTTTCTCTTCATCGCCAGGGATTCGTGCGCGTTGCCGCCTGCACGCCGCAGATGTCCGTGGGAGATCCCAGGTCCAACACCGAGGAAACCCTCGCGCTCATGCGCGAGGGCGCGGCTCGAAACGTCGACTTGATGTTGTTCCCCGAGCTCGGCATCAGCGCGTACGCCATCGACGACCTCTTGCTGCAGGACGCTTTGCTTGATGGAGTTGAAGCGGGACTCGCCAGACTGGCCGAGGCGTCGCGGGCGCTGCGGCCGGTATTCATCGTCGGGGCGCCCGTCCGGCGCAACGGACGCCTGTATAACTGCGGAGTCGCCATTTCACGCGGCAGGATTCTCGGCGTCACCCCGAAGTCCTTTCTGCCGAATTACCGCGAGGACTACGAGAACCGCTGGTTTGCGGCGGGCTTTGGTATTTCCGGTCTTGTTGTGAAGCTTGCCGGCCAGACGCCTCCCTTCGGCACGGACTTGATCTTCGCGGCCGCGGACCTGCCGGATTTCATTTTTCATATCGAGATCTGCGAGGATTTCTGGGCCGCGGATCCGCCCTCGACGCAGGGTGCGCTTGCAGGTGCGCTGGTTCTCTGCAATCTCTCGGCGTCGAATATCGTGGTCGGCAAGGCGGACGACCGCGCTATCTTGTGTGCCTCGCAATCGATGCGGTGCATGGCCGCATACGTGTATTCGGCAGCGGGGCCGGGGGAAAGCACTACAGACCTGGCGTGGGACGGCCAGGCGACGATACACGAGCTCGGCGTTCAACTCGCTTGCACCGAGCGCTTTCCGGCAAAGAGCCAGATGTGCGTCGCCGATGTCGATGTCGAGCGCTTGCGGCTCGAGCGCATGCGCACGCTCACCTTCAACAGCGCAGCGGTCGCCGCGGGTCATCCCGAGACGGCCTTCAGGCGGATCGAATTCGAGCACCGGCCCGTCTTCGAGGACGTCGGCCTCGAGCGCGCCATCGATCGTTTTCCGTTCGTGCCCGACAACGTGGAGAAGCTCGATCGGGATTGCTACGAAGCATTCAACATCCAGGTCCAGGGCTTGATGAAACGGATGCAGGTGACGAACGGAGAACGCATCGTCATCGGCGTTTCGGGCGGCCTCGATTCGACACACGCGCTGATTGTTGCCGCCAGGACGTTCGACCGGCTGGGTCTTCCGCGCAAGAACATCCTGGGCTTCACGCTGCCGGGTTTCGCCACTTCGGAGGGCACGAAATCGAATGCCTGGGCCTTGATGAACGCGCTGGGCGTGACCGCCGAGGAGATCGATATCAAGCCGGCGGCGCTGCACATGCTCGAGGACATCGGCCACCCCTACGCGGAGGGCAAGCCGGTCTACGACGTCACGTTCGAGAACGTGCAGGCGGGGCTGCGCACCGACTACCTGTTTCGTCTCGCCAACGAGCGGAAAGGATTCGTCCTGGGCACGGGGGACTTGTCGGAGCTCGCCCTGGGATGGTGCACGTACGGCGTCGGTGATCACATGAGTCATTACAACGTGAACAGCTCGGTGGCGAAGACGCTCATTCAGTATCTCGTGCGATGGGTGGTGAAGACGAAGCAGCTCGATCAGAGGGCATCGGAGACTTTGCTCTCGATCCTGAACACCGAGATCTCGCCCGAGCTCGTGCCGGCCGATGACAAGGACGCGATGCAGAGCACGCAATCGATTGTCGGTCCGTACGAGCTTCAGGATTTTCACGTGTACTACATCACGCGCTACGGCCTGCGTCCGTCGAAGGTGGCATTCCTGGCATGGCACGCGTGGCGCGACGCCGCTCGCGGGCTGTGGCCGCCGGACTTTCCCGAAGAGGCCAAACACGCGTATAGCATCGCGGATATCAAGAAGTGGCTCGGCGTATTCCTCTATCGCTTCTTCGAGTTGAGCCAGTACAAGCGTTCGGCCCTGCCCAATGGCCCCAAGGTCATGTCCGGAGGCAACCTGTCTCCGCGCGGAGACTGGCGCGCGCCCTCCGACGGCAGCGCAAGAGTGTGGTTGGAAGAACTGGAGCGGAACGTGCCGGGAAGCCTAGACGCGAAGTCCGCGAAGAAAAAGAACAGCCTCACCACGAAGGGCACGAATCCACGAAGGAAGGCGAACAGCATCACCGCAAAGGCCGCCAAGGACGCGAAGGAATAACTCATCTGAAACCAAAGGACACCACGGTCCCATATGCTCCGTCACCCTTCAAGCATTGGTCTATCGCCCGTCACTATCTCGCTCACTTTTATGAAAGGAGACTCAAATGGCCAAAGGATACTGGATCAACGTTTTTCGCTCCGTCAATGACCCGGAGAAAGTCGATGCGTACCGCAAGCTCGCCGGACCGGTGATGCAGGCGTCCGGTGGAAAATTTCTGGTGCGGGGCGACCCGACGAAGGTTTACGAGAAGGGCCAGATGGAGCGCGTGGTGGTGATCGAGTTCGAAAGCGTGGCCAAAGCGATTGAGGTGCACGACAGCCCGGGCTATCAGGCTGCGTTGAAGGCGCTTGGCAATGGAGCGGACAGGGACCTGCGGATTGTGGAAGGGCTCTAGCTAGAAGGGCGTTTCAGATAATACGTCTCAGATAGGGGTCTCAGATAAGACGTCGCAGATACGGCGTCTCAGATACTGCATGTCTTCAACGCTCAACCGGGACGCTTCAGCTCGAGACCACGTTTACCGGCCTGCCCATCGCATCACCTGCTTTGAGCTTGCCTACACGCGCGCGCTTGATCCAATTCCACAGGCTCGAGACCGGAATGCCCAATCGCACCGCAGCCTTATTGCCTCCAATCGACTCGCCCAACTTGACTGCCTCTACCTTGAACTCATCAGTGTATGCCGGTTTGGAACCAACTCCTTCTTGCTCATCGTGCCCTCCGTTCATCAGAAATTTACCTGCAATCTGATGTACGTGAAACCATGGCAAGATCAGCTTTACCGGGGACGCCTTTAAGACGCCTCACCTGAGACGCTTCATCTGAGACGCTTCATCCGAGACGCTTCATCCGAGACGCTTCGTCCGGCTCATTGCGGCTGAAATCCGATATCGCGCACCAGCTTGCCGTACTTGTCGTACTCGGCCTTGAGGAATTGAGCGAAGGATTCGGGTGATTCGTTGGCCACTATCAGACCGGCCGCGACCATCTTGGCGTTCACGTCCGGTTGCTGCATTGCCCGGTTGATTTCCTGATTCAGGCGCCGGACGATGTCGCGCGGCGTGCCGGCCGGAGCCACGACGCCGAACCACCCGCGCATGTCGTATCCGGGAACCGTTTGCGCGAGGACGGGCAGGTCCGGCTTGTCGGGCACGCGCACGTTATTGGTGACGCCGATCAGCCGCAGCCGGCCCGTTGCCACGTTCGGCGACAGGGACGTGTAGGAGCCTATCCCCATCTGCACCTGGCCCCCCATCACATCGGTCACGATCTGCGCCGCGCCCTTGTACGGGATATGCAGGAACTTGAACCCCGCCAGCGAGGCGAGAAACTCGAAGGCGAGATGTGGATAGCCGCCTTCGCCGTTGGTGGCGAGGGTGAGCTTGCCCGGGTTCGCCTTGGCCCAGGCGATCATCTCCGCCGCATTCTTGAACGGCACGCTGGGGTGGGCGACGACGGCGAGATAGTTCGTGGCGCTCAATGCTATGGGCGCGAAATCCTTGAGCACGTCGTACGGCAGCTTCTTGTAGGTGTGGGGCTGGACCGACATGTTGCCGCCCTGACCCATGCCGATGGTGTAGCCGTCGGGCGTGGCATTCTTGAGCACGCCCAGTCCGAGCTGGCCGGCAGCGCCGGCGCGATTCTCGACGATGAACTGCTGGCCCATGCGCTCCGAAAGCATGGGACTGTAGAGCCGGGCGATGATATCGGCGGCTTCGCCTGGCGGGAAAGGAACGATGATGCGCACCGGCCTCGTTGGATAATTCTGCGCCACGGCGCCAACGCAGCCAAAAACCGCTCCTGCGAGCGCCAGCGCGCAAAGCGCGACGCGTTTCATGTTCATGTCGGTTCTCCTCGTTCAGTATGTCGATATACACTAAGGGCGACTCGCGATATGCGCAAGTCTGGTGACGCACAGACGACGTCTCGGATGGGTATCGCCGATGAGGCGTTTCAGACACGGAGGAGACATGAAAGAAACAGCAGTCCTATTGCTTGCTACGCTGCTCTCGTTCGTTACCGCTTCGTACGCCGCGGAGCCGCGTTTTCCCAACAAGCCTATCCGTATCATCATCCCCACCGCTCCGGGCGGCGGGTCCGACGTGATGGTGCGCATGCTCGGCCAGAAGTACACGGAGGCCTGGGGTCAGCAGGTGGTCGTGGACCATCGCGTGGGCGCGGGCATGACCATCGGCATCAACCTAACGGCGCAGGCGGCGCCCGACGGCTACACGATGGCCGTCGTCAATCCCTCGCACGCGATCAATGCGACGCTCATGCCCAAGCTTCCCTACGACCCGTTGCGGGATCTCGCGGCGCTCACGGTCCTGGCGACACAACCTTATGCCGTAACGGTCACGAACTCGCTGCCCGTGAAGAACGTCAAGGACCTGATCGCCTATGCGAAAGCCAAGCCGCTCGAGCTCAACGCCGCCAACTCCGGTCCCGGATCTGCGTCCCATCTCGCCGCCGAGATGTTCATGAGCATGACGGGGGTACAAGTAACTCACGTCCCGTACAAGGGCACCGGCGGCGCGATGCCCGACTTGATCAGCGGCCGCGCGCATTTCTATATCAACCCCATGCTCGCGATGATCACCCAGATCCAGGCCGGGCGGATACGCCTGATCGCGGTGACCTCACCGAAACGCGTGAATTCGATGCCGGACGTTCCCACCGTCGCGGAATCCGGCGTCCCGGGATACGAGGCGACCTCCTGGTACATGATCATCGTTCCGAGCAAGACGCCGGCGCCCATCGTCGCAAAACTCTACGAGGAGACCGCCAGAGCGCTCAAATCCCAGGACATCGTCGACGTGCTGGCGCGAGGCGGCAGCGATCCCGTCGGGAACACCCCGCGCGAAGCGACGGAGTTCCTCAAGGTCGAGATCGCTCGCTGGGGAAAGGTGATCAAGGACGCAAAGGTCACTGTGCAGTGACACAGTGAAGTGGTGAAGTAGTGAAGTGCAATAGTCGCAACTTGACCTGACAGGCAGTGTCCGCTTTGGGGCAATTTTGGGCCGACGGGCAGTCGGCTCAAAACGGCCCAAGAGCGGTCACTCGATCTTCCTTCCCAGCAGCCTATTTCGATATTCCTTGCGTGCAGCGGCGGATCGGATGCAAGGTCTTGATATTCCATACCTTCCCTGCAGCCAATGCCATAATAGGCTGCATTTCGGAAGTTCACCATACGTTTAGGCTGCGTGGAAGACTCAGCGGTGACAACATGAATCCAACTAGTGCCGGCATAGTCGTGTTCATGTGCACCTTCGTGAGCGCGCTGTTCGGACTGTGGTTGCGTGCCACCCTGCCGGACCATCAGCTCGACGCTGAGTCGAGAGACACGGTCAAGGTTGGCGTCGGACTCATCGCCACAATGACGGCCCTCCTTCTTGGACTCGTCATTGCGTCGGCCAAGAATTCCTTTGATGCCGTAGACACGGCTGTGAAGAAAACCTCTGCTGAACTCCTCGCTCTTGACCGCGTTCTTGCACGTTACGGGTCCGAGACCAAGCAGATTCGCAAGAGCATGCAGGACGCGATTGGAGCGCGGATGGATATGATTTGGCCGCAGAACTCATCCAAGCCAGTCGATCTGGACGCGCTGGCATCGGGAGAATGGTTGATGGGAACTGAGCGAATCGTGGATGCAATCCAAGCTCTGCAGCCGCGCAACGACTCCCAGCGGGCACTCCAAAAGCGGGCGCTCGATCTCGCCGAAGCGCTGTTGCAAGCTAGGTGGCTTGTAACAGACACTACCGGGGCGTCAGTTACTGTGCCGTTCATTGGGATTCTTGTGTCTTGGCTCATGATCATATTCGTGAGTTTTGGGTTATTCGCTCCGCGTAACGCCGTTGCTATTACGACCCTGTTCGTTTGCGCGATCGCTGTTAGTAGCGCCGTGTTTTTCATACTGGAAATGAATGGGCCGTTTGATGGGTTGATTACGGTCTCCCCAGATCCAATGCGTTACGCACATGGGCATCTCAATCAGTAGCCGCGTCGATTGCCGTAATTCGCGTCTCGGCAGGCTCTTCGCCGCCCCTCATCCATGAATTCCGGTGTAGTCTCTCAACTAAATTGTCGCCTAAATTGCAGCGAACCTTCGCCAAGCGATGGAGAACTGGAGCGTAGGAAGAATAGCCTCCGCATCCACCGTCCCCAGTTTGGTGCGGTCGCCCTCGCCGACGTACGTGCTCACGTACTCGGCGGTTCCGGTGTCCGAGAGGTTGAGCTGGGAGTGTATTTCACCGACGGAAGTGTAGATGTAGTCTCCCGCTTCCGCGTCTATGATCTGCGGATTGTCCGGCGTTCCGAAAAAGAAGCGGATGCGGCCCTTCGCCGCGTAGGTGCCGCGGCACACCTTGGTATGGGAGTGAGTGCCGCTGCGGTAACCCGGGGGCATGATGTTATGGGCCAGCGTGAAGCCCGGGCTCAAGCCCTGCACGGTCGCGGCGTAGAGACCCTGCGCGAGCCCGGTCTTCGGATCGCGACGCGCGTCTTTCTTCCTGAGTACCGTTGCCATGGCTCGGATCTCCTGTCGCTCGGTGTTCAGCCGCTATCTTACTGAAAATAACGAAGCAACCGAAGGCAACGATTGCCGCCCTGGCCGGTTGCCGGAAAGCGCCTCGTTGACCCGGCGCGGCTGCCCGATTAGTCTTGGTATGGGCGGCTCGTCGGCGGCCGGATGGCAGGGCAAACGGCGGGCTCTTGCAGAGGCGAGTCGGAGGAGACTCCATATGCGTACCGCCAAATTGTTGGCCGCAATCGCCATTTCGGCGCTGGCGCGGTGCCGGCGGCTGCACGCGGCGGAGCCTGCGTTCCCGGACAGGCCGATCCGGTTGATCATCGGCAGCGCGCCGGGATCGGGACCGGACATCATCGCTCGGCTCCTGGCCGACCATCTGAACATGGAGTGTGGGGCCAGCAGGTGGTCGTCGATTCCCGGCCCGGGGTGGCCGGCATCATCAGCGCGGAGCAAACGCTGCGCGCGAACCCCGACGGCTATACGTGGATGATGTTGACCTCGCAGCTCTTCATAGCGACCGCGGGTGTGTATCCCAATCTCAAGTTCGACCTCGACAAGGATTTCGTCTCGGTCGCCATGATCGGCCTGGTGCCGTACATCCTGCTCACAAATCCCAAGCTGCCCGCCAATTCGGTATCGGACCTCATCGCGCTCGCGAAGAAATCGCCGGGCAAGCTGCGCCACGGCTCGGCGGGCACGGGCGGCGGCGAGCATTTCACGATGGAAATGTTCAAGCGCGCGGCAGACATCGACATGCTGCACGTGCCCTACAAGGCCATCGCCCAGGCCCTGATCGACGTGATCGCCAACGAAATCCAGCTCTCCTTCGCGGTGTTCCCGGTCGGAAAACCGCACGTCGATACCGGTAGGCTGCGGGCGATCGGCGTCACGACGGCGAAGCGCGCGCCAGGGCTCCCGGACGTGCCGGCGATCGGCGAAACGGTGCCGGGCTACAACACTTTCGGCTGGTACAGTATCGTGGCACCGAAGGGAACGCCAGAGGCGGTGCTCGCCAAGGCGAGCGCCGAAGTGGTCAACGGCATCCGCCAGCCGGCGTTCGGCGAAAAGCTCAAGATCCAGGGCATCGAGATCACCGCGGGCGGACGTAAGGAGCTCGATGCTTTTCGCGCAGTCGAGCGCAAGCGCTTCACCGAGCTGGTCAAGGCCACCGGCGTGCAGATTCAGTGAAGCGGTGAAGTAGTTTTACTGAACGGGCAGAGGCTTCTCCGTCGGGTGCGGCGGCGCTGGGAGCTCGTAGGTGTTCATGAACAGGGCCAGCCCCGCGTAGCAGGTCACGAGGTTCGTCAACGTCATGGTCCCGCGCTGTCCAAAGGCGGCGGTCGCCCTCTCGAAAGTCGGCTGGTTGATGGGAATCAAAGTAGAATCCTCCAGTCTCCAATCCATTGAGGATATCCATGTCCGATGCCGCTGCCGCGCGCAAGGAAGAACTGTCATTCATGTATTTTCCGGAGGACTATCGCTGGTCCCACGGCGTGTTGATCGGTCTCAACGCGGCGCCTTGGGGCGGCGCGGAGATCGGCGAGGTTGCGCGCGTCGGGCTGCGGCTGAAGGGCCATGTCGGAGACGACAACGCCTGGTTCCGTGAATGGTCGCGGGAGGCCGCGGCCGTGGAGAACGCAGGCAGATCGCACTTGGCCGCCGGGCGCCGCGCGACGGCGGCGAAGTACCTCTTCCGCTCCGCCAACTACTACCACGTGGGCGAACGGTTCCTGCAACCTAAGACCGAAGGACTGGCCGCGTACAAGCGCGGCGTGGACTGCTTTCGCGATGCCGCGCGCGAGATCGCCCGGCCGCGTATCGAGCACGTGGAGATTCCCTTCGAAGGGACCACCTTGCCGGCGCTGCTGGTGCACGCGGAGCCCGTCGCCGGGCGCAGGGACCGCGTGCCGGCCATGGTTTTCTTCGACGGGTTCGACGTCACCAAGGAGATCCAGTATTTCAAGGGCGTCCCGGATCTCGTGGCCCGCGGCGTGGCCTGCCTGATCGTCGACGGTCCGGGCAACGGCGAAAGCGTGCGTTTCCGGGGGCAGTACCTGCGCCACGACACCGAGAGCTACGGCACCGCCGCATACGAGTATCTTGCCGCGCGGCCGGAGTTCGATCCGCAGCGCATCGGCGTGATGGCGATCAGCCTGGGTGGATATTACGCTCCGCGCGCCGCCGCCTTCGAGCAGCGTTATGCGTGCTGCATAGCCTGGGGCGCCCAATGGGACTATTGGCAGATCTGGAAAAACCGCTTCGACCGCCTCGACGCAGGCAACACGCCGGCGCTGTCGGTGCCCTGGAAGCACCTCCTGTGGATCTTCAACGTGGAAACCCGGGACGCGGCCATGAAGAAGCTGGAGGGCTTTCGCCTCGACGGCGTGGTGCAGAAAATCACCTGCCCCTTCCTGCTGGTACACGGAGAGGGCGACGAGCAGATACCGCTGGCGCTCGCGCAGAAGTGCTTCGACGCTGTCGGCTCCAGGAATAAGACGCTGAAGGTCTTCACCCGCGAGGAAGGCGGCTACCACCACTGCCAGACCGACAATGTCAGCGTCGGTGTGGCATACATGTGGGATTGGGTGGAGAGCGTGCTCAAGCCCGGCGCTTGAGCACGTCACGAGTCGGTCGCGAGTCACGAGTCACGATTCACGAGTCACTCACTTGATTACCGCTCCGCGGTTCGCTGGCGTTACGCACGACGAGGCGGTCGCGCGTGCCCGCGACATGGTGCACCGGTTGCGCGAGCGCGCAGGGCAGGCGGAATCGGCGCGCGCGCTGCCGCCCGAAACGATGCGCGAGCTGCACGCAAGCGGCGTGATGCGCGCGCTGCAGCCGAAGCGGTGGGGCGGCATGGAGCTCGAATTCATCACCTACTTCGACGTCATCCTGGAGCTCGCCCGGGGTTGCGTCTCGACCGCCTGGAACGTCTCACAAGTCATGATGCATCACTATCTCCTGGCGATGTACGACGAGCGCATGCAGGGGGAGATTTGGAGCCGAGACCCCGAGGCGATCATCGCGACGGGCATCGCCTTTCCCCAGGGTCAGGGGCGCAAGGTGGACGGCGGCTTCGTGATCGGCGGGCGATGGAACTTCTCGAGCTGCGTCAACATGAGCGACTGGAACATGCTCGCGGCGACGGTGCGTGACGGCGAGCGCACCGTCGATCACCGCCTGTGCCTGCTGCATAAGTCGCAATACGAGGTCGTGGACGACTGGCAGGTGCTGGGCATGCGCGCGACACGCAGCATGACGGTGACAGCGAACGACGTGTTCGTACCCGGGGAGAGGACGTTGAGCGCGTACGACATACGCGGGGGCGTCGGTTTCCCTGGCGCGGCGATTAATCCGCATCCGGTTTACCGCGTGCCGGTGCTTACGCTGGGCGGCCACGGCGTCGTTGCCTGCGCCATAGGCAATGCGCAGGCGGCGCTCGATCACATGATTGCCTCGGTCAAGGAGCGCAGCACGAGCTACACCGGGATGAAGATGCGCGATTTCCAGACCGTGCAGCTGCGCGTAGGCGAGGCGGGCGCAAAGATCGAAACGGCGCGCCTCATGATGCGCAACGACTGCATCGAGGGTCAGGAGACCGCGAACCGCAACCTCGTTCCCGACACGCAGACCAAGCTCCGATACAAGCGCAACGCGGCGTTCGCCGCGCGCCTCTGCACCGAGGCCGTGGACAGCCTGCACGCCATGGCGGGCGCGAACGGCATCTACCAGTCATTCCCGCTGGAGCGCATCTTCCGTGACGCGCACGCGCTGACGGGACACGTCACCTGCCATTTCGATACCCACGTATCCGCGTGGGGCCTCGCCGCGCTGGGCGGAGAGGTGAGCAACCCTACGCTTTGACCGAGGTGTGCGAGAATTTGAAGCCGTGCTCGAGCGAACAGCTCAAAAGACTGGGATCCGAAGCTGTCGGAGGCACTCGCGCAGAACTGGATGCGTTCCGGCGCGAACAGATAATGGCGAATCAGCGAATTGGTCAAGGCCTCCGGGGTAGATCTCAAGGAGAAAATGCGACCAGCTCGAAATGATCGATGGTATCAGTCGCGCGCGGGCGTAATCGCCGCCAGGCGCTCGATGATGGTGAAGATCACACTCGTGTCCTGCTCGCCGAACCCGGCGGCGAGGGCGGCCTGCTGGTAACGCTGGGCGACGTTCGAGAAACTCACGGGCACGTTCAACTCCTTGGCGATCGTATTGAAAGTTTCCAAGTCCTTGTTCATGAGCTGCACCTTGAAGCCCGGCTCGAAATTGCGCGGTATGAGGTTGCGCGGCGCCTTGGCGAGCGCATTGCTGTTGCCGCTGCTCGCCTTCACGATTTCGTAGAGCGTCTTCAGGTCCAGCCCCGCCTTGACCCCGAGCACCATGCCTTCCATCATGGCGAGCGCGTTGACGGACGCCATCATGTTGTTGATCGCCTTCACGGTATTGCCGGCGCCCACCGCGCCGACGTGGTAGATGTTGGGCCCGATCGAGCGGAGGATGGGTCGGACGCGCTCCAGCACCACGGCGTCGCCACCGGTCATCACGGCGAGCGTGGCGGCCTGCGCCCCGGTTACCCCGCCGCTCACCGGCGCCTCCAGGAAATGCACACCGCGCGCCCTGGCCATCGGCTCGAGCTTGCGCGGGGTCGAAGGAAGCACGCTGCTCAAATCGACGAGCACGCTCCCGGGCTTGGCGAGCTCGATGAGACCGCCGGCCTCCAGATAGAGAGCCTCCACTTCGGGCGATCCGGGCAGCGAAGTCAGCACCACCTCGGCGCTCTCCACCACCTGCTTTGCCGATGCGGCGCCTTTCGCTCCGCTCCGGACCAGGTTCTCCATCGTCTTCGGATTCTTGTCGTAGACCGTCAGGGGAAAGCCGCTCTTCAGGACATTGCCCGCCATCGGATTGCCCATGTTGCCCAGGCCGATGAAACCTACCGCAATCGCCATGAAGTCCTCCGGAGGTATTTTTTGGTGCCGTTCAAAATGATTGGAAGGAGTCGATCCGCTAACTAGAAGCGCTATCTTGCAAAGAAATATCCGCGTTCATTACTAGAGATCAATTCATAAATAGTTATTGCAACTTGATCGAGCGTACGAGGGTGTCAGGAACCTTAGAGTTTAGGGTTCCTGACACCCCGAAATCAGCTCTAGTTGGCCGAAATGTTCGCGTCCTTGATGACGCGCGTCCACCGCACCAATTCCGCTTTCACGATGTCCCTGAATTCCTCGGGCGTGCTTCCCGCGGCTTCCAGCCCAAGCGCGGGGAACTTCGACTTGACGTCCTCCATCTGCAGCATGTTCCTGATCTCGGCATTGAGCAGCCTGACCACTGACGCCGGCGTTCCAGCGGGCGCAAGAATGCCGTGGTTGTTCGTCACCTCGAACCCAGGAAACCCCGATTCGGCGACCGTGGGCACTCCCGGCAACGCCCCAAGCCGGTTCGCACTCGTCACCGCCAGCGCGTTCACTCGCTTCGCCTGAATCATGGGCACCGCCGCCGTGCTGGCTCCGACCGCGATTTGCACCTCTCCTCCCACGGCTGCGGCGATCGCGGGCGAAGGACCTTTATAGGGGACGTGCACGAGCTGCATCTGGGTGTGGTTTTGCAGCAGTTCCATCGCCAGGTGGCCGAGACTTGCGACACCCGGCGTCCCATAGCGAATCGATCTCGGCTGCGCACGGGCAAGCGCCACGAGTTCCTTGACGGACTTGGCCGGCAGGGACGAAGTGGCAACCAGCACGTTAGCGCCGATCGCCACACGCGAGATAAACGCGAAATCCTTCATTGGATCGTAGCCGAGTTTGGCATAGAGGCTGGGGCCTGATGCCAGCGTAATACTTCCAACGGATGACAGGGTGTAGCCGTCGGGATTCGCACGCGCCGTGATCTCGGCGCCGATGTTGCCGCCGGCGCCGGGACGGTTGTCGACGATCACGGTCTGGCCGAAGCGTTCCGTGACTCTCGCTCCGACTACGCGCCCCACATAATCGTCACTCCCGCCGGGCGTGAAACCGACAATCAATCTGATTGGCTTGCTGGGATAGGTGTCCGCAGGCGCGCTGGCGGCCCAGACACCGAAGTTCGCGTGCGCGAGAATCGCCGTCCCAAGCATCAGAGTCCATACGGGCTTCATGCTCATTCAGTTTCCTCCCCTCCGGCGGCTCGTCGCAGTCTCGTGCTTCAGCCCACGCCAGGCGGGCGTCGCCTAGATCACCAGCTCCCGCGCCGCGCCGCGAACGTCCATTTCGTACTCCAGCCCGATCACCGGCGGCCGCGCGTAATACCACACGAGGCCGCCCGCGCATGCGCCGCGCGCGGCGATTGCCTCCCCGACCAGGTGGCCGATGTTCTGCACCGTATAGGCCTGCGTGGTCACGGCGTCCTGCCAGGAAAAGCCGAGCAGCTCGAGACGCCGCTCCATCTTCTTCACCACGAAGCTCACTTTATCGCGCAGGCCCTCGGGCGACGTATCGTCCGCGCGCACGACGCGATCACGCCCGGACTCGCCGCCTTCGCGCGATTCCCCGCCCCCAGCCGTGATGAAGCCGCCACGTGACGCGCCCCTGCGTTGCACGGGCACGGTATAGGAGAAGGCGTACATCACGGGCGCCGCGGGCTTGTCGTACATCGGGCACACATTGGTACGCGCCACCGGGTTTACCGGATTGTCGCCGCCCTTGTAGATGCCCCAGCGCTCGAGCGTGATGACGTAGGCTTTGTTGAACTCGAAAAATCCCTGATCCGTGAAGGGCTCCGGTGAGCGCAGCTCGCAGGCCGCGAACGCGGTGTTCGGCCGGCCGAGGGACTGGAGATGCGCTTCGACCGCAGCGAACGCATCGCCCAGGGGCAGCGGCTTCGCAAAGCGCGCCCGCTCGATCTCGTAGCCGGGCGCGGCCGCCACGCCGCCGGAATACTGGAATACCCCCCTGATGAAGCGGTACCCGCCGGCCTCGAATACGGGGACTTCGGCCATTGTTCTTCCTTTCGTGACTTTAGACTCGACGGTGGACACTAGAGACTAGGGAAAATCGAGGCAGAAGGCAAAGGCGCACGAACGCTGGCGGTAGGTCGCGGGTACCGGTAGTCTTCCTCAAAGCGATCGCTGCCCATGCAAAGGAGACTCCAATGGCAAAGCTACGGCACATAGCAATGGTAGTCGAGGAGATGGAGAAGACCGCGAAGTTCTACGAGAAGTCTTTCGGGATGCAGCGCGTGCGGCAGACCGACACCGCGATCGGGCTTTCCGATGGCGTCGTGAGCCTGGTGATCATCCATCCGTCCAACGTGAACATGAAGGGCGACGACCGCAGAGGATTGCATCATCTCGGCTTCCTCGTTGAGGACATGGATGGGGAATCGGCGAAGGCCGAAGCCAACGGCGCCGTGCGCCACGGCGGAATCATCCACTCCGAAAGTGGGACCGAGACGGAGCGCAAGTTCAAGGATCCGAACGGGCAGATATTCGATTTGACCGGCCCCGAATACGCGCGCGATTTCTGGCGCGTCGCGGTGTAGCCCGCATGTTTCACAGTGTCACGATTTTTGGGGTGTAGCGATCAACTCGCGCAAGCAAGCGGCGGGATACATGCGGGCTGATTGAATTGGCCAGTCGCGAGGTGGTTCGCGAGTTGCTCAGCCGCCGGCCCAGGCGAGCCGTTCACTCTGCGTGGCATGTCCCCGTGCCGAGCGCCCGTCACTCAACAAGGAACCGCTCCACTAGCCGCACCCAGTACGCCGATCCTACCGTCAGGTTGTCATCGTTGAAATCGTAGCGGGCGGTATGAAGTAAGGCGACCTTGTCTCCGGCACCGTTGCCGAGGCGCACGAAACAGCCGGGACGCTGTTGCAGCATGTAGGCGAAATCTTCGCTGCCGGTGACTTGCTCGGTATTGCCCACGACGTTGTCGGCGCCCACGAGTTCTTCCGCGATCTGGCGCGCGAACTCGGTCTCCCGTTCGGCGTTGACCAGCACGGGATGTCCCAATCCATAGTCGATCTCTGCGGTTGCGCCGTAGCTTGCCGCTTGAGCCCTGGCGAGCTCGGTGATCCGCTTCTGCAGGAGCGCGCGCACGTCGGCGTCGAAGGAGCGGACGCTCAAGCCCAGCGTCACGTCGTCGGCAATCACGTTCATGGCTTTGCCGCCGTGTATCGTGCCCACCGTCACGACGGCTATTTGTGTCGGGTTGATGTTTCTCGCGACGACCGTCTGCAGCGCCATGACGATGCTCGATGCAGCGACGATCGGATCGATAGCCTGGTGAGGACGCGCCGCGTGGCCGCCAACGCCTTTCACCGTAATCGTCACTCGATCCGACGCCGACATGAAGGGCCCGCTGCGGAAGTGAAATGTGCGCACCGGCTTGCCGGGGTGGTTATGCATGCCATAGATCACATCGCAGGGAAAGCGCTCGAACAGCCCGTCAGCCAGCATCCGGCGCGCTCCGCAGTCGATCCCGGCCTCTTCGGCCGGCTGAAAAATCAAATGAACGGTGCCCGAGAAATTCCGGGTGGCGGCGAGATGCTGCGCTGCCCCAAGGAGCATCGTCGTGTGGCCGTCGTGGCCGCACGCGTGCATCACGCCTTCGTTCTTGCTGGCATACGGGAGGCCGGTCTGCTCCGCGATCGGCAGCGCGTCCATGTCGGCGCGCAAACCGATGCTGCGCGAGCCCTTGCCTGCCTTGAGCGTGCCGACGACGCCGGTAGTGCCGACGCCTTCGGTTACGGCGTAGCCCCAGGCCGCGAGCTTGTCGGCGACCATGCGCGCGGTGGCGGTTTCCTTGAAGGCGAGCTCCGGGTGACGGTGTATCGCATGGCGCCAGCCGATGAGCTCGTCGCGGGCGGGTTCCAGATCCTGAACGGCACAATAGGTTTTCATGGGGTATCCCAGTTAGAGCGTCCCAGATGAATCGTCCCAGATGAATCGTCCCAGATAAAGCGTCCCGGGTGAAGCGTCCGGGTGAAAACGTTCCAAACACGCGATATCTGAGCCGCCCTACGTGTGAACATCTGAGACGAACATTCTGGCCCGATTGACTTACTATGACGTTCGACTAGAGTGGTCGCCACGTTGGCAGGTACCACACATAGGGGATCCGTTCTAGAATCCGCGTCAACGAGAACCCGGGGGTTATCTATGAAGCTGTTGTCTTGCGGGAAAACGTGCATCGTGCTGGCGGGATTGTTCTTCCTCGCGCTCGTAGCGGCGCCGTGGGCGCAGGCTCAAACCGCAAAATGGCCGGAAAGGCCGGTACGGATCATCGTCGCGGCGGGCACTGGCGGAGGCGACGACTACACTACGCGTCTCATCGCGCCGAAGCTGGGCGAATTGCTCGGCCAGCAGTTCGTCGCTGAGAACCGCCCGGGCGCCGGAGGGATGATCGGCCAGACGCTGGTGGCGAAGTCACCGCCTGACGGCTACACGCTGTTGCTGGCGGGAGGGTCGATGGCAGGGGCGCGCTATGTCAACGCCAATATCACCTACGACCTCTCGCGCGACTTTTCCCCGATTTCGCTCCTCGAGACGTCGCAGTTCGTGATGGTGGTGCACCCGGCCGTTCCGGTGCGGAATGCGAAGGAATACATTGCGCTCGCTCGATCACAGCCCGGCAAGATGACCTACGCAACTCTCGGCGCCGGGCAGATGCCCTATTGGAATGCCCTCCTCTTCAACAGCATGGCCGGCATCAAGGCCGTTGAAGTCCCCTATAAGGAGATTGCCGCCGCGGTCGTAGACGTCATTGCGGGGCGGACCGATTACTATTTCGCACCCTTCGCCACCGCTGTGGCCAACAAGGCCAAGCTGCGCGCGCTGGCCGTCACCGGCGCTGCGCGTTCGCCCTTACTTCCCGAGGTGCCGCCGTTGGGGGATGCGCTACCCGGCTACGATTTGCCGGCATGGCGCAGCATCATGGGCCCGGCCGGAATGCGCCGTGAGGTCATCGCGTCTCTCAACGCCGCGATCGGCCGCACCCTCGCCATGCCGGACATCCGCGAGCGACTGCTGAACGCCGGATCGGAGGCCGCGCCCAGCAGTCCCGAGGCACTTGCCAAGCGGTACGCCGACTGGAGCGAGCTGTTTGGCAAGGTCGCGAAGCAGGCGGGGATCAAGCCGCAGTAGCAATGTAGGCGTGAAGTAGTGAAGCGGTGAAGAGGTGAAGAAAACCTTCGCTTCCTCCATCATCGTCACTTTGAGGAAGCTAAGAAGCTGTAATAGTCGCAACTTGACCTGACAGGCAGTGTCCGTTTCTGGGCAATTTTGGGCCGCCGGGCATTCGGCTCAAACCGGCCCAAAAGCGGCCGTTCTCCAAAGGTTCGACGGCAACGCTGCTTCGGCATGGTCCCGGTGTAAATTTATTACAACCCCTGGAATGTAGTGCTACTCACTTCTGCCCTCTGGAAGACGGCTAGAATCGCCTTGTCATAGGTAGCCACAGGGGCTGGGTAAACCGGTTGGATCACATGGCAACACGTCGGGAATTGCTCATTGCGCTCGGAGCGGGCGCGCTCGCCTGGGCGGGCGCAGTACACGCGCGCAGGCGCCGGCAAAAGTCCCCCGGATAGGACTTCTATCGCCATGGACTCCTTCCGATACCGCGCCCTGGTCCCAGGCATTCCGGTTAGGTCTCCGCGACCTTGGATGGGTTGATGGAAAGAACATCAGCATCGAGTACCGCTATGCGGAGGGTAGAAACGATCGCCTTCCTGACCTTGCAGCCGATCTCGTCCGTCTCAAGGTTGACGTCATCGTTGCTTCCGTTAATACCGATGCTTTGGTTGCCCAAAAAGCTACCAAGGCTATCCCTATCGTTATGGCGTCTGGGGGTGACCCTGTTGCAACTGGGCTGGTTGAGAGCCTGGCGCGGCCCGGCAGCAACGTCACGGGGTTGTCCCAAATGGTCCCGCAGCTGGCTGGAAAACGGTTGGAGTTGCTCAAGGAAATGGTTCCCAAGCTCTCCCGCGTGGCTGTGCTCTGGTATCCACAGGGCGCAGTCTCGACAATCCATTGGAAAGAAATCCAACTCGCAGCACGGCAGCTGGGAGTCCAGCTTCATTCGCTGGAGGTACGGAGCCCCAACGATTTCGACAAAGCGTTCGAAGACGCGACCAGGGCGCGCGCTGGCGCTCTTTTCGTCACAGGAGACCCAGTGATCACAACGAATATAAAACGGATTGCGGGCCTTGCGGCGAGGAGCCGCCTGCCGTCGATATCTCACTCTTCGGAATTCGCGGACGCTGGCGGTCTTGTGACCTATGGGGCAGACCGTGCCGACATGTTCCGGCGCGCCGCCACCTTCGTGGACAAGATCCTCAAGGGCGCGAAACCCGGGGATCTGCCAATCGAGCAGCCGACTAAGTTCGAGCTGGTGGTAAACCTGAAGACTGCCAAGGCGCTGGGCATCACGATCCCGCAGTCCGTTTTATTGCAGGCGAGTCGGGTGATCGAATGACGAGCGCGAATGGCCGCCTCGGGTGGATACCGGTCTACGCCGTTCCCGAAAGCGGTCGGTCGCGATAATCGAAAGCAGACATACGCAGTCAGAGGAAGTCGCGACTACTACAGGAGCTTCTTTACTTCACCTCTTCACTGCTTCACTTCTCTCTCACTTCTTCACTGCTTCACCTCGTTACGACGGTCAGGACCGGATATTGGCGAGGTCGCGGTAGAAATCAATGATCGTCGCCGGATCGAGGCTCGTCTTTCCTTTCGCCACTTCGGATGCCAGGGCCTGAACGTAGAGGCTCATGAGAGGCAACGGGCAATCGAGCTTTGCGCCCAAGGCAAGGATGAGCCGCGAATCCTTGTAAGAAGTGGAGAGCGCGCTCGCGGGCTTCAGAAAATTCCTCTTCACCATCCGGTCGCCTTTCTGGTCCATCGCGCTGGAGTACGCCGCCGACTGCTTCAGCACCTTCAGGGCCTGTGCCTGATCGAGCCCGGCTTTCGTCGCAAGCGTGAGGCCTTCCGCGAGCGCCATACGGTTGAGCGAGAGCACCAGGTTCACGACCAGCTTCGTGTTGGCGCCGGTGCCATTGGCTCCCATGTAGAACGCCTCCTTCGACGCAGCCCGAAATATCGGCTCGCATTCCCCGAACGCCGCTTTGCTGCCGCCGACCATGAAGATGGCGTTCTTTTCCGCGAACATCTCGCTGGTGCCGCTGATCGTGCCGTCCAGCATTTCGATACCGCGCTCGCGCAGCCGCGCCGCCATCTGCGCGGACATGTCGGGGTCGGGCGTAGATGTGTCGACCACGATCAGCCCTTTCCGGCCCGTCTCGAACAGTTTGAGCGAGTTCGTCAGCACGTCGTTGACGATGGACGAATTGGGCAGGGACAGCATGATGACATCGACTTCGGCGGCGATTTGGTCGGTCGCGCCCGCCTTCTTTGCGCCCAGCTGCACCAACGCCTCGACCTTCGCCGGATCCAGGTCGTGCACGATCACCGGATAGCCTCCCGCCACGAGGTGTTTTGCGAGCGAGCTCCCCATCAGCCCCACGCCGACAACCGCTATTCTTTTGCTCATTCCGCTCTCCCGCTTCGTGGTTTCGTGTCCTTCGTGTTGAAGCTGTGAACTGCGTCGTGAAGTTATTCTAATATGGCGAGAGGCCAGACTAACCTCGTTTATTCTTTTATCCGGTTTCGATCAATAGGAGGAGGAGATCATGGAGCGACGCGTTGTTCACACGGACAAGGTGCCGCCGGCGAGAGTCCCGCTCTCGCAGGCGATCAAGGTGGGCGACTGGGTCTTCGCCTCGGGCCAGCTCGGGATGGACCCCAGGACCGGACGCCTGGCCGAGGGCGGGATCAAGCCCGAGACGCGACAGGTCTGCGAGAACTTGAAGGCCGTGCTCGAGGCGGCCGGCTCCTCGCTCGCCAAGGTGCACAAGGTCACGATCTATATGGCCGACCTCCAAGAGCTCATGGCGATGAACGAGGTCTTCAGCAGCTACTTTCCGAAGGACCCGCCGGCGCGGACGACCTTCCAGGCGGCGGGCCTGGTGGCCGGAGCGCGCGTCGAGATCGAGGCCATCGCGACCACAGCGTGAGGGATGACGATGCGTGATGAGTGATGAGTGTGAGTGTGCAGAATTACCAGCGCGGTGCCCTATCTCGTATCACCCATGTAAAGGGGGCGATATCACCCGCAAGTCAGGATTTTGCTCAAGAAACTATCAGCCCGCATGCTACGCAGGCTGACCTAAGCGCTGCCACCCCAGAAATCCCAACCCTATTACCCGTGAAAACATGCGGGCTAGGCGGATCCTTCTTTCGCGGCGTCCGTACTGGCCGGCTTCACTTTTTGGTTCCTCAACTTCTTCGCTCGCTTGGCTATCACCGCGAGCTGTTTCTGCCCTCTTTTTTTCCTTCGCCTGGTCGTCAGCATCTTAGAGTGACTCAATGGCGCCTCCGGTCGATGAATTGTTGAATTAGCCTGCCGGACTTGCCATCATGAATGGTCGGTATGAACACATGGGGCAGCGCACTTGGTCAGCGCCGAGCCGACAGGCTGTAATGGGATAGGTATGGACCCGGAATCATCATTCAGGCGCATTGTATCCGGTGCATACGCTTCACGTTCTAAGGGGTCCTGGCCAAACCAACCCGGTACCGGACACAGTAACATAGTGTATTGCGTTCAAAGGAGACCAACGTGAAACCGACCATTCCGGTTTTCGCTGTTCTAGCGGCAATTGCCCTGGCAGTGCCCTTAAGCCACGCGCAAACCCTGACCGGCGCGCAAGCGCAGAAGTCGCCGCAGGCGGAAGTCTTCCTCGCCTACGAAAAAGGGCTGATCGCGCAGGGCATGGACGGCGCGCGGCCCCACATGACGCCGGAGAAGCTGGAAGATTTGAAAAGCATGGTGAAGCATTTCGGCGAGGAAGGCTTCAAGCAATTCCAGGACAAGATGCGCAGCGGGGCGCAGGGCGAGGCGCGCCGTAATCAGATCGAGAAAGTCGAGGTGAAGGGCGACTACGCCGTGCTCGAGGCGCGGGATAGTCCGAACGTCGTAACCGAACAGCATCTCGTCAAAACGAAGGACGGCTGGAAGGTGGGTGTCCGCCGCTGATGTTGCCTAGGCCATGGGTGATCGGGTGATGTCGCTATCGCTAGTGATGAGGTGATGGAAAGCTGGTGTTCGTCACTTCGTCGCTTCATCACCCTCATCATACCTCCCCATCAACACGGGGCGAGGAAGTTTTTGAGACACGCTCTAATCCCCATCACCCATCACCCATCACCGGGCGCAGCCCCCAATTTGTCATACATCTGGCGCCATACTTGCGCGGGAAGTCGAGTCTGATTCTGCAGTATCCTAAGCAAGCGCCCGATCCACCAAGGGAGAGGAAAATGAAGGCTAGTCTCGCCATGAGCGTCGTCCTGATGCTTGCACTTGCGCCCGGCGCTCATGCGGCACAGGGGAAGGCGCCGGCCGGACCGGACCCGAACTATCCCAACAAGCCGATCCGCCTCATCGTGCCGCAGGCGCCCGGCGGCAGCAATGACATCATGGCCCGTTACATCGGCGGCCAGCTCGCCGAGCGGCTGGGGCGCCAAGTCGTGGTCGACAATCGTCCGGGCGCCGAAGGCATGATCGGCACGGAGACCGTGGCGCGCGCCTCGCCCGACGGCTACACGCTGCTCATGGCCTCGACCGCGTTCACGATGAATCCGGCGGTGGTGCGCAAGCTGCCGTACGATCCGATCAAGGATTTCGACTTCGTCGCGATGCTCGGCCGGGGTCCCGTCGTGATTACCGTAGGGCCGTCGTTGCCGGTGAATTCGGTGAAGGAGCTGGTTGCCCTCGGCAAGGCCAAGCCGAACCACATCACGATGGCTTCGGCGGGCGGATTTATGCACTTCGTGTCGGCGATGTTCAAAAGCCACGCCGGCATTGACGCCGTCATCGCGCTGTACAAGGGCGGCGCGCCGGCATTGATCGACGTGATGGGAGGCCACGCCCATATGGCGGTGGCGACGCTCGTGACGGCGAGTCCGCACATCCGCACCGGGAAGATCAAGGCGCTGGCGACCGGCGGCGCGAAACGCCTTGCGGTCATGCCCGACCTGCCCACCGTCGCCGAAGCGGGCCTGCCGAGCTACGAGGCGTCGATCTGGTGGGCGTGGGCGGCGACGGGAGGCACACCGGCCACTGTCATCAACAAACTGAACACCGAGGTCGCGGCCATACTCAATCTCCCCGAAACCGCAAAGCGGTTCGCTGCCGAGGGTGCGGAAGTCGAAGTGCGGACCCCTGCCGAAATCCGCAAGATGATCTCGGCAGACTTGGTCAAGTGGGCCAAGGTGGCCCAGGACGCCGGCATGCAAAAGCAGTGACCTGCCCTTACGGCTGCCAGTCGATGCTAATCTTCGGGCTCTTGATTAGCTGGTCCCCAGACTTGCGGGCTTTGAGAAAAAGTCACGACAACGAAAGTGCGCGTCGCGGTTTGTCGGGCTTTGACGACAACCTAAACCTTTGAGATTTCAACGGTTCCTGCGGTTACTGTCAGAGACGTCGCAATATGGCGACAGTTTCGCCCATGAAAGTATTTCAGCCATATTCCAACACACTGAATTGATTGATTGTATGTGGTATGGCACGCAGGTTGCTGCTGAAACGGTGTTCCTGAAAGCGGGGAGGGCGTATGGCGCGCGTCAATTCACTCGACATCACTACGTCGTGGTCGTCTCTTGCCTTGGGCGACGGTCGATCATTGCTGAACGCAGGGCGACGGCAAAGGATGCTGCGTGAGCTGGGCTGCTTTTGCGATCCGTACGTCGATTCTTATGTGAACCGGGATTCTGATCGTTCCGCTCGAAGTCCGGGGCTATTGATTCCGCCCGATCCTCAACAATCGTACGAGGAATTGGAGTCGCAACTCGAGATCGAGCGCGGGTTGCGCGCGGAAGCGATGAGTCGCGCAGAAACCTTGAAAAAGACCTTGGAGGAAGCGGAATCCAAGCTGCGCATTGAAATCGAGCTCAGAGTTATAGCTGAGCGCAAGGCGCGCGAAGAAACCGACGCCCGACTCGAGATCGAGCATAAGGTACGGGAAGAAGCCGAGCAGCGCAGGGCCGAACAAATGACCGATACCGCGGACTTCGCCCAGGCTGAGGCAATTACCACCAACCCCTCCAATGGATTCTTTGACGCCAACCCGGTGCTAGCCCAGGCGCTGGACGAAATGATGGCGCGCGTGCATGCCGAACAGCGGGAAATCACCGAAAACGGCGCGCGCGCCGCCGAAGACCGCGAAAAACGAGACGATTGAGCTCGTGAGCCAGAAACGCGGTGTTTTGCACAAAGTGCTTCTTCATTCCCTGTTTTTTCATTCCCGCAATCGTTTGCCTCACTGATTCGATCCGCTGTGCGCCGGGCGGGAAACGGCCGTCCGCACGCGGGACAGCGTGACAAGTCTCAGTTTGCTGCGTCTCAGACAAGCCGTCTCAGATAAAAGTGTTCCAGACGAGACCCATCCCCACCCTCTGCTATCTCCCCTCTGAAGAACAGACCCATCCCCACCTCAATCCTCCCCTTATGCGCGGTATTTACGGGACAGCACACTAGGTCTCACCTGAAGCGCCTCATTCGTCGTCGTCGGTCATCAGTCGCGCGGTCCCACATCCGCGCTACGATACGCCCGGAATTCACGACACACCTGCCCAAGACACGACGGGAGGAGCTTCCCGCATGACAGTAGACGCTAACCGCATCCGATGTATCGATCCTCTGGTCTCGCCGCAATACCCTTTCAACGAGCCGCCGAGGCCGCCGGAAAGATCCGAGCCCCGCTATGCATCCGTCGCCGACCATGAGGCCCGCATCCCGATGCGGGACGGGATCAGGCTTGCCGCTGACGTGCTTCGGCCTTCCGCAGCGGGAATGAAGTTCCCGGCGCTGGTCACGACCTCCGTCTACACACGCCAACTCCAGCGGAGCGTGGTCGCGCTCGGTCAGAACGAGGCCGGAGTCTCGGAGTTCTGGGTGCCCCGCGGCTACGCGCACGTCATCGTCGACGTGCGCGGCAGCAACGATTCCGAAGGCGTGTACGACCTCTTCGGCGCCCAGGAGCAACAGGACCTGTACGACATCATCGAGTGGGTCGCCGCGCAGCCCTGGTGCGACGGCAACGTCGGCATGAGCGGCATCTCCTATATGGGCCGCACCCAGCTCTTCGCGGCCGAGCAGCAGCCGCCCCACCTGAAGGCGATCTTTCCGTACGACGCCTCGTGCGACTTCTACCGCGATGCGTGTTTTCACGGCGGGATCGGCACCAACTTCACGACCCATTGGACCGCCTTCGTCATGAATCTCAACATGACTTCCGGCCGCAATCCGAAGGTCGATCGGCTGAAGGAGAAGCTCGAGATCATGTACAGCCACAAGTACCCGCTCGACGGGCCGTTCTACCAGGAACGTTCGGCCGGGCCGAGGCTGGACAAGGTGAAGATCCCCGCCTACTTCGGGTCCGGCTGGTACATGAACGAGCTGCACTTGAAAGGCGTGTTCGACGGCTACCTCGGAACGCAAGGGATACCCAAACGCATGATGGTGGGCCCGCGGCCGTGGCCGCTGCGGCCCTGGGCCGGCTATCACTACGAGATGCTGCGCTGGTACGACCACTGGCTGAAGGGCATGGACACGCGGGTCATGGAAGGGCCGCCGATCCAGCTCTACATTCAGGGCGAGAACACGTGGCGTTCGGAGCAGGAGTGGCCGCTCAAGCGAACGCAGTGGCGCGATTACCATCTGGGCGGCCCTTCGAGCGGCCTGGAAGGCACCCTTGCGGAGACGGCAGGCGGCGAGCAGGTGAGGCGCATCGAATTCGATCCCGCCAGTCACGCGGCCTGGCATGGCGAGCCGAGGTTGACCTACCGGACGGAGCCGCTCGCGAAGGAGATGGAATTGACCGGCCCGATGGCCCTTTACCTCCAGGCGACCTCGTCGGCCTCCGACACCGATTGGCTGGTCTTCGTCGCGGATGAGGCGCCGGATGGCAAGGTGCGCGAACTCTGCAAAGGCTGGCTGCGTGCTTCGCATCGCAAGATCGATCCCGCGCGCTCGACTCCGGCGCAGCCGTACCATCCGCACCTCGCCGCCGAGCCGCTCGAGCCGGGTACGATGTACGAGTTCCCGATCGAGATCTGGCCGGTCTGCAACGTCTTCAAGCCGGGGCATCGCTTGCGCCTGGAGATCGCCAACGCCGATTCGATCATCGCCGCCCAGGGCAGGCCGCACGTAACGATCAAGGCAAAAGCGACGAACACCGTCCATGAGGGCGGACGCAAACCGTCGCGGCTGGTGGTTCCGCTCATCCCCAGATAAAGCGTCGCAGATACGGCGTCCCAGATAGAGCGTCCCGGATAGGGCGTCCCAGATAAGGCGTTGGAACGCAGTAGCTGAGACGCTTCATCTGAGACGTTTTATCTGAGACAGTACCTGAGACGCCGCATTCCCCTACTGCGGCTTGATGCCAGCCGCCGCCGCGACCTTTTTCCACTTCGCGATCTCGTTGCGGACGCGCGCCGCGAACTCTTCCTGGGCCTCGCCGCTCGGCTCGCCGCCGATGTCGCGCAACCGCTGCTTCACGTCGGGGATCTGGAGCACCGCAGCGACATCGTCGCGTATGCGCGCGACGATCTCCCTGGGAAGGCCGCCGGGCGCGAACAAGCCGAACCACGTGTCGGCGTCGTATCCAGGCACGTCCTTCGCGATGACGGGCGCATCGGGGAACGCCGATGAACGTGACGTGACGCCCAGCATCCGCACGCGGCCCTGGCGCACGGCCGCCTGCACCGAGCTTACCGCGCCGATCGCCAGCTCCACATGCCCGCCCATCGCGTCGATCATGAGCGGCCCCGCGCCCTTGTACGGCACGATTTCCATCTTCACCTTGGCAAGCATGAAGAAGTAGTGCGAAGGCAGCACGGTCCCCGCCGTGCCCATGTTGAGCACTCCGGGGCGGGCCCGCGCGAACGCGACGAGCTCTCCGACGGTCTTCACCGGCAGCGAGGGGTGCGCCACGATCGCCTGCGGTGAAATGGTGATGCGCGTGATCGGCACGATATCCGTGTGCGGATCGTACGGCAATTTCGCGAACGTCGCCGGGCTCTGCACGAACTGCGTGGAATTGATGAGGAGGGTATGCCCGTCGGGCGCGCTCTTCGCGACGTGGTCGGTGCCGACGACCGTGGCTGCGCCGGGTCGCGGGTCCACCACCACCTGTTGCTTCCAGCGCTCGGTAAGGTGCGGGCCGATGATCCGCAAGTTGGCGTCGCTGCTGCCGCCCACCGGGAATGGAATGACGACGCGCACGATTTTGCCCGGGAACGCCTGCGCGAAGACGGCGTGAGCCGGCGCCAGCAGCGCTGCCGCGATGACCGTTATCCACTGCGCATGACGCATGGCGGGTTGCCCCGATTCTCGCGCGGTTCGTTGACGCGCTGCGATGATACAGCGTCTCAGATGAAGCGTCTCAGATGATGCGTCTCAGAGATGCGTCCCAGATGAAGCGTCTCAGATGAAGCGTCCCAGGTGAGTCGTCCATCGACCGACAAATGCTTGAATCGGGAGGTCGTGAGATCGTAAAGGCGATCGAGTTCGTTTCGACCTCACGCGCTCACGCTCTGACGCTCTCACGTATGACGCAGTATCTGAGACGCTCTATCTGGGACGCTGTATCTGCGACGTGATATCTGGGACGCTTATCTGAGATGCCGTCAGTCGTCACCCCTTTTTTGATATCGCCTTGCCCAACCTCTCGACCCCCTCCACCAGCCTCTCCTCGCTCGAGGCAAAACACCACCTCACGAACCCCTCGCCCTCCGGCCCGAACGCTATCCCCGGCGCGAGCCCGAGATTCGCCTCAACCACCAGCTTCTTGCAGAACGCCAGGCTGTCCTTCATCCCCTCGACCCGGAAAAACGCATACATCGCCCCCGGCGGCGTCGCTGCCTGCACACCCGGAATTGCATTCAACTGCGGAATCAGGAAATCACGGGCGCGCCGATACCTTTCAACCGTGCGCTGAATCACCTTCTCCCCCGACTGCACCGCTACCAATCCCGCACGCTGAACGAACACCGGCACGCATGAAGTGTTGTACTCGATGAGTTTGCCGATCTGGACCGCAAGTTCTGGCGGCGCAGCGAGCCAGCCGATCCTCCACCCGGTCATCAACCAGGATTTGGAGAACGTATTCGTGCTGACCAGCCGGTCGCCCTCCTCCGCAATGTCGAGAAACGAAGGCGCGGCAGCGCCTACCCCGAACCACAACCGGTCGTACGCATCGTCGGCAACGATCCAGATGCCCAGCCGGCGGCAATGCTCGAGGATTTCTTGTTGCTCCTGACGGGTGATGGTCCACCCGGTCGGATTGTTCGGCGAATTGATGTAGAGCGCGCGCGTTCCCGGCGTCAAAGTCGAAAGCAGCCGATCGAGGTTCAGGGTCCATCCCGACAGCGAAAAATCGAGTGGGAGGCATTCCACCTGCGCCCCCAGCACCTTCGGAATCTCGACCAGGTTGGGCCACAGCGGCGTCACTTCCACCACCCTGTCACCCGGACCCACCAGCGCCTGCGTAACCAGCATCAGCGCCGACATCCCGGACCCTGTGACGATGATGTTCTCGACCGCCAGCGGCCGGTGCAGTCCCGAGACATAAGCCGCAAGCGCCGCGCGCAGCTCGGCAATGCCGTAGTTGTGGGTGTAGAACGTCTCCCCCGCCTCCAGCGACGCCATGCCGGCGCGGCGGATGAATTCCGGAGTCAGCTCGTCAGGCTCGCCGAACCAGAAAGCGAGTACGTCGTTGCGACCGAGGCTGGCGTTCGCCACCTCCCGGATCTTGGAGCCGCGCAGGCGCAATACGGCTTCGCGCGCAGTTAGTTGGTTCAATGGGGTGGAGAAATCGGGGAGTTTCATAGGAAGTATTCTAAGGCGTCCCAGATGAAGCGTCTCTACAGGACTTACCGACTGAAGGGAACGTTGCGGACCCGACTTCGGGTCATCCTTCATCCCTCATCCTTCATCCTTTTCGAGCGGGATGGACGGTTGATGGTCGGCAGGCTATATGTACACTTCATCCGAGAACTGCCGGTCACAAGTGGAGATCCCATGTCCGACGAGGAACTGAAGGCCGAGCTGGAGCGGCTGCGCAAAGAGAACGCCTCTCTGAAGAAGGGGGCCGCCAGGGGTGTGTCCATGAAAGTCAGCGAGAAAGGGAGCCTCTCGGTGTACGGCATGGGAAGATTTCCGGTCACGCTGTACAAGGAGCAGTGGCTGAAGCTGCTCGACCTTTCAGAGGAGATCAGGGCGTTCATTGCGGCGCACGAGAGCGAGCTGAAGAGCAAGGAGTAGCTTGAACGATGAAGCGTCTCAGATACTGACGTTGGGCGCCATGCTGTTGGGTGTCGCGGTACTCTTTTTCACCATCACAAGGTTGGTCGGCTTGTTGCGGAAAAGCATCGTCGTGCGCCTGCCTGCCGTGGCCGAACAGATCGTGGGTTTCGAGCAGCCCGGCACTTTCATTCTTCATCTCGAAGGACCGCGGTTCGCTACCGCGCTGCGGCGCGCCAGTTTCTCGTTGCGCGATGCGGCAAGTTCTCGGGACGTGCGGTCCTGGCCGATATTGTTCCGTACTACCAGTTCGGGATTCTCCACCGTGCGCCTCTCCGTGCGCGGCTTCGCCGTGGAGCGCCCGGGCCGGTACGCGCTTTCCGTTACCGGTATCGAGCCGGGCAGCGATACGTCGCAGGACGCGCTCATCTTCACGCGTCCTTATGCTGCGAAGATGGTCCTGCTGATCCTCGGGATAGTGCTTGGTGGATTTTGCTTCATCGGCGGGCTGGTGTTCACGGTTCTCCAGCTCGCGGGCAACTAGCCCGCATGTTTCACTCGAGCGGCACGCCGGACTTCACTACCTTGCCCCACTTGGCGATCTCGTCGTTGATGAACGCGGCGAACTCCGCCGGCGAGTTCGCCACCGGCTCCGACCCGACCGCAGCGAGCTGCTCGGCCACCTTGGGCTTGGCCACTGCCGCGACGATTGCGGCGTGTACCCGGGCGATAATTTCCCGGGGTGTGCCTGCCGGGGCGAGAAAACCGAACCACTGGGTCGAGACGTGGCCGGGCAGGGTCTCGCTCACCGTGGGCAGGTTCGGGAATCCCTTCGAGCGCTTTGCGCCGGTCGTGGCGAGCGCCCTCAGCTTGCCGGTATTCACTTGCGGCGCCACCGTCGGGCCGCTGCCGAAATAGAACGCGGCCTCGCCGCTCAGCACCGCCACCACGGCGGCGCCGGGGCCTTTGTACGGCACGTGCACGATGTTGATTTTCGCCAGCTGCTTGAAAAGCTCCGCCGTCAGGTGCGAGCCCGAACTGTTCCCGACGGAGGCGAAGTTGATCTGCCCCGGCCGGCTGCGGGCGAGCGCGACCAGCTCTTTGATCGACCTTGCGGGCAGCGAGGGATGCACGACCAGCATGAAGTCCGAGACGGCGAGCAGGCTGATGGGCGCGAAATCCTTCACCGCGTCGTACGGGAGGTTGGCGGCCGCGCTGGGGAGGATGGCGTTGGGCGCGACGCTCCCCATGAGCAGCGTGTAGCCGTCGGCGGGCGCCTTCGCCGCGAGCTCGGTGCCGATGCGCCCGCTCGCGCCGGGCCGGTTTTCCACCACGATGCGCCACCCCAGGTCGTCGGAAAACGCCTGCGCCATGATGCGCGCGGAGGTATCGGTCCCGCCCGCCGGCGTGAAGGGCACGATCAACCGGATCGGCTTAGCCGGATACGCCTGCGCCTGAACGGCGTTAGGGATGAAGCCCAGCGAGAAGGAGCGCCAGCACGATGATTCCTGCTTTCATGATGACGTGCTGGCTCTTACATCGGGACCATTCGACCTCGCACAGGGCTAAGGAGAAGCACATTCTTCGGAAGTTAGTCGGTGCCGAGTTCCAGTCTCTCGCGATTCCCTGATGTGCTTCAGGCCGAGGGTTTTACCTCAGCTCCTACGCTCGGTCAAATCAAGATAACTTCACCCTTACCCTAACTCTCTCCTCGAACCGGAGCGGAGAAAATTCTTGAGATGAGTTGATGGTGAGGCTGAGCGGATCGCGCGCCAGATGCGCTCGGGCGTCGCCGGCATCTCGACGTGGCGCACGCCGTAGTCGGACAGCGCATCGACGACGGCGTTGATGACCACGCCCAGGGCGGGCGTCGTGCCGCCTTCTCCGGCGGGGCGCATCCCGAGCGGATGGATCGGCGAAGGAACCTCGCTGATCTCCGTCTTGAAGAACGGCAAGAACTCCGCCCGCGGCATCGCGTAGTCCATGAACGAGCCCGAGAGCAGCTGCCCGGTGGCGGGCTCGTAGTAGCACTGCTCGTAGAGGGCCTGGCCCACACCCTGCGCGATGCCGCCGTGGATCTGGCCGTCGACGATCAGCGGATTGACGGCGCGGCCCACATCGTCCACAGCGACGTAGCCGACGATCTCGACGCTGCCGAGCTCCGGGTCGATCTCGACCTCGCAGACGTGGCAGCCGTAGGGGAAGGCCGCGGTGTTGACGGTCTCGTCGGAGAACGCCGTGAGCGGCCCGCGCAGATCCTCCGGCAGGTCCGCGAGCCGCGCGCCCGCGCCCGCGACTTCCAGCAGACCGACCGAACGTCCCTTGTCCGCAAGGACGAAGCGGCCGTCCTTGAACACGATTTCGCTCGGCTCGCATTCCAGCATCAACGCGGCGAGCCGGGTGCCCTTCTCGATGATCTGCTTCACGGAATTCCACATGACGATGCTCGCCATGCGCAGGCCGCGGCCGCCGTGCGTACCGCCGCCGATCTTCACGATGTCGGTGTCGCCGGCGATGATGCGCACGCCGTCGATCGGAACGCCGAGCCACTCGTTGAGAAGCTGGGCGAAGCTCGTCTCGTGGCCCTGCCCGTTCGAGACGATGCCGACCACGAAGTCGACCCTGCCGTCGGGATGGACGGTGACCTCGCCGCGCTCGCGCGGCACGCCCGACGCAGTATCGACATAGTTGGCGACGCCGATGCCGCGGCACTTGCCGCGGGCGAGCGCTTCGGCGCGCCGCGCGGGGAAGCCCTCCCAGTTTCCGAGGGCGAGCGCCCGCTCCATGACGGCATGGTAGTCGCCGCTGTCGTAGATCATGCCCCACGGGTTGGTGTAGGGCAGCTCCGCCTCGGTGAGCAAGTTGCGCCGCCTGAGCTCGATGCGGTCGAAGCCGTGCTCCCGGGCGGCGAGGTCGATCAGGCGTTCCATGACGTACATGACTTCCGGCCGCCCCGAGCTGCGATAGGGGCGAGTCATCATGGTGTTGGAGAGCACAGCGCGCGCCCGGAACCAGGCGGCCGGCATGCGGTAGATGCTCGACATGATCTCCACGCCCTTGCGCACCGGGGAGAAGTTCGCGGTATGCGCCCCTGCATTGCCGATGTTGGATCCGCGCATGGCGAGGAACACACCCTCCGCGTCGAGCGCAAGCTCCGCTTCCACCGCGAGATCGCGGCCCTGGTAATCGGAGAGGAAGGCCTCCTGGCGCGTGCACGTCCATTTGACCGGCCGCCCCACGCGGCGCGCCGCCCACGACACCAGGCAGAACTCCGGGTAGATGAAGCCGCGCGTGCCGAAGTTGCCGCCGACGTCGTTCATCAGCACGCGCACGCGCTTCGCCTCGACGTTCAACATGATCGCGAGGTCTTCCTTCAGGCGCGGCGCCCCGCCGCTGCCGGCGTGCAGCGTGTAGCGCTGCGTCCCGGCGTCGTACTCGCACACGCCGGCGCGCGGCTCCATCGGCACGCCGGTCACGCGCTGTATCCAGGTCTCGAATCGGACGACGTGCGCCGCGCGCGCGAAGGCGGCCTCGGTGCCTTCGCGGTCGTTGCCGACTTCCGCGTCGACCGCGACGTTGGAGCGCGCCTCGTCCCACAGGCGCGGCGCGTCCGGCCGCGCCGCGGCGACGGTGTTGGTGACGGCGGGCAAGTCCTCGTAGCGGACCTCCACCAGCTCGGCGCCATCCTTCGCCGCCGCCACGGTCTCGGCAATCACCACCGCGACCGCTTCGCCGACGTGGCGCACCTTGTCGATCGCGAGCGCATATTGCGGCGCCGAGAAGAGCGGCGTGCCGTCCTTGTTCTCCAGCTTGATGTCGGCGGGATGCGCGGTGAAGGGCTTGTGTGGGAAGGGCATCAAGCCGTCGGCGAGCAGGTCGCGCCCGGTCAGCACCGCCAGCACGCCGGGGCTCGCCGCTGCGCTGCGGGTGTCGATTGCAGCGAGGCGCGCGTGCGCGTGCGGGGAGCGCACGACCGCCATGTAGGCCTGTCCCGGCAGGTTGACGTCGTCGCTGAAGCGGCCCTTGCCGGTGATCAGGCGCAGGTCCTCCCGGCGCCGCACGGGCTCGCCAATGCGTGTGCTGCCGGTGGGTGGGAATTCGTGGTTTTCGCTGCCCGGTGGCAGGCCGCGCCTCGCCGGCGCTTTCATGGCTCCGGCGCCGGCCTGTATCGCCTTGACGATGTTGTGATAGCCGGTGCAGCGGCAGAGGTTGCCCTCGAGCTGACCGCGGATCGTCTGTGGATCGAGGTCGTTACCCAGCCGGTTCACCATGTCTACCGCAGTCATGATCATGCCGGGGGTGCAGAATCCGCACTGCAGGCCATGGTGCTCGCGGAAGGCCTCCTGCATCGGATGCAACGCGCCGTCCTGCGCGAGCCCTTCGATCGTCGTGACGGTCGCGCCGGCGCACGCCGCGGCGAGCACGCTGCAGGACTTCACGCCCTTGCCGTTCACGTGCACCGTGCAGCAGCCGCACTGGCTCGTGTCGCAGCCCTCGTGCGTGCCGGTCAGCTGGAGGATATCGCGCAGAAAATGCACGAGCAGCGTGCGGCCCTCGACTTCGCCGCTGGCCGGCCGTCCGTTTACGTTCATGGAAACTTTGGGCATCAGCAAGGCTCCGCTGCGGTGACTGGTTCCCGACTTGAGCGCATCTCAAAGACAAGAACAAAAATTAGCCACAGATACACACAGATAAACACGGATAACATCAACCCAGATTCAACGGCGGTTAAATGAATTTGAACTCTGAAATCTGCGTGTATCTGTGTTTATCTGTGGCTCAATCGAGTTTTTGAGATCACTTCCAGTCACGAGATGCCGAAGAGTTTGCTGGCGGTGCCGCCGAGCATCGCCGCCTGATCGGCGGCATGCGCGCCGCAGCACTGGATCAGCTCCTTGGGCTTTTTCTCGGCGTTCGGGAACGGCTCGTCGGTGCCCATCATCACCTTGTCCGGGCCCGCCATGTCGCACAGAAACTGCAGGATGCGCGCGTCGTAGACGACCGAGTCGAAATAGAGGCGGCTGAACCCGTCCGCAGGATCGGACTGGCCGGCGGGATTGCCGGCGTAGCTGTTCTTCAGGCGCCCGATCACCATGGGCAGCGCGCCGCCGCCGTGCGCGATGACCAGCTTCACGCCGGGATAGCGCTGCAGGTGGCCCGACAGCAGCAGCCGGGAGATCGCGATGGTGGTGTCGGTGATGCGGCCGGCCGAGTTCATCAGGCCGTAGGCCTTGAGCCGTGCGTCGTGCGCGCCGAACGTCGGGTGCACGATGACCGTCGCCTTGCGTTCCGAGGCCATTTCCCAGAACGGATCGAGGTCGGGATCGTCGAGCACGCCGCCTATGCCCTTGGGCTGCGACCCGATCATGGTGCCGTGAAATCCCGCCTTCAGCGATTCGTCCAGCACCTTCGCCGCGAGCTTCCCCGATTGCAGCGGCACGGTGGCGAGCGGCACCAGCGCCTTCAACGGCGCCACGCCCTTCAGCATGTGCTCGTTCACGAACCGGCTCCAGTCGGCGCCTTCGTCGGCGGGAAGATCGTAGCCGAAGATGTCGAGCCAGCCGGCGACGACCTGCTTCTCTATGCCTTGCTCGGAGAGCCGGTGTCGGCGGCGCTCCACGTCGCTCATCGCCCCGGGCATGGGGCGCTTGGGCTCCTGCTTGCCGAAGGCGATGCACAGCGCTTGCGGCTCGCCGGTCGCCGCGACCGACGGAAACGAATGGCGCCGCGCGGCCAGGTCGTCGAGCAACGACTCTGGAACGAAGTGCGCGTGCATGTCGATATTCATAAAGCGCTGCTCAATGTTGAATGCTTAATGGTTGATTGAATTCAGCGTGCAATCCATTAAACATTAAGCATTAAGAATTGAGAATTGCGCGTGCGCTCGCTCAGCGCTGCTCCGGCTTGATCCCCATCTCCTTGACCACCTTGCCCCACTTTGCGAGATCGGCGCGGATCACGGCCGCGAATTCTTCCGACGTGCCGCCGACCACCTCGCCGCCCTCGCCGACGAAGTGCGCCTGGATCGCGGAATCCTGCAGGGCGCGCACCGTGGCCGCATGGACCTTGGCAATGATATCGCGTGGCGTCGCCGCCGGCGCCAGGATGCCGTACCACTGCACGACCTCGTAACCCGGCACGCCGGCTTCGGCGACCGTCGGAATGCCGGGAGCGACGCTCGCGCGCTTGAGGCTCGTTATCCCCAGCGCGCGGATCCTGCCGCCCTTGACGTGGGGCAAGGCGCTCAGGATGGTCGACATCATGAGGTGCACGTGGCCCGCCACCACGTCGAGGAGCGCGGGGCCCACACCCTTGTACGGCACGTGGACGATCTTGAGTCCGGTCATCGACAGAAACAGCTCGATCGCCAAGTGCTGGTTGGAGCCGGCGCCGCCGGAGGCGAAATTGAGCTGCCCGGGGCGCGCCCTGGCGAAGGCGATCAGCTCCGTCGCCGATCGCACCGGCAGCGAAGGGTGCGCGACCATGACATTGGGCGCCACGACCACCTGCGAGATCGGCGCGAAGTCCTTCACGGCGTCGTACGGGACCTTCGCCTGGATGTAGGGATTGATAGTGAGCGAGCTGACGCCCATCAGCAGCGTGTGCCCGTCGGGCGCCGAACGCGCGACGAACTCGGCGCCGATCATCGTGGTCGCCCCGGGGCGGTTCTCGACCACCACCTGGCGGCCGAGATACTCGGAGAGCTTGGGCGCAATGAGACGCGCCGAGATGTCGGTGCCGCCGCCCGGCGTCGAGGCCACGACGAGCCGCACCGGTCGGGTCGGATACTCCTGCGCAATCGCGATTGCGGAAGACATCGCGATGCAAACGGTGACGATCTTCCAAGCGAAGGATGAAGGGTGAGCCGGGATTTCGAAGAACGTGCCTGCGCACGTTTGAGCCGGCGAACGCCCGACGCGATACAGCGCGGCGGGCCGGGGTCGGAGACCAGGGATGAGGGATGACCCCCGCAGTGCGGAACTCAAGACCAGGTCAAAAAACCAGGTCATCCTTCCGCCTTCATCCTTCATCCTTGCCTCAATAGCCACGTGTCACCCGATGAGCCGGAGACGATACGTCAGTGCCGTCGTTAGGACAATGGACCGTTCCGCCGACCGGTCGCGTTGACACCCACCCGGCGCACTCGTAAAGTCGGCACGGACCCCAACCGTGCAAGGCCGCGCCGATGAACCGAACACCTGAAGCGAAGAAGAAGAATCGGCCGGCGGCCGGCGGCAGCGGTCCCAAGACCCTCGACTCCTACCTCGACCTGATTCGCGACGACCCGGCCGAGTTCCGCACGGTGAGCCGCACCGTGAACCCGTTGAACTTCGATGTGACCGGCGTCCTGGCGCAGCTCGATCGGCGCGGCGAGTACCCGGCGGTGCAGTTCAACAATCCGCTCAATATGCACGGAGAGCCGTCCAAGTTCCCGATCCTCACCAACCTGTGGGCGACCCGGGAACGTTGCGCCGAAGCGTGCGGCTTGCCGCGCAGCGAAGCGGGCAGGCATCTCGGCATCCGTTTCGCCGAGATGGTCGGCCGCAAGCGCGAGCCCGTGCTCGTGTCCGAAGCGCCGGTGCACGCCAACGTCTACCAGGGCGCGCAGGCGGACATGTGGATGCTGCCAGGCGTTCGCCACTTCGAGATGGACCTGGGCGCCGTGTTCCTCATGGGCCTGATCGCGCGGGCGCCGGGCGAGCATTTCTACAACATCACGTTCACCAAGACTTTCCCCGAGACCCCGCAGCGCGGCGGCTTCACCATACACACGCCCCACATGCACCGCATGACCCACGCGTGGGAGCACCGGGGCGAGCGCTGTCCGGTGGTGAACGTCCTCGGGCACCACCCCGGCTTCTGGCTCGGGACGCTCAACAACACGCCGTGGGGCGACAACGAGTATGCGACGGCCGGCGGCTTCCTCCAGGAGCCCGTCCGCCTGGTCCCGTCGGTCACCTGGGGGAAGGATTTCCTCGTGCCGGCCGATGCCGAGATCATCATCGAAGGCGAGATCGTCCCCGGCGAGCGCACCATCGTGAATCCCTTCGGGGACATCAGCCGCCAGTACCAGGCGCAGCAGCTCGCGCCCTACATGGAGGTGACCGCGATCACCCACCGCGAGAACGCGCTGTTCCAGGACGTTTTCTCCGGCCACCGCGATCACATCCTGCTGGCCAGCATCGCGCGCGAGGGCGCGATCTACAACCACGTCCAGTCGAAGTTCGGCAATGTGGCCGCGGTGCACATGCCTCTTTCGGCTTGCGGCCGCTTCACGGCCTACATTTCCATCAAGAAAGCCGTGGAAGGGCAGGCGAAGCAGGCCGCGCTGATGGCCCTGGCGCAGGTGCCGAACCTGCACGTCGTCGTCGTGGTCGATGACGACATCGACGTATTCAACGAAGAAGACGTGCTGTGGGCGGTCAACTTCCACGTCGATCCGCGCCGCGACGTCGACCTCATCAAGAACGTGCGCGCCGGGACCGACCCGCGGGGACTGGGCTCGAGCCGGCTCATCATCGACGCCACGCGCCCGACCCACATCGCTTTCCCGACTCGGTTGCGGGTGCCCGAGGAGGCGATCCAGCGCATGAAGCTGGAGGAATGGCTGGATTCGGTAAAGGGAAAATGAAGTTCAAATTAGCCACGGAAACACACGGAAGCTAGAGCGAGACTTCACTGTTGGTTTATTCCGTGTGATTCCGTGGCAAAGATCTGTATGCGAAATTTGGGAAACCGCCGATGAGACTCTTCTGGTCGACCTGCCCGAAATGCATCAAGGCGTTCGTCGTCGAGTGGGCGCTGCGCCATGCCGGCCGCCAGCTCATCTGCCCGTATTGCAGCCACCGCTACCTGCCGGACGAGTCGGCGGCCATCGACGACAGGTATGAAACCCAAGGATGAAGGATGAAGTGTAGTAGTCGTGACTCCATCTGGCAGAAAACGTCCGCTTCTGAGAGATTTTAGACCGACTATCGACCGGCGCAGACCGGCCAGAAGCTGCCGTTGGCGATGGGCTGCTTTCGGATAGCTACAACTTGCGCTCACGAGAAGCGTCGTAGACCCTCTTGTCTCCCCGACGATTTTCGGGTCGCGATGACACGTGGCATGGTCATTCGCGTCACCGGTCGTCGCCGGCGAAAACGGGATGATCGCGATGGCCACCGCACCCCAAAGGAGCGATAGCCGCCGCTATCGGCTGCGCGGCCGGTCGGGAGTCGGGGGGAGAAGAGGAGATCGGCGATGTTGGTCCCGACGAAGCAAATCCCCAGGGTGAGGGCTCCGCCCATCAGCAGCGCGTCGGCGTGCTCGAAGCGAGCCCTACTCGAGCACCCGATTTCCTGGCCGCCAAGCGCTCAAACGCTTGCAAGAAGGGGACTTCAGTGATCCCGTGCGGGATGATTGGGTCAGTGATGTCGCGCATGGCCGTGATGAGAGGTGAAGTCGCCCCGACCTGCCACGCTGGGAAGAACTTAAGGTGCGACAGCGTAATGCCTAGCTGAAGGTTTTCTTTCTTCATCTCGATGATGCCCGGCGACGCAGCATTGAACGCCACCGGCATCAGGAAGACGAACCCTGCGCGCCTGAAATGGTCTTGAAGCACGTCAAGATTGCGGCTAGAAGAGGGCGTCATGTCATTCATCCGGTAGACCATGGCGAACAGCCGCTTGCCCGCCATCATGGTCTTCATGTACGACTCGCTGATGCCGATGGCCACCCGATAGTCCAGCGGGCTTTCACGCCGGATTCCGGTGACGACGGTCACGCTAAGCCACCCGTCCCGGTTTTCCGCGCCGACCTTCTTGCGCCAACCCCGGAAAATCTTCTGGCCCGCGTCGAGGTTCTCGAACGCCAACGCCATCAACGGCGGCGCCACCTCGCCAGGTGCCCCAGGCAAAGCTACTCCGCTGCCCTTCCATTTGGCCTTGTCCCACAGGGGCAGGATGATGGGCGACATGACCCTCATGTCGCGATGCAGCACCGCATCCGCGCCGAAGAGGTGCTCTGGCGGCGCGTCCGCAGAGAAGGTGGATTCCCTCTCGGGAACCGATGCAGCAGTCGCGGTGGCGACCGCAGCCGGCACCCACGCCCTCTCGCGAACCAGCGGGTATTGCGCAAGCGCCTCGTCCTGCACCCAGTCTTCCGCGCGCCCTGGCGGCGAGTCCCCAAGCACGTTCGTGACGGAGATGATGGAGCGCGCCACGTGGTTACGCCCGATCTTGAGCACGATGCTTGGCAAACATCTCCTCAAAGTCCTCGTGCTCGACGCCCAGCTGCAACTCGTAGGTCACGCGCGCGAACAGCTCAATCATTGCCTTGTCGAATCCAGTGCCGACGAGGTTCGTGGCCGACGAGACCAGATGGGTGACGATGAGCGACGTCGCGCCGCAGTCGTCCTCGACGTGGCGATGAACGAACGGCGCCTTCGCGGCCTCTGACTGCCGCACTTCGATGACCAGCCGCTCTCGAGGCGAGAGCAGTTTCCTGGAGCGCACGGCGGTGGAGTAGAACGCCTCGAGACAGGCGGTGATGCTCTCGCCGAGCAGTGCCGAAGCCACACCGCCCCGAACGAGCACATCAATCTGGCAACCCAGGATGACCGTCCTCATGGTGGTCGTACCGAAATGCCAGGCCGGCTGCTTGGGAAGGTCCTGCGCGGCCGGTGCGGCCAGCCAATCGCTGGCGAATTGGTTCAGGTTGTCGTCCGCCGTCCCGTACTCCTCGCGCACTTTGTCTTCGTGCCCAAGCATGAAAAGCGCCGCGGCGCGAGACATCTCCAATCCCAGCGAAGAGAGCAGATCCGGAAGCCGCGTCAGCGAGGCCCAATCCTCGTGCGGGGTGCGCAGAATCAGGATGCCCAGGACTCGGTCGATGGCATCGACTTCCTCCTGCAACTCCTTTGTGTCGGCCTCGTTCAGGCTCAGAGCCACCTGGATAGGCGCAAACCACTTCACCCAGGCAAGCACGTAGGGCACGCGACCGAGCTGCAGTTCAAGCCATGCCAGCTTCTTCAGAAGCGGCAGCGCGCGACGGTCCACCGCTCGCTCCTTGACCAGGAGGCCAAGCAGCGGTCCAGCGCGGACACGAGGTTTGCCCTGGCCGCGTAGAGAAGGCCAGCCGACTCGTACGCCAGGCCTGTGCCGCAGAGGGCAGCGATGAACTCGTCGCGGCTGTCGTCCTGCGCGAGGAGCAGTTGCGCCTTGGCCAGGTCGTCAATCGCGTCGTAGGGCTTCTTGCGCTCGAGCTTTTGCAGTCCGCGCTGCAGCTGCAGCTCGCCAGCGACGCGGTCGCCGTTCCTCTCACGCTCGATGTCGATGACAGCGTCCAGCAGCTCGTCGTAGCCTGGTGAGTCGCCGATGACGTTCGCCAGCTCCCGCACGATGCGAACGACCGGCTCTATGGGAAACTCAATTTGCCGGCGCACCTCGCCCAGGACCTGGCGCAAGGCAGCAAGGGTAGGCTGCAGGTCGCTTTTTGCACGCATACCTGCCACCAGGTCCATCTGCAGCAGCTGTGTCCGCGCCCACAGCGAGCTCGTCTCCTTCGACTTGTCGTCAGCGTGGCGCTGCAGTGCAGCGCGCAACGCGCCGGTACGCGCTTCGTCCGGAGCTTTCCCAGTCTGTAGGGCCAGCCACAGGTTGACGAGGTCGTCGACGTCCCAAATCCAGTCGGACGCCAGCACCTCGGGTGCCAGCAGGTCGTAGATTCGCGCCGCCTCGTCCACATCATCGAACCACCACAGGGCGGTCCAGGCCTTCTGGTGCCAGATGCGCTGGCGTTGCCTGCTGCTGGTCTTGCGCGCAAGACGCTCGGCGCGGTCGAGCGGCCATCGACCTCGTGCCGCGGCCGGTCAAGGCCTCGCGCGAGCAGCGCAGACTGCAAGCTCTCTTCGACCAGTTCCAGCGTGACAGCAGACGCAGCCGCCGCCTCGATTTTCTTGTCGAGCGCCTCCAGATCACGGAGCCTGCCGGCGTCCAGGGGCCCGGGAGTCGAAACGACCTTGCGCGTGAGCTCGAATTGGAGAGTCTCCGCGACGATGTTCCATCGCCGGTGCCGAACGACCTTCTCGACAGTCCAGGTGCGGTCAAGGATACGCACCTGCACGCCATATTCGGCCGTGAGGACGTCTTCATCTCGGCGCGGTCTTTGTCCTTGATGGCCTGGTTCGAGATGAAATAGATGCGGGTGTACAGCGACCGGTCGCCACGATTTTCGCGACGTCGGAGCGGATCTTCGGCTTCCAGTCTGCCTTGGCGCTCATGGCGAAGCCCAGCGCTGGCCGGCTGATGTCGGATCACCCTGTACCAGAGCGTCGCAATAGCCGGCGCGACCGGATAGTTCTCCGTGTCTACCTTGCTGTCACCGCCCCCAGTGGGCCCGGTCTGCGGAATCAGGTTCGGGCAAAGCTCCTTTTCAGCCAGCACCCGCGCGAAGTTCTCGAACGCGGTCTCTTCCTTTCGGCTTGTGAGCGAATGCAGGTGAACTCGAACTGGCGCCGGTCCATCTCGCCGACTTCAACATGCAACGTGTCGGAGAACAGCTGCGGGCGCCGAGCACGCATGAATTCCCTGTAGCTCGGGTTCCTGCTTTCGTCGTCCATGGGGCCCTCAAGTCGCGCGCATGACACGCGACATGGTCACGAGGTGATAGCCCTGCCGCAGGATGTCTTTGCGTGCCTGCTCTTCGGAGTGCATTCCAAACATCACGCTTGCGCGTAGCAGGCCGCTGAAAGGGCGCCAGTAAAGCCAGCGCTCGCCCCTTTGGTCCGGCAGCTGCGCACCTTGCTTGTCTGCCGTCAGTGCACAGGCACGTGGGTCCTTCGATTTGTGCCAGACGTGGTAGACCCATTCGTCCCGGCGCTTGTAGCGAGTGCCGGCGTAGAAGGGAATGCTGTCAATCTTCACCTTCTGCTGGTCGACTTCGTAGCCGTGGCGCTCCATCACCTGCCGCACCATGTGGCCAATCATCTGTTTGAAGCGGTCCTGCATGACGTCGGCCCCGAAGTCCCGCAGCAGGGGCTCTTCAATCCCCTTGACCGCAGGCTGATGCAACGCAGTAGCCGTCTCCAGGCAGGCAGATGCACTCACGGGTGTTCAACTTCGCCCATAGGCGCTGGCCGCGCGGCTCTCCAAAGAGCTGGGCGAAGGTGCCGGGTCATAGGGAGGCATATTCATGGCGCAAATATGCGCCCTAAGGTCAGGGCTGTCAACCGTCCATTTTGAAACAGGCCGCGTGCTGCTGCGCCAGTCGGTACAGTGTGGTCTGCTCGGGGCGGTGGCGCTTCGTAGTGGACCCGGGGCGCCATTGAGAGCCCGTTGGTGCTGCCGGCCGATAGCTTGCACGATGGGCTTCCCAGCTAGGGAGCCGCTGAGCCCCACGGTGTCAAGCCGCACGCCGTGCCTCAATCGCCCTGAGTGCCGCCCACTGGTGTATGCACACCGCTCCCTGTGCTTCCTTTGGGCCTCAGACCGGACCCGACAGGCCGCTTTGAGGCGACGAATTCAGAGCCGCGGATGTCGCTGATGGGTCGACTGCGGCGCTTGACGACCGGCAGCTATCTAGACCTTTGAGGCTCAACTCCATCTGGCGGCACGCGGCCAATAGCTGCCGGTCCCTATTACGTTTCAATTTGACGTTTGATCGTCACCCCGTACCTGCCTGCCGCAAAAAGTTCGCCGGACTGCTGCCCTTGCCACAAGCGCGCATAATGGCCGCCTGCCAAGGGAGGGGAAATGAACAATCGTCGCAAGCTGGTTATCGCGCTCGGCTGCGCTCCGATTGCTCCGCCGTATGCGTCGTTCGCCCAGACCCAGCCGGCAAGGATGCCCCGGATCGCCTTCCTGGCTGGCGGATCGCGTTCTGCCGACTCCCTCCTGCTGGAGGCTTTCTGGGAGGGTATGAGGGCGCTGGGCTACACCGAGGGAAAGAACATTGACGCCGAGTACCGTTTTGCCGAAGGTGCGCCCGAACGGCTGCCGCAATTCGCGGTGGAGTTGACGCGCCTCAACATAAATGTCATTGTGGGCCCCGGGTCGGGCGCAGTTGCGGCGAAAAAAGCGACCGATACCATACCCATTGTAATGACCTACGGGGACGCCCTGGCGGCGGGATTGATCGCGAGCCTTGCGCGTCAAGGTGGAAACGTTACGGGTTGTCCGGTTTTGCCTCGGAATTGGGGGCAAAGCAGCTAGAGGTGCTGAAGGAAGCGTTCCCCCGTATCTCCCGCGTCGCAGTTTTGTGGAGTGCGACCAATCCGCTCGTGCTCGAGAACATGAAAGACGCAAGCCGCGTATTGCGGGTGATTCTCCAGCCTCTGGTCATGCGGAGCCTCGAAGATTTCGCGCCCGCGTTCCTGGCCATCAGAAAAGAGCGCGCCGACGCCATCGTCGTCATAAGGGGTCCCCTCACGGCTACTCATCGAGCGCGCATCGTGGATTTTGCCGCCCAGAACCGGCTGCCGGCCATATATGGCGACGGGGAGTTCGTGGACTCGGGCGGACTCGTGTCTTACGGCGTGAACATCGCTGATCTATGGAGGCGTGCGGCAACTTACGTCGACAAGATACTCAAAGGAGCGAAGCCCGGAGACCTGCCGGTCGAGCAGCCGACCAAGTTCGAGTTAGTCGTCAACATGAGAACCGCAAAGGCGCTCGGTATCACGATTCCCCAGTCCATCCTACTGCAAGCCACTCGGGTGATCGAGTAATCGGCGGGAATGGCAGCTTCGGGGTCGCATTGGGACCTAGAGCGACGGGCGCGAACCGGCCGAGGCTGTGTGAAAACATGTCAGGTTGAGTGCACCGGGACGAGGTCTGAGGCGTTCATTGCTCATCAAGGGGATGGAGACAGGGTGGGCATATGAAGCGATTCATCGAAGGTGAAGACCGAACGCAGATTACCCTGCTACCGGAGTGTCTCGATGACGATATCGCCACGGACAACCCGGTTCGCGCAGTTGATGCCTTTGTTGAAGAACTCGACCTGAAGGCGCTGGGCTTTGCTGGCGCCGACCCAGCGCTGACGGGGCGGCCGGCGTACCACCGAGGGTGCTGCTCAAGATCTACATCATGGTTATTTGAACCGCATTGCATCCAGCCGCAGGCTTGAGCGCGAGGCGCAGCGCAACGTTGAACTGATGTGGCTGACTGGTCGACTGGCACCCGACTTCAAAACGATTGCGGACTTCCGCCACGACAACGGCGCTGGTATCTGCAACGTGTGCCGGCGATTCGTGCAGTTGTGCCGGGACCTGAAGCTGTTCACGCAGGCCATCGTGGCCATCGACAGCAGCAAGTTCAAGGCGGTCAACAGCCGAGACCGCAACTTCACCCCAGGCAAAGTCGACAAGCGTCAGCAGCAGATTGACGAAAGCATCCGGCGCTACCTGGAGGCGATGGAGACCGCCGATCGCACTCAGCCGCCCGAGGTCGAAGCCAAGACCGAGCGGCTGCGCGAGAAGATCAGCACCTTACGCGAGCAGATGAGGCGCATGGACACGATTCGCGAGGAGTTGAAGCGGCAGCCCGACGGACAGATCTCACTCACCGACCCGGACGCGCGCTCCATGGTCTCCCAGGCCAAGGGCACCGGGGTAGTCGGATACAACGTTCAGGCAGTCGTGGATGCCCGGCATCACCTGATCGTGGCGCACGAGGTGAGCAACGTCGGCAGCGACCGGTGCAGCTCACCAAGATGGGGATGGCAGCGAAATCAGCGATGGGCAAAGCACGGCTGCAGGCCGTGGCCGACCGTGGCTACTTCAGCGGCCCCGAGATCAAAGCGTCCATTGAGGCCGGCATCGCGCCGCTGGTGCCCAAGCTGATGACCTCCATGTCAAGGCACAGGGGCTCAGTTTCAGCAAGGCGCGGACTTCATCTCGTACGTCGCCAGGGTATGACCAGGACCAATGTCCGGCGGGCGAACGTGCCATTCATCGTTTCTCCACAATGGTTGAGCACGGCCTGACCCTCCACAAATACTGGTCATTGGCTCGCCGGCACGGCCCGCTCAAGACGCAATGCACGACGAGTACAAGTGATCCACGCATCACACGCCGGCAGCATTAGAGGTGGCGCTGGAAACTATGCAGTGCTGGCTTCATCTGTGCAACAACCGCAAGCAATGGACGCTGCTACGATGCATGATTGAGGCACCGTGTTCGGGGACTGTAACTGAAACAGTGGACGGACTCAACGAGATAGACTTCCGTACCTGTACTTCAACACACGCTCAGGCACCGAGACGAGCCTGGACGTGCTCTGCTAGCTAACACGGAAAAGCGCGTGATCGGGCAGTGCTGGACTGGCCAAATCGACGAGGGTGTTGCGGCTCGCAAGGGCCGCTGAAGGCGCATATCGAGATGCCTCGGCCGTCGTACCACTGGCGCTGGTCACCTCGTCCAACCTCACAACAGACGCTGTTCGCGCGCCTGGATCAACGACGACAAACGAATCTACCAAGTGCGTTTCCACACGGGCTCGGCCATTTGCGGTCATTGGCGGGCCGCCCCAGAAATGACGAACCCCGCCGGAACACCCGCCGCGTGATCTGAGCACCTTACCCACGCAAGCTGTCGGAAAATCTTACACTTGCCGGATTTCTGTACCGACCGCGACGTGCAATCCCATGATTGCATATGCTTGTCATATGCAGGCACGATTCGTGCGTTATTTCACACTTGTCTTTGACGGGCGCGCTCGCTTTTGAGCGCCGCGTAATCTGTTCACGCCTCAAGGTCAGGCAATCCAACTTCAACGCGACAACTAGGGAGCTCCCGCATGAAGAACATCGCCGCTTCGTCCTTTCTGCAATGGCTTCGCCGCTTCATGCTTCTGATGGCCGTCTTCCCCATCTTGGGCCAAGCCGCCGTCTATCGCGCTGTCTGGGATCCCGCCTATGGTGCTCCTTTCACCGGCCTCGGCTGGCGCGGCACCGCGGGCCTCTTTGTGCCGAGCGCTTGCCAGCCCTCGGGCACCGCGGATGTCGACAACGCCATGGCCTGCAGCGGAGGGGCCGTCGTTACCAACGCCGAGGTCGAGTTGTATGACATCAACGCGGCGGGCCAGCCGACCTTGGAAACTCTGGTCTTCGGCGAGACGACGCTCATAATCGACACGCTACGCTACGTGGTCGGTGAACTCACGCAGTTCACGACAAGCTCCTCCAACTTCGTGGATCCGACGTCGGACCTGTCGGCCTTGGGTGTCCCGGCGACCGCGGAGTTCTTCCTCCAGTTCACCCTGGACGGGCCGCGCCTAGGCTCGCACGATTGCAGTACCTGCGTGGTCAGCTTCAACGACGCCGTGAATTTTCCGCCGCACTTCACCATCACGTCCGTTCCAGAACCGGGTTCCATTGCGTTGCTTGCCCTTGGCCTGCTCGGACTGGGCTTTACCCGACGCAAACTGACCAGCTAATCACAGTTCTGACTTGCTCATAGACCCCGCTCAAGCGGGGTTTTTTGCTGCGCTGATTGGTTTACCGCTTTGAGGCGTGGATAGTCATGCAGCAGTTCAATGATTCGATTGAACTGCCGAGTAGCTGGCGCTCGCCATCGTCCGCCGTCGGCCATAAGCCGACCGTCACGGTTACATTTCATTGCTGGCACGAACTGTCATAAAACCCCCAGTTAACAGCCCGTGAATCTATTGCTC
>CAWDIV010000021.1:0-438183 GCA_963802355.1 uncultured beta proteobacterium | reverse complement strand
CTCCACGTTGATGACCGTTACACCATTGAGAGCAGGCAGGCACGGGGGCGTGACATGGTAGACATCAAGGCATTCCCTTATATGTGCTTCGTCAGGTTCGATCTGGTGCACAAGGAGTTCGACCGCCAGTTCAATATCCACTTCGACGATCATATCCAGGAGCTGGCGGACCGGCCGGGCTACTCGACGGCCTGGCGCACGCGAGAGCTGCGTGACGGACCATTCCACGATAGCGAAGGCGTGATGGAACAGGAGTACCAGCAGATCTACGCCATCAGCGATCCCGGGCTGTTCAAGTCCTTCCCGCAAAACCCTCCACCACCCGTCATGGAAAAGGAACCTTGGCGCCGGGATATCGTGAATTGGGGCCGGGTGTTTTACCGGGTGCTGTCCCTGATCGAAAAAGATGCCCGCGCTGGCCGCTGCTGGGCGCGCTGCGAGTGACAATTTCCGCGGAAAGGTGGACAAAAGCGCGTCGGAAGAAAGCCAATTCCAGTCCGAGAGCGCGCAGCACCTGAAGCATGTGCTGCAACTGCCCGGCATCCACCGCGCCTGGCAACTGCAACATGCCGCTCACCCCGCTCAGATCGGCTCCGCCCCGGTCGGTAAATATATGAATCTGTACGAAGCCGATGCCCCCGAGAATCTGTTCGACCCCAGCCTGGGCGAGGACCGGCGACCGCTGAAGGCCGGACAGGAATTCGCCGGCCGGCATTTTGCGCGGCTGCTGCTGAAGGCGGAGCCCAGCGCTGAGCGTTGAACGCGCGTTTGCACCTGCATCTACCCAGTATTTTCAATGGGTTCGCTATCATAATCTTGGTTACCGCCCTACCACATCCAATGTCGTTGCCGTCATGAAATGAAGGAAGCCCATGGCGGTGGCCGTCGGCGCATCCCGACAACCAGTTGCGGTGCATTTTCCTGAACTTATGCTCTACGCGGTGCGAATGTGTCGGCGAGCAGCGACAGGATTGCGCCTGCTTCTAATGGCATTTTCTGGCGATCATATTGATTTTATGCCAGTTGTGGGTGCTGGCATGGCGCTTGCGGAATAGTTTACCAACCGCAGCTGTGGGCGTCTGGCAAGAGGATCTCACCATGATCACTTTCCTATTGGCTCTAGCGGTCTATCTAGGTGTGACCATTTTCTTACTCGCATTCGTCGCGGTTCTCTCGCGAGCCAATGAGGACGGTAACGACCTTCGTCCGCGTCGGGGACCAGCCGATGAACGCGATGTTCTGATTCGCGAATCCCCGAAGGCTTCCGAAACGCACCGGGGCCTACCGCGCCGGCGCGGCGCCCTGCCCGGCACACCAGCGCACTTCGTGAGCAGCACCTTTGTTGGGCGGGAATCGCTTGGCAAGGTTTAGCCTCGAGATATGCGCGTTGTCAGCGACGCGCGCCAAGGTACACCGACACAATTGGCTTCCCGTGGGGAAAAAAATCTGCCATTTCGGTGGATTTTTTGTTTGCGACGTCGAAATCCAGATCAACTCCCGATAGACCAAGGGTCAGACACGAGCGCGATCAGCATGACGACGAAGTTTGCAACAACATCCTATCTGTAAGAACATCGTTGCATACCGAAAACAGGAGGGATGGGTGGACTCGCTACATATCCGTAATGCCGGTGTCGTCACGGCGCTCTTCCTTGCCTCCGTTTGCGTAGGCGTCTGCACATCCGCGTTCGCGCAGACCACGGCACCCGCCGCCGCGCAATCCTATCCAGTCAAACCGATACGCCTTGTCGTGCCATTTCCCGCCGGTGCGTCGAGCGACGTCGTGGGCCGGATGTTGGGACAAAAGCTCTCGGAGCAACTGGGCCACCAGGTCGTGACGGATAATCGGGCCGGCGCCGGAGGAAATCTGGGGATCGGGGTCACGGCCAAGTCTCCGCCCGATGGCTACACGATCGTGCTCGCCACCGCGAGCATCGCCGTGAGTCCGTCGCTATACTCGAACCTCGGCTACGACCCGGTCAGGGATCTCGCGCCGGTCGCGCGGCTGACTACGATCCCGAACGTCCTGCTCGTGCACCCATCGGTGCCGGCAAAGACCTTGCGGCAATTCGTCAACCTTGCGCGGGCGCGCCCCGGCAAACTCAACTACGGTTCGGGGGGCGCCGGCACCACCAACCATCTCGCCAACGAGCTTCTCAAGCACCTTCAAAAGATCGACATCGTGCACGTCCCCTACAAGGGAGTCACCCAGGCGATGACGGCGATGATGGGGGGCGAGGTGGACGAGGTGGTCATGCCGGTCACGACGGCAATACCGCAGATTCGGGCGGGAAAGGTGCGAGCCCTGGCGGTGCTCACCGACCAACGCGTCGCTACGCTTCCCGACGTGCCGACCGGAAAAGAGGCCGGCGTCGACGGTTTCACGATGCCGTTGTGGTACGGCATGTTCGCGCCCGCGGCAACGCCGCGCGATATTGTGTCGCGGCTGAACCGCGAATTGGTGAGGGCACTGGAGGCTCCGGACATGCGTGAGCGGCTCGCTGCCCTGGGCGTCGAGCCCTGGCCGGGCACGCCTGAGCAGCTCGGCGAATTGCTGCGTGCTGACATTGAGACCTACGGAAAAATCGTACGCAGCGCGGGCTTGCCCCGTCAGTGACCAGTCGCACGCGATCACGACGCGGGGAAACGCAAAGTCCGGCTGCGGGGTGCTGTTGTTGCCGCGTCAATAACCGCCAGTATTCGGCCCGCTGCCCGGAGTGAGAGGGGTCCAACCGGTAAGGCGGCCGATTTCCGCCTTCATGTAGTTCGACATTGCCAGGCGATCAGTTCCGAGCATCACCATCTGGAAACCCTGATCCAGATAGCGTTGCGTGAACTTCGAGCTGGTGGTGTGGATGCCGGCGACCGTCTTTTGACGCTTGCAGGCGTCAAGAATGCGGTTGACGGTCGCTACGTGCTTCGGGTCGTCATTGTCCATCACCGGCGGCAGTCCTAACGCGAGCGCAAGATCGGTCGGGCCGATGTAGACCGCGTCCACGCCGGGCGTCGAGACGATCTCGTCGAGCTTCTCGATGCCCTCGGGCGTTTCGATCATCACGATGCAGGCTATCTCTTCATTCGCATGCTTCTGATAGTCGGCTCCGGCGTAGAGCAGCACGCGGTTCGGTCCGTTGCTGCGCATGCCCGCCGGCGGATAGCGGCAGGCGGCTACCGCGCGCTCCGCCTCGGCGCGGTTGCTTACCATCGGCACGATCACGCCGTAGGCGCCTGCATCCAGAACTTTCATGATCATTGCCGGTTCGTTCCACGGCACGCGCACGAACGGCGTGACGTTCGTGGTGGAGATCGCAGTCAGCATTGGCACGGTATCCGAGTAGTCGATGCAGCCGTGCTGCATGTCGATGCAGAGCCAGTCGAGCCCGGTATGGGCCATCACCTCGGCCTGTACGCAATGTGGAATCGACAGCCAGCCGCCAACAGCCGGTTTGCCTTCACGCCAGAGTTTTTTTACACGATTGATGCGCATGTCGTTGTTTCCCCCAAGGGTGGCATTGCGCGATACAAAGCGATCGGTGATTGTACAGCCCGGATGCAGGATCCGGGACCGCGAGAGAAAAAGGGGGTAGGCTGGCCAGGCTCATTTTCGTCGCCATGCTCGATCAACGTTTTTAGCTGGTGCGACCCGGTAGAATGGATAAAGCCACGGTTGGGGCTGGCAGGATGAAGTGGAGGATGAGGCGATGGATTTCGGGATCTTCAATCTGATGGGGTCGCGCGAAGCGGACAAACCGGCGGCACAGGTGTTTGGCGAAGTCGCCGAGCAGACCAGGCTGGCCGACGAGCTCGGCTACACGATCGCCTGGTTCGCCGAGCACCATTTCTCGAATTATTGCCTGTGTGCGTCGCCCTTGATGATGGTGGCGCATTGCGCCTCGATCACGAAAAAGATCCGCCTCGGCACCGCGGTCGTGGTGTTGCCCTTGTACAACCCGGCCCGGCTTGCCGCCGAAATCGCCACTGCCGACGCATTGTCGAATGGCCGCCTGATGCTCGGCATCGGCGCCGGTTATCAGCCCTACGAATTCGAGCGGTTCGGCGTCGACATCGCCCGGAATCTCGAAATGACCGACGAGTGCTGCGACATCCTCGACCTGGCCTTCAGCCGGGAATTCTTCAGCTACAACGGCAAGCACTACCGGCTGCCGGAAACGCATATCCCGGTCCGCCCCGTGCAAAAATCGCTGCCGATCTACGTCGCCGGCCATATCCAGACGATGTTCCGCGCCGCCGCGCGGCACGGCTATCGGGTACTGACGTCGGGCCGGACCGGCGGCGCCAAATTGCTGGCCGAGCAGTATGCCGACATCGTCGCCGCGTTTGCCGCCGAGAATGTGCCTTTGTCCCGGGCGCATATCACGGTCAACCGCTTCGCCCATATCACCGACAGCCGCGAGGATGGGATGCGCTTTGCCGAGAACGCGCGCTATCAGTCGCGGCTCGCGTCGAGCCTCAGACGCCGGAAGGAGGTCATGCAAGGCACCGTATTGGTCGATGTGCCGTTCCCCGACGAGCCGCCGCTCGAAACCATCTACGACGATCTGCTGATCGGCGATGTCGAGACGGTTGCCGAAAAGCTCGTCGCCGAGATCCACGCGACCAAACCCGTGCACGTGTGCTTTTCGTTCAAGGTCGGCAGCACGCCGCACAAGGCGGCGATGCGCTCGATGGAACTGATGATGGGCGAGGTCAAGCCGAGGGTGGAGAAGGAGCTCGGCCTAACGGCAAGGATGAAGGCGGAAGGATGAAGGATGACCCACTATGAGGTGCAGATCTGGGACAAGAACCCGAATCCGGCGTACAGCACGGGCAGCCTCGTCAATGTCGCCGTCGTGAATCCCATATACAAGGCTGGCGGCCGGTGGAACGCTTACGAGATCCACGCCAAAGGCCCCCAGATCACCGTCAAGCTGAACGGCGTCGTCACCGTCAGCGCCCAGGACAGCAGGTTCCCGGAAGGAAGGATCGGCATTCAATACAACGGGGGGCCGATCAAGGTCCGCAAGTTACTTGTCAGAGAGCTGTAGCAGGAATTCCCGCGGCGGCCATCCCGGAGGCCGCTAAGTCTCCCGGATCAGTGCATCTGCACCGGTCCGACTAGCATGTCCATATATCTCATTACGCTGTTGAACGTGTTCAACAGCGTCGCCTTGCGCGGCAGCCGCGTGCTGATGTCGCTGTTTGCCATCCAGCTGGGATCCGGCGCATTCGAGATCGGCATGCTGATTTCCGTATCGCTGATCTTTCAACTTTTCCTGGGGATTTACGCGGGCACGGTAGTGGATCGCTACGGGTTTCGATTGCCCATCCTGTTCGGCTCCCTCGGCTCCAGTCTTGCGATGATCGTGCCGTACATCTATCCGGACCTCACCGGCCTCTACGCCTCGCGAGCGCTGACCGGTCTTTCCTTCATATTTTTCTCGGTGGCGATACAGAACCTGGCGGCATCTCTGGACGGTCCGGAGATGAGAGCGCGCAACCTCGGCACCTTCAGCATCGGTCAATCGATCTCGGGGTTGATCGCCCCGATTCTGATCGGGTTTTCCATCGATCACTTCGGCCACGCCAGGAGCTACCTGTTCCTGGGAGTGCTGGCGATGCTGCCGATGCTCGCCCTGTTCACCTTTCCCCAGATCGTCCCCAAGGCGCAGGGCCGGCAGCCGAAGCGTGGTCAATCGAACGTGCTGGAGCTCATGCGCATCGCGCCCTTGCGCAGGACATTGCTTGCCGGCGCGATCGTCTTTTCGGGCACCGATCTGCTTTCGTTCTATGTCCCGATCTACGGGACCTCGATCGGTCTCTCGGCGTCGACCATCGGGATCATACTCGGCGCGTATGCCGCTGCGGCGTTCGTCGTGCGCGTGATCATGCCGGCATTGGTCAGCCGATGGGGTGAAGAGAAGGTCCTGACGCTGTCGCTTCTGGTTTCCGGCATCACCTATCCCCTGTTTCCGTTCTTCCAGAGTCCATGGGTCCTTACCCTGATCGCATTCGCACTGGGGCTGGGTCTGGGGTGTGGTCAGCCCTTATCCATGATGCTGACGTACAACCGTTCGCCAGACGGCCGCACCGGAGAGGTGCTGGGCCTGCGTATCACGATCAACAAAGTGGTTCAGATCGGAGTCCCGCTCTTGTTCGGCCTGGTCGGCAGCGCTTTCGGACTGATGACCGTATTCTGGTCCAATGCCGTATTCCTGGTCGCGGGCGCGTATTTGAATCAGAAGCCGGATAAGAACGTCAGTGAGTGAAGTCCGCGCTTACGCCTGATTCCCATAAAAATGCCGGCACATGACCGGCATTTTTTGCTCATACCGGCAAGAGCGGTTCCTTTCTGTCCGGCGGCAGGTCCACATCGAAAGTGTTGACGAGCAACGCCAGGAGGCTGTAATTGCCCATGACGAGACCCAGCTCGACCGCTCCCTGCGTTCCAAGCTGCTCCAGCACTGCCTGGAATGCGCCTCTGCTCACGCGACGGGTACGGAAGAATTCCTGCCCGTAACGCACTACGGCGCTCTCGTCATCGGCGAGCTTCGGCAGCTCCTTGCGGTCTCTCAGCGCTTCCACCGTCGCGCCGCTGACGCCGCTTTCGCGCGCCGATGCGGCGTGCGCGTTCCAGATGTACTGGCAATCCAGCTCGCGAGCGGTGACCAGCATCGCGAGCTCCTGCAGCTTTTTCGGCAGCGAGGACTCGTTCCGCAGATGCTTATTTACCGCATTCATCAGCTGGTGCGCTTTGGGAACGTGGATCATGACGGAACCGGGGCCGTAACGAGGGACTGATCCGAAGCCTCGCAGGAGCTCGTCGAAAGCGGCACGCTGGTTTTCGGGAACGCTCTCCCGGCTTGCTAAAGGTAGTCTTGCCACAGGGACCTCCCATGTTGATGAAGCGGTGAAGAAGTGAAGTGGTGAAGAAGGGAACCGGAACTACTTCACTGCCTCCCATGCCAGCTTACAAGAGTAAAGAACAATCGCAAGCTTCGCGCGATTGTAGCTTGCTGCGGCCTGCTCGATGACGCGGCTTGAGATATATAGTCGCGGTGCTTGGGAACTTTCGCTGGGCGCCGCGATCGCAATGCTGATCGCCGCGGCCGTGAACTGAGCACCTCGCTCGGAAATATCCTTTCAATCTTTCATCGGGAGGGGGACGGTGGGAATCAGCAATCATCCAAGCTCGGAGGACGACGCGTACGCCGATGCGGAATCGGATCTGAAGGAGATTGTCGTGGGGTTGCGCTGGGATCCGATGAAGGAGGGCGTTACGATCAATCCCGAAGACCTGGACGCGCTGTGCATGCTGCTCGACGAGCAAGGTCACGTGTTGGAAGTTGTTCATCCGGGGGAGCCGCGCAACGCCAATGGTAGCGTCATCCATACCGGCGACTCGCGGACGGGAGCGGGCGAGTGGGATGATGAAAGAATTTTCGTGTTTCTGAAGGCAATTCCCGAAACGGTTGCCACACTCAGGTTTCACGTGGCCAGTCCCACAGGCAGAGACTTTGGCACGATCCATGGCGCGTCTTGTCACATAAGCGATCGCATCACCGAACGCGGAGTGGGTCCGGTGCGAACTTTCGGCCCTCGGAAACTGCACGGTCCATTGCGTCGCAACGCTGTATCGTAGTCCGACAGGTTGGAGAATATCTTCAGAAATGCAACCTAGTCACAGCGAGTTATGAACGGAACCGATATGAGCATCCGCAATCCTGAGTCCCGCCTTCAGCCTCGGTTGGCAGGGTTGATTCGCAAGTGATGCCGCTGGATCCGGAATTGCCTTTCGAGTTCCGGTGCGGCAACATGCGCTGAGGGCTACCATCGATTCACGAATCACTGTTGCCGGATGACACTGTTTCCGGAGCACCGTGTCCTGCGTTACGTTGCCGTAGCGTGGCTGCTCGCGGCCATGGTGATGCTCGTCGTCACTCTTTTACGCCCCGACATGCAGGCGAACCTGAGAACTGCGCTGTCGAGCCTGGTGCCGCTCTACTTCCTGAGCTTGCCGCTCGGGCACGCCGGCTTGATGGCGGTCAACAAGCTTAAGCTGGAGCTCTATCTCAGCAACGAGTTCGTGCCCGGCATTTGGTCCGAAGGTCTGTTGTTGTGGACGTTGCTGACGGTTCTGGGCTACGTGCAGTGGTTTCTGTTGCTGCCTTTCATTGCCCGAAAGATCCGGCAGTTCTGCGACGTTTACGTTACCCGGCGGGCATCGGTAAGATAGGCGCTCAAAGGAGGCAACACTTGCACTTTTTCCCCAGCGTTCAGCGATTCCGCGCATGTCGCGCGGTCCTGCTTCTCGGTTTATTGCCGGCGCCCCTGTCGGTGGCCGCAGAAACTGCGGCAACCTATCCCGTCAAACCGGTGCGGCTCATCATTCCGTACCCGGCGGGCGGCGGCAACGACATCATGGGGCGTGCTGTCGCCGAGCGCCTGGGCGAGCGCCTCAACCAGCAGGTGGTCGTCGACAATCGCGGCGGCGCGTCCACCATCATCGGCGCCGAGCTCGTCGCGAAGGCGCCGAAGGACGGCTACACGCTGCTACTCGCGCCCAACACCACGCTGGCGATCATTCCCAACATGCGAAGCAGCCTGCCGTACGACCCGATCAAGGATTTCGAGCCGATCTCGCTGGTGTCGGCGTCGCCCTATCTCCTGGTGGTGAATCCGTCCTTTCCGCCCACCACTGTGAAGGAGCTGGTGGCGCTGGCGAAGGCGAAGCCGGGGCAGATCAACTACGCCACCCCGGGTCATGGCACGAGCAACCACTTGGCCGCGGAGCTGTTCAAGTCCATGGCGGGCATCGACCTCGTGCACGTCCCGTACAAGGGCACGGCGCAGGCGGTGACCGACCTCCTGGGCGGCCACATAACCGTCATGTTCGCATCCACCGCCTCGGTGCGGCAGCACGTTGCCCAAGGCCGCCTGCGGGCACTCGGCATCTCCACCGCGAAGCGCAACCCGGCGGTGCCGGACATACCGACTCTCGCCGAGGGCGGGATCACGGGCTATCACTCGGCATCCTGGGTCGGGCTGGTCGCGCCGCGCGGCACGCCCAAGCCGATCACCGACAAGCTCCACGCCACCATCACGACCGTAATCCGGGACAACGACCTGCGCCAGCGCCTGACCTCGCAGGGCTTCGACCCGGAAGTCAGCACGGCGGCGGAATTCGCCGCGCACATCCAGTCGGAGCTGGTGCGCTACGGCAAGGTGATCAAGGCGGCAAAGCTTACGATGGAGTGAGTGACGAGATACGTGTGACGAGATCACCTTCCATAGGCGAAAGTGCGAAAGGCGAAGGCGAAGGTGACGAGATAGGGGATAGGGGTTTTTCTGTTCCTCCTTTATTCGTCACCCTTTCGTTACCCGTAATCGTCACTTTTTTGCTTCGCTGTCCTTGGCCAGTCCGAGCTCGGTGAGGACCTGCTTGAGCTCGATGTATTCGGCGTCCAGCCACCGCCTGGTTTCGGCGGCGCCGGTGTAGATGTTTTCCCAGTAGTTGTTCTGCAGGTCCGATTTCCAGTCCTCGGTCTGCGCAAGCCTGCGGAACACGCCGTCCCAGTAGGCAGTCTGGGCGGGCGTCAGGCCTTTCGGCGCCAGGATGCCGCGCCAGCCCATCAGCACGACGTCTATGCCAAGCTCCTTCCAGGTGGGAACGTCGGCGAATGGGGCGCCCATCCTTCGCGGCCCGCTGATCACGAGGGTGCGCATCTTGCCCTGCCGCAGGTGATCGACCATGTTGCTCAATCCCGTGTTGATCGCGTCGACGTGCCCGCCGAGCAGCTGCAGGCTGATCTGGCCCCCGCCGGCAAAGGTCACGAGTTTCACCCGCTTGAAATCGACGCCCCCCTTCTTGAGCGCGGCCACCAGCGAGGTGTGGTTGGTGCCGCCGACGCTCGAAAGGCCGAAGGAGAGCGCGTCGGGGCTCTTCTTCAGCCGCTCCAGCATGTCGCGCGCGGACTGCACGGTCGAGCCGGCGCGCACGTTCACGCCGTAGTTGTCGCCGAGCAGCATGGCGATCGCCGTGAAATCGCTGTAGTTGTACGTCGTGAGGCCGGTGATGTGGTTGCTGATCGCGGCGCTGGTCGCCATCAGCAGGACGTGGGCGTCGCCGGGTTGCGCATTCAACTGGTTGAGCGCGATCGTGCCGGCCCCGCCGGGGCGGTTGACGACGTTGACCGCGACCTCGACCAGGCGGTGCGCCTGGAAGATCCGCTGGAGCTCGCGCGCGGTGCGGTCGCTGGTTCCTCCAGGGGCGTTGGGCGCGATCAGGGTGACGGGCCGCGTCGGCTTCCAGCTCTCTTGCGCGAAGGCGGGGGCCACGCAAGCGGCGGCCAGCGCCGCTGCGAAAACGGCCTGAATCATTTCCTCGGTTTTTCGCTGATATGGTCCGGTACCACGCGGCGGATATCGCGCGTCATCTTCACCGCGGTTTCTATGCCGCGGTAGTAGCCGGGAATGTACCAGGTTTCCTTGTAGCCCAGCACGCGATAGAAAGTGCGCGCCGCGAAGTTATTGACGCGGAGCTCGAGGCTGATCGTGGTGATGCCCGCGACGAGCGCGGCCTCTTCCAGCCACCCGATCATCTGCTTGCCGAGGCCGCAGCGCTGGTGAGAAGGCTTGACCGCGAACAGGCTCAAGTGAGCCGCGGTGTCGCCGAACTCCATGATCGCGAAGCCGACGAGGTGCTGCCCGACGTCGACCACCAGCACGTTCGTTTCGCGTGCGCGGATCGCTTTCGCTACGCGGTCCGGCGGCCACGACCACCCGCGCAAACCGACCTCGATCAGATAGCGGGACATCACTGCTATCTCGTAGGCATCGGCCGGAAGGCCAAGTCTGTATCTTGGGCTGGGCATACGGAACGAAGTCCTCAGCCGTAATAGTGCCTGACGAATCGGGTTTCGTGAAGCAGGAGACAGGAGGGGGCTTACCGATCATTACGGGGAGAGCCGCGTAGCACGCGAGGGGCCAGGTTGGGGTGCGGGATCGAGCGATGTAACGAAGTTAGTTACAGCTCGATAGCAACAAAGGGCGGCGCACCGCGCCGCCGCCCCCGCTCGTCAGTCGTCACCCGGCAGCCGTCACGCCTTTGAGGCCTTTGGTATGAACTTCAGTGCGACCCCGTTGTTGCAGTAGCGCTTGCCGGTGGGCGGTGGGCCGTCATCGAAGATGTGGCCGTGATGGCCGCCGCAGCGGATGCAGTGATATTCGGTGCGCGGATAGATCAGCTTGTAGTCGGTGGTGCTCCCGAATACCCCCGGAATGGTGGTGAAGAAGCTCGGCCAGCCGGTGCCGCTTTCGTACTTCATGGCCGACGTGAACAGCGGCAGGTCGCAGCCGGCGCACGCGAATACGCCGTCGCGCTTCTCATTGTTGAGCGGACTGGTGCCGGCCCGCTCCGTGCCTTCCTCGCGCAGCACGCTGTACGCCGGCGCCGGCAGCCGCTTGCGCCACTCTTCCTTGGAGAGCTTCAGCGGCTCGGTCGGTAGGGGCGCCTTGGCGCCCTCGGCCAGGAGTAGCTTCCAGTTCTTCTGCAGTTCCTCGATGCTTTTCATGTCCTTCGCCAGCGGCTGGGCGGCCTGTCCGCGACCGGCCACGACGCTCCAGAGCGCGGCGGCCAGGGAACCTTGCAAGAATCCACGCCTTTCCATATTACCCTCCTAACCAGGAAATGATACTCCACATACGTATCGTCCCAGCGTATGGATGCATGCGTTTCGAATCCAATTGTGCCGTTTGCCTGCGGGCGGTTTTGCGCAAGGAATGTGTCGGGACAAGTCCGATACACCTCTAGCCAGAATCGTGCCAAGTTGAATACGCTGGCCATAGAGATGTCACGATTTCGTTAACCGAACGAAATGATGCTGTCGCATCGATGCGATATCGTTGCCGGCATTAAAAAACTTTTCGGGCACTTTTCCAAAGTCATGGTTGTCAGAGCACCCTATGACGCGCGCCAGAAAAGCGAACGCCAGCGTGGCGTTGAAGAAAGCTTGAATCGCGCTCGAATCCTGTCGTTTTCTCGCAACGTGCAAGCGCTTAAGTGTGGTGTATGGCACAAATTCTCATTTCGCAATCTTTGTGTAAGGAGGGAAACGATATGTACAAATACATCGGATTGCTGCAGGAGCCTACCTGGTACGACAAACCGAGCTTGCCTGACGGATTCATGCTCAACGGAAACTCGAGTCTGCAATCGCTTGCAAATTTTTACGGACTGAAGCCCCCCGCAGCCGAATCGCGCATGACGGTAGCTGACTATCTGGCGCGGACCTGCTACGGCCAGCCCCGAGTCGGGGACAGAACCGTCTGGGAACGGGTGGAGTTGGTCGTCGAGGAGTTGCAGAACCAGAGGATCAGCAAGGTACGGATTGCCATCCTGCCGCTACGCGAGCGCCGCGGGCCGGGCGCCGGCATCGAAGCGCTGGGTGACCCTCGCGGCTGGAAAGAGCGCAGAAGGCCCGAACGGCACGACGCGAGGCGATAGACCGGCTTGCAGCGGCGCCACTCCGGGCGCCGCTGCAAGCTATCGAGATTTGCCGAAACTTCTTAACGTCTCGGTAGGCCCCCTCTTCCCCCTCGGCGCGGCCGGTTTCCCGGGGGTGCGACCGCTAAGACGCACAAGCAGCCGACCGTGGACGCTCGGTAGCGTGGAGCAGGGGCCCGTGTTCTTGTGGGGATGCGACCGCGGACGGCCGGCACGGTGGGCGCGGTCTATAAAGCCGCGTCATTCCCGAATATCACGGTGCACTCGCTGGACAGTACCCCGCCGTTTCCGTGCGCTAAAGCCACCTCGCAGTCTTTCACCTGCCGCTCGCCGCACTCGCCGCGGACCTGGCGGACCGCCTCGATCATCACCAGCAGGCCGTACATGCCGGGATGACAATAGGAAAGGCCGCCGCCGCTGGTATTGACGGCTAGCTTGCCCCCCGGCGCGATCGCGCCGTTCGCAACGAAGCGGCCGCCTTCGCCTTTCGGACAGAAGCCCAGATCCTCGAGAAACAGGATGGGCGTGATCGTGAACGCGTCGTAGAGCGAGAGCATGTCCACGTCGGCGGGCTTGAGGCCCGCCATCCTGAACGCCTGCGGTCCCGACTCGGCGGCCGCGGTTACCGTCAGGTCCGGCATGTTCGAGATCGTGGCGTGGGTGGCCGCCTCGCCGACGCCCAGAACGTAGGCTGGCTTCTTTTTCAAGGTTTTCGCGCGCGCAGCGGACGTGATGATGATCGCGCCGCCGCCGTCGGTCACCAGGCAACAATCGCGCACCGTAAACGGATAACTCACCATGCGGGCATTCAAGACCTGGTCGATCGTAAGGGGCTCCTTTTCCCACGCAGCCGGATTCATCAGCGCCCATTTGCGCGCCGCGACGGCGACTTCCGCCAGCTGCTCGCGCGTAGTGCCGAACTGGTGCATATGGCGGGAGGCCGCCAGCGCGTAGGCGCTCCCGGGGAGGAACGGCCGGTAGGGGGTCTCGTAGTAATTGAAGGTGCGGGCGCTCGCCGCCGCGCGGGTGACCGAGCGCTGGGTGCTGCCGTAGGCGATCACCGCCACTTCGGCGTCGCCGTTCTCGATCGCGGACTGAGCGTGCGCGAGGTGCGACATGAAGGACGAGCCGCCGATCGTCGTGCTGTCGACGTAGCGGGGCTTGATCCGGAGGTACTCGCACAACTCCAGCACGGCCATGCGTGACTGGGAGTGCGCCGCAAAGACGCAGTCGATGTCGGAAAGCTTCAGCCCACAGTCCTCCAGCGCCCGATAGGTAGCCTGCGCCATCAGATCGGTCGGGCTGGTATCGGGCGCGACCAGCCCGAGATCGGATTCGGCGGCTCCGACTACTGCAACACTGCCTCGTTTGCGTCCCATCATCCCCTCCTTTCCGGGGAGGGATGGCCTGAAGGGCCGGGGTGGTGGGCGCCTTCCGCTACGGTGAATACGGGATAGGGCGGCTGCTTCTCGTCGCCCGGATGCATGCGCACCTTCACGCGCATCCCGATCTTTACCTGCATGGGATCCACGTCCTCGACGCGGCTCATCATGCGGAATCCTTCATCGATATCGATGAGCGCAACGTTCCAGGGTGACTTGTCCTTGGCGTACACCACAGTGGTCGCGTGCACGGTCCCCAGTCCCTTGGAGACGCGCCACTCGAGGCCGCCGCCCGCGGCGTTCGCGGCGCCCGGGGCAACGAGGCGCGGAAAGAACACCGGCTTGCCGTCCCTGGACACCTGGTAAGCCAGCTCGCCCTTTTTGCAATGCTCGATGTAGATGCCTAACGGCGACTTCTTCTTCAGATCTTCCATAGCCTTCCTTTCCTATGCGTCGTGCATGCCCCCGCCTCCGCGAGGGCATGCATCCAGTTCTCTGCTTGAGTCGTCATGCCCGCGGAGGCGGGGCATCCAGTCTCACACATAGAGCGTGCCGTTTCGTTTGCTGGCGAGCATATATACGCTCGGACGTCTTTCTTTGCTCATTCTGGATTCCCGGCTTCCCGGGAATGACGGGATGGTACGTTACTCGCCGCGGATCCTCAGCGTCTCTGCGGTCAATCTGTCTTCTCCCTTAGCACGATCAACGCGTCGGCGGCGACGACCCCCTGTCCCGCGTCGCGCACGAACAGCGGGTTCACATCGATCTCCGCGATGCGGTCCGCATGGTCGGCGATGAGGAGTGACACCCGCGACAGCGTATCGGCGAGTGCAGCGACATCGAGCGCGGGACGCCCGCGGTAGCCGGTTAGCAGGGGTGCTCCTCTGATTTCCGCGATCATTTCCCGCGCGGTTTGTATGTCGAACGGCGCGAAGCGATACGTGACGTCTTTCAGCAGCTCGGTGTAGATTCCGCCGAGCCCGAAAGCGACCGTGGGTCCGAAGCATGCATCGTTGACCGCGCCCACGATCACTTCCACGCCCGAGGCCATCCCCTGTACCAGCAGGCCTTCGATGCGCGCGTCCGGATCATGGATCTTCACCGCCGCTACGATCTCCCGCGCGGCGAGTTTGAGGCCGGCGAGATCCTGTATGCCCAGCTTCACGCCCCCCGCTTCGGTCTTGTGAGGCACGTCGGGGGATTCGATCTTCAGTGCAACGGGGAAGGCGAGGGGCGCCGACTTCAGCGATTCGATTTCCGAGAGCTTCAGTAATGCTTCCTTGACCACCGGCACGCCGTAACGCTCGAGCAGTTGCTTGGAGCGCCGTTCCCCCAGCGTCGCCGATCCCGCGCGGCAGTTCGAGCGCCTTGCGTTCCACGATCCGCTTCAATTCGCGCCGGTCTCGCTGCTGATAGGCGCGGCGCTTGCGGGCGAATTCCGTCAACGCCGCCAGCGCATGGGCCGCGCGACCCGCGCCGAGTACGCAGGGAACCCCGTTTTCCTCGAGGTAGGCGAGCACGTCGCCGTTGTCGTCCGGCGCGGTGGGCCAGTTGAGTATGAGGGGCTTGTCGGTTTTGCTCAGGACCTTGAGCAGATTTTCAGACCACGGCCGGGCCGATTTTCCGCGCGGCACGCGCGCGACGACCTGGTCGATGTTGGGATCGGTCAGCACCAGCTCGACCGCCTTGCCATAGGACGCGAAATTGTCGTTGTAGCCGTGGGCTGTAGCATCAACCGGGTTGTTGCAGGAAGCGAACGATACCAGCGTTTCGCGCAGCTCCGCGGTAGTCGCGTCGGAGAGCGCCGGCAACTGCAGTCCGCTTTCGACGCAGCGGTCCGCGAGCAGCACGCCCGCGCCTCCGGATAGCGTGAGCACCCCGACACGGTCGCCGGCCGGAAGCTTGCGGATGAGGAACGCCTTCGCGATGTCGACGAGATCATCCACGTCGCGGATCTCGACCAGGCCGCCACGCTTGAATGCCGCGCGATACAGCTCGTAGCCCGAGGTCATCCGTGCCGAATGCGAGATCGCCGCCCGGCTGCCGATGTCGGTATTGCCCACCTTCCAAGCCAGTATCGGCTTGCCGAGCTCGAGCGCGCGCTCACCGATTTCGATCAGGCGGCGACCATCGGTGATCCCTTCCATGAAGGCCACGACGATCTCCACATCGGGCCGCTCGATCAGATCGGCGACCCAGTCGAGCAGCGTGAGGTCGGCCTCGTTGCCGGTCGAAATGGCGTAGTTGCAGCCGACGCCGAAATAGGCGGCGACGGCCACGACGCCGAAGCCGAAGCCGCCGCTCTGGGTCACCATCGCCATGGGGCCCGGTATGAGCGTTTTCATCTGCGATGTGCCACCGAAGCCGATGCGCGCGTTGTCCTTCAGATTCAGTATGCCGAGACAGTTGGGCCCGACCATGCGCACGTTGGCCTTGCGCGCGGTCTCGATGAGCTTCTCCTGCAGCGCCTTGCCTTCCTCGCCTACTTCGCTGAAACCGCCCGCGAGCACGAGCGCAAACGGGATGCCGGCCTTGCCGCACTGCTCGATCGCCCCCGCTACTTGCGGGGCAGAAACGGCGATAAGCGCGACGTCGCAGGGTTGCGGCACTGCGGTGAGATCGGGATAGCAGGTGAGACCCTTCACCTCACTGATACTTCGGATTGACTGGATAGATCTTGCCGGTATAGCCGAAGTCGGTGAGCAATCTCAGTGCCTGTCCGCCGATGCGGGCGGGGTCGCTCGATACGCCGACGACCGCTATGCCGCGCGGGTTAAGAAAGCGCGAGAGGTCGGTGCGAGACTGTCGTTCCGGTGTTGCGACAGACGAGTCAGGCATCGCTACGAGGTCCTGAAAATCCGATATCAAGAAAGCAGTTTAGCCGTAAATGGAGGTCGATAAACGCATACGGGACACGAATCAAGATCACAATATCCGAGGTTATCCTTCATATCTCATAGGTCCCCTCGCGGGGCCCAGTGACTCTCTTTGCTCCCCTGTACAGACCGGACACATGGGTAACGGGTGTGCGAGGACATGGGTAACACTTTCTGGCTGGTCATACACCGGTCGGAAGGATTGTTCACCATGCCTTGGGACACCCGAGACACCATGAGTCTACGACGTGAGTTTGTTCTGTTGGCTAGGCAAGAAGGCGTAAATCGCCGTGAGCTGTGCCGGCGCTTTGGCATCAGCCCTAAGACCGGATATAAGTGGCTTGCGCGTGAGGCGCAAGACGAGGTGCGAGGTCTGCAGGAGCGATCGCGCCGGCCGCTGTGCTCGCCATCTCGCACATCCTCTGAGCTTGAAGCACAGGTGCTTGCATTGCGCCAGGAACACCCCGCATGGGGCGGGCGCAAGATCAGCAAGCGCCTGAAGAAACTCGGGCACACCGATGCTCCAGCACCAAGTACCGTAACCTCCATTCTGCACCGGCACGGGCTGATCAGCGAGGTGGCCAGCGCGCAAGCTACTGCGTGGCAGCGTTTCGAGCATGCACAACCCAATGAGCTGTGGCAGATCGACTTCAAGGGCTATTTCTCGACGCCAGCGGGCCTTTGTCATCCCCTCACGGTGATCGATGACCATTCACGTTACAACCTGGTGCTGGCCGCGTGCACTCATACCAATACACAGAGCGTTCAGCCCTTGCTCACCGAGACCTTCCGCCGCTATGGGCTGCCGGTTCGTATGAATGCCGACAATGGGGCTCCATGGGGCAGTCCGAGCCAACACGAACACGGCATTACCCACCTTACCGTATGGCTCATCCGGCTGGGCATCCGTGTCAGCCATAGCGCGCCGGCACATCCCCAAACCAATGGCAAGGACGAGCGCTTCCATCGCTCGCTTAAAGCCGAAGTGCTCAATGGACGTAGCTTCGAGAATCTCGCACAGGTACAGCGCGCCCTCGACTATTGGCGTCACGTCTATAACGAGCAACGCCCTCACGAATCATTGGATATGGACACTCCGATTGAGCACTATCAACCCAGTGCGCGAACGTTGCCGGAAAAGTTGCCGCCCATCGAATACGGGCCACACGATATCGTCGTCAACGTCGGCTGGAATGGAAAGGTGCGCTTCAAGGGACGACGTCTGAGGGTTTCGAATGCATTGCACCGCCTGCCTATCGCGTTTCGCCCTGATTCAAGCGAAGACGGGGCATACGAGGTGTACTTCTGTCACAAGCGCTTTTTGCGTCTGCGCTTGCGCGATTACAAATCCATCGCGTAGTGTTACCCATGTCCTCGCACAGGTGTTACCTATCTCCCCGGTCCGTACACTCCCCCAAAGAGACTCACGAGAGAAAGGGGCTCCCCGGGTCGGCGCCGCCACCTCGTTTCCTCGTGCGGTATCCCTGCGCTGCTCGCCAAGGTCGGCGGCTGCGCAACTCACCGATCATTTCCTTTCTGAATGCATAGTCGTGGACGGTTCCTCGGACACTCTAACAAGGACATTCTGGTTCGACAGTGTTCGCCGACTACCCCGACCTTGGCTGCGCTGCTCGGCGCCTCTCAGGGGCCCCAAGATCAAGATCCGTTTTCGCAGCGCTATACAGTGATCGATCCTCCCGGCGTATGAATATGAAAAGACTCAAGGCCAGTAGATAGAAGTATCATCCCCGTGCCGTCTTCGAACAGGCGTTCATAGGCGGTTGCATCAACTCAGCTTGGACAGGTAATCGAGTAGCGCCTTGCCCACGGCTGCCGGCTGCTCCGGCAACAGAGCGTGCCCGGCATTCGGGATGACCGTCATGGTTACGCGGTCCGCGCCCAACTCGTCGCGATACCGGTTCCTGCTTTCGGGGGGCGTCATGACATCCTGCGCGGGCTGCACGTCGAGGACCGGCGCGCGCCCGGCGAACCACCATTCCTCTTTCGGGGTCGCCTCCGTGGCGTCACGCTCTGCGTGCATCACTTCTTCATGCCATCCATCCAGCCAGACGCGCGGGTCGTTGCCCGGCGCGAAGAATGCGTGCTTCATGCAGCGGATACGCTCTTCCTCGGGCAGCGAAATCTCGTGGCTCTTGTTGATGGACGCACGGATGTTCGGCGGCACCGGCCACACGTGGGTTGCGCCGAGCAGCACCACGGCTTTGACCAGATCCGGAAAATCTGCCGCCGTCGTGCGAGCGACGAAATTGCCGAATGCGTGTCCCGCCACGACGGCAGGTCCGCCGCCATTCCCTTCGATCACCGCGGCGACGTCGCGCGCATAGTCGTGCAGCGTGATGCCCGTCATGGGGCCGCTGCTCCTGCCGATGCCCCGCGGCTGCGGGCGCAGCACGCGGTAGCCGGTTGCCGCAAGACGCCGCGACAGGTCGTCGAAATCCTCCGCCGGGCGGCCCAGGGACGGGATCATCACGACCAGGGGCCCGTTGCCCTGAGCGAGCACCTCAATACGCACCTCGCCGCGCTCGGCCATGATGCGATTTGCGGGTGCGTTCCCGGCCATTTCAGCAGTCCTTTTCGGGCCGGCGTCTGGCGTTAGGACTGGCGCGGCGCTCCCGCGCCATCATGACGTAGAAACAAAAATAGGCGCCGCCCGCGAGCGTCAGCGCCAGCCATCCCCAATTCTTCAGCAGCCAGTCTAGAAACGGCAATGTTGAATTCTCAATTTTGAATGTTGAATAAGAGGACGACCATTAACCATTAAGCATTGAACATTCAGCATTAAACCTTGATTTCGGCGCGGCCGTTGTTGAGCACCGTCGCGCCGCGCGCCGGGACCGTCGCGCGGAAAGTCACCACGTTGCCATCCTGCCACATCTCCGTGCGTATGGTTTCGCCCGGATACACCGGTGATGAGAACCGCCCCTCCATCGAAACGAAACGTCGCGGGTCGTAGCCGCACATCGTTTTCAGCAGGGCGTGGCCCGCGACGCTGAAGGTGCAGCGCCCGTGAAGTATGGGAGACTTGAAGCCCACCTTTTGGGCATGTGCCGGGTCAGCGTGCAGCGGGTTGTAATCGCCGGAGAGCCGGTAGATGAGAGCGGCCTGCGGCAGGGTAGGTAGGTCACAGACGAATTGGGGCGTCGTCTCGGGCACGGGGTGCAGCGATTTGAGCGGGCCGGTCGGACCATTGAAGCCGCCGTCCGCACGGCAGAAGGTCGTGGACGTAAGTGTGCATATCACGTCTCCAGTTGCTTTTTCGCTCACCGTGTTTTCAGTCATGAGGAGGGCGCCCTTGCCCTGGCCCTTGTCTACCACGCCGATCACGCGGGTCTTGCCGATGACGTCACCTTCGATCGGCAGCGCCTTCACGATGCGGAATCCCTGCTCGCCATGTACTGTGTGGCTGCCGGTGACGCCGAGCTCGGGATGTTTCGAAGCCCACGCCCCGGCATAGCCCAGTATGATTGCCATCGTCGGCAGCGCCTGGAGATCCTGCTCGTATACGAACTTGAGCTGGTCGAGATCGCACGGATCTGCGCCCAGCCCGACGCCCAGCGCGTACAGCATGGTGTCGCGCTTCGTAACGCGCTGCTCGACCTGCGGGATTTTGAAGTTGATCAGCTTGTCGTAGTGGAGCGCCATATCGTTCACTCATTTACTGCAGCGTCGGGCCTATGGTCTTGATAAGCTTGCCCCAATTGATGGGAAGGTCGCGCCGGCACCCGTAACGGAGAGGGTGACGACACGGCTGCGATCATAAGCTGCGTGCCGCCCGCCATCAATTCATTGCGTTTGCGTGATCGGGGAGAGCCGGTGCAGTATTTGCCGTAAAATAGAATTCCCATGCCAAATTGTCCGACGCCGTGGAATTTGAGGTTAGTGGCCATAAGCGCCTAGGCGCACCGTTGCGCCCGGAAGGTGCAGGGAAGCTGCACCGAAGAGGCGGTGTGGGAGGTTCCGCGCCCTTGCGCCCGCGGCGAAGCGAAGGAGCGGCGTAGATGTCTCTGCTGTCCGCAGCGAACCACCTGCGTAATCTACTGATCCGGCTCGAGATTGGGGTGAATCGCGCGCTCGGACGCGAATTCATCCAGCGCGACCGGTCGCTCTTCCATATCGAGACCAGCAGCGCGTGCAATTTGAAGTGCAGGTTCTGCGCTTACACCAAGAAATCGACCCCGACGGTCAGCATGAAGGATGAACCTTTCGTGCACACGGTGCGTCAAGCGGTCGAGCTCGGCTACAGCCGGTTCGACCTGACGCCGTGCACGGGCGATTTGTTCATGGACCGCACGCTGATGCGCAAGCTCCAATACCTCGAGCAGCATTCGCAGGTCTCAAGTTACGAGTTTTTTACCAACCTGACGATCCCGAAGCCGGAAACGGTCGAGCGCCTGGCCGATCTGCGGAAACTCAAGCACCTGACCGTCAGCGTGTACGGCCACGACCTCGACAGCTTCATCGCGATCGCCGGCGGGACGGAAAAGCTTTACGCACGTCTCGTCGCGAACCTCGAAGCATTGCTCCGGGTCAACGCCCGCGCCTCGTACGAGCTTGCCATCGGACTGCGGACGTCGCGCAAGGGGCCCAAAGGCGCGACGAGCGACCTGCTCGCGCTCGTCGAGCGCTTCCGCGCCGCCGGCGTCGAAATCTGGGTCTCGCCCGGCGTCTACAACAACTGGGGCGGCTACATCTCGCAGCAGGACGTCGAAGGCCTCGACATGCACGTGAACTCGACGGAAACGACCTACAAGTACGGCGCGTGCGAGAAGCTTTTCAACAGCGTGCAGGTGACCGCAACGGGCGTCGTGAACGCCTGCGCCTGCCGTGACGTGGACGCGACGCTCCAGATCGGCGACGTCACCACCACCCCGCTCGCGGATATCGTGTCACCGGATAACCCGCGCTACATGGCCATCATCGACGAGCAGCAGCGCGGAGAATTCAGGCCGATCTGCCGCAGCTGCGATTTCTACAAGAGCATCTACCACCATCGGTCGCACTACAGGCGCGAGGGCATCGCGGTCATGAAGTTAAGCGATTTCAAAGAGCAGCTCGCTTCGCGCCGCGCGAGGGCTCTCGCCAGCCGTTCTCGCGGCGACGACCGGTAAACGATCAGACTACCGACGTTGAACGCAGCAGTAATGGGAACGGCAGCACGCCTTGCATGGTCAAGGCATTCAACCTGACAAGCCCGGCCAGTTCGAAGTCCGCTCCGCCGAAGAGATGCTGGAGCAGTTGTAGCGTCAGTTCGGGTGCTCGAGAAACTCGTCACCAGGCGGGTTGAGGGTCAGACTTCTTGCGGCAGCCATTGAGGCCAACCGCGTGAAGTCATCGTCGCACGGCCTACAGATCCGCGCTCGCCTGCGCATTGCGCAATGCCCGCCCGTGCCAGTAACGCGCCATCAGGCGAGAATCGGTCACGACCGCTCCGATGGTCTCGCACACCACCATTACGACTCCCAGCACCGGCAGCACCAGCATCAGGCCCAAAATGCCGGCAACGGCGCCGCCTATGAAAATCATCAGCACGGCGACCAACGGGTGCAGGTGCAGGCTTTTACCGATAGTGAGCGGCATGTAAAGAAAATCATCAAGCAGCCGCACCAGTATGAACAGTCCAATCACCCAAGCCGCCATTGCCGGTTCGGTCGGAAAATCAGTCGCCGCCACCAGCACCACCAGCAGGCCGCCGAGGATGGATCCGACGTAGGGCACCCAAGCCAGCACTGCGGCGAGCAAACCCAGACCCAGGGGTGCCGGCATGCCCAGGAGCCACAGACCGAATGCCAGCGTTACGGTATCGAGGAGCGTGAGCTGAATGAGTCCCAGGAAATAGGCGCGCGCCGCTTGATCGACTTCACTCATCAGATACAGCGTTTTCTCGAAAAAAGCATTGGGCACTGCGCGCGCAAGAATGCCCTGAAAGTGATGGCCATCCTTGAGGAAAAAGAACGAAAGGAACGGGGCCAGCAGAAGTGAGGGAGTCCATACCGCGATGCCGAGTGCGATCGGTTCGAGATAATTTGCGGCGAAACCGCTGGTGAAATCATTCAGACGTTGCCCCACCGTCGCGGCCACATGTGCTCGTTGCAGCATCCCGTAGCGCTCCTCCAGCCCGGTGAGCGAGCGCTCCAATAGGCCGATGCCGCCTTGCAGATAGCGCTCTACTGCGATCTGCCAGTCGATAAGATGGAGAGTGATCCACGGCAACGTCCAGTATCCACACATCACCACGAAAACCAGAAACACCACCGTCACCAGCGAGGCTGCCGCTCCGCGGCTCATGCCGGCCAGCACCAGTCGCTGCATCGTCGGATAGAGAATGTAGTAGAGGATCAATGCCAGCAGGAAGGGCACCACCAGAAACAGTATTTTCTGAAAGGCCCAAAGCAACAGGCAGGTAACGGCGATGATCGACGCCCAGACGATGGGGCCGGAGTCGTTCGCCGGCTCATCATTCATAGATGCTGGCCGGCGTTAGTCACGTTGTGCTGTTCGCGCAGACGCTTGCCGATATGGCGTGCCAGTTGCAGCGAGATCTTGGACGCGATTAACCCGTGAGTTTCCAGCAAGCTCATGAAGTCGGCGCGAAAAAAGACCGCGAGCGTGGTGTTCATGGCCGCTCTCGCCTGCGCGCTGCGCACCGAGTCATCGAGCAGCGCCAAATCTCCGAAAAAAGTACCCGGTCCAAGTTCAATGACTTGACCGTCGACAGGTTTGCCTTGCGGCCAGATCGACACGCTGCCGTCGATGATGATATAGATTGCCTGCCCCTCGTCACCCTTGTCGAAAATCACTTCGTCCTTCAGGAATTGGCGCTCGTGCAGCAGGCCGTCGACGATTTTCAATTCGCCAGGCGTCAGATTCACGAACAGCGACAGGGCGCGCAGGCGTTCCGTGCGTGGCGTGTTTTTTTTGCTTCGAAATAGACCAAACACTACGGAAATCTCCCCTGTCAGGTCAAATTGATCATGTTAGTGTAGGCCAAGGCTGGCGCCGCGTTCAAGCAGAGCGAGTCTCACGAGCCATCGGCGCTAAGCGCTGGTGTTTCTCACCGCAGTTCTGAGCGAATTCGCGCAGCGCGCCACAGCGGCGTGGGCGCAGCTGGCCGCAAGGTGCACGAAGCCGAGCCAGAGATCGCCTGACGCAGTCCATAACGCGGGCAGCCCGCGTTGCGTGCCTGCGCTTGCCCGATCGGGGAAAGCAGGTGCAGTATTTGCCATTGGGCTGGGTGTGCTTCCACTCGGTTGAATCCTGAGCGAAGTCGAAGGAAGCCGATAGGGGAGGTCATTGAGGCCGGTCTTTATTGGACATTCTTCCGTCTGAAAGTACCTGTAGCGCAGACCGGGTATATTCCCGAGAACCCTAAGGAGTCGATACATGGACCCTATCGGCGACGCCGCGGATCCGAGCAAGCAAGAAAGAATGCTGGACAATCTACTAGACCAGATCGTTATCGGGCTACGTAATAAATACGGTACGTCGGAAGATTGTCCTAAGGTGTTCCCCGCCATCGTCCGGACCATCATCTGGAACATTTGCGAGGAAACGACCCCAAAGGTAGATGGCCGCAAAGGCAAGAACGTGTCGGCGGACATTCTTGAAAAACGGCGAGCCAGCGTTATTTTTGACACCGAGATTGATGGGCCGATATGTGCGAGCATCGGTCGAGAAAATGAGGTGCTGAGAAGGTACCTATTGAGCGAGATACCCAAGAGGATCATTGATGACATTTGTGCCAAGGCGTGGAGTGAATATCACGAGGAGAAATCGCTCCTGCTTGCCAAGCAGTGATGATCCTACAACGCTGCCGGAATCAAGGCTCACCACTTCCGCGTCGCGTTTGATGAAAACAACGCCTCTATACGAAACCCACCGCGCTGCCGGAGCAAAGCTGGTCGATTTCGCCGGTTGGGACATGCCGCTGAATTACGGATCGCAGCTCGAGGAGCACCACGCGGTGCGCCGCGATGCCGGCATGTTCGACACCTCGCATATGCTCGCCGTCGATGTGGAGGGCAACGGTGCGAGAGCCTTCCTGCGCTACGCCTTCGCCAATAATGTCGAGCGGCTCACCGTTCCGGGCAAGGCGCAGTGCCTCTTGCCTGCTTGCCGAAAACGGCGGGGTGCTCGATGACCTCATCGTCTATTTTCTCGCGGAAGATTTCTTTCGCGTCATCGTCAACGCGGCGACCGCCGATACCGACGTGGCGTGGCTGGGCGCCCTGCGGTCGCGTATAGCACCGGCGCCGACACTCAGGCTGCGGCGCGACCTGGCCATGATTGCCGTGCAGGGACCGAATGCGCGGGAGAAAACCTGGGCCTCACTGCCGGAACTGCGCGCCGCGAGCGAACCGCTGGGCGTGTTCTTCGGCGCGCGGTCGGGGGATAGGTTCATTTCCCGCACCGGCTACACCGGCGAGGACGGGTTCGAGCTGCTCCTGCCGAATGCACAAGCCGCGGATGCATGGAACCGGCTCGCGCAGGCAGGCGTGCGGCCCTGCGGCCTGGGCGCACGCGACACGCTGCGCCTCGAAGCCGGGATGAACCTCTACGGCCACGAAATGGACGAGAAGGTGACACCGCTCGAATCGGGCCTCGCCTGGACCGTCGATCTGAAATCGCCGCGCGACTTCGTCGGCAAGGCAGCGCTGCTGGTGCGTCCGCCCGCGCGCCAGCTGCTGGGCCTGGTGCTGCCGCCCAAGGGCGGGGTGCTGCGTGCCCAACAGGCGGTGCACACGGCGCATGGCGAAGGCGAGATCACCAGTGGCACTTTCTCGCCCACGCTCGGCCAGTCGGTGGCGCTGGCGCGCCTGCCCGCGGCGGTCGCGCCGGGGGACACCGTGCAGGTCGCGATGCGCGACAAGAAGCTCGATGCGCGAGTGGTCAAGCCGCCGTTTGCGCGCCATGGCAAGCCGGTGATCTAACGTTTCCGACCGATTCCATCAACGACCTCCGGAACTACACACCATGGCCATACCCGACAACCTCCGCTACACGTCCTCCCATGAATGGGTGCGCACAGAATCCGACGGCACGCTCACCGTGGGCATTTCCGATTTTGCGCAGGAACAGCTCGGCGACGTGGTGTTCCTTGAAGTGCCGCAGGTCGGGCGCAAGCTGGCTGCGGGCGAGGCTTGCGCGGTGGTGGAATCGGTGAAGGCGGCGTCCGACGTGTATGCGCCGGTGGCAGGCGAAGTCGTGGCGGCGAACCAGGCGCTCACCGACACGCTGGAACTCGTGAACAAGGAGCCCTACAACGCCTGGCTGTTCCGCCTGAAGCCGGCCGATCCGGGTGCCGTGGACCGGTTGCTGGACGCCGCGGCATACGCCAAGAGTATCGGTTAGCTTATTGGCAGAAAAATGGCAACCCTTACCCTCGAGGATATCCTCCACGGCAGCGAATTCCATGGCCGCCATATCGGCATCGATGCGCAGGCGGAGAAGGCCATGCTGGCCGCGCTGGGCGTAGCCTCGCGCGACGAGCTGGCGCGTCAAGCGATGCCGGCGGCGATTTTCCATGCCGAGCCGTTGGCCCTGCCCGCGCCGGCCACCGAAGCCCAGGCGCTCGCCGAGTTGGGCGGCATCGCGGTGCAGAACCAGGTCTGGCGCACCTACATCGGCATGGGCTATGCAAGCTGCTACACGCCCCCGGTGATCCTGCGCAACGTGCTGCAGAATCCTGGCTGGTACACCGCCTATACGCCCTACCAGGCGGAGATCTCGCAGGGCCGGCTCGAAGCCATGCTGCTGTTCCAGCAGATGATCATGGATCTCACCGGCATGCCGGTGGCGAACGCCTCGCTACTCGACGAGGCCACGGCGGCGGGCGAGGCGATGGCGCTCATTCACCGCGCGGCGAAAAGCAAGGCCGCTGCGTTCTTCATCGACGCCGCCTGCCATCCGCAGGTGATCGCCGTGGTGAGGACGCGCGCCAAATGGTTCGGCGTGCCGGTCATTGTCGGCGATCAGCGCAAGGACCTCGACCCGGCCGCCGTGTTCGGCGCCCACCTGCAGTACCCGGATACCTTTGGCGCCGTGGCCGATCCCGCCCCGCTGATCGAACGTATCCATGCCGCCAGCGGGCTGGTTTCGCTGGGCACCGATCCGCTCGCGCTGGTGCTGCTGAAATCGCCGGGCGAACTGGGTGCCGACGTCGCCATCGGCAGCGCGCAGCGCTTCGGCGTGCCGCTGGGCTTCGGCGGCCCGCACGCGGCGTACATGGCGGTGCGGCAGGATCTCTTGCGCCAGATTCCCGGCCGCCTCATCGGCGTGTCGGTGGATGCCGCCGGCCGCACCGCCTACCGTATGGCGCTGCAGACCCGCGAGCAGCATATCCGCCGCGAGAAGGCCACGAGTAACATCTGCACTTCCCAGGCGCTGCTCGCCAACATCGCCGCGTTCTACGCCGTGTGGCACGGCCCGGAGGGCCTGCAGCGCATCGCTCTGCGCGCCCACCTGCTGGCGCGGCTGCTGGTGAATGCCGCATCCCCCTTGGCGGGAGAATCAGCCGCCTACTTCGATACCGTGACGTTCAAGGTCAAGGCCGCGGCCGAAGTGCGCGCACGCGCGACGGAAAAGCGCATCAACTTGCGCTGGATCGCAGCCGACCGCGTCGGCATCACCGTGGACGAGACCACCACGCTCAACGACGTCGCTGATATCGCCTGGGTGCTGACGGGGCACCACGTGAACGTGCACGAGCGTGCTCGCTTGCTCGGCACCGGCGCGGAGGCCATTCCCGCGGCGCTCAAGCGCGACAGTGCGATCCTGACGCACGCCGCTTTCGGCCGCTACCATTCCGAAACGGAAATGATGCGCTACCTGAAGCGTCTGGAGAACCGCGATTATTCGCTCGTGCACGGCATGATCCCGCTCGGCTCCTGCACCATGAAGCTGAATGCCGCCGCGGAAATGATGCCGATCACCTGGCCCGAGTTCGCCGCCATCCACCCCTTCGTGCCGCCCGAGCAGGCGGCCGGTTACGCGAAAATGCTCTCCGACGTGTCGAGCGCGCTGTCGGTCGATCACCGGCCTGCCCAGCGTGAGCATGCAGCCGAACTCCGGCGCAAACGGCGAGTATGCGGGACTTGTCACCATCCGCAACTATCACGCCTCGCGCGGGCAGGACCGGCGCGACGTCTGCCTGATTCCGCAGTCAGCGCATGGCACCAACCCGGCCACGGCACACATGGCCGGCATGCGGGTGGTGGTAGTGGCCTGCGACCCGCGCGGCAACGTGGACGTGGCGGACCTGAAGGCCAAAGTGGCGGCGAATCGCGACCGGCTGGCGGTGCTGATGATCACCTACCCGTCCACTCATGGCGTGTTTGAAGAGGCGATACGCGACATTTGCGCCGCGGTGCACGAGGGGGGCGGGCAGGTCTACATGGATGGCGCCAACTTGAATGCCATGGCAGGACTCGCGCGCCCGGGTGAAATCGGGGCGGACGTGATCCACATCAACCTGCACAAGACCTTCTGCATTCCGCACGGCGGTGGCGGCCCGGGCATGGGTCCCATCGCCGTCGCCGCGCATCTCGCGCCGTTCCTCCCCGGGCATCCGGTGGTGCCGCTACCGAACACCGCCGAGGCGAACGGCACGGTGAGTTCCGCACCGTACGGCAGCGCGCTCATCGTCACCATTTCCTGGATGTACTTGCGCACGATGGGCGCGTCCGGCATCCGCCGCGCCACCGAAACCGCCATCCTCAACGCCAATTACGTGGCGTCGCGCGTCGGGCCGTACTTCCCCGTGCTCTACACGGGCGGCAACGGCCGCGTCGCGCACGAATGCATTTTCGACCTGCGCGGCCTGAAGTCGGACTGCGGCATCGACGCCGAGGATGTTGCCAAGCGGCTCATCGATTACAGCTTCCATGCCCCCACGCTGTCCTTCCCCGTGGCCGACACGTTGATGTGCGAGCCCACCGAAAGCGAAGGGAAGGCGGAGCTGGATCGCTTCTGCGACGCCATGATCGCCATCCATGGCGAAATCGAGCGCGTTCGCCGCGGCGAGTGGGATCGCGAGGACAATCCGCTGAAGAACGCCCCGCACACCGCCGAGGAGCTGGCGGGGGAGTGGAAGCATGGCTACAGCCGCGAAACCGCCGCCTATCCGCTGCCCGGCGTGCGGGCCCGCAAGTACTGGCCCCCCGTTAAGCGCCTCGACCAGGTCCATGGCGACCGCGATTTCTACTGCGGGGCAGAACGACGGGGCCCGTCCAGGCAGCGCGCGACGCTTCCGGAACCGTCTACCGCGCCGTAGCGTGTGTTGCTTGCCGTTGGGAGGCGTGTTTCCGAACTCCACGGATAAGACGATCCATATCTGTGTGGAAGTCGGGATCGGCTCGAACCGGGACTGCGTTGCGAAATGCGAGCGCCGACAAGGCGGCGGGCAGTTCCGACTCGCGTGGCATGATTGCTCCGCCGACGAGCACAGGAATCAACGGAATGCCGCGTTCGAGAGCTGCCGCAAGCTCGATGCGCACGAAATCCCGCAAATCGTCAAGTCGACGCTTCCGGTCGACATCAACTTCGGTTAGCCATCGGGGGCCAATGATACCGAGCACGACGTCCGCGCGCTGAACCTCAATTCCGAGATGAGTGCGAAAGTCCACTCCGACTGGAATCGCGTCGACGTCCTTAAAGACATTATCACGGCCGAATGCAGCAACCAATTTGTCATAAATTCGGCCCGTTATGTCTGCGCTATCTGTGCGGCGGTACGACAAGAAGACCCTTACCGGTCCGGATGAGGGGGTTTGATCCTCGGCCTCATGCGTGATCTGCGCCGCCCGTCTCGTCCCGCTCGCCTGTTGTTTGCGCCACACCGTGAGGCCCGCCAAGAAGATCGTGGTCGTCAGCAGCATGGTCAACGCGACGTAGTAGCGCTCCATCGTGCCGATCACTTTCAGTCGCGATGCTTCCGACCAGAGGACGCCGAGTGAATTGACCACGTCGGGGCCTCCAAGCTGATACACCGCTTCTGCGATCGTCATGTCTTTCACCCGCAACCGCCCCCGCTCGTGCAAGTCCCCGCGGATGTGCTTGGTCTGCCCCGCGTGCGCCGCCGAGGCAGGCGGATGTCGATAGGTGTAGGCGCGCGTGAGATCGCGGAACGGAAAGTAAACAGCCAAAGAGGCGAGCAGGAATAAAACGCTCACGACGGCTACCGTGCGTGTCTGAACCGTCGTCAGACGCTTTTGAATGACTACGGTGAGAATGAGCAGCACGGCCACCGTGCCTACCGACACGAAGCCCACGGTTTGCTGGCTGTCTTCGAACGGAGGGACGAGTTCGGCAAGCACGGAGTTGAACAGCCCGAACACGACCGCGACGGCGGCTGCGGCTGCGACTACGATGCCGATCAAGCCCGCGAACATTACGTTCGAACGCCCCATGCGGCGCTTGCCGCGCCTTCCACGCTTAGCGCGATGGCCGGAATGCCGCGCCTCACGGCTCGACCAGATCGTCCGGCGCGATGAATGTGAGCTCGATGAGCTGATTGCTTACCGTGGGATCGTTGATCACGCGAAACTTCTTTACCTCGCGCTCGCCTACGAGCCGGACCATCTCATCGTAATTCATGCGCGGGCCGACCCACACACGCATGTCGAAGACAGCCACTTCCTGCGCCGCCGGCGATGTCAGCTGCGTGAAACTGAAGCGCGTCAGATAGGAGCGGATTTCGGATTCGTTGAACAGGCTCGGATCGTCGAGTATGCCGCCGGGCAATACGTACACCTGGAGCCCGGCGACCTCGTCACCCCCTTCCTTCTGCCCGACCCTCACGCTCACCTTTCGGACTGGAAAAGGCCGCTGTCCCGACATGATGCGCGAGGCCATGGGCTGTACGGGACCCGCCGCGCTCTGAACGGCCTTGACCTGTGCGTTGCTGACCACCAGTCCCCCCTTCGCTGCGCGATTCACCCCCGCTGCCTGTCGAGTCGCATAGTCGATCTGGTATTGGGCTATGGCAAGGTCGGACGGTGGCAGGACCGCGGCCTTGGTCTCGAGCACTTTCGCGGCTTGTTCGATGGTCGATACGGCCTGGCGATGCGTGCGCAAATCGGCCGGCGTAGCGAAGGACTTTTCCGTTAGCCGGGTCGCATCCGTCCTGATGCGAGCGGTTTGATCGACCTGCTCCCGGACGGCAAGTCTTGCCGCGGCCGGGGAGTCGGACGTGACTGCCTGCCTGTCGGCGCCTGCGCCCGCTCTTGGCTCATCCAGGTCGACTCTGGCGGCCGCAGGCGACTGACGGGGCGAGGGGTCCCGGTCCGCATCGATGCGCCTGGACGTGTCGACGCTCCTGAGGTCTTCTGTAACACCAGGCCGCCGAATCGTGTCGCCGACGCCTCGCGGCTCGCTCAGCGCCTCTGTTTTGGGCTGGCGTTTTGCGGCTGGTTGTGTGGCCCTCGTTTCCGCTTTGGGAGTGACCATGACAGGTTTCGTTGCGGGTCTCGGCTGAGGCTGCAACACCTGGGCCGGTGGACGCGCACGCTGCGCATCAGTACCGGTCTGCGCCCACGCCGCGCCGAACAATTGAGCGAAGCACAGAAAAAGTGCGACACGCATTTCGGTTCTCCCGACGTCTCGATAGCGCCATCGTCTGCGCAAGCGCTGTTCGCGTCAATACTCCACCTCTAGTCCTAAATGCCTAGACCTGAACCTGAACAATCCTAATAACCCCACCCACACCACGGGCACTACGTTCATGGGTCGGTTCATGGATCACGACATGACCAACGATGAGAACATCATGAGCAGGAAACAGACCGGAGCGGCCGACAATCGAGTCTGCCACCGTCGGTTCGTCGCTTTCAGCGGAACCGCCCAATCTGGAAGCGTGAAGTGTCGTGCCGCGTCGTTCCGGCGGTTGCAAGATCGGCGAGGATTTCGCCGATCACCGGCGCGAACTTGAAGCCGTGCCCGGAGCAGGGTGAGGCGACGATGATGTTCGGCGTCCCGGGCATCCGGTCGATGATGAAATCGCCGTCCGGCGTCACGGTGTAGAGGCAGGTTTTCGCGGCCATAAGCTTGCCGTTAGCCGCCGGGATATGGTCGGCGAGCACGGGGCGGATCAGCGACTCGTCCGCAGCCGAGATTGCGCGGTCGTGCCGGTCCGGATCTACAGTCTCGTTGCCGTGGTGGTGCTTGGCGATTTTCACGCTGTCGGTGCCGTGCGGCGGAAAACCGTAGTGCACGCCGTGGCGGCTTTCGAGCACGAACACCGGGAAGCGCCCGGCGGCGAAGAGCGCCGCGTCGCGCGGCTGAAACCAGGCCATGACCTGCCGCGTCACGCGAAGCTGCACGGGAAGATCGGGCAGCAACCGCTTCACCCACGGCCCGGCGGATACGATCACCGTATCCGCATCGATGCTGCGCTCGCCGATCCTGATGCGCACGCCATTGCGGCGCGGCGCGATGGCGTGCACCGTCATGCCGGTTCGGACCTCCGCGCCCGCGGTCTTTGCCAGCGCAAGCTGCGCCTCGATTGCCGGCTCGACCGCAACGAATCCGCCATCGGGCTGCACCACGCCGACGAAATCGAGAGGAATGCGGAAGGCCGGAAACCGTTCCATCAGCGCCGCCGCCTTCAACACCTCGTGCGGCAGACCGTGCGTGCGCGACGCCAGCAGGGTGCCCGGCACCACAGTGCCGTCCGGCGGACCGATCTCGGCGATGCCGGTGACGTGCAGGAGTTCTTGTCCGCTCGCCGACTCGAGCTCGCGCCACAACTCGTAAGTCCGGCGCAAGAGCGGTACGTAGGACGGATGCTCGAAATAGCCGAGCCGGATGACGCGCGTTCCGCCGTGCGAGGAGCCATAGTCATGGCCGGGCGCAAAGCGCTCGATGCCGAGCACGCGCGCGCCGCGGCACGCGAGCGCGCACAGCGCCGCGCTGCCCATCGCGCCGAGTCCGATCACGACTGCGTCGTATTTCGCCATCGGTACACACTTGATAGAGGCCGCCTGCTCGTTTGGCTATAGCCGAGCACGGCACACTGGTGATTGTCACATGCCGCACCTCATCCAAAGCGGCATCATTACCCACGACCGGCCCTGGCGAGGCGCCGACGAGCAGGGCGCCTTTGCCGGCGAGTGCGCGCTTGCTCGGACGCGGGCAGCCCGCGCGCGAGCAGATCGGCGATGGCGCCGGCGATGGGCTGACCGGTCGCGTCCTCGTAGAACGTGAATCCCGGTGACGGGTTGACCTCGAGGCAGAACCACTCGTCGTCATCGGTCACGCGAAGGTCGATGCCGGATACAAGCAACCCCAGTCGTTGCGTGAGACCCACCAGGCGTTTGCCGAGCTTGTTCGGAATCTCGATTGGAGCCATGGCAACGTCGGCTCCGGCACGCGACGCGTATCGATAGTCATCGGCCGCTGAGTCAATCGCAGTGGCGAACCACCGGTCTCCGACGACGTGGACGCGCACGTCGCCGCCGTCGATCCACCGCTGGAACTGGACCGGCCCGGTGGCGACACCATTTAACCGATCGGCGTCCGCCGATTCGAGTGTTGCGACGATGCTGCGAACTCCGCTGATCGACTTGTAGACGACGCGTTTGTGCTCGGCAAGAAAGTCGCGGGCAGCCTGCGGATCCGTGGTCACGAGCGTGTCCGGCACGGTGAAACCGGCGCCCGCAATCATTTGCAACTGAAACGGTTTCGACCAGTTCGACCGGCCAACGGAGGGGCGATTCACCACGACCGCTCTCGCGCATGACGCGATGCCGAGCAGTATCATCGATGCCCTCGTGGCCGGACCTGGCAACGACTCCCCGGGCCGGACGTAGATACCCGTCAGCTCATCGATGCGCGCCGTTCGATCACTGGTTGCTATCCACCCCGTTGGCATCGCGCTCAGGATAATGTCGTAACGCAGGGCGGCGAGCGCACTCTCGTCGACGTGTATGGCATCGATGCCGCGTTCTTGAAGGAGCGCGACCATGCGCTCGACCGGCGGATCGTCGGAAGGGCCCCAGATCAGTATCACGCGCGTGCGGGACTGGCAAGCAGACGGCCGAGCGCGTCGACGGCCTCGTCGCCGGGTGGCCTCGCGCTCGTGATGGTGAGCAAGCGGTGACGCCTGTCGAAGACGACGGTCGCCCAGAGCAGATCGAGTTCATGAACGATTCGCAGGGCTGCAACCTTCGACCGTGCCGGCGCATCGCCAAAGGCGTCATCGCCGACCACCTCGACGACAACCGGATGCGGCTGGGGTGGTTGAAGGCGGCGATTGGTCAGGCGCAGCGGCGCGACTGACAACCCGGCTTTCCCCGCTGCCGAGATCCACCGCTCAGGGCGGATGGCTTCGTCTCCGAGAGCGCCGTCGGCGACGGGATTGGCGACGGTCGCGCGCGTTTCGGCAAGGACGAAGACCAGGAACGCGTGAGCCTCCGCAGCCAGGTAACTGCGATCGTCGGGGTGTGTCGACAGAAACTCTTCCGGGTACACGGCCGACCTGCGGACGAAGACTCCGCTGATATCTTCGTCATCGATGACCTTGCCGTTGATCACCCATCGGCGCCACAGCGGCGCGTTTGCCCGCCAGACCCAACCAGGCAGCGTGAGATCCTCCGCCGAGCACAGGGCTGCATCGGACCACGCGTCCACGAGAGCAGTCGCCACCGAGTCGTGGCGGCTGCCGATGACGACGATCATCTCTTCGTTCGCCGCGGCGTTGGCTTCCTCGCAGTTGCTTTCGTGGCTCTCGTCCTGCTGGTCCGAGCGCGCGTGACGCTACCTGTCACATCCACCTTACCCCCGGACTTGTACAGCGAATGAATGAGTTTGTGGAGCTCCTCAGCCTCCCTCGATACGGCGAGTTCCTTACGCCCGTCGTTGAACGCGCGCTTCTCTTGACTGCGACGAGCCTCCTCAGCCGAGATGCGCGGCACGTTCAGCTTCTCGATGATCGGCGGCGGGGGACCAACGATCGGCCGTTCGTCGGGCACGATGAAGGTTCGGCTCAGCTCTTCGTTCGCCTGGTCGGCGTTAAGGGCCAGCGTTCGTATGGTCTTCACCCAGTCCTCCTGTATCCTTTCGAAGATACCGAAGTCGATGTCTTCGCGGATCAGCTTGATATCATCGATGTCGGGAAGCCGCTTCACGTTGATATCGCGAATCTGCTTGAGATTCTCGATGATCTCGAACTTCTCCTTGATCTCGTACTTCAGTTCCTTGAACCACTTGTTGGTCACACCCACGGTGCGGCACGCCGAGCTGATGCCGTTGGCAATGACGCGCAGACAATAGGTGCCCAAGGGGACCGATGCCGGGACAGTGAAGCTGCACGTGTGGATGATGGTGCCCGTTTGCAGGCCCATGGTCGAATAGCCGGACGTCCGGCAGTAGTAGACGTTGGACGAAGTGGTCGACTCGAGTCGCACGATTGGATAGTTGGTGGCCTGAGTGGCGTCGTTGCCGTAGTACACGCACTGAGTGAGCCCGTTCATCTGGCGACCCGACAGCGTGTAGGTGCGGCCGCGCCGGACCGACGTCGGACATCCGGTGATGGTCGGCACCCACACCGGGTCCGGCCCACCGCTCGGCGTGTAGAGCGCGACGGCCGTGTCGTAGGCTGTGTACAGGACCTGGCCGTTGGGCAGCATCAGCATCCGGCCAAAGTACGGGGTCGCGGCAGAAGTTGCTGCCGCCGGTACCGCGGCGATGGTGTTGGCCGCAGGGTCGTACTCGAAGAAGAACGTCGGTGCCTGGAAAGTCGCGGGTGAAGTGATGGGTCCGGCGGTAAATAACACGTTCCCGTTCGGTAGCACGACCGCTGGCGCGTCTACTGCGCCGAGCGGCTGGTTCGGATTGACCTGCGGGATGGTTGGCCCCTGCACCCACGTGCCGGCTTGATTCGCGATGGGCGGTGGCGTGTACAGAGCGGTGAATCCGGTCGCGCCGATCACGAACACCCGGCCATCGGGCAACAGCACCGATGCGCCGACTTCCGAGATGCTGTCGACCAGGACCTGCGGCGTTGCGCCGGCGGCTACCCATTGGTTTGAGGCGATGATGTACTTCTCGGCGTTGGGCGGATTCGAGCAGTCGACGGCGTGGATGGTGCCGTCGGGAAGCAACGACCAGCTCTCTTCGCCGACCGTGTTAATCTTGTTCGCCGCTGCCGTCCACGCATTGGTCGCCGGGTCGTAGATGGCCGTGTTGCGCGTCAAGACCTGACCGACGAAGAACCGTCCGTCAGGAAGCACGCATCCCGGGGCATCACCGATGCGAACCCAGCCCGCTGGCACGGGAAGCGTCGTCCAGGTGTTGGCAACGGGATCGTACATCTCCGCGCCGAGCAACCAGATCATCGCTCCGGCGTCGTACTCGCCACCGACGACGATGAGCCGACCGTCGCGCAGAATTCCCGACGCGTAGTACAGCGGCGCGTGCACGCTGCTGGCCATCGTCGCCCACGTGCCGTTGGCATAACTGCCGCTCGCGTTGGGCGTGAGTCGGTACCACTGATTGGTGCTGACTCCCTGGGCGAGAACGGTGCCGTCCGTCAGCAGAAAGGTGGTCGCTACCTGAGCAGGCGGCGCACTTGTGAGTGTTCCCCAAGAACCTGCCATATCAATCTCCTGATTACGGCGCGTTGTGGAAGAACTACAAGACGCGAGAATCATACCCCCGGCACTTGAGAGAATAAATAGGGTCAGTCACACTTCCAGGCAGACTACCGTTTCGGCTGATGCCAAGTGGCACTGATTTTGCTAACGGTTCAAAGCTAATCGCTGATAGCTTATTCCGGCTTGATGCCGACGGCCTTCACTACCTTCGCCCACTTGTCCGTTTCGGAGCGAAGGTACGCCGCAAATTCCTCGGGCGTGCTGCCGACGGGATCGGAACCGTCGGCCACGAGGCGGTTTCTGACTTCGGGTTCCTTCAGTGCCCGCACCGTCTCACGGTGCAACCGGTCGACGATGGCGCGCGGCGTGCCTACGGGAGCGAGTATTCCGAACCACTGGGTCGCTTCGTAGCCGGGCACGCCTGCCTCCGCGATGGTAGGTATGTCCGGGGCGGCGTTGGACCGCTTCGCGCTGCTGACGCCCAGCGCCCGGAGCCTCCCGGCCTTTATGTATGCCAGGGCGGTGGGAACGGCGGGCGCCATCACCGGCACCTGACCAGCCAGAACGTCGATGATTCCCTGGCCCGAGCCTTTGTAGGGCACGTGCGTCATCTTGATCCCCGTCATGGAGAGAAACAGCTCCATCGACAGGTGCGGATTGGTCCCTACGCCGGCGGAAGCGAAGTTGAGCTGATTGGGGCGCGCTTTCGCTAGAGCAACGAGCTCCTTCACGCTTTTCGCGGGCAGCGAGGGGTGCGTCACCAGCACATTGGACAGCGCGACCACTTGCGAAATCGGCGCGAAGTCTTTGAGCGCGTCGTACGCGACTTTCCGGTACATCGCCGCGTTGATGGCGAGCGTGCTGATGCCCATGAGCAGCGTGTGGCCGTCCGGAGCGGAGCGGGCGACCGCCTCGCCGCCGATCATTGTTGCTGCGCCCGCGCGGTTCTCGACGACGACGTGCTGGCCCAGGTATTCGGACAGCTTGGGCGCCATGATGCGCGCGGTGATATCGGTGCCGCCGCCCGGCGCCGACGGCACGATCAGCCGTATCGCGCGCACCGGGTAACTCTGCTGCGCCATGGCGGTTGCAGCGGCAACCGCCATCATGGCCGCTCCAATGAGCGGCCGGTACGCTACGCGCCCTGTCGCCTGCATGCCGCTCTCCTGTCGCTTCGCTACATGTTAAATCGGGCGGCTCACGGAATCAGCCCATCGATTATTTCGAACTGGATGACAATCCGGACTCGCTCGACGCTCCCCTCGCCCCTCGGGAGAGGGGTTGGGGGGTGAGGGGTCGCGCGATGTAACGAAGTTACGTAGAGCTCGATAAGCGCCGTGCCCATCATAATATGGACTGGCAGGGTCCTTGCGCCGGACCGGTTGTAAAATCAAAAAAATTTCGAACGGTTCTCGCCGAAGACTTGGACCGGCGCCTAAAAGCAAATTGAAACCGCCGATGAACGCCGATAGAACCAACCAAAATCTGGCCACGGAGCATGAAAGACCAGAACCTGGATTGGATCGACACTTGCTTTTCTCTGTGTCCTCTGTGGCAGGTTGTTGATCTTATCCGCGTTTATCTGCGGCTAATTAGAAGGAGAAGCTAATGCACGGATCGCTGGATGACTTGAAAGTTGAAATCGACATGCTCGCGCCTGGCGGGGAGCGCATCGTCGGCAAGAGCCCACCGCTCGACATCATCGCCCGGGACATCATCTTCGGCGAAGGTCCCGTGTGGGATGCACGTGGAAAACAGCTGTACTTCACCGATATCATCGGCGACACGATTTGGAAATGGAAGCCGAAGAGCGGGCTCGAAGCCCTGATGATGCCGTCAGTCAAGGCGGACGGGTTGGCGCTCGATCTCGAGTACCGGGTGGTTGTAGCCGGCTGGGGCGGGCGCACGGTGTTTCGCATCGAGAAAGACGGTTCGCGCACCACGCTCATGGATCACTGGGAAGGCAAGAAGTTGAACAGCCCGAACGACATCATCGTGAGCAAGGACGGCGCCATTTGGTACACCGATCCGGTGGGGGGGCTCTTCAACGTCGGCATGGTGGGCGAGGATCTCCAGCGCTACAACGACAAGCAGCCGGTGTACCGAATCGCTCCGGACGGCAAGCAGATCAGCCTCATGATAGACGACATCGTCTATCCCAATGGGCTCTGTTTTTCGCCGGATGAGAAGCTCCTCTACGTCAATTGCAGCCGCGAACGCCTGATCCGCGTCTACGACGTAAAGCCCGGCGCCACGAATCATCTGGGAAAGGGGCGCCTCTTCTACCAGTACCGGCGGCCCCGAACGCGGCGTGCCGGATGGCATGAAGTGCGACGTCGAAGGCAACGTCTATTGCACCGGCCCGGGCGGCATCTACGTGCACGACACCGCGGGCAAAGTGCTCGTGCGGATCAGGACGCCGGGGCACCACCCCACCAACTTCGCCTGGGGCGACGACGACTGGCGCTCGCTGTATATCACCAACATCGGTTCCGTGGTGCGCACGCGATTGAATATTCCCGGTGTTCCAGGACGGTAGGAAAAAACGAATGAAACCGCAGATTATGAATATGGCTGATTTTCGAGTGTTGTCGGCGGCCATCAGCGGCCATCGGCGGTTACATCTTCTTCTTCACATACAAGATAGGTTCTGACATGACCTGGAATTTCGAGCTCGTAGCCGGGCCTTACAAGGGACGAACCGGCGGTTTGGCGTGGGACGGACGCGGCATGCTGTTCAGCGCGGTGACGGAGGAGCGCATCATGCGTTACGACCCGGCCGCCGGCAAGACGGATCTCTTCCGCAACTACAGCGGACGCACCAACGGCCTGGCGATGGCGAAGGACGGCACGGTGTTCGGGGCGCAGGAGGGCGGCAGGCGTGTCGTACACTTCCTGAAGGACGGCTCGACGGCGCCAACGAAAGATCTTCTGGACGGCAAGCATCACAATCAGCCGACCGACGTCATCGTCGACAGCAAGGGCCGCGTGTGGATCGCCGACGCGTACAACGCCCAGGTGCCGTACGGTCCTCCGGTATATCCCATGCTGGAGCACGCTTCGGTGCTTCGGCTGGAGCAGGCGAACGACGGCTGGAGGCTCGTGCGCGTCACGCACGACACGTCCGGACCGCGCGCCATCCTGCTCTCGCCGGACGAGAAGACGTTGTACGTCGCGGATGGCGATGCGGAGCGCGGCAACCTGCAGCGCCTTTGCTCCTACCCGGTGAAACCGGACGGCGAACTGGGACACGTCAACGTGATGATCGATTTCGTGGTCGTGGAGCGCGGCATCGAAGGCATGTGCCTCGACAGTGAGGGCAACATTATCGCGTGCGCGGGCTGGAAGAAGGCCGGCGTTGGGCCCATGATTTACGTCATCTCTCCGTCCGGAACCATACTGGAATCGCACCCCGCGCCGGCCGATCTGCCGATGCGCGTGGCTTTCGGCGACGCGGGATTCGACAGTCTCTATCTCACCACCGGCGAAGGACAGCTCTTCCGGGCGAAGGGTACGGGCCGCAAAGGACTGAAGCGCTAGAAGCGCAGTGACGAGTGACGCGTGACGAGAGCAACCGCTTCAATGCCGGCTCGTGGGGTTTCCATAGCTTTGCGCCTCGTGACGATGGTTGTGGCGACGGCGTTAGTGCTCGTGACAGCCGGACAAGCCGTGATGGCGCAAAGCTATCCGACCCGGCCGATACGCATCATCGCGTTGAGCTCTCCCGGCTCGGGTCCCGACATCATCGGACGGCTGATCGGGCAAAAATTGACCGAGGCGTGGGGTCAGCAGGCAATCGTCGACACGCGCCCCGGGGCAAGCGGCATCATCGGCGCGGAAATCGCGTCGAAAGCGGCGCCCGACGGCCATACGCTGGTGATCGTGACCTCCCAGGCCGTCATCGTTTCCGTCATGTACGAAAAGCTGCCGTATAACTTGGGCAATGATTTTGCGCCGATCAGCTTGATGGCTTCCACCCCTTTCATACTCGCGGTCAATCCCTCGATTCCGGCCGCCTCGGTCAAGGAATTGGTGGCGTATGCGAAGACCAGGCCGGGAGAGTTACGCTATGGATCCGGCGGGTCAGGTTCACCCCCGCATTTGTCCGCCGAAATATTCAAGAGCATGACGGGGACCAGCATATTGCACGTTCCGTACAAGGGGATCACGCCGGCGCTCACCGATACGGTAGCCGGACAGGTGCAAATGATAATTTCCGTCATTCCGGCCATCCTGCCCACCGTCAAGGCGGGCAGGGTGAGGGCGCTCGGTGTCACCAGCGCGAAGCGCACGCCGCTCGTGCCGGATCTCCCGACGATCTCGGAATCGGTTCCGGGTTACGAATTCATCGGGTGGTACGGTCTTGCCGCGCCGTCGAAGACGCCGGCGCCAGGTACTCGGCAAGCTCAATGCCGAGGTCGTCGGCGCCCTGAAGACGCCGGAATTCCGGGAGCGGTTTTCCACGCTGGGTGCCGAGCCGCTCGGTTCGACGCAGCAGGAACTCGCGTCTTTCATCCGGGAACAGACGAAGAAGATGGCTGCAGCGGTCAAGGCATCGGGCGCGAAGCCGGACTGACGCAAGGCAAATGCATTGAGCCACAGATAAACACAGATGGTTCAAGCCAAGAATCTCTGTGGCTAATCTGAGCTAGAAAGGATGGATTGAATGCCCAGGATGTCGGGAGCGCGGCTGTTTGCGCAGATGATGCAGGGTTATAACGTCACGCACATCTTCTTCGTGCCCGCGTTCATGCTGAAGTCCTTTGCCGACATGGAGGACATGCCGATCCGCCGGGTTATGGTGCATGGCGAAAAAGCGGCGGCGTACATGGCGGACGGTTACGCCAGGGTAAGCGGGAAGCCGGGCGTGTGCATGGCGCAGATGATAGGCGCGTCGAACCTTGCCGCTGGGCTGCGGGATCCTCACATGGCAGGCGCGCCGGTCATCGCCGTCACCGGAGGTCCCACGCCGCAGTCTCGCTACAAGCACGCCTACCAGGAAGTCGACGACGTCACCCAGTTCGATGCCGTCACCAAGTTCAACGCGCAGGTCGATCACGTCTCGCGTATGCCCGATCTCATACGCCAGGCTTTCCGCCTCGCCACCACCGGCGCGCCGGGCCCCGTGCACCTTCGCATCCAAGGCCATCTGGGCCAAATGACGGAGCAGGAATCCGAGCTCGATCCGCTGGTGGAGCCCGGCTACCGGCGCGCCCCGGCGTTCCGCGCCGAGCCCGAGATGCAGCGCGTTCGGGACGCGCTCATGGTGCTCTCCGAGGCGAAGCGGCCGATGATCATCGCGGGTGGCGGCGTGATCCGCTCCGGGGCGGAGCGGGAAGTCCTCGAGATTGCCGAAAGGCTCGCCGTACCGGTGGCGACCTCGCTCAATGCCAAGGCGGCCTTGCCGGACGCCCATCCGTTGAACGTCGGCGTGCCGGGCGCCTACTCCCGCGATTGCGCCAACCGCGCGCTGGCGGAGGCCGACCTCGTATTCTTCATCGGCAGCCATGCCGGCGGGCAGGTGACCAACAACTGGATGTTCCCGCCGCCGGGCACGAAGGTGATACAGCTCGACATCGATCCGGCCGAGCTGGGAAGAAACTATCCCAACGCCGTCTCCATACTTGGCGACGCGAAAACGGCGCTCCGGCGCATGATCGATGCCGCGGCGCGCAAGCCGACGGATACTGCCGAATGGGTCAAAACTGTCCAGAAGCACGTCGCCAGCTGGCGGGCCGAGAATGCCGAGATGCGCAATGCCGACGTCACGCCGATCCGGCCCGAGCGCATCTGCAGGGAAATCTCGGACGCGCTGCCGCCCGACGGCATCGTGGTGTCGGATACCGGTCACGCCGGTATCTGGACCGCGCGTTTCATCGAGTTCCGCCATCCCGGACAGAGCTACCTTCGCACCGCAGGCTCTCTGGGTTGGGGATTCCCGGCGGCGCTCGGTGCGAAATGCGCGGCGGCGGACCGGCCGGTCGTATGTTTCACCGGCGACGGCGGATTTTACTATCACATCGGCGAGCTCGAGACCGCCCGGCGCCACAATATCAACGCCGTGATCGTCGTCAATAACAACAGCGCGCTCAACCAGGAGATCAGGCTGAACGATATCGCGTACGGCGGCAAGCAGCGAGGGCGGTCCGAGGAAATGTGGCGTTTCCCCGAAGTGAATTTCGCCAAGGTGGCCGAATCGTTCGGTTGCGCGGGGATACGAGTCGAGAAGCCGGGGGATCTCAACGACGCGCTGAAGCGGGCGCTTGCGATGGAGAAGCCGGTCGTGGTGGACGTGGTGACGGACATGTACGCGATCGCGCCGCATCCGTGGACTCCGATCGCCAGGGACTTCCACTCCTACCAGAAATCCGGTGCATGAGAACCATTTGAGCCACAGATAAACACAGATGAACACAGATAATGAAAGGTTCCAAACATGGCGGAGGGAATCAAACCGATACGTAGAGTGGTGACCGGGAACGACGAGCGGGGCCGGTCGTGCGTGCTGTACGACAGCGCGGCGCCCAACGTGAACGCCAACGCGTTCAAGAAGGGCACGGCGATGACCGACATCTGGGTGTTCCACTCGTGCCCGGCCGTGATCTCCGGCAAACGCGACGACGGCAACCTGCCGTTTCACTTCGAGCCGCCGCGGAACGGCGGGCATCTGCGCATCGTCCAGTCAGACCCAAAACCGGCGGACTACGATCCCGCGCACGACAAGTACATCGTGCCGGAGCACGCCCCGAAGAAGACCGAGGGCGGCACGTTCGAGCGCGGAGGCCAGAATCTTTATACGACGCGGATCCATAAGTCCGAGACGCTCGATTACGGCATCCTGCTCTCCGGCGAGCGCGTCCTCGTCACCGATGACGGCGAGCGCGTGCTGAAGCCCGGCGACGTCGTGGTTCAGGTCGGCAGCTGGCACGCCTGGGCCAATCCCAACGACGGCAGCCAGATGGCTTTCGTGATGATGGGGGCGAAGTTTGATGGTTGACTTGGTGAACGAGTGAACGCGTGAACGAGTGAACGGGTAAATTCCCTCTCCCCGGCGCTGGGAGAGGGGTAGGGTGAGGGGCTCACTCGTTCAACCGTTCACTCGTTCACGCATCTTTGTAAGGAGAATGAAGGTGTCCGAGAGACCAAGACCGGTTCGTAGAATCGTTGTGAAGGACGAGGGCGAGAAGTCGAAGGTGATCGCCGATAGGCCGGCGCCCGATGTGCGCACCGATCCCGCGCGTCCCGGGTTCGCCGCCACCCGAATCTGGGTGACCGACCGCACCCCGGCGAGAATGGAGGGGATCCGCGACACGCTGAACGTGCACCACACGCTGGAACCGCCGCCGGGCGGATCGGTGTGCCGCGTCGTGACCTTTCCGCCGGACGCTGGGTGGAGGGGCAAAGTCGGCGCTAAGGAGGTGCAGGCGTATTTTTCGGCGATGGGATCGCCAGGCGCATCCACCTATGGCGCCGAAGCGCCGCATCCGTACATGCAGAAGACGCCCACGCTCGATTTCTGTCTCGTGCTCGAAGGTGAAATCACGCTGGTGCTCGACACGCAGGAGGTGAACCTCGAGGCGGGTGACACCGTGGTGCAGCGCGGCACCAATCACGCCTGGAGCAACCGCTCGGGCGAGCCGTGCACCATTGCGTTCTCGTCGCACGACGCGAAGTTCTGACAGACAAACCAGAGCACAGCTACACGCGGATAGCTGAAAGGACGAGTGGGGCGAGCCCCGTTTCCGACGGAGGATGCGATGAAATCAGATCTTCAATGTGTTTCATTGGTCCGACGCTCCGGTGCAATGCTTGTCGTCGCCGGCTTGATGGCGCTACTTTCGCAACACGTGATGGCGGCGGACTGGCCGACGAAGCCGATCCGGTTCATCGTCGGCGCCTCACCCGACGTGTTGCCGCGTCTGGTGGGACAGAAGCTGAGCGACGTCTGGGGACAGCAGATCGTGGTGGACCAGCGCCCCGGGGCGGGCGGCATCATCGCGGGGGAGCTCGTGGCGAAGGCGCCGCCGGACGGATACACGTGGCTCCTCAGCACCGGCGCAAACACCACTCAGGTAGCGTTGCATACCAAGCTGCCGGTACGACCTCGTGCGGGATCTCGCGCCGGTCACCTTGATGGCGACGATCCCGTTCGCGCTCGTGGTGCATCCGTCGGTACCGGCGAGCTCGGTAGAGGAGCTCATCAAGCTCGCTCGCGCGCGGCCCGGGCAGCTCAACTATGCCTCCGGCGGCACCGGAACGACCTCGCATCTCGCAGGGGAGCTGTTCAAGAGAATGGCGAAGGTCAACATCGTGCACGTTCCCTACAAAGGCGTGGCGCCCGGCGTCATCGATCTGATCGGCGGACAGGTGCAGATGATGTTTGCCATCATGCAGTCGGCCCTGCCGCACGTGAAGGCAGGGAGGCTGAAGGCGCTCGCGGTCTCCAGCGCCAAGCGCACGTCCTCGGCCCCCGACCTGCCTACGGTCGCCGAATCCGGTATTCCCGGCTATGAATTCATTTCGTGGAACGCTGTTCACGTTCCCGCGGGAACGCCCAAGACGGTCATTCGCGCCATACACGGCGAGGTCGTGAAGGTTCTGGCGCTGCCCGACGTGAAGGAAAAAATGTTCGGCCTCGGACTGGAGGTGGCGGGCAGCACGCCGGAGCAGCTCGGCGAGCTGGTCCGGTCGGACATTGCGAAATGGAGCAAGGTGATCCGGGAGGCTGGCATCAAGGCGGAGTGAGTAGAACTGATGGCATCAATGGCTAATGTTCATTCGACCCCGCGCAAGGCTGAGGAGAAACACATTCTTCGCAAGTCAGTCGGTAACGGGCCCAATCTCTTGCGATCCTCTATCGTAGGGTGTCAGGAACCCTAAACTCTAAGGTTCCTGACACCCTCAGGCGTACGCTCGGTCGAGTCGCAATAACTATTCGCTAAATGCAGCTAACTTTGAAAAGGGAGAATCGGTAATGCCGAAGATGACGGGCTCGCGTTTGGTGGCGGAAGTTTTCAAGGGTTACGGCATAACACACGTGTTCTTCGTGCCGACGATACTGATGGACGCGCTGGCGGAAATGGACAGTCTCGGGATCCAGAAAATCCTCACTCACGGCGAGAAGGCAGCCGCATACATGGCCGACGGCTATGCGCGGGCGAAGGGCGCGCCAGGAGTCTGTCTGGCTCAGCAGATCGGCGCGTCGAATCTCGCCGCGGGCCTGCGCGACCCCTTCATGGCGCATACGCCTCTCATCACAATGACAGGCGGCCCGCAAACCGGATGGCGCTATCGTCACGCCTATCAGGAGGTCGAGGATATCAGCCAGTTCGACTCGGTGACCAAGCTCAACCTCACCCTCGATGACATCTCGCGCCTGCCGGACCTGTTGCGGCAGATGTTCCGCGCGGCGACCTCGGGCGCGCCGGGGCCGGTCCATATGCGGCTCAAGGGTTCGCACGGGCAGGGAATCGAGATGGACGCAGACCTGCAGCCGATGGTCGAGCCCGAGTTTGGCACGGTTCCACCGTTCCGGCCCGTGGCCGATGACGCGCGCGTGCGCGCGGCGGTGGACCTGCTCGCGAAGGCGGCAAAACCCATCATCGTCGCGGGCGGCGGCGTGATGTCCTCGCACGCGCAGCCGGAGCTGGTCGAGCTCGCGGAGAAGCTCCAGATACCGGTCGCGACCTCTCTCACCGCGAAAGGCGCCATTTCCGACGCTCACCCGCTGTCGGTGGGGGTTGCCGGCACTTACTCGCGCGCCTGCGCCAACAAGGCCTTATCGGAAGCGGACCTCGTCTTTTTTGTCGGCAGCCACGCCGGCGGGCAGGTTACGACGAACTGGAAGATACCGGCGCCCGGCACGGCCGTGATCCAGCTGGACATCGATCCCGAGCAGTTGGGCCGTAACTACTCCAACAAGGTCTCGCTGCATGGGGACGCCAAAGCCACGCTGGCTGCGATGATCGCGGCAGCGCAGCGCAAGTCGCCGGACAGCGCGAAAGCCTGGACCGGGCGCGTACAGCAGCTCGTCACCGAGTGGCGCGCCGCGGCCGAGCCCATGCGCAATTCCGACGCTGTTCCGATGCGCCCGGAGCGCATCTGCAAGGAGGTCACCGATGCGCTGCCCGCCGACGGTGTGGTGGTGTCCGACACGGGGCACGCCGGGATGTGGACCGGACAGATGGTGGACATCACCAAGCCCGGGCAGCGGTTCATACGGTGCGAAGGATCGTTGGGCTGGGGACTGCCCGGCGCCATGGGCGTCAAGTGCGCGCTGCCGGACCAGCCGGTGGTGCTGTTTACCGGCGACGGTGGCCTCTACTACCATATGACCGAGCTGGAAACCGCGGCGCGCCACGGGATCAATCTCGTGGTCGTGATCAACAACAACAGCTCGCTCAACCAGGAAATCCCGCTGGTCAACGCGGCGTACAAGGAGAAGCGCGACACCAAATCGGGGGAAATGTGGCGCTTCTCGAAGACGGCGGACCTGGCGAAGGTGGCAGAAGCGTTCGGATGCGCCGCATTCCGCGTGGAGAAGCCGGCGCAGTTGAAGGAGCTGCTGCCGCGCGCGTTTGCGATGGGCAAACCGGTCGTGCTCGATTGCATCAGCGAGGAACAGGCCCTTGCGCCGACGGCCTGGCAGCCTGGCGCGGCCGCCAGCCATTAGGTGGCGGTGACTGGTGCATTGCTACGCTTCGACCGGGAATTGTGCGCGCCGGGAGAGCGCACGAAGCTCGATATATTCGACAGGGGACAGCCCATGTCATCGTCCGAGAAGAAGCTCAAGGTGTTCTTATCTTATTCGCGAGCCGATGCGTCGTTTGCCGACGAACTCGCGGGCGGGCTGGAGTGGGCCGGATATGCGGTGACCATCGACCGTGCCTCGATCGTCGAGGGCGAGGACTGGCGCAAGCGCCTCGGCGCGCTTATCGCCGACGCCGACACCGTGGTGTTCCTTCTCTCACCGCACTCGGCCCAGTCGAAAATCTGCGCCTGGGAGGTGGACGAGGCAATCCGACTCTCGAAGCGCATCATCCCCGTGCTGGTCGAGCGCACAGGCGACATCCCGGTTCCGCCGCCTCTGGCGGTTCTCAACTATGTCCGCTTCGATGCCAACGACGACGGCCGGCCACGTTCGTTCATCGGGGCGTTGCGCGGTCTGCAGCGGGCGCTCGACACCGATCTCGACTGGCTGCGGGAGCACACCCGGCTCATGGCGCGCGCCACGGAATGGGAACTGGCCGGTCGAACAGAAAGCCGCCTTCTTCGCGGAGACGACATCGCTGCCGCCCGTCGGTGGTCGGCCGAGCGGTCCAAGGATGCGCCGCAGCTCACCGAGCTGCACCTGGCTTTCATCCAGGCGAGCGAGGCGGCCGATCGGGAACGCACGGACCAGGAACGCAAGCGGCTGGAGGAAACAGCGTCGGCACAAGCGGAGCGGGCGCTCGCGCTCGACGAGCGCGAGCGTGCGGTCAAGACCGTGGCACGCCGCACGCTGCTCGGTATCGCGGGCACATCGGTCTTTGCCCTCGGCGCGGGCGCAACCGGCTACTGGGCGCTGCGGGCGGAGCGCCAGTCGCTGCAACTGCGCACGCAAGAGGAGACCGCCCGTAAGGCATTGGCGGACAAGCAGAGCGAGCTGGCCAAGCTACGTGACCTGACGCGCGATGAGGCCGCCTGGCGCTCGAGTGGCGTCGCCGATGCCCCACTGGAGATCGTCAGGCCACCCGCGGGCGGTGGCGATGCCGGAGCTGCCGAGCCTACCTGGGCCGTAAGGCGAGTCGCGGCAGATCGCCAAGCGCATACCGGGGCCGGCACCACGGTAGCGATCATCGATTCCGGCATCGATGTTACCCACCCCGCGTTCGCAGGCATCGAGCTGGTGCAGAAGGACTATACGGGCGAGGGCAACGGCGACCGGTTCGGTCATGGGACGATGATGGCCAGCCTCATCGCCGGACGCAACGTCGCCGGCCGGCGCTATGGATTTGCGCCTGGCATTTCCCGGCTCGTGATCATCAAGTTCATCGGCAGTACGGGAGCCGCGGGGGAGGACACCCTGCCCCTCTTGCTCGATTGGGCACTGAGCTTCGACGGGGGCAGCGTTGATGTCGTTTGCATGGGCTTCGGCATGAGCACGGTTAGCGCTATTGAGCAGGACGCGAAGATGGGCGGCAAGGCCCGGTCGGCCGTGTCACGGACTCTGTCCTCGTTTGCCCAGGCCTACCGCACGACGGAGGGCATCATCACAGCGGCAGCCGCGACCGGAAAAGGCTCATTGATCTTCGCGCCGGCAGGTAACGACAATAGCGCCGGCGAGGAGGTACGCGTCAACTCGCCGACGTCCATGGCAAAAGGCGTGATCTCCGTCGCCGCCGCGGAGGAACGGCCGGAAGGACTGGCTATCGCCAGCTACTCGAACAGGGGGGCTACCCTCGCCGCGCCGGGAAGCAAGGTCGTGGGCGCACGCCCCGGCGGCGCGCTCACCGAAATGAGCGGAACCTCCATCGCCTGCGCCGTGGCGGCGGGGACCGCCGCTCTCTGGTGGGGCATGCTGCGCAAGGAAGCAGGGGCAGGCAAGGTCAGCGCGGACATGGTGTGGTCGCGGATGAAGGCCGCGGTCCGGACCGACGCCTTTGCTCCGGGCATAACGCCAATGGACCGAGGGCTGGGGCTCGTTCAAGCCCCGCGGGCGGGGTAATGGCCCGCGGCAGATGTTCCGCGCGGCGACCTCGGGCGCGCCGGGGCCGGCCCATATGCGGCTCAAGGGTTCGCACGGACAGGGAATCGAGATGGACGCAGACCATGTATCGCCATCGCTTCGTCGCAGTCGTTGCAGGCGTGCTGTCATGCGCGATGTGGCTCGCTGCCGCGTCGTCGTTCGCTCAATCCTATCCCTCGAAGTCGATAAGGATGATCGTGCCGCTGGCCGCGGGCGGCCCGAGCGACATCATGGCTCGGACCGTCGCACAGAAATTGACGGAAAACCTCAAGCAGACCGTCATCGTGGACAACCGTCCCGGAGCGTCGGCCATAGTGGGCACCGAGCTCACGGCGAAGGCCCCGCCCGACGGCTACACGATCGCGCTGGTCTCCAATACGATCTCGATCAATCCGTCGCTGTTCGACAAGCTGCCCTACGACACCGTGCGCGATCTGGCGCCCGTTTCGTTGCTCGTTGCAACGCCGTATGTGCTGACCGTGCATCCGTCGCTGCCGGTGCACTCCGTGAAGCAGCTGATCGCGCTGGCAAAGGCCCGGCCGGGCGAGCTCAATCATGCTTCCGGCGGTAGCGGCACCGGGCCGCATCTGACGATGGAGCTCTTCGCCCTACGCACGGGAATCAAGATCGTGCAGATCACCTACAAAGGCGGCGGACCTGCGATGAACGATTTCATCGCCGGCCAGACGCAGGTCTATATAGCTAACATGATTGCCGCGTCTCCGCAGATCAAGGCCGGCCGAATGCGCGCGATCGCGGTCTCTTCGGCGCAGCGCTCCGAAACGTTTCCCAACCTCCCCACCATCGCGGAATCAGGCCTGCCCGGATTCAACGAAGGCGGGCAGCACGGGATCATCGCCCCCGGCGCGACGCCGCGGGAGATCCTCCTGCGGCTGCGTGAGGAGCTCGCCAAAGCAATGAACTCCCCGGAAGTGAAGAATCGGGTTCAGGCGGAAGGCGGGCGGATCGTCGCGAGCACGCCCGAGGAATACCGCGCCCTGATCCAGAACGAGACACAGAAATGGGCCAAGGTCATCAAAGCTGCGGGAATCCGTCCCGAATAAAGGCCTGCCCGCATGTGTCACGGACACCCGGACAGCGCGTTTGATTGGCGAAGTCGCTTCGATCGCGCCGGAGCATGCGGGCTGAGTTCACGCTTGCGCGTGAGAGGGCCCCATCAAAGTGTCCGAGTATGTCACCGGGCGCGCCGTCCCGCCCGGGTTCGTCCGCTGCAAGGCTTCCTGCGAAACGCGTGACAATGCCTCCGGGCACGTCGTACCGCTTTGAACGAGCGCAAAGTGTGTCTCATGGTCGGGCGTTATGTCTTGCGGAACAGAACGATGCGGTTCGAATTGGTGCCGAGCTTGTTGTTCGACACGCCCCAGATATTCGCGGTCTTGGTGAAGCGCTGGGCGTTGATGAGGATCGCGGTGCACTCGAAACCCGCGTCGATTCCGAGCGGCGCGACGATTTCCTCGAGTTTCACCGCGCCGCGGCGCACCTCGCCCACCTCGAACGCGACCCAGCCGCCGCGCCGGGTCACCCGATAGAGCTCGCCGAATACCCCGGCCATTTCGTCCGCCCAGCGCTCGACCTCCCGCGCCATCGTGATGCGTCCGCCTATCGACTCGGCATCGAAGCCGTTGAACCAGCAGCGCAGCCAGTTGTCGCGCGCGTACTGCACGACGTCCAGGAACGGGGGAGAGGTCACCGTCAGCTGAATGCTGTCCGTGGGAATTTCGCGTGTCCCGCGTGCATCCTTGGAGAGGAGCAGTGCTTCCGCCGCAGCCTTGTGCAGACGCCACCGCTCGGCGGCGCTCAGCCTGCCCTGCAGCTGCATGGTCTTCTTCAGGATGAGGGCGCGGATATCGCGATACTCCGGCTCTTGCTTGAGCCGTGCATTGATCCGGACCTGGTCGTCCGCCGAGACCGCCTGGTTTGGCGGCAGCGTATAAACGGAAAAGAATCCCGGGGAATGGCCCGTTAACCGGTTGGTCGCGACCATGCGGATCCAGCGGTCAACGCTGTCCTCGTCGCCGCTGCGGATGCGCCGGTAGAGATACTCGCGCAAGCCGAGAAGCTCGTACTCGGTATCGGGATGAAAGAACATCGAAAGGTCCAGGCCGCTCGGGGGCCGCGCAGCGAAGCGCAGGGATCGCAGGCGCGCGTCGATCTCCGACACGCTCGGGAGTTCGAGCCGCGGGTAGGTGAGGATGGCCGACAGCGGGTTCACGTCGTTGGCCATCACGTTGCGTCCCTGCAGGGCAGCCTCGACGGCGGTCGTGCCGCGCCCGCTGAACGGGTCGTACACCAGGTCGCCCTCGCGGGTCAGCCTCTCGATAAAGTAGGCGGGAAGCTGCGGCTTAAAACAGGCCCGGTAGGAGATCTCGTGGATCGGGCTCGCCTGCCGCTGGCGGCTCGTCCAGAACTCCTGCTCGTAGACTGGGACCGAAGTTCCGGCGGGGATAGTGAGGGGTTCCGGCTCGCGCCGGTCGGGACGACGTTCTACCTGAAGCTTCCGCGATGCGGCGCGCGGATTAAGTCCCAGCATGGATTCCTCCGTTAGTTACCCGGAGGAGGATCGTACTCCGACTTTTGTCAGTTGTACAGTAGGTTATATAATTTTTCTAACCTAATGTACTCACATTAACGTACATTCCATTACAAAATGGGCTTTTTATGGCTCCTGAGTACCAAAGCCATCAAGCCTGTCGCCCCTGTCGCTCGTAAGGCAACCATGGTCGCACCGCGCAATATCCTCCTAGTTCGACTGCGACAGGCTTTGGTCCAGAGCCTCAATCCAGTGCCGGACAGACAGATCCGTCGCGCCTTGCAGGTGCGCCTGGCAGCCGATGTTCGCGGTAAGGATTTCGGTTGGTGACTCGCTCGTGAGCGCGGCGATCTTGTTGGCAAGCAGCCGCTGCGACAGTTCGGGCTGGAGGATCGAGTAGGTGCCGGCCGATCCGCAGCACAAGTGAGAATCCGGGACGTGCGTCAGCGAGTAGCCCAAGTCGGCGAGCAGGGATTCCACCTGGCCGTTGAGTTTCAAGCCGTGCTGGAGGGTGCAAGGCGGGTGGAAGGCTACTCGCTGGCGAGGAATGAGGGATGGGGGCTGAGGGATGAGGGACTTCAGCTTGGTCCTGTTCAGCAGCGATGACTTCGCTGATGTCTCTCGTGAGCTCGGAGACCCGCTGCGCTTTCGCGGCGTAAGCGGGGTCGCGAGCGAGCTGGTAACCGTAGTCCTTCACCATGACGCCGCAGCCGCTGGCGGTGATCACCACCGCCTCGGCGCCCTGCTCGAGGTACGGCCACCAGGCGTCGATGTTGCGGCGCATGTATTCCCGTGCTTCTTCCTGCGCGCTGAGGTGGAACGAAACCGCCCCACAGCACCCGGCCTGCGGGGCACGAACCAGCGTGATGCCCAGGCGGTCGAGCACGCGCGCCGCGGCGGCGTTGGTGTTCGGAGCAAGGCCGGGCTGGACGCAACCGTCCAGCACGAGCATCTTGCGCGCATGGGACGCCTTCGGCCAAAAATTGGCAGCAGTGCCCGCCGGAATCTTGCGCGACAACGAGGTCGGCAGCACTGGCCGCGCCAGGCGTCCCATAAACAAGAGCGACTTGAATAGCGCCGGGCGGGTGAGTACGAAGCGCAGCGCGCGCCGCTGCAAGAGTGCGATCGGACCGCGGCCTATCCGCTTGTCCACCTCGTGTCGGCCGATGTCCAGGAGCCGGCTGTAGTGCACGCCCGAAGGGCAGGTGGTCTCGCACGCGCGGCAGGTGAGGCAGCGGTCGAGATGCAATTGCGTCTTGGCCGTCGGCTCGGCGCCTTCGAGAACCCGCTTGATGAGGTAGATGCGTCCGCGAGGGCCGTCAAGCTCATCGCCGAGGAGCTGATAGGTTGGGCAGGTCGCCGTGCAGAACCCGCAGTGCACGCACTTGCGCAGGATGGCATCCGCGTCCCGGCCTTCCGGCGTGTCCTTGATGAATGCGGCGAGGTTGGTCTGCATGTCAAGACGAATTTACCGCAGAGGCCGCAGAGAAAATTGAGACAATGAAAAGCATAGGTAATCCTCCGCATTCCTCTGCGTCTCTGCGGTTAATTTGGTCCAGTGAGGTTTCTCACCGGAGCGTTGCGAACACTTTCTTGCGGTATTCGACCACAAGCTGCAAGGTACGTAGCAGCGCGTGGTGCTCCGGCACGGCATTCTCCGAGCTCTTCTTGTCGGAGAGCTCCTCCATGATCTCGCGCATCAGGTCCGAAACCAGCAGCACCTGGCCGCCGCCGAGCGTCGGATGGTTCGCCTTGCTGGCAAAGATCAGGATGGCGATTTGCTCGATCTCCTCGGGCACCTCGTAACCGGGGAACAGTGCCGGAATGTGCTCCCGGCCGGCGTCGAATTTCTTGCGGAATCGCCGCTCACGGGTGGCCCAGCTTTCCGAGTCCAGCGACGGCTCGATGTGCGCGACACGGCGCGTTGCCGGGTTGAACGCCACGACGTCCAGCTCGACTTCGTAACCACCCTTCGAACGCCTGCCGACGGGGACGTTGCGGCGAACGAAATAGCCGCGGTACTGGTACCATTCGGCCACCAGTTGCTCGAGGAAATTGTTCGCCATTGCTTTCGCCAGTCACGGGTCACGAGTCACGGGTCACGAGTCACGCTCCATCAGAAATCAGGATACATCCTGCCCGGATTCAGGATGCCCGCCGGGTCGAATGTGTGCTTGAGCCGCCGGTGGAGCTTCATGAGTTGAGCGGAGAGCGGATGGAACGTTCCGGCCGATCTGTCGCCGCCTCGAAATCGCGTGGCATGGCCGCCGGCCGCCTTTGCGGCGGCGCGTATCGTCGCAGGATCGGCGCCGGACTTGAGCCAGCGCAATGCGCCGCCCCATTCGACAAGCTGTGTCCCGGGCAGAGCCAGCGGCGGGGCGCTCGACTTTACGGACACACGCCACAGCGTCGTTGAGGAGGCAAAAAAGGGGTCCAGATGCTCGCGGATGGCGGTCCAGAAGCGTGCGGCCTGTGCGGGATCCACGATCGTACCGCCGATCTTGCCGACCGCGGCGTCGACAGCAGGGGTTGCGCCGGAAAGCCGCACGCCGAGGTTTCCGTCGCACCACGCCGTGGCCGTAATGGGCAGAGGCTGCGCCGCCCACCTGTTCATCAGGGCGATCGCTTCGGCTTCTCCTTGTTTGAGGTGCAACGTCGTTTCCGACGGAGGCACCGGCAACACCTTGAGCGACACTTCGAGCAGCACGCCGAGCGTTCCGAGCGAACCTGTCATGAGGCGCGATACGTCGTACCCTGCCACGTTTTTCATCACCTGTCCGCCGAACTTCAGTTCCGTAGCGTTGCCGTCGAGTATGCGCACACCGAGCACGAAGTCGCGCACTGCGCCGGTATATGCCCGACGGGGGCCGGACAAACCCGCAGCGACGCAGCCTCCCAAAGTAGCCATCCTTCCCTTTCGCTCCGGCGGCACGATGTGCCCTTCTCCGCTCGGGGAGAGCCGCGCAGCACGCGAGGGGTCGGATAGCGGTGAGGGAATCTCACCGAAATGCGGCGGCTCGAAGGGGAGCATCTGACCTCTCTCGCGCAATGCGGCCTCCACCTCCGCAAGCGGCGTGCCGGCGCGCGCGGTAATCACCAACTCAGTGGGCTCGTATTCGACGATGCCGCGGTAATTGCCGGTGTAGAGGTTGTCGCCTCTCACTTCCCCGCCGTAGAAATCCTTGGTGCCGCCGCCGCGGATGCAAAGCGGGCGCTTCTCCTTCGCCGCTTCCCGGATCGTCGCCGCGAGCTGCTCGACGACGTCTTGCGTGTCACCCATCACCCATCACCCATCACGCTTTCAGAACCGGGGAAGATCGGGGAATTTCTGCTGACCGGCATGCACGTGCATGCGGCCAAACTCGGCACAACGGTGCAGGGTAGGAACCGCCTTGCCGGGATTCAGGAGCTCGTGCTCGTCGAACGCGCGCTTGATGGCGTGGAAGGTCTGCAGCTCGGGCGTGCCGAACTGCACGCACATCTGGTTGATTTTTTCGACGCCCACGCCGTGCTCGCCAGTGATGGTGCCGCCGACCTGCAGGCACAACTCGAGTATCTCCCCGCCGAAGGCCTCGGTGCGGCTCAACTCGTCGGGCTTGTTGGCGTCGTAGAGTATCAATGGATGGAGGTTACCATCGCCCGCGTGGAAGACGTTCGCACAGCGCAGGCCGTACTTCTGCTCCAGCGCCGTGATCTTGCGCAGCACCTCGCCCAGCCGCTTGCGCGGTATCGTACCGTCCATGCAGTAGTAGTCGGGCGAGATGCTCCCGACCGCCGGAAACGCGGCCTTGCGCCCGGCCCAGAAGCGCAGTCTCTCCGGCTCGTCGCGCGATACCTGCGTCTGCACCGCACCGCTGCGCTCCATGATCTCCTGAACGCGCCGGATCTCGTCGGCAACTTCCTCCTGTGTGCCGTCGGACTCGCACAGCAGGATGCTCGCAACATCGGTTCGATAGCCGGCGTGCGCGAAGTCCTCTACCGCGCAGGTCGCCGCCTGGTCCATCATTTCCAGGCCGGCGGGGATGATGCCTGCGGCGATGATGTTGGCGACCGCATGGCCGGCATTTTCCACGTCGTCGAACGCCGCCATGACGACCTGCGCGAACTCCGGCTTCGGCAGGAGCTTGACCGTTACTTCGGTCACTACGCCGAGCAGGCCCTCGGAGCCGGTCATCAGTGCGAGCAGGTCGTAGCCGGCTGCATCGAGCGCCTCGGAGCCGATTTCCACGATCTCGCCCTCGATGGTCGCCACGCGAAGCTTGAGTATGTTGTGCACGGTCAGGCCGTACTTCAGGCAGTGCACGCCCCCGGAATTTTCCGCGACATTGCCACCGATGGAGCACGCGAGCTGGCTCGAAGGATCGGGCGCGTAATACAGACCGTACGAAGCGACCGCTTCGGAAATGGCCAGATTGCGTACGCCAGGCTGTACACGTGCGATACGCGCGCGATCATCAACTTCCAGGATGCTCATGAATTTCGCGAGCGAGAGCAGTACCCCGTTCCCGAGGGGCAGCGCCCCGCCCGAAAGCCCGGTTCCAGCGCCTCGCGCGACTACCGGAACGAGCATTTCATGGCAGATCCTGAGTATGCGGCAAACCTGCTCTTCCGTTTCCGGAAGCGCCACCACCATCGGCACCTGGCGGTAGGCCGAGAGCCCGTCGCACTCATACGGCGTGACGTCTTCAGTTTCCCACAGCACCGCTTCTGCCGGAAGGAATCCGCGCAACGCATGGACCACTTCGCGCTGCCGGGCGAAATCAACCGCAGTCTGTTCGGCTACGGCGGTCATAAAGCTACTCTCAGAGCAAAGCATTCAGCCGCAGATAAACGCAGATACACGCAGAGGAATTCCTCAAAACTTTCGAGCCACAGATACACACAGATAAGCACAGATTTCATAATTCGAGGTCAAGAGCACTGTTCTTGGGTGATCCCATTCGCGTTTATCTGCGTTTATCTGCGGCCCAATGGCTTGCTGTTCCTGGGTTGGTCTTATCCGTGTGTATCTGTGTTTATCTGTGGCTAATGCAATGGCTTGTTCACGCAGCCGCGGGTTTCGGGGCGCGCCGGACCTCGCGTTCGTCTATCGGCAGATTCAGGATCGACGCCACGATGCCGAGAGCGATGGCGATTACCCAGACCAGATTGTACGAGCCGGTCCGGTCGAACATGAATCCGCCGAGCCACACCCCGAGAAAGCTGCCGATCTGGTGGCTGAAGAAGACGAAGCCGGCGAGCATGGAAAGATATTGTACGCCGAAGATCTGCGCGACCAGTCCGTTCGTAAGCGGCACCGTCGCCAGCCACAACAATCCGATTGCCGCCGCGAAGACATAGACGGAAAGCGGCGTGATGGGCAGCAGCAGGAACACCGTGATCACGATGCTTCGGCCCAGGTAAAGGGCGGAAAGCACGTACTTCTTGCTGACCCTGCCGCCTAGCCACCCGCCGATGTAGGTGCCGATGATGTTGAAGAAGCCGATCAGCGCAAGCGCCATCATGCCGGTTTGCGGCGACAGGCCGCGATCCAGGAGGAACGCCGGAAGGTGCACGCCGATGAAGATGACCTGGAAGCCGCACACGAAAAATCCCAAGGTCAGGAGCACAAAGCCGCGATGGCTCATCGCCTCTTTGATTGCATCCCGGGTGGATTGGCGGACTACGCCGGAGGCAGGGGCGGCGCGCCGCTCGACCAGACCGACCGCGAGCGGCGCCATGAGCGTGGCGATGACCGCTATGATCAGCAGAGCGTCGAACCATCCGAAGTTGCTGATGAGAGTCTGTTCCAGCGGCAGCATTGCGAATTGCCCGAATGAGCCCGCCGCGGCCACAATGCCGAGCGCCATGCTGCGTTTCTCCGGCGGGAAAGCGCGTCCGACGACGCCAAAAATGATGCTGAATGTGGTGCCGGAGAGGCCGAGTCCGATCAGGAGGCCCGCGCTCAACGTCAAACCGAGCCCGGTTTGCGACAGCGCCATGAATATGAGGCCCGCGACATATAACGCAGTACCGGCAACGAGCACCCGGCCGGCGCCGTAGCGGTCCGCGATCATCCCGGTTATGGGCTGCGCCGCGCCCCACAGCAGATTCTGCAGGGCCAGTGCGAAGGCGAAGGTCTCGCGCCCCCATCCGAGGTCCATCGTCATCGGCTGCAGGAAAAGGCCGAAGCCGTGGCGGATGCCCATCCCCAGCGAGAGCAGGAGACCGCCGCACACCAGTACCGACCACCGGCGTGCGCCAGTCACGGGTGGCGTTCATTTGATCCCGAGCCTCCTTGCCGAATTGCGCAGGTGCGTAATCGCGGCTGCGCGGGCGGCGCGCGCGCTCCCGCGAGCGATCGCGGCGTAGAGCCGCTCGTGCTCGTCCTGAGCGGCGTGCGGCTTGCCTGCCGCACGCCCGGCCTCGCTCCATGTCGGCCGGCGGCTATCAGAGAGATGGTGACCGAGGAATTCGACGAAACGCTGGATATACGGATTGTGGCTGGCTGCGGCAACGGCGCGGTGGAACGCGTCGTCGGCGTTGGTCCCGTCCGCTGCGGTGCGGATCGCACTGCTCATGCGGTCGAGCTCGCGGCGCATCGCCTTCAGGTCCTCCGGCGTATGCCGCTCCGCAGCAAGCCCGGCAGCCGTGGTTTCAACCGCCGCCCGCAGCTCGAACACGTGCCCGACGTCGTTCCCGGCCTGGCCGTTTCCCGCGATCAGCTTGAAGCTCGACAGCCCAGGCCGGATGGACACGTACGCACCCGCGCCCTGTCGCGTCTCGACGTAGCCTTCCGCCTTCAGGCGCGCGACGGCCTCGCGCACCACGGCGCGGCTCACCCCGAAGGTTTCGGCCAATTGCTTCTCAGTGGGCAGCTGGCTGCCGGGACGATACTCGGTCGACCGTATTCGCTGCTCAAGGGCGCGGCTGACCTCGTCGCTCAGGCGGACGGGACGAGCGATTTGGGAAGGCGCACTCATGGCTACGATTCCAGTTGTCAGACAACCTGACAAATTATTACGGTCGGGTGGCGAGCTTGTCAAGTGTGGGACATTGTTCCCTCACACTCTTTACGCAACACCGCCCGCGGGCTAACGGCACCCTCTAGCGAGGACCAATATAGAATCTTTTCTTCCGCTCTGTTACAAGTCTGCGGGCAGTTTTGCATTAGGGGAAAGGCCATGAAAATCGTCAGGTCATTGGTATCGGTTGCGGCAGCCGTGCTTGCAGGTGCGGCGATGGGTGCTGCGCAGACCGAATGGCTTTCACTGGGGAGCAAGCACTGGGCCCCGACTGTCATATCGAAGTCCGGCATCGGCACCGATCATGCAGTCGCTGAAGCGAGAGTGACCCGGCAGGAGATCGAAGGGTGGTGCGCGAACTGGACGCCCGGAGACAAGAACTGTGTCCGGGACGACGTGAATCTCGATAACGGCAAGAGAGGCGTGCTTCCCGCCCGCAGGCTGCGCAAAGCGGCAGGCGGTTAGGAAACCTCTGAAAAACCTTACGCTACGAGATCGGACTGGAACACCAGCCCGGCGTGCTCACGCAGGGCATGGAAGCGGATGTTGGGCCATAGCTCGCGCGCGACCTTGATCTCGACATCGTGCACGGCAAGGAACGCCGGCGCATCGACGGCATCGTACGCGACGCGGTGAGAGTTGGCGTCGATGAACCGCTTCAGATCCTGCTCATCGTCCGCCGTGATCCACCGCGCGGCGGTATATCGGGCGGGTGTCAGCCGCGCCGCGCAGCCGTACTCGTGGCGCAGGCGGTGCGCTACGACTTCGAACTGCAGGTTGCCCACGGCGCCCAGCAGCAGCGCACCGCCCGCAACCGGACGGAACACCTGGATTGCGCCTTCCTCGCCGAGCTGGGCGAGGCCCGTGCGCAGCTGCTTGCTGCGCAGCGGATCGGCGATCTCCACCGTCTGGAACAGCTCGGGCGCGAAGAACGGCAATCCGGTGAACTGCAGGTCCTCGCCCTCGGTTAGCGTGTCGCCGAGTTGCAGCACGCCGTGGTTGGGGATGCCGATGATGTCGCCGGCGTAGGCGTCCTCCACCAGCTCGCGGCGCTGCGAGAGAAACGACACGACGCTGTTCGGCCGGAAATCTTTTCCCGTGCGGCAGTTCTCGAGCAGCATGCCGCGTTCGAAGTGGCCCGAGCACACGCGGATGAACGCGACGCGGTCGCGGTGCCCCGGGTCCATGTTGGCCTGGATCTTGAAGACCACGCCGGAGAATTTCTCCTCCATCGGATCGACCAGCCGCTGTATCGCTTGGCGCGGCCGCGGAGGCGGCGCGAATTCCACCAGCGCGTCCAGCACTTCCTTGACACCGAAGTTGTTGATGGCCGAGCCGAAGAACAGAGGCGTCTGCTTCCCGGCGAGGAAGGCGTTCCGTTCGTAGGCGGGGGATACGCCCTGCACCAGGCCGATTTCCTGCCGCGCCTGGGTAAAGGTATCCCCGAAGCGCGCCCCGCACGCCGGGTTGGCAATGCCCTCGATGATTTCGTCGTTGTGCGCAAGGCGGTCTTCGCCCGGCCGGAACACGCGCATGCTGTCGCTGCGCAGGTCGAACACCCCTTTGAACGATTTGCCCATCCCGACCGGCCAGGTGCACGGCACCACCGGCATTTCAAGCGTGCGCTCGATCTCGTCGACCAGATCGAGGGGATCGCGCACCTCGCGGTCCATCTTGTTGACGAACGTGATGACCGGCATATTCTGCGCGCGGCACACCTGCAGCAGGCGCAGCGTCTGCGGCTCGATGCCGTTGCCGGCGTCTATCACCATCAGCGCGGCGTCCACCGCGGTCAGTACGCGATAGGTGTCCTCGGAGAAATCTTTGTGGCCCGGCGTGTCGAGCAGGTTGATGACGCAGTCGCGGTACTCCATCTGCATCACCGAGCTCGCCACCGAGATGCCGCGCTGCTTCTCGATTTCCATCCAGTCCGAGGTTGCGTAGCGCGAGGCTTTGCGCGCCTTCACGCTGCCGGCAATATGTATCGCGCCGGCGTACAGCAGCAACTTTTCCGTGAGCGTGGTCTTGCCCGCGTCCGGGTGGGAGATGATGGCAAACGTGCGCCGTCGTGAAACTTCTCTTTCAACCTTCATGTCTGCTCTATATGACTCTGGAATCGCGCGGTCGTTGTGCGGCGCGCATGATAAGTCATTTGTCGCGACAAATCAACAGGATGTAAATGGTAATTCAAGTGGAGCGCAAGCCCGTTTTCCCCACCCTGGTGCTGATCGCGTCGATTTTCGCGTGGGCGGATGCTCCAGCCATGGCGTCCCGTCCGGGCACGGATATGCACGCCAGTGCGCAGCAGAAGGACACGAAACCGAAGGGTGAGCAGTCAAAGGGCAAGCAGGCCAAGGGCACGCGCACGGGTATGGCCTCTTACTATGGCAAAGGCCTGCACGGGCGGAAAACAGCAAGCGGCGAGCCGTTCGACAAGACGGACATGGTGGCAGCCCATCCGACCTACCCGTTGGGCACCCGCGTGAAGGTGACGAACTTGAGCAATGGGCGCTCGGAAGAGATCCGGATCAACGATAGGGGGCCCGCGCCGAAAATGCAAAAGCGCGGGGTGATCATCGATTTGTCGGAGCAGGCAGCCACCCGGCTCGGATTCCGCAAGAAAGGCAAGACTTGGGTGAAGGTGGAGGTGCTGGAGTGGGGCGGAAAAGCACGCGACCAGATGGTTGCGCGGCTGTCGGCCGACTGATTGGTCTTGCCGGTCGGATCCCACGTCGGGAGTCCAGGCCGGAGTCGCAGCAAAAAAATATGAAGAAAGTGGCACTTGCTCTGGGATTGGTCATGCTCGCCATCGTGGCTTGGGGCCTGTTCTTCGAGTGGGATTCGTAGTGGCTGGTTTTACGTTTTCCTGGTTGCTGGCCGTTCTCGTTCCCCTGGCCATCGGATGGATTTTTATCGCAGCGACGCGTACTCAGGCTTGACTCCTATCTCTTTCGCCAGCGTCGCCCATTTCTGAACTTCCACCCGGAAGGTATTCTGGAATTCCTCGGGGGGGCTCGTCCCGGCAGGGTGAAAAGACCTGTTTTGGCCCTTAATAAGTACACGAGCGGGGGGCCGAATTCAGGTATTCGAGTCCAATTGCGCCGTTTGCCTGGCAGGTGCAATCCGAGTCCGCGCCTCGGACCCGCTCCAACGCGACGGCTGCAGGACGCGCTATGATTCGTGGATAGCTCATGCGTATCGAAGTCATATGCACCGGTGACGAGGTGCTTACCGGCAAGATCGTCAATACCAACTTCAGCTACATCAGCCAGAAGCTGGAGGATTTCGGGCTCTCGGTAAAGTGGGAGACCACGGTCGGAGACGATCGCGACAGTCTGCTGCTGGCCTTCAAGCTGGCGGGTCAGCGCGCCGACGCGGTGATCGTCAATGGCGGGCTGGGGCCTACGGTAGACGATCTGTCGCAGGAAATCGCGGCCCAGGCCGCCGGCGTCGACCTTATCCTGAGCGAGGAATGGCTGGCGCGGATGGAATCCTACTTCCAGCGGCGCAGCCGGGTGATGCCGCCCAACAACAGGAAGCAGGCCATGTTGCCCGCCACCGCCGAGGTCCTCGACAACCCCGTCGGCACGGCCTGCGGCTTCGCTCTCGACATCGCCAAAGCACGGTTCTTTTTCACGCCCGGCGTCCCGCGCGAGCTGCGCCGCATGCTGGAGGAGCAGATCATTCCGCGCCTCCTCGCGAAGAGCGGCAAGCAGACCGCGATCTATCTGAAGCGTTTCCATTCCTACGGGATAGGCGAATCGCACGCCGACTCGTTGCTTGCGGGGGTGGAAGCGCTCGCCCCCGACGGCAGCGTCAAGCTCGGTTTCCGCGCGCACTACCCGCAGCTCGAGACCAAGCTCACCGTGCGTGGCAGCGACATGGATGATGTGCGCGCGAAACTCGCGCCGGTCGAGCGGGAAGTGCGCAAGCGTCTCGGCAACTTCATCCTGGCGGAAGACGATCGGACGCTTGAAGGGGTGGTGCTGGCGGAGCTTGCGAGCCGTCACGGGTCGCTCTCCATCGTTGAGACCTTCACGAGCGGGCAGATCGCGGCGCGCATCGCGCACCTCCCGGGAGCCGAGAAAGTGTTTCATCGAGGCATCGTGGCGCGTGACCTCGGCGAGGTGTGCGCCGCCGTCGGGCTCGATGGCGTTCCCACGAAGAACTCCATTTCTCGCGAGATGGCCGAAGCCGTGGCGCGCGCGGCGCAGCGTCGCACTGCCTCGACCCACGCGCTGGCCGTCCTGATCGACCTCGACGAAGGGGCGGATCGTATCGAATTCGCAGGCACCATCTGCCTGGCGATCGCAACCGAGCGCGGCGTGACATCGCGGCGCAGCCGCATCGTCGGCGGCCGCGACTGGGTGCGGCTGGGCGCGGTGGAAATGGGCCTTGACTGCCTGCGGCGTCATCTCCAAGGCCTGCCCGTGGTTGAGCGCATCGATTTCGAGAAAGTGGAAAGCTCGCATGCTTCATGACTGCCGTGGAACCGGCATCGTGCTGTCCGCATCGCGCGTAGTTGCGCCTGCGGCATGCGGGCTTGGCGAAACCCCGAGAGCCCGAATCGGAATGAAAGATGCGGGCCTTTAGGGAGTATGGGGGACTGGCCCCTGGTTCATTACGGACTTTTGTTCATTGACAGCAAATTCAAGAGGGGAGCTGCAAACATGAAGGTGTACGAGAGACTGGCCCACGCATTCAAGGAGGAAGGTACCAACGCTACGTTCGGCATGATGGGCGACGGCAACATGTACTGGATCTACGCGCTCGACAGGCTGGGCGTCAAAATACACGAAGTCCGTCACGAGGGCGCGGGGCTGGGTATGGCCGACGGCTATGCGCGGACCACGCACACCCCGGGCGTTGCCACCGCGACTTGCGGCCCGGGCGTGACGCAGCTCGCCACGGCGCTGGTGACCGCCAGCCGCGCGGGATCGCCGCTCGTCGCTTTCTGTGGCGAGGCGCCGAGCACGGACGAGGAATATACGCAGTTCCTGGACCAGTCGCGCTTTGCCGCGGCATGTGAAAGCGGATTTGTCCAGCTGCTCTCGCCCGATCTTGCGGACGAAGCCGTGCGCAAGGCGTTCTACCTGGCGAAGCTCGAGAACCGCCCGATCATGCTGAGCTGCCCGATGGACATCCAGCAAAAGAAGTTCGAGGATGAGGGCGAGCCGTACAAGCCGTCCTCCGAGTTCTTCACGCGCGGGGCCGTGCATCCGGATGCGAAAGCGCTGGAACGCGCCGCCGATATCATCGCCGGCGCCAAGAAGCCGGTGATCATCGTCGGTCGCGGCGCGCAGTGGGCCGGCGCGGGACAGGCCGTATTGAAGCTCGGCGAGCGTATCGGCGCGCTGATCATGACGACACTGTTGACGAAAACCTTCCTGAACGAAAGCGAGTACCACGGCGGCATCTCGGGGGTGTACGGCTCGCGCACGGCGATGCATCTTTGTCACGAAGCCGATTGCGTGATCGGAGTCGGAGCGAGCCTCAACCGCCACACGCTCGAGAACGGCTACATGTATCCCAATGCCCGCTACGTGCACATCGATTCGAAGGCGCACCTCATGATGGGCAACGCCAGGTTCGCCGATGCTTACGTGCAGGCGGACGCGAAGATCGGCGTGGAAGAAATGGAGAAACTGCTGGCCGCGCGCGGCGTCAAGGGAACCGGTTACCGTACGCCCGACGTGAAGTCGAAGCTGGTCAATCACAACGCGGACCGCACCGAGTTCGAGATCGAGCCGGGCACCGTCGACCCGCGCGAGGCCGTGATCGCCATCGACCAGATCGTGCCGCCGGAGATAGGCTTGATGTCCGGCAGCGGCATGACCTCGGCGTTCTGCAGCATGCTGATGACGCGCCGGCGTGGCCTGGTGCAGGGCGGTCACTTCTTCGGCTGCATCGGGCAGATGCTGCCAGCGGCGATGGGGGCGGTCGTGGCCACGGGCAAGCCGCTCATGCTGCTCGACGGCGACGCCAGCGTGATGATGCACCTGGCGGAGTTCGAGACGGCCGTTCGCTATGACATGCCGTTGCTGGTGGTCGTGATGAACAATGAAGCGCTCGGCGCGGAGTACTACAAGCTCGACGCGCACAAAATGGAAACGAGAGGCTCCCAGATCACTACGCCGGACCTGGGCAAGGTCGGGGTTGCCTTTGGCGGGCGGGGTAAGAAGGCGACCTCCATGGACGAGTTGACCTCTGCCGTGAAGGAATTCGTGGCCAAGCCCGGCCCGATGATGGTCGACCTGCGCATCTCGAAATCGGTGCCGAGCGTGCCCTACCGGCGTATCCACTACGGCCGGGACGAATAAGCGCGCGGCGCTTTAGCCCGCGCGCCGTCACAATTAATGGGAGGATGCGCTCACGGAGCGCTTGCTCGATCAGGAACGCTGAACGCGCGGGCTTAGAACGACCGGCGAGCCGGTCGAATGCGGCAGGAGATGAAGATCCATTTCCATCGAATGCGATAAGGATCTGATTTATGTACCTCATTTTGGTTATGAGTAAGAAATGTAGCGGACCGGCCCCGCTACATTTCTGGGGCGAGCGATGAGCGAGTCCCCCGTCGTGCGGTTCGAGGTGGAGGACGGAGTGGGCGTGATCACGGTCGATAACCCGCCCGTGAACGCGCTGGGACCGGGCGTGCGCGAGGGCATCATCGCCGCGGTTGACCAGGGCGTGGCCGATCCGAACGTGAGTGCGATGGTGCTGATCGGCGCCGGCCGCAGCTTCATCGCGGGCGCCGATATCCGGCAGTTCGGCAAGCCGCGCCCGGCGCTCCCGCGTAACAGCCACGACGTGCTCGATCAGAGCACGAAGCCGATCGTGGCAGCGATTCATGGCTTTGCTCTGGGCGGCGGGCTGGAGCACGCGCTTTCCAGCCACTACCGGATCGCGGTGCCGGGCGCGAAGGTGGGGCTGCCCGAAGTGCTCATCGGCATCCTGCCCGGCGGTGGCGGCACGCAACGGCTGCCCCGCCTGATCGGCCCGAAGGCTGCGATGGAAATGATAGTGAGCGGGCGCCACGTGCCTGCGGAGGAGGCGAAGAAGCTTGGCATCATCGATGCCATCGTCGATGAAAAGGGCCTGCGCAAGGAGGCGATCCGTTTCGCCAAGAGCATCGCCGCGAAGCGACCGTTGCCGCGCGTACGCGACAAGACCGACCGGCTCGCCGACGCGAAGGCCGACCCCGGCATGTTCGAGGCCATGCGCAAGTCAATAGCGAGAAAGGCGCGCAATCAGAAGGCGCCCTATAACTGCATCGCCTGCGTGGAAGCTGCGACCACGCAGCCGTTCGAGGAGGGCCTGCAGACCGAGCGGCGGCTGTTCGCCGAGCTGGAGAATTCCGACGAGGCGAAAGCGCTGCGCTACGCGTTCTTCGCCGAGCGGGAGGTCGCCAAGATTCCCAACGCGCCCAAGGATCTGAAGCCGCCGCGGGTCAAGACAGCGGCCGTTATCGGCGCCGGCACCATGGGCGGCGGCATCGCCATGTGCTTTGCCGATGTCGGCATCCCCGTGAAGGTGCTCGAGGTCACGCGCGAGGCGCTCGACAAGGGCATGCAGCGGGTGCGCGACAACTACGCGGTCAGCGTCAAGCGCGGCAGCATCACGCAGGCCGAGATGGATGAGCGGCTGCCGCTCATCCAACCGGTCGAGCGCTACGAGGACATCGCGGACTGCGACGTCGTCATCGAAGCCGTGTTCGAGAGAGTGGACATCAAGAAGGAAGTGTTCGCGAAGCTCGACGCAGTCATGAAGCCCGGAGCGCTGCTCCTCACCAATTCCTCGGCGATAGACACCGACATCATGGCGGGCGTGACGAAACGGCCGCAGGACGTCGCCGGGGCGCACTTCTTTGCGCCCGCGAACGTCATGAAGCTGTACGAAGTGGTGAAGGGCACTAAGACCTCCATCGAGACGATTGCCGGCGCCATGAAGATAGGGCGTGACATCGGCAAGATCAGCGCGGTCGCCGGGACCTGCGACGGCTTCGCCGCCAATCGCAGCCGAGCGCCGTTCGTCACCGAGATGATGCTGATGCTGGAGGAGGGTGCGCTGCCGGAGCAAATCGACAAGGTGATGGTCGATTTCGGCTACCCGATGGGTCCGTTCGCGGTCAGCGACCTCTCGGGCCTCGACATCAGCTATGACACCCGCAAGCGGCGCGCGGCCGCGGATCCGAACTACCGCAAGCTGCACGTGCCCGACCGGCTGGTCGAGATGGGACGCAAGGGACAGAAGACCGGCGCCGGCTGGTATCGCTACGAAAAGGGCGACCGCACGCCGCATCCCGACGAGGTGGTGAAGAGCGTGATCGCGGACGTCGCGCGCGAATTCGCCATACCGCAGCGCACCTTCACCGACGAGGAGATCTTGCGCCGCCTCTTATGCGCCTCGGTGAACGAGGCCTGCAAGATCCTGGAGGAGGGCAAGGCCTATCGGGCGAGCGACATCGACGTCATGTGGCTCCATGGCTTCGGCTTCCCGCGCTACCGCGGCGGCCTGATGTATTGGGGCGACACGGTCGGCTCGCGCGAGGTTTACCGACAGGTCGAGGAATGGCACCAGCGTTACGGCGCGCGCTGGAAGCCGGCTGACCTTTTGCGCGAGATTGCGGCTGGCGGTGCGCCGTTGCGCGAAGCGAAGCCCAAGCGGGCGCTTTGATCGCGCAGGAATCAATGAACAGAATATCGGGCGATCCGATTCGAATTAACGGATGGAGGCGAACATGAAAGTGAAATCAGACCTGAAAGTATTCAATGAATCGTCGGTGCCGACATCGCCGGGTGTAATTAAAGGCCTAACTATCAGGAAGCTGGCGGGGAGCACCGAGCATCCGAGCGAACGCATCAGCGTAGGACTCGCGACTTTCGGGCCCGGCACGCACGAGCACCTGCACTGGCACCTGATCGAGACCTTTCACTACGTTGTCGCCGGCAGGGGAATCGTGAGAGACATAGAAGGAAACACCTACGACGTCGGACCCGGGGACGTCATTTACGGGCCTCCGGGCATGCGCGGCTCTCATGAATGGGAGGTCAAGGACACGCTGACCATACTCACCATCAAAGGCACGAACGCGCCTGAAAGGGCAATACAGTTCAACATCGACCGCGCCACCATGGAGTCCAAGGCGGAGCTCGGTTACCTGGTCGAGCGCGGCGCAGCCAACCTGAAAGAGTCTTTCTATTAGCCTGCCGGCAATTCCTGTCAAGCACGATCGGTCATGACAACGACTCTCGAGGAGGAACGCTCGATTGCGCGTGAGATCAGTCGGGAAGAGTTGGCGAACCTGCCGATCCGCCGGTACGAAGGAGAGGTTTGCCTGGTGAGCACGCCTCGGGATCTTGAGCGTGCGGCGGCGGACATCCGGGAGGAGCTGGTCGTAGGATTCGATACGGAGACGCGTCCGGCCTTCAGGAAGGGGGAAGTATATCTGCCGTGCCTCGCCCAGGCGGCGACGGCCCGTGCAGTGTATCTTTTCCAATTGCGCGAGCCGGCTGTGTTCGAGGAGCTCGCCGGGGTGCTGGCGGAACCGCGCATCGTCAAGGCCGGTGTGGCAATGGCAGACGACCTGCGCGCGCTCAGACTGCTGTTTCCGTTCAAGGAGCAGACCGTGCTCGATCTCGGTATCGTCGCGCGCCGCTGCGGCTACAAACAGACCGGCGTACGCAATCTCGCCGGGATCTTCCTGGGATTCCGGATACCGAAAGGCGCCCGCACGTCGAACTGGGCTGCGGCGAAGCTGTCTGCGGCGCAGATCACCTACGCAGCCACGGACGCGTGGGCCTGTCGTGAACTCTTCCTGCGTTTCAAGAGCCTGGGCCTGATAGGCAATGCTTAATTTTGAATGCTTAATGTTGAATGTGAGCGAATATTTCAATTGAGCACTAAACATTAAGCATTTAACATTGTTTCATCAGATTCCCTTCCACTCGTCCTGCTTCTCTTCCCACTGGTCGAATACCCTCTGCGCGGTGCGCAGCGAGGCGTTGGTCCGCGCTTGAAGCTTTCTTCGCTCATCGGATCACTCTCCTTGCTGAAACGCCTATTTCTCGAGGAATGCTTTCAGCGCTTGCGCGAACCCGGACGGGTTGTCGAGCGTGACGTGATGATCGCTCATGGGAACCTCGGCGAGCTCGGCCTGCGGGCAGCGCGCCTTCACGCCGGCGTAGATTTCCGGAGTGATGCGCGGGCTGCGGTCACCCTTGATGAGCAGCGTCGGTATCTTGATCCGCTCCCAGTACTGCATTCCGTCCACACTTTCGCGTATGGCGTAGACATTCCGGTCGAACCTGTGCCGCCAGGTGCCGTCGGGAAACTGTCGGGCACTGTGCGCGCCCATATGGCGAATGACTTCGGGGCTCGCCAGTGTGCCGGCTGGCAGCATCCGATAGCCGCGTTATCAGTTCTTCGCGCGTGGCGTAACTGCTGCCTGGACGCGAACCGCGATCGCGCATCGCCGCGATGCGTTCCTCGTTCAGCTTCATGGACGTATCGACTATCACGAGCTTTCCGACCCGGCCCGGATAGGTTGCCGCATAGACGAGTGAGACCATGCCGCCCATGGAGTGCCCGATCAGCACGAAATCGCGCAGATCGAGCTTTTCCGCTACCTGCGCGAGGTCGGAGGCGTAGTCCTGGTAGGAATATGCGGGTGGATCCACCCAGTCACTGTTGCCATGGCCCCGCTGATCCAGCGCTCGCACGTGGTAGTCCGAGCTGAAGTACGGCGCGATATAGTCGAACCAATGCCCATGGGCGGCGCCTCCGTGCACGCAAAGCATCGGCGGACGGCCCTCATTTTCGTGATGGGTCTTGTTACCACTGCCGTAGTCCAGATAGTGCAGCCGCAAACCGCCGGCTTCGACGAATCGGCCGGTGGAAGCCGCGGGTTGCGAGCCGTGCTTGAGGTGCTCGACGCTTGCATGGTCGTTCGAGAACGGAGCCATTCCTGTCTTCCGGATGTCGGGGAACCCGGAATTTACACCAAACTCCGAAAAGCCGGGATAGCTCGATCGCCGGCCGAGCGGCGGAGGCACGATAGAGAGCAATTTACCGGCGCCATCGGTGTCGGTCCAGGTCCGGAACGCTACGCGATCAACGCGATTACTCGGGTTTCGCGCCCGAAGTCTTCACGACACGTGCCCACTTGACGATTTCGGACTGTATGTATTTCGAGAAATCAGCTCTTTCACCGAATGTGCGGGCAGTGAAGGATGCACGACCAGTATCCCCGGCCCCGAGCTTATCTGTGAGACCGGCGCGAAATCGCGAATGCTGTCGTACGGCAACTTGGGATAGAGCGTCGCGTTGATCGTGAAGCCCGCCGTCAGCATGATCATCGTGTGCCCGTCCGGGTCGGCCCTGGCGCCGATCTCGAAGCCGATGATGCCATTGGCCCCGCCACGGTTTTCGATGATTACCTGCTGGCCCCAGGCCTCGGTGAGTTTTGCTCCGATCAGCCGCCCCTGTAAGTCCCCAGGTCCGCCGGCTGCGAACGGCACGATCAGCCGGATGGGCTTGCTGGGATACGCCTGCGCTGCCGCGCTCGTCGCCGTTGCGACCAGCAGCAGCACGGCAATCCAACGCCCAGGAACCGCTAACCACTTACTGCTTGCTCACTTCGTGGTTCGCCATCTTTTCGAGCGCGCGCACGAGCGCCGAGTGGTCCCACTTCGCGCCGCCACTCGCCGTACACGAGTTGAACAATTCCTGGGCGGTGGCGGTATTGGGCAGGGACATCCCCATCGCTCGCGCGCCGGAAAGCGCGAGGCTCAGGTCCTTCTGATGCAGCTCGATACGGAAGCCCGGGTCGAATGTCCGCTTGATCATGCGCTCGCCGTGCACTTCGAGTATGCGCGACGCGGCGAACCCGCCCATCAACGCCTGGCGCACCTTGGCGGGATCGGCGCCCGCTTTCGATGCGAATACCAGCGCTTCGCCCACCGCCTCGATGTTCAGCGCGACGATGATCTGGTTGCACACCTTACACGTCTGGCCGTCGCCGTTGCCGCCCACCAACGTGATGTTCTTCCCCATGAGCTCGAAAATGGATTTGACCGCGTCGAAAGCCGCCTGGCTGGCCCCGACCATGATGGTGAGCGCGGCGTTCTTGGCGCCGACTTCACCACCCGACACCGGTGCGTCCACGTACTCGCAGCCGAGCTCGTTGATGCGTTTGGCGAATTTCTTGGTCTCTATCGGCGAGATGGAGCTCATGTCCACAACGGTCTTGCCCTTCGAGATGCCCTCCGCGACTCCATTCGCGCCGAACAGCACCTTCTCGACATCCGGCGTATCGGGAACCATGGTGATGATGATGTCGGCCTTTTGCGCGACTTCCTTCGCGCTGGCACACGCCTTGCCGCCCGCCGCGGTCAATTCCTGAGGAACGCCGCTCCTCGAATTCAGGTACAGCGTGTGGCCGCCCTTGATGAGGTTGGCCGCCATGGGCTTGCCCATGATGCCGAGACCGATGAAACCGACGTTGCTCATTTATTCTCTCCCGAAAGTAAACAGAACTGATTGATAAATGGCTGATGATCATTCAACCCCGCGCAAGGTTGAGGAGAAACACATTCTTCGTAAGTTAGTCGGTGCTGGGCCCGATCTCTTGCGATCCTCTATCGTTAGGGTGTCAGGAACCCTAAACTCTAAGGTTCCTGACACCCTCGTACGCTCGGTCAAGTCGCAATAACTATTTTTGAATTGACCTGTACCCTTTTTCAGGGCTTCCCTAATCGACCTTTGCCCCGGAGACCTTCACGACCTTCGCCCATTTGGCGATTCCGGAGCGGATTAAGTTGCCGAAATCTTCCGGTGTGCCCGGACCGGGGATCGCCCCTTGCTGCGCGAAGCGCTCCCGCATATCGGGAAGGTTCAGCGCGCGGTTGATCTCGGTATTCAAGCGCGTAACGATCTCGCGCGGCGTTCCCGCCGGCGCCACCACTCCGAACCATGAGCTAGCCTCATAGCCGGGCAAGCCCGATTCGGCGATCGTCGGTAACTCGGAAAGTCCCGGATAGCGCGCCGCGGTGGTGACCGCAATTGGCCGCAGCCGCCCGCTTTTGATGTGCGGCATCGAGGACGGCAGGTTATCCCACATCACCGACACGTGGCCGCCGACCAGGTCGATCAGCGCCGGTCCCGAACCTTTGTAGGGAATGTGGTTGATGTCTACGCGGGTCAGCATTTTGAACAGTTCGCCCGACATGTGTATCGACGTGCCGCTGCCCGAGGATGCGTAGTTGATCTGCCCGGGCCGTGCCTTCGCCAGCGCGATGAACTCCTTTACCGTTTTCACCGGCAGCGAAGGGTGCACCTCCATCACGTTGGGCACACGTGCCACGAGCGCGACCGGCGCCAGGTCGCGCGCGAACGAGAACGGCTGCTTGGTGTAGAGAGTTTCGCTGATCGTCTGCGCCACCGTCCCCATCAGTATGGTATAGCCATCGGGCGGCGCCTTGGCCACGATCTCCGTGCCCACCGCTCCGGCGGCGCCGGCGCGATTCTCCACGATCACCTGCTGCCCCAGCGCCGGAGACAGCTTTTCGGCGACCCAGCGCGTGAGGATGTCGGCCGTCCCAGCCGGAGGAAAGGGCACGATGTAGCGGACCGGTTTTGCTGGCCAGGACTGCGCCAGGAGCCCCGGCGCCGCGACCCACAGCAGCGCGAGGCCTGCGGCTCGAGCGACGGACTTGATCATGACGTCTCCCACGTGCTGGATCGATGCGTCGCTATTCTACACAGTGCGTACGCGTCAATCGGGTCGTCCAAGATAGGGCTTGATCCATCCGAGGCCGGCGTCGGTCGTCAACGCGGGCTTGTATTCGCAGCCGATCCAGCCGGGATATCCGAGACCGTCGATGTGCCTGAACAGAAAGTCGTAATTGATCTCGCCCGTGCCGGGTTCGTGCCGTCCCGGGTTGTCGGCGAGCTGCATGTGCGGGATGAGTTTCAGGTTCTTTTCGATCGTGGTGGCGAGGTCGCCCTCCATGATCTGCATGTGGTAAATGTCGTACTGGACGAAGAGATTGTCGGAGCCGACCGCAGTAATGATGTCGAGCGCTTGTTTCGTGTGCGTGAGAAAGAAACCGGGGATGTCGCGAGTGTTGATCGGTTCCATCAGCAGCTTGATGCCGGCTGCCGCGAGCCGGGGCGCAGCGAATTGCAGGTTGCGGATAAAGGTCTCGCGCGCGTCGCCAGGGTCACGATGCGCGGGCCGGATGCCGGCAAGACAGTTCACCTGCTTGCAGCCGAGCGCGGTCGCGTACTCGATCGCCTTACCTACGCCGTCTTGAAACTCCGCGACGCGATCGGGATGGCAGCCGATGCCGCGCTCGCCCGCACCCCAGTTTCCGGCCGGCAGGTTGTGCAGGACCTGTGTCAGTTTGTGTTTTTGTAAAGCTTCGCCCAGGCGGTTCTTGTCGTAGTCATATGGGAACAGGTACTCCACGCCCTGGAATCCGGCTCTCGCGGCAGCAGCAAAGCGCTCCGTGAATTCGACTTCGTTCCACAGCATGGTGAGATTGGCGGCGAAGCGGGGCATATTGAGTGTCGAGGGTCGAGTGTCGAGTGAGGTAGCGAGTTGAACGGCGCGGCAACTTTGCGTCCGTTCGAAGGAGCGCCAGAGTAATTATAATGCCACTGTATGAGCCCGCCTTCGGGGAATATCGTGGCAGTCCTGCTCGCCGCCGGACGCGGTTCGCGCTTCGGCGGTGACAAATTGCTGCACCCGCTCGAAGACGGGGTGGCCATCGCGGCGCACGCGGCTCGCAATTTGCTCGCCGTGCTTCCGGATGTGGTGGCCGTCGTGCGCTGGGGCGACTTCCCGCTCTACGACATGCTCGAGCAGGAGGGATGCCTGGTCACGATGTTCCAGGGCGCCGCGCGCGGGATGGGTGCCAGCCTGGCGCATGGCATCGCGCAGTCACGCAACGCCGATGGCTGGTTGGTCGCGCTTGCAGACATGCCCGGGATTTCGCCGCAGACGATCAAGCGGATTCTGGAGGCCCTGGGAACCGCAGCGTTGATCGCGGCGCCCGCGTACAAGGGAGAGCGCGGACATCCTGTCGGCTTTGGCGCCGCGATGCGCGACGAGCTGCTCGCACTCGACGGCGACCAGGGTGCGCGGGCAGTGCTGGAGCGCCACCTTGACGAGGTCAAGCTGATAGAGTGCGACGACGCGGGAATATTGCTGGACGTGGACCGCAAGACGGACCTCGCGGCGCTCCGCGGCCCGGGGCAGGTGGCATAACGGATTTCCTGGAAGGAAGAAGATGAAGCGATTCGAGGGCACCGACACGTACATTGCAACGGACGACCTCATGATGGCGGTCAATGCCGCGTTGACGCTCGAGCGTCCGCTGCTGGTCAAGGGCGAGCCGGGCACGGGCAAGACCATGTTGGCGATCGAGATCGCAAGAGCGCTCGGCAGGCCGCTCTACGAATGGCACATCAAGTCCACCACCAAGGCGCAGCACGGGCTTTACGAGTACGACGCCGTGTCGCGGCTGCGGGACTCGCAGCTGGGCGACGAGCGCGTGCACAACATTCGCAATTACATCGTGCAAGGCATGTTGTGGAAGGCGTTCCTGTCGGACACACCCGCCGTGCTGCTGATCGACGAGGTGGACAAGGCCGATATCGAGTTCCCCAACGATTTGCTGCGCGAGCTCGACCGGATGGAGTTCTACGTTTACGAGACCCAGGAGCTCGTCCACGCGAAGCATCGCCCGCTGGTGGTCATCACCAGCAACAACGAGAAGGAGCTGCCCGACGCCTTCCTGCGACGCTGCTTCTTTCACTACATTCGATTTCCCGACCACGAGACAATGGAGCGGATCGTGCACGTGCATCACCCGGACATCAAGAAGAACCTGCTGAGGGAAGCCCTGCAGTCGTTTTTCGAGATACGCGAGGTGCCCGGCTTGAAGAAGAAGCCTTCGACCTCCGAGCTGCTCGACTGGTTGAAACTATTGATGGCGGAAGATATCCCGCCGGAGACGCTGCACAGCCAGGACACTCACAAAATCATTCCGCCGCTCCACGGGGCGCTGCTCAAGAATGAGCAGGATGTGCACCTTTTCGAGCGCCTCGTTTTCATGTCGCGCCGGAAATAGAGGCCAGCGACCCGATTCAAGCTAACAGCTGAATGCTAGTCGCTGACCGCTGATACTTACCAATTGCGATGATGCCTGTACCCGTGGCGATACCCGTGACGATGGCCATCGCGGATAGTGAATCCGAACGCCGGTTGCGAGTAGTAAACGGGCGCTGGTTCGTAGTAGACCACCGGGGCCGGAGCGTAGTAGTACGCACTCGGCGCATAGTAGACGGGCGGGGGCGGCGGGGCATACGCATAAGCCGGGACGCCGAGAGACAAGCTGAAGCTCACGTTGTCACGGGCCGCCGCAGTGCCGGTAACGCCGGCGAGCAACGCACCACCGATGACTAAAACTTTCCATTTCGCATTCATGATCTACCTCCTTCTTGAACCTTCCAAACAGCAACGCCGATGATCCTTTGCGCGTTGTCTTGTAGCATATGATCCCCCCGCCGGACGGAAAAATCCTTCCGAAACTGTAATGCTTTGTAACCAATTGCTACACACGTAGGACATTGTGTTAATTGAGTTTTTTCTGAAACTGAAAGAAGGAGGCGTGCCGGCCTCGATCCGGGAATTCCTGACGCTGCTGGAGGCGCTGGAAAAGCGTGTGATTTTTGGCAGTCTCGACGACTTCTACCAGCTGGCCCGCGTCTGCCTGGTGAAGGACGAGAAGTACTACGACCGCTACGACCGGGTATTCGCCGCCTACTTCAAGGGGATCATCGACGTGGAGGGCCTCACTCTCGTGATTCCCGAGGCATGGCTCAAGAAGCTTGCGGAGAAAGTTCTGACGGAGGAGGAAAAAAAGCTCATCGAAGCGCTGGGCGGTTGGGACAGGCTGATGGAAACCCTGAGGAAGCGGCTGGAGGAGCAGAAGGGCCGCCACCAGGGCGGCGGCAAGTGGATAGGCACGGCAGGCACCAGTCCGTACGGGGCTTACGGCTACAACCCGGAGGGCGTGCGTATCGGACAGCCCGAATCCCGGCATAGACGCGCGGTGAAGGTGTGGGACAAGCGCGAATTCCGCAATCTCGACGACACGGTCGAGCTCGGGACGCGCAATATCAAGGTGGCATTGAGGCGCCTGCGCCGCTTCGCGCGGACCGGGGCGCCGGAAGAGCTCGACCTCGACGACACGATACGCTCTACCGCGAAGAACGCCGGCTGGCTCGATCTGAAGATGGTGCCCGAGCGCCACAACGCGGTGAAGGTGCTCCTCTTTCTCGATATCGGCGGCTCGATGGACGACCACATCCGCATCTGCGAGCAGCTCTTTTCAGCTGCGCGCATCGAGTTCAAGCACCTGGAATACTTCTACTTCCATAACTTCCTCTACGAGCGGGTGTGGCGGGACAACCGCCGGCGCTCGACCGAGCGCATGGCGACGTGGGACGTGCTGCATACCTATCCGCACGACTACAAGGTGATCTTTGTAGGCGACGCCACGATGAGCCCGTACGAAATCGTCTATCCGGGCGGGAGCGTCGAGCACACCAACGAGGAGGCCGGCGCCGTATGGATGCAGCGCCTGCTGGCGGTGTATCACCAGACGATCTGGTTGAACCCACAGCCGGAAGCGGTATGGGACTACCACGAGTCCATACGCATCACGCGCCAGCTGATGGGCGAGAGGATGTTCCCGCTTACCCTGGAAGGCCTGGACCGAGGAATGCGCCTGCTGAGCAGGGCGCACTAAGTTCGGTAACCAGCAACCAGCGTCCAGTGACCTTGGCGTCCCCGGATCGAGTCCGGGGCAAGCTTTGCGGTGAGGTTTGGGGATCTAGTCAGAACGTTATGAAGATCGCGACGCAATTTGATCTCATTCCCGTATCCGCGGCGGGGCCCGACGCGGATGCGGTACGGGATCTGTTCCTCGAATACGGCGAGTCGCTGGGCTTCAATACCTGCTTCGGCGGATTCGAGCAGGAGCTGATATCGCTGCCCGGTGACTATGCGCAACCCGGCGGTTTGCTGCTGCTCGCGAAAGAAAATGGGAATCGCGCGGGTTGCGTCGCGCTGCGTCCGCTGGATGCGACGGCGTGCGAAATGAAACGGCTCTACGTGCGGCCCGAGTTTCGCCAGGCCGGGCTGGGACGCCGGTTGGCCGAAGCCGCGATCGCCCACGCCCGCGCAGCGGGTTATCGGCGAATCTGTCTCGATACGTTGCCCATTATGCAGGAAGCGCGTGCGCTCTACGCCTCCCTCGGCTTCAACGCCTGTGCGCCGTACTACGACAATTCGTGCGTCGGCAGCGATTGCTTCGAGCTCAAATTCGAATCAGTGACCAGTCACCCGTGACGTGATTTCCTCGGGCGCGGGCACTGATCGCCAACACAAGAAACCCCGCCGTAGCGGGGTCTTTTGACTGTGCATGACTCAGGACGAGGAATGGGTTTCGCTCATCCTTCATCCTTCATCCCTCAGGTGCCGCGGCCCCACAGCCCGCAGTAGCGCCGCAGGACGAACTGCAGGTTGTTGGCGTAGCCGGGCCAGCTCTCGTACTTGGGCAGCTTCATTCCCTTCTCCACCCCGTCCCAGCACTGGCCCTGGCGGGCGGCTGCCTTCACCGCCTCGGAAGCGTCCTGAAGGAAGGCGAGCTGCTCCTGCACGTCCTTCTTGGTGCCGAGGCGGCCGTTGGGCTGCCCGGGATGGCCGGGGATCAGCCGCTCCCAGTCCATGATGTAAAGCTTCTGCAGGAAGGCCTCCCATTCGAGAGGATAGGAATCGATCATGCCGCGCCCCGGCATCGACCCCACGGGGACGGTGTCCACGGTGAAGATGATCTTCTCCTTGGGCAGCCGCATGACGATCGTCGTATCGGAATGATTGAGGCCGTGATAGGTCAGCTCGAGCGTCGTGCCGCCGAGCTTGATCGTCTTCTGCTTGTCGAAAACCTCATCGGGGAGCGGGGTGCTCGGATCCTTCAACTGGGCCAGTCGCTCCTTCACCCGCTTGTGGGCGATGATCTTCGCGCCGGCATCCTTGAACGGCTGGCCACCCTGGATGTGGTCGAAATGGTGGTGGCTGTAGATCAGGTACTTGATCGGCTTGTCCGTGACCTTCTTGATTTCGGCGATGTACGTCGGGACCTGCTCGGGAACGCCGTAGCCGGCCGGGTCGGTCGCGATCACGCCGGCGGAGGTGGCGATGAACATCGACTGCCGGTTGCCGTAGCGGAAGATGTAGACGTTGTCGGTGCCCTCGACCTTGGTGGTCTCGAACGTCGGCCTGGCCGGCGGCTTCGCGCCCGGCTGTTGCGCCAGGGCCGCTCCACTCAGAACGACTCCCGCCAGTACTACGCATGCGCTGCCTCGAAGAGTTCGCAACATGATCATCTCCTTGTATGTTGAACAGCGTTCCCTGACCTGACCGCTCAGCGCGATCGTGCAGCGTCCGGATTTATCAAAGGTTGTAGCCCTTCTCGTTGTGCAGCACCGTGTCGAGCCCCTCGCTTTCCTCCTCCGCCGTCACCCGCAGGCCCGCCACCGCGTCGCTGATCTTGAGCAGCACGTAGGTGACCACCCCGGACCACACTCCGACGGCCAGCACGCCGATGATCTGCACCAGCACCTGGTCGCCCATGGTGACCTTTTCGGGATAGCCCACGCCGCCGAAGTAGGACGCCGCGAACACGCCGGTGAGTATCGTGCCGATAATGCCGCCGACCCCGTGCACCGGGAACACGTCGAGCGAGTCGTCCACGTTGAGCGTGCGCTTCATGAAGTTGGTGGCAATGAAGCAGACGACGCCGGCGGCGGCGCCGATGGCGAGCGCGCCGATCGGCCCGACGAAACCCGAGGCCGGCGTGATCGTGCCGAGCCCCGCGACCATGCCGGTCACGATGCCGAGCACCGAGGGCTTTCCGTAGCGCAGCCATTCGCAGATCATCCACGCGAACGCGCCGGTCGCCGCGCCGATGTGCGTGACCAGCATGGCCATGCCGGCGGCGCCATCGGCCGCGAGCGCGCTGCCCGCGTTGAAACCGAACCAGCCGACCCACAGCATGCTGGCGCCGGTCACGGTCATGGCGAGGTTGTGCGGAGGCATCGGCGTGCCGGGAAAGCCCCTGCGCGGGCCGAGCACCAGCGCGCAGACCAGCGCCGCCACGCCCGCGTTCAGGTGCACGACCGTGCCGCCGGCGAAATCCATGATTCCTCTCTCCGCCAGCCAGCCGTCGCCCCACACCCAGTGGGCGATCGGGACAATAAACGAGGAGCAGCCAGAGCAGGCTGAAGAGAAGCATGCCGGAGAATCTGCACGCGCTCGGCGTAGGCCCCGATCACCAGCGCCGGCGTGATGATGGCGAAGGTCAGCTGGAACATCGCAAACACCGTCTCCGGAATGCTGCCCTTGAGCGCCTTCAAGTCGACGCCCGACATGAAGGTCTTGGCGAACCCGCCGTACCACGCGTTGTGCGCGCCGCCATCCCCGAACGCGATGCTGTAGCCGACCACCACCCATGCGAGCGTCACCACGCAGGTGATGGCAAAGCACTGCATGAGAACGGAAAGCACGTTGCTGGCGCGCACCAGCCCGGCGTAGAACAGCGCCAGCCCCGGCAGGGTCATGAACAGGACGAGCACCGAGGCTGTGAGCATCCACGCCGTGTTCGCTGCGTCCAGTTTCGGCGGCTCGGCCGCCGCAGCGTCCGGTGCACCAAACAGCATTGCGACCAGTGACAAGATCAAAACGAAAGGAAAATGGCGGTGAATTCTTATCATTGACTCCTCCCTTGCGCGCCGCAGGACGGTGCCGGCGCCGCACCAATAATGAGCATCGCATCGCGCTTGGTCAAGCATCGGCAAGCAAATAATGCTACCGGCTTGACGCACCGGGTTTGTTGCAATGCGAGAGAGGGTTCAATCGACGCGGGCGCCGGACTGCTGGACCACCCGCGCCCACTTTGGTAGCTCGCTCCGGATGTGCTGCGCGAGATGCTCCGGGCTGCTGCCCAGGCTCTCGACGCCCATGGCGGACAGGCGCTCATGGAACTCCGGCCGCTTCAGGATCTGGACGACCTCGCCGTTCACCCTGCTCACGATTTCGCGGGGCGTGCGCACCGGCGCGAGCAGCGCGTACCAGGTGGCCGCATCGAAGCCTTTGACACCCGCCTCGGACGCCGTCGGCACTTCGGGCAGCGCAGGCGAGCGCTTCGCTCCTGCCACCGCCAGCGCCCGCATCCTGCCTGCCTCGATATGCGGCAGCGCGCCTGGCGCGGTCGGGAACCACAGCGAGACCTGGCCGCTGATGAGATCGTTCTGCGCCTGGCCGATGATCTTGTACGGCACGTGCACGAGATCGATACCGACCATGGACTTGAAAAGCTCCATGATCAGGTGGCCGGAGGTGCCGCTGCCGGTCGATGCGTAGTGTATCTGGCCGGGCTTCGCCTTCGCCAGCGCGATCAACTCTTTCACTGAAGTCGCCGGCAGCTTGGGATTCGCCACCAGCACGCTCTGCACGACGGCCACCAGCGATACCGGCGCGAAGTCCTTTACCGGATCGTACTGCACGTTGCCGTAGAGGAGGGGATTGACCACGAACGAGGCGCTGCAGAGATACAGCGTATAGCCGTCGCCCGCTGCGCGCGCGGCGATTTCGGCGCTGACGTTGCCGCCCGCGCCGGGGCGGTTGTCGACCACCACCTGCTGTCCCCAGCGTTCCGCAAGCTTCTGCGCGAGCAACCTGGCGACCAGATCAACGCTGCCGCCGGGTGCGAAGGCGACGATCAGCCGGATTGGCCTGTTGGGGAACTCCGCCGCCATAGCCGGCCAATTGAGCAGCGCGAATATCCCTGCGAGCAGAACTCCCGGCAGGCTGCTCATCGGGTGCCGATTGTTACGTGGCCCAGCTGGAGCAGCATACCAAGCTCATCGCGCATCACCCATTCTTCGGAGATCTTGCCATCGGTAAGCCGGAATTGAACGAGCGCCGACCAGGTGAGCTCCCGCTCGCCGGTGATCTTCAAATCACCCGCGCGGCTGCGAAACGTGTGGGGACGCACCCGCGTGTGATGGACCAACCGTGCCGAAACCATGTCGCCTTCCGCAATCAGTCCGGTGAGCTCCGTAGAAAACGCCGTGTAATCCTGGAGGACGGCCCGCAAGCGCTGTATCGCTGCATCGAGGCCGGTTACGTCGAAGCCGGGGCGGTGCAGAACGACGTCCCGTGTGAGTAGCTCGGGCATCAACTCGATCCGCTTCCGGTCCAGAATCTCGTGGAAGTAGCTCTCCACGATGGTCTTGTTGCGCGCCTGCTGCGCCTTGGGCGTGTAAGGTGTTTGCGCCATGATGTCCGGTCCCACTGATGATTACGAACCGGATGACACATCCGGACTCGCTCGACGCCCCCCTCGCCCCTCGGGAGAGGGGTTGGGGGTGAGGGTCGAGCGTCGTAATGAAGTTACGTAAAGCTCGATCGTTACCTGTCAGGCATCACGATTGCACCGCGCGGGCTTTTTCCGCCACTTTGGCGCTGAAGCGTCCTGCATCGACCACGAACCGCTCGTGCGTGCCCTCGGCGATCGTATCCACGCTATCGTGCGCGGAAACCGTGAAGTAGAGCCTGCGCCCGTCAATTCTGTCCAGCTTGAGGTCAACGGTTACCGTCAGCCCCGCCGGCGTCGCTGCGAGATGAGAAACATTGATGCGCACGCCGACGGATTGCTCGCGCGGCCAGTCGAGATGGGGATTGAGCGCCTCGATGCAGGCCCATTCCAGCAATCCGACCAAGAACCCAGTTGCCAGCACCTCCGGCATCTGCTGGAAAGAGTCCGCCTCGGGATAGAGGTACGGAACGGTCTTTGAACGCGGGATCTTGAACTTGAACTGATAGGTGAGGCCGGGCTTGAGTGTGTCTCTCATGTTACGTGACTCGTGACTGGTGACTCGTGACTCGAGAACAGAAACCGGTCGGCATCGTCCAATCGGTAACCAGCACGACGGCCACGAGCAATGAGGTCAACGAAGAGGCGCTGTTAGGGCGAACGCCGTAAACCAGTCACAAGTCACCAGTCACGCTCTTCTATCTCGGCAGCTGCCGCCGGTCGCCTTGCGGCGGGGGAGCGACTTTCATGACTTCATCGATCGTCGTCATGCCGGCTGCGATTTTCATCGCGCCGCTGATCCGCAGCGGCTTCATGCCTTCCCTGTAGGCCCGGTCGCTGTAGCGCGTCGAGGTCGGTCTCGGCGGAGGATCGACTTGCTTGCATCTCGTGGGACATCAGGAGGGTTTCATAGATGCCGATGCGGCCCATGTAACCCGTCATGCGGCACTCGAGGCAACCCTTGGGAACGAAAGGTCGTTCCCTTGGGCTTGGGCGCTTTCCAGGGCGCGGCCAGGAGCTCCCACGCCGAATCCTCGAGTTCCTGCCGTTCCTTGCAGTGCGGGCAGAGCGTGCGCACCAGCCGCTGCGCCATTACGCCCGAGAATGACGGATTGCATGAGGTAGGAGGGCACGCCCAGGTCGAGCAGCCGCGTGACGGCCGAAGGCGCATCGTTGGTGTGCAGGGTGGAGAGCACGAGGTGGCCGGTCAGCGCCGCCTGGATCGCCATCTCCGCGGTTTCGAGGTCGCGGATCTCGCCCACCATGATGATGTCCGGATCCTGCCGCATGAGCGTGCGGATGCCGCTCGCGAAATCGACGCCGATGCCGGACTGGACCTGCATCTGATTGAAGGAAGGCTCGACCATTTCGATCGGATCTTCCACCGAGCAGACGTTTACTTCGGGCTTCGCGAGCTGCTTGAGCGTCGAGTAGAGCGTCGTTGTCTTGCCCGATCCCGTCGGGCCCGGTCACGAGTATGATGCCGTGCGGCTGGTTGGACCATGTGGCTCCACTTGCGCTCGTCCTCCTCCGAGAATCCCAGCTCCTTGTAGTCCTTGACCAGGTTTTCGGGATTGAAGATGCGCATGACCAGCTTTTCGCCGAATGCGGTCGGCATCGTCGAAAGGCGCAGCTCCACCTCCTCGCCGTCGGGCGTGACCGTCTTCAACCGGCCGTCCTGCGGCCGGCGCTTCTCGACGACGTCCATGCGACCGAGCACCTTGATGCGGCTGGTCATCGCCGCCATCACCGGCGTCGGGATCTGGTAGACCTGATGCAGCACGCCGTCGATGCGGAAGCGCACGTTGCTCGACGTCGCGCCGCGGCTCGAGGTGGATGTCGCTCGCGCGCTGCTCGAAAGCGTAGTTGAACAGCCAGTCGCAGATGTGAACGACGTGCTGGTCGTTGGCGTCGAGTTTTCCGCTGCGGCCGAGCTGCACCAGCTGCTCGAAGTTGGCGATCTCGCTGTAGGCGCCCTTGTCCTTCTCGCTCGCGCCCTTCACCGAGCGGGCAAGATTGTAGAACTCGACGACGTAGCTCTGGATGTCGAGCGGATTCGCGATGACCCGCTTGATGTCGAGCCGCAGTACCTGCTTGAGCGATTCCTCCCAGTCGCGCACGTAGGGCTCGGCAGTGGCGATCGTCGCCTCCCGCGTGTTCACGGCAACCGGGAGGATCTTGTAGCGCTCCGCATACGCGCTCGACATGACTTTGGTGACGGCGGCGAAGTCGATCTTGAACGGATCGATATGCAGGTATGGCAGCCCGGCCTTGTCCGCGAGCCACTGCGTGAGGGTCTCGAGATTGAGCAGCTTCTTGGGCTGGCGCAGGTCCTTCCATTTCTGATCCGCTATCACCGTGAGCGGATGCACGTCGCTGCGCGCGAACCGCCGGTCACGGGCAAGTTGCTCGGCGGCTTCTTTGATGATCACCCCATCGGCTGCGAGATCGGCCAGGACTTGGGAGAGCTCGAGTCGGCGGCTGACCGGGCGTGTGACGGTATTAGCGGTCGACATCGCTAAGCACTATAAATGAAACCTCGAACTCTCTCAATGGGTTATGTAATGCACTTCACTCGGCTTCTTTCTGTATGCGCCCCAGGTTGAAGCGCGGACAGGTTTCGCGCATGCCTTCGCATGAACAGCAGTCGAGGTACTTTGGCGAGAACTTGCGATAATCCAGGTTATCGTAACCGGGAGATGGGTATGAAATTGCGCAAACGGTTCTGCTCGCTGGGCGCTCTGATGTTGTGCGTGGCTGCGGCCGTGAATGCGGCGGCGCAGGAGCCCGTGCGCAGCGCGCCGCTGCGCGTGTTCGATGCCACCGAGCTCACGCCCGATCGCTATACGGTGATCAAGCGGATCTGGGTCGAGAACTGGCGCTCCGCATTCTGGATTCCGGCGCATAACGATTCGAGTGCGGGGATCGCTGCGCTCACGGCGGAGGCGGCGCGTGCGGGAGCCGACGCTGTCACTCACCTCATCTGCCTGAACGATCAGGGCGCGTGGCTGAACCGCGGCTATCTCTGCTACGGGCTTGCGGTCAAGCTCAAGTAGGCGGGGCAACTGCATCGCATTTCCGTCTAGGCCACGAGTGGCAACAGAAGCCTAGCGCCGACATCGTGCCGCTGATTGCCCCGCCTAAATCGGGGCATTATTGTTTCTTCGGGTGGTTTGGCTCGGGAATCGCGGGCTTCAGAGAACCGCCGCGAACGTTTAGCCCGCATCCGTCGCTCATAGACGCCATAACCGGTTCAGCAACGAGTGGGTCGTGCACTCGTGGAGCGTGCGGGCTTAGCGCAGCGATGCGTTGATGCGCTCCAGCGCCACCGCGCCCGGACAGAGTTCGCGCTCGGTCAATTGATTGAGAGGCGTCTCGACAGTATTGAGATTGTCGTGGAGGTCGCTCGACTGCGAATCGACGTAGAGGAGTCCGGTCACGACTTCGCCTGCGGCGGCGCGCTCCTGCAAGTAGTTCATTACTCTAATGCGATCGGTCGGGTCGTAGTCCGGGGCGAGTTTGCGCAGGCGAACCACCGAACCATCGTGCTGCGCGACCTCGATCACTGTTCCCGCCGCGTAGTCGGCCGTGAGCTCTTCCCGGTCTTCGATGTAGTCGAGCCGGTTCACCGCCTCGTTGTGGTCGCGCACGTATTCGTAGCTCTTGGTGGATCCCGCATGGTTGTTGAACGCGACGCATGGGGAAACCACGTCGATGAAAGCCGCGCCGCGGTGCTGGATCGCGGCCTTGATGAGCGGGACGAGCTGTTTCTTGTCGCCGGAGAAGCTGCGGGCTACGTAGGTAGCGCCAAGCAGCAGTGCCAGGCCGATCATGTCGAGCGGCTCGTCGCTGTTGGCGACGCCGCGCTTGGATTTCGATCCTTTGTCCGCTGTGGCGGAAAACTGGCCCTTGGTGAGCCCGTAAACGCCGTTGTTCTCGACGATATAAACCATGTTGACGCCGCGCCGTATGGAGTGCGCGAACTGTCCGAGACCGATCGAGGCGGAGTCACCATCCCCCGAGACGCCCAGGTAAAGCAGGTCGCGGTTCGCGAGATTGGCGCCGGTCAGCACGGACGGCATGCGCCCGTGCACGCTGTTGAATCCGTGCGAATTGCCAAGGAAGTAGTCGGGTGTCTTGGACGAGCAACCGATACCGGAAAGCTTGGCTACCCGATGGGGCTGGATATCGAGCTCCCAGCACGCCTGAATGATCGCGGCGCTGATCGAGTCATGGCCGCAACCCGCGCATAGCGTGGAGATCTTGCCCTCGTAATCGCGGCGGGTATAGCCGGCCTGATTCTTCGCCAGCGTCGGATGATGGAGCTTCGGTTTTAAGAGGTAAGTCATAGGGGCGTCGTTCGTGCTGGTTGCTGGTGAAGTCGACTCATCCTGAAACCCGTTTGAGCGGCACGACCGAGCGCGCCGCAGCGTGTTGGGATATCTGGTCCACTATGTAGCGCGCGGTGACCGGCGTTCCATCGTAGTGCAGTATCGACAGGAGGCGCGTCGGATTCACTTTAGCCTCGTTGACGAGCAGGGTTTTCAACTGCGCGTCGCGGTTCTGCTCGACCACGAACACCCAGGGATGGGAGGCGACGAAATCGGCGATCTCCTCCTGGAACGGAAACCCGCGCACCCTCAGCGCATTGATGTATATGCCGCGCTCGGCGAGCACGTCGAGCGCCTCCTGCATTGCCGGGCTGGTCGAGCCGTAGAAGATCGCGCCGAAGCGCGCCGGCCTTTCGGCCGGGTAAAGCAAAGGCCTGGGCAAGAGCTGCTTCGCGGTCTCGAACTTGCGCAGCAGACGCTGCATGTTGTCCATGTAGTCGGGACCGGCTTCGGAGTAGCGCGCATAGCGGTCCTTGGTGGTGCCGCGGGTGAAGTAGCCGCCTCTGGTGGGATGCGTTCCAGGGTACGTGCGGTACGCAACGCCGTCGCCATCGACGTCGAGATAGCGCCCGAAGTCCTTCCCGGACTCGAGGTCGTCATAATTCATCACTTTGCCGCGATCGTACGCGCGCGTATCGTCCCACTGGAACGGCTCGCACAGCCGCTGATTCATGCCGATGTCGAGATCGGTCATCACGAACACCGGCGTCTGCAGGCGCTCGGCGAGATCGAATGCCTGCGCCGTGAACGTGAAGCACTCGGCAGGGTCCTCGGGAAACAGCAGCACCTGCTTGGTGTCGCCGTGCGAGGCGTAGGCGCACGAGAGAAGGTCCGACTGCTGGGTGCGTGTGGGCATGCCGGTCGAGGGCCCGCCGCGCTGGACGTCGATCAACACCACGGGAATTTCCGCGAAATAAGCCAGGCCGATGAACTCGTTCATGAGCGAGATGCCCGGGCCGGAGGTCGTGGTGAACGAGCGCGCGCCGTTCCAGCCGGCACCGATTGCAATGCCTACGGAAGCGAGCTCGTCCTCGCCCTGGATGATGGCGTAGCGCGCCTTGCCCGTCGCGGGATCGACCCGGTTCTTCTGGCAGTACTTGATGAAGGCTTCCGCGAGCGAGGAAGAAGGCGTGATCGGATACCAGGCGCATACCGTCGCGCCGCCGTAGACCGCACCCAATGCCGCTGCGCTGTTGCCATCTACGAAAATGCGCGTGCCGACCGCGTTTGCGCGCCTGACGCGTATTCCCAGCGGGCAGGGGAGATGCTGCTGGGCATGCTCGCGCCCCAGCCGCAGCGCTTTGACGTTCGACTGCAGCAGCGCTTCCTTGCCCTTGTACTGCTCGGAGAACAGTTTCTCGATTTCGGCGGGGTCGATCTCGAGCAGCGCCGAGAGCGCGCCGACGTAGACGATGTTCTTGAATAACTGCCGCTGCCGGGGATCGCTGTAAGTGGCGTTGCAGATCTCGGTAAGCGGCATGCCGACGAGGTTGATATCGTCGCGAAACTTCGATTTCGCCACCGGCTTCGAGTTATCGTAGAACAGATACCCACCGGCCTCGATCTCCTTGAGGTCCTGATCCCAGGTCTGCGGATTCATTGCGACCATCAGATCGACCCCGCCGCGCCGTCCGCGGTATCCGGTCTCGCTGACGCGCACCTCGTACCACGTCGGCAGGCCCTGGATGTTCGACGGGAAGATGTTGCGGGGGCTCACCGGCACGCCCATGCGCAATATCGCGCGGGCAAACAACTCGTTGGCCGACGCCGAGCCGGAGCCGTTGACGTTGGCAAATTTGACGACGAAATCGTTGACGGTCTCGACCCGCTTAACCATGATTTCCTCGCCCTGATACGGTGTTCATCCGTCGTCCTTTGTGACGTTTTATTGCGTCGGTCGAGGCCTGCCGCCGGTTCATGCGGCTTTCCGTTTCGAGCTGCGGCAGGCGGGTCCGGCGTTTGTCATGTCGAGCAGGAATTTTTGCATGTCCCAGGCGCCCGTCGGACAACGCTCGGCGCACAGCCCGCAGTGCAGGCACACGTCCTCGTCCTTCGCCATGATGCGCCCCGTCTTGAGCGCGTCCGACACGTAGAGGTCCTGCGTCAAGTTGAGCGCCGGGGCGTTGAGCCGGGTCCTCAGCTCCGTTTCCTCGCCATTCGACGTGAAGGTAATGCAGTCCATCGGGCAGATATCCACGCACGCGTCGCATTCGATGCAGAGCTTCGTGGCGAATACCGTCTGCACATCGCAGTTCAGGCAGCGTTGCGCTTCGGCGAAGCCCGTCTTTTGGTCAAAGCCCATCTCGACCTCGACCTTGATATCTTTCAGCGTAACTTTCTTGTCGCGCCACGGCACACGGTAGCGGTTGGCGTTCGAGATCTCGTTGTCGTAGCTCCACTCGTGGATGCCCATTTTCTGGCTCGCGAGCGTGACCATCGGTGCGGGCCGCTCGCGGACGTCATCGCCGTTACAGAGCTTGTCGATGGAAATCGCGGCATCGTGGCCGTGAGCCACCGCCCAGATGATGTTCTTGGGTCCGAATGCGGAGTCGCCGCCGAAGAATACGTTCGGCAGCGTGGACTGCATCGTGGTTTTGTCGACCACCGGCATGCCCCATTTGTCGAATTCAACCCCGCTGTCACGCTCGATCCAGGGGAAAGCATTTTCCTGCCCGACCGCGATCAGCACGTCGTCGCACTCGACATGCTGGTCCGGTTCGCCGGTCGGCACCAGATTGCGCCGGCCTTTCTCATCGAAGACCGCCTTCACTTTTTCGAAATCAACTCCAGTGAGTTTGCCGTTTTCGTGCGTGAACGCCTTGGGCACCAGGAAATTGAGGATCGGGATGTCCTCGTGCTGTGCATCCTCCTTCTCCCACGCCGACGCTTTCATTTCCTCGAAGCCCGAGCGGACGATGACCTTGACGTCCGTGCCGCCGAGGCGCCTGGAAGTGCGGCAGCAATCCATCGCCGTATTGCCGCCGCCGAGCACGATCACCCGCCTGCCGATCTTGTCGACATGGCCGAACGAGACGGACGACAGCCAGTCGATGCCGATATGGACGTTCGCCGCGGCCTCTTTCCGGCCGGGAATGTCGAGGTCGCGGCCACGGGGGGCGCCGCTGCCGACGAAGATCGCGTCATAGCCTTCGCCGAGGATCTTCTTCAGGCTGTCGATCTTCACGCCGCCCTTGAATTCGACGTCGAGGCCGAGGATATAGCCGACCTCTTCGTCGATTACTTCGAGCGGCAGGCGAAAGCGCGGAATCTGCGACCAGATCATCCCGCCTGCGCGTGGATCCTGATCGAAGATCGTGACCGAGTAGCCGAGCGGGGCCAGATCGCGCGCGACGGTGAGCGAAGCGGGACCGGCGCCGATGCAGGCTATGCGCTTGCCGTTTTTCTGCTTCGGAATTTTCGGCAGCCGGCCGCGGATATCGTCCTTGTTATCCGCAGCGACGCGCTTCAAGCGGCAGATTGCAACGGGCTCCGGTTTCTCCGCATTGCGTTCTTCAACGCGCCCGCGCCGGCACGCCGGTTCGCAAGGGCGGTCGCACGTGCGGCCGAGTATGCCCGGAAACACGTTCGATACCCAGTTGACCATGTAGGCATCGCTGTAGCGGCCCGCAGCGATCAGCCGGATGTACTCCGGGACAGGCGTGTGGGCGGGGCACGCCCATTGGCAATCGACAACCTTATGAAAGTAGTCGGGAACACCGATATCTGTGGGTTTCAATCCTGCTCCTTTGACCGCGCTGCTGTTTGTTGCCTTAACGATTCTGTCATCTTCCGGATGACAGCCGCCAGCAAGCAAGTTTCGTACATGATATGTCTAAGTAACCGTTTTGAAAAGAGTTTCCTTCGGAAATACTGCGCGCAGCCTAACCCGAAGCGGGGAATGGCGCGGCGCAGCGACTCCGAGCGGGAGGAGCTTCGTCAGCTTTTGGCATAGGCCGCAATATGTTGGAATGTTTCGTAATTGAATTGGGCTCACAGAACTCAGCCGTAAGCTATGTATGAAATGCGCAACAAACGATTTAGCTTTACAGCCTCTTAAGCGTGTGGTCTCGAACGGTTTGACGCAATTGTCGGTCAATATTGCAGATTGGTAGCGATCCTTCCGGGGCCGAAAGGCAGGTTATGAGTAGAAGCCGCTGACGGCGTTTGCTGCCAGAGAATCAATCGGATAAAATCTCACACAAACAGGTACTAAGCTAGAGTGTCTCATGTTAGTTGTGTTTCATAGCTAAGGGGGCCACACCGTGAACTTGAATCGATGGTCTGCACTGGGTCTGGTCGCGTTGGGTCTGATCGTGAGCGCATGCGGCGGCGCAAGGTTTCCGCCGGCGCCAACCGAGATCGAAGCCTTCGAGTACTTCTACCTCATAGGGCCAGGCGACGCCGTCAACATCCAGGTCTGGCGTAATCCTGAGCTCTCGATGAGCGTTACGGTGCGGCCGGACGGGAAGATCACCTCACCGCTGATAGAAGATATCCAGGCTTCCGGCAGAACGCCGACTGCGTTGGCCCGGGAAATGGAAACGCACCTGAGCAAGTACGTCCAAAGTCCGGTGGTCACGGTCATCGTTGCCGGATTCGGAGGGCCTTTCACTCAGCAGATACGCATCCTTGGAGAGGCGACGCGGCCACAGGCATTGCCATACCGCGAGCATATGACGCTCCTTGACGTCATGATCATCGTGGGCGGCATCACTGATTTCGCGGCCGGGAACCGCGCCACCATCCTGCGCACTGTCGGCGGCAAGAGGGAGCAAGTGGGGGTGCGATTGATAGATTTGGTAAGGAAAGCGGATATCTCGGCAAATGTGGCGATGCGTCCGGGAGATATACTCATCATTCCCCAGAGTTACTTCTAGCGAACCAACGCCAAAATGACGAAAAGTCGGTGCTGCTGACGAAATCTCGATCCGGAATCCGAGCGGGAGGGGCAACGCATGGGCTGCCTGGCCTGCAGGCAGGCGGGTAATTCGCCCGGTATGAAAATTGCTTTATGGCCCCGATTGAGTCGGACCGCCATGGATGCACCTCACTAAGGCTTAGATCATGCACGAAGTTCTAGATCTAGTTCTGTCCTACCTGAAAGCCACCTGGCGTTACCGGTGGTTTGCGGTGATCCTGGCATGGGGCGTCTCGATGGTCGGCTGGGCTATGGTGTATCGCTTGCCTGATCGGTACCGAAGCCTGGGCACGGGTGCACGTAGACACCCAGTCGATCTTGCGGCCGCTGTTGGCCGGTCTCGCAGTGCAGCCCAATGTCGATCAGATGGTTGCCATGATGGCTCGAACGCTGTTGAGCCGTCCCAACCTGGAGAAGGTGATCCGGATGGCTGATATGGACATCAAGCTGAAGACCCCCGAGGAGCGCGAGGCGCGAATATTCGCGTTGTCCAGACAGCTTACGATAGGGACCGCCGGAAGCGAGAATCTTTACGTCATCTCCTATCGGAACACCAACCCTGTTGAAGCAAAACGGGTGGTGCAGTCTCTGCTCACCATATTCGTTGAGGGCAGTCTCGGCGACAAGCGCAAGGATTCCGATTCCGCGCGGCGTTTTCTCGACGAACAGCTCAAGGCCTACAGCGAAAAACTCATGGCCGCGGACAACGCCGTCACTGAATTCAAGCGCAAAAACCTGGGGCTCATGCCGGGGCAAGGGGGCGGCTACTACGCGCGTCTTGGCGAGGCGAAAGCCGCCGTGAGCCAGGCCGAGCTGGAGCTGAAGGAGGCCGAGAACGCCAGGGACGCAATGAAGAAACAGCTCTCCGGCGAAGCCGAAATGCCCTCTTTGCTCGATGAAAAGGCGCCGCTGGGTGAGCCCGCGAATCCCGAGATCGACGCCCGCATCCAGGCGCTGCAGCAGAAGATGGATGCATTGCGGCTTACCTACACCGAGGCGCATCCTGACATCCTTTCCGCGCAGCGTGTCATCGCCCAGCTGAAAGAACAGAAGATAACCGAAGCGAAATCGAGGAAACCGTCCCCGGTGGGCTCAGCGCAGAATCCCGTGCAGCAGCAATTGACTGTTTCTCTGGCGGCTGCCGAAGCGGGCGTGGCTTCCATGAAGGCCAGAGTGGCGGAGTACATAAAGCGCTATGAAGCCCTGAAAGGCGCGGTGAACATGCTGCCTCAGGTCGACGCCGAGTTCGCGCAACTCACGCGGGATCACCAGGTCATAAGGAGCAATTACGACCAATTGCTCTCGCGGCGCGAATCCGCGCAGATGGGGTCGGAGATGGAAGCCAACGCCAGTATCGTCGACTTCCGCGTGATCGATCCGCCTCAAGTCCCGTCCTGGCCCAGTGCGACCGAATCGCAGGGCAATGATGTCCATGGTTCTGCTCGGCGGGCTCGCAGCCGGGGTCGCGCTGGCATTTCTGTTGAGCCAGCTGAGGCCAACGTTCACCGACGAGCGCAGGCTTCGGGAATTGAGCGGGCTGCCGGTGTTTGGAACGGTGGTTATGGCTTGGGGTCCGGTCGAGATGGCGAAGCGGAGGAAGCGTCTGATCGCCTTCCTGGTCTCGGTGGTAAGCCTGCTTTCGGCCTACGGCGCGATCATAGCGACACTCGCGCTGTCGGGGAAAGCCTAGGATGTATCTGAACTCGTACGTGGCCACCGGGAGTAAATCGTGAGCATCATCGAGAGAATGGCCGAAATGCTCGGACCGGCGTTCGAAGCTAAACCTTCGGCGGCGGACGCGCAGGTAGACGCAGTTGAACTGGATTTGATCGAACGGGCATCGGCCGACAAGAACCCGCCTTTGCTCAGGGACCGGGGCTTCGCCGCCGCACCGAAAGCCGTGGTTAGCCCGGCGCCTTCCGGCCGTCGCACCACACGGAGCCTGCACATAGATATGGAGCGTTTGAAAAAACTGAACATTCTCACCCCTGACGCGGGACGCAGCCCGATCGGCGAGAGTTTCAGGCGCGTCAAGCGACATATCTTTGCCACCTTGGTGAGCGCCGAGCCTGATGTGCCTGCCAATCTCATCATGGTGACGAGTCCGTCGGCGAACGAGGGTAAGACATTCTGCGCCGTCAATTTTGCGATCAGCATGGCCATGGAGATGGATCGTAAGGTGCTGCTGGTGGACACTGACGTGGCCAAACCTTCCGTACCAGCAGTGCTCGGCTTCAAATCGGAAGGAGGCTTGATGGACGTCGTGCATGACAGCAGCATTGACCTGTCGGACGTCTTGTGCAGGACCAACATCGAGAAGCTTACTGTCCTGCCGGCCGGAAAGGCGCGTCACCATGCGACGGAATTGCTGGGAAGCGAGGCGATGCGCGCGTTGCTTCAGGAGATGGCGGAACGCTATAGCGACCGTATTCTAATCTTCGATTCCCCTCCATTGCTGGTGGCCAGCGAGGCCAGCGTCTTGGCGGGCCGCATGGGGCAGATCGTGATGGTGGTAGAGGCGGGCAAGACCACCGAAACGGCCCTCAAGGAAGCGCTAAGCCGCATCGAGTCGTGCCGTAATGTCGGACTACTGCTCAACAAGGTAGAGGGACCCCGCATGGGTTATGGCGGATATGGCTACGGTTACGGCTACGGCTATGGCTATGGCTCGAACGAGTAGCGAGGTCGACCGGCACTTCATTCGCACGCTGAAGCGGTTCCTGCCGCTAACCGCCCTCATCGCTTTCCCTGCGGCGGCGGCCCAATGGCAATTGACGCCCTACCTGGAACTGAGCCAGATTTACACCGACAACATCGCGCTAGCGCCGAAGGGACAGGAACAAGGCGAGTGGGTGACGCGAATACGTCCCGGGGTTTCCTTCACCTACAATGGGCCCAAGATAAACTTCACCGCGAGCTATACGGCCGATCTGCTGTATTACGCTTCCACCGGCGATACCACTCTCAGGCATGAATTCAGCGGCGGTTCCGGCGGCGGTACCAAGGCGAGCTGGGAACTGGTGCCCGAGTTTCTGTACTTCGATGCCACAATCGACGCTCGACAACACACTACCTCTGTATTGGGTCCCCAATCTCAGGTATTCGATTCCGCCCAGTTTGGTTCCCTGCCCCAGACTGGATCCGCGCCCCAGGTTCCTTCTTCCCAGTCCCAGTTCCGTACCTCCCTCGGCCGCAGGCAGCGTCAATACTACGAACAATTTCGCGACTGTCTGGACGGCCGGCGCCAGTCCGTACATACGCCATGATTTCGGTGGCGAGGCCACCGGGATAGCCCGATATACGTATAGCCTGGTGGGTGCCACCGGCCCAGGAGGTGCCGCACTTTCGAACAGCGCGGGTAGCCGTTTGGACGCGCGGCTCGAGAGTGGCCCTTCGTACAGGCGTACCAGCTGGTATGTTGCGTACTTCAAGGACGACATCACCTACTCGGACAACCTCGGGGACACCACCTTCGAGCAGATCTGGGCCGGTGTTCGGCAGCTGATCGCAACCAACTTCGCCCTGACCGGGACGGTCGGGTACGAGAAAAACGACTACGTGACCGGCGACGGAACCACTCCCAAGGGCGAGTTCTGGACCGTGGGAGTGGATTGGACACCGACACCCCGCACGAACTTTTCCGCCAGCACCGGTGAGCGCTACTTTGGCCGTACCCGTTACCTCGCCTTCAGTCACCGCATGCGCCTCCTGTTTGTAAACGCGAACTACAACGACGAAATCACTACCACGCGGTCGCTGCTCACTCGGTCAACGAGCGCGAGCACGGCCAGTACTCTGGACGCCCTTTTTCAGTCGAGAATCCCCGACCCGGTCGCCCGCCAGCAGGAGGTTCAGCAGGTCATAACCCAAAATGGATTACCGGCCAACCTCCTCGTTCCGGTGGACTTCTTCACTAACCAGGTGTTCTTGGCGAAGACGTGGCAGGTGGGCGTCGGATTGCAGGGGGCGAGACACATACTGTTCACCAATTTCTACAGCACGAACCGCGAAACGCAGCAGGCGGGAGTCAGCACCACAGGCGCCGGGGACTTCGCCTCGAGTGACACCGTAAAGCAAACGGGTGTTAGCGGCACCTGGAGTTGGCGCGTTAACCCGCTGGACTCCGTCAACCTCACCTTGGGCTATAGCCGCAACCAGTTTACCGGCATTTCCCGGGAAGACGATCTAACGTACTTTTACTCGAGCTACTACCATCAGTTCGGGCGGAACCTTACCGGTGTCCTCAGTTACCGCAGAGTGAACAATGACTCAAATCTGGGCGCTGCTGGAAGCTACACTGAGAACGCGGTGCTGGGTTCGCTCAGAATGACGTTCTGACAATTCATGTACGAGACCTACTATCATTTTCCGCGCCAAGCCGTTCCAGCTGAGCCCCGATCCTCGCTTTTTTTTCTCGAGCAAGGGGCATCGCCGTGCCATGGCCTATCTCGTGTACGGCGTGCATCAGGGCGAGGGCTTCATGGTGATCACCGGGGAAGATCGGCGCCGGCAAGACCATGCTGGCGCGCACGCTCGCCCGCCAGCTGGAATCGCAGAACGTGGTGATGGCCCAAGTCGTGAGCACGCAACTCGAGGCCGACGACATGGTGCGCATGGTCGCCGCGGCTTCGGCCTGCCGACACGAGACGAGCAAGGCCGTGCTGCTCACGAGCTCGAGCAGTTCCTGCTCGTGCCACCAGCCAGGGCAAGCGCGCGCTTCTGATGGTGGACGAGGCGCAGAACCTGCCGGCGGCGTCGGTGGAGGAACTGCGCATGCTGTCGAACTTCAGCCCGGCGAGAAGCCGCTGCTGCAGAGCTTCATGCTGGGCCAGCCGGAGTTCCGCAGGACCTGCAGAGCCCCCAGCATGGAGCAGCTGCGCCAGCGCGTGATCGCCTCCTGCCACCTGGGCCCGATGGACGGCGCGGAGACCGAGGCCTACATCGTGCACCGGCTGCAGACCGTCGGCTGGAGCGGCGATCCGTCGTTCAGCGAGGACGCCTTCGACGCCATCTACGCGCACACCGGCGGCATTCCGCGCAGGATCAACCTCCTCTGCGACCGCCTGCTGCTCATGGGCTTCTGGACGAGAAGCACGCGTTCACCGGCAAGCCGAAGTGAGCCGAAGTGATCAGCGAGCTGAACCAGGAATTCGCGCCGCGTCGGTGCGGGCGGAGTAGGGAAGCCGCCGGGGCGGGCTCCGGGCTCGTCATGGACAGACCCGGAGCCGGCCGGCTGCGGGCCGCTCACAGGAACTCGATGCACGTCAATCATACATGCGCTCGGCTGTCGTAACCGCGTCGTCCGCGGGCGCGTCAGCCCGGCGTCCGGAGTAGGCAGGATGTCACCAACGCTCCCGGCGCTCCATCTTGTGCGTGGTCGGCGCGCGTCCGAATTTCATGAAGATCGCCCCGGTCATCCGGGCGATGCGGGCGGCCAGTCCGCCGCTGCCGGTGCGGCTGCGTGCACACCGGGCAGCACTACGACGCGGAGATGAACAGCAGTTTCTTCGAGCCCTGGGTATTCCCGACCCCGACATCAACCTCGAGGTGGGCTCGGCTTCGCACGCGGTGCAGACCGCCGAAGTCATGCGGCGCTTCGAGCCGGTGCTCGACCGGGAGCGGCGCGGCCGCGGTGCTGGTCGTGGGCGACGTGAACTCGACGCTGGCATGCGCGCTGGTGGCGGTCAAAAAAGGCATGCCCGTGATCCACGTCGAGGCGGGACTGCGCAGCTTCGACCGCACGATGCCGGAGGAAATCAACCGGGTGCTGACCGACCAGATTTCCGACCTGACTGTTCACCACCGAGAAAAGCGCGCGCGAGAATCTGTTGCGCGAAGGCATTTCCGAGTCGGCGCATCCATTTCGTGGGCAATGTCATGATCGATACCCTGCGCCAGAACCTGCAGCAGGCCGTGCCGGCCGGCGGAGACCCTGGCCCGGCACGGCGCTGCCGGGGAGCGGGTCGCGCGGCGGCTATGCGGTGCTCACGCTGCACCGCCCCTCCAACGTGGACGATGCCGCGCACGTTGCGCTCCCTGCTCGGCGCAATGCGCGAAGTCAGCCGCCGCATTCCGGTGGTCTTCCCCGATGCATCCGAGAACCCGCGCGAAGATCGAGCAGCACGGCTTGGGCGAATTGCTGACGGAAGGCGCATTCGATTCATCGAGCTGCCGCCGGCTGGGTATCTCGAGATGCTGGGGCTGATGCAGTCGGCGCGGTTGGTGCTGACCGATTCGGGCGGCATGCAGGAAGAGACCACGGCGCTGGGCGTTCCCTGCGTGACGCTGCGCGAGAACACCGAGCGGCCGATCACGGCCGACGAGGGCACCAACACCGATAGTCGGCCAGGATCCGGCGCGCATCATCGCGGTGGTGGACGATATTCTGCGCACCGGCGGAAAAGCGGGAAGGATCCCGGAGCTGTGGGACGGCCAGGCGTCCCAGCGCATCGCGGCGGTGTTGCGCGCATGGCTGGACGCGGCAGCCGCGCGGCTGGTTGCATAACGCCGAGCACTGTGCGAATGCAACAGCATTGAGTCATGAATCCACGCCCATGCCCATTCGCAACGCATTGACCATAGACGTGGAAGACTATTTCCACGTCTACGCGTTCGCGTCGCACATCCCGCGCGATTCCTGGGAGCGGCTGCCGTGCCGCGTCGAGCGCAACGTGGCTCACGATTCTTGCGATGCTCGATGAGCACAAGGCGCACGCGACGTTCTTCATGCTGGGGTGGGTCGCGCGAGCGCTATCCGGCCCTGGTGCGCCGGATCGTGGAGCAAGGCCACGAGCTGGCGAGCCACGGCTACGGCCATCAGCTCGTCGGCGACCGATCAGAACGCGCGAGGAGTTTCGCGCAGGATGTCACGCGCGCCAAATGCCTGCTGGAGGACATCGGCGGCGTTCGCGGTGAACGGCTACCGGGCCCCCAGCTTTTCCATCGGCCGCGACAATCTGTGGGCGCTGGAATGCCTGCGCGAGGCCGGCTACCGCTACAGCTCGAGCATCTATCCGATTCAGTCGCGATCACTACGGCATGCCCGACGCGCCGCGCTTCGCGTTCTATCCCGCAGCCGGCGCGCGGGCTGCTGGAGCTGCCGCTCGACCACGGTGCGGCTCTTCAACCGCAATCTGCCGGCAGGCGGCGGCGGCTATTTCCGGTCTGCTGCCCTACAGCGTTTCGCGCTGGTGCCTGAATCGCGTGAACACCGTCGACGGCAGCCCTGCATCTTCTATTTTCATCCGTGGGAGATCGACCCCGGGCAGCCGCGCCAGCGCGGCGCCAGCCTGAAGACCCGCTTCCGGCACTACGTGAACCTCTCCTCGATGGAGCGGCGCATCCGCGCGCTGTTCAGGGATTTCACGTGGGACCGCATGGACCGCCTGTTCCTGGAGAACGCGATGAACCAGCCCGCGCTTGAAGCCGATGCGGCCGGACAGTCGGCTGACGCCGCGGCGCACGACGCGTGCGAAGTCCGGCAACTGCAATCGGCCGACTTCCCGCGCTGGGACGCGTTCGTGGCGGGCTGTCCCGAAGCCACGTTTTTTCCACCGCGCCGGCTGGAAGAACGGTGATCGAGCGGGCGTTCGGGCACCGCACTTATTTCCTCTATGCCGAGGCGGGCGGGCGGATCGAGGGCGTGCTGCCGCTCGCCGAAGTGAAGAGCCTCCTGTTCGGGCACACGCTCGCGTCCCTGCCGTTCTGCGTCTATGGCGGCGTCGCCGCCACGACCGAGCGGGCGCGGCGCGCGCTCGACGAGGCCGCGTATCGCGCTGGCGCAGCAGGCTGCGCGTCGATCATCTCGAATACCGCTCGCTTGACGCCGCGGCATCGCCGACTGGGCGCACAAGGATCTTTACGTCACCTTTCGGAAGGAGATGGATCGCCGATGCCGAGAAGAACCTGCTCGCCATCCCGCGCAAGCAGCGCGCCATGGTGCGCAAGGGCATCAAGAACGGGTTGAGCAGCGAGTTCGATGCGGACGTGGAGCGGTTCTTCGCGCTGTTCGCCGACAACGTGCACCGCCAGGGCACGCCGGCGCTGCCCAAGCGCTACTTCGCGCTCCTGCGCGAAGTGTTCGGCGACGACTGCAGCGTGCTTACCGTGCTCGACGCGGCACGGAGCGCCGGTGTCCAGCGTGCTGTCCTTCTACTGGCGGGACGAAGTGCTGCCCTATTACGCAGGCGATGCGGTTGCGGCGCGCGAGCTCGCGGCGAACGACTTCAAGTACTGGGAGCTCATGCGCGACGCCTGCGAACGCGGTCTGATCGCTTGTTCGACTACGGCCGCAGCAAGCGCGGCACCGGGTCGTTCGATTTCAAGAAGAACTGGGGCTTCGAGCCGCAGCCGCTGCAATACGAGTACCTGCTGGTCAAGGGGCAAGCATGTGCCGGAGCATAATCCGCTCAACCCGAAGTACCGCCTGTTCATCAACGTGTGGCAGCGGCTGCCGCTGCGCTCGCCAACCTGATCGGCCCGCACATCGTGAAGAGCCTCGGTTAGCAGCCCGTCGGGCCATCCGTCATGACGCAGGCTCACGGTGTTTACCCGATTGCCGATGACTCAAGCGTTGCGCGACAGGCTGCTGAACTGGAAACGCCAATTGTGAAGCTCGAATCGTTACAGCTGCCGCGCGTGATCGCGGGCCAGACGCCCAATCGCCTGAGAGGCGAGATTCTCGTAACCGCTCTCGTCCTAAGTGCGTCGTTCTGGCTGCTCGCGTGGCACGGGGACACGGCGCTGGCCATGATCGTCGCGATCTGGACAGCGATCGGACACTTTCGCCCACGGGTTACCTGATCGCTGCCGATCAGCGGCTGGCTGATCTGGCGGCAGCGGCACGAGCTGGCGTCGCTCGAGCTACAGGCCCAGTTTTCTGGCGCTGCCGCTGCTGGCGCTGGCCGGGTTCGGCTGGTTCTTCGCCGGACTCGGCGGCGTCGGGGTCGTGCAGCAATTCGGCCTGGTCGTCATGATCCCGCTGACTGGTGTGGGCCATACTCGGAACCAGGTAGTCCGTGACGCTCGCCTTCCCGCTTTTCTTTCTGCTGTTCGCGGTGCCGTTCGGCGAGTTTCTCGAGCCGCTGCTGATGGAGCATACCGCCGACTTTACGGTCGCTGCGCTGAGGCTGACGGGAATTCCCGTTTATCGGGAGGGCCAGTTCTTCATGATCCCGAGCGGCAACGTGGTCGGTAGTCGAGGCGTGCAGCGGTTTGCGCTACCTGATCGCATCCGTGACGCTGGGCTTCCTCTACGCCTATCTCACCTATCGCAGCTTCGCGCGGCGCGCCCTCTTCGTCGCGGCTTCGCTCATCGTTCCGATCGTCGCGAACTGGCTGCGCGCCTACATGATCGTCATGATCGGCCATCTGAGCAGCATGAAGTACGCGGTGGGCGTCGATCATCTCGATCTACGGCTGGCTGTTCTTCGGCGTGGTCATGCTGATCCTGTTCTGGATCGGTTCCTATCTGGCGCGAGGATCTCGATACTCGCGAGCCGCAGCGGCCGGCCGTGCGCTCCCCGGCCAGAGAGCGGTCTCTGCGCTGCCATTACGATAGCGACAGTCGCGGCGGCCGGAATAGTAGCCGTCTGGCCGCGTTGCAGCCTCACGCGGAGCCACTCCTCCGTGGCGCCGGCGCTCAACGCACCGCAAGCTCGCGGGCGCCGGCTGGCCCGTTGAGGAGGGACAGCGTAAGCAGTTGGATGCCGCGTTTCTACAATTACCAGGCTCATGTCCATCAGGTCTACACCAACGGCATCAGTGCGCGCCGGGCATCCGGATCGTGTATTACCGGAACCAGCGGCCGGGCGCCCAGATTATCTGGTGCGCAGAACACCCTTGTTTCGACCGATGGCAGAGAATGGAGAAAGACCGCGGAAGGCGCGCGCGCGCTGCTCGTCGGCAACGGAAGAAATCCCGTCGATCGAGTCGCAGATTGCGCAGCCCATCGGCGCAGTTGCTGGTCTGGCGCTGGTATTGGGTGGACGGCCGATACGTCGTGAATCCGTATTGGGCGAAGTTGCTGCAGGCGAAATCCATGCTGTTCGGCCGCGGCGATGACGCGGCGATGGTGATCGTCTATACCCTTTCCGAGGATCGACTGCCGGAGTGCGGAGCAGCGTTGCAGGAGTTTGTCGGAGCCATGCTGCCCGGCATCACCACGAGCCTCGATCATGCGCGCCGCGCCCGGTCTGCCTCCTGAGACCCTGCGGAGCGGCAGGCAGCCAGCGGGCCGCGCCGCTCATCGCCCATGTCATCTATCGCCTGGACGTGGGCGGGTTGGAAAACGGGTCGTGAATCTGATCAACCGGATTCCCCGCGATCGTTTTCGTCATGCGGTTGTCTGCTTGACCGGCTACTCGGAGTTCCGCCGTCGTATCCAGCGCAGCGACGTGACCGTATTCAGTCTGAACAAGCCCCCGGGCAACAGTCCGGTCATGCATTTCAAGCTGTGGCGGCTGTTGAGAAAACTGCGCCCGGATATCGTCCATACGCGCAATCTCGCCGCTCTTGAGTGCGCGCTGCCGGCAGCGCTCGCCGGCGTTCCGGTACGCATCCACGGGGAGCACGGTCGCGACGTAGATGACCTGGACGGCAGCAACGTGGGGCGCCAGAGGGTGCGCCGGTTATTCAAGCCGTTCGTGCACCACTATGTTGCCGTGTCCCGCGACCTGGGATCCTATCTGCAGCAGAAAGTGGGCGTGCCGCCGTCCCGCATAACCCAGATTTACAACGGCGTGGAAACCGAACTTTTCCGTCCCGCGCGCGCCGGGCCCGAATCGCTGCGCTGGCCGCGCCGCGAGAACGACGGGCTGTTCGTGATCGGTACGGTGGGACGCATGCAGGAGGTCAAGGATCCGCTCAACCTGGTCAAGGCGTTCATCCTGCTCGTGCAGACACTGCCCGGAGCGCGGTCCAAGCTCAAGTTGGTGATGGCCGGAGACGGACCGTTGCGGCAGCGGGCGCTCGATATCCTGACCCAGGCGGGCATGCACGAATCCGCGTGGCTTCCCGGAAGTCGCAACGATGTGCCGCGCCATCATGCGCGGCCTCGACTTGTTCGTGCTGCCCTCGCTCGCGGAAGGCATATCCAACACCCTGCTGGAGGCGATGGCGAGCGGCCTGCCGGTGGTTGCGACCCGCGTCGGCGGCAACCCCGAGCTGATGGAAGAGGGGATAACCGGCACCCTGGTCGCGCCGGCCGACCCGCATGCGCTGTCGGCGGCGATCCGGGATTACGTCGTCGACCGGGAAATGATGCCGCGGTCACGGAGCCAGTGCGCGCCGCGTGGTGGAATCGAGATTCGGGATGGATGCGATGGTGAAAGCGTACATGGGGGTTTACGACAGCATCCTCGCGCGTGATGCGCGGGCCTTGTCCGTTTGATCGGAGCCGCACGTGAAGATACTTGTCACCGGCGCTGCCGGATTCATCGGATCGACTCTGGCGCTGCGGCTGCTCGAGCGCGGCGATCAAGTGTTCGGCGTAGATAATCTCAACGACTACTACGACGTGAGCTTGAAGGAAGCGCGTCTTGCCCGTTTGTCGACACATCCGAACTTCGTGTTTCAGAGAATCGATGTCGCCGACCGCAAAGCCATGTCGGAGTTGTTCGCGGCCCGGCGCTTCGAGGTCGTCGTGCACCTGGCCGCGCAGGCCGGGGTTCGCTACTCGGTGGAAAATCCAGCCGCGTACATCGACGCCAATCTGGTCGGCTTCGGCAACGTGCTCGAGGGCGTGCGCCATGGGGGCGTGCGCCATCTCGTGTTCGCGTCGTCGAGCTCGGTTTATGGCGCCAACACGCGATTGCCGTTCTCGGAGCACGACAACGTCGACCATCCGGTGTCGATCTACGCGGCAACCAAGAAGGCCAACGAGCTCATGGCGCACAGCTATGCGCATCTCTATGGGATGCCATGCACCGGCTTGCGCTTTTTCACTGTTTACGGACCGTGGGGACGGCCGGACATGGCGTTGTTCAAGTTCACCGCGGGCATCCTGCGGGGCGTGCCGATACCGGTGTACAACGGTGGCGACATGGTGCGCGATTTCACCTACGTCGACGACATCGTGGAGGGAATGGTGCGTGTCGTCGACCGGCCCGCTGCGCCGGATCCGCAGTGGAATGCCGGCAACCCCGATCCGGCGACGAGCCGCGCCCCGTACCGGATATTCAACATCGGAAACAACCGCCCCGTAAATCTCATGCGCTACATCGAGGTGCTGGAGCAGTGCCTCGGCCGCAAGGCATTGCTTGAAATGCTCCCCATGCAACCCGGTGACGTGCAGGCGACGACGGCGGACGTGACGGGCCCTCGAAGCGGCGGTGGACTTCCGGCCGCGCACGCCGGTGGAGGAGGGCGTGGCCAGGTTCGTCGCGTGGTACGCCGATTACTACGGCGTCGACCGCCGCGACGTCACTGCCGGGGCGAAGAGCCTAGATGAACGTCAGCATATTCGGCACCGGCTACGTAGGCCTCGTGACCGGCGCGTGTTTCGCCGAGATGGGCAACCGCGTCATTTGCGTCGATAACGTTGCTGGCAAGATCGAGGATCTGCGGCAGGGCCGGTTGCCCATCCACGAGCCGGGGTTGCCGGCGCTCGTCGCCCGCAATCTACGCGAAGGCAGGCTGCGCTTCACGACGGAGCATGCGGAAGCCGTGGCGGATTCCGAGGTTTATTTCATCGCGGTCGGCACGCCTCCTAACGAAGATGGGTCGGCCGACCTGCGCCACGTCCTCGACGTCGCGCGCGAGCTCGGCCGCGTCATAACCCGTCCGTCCACCGTGATCGGGAAGTCCACGGTGCCCGTAGGTACCGCGGACCGCGTGCAGACTGCCGTCCGCGCTGAACTCGACCGCCGGGGGGTGAGCGTCCGGGTCGACGTGGTGAGCAACCCGGAGTTTCTCAAGGAAGGCGATGCGGTCAACGATTTCATGCGTCCCGATCGCGTGATCATCGGCACCGACAGCGAGGAAGCCGTGGAGGTGATGCGAAGGCTCTACGCGCCGTTCACGCGCAGCCACGAGCGCATGCTGGTCATGGGCGCGCGCGACGCAGAGATGACCAAGTATGCGGCCAACGCGATGCTCGCAACGCGCATTTCTTTCATGAACGAGATCGCCAGCCTGTGCGAGCGCGTCGGCGTAGACGTGGAGAACGTGCGCAAGGGCATAGGGTCGGACGCCCGCATCGGCTACTCGTTCATCTACCCCGGCTGCGGCTATGGCGGATCGTGCTTTCCCAAGGACGTGAAGGCCCTGGAGTACATAGCGCGCCGGAACGATTTCGAGCCGTTGGTGCTTTCCGCCGTGGAGGCGAGAAACACCCGCCAGAAGCAGCGTCTGTTCGAGAAGATCGTATCGCGTTTCGGCGTCGACCTGGCGGGCGCGACTTTCGGGATCTGGGGCCTGGCGTTCAAGCCGGGCACGGACGACATGCGTGAGGCGCCGTCGCGCGTGCTGCTCGGACAGTTGATGGCGGCTGGGGCGCAGTGTCAAGGCCTACGATCCGGTGGCGATGGAAGTCGCGCGCCAGTTCCTGCCGGCTTCCTGGTTCGAGGGCGGGCGGCTCGCGCTGACCGAGCACCAGTATGAGGCGCTCGACGGCGTGGACGCGCTCGCGCTGGTCACCGAATGGAAGCCCTTCCGATACCCGGATTACGCTGTGATGAAGCGGGCCATGAAGCAGCCAGTAATCTTTGACGGACGCAATCAATACGATCCCGGTGAGTTACGCGCGCTGGGATTCGAGTATTTCGGCATCGGCCGGTAAAAAAGCAATTCAGCCACAGATAAACACAGATACACACGGATAAGGTCAACAGCAAGATCCGCTCGACTACACATAAACATGGAACCCATGAAATCCTTTCCAGGCACCCGTTCTGTCCGTGTGATTCCGCGGCGGCCCATCTCTTCCGATTCTGGTTTCATCTGTGTTTATCTGTGTGTATCTGTGGCTATGCTTATTTTTTTCGACTCGAGGCGATAGATCGTGTGCGGAATTTCCGGATTGTTCGACGCCAGGGGTAGAAGCGAATTCCCCCGGCCGCTGCTCGAACGCATGAACCAGACCTTGTTTCACCGCGGCCCGGATGAAGAGGGGCTGCATCTCGAGCCGGGCATCGCCCTCGCGCACCGGCGCCTGTCCATCATCGATCTGTCCACCGGGCAGCAGCCCCTCTACAACGAGGACGGCAGCGTCGCGGTCGTGTTCAACGGCGAGATCTACAACTTTCAGGATCTGGTCAGGGAGCTGACGGCCTGCGGCCACACGTTTCGCACGCACTCCGATACCGAAGTCAATCGTTCACGGCTGGGAAGCAGTGGGGGCCGTCCTGCGTCACGCGCTTCCGCGGCATGTTCGCCTTCGCCCTGTGGGATCGCAACCGCGAGACGCTTGTTCCTCGCGCGCGACCGCCTGGGGGTGAAGCCGCTGTATTACGCCCAGCTACTCGAGACGAGCAATGGATTTTCGGCTCCGAGCTGAAGGCGCTGCTCGTTCATCCGCGGCTGCCCCGGGACATCGACCCGCTGGCGGTCGAGGAGTACTTTCGCTTACGGCTACGTAGCCGAGCCGCGCACCATCTTCAAGGGCGTGTTCAAGCTGTCACCGGGGTCGACCCTCACCTTGAAGCGCGGGGAGCCGGCAGCGCAACCGGTCGAATACTGGGATGTGCCGTTCAAGTCCTCCGCGCCGCTCACGGAGCAGGAAGCGGGCGAGGAGCTCGTGCACCGGCTGCGTGAATCCGTGAAGCTGCGGATGATATCGGACGTTCCCCTCGGCGCCTTTCTTTCCGGCGGCGTGGACTCGAGCGCCGTGGTGGCGATGATGGCGGGACTCTCGGCGGAGCCCGTCGTCACGTGCTCGATCTCGTTCGGCGATCCGGCTTTCAACGAATCCGCATACGCGCAAGCGGTGGCGGACCGCTACCGGACGCGCCACCACGTCGAGCAGGTCGATCCGAACGACTTCAGCCTGGTGGATCGACTCGCCATGACTGTACGACGAGCCCTACGCGGACAGCTCGGCGATCCCTACCTATCGGGTATGCGAGCTTGCGCGCAAGACGGTGACGGTCGCGCTGTCGGGTGACGGCGGCGACGAGAACTTCGGCGGCTACCGCCGCTACCGCTGGCATCTCAACGAGGAACGGGTGCGTTCGCTCCTGCCGCTCACGTTGCGCCGGCCGGTGTTCGGGCTGCTCGGCCAGCTCTATCCCAAGGCCGACTGGGCGCCGCGCGTGTTCCGCGCCAAGTCCACGCTCGAGGCGCTCGCGCGGAACTCGGTCGAGGCCTACTTTCACAGCGTGTCCATCCTGCACGACGGAATGCGGCGCGAACTGTTCAGCGAGCGCTTCCGCGGCGAGCTGCAGGGTTACGCGGCGATCGAGGTGCTCAAGCGCCACGCCGCGCGCGCGCCGTCCGACCATCCGCTCTCGCTGATCCAGTACCTCGACCTCAAGACCTATCTGGTCGGCGACATCAACACCAAGGTGGACCGCGCAAGCATGGCCCATTCGCTCGAGGTGCGCGAGCCGCTCATGGATCATCCGCTGGTGGAATGGCTGGCCGGGCCTCCTCCGGCGTTCAAGGTGCGCGGCGGCGAAGGCAAGTACCTCCTGAAGAAAGCGCTCGAGCCGTATCTGCCGCCGGAAATCCTGTATCGCGCCCAAGATGGGCTTTGCGGTTCCCCTCGCCCGGTGGTTCCGCGGGCCGCTGCGCCAGTCGGTGCGGGACGCCGTGCTGGGCCCGGTGCTCGCCGATACCGGCTGGTTCAACGCGGCCTACCTGCGCCGCCTGGTCGACGACCACCAGTCGGGGCTGCGCGACTACAGCGCGCCGCTGTGGACAGTGCTCATGTTCGAATCGTTCCTGCGCAACGTGATGGGCGCTCAGCCCGCGCGCCCCGCGCGGGCCGTGGGTGTGAGCCGATGAACGCGGACAAGATCAAGACCAGTATGCATGTTCTTGATTTTGCCTTGAGATCCATGCGCGTCATCCACATCCTCGATCACTCCGTTCCGCTGCAGAGCGGCTACGCCTTCCGCACGCTCGCCATCCTCAAGGAGCAGCGCGCGCTGGGCTGGGAGACCTTTCAGCTTACTGGCCCGAAACAGGGCCCGGCGGCGGCTGCGCGAGGAAGACCGTGGACGGCTGGCATTTCTATCGCACGCCGCCGCCCGGGCGGAATCCTGGAAGGCGTGCCCGGGACTGCGGAGAGATCGAGCTGATGGGCGAGATTGCCTTCGCATCGAGCAAGTCGCCAGGCGCGTGCGGCCCCATATCCTGCACGCCCATTCTCCGATCCTGAACGCCATCCCGGCGCTGCGCGTGGGGCGGCGCCTCGGAATTCCGGTGGTCTACGAATTGAGAGCGCTGTGGGAGGACGCCGCTGTGAACCACGGCACCGCGCGGGAGGGCGGCTTGCGCTACCGGCTCACCCGGGGGCTGGAGACGTGGGTGCTCAAGCGCGCCGACGCGGTGACCACGATCTGCGAGGGTCTGCGCGCGGAGATCATCGCGCGCGGTCTGCACGCCGGAAAAGGTGACCGTCATTCCCAACGCAGTGGATATCGAGGAATTCTCGCGTGGGCGGCGCGCCCGAGCCGGCGCTCAAGCAGAAGCTTCGGGCTCGACGGTGCGCTAGTGCTGGGATTCATCGGCTCGTTCTACGCGTACGAGGGGCTCGCCGGTACTGTTGCGCGCGGCGCGGCAACTGCTGACGCAGGGCGAACCCGTGCGCGTGCTGCTGGTCGGCGGCGGCCGCCAGGAGGCCGAACTGAAGCAGCTCGCCGCCGAGCTGGGCATCGCGAACGACGTCGTTTTCGCCGGGCCGCGTCCCTCATGCCGAAGTGCAGCGCTACTACGACCTCATCGACGTGCTGGTCTACCCGCGATTGTCGATGCGGTTGACGGAGCTCGTCACGCCCCTGAAGCCGCTGGAAGCGATGGCGCAGGGGCGCCTACTCGTTGCCTCCGACGTCGGCGGCCATCGTGAGCTGATTCGGCCTGGGGAGACCGGCACGCTGTTCCGAGGCCGGCGATCCTGCGGCCCTCGCCGCGGCGGTATTGGAATTGAGGCGGCAGCCCGAGCAGCTGGCCGGCCACCAAGGCGGCGGCAAGGCGCTACGTCGAGACCGAACGCAACTGGAAGGCAAGCGTGGCGCGCTACCAACAGGTGTATTCCCGTTTCCTGCGGCCGCCGTGGGCTACATGAAGATACTCACTTTTACGACGCTGTATCCCAGCGCGGCACGTCCGGGCCATGGAATTTTCGTCGAAACCCGGCTGCGTCAGCTTCTGGCCAGCCGGCAGGTGGAATCACAGGTGGTGGCGCCGGTCCCATGGTTTCCAGCGAATCATCCGCTGTTCGGCGAATACGCGAAATACGCGAGAACGCCGCGCGAGGAGGAGCGTAATGGCATACGCGTGTCGCATCCTCGTTACCTGGTGGTCCCGAAAATCGGTATGACGCTTGCGCCTTTCCTGCTCGCGCGGGCCGCCGCCCCGGTGATCGCAGCGAATGCAACGCAGCTACCCGTTTCGAGCTCATCGACGCGCACTATTTTTATCCCGACGGTGTGGCTGCGGTCTTGCTCGGCGCGCGTTTCGGCCGGCCGGTGGTCATCACCGCGCGGGGCACCGATGTGAACGTCATCCCTCGATACCATCTGCCGCGCAGGATGATTCGATGGGCGGCTTCCCGCGCCGCTGGCGTAGATCACGGTGTGCAGGCGCTCAAAGACAGCCTGGCCGGGCTTGGCGTGCCAGCCGACCGCATCGAAGTGCTGCGCAATGGCGTGGATCTGCAGTTGTTCCGGCCGGTCGATCGCGAGCGCGCGCGGGATGAGTTGGGGTTTTCGCGCAAGACACTTCTTTCGGTAGGCAACCTGGTGCCGCTCAAAGGCCATGACATCGCGATTCGTGCGCTGCCGCTACTCCCAGAATACGATCTCATCATCGTCGGCGGAGGACCGGAGCGCGCGGCCCTGGAGACCCTTGGCCGCTCGTCCGGCGTGGGGAATCGCGTGAAGTTCGCTGGAGTGCTCGCGCAGGACAAGCTGCGGCATTACTACGGCGCAGCGGACGCGCTGATACTGGCGTCCAGCCGCGAGGGCTGGGCGAACGTCCTGCTGGAGTCGCTTGCTTGCGGAACGCCGGTGGTCGCCACCAACGTCGGGGGCACGCCCGAAGTGGTGGCGGCCCCGGAAGCCGGACTGTTGATGGCGGAGCGCACGCCGCAGGCGTTGGCGCGGGCGGTACAGAGCCTGTTCGAGCAATATCCCGACCGCGCGGCAACGCGTCGCTATGCGGAGCAGTTTAGCTGGACCGCCTCACCACCGGGCAGCTGCAGTTGTTCGGCCGTATTCGCTTACGGAAACACATGGAAACGCACGGACAAGGTTCAACTCCCTTGGGGAAAGGCTAGGATGGCGGATGAACCGATTTTTGCGCCACCGCATCGCTCGCGGATGTCCCGTGACTCGCTGGATATAGCGATGTGCGGCATACACGGCATCATCCAGCTTGACGGCGCAGCCGCCGACCCGCCCTGATGTCGGCCATGGGGCGCGTCACGACGCACCGCGGGCCCGACGACGAGGGTTTGCATGCGGACGGACCCTGCGCGATCGGCATGCGCCGCCTGTCCATCATCGACCTCGCCGGCGGGCACCAGCCGATGTCGAACGCCGAGGGCACGCTGTGGCTGGTGTGCAACGGCGAAATCTACAACTTTCGCGAGCTGCGCCGCGAGCTCGAAGCCGCCGGGCCATCGCTTCAAGACCGGATCGGACAGCGAGATCGATCATCCACGGCTATGCCGAGTGGGGCGACGAGTTCATCCATCGGCTGAACGGCATGTACGGCTTCGCGCTGTGGGATGCGCGCCGCAGGCGGCTGGTCGTGGGGCGTGACCGCCTCGGGCGTCAAGCCGATCTACCTGTACCGTGACGCGCGTCGCCTCGCCTTCGCCTCGGAGGCGAAGGCGCTCCTCACTTTGCCGGGCGTCGTCGGCGGAAATCGACCGCGCGGCGCTGCATTCCTACCTCAACCTCGGCTACGTCGCCGCGCCGCAATCGATGTTGCGCGGGATAACCAAGCTGCCGCCCGCGAGCCTGCTGATCGTGGAGGACGGGCGCGTCGAGCAGCGCCGCTACTGGCGCATTCCGGACGCGACGGACCGGCATCCGGGCGAGCGCGAGTGGGTCGAGCGCATCCGCGCCCGGCTCGACGAATCGGTGCGCATGCAGATGGTGAGCGACGTGCCGATCGGCGCGTTCCTCTCCGGCGGAATCGACTCCAGCACGGTGGTCGGCTTCATGGCGGCGCACAGCGACCAGCCGATACGGACGTACGCCATCGGGTTCAAGGGGCAGCCGCGGACGACTACTACAACGAGCTGCCGTATGCGCGGCGCGTGGCCGATCTGTTCCGCACCGAGCATCACGAGATCGTGGTGCGGCCGGACGTGGTGGCGCTGCTGCCGCGCCTGCTGTGGCACATGGACGAGCCGCATCTCCGACACCGCCTTCATCACGACCTACCTCGTCTCGCAGTTTGCCCGGCGCGACGTGACGGTGATCCTCTCCGGCGTCGGCGGCGACGAGCTCTTCGGCGGCTACCGGCGCTACCTCGGCAATCATTACCAGGCGTATTTCGACCGGCTGCCGCGCTGGCTGCGGCGCACCGCCTCGGCGGTGGGCGATCGCCTGCCGAGCGACCGCCATTCTCCGCTGCTCAACCTGTCGCGCCTGGCGAAGGGGTTCCTGGAAAGCGCCGACCTGCCGTTCGAGGAGCGCTATCGCGCCTACGTCCAGGTATTCCCGCTGACAGAGACGCAGCGGTTGCTGCGCGTGAACGGCGCCGACCGTCCGGACATGATAGCTGCCGCGTTCCGTCATGCTGGCGGGGACGATGCAATGAACCGGATGCTGGCGGTGGATGCCGAGACACAATTGCCCGACGATCTGCTCATGCTCACCGATAAGATGAGCATGGCCACATCGCTCGAATGCCGCGTGCCGCTGCTCGACCACGAGCTGGTCGAACTGGCCGCGCGCATGCCCGAAGCGGTGAAGATCCGGGGCGGCAGGTTGAAGCACGTCATGAAGGAGGCCGTCGCCGGCCTGCTGCCGCGGGACATACTGGAGCGCAAGAAGCGCGGCTTCGGCACGCCGATGGGGGCGTGGCTCAAGGACGACCTGGCGCCGCTCGTGCGCGGCCTGCTGTCGGAGGACGTGGTCGACGGGCGCGGCCTGTTCCACTATCCGGCGGTGAGCGAACTCATTTCGTCGCATGAGGCGAACCGCGTGGACGGCACGGACCGTTTGCTCGCGCTTATCAATCTGGAAATCTGGTCGCGCATGTACCTCGACGGCCGCACGCCCGATGATGTGACGGCGGAGCTAAAGGCGATGCTCCCGCGCAGGACACCCACTAGAGCAATTGAGCCACAGATAAACACGGATAAACACGGATAGGCTCGCGCTCATTATCAACCAACCCCGGCATACACAGGGTCAACGCTGCGTTCAGAGGCCCGTTAAGTCATTACGTAGTGATATCTATATATGACTTGATTTTGAGAGCATGTCGATGGATACGGAGGCACATCGATCAGAGATCAACGGGATTACTGAAAGAATCATTGCTTGTGTCTATCGAGTCAGTAACACACTTGGGAGCGGGTTTTTGGAAAAGGTCTACGAAAATGCCCTGGCAGTTGAACTACGTCACGATGGACTCAAGGTGGCGCTGCAGTACCCGATCAGAGTCTTTTACAGGAATCTACCAGTCGGAGATTTCTCGGCCGATTTGCTGGTCGAGGACAGCGTGATCGTAGAGCTAAAATCAGCGAAAACGTTGGACCATGTCCACTACGCGCAATGCCTCAATTACCTGAAGGCTACCGGTTTCAAAGTCTGTCTGCTCGTGAACTTCGGCAGGCCTCGTGTCGAAGTGAAGCGTCTCATCACGGATTGATCCATCTGTGTTTATCTGTGTGTATCTGTGGCTATAGATTGAATTGAAGATCCTTTACATCTGCCACCGCTTTCCGTTTCCGCCCAAGCGCGGCGGCAAGATCCGGCCGTTCAACATGATCAAACACTTCTCGGGCGCCGGCCATGAGGTCACAGTCGCGTCGCTCGCGCGTACGCCTGCCGAGGCGGAGGAGGGGCGCGGAATCGCGCCGCATTGCGCGCGCTTCGAGATGGCTGTAGTGAGCAACCCGGTCCAGGCCGTGCGCATGGTGCTGCGCGTGCCGACCCCGGTTCCTTCGTCGATGGGCTACTTTTATTCGCCGGACCTGGCGCGCAAATTGCACGAGCTGCTCGCGCGCGAGCGCTTCGACCTGATCTTCGTTCATTGCTCCTCGGTGGCGCAGTACGTGGCGGGCGTGCGCGGCACGCCCAAAATCCTCGATTTCGGCGACATGGACTCGCAGAAATGGCGGGAGTACGCGCGCTACAAACCGTTTCCCCTGTCCGCTGGCTATCGGCTGGAGGGCTGGAAGCTCGAGCGCGAGGAACGGCGTCTCGCCGGTCTGTTCGACCTCTGCACTGCGACCACGCGCGCCGAGTGGGAGACCCTGGAGGGCTACCGCAGTGGGGCCGCCACCGACTGGTTCCCGAATGGCGTGGACAGCGGCTATTTTTCCCCCACCGGGGAGCATTACGACGCGGACACCATCTGCTTCGTCGGCCGCATGGACTATTACCCCAACCAGGAATGCATGTACGATTTTTGCGCCATGGTATTGCCGCTCATCCAGGCTCGCCGCCCGCAGACGAAGCTGCTCATAGTCGGCGCCGATCCCTCCCAGGCGGTCCGGAAGCTCGGGGCGCTGCCCGGTGTCACGGTCACCGGCTCGGTGCCCGACGTGCGTCCCTACCTCCAGCGCTCGGCGCTCATGGTTGCTCCGCTCAACATCGCCCGCGGCACCCAGAACAAGATCCTGGAAGCCATGGCCGCCGGCGTGCCTGTCGTCACGAGCGGGACGGCGGCGGGTGGTGTGGATGCCGTCGCCCAGGAGCACTTCCTGGTGGCTAACGTGCCCGAAGAGCATGCCGCTGCAGTGTTGCGCGTTCTGGAGGATCGCGGCGAGCGCGCGCGCCTGGCCGCGGCCGGGCGCGACCGTATGCTGTCGCACCATGCCTGGGAGCGCTCCATGCAGCGGCTGGACCGGATCATCGAGCGCTGCCTGGCGGCGTTCGGCGGACGATCGACAGCAGCCGGCGGGGCGCAGCAGGGCAAGGGCGCACACGCTGTTCCGTAGAGCCAGCTAGCCCTCGCCCGGAAAAGACGGCGCGCCGACACATCTATTCGCGCGTTCTTATTCCACGAGAGGGTAAATATTTTTCAATCAGCGCCCGCACGTTCTCCTTCGACGCGGCCTTGCGCAGACGGCCACGCCTCGTCGAGCCTGTAGTGATGACAATTTTCACGCTGCTAACTCCGTGAAACGAATAGAATGTGGGTGGCGCTCACTGAATCAGCCTACGGCGTAGGCGTGATTCTTTGAACGCTCTTCTGGGGGAACGATCGTGAAACTGGTCCTGAGACACTTCCTGGCAGGAGTGCTGCTTGCGCTTCTTCCATCCATCGCTCCGATCGCGTCAGAAACGGCCGTCGCGGCGGAGGTTAGGCTGGTCGGCGTTCCGCGTGATGCCCGCCAGAAATTCGACCGCGAGGACCTGGCGGCGCCCATCCGTGAAAACGGTGAGGTCCGTGTCATCGTCGGGCTGCAAACTCCGGAGGAAATCGCACAGGTTGTCGAGCAAATTTCGGACGAAGTCAAAGAGCAGCGAGTCGCGACCCGGCAGTCGCGACTGCTCCAGCGGCTCTCTAGGCATAACGCTCGCAATGTCAATCGGCTGCGCTATCACCATTTTCTCGCGCTCACCGTCGATGCCGCTGCGCTCGACGCATTGCTTGCCGATCCGGAGGTGACCAGCATCGAGGAGGACCGCCCGGTCTATCCGGTGCTTTTCGACACGCCGGGAATCACGCGCGCCGACCGGGCCTGGGCCGAGGGCTATCGTGGCGCGGGGCAGACAGTCGCCATTATCGATACCGGGGTCGACAAGACCCATCCCTTCTTCAGTGGCAAGGTAGTCGCAGAGGCCTGCTTTTCGCGGCGATCGGGGAACAACGTCTCGTTCTGCCCGGGCGGGGTATCGTCGAGCATCGGTTCCGGGGCCGGCGTTCCGTGCCCGGACTCCGGCTGCTGGCATGGCACGCACGTTGCCGGCATCGCGGCTGGACGTTTTGGGATCCTAACCAGCACTACGGGCGGTATCGCGCCCGACGCGAACGTCATAGCCATCCAAGTGTTTCAGCGCGAGTGCAGTGGGACGAGTTGCGGCGGCATCGTCGCATCCTTCAGCGACCTCGTCCGGTCGCTCGACCACGTGTATTCGCTGCGCCAGACCTACAATATCGCCTCGGTCAACCTAAGTCTCGGCGGAGACGTATTTTCCGCGCCTTGCGACGCCAGCTTTCCTTCGTTCAAGACGGTCGTCGACAGCCTGCGCAGCGCAAACATCGCCACCGTCATCGCCGCGGGGAACTCGGGCAATACGGGCGGGCTTTCCGTACCCGGGTGTATATCGAGCGCAATCAGTGTCGGCTCGACGGACAAGCAGAACGCGATATCGGGATTCTCGAACAGCGCAAGCTTCCTGAGTCTGCTGGCGCCCGGCAGTTCGGTCACATCCTCGGTCCCGGGCGGATATGGCGGTGCGAGCGGCACCTCGATGGCGACACCGCATGTCGCCGGCGCATGGGCCGTGCTCAAGTCGGCGAAGCCGAGCGCTACCGTCAACGAACTGTTGACAGCATTGCAGAACACCGGTGTTCCGATCACCGATCCGCGTAATGGCATCGTCAAGTCGCTCATACAGATCGGCAATACCGAGACTCAGTTCGGCGGCGTCAATAACGCGCAGTTCGTGTCGCAGAGTGTGCCGGCGACGATGACGGCGGGCCAGAGCTACGCAGTGAGCATCACGTTTCAGAATACGGGCACTACGACCTGGAGCGCGGCGAACGCCTACAACCTCGGCGCACACAATCCACAGGATAACACCACGTGGGGTATGCATCGGGTGGCATTACCGAGCACGGTGGCGCCGGGGGCGAACGTTACCTTCAGCTTCAATGTGAGCGCGCCCAGCACGCCGGGTACTTACAATTTCCAATGGGCGATGGTGCAGGACGGGGTCGAATGGTTCGGGGCGCTCACCCCGAATGTTACGGTGAACGTGCAGGCAGGACAGGGCGTCAACAATGCGCAGTTCGTGTCGCAGAGTGTGCCGGCGACGATGACGGCGGGCCAGAGCTACGCAGTGAGCATCACGTTTCAGAATACGGGCACTACGGCCTGGAGCGCGGCGAACGCCTACAACCTCGGTGCACGCAATCCACAGGATAACACCACGTGGGGTATGAACCGCGTGGCGCTACCGGCCACGGTGGCCCCCGGGGCGAACGTTACCTTCAGCTTCAATGTGAGCGCGCCCAGCACGCCGGGTATTTACAATTTCCAATGGGCGATGGTGCAGGACGGGGTCGAATGGTTCGGGGCGCTCACCCCGAATGTTACGGTGAACGTGCAGGCAGGACAGGGCGTCAACAATGCGCAGTTCGTGTCGCAGAGTGTGCCGGCGACGATGACGGCGGGCCAGAGCTACGCAGTGAGCATCACGTTTCAGAATACGGGCACTACGACCTGGAGCGCGGCGAACGCCTACAACCTCGGTGCACGCAATCCACAGGATAACACCACGTGGGGTATGAACCGCGTGGCGCTACCGGCCACGGTGGCCCCCGGGGCGAACGTTACCTTCAGCTTCAATGTGAGCGCGCCCAGCACGCCGGGTATTTACAATTTCCAATGGGCGATGGTGCAGGACGGGGTCGAATGGTTCGGGGCGCTCACCCCGAATGTTACGGTGAACGTGCAGGCAGGACAGGGCGTCAACAATGCGCAGTTCGTGTCGCAGAGTGTGCCGGCGACGATGACGGCGGGCCAGAGCTACGCAGTGAGCATCACGTTTCAGAATACGGGCACTACGACCTGGAGCGCGGCGAACGCCTACAACCTCGGCGCACACAATCCACAGGATAACACCACGTGGGGTATGCATCGGGTGGCATTACCGAGCACGGTGGCGCCGGGGGCGAACGTTACCTTCAGCTTCAATGTGAGCGCGCCCAGCACGCCGGGTACTTACAATTTCCAATGGGCGATGGTGCAGGACGGGGTCGAATGGTTCGGGGCGCTCACCCCGAATGTTACGGTGGATGTGCAAGCAGGGCAGGTCCCTTCGATTGCCCTCCAAAGCGTCGCGAGCGGTTTTTCCAGTCCCCTCGGGATCGAGCACGCTGGCGACAGCAGAATTTTCGTTGTGCAGCAAGGCGGTCAGATCAACATCATCAGCGGCGGCGGTCAGGTATTGCCGACGCCATTTCTCAATGTTGAGTCCTTGATTGTATCTGGCGGCGAACAGGGTTTGTTGGGATTTGCTTTCCACCCTAATTACGCGACTAACGGGTTTTTCTACCTGAACTACACCAGACAGGGTGACGGAGCTACGGTCATTGCGCGCTATCAGCGCTCGGCGAGTGACCCCAACGTCGCTGATCCGAACTCAGCTCAGATCCTGCTGACGGTTGCGCAGCCTTTCGCGAACCACAACGGAGGCCAGCTCCGCTTTGGCCCCGACGGTTATCTCTATATCGCGTTGGGCGACGGCGGCTCGGGGAATGATCCTGGCAATCGTGCCCAGAACCTGGCTACACCACTTGGGAAAATGCTGCGCATTGATGTCGATAACGGCTCGCCGTACGCGATCCCGCCGAGCAATCCTTTCCTCAACGACGGCAATCCCGACACGCTGCCCGAAATCTGGGCCTATGGGTTACGCAATCCGTGGCGCTTCAGTTTCGACCGCTTGACGGGCGACCTCTTCATCGCCGACGTCGGCCAGAGCGCCCGGGAGGAAATCAACTTTCAGGCTGGCAGGAACTGGCGCGGGCGCCAATTACGGTTGGCGTGTCATGGAAGGGACGTTGTGCACCGGCCTTGGAGGCGGTCCCGGCTGCTTCGACGCGAGCCTCACGGGTCCAGCCCTGGAATACGACCACAGCCTGGGCTGTTCGGTGACAGGCGGCTATCGCTATCGCGGCGCTGTTTTTCCCTCCCTCACTGGGCATTTTCTTTATGGGGACTTCTGCAGCGGGCGGATCTGGGGGGCGATGAGAAGCGCGAACGGCGTCTGGACCACGACTCAGATGCTTTTGTCAGGCTTCAACATCAGCACCTTTGGCGAGGACAGGCAGGGGAAATCTACGTTGCCGCTTACAATACGGGAGTGATCTACCGCATTTCAATGCAATAGTCGACAACCTGTCCACTGCAAAGTTCTGACTAATGCAAAACTGGTTGCTACTAAGGGCGTTGTGGACTTGTATAACCGGCAGCGCAGGTGCTTGGCGCGACAACGTGTTCGCGGAACGACTGTGGAAGTCGATCAAGTACGAGGAGGTCTACCTGCACGCCTACGACACCGTTTCTGACGCCAAGGCCGGCCTTGGGCGCTACATCGAGTTCTACAACCCGCACCGACCCCATCGCGCCCTTGACGGTCTCACGCCCGATGCCGTGTACTTCGAATCGCTGCCAGCAATGCTGGCGGCTTAACCCGCAGAGTTGCACTTATCTTCTCTGAAACTGTCTTAATAAACGGGGCCACCTCATCTCGTCTAACTGAGCTAGTCGTGACAAAGCGGTAGTACGCAGTCCCAGCTGTCGGATATCGCCTACTTGGCGGCGCGAACTCTGATGCGATCTGCGGCCGCAGTGTTTTCTTGATTATTCGAACACGATCCGTCGTATAGATAGTGTTGTGAAGTACCCGCGTGAGGGAACCGTTTGGGGCACATGAACGTCTTCGACAAGTGGGAATTCGCGCGCTTCGGCATTGTTGGCGGATTGGCTGCGATTGGAAATATCACCACGGTCTGGTGGGTGCGAGCTTTTGTCACTTTTGAGTTCGCCTTGCTCATCGGCATAGCTATTGGCGTCATAATCTCATTCACGCTTTCAAAGTTGTTTGCTTTCAGATCCAAAGCGTGGCGTCGAGCGGGTGGCGAGGCAATCAGATTTCTTGTTGTCTACGCGACAGGATGTGCTGTGTATTGGATGGTCGCAATGGTTGTCAGTCGTGGCTTGACAGATTTGGAGATGCCAACGAATGTTTCGGAGATATGTGGCATTCTTATCGGCGCGGGAATGATGATGCTTGTGAGCTACTTTGGACACCGCATTCTTACTTATCGTACCCACCGACGACTGAATTGATCTGACGAACCCGCTTATAACTAGGGACATCTGCGATACTTACCTACGGGGTTATCGATGGATGATCATGTGAAAGTGAAGATCAATCTCTTTCGATTTTCGAAGGAATAAATATAGCCAAAATGGAGAAGATGGGATTATCGAAAAGCTTCTGGAGGAACTCAGAATCAAACAGGGCTTTTTGGTTGAATTCGGCGCTTGGGATGGGAAGCATTGGAGCAATGCTTATTCCCTCATCGAGGGCGGGTGGACTGGTTGCCTGATCGAAGGTGACGAAGCGAGACATGCTGAATTATGCAGGAATATTCCAAACGATGATGTTATTAAGGTTAAAGCGTGGATAAGACCACAGGCCCGGACTCACTAGACGAGATATTGCGACGTAACGGAGTGCAACACGTTGACCTACTTTCAATTGACATTGACTCCGATGATTTGGCGATATGGCAAAGCGTTACTTCATACTCGCCTGTCATTGTGATTGTAGAATTTAACCCGACGATTCCATTCGATACGCGTTACGTCAATCCACCAGGAACATTTCACGGGAACTCAGCGTTATCGATCTACGAACTGGCGAAGCAACGGTCCTACTCACTCGTGGCAGGGACCGATACTAACCTCATTTTCGTTAAATCGGATGCTCTCAAGGGCAGCCAGATTCCCGAAATAACCTTACAAGACGTGCGCGATAATACTTTTCAGCTGAGATATTTTTTCTCTTATGAGGGAAAGTTGTTACACACGTATGATTTATTCATGAAGGCGGGCGTGACTGAGCTTTTCCCCGTACCATGGGCATTTACAATCTCGCCTCAGCCTGTACCCGAGTTGTTTCGGAGTCGGTCAGACAAAATTAATCCCGCGCTACTTACCTACTCTTTCCTGGTGACGGTGTTTTAGGTGTCCCATTCAGTTACTCAGGCTGGCAAAGTATTTTGTGCATATATTCTGCAAGACAAGTCTTACGCTGAATTTTTCGCACGCTTACGAAGAAAAACCTGCTCACGAATCTTTTGAAGAAGAATTGACCATCTTATCAAGTCGTTGTCATGGATTGAAAAGTCGTAGCCACAATATTAGTGGAGCGCGTGCATCTGTCTATGCGGATTCAAACAAAGCAAGTACCTTCAACGCTTTTGACATCTCTTGCCCTTGCGGCATTTGTGTTGTTGCTTCTGAATATGTCTCGCAACCTCAATATCGTTGATGAGGGAATCATTCTTTCAAATGCAATGCGGGTGTTGCATGGCGATGTTGTGCACCGTGACTTCTATTCAAACTATGGTCCCGGACAATATTATGTTGTTGCCGCAATATTTTGGCTGTTTGGGAGGAGTTTATCTTCGCGCGCATGTACGATATTGCAATTCGGGCCGCCGTTGTAACAACCATATTTTTCATCATCGACAAGCTCGGATCCCGTTTAATTGCGCTAGTGTTCGCCGCTATAAGCATGATGTGGCTGACTGCATATGAGTTTTATCTTTATCCAATTTTTCCTTGCATGCTCCTTTCTCTCATTGGTTCGTATCTCGTTGCGAGCATCGACGAGGAACATATTGATCGCTTAAGGATTTCGTTGCGGGCGTCTGCACAGGTGTGACTGCCCTCTTTCGTTATGAAGTGGGTTTTCTCTTGCTCCTTGCGCACATCTTTTCATTTTCCCTCCTCCTATGGAGTGGTCTCCGCGCGGCAACGCTATTCGTGGCGTCTTTACGACGGTTGCGCTTTACGGGTGCGGTGTAGGCATCGTGTTTGTGCCTGTCGCTTTCGCATTTCTGTTAGTCGCGCCGGTTGAGACGTTTATTGCGGATATTATTGAGTATCCGACGCAATATTACCCGTTATGAGGAGTTTGCCGTTTCCTGCTGTTGATTTCCTTACCCTTAGTGGAGTCTATCTTCCACTTCTTGCCAGTGGTCTGGTTGCCGCGGAGCTGGCACGGCGCGCATTTACGAGCAAGGCATTGGAAACAAAGCCGCCTTCTGAGGATCGTCTTGGAGCAGCGTATTTGATTGTATTCGGAGCGGCTGCTGTCGCGCTGTTCACAAAAGGTGTCGTTCGAGTCAGCACCATTCACATGCTATTGGGAATTATTCCGTCCCTCGTCGTGTTTGCGGTTTTGATTCAGTCTTGGTGGCGAGACGGAAGATTTATGCGGATTGCCGCTGTAGCCGGTTTGATAGTTACGATTTATTCGCCATTGTAAAGAGACGCTGGAAACTCTTCGCCTGAAACTGGCGGATAGAAGATCGTTCAATGGCAGGGTTTCTGTTACAAAGGATCGGCTTGCTCCCCGCAGGGGGGCGCGACAAATGCGAGTATGCTCCGTATACCGGAATCGCGAAATTACCTCCTGACTACGCGCGCGTGGCAAATTACCTATATACGCATTCGCGTCATGACGAACGTATCCTTGCCGCGCTTGATCGCCACGACAAAATATTCGTTAATCCGGTGGGGCTTTATTTTGCGTCCGGCCGCCTACCACCGACTCGATGGCACCAGTTCGATCCTGGCTTAGTGTCGCGTGCGGATATTCAGGCCGCGATAATCAATGACATCAAGGAAAAGGACGTGCGGTGGATAGTGCGCGACGCGCATTTTAGCAAGATAGAGGAGCCGAACGGCAGTGCGCGAAGCAGTGGTGTCTTCTTGCTCGATAACTATCTCGATTCGAACTACCGCCCCGTCGCTTCGGGAGAGAAGATTTCTATTTGGCTTAGGAACGGCGAAATTCCTTTGGCGCTTCTTCCCGCTAAAGACTGTGAAGCCGAATCAGTACATTAAATCAGGACCTTAGCGGCACGGTGATCGATCGTTCCAAGGTGCACTTCGGCTTGCAGCGCTATTTCCAGGTGATGAGCGGAGCAGCGCTGGACCTTTTTGCGGGCACATCCCGGATCGGTACGAACATCGGAGATCGACTACCGCCCATCGTGGGGTAAAGCTTGACTTCATTTATCCGTAAAACCAAACGAACACGCGCACATCGAGTCCTTTAACGGGCGCCTGGACGACGAGTGTCTGAACTCCAACTAATTCGTATCGATCGAAGACGCACGAAAGAAAATCGAGGCCTGGCGATGGCACTACAATGACACACGGCCTTACAGCTCGCCGCGCAATCTGACCCCGAGGCTAGTTTGCGCAGTATGTCAGCAACAGCGGAACAAAGAAGGCATCTTTCTTACGCTCTGCACTATCTCAAAACGGGGCGAAGCTCACCTGTCGGCAAATTCCGGGTCTCGCTGTTTAACTGTTTGGGGAGTTTACGTATCGATCAGGGGCTTCGGGAACGGTGCGGTCGCTAATAGCTCGCAATGTCAGGTGGCCACGGCATCATGATGAACGGCGAACCACGACAGTAAAAAAAAGTCCGAGCCTTGCCATGGCATCGGTATACCTTGCTTCCAGTTGGGCCAGTCGTCGAATAATATCCCACAATGGGTGCCAGCGGACGCGTCGTCATGCCGCCCCGAAAGTAGGTGAGAAAATGCGGAGTGGGGTCGAGTACTTTCAATTCTCAGTTTTGGATATTGTCGCGAGAATCGCTCCCGGTCGCGAAAAAACACGATCCAGGGCAATGCGTCATTGCCTCCGCTGAGACGGCCGCCCGGCGGCAACTTCCAGTCTCCGATGTCCGGATCGAATGGCTCATGGTGCAGGTGACGATAGACGAACCTAGAAAATGTGCTGACATAGGGTTCTATCATTGCTATCACGCCACCCGGCACAAGCACCCTTTCGGCTTCCCCAAAGAACGTTCCACGTCGCCCACATGGTGCAGCACGTTCACCATGACTAGGGCCCCAACGGAGGCATCGTGAAATGGGAACTCTTCAGCGAAACAAACCTTGTCGATGAATGGAAAGTCCACTACATCGGTCTTAATCAGGTTCGGAATAAACTGATCAAGAAATCCTCCACCGCTGCCCAATTCGACCCGGAGACCCTCCGGGGCGTTCGCGACGAGAGTGCCCAGTTCTCGATACCATCGCTCGAACGAAAAACGTGCACAGGCGTTCCGCTGGACCAATTCTCTTCGACGGATCGTAATATCGGGGGAATCAAGTGGAACGCCTCTCAATTCTGGATATTGTAGGTTCGATAGCAACCAGTCGCGAAATGACAGCCACGGATTCGATTTCATGCGAAGCGCTCCGGCCAATTGGCTGGGTTGCTGGACTATAACTTACTAAGCCACCATTTTGTAATGATATCGTACAAGGCGTTACGCGCGCTCAAAAATACACGCGCCAATCGCAACAAACTCAAGATCATAGAAGCGTACCTCGTTCCACGCTATGAGGCTCTCACGACAAGCAAGAAGTAACGAAGTGCGACTGGAAAGCCGCACGTATCGTCTACTATTGTGAGTAGGACCCAAGAGACGCTTGTGGTGCCTAGCCTACATTCTTAGATCTGTGGCACAGGCGTCACAATAAGTGTTGACGGCCGGTAACGTCCCCATTAACCTCACCCGAAGAACGCGTTGCGCCGATAGGTCGACGTGTGATTGGAGCAATCGCAAATTGACCGTTGAAACGCAGACTGATCGCCAGAATTTACTGGAAGACGGTAGCGCAATGGTGCCGCTGGCGGTCGACCTTGACGGCACGCTCATCCGATCAGATCTGCTCCTCGAGTCTTTCCTCGGGCTCGGTCAAGCAAAGTTCGCATTCGGTGTTCCTTGTTCCATTCTGGTTGCTCAGAGGCAAAGCCTGCCTTAAGGATGAAATCGCCCGCCGTGTTGAACTGGACGTAACGTTGCTTCCTTACCATGCGGCGTTTCTAGCGTATCTATCAGATCAGCATTCCCGCCGCCGCAAGCTGGTTCTGGCAACGGCGTCGCACAAGAAATATGCGGAGCAGATTGCGGCGCACCTGCGGCATCTTTGACGAGGTCATCGCTACCGACGGGACGACCAACATTTCGGGATCGCGAAAGCTGGAGAAGCTGGTCGAACGGTTTGGCGAAGCCGGATTCGATTATGCGGGCAACGCCCGGGTCGATCTGCGCATCTGGCCGCACGCCAGGCGCGCCCTGCTCGTCAACCCCGAAGGCGGCATACGCGCGGCAATTGCCGATCCAGCGAAGATAGACCAAGTCTTTCCGGGCGGCGGAACTCGAATAGTCGATTACCTGCGCGCGATTCGCATGCACCAATGGACCAAGAATGTGCTGGTCTTCGTAGTGTTGCTTGCTTCCCACCAGGTCGGCAACTTGCAACTTCTGTTTCAGTGTTTCATTGCGTTCTTGGCTTTCGGTTTAGCCGCCTCCAGCGCCTACGTTCTCAATGATTTGCTCGACCTGACCGCGGATCGTCAGCACCGCCGTAAGCGCAGTCGCCCTATAGCAGCTGCACGGGTTCCTATCCTACATGCGCTGTGGCTGGCCGTCTTTCTTCTAATAGGAGCCGTGGCTATCGGAATCGCTCTTCCGCCGCTATTCCTGGCCTGTCTTGCGGGATACTACTTTTGCACCATGGCCTATTCGGTCAAGCTGAAGAACTTCGCGATTTTGGATGTATGTGTCTTGGCCGGTCTGTACACCCTGCGCATCGTCGCCGGGGCGGCGGCGATAGCTGCTAGTACCGGGCTTCTGGTTACTCGCGTTTTCGATGTTCCTCTTCCTGAGCTTGGCGCTGGTCAAAAGATATTCGGAGCTGATAGTGGTAGCGGACGAGCACAGAGTCCACGCCGCCGGCCGCGGTTACAGAGTAGGGGACCTCTCGCTGCTCCAGGCGTTGGGAACGGCCAGCGCCGTGGCCGCAGTGCTGGTGCTGGCTCTTTACATTAATAGTCCGGAAATGACGAGGCTATATAGCCGGCCGGAGGCCATCTGGCTGCTTTGCCCGCTGTTCCTTTACTGGATCGGTCGCATTTGGATGATCGCTCATCGCGGGGACATGCACGACGATCCGCTCGTATTCACCTCCCGGGATGCGACCAGCCTCCTCATAGGGATACTTTGCGGAATAATCGTCCTGGCAGCGACATAGCAAATTGTTCTGAATACGGAAGCCTTCGAAGCTCAATATGAGACCCGGTGCAGTCACGAGTACCTCAAATGGTTTCCCTTTTCCCCAACCATGACACGGAACCATAGACCTACATTCGGAGTGTAGTCGCATTTTGTTACAGCAGACCATACGAATGGATCTCCGCGACGCCAGTCAGAAATGAGCAGACGCAAGAACGCCGTGGTCGTGGGTGCCGGTCCGATGGGCCTCGCGTGCGCGTACGAGATGCTCAAGGCCGGCCATGACGTAACCGTGCTCGAGGCCGGAGACCGGATCGGCGGCATGTCGGCATCGTTCGACTTCGACGGCTTGCGGATCGAGCGCTTCTATCACTTCATCTGCTCGACTGATTACCCGCTCTTCGAGCTGCTCGACGAGCTGAACATGAAGGACCGGCTGCGTTGGAAGGACACCGAGATGGGGTTTTACTACCAGGGCACGCTCTACGATTGGGGCCGGCCGGACCACCTGCTGCGGTTTCCTCACCTGGATCTGGTCTCTAAGATGCGTTACGCGCTGCACGTGCTGTACTCGAAAAGCGTCAAGGACTGGACTCGCCTCGACCGCGTCGAAGCGACGTCCTGGATCAAGCGCTGGGTCGGGCAGCGCGCCTATGAGGTGCTGTGGGACAAGCTGTTTCGGCTGAAATTCTTCGAACATACGGAAAATCTGTCGGCGGCCTGGATCGGCGCCCGGGTCGCGCGCGTCGCGAAGTCTCGCAAGAATATCTTTACCGAGTCGCCTCGGCTATCTCGAAGGCGGCTCGGAAGTGCTCATTCAGGAGCTGAAAGCGCGGATCGAGGCCATGGGGGGGCGCATCGAGGTCAGCATGCCGGTGACCCGGGTCTTGACCAGGGAAGGGCGCGTTTCCGGCGTCCAGGTAAAGGAACGCACCCTGGAATGCGATACGGTGGTCTCGACGATACCGCTGAAGTACCGTACCGGCAATGGCTCCTGACCTGAGTGCGAAGGAGCTGACGGGTATCGGGGCGATCGAAAACATCGGCGTGGTCTGCGTGCTGCTCAAGCTCAAGCGCCCGCTGACCCGGTATTTCTGGATGAACACGAACGACGACGCAATGGAGATCCCGGGCATCATCGAATACACCAATCTGAACGCGCTTGCACATCATGTCGTCTACGTCCCGTTCTACATGCCGCAAACGCATCCAAAATACCAGAGGCCGTCTTCGGAGTTTATCGATGAGGTCATGGGGTACGTGAAGCGCATCAACCCCGACCTGACCGACGACTGGATACTCGCCCGCCAGGTCTCCCGCTACCAGTTCGCCCAAACCGTATGCACGCCGAATTTCTTCGAGAAACTCCCGCCGATGCGCACCAGCATAGACGGGTTCCTGATGGCCGACACTTCCTATTACTACCCGGAAGACCGCTCGATCTCCGAGAGCGTGAACGTCGGCAGGAAGCTCGCCGCCGCCGCCAATGATAGTGCCTAAAGTAGCGTTTGCCTCGACGCGGGAAGTAGTAGCCTATTTCATAGGTAGGTGTCATATTTGCCAGCTACGTTGGCGACAAGTTCCTGACATCCAAGTAAGTCTGCATGGGACCCATTCCGATCGCATTTGTCAAAAGGAAGCATCTATTGCTCGTAGCGGCCTCTGCCTTCATCGCCGGGATGCTTTATCTCGCAACCGCGATGTTCGCCGGGGTGGGAGCGGTCACGTCGGCGTGGTACCAGGCGGGACCGGCGTGTGTCGTGGGAGCGTTGATGCTGACCTTGCTCAATGTCACGTTGCGATGCCTGCGCTGGCACGTATTCTTGCGCGTGCTCGGCCACGACCTTCCCTTTTCGGTGAATTTTCCGATCTACCTTGCGGGACTCTCCCTGACCACCGTTCCCGGCAAGCTCGGAGAAATGATACGCAGTTTCTTTCTTTACGAGCACGGCGTGCCGTACTCGAAAGAGCATTGCCGCGTTCTTCGCCGATCGCCTGTCGGATCTGATGGGCGTGCTTATGGTCGCGGCATTCCTGTCATGGTTCGTCTACGCTCCTACCCGATTTCTCAGCGCCTTTGTCATTGGGCTTGCAATCGCGGTGGTTGTCTTTCGGGTCGCCTATCTGCCGCTGGCCGAACGCATACTTCGCATCGCGCCCCGGTCGTGGCGTGTGGAGAAGAAACTCTCGGGCCTCGTGTCGATGTTCGAGCACCTCCGTGCCTGCCTGTCGCTGCCTGTCTTCGTCACTCGGCGTGCTCGTCGCCGTCCTCGCATATTCGGCGCAAGCGCTCGCCTTGGTGTTCATCGTCCAGGCGCTTGCCGCCGACGTTCTCCCCGCGGCCGTATTCCTGAGTTTTTTCGTCTCGACACTGGGTGGAGCAGCAAGCATGATTCCCGGAGGACTGGGGAGCATGGAGGCAGCGCTGGTCGCTCTGCTCAATTATTTTGGCGTGCCGCTGCCTTCGGCCGTCGCGGCAACGGTCTTGATTCGTCTCGCTACGCTCTGGTTCGCCGTTGCCATGGGGTTGGGCTGCCTGATCTGGCTGCAGTTGCGCCATAACATTGCGGAAACTGCGCGACCGGCGCAACTGTGAGCGATCACCAGTCATGGGGGCGGTTTCCCATCGCGGAACAGGAAATCTCGTACCTGCGCTGGAGGCACGAACCGCTTCCGCCACCCGTGTCGGGGAAATCGGTATTGCCCTACGGCAATGGGCGCAGCTACGGCGACAGCTGCCTGAACGACGGCGGCATACTCCTGGACGCAAGAGGCCTGGATCGCCTTATCAGTTTCGACCCGGCAACGGGGATACTGCGCTGCGAAGCCGGTGTCTTGCTGGCCGAGATCCTCGAATACGCGGTTCCGCGAGGCTGGTTTCTGCCCGTCACACCCGGCACGCGCTTCGTCACGACGGGCGGAGCGATCGCTAATGATGTCCATGGCAAGAATCATCACCGGGCCGGCACCGTTCGGATGCCATGTGCGCCGGTTCGAGCTGCTGCGTTCCGGTGGATATCGCGTCATCTGTTCGGCGTCGGAGAATCGCGAGCTGTTCGCGGCGACCATAGGCGGGCTGGGCCTTACCGGCGTCATAGTCTGGGCCGAGATCGCACTGATGCCGATAGCCAATCCCCTGATTTCCGCGGAAAACGTTCGATTTAAAAACCTGGAGGAGTTCTTCGCCATCTCTGAAGAGTCGGACGTCGGCTACGAGTACACGGTGGCGTGGGTCGACTGCTTAGCCAGGGGACGGTCGCTGGGCCGGGGGATATTTATGCGCGGAAATCACCGCTCGCATTCAGGACTCCGCCACCTGCCCGGACCGCCGCTCCAGCTCGCTTTCCCCTTCAGTCCCCGGTTCTCGCTGGTCAATGGCCTGTCACTGCGCGTCTTCAACGCTTTTTTCTACCGGAAACAGTTCCGGAAAAAGAAGCAGCGCATTTGCCATTACGAGCCCTTTTTTTATCCCCTTGACAGTATCCTGATGTGGAACCGGATCTACGGCAGGAGGGGGTTCCTGCAGTATCAGTGCGTCGTGCCGCCCGCGGCGGGGCTGCCGGCAATGCGCGAGATTCTGGAACGCATTGCGCTTTCCGGAATGGGCTCGTTTCTCGCGATCCTCAAGACATTTGGAGAACGGAGCTCACCGGGCATGCTATCGTTCCCCCGGCCCGGTCCTACGCTGACGCTGGATTTTCCCAATCGGGGAAAGCGGACTTTCGACCTGCTCGATAGCCTCGATGAGACCGTCAGGGCGGCCGGCGGGCGCGTGTACGCGGCGAAAGATGCACGCATGTCGGGGGAGAATTTTCGCGCCTTTTTCCCCCAATGGGCCGAGTTTCGCAACTACATCGACCCGAGTTTTTCATCGAGTTTCTGGCGACGCGCAATGGGGCAGACATGACACGCAGCATACTGATTGTCGGAGCGACTTCCGCGATTGCCGAGGCCACTGCCCGCATCTTTGCGAATCATGGGGACCGGTTGTATCTCGTTGCAAGGAACCGCGACAGGGTCAACGCAGTCGCCCAGGATCTGAAAGTGCGAGGCGCCGCTCTGGTCGAGGTCGAGGTAATGGATGTCAACGATCTCCATTTGCATGAGCCCATGATCGAGCGGGCGGCATCGGTACTCGGCGAACTCCACGCGGTCCTGCTAGCTCATGGCACCTTGCCGGATCAGAAGAATTGCGAGCGGAGTTTCACGGACACGCTCGAGGCGTTCAATACCAACTGCCTGAGCGTGATCTCCCTGCTCACCCACGTTTCGACCCGGCTCGCCCGGCAACGACACGGCACGATTGCGGTCATTTCATCCGTAGCCGGCGACCGCGGGCGCCAGAGCAATTACGTGTACGGGGCCGCCAAGGCAACCCTGAACGTTTTTCTGCAGGGATTGCGCAATCGCCTGTACTTCGACGAAGTGCACGTGGTGACCATCAAGCCCGGCTTCGTCGATACGCCGATGACGGCAAATTTCAAGAAGGGTTTCCTGTGGGCATCCCCGCAGTCGGTGGCCCGGGGAATCTACAGCGCCGTTGAGCGCAAGCGTGATGTGGTCTATCTGCCATGGTTCTGGCGGTGGATAATGCTGGTCATCAAGTCTGTGCCCGAAGGTGTTTTTAAGAGACTGCGATTGTGATAGTGCGCAAACCATAGGCCACGGAATCGCACGGAAGCGGTACCTCCGTGTTAGCGAAAATCTCCTCGCCTTCAGCGCCAGTAGAGACTGCCCTAACTGGGAAGTGCGGCACACCCAGAGAGCTAAAAAGCATCGCGTGCTTCCTGATGGGGTCGGAACATGGCGGCTAGCGATCACCGATCCACGCAATGGGATCAGAAACTATCTGAGACAGTTTAGTACAGACGGCACTGACGCTGGTGCGCTCGGTTATTGCTCAGCTATGGAATCATCTCACCGATACCTTGAGTTCGCGGACCAAAGAAAGAAAGTTCGTGTTCCAGCAATCCTCACGCGAGCTGCGAGCGTCTTTCAGAAACGGGCCGGCCTCTGTGGCCCGGCCGCTTCGGCGTTAGCTTCCGCCGTCCGAGGGATGTGACCGATGGACTGCGTCTCGCCCCTGCCAGTAGTAGGAGCAAATCCCTAACAGAACCGAAAACCAGAGCGTGACGGATCGGTGAACAAGCGTCACGGCAACGGCCTGCCCTTCCGGCATTCCGTGGAGAATCAGCAGTGCAATCATTGCAGCCTCGGCGGTTCCCACTCCGCCCGGCAGAAAACTCAAGCCACCGACCAGCACCGCGAAGGAATAGATGAACAGCGCAATGGGAAAGCTGATGTGCGTTCCCACGAGGTGCGCGATGTAATAGAAGCTTGCCGCGTTTGCGCTCCAAGCAAGAATGCCGAGCAGCAGTCCAACGGCGAATACCTTCGGCTCGAAGCAGTCACGGGAATGCTGAAGCGTGGCGAGCCCATGTTGCACCAGCTTTCCCAGCCTGCCACCCCTTCCCTCTAGCGCTTCATACAACGTCGCCAACCCATTTGCGCTCGATAACATCAGGATGACAACCACAGTCGTCACGGCGACTACAACCAGAAAGGGGCGCCCGGCCGGATACGCCGAAAACCGATCGTAGCGATGATGACCATTGCCATGACGTCGGAGACACGCTCGGAGAGGTAGGCCGCCACCGTTTTCTCATAATTGAATCCGTAAGACTTGAGGAAGATGCTTCGGACGAGCGGTTCGCCGGCGCCACCAGGAGTTGTCGCGAGAGCGAAGCCAGCCACGTAAATCTTCAGGCTGGCGAGCCGCGATACCCTTCCTCCAAGCATGCGGAGATAAGCGCTCCAGCGTACGAAGCGCAGCCCGGTGTTCAGCAGCGTCATGCAAAGACCCGCTGCAATCCCCAGAACTCCGACTTGTGCAATGCTGCCGACAACCGTATCCCATCCGCCCCATAACGAGGCTGCCACATACGCAAGTAGGGTCACAACCACAACGAGGTTGAGGCCCCGCATTTTGGAAGCGGCGTCGCTTAGTACCGGCATGTGCCGCTTGACGTTCGTCGGCTGTGAATGCGAAGTGAGCAACCGTGGACCGGTCGGGTCGGCGTTTCGCCGAATAACCACCGTCCAGAAGAGGCCGAGGGGTTTCATTGCGGCCTGATACTCGGTTTCGACTTTGGTGAGCGCTTGAATCGCCCATAACGGCGCGAGCGGCCGGGTCGTTACGCCTCCTGAGAGCAAGTGCGACAGCGCGGAGTGCGGCCGCAGCACCTCGATCTCGAACTCGGGAATGATTGCTCGAACAGGAGGCGGTCGCGCACGAAGATGATCCATGGCAGGGCGTCGTTGCCGCCGGTCAGGCGGCCACTCGGCGCCAGCTCCCATCGGCTTGCATCGGGATCGAAAGGCTCGTGGTGAAGGTAGCGGTAGACAAGCCGCGAGAAGATGCTGACGTACGGCTCGATCATCACGATCATGCCGCCGGGAACCAGCACACGGCTAGCTTCTGCAAAAAACCGCTTGACGTCTGCGACATGGTGAAGCACGTTCACCATGACGATCGCCCCTGTCGACGCATCTGGAAATGGCAGTTCTTCGGCCGCGCAAACGCGATCGACGAATGGCAACGGCACAACATCAGTCTTGATCAGGTCGGGGATGAATTCATCGAGAAAGCCCCCGCCGCTGCCCAACTCGATCCGCAACCCCTCGGGTGCTCGCTCGACAATTCCAGCAATCTCGCGGTACCACCGCTCGAACGAAAATCTGGCCGATGCATTTCGTCGAACCAACTCGCGTCGCCGAATGGTCAGCTCCGCGGAATCGAGCGGGACCCCCCGCAGCTCCGGATATTGCAGACGCGATATCAACCAGTCGCGCAACGAAGACAATCCCTGTCTATAACACTCCGGCGACGACTTTTTTGCCCCATTGCTGACAGCTCACGATCTACATACTCGCCGGACCGTGCCGCATGCACACTGTAATGATATCAGCTTTGAGTGACGTCGACAGGGATAGGATCGCTTCGTCGTTATGGATAATTGAACGTAGAACAGTGGACTAGACGTGACCGAAAGCATGACCCGCGAATCGCTGTCCGGCCAAGTTGCCATGCTCGGATCCTGCGCTGAACGTCGGGTTCTGTCCACACAGCTTCCATGGCATTTGGTTCCTCATCGGGATGTCCTGCTCATTCCGAGCTTCACCGTCTGCTCTCTAACGCCGTCGACCCGAAGGCTCGGATTCCAGACTACTCATGATTTTGGATTCGTCCGCTCGCGGTCTGCCCGCTGGCATTGACTCGTCTACTTGCGGGCCGGATCGCTGGGGTCGGCGGCGGTTTCCGCCGATGTCCCTTCTGCTGTCCCATTTGGGGATCCGCAGTGGCATACGCGTGAAGCTCGGATCTATTCGATCTGAGTTTTTGTCCGGCGCTTTTCGGCATTCTGAAGTGAGCACCGGTTCGGGTCACATGACTGATCTCTCTGGTGATGTGCTGGTATGCGGTCCTATGGGCGATCGAGCGAGCGACATGGATCTTGCAGTGCTCATTGGATGCTGCCGCTTGCTTCATATGAACGAGCGGTTTTGGCCGAGTTTGTGTCGGTATTTCGCGGCAGCTGATCATGGTTGGTTTTGCTCGTTCGGCTTCATGCTCTGCCCGATGCCGCCTGACCGGGACTCTGGCGTGATCGCCGAAGCATAATCGTAACGCTGAGCGTGAGCGCCCGGTCGCGAGTTCTACATCGCGGACCACCCGGGCTATGTTCATTGAGATACGCCGAAATGCAGCCCCTCATGACTGAACGATTCCTACGGCGCCGCTTTTGGTCGGTCACGATCTATTGCGAGCGATCGACTCGCCACCGGTCCCAGTGATAGCGCCACTAGGCTGCTGCCGAAGGCCGTGCATCTGGATCTGATGGTTCAACCCCTCCCTTCATGTGCTTGCGGCCTGCTCTCATCTTCTCTTATTGCCATTCGAGACACGGCACAGCGGCCTGCGTTATCGACTCTCTGGCCGCGAGTCCCCCTTCGCTTTTTCTCAGGGTTGTCCATTCGTATTTCCCGATGGGTTGCCTGGCAGACTTTCAACATCCCTGGGTTCCTCGTGCGCGGCGGTGCCAATTTCGTCGCGTCTGTGCAGAGGACGAACCAGCTCCGAGTTCGGCTCGCTTTTCGTCGGCCCTTGGTCGAAGTGGCAAGTCCACTACGGATCCATCCGGCGACCTACAGGATCCCTTCCGCTGCTCGCCGAATTGCGCCCATACGCAGTTTTTCGTGTTCGCCTCGGTCAGCAATTGTCGCATCACCTCTTCAAGGTTTCGACTGCTCTGGGACGCCACGTTCGCAACCAACTAGTGCGTCGCGACCCTGATACGTCTCCGCAGCATCGAAGCGTCTTGCTAGGGGCCGTGATGGATAACACATGGACTACGCGTCGCGCAGTCCTTGCAATCGCGCTGCGTTTATATTAGCGCTCTTCTCATCAATCCGTTGCGGGAGATGATGACCCAGGACGACGGCTGGGCTTACGCGCGCACGGTGAAGCGTCTGCTCAAGACAGGAACCTATGAGCTGGATGACTGGTCGGCAGCTAGATGCCGACGCAAATCTACATCGCGGCCGGCCTCGCAAAAATCGTCGGTTACTCGTTAACGCTCCTGCGCCTGTCCACCGTTCTTCTTCTGTTTTGCGGCCTCTTGGCGTTCTATGCGCTGTTGCGCGAGGTTGATTTCTCCGCAAAGGAGGCGCCACGCTGACGCTTGCGTTGCTTGGCAGCCCTCTGGTCCTCATTCTGGGCTTTACCTTCATGACGGACGTGCAGTTTTTAGCTTGGCTCCTGATCGCGCTCTGGCTGTATGTTCGGGCATCCGGCGCGGAAGCCGTGGGCTCATGTTTATCGGATCGGTCGCCGCAGCATTGGCGATCGGCACACGCCAGTTCGGGATTGCCATTTTTGGCGGATTGATCGTCGCCTGGGCCTTGGCCGAAATACAGTATCGTCCGTCCTTCCGCCTTCTGCTGAGCGGCGCGGTGGTCCCTCTCATTGCCGCCGCATGGCAGCTGGGATCCGGAAGTATGACGCCGACCATCACCCAATTGGTGCGCCTCTACGAGCAGTCCATCTATCTATCGCAATCATTGCCCGCCCTGACTATGGAAATTCCGTGGCGATTTTCCACCATTATGCAATACGCCGGATTGTGTTTAATGTCATTGATGCCCGCCGTAATAGCGGCGGGCTTACGCCCTTCACCCGGGGATAGGGGCGCGACTCGTTCGGCGGGACCACATGTGCTGTTCGCGCTCTGCGTCATATTGATACTTTCCGGCCTTGCACTTGCACCATCCATAACAGTGGTCGAGGAAGCATCCAGGCCCCGTCCTAGATTGTTGCCTACTCTTCCCTGGTTACTGCGCACGCTCATGCCCGACAGCAGGGTCTTTTCGCTGGTACTGACCGGAGCATCGATCGCGTCGGCAGTCGCTCTTGCGTGGTTGATGTTGCGGGGCTTGCGCGCCGCGTGGACCTGGCGGCGACTGCGGCCCGAAGTTGGACTACTCGGAGCTACAGGGCGCAGTCTGTTCGCGTTGCATGTGCTTTATGTGCAACTGAATGACACGGTACGCACTCGTCTTTCTGCCCTTCGTAATACTCCTTTCGGGGCTCGCGATACGCCAGGCAGCGCTTCCAGCACGTCTGATGTCGCTGACCGCGGTACTTTCGCTTGTAATGATCATTGTCGTGGCGCTCGCCATGCGCGGACGATTCAACAGGGACGAGGCTGCCTGGAAGGCCGCAGACGCCCTCCTGGCGGCAGGGGTCGCCGCGTCGCAAATTGCAACCGCAGCAACCATCCCCCAGTGGTCCGTTTATCACTCCGAGTTTGCCGACTGGGTCGCCACTGCCCTCCCTCACGACGCGCGCGAACGCGAGACGTTGGCACGCGAGATGGCTGGAACGTTCCACCAAAGGTTCCTTGCGTGGTGGCAGGTGCGTCGCGAAAACGCCGCTTACTCGGTATTGCCGGACCTTGATCTGCGATCACTGAGTGGATGGAACGTCATTGCGCGAATCCCATACCGGGACGCGCTTTATCGTGAGCGTTTCATCATCGTCGCGAAACGCGCTCCGTGAAAGTGAACGTCGATATGCGTACGGGCACGATCTCCGCGGGGGGTCGCGCCGCTCGCAAGCGTGAGCGTGTCCGCGCAAGGTGCGGCCTGTTTGCCACCAACGCGGCGGGACAATACGACTGCTCGGTGCCGCAGGGGTGGGCGGTTACGTGACGCCGTCCTTGGGCGGCTACAGCTTTACGCCGCCCTCGCGTAGTCCTGCTGACGGTCGCGCAGCCTTTCGCCAACCACAACGGAGGCCAGCTCCGCTTTGGACCGGACGGTTATCTTTATATCGCGTTGGGGGATGGCGGCTCGGCCAATGATCCCGGAAATCGCGCGCAAAACCTGGCCACCCCGCTCGGAAAAATGCTGCGCATTGATGTCGACAACGGCTCGCCTTACGCGATCCCGGCAAGCAATCCTTTCCTGAACGACGGCAATCCCGACACGCTGCCCGAAATCTGGGCTTACGGATTGCGCAACCCGTGGCGCTTCAGTTTTGACCGTCTGACGGGCGACCTCTTCATCGCCGACGTCGGCCAGAGCGCTGGGAGGAGATCAACTTTCAGGCGGCAGGAACAGGCGCGGGTGCCAACTACGGTTGGCGTGTCATGGAAGGGAGTCTATGTACCGAGCTTGGCGGCGGCCCCGCCTGCTTCGATTCTAGTTTCAGTGCTCCGGTGCTGGAATACGACCATAGCCTGGGCTGCTCGGTGACTGGGGGCCATCGTTATCGTGGCGTTGCCTATCCAGCTCTAACCGGGCATTTTCTCTATGGTGACTTCTGCAGCGGGCGGATCTGGGGTGCGATGGGAAATGCGGGCGGAGTTTGGACGACGAAAGAGCTATTGCTCACCGGCTTTAACATCAGCACTTTCGGCGAAGACCAGGCCGGCGAAATTTACGTTGCCGGTTACAACACGGGAGTGATCTACCGCCTCGTGCAACAGTGATTTGGGCACCGGCTGTGCATGCAAGTCCCGGCCGGATCTCGAATCGACGCGCTCACCGGCAGTGTAATAGTTGCCGGCACGGCCTTAGTATCCGCACCAGCAGCTCTGACGCTGATACAATCGCTCAACTCAAATACCTGGTTCAACAATTGAAACTACTGAAAAGTGGACATCATGAAAGCAGTGATACTGGCCGGCGGCCTTGGCACCCGTATCAGTGAAGAATCTCATCTGCGGCCCAAGCCCATGATCGAAATCGGCGGCAAGCCGATTCTCTGGCACATCATGAAGATCTATTCGGCATACGGCATCAACGATTTCGTCGTTTGCTGCGGCTACAAGGGCTATATGATCAAGGAGTACTTTGCCAACTATTACCTGCATCAGGTCGGATGTAACGTTCGACTTGACCAACAACACCGTTCAGGTTCATCAGAACAGCGCAGAACGATGGCGCGTCACCCTGGTGGATACGGGCGAGGACACCATGACCGGCGGGCGGTTGAAGCGCGTTCGTGCTTATCTTGATGCCGACGATTTCTGCTTCACCTATGGAGATGGCGTGAGCGACGTCGACATCGGCAGGCTGATCGCCTTCCACAGGCAGCAGGGAAGACTGGCCACGCTGACGGCGGTTCAACCGCCCGGCCGTTTCGGCGCGCTGAATATAGAGCAGCAGAGCATCGTCGGTTTCGAAGAGAAACCGCACGGCGACAACAGCTGGATCAATGGCGGCTTTTTCGTGCTCTCGCCCAAAGTCGTGGACTACATCGAAGGCGACGACACGACATGGGAGCGTGGTCCGATGGAGAAACTGGCCAGAGAAGGAGAGATATCCGGATTCTTTCACCAGGGATTCTGGCAACCCATGGATACGTTGCGTGACAAGAACCAGTTGGAAGCGTTGTGGGAATCCGGAAAGGCACCGTGGAAAGTCTGGACGTGAGTTCCGGCTTCTGGAAGGACAGGAAGGTCCTGGTTACCGGCCATACCGGCTTCAAAGGCAGCTGGCTGGCGCTGTGGCTGCAGCGTCTGGGAGCGTCGGTGATCGGTTATGCTTTGCCGGCGCCCGCCGGTCCGAACCTGTTCGAGCTGGCCAGTGTCGCCGCGCGGATGGTTTCGGTAACAGGGGACGTGCGCGATCCGGCGCGAGTGAACGCGTTGCTCTCCGAACATCGGCCGGAGATTGTCTTTCATCTGGCGGCTCAATCGCTGGTACGCTATTCGTATGCAAACCCGGTTGAAACCTATACTACGAACGTGATGGGGACGGTAAATATCCAGGAAGCGGTGCGCCGGGCTGAAGGGGTGCGCGCCATGGTAGTGGTGACCAGCGACAAATGCTACGAGAACCGGGAATGGATCTGGGGCTATCGCGAAAACGAAGCCGATGGGCGGATACGATCCTTACTCCAGCAGCAAGGGCTGCGCCGAGCTGGTCACTGCGGCCTATCGGAATTCCTACTTCTCCAAAGGGCATACTGCGGTAGCGAGCGCCCGCGCCGGCAACGTGATCGGCGGCGGCGACTGGGCGGAGGATCGGCTGATCCCCGATGCGGTGAGCGCTTTCACCGCGGGGCGTCCGGTGGAAATCCGCAACCCGCAGGCGATACGCCCCTGGCAGCACGTTTTCGAGCCGCTCGCCGGCTACCTTTTGCTGGCCGAAATGCTTTATGTTCATGGACAGGCGTATGCCGAGGGATGGAATTTCGGTCCGCGTGAAGCCGACACGAGAGCGGTAGCCGAAGTGGTCGGGCGCTTCGCCGAACTCTGGGGAGGCGGTGCGCGCTGGGAAGCCGCCGCCGGCGCGCATCCGCACGAAGCCCGTTCTCTCCGGCTCGATTGCGCGAAGGCGAACGCGCGGCTGGGCTGGAGACCGCATCTCGCCCTCGATGAGGGGCTTGCCTGGACGGCCGAATGGTACCGCGCCTGGCGCGACCGGATGGACCTGCGGCGAGTCAGTGAAATGCAGATCGAGCGCTACGAGACTGTCAGAAACGCATGAGCATAGTGCTGACCTGCCGCTCTTGCGGCGCGACATTGCGGGAAACGTTTTGCGATCTTGGGATGTCGCCGCTCTCCAATGCATATATCGAAAGCGATCAACTCCAGATGATGGAACGCTTTTACCCTTTACACGCGTACGTGTGTGCGGAATGCTTTCTGGTCCAATTGCCGGAACACGAAAGCCCGGAAAATATATTCAGCGATTATGCCTATTTCTCTTCCTATTCCGAGAGCTGGCTCGCTCACTCCAGGACTTATGCCGAAGCGATGACGGCGCGTTTCGGGCTCACCGCAGGCAGCCAGGTCATCGAGATTGCCAGCAATGATGGGTACCTGCTGCAGTATTTCAGGGAAAAAAACATTCCGGTCCTCGGCGTCGAACCTGCCGCAAATGTGGCCGAAGTAGCGCAGCAGAAAGGGATACCTACGCGAGTCGAGTTTTTCGGAGTGTCCACGGCGAGCAGAATGGCAGAGGAGGGCTTGCGGGCCGACCTGCTGCTCGGCAACAATGTGCTCGCCCACGTGCCCGATCTCAACGATTTCGTCGCGGGCCTGAAGATCGCGTTGAAACCGGGCGGCGTTCTCACCATGGAGTTTCCCCATCTCCTGCGACTGATGCAGGAAAATCAGTTCGATACCATCTACCACGAGCATTTTTCCTATTTCTCGTTCACTACCGTGGAGAAAGTTTTCGCCCGTCACGGCATCATTCTGTTCGATGTCGAGGAGCTGCTGACTCATGGGGGTTCACTGAGGATATACGGACGACACGCCGACGATGTTAGCAAAGCCGTAGGGCCGCGGCCGTCACAGCTCAAGACGCGCGAAGCGGCGGCCGGACTTTCGAACTTGTCCGCCTACGCGGCTTTTTCTGAACAAGTGCAACAAACCAAGCGCGCGCTGCTGGAATTCCTCGTGGCCGCCAAGCGCGCCCGCCGGCGCATCGTCGGGTACGGCGCGGCTGCCAAGGGCAATACGTTGCTCAACTATTGCGGCGTTCGGCAGGATTTCATCGATTACACCGTGGACCGCAGCCCCTACAAGCAGGGCAAGTTCCTGCCGGGTACGCATATCCCCATCGTTCACCCCGACCGCATTCGCGAGACCCGACCGGACTACGTGCTGGTGCTGCCCTGGAACCTGAAGGATGAGATTGTTGCGCAGATGGTGCACATCAGGGAGTGGGGAGGGCAGTTCGTGGTTCCCATCCCGGAGGTCCAGGTACTTCCGTGAAGTTCGTCGAGACTGAAATCGCGGGGGCCTGGCTGATCGGGCTGGACCGCTTGGAGGACGAGCGCGGCTTCTTCGCGCGAACGTTCTGCCGCGACGATTTCCGCGCCCACGGATTGGTCCCGAATTTCGTCCAATGTAACGTTTCGTTCAACGTGCGCAAGGGCACTCTGCGCGGAATGCATTTTCAGGCGGAGCCACACGGGGAAGCCAAGCTGGTGCGATGCACGAGAGGGGCAATCTATGACGTCATCGTCGACATACGAAAAGGCTCCCCGACCTTCAAAAAGTGGACGGGGGCGGAATTGAGCGCCGACAACGCCAAGATGCTCTACGTTGCCGAAGGCCTTGCGCACGGCTTTCAGACGCTGGAGGATGGCAGCGAGGTCTTCTACCAGATGTCCGAGGTCCATCATCCGGAATCCGCGCGCGGCTGGCGGTGGAACGACCCGGCATTCGGAATCCGGTGGCCCTTTCCGACGCCTGTCATTTCAGCGCGAGACGCCGGCTACCCCGATTTCGAGCGCTGACACCGTGGCGCGCAGTGTGCTGCTGACGGGAGCGTCGGGTTTCATCGGGCGGCGCTGTATTGTCCCCTTGTTGCACGCAGGATTCGATGTACACGCAGTGTCCTTTGTGCAGCGACTGGATTCGGCCGAGCGCGTCCATTGGCATCAACTGAATCTGCTGGATTCATCCGCCCTAGGTACTGGATGAGGACGTTCCGCCCTACGCATCTGCTCCATGCGGCTTGGATTGCCAAGCCGGGTACTTTCTGGACGAGCGAAGAAAATCTGCGCTGGCTCGGCAGCAGCGTAGAGCTCGTGCGGCAGTTTTACGCGAGCGGTGGGGAGCGCGTGGTTGGAATCGGGAGCTGCGCGGAGTACCGATTGGAACTACGCGACCTGTGATGAGCTCCAAACGCCGCTGCGACCCGCGACAGTCTATGGGCGGTCTAAGGTTGCGATGTCGTTTGCGCTCGAGGCTGCCGCAGCGGCCGCCGGGAGGAGTGCTGCATGGGCGCGTGTCTTCTTTCCGTACGGTCCCGGTGATGCCCAGCAGCGTTTCATTCCTTCCGTAATCCGCGCGTTCAGATGAGAGAGCCCATCGAGTGTACCCATGGCAATCAGGTGCGCGACTTCGTTTTTGTTGACGATGTCGCTGACGCGCTGGTTACGCTGCTGGCCGGTGACGTCACGGGCGCTTACAACGTAGGTAGCGGGCAGGGGCTTACGCTGCGCGCCGTGGCCGCGACTATATGTGCGAAGCTCGGCGGCGGAGAGCTCGTGAAATTCGGCGCCCGTCCGGCTCCGCCCGCAGAGCCTGCGCGCATCGTGGCAGACATGACGAGGATGAAGAAAGAGACCGGCTGGCAAGCGCGTTACGGCATCGAACCGGGCATCGACCAGGCCATTTCGGCTTTGCGGGACACTTTTCGTGTAAGGACATGAAGTCATGCGAATCGTCATAGATACGGACGCACGGCAGCTGAAAATTGAGCATGGGGGCGGACGTCATGAGCTTGACCTCTATGGCAAGGAGGCTTTCGAGATTATTTCCGACCTCTGGCTAAAAACCAGTTGGAACCAGAAATATCCCTACACCTTTACCTGGATGGGGCGCCCTATCATCCAGCATCCGGAGGATCTTGTGCGCCTACAAGAGGTCATCTACCGCCTCAAGCCTGACATCATTATCGAGACCGGCGTCGCCCATGGCGGCTCGCTGATATTGTATGCGTCCTTGATGAAGGCAATGGGGACGGGGCGTTGTGTCGTCGGCGTCGATGTCGAGATTGGCCGCACAACCGTAAGGCGATCGAAACGCACGAATTGGCCGCGATGATACGGCTCATCGAGGGGAATTCAGTGGCTCCTGAAATAGTGGCCCGGGCCGGGCACGAGATTGGCCGGGCGACACCGTGATCGTGGTGCTGGATTCCAACCATAGTCTCGTCCACGTCGCTGCCGAGCTCGAGCGCGTATTGGCCCCTTCGTGAACAGCCTGGCTCGTATATCGTGGCGACTGACGGAATCATGCGCGATGTGCATAACCTGCCGCGCGGAGAGCCCGGCTGGCGGCTGGACAATCCGGCGCATGCGGCTGAAGCGTTCGCCGGCCGGCACCCGGACTTCGTGCTTAGATCTCCGCCGTGGTTGTTCAACGAGAGCACGCTCGACAAGAGCATAACGGCCTGGCCCAGCGCGTGGCTTATGAAGGTAAAATAGCCGATCGGCGAAGTGGAGACACCACTGCGCTTGGCGCATTGCCAACGCGAAATCGAGCAGTTCCCGTGCGCAACGCATAGACTCAGCGAGAGGAGTTTGTCATTGACGCAATGGTGACGGTCGGCGTGCCTGTCTTCAACGGCGGCTCGACGCTTCGCTGGACGGTGGAAAGCGTTCTACACCAGACCTATCGCGGCTACGTGGTCCACATCCGATAACGCTTCCGCCGACGTGACGGCGGAGGTCGGCGCCGCGTTGCGGCCGAGCATGACGAGGTCTCGTTCACGCACCATGCCGTCATATGCGAATGTGACAGAACGTATTTGGCGTTTGGAAGAGAAATGTGACTTGGCGCCGAACCAGACAGGCCGTAAGCTGAGTTTCCAATCCAATGAGATGATGGTGGACTCGTCTGCTTCCCTTGCGTTGGCTTTTCTTTAGAACGAACATTCAACACCCGTTCAAGGACGTTGATCTGGCGGCCGCGGCGGTCGTAATCGCGGCCGCGCTCGTCGGCTTGGTTGCGCTCGCGCTCAACCAATCGGAGCCGGCGCGCGTGCAACATTTCCTTTCCGAGCACGTTGCTCTCGTTGGCATCGTTGATTCACAGCCGCAGCGGATTGCGTTTTACGTATTTGTTGTCGCGATCGTGATGGGCTCGTCGCTGTTTTCGTACCTCGGGAGAACGCTGGAGCGACTACGGCCAGACCGCGAGGTTCTGTTGGGAATTCTCGTGACAGTCGTCGGTGCGTTTGTGGTTATCGCCGCGGTGATGACTCTACCATCGCTAGCGGGCCTGGTTGCCGCTATGGTACTCGCGGCGGCGTGTGCACTCGCGCGAGAGCGGCGTGGCGTGAACATGCTCTGGGCGGGGGCTGTCATCCTGGTTATTCTGGCGATCGCTCCGGGTTTTCTGGGGACGCCGGTAATAGATCACGAAGCGCTGCGCTGGAGTGATTTTCATTATGCCGCCGTGCTGGCTCACGGCGAACGACTTGCAGCAGGCCGGCTGTTATTTGGCGACAACGAGCCCGATTACGGCGTATTCATTCCCATTTTGATAGGGCTGTTCTCGAAATTCAGTCACGCGCCGTCATTTTATGAACTGATGCGATGGGTCCAGGCAGGACAGAGCCTCTGCCTGGTTGCATTTGTCATCGCGGCCTGGCTACGCACGCGAGGTTCTCCAACGGGCGGCCGGGCGCTTGCGATGTTTCTTGTAACACTGACCGTCGTACCTGGCTCGGAAATCTTGGCCCGGCCATCTGGTATCCCAATCAATCGGGACTTCGGTTCTTCATGTTTCCGGTCGCCGTCGTCATCGGCTGCCTGTTTGCCGATACGGGACCGCGAGCATATGGAGCCATTATTGGTATCACGACGGCCATTGCAGTTCTGTGTAGTCTGGAAACGGGCATAGCCGTTAGCGCGGGACTCGGAATGGCTTGGCTCATGCGTGTCCGCCGCGAAAGTTTGTCGTTAGCGTGTTTATCAGCCGTCTATGGGTTTGCGGCTGCGAGTGCTACGCTCGCAGCCGTTGCTGTGATCTATTACCTCAATTTCGGGGGCTGGCCCCTTCCGGCCAGTTTCGAAGCCGCGACCGCAAACATTCGGTCGATCGGCGGCGGCTTTGGAGGGCTGAAGCTGCAATTCAACCCGCTGGCTATGCTGATCCTTGTACACGCCGCTTATGTCTTCTCGCGCGCGCTTGGCTTCCTTGTCGACTCACGATCGCAGGCACCGGACATTGCGAGCGCCTCCATTGCAACGATGCTGATGGTCTTTTTCCTGTATTACGTCAACCGTCCCGATCCCTGGAACCTCTGGATCCCGACTGCAATGTATTCGTTGCTGCTCGCGCCCATGATCGCCGCCCCTGGGAGGTGGCTCGTACTTTTGACTATCGCCGCCTTTCTGATCGTGCCACCTTCATTGCGGTATGGTCGCCTGGCCTTCGAGGAACCACTCGGCCATGACCCGATTCATTCCAGGTTGGGAAAGGGGTTGCGCCGACGGCTTGATCCTGCCTGAAAATATCTGTCAACAGCTGACACAGCGTGCGGCGACCCTGAAACAGATGGCCGCCGGCGGGATCGTAATCTGGTCGACCGGATTGCCGATGCTGACGATGCGCATGACCGGATTGACCGGGTCTTTTCCGAAGATTGATCTTTTTTACATGACCCGCACCGACGCGGCGTTTGATGATCTCATAGCGAAAATCCGGCAGTTGAGTCCGAGCGCCTTACTGCTTGATGACCCGAGCGATCGTGTTCTCAAGGTCCTGCCCGCGGTACACGCGTTCAACGCGCGATTGACTTACGCGCTCGCTCCGTATTATTGCTCTGGGGGGATCGTTGGAGGATGGCAAGTCCTCGAGCGGTCGGATCGCTGCCCCGGCAATTCATGGCAACGTTGACGGTATGAAATTTGGCGACAAGACAAGCGTAGAGTTCTACGAGGATCTTTGGATGGTCGATTGGGCCGACATGGAACGGTTCAACCCGACGGCGCGGCATTTGAAGCGAATCATCGTCGCGCTAATCCGTGGGGTAATGCCCATAGAATCCCTGCTCGACGCCGGTTGCGGCATCGGAGTCAACGTGCGCGATCTGCGACTTAAGTTTCCCTCCCTTCGTATCACTGGAGCCGACTTGTCGGAGCGGATTCTTGATCAGGCGCGTCAATACGTCGGAACAGATCCGATGATTGAATTCGTGCCGCTCGATCTTGGTCACACGTTCCTCGATCGCCAATTCGACCTGGTGCTGTGTAATCAGGTGCTCGAGCATCTAGAGGACGATAGGCAGGCGATAAGAAATCTCGTCCAAATGGCTCGACGCTGGATATTGATTACCGTCCCTGGCGGAGCATATAACTCGACCAGCCGATTGGTGGGACATTTCCGTCATTACACTCGTGACGACATTTGCCGCAAGGTGGAAGAAGCTGGCTTGAAAATCGTCTTCCAACGAGAGTGGGGATTTCCCTTTCACAGCCTCTACAAACGAGCACTGGGATCGATGACGGTGGAGTCGCAGAAGGCCATTGGACTTGGCAAGTATGGTTTCCTAAAACGACGTTTGTCGGACTTGGTCTATTTGGCGTTCTGGGGAAACTGCTTGGATCGAGGCGCAAACGTGATCGTGCTTGCGGAAAAGCGAGCCTGAACGCTTTGTGTCTGACGGGACGTTACAACGCCGAGGCAGGAAGCCCGATTCGGTGGACTTTGCAGAGCGGGCAGATTTGATACGACTTTCCTCTCCATACATCAGAAGATTGCAAAGCACTACCGATCGTCTCGCATGCCGATGGAGTCGGTCGTTACAAGACCACACTAGCCGTTTATATCAGCTCGACCTGTATGGCAGGAAGCTTTTGAGACCATGTCCCGCTTCCGTCTGAAGACCAGCTGGAACCAGAAATGGCCCGTTTAGTATCCTTGCTTCGGCTTTTCGTCAAAACGGACGTTCAACAACCTTTTAAGGACGTTGATTTAGGGGCCGTATGGGTGGTAGTCGCGGCTATCTTCGTCGGCGTGGCTGCGCTCGCGGTCAACAAGCCCGACACGGCGCGACTTCAACATTTTCTTCCTGAGCACATTGATTTTTATGGATTCGGCGATACGCAGCCGGCACGGATTGCATTCTACGTCTTCTTTGTTGCAATCGTTTTGGGCTCGTTCGTGTTTCCTTATGTCGCGGAGAAGTTAGAGCGACTGCGGCCAATCCGGGAAGTTCTGTTGGTAATTCTGGTGACGGTCGTCGGCACATTTGTCTTCATCGTCGCGACAATGAGTTTGCGTCAATCGCTGACGGGCCTGGTTGCCGCTATGGCGCTCGCAGTGGGCTCCGTGCTCACGCGCTACCGGCGGGCTGTGAACATGCTTTGGGCGGGCGCGGTCGTCCTGATCGTTCTGGCGATTGCTCCTGGCTTTCTGGGAACACCGGTAATAAATCACCCCGAAACACTTAACTTTGCTCACCTCTACTATGCAGCGGTGGATTTTCATTATGCCGCGATGCTGTCCCAGGGCGAACGTCTTGCGGCAGGGCGGCTGTTGTTTATCGATAACGACCCCGCATACGGTATCCTCAGCGCAATTGCCATAGGTCTGTTCGCTAAATTCAGCCACGCGCCGTCCTTTGCCGAACTGATACGATTGGTGCAGGCAGGACAGGGACTCTGCCTGATCGCCTTTGTCGCCGCCGCTTGGCTGCGCACGCGTGGTTCGTCAACCGCCGGCCGGGCGCTCGCAATGTTTTTTGTAACGCTGACCATTGCGCCCTGCCTCGGAAATCTGGGTCCGGCGATCTGGTATCCGCAGCTATCCGGGCTTCGGTTCCTCATGTTTCCGGTCGCTGTCGTGATCGCCTGCCTCCTTGAGATACGCGCCGCGAGCATATGGAGCAGTCATTGGTGCGACAGCGGGCATCGCAGTCTTATGGAATCTGGAAACGGGTATAGCGATTACCGCCGGCCTTGGCATGGCCTGGCTCATGCGCGTGCGCCGCGAAAGTCCCAGGCTGTGACTTTCTCCTCGGCTGTTCTCGGGCTTGCCGCCGCAGCCGCTACGCTTCGGAGCCGTTGCCGCAGTCTATCATCTCAATTTCGGTGGGTGGCTATTTCCGACAGTTTAGAGTCCGCGACCGCGAACGTTCGCTCGATCGGCGGTGGCTTTGGGGGCTGCGGCGGCCATTCAAGCCGCTGGCCGTGCTGATCCTTACGCATGCAGCCTATGTTTTCTCGCGCGCGCTTCGCTCTCTTATCGACTCACGATCGCAGGCGCCGGACCCTGCAAGCGCTTCGATCGCAACGATGCTGATGGTGTTTTTTCCATATTATGTTAACCGTCCCGATCCCTGGAATCTCTGGATCCCGACTGCACTGTATTCGTTGCTGCTCGCGCCCATGATCGCTGCACATGGGAGGCGGTTCGTACCCTTGACTATCGCCGCCTTTTTGATCGTGCCGCCTTCATTGACATATGTTCGCCCTGTGTTTATTCAGCCAATCGAACAGGATGCGATTCATCCCAGGTTGGAAAAAGGGTTGCGCCGACGGCTTGATCATGCCTGAAAATCTCTGTCAACGTCTCACCGAGCGTGCGGCGACGCTCAAACGGATGGCCGCGGGCGGAGTCGTCATCTGGTCCACCGGAGCGCCGATGCTGACCATGCGCATGAGTGGATCGCTCGGATCTTTTCCGTCGATCGACATCTTCAACATGACTCGCACCAATGCAGCTTTCGATGATCTCCTGGTAAAAATCAGGCAGCTCAATCCAAGCGCATTGCTGGTCGATGACCCGGGCGATCGTGTTCTCAAGGTTCAGCCCGAGGTGCACGCGTTTAACGCGCGACTGACTCGAGAACTCGGTCCGCATTATTGTTCCGCGGGGATCGTTGGTGGATGGCTGGTCGTCGAGCGGTCCGACCTTTGCGCTGAAACCTCAATCAAGCCATGAACGCGAGAAATGAAGCCGTCGGCTGTAGAAGGAACGTCGATGCAAGTATAGTAAGCAGGGAGGCGCCGCCTCTCTCACCGTATTGAATGACGAGCTCTCTCAGATAGCCTCGGGAGTTTTGGTGGAGAAGACCAAGCTAACTATCATCTGTCCCGTATTCAACGAGGAAAGCACGGTCCCGCTGTTCTTCCATCGAGTGCAGCGAGTGCGCCAGGAACTCGCACCGGAATACAATGTAGATATCCTGTTCTGCAATAACGCATCGACAGATGGAACGCTGGTCGCAATCGAAGAACTTCGCAAGAGTCATGCGGATGTCTTTGTCATCACATTGAGTCGCAACGTCGGTTACCAGCGGTCGATTGAATGCGGTTTGCGCAACGCCAAAGGTGATCTTTTCGTGATAATCGACGTCGATTGCGAAGACCCGCCAGAGATGATAGTGACTTTCACCGGGAAATACCGGGAAGGATACGATGTTGTGTACGGCGAGCGGATAGACCGTGAAGAGGCGGCATGGATGAAGTCGTTGCGAAAATTTTTCTACCGCCTTCTGCGTTTGGCGGCGGATCAGACCATCATCCTCGATATGGCGGAATTCTCGCTGCTGACCGCCGAGGTGCGCGATGCGATCGTACAGGACCAAACATCATTCCCTTTCATACGCGCGTCGATCGGACGCGTGGGATTCCGCGTCATCGGGATTCCATACAAGCGCGCGGCGCGCATTGCCGGACAGACGCACTACAATCTTGTCGGCATGACGGTCTTTGCCATCGCAGGAATTCTGTCCTCGTCAACGCTGCTGCTTCGGCTGCCGGTCTATGCGCTGCCGTTTTGGATTATCGCGGTTACCGGACTGGCAGTGGCCATGACGTGGTCACCGAAGCCGTGGGTGTACCCCACGCTGCTTGCGCTGATTGCGCTGTATGTCGGGGCCACGGCGGCATTCCTCGCCATTTATGTGGCGCGAATCTATCACAACACCCTCGGTCGTCCGAATTTCATCATCCGGCGCAGCGGTACGCACCTCCAGCCTTGATTCCTCAACCCTTGTCAGCGGGAGGACGAATTGCGTGTGCGGGAGGGACCTCCCACGAGGAGCCAGACCAGCCCGCCTGGTAAACCCGCAATAACGTAAGCCATTCCAAACAGGGCCGATATCGCGAAAGCCGACGTAGCATCCACGCCGACCAGCCCCAGACAAGCAATCATCGCACCCTCGCGCACACCCCATCCGGCGATGGATATCGGCAGCAGCGAAAGCAGCAGCACCACCGGCAAGAGCAGAATCAGCACTTCGAGGCCGACGGCCACGCCGATCGCCCACGCAAGAGTCCATACGGCGATGCTCACCAGCAGGTGAATCAGTACCCGAGACGGACAAGGCAGCCGCGAGGATACGTGGTGCAAGAAAAATGGCGCGTCCGTCCACAGCGAGCGTCAATAGCTTCTGGACAAGCAATCGGGCGCGCATTGCTTGGGGCAACGGCGCTTTGTCCAGAGAAAGCAGCAAGGCTATGCCGGCAAAACCCGCTACCATGGCGGTTATCGCTGCGAGTTGCAGGGCCGATTCACGCAAGATCCCCATCAACCATGGAAATCCAATGGCGACGATCAACACCATTCCGAACAGCGCTACGACGCGGTCGAGCAAGATGCTGGAAATACTCTTCGTAAGCGGTACGTCGGCATTGCTGAGCAACCATACGCGCATGGCATCTCCGCCGATGCTCGAGGGCAGCAGTTGGTTGAAAAAGGTGCTGATCAAGACGAAGATGAGCGCTGATCGCGCCCTCAACGGGATGCCTATGGCACGCGCGATGATGCGCCAACGCAGTGCGAGCAGTGGAATTTCCGCGAGCAGAATTAGCGTCGCGCAGAGTATGCCGGTCCACTGGGTGCCCTTAAGCGCCTTGCGCAGGGCGACGAGATCGGCATGAACGATCAGGATCGCGAGCAGCCCGATCGAAACTACAAGCTTGAGGAAGAACTTGAGCAAGAGGATGCTTCTTCAGAGACCTGAGGGGGCCGAAAGTTTAGCAAACTACCGGACGTCCCCGCTCCAATCAGTGGGCGCGCGTGTTCTAGACGCGGTACTTCTCAATAGCGAAAGAATCAAAACGCTCACGCACATCTCAGCTCAACCTCACAGCCAAGCGTTGCGTAGGCTCTTGCTCTACTCTGGATACCCGCAAGCGCTATAGTCATAGAACAGGTCTGCAGCTTACCTTACAATGCCAGGTGACCGGGTGATGAATTCCGAATGTGACTGAACCTCTTGATGGTGAGGCGTGCTAATGCTAGATCAACCCTTGGTCACTATCGGTATACCCACGTATAACAGAGCTGTACTCCTCAGGCGAGCAATTGAATCGGCGCTGCGTCAAAATTATGAAAATATCGAGGTAATAGTGTCCGACAATGCTTCCACGGATGAGACGGAGAAACTATGCCAAGTTTATTGTAAGCAAGACGGCCGCCTCAAATATATTAGGCAACCCAACAATCTGGGGGCGACGGGAAATTTCAATGCAGTTCGGAAGCATGCTGCAGGGAAGTTTTTCATGTGGTTGGCAGATGACGACTGGATTGATGTGGCGTACGTGAGCTCGTGTGTCCGAGAGTTGATGTTGAATCCGGCTGTGGCGATTGTCAGTGGACACAGCAAGTATTTTCAAGATGAGAGAAGAATATTTGACGACAAAGTCCTGGATTTCTTGCAGGATAGCTGGTGGGAGAGAATTCTCAAATACTACTGGCGGGTGGAGGGTAATGGCATCATGTACGGACTGATGCGAACTACGGTCGCGCAACAAGTCGAGATGCGAAATACTATGGGTGGCGACTGGCTCCTAATGGCCAGGATCGTCTCCGTCGGGAAGGCTAAGGGTCTTTCTGAGATAGTCTTGTATCGGGAGCTCGGCGGGGCATCGGCTAGCCTTCAAAACATCGCAAAGTCTCTTGGCTTGCCCAAAATCCAGGGATTGTTTCCGATGACGTCGATTGCAATTAGCGCGTGGCAGGATATTGCGGCGTACAAATCACAGCCATATTTGCAGAAGCTTGTCGTCGGAGGAATGGCGTTCGCTGTGATAATGCTGAAACCTGCAAGGAATTGTTTTCTGGCATTTGCGCTCCAGAGGCTGGTTTAGGCTGAGCCGCGCCGGAAGATACATCGCACACAAGTCGATCTCGGCGACTGCTGCAATCGCCTCGTCGACGGCGCATCAGTTGCCGGTCAGCTTCCATTCCGATCATCACTCCTTCAGGAGTTCATACATCCTGGAGGCGCTTGTCCGCCAGTTAAACCGCTTTGCTTGCAAGAGGCCGTGTTGCCGCATTGTTTCGGCCAGAGAGCGGTCGCTCAATACCTTGAGCATCGCGTTCGATATCGCTTCGGTATCGTGCGCATCCACGCGCAATCCAGCTTGCCGACCACCTCGGGAAGGGCGGAGTTGTTGCCGACGATTACCGGCGCGCCGCAAGCCATCGCCTCCAGCGGCGGCATGCCAAATCCCTCGTAGAACGACGGGAAAACAAACAGACTGGCACCGCTGTATAGTGGGGCCAACTCCTCATCCCGCACATAGCCGGTTTGTATGACACGGCAGCCCGCCGCCCGGGATTTGTCGATCCATGGCACTGTTTCATGTTTGAGCCAGCCTGGTTTTCCAACCAACACCATTGAATAGGCACCGATGATATCTCCAGGCAATTGGCTCCAGGCCTGCAGGGCGCCCTTCACGTTCTTTCGCGGCTCGAGGGTTGCGGTAAACAACACATATGGCCCGTTGATTCCGTAGCGGTTCTTGACGACGTTGATCTCTTCAGCCGGCCGCGGATAGAAGATTTCATGATCAACCGCCGGTAGTATTACCGTAATGCGGTCCGGCGGCAGGTCATATTGTGTCTGCAGCTCGCGTCGCGAATTCTCGGATATGGTTACGACGTGGCTCGATAGTCTCGCGGCTCGAGCGGTGGCGACAGTGAGGTCTTTCCGGTTGGCGGCATCGACATACTGTGGATGGAGTTCAAACGACAGGTCATAAATAAAAGTGATCGACTTCATGCCAAAAAGCACTGGACTGCGGAAGTAGTTCGGAAACAGAAATACATCGGGATGGCTCCAGCTGACAAGGTCGAGGGCAGGCGCAAGACGATGCTTGGCCAGGCGCATGTAAAGGCTCCTCGACATAAAAGGGATGTATCGGTAGTTCAGGTTCGGCCGAGGAGCGAGGGCCGGTGTACTTTGCCGGTCCTCAGGGAAACCAACGATGGTGTAGGTGACCGCTCGATCAAGCTCGGCGAGAGCATTCACGAGGTTTACCGTGTAATGATCGATGCCCGTCTTGGTACGGAAAAATGGTGTACCCTCTATGCAGACTTTCACCTCAAACCTCCGTCCTGCAGGCGCCGGATAATAACCTGTCGTAATGGAGCACCGTGCTGGTTATCACAACTTGAACGCGGGCCCGGGGAATCACAGCGCGTAGCACCGGTTGCTTGAAGTTTTCACTCCACTTACGACATCAGGTCCACGCACTCGTACGGTGCCGCGTTAAATCCGCCGGTTAGGAACTGGTGCGCGGTGATCGCGCTGATGCCAGATTGTACCGCAGATGCGGTACAGCTTTTCGAGCTTCGCGGCGCAAACTTCAGGCGAGTTTCGATGGGAACGCGGTTTTCAGCGATGGGTCTGTTGCTATTTCAGAACCAATACGTCGGTGTGTTTAAAGCAAGGTCCAAGGAGACCCGGGTCAAAGCACATTAATAAGCAGCCGTCAACTGCGTTCGAGTTACAGCTTCTTCCTCGTGAAGTTGTAGAATTACGAACGAGCCTTTTGATGAAGATCAAATACGCGAGCAGTATGACGAGTTGACCGCGATTCAACCTTCCTTGACGTTCTGGTCGAGAGCGGATTTCGTTGTGCTAGCTGCGTTCATAGCTGGGATTTATGATAGAAACCACCAAGAAAGCGTTCGCACAGGAAGGCGTGAACGTGATCGGTCACCTCGGCGCAAGCTCTGGCTTGGGGCTGGCGTCCAGATCGTTCATGCGCGCGCTGAGTTCCCGAGGAGTGCCATTGGCGGCTCTGGACGTGGCTGCGGACTTTCGCGGACGGGAAGTTGTCGATGATTTACCCGATAATGTCATCCGTGTACGGAGTGTCGCCGACCTGCCGTTTCGTATCAATCTGATCTGTACCAGCATCGCACTCCTCCCTAACGTGTTCCTGCGCCGGTATCCGGCACTCGTGGACTCCCGATTCGCAAATGTGGCGTTGTTGTTCTGGGAGCTGCCGGTGATGTCGGATTTCTGGGCTCAGGCTTTGCGCTTGTGCGATGCATGCGTGGTGTGCAGTCCTTTCGTGCGAACACTGGTTGAAAGGTGCGTTCCCGAGATGCCGACTGTTTACGCGGAACATCCTTTGTACTTTCCGAGCATAACGCCAACACCGAAGGCCACACTCGGGTACGATGAGTCGACCGTCTTGTTTTGCGCCAGTTTCGACCTGCTCGGTGACCTGACACGCAAGAACCCGATCGCAACCCTCCGTGCCTTTCAAGAGGCATTTCCAGGAAAGGAAGATGTCGGTTTGATCATCAAGGGCAATGGTGATCGAAGCCTCATGGGCAGGCATCCAGCAGGTCGGGCCATTGACGATGCCATGCGCTCGGACCGCAGAATTCGCTTCTTCGCATCGACCCTTCCGTACCGGGAGGTGCTCGGGTTGTACGACGCATGCGATGTCTACGTCTCCTTGCACCGGGCGGAGGGCCTGGGCCTGGGGCCGATGGAGGCAATGGCGTTGGGCAAACCTGTAGTGGCGACGGGTTATTCCGGCAATATGGCGTTTATGACCGAGACAAACTCTTGCCCAGTCCGTTACCAGCTGGTGCCGACGGAGAAGTGCACTTGGGAGTTCTCTCAAGCATTTTCCGGGGAGGGTGCGGTATGGGCTGATGCGGATGTAACGCATGCGGCGACGTTGCTGCGAGCGTTGGCTGGAGATGCCTCGATGCGCGCGCGGATCGGCGCCGCCGCCAGACGGGATATCGCGGAGCGGCAGGAACTGGCGCGATCTGCAAGTTTCCTGGAGCACCTTTACTGGGCCGTTGACCATGTACGTTCGCGCCACCGCCATCGCAGTCGCAGGTCGCAATGGCTGAACACGTGGCTTGCTGAAATCTTCAATCCCGTTCTGGCCCGGAAAAATCTGCAAGCTGCGGCGGCTCGCATTCGCCTCAAGGTACGTTGATCGTCCACGAGTCGAGCATCTGAATCTCATGTGTGAAACGTGAGCAAGGTCCTCGTAGTCGGGTGCTCCGGTTTCGTCGGTCGCCATCTCGTCCGATATCTCGTTTCAAAGGGTCACCAGGTCGACGGCTGGAGCCGCCTGTCGGGTTCTTGCACTCAAGGGGAACGCCACCGCCCGGTGGATTTGCTGGACAGCGCCGAGTTGCCGGTTCCGGAGGGTGCGCCTTGGGACGTCGCTTTTCATCTGGCGGGCCACACGCAGCCTGCACTCGACTGGACTCGAGCTCGGGTCCTGGAGAATCTGCACATGACGGCACGGGTGTTCGACCACCTGAGGGATCTTGCGCCGGGGTGCCGGGTTATCCTGGCGTCAAGCGCCCATGTCTATTCGCCCTCGAATGACAAGCTGACGGAGGCGTCGCCGATAGGGCCTCGCCATCCTTACGGCGTGTCCAAGCGCCTTTGTGAAGTTTGGGCTCTTGCGAGGACATTAGTCCTCGAGGTTCAGATCGTGCGGGCCTTCACCCAGTTGGGCCCCGGACTCCCCCAAGGCCTGATGGTTCCCGACCTGATGGATAAGATCCGCGCCGGACAGAATCCGATCCGGATGCGGGGGCGGGACGACCGCCGTGACTATCTCGATATTCGCGATGCTGTCGTGGCGTACGAAGCTCTGATGACCGTGGAGGCGCCCAGCGGCAGTTTCTGGAATCTTTGCTCCGGTCGCGAATGTCGCGTGTCCGAGTTGGTGCAGAGCATCCTGAACCACCTGGGGCTGGAAATTCCGATCTATTTCGAACAGCCGGGTGTGGAGTGTTTCCTGGGAGACCGTTCCCGGCTGACGGGCGCCACAGGCTGGGTCCCCCGTTACGGCCTGGAAGAGATCGCTGCGAATCTGGCCGATGGTGCGCGCGGCAAGGCTTAGCAACGCCGGGAACATGTGGGTACACCGAAACTCTCTTAGGTGTGAAATTCGCGCAATGGCAAATCATGGAATCTAGCGCCAGCTCCAATTCCATCTCAAACGGCCAGGCACAGGGCGTCAACGTCGTTGGACACATCAGCGCCAGCGCGGGATTGGGTGGCGTTTCCAGAGCTTTGATTCGGGCCATGATCGATCGCGGGATTCCCGTGGCAGTCCTGGACATTGACATGGGGTTGCAGCGAGCGCACTCGAGTGCCGATGAGCTTCCCGATCAGGTCCTCCGGGTAGCGCGGGTGGAGGATTTGCCCTATAGCATCAACCTGGTGAACGTGGCGATACAACTGCTTCCGAGTGTCTTCCTGCGGCGTTTCCCTGAACTCCTCGCCCCGCGTTTTTTGAACGCGGCGATTGTCTTTTGGGAGCTGCCCGTTTTGCCGCGGGTCTGGGTGCGAGCGCTGCGTCTTTGCGACGCCTGCGTGGTCTGCAGCCCGTTCTTACGGGCGCTGATCGAACGCCATCTGCCGGAGATGCCAACCGTCTACGCAGAATACCCCTTGTACATGCCGTCCGTGACCGCGGTCGAGCGCTCAACGCTTGGCTTTACGGAATCTACAGTCCTATTCGGAGCAAGCTTCGATCTGGCGGGCGATCCCGCACGGAAGAACCCTCTGGCGATTTTGCGCGCGTTTGCAGAGGCGTTTCCCGGGGACGAAGATGTTGGTTTGATTCTCAAGGGCAACGGTCGCGTAAACAACCTTGCCAGGCATCCGATTGGCCGGGGCATCGAACATGCGACTCGCACCGACCCGCGCATACGTTTCGTTGTCTCCACGCTGCCGTATCGGGATGTCATCGCGCTCTATGCTGCGTGCGATGCCTATGTCTCCTTGCACCGGGCCGAGGGGCTTGGCCTGGGACCGATGGAAGCAATGGCGCTGGGCAAACCGGTCGTCGCGACCGGTTACTCCGGCAATATGGGCTATATGACCGAATCGAACGCACTGCTGGTCCGGTATGTCCTGGTGCCGACGGGCGGCTGCGAGTGGCAGTATTCCAGGGCCTTTTCCGGCAAGGGTGCCGTGTGGGCGGAGCCCGATGTGAGGCACGCTGCGACCTTGTTGCGTTCGTTGGCCGAGAACGCGGATCTTCGGCGGAGCATTGGTCTGACCGCGAAACGCGACATCGCCGAACGGCAGCAGGTGGCATATCGGGCGACTTTTGTCGACACGTTGTACTGGGCGCTTGCAAGAAGTCCCGCAATGCGCCGCCGGCGGGGAAAATGGCTGAAGACGTGGATGGCCGAGATATCCGACCCCAGCCTGACTCGCAGGAACCTGAAAGCCCTGGCCGCCCGACTTCACAAGGAGCGGTGACGTGCGCCGGCAGCTGCCATCACCATCCGTTCGTTCCCAGAGTTGCCCGGTGGTCTGCCGCCACCCCTAATACGGCGGTGGCACACAGCGAGGCCGGGCTGGACTTTGGCTATGGTACAGAATTCGAGAGCCCTACTCGTCACTCCGGCATCGCCGTGGGGTGCCAGCTTTGGCGCCCAGCAGCGGACTGCGCTTGTCTACGACGCGCTGGCGCAGCTCATGCCGGTCGATGTCTTGCTGCTTGGAGAGGGTAACGAGAATGAGATCGCCGCCGGCGACCGGCCGGAAATCCTTGCCCGGATCTCGTGGAAACAGCCGCCTCTCACGTTCTACAAGTACGGGGTAAACAAGTGGGCGAATGACTGGTGCCAGGCAAACATCGACTGGAGCAAATACGCGCTGGTGGTCGGGAGGGAATTCACTTCGATCACGAAGGTCGACTGGCCCGCCCACATGCGCACGATCGCGGATTGCGACGACGCCTATTATCGGTACACGCCGAAGACGCCATCGACGATGGACCGGCTCGTCGCGTCGGCGCGCGGCAAGGTCAGGTTCTGGCAGACGAGGAACGCGATCAAGAAGTACGACCATGCGTTCTTTTGCACGCAGCGCGACCGTAGCCTGTTCCCATGCCGGTACAGCTCCATACTGCCGAACGTGGCGCGGATTCCCATCGAGAAGCCTCCTGAATCAACGGACGCGACCGGCACTGCCCTTATCGTTGGATCCATGTGGTACGCCCCCAACAGGCAAGGTCTGGAGTGGTTCCTGGAGCATTGCTGGCCGGAGGTTGCGGATCGCTGCCCGTCTCTCGTGTTGCGGATCATCGGCTCGGCTCCACCCCAGGTGCGCAAACGCTGGGAGCAGGGAGTCCGTGTCGAGGCCCCGGGGTTCGTGGATGACCTGCACGCCGAGTATGCGGGAGCGTCCTTTGCGCTCGCGCCGATACACTACGGAGGCGGCACCTGCATCAAGTTTCTCGAAGCCGCGGCGTTCCGAAAGGCGTGCGTCGTAACCGGATATGTATTCGAGGGATTCGAATCCGATTTTCGTGACGGGCACTCTGTTCTCGTCGCGCGCGATCCACGAAGCATGGTGGAGCAGTGCGTGAGCCTTCATGAGGACGCCGGACGCCGCTCGGCGATTGCAGAGCGGGCGTATGATACGGTCAGCCATCTGTACACGGTGGAACGCTTCCACGCAACCGTGCAGGAGGCCGCGCGCAGATTGATGGCTGCTGCGACGTGAATAATTGATCAACCGATGATTGGAAATACTGATGACTAAGCGTGCGCTCATTACGGGTGTAACCGGCCAGGACGGCAGTTATCTGGCCGAGCTTCTGCTCAGGAAGGGCTACCATGTACACGGCATCGTTCGCCGATCCTCGCTCTTCAACACGGAGCGGATCGACCATCTCCACGTCGGCGAGAATCCGAATCCGAATTTCCATCTGCACTACGGAGATCTCTCCGACGCTGGCGCTTTGCGCAACGTGCTCGACGAAGTCCAGCCGGACGAAGTGTATAACCTGGGCGCGCAGAGCCACGTGCGCGTGAGCTTCGATCAGCCCGAGTACACCGTGGACGTCACGGGCGTAGGCGTCATCCGCCTGCTCGAGGCAATCCGCAGTTACCAGAAGCACAACAGCAGGACGATCCGGTTCTACCAGGCGGGATCCAGCGAGATGTTCGGCAGTGCGAAGCCGCGCCAGTCGGAGGGCACCCAGTTCGAGCCCCGCAGCCCCTACGCCTGCGCCAAGGCCTACGCCCACTATCAAGTCATAAACCACCGTGAGAGTTACGGCCTCTTCGCCTGCAACGGCATCCTCTTCAACCACGAGAGCCCGCGCCGTGGCGAGAATTTCGTAACCAGAAAGATCACCCGCGCCGCTACGCGGATCAAGATCGGTCTTCAGCAAAAGCTCTTTCTCGGGAACCTCGACGCCAGGCGCGACTGGGGTTACGCCGATGATTACGTCGAAGCGATGTGGCTAATGCTCCAGCAGGAAAAGGCGGACGACTACGTGGTGGCCACTGGAGAGTCGCTGGCGATCCGTGATTTCCTCGGCCTCGTTTTCGGGCAGTTGAACCTGGACTGGAAGAAGTACGTGGAGATCGATCCGCGCTACTTTCGTCCCGCCGAGGTGGACCACCTCGAGGGCGACGCCTCTAAAGCGCACCGTATCCTGGGCTGGCAGCCGAAGGCCGACGTCCGTGCCCTGGTAAAGATGATGGTCGATTCCGACATGCGGCTTGCGGAGAAGGAAGCGATCTTGGCAAGAGCCGGTCACGGCGAAAGCCATCGCACGGGCTACCGCTGAAGCGTGGAACGCTTTACGGGCATCGTGCGGGACTCGGCGCACCAGCTCATGTTGCCCGCCGCGGTGTGAATGCATCAAGCATAGTATCGACGAGATTGACAATTCCAATGACGGAGAAGTCAGCAAATGACACCGGCAAAGCGGCCTGGCCGGTCATGGTGCTTGCCTACAACGAAGAACGCCATATCGCGGCGTGCCTGGACAGCATATTCGCGGCCGACCCGGGCGTGCGATTCGAAGTTTTCGTGATGGCGAATGGGTGCACAGACCGCACGGAGGCCATCGTCCGGGACTATGCCCTGAAGCGACCGGCGGTTCATCTGGTCTCGATTGCGCTGGGTGACAAGTGCAACGCGTGGAATGTTTTCATACACGAAACTGTTCCCGAGCGTTGCCCCGGCAGTGAAATCTACTTTTTTATGGATGGGGATGCGACGGCCGTCCGAGGTTCGTTTACCGCGATGGTCGGCGCCCTGCAAACGAACGCGTACGCCCATGCCGCTTCGGCGGTCCCTGCGTCGGGACGAAACGCAGCACGTGACCGGCAGGAAATACTGGAAGAACACGGCCTGGTCGCGAATCTGTACTCGCTGCGCGGCGCTTTCGTCGAACGGCTGCGTGCGCTCTCGGTGCGCATTCCCCTCAAGCTCGAGGGTGACGATGGCCTGATCGGCGCGCTCGTTAAGTGGGATCTCTCCCCCGAGAGGCAGGACTTCGACCACGGCCGCATCGTGCCCTGCGCCGACGCAAGCTTCGCTTTTGAGCCGGTCTCGCCGCTGCGTCCCGCCAACTGGAGGGGATACTGGAAGCGGGCTGTGCGCTATGGCCGGCGTCATTACGAGTTCCAGTTGCTGCGGTCTCCGCTGAAGGCACGCGGCATTGCAGGTCTGCCTGCGGACATTACCGAGCTGTACCCGCTTGCCGAATCCCTGAGTGTGAGATGGCAGGGAGTCTATACCCTCACGAACCTGGTGGCGCTGCGCCAGATGCGGAGGATCGGCATGGCGCGTGGCGGGGCATGAGCTATCACCCCTTTCCCTCTCCCGAGTGGAGAGGGGAGAATGGACGGCGGTAAATAGTTGTCAACGGTCCCGCGTAAGGCTTCTGCGACCATCGCATAATTCGACCGTCTGCTGCGCGGCAACGCGGCGGCGGTGCCGGCCTTCGCTCGAATTGACACTCGATCGCACCGCACAGCACGCTAAAGTGCTCGATACGTTATCGGGAAACATCCGCGCGATGGCCAGCGCTACAGCCAGAAAAGAATGCCCTCTACCATCGCTTGTGAAATCCGGCACAGTTCGGCGAAGCACGATCGGGCTATCGTCGTGGAATTTGGTTGAGGACGTTGTGACCCGCGACAGAGGTGGCGACATCTCAGCGCGAGCACGGGCGACTTTTCGGTCGATTGTGAGTAAACATTTGATTTACCATAAGTTGTTGTTGGCATACACGTTGCTTGGGTAGTGCCGTACTTTGGGCCATAAGAAGAAATGACATGGACATCACGCTGGTCATCTGCACCAGGGATCGCGCAAGGCGGCTTGCAGATACCCTGCCGCACCTCGCGCGATTGCATGCAGGGGATTCGTGCGAGATCATTTTCGTCGATAACGGATCCAGCGATACGACGCGGGAGGTGCTCTCCGCGTTCGTCGGGTCATCGGGTATGAACGCCAGGGTGGTCGAAGAACCAACGGTCGGCCTGTCGGTGGCCCGCAATACCGGCTGGCGCCAGGCGGCCGGGGACGTCATCGCTTTCACCGATGATGACTGCTATCCCAGCCCGGATTACGTAGAACAGCTCCGAGTCTGTTTCGGCGAAGCCGATCTCAGCTACCTCGGTGGACGCGTGTTGTTGTTCGACCGCAACGACTTCCCGATTACCATCAAAGTGTCGGAGGTTCGTGAAGAACTCCCTCCGCGGTCTTTTCTGCCGGCAGGCGTAGTGCACGGCGCGAACCTGGCCGTGCGCCGCGACGTGCTCGAGATCGTGGGGGGGTTTGACGAAAGACTCGGCATCGGCTCGCGCCTGGAATCCGCTGAAGACATAGATCTGGTGGCCCGGGCCTCGGCGGCCGGATTTCACGGCGCCTACGATCCGCGTCCGGTCGTGTTCCATCACCACCGTCGATCGAAGCCCGAGGACGTAAAGCATTTGATGGCAATCTACGACATCGGGCGCGGCGCCTTCTATGCCAAGGCCGTGCTGGACCGCCGCATGCGCAGCTCCTATTTCTGGCCCGTTCTTCGCAGGGTCGGCGGCAATATCCTGCGCAAAGAGTTTTCAGTAATGGGCCGCGAGTTTTATGGCGCATGGAATGTACATTTCCGGATCGCTTTCCTGAGGAAACGGTGCAGGGAGTACGGTAGCTCATCGCGCTGCCGCGTGTTGACCACACAAATCGAACGGCACGCGAACGGTTGTTTAAGGCCTTGCGGCGGGAGGCGTTGTTGCGGCGGGGCCGAGAAATACTTCTTCGATTCTCCGCGCGGTCGTCTCGATCGAGAATTTCCGGGCACGTTGTGCTGCCAGCCGCGCCAGCCGGTCGCGGCGGGCCGGGTCCTGTAAAAAGGTTTCGATGGCTTCCGCCAGCGCACTGACGTCATCCGGTGGCACGACCACGCCGGCGTCGCCAATCAACTCGGCCGCACCACTGCCACTGCAGCCGATAACCGGTTTTCCAAGATTCATTGCTTCGAGGAACGTCAGCCCGAAGGATTCGTACGGCGAGGGGGAGACGAACAAGTAGCAGCGGGCGAGAGCTTCATCGCGCGCCGAATTGCTGAGCCGGCCGCGGAAGACGATCCGCCCCACGAGCTCAGGATGCTCGCCGGAAAACTTCACCCCGAGACCTTCGTCGTCCGATCCCACCAGCTCGAAACGGCAGGCACGATGCGTGCGCAGCACGCGGAGTGCAGCCGAGAGAAGCACATCGGTACCCTTGCGCCGGCCCATACGCCCTATGAAAAGTATCGTGGGTGGCACGCTCCAGATCTCGACCATGGGCGTGGGGGAAAACTCCATTCCGTGCGGTATCAGGATAAATCTGCGGGCGGGTACGCCCATCTGTCGGGCACAGAGTTCGATATGTGCCTGGGTGTGCGTGCACAAAAGCGGGGAAGCCCGCACCGCGAGCCGTTCGAGCCATGCGGGTATGGCAAGGCGCCGGCGGTGTGCAGGATCAACCAACTCACCGATCGTGGCCATGGTCGTGCTCACCCGCGTCAACACCGGTACCCGGCGGCGGCACCATGTATAAGGCAGTCCGGTAAATTCATAGCTGGTGGTGAGAATCGCGTCGAGTTCACTGTCGATCCGACGCAGCTCGGCCAGCGCCTGCCACGGGGCCAGCATGCGCCGGACCAAGTCTCGGCCCCGGCCCGAACGTGCTGTCGGAATTTCCCTTATCCGCAAGCCGTGATCGAGATAAACGCGCGCAGTTTGACCGGCGAGGACATGGGAGCAAAGGTACAACACTTGCACATCGTGTCCGAGCGCCGCCAGGGCGCGCGCCTGGCAGGCCATATTGTTGGCGATGCCACTGTCCGGCTCTCGCGTTGGCCATAGTGGCGTGAGAATACAGAGTCGCATGTCAACCGCGAGTTGGATACCGTCGACTATCGAATAATCTTCGCAAATCTAATGCGCGGCGACTACGATTCGCTGCAGGCTGCTAGACTTCACTCTCCCGAGACTGCCAGAACGGAGTCTACAGCAAGGCTGTCGGAGTCACCGGCAGCCGATCGAGAGGCATTCGAATGACATCGAAGCATGCCGCAGGTATCCGGAGCCGGTGCTGGCAAATCGATCCCACGGAGAGCGTTGCTGTCGACACCCGTCCATGGCCGTAGCCATAGATATCGTCACTTTCGACAGCAGAGGATTGCGGCGCAGCGCCGAGATCATGCATGCGGCTATGACGCCCGCCTTCCGCACGCAAATCCATGTGCTGAAACTGGGCAGGGTCCATCTGGCGTGGCGCGGAGCGCTGAAGAGCCTGGCGAACCGCGTGCTGAAGTCGCCGCGGGTCATGATCTTTCTCGAGGTCGTGCCGGCCGCCTGGATCGGCCTTACAGACCGCGGGATCCTGATTCCGAACCAGGAGTGGATGTCCGAGGAGACTCTGCAGTCTTTGCCGCGATGCGCGCAGATTTGGTGCAAGACGCGCTACGCCGCGGATATCTTCCAGCAGAGGGGTTTTGACACGCGCTTCATCGGGTTTTCATCGAAGGACATGTACCTTCCAGCCTGCCGCAAGGATTACGGCAGATTCCTGCACGTGTCCGGCAAGAGCGCGCAAAAAGGCACAGGCGCGATTCTCGATCTGTGGCGCAGGCATCCGGAGTGGCCACCGCTGCTTACGATAAGCCGCGACAAAGCCGTGAGGCGTTTTTCAGGAGCCAATGTTCTGATCCGTGGCGACGAAATGCCGGAAGCGGAGCTGCAAACTCTTATGAATGTTTGTGGCGTGCATCTGTGCCCCTCGGAAGCCGAAGGCTTCGGACACACCATATCCGAGGGACTTTCCACAAAGGCGCTCGTGATCAGCACGGACGCGCCGCCCATGAACGAGATGGTCCAACCGGGGTATGGCCTGCTGGCGAAGTACCACCGGAGGCTACCCATGGGTTATGGCGAGGGCTTTCTCGTGGACCCGGCGGATCTTGAGCGCCAAGTCGAGGCCATCCTGCGCATGAGCGCGCATGAGAAGGCGCGCATGGGCGAGGCTGCCCGGCGAGCCTACCTCGAACGCGACGTGTCCTTTGCGCCGCGATTGCTTGACGCGATGCGTGAGCTGGTCGCGGTGGCGGGTTCGACGGGTTTTCGCCGGCAACCTGCCCTGTAGACCCTCTGCGCTGCGTTGTGGTGCTCCCGAGGGCCATCGTAGAACACTTAACATTCAGATCCGGAAAGCTTTTCTCGATCCGGTTCCGGAGTCTGCGGAAGTTCTGGATGGCATGCATTTTGCTCTAAGAGCGGCACCTATCCGTAGGATTTTGCAGGTAAAGTCGCTACGGTCCTGCACCCTGGACTGCGACAGGAGAGTGATAATCGGCTCTCACCATTATGGCCGCCTTTTCAGCATGATACAGGCGTTGGAGTGACGTAACGAAGGGAAACAATGAATATCAGCATCTTCGGTCTGGGTTACGTCGGCGCGGTATCGCTCGCGTGCCTCGCGCGCGACGGGCACAACGTGATCGGAGTAGACATCGATCCGGCCAAGCTCGACTTGATCCGTTCCGGTAAGACGCCGGTCGTGGAGGAGGGCATGGTCGAGCTGATGGCTCAGATGGCGGTCAGCGGCCGCGTGTCGGTGACCACTGACGTCGTCGAAGCCGTGCAAGGTTCCGAGCTGTCGCTGATCTGCGTCGGCACGCCTTCCGCGCCGAATGGCAGCCAGGACCAGTCGGCCATACTGAAGCTCGCGCACGAGCTGGGCCGGGCGATACGCGGGAAAACCGGGGATCACGTTTTTGTGTTCCGTTCCACCCTGGTCCCGGGAACGGTCGAAGACGTGCTAGTGCCGATTATCGAACGAGAATCAGGCAAGCAGGACGGCAAAGGCTTCCATGTGTGTTTCCAGCCGGAATTCCTGCGCGAAGGTACCTCGATCCGGGATTACGACAAGCCGCCGTACACGGTCGTCGGCGCCAAATCCGTGCCGGCAGTGAAGCGGTTGCGCGAGCTGTTCGGCCATCTGCCGTGCGAGTTTCATGCGACCTCGATCCGGGCCGCCGAGACGGTCAAGTATTGCTGCAACAACTTTCACGCCTTGAAGATCACTTTTGCGAACGAGACCGCGCGCCTGTGCGAGGCTTTGGGCGTCGATCCTTTCCAGGTGATGGATCTCGTTTGCAAGGACCGGCAGCTCAACATTTCGCCGGCATATCTGAAACCGGGCTTTGCTTTCGGCGGCTCCTGCCTGCCGAAGGATCTGCGGGCGACGATGTACCTCGCGAAGACTCGCGATGTGGAGCTCCCCATGCTGGGCGGCGTGCTTTCCTCCAACCGCACGCACATCGAGCACGCGATCGCCAAGGTGCTCGCCTCGGGGCGCCGCCGTGTGGGCATGATCGGCTTGTCGTTCAAGACGGGGACCGACGACTTGCGCGAAAGCCCCCTGGTCTTGATCGCGGAGCAATTCATCGGCAAGGGGTTGAGCCTGCTGGTGTACGATCCTGAGGTGCACCTCTCACGCCTGCTCGGCGCGAACCGGAGGTTCATCGAGCAACACGTGCCGCACATCGGTTCTCTCATACGTGGCGATATCGAAAGCGTAATCGCCGAGTCCGACATTCTGGTGGTGGGCCTCAGCGGCGCGCAGATCTTCGACGCGCTCTCGCGCCACGTGCGCGAGGACCAGATCGTGCTCGACCTCGTCAACATTTCGCCGGACCGGACGCTGCGCGGCAAGCTGGTCGGGCTGTGCTGGTAAGCGCGTGAGCTTCCGGCAAACGGTGATTTCCGGCCTGTACTGGTTGGCCGGCGCGCGGCTGGCCGCGCAGGCCGTGAGTTGGGTCATCACCATCGTCGTCATCCGGGTGCTGACCCCGGCCGATTACGGATTGCTGGCGATGGCGACCGTGTTCATCGAGTTCTTCGGGATGATGTCGCAGTTTGGCGTCGGCGCCGCTGTGGTGCAGGCGCCCGACCTGAACGAGCGCAGGTTGCGACAGATGTTTGGTTTTGCCCTGGTCGTGAACGGGATCCTGTTTACGGTGATATTCCTCAGCGCGCCGCTGGTCGCCGCCTTCTTCGGGGAGGAACGGCTGACCGCGATCGTGCGCGTGCTGGCGATCCCCTTCCTGCTGAGCGCCTTCGGGATGATCCCTGGCGCAACGCTCGCCCGCAAGCTCGATTACAAGACGGGCGCGCTCATAGGACTGTCCTCGTCGATCATCAGCAGCATTGCCACGCTCTTACTTGCGCTGGCGGGCGCCGGCGTCTGGTCGCTGGTTGGGGGGTCGCTGGTCGGCGTCGTATTGGGCACCGTGATCTGCAATATCGCTGCTCCATTCTTCAAATGGCCGATCTTTTCGTTTCGGGGCACCCGGGAACTGGTGTTCTTCGGCGGCAACTACACCATTACGCGTATCCTCTGGTTCTGGTACTCGCAGGCGGACACCATCATCGCCGGGAAGCTGCTCGGCAAGGACCTCCTCGGCGTCTATTCGGTTTCGATGCATCTTGCAAGCCTTCCGGCGAGCAGGCTGTCGGCGCTCATCAACCAGGTCGCGTTCCCGGCGTTCGCCCGGATACAGGACGACCGCGCGAGATATGCGTCGCATTTTCTGCTGGCGGTGCGGCTGCTGAGCTTCGCCGTGTTTCCCGCGCTATGGGGGATGTCGAGTATAGCGCCCGAGCTCGTTCACGTATTGCTTGGCGATAAATGGCACGAATCGATCCTGCCGCTGCAACTGCTGGCGCTGATCATGCCGGTGCACATGTTCGCTCCCTTCATGAATACGGCAGCAAGCGGCATGGGGCGTGCCGACGTTTCCGTCAAGCAGGTCTTGATCGCGGCGCTGGTGATGCCCGTCGCGTTCGCCATTGGCAGCCAGTGGGGGATCGTCGGTCTCGCGCTATCCTGGTTGATCGCGTTTCCGGTGGTCTTCGCGGCGGCCATCCTGCTGTTCGTGCCGATCGTCGGATTGCGACCTCGCGATCTTCTGGGTGCAATGGCGCCGACGGTGCTCGCATGTGCGGGCATGTACCTGGCGGTGACGGCTGCGCGGGTCTTGCTCGGGTCGGCGATGGACGACGCCGTGCGCATGACGGCGCTGATACTCACAGGTATGGTGGCCTATGCGGCGCTCACGGCCATCTTCAACCGGAATGGCTTCACGGAAGTGATACACACGCTGAAGGGATGACGAGACATCATGTGTGGTTTTGCGGGAATGTTGAACGTAAACGGAGGACCGGCCGACCGTGACGTGGTCGAGCGGATGACGGAGATCATCTCTCACCGCGGGCCGGACGACAGCGGCAGCTATTACTCGGGCCCCGTCGGCCTGGGATTCCGGCGTCTGTCGATCCTGGACCTGACCCCGGCCGGACATCAGCCCATGTCCACGCCCGATGGCAGCTGCACCATCGTGTTCAACGGCGAGCTCTACAATTACCGGGAGCTCCGGGAGGAACTGCAGCGGCTGGGCCACGTGTTCCGGTCGACCGGCGACACCGAGGTGCTGCTGCACGCTTACCTCCAGTGGGGCACGGACTGTCTGCCGCGGCTGAACGGGATGTGGGCCTTTCTGATCCACGACCGGTCCCGCGGCAGGTTGTTCGGGTCGCGCGACCGTTTCGGCATCAAGCCGCTGTACAGGTACCGGGCCGCGCACTGCTGGCTGTTCGGATCCGAGATCAAGGCCATCCGTGCCTCCGGGTTGTGTAACGCAGGGATCAATTGGCCGGTCGCCGCCGATTTCCTGATGAACGGGCGGCTGGATACCACCGGGCAGACGTTCTATGCGGGGATCGACCAGCTCGGCGCGGCCACCGCGTTCGAGGTGGGCCCTGACGGAGCGTACCGGCGAATGGCGCTACTGGCGGTGCGAGGAAGTACCGCCCGTAGAGGTTGCCGATCCCGCCGCGGCCTTCGCCGAGCTGTTCGAAGATTCCATGCGATTGCACATGCGCAGCGACGTGCCCATCGGCGTGCATCTTTCCGGGGGGCTCGACTCCACCGCCATCATCTGCGCGGCGGCGCGGCTGCGCGCGAGCGCCAACGCCGCCGATCCCCTAATGGCATTCTGCTACATGTCGCGCGAGCACGACGAATCGCAATATATCGCCGACACGATAGCGCAGACCGGAGCGCAGCTCCTGCGGCTCGAGAAGACGCCCCGGCAGCTGTGGGATGCGCTGCGCCGGATGTTGTGGTTCCAGGACGAGCCGGTGCATTCGCTGACGCCGCTCGTCGGATACGCCCTGATGGAGATGACAGCAGCGAATGGGCTCAAGGTGATCCTGAACGGGCAGGGGGCCGACGAAACCATCGCAGGTTACGGGAACTACTTCAGGGATTACTGGCAAACCCTGCTCGATCGCGGGTGCGCGCTGAAGGCATGGCGCGAAATCGAAAGCCATACCGCAGCGCATGGCGGCAGCCGGCGCGGCTTGTACGTGCGGCAGTTGCGCCGCTTGCTGCAATCGAAGCTGCGCGCCGTGCCCGCCTACCGCGTCCTTTCCTGGCGTAAAAATATCGAGCGGGCGCGGGACAATCCCTGGTTCACTCCCCAGTTGACGCAAGCGCTGCCGGAGGGGCAGCCGTACGGGCCTGGCAAGGACGATCTGGACGCGAGCCTCACGCGCTCGATCATGAGCCACCCGTTGCCGCTCTATCTGCGCGTGGAAGACCGCAATTCGATGGCGCATTCGATCGAGGCGCGGGTGCCGTTTCTCGACTATCGTCTCGTGTCGTTCGTGCTCGGGTTGCCCCCGGAGTGGAAAGTGCGGGGGCCCTGGAACAAGTACGTGCTGCGGGAAGGCATGCGCGGAAGAATTCCCGAATCGGTGCGCAGCCGCGTGGACAAGATGGGCTTCCCGACCTCTTCGGACAAATGGTTGGGCGGCGTGCTCTACGAGCCCGTGCTCGACCTTTTGCACAGCCGGCAGGCGCGGGAGCGCGGCATCTACAATCTCGAGCGCATCGTCCGGGATTTCGATCTTCACAGGAAAGGGGAGCTAGTCGTTACGGGGAGGTTGCTGCAGGTATCCCAGTTCGAGATCTGGTCGGACCTCCAGCAGTCCACCCCTGCCGCGGTCGATTCCGGAAGCTCGCCGGCTGCGGCGGTGGTGTAGAACAAAATCCGCGCCCTTCGGGGCCCGACGGGTTTTCGCCAGCCTCGTAATGTCTGGATTCCGCTGGCAGGGCTGCCTGGGTCCGACAAGCGCGCCGGGATGGGCTAAGCTCAGGACTGGAAGGGTTTTTCCTGAATTTGTTATGCTCCGCCCGCCGTTCCCGATGGCACGCATCTTGCTATAACAGCGGCACGTATCTGGCGGATTCTGCAAGGTAAAAAGCGCGCCAAACGAATGGCGTGGCCGCACGGAATCACACGGAAACACACCGGAATGAGAACCAGCACACTCCAGCCATCGGGGACACGGCCGTGAACCTAGCGCGTTTGCTGTGGATGGGCTTTGGGCTCATCACCGCGTGGGCGATCATGACCATCCCCTTCGCGGGCCTTGGACTGCAGTACCTCGGTGCCCCACGGGTGGTCATTGCCGTCAGCCTGGTCGTGGGATTGATCGTCCTGCTGGTGGCGGTCACAGCCGCTCGGCCGATCGCCCGGTACGGTGCGATCGTTGCCGACGCCATCGAAAGAGTGCCACGTAGATGGTTCCTGCTGGCGGTATTGGTGGGAGGGATCTTCTTGCGCGTTCTTTGGATAGGTTACTTCCCCGCGCCTCTGCAATCGGACTCGGCGGTCTATGTCGCGTTAGCCCGGGGACTCATTGAGAACGGGATCTACGTGGATAGATTGGGGCAGCGCGGGTACTGGCCACCGGGGTATCCCTTCCTTCTTTACGCCTGCTTCCTGATCCTGGGCGTCCACGCCTGGGTCCCGATCGCCGTGAACGTGATCCTCTATGCCGCTGCCGTGTACATTGTTTACCGACTGGGTCAGATGGTTGCATGCGAGCGGGTTGGCAGGTTTGCGGCGCTGCTTCTGACACTGTGGCCAAACTACATATTCATGTCTGGATATCCGACGAAGGAGTCCTTTGCCATCCTGCTCATCCCGCTGGCGCTTCTATTGTATGTTTCAGCGGCAGCGCCGGGCGTGAGCTCGGGAAAAGCGCGGTGGCTGCCGTTCTTCGCAGGAAACACGCTGGGTCTTGCGAGTCTGGTTCAGCCCGGCGCGATACTGTTGCCCGGCGTGTTCGTGATCGACGCATTGCTGCGAAAATCCCGTTGGTCTGGCAGCGCGGCACGCCTGATTGCTGTCGCGATCGGAATGCTGGTCGTGATCGCACCCTGGACGCTAAGGAACTACGCGATTTTTCACGAACTCGTCCCGATAGCCACCAACGGCGGGGAAAGCTTCTACAGGGCCAACAATCCGTGGGCGACCGGCAGCTATGCGTCGCGAGGCGAGCGTAGCCTAGAGCAATATGGCGAGCTCGAGAGCAACAATATAGGCTACCGTTGGGGAAAGGAATGGATTTTGTCCCATCCGACAGACTTTCTCTATCTCGCGGTGAAAAAACAAATCTTCTTTCTGGGAAATGACGTGTTCGGTAGTTTCCTGACTTTCACCCAGCTGCTCGGTATCTGCGGCTCTGTGTGCCGGGCAGCTGAGGCAGTTACCAACCTTTATTGGCTGGCGATCTGGTATCTCATCTTCGTCTCCTGGAAGGTCAAGACCGCCCTTTTCCGCACCCCCGGTGTCTTGTTGCTGGCGCTGTCATTCATGTACTTTCTCGCCATTCACAGCGTATACGAGAGCGGTACCAGGCACCACGCACAGCTCATGGGAATTCTGGTAATACTGGCCTCGGTAATCGCTCACAGGGGTGCAGCCAGTGGTTCAGCAGCGTTCCAGTTCCGGGAGCGGGTGACGTGAGACATTCCGCCCACTACCATGGTGCACTGGAGTATGCGAATGCGGCTTACCGCGTGGTGTGCGCTGATAGCTCGAAGATCTCCCGGACCGGGCCTTTAACACCGGTTGAGGCAAAGCATGGCTCTTAGAGACATTTTCCTTGTGCTCTTCTTGTTCGGGTCGGTCCCGTATGTTCTCAAGCGGCCGGTCTTTGGCGCCTATCTGTGGGTGTGGGTTAGCGTCATGAGTCCGCACCGCCAGACATGGTCGTTTGCCTTCGACCTGCCGTTTGCGCAGGTCATCGCCATTGCAACGCTGCTGGGAATTCTTCTCACCCGGGAGCCGAGGCAATTCCCGATTACGCGAGTTACCGTGGTGCTGATACTTTTCACGTTGTGGATGAACGTTACCACCGTGCTTGCCATAGTCCCCGACGCGCAGTGGAACATGTGGGACAAAGTAATGAAGTCCATGTTCATGCTATTCGTGATCATGTATCTGCTGCATAGCAAGAAGCACGTGCAGGTGCTGATGTGGATCGTGACGTTGTCTATCGCCTTCTATGGGATAAAGGGTGGCTTGTTCACTCTTCGCATCGGTGGGGGAGAGAGGGTATATGGACCCTCCGGATCATTTATCGCCGAGAACAACACGGTCGGGCTCGCCATCGTCATGACGATTCCCTTGTTGCGCTATCTGCATCTCCAGGCAACCCACCGCTGGCTCCGCTACGCGCTCCTCGCCAGCATGGTGCTGTGCGGTTTCTCCGCGCTTGGTTCCCAGTCGCGCGGCGCGCTGGTCGGGATCGGGGCGATGCTGGGCTTCCTGTGGCTCAAGAGCCGCAACAAGATCGTCACGGGAGTTCTACTCGTCCTGCTGGTGCCGTTCGCGATCGGGTTCATGCCGGAGAAATGGACGAAGCGGATGGAGTCGATCCAGAATTACGAGGAAGACAGCTCGGCGCAAGGGCGCCTTAACGCGTGGAGGATGGCGATAAATCTCGTCGCGTCCCGGCCGATCGGGGGCGGGTTCGAGATCTATACCGCGTCTGTATTTGCCCAGTATGCGCCCAACCCTATGGACGTCCACGCCGCGCACAGTATCTGGTTTGGGGTGCTGGGCGAACACGGCATACCGGGTATCGTGCTGTTCGTGCTCTTATGGATCTTCACATGGCGCGATGCATCGTGGATTGCCCAAAAGACCCGACATCTGGAAAGCTGGCGATGGGCAGGAGATCTCGCAAGAATGATACAGGTGAGCCTGATGGGATACTTCATCGGCGGCGCGTTCCTGAGCCTGGCATATTACGATGTACCGTATTATCTCGTGGCCGCCATCGTTATGACGCGGAGACTGGTCGAGAAGGAGTTAGGGGGCGAGCAGAAGGGGTGGTATCCCGCGCGGCCGCACCCGAATACAGCCTTGGCCGGCGCTCCTGGGACTGTTTCGCCCGCCCCTTTCAAGCCGCCGGTGCAGGACCGATGGATTTAGGATAGCCTCGGGCCGAAATCAATCAGAGCTTGAGATGCTCGGCCCCTTCGCCCGCTGCCTTTCGATACTGATCTACCACCGCGTCGTTCCTCAGCCCGACCCACTGCTTCCGGACCTGGTCTGCGCCAGGGAGTTCGAGTGGCAGCTCTCGATGCTCGGCCGCTGGTTTACCGTGCTGCCGCTACGTGAGGCGGCGGCCAGGCTGCGCGATGGAACGCTGCCGCCGCGCGCGGCGTGCGTGACTTTCGACGACGGCTACGCCGACAACGACACCGTGGCCCTGCCCATATTGCTGAAGCGGGGAGTGCCCGCGACGTTCTTCGTCGCCACCGCTTTCCTCGATGGCGGCAGGATGTTCAACGACATCGTGATCGAGACCGTGCGCGCGGCGCGCCGCGGCATGCTCGACGCCCGTCCGGCCGGACTCGATATGGTTCCCATCTCCACTCTGGAGGAGCGCCGCCGGGCCGTCGCGTCCCTCCTGGAGGCGCTGAAGTATCTGCCGCAGGAAGAACGTCAGCAGCGCGTCGATGCGCTGTGCGCGGCGGCGGCCGTGGAGTTGCCGTCCGATCTCATGATGACCTCGGAGCAGGTGCGTCACCTGCAAGGGTGCGGCATGGAAGTGGGGGCCCATACGGTGAGCCATCCCATACTCACGAACCTGGGCCCCGAGCGAGCTGTCATCGAGATCCGGGACAGCAAGCAGCGACTGGAGGCGATTACGGGCGCGCCCGTGACGCTGTTTGCCTATCCAAACGGCAAGCCCCGCGTCGATTACCGCCAGGAGCACGTCGGCATGGTACGGGAACTAGGGTTCGAGGCGGCCGTTTCCACGGCGTGGGGGGTTTCGCTCGCGAAGAGCGATCCGTTCCAGCTGCCGCGCTTCACGCCCTGGGACAGGACGCGGGGAAAGTTTCTGGCGCGGCTCGTGCAGAATACGTTCCGCACGAACGCGGACCGCGTTTAAGTGCGTTTATTCGCTACAGATATACACTCTCGATTGGTCTTGCTCACGGTCCCTTGAACTCTGTGTTTATCTGTGTGTATCTGTGGCTAACAAGGTTTCGTTTCTTTGCCCTGCATGCAACTGTGGCTGATCTATTTCGGGGCGGGCTCCTCCGCCTCCGCCGCCGGTGCAGCCGGTTTCTCCGGCGCCGGCGGTTTTGCCGGCCGCCGGACAGTATCGGTAGCACGGGCTCCCTTGCCCCCGCCGAGGGCCGCCTGCCGCGCCCTGAGCGTCTTTGATTCCGGGGCGATCGCCAAGGCCTTGTCCAGCCATTCGCGCGCCTTGGCAAGGTCCCCGCTGTCCTTGTAGTAGTCGCTCAGCACGACGTAGGGCGGCCAGTAGTCAGGCTTCATCTCGATCGCGCGTAGCAGAACCGGCAAGGCTTCCGTAAATTTGCCCAGCCGGATCAGGTTTTCGCCTTTGTTTTTCAGAACTTCCGGCATCAGCTTGAATTCCTTGCCGAGGCCCGCATTATGCAGCATGTAATCGAATTCACCGATCGAATAACCCAGTGCCCACGTGCGTTCCTGCGGGGTTTTTGCGGTAAATAAGGCGTGGGCCGTATGCGCCAATCCCCGGCAGTAGTGGTGTATGTGTTCCATCCCACCCCCCATCGCAGCGTTCCACCGCTGCAATTCCTCGGGAGTCCACGCTATTCCGGTAACTTCCTTTTTACAGTACGCGGGCAACATTGCGGCCACAGTCGGGCTGTACCGCGGCTGTGCGCCGCTTAGTAGGGGTGACAGCAGCGCTGCCAGGAGCCCCGCGACGAAAATGCGCCGCAACGCATGGTGAACGAACCGGGAGCGCCGCAAGGAACCCGTCGAGGACTCGATCCGGTGAAGTGCCGGTGGCGGATAGCCGGGGACCGGCGGTAATGGATTTTTCATACGGCTTTTATACCACAGAACGGCGCTGCGCCAGCCACTGCTCGAGCATCATCAGCACCCAGACCATGGTGCCGTAATAATCCGCGTGGCTGCGCACGTGCACCGCGGTCAGCTCGTCGATCAGCTCGGGGCGCACGATTCCCCGTTGCTTGAGATCGGCCAGGCTGTCCAGCGCGATCTGCTGGAGCGGCCGGTGCGCCTGCAGCCAGGGGCCGAACGGCAGCCCGAAACCGTGCTTGGTCTTGGTGATGATCTCGTCCGGAAGGAATCCCCGCAGCGCTTCCTTGAAGAAGTAGCGCAGCCGCGTGCCCTTCAGTTTCATGCGTGGGGCGAGGCGCGCGGAGAACGCGACCACCGCGTCGTCGAGCAGCGGAAACCTCGCGGCGACGCCCGCCAGCTCGCAGGAGCGCGCCACTTTCGGCAGGTCATTGTCGGCCAGGGTGTAACTTCAGGTCCAGCGCCAGCATCCGGTTTATCAGCGATTCCGCCCGTGCGTTGTTGTACGTCTGAGCCATCTGGGCAGCGGGCAGGTCGCGGTCCACGGCGGAGAGAAACTCGCCGGTGAACACAACCGCGGGGCCGAGCCGCTCGAGCAGATTGTAATTGTCATAGCGGGCGGGCATCGGCAGGGACGCGTTCGTGATATAGCGCTGGACCTTGCCCGCGATGCCGATTTCGGGCGGCAGGAACGCCAGCGGTTCGATCAGGCCCTTGCGCAGCGCGGCCGGGAGATCGCTGTAGAGCGAATACAGATGCTGCTTGGCATAGCGCTCGTTGCCGCCGAACAGCTCGTCGCCGCCATCGCCCCCGAGCAGCGTGTCCACGCCATCCTCCTTCGCCAGCCTCGCGCAGTAGAAGGCAGGCACCGCGGAAGCATTGCCGAAGGGCTGGTCGTGCGCCGCGGCGATTCGTGGAATGGCGTCGACCACGTCGGCGGGCGTGACGTAGTACTCGTGGTGGCGCGTTCCGAAATGGCGAGCGGCGATGCGCGCGTACTCCATCTCGTCGTAGCCCTGCGCTTCGAAGCCGATCGAGTAGGTGCGCGCAGACTCCCCGGTGACCTCGCCCAGCATGCCGGCAATCGTGGAGCTGTCGGTGCCGCCGGAGAGAAATGCGCCGACCGGCCGGTCCGACGCGGCCGCCCGCACGCTGTCGCGCACACAGGCGAGGAACCTTTTCTCCAACTCCGGAAACGGCCGCTGCTCGTCCTCGACGTAACGCATTTCCCAGTACGGCCTGTACTTCCGTTTTGCCGGCGCGCCAGCGCAGAAAGGTCCCGGGCAGCAGCCTGCTCCTGCCCGTGTGGACGGTCCGCGGCCCGGGCACCACGTGGAAGTACACGTAGTCGTAAATCGCCTGGCGATCGATCCTCGACGCCATCCCGGGGAACGCGCTGATCGCGTCGAGCGTCGAGCCGAAGACGAGCGTGCCGCCCGTCTCGGCATGGCACATCGGGCAGAATCCCATGCGGTCCGTCGCGAGCACCGCCTCGCCGCTGCGTCCATCGAGGATGGCGAGCGCAAACGCGCCCGAAAGCGCCGCGAGGACATCTGTTCCCCTTCGCGCATAACCTTGCGCGAGAGCGTGGGCGATGCCGTGATGCTGCGCGAAGTCGGCGAGCTCGACATCGGTAAAGCGCGCGCGGCCCCACACCGCCACGAGCTGGCGGTCATCCTGAAAGAGGCCGGCCTCACTGTCGGCCACCGCGACGGCGCCGAAGCTGGCGGAAGCGCTGTGCACCGCGCTGGCGTCGAAGCGCGCAAGCATCGCGGCCATCGCCGCGATCGCCGGGGAAGCGGTCGCGTCCATCCGCCCTGGAGCCAACCATCCGCACAAGCCGGTCATAAGGTCAAGGGCGGCAGCTCTGCCGGGGATATACGAAGACTACGAGATATGAGACCAACATCGTTTCTTAGCCGCGCATAAACGCAGGTTTCAAAGTTCGAGATTTGGCCACAGATACAAGACTTTCTCAAGGAACCCACCGGCCTGAGCGGCGCGCAGATCGCATAGAATGTCCATTTGCGACCGTCTTTCGTAGTTCGAACATGACAAGAACCGAATTTTCAGAGCCAAATTTCAGAGCCGTGCTCGTTTTCTTCGGCTTCTGCCTGGCGGCGGCGCTCCTGCCCGTCGTTTTGACGGAGACCCTTCCCCTTTACGACTATCCCAACCATCTGGCGCGCGCATACATCATTCTGAACCTCGACCACTCGGAAATCCTGCGACGGTATTACGCTCTGGAATGGGCGCCGCTGCCCAATCTGGCGATGGACCTCGTAGTCCCGCTTTTTGGGAGGGTCGTTGCCGTGGAAACCGCGGGCAAAATCTTTATCGCGTTGTCCTTCTTTGCCATCTCCGGGGGCACGGTTGCATTGCATTACGCGCTGCACAAACGCGTCTCCTTTTACCCGTTGCTCGCTTTCCTGTTTCTCTACAACGAAATGTTCGTCTTCGGCTTTCTCAACTACTATTTCAGCGTCGGGCTTTATCTGGTGGTCTTTGCGGCATGGATCTTGTTGCGCGATCGAGGCTATGGGTTACGGCTTCTTGTTTTCTCGGCCCTGTCGACCTTGGTGTACCTGTCTCATCTTTACGGGATTGGGCTGTACGCCATTTCCGTGTTCGGCTTCGAATTGGGGCAGTACTGGAAAGCGCGGAAGGCCGGAGCCCGGTACGATCGTAACCACTTGATCGTGGTCCTGGGTCAGTTCGCCGTTTCTGGCGTGTTGTTTTTGTTTTTCAGCCAGACCAGCGGGCAGGCGAAAGCCAGCTCCTTCGGTGACGTTCTTAACCTATGGCATTACTGGGGCAAGATAGGCCTGCTGATGAACGTCGCGGAGAGCTACAACGACCTCCTCGATTCCATTACGGTCACGGGACTTCTGGCCGGCCTGGCGATCGGCCTGGTCACCCGGCGAATCGTCATGTCCCGGGAGATGGACATACCGCTGATCTTTCTCGCGTTGGTGTATATGCTCATGCCCAAGACGTTGTTCTCGAGCTGGGCCGCCGACAACAAATTTCCGATGGCGCTTGTTTTTTCCCTCATTGCGGCGACGGATTGGCGAATCCAGAGCGCAAGGTGGCGCGTCGTTCTGGCCGCCGGAGTGCTGTGCCTCTTTCTGGCGCGCACGGGCGTTGTCCTGGCGCACTGGCATGAATACGATCGGCGGTACGACGAATTCCTGGCTGCTTTCGACACGTTGCCCAGGGGCAGCGCATTGACTTTTGCCGCCGCTTATCGCGGCTCGCCCGATGTGCTGCGGCGACCGTCTTTTCACCACATTGCCGGCCTTGCGGTAATCAGGCGAGAGGCGTTTGTAGCAACGCTGTTCGCGCTCCCCGGCGTGCAGCCGCTTCGCTACACGCCCGCCTACGATGGCGTGGTACAGGACTACAGCCGCAAGACCGGCGACTTTGGATGGGCATTCCAGGTCGACTACATGTCGAAGGAAGACCTTCTGACGAGGAAGCCTTTCGACGAGCAGTTACTCCGCCACTTCGACTATCTCATGGTCGTTAACCGGGAGGATTTCCCGCTGCCTCTACCCGACAACCTGACGCCTGCATTCAGAGGAAGAGATTTCCAGATGTTCCGAATCGACCACGGCTATGGGCCCGCGCAATCACCCAGTAGAGACCGCGAACCGAGGTGATGCGCGCATGAAAGCGTCGACTGTACTGGTCACCGGCGGCGCCGGCTATATCGGTTCGCACATGGTAAAGGCGTTGCTCGCCTCCGGGCTGAAAGTCGTCACGCTGGACGATCTCAGCGGCGGCTATCGTGACGCCGTGCCCGGCGGCAGCTTCGTTCAGGGCGATATCGGCGACTCACAACTCGTGGAACGAGTGCTCACGGAGTACCGGGTATCCGCAGTTATGAATTTCGCTTCGTTCATCCAGGTGGGCGAATCGGTGAGCGATCCGGGCAAGTATTACCGCAACAATCTCGTCAATACCATCCACCTGCTCGATGCGATGAAGTCGTGTGGCGTGAGCAAGTTCATTTTCTCCTCCAGCGCCGCGGTCTACGGGGAGCCCGAAGAAGTGCCGATCCCGGAATCGCACCCGAAGGCGCCGCTCAATCCGTACGGCCGCTCGAAATGGATGGTCGAGCAGATACTCGGCGATCTTGACCGGGCCTGGGGGCTCAAATCGGTTAGCCTGCGCTATTTCAACGCCGCCGGAGCGGACCCCGGGGGCACCCTGGGGGAGCGCCACGATCCTGAAACGCACCTCATTCCGCTGGTGCTCAGCGCGGCATCGGGAGCGCGTCCGGACATCAAGGTGTTCGGGCGCGACTACGACACTCCCGACGGCACCTGCATCCGCGATTACGTTCATGTCACCGACCTCTGTCAGGCGCATCTGCTGGCTCTTCAATGCCTGCTCGACGGCGGCGATAGCGCCGCCTTCAATCTGGGCAATGGGAATGGATTTTCGGTGCAGGAGGTGATCGCCGCGGCTGAACGTGTGACGGGCCGGCGCATTCCGGCACTCACTGCGCCGCGGCGGGCCGGAGACCCGGCACGCCTCGTGGCCGACGCCAGCCTGGTGCGCAGGCGCCTGGGGTGGCAGCCTCTCTACGACGCGCTGGACAGCATCATCGCGCACGCTTGGTCCTGGGAGCAGCAGCGCACCCCGTGACGCCGATTCCGGGCCGGTTCCGGACTCAGGCGCCGATCCGCCGGAACACGAACCAGCGGCTTCCGAGGTAGAAAAATACCGTGTAGGGCAGGATGCCGATGGCTTGGGCGACATAGCTGTTGATCCCAAATCCATGTATCGCGGCCATGACTGTGGCGAGATTCAGCAGGTAGGCGGTCAGGAATACGATCAAAAACCGCAAGACAGCGGGCAGGACGGCTCCGGAATGGTTGAACGTCCAGCGCCGGTTCCAGGCGAAACTGTTCGCGAGCCCGATGGCATAACCGATTACGTTCGCGGCAACGTCGCCCATGCCGATGAGCCACTTGCACAGGTAAATGACGCCGAGTCCCACCAGGGTATTGAGTACTCCGACGGCGAGAAACCTGGCTATGCGGGTGAACTCGCTGGTCGCGCTCACTGATTCACGACCTTGTCGATGAAAAAACGCGGCCGCGATTTTATTTCCGAATAGGTCTTTCCCAGGTATTCGCCCAGCATGCCGATGCAGAAGATCTGGACGCCACCGAGGAAGTACATCGGCAGCACGATCGAGGTCCAGCCCGGCACGGCATCGTTAGTGAAGAGCCTTACCCACAGCGCCCACAAGGTCACCAGGGTGGTGACGAAGAAGATGACGAAACCCGTGAAAGTAATCATCCGCAGCGGCACGACCGAGAACGACGTGATTGCGTCCAGCGCGAGCCCGATCATCCTTCGAAGCGGGTATTTCGACTCGCCCGCAAAGCGGTTTGCCCGGTCGTAATAGACGACCGCCGGGTTGAATCCGATGAGCGGGACGATCCCGCGCAGGTACAGGTTCACCTCGCGATATTCCTTCAGGGCCTCGATCGCCCGTCTGCTCATCAGGCGGTAATCGGCGTGGTTATACATGGACTCCACGCCCAGCCATTGTATCAACCGGTAGAATCCAAGCGCCGTGAGGCGCTTGAACGCAGTGTCTGTTTCCCGCTGCTTGCGCACTCCGTAGACGACGTCGGTCCCGGCGAGATACATGTCCACCATCTCCTCGATGGCATTGATGTCGTCCTGTAGATCGGCGTCGATACTGACCAGTGCGTCGCCATTGGCGGTGAAGAGTCCCGCGATCAGCGCGTTCTGGTGTCCGCGGTTTCGCGATAATTTGATGCCCCCGACATGTTGGTTTTCGGCGGCGAGCCGCTCGATGAGGGCCCACGTCCGGTCCTTGCTGCCATCATCGACAAAGACCATCTTGCTATCGGGAGAAATCTTGCCCCGCGATACGAGGCGACCGATCAACTCGGTCATGCGCTTGGCCGTTTCGGGAATCACTTCCTCCTCGTTGTAGCAGGGGATGACGATCCCGAGTGTTATGTGTTGGCTCATGACTGGTCGATTGCAATCATCAATCGAGGATTTCAGTATGACTGAAACAGCGCCCGATCAGTGGAGTTTGAGGAAAATGTCCCTTCACGTTACGGCTCCGGGAATGGCGGGACGTCTCTGGCGTTCGGGGCCACCATCCCGGGCGAGCATGCCGACCAATACGGCCAGAGCCGGAACGACCGACATATGATGCCTGGCCCCGCTCTGAAAGATGCTGTCTATGGCCCAGAGGTACAGCAATGAAAGCATGATCAGCGTCGCGGGATGCGGGTGCGGCCGATTCGCATCGGGCGGCCAATGCACGACGATCGCGGCGAATACCAGCCAGACCATCATCAGCCAAAACGCATTCGAGCCGCCCTTGAGTGCGATAAAACGCAAATCATCGATCTTTCTCCCTGCTTTCATCACCCAATATACGCCCTCGCTGTCGTCGCTCATCAATCCGATCTGCTTCGCCAGCACCAGTTTCAGGAACCTGCCGGGATTTTCGCGTATCCACTGCTTTCCCCATTCATAGCCCAGCCGGTCCTGCGTGAGCTCGTCGAACTGGGAGAGATCGCGTTCGTACTTGGGTATATACGAGCCCGTTGCGAGCGCATTGTTTGCGCTGTAGAAGTTGTTTCCTCCCGTGGTCGCGATCGGCACGAAGGCGTGCAGCACCTCATAGTTTCTGATGGTCCACGGCGCGATCACGACGACCATCCCGGCGCCCAGCAGCGCCACCCTCGCAAGCTTCGCCAAGACCGGACCTCTGCCGAGGTATTCGAAGAACAGAAATACCGCCGGAAACAGCATGAACGAGGGTTGCGTGAGGCAGGCCACGCCCACAGAGGCGCCGCTTGAGAATGAAAACAGCATGGACCCACGGCGAGTGCGGGCCGACCAGGCAAGGAGATAGCAAAGCAGCGCCAGCGGTATCAGCAACACCAGCAGCAGCTCTTTCTTGGCGAGCGAGGTCGACATCACCAGATTGGGCCAGACGGCTATGAGCGCCGTGGCGATGCGCGCCGCCGATTCTCCAGAGATCGCTTTTCCCAGGTTCCAGGTGACGACCGAGGTCCCCGCGTAAAGCGCGAGATTGCCCAGCCCGATTACCCAGGGATGCACGCCAAACAGCCAGTATCCCGCCGCCAGAAAAAACGGGTAGCCGGGCGGCCAGTAGGCGTAGGTATTGCCCGTGTAGTACGGCTCACCGCGCACGAGCTTTTGCGCGAGCCCAGAATAGGTTGCGTGATCGGATACCTGCACGTCCGGCGGGTACAGCAGCAGGCAGCCAATCCTGATGACGATACCCACGATGAGGACGCCCGCGAGCCAGGTCCGGGCGGGGACGTGCGATAGGGTCCGCGCCAGGTGGCCCGCAATGGCCTCGATCAGCGCCCCATGGCGCAGCGCCAGGTAAACCCCCACGCCGGCAGTAACGACGCCGGCAACGTCGCCGACGATGGGATAGCGTCCCGGAAACAACAGGTCCCAGGCGTAGTCCGGGACACCGAACATTCCTTGCAACAGCACAATGCCGAACACTATCCAAACCAGGCGTTGCAGCCATGTCCTGGACTTCTCGCCAAGGTTCATATGAGCACTTCTGCGGGCGCCGGGTGACTGAGAAATGCCGTTGGGCTCGCGCTGAGCCCGTAGGCGCCGGACTGAAACACCACGATAAAGTCGCCTGCGTCCGCCTTCGCCATTTCCATGCCGTCGGCAAGCAGGTCAAGCGGCGTGCAGAGCGGGCCGACGACCGACGCGGTCTCGCGCTCGCCGCCGCGCACGCGGTTCCCCACCACTACCGGATAGTTCTTTCGGATCACCTGCCCGAAATTGCCGGACGCTGCGAGATGATGATGCAACCCACCGTCGGTCACCAGGAACACCTGGCCCCGCGAAACCTTGCGGTCGATCACGCGGCAGACATAAACGCCCGCTTCACCGACGAGGTAGCGTCCAAGCTCGATTACGATCCTCGCCTGGGGAAGGGAGCGTTCGATTCCGTCCAGCAGCCGCACCAGTTCTGCTCCCACCGCGCCGATATCAAGCGGCTGCTCGCCCGGGAAGTAAGGGATGCCGAAGCCCCCACCGATATTGAGCAGGCGCACCGGCGCGGGAGCGTCCACGGCGAGCCTCAACGCCAGTTCCATGGTCTTCCGCTGCGCTTCCGCGATCGCGTCGGCCCGCAGGTTTTGCGAGCCGCTGAAGATGTGGAATCCCTGAAAGTCGAGATCGAGGCTCCCGATCCGCGCGAGCATTTCGGGCACGCGCTCGGCGTCCACGCCGAACTGCTTGGGGCCCCCGCCCATTTTCATGCCCGAGCTCTTGAGCTCGAAGTCCGGGTTCACCCGTACCGCTACGCGCGGCCGCGTGCCGGCACGGGCGCCGAGAGCAGCGAGCCGCTCCATCTCGCCCTCGGATTCGAGATTGACGATGATATTGGCGGCAATCGCCTGCGCAAGCTCCGCGTCGGTCTTGCCCGGTCCCGCAAAGCTGATCTCCGACGGCGACATCCCCGACTCGAGCGCGACCCGCAGTTCCCCGCCGGATGCGACGTCGAGCCCGTCCGCGAGCGTGGCGAGATGCTTCACCACTTCCGGCATCGGGTTGGCTTTGATCGCGTAATGCAGGTTGACGCTCGCCGGGAGGTTCTTGCGCAGGTGCGCGACGCGCTGCGTGATGAGCTTGCGGTCGTACGCGTAGAACGGTGTCCGGCCCACGCGCTGCGCGAGCTCGGTGAGGGGGACTCCGCCGACCTGGAGGCAGTCATCCACCACCGGGAACTGCGTCATCGGGGGATGGACCGGGCGGGGAGCGTTCATCGCGGGGTTTCGAAAAACGTCGTGGTTATGGGGCGCTAACTCGGCCGGTGTATATAGTCCGCGCCCGTTATGGAAGGCGGGATATTGAGATAACCGAGCATGCGACGATAGAGCTGACCCAGCACGCCGGTTCCGTAGCGTCGACGATAGCGCGCAAATCGGTGCCAGGTAATCACGGCCTGCAGCGCGTCGTCGCAATCCGACCGGGATACCAGCCCATGCGCGTTTGCAGCTTCGACTGCGTACGCCGCTTCTGCGAAAAAGCCATATACACAAAGGCATACGAGCAATTTTCGCAGCTGAGCGACATTTCCAGATTCGACGACCTGATCCGAGTCCCGCACAAACAGGGCATCAACTTCCCAAATGCGAGCCGATACGCTGGGGGATCTAGTCCATACCCCGAACATGTCTTCGAGATATCCGGCCCGGCGTCCGCTTCGGGCCCGGTGTTGGCGGTCCGGCCAAAGGTCGAGGAGCGCGAAGTTGTGATGAGCCATGTACCGATGCAGATCGCAGAATGTTGGATAGTCGACGTTTCGCGGGACCATGGATGCCTCTACTTCCACCATTACGGTCTGGGCTAGATATTCATGGCCGAGGCTCTTTAGCACGTCAAGTTCGCATCCTTGAATATCGAGCTTCACCAGGTCAAGCTGGGAATTGCCAATTTGGCGGAATATGGGGAGCGCCGCAACAGTTTCGATCTGTTCCCTCCGAATCGGATACAGGTAATCTGCATCCGTGTATGCGCGAATAAGGGACGTATCCGGATCGAATAGGGATGAGCCTCCGGGCGCGCGCGTGCGGTATAGCGTTCGTTGTCCGCCGTCGCCTGTCAGCGCGATGGGAAAAATCCGGTACCGGTTGCCGTGTCCACGCGCATCGTAAATTGTCCTCAGATCGTTGCAAGCGTCACGATCGGCCTCGAAGCATAGAAAATCAGCAATTCCATCCAATACTCTCCACGGTGCGGGAATATCGCCGCGAGCGCCTATATCAACTGCGACAAATGGGGTGTCCGCGAGCAAGGCTATTACGCAAGATTCGACATCAGCGAGAGCATTCATGATTTCTGCAAACCACTGCGATAGGGCATTGGAAAGCGCAAACTGACGATGACTTTGAGATACCCGTCATCGGCGCAGCGCCTGCGTCGCTCGCTTATAGAATCCGAAGACTCATGGTTGCGCCTGGGGCGGGACTGCCGGGTCTATCTGCGGCTGGCGGTTCCGCCGCTCCAGCAAGTCGCGCAATGACAACAGAGCCGCCGGCAACAAGAGCAGGGTGAGCATGGTCTGCATTCGAACCTCTTCCAGCCTTGCGGTAAACAGGAAGAGAAGCATCAACCCGGCGGCAAATACCACGGATACCCATACGAACCGCTCCCGCGAACGTAGCCCGATCACCGACAGCAGGAACAGAACGCCGTGGAACAGAAGCGGCGGGTAGGCGAGCGTCAGGTTCCTGAGAGTCTCGATGTTGTGTCTCATGACGTCCAGTCCTCCGCGCGAGGTCAAGTGGTCCGAATCGACCGGCGATGGAAACAGCCAGGTCAGGCCGTTGAAAACGCCGACGGCAAGTACGGCCAACCCGACGGATTCCAGCGTGACCCGCTGCCAGCGGTCGCGTGATATGTGCGTGAGGAAATACAACCCCGGCACTACGATGGCATCGAACTTGACCAGCATGCTTGCGGCAAGGCATATGCCCAGCAGTATGAGCCGTCTTTCCCGCAGCAGGTACAGCAACAAGATCCACACGGCGAGCTGGATTCTGTCCCATGGATGGAAGTAATGGAAAAAGTAAGTAAGCGGCAGGATGGAACAGAAGTAAAGTACTCCGATAAGACAGTAGGTATCCGGTAGCCACTTCCGCAGGTAGAAAAACAACGCTACCAGGCCGGTGAAAAGGAAAACGGTATCCAGAAGCTGGTAAACCTTGCTCAGTGTCAGGCCCGTGATTTTCCGAATACCTTCGGCCAAGTAAACCGCCCCGACGCGAAGGTTCAGGCTCGCAGCGCCTGAAGCGTCCCAGCTTTTTCCGGCCGGCGCCTTGTTCGTCAGAATGGCGTGGTGCAGCGCCTCCCTTTTCTGTTCCAGCTCTTTCGCATATATCGTGGCCTGGCCAACCCACGATTGCAGCCCGATCGTGATCGAACCGATAACCAATACCAGGACCAGTATGACGAGCCGGTCTGGCCCGATGGTGTGCACTGAAGATTCTCCTCCGCCCGCGGGCGGGTCTGTCAACGATCGCGACGTTATCAGAATAACTTCCTCGCGTCTTGTGTGCCAATCTCGCGCCTTGCGCGGCAACTATTACAATTACACATGACATCGGTCATAATATGTGCGCCACGCCATCGCTCGGTAAGATTCCGGCGCGAATCCGTTATTGCCAGTACTATGATTATGCTAGCGACATCGTGGTCCGTGTTTTTGAATCGCCATTGAGTACACATGCCAGTTGCCGACAGCGTCCGCCTCGGAAAAAACGTAAAAATCTTTCAGCCCGACCTCGTCAACCTCTACGGTTGCTCGATAGGAGACGACACCAGGATCGGCGCCTTCGTCGAGATTCAGAAGAACGCCTCCATCGGCGCCCGCTGTAAGATCTCCTCGCACAGTTTCATCTGCGAGGGCGTGACCATCGAGGACGAGGTGTTCATCGGTCACGGCGTGATGTTCATCAACGACCGCCATCCGCGCGCCACCAATCCGGACGGAAGCCTGCAGACCGAGGCTGACTGGAACGTCGAGGCGACTCTCGTCAAGTGCAGCGCCTCGGTCGGTTCCGGCGCGACGATCATGTCGGGTCTGACGATCGGCGAGGGCGCCCTGGTGGGCGCCGGCGCCGTCGTTACCAGGGACGTACCGCCTCATACGCTAGTGATCGGCGTGCCCGCGCGGGTCATTGGTGGTGCGCGCAAGGAAAAGGAAAAATAGCGATGTCTGCTTACGGGCTGGTCTTCGTGCTGGTTACCGCTGTTTATCGGCCGTCGCCAACTTGATGATGCGCGCAGGCATCGACGCCGCCGGTGGGTTCACCCCTGCGACGCTGCAGGAACTGGTGGCGGCGCTATTGCGATTGTTTATCCACCCGGTTTTTGTCAGCGGATTTCTCGCTTTTGTGCTGGCAAATGTCGCCTGGTTTCGCACTATTGCGTCGGAACCGCTGAGCATCGCTTACCCGTTACTGGTTGGATTGACGTTCATCTTCCTCACCAGTGGTGCCGCGGCGTTTTTGAACGAGCCGGTCTCGGTGCGCAAAGTAGTCGGGTTGGCGGTGATTCTGGCAGGGATTTTGCTTGTATCCCTGGAAAAGGGGACCACCTTATGAACATCGGTGTCATCGGCTACGGCTACTGGGGACCGAACCTCGTCCGGAATTTCGCCGAAGTCCCGGGCGCGGCCGTACGCATGGTCGCCGATCTGGACTCAGGAAAGCTCGCGACCGTGCAACGCCGCTACCCGGCCGTGCGCGTCACATCGGATTTCATGGAGTTGATCAAGGATCCCGGGATCGATGCCGTCGCGATCGCTACTCCCGTCGGCACCCACTTCGAGCTGGCGATGGCCGCGCTCAAGGCCGGCAAGCACGTGTGGGTCGAAAAGCCGATGACCGAGACGTCTCTTCAGGCGCGCAAACTGGTCGACGAGGCGGACAAACGCAAGCTGGTGCTGATCGTTGACCACACGTTCATTTACACCGGCGCCGTGCGCAAGATGGGAGAAATCATCCACGGCGCAGACCTCGGCAAGATCTACTATTACGATTCGATCCGCGTCAACCTCGGACTGTTTCAGCGCGACGTAAACGTGATTTCGGATCTCGCGGTGCACGATTTCGCCATCCTCGACTACCTCCTCGACGAGCATCCGACGGCGGTGTCGGCCAGCGGCCTCACGCACTTCCCGGGTACTCCGGAAAATCTCGCGTACATCACGCTTTTCTACGATTCGGGAACGATCGCACACGCCAACGTGAACTGGATGGCGCCAGTGAAGGTGCGTCAGATCCTCGTCGGGGGCAGCAAGAAGATGATCGTTTACGACGACATGCAGGCGTCGCGAGAAAGTGAAGGTCTACGACTCCGGTGTCAGCTTCACCAACGATCCCCAGCAGATCTACCAGATGCGGGTCGGTTATCGCACGGGCGACATGTGGGCGCCCAAGCTCGACATGACCGAGGCCCTGCGGATAGAAGGTGAGCATTTCGTGAAGTGCGTGGAAACCGGGCAATCACCGATCACGGACGGACAGCTCGGGCTGAGGATCGTCGAGCTGATCGAAGCGGCAACCAGTTCGATGCGTGGCAAGGGAGAGACGGTTTACATACAACGCCGGGAGAAGGCAGCTTGATTCCGTTCGTCGATCTTGAAAGCGCAGTATGCAAGCATCAAATCCGAAGTTAATGCCGCCATCGCGGGCGTGCTGGAAACCTGCCAGTTCACGCTGGGCAGCGAAGTGGCGGCCTTCGAGAAGGAATTTGCGGAATATTGCCGCACTCGCCACGCCGTCGCGGTCAATACCGGAACCAGCGCCCTGCACCTTTCGCTGCTCGCGGCCGGCATCGGTCCGGGCGACGAAGTCATCACCGTCCCTTTCACTTTTGTCGCTTCCGTGGCGGCCGTCCACTATTGCGGCGCCAGGCCGGTGCTGGTCGACATCGATCCGCGCTACTTCAACATGGACCCGAACCGCATCGAGGCCGCGATTACGCAGCGCACAAAGGCGATCCTGCCGATCCATCTCTACGGCCAGCCGGCGGACATGGATCCGATACGCGACCTCGCGCGCCGGCACAAACTGCTCGTGATCGAGGACGCTTGCCAGTCGCACGGCGCCGAGTACAAGGGACGCCGCGCGGGCAGCCTGGGAGACATGGGTTGCTTCAGCTTCTATCCCGGCAAGAACCTGGGCGCTTACGGCGAAGGCGGCATGGTGGTGACCGACAACGCGGACTACGCGCGCACGATCCGCATGCTGCGCGATTGGGGCGCCGAGACGAGATACCAGCATGTCCTCAAGGGATATAACTTCAGGATGGAAGGGATCCAGGGCGCCGTGCTGAGAGTCAAGATGCGCTATATCGAGGCGTGGACGGAGGCGCGCCGCTCTCACGCGGCGCTCTACGAAAAGCTGCTCGCCGGTAGCGGCGTGCCGACGCCGCAGGCAATGCCGGGCGCGCGCCACGTCTACCACATCTACGCGATCCGCACGAAGCAGCGCCAGGAGTGGATGGATGCGCTTCAGGCGCAGGGCATACACACCGGGATACATTACCCGTTTCCCGTGCACCTGCTTCCCGCTTACTCCGACCTCGGTTACAAGGCGGGTGATTTTCCTCACTCCGAACAGGCAGCGACCGAAGTGATGTCGCTGCCGATGTACGCTGAGCTTTCCGAGCGACAGGTCACCGATGTCAGCGTGGTCGTTCGGAAATTGGCAACCTCCGGCTGAGAAAGTGAACAAGGAACATTTGGATGAAAAGCGATGACTTAGTAGCACCAATCAAGGCGTACTGGGAAGGCCGCGCCCAGGATGCGGCCGCGGATGTAGATCTGGTCACTCACCGTGACCGCAACCAGCGAGTGCTGGAAAACGAGTTGATCCTGCAGGACTTGCCGAAAGGCGGGCGCATCCTGGACGTCGGTTGCGGCAATGGCTACTCGACACGGCTTTTTGCGAAGCATTCCGGCTACGTCCTGGGCATCGACTATTCGAGCTCGATGATCGATCGTGCGAGCAAGGAGCTGGGCGGAATCGCGAACCTGAAGTTTCAGGTGCAGGACGTGCTCAAGCTCGATTTGCCCGAGAATGACTTCGACGTGGCCATCTGCCAGCGCTGCCTAATCAACCTGACATCCTGGGAAGCCCAGCAGCAGGCGATTGCGAACATCGCCCGCGTCATTAAGCCCGGTGGACTGTTCTTCTTCCAGGAGGGGACGCGGCAGGGTCGTGAGGGGTTGAACCGCATTCGGAAAGAGATCGGACTGAGTGTGATGCCGCCGGTCAGCTATAACCTCGACTTCGACGAGGACAAGCTGTGGCCGTTCGTGAAGAAGACATTCGAGATCGTCAAGGTGCGGCGCACCGGGGTCTACGATCTCATATCGCGCGTAGTGCATCCGTTGCTGGTAAGTCCTGCCGAGCCCCAATACGACGCGCGAATCAATCAGGTCGCCGCGCAGGTTTCTGCAATGCTCGACGGTTGTGACGCCTTGGGGCGCGAATTCAGCGCTGTCTTGAGGCGTCTCGGATGATTGCGTGACCCACGGCGCGCGTTTTCTCGTCACGGGCGGCGCCGGCTTTATCGGCTCAGAAGTGACGCGCCAACTCGCCGCACGGCAGGCGAGCGTTGTCGTCGTGGACAATCTGGTGAACGGCAAGCGTGAGAATCTCGACGGGGTGCTCAGCGACCGCGTGCAACTCGTGGAAGGGGACATTCGTGACGCGGATCGCATGGCGGGCCTGGTGCGGGACGTCGACGTTATTTTCCACCTGGCGTGCATGGGCGTGCGCCACTCGATCCATTCGCCGATGGAAAGCCATGAAGTCAACGCCGAAGCGACGCTCAAGCTGCTGATCGCGGCGCGCGACGCCCGTGTCAAGCGTTTCGTCTACGTCTCCAGCTCGGAGGTCTACGGTACCGCCCGCTGGGCGCCCATGACCGAGGAGCATCCGACGTTTCCGATGACCGTTTACGGAGCCGCGAAACTGGCTGGGGAATGCTACGCGCGGGCGTTCTACAGCACCTACGGCTACCCGACTGTGGTGGTGCGCCCGTTTAACGCCTACGGCCCCCGCAGCCATCACGAGGGGGACAGCGGCGAGGTGATTCCAAAGTTTCTGTTGCGCGCTATGACGGGGCAACCGCTGATGGTCTTCGGCGACGGCACCCAGACCCGCGACTTTACGTTTGTCGAGGACACCGCCCGGGGCATATTGAGCTGCGACACGACCGATGCCGCAGTCGGTCAGACGATCAATCTGGGCAACGGACGCGAGATTACGATCAACGAGCTTGCACAGCGGGTGGTGGAGGTAGTCGGCGCCCCGGGCGCTAAAATCGTGCACGACCGGCCGCGTCCCGGCGACGTGCTGCGGCTGTTTGCCGACAGCAGCCGTGCGCAAAAGGTGCTCGCGTTCGCACCCCGCGTCGGATTGCGCGAGGGCCTAGAGCGACTGAAGGACTGGTACCTCGCCAGCGGGTTGTCCGCTGAGAAGTTGCTCGAGGCGGAAGTCGTCCACAACTGGGAAGGGAAACCGGGGCGCGCCGCCTCGGGAGAAGCGAGATGATACCGATCATGAAGCCGGTGATGGACGAGGCTGAAGCGGATGCCGCCCGCCGCGTGATCCTCAGCGGCTGGGTGACGCAGGGGCCGGAGGTCGCCGCGTTCGAGGGCGAGTTCGCCGCCATGGCCGGCGCGCCGCACGCTTGCGCAGTCGCGAACTGCACCGTTGCGCTGCACATGGCGCTGCTTGCGGTCGGCGTGAGCACCGGCGACGAGGTTGTCACGGTAAGCCATTCCTTTATCGCAACTGCGAACGCAGTGCGCTATTGCGGCGCCACGCCGGTGTTCGTGGACATCGATCCGGCTACCTACAACATCGATCCCCCGCTCGTCGAAGGCGCCATTACCCCGCGGACGCGGGCGATCCTCTGCGTGGACCAGATCGGGATGCCGTGCGACCTGGCGGCTATCGTCGAAATAGGGCGGCGCCGCGGCGTGGCGGTGGTCGAGGATGCAGCCTGCGCGATCGGCAGCGAGATCCGCTGGCAGGGCCGCTGGGAGAAAATCGGCAGGCCGCACGCCGATATCGCGTGCTTTTCCTTCCATCCGCGTAAAGTGATGAGCACCGGCGATGGCGGCATGCTCACCACCGCCAATTCCGAATGGGATCGGCGCTTCCGCCTGCTGCGCCAGCACGCGATGGATGTGCCCGACAGCGTGCGCCACGGTTCCAATCAGGTCATCTTCGAGTCATACCCGATCCTTGGCTACAATTACCGCATGACCGACATCCAGGCCGCGGTCGGGCGCGAGCAGCTCAAGCGGTTGCCTGGTATCGTCGCGCGCCGGCGCTTCCTGGCGCAGCGCTATTTCGGATTGCTGAGCGAAATCCCGGGACTTGGCTTGCCGCACGAACCGGAGTGGGCCCGCAGCAACTGGCAAAGCTATTGTGTGCGCCTGCCGGATGGCTGCGACCAGCGCGCCGCCATGCAGCACATGCTCGATAAAGGCGTATCGACCCGGCGCGGGATCATGTGTAGTCACCGCGAGGAAGCCTACCGCGACCTTCCCTTGCCGCACGCTCTGCCACATTCCGAGAGTGCGCAGGAATCCTGTGTTCTCCTTCCCCTGTACCACCAAATGACCGACGCGGAGCAGGACCAGGTGGTAGCCGCGCTGAAACAGGGATGCCGCAAGCCGTGACGAGCGTTGCAGCGAGCGCTACGGCCGTTGCCCCGCGCCAGCGCTTTCGGCTGTCGGTCGTCACTCCCGCCTACAAGGAGGAGTCGAACCTTCCGGTCCTCTATGAGCGGCTGTGTTCGGAGCTCGACGGCCGCGATGTAGACTGGGAATGGATAGCCATCGATGATCATTCGCCGGATCGTACCTTCGACGTGCTGTCTGAGATCGGCCGCCGTGATCCCCGGGTGCGCGCGATGCGTTTCTCGCGCAACTTCGGCTCGCATGCCGGAGTGACCTGCGGCTTGCGAAACGCCACCGGTGACTGCGCGGTCGTGCTTGCGGCCGACTTGCAGGATCCGCCCGAAGTGATCCCGCAACTGCTCGAGGCGTGGCAGGACGGGGCGCAGGTGGTGTGGGCCGTGCGGGGGCGGCGCGAAGGCGAAACGGCCACGACCGTCAGGATGTCCGGCCTGTTCTACTGGATCATGCGCAACGTCGTTGGCATGCGCGAGCTTGCCGCGACGGGGGCGGACTTCTTCCTGATAGACCGGCGCGTCATCGAGGCGTACCGCGAGTTCGACGAGCGCAACGTCAACCTGTTCGCTCTCCTGGCGTGGATGGGGTTCCGGCAGGTGACGATCGCCTACACGAAGGGCGCGCGATTGCACGGCCACTCGAGTTGGACGATCAGGCAAAAGATCAAGCTCGCGGTCGACTCCATTACCTCCTTCAGCTATCTGCCGGTGCGTCTCATGTCCTGGACTGGAGTCTTCACTGCAATCGCTGGCTTCATGTACGCCGGATTCGTTATCTACAACGCCGTGACCGGGCAGCGTATCGAAGGTTGGTCGTCGTTGATGGTCGCGGTGATGGTCATCGGGGGTTTGCAGATGCTGATGCTGGGCATACTGGGCGAGTACATCTGGCGGGCCCTGGATGAAGCGCGCCGCCGTCCGCGGTATACCGTCGAAGCCGCTACGAGCGATGTGATTGAAGCGGGCATCGCTGACGCGAGAGCAGCGCGGGACAAGGTAGGAACGTCGGTGTGACCGGACGATGGGACAGATAACTTCAGGGTTGCGGGCCGTGCTGTCCTCAGCCGGCGTCTACAACCTGTTTCAGCATGCGGTCGGCGCGGAGAGGGCCCGCCGCGAGTTCGTGCACAAGTACGTCCGTCCGCAGGCCGATGATCGGGTGCTGGACATCGGCTGCGGAACCGGAGAAATCCTCGAGCATCTGCCTGCCACCGAATATTTCGGATTCGACGCCAGCCAGGAATATATCGATTCCGCCAGCGCGCGATTTGGCAGTCGCGGCAGGTTTGCTTGCGAGACGGTCACGTCGAAGACGCTTCAGACACTGGCGGCATTCGACATAGTGCTGGCCGTGGGCATCCTGCATCACCTCGACGACCACGAAGCGATCGCACTGCTGACCTTGGCGAAAAATGCTCTCGTGCCGGGCGGACGCTTGATTACGCTGGATGTGTGCTATGTGGAAGGGCAATCCCCCATTGCGCGCTTCATCATCAGCCGCGACCGCGGGCAGAACGTCAGAAACAATGCCGGATACGAAGGTCTGGCGCGCGCGGTATTTGTACGGGTCGAAGGCGTCGTGCGGCATGACCTTGCCAGGGTGCCTCTTACGCACCTCATCATGGAGTGCACGGCATGACCGTATGGCTGTGCACACGCCGACTGCCGACTCACCGCGTCGTGTCGTCGAATAAGCCCTGAAGCTCGAGCGAGAGGAGCTTGCGGTCGATTTTGCCGTTGGGATTGCGGGGCAGGTTGCCCTCGCGCGTTATCACCCGCGCGGGAACCATGAACGCTGGCAGTCGCTGCCGGCACTGCACGAGCAGTTCGTCGGTATCGAATTTCGCCCCGTCGGGTGCGGTCGCGACCACGACAATCGCCTGTCCCAGGACTGGGTGCGGAATGCCCAGCGCCGCGGCCTCTACGGCGAGCTTCGTCGCGTAGATCACTTCTTCCACTTCGGTCGGGCTCACGCGATAGCCCGAAGTCTTGATCATCTCGTCGCGCCGGCTGATGAAGTATAGAAATCCCTCCTCGTCCATGCGCACGGTGTCGCCCGACCATACCGCGATCTCCGGCAGCGTGAGCTCTCCCGGCTGGCCCGGCACAGGCTTGAAGCGCTCGGCGGTCTTCTCCGGATCGTTCCAGTAGCCGAGCGAAACCAGCGCGCCGCGGTGCACGAGCTCACCGGGCTCCCCTGGGTCGCACGAGGTGCCGTCTTCACGCACTACGAGTACTTCCGCGTTCGGGATCGCCTTGCCGATCGAGTCCGGTCGGCGGTCCAGCTCCGCGGGCGGCAAATAGGTGGAGCGGAACGACTCCGTCAGGCCGTACATGAGATAGGGCAGCGTTTTCGGCAGCGCGGCGCGCAGGAGGTCGAGCGTCGCCTTGGGCATGCGTCCGCCGGTGTTGGCGATGTAGCGCAGGCTCGCCTGGGCCGCCGCCGGCCACTTGAGCTGCGCGAGCTGTATCCACAACGGAGGAACCGCGGTGAGACCGGTGATGCCCTCGCTCTCGCAGGCGGTGAGGATGTCGCGCGGCAGCAGGTAGTTGATCAGCACTACGCGCGCGGCGGCGGAAAATGCGGTCGTGAGCTGGCTGAAGCCCGCGTCAAAGCTCAAAGGTAGCGCCGAGAGAATGCGGTCTTCGGCGCGGTTCTCCAGGTACCGGGCGACGCTCAAGGCGCCGGCCACCATGTTGCGGTGGGACAGCACGACGCCCTTGGGCTTGCCGGTGCTGCCGGAGGTGTAAAGAATCGCCGTCATGTCCACGTCTATGACGCGGTGTGCTGTCCGCGAGCCGGCGCGGGCGGTGACGTCGTCCCACGCAACGGCCGCCGTGCCGGCAACCGCGGGTGCCGCCGTTGCGTCGCCCACGACGGCGATCGCGCGCAAGTCCGGGCAGTCGGCGAGCGCCGCAGCAAGCCCCTTCAGTCGGTCCGCCGAGGTCACCAGGATGCGCACGTTGCAGTCGCGCAGGATGTAGGCGACCTGGTCGGGTTTCAGCAGAGAATTGACCGGGACGAAGACGCATCCGGCGCTGGCTGCCGCGAACGCCGCTACCACAGTCTCGAAGCGTTTCTCCAGATAGATCGCCACGCGATCGCCACGGGCGAGGCCCAGCTCCAGGAAGGCCCGCGCGGTTGCCTGCATGCGCGCGGCGAGCGCCTCGTAGGACAGGCTATCGCCCTGGTAGACGAGGGCGGTCGAGGCGGGAGCACCGCTCGCAGAGCGCAGGATCAGCTCATGCAGCAGAGTAGGCATGAGGCCATATTAAAAGTCAGAGAGATCCATCTGTGGCTGATCTGCTCTTTCTAACAGGCCGAATCGGCCAAGCAGCTCCATGTTCCGCGCCGTCGCTCCCTTCAACGATTCCAGCATCCTGCCGATCTCCTGCTGCCGGTTCGCGCAGGCGACGGGGTCGCGCAGCAGATCGACCCACGCCTCGCCGAGCGAGCTCTCCTCGGCCTGGACGAGGGCGTTGTGCGCCAGGAGGCGCTGGTATACCGGGAAGCTGGGATACACGGGCTCCCATCCGGGCGTGACGACGACCGGCTTGCCGTAAGCCAGAGGCTCCAAGACGTTGTGATTGAGGCCAACGTACGAAATCGTGCCGGCGGCGTAGAAGTCCTTCAGCTCGCCCATCGTGTCGAGCACCAGGCAATTGAGCGTTCCCGGGATCGGTGTATCTCCTGCCTCGGACTTGAACCGGTAGTTAAGCCCGCGCTCCGCCAACAGTCCCCGCAGCCTGGCCATCCGGTCCTCGGCCTCCGGATGGCGCGGGGCGAGCACGAGCAACGCGTCGGGAAGCTGGCGCAGCACGGTACCGAAGGCGTCCAGAGCCAGGGACTGCTCCTCGATGTTGGTGACGCAGCCGGCGATGATCGTCGGCCGCCCACCGGCAGCGATGCTTTGCAACAGCCTCGGACTGCGCGACCGCGCGGGTGTCCATTCTGCCGCATCGGCGGCGTCAAACTTGATGTTGCCTGTGACGAAAACGCGCTGCGGGTCGGCGCCTCCGGCGATCAGCGTCTCGCGCGTGGCATCGTCCTGCACCGTCACGAGATCGAAGAGCCGCGCGTACTCGCGCCCGAAGAGGCGCTGCTCGATCGCGTCCATGGTGCAGGATGGCGAGCCCCGGTACAGCCAGCCGTTTACCATGCAAACCGGAACGCCGCGGCGCTTCAGCTCGTAGGCGAGCGCGAAGGGGAAGCGGCACGGCGCATCGGAGAGCAGGCATGGAATCTCGGCGAGCACCAGCAGGCGCGGCGCGCGTTCCGAGATGAGGGCAGCCGCCGTTTTGCTTCGGTGATCGAGCGCGCGCACGCGCGCATTGGGAAATCGCGCGAGGAAGCTGTCCCGGTAGTGCGCGTGGTCGGTCAGCAGGACGAGCGGCGGGCAGCCCGTCTCATCCAGCAAGCGTCTGAGAAAGGGCTCGATGGCGTTTAGCTCGCCTATCGTCGAAACATAGATCCAGAGCGGCGAGAGGCGCCGCTCCGCCGTCCCGTAGGTGACCGCGTGGCCGCCGTCTTCCCCCAACCGGCCGTAACGCAGTTCGCTCCCCCATTCGAGGAGCCGGAACAGCAGCCATCTCAGGTGGGTACCGGCGTCCGTCATCGCCGGGTCCGGCACGATTTGATCGTGAGGGACAGGCACTATCCAAGCACGGACCGGAGTTTGTTTATCGCGCGCCGTACGAGGCTGGTGTTCTGCCGGTACGCGAGCGTCCGAAACTCGTTGTGCCGCGCGAAGGCGCTCCGATAGATTTCATCCATCAGTGCTTCTATCCTGTCCGCCGACACCTTGTCCTTGCGCGGGGCGCTGCACACCGCGATGATGCACTGGGCCCGGGACGGCTCGTCCGATACGAGCGGGCCTATTCCCGGCAGACCCGCGCTGGACCGCGGATTCTGATAGTAGAACTCGGCCTGTCCGAAAAACTCGCTGGTGACCTCTTTGAGCAGAGGCAGGTCGAAGTCGAAGAAGTGGTGGTCCGTGTAACCCCAGCGGTTGGGCACGGACAGGATCGCCTTGCCCTCGGCGGGCTCCACGAGCCGGGCGATCTCCATCATGTGAGCGCGAGGACATAAGGTGTGTTCGACCGTCTCGAACGATGTCACCACGTCGAAGGAGGAGGACTCGAACGGCGTCAACTCCACGAACGAGCGCGAGAACGACACGTTGGCCGTCGCGTACGTCCCGCCGGCGTAGGTCACCGCGTCCTGCGCGCAGTCGATGCCGATGACCTTCTTCGCGACTGTCCCGAGGATGGATGACCCGTATCCCGTGCCGCAGGCGCCATCCAGCACGCGCTTGCCGTCGCAATATCGCCTGGCGAACTCGTAGCGGTCGATGTGAAAGTCCCTGCGGTCCGCCGGAAAGAGCTCGCTGTTCGCATCCATGCGCAGCGAGTGGTTTTTCCGCAGCCAGTCCTCGGCGCTTCCGGCTATTTCAGGCATGAAACGTAATCCTGTCGGTATTTCATCAGCGTGGCTGATTCGCCTCGAATTTAAAGTGTTGATCTTGTCCGTGTATCCGTGTTTGACTGCGGCTGAATTGGAAGCTAAACGACGCCCGCCCGGAACAGATCGTGCATGTTGAACGCGCCCACGACACGATCCCCCTCATCGAGCACGAGGATGCCGTTGATCCTGAACTTATCCATGTACTGCACCGCTTCCGCCGCTAGCTTGTCCGAGCGTATCGTGTGCGGATTTCGGGTCATGACCTCGGCCACTTTGGCGCTGCGGATATCGATGCCCTTCTCCAGCGTGCGCCGCAGGTCGCCGTCGGTATAAAGGCCGGCGAGCGTACCTGTCGTCGTTGACGATGGCCGTCATGCCCAGACGCTTCCTGCTCATCTCCAGGAGGGCGTCGCTCAACGTTGCGGTGACCGGCACAGTGGGCAGAGCCTCGCCCTGATGCATCACATCCATGACCCTCACCAGTAATTTACGGCCCAGCGCGCCGCCGGGGTGGGAGCGGGCAAAATCGTCCGGCCCGAAGCCGCGTGCCTCCAGAAGCGCCAGCGCCAGCGCATCGCCGAGCGCCAGCGAGGCGGTGGTGCTCGACGTCGGGGCAAGGCCGAGGGGGCCGGCTTCCCTGTCGACCCCTGCATCCAGGGCCACATCGGCTTCGCGCGCCAGCGTCGAGCTCATCTTGCCGGTCAGCGCGATCAGCTTCGCGCCCTGTCGTTTCAACAGCGGGAGAATCGCCACGACTTCCGGGCTCTCCCCGGAATTGGAAAGCGCGATAACGACGTCGTCGCTGGTGATCATTCCGAGGTCTCCGTGGCTCGCCTCGGCGGAATGGACGAAGAACGCGGGGGTGCCCGTGCTGGCGAGCGTGGCCGCGATCTTGCGCGCGATGTGGCCGGACTTGCCGATGCCGGTCACCACGATACGTCCAGCGCACGCCTGTATGATCCTGACCGCTTCGATGAAGCGTCTGGTCCAGTCGGTCGGCGAGCGCCTGAACCGCGCTCCGCTTCCGCGGCGAGCACGTCCTTGGCGAGCGCGAGTAGGGCCTCCGAGGAGGGACCGGAGCGTGCTTTGTCGTCAGGGGGCATCGTCAATTCTTAGCCACAGATAGGTTGATTCCTGCCATCGTTCTGCTTCTCGGGCGGCTACGCGACGTTCCAGTCACATTCTACCAATTGCCAGCCGGGTTTGGTCCCGCCGGTACTCCATGCCGTATGCAAGTTTCGTGCCGGAAACTTCTGAAATGCCGGATCGGGACGCTGTTCGGCGTCCATTGAGCCCGATTTCGACACAGCGGTGCCAGCGCTACGCCCAGATACGGTGCGGCAGTGTGTCCTTGAGCGGTCCAATGCCCATCGCACGGTAGGATCAGGCTGCTGAGTATTGTGTCCACATATCGAGGCACCGATGATGCGGTTCTTGAGCCAAACCAGGCTCAGCATGATCCGGCTTCAAGGATAATTGCCGGTCTCACGAAGGTACTTCAACAAAGACTCGGCAAACCACGCGTTGCCCGGCACGGATAGGTGTCCGTCGACCGGGAAGCGGTACATCATGGCTTGAGCGGGATCGGCCGGGCATTCACGCGCCAAGTACGTATACGCGGTCTTGACCCCCGTCCAGTCAGCTTGCGGTATTCCGTTTATACATTCATTGGGGGCCACCGGAAGGACCACCGCGAATTTCGCGCCTTTGCTGGTCGCGAGACGGCGCGCCATGTCGAGCATCGCGTCCGCGTTGCGAAACAGCCGATCCCCGACGACCCACTGAAGGTACTGCTTCCGGATGAGTCCGAACACGAGCTTGGAGTGGATCAGGAGCCGATCCAAGGCGTAGTTGCATTCCTGCGACAGCACGACAGAGCGCCACTTGCCTGCCTCGAACATGGGAAAGGTTTCAACCCGGTCACTGCCATAGTGCTGGCCGCACGGAAAAGCGCGGGCGATCATGCTGCGGGCGATATCGGTGTGCAGGGGTTGAAACAAAACCAGGTCGCCTGGCTTGATCTCATCAAGATTCTGCTCCAGGCGCAGGACCATCTGCTCCAGCCCGTAACCCATCACTGCCCAGTTGAGCACGTTGATCCTGTGGTTGATCTTCCCGGCAAGCAATGCGAGCGCAGTTTCCTCGTTTGAAACCCCGTGGCCGAAAGTGAAAGAATCCCCGAAAACATGGAGGGTCCGTTCGGCTCGCGGATTTTGGGGAATTAGCCTGCGGCCCCTGTGATCGAAGGAGTAACGCACATCGAAATTGTCGCGAGAGTAATGTCGGCCGCTCGATCCGTTTGGAATGGGGGCCCATCCAAGGACGCCGTCGTGGCGGTGCACATTCTCGATCAGGTAATCGGGAGGACCTTCCGCTTCATGCTCGAGATGATGATAGTAGATCGCGAGCTCCGCTCCCAACATGACGGGGACGACCGCGATGATCGAAAGAATGACGGCGATGCCGCAGATGGCGCGGGCGGTCCGCAGATAGAGTGCGCCACACGCAATCGTGACGGCCGCGTAGGCGTCGAATATTGCCGGGAAAATGACCCAGCCATTCGACAAACCGAGGAGGTACTTGGTCGTGAAGGGATTGAGGGCCGCCGCGGCGGATAGAAAGATGATGATGGAGTAGATGGAAACCGATCGCAGGCGATCGGACGCATCGCTCATGGCCGCATCGGCTGCCGGTGCTCTCTCTGCCTTGGCACGCATCGTCCGCAGGCAGGGACAGGTCAGTCCAGTTCGAACGCGTTTTTGTAATCGAGCTTGAGCGCGGGGTTCTGCTGCTGCTTGTCCAGCACGCAGTTGCCGACGACCAGGATCTCGATGTCGCTCCCCATGAAGCAGCGGTAGGCGTCCTCCGGCGTGCAGACGATGGGCTCGCCACGCACGTTGAAGCTCGTGTTGACCAGCACCGGGCAGCCGGTGCGCTGCTTGAAGGTTTCGAGCAGGGCGTGGAAGCGCGGGTTGGTCTCGCGGTGCACGGTCTGGACGCGGGCGGAATAGTCCACGTGGGTCACGGCGGGTATGTCCGAGCGCGGTACGTTGAGCTGGTCGATGCCGAACAGCTTCTTCTCCTCATCGGTCATCGCGCGGCGCCGCTCGGGGCGCACGCCGGCGACGATCAGCATATAGGGCGAATCGGAGTCGAGCTCGAACCAGTCGGCGACGTCCTCGCGCAGCACGGCGGGGGCGAATGGCCGGAACGACTCCCGGTATTTCACTCTCAGGTTGAGCGTCTTCTGCATGGAGGGCGAGCGCGGATCGCCCAGGATGGAGCGCGCTCCCAGGGCCCGGGGCCCAAACTCCATGCGTCCCTGGAACCAGCCGAGCGCCTTCTGCGCGACGAGCGCGTCGGCCGCCTCGGCAATCACGGCGGCATCGTCCACCACGCTGAAACGTGCGCCCGCGGCCCGCAGCCGCTGCTCGATTTCCCGCTGCCCGTACTCCGGGCCCAGGTACGACCCGTTCATCCCGTCCAGTTTTCCAGTCAGCCGGCGGGGCTGTCCCTTGTAGAGGTGGTACGCGCACAGCGCCGCGCCGATCGAGCCTCCGGCGTCGCCCGCCGCGGGCTGGATCCAGATGTTGTCGAAGCATCCATCCCGGAGCACCTTGCCGTTGGCGACACAGTTCAACGCTACGCCGCCCGCCAGGCATAGGTTGCGCTCTCCGGTTTCGCGCCGGACCGTGCGAGCCATGCGCAGGAGGATCTCTTCAGTGACCCGCTGGACCGAGGCCGCTATGTCCATGTGAAAATTCGTCAGGAGCTGTTCCGGGGTGCGCGGCGACTGGCCGAACAACTGGTCGAACTTCCGGTTCGTCATGGTCAGCCCGACGCAGTAATTGAAGTAGTCGAGGTTGAGTCGGAACGAGCCGTCTTCCTTGACATCGATCAGCTTGTCGAGGATCACCTTCGTGTACCGCGGCTCTCCGTAGGGCGCGAGCCCCATCAGCTTGTATTCGCCCGAGTTGACCTTGAATCCCGTGTAATAGGTGAAGGCGGAGTAGAGCAGGCCCAGCGAATGCGGGAAGTGGATTTCCTTGATCACCTCCAGCCGGTTGTCGCGCCCGAGTGCGAGCGAGCTCGTCGCCCATTCGCCGACGCCGTCAAGCGTCAGGACCGCCGCCGAAGCATAGGGCGAGGGAAAGAACGCGCTGGCGGCGTGGCTGAGGTGATGCTCGCTGAAGACCAGGCGCTCGTCCCAGTCGAAATCGGGACGGTGGCGCTTTAACTGGTTGTGGAGCAGGTCCTTCAGAAACAGTTTTTCCCGCAGCCAGACCGGGATCGCCATCTTGAACGACTCGAAGCCTCGCGGCGCAAACGCGAGATAGGTCTCCAGCAGCCGCTCGAATTTGAGGAACGGCTTGTCGTAGAACGCGACGAGGTCCACCTGGTCGAGACTTACGCCAGCGGTGGAAAGGCAGTACTCGAGGGCGTGGCGCGGGAAGCTGGAATCGTGCTTCTTGCGCGTGAAGCGCTCCTCCTGCGCGGCGGCGACGATCTCCCCGTCGCAGACGAACGCCGCTGCGGCGTCGTGGTAAAACGCGGATATTCCTACGACACGCATGGGCACATCTTCTCAGAACAAGGTGTAGATGAACGGCGCGACGGCCGAGCCCTGTGCCAGCACGATCAAGCCACCGAGGATTACCATGACGATCAGGATGGGGAGCAGCCAGTACTTCTTGCGCGCCCGCATGTAGCGCCACAGCTCTCTCAAAAACGACATGGTTCTTCCCCTAAGAGGGTGCCGAAGGGTTCGAGTTTACCTTCAGAACTGGTTGTTGAGACTGTCCGGTTTCGGCCCGGGCGGGTCGCGCTTGATCCAGTAGCTCGCGTTCTTGTCGCCGCCGCGCAACCGCAGGTTGTCCTTGCCGAACGCTCGCATAAGCCAGCCCATGGGCGTCACCACGACGTAGAACATGAACCCGAGCACCACCGGGCTCACGATACGATTCAGAAGCAGTCCGAAACGAAGCCAGAGCTTGTTCAGCGGAGCGAGCAGCGCGGGTGCCGCAAGGGTGATCGCCAGGAACGCCACCGCGACGATCATCGACCACCAGCGCACCGGGTGGCCGAAGACAAGCGGCCACACTCCCATGATCAGAAATACCGCGGTGAATACCCAACCGAAGCCGCGGTTGCTGGACGACTTGACGTCGTGGGTTCTCGAAAAATCTTCGTGCGTCGCCATCAGTCGATCAACTCTGTTTTCAGAATTTCAGCCACAGATACACACAGATGAACACAGATTTCAACCCCAAGGTCAACTGTAGGATTTAGCCGTTTATCTGCGGCTGGATCCTGGTCCTTAACGCTTGCGGCCGATCATCATGTACAGCCCCCCGTCGCGACCGCCCGTGAGCAGCATGTCCAACTCGCTCGCCAGGTAGTCGAGCCGGCTGCGCTGCGGCCGGGGACGGAACAATTGCGTGTCCTCGGTGAAGTCCTCGCCGCCGGCCGGGGGAATGGTGAACAGCAGCTCGATGCCGGAACGGCCGAACCACTCCTCGACTTCGGCCATCGAGTGGCGGCTTTCGTGCGGGTGCTGGTACTGGTCCATGAACCAGGCGGCCCAGCGCCCGGTATTCAACCGGCTGCCGCGCAAGCGCGGATCGAGCGCGGCCCAACGTTCGCCGAAAGTTTCTATGGCGGCGCGCCGCCAGAGCGTGGGCAGGCGCCCCAGCCAGTTGTACAGGCCGATGATCGTGTAGCCGCCCGGTTTCAGCTTGCGCGCAATGGAATGAAATCCGCCCTCCGGGTCGCTGGTGTGATGAAGCACGCCGTTGGAAATGACGAGATCGAAGCTCTCGTCCGGGAACGGGGGGCGAAACAGATTCATCTGCACGAACTGCACGTTTGCGATCGAACAGCGGTCCCGGAACGACTTCGCGAGACGCAACGAGTTCAGGCACAGGTCGGCGCCAATCACCGTGCGGCCCCAGTTCATCCCGAGGAAGTTCGACAACTGGCCGGTGCCGCAGCCCGCCTCCAGTACCATTGCGGGGCGGGGAAGCTGCTCGTCGAGAAGGCGGGCGAAGACGCCGCGCTTCGCCTTGGTCTGCAGGCTTTCGCGGCCGTCGAGATCGTCGTAATTGGGGAAGGGCGTTTCCTCATAGAACGACTTGACCATGTCGGTAACATCGGACTTGCCGCCCGGCCAGGCGTTCGGAGCGAACAGGCAGGGAATTCCGTCAACGACGGGATAGCGGCGCGCGCCGTCCGAACTCAACAGCACTCCCTCGCTCTCGATCCATCGCAGCGGCCGCATGTCCACCGGGCAGCGCACGTTCTCCAGTATCTCGAGGAACGCCAGCGGCTCTCGCCACTGCGCACCACCCATCACGGGCGCTCGCGCATCGCTTGCAGTCCGGGAAGCCATCATCTCATTCATGCCGCCAGCGTATTCAACACGATGCATTTGCGTCAAAGCCGGAACTTGGGCCGGCTACACGGTATCGACAGTTCACATCTCGACGCATCGGCCGGAACGAGCAGCGCGTAGCACAGTCATCCTGGTTTCTCGGAACTGCCGGAACTGCCGAACCGTTCGGCGATGTTTCTGAGCCTGGGCACGAGCCGGGAACGGTAGTAATTTACATGATAGAGGGTGCGTACATCGTCGGTCCAGCGCGTATGCCATTCCATCAATTTACCGAAAAACTCGATGCGTCCGACCTTCCGTTCGCCGAACAATCCCCTGAACGACTCTTCCCGCATCAGGAATGCAGGCGAGATGGTCTTGATCGATTCGTCGTAGGTGGTCTTGAGGATGACGAGGGCGCCGCCGCCCTCGATGCACAGATCGATCGCCACCACACGGTCGCCGAAACGGTAACGATAGATGCGGGCAGCGCCGGCGCTGCAGAATGCCTCCAACATGGTGCGGTAGAAACGCCCCTGCTCGTTGTCCGGGTGAATGGCAGTTCCGTATGCGGCCTTCCAGCCCGCGCTCTCGAGCTGGCCGTAGTCTTCGATAGCGGTGCTCACCTCCTCCGGTCGACTGAGTATCTCCAGGCGCGTGGCCACGCCGTCGTTTTCGAGCTTGGCGCGTTGGCGCTTCATGTTATGGCGCAGGTTCTTGCCGCGTCTGCTCCAGTAGTCGTCAAAGCTGCCGGCGATCGCCACTCTCGCTGTTTGTATGTAGTCGAGCGTGCTCAGAAGCTGTGATCCAGCCGGACGTGCAACGCAATCCGGGTCCTGTTGCGTGATGCCGATAGCGAGCACGGCCCCAGGCAGCTTCCTGGCCAGGGTCGACAACAAGACCTCGAAGTCCTGATCCGGTCGCATTACCCACGCGCCGAGCGGCAGCTGCGACGGCTGAAAGGTCTCCCACTGTCCGAGACCCTTGGACGCCAAAATGCCGATCGCCAGCGGTCCTTGCACGTCCTCGCACACGGCAATCTTCAGTTCGGGACCGCCGAATATGCGGCACAACGGAAGGATGAAACGCGAATCCAGGAACGGCGGGCTGCCCAGCGCGACGTTGAGTGCATTCCAGGCGGACGTCAACTGCTCGAACCGCTCGATCGGGTGCAGATTCCAATTCATTCAATGTTATTTATGCGGTAAAGCAGGCAAGCCGTCGAGTAGACGCGCCAACTCGCGTGTGCGTTCCAGGCGCGAGGCGGCGGTCATGAAAGCCTCGTTTGGCAGGATAGCCGCGCCGCGCCGCAGCGTATCCAGGAAGCGCCGCAGCTCGTGCGCGATGTCTTCCGAGGAATCGAGCCGCGCGATGTTATCGATGCCGGCTCGGCGCAGCATTTCAGCGGTGTCGCCCGGCGGATCGGTCAAGGCGATGATCGGACGCCGGCAACGCAGGTATTCGTAAACCTTGGCGGGTATCTGCTCGTTGCAGTTTCGCGCCTGCAGCACCAGCAGCCCGTCGGCGCGCATCATTTCCTTCAGCGCCTCCCGGTAGGGTATCGGAGGGGCCAGCTCGACGACTTCCACTACGCGGTTGGTGGTTATCAGCTTGTCCAGCAGGGCTTCATGCGCGGAGGCGCGCAGACGCACCCGCAATTCACCCGCTCTTAGACTGCCGTCATCGAGCATGCGCCGCAGCGCGTGAAAAAAATGCGTGGGGTCGCGCTCGCTCGGATAAACCACTCCGCTGTGAAGCAGCGTCAGCGTTCCCGGTATCAGCGGGCCCGCGCCCTCGGCGGAGGCGTCGAGCAGTTGAAAGCTGTCCTCGTCGTAGCCATTTTCGATCACGGCAATGCGCTCGTCCGGAACATCGGGATAGCGGCTGCGGTAGAGGCGGGCAGCTCCCCGCGTCACGAACACGCTCGAAGCAGCGACGTGCAGCGCATCCTGTTCAATGCGCTTGAAGCTTTGCCAGGTTTTCGGATCCGCGGGATAGCCTTCCTGCGCCATGGGATCGCGGAAATCCGCGACCCACGGCACCCCCGAAAGCCGGTGCAAAGTGCGCCCGATCCGGTGCGCGGTGGCGATCGGGTAGGTGCTCCAGATCACCTGGGGACGGTATTTCCGAATCATTGCGAGACCCCGGGGAATGGCTCCAAGCCACCACGTGGCCCAGCGGTCCGGGCGGGCGACAAACGCGGGATAGCGGCCCCGGACGGCAAGATGACGGGCCGAGTCCAGGGCGAAAGCGCGCTCTACGATGCTGCCGGCCCTCACATCGTCGACCTGATCGTCGCTTACCCGGTCGTAGGCGCGCGGATCGGCGGTCAGGACCAGCGGTTCCCAACCGAATTGCGGCAGATGTCGCGCAAACCGCAGGGTCCGTTGGATCCCGCTGCTGCCCGCGAGAGGCGGGAAGTGAAAGGCGATCATCAAGATCCGTTTCATCGAGCTGCTGGTCTTTTTCGAATTCAAGATCGTCGGCGACAGCGAGGGTCTGGGCGCGCTGCGGGGCGGCTTGTCCTGGATGATGGTCTGCACCTTCGTCACTATGGCGTCGAGATTCTGTTCAGACAAATCCTGGTGACAGCCCAACTGGAAAACGTGCGTTGACCAATCGAGGCCGCGATCGCCCTCGATGTCCGGCGTGCCAGGCCATATCTCGTCCCAGCGGAAGATCGGGATGCCCGCGGCGCGCAAGCGTTGATAGCTGGCCGCCGGGTCATCGACGTACAGCGGAAATACGTAGGGCGCCGCGGCGTCCGGCAGTTGGGCCCGCAGCGGGCGCGCACCGGCGAGCCCCGAGAGCCGTCTCGCGAGCTCCGCGTAATTTCGGCGGCGCAGCTCGACGATGCGGGACCGATGCGCGAGACTCGCGATCCAGCGCACTGCAAGCGCCGGCTGTGACGATGACAGCAGTCGCTCGACCGCCGGCGCCGCGGATGAGTCGTGACCGCGGTCGGCGTCGCGAACCGGTTCGCGGTCGCGATGCCGCAGCCAGTTCTTCATGCGGTATACACCGGCGAACAGCGAGTTGAGCCCCGGAAAGCGGTCGTGTGCGACGCCGAGCTCGACTGCATCGGCAACGACCTTGAATTCTCCGTACCATCCGCGCGGCGTGAGATCGAGCGCTTTCAGCGGGCGCGTGGCGGATGCGATTATGCCACCCTCGGGCACGGGAAAGAACTTGGTCAGGCTGGCGATGGAAACGTCACCCCAGCTGCCCACGGGCCAATCGTCGCTGATGCCGAAGAAAGCATGGGCGCAGTCCTCGATGAGATTGTAGCCACGGGCGACACAAAAGCTGCGCACGATGGCCATAGGCTGCGGCAAACCGAAGTAGTGGGTGGCGAGAATGGCCCGCGCGCCGGCCAGATCCGCTCGAGCGAGCCATTTCAAGTCCGGGGCGCCGGACGCCGTGATCGGGTAGAACACCGGGTGTGCGCCGGCTTGCACGACCGGCGAGATCATGGTCGGGCAGTGGTAGGTAGGAACGAGCACCTTGTCGCCGGGCTGGACTCCCAGCACGCGCAAGGCCAGCGCGATGGCTGCGCGACCGCTGATGGTATAGCGGTGGTGGCGCGCGTTCAGCACGCTGGGGATGGGCGCGGCGTAATCGCCGGAAAATGACGACCAGCCCAGCACCGGGAGTTTTGGAATTTCGCGTGAATCGCTATGCCGCCCATTCTTAGGCATCGGGAACCGCTTCGTCTGCTTGTCGCTTGCTGATTGTGGTCAACCTGCGCCGGCCGGCCACCCGGCATGGTCATTGTATTGGCTTATCTGTGGGAAAGCACATGTGGTACTCTGATGCATATGCAGCGGAAGGTTTCGGCCGGAATTTTCGTGGAAATTTCACCGGCTATTTGCGGGACAGCACACTAGCTGCGGCCCATGTTGATTGACGATGTGAAAGCGGTGGTGGGAAGCGCGCTGCAGATCCGCGAGCGCGTGCAAACGATGGACGCCTCCGCGCCGCTCCTCGGAGCCGTACCCGAGCTCGATTCGATCGCGGTGGTCAACCTCATCACGGCGCTCGAGGAGCATTTCGGCATCACGGTGGCGGACGATGAGATCGGCGCGGCGGCGTTCGAGACGCTGGGCAGCCTCACGCGGTTCATCGAGGGCAAGCTCGCCGGATAGCGACTAGCAAAATTCAGGAACTGGAGTCTTGAACACCGTCGTTATCCGTGCTGTGTGTCCGCGCGCCTGATGTCAATCTTGTGTTTTGTCGGCGGCCATCGGCGGCCATCGGCGGTTAAATGACTCCGCCGACCGCGTTCTTCCTGCCGGTCGAGCCCGGACATCGCTTCTGCATCTACCACGCTCCCGCCGGTGGCGGTGATCCGCGCCGCGGCATCGTGTACGTGCACCCGTTCGCCGAGGAGATGAACAAGGCCCGCAGGATGGCGGCACTGCAGTCCCGCCGGCTTGCTCGTGCGGGGTGGGCCGTCCTGCAAATCGACCTGCTTGGCTGCGGCGACAGCAGCGGCGATTTCGGCGAGGCGAGGTGGGAGATCTGGCGACGCGACGTGGAAACCGCTGTCGGCTGGCTCCGGCAGCGTGTCGACGGGACTGTCAGCCTGTGGGGATTGCGGCTGGGGGCGACGCTGGCGGCGGACGTCGCGCGGGACCCCGGCGCGGCTATCGAGCAGTTGCTGCTGTGGCAGCCGGTGGTGAACGGCGAGCAGTTCCTTACGCAGTTCCTCAGACTGCAGCTGGCTGCCGAGATGCTGTCGGCCGGGGCGGCGCAAACCGGCGTTGGCGAGCTGCGCGCCGCGCTCGCGCGGGGAACGTCGCTGGAAATCGCCGGGTACGCGCTGAACCCGCACCTGGCATCGGCGATCGAGGCACTGAAGCTCGCGCAGCTCTTTCCGGCGGTCAGGCGCGTGCACTGGCTGGAAGTGACCGCCCAGGTGGAACCCAGGATTTCGCCTGCGTCGCTCCGTGCGCTCGAGTCGTGGCAGGGGAGGGGCCTGGAAGTCCAAAAAGTCGCCGTCGCCGGCGAGCCTTTCTGGTCCACGTTCGAGATCACTGATTGCGCCGCGCTGCTCGCCGCGACGGACGAAGCAATGAGCCGCAGATAAACATGGATGAAACGCGGAGTCGCGGCGCACGCGGATGCCGACGGAACACTGAGATTTCGCAGGCCATGTCATAATGGGAATTATGAGCGAACAGGCGTCACGGCCGGATCAACAGCCGCCTGGCAATGCCGGGAATTGGGACACCGGGACCCATGCTGCGTTCTACGATTACTATCGGGACCAGAGTCTCAGCCCGCAGACGATGGAACGCTTCGAACGGGTGCGCGATCTGTTGCTGCGGTTGATCGGCCCGGATGCGGCGGGAAGGCCGCTCAAGGTAGCGGACATCGGTTGTGGTGCCGGTTCCCAGGCTTGGCTGTGGGCGAAGCTGGGCCATCACGTGTCCGGTCTGGACATCAACCAGCCGCTGATCGAACTGGCCCGCACTCGCAGCGGCGGCCTTGCGGCGACTACGGAGTTCACCGTCGGTTCGGCTACCGCGCTTCCGTGGCCGAACGAGTCCATGGACGTGTGTCTGCTTCCGGAACTCCTGGAGCATGTCGCGGACTGGGAAGCGGTGGTCCAGGAGGCTGCGCGCGTAACCAAGCCGCGCGGTTATCTTTATCTCAGCACCACCAACAAGCTGTGTCCGGTCCAACAAGAGTTCGAGTTGCCCGCTTACAGCTGGTATCCGGGATTCCTGAAGCGCCACTACGAGCGGTTGGCCGTCACGAGCCGGCCGGAACTGGCGAATTACGCGAAATATCCCGCCGTGCACTGGTTTACGTATTTCGGTCTGGCGAAATACCTCGCGCCGCTCGGCTTCCGCTGCATGGACCGCTTCGACTTGATGGACATGCGCGGCAGGGGCCTGGCGTTGCAGGCCGTGCGTGCAGCGATACGCACGGTGCTGCCACTTCGCTACCTCGCGCACGTCGCTACGCCATACACCGTACTGATCGCACGCAAGGACTACGGCAGTTCATCGTAATCCGGGTGGACGAACGTCATCCGGATTTCCGTGTGATACCGCGGCCGATCCGGTTTTGAATGACGGTTAACGAGCAGGCGCTGGCGTTTCATTGCGAGGGAGAGCCCCTGCTCGGGGTGTTGAGCAACGTCGCAGTTCCCGCGCCGCGAGGCGTGCTCATCGTCGTGGGCGGCCCGCAGTACCGGGCCGGCAGCCACCGGCAGTTCACGCTGCTCGCGCGCCACCTCGCCGAGCAGGGTGTGCCCTCGCTGCGGTTCGACTACCGCGGAATGGGAGACAGCCCTGGCGCATCACGGACATTCGAGAACGTGAGCTCCGACATGCGCTGCGCGATAGACGTTTTGTTCGACGGCGTTCCCAGTCTGAAGGAGGTGGTGATCTGGGGATTGTGCGATGCGGCTTCAGCGGCGCTGTTTTACGCTCACCAGGACACGCGCGTGAGCGGCGTGGTCCTGCTCAACCCGTGGGTGCATACCGAGCATGGCGGCGCGCGCGTCTATTTGCGACACTACTACGTCAGGCGCCTGTTCCAGCCCAGTTTCTGGCGGAAGGTTGCAGGCGGCGAATTCCGTGTGGGACGGGCCGCGTCTGCATTGGGCAGGCTGGTCGTCGCCTCGGTGGGGCGCGAACCTTCGACCGAGCGTGACGTGTCAGCGCCGGAGCCAGGCGAGCGATCTCATGCCGATGCGAGACCATTCCCGGCACGAATGGAAGAGGGCCTGCGCAGATTTCGTGGCCGGGTCCTGCTTATACTCAGCGGGAACGATTTCACCGCGCAGGAATTCAAGGACTTGGTCGCAGGCTCCGCCAGCTGGCGGCGCCTGCTCGCACACGAGCGCGTGACCCGGCACGAACTCGCCGGGGCGAACCATACCTTCGCGCGGCGCGAGTGGCGCGAGCAGGTCGCAAGATGGACTCTGGATTTCGTGCGGTCCGCGGGAAATCCCGCGTCGAATCCACGGCCGCCGAAACCGCTTTGACTATTCAAAGGCGCTGCGCCGGTACTCGATAGCTCCGAGATCGTGAACTGTCAGGCTGTTCCGGGCCCGCTTTTTCGCCTTGTGAACATATTCGTCCGTTACGCGAAGATCGAATCCGGCGGCCTGGCCGGGATTTATGGCACGCCCGATCGCCGGGGTGCCGTTCTTGAGCCGGTAGTCAAAGGCTGCAGCGTCGATAAAATCCGATCTTTCGACGAGCAGGTTGTTGTACATCTCTCCCGGACCGCTCAGCATCTCGCCCGGTCCGGAAAACAGGTTGTTCACGATCCAAACGGTGGCGGTTTCACCCTTGGAGAAAAGGAAGCGGCCCCCGGCAGGCAGGTCGTTCACCAACGTATTGTTAACAAAATAAAGTCCATTGAGCGGATTCTTGAGCCCCTCCGCCCCATAGGCGACAAGGGCGTCATTCTCGGTCGCCGGTCCTTGCTGGATGACATTGCCGATCACGAATGAGACGCCACCGTCGGGTAGGTCGATCGCGTAGCTTGCTCTGCCATCGCGCTCATCCGTGATGCGATTGTAGGCGACGACGTTCTTGAGCGCGCGGCTCTTCACGTTGTGACCGACGACGGCATGGTGCACGTAGCTGTAACGTAGCGTGAAGCTGCGCACGGTCCCGATGTAAAGGTTGTGGCTGTAGCCGTCGCCGTAACCGTTGTAAGCAAATTCGGAATGCTCGACCACGATGTCGCTGTTCGGATTCGCGCCTGTGAGGATACCGTTCTCGTTGTGGTGAAAGTAGCAATTACGCACGGTCAGGCCGGCACCCTCCTGCCGTATTCCGGCGCCGTTTCGGTTTGGCACCACTGCGCCGGAGAACTCCACGTTTTCGATCGTGGTATTGGAGCCTTTGATCACCCAGATTGCCTTGCTCTCGGCATGAGCGCCGTTGGCGCGAAGGTGGGCACGGCCGCCGACGCCGCGGATCGTGAGGCCGTGTTGGGTCCAGATCGCCGCATCGCCCTCGTAGAGCCCGGCGTCTATCTCCACGATGTCGCCGTCTCGCGCGATGGGTGCGGCGGCGCTCGGGCGTGTGAGCTTCCGCCCCGGCCGACGCGCAGCACCGCGGGCGGCGCCGATTCCTGCGTCGCTTGGCGCGCATCGGCAGCGGCAGCGTGATGGCTCGTAACGAGAAATGGCAGTGCAAGCGCAGCCGCGAGCGTGCAGATCACTTTTTGCATAACCGACGAATTGCCAGCGTTTGCACGTATCGTAGCATCCGGCGTCGGGAGCTGGATCCAATACACGCGGACGCGGTCTACGGCAATTTTTTCTATCAGAATCCTGCCTTAAAAAGCCGTTACCGGATCTCAAGCGGGATTTCGACGGCAGGACTTACAGCGTCCGATCGCGGGCCTACGCCCGACCAGCACGTTCTGGCGCTTGCGCATCGCACCCGAACCCTGACTTGCAAGCCCGCATAGGACACTGAAATTGTCGGAAATCTTTACACTTGGCTGGTGTTGCGGATCGTTGCGTTTGCTATCGCGACAGAAAACCTTATGTAGTACAGCATGTTATCGATTCGTCCTGATGTATGGCGTGAAAATTGCTTTCGGGTATACTCGGGTAAATTGGTGGATGAGTGCCTTCCGGGTCGGTCTGGGTCCGGGCCTATTCTGAGGTCTGTTCACTATTGGGAGAAAGGCTATGAAATCATTGATCGTTATAGTTTCATCCTGCTTGTCAGGCGTTGCCGGGAACGCGGTCGCGGAATCTTGTCCGGTAGCGGCACGTCAAGCGTGTCGCGAACTTGACGCAATTAGTTGGCGGCAATACGTTGTGCGCAGCCCGCGGCACGGTTCGCTGGCAGGAGTTCCACAGCGGCACTACACGTTGCCGGGGCCACTCATCGACTGGAAACGCGGCCCTGGGCATCCGGTCGACCCTTAACAAGTCAGTACTGGACGGTGCGGGCAATGTGGGCGGTCAAAGTGCCTTGGTCACGCATGCCTACTGGTACGCCACGCATTTTCTGTCTTTGACAACGGATCGACTCATAGCTTTTCACGGGGGCGAGTCGTGGCCAATTAGCTGGCTGGTGTGTCAGGTCGGTGCCCGCCCCCAATCGGCATCTACCTTCACACTGGAATCGGCAGGTGCTAGCGGTACGATCACCGGTGCGACGTTCGTCGCCGGACAGGGTCCCTGCCCGTGAACAACCACGGCCGAGCCTCCGCGTCGCTTGGCCGTACTGTTCCCAATGGACTGAGGCCGACATAGGCCGAGCGGGGGACTCACAGCATTGAACAACCGGCGCCATGGCGCCGGTTGCGTTTTGTACGCTTCGCCGTAGACTGGTACTGGGGTAATACGGCAAAGCGGCTGGATCTGACGGGTCTCGGTGCCCGGATTTGGTCCGCCTGCATCCCTCCCGCTGAATGTCCCGGAAAGCGTTCCCGACTTTAGTTGCAATACCACCGCCTGCCAGCGGCAGCGTGGAGTCCCATTGACTAACTCGCAGTCCGCTAACAGCTCCAGCCGGCGCTGGTCATTGGGCGTCGCCGCCGGCTGTTACTTCCTGTTCGTCATCTACGGCAGTCTGGTGCCGTTGGACTGGCGTCCACGTCCGTTGGAGGAGGCGTGGCAGGCCTACTGGACTACGCCTTATTTGACGCTCGATGTCGGCATGCGTGCGGACTGGGTCGCCAACATTCTGCTCTACATTCCCCTGGCCTACCTGCTGAGTGCGGCGCTGCTGGCAGGCGTCAGGTCCGCGGTCGTGCGCCTGCTCGGTGTCACCGTCGTGTTCGCAGCATGTGCCGCGGTTGCGCTCGGTGTCGAGTTTGCGCAGTTGTTTTTTCCACCGCGCACGGTGTCTATGAACGACATCATCGCCGAATTCATCGGCAGCGGACTCGGCATCGTCATCTGGGTCAAATGGGGCGATGCACTGGAGCGGCTGTGGACGCAGATGGAACGTGGCGGACTCCTTGCGATCCGCGCCGCAGTTGTCGTTTACGTGCTGGCGTATCTGTCGTTGAGCCTGTTTCCGTACGATTTTCTCGTATCGGCGCAGGAGTTCTCAGAGAAGCTCGCCACGGGAAATTATGGAGTGCTGGTGGCGTCCGGAGCTTGCGCGCGACTGTCGATTTGCGCCGGCAAGCTGGTCGCAGAAATCGTTGCCGTCGTCCCTCTCGGCGTGTTGCTCAGCATGGCGCTCGGGAAGGCTGCGCAGCGCGCTTACGCAATCGCCGTACTGTGCGGCCTGGCGCTCGGTCTCGCGATAGAGGCAGCGCAACTGTTCATCGCGTCGGGTGTCTCGCAGGGTGCATCCTTATTGACTCGCGCAGCCGGGATAGCGCTCGGCGTTGCCTTACACCGGCATGTGCGCTGGCAATGGCTGTCCGACCTGCGGCCATACGCCGTGCGTGTCGTGCTGGTGGCGAGCCCGGTCTACCTGCTGGTCCTGATGTGGGCTAACGGCTGGCTCAGCACCGGCTGGGCCGGCTTCGAGCACGCCCATGCAAGTCTGCAAGGGGTGTATTGGTTGCCGTTTTACTACCATTACTTCACTACGGAAACAGAGGCCTTGCGGAGCGCGCTCACCTACGTCGCAATGTATATGCCAGTGGGATTCGCTTACTGGATGTGGACGCTGCGCCGATCGCACATTTATTCCGACGGCTTCGCCCTGGTTCCGGCCCTGATCGCCGCGCTCCTCGCTCTGGCGATGGAAATGGGCAAACTGTTCGTCCCGGGAAAACATCCCGACCCGACCGATGTGCTCATTGCCGCGGTTGTGGCGCCCGCGGCCTACCTCCTCGCGGTGCAGTTGCAAAAATGGGCACTACAGGGCGAGGCGCGGCCGCTCTCCGCGCGGCCTGGCTCGTCGAGGGCTGCTCGAGCCGGTTCCGCCGCGTCCCAAAGTGTGGCAAGAGTGTTGCCGGCGTTCTTGCTGCTGGGCGGCACCAGCATCGCGGTGTTGATTTACCCCCTTGGCGGTGCCTGGCTTGCGCTGGCGCTCGGATTGTACGCGGCCGTATTGTGGCGCCATCCCGGCCTGTGGCTTCCCGCTGTGCTCGCCTTGCTGCCCCTGCTCGACCTCGCGCCGTGGAGCGGCTGGATACTGCTGAATGAATTCGACTTGCTCATTGCGGTCACGTTGGCGGTACGTCTGCTGCGGCCGCCACCAGAAATCGCCGGGCCGACGCTCTCCAGTGGCGCCAAGTTGGTGATTGGATTGCTCGCGGTGTCGTTCTTCGCGAGCGCCATGGTCGGTCTGCTGCCACTGTCGCCATTCGACCAGAATGCACTCGTGAGCTATTACAGCAGCTTTAGCAGCCTCAGACAATTGAAGGGCTTCGCATGGGCGCTGATGTTGCTGCCGCTGCTGATCGAGGAGACTCAACAGCCGCAGCGCATGTTTCAAAGGCTGGTTACCGGCATGCTGGCCGGGCTTGGCGGCGTGGTCGCCGTGTCAATTTATCAGCGCGCAGTATTTGCAGGGCTGATGGATTTCGCTGGTGAGTATCGCGTCGAAGGCTCGTTCCCGGAGCTGCATACGGGTGGAGGGGACATTCATGCCTACCTGATAATGGCGATACCGTTTGTCGTGGCGTGGATATCGCTGCGCCCAACCGCGACGCGACTCGCATTTGGAACGATGCTGTTTGCGCTGGCGAGCTATGCGCTCGCGGTGACCTTCACGAGGGGCGGTTACGTCGGCTACTGCGGGATCATCGCGGTGCTTGGCGTCGCGGCGGCGATTCGCTGGCTGCGACAGCGCGTGCGACAGATCGGGCGTCTTGCCATAGCTGCCGTACTCGTGTTGGTCGGTCTGGCGGTTACGATACCGATCGTATCCGGCCCTTTCATGCAATCGCGGCTGACCGCGGCGCAATCGGAAAGCGCTGCGCGCACCAAGCATTGGGCTCAGGCCAGAGACATGATGGACGCGAATGCCACGACCGCCTTGTTCGGAATGGGGTTGGGCAGTTTCCCGAGGACCTTCCTCGTGAAAGACCGTGGCGCCGCTTCCGCAACTTTCAGCTACGCTCGCGAAGGTGACAATGGCTTCGTTCGTCTGGGTTCAGGAAAGAACCTGTATCTTGATCAACGGGTATCTGTCGCAGCCGGAAGGATTTACACGCTTTCGCTCGATTTGCGCAGCGCGGACTCAAAGGGGAGGGTTCACGTGCCACTCTGCGAGAAAAGCCTGCAGTATTCGTTCCGCTGCAAGGAGATGGGCTTCCAGGTAAAAGCCGCCGGGAAGAGCTGGGAGCACAACGAAGTCACGTTTAGTTCGGAGCAGATCGGATCGGGCACTTGGCTGCTGCGGCGTCCGGTAGTTCTCAGCCTTGCTAATTCACTGGCTGGCGGAGTGGTCGATGTGGATAATGTGCGGCTGTTGGATGAAAGCGGTCACGATTTGATCGTCAACGGAGATTTCTCCCATGGCGGCGCGCGGTGGTTCTTCTCGGCGGATGACCACTTGCCGTGGCACATATTCAATCTCTGGGTGCAGATCCTGTTCGAACAGGGATGGCTTGGGGTGCTGGTCATTGCCGTTGCGGTCCTCACAACCCTCGCGCGACTCGCGCACGGGATGTGGACGGGTGAGTGGTTGTCCGCAACACTGCTTGCAGCCCTATGCGGGTTTCTCCTGATCGGCGTGACCGAGAGCCTGTTCGACGGACCGCGCGTGACTACGCTGTTTTTCTTGCTGTTGTTCGTGGGATTGTTGCGCCCGAACTGGCGCGGACGCGCCTCAAACGGCCGCACTTCGCCCGTGTCGCAGCGCCCAGTGACAGGCCCAGATGCCCAGCGCGGCGCCTACCACGTCCAGCGCGACATCCGTTAGCGACGCGTAACGCCCCGGAACGAACGATTGGTGCCACTCGTCGATCAAGCCGTATAGGGCAGCAACGGCAAACGCGCTGACGGCAATCGCGACGGTATGCCGCAACCACGCGACAAGCGCCCACCGCCACGCCCACGCCAGAGCGGCGTAGGCCGGAACGTGCAGGACGTTCTGCACCGAGGGTGGCATCCAGTGGAACACAGCATAAGCTGCGGGATCGTCGGGTGCTGGCACGCCAGGTATAGACGACAGCCAGTAGAGCATGGTCATTATCAGCAACGGCAAGACCATGCCGAGCCGGTTCGGCCTCAGTTGCGCGTAATGTGCCGCTAGCGCGGAAAATTTCATGGTTCTAGTTTGACTCGATGCGACCGATATCCTACTCTAGCGTCCCCGGCGAAGGATGAAGGCATCAAACGCGATGGATCACTCTCCCTTGACGCGTCCGCAAGACCGGTCCGTGGCATCGGTTGCCGCGCGTCGCTTCGCGGTCATACTCGCGGGAGGATCGGGAACACGGCTGTGGCCGCTCTCCCGCGCCTCCATGCCCAAGCAGTTGCTTGCGTTGAATGGCGCCGACACGCTCCTGCAGCAGACCGCGCGCAGGCTCGCGCCGATGGTCGATTCATCGCGGATGATCACGGTCACACACGCGGATCACCGGTTCGAAGTGACCGGCCAATTGCATGCGCTCGATCCGCGCCTCGCCGCGGGCGTGCTGGCGGAACCGATCGGGCGTAATACGCTGCCGGCGATCGCCTGGGCGGTGGCGAGAATTTCGCGCACGGCGCCAGACGCGCTGATCGGCGTATTCTCGTCGGACCACGCAGTCGCGAATCCGGCCGCGTTCCTGAGCGCCTGGCAGGCGGCGGAGGCGGCAGCGGAGGCGGGTTATATCGCGCTCTTTGGCATGCAACCGACCGAGCCGGCGACCGGATTCGGTTATATCGAAGCGGGTGGGCCGCTCAAGGTGCCTGCGGCAGGACAGCCGGTGCGCGCAGGTCGCGCGCTTCGTGGAGAAGCCGTCCATCGACAAGGCGCGCGAATTCCTCGATCGGGGCAATTATTACTGGAACGGCGGCATGTTTGTATTCCGGGCCGACAAGTTTCTCGCCTCGCTCGAGCGGCATCAGCCGGGGCTGTTTGCCGCGCTGCCGCAGCTTGCCGAGAGCGATGCGCTCGCGGCGGCCGAGCTTTATCGGGAGCTGCCCGAAATCTCGATCGATTACGGGGTGCTCGAGCACGCGGACAACGTGGCCGTCGTGCCGGTGGAAATGGGCTGGAGTGACCTCGGGGGCTGGGACGCGCTCTACCAGCAACGCGCGAAGGACGGCGATGGCAACGTGATTCAAGGTGACGTCGTTTCGGTCAACAGCCGCAACAACCTGCTATGGAGCGATCATGGCACGCTGGCGACGCTGGGCCTGGAAGACATGGCCGTAGTGCAGACCCGCGATGCCACGCTAGTGTGCCAGCGCGATCAAGCGGCGGATCTCAAGAACCTGGTGGCCCGCATCAAGGAGGATCACCGCAGTCTGGCCGAGACCCACCTGACGGTCGCGCGTCCCTGGGGCAGTTACACGACCCTCGAAGAAGGGCACCGCTACAAGATCAAGCGCATCGTGGTGAATCCGGGCGCCAAGCTCTCGCTGCAAATGCACTACCACCGCTCGGAGCATTGGGTGGTGATTGCCGGCACGGCAAAGATCGTAAACGGCGAGCAGGAAATCTTTCTCGAGGAAAACCAGTCGACCTATATTCCCAAGACGCATCGCCATCGGCTCGAGAATCCCGGCAAGATTCCGCTCCAGATCATCGAGATCCAGACCGGCCCGTACCTGGAAGAAGACGACATCGTGCGTTTCGGGGACATCTACGGTCGGGGCTGAATGCGCCGCGGCAGCACCGCGGAGCTATCCGCCCCGCGGCCCCCGGCACGAGGAGTGCCTTTCGGCTTCCGCTCATAAACGGGGTGTTTTGATTCCGTTCTGTGGCAAACCTGCGAACGTTTTGCATTTAGAGCCGGTCGGAACTCAAGTCCGACCAGGCTGCTAGGGTTCTTATGCCCGTGCCCTAAGGATACGCGGGCGCCCCGAGTCCCTATGCTGGTACCTATTGATTATTACGAAACCGCCTGCCACATAGCGCCAGGAACTCGGCGGTATTTTGTCGGAAAATTTTACACTCGGCGCCTGCTTTGGGCGGCGCTCGAAAGAGAGTCCAGAGGAATCAAAGGGATGCGTACCTTGGCGTGAATTTTGCATAGAAGTTACCGGCTAGATTGCGCGCCTTTATGTTGATACGTCCTCTTCTGTTTCTTGCAGCAACGGCGTTATGCGCGCCGGCCCCGGTCTGGGCGTTCGGTGACTGGTTTGCCCACCTTACTGCGCTGGAAACCGCAGCCGACAAAGGCGATATGCAAGCGCTGACCCAGCTAGCCCAAAAGTACAGAGCACGGCGAGGGCGTTCCCAAGGACTTTTCGCGAGCCAATCACCTCTATTGCAAGGCCGCGAAGGCGGGCTATCCGGAAGCACAGTTCAAGCTCGGCTGGATATATGCCAACGGCCGGGGTGTGGATAAAGACGACGGCGTCGCTGCCAAGCTTTTCGCCATGGCCGCGGAACAAGGGCACGAGCACGCCGGCAAGCTTCTCGACTACGTGCGGAAAAACCCCGATGCGCCGTTGCCGTTCTGCATGCAGCCGGATCCGCCTGTCGCCCAGATCGACGAATCGCTGCCAATTCCGCGTGTGCGCGCGGAGATCGAGCAACTGGTACGCCAGCTCGCGCCGCAATACGCCGTCGACCCGAGACTGGTGCTTGCCGTGATCTCGGCTGAATCGGCGTTCAATCCGAAGGCGGTTTCGCCGAAAAATGCGCAGGGGCTGATGCAGCTCATTCCACAAACGGCCGAACGCTTCGGCGTGAAACAGGTGTTCGTCCCGGTGGAAAACATCAGGGGCGGAATGGCTTACCTTCGCTGGCTCCTGGCGTTTTTCCAGGGAGACGTACCGCTGGTTCTGGCGGCTTACAACGCGGGGGAGCGCGCCGTCGAGAAATATCGCGGCATCCCGCCGTATGCTGAAACCCAGAATTACGTCAAGAAAATCACCAAGATGTACCAACGGGCCAGCCATCCCTTCCAGGCCGACGTAGTCGACCCGTCGCCGATGATGGCCCGGCCGCAGCCGTCGCAAAAATAATTTTCAGCGTTCCCCCCCTCGCCGTAAAATCCCGGGCACCGGCTCCACCGCGAGCCGCCTGCAAGCGTCTCCGGGCTACCCCACGGACCGCTGCGTGGCAGCTTGTTCGGACTCCGCGGTCCGACATACTGCTAAATGTGTTAGGAGTGTTTTGGCACAAAAGTGCGACACGCTCCTAGGCGGTAACTGCTGGGAATTCATTGGCGAACATCTTCCAAGGATCAAGGGCTCCCATGTCCGTGCTGGCGGGAGCAAATCTCAGAACGCGGATATTCTTTCCCGTGTTCGCCCTGGCTTGTCTCGCGGGCCTCGCTTACGTGTTTTCACGGCCTGCGGTGTATGTGAGCAGCGCGCGCCTGCAGATCGAGATGCCGCGCAGCCAGCGCCAGCAGGGGGAAGGCGACAATGCGCCCAATCTGCTCACCGCGGCGCAAGCGCTCACCAGCAGCGCGGTCCTCGACAGTGTCGTGCAGAGAGTGAGCGGCTCCCATCCCGGCGCCGTCGGCTCGACCGAAGCGCTGAGGGGTATGTTGAGCGCGACACCGATTTCGGACACGAACGTGATCGAGTTGCAGGGCGAGGGCCGCCGCCGGGAGCTGCTGCCGCTGATCCTCGACGCGTGGATCGAGGCCTACCGCCGCAGCCGTATCGACAATTACGACCGGACCTCCACCACGGCGCTCGACGAGGCGCGCAACGCAGTACAAGATCTTCAGAAGGAAGTGGTGGACAAGCGACGGGAACTGGAGCAATTCCGCAAGAAGGCGGACATTGTGTCGGTGGAGCGCGGGGACAATCAGGCGCTGTCCCAGTTGCAGGGCCTCAACACGGCGCTGAACGAGGCGCGCAACCGCGAAGTCAAAGCCGAGGCGCGTTTCAACGCGATGCGGGAAAACCTTGGAGCCGGCAAGTCAGTGGTGCCGCCCGAGGACCGGGCACTCATTTCGGGTCTCGAGAAGCGCGCCATCGAGCTGCGGGAAAAGATGAAGGATCTCGAACAGGAATTCACGGCGCCGTACCTGGCGGTGGAGCCCAGGTACCAGGGCTTTGCGCGCCAATCTCGCGCGCCTTGAACAGGACATCCAGCGTGAGCGTCAGACCAGCGCGCAGCAAGCAGTGCAAAACGCGGAGGAAGAGCTTGCAAGCGCGCGGCAGGCCGTCCTGCGCTTGCAGCAGGAGCTTGCGGCGCGCAAGCGGGAAGTGCAGGACTTTACGACGCGTTTTGCGGAGCACACGGCACTGGTCAATGAGCTGAAGCGGCTGGAGGAGTCATATGACGCCGGGAAACAGCGCCTGTCGCAGCTTCAAGGCGACAGGAAGGTGGCTGACCCTACGGTGACTGTCCTCTCCCAGCCCTCGGTTCCCGACCGGCCGGTGCGCCCGGATTACTGGCGCGATGCGTTGATAGCCTTTGTCGGTGCCGGCTTCCTCGGGCTCATCGCGGTTTGGTTCGTCGAGTTCTTCAAACGCTCGGCGGCTCCGCACCCCGACCTCATGACACAGCCGGTCATACATATAGCTTATTCGCCGAACGCCATGCTGGCTGCTCCCATCCCGGTGTACAACGCGCCGGTCGTCCGGTTGCCGGAAACCCTTGGAGAGTTGCCGCGCGAACTGTCATCACCCGAGGTGCATGCGTTGTGGGCTGCGGCGTCGCCGGACACCCGTCTCGTGATTGCCGGACTGTTCGGGGGCATGACGGCCGAGGAACTCGCCGAGCTGCGCTACGAGAGCATCGACTTCGAAACCGAGCGTGCGTATTTGGGAGGCTCGAACCGCTCCGCCGCGCTGCGCGAGCCGCTGCAACGTCTATTAAAAGAGCGGCAGGCGAAGTACGGCGCCGGGCCGGCACTCGCCGATGCGCGTGGCGCCCCGCTGTCGGGCGCGGATCTAGAGGGGCTGATATCGTGCGCAGCCTGCGATGCCGGTCTGGCGAATCCGGCGGAAGTCACTTCGCAGGTGCTGCGCCACACCTATCTCGCCTACCTCGTCCGGCAAGGGGCAAGGCTCGCCGACATCGGCGGCTTCATCGGTCCCATGGCGCCCGCAGCGCTTCGCGAATACGGACGGCTGTCGCCGTCCGGCCCGGGCTTGCCTCTCGCCGAGATCGACCCGATCTTCCCCGCATTCAAGGAGCGGGGGGAACGGGCCCCTTCCGGTTGAATCTTTCGGGGCCTTCCCGTTCCCCCCGCACCCCCGGTCGCACGATGAACGCGCGTCGCCAGTAAGAACAGTGTGCGGGCCCCTTCCGGTTGAATCTTTCGGGGCCTTCCCGTTCCCCCCGCTACTCACTTACTTTCGCCGCTCGCAGCAGCTCGCGTATGTAGGTTGCCGGGATGGCGTAGGTGATGCCGCTCGGCCGGCTGATCGCAGCCTCGCGGGTACCTTGTATGAACACACTGTTGATGATGCCGTAAACGGTGCCATCGGCGGGATCATAGAGCGGGCTGCCGCTGTTGCCCGGATAGGCTGTGCCGTCGAGCTGGAACACGCGATAGACCGAATCACGGATGCGGCCGATTGCCTTCGCGGTCAACTGCTGGGCGGTGATGCCCGGCAAGGCAATGGGCGTGATGGCGGAAACCATGGCCCGGTGGGTTGCGGGATGAAAGCCGAGCACCATGCCGATGGGAAAGCCGGTCAGTAAGAGTTCCTGGCCTTCGCGCACACGCGTCGAGTCGCCAAGTCGCAATGCCGGCAGCGGCTCCCCGCTCACCTTGAGCAGCGCAATGTCATGTTCCTTGTCTACCACGACGACCTCCGCTTCGCGCGGTTGCGGTTCACCGCCCCTGGAGACGAGCACGAGATGCGTTTCCTTTTTTTCGATATCGAGCGGTTTGGCGACGACATGCGCGTTGGTGACGACATGCCGCCCGTCTCCTACCACGAACCCGGTGCCCACAAAATGGACCGGGGGGCTGCGTAGTCTGAGAAAAGTGCCGACGCCGACGATCGATGGCTTTACCCGCTCTATGGCTTGTGTAAGCTCGGCCGCGTGACCGGCCGTCGGCCACAGACCCGCGGCGAACGCCAGTCCGAATATTGCATTCGCCGTGACTGCCATAGAGCGGAAGGACGAAGTGCGACGGGCCGCGTTTCTCATCGATAGCCATTTTACGCGTTTGCCATTAAACTGCGCGGTCGTACGGAACGCCTGCTGTCAAAAAACTGAGTATGGAATCATGAGCATAGTCGCTGTCGTCGGCCTTGGATACGTGGGCTTGCCGCTCGCCGTCGAGTTCGGCAAGAAGATGAAGACGATCGGCTTCGATCTGTCGCAAGCCAAGATCGAGAGTTATCGCCGATTCGTCGATCCTACCGGCGAGGTGTCGACCGAAGAGCTGCGCGCGGCCAGGCAGCTCACGGTGACGGCCGATCCGGCGGCGCTCGCGGGAAGCCGACTTCATCATCGTTGCCGTGCCGACGCCGGTGGATGCTGCGCACCAGCCTGATCTCGGACCTCTCCTCGGCGCCAGCGAGATGGTGGGCAAGCACATGAAGCGCGGCGCGATCGTCATCTACGAATCGACGGTCTATCCCGGCGCCACCGAGGAAGCATGCATTCCGATCCTCGAAAAACACTCGGCAATGCAGTGGAAGCGGGACTTTCATGTCGGCTACTCGCCCGAGCGCATCAATCCCGGCGACCGGGAGCACACGCTCACCAAGATATTGAAGGTGGTCTCGGGCGATGATGCAGCGACGCTGGAGAAAGTCGCCGCGCTCTACGAGAGCGTCGTGACTGCCGGTGTGTTCCGCGCATCGAGCCTGAAGGTCGCCGAGGCCGCGAAGGTGATCGAGAACACGCAGCGCGACCTCAACATCGCGCTGATGAACGAACTTGCCATCCTGTTCGACCGGATCGGCATCGATACACTCGAGGTGCTGCAGGCGGCAGGCACGAAGTGGAACTTTCTGCCGTTCCGGCCGGGTCTCGTAGGGGGGCACTGCATCGGCGTGGACCCGTATTATCTGACCCACAAGGCCGACATGATCGGCTATCACCCGCAGGTGATCCTGGCAGGGCGGCGCATCAATGACGGCATGGGCAAGTTCATCGCCGAGCAGACGGTCAAGCACATGATCCGGAACGGCTCGCAAATCAAGGGCTCGCACGTCAACGTGCTGGGCCTGACCTTCAAGGAAAATTGCGCCGACATCCGCAATACGCGGGTGATCGACGTGATACAGGAACTGAAATCCTACGGTATCGACGTTCACGTCCACGATCCGGTGTCAGACGCTGCCGAAGCGCGCCACGAGTACGGCATCGAGCTCGAGCCGTGGGAGGCATTGCCCCGCGCCAGCGCCGTCGTGTTGGCGGTCGCGCATCGCGACTTCGTTGCCCGGCCGCTCGCTGACTATCTCACGAAGGTGACCGAGCGCGGCTGTTTCATCGATGTCAAGAGCCAGTTCGATCTGGCGGCACTGCAGCAGGCGGGCCTTACCGTCTGGCGGCTTTAGATCTAGAAGAGGCCTTTTCATAGCCACAGATAAACACAGATGAACACAGATAGGGGAACCTCTGAATAAGTAATCCCCGCGGAATGACGAGACCTTAATTTTGCAGAGCATCCATAGTCTCGCCCTGAGCAACTTCCGTGTTTATCTGTGTGTATCTGTGGCTAAGTCGTGCGTTTCGTTCTTGAGATAAGCTCTAGACTAGATGGTGTCCAGATATCAGGAAGTCCAACAGGAGCTGCGCCACAAGCCTCGGCGCTGGCTGGTAACCGGCGCCGCCGGCTTCATCGGTTCACATCTCGCGGAGGCACTGCTGAAGCTCGGACAGGAGGTCGTCGGCCTCGATAACTTTGCGACCGGCTACGCCCGCAACCTGGAGCAGGTAAGGGACTCGGTCGGGCCGGAGATGCTGCGCAACTTCAGTTTCATCGAAGGCGATATCCGGCTACTCGCGGATTGCCGCCGCGCCTGCGCGGACGTGAACGTGCTGCTTCATCATGCGGCGCTGGGCTCGGTGCCGCGCTCGATCGACGATCCGTTGGCTGCGCACGATGCCAACGTCACGGGCTTCGTGAACATGCTCGTTGCTGCGCGCGACGCCGGTGTGCAACGTTTTGTCTACGCCGCCTCCAGCTCGACCTACGGCGACCATCCCGGACTGCCCAAGGTGGAGGCGGTCATCGGCAGGCCGCTCTCCCCATATGCCGTGACCAAGTATGCGAACGAGCTCTATGCCGAAGTCTTCGCCCGCTGCTTCGGCTTGGCTACTATCGGGCTTCGCTACTTCAACATTTTCGGGGCACGGCAGGACCCTGAGGGGGCGTACGCGGCAGTGATTCCCCGATGGATCGGCCAGTTTCTCGGGGGCGAGCCGGTGTACATCAACGGCGACGGGGAAACCAGCCGCGACTTCTGCTATGTCGAAAACGCGGTTCAGGCGAATCTGCTCGCCGCCGCTGTCGACAGGCCCGAAGCGCTGAACGAGGTGTACAACGTCGCGGTAGGCGAACGGACCACCTTGAACGAACTTTTCGAGTTGGCGCGCGCGTTGCTGGTCGATGAGTTTCCCTGGGTGCGCGACAGCCGTCCTCGCTACGGCGAATTCAGAGAGGGCGATGTGCGCCATTCCCAGGCGGATATCTCCAAGGCCGGGAAACTGCTGGGATATGCGCCCACCCATCGCACGGGTGAGGGCCTCAAGGAAGCGATGGGTTGGTACGTCAGGAACTTGCCGCGACGCGCATGAGCATGGGACTAGCGTGCTGTCGCGTAAAAACCTGTCAATACTTTGTCGCAATCCTCGTCAGGTGACCAATCTGGCTGCGGTTCTGGCACCCGATTTCGAGAAAATTTCAGAAGCTTGGGCGTGAAATCGGGAGATCGTGCCCAAACTGCGTATCATCTACATTATGTGCAGTGTTTACGGGACAGCACACTGGCCAACCGCGGTTAGATACCGGAACGCTTCGTTTTCAGAGAGGGAAACACATCTTCGAGCCGCCGGCGTGCAAACGCTCTTCGTTCGGACGCTTCCGCCCGCTTGGCGGTACTTCGGCGCTTCGAAACGCCTGCGGCAGTGCGTTCGGAGGTCCGCTGGGGCCGGTTATGGAACCGCTCCTGCAGCCGCGCCATCGCGTCGCGAAGCCCGGCTTCGAACGCGGCCCGCGTCTGCTGTTCGACCCGGACCGACAACATTGAGATGGCGGCTATGGCCACAGCCAAGCCCAGGACCACCACCATCGTCCAGCTCAAAGCTTCGCTCACGTGATCGTTTCCTGTTGCCTAATACAGGTACGACAAGCCGTGCGGCAACCGAGTTCCTGAGGAGCGGCCGTGGGGAAATGTCATTGAGAATTAGTTCCTTAGCATCCTTTTTTTTTCGACGTATTTTCGACGTATAGTGCCTTGACTGCAGCGCTCCAGAAGCGTGCCTGTTCACAGGTCGTCCGGAATTTGCCCGAGCAGGATGTCATGAACTCGACAAGGGTGTTGAAATCCAACCATCGCCCGGACGCTGGCTGGCGGTCTCAATTCCTTAACCTAATGATTGTAAAATGCTTACTGGGATTAGAGCCGCTAGCCATGCGGTGGCACGCGCCTTGCGAGTAGGCGCGACATCCATCACAAAATAAGAGCGCCTCATGATCAACATTTTCAGCCACTACGTCCCCGGAAGATTGATATTCCTGGCGGGCCTGGAAGCGCTGGTATTGTTGTTGTCAGCCTATATAGGTATCGCACTGCATCTGGGTGAGCCAGGGGTGTCCGTCGTGGCGTTCAGTACGTCCATGCCACCGCAGGCGTATGTGTTCGCGCTCAGCATGCTGGTCGTCATGACGAGTATGGGCCTGTATCAGGCCGATCTGTGGCGCAACACCCAGTCTATCGGGATGCGCCTGGCGGCGGCGTTCACGGTGGGATTCGTGATAACGGCCCTGATCGCCTTCTTCGTACCGTCTCTGCGCTTGGCCCCGTATAGCGTAGGTGTCACGCTGATCGTCGCTTTTGGGGGGAGCGTCCTCGTCCGCGCCGCCTTCTACAAATGGACCGACCTGGGTGTATTCAAGTCGCGCGTCCTCGTGCTCGGCACGGGCTCAAGGGTGATGAAACTCGCGGAGTGTGCCCAGGACAATCCAAACCACACCGTGGTCGGATATCTGTCGCTGCAAGACTCGAAACATTACATTCCCTTGCCGCGTGTCCTGTCCATTGCGCCCGGCGATACGTTGTGGTCGGTTGTCGAAAAATACGGAATCGATCAGATTGTCCTCGCGGTGAGAGACCGCCGTGGCGGCGGATTCCCGGTGCAGGAACTGCTGGAATGCAGGTTGCGCGGGGTCAAAATCGTCGAACTGCCCACCTTTTTCGAACGCGAATATCGGCAGGTCTTGCTGGAATCGATCACACCGAGCTGGATGGTCCTGGGGGACGGCTTCGACCAAGGCATGTTTAGAAACACCGTGAAGCGCCTCTTGGACCTGATCGTCAGCGGCACGCTGCTCCTGCTTACTCTCCCGATCATGCTGCTTGCCGCCCTGTGCATCTACCTCGAAGGCGGGGGTCCCGTGCTCTACCGACAGGAACGCGTCGGCCAGGGGGGACGCCTGTTCACCCTCTACAAGCTCCGCAGCATGAGGCCCGATGCGGAGGGCGACGGAACGCCGCATTGGGCGATGGCCAACGACGGCCGCGTTACCTTGATTGGGAGGTTGTTGCGCAATTTCCGCATCGATGAGCTGCCGCAGATCATCAATGTGTTCAAGGGGGATATGAGCTTCGTCGGCCCGCGTCCGGAGCGGCCGTTTTTCGTCGATCAGCTGGAAAAACAGATTCCTTATTACGCTCTGCGCCAGAGCGTCAAGCCGGGAATCACCGGCTGGGCGCAGGTACGCCACCCCTACGGGGCATCAGTTGACGACGCGATTGAAAAACTTCAGTATGACCTCTACTACGTCAAAAACCACAGCTTGTTTCTCGACCTCACGGTCCTGATCGCCACCGTCGAGGTGGTCATATGGAGCAAGGGAGCTAGATAGGGAACGCATAGCCGGCCGAGGGGGCCGACGCAACTGATGGCAATTCCTGTCGGGACAGTAAGTCACGCCGCTGCTGCAGCGGCGTTTCTTTTTTTGTCCGTGCTGTTGGTGGCGGGCTGGCGCGGGCGTCTGCCAGGCATATTGCTGGCGGTGGGCAGCCTGATCACCGTTCTGTGGGCGGCGCTGATAGCGTACCAGCACGGCCGGCCGAACCCCGCCACCCTGGCGGTGGACGCGCTGGAGATCCTGCGCAGCGCCGCATGGCTCGCATTCTTGATCGTCCTGCTCGGATACGCAAGCAAGCAAGTAAGGCAGTTGCGCCTCGTCGCCGCGGGCCTCGCCGCGTTTTGCGTTGTGGTTCTTCTCGAAACACTTTACGCCGGGGGGCTATCCACCGCTCCGCTGGACCGCTTTGGGGTTCTGGGCCGCCTGCTGCTGGCCGTGACCGGTATGGTGCTGGTCGAGCAGCTTTATCGCAACATCGAGCCGCAGCAACGCTGGGGTATCAAGTTCCTGTGCCTGGGACTCGGCGGGATCTTCGCGTGCGATTTCTATTTGTACTCCGACGCGCTGCTGTTCCGGCGCATCAGCGACGACATCTGGGCCGCGCGCGGCGTCGTCAATGCGCTGATAGTCCCGCTGCTCGCCCTGGCAACAGCCCGCAACCCCGGCTGGTCGCTCGACGTTTCGGTCTCGCGCCGCATCGTATTCCATTCCACCGCCATGCTGGGCGCCGCGATCTACCTCCTGGTGATGGCAGTGGCCGGCTACTACATCCGGTTCGTCGGGGGCGATTGGGGGGCGGTGCTGCAGGTCACGTTCATGTTTGGCGCGGCGTTGCTGCTCTGCGTGATACTGTTCTCCGGCACGCTGCGCGCCCGCCTCAAGGTTTTTCTCAGCAAGAACTTCTTCAGCTATCACTACGACTACCGCGACGAATGGTTGCGCTTTACCCGTACGTTGTCGGAGGGAGAACCGGGCATACAGTTGCGTGAGCGCTCCATACAGGCGATCGCCGAGCTGGTGGACAGCCCTGGCGGGGCGTTGTGGCTGACCCAGGACGCGGGAAGCTTCGAACCCGTCGCACACTGGAACATGCCTTCGGCCAAGGGTATGGCGCAGCCGGACAGTTCGCTGATTCAGTTTCTGGAGCACCGCCAGTGGGTCATCGATCTCGCCGCGCGCGAGACGCAACCCGAATCCTACGAAGGTCTGGAGATACCCGACTGGTTGCGCGCACTCCCGCCCGCGTGGCTGGTCGTGCCCCTCATCCTCCACGAGCGGCTGCTCGGTTTCGTGGTGCTCGTGCGTTCCAGAGGCCGAGTCGATCTCAATTGGGAGGTGAACGACCTTCTGAAGACCGCCGGCCGGCAGGCGGCCAGCTACCTCGCCCAGATCGAAGCCGCCAAGGCGCTGCTGGTAGCGCGCCAGTTCGAGTCCTTCAACCGCATGTCCGCTTTCGTCGTGCATGATCTCAAGAACCTGATCGCGCAGTTATCGCTGTTGCTGTCGAATGCCGACCGGCACAAGCACAACCCCTCCTTCCAGGAAGACATGCTCGGCACGATCGCCCACTCCGTGGAGAAAATGAAACGGCTGCTGGTCCAGTTGCGCGGCAGTTATACGCTGGAAGCCCCGGTGCCCGTGGTGCTCGACGATCTGCTGCGGCAGGTGGTGAGAGCGAAAGCCGGCGCCAGTCCCGCTCCCCACTTCGAGGTTGGCAGTGGCCTGGGGAGCGTGGTCGCGCACCGCGCGCGGCTTGAGCGCGTCATCGGACACCTGATCCAGAATGCGATCGACGCAACGGCGGCGGAGGGCAACGTGATAGTGCAGCTCACGCAGCAGAATGGGTCTGCAGTGATCGAGATCACCGATACCGGGTGCGGGATGAGCGAGCAATTCATGCGCTACCGGCTGTTCAAGCCATTCGAGTCGACCAAGTCAACTGGCATGGGGATAGGAACGTACGAGGCCCGGCAATACGTGCGGGAGCTCGGCGGGCGGATCGAGGTGGAGAGCCGGGAAGCCCACGGGACGGTCTTCCGCGTTATGCTCCCGCTTTACGTTCCCGGCTCCGTGGTCGAGCGTAGCGCGAGCCGTGGAGAGCCAAGAGTGAGCAAAGACGAAAAGAAGGTCCTCTTGATTGTCGAGGACGATCCGGGCCTGCAAAAGCAGATGCGCTGGAGCTTCGACGCCAACGAGACGCTGGTGGCAGGGGATCGCGAGAGCGCGCTCGCCGAGGTGCGGCGACACGAGCCGCCGGTCGTGACGCTGGATCTGGGTCTGCCCCCCGATCCGGATGGGGCGTCCGAAGGACTCGCGACCCTGGAGCAGATCCTGGCGCTCGCGCCCGAGACCAAGGTGATCGTGGTGACCGGCAATCAGGACCGCGTCAACGCGGTGAAGGCGATCGGCATGGGCGCGTATGACTTCTACCAGAAGCCGTTCGATCCGGAGGTGCTGGGTCTGGTTGTGGGGCGGGCATTTCGGCTACACGCCTTGCAAGAGGAGAACCGCCGGCTGCAGCAAGAACAGGTTTCTCCGACGCAGGGCATCATCACGCGCGATGCGGGGATGCTCAAGATGTGCCGCAGTGTGGAAAAAGTAGCGCCCTCCGATGCCACCGTGCTGCTGGTGGGCGAGTCCGGCACCGGCAAGGAACTGCTGGCAAGAGCGCTGCACCAGTTGAGCCCGCGCTCGCGTCAAACGATTCGTCGCGATCAATTGTGCGGCGATTCCCGAGAACCTGCTCGAGTCGGAGCTCTTCGGCTACGAGAAGGGTGCGTTTACCGGCGCCAACAAACAAACCCGTGGCAAGATCGAGTTCGCGGATGGCGGTACTTTCTTTCTCGACGAGGTCGGGGACCTGTCGTTCTCGCTGCAGGCGAAGCTACTGCGGTTCCTCCAGGAGCGGGTGGTCGAGCGCGTGGGCGGGCGCGAGGAGATCGCCGTGGACGTGCGCATCGTGTGCGCGACCCACCAGAATCTCAAGAAGCTGATCGAGGAAGGCCGCTTCCGGGAAGACCTCTACTACCGCTTGAGCGAGATCGTGCTCGAAATCCCGCCGCTGCGCGAGCGGCACGGGGATGCGGCGCTACTCGCCCATGCGTTCGTGCACAAGTTCAGCCGCGACGAGGGACGTTCCCCGCTGCGCTTCCAGCAGGACGCCCTCGATGCGATCGAGACCTACTCCTGGCCGGGCAACGTGCGAGAGATGGAAAACTACATCAAGCGGGCGGTCATCATGGCCGAAGGATCTCAGATCAGCGCCGGTGACCTGGGCTTGAAGGCACCGGTGGGAGAGCTGGAGCCGGTCAACCTGCGTCAGGTGCGCGACGAGGCCGAGCGCAGGGCCATCATCAAGGTGCTGAGCAGGGTGGATGGCAACATCGCCGACGCCGCGCACCTGCTGGGCGTCAGCCGCCCGACCCTCTACGACCTGATCAGCCGGCACGGGCTCAAGGAGTCGGCTGCCCTGAAGGCGGATGAGGAATGAACGGAAAGTGACGCCACTGACTCTGCCCGCTGACTATCCCTGCGGGCGCCCCTGAAAGCAAAAAAGGCACGGCGCGAGCCGTGCCTTTTTGCTGCAACGACGCGGCTCTAGCCGTCGGATGGGGCAAAATCCGTGCCAACGCTTTTCTGTAATGAAACACTGCTAGCCTACATCCCAGAGATGCCAGGCAATGTTACACAACAATTTGATATATATTGAGTTCAGCTAAAATGCGGGCAGACGCGCTGCACCAGTCGTGGGGTGGGCGATATTCGGGGCGTAATGATGCCTTGAAGCTGGCCCGGAACTTGCTGCGGACGGCTTACAGTCAGAAAAAAGCGGAGATGAAATGAAACTGTTGTCCACCGAAAAATCGAAAATCCTGGCAGAGCAGAATGGCTGGGCGCTCGATCACGCGCGAGGTTTTGTTGACGGCGAAACCTGCCGCCGGCTGGGCAAGACGCCCCCGCGCTGCGCTGTGATCGGTATCGACAATTATTCCCTGGGCTTCCGGGCCGGTTATTTCGAGCGCCAGAGCCAGGATCCGGCGCCTCTTGCACGCCGTAGAGAGTTCGACAAGCCCGTCGATATCGCGACAGCCCGGCAGACAGTGGGGAGGTCCTGAAACACCTGACAGACACTGTGTAGCACCGCTGGCCCACCCCCAAGTCATAGCCACATGAGATGAGGCAGGGAAGGTATGCGACGGCGATCGCTCATTACCGCGTCGTTCTTGAGCGACAGCCCGGCAATGTGAGCGCGCTCAACAATATCGCGTGGTCCTTGCATAACAGCAAGGATCCGGCCGCGGTAAACTCGCAGAAGCAGCGTATCGGCTGGTGCCGAGGCCATCGCGCTCTTGAAGAATTTACGAGGGCGGTAGGGCCCTTTCGAGTTGTCGGGTTTCTTTACACGCGACGGCCGTTAAAAATGGATTCCAGGTGATCGGGCTTACGGAGAAAACCTTTAATGATTAGGTAGTTGACGCAAAAGGATGAACGCTGTGAGGGTACCGAACGTGTCGGATTTCTTTACAACTGCTAGGGTGGCGAGCCCTTTCTGCTACATCCGGCCCCAGCATAATCATTTATAATTAGAGAGTTGCGCCGTGCCTGTCGTGATTTTGGCCTTCGAGTACGATTCTTGCTTATTTGACTGCACATCCGGGAAGCAAGACTCCGCAAAGAGCAAAAGAAAGGGAACTATGAGTATCAGGCGTTATGGCTCCGGGGAATTCCTCCTATTCAGGGGTGGTGGCGGCAAATGAAATTGAAAGTTGAAGTATTTGGCGCCATCTTGCTGTTGGTGGTACTCGCCGCATCGAATGTGGCAATGGCCGGATGTCCTGCGCCGATCGCCCTGCCTTCTGCGACCGGACTCAATTCGGTGACATTCGGAGACGGCATTTCTTATTCACTGCCGATTCTAGGGATTGACGTTCAGTCTTCGCCCGGTCAAATTGACGACTGCATCGTGGTGATGACCGGCGCCTCCGGAACCGGTGTCACGACGAATCCCGCCGGCATGAATAGTGCCTATGAGAGTCCGCAAGGGACCCAAACCTTCTTCAGGACGGGCGACCCCACGGCAAGCCCGGATCCCGGGCAGACAGGCGGCGCATTTACCGGGGACACGGCGAATTCCTGGGACATTCGCGTTAGCGCTCTAAACACCTTCCTGGGCGGAGACGACTTGGTGGTTTTCTTCAACCACAACCAAGAGAATTCCGGCGGCGCCATAAACCAGGATATCTTCATCTGGGCGCAAATTCGTATGGTGGACGACCTATGCGTGAATCCGGCTACGGGTTTGCCGGTGGCCGCAGCTACTTGCGCGGCAGCCGGAGGGTCGCCCACCCAATACTTTTATATCACTTCGATACCCAACAATACCGGCCTTCAGAACTTCGGCCAGCCCGGCGGGAACCCGTTGGCGTATGCCGGCCCCCAGATGCTTGCCAGTTCCACCTACCCTACGGCAAGCGGATGGCAACTGCAGTGCTACTCCCACAGCTATTCCCGGAGAAACCTTCCCCTCCGGTGACGTCGGCACGGGCGCTGGGAATGGTGACGCGTGTTTCTTCGTGCGCGCCCAAGGGCAGGTGTGCCTCAATGCAGCTGGATTGCCCCAACCTTGCGATGGCACGGAAGTGAGCACCGTCAATGAGAACCTTGGTGCCAATCAAGTCGCTAATGCAATAATTTTCCCCGAAATCCAGACTATCCTGGATTCGGTCAATTTTGGCGGGTATGACGTTGTGCAGGTGGACCTTCGAATCGGTTGCAATCCTGCCACCGTAGGTCCTACCGGGTGCACACCTGGGGCGATCGCGAATAACGGCTTCGAGCAGCTCTTTATCGCGCGGAGGGCTGCTCCGGAACCTGCCACACTCGCTCTGTTCGCGTTGGGGCTGCTGGGCTTTGGGGCAGGAGCCCGCCGCAAAAGGGTAGTCTGATTGTGCCCTGTTTAAGGTGATCGACTAGCCACATCCCTCCGAATTGGAGGGTTTTTTTTGGGCGTCTATTGTATCGCCGAACGTAAGTTTGAAATCGAACTCGCCCACCGCATAGATGCTTTCGCACTTGGGCCAATGGCGGCCCAGGGCGTCACCCTGTTCCAGACAGCGCCTGAAGCAGCCCATAACGCGGGCAACCCGCCTTCCCGCATGCCGCCCTTGCCTGATCCGAGGAAGGCGGGTGCAGTATCTGCCATAAGATGATTTTCATGCCAATGACCACAAGATTACTGGCAGTCGCGGCGTGCTTCCTGGCCGTCTTCCTTGGAGGATGCACCAAGGAGGAATCGCCCGAGCAATTGATCGCCGATGCGTGGCAACTTCAGGCAAAAGGAGACGGCAAAGCAGCTGCGATTCTGCTTCGAAACGTGCTCCAGAAGGATCCCGACAACATCGAGGCTTCCTATCTTCTGGGTGTCGTCTATGTTCAGGCAGGCGAGGCTGCACCCGCCGAAATAGCACTTCGCAAAGCGCTGGCCGGAGATTTCGAACCTGCGCAGATCGTGCCGCACCTCGCACGCTCGTTGTTACTGCAGCGAAAATTTCAGCAACTACTGGATGAGACAGCCGATTCAGGTGAATCTGCGGAGTTAATCGGATTGCGGGGGCGCGCGCAACTGGCTTTGGGCCGATTTTCGGATGCCAGAAGCTCGTTTCAACATGCCATCAAATTGCAGCCTGACTTTCCTGATGCATTGCTCGGACAAGCGGGACTTGCCGCGGCAGAGAAAGACCCAAAAGCCGCACTTGGCTTCGTGGAGCAGGCGCTCGCTGCGGCGCCCCAAAATGTTGAAGCATGGCTGCTCAAAGGAGATTTGCTTCGTTCGCAGGGAGCGGATGAGCAGGCAATCCACGTCTACGGGCGGGCGTTGGAAATCGACCCTGGAAACGTTATTGCGCGCGTCCGCCGGGCATCGATGCATCTCAGCTCGGGCAAGCTCACTGCGGCACAGCCGGATATCGACGCCATAAAAAGAATCGTGCCTGGCAGCGCGCACGCGAATTACGCGCAGGCCATGCTCGATTTTCACAAGGGTGACTACCTGGCCGCGCGTATTTCCGTCGAACAAGTCCTGCGGGTGGAACCGGACCATATGCCCAGCCTCCTGATGGCGGGTGTCGTACACCATGCACTGGGAGCGCTGCAACAGGCCGAACCGCGGCTCAAGAGATTTCTGGATCGGTATCCGGACAACCTGCTGGCGCGCAGGTTGCTCGCCTCTACGCAATTGAAAAGTCAGCTGGGACAGGGCGCATTGGAGACGATACAAGCTGGATTGAAACAAGCCCCTGGCGACCGTGGGCTGCTGATCCTGGCCGGTGAGGCTTACATGCAGCTCAAACAGCCTGCCAAGGCCACCGAATATCTGTTGCGCGCGGTGGCCATTGAGCCGAAAAGTCCCGGACTGCGCACCAAGCTCGGCATGGCTCACCTCGCCGCGGGAGAAACCGAACGTGCGATCAAGGAACTGGAATCCGCCGTTGAGCTCAATTTGGGACAATCACAATCCCATGCCGAGACTGTCCTCATCTTGACCCTTCTCGACGCCAAGGAATACGATCGCGCGCTTGCGGCAGCTTTGAAGTTGCAAAAAAACACCAGCAATCCGGTTGCCCTGAACCTTTTGGGTGCCGCCTACCTGGGGAAAAAGGATGACGCGAATGCGCGAAAGAGCTTCGAGTCAGCACTGGCGCGCGAACCCGGTTACCTGCCCGCGGTGATGAATCTGGCGCAACTCGATCTAGCGGCAAAACGCTACGAGAGCGCACGCACTCGGTTCCAAAGCATACTTGCAAAAGACCGCAAGAGCGTTCCCGCAATGGTCGGGCTATCGAAGCTGGAGAACGCTCTCGGCAACGTCAAGGGGGCCGTCTCCTGGCTCGAGAAGGCCTACGCAGAAAATCCTAGCGAGCTCGAAGTCGGCATTTTCCTAGCCAACCATTACTTAAAGGCCGGAGAGCCCAAAAAGGCGCTCGCGCTGGCCTCCGACCTCAGAATCAAACATCCCGATCATTTGGATGTTCTGAACGTGCTGGGTCAGGCCCAATTCGAAAGCGGCGCCACTACCAGTGCGCTCGCGACCTACAAGAACCTTGCCGGGAAGCTTCCGGACTCCTCCACGGTGCACTATCGCCTTGCCAGTGCGGAAATGGCGACTGAAAACTACACCGCAGCGACGGCATCTCTGAATCGAGCGCTGCGCCTCAAACCAGACTATCTGGAAGCTCAAACTGCCCTTGCGCTACTCGAATTTCGCGCCGGAAAGCATCTCGAATCGATAAAACTGGCTCAGCATTTGCAAAAGCGTCATCCCAAGCTGGCCATCGGCTATTCCCTGGAAGGGGATAATCTTGTTGCCCAACGCAAATTCGCTGCCGCTGAAAAAAGCTATGAGAAAGCATTTAACATCGCCAAGAGCGGGACGCTGGCGGTCAAGTGGCATGCTGCGTCAACGGCTGCCGGCAATTCCAAACAAGCTGATGCACGGTTGAACCAGTGGCTGAAAGACAACCCGAACGATCTTGGCTCGCAGCTTTATCTGGCGACCCATTACGTCAATTCGGGTTTCCATAAAGCGGCAATCGAGGTTTACGAATCCGTTCTCCGGAAAGATACGAAGAATGTTCCGGCTCTCAATAATCTCGCGTCGCTTTATCACAGGGAAAAAGATCCCCGGGCGCTAAGCTATTTTGAGCAAGCGTATCAACTGATGCCTGAAAATGCCGCGATTGCCGACAACGTGGGTTGGTTGCTTCTGGAACAGGGTAAAGTCGCGCGCGGCGTAGAAATCCTTCGAAAGGCGACAAACCTGGCTCCGCAAAATCGTCAGATCCGCTACCACTTGGCGGTCGCCTTGGCGAAATCCGGCGACGAGGCACAAGCGGCAGAGGAGCTGGAGAAGCTGCTGGCCAAAGGCGACAAGTTTGCGCAACGCGAAGCGGCGCAGGCTTTGCTCAAACAATTGCAACGATGATTGCTACACCATTTGCGCGGGAAACATCGAATCGGCTAGCTACGAGGCGCGGATTGGACCTCCTGCAGGCACAACCGCAGCCCATATTTCCAATCCGGCATTGTCAACTCGAAATCGCGTTCCAATCTGGCCTGTGACAGCACCGAATTGCGCGGGCGCCGCGCGGGCGTGGGATACTGCGCGCTCGGGACCGCAACGAGCCTGGACGGGTCGAGCCGCCGCTGCGCGTCCACGGGGGTGAGCTCTAGTATCGCTCGTGCGAAACCATACCACGAAGTCTGCCCGCCGGCAGTCAGGTTGCACACGCCATCGCCTTGGTCGCCAGGCAGGCCACGCGCCGCAAGCAGTGCGGTGGCTTGTGCGATCAGCCGGCTCCAAGTCGGTGCTCCGATTTGATCATCGACCACGGGGAGCGCGTTGCGCTGCGTTGCCAGCCTCAAAATCGTCAGCAAAAAGTTGTTGCCGCGCCCTCCGTACACCCAGCTTGTGCGCAGGATCAAATGTCGGGCACCGGTTTGCTGGATCGCCTGCTCGCCGGCCAGCTTGGAAGCACCGTAGATGTTGAGCGGATGCGCCGTATCGGACTCGAGATACGGCTCCGGCTTCTCGCCATCAAACACATAGTCGGTCGAATAGTGGATCAACGCGCCATCGATGCGCTTGGCTTCCTCCGCCATGATGCCGGGCGCGATGGCATTGACCTGATGTGCGGTCTCGCGTTCGGATTCCGCGCGGTCGACCGCAGTATAGGCGGCTGCGTTGACGATCAAATCTGGCTTCGCGTCACGAATGGCGCGCCGAACCGAGTCGGGATCGGCAAGGTCCATGCTGGACCGGTCAAGCGCAACGATTTCTCCGAGCGGCGCCAGCGCGCTTCGCAGCTCCCATCCAATCTGACCCCGCGCGCCGGTCAGGAGAATCTTCGTCAATCGAGGACCTCAGCATCTTTCAACCGGGCCCCGACTTTGTCCTTCGCCGATAACCGGGGTTCGCTCGCGAGCGGCCACGCTATCCCGAGATCCGGATCGTTCCAGGCGATGGTACGCTCGAACTCCGGAAACCAGTAATCGGTCGTCTTGTAGAGGAGCTCGGCATAATCCGAGAGCACCAGAAAGCCGTGCGCGAAGCCCGGCGGGACCCATGCCATGCACTTGCGCTCGGCGGAAAGCCTGTATGCCGCGTGCTGCCCAAAAGTTGCCGAACTCTTGCGGACATCTACGACGAGGTCGAAGACTTCTCCCACGCAGACGCGGATGAGCTTGCCTTGCGCATGCCGAATCTGATAGTGCAGGCCGCGCAGCACATTCTTCGCCGAGCGCGAGCAGTTGTCCTGCACGAAGTCAACGTCGGCACCGGTCGCTTCCTGGAATGCGCGCTTGTTGTAACTCTCGAAGAAAAATCCGCGCGCATCCCCGAACACCTTCGGCTCCAGGAGCAGCACCCCGGGCAGCGCGGTGCGGATGACCTTCATGGGCGCGGCTTCTCGGTCAGCACTTGCAGCAGATACTCGCCGTAGCCGCTCTTGGCGAGCGGCGCAGCGAGCGCGCGGAGCTGCTTCGCGTTGATGTAGCCCATGCGAAAGGCGATCTCTTCCGGGCAGGCGATCTTCAATCCCTGCCGGCGCTCGATGGTCTCGATGAAAGTCGCCGCCTCGAGCATCGATTCGTGCGTTCCGGTATCGAGCCAGGCGTAGCCGCGGCTCAACGCGACAACCTCAAGCTCCCGCCGCTCCAGGTAGGCGAGGTTGACGTCGGTGATTTCCAGCTCCCCCCGGGCGGAAGGCTTGAGACCCCGGGTGATGCCGACGACGCGGTTGTCGTAGAAGTAGAGCCCTGCCACGGCGTAGTGCGATTTCGGTTTCGCAGGTTTCTCCTCGATGCTGATCGCGCGGCCCGCTGCGTCAAAATCGACCACCCCATAGCGCTCGGGGTCCTTGACCGCGTAAGCGAACACCGTTGCGCCGCTCTCGCGCCCCGCGGCGCGCTGGAGCATGACGGACAGCTCGTGGCCGTAGAAAATGTTGTCGCCGAGCACCAGCGCGACCGCATCCTTGCCGATGAATTTGCGCCCGACGAGGAAAGCCTGCGCGATGCCTCCGGGCTTGGGCTGCACGGCGTAGCTCAACTTGATGCCCCAGCGCGCGCCGTCGCCCAACAGTTCCCTGAAGCGCGGCGTATCGTGCGGTGTGCAGATGACCAGAATGTCGCGGATACCCGCGAGCAGCAGCGTGGATAGCGGGTAATAGACCATCGGCTTGTCGTACACCGGCAGCAGCTGCTTCGACACCACCTGCGTTGCGGGATACAAGCGAGTCCCGGAGCCTCCAGCAAGAACAATGCCTTTCAAGCCGTACCCCGAGCCATGTAGTTTTTCTCCAGCCACGTCCGGTAGGCGCCGCTCGTCACGTCGCGCACCCAGTCTGCGTGATCCAAGTACCATTGAACCGTCTTCCTGAGCCCTGACTCGAAGCTTTCCTGCGGGCGCCAGTGCAACTCACCCCTTATCTTGCCTGCATCGATGGCATAGCGACGGTCGTGCCCCGGCCGGTCCTTGACGAAGGTGATGAGGTCGGCATAGACGCCATGCGGGCGCGGACGCGCCTCATCGAGCAGTGCACAGAGCGTGCGTACGACGTCGAGATTGGATTTCTCGCTGTTGCCGCCGATGTTATAGGTTTCGCCGGCGCGTCCGTGGGCGAGAACCGCTCGTATCGCGCTGCAGTGATCCGCTACATACAGCCAGTCGCGGATATTCATGCCGTCGCCGTACACCGGCAGCGGTTTGCCGGCCAGCGCGTTGTGAATCATGAGTGGGATCAGCTTTTCCGGGAACTGATACGCCCCATAATTATTCGAGCAGTTCGTCGTCAATGTCGGCAAGCCATAGGTATGACGATAGGCGCACACCAAATGATCCGAGGCGGCTTTGGAGGCGCTGTAGGGACTGTTCGGCGCATAGGCGGTGCGTTCGTGGAACGCAGGCTCGCCCGGCTGCAGCGAACCGTACACCTCGTCTGTGGAAGCGTGCAGGAAGCGAAATGCCTGACGTTCGCCCTCCGGCAGGCCGGTCCAGTACGCACGCGCTTCTTCCAGCAGGCTGAACGTGCCGACCACATTGGTCTGGATGAATTCGCCCGGCGCATGTATCGACCGATCGACGTGACTTTCGGCGGCAAGGTGAACAATCGCGCGCGGCCTGTGCAGGGCGAGCAACTGGCGTATGAGTGCACGATCGCCGATGTCTCCGCGCACAAAGTGATGACGGTGATCGTTCTTTAGCGCTGCCAGATTCCCAAGATTACCCGCGTAGGTAAGCTTGTCGACATTCACGACCGGGGAGCCCTCCGTCGCGATCCAGTCAAGAATGAAGTTTGCGCCTATGAAGCCGGCGCCTCCCGTAACGAGAATCATGAGGACTAACCCGGCTACTTGCGCAACTGACTGAGCAGGTTCTGCGCTTCGTTCTGCTCCGGAAACTTCGTGCCGGCCGAGAGCAAGCCCTCCAGTTCGTCGCGGGCTTTCGCCTTTTCGCCGGCTTTTAGCCAAGCCTGCGCGAGATGGTAACGGATGGAGAGGGCCCTGGGCGCGTCCGCGGCCGCCTTCTGCAGCAACTTGAGCCCGCGTTGGGTATCCCCTCGCTCCACCAGTATCCAGCCGAGAGTATCGGCCACCGCGGGATTTTCCGGCTTGAGCTTGTAGGCGCGCTCGGCGGCCTCCAGCGCCCGCGGATCTTTCGTCTGCTGGTAGGCCCACGCTAAGTTGTTCAATACCACGATGTTGTCGGGCTGCTTCTGCCTGATGCGTTCGTAGTGCTCGATCGCATTCTTGTAATCGCCCCTCTTCAAGCTGGCGTCGGCCGAGTACAGCCGCACGCTGCCGTCGTCGGGTGACTCTTTCAGCCACTGCGCGAGCCGCGCCTCGCCCTCCTGCGGCTTGCCGGCCTGCGCGTATGCGGTATGCATTTTCATTGCGAGCGCTCCGCTCTTGCCGATGCCATAGGCGATTTCATAAGCTGCGGCCGCTTGCGGGTATTTCTTCTCCGCCAGCAGGACATCGCCTTCGAGCGCGAAACCGAGCGGCGACTTGGCGTTTTGCTTCTGCAACTGCCGAGCGATTTTCATTGCCTGCGGGAAGCGGCCGGCGCGTAGCTCCAGCTCGGTCATGGCCAACAGCGCTTCGCTGAAATCGGGCTTCAGCGCCAGCGCCTTCTTGAGCGTCGCCGCCGCTCCCGGCGTGTCGGCGTTCAGCATCTGGGCGTTGGCTAGACGGTAGAGCGCCGCCGGTGAATCGGGTCGCAGTGCGGCAAGCTTGGTGTAGGTCGAGAGCGCCTGGTTTTTGTCTCCCATACTGAGCTGGATCGCGCCCAGCGTGTCCAGCACCTCGGGATTGTCCGGGTTTGCAGCCTGCGCCCGTTGCGCCATTTCGAGCGCCTTCTTGGCATCCCCGATCTGCGCGTAGGTCCGCGCCAACAGGAGTTGTGGCTGCACCGCATCCGGACTCGCTCGGCGCGCGCGCTCGAGCCAGTCAATCTGTTCCTTCTGGGTGGCGCCGAGGCGCGGTGCCAGCTCGGCCAGTGCGAGCAGCGCCTGCACGTTTCCGTTGTCCTTCTCGAGGATCGCCTCGAACCGCCGGCGTGCGGCAGGGGCGTTCTTCTCCTGCAAATCGAGCTGCGCGAGATTCAGTGCCGCCGGCACATAGTCGGGCTTCAGCGCCAGCGCACGCTCGAGATGCTTGCGCGCGGCGGGAACCTCTTTCTTGCCGAGATAGATCGCGGCCTTCAAGTTGTGGGTAAGCGGATTGTTGGGTTGCTTCTTTTCCAGCGTCTGGAGCGCCGTCAGCGCCTGGTCGTAACTCGCCCGTTGCAGGTATGACATTATCAGCAGGATGTCGGCCTGGTATTTCTCGGAATCGAGCTGCACGGCGGCTTCGAGATCGGCGAGCGCGCGGTCCGTTTCACCCGCCGCCAGGCGACTCACGCCCAGGCCAGTGCGGGCCCCTGCGCTCTTCGGATCGACCTTCGCGGCCTTGTCGAACCACCGCGCCGCCCCGGCGAAATCGTTGGTCTGGAGGCTCAGCTCTCCAGCGAGCGCGAGCAGCACGCTATCCTCGGGCGCCTGCTTAAGCCCCGGCTGCAGCACGTCGAGCGCGCGCAGCGCCTGGCCGCTTTTCGCGAGCGATGCGACGAGCAGCTTGCGGGCGTACAAATTACCGGGGGCGCGCTCGATGACACGGGTGAGATGGGCCTGCGCCTGCGCGTGCGAACCCAAAGCGTACTCGGCCGCGCCGGCGAGAAGCACGCTCGGCAGGTGATTCGGCGCCCCTTTCAGGACCTGCAGGACACCCTCTCGCGCGGCGGGATAGTTCGACTTTCGAAACTCGATCAGCGCCTCCAGGTAGCGCACCGTCGGGCTGTTGGGCGCGATTTTTTTCACCGGCTCGAGCTGCTTGCGCGCCTCGTCGAATCTACCGCCCGCGATTTCCAGCGAAGCCATGTTCAGCCGGGCTGGAACGTTCTCCGGGCTGACCTCGAGGACCTTCCGGTACGCCGCCGCTGCCGCATCCGGGTTCACCGCCCGGGCGAGATCGCCCTTCATGAGCCAGGCCTCGACGCTCTTGGGCGTGCTCGCAAGCGCGCGTTCAATCAGTTTCCCGGCCTCGTCCGGTTTCCCAACGCTGGCGGCAAGGCGGGCCTGTGCAAGCAACGCGTCGGGGAACTCAGGCTGCTTGGCGAGCGCCTGCTCCAGCAGCCCGCTTCCCTCAGGAGTGCGTTTCAGCGCGACCAACGCCTGCGCGCGCACGGTCAGGATCTCGGCCTGCACCTGGTTTCCGGGATCGCCCTCGAGACGAACCTGGTCGAGAACCTTCTGATATTCACCCAATGCGAGCAACGCTTTCCCGAGCGGCGGGACGACTTTCGCCGGGTCATAGCTCAATTCGAGCGCCCTGCGCAATTCTTTTTCCCCCGATCCGAAATCGCCCGTCTCGTTGTAAGTGAGTCCCAGCAGATAGCGCGCTTCGGCGTTCTCGGGGGATGCCTGCACCGCATTCTTGAGCTGGATAATGGCGGCGCTGTGGTTGCCTTTCTCGCGCTGCTGCCGGGCATTGGCCAGCAACTGCTCGACGCTTGCGCTCTGGTCCTCGCACCCTATGGCAATCAAGGCGATGAAGAGTAACGCTGCGAAGCGCTTGGCGGAGCTCAATTGAAGTCGCGATCCAGCCATATGATCGTCCTTGGCAACACACCGGGAGGGCAGAGGGGTGCAGCCCGCGCGAATTGCGGCGTGGCTCCCTTGCAAGACATTTTAGCAAGGAAGCTGGAGCGCGTTCTGGCGTTACGCTAGTGGCCCCAGAACAAAGAAAAAGGCCCTACGCGGGCCTTTTTCCTTTACACACCACAGGCAGGGCTCAGGCGATCTTTCGCCTGCGCATCAGAAGGAATCCAAACAAGCCCAACCCCAGCAGGGCTACGGTCCCGGGCGCTGGGGCGGTCTTCAGGAACGGCTCGTTCAAGCTCGTCCCATACTGGAAAACGACATTGCTGAGCGCGCCGGGCGTGTTGAGCGTGAACCCGCTGGGTACGCCCGTAAGCTTGAACTGAACGGTGTCCATGATCATGCCGCCGGAGCCAGTCACGCCGCCATTTCCGGTAGCAGTGTTATCGCCTTTCGAAAGAATACCGGTCCTGAAGGCCGTCAACGGCAGTTGGGGACTGAAGGTCGGATCCATTGAAATTGGCTGCCCGAAAATGCCGACCCGGTGCTGGAAATCCCCTGCTGGGCCCCCTGGAAGTTGATGCCGGACGCGTAGGCCCATTCCCCGCCGACGTTGCCACCGGACGGCTGCCCCTGCGGATCGTAGATCACCGTGTTCCCGGTTGGGAGGAGCGCGGAAACCGGCGTCAGGTTGACCAACGTGCTTCCGTTGAGCTTACACCAGAAGGAAACTAAGGCTGATGCTACAGGCACTTACAAGGCGGTTCCGCAGCCGCCAAAAGGCAACTCGGCAAAACTGAAAGATGACCGTCGGGCCTGCGGCCTGTTTTCGGTTGGCGCTACAATTGTTTTAACAGCGCCTGAGCCTCATTCCTGTAGGGAAAGTCGCTTTTGTTCTCAAGTATGCGCTCCAGCTCGCGGCGGGCCTGGGCTTTCTCACCGGATTTGGCCAACGCGAATGCGAGATGGTAGCCGATTTCGGGATTGTAAGGAGCCCAGGAACTGGCTTTACGCAATAACTCGAGGCCGCGCTGCAGCTTGTCTTGTTCGACCAGCATCCAGCCCAGACTATGGGCAATGGTTGCGTTGTCCGGCTTCAGCTTGTAGCTCTTCTCGAAATACTCCAGGGCTCGCGGATCCTTTTCCTGCCGGTAGACGGTGGCAAGATTACTGGCTGCCAGGAAGTTGTCCGGGTCCTTCTTGAGTATCAACTCGTATTGTTGAATTGCCGATTGATATTCGCGTGACTTGACGTAGGCATCGGCCAGATAGAAGCGGGATGTCGTGTCCCCGGGGTTTTCACGCAGCCATTGCAGCAACCTGCTGTTGGCCTCCTGGGTTTTCCCGGCCTGGCTCGCGGCCACATGCAGTTTTATCGCCAGGGCGGGGCCTCTACGCACAGCGAACGCTTTCTCGAAGGCTTTTTCCGCGAGCGCGAACTTCTTCTGCGCCATCAAGGTGTCGCCTTCCAGCGTGTAGCCGACCGGCAGCTTGGGAGCCTGGCGTTGAATTTGCTGAGCCAGGCTGAGTGACTCGCTGTATCTCGCAGCACGGTATTCGAGCATTGCGAGTGCCGCCATTGCATCCACATAGTCGGCCTTCAGCTTCAGCGCCTTCTTGAGCGAGTCCGCCGCAGCGGCGTAGTTCACGTTTCCCATATAGGCTGTCGCCAACCGGTAGTGTGCCAGGGGGGACTGCGGTACCAGACTAACCAGGCTCGCATAGGTTGTCACCGCGCCGGCCTTGTCGTTGCTGGCAGATTGCGCTTCGCCCAGCAGGTTGAGGACATCGGGATGTTTCGGCTGGATATTCTTGGCCTCCGTGGCAACAGCGAGCGCCTGAGTTGCGTCGTTCTTCTGCAAGTAATGGCTTACGAGCAACAGGCGCGGCATCAGAGCCGTTGAATCCGCGCTTCTGGCCTTTTCGAGCCAAGAGGCATACTCGTTGGAATTACCCATCGCCCGCTCGACACTTGCCAAGCCGATCATCGCCTGGACGTTCTTGCCGTCCTTTGCGAGGATTACTTTGAATCTGCTGCGCGCGCTATTCGCATCATCGGCGCTCAAATCCAAGTGCGCCAGCATCATCGCAGCGGGCGTGTAATCCGGTTGCAAGCTCAGTGCTCGTTCGAAGCTCTTCCGGGCGTTAGCCCGATCCTTTTGTCCCAGATAGACGCCGCCAAGCAGATCGTAGACAGCGGGATTCTTAGGCTCTTTCTCCTGCAGCTTGAGCGCTGCTTCCAAAGCCTTGTCGTACTCCTTCTTCCCAAGGTACGTCATGACGAGAAGCGTATCGGCCCGGCTGAAACCGACGTCAAGCTTCGAGGCGGACTCGAGCTGAGCAACCGCGCGATCGGTTTCTCCCAGGGCGAGCGCAGTCATGCCAAGCCTGGTTTGCAGGTCCGCATCGGCTGGCGCTATGCTAGCGGCCCGCCGCAGGTATTCCGCAGCCCGTGTAAATTGCTTGAGCTGCATGTATGCCTCGCCGGCCATTGCCAGCAACTGAGCATCCTTCGGCATTGATTTGAGCAAAGGCTCGAGCGTCTGCAGGGCACGCGCGCCCTGGTTGCTCTTGAGTAGGATCGAGACTAGCAACTTGCGAGCGAAAAGACTGTTGGGGCTGCGATCGATGAATTGATTGACATGCCCCTCCGCCTGCTGGAGGGAGTTCAAGGAATAATGCAACAGGCCCGCCAATAGCAGACTGGGCATATGATTCGGCGCGACGGACAAAACTTTTTGGACGATTTCCAGCGCCGCCGTCGGCTTGCCGCGACGGAAAAGAAGCAGCGCCTGGGTGTAATCGACAGCAGGATTCCTGGGAGTGACCTTGCGTGCGGCGTCGATATCGGCCTGGGCGGCATCGAATTGACCGATCTCGGCAAGGACCGTTGCACGGCGCAGAAGCGCCGGGAAATTCGCCGGTTGGATTTTGATTATCTCACTATAGGCTGCCGCAGCCTTGTCGTTGTTCGTCTGGTAGTGATGCAGGTCACCCGAAAAGAACAACGCCCCGACATCCCTCGGCGTCCTCTGCAGGACGCTATTCACGAGTTCGGTTGCCCGGTCCAGTTTTTGCTCGGCCACTGCCATTCTCGCCTGACCCAATAACGCAGGGGCGAACTGCGGGTCCAGCTTGAGGGCTTGCTCGAATGAGCTTGCCGCCAATGCTGCTTGCCCAAGGCTCAACTGGGCTCCCCCACGAACGCTGAGTATGTCGGCGGACTCGGGAGCGGATTTGGTCTCGTCCAATACCTTCTGATACTGCCGCTGCATCAAGAGCGTCCACGCCAGAGGCGCCTGTATCATGGCGGGGTCGAAGCCGAGCTCGAGTGCTTTCCTGTATCCTTCCTCGGCCGCCGGGTAATCACCCGCTTCATACCTTATGGCAGCGACCAGATAGCGCGCTTCCGCGATACCGGGATCCAATTGCAGAGCGTTATTCAGGGATATTAATGCCGCCTTGTTATCGCCTTTTTCCTTGAGCTGCTTGGCTTGCGCAAGCAATTGTAGCGGGTCAGGTTCCGCGCAACCGGCCACGGCCGCTACCGCAATGAGAGCGACGAGGGACCTGACTAGTGAACCGATGGGCATGGATCAGCTAGAGCTTGCGGGTATCCAAGTTTGAAGTTACGCCCGGACCGCCTCGATAGCCGAAAACGAGGCGGCCTCGTGAACCGGACATGTAACTCTGAATTTGCGTCTGGCCCAAGTTTAGCGCACGGTTATGAAAACTCATAACAAGCGGCTGCGCTTTACCGGCCGCACCAAAGAAAAAGCCCCCGCTTCCGGGGGCTTTATCGGGTAGCCGTCCGTTAAATTTTCAGACGCCTTTTCACTCCCCCTAGACCCGCTGCCAACAAACCCAGGCCAAGGAGCGCCAGCGTTCCAGGTTCCGGAATAATGCTGGGAGGGCCCGGCGTCGTCGCAAGTTGGGCAATGAAGATTTGTTCGAAGCCGTTGTTCAACATCGGATCCCGGCGGACAGGTGGGCACGGCTGCGCCGGCTGCCTGTGATCGTAGCCGGGTTGCAGCCCATGCGAATGTCCGCGGAGAGTAGGTCATAGCCACCAAAATTCGGGAGTCCCAGGATGGTGTTGATCTCGGGGAAAACGATGGCGTTGGCAACTTCGTTGGCACCAAGGTTGTGGTTGACGGTCGCTACTACAGCTCCGCCAGAACCATCGCATGGCACAGGGGTACCAATTCCGACTGGCCCATTCAAACAGACCTGCCCGAGCGCCCGCACCATGAAACACGCGTCGGCTGTCGCACCGCCCGTTCCTGTCCCTACACCACCTCGGGGAAAAGTACCCGTGGTCGACGGCGGACAGGTGCCATCCGCTCCCGTAGGATAGGTGCCGGGAAGAATCGGGGGCTGGGGTCCCGTATATGCCGTCGGATTACCCCCCGGAGTGCCGAAGTTGGGGATCGCACTACCCGGCGACGAGGCCGCGTAAAAGGCCAGAGTGGGCAATACGCCTTGCATCATCTACCAACGTGATCCGGGTCCAGATGAAGAGGTCCTGGTCGATGCTGCCTGGCCCGGAAGCCGTCTGGTTGTGATTGAAATATATGACCATGCTGTTTCCCGCCAGAAACGAATTCAACGCCGTCAAGCGCGTATCCCAGGTAGTGGCGGCATCCCCGGTGAACGCCGCTACTTGGCCCGGGTCAGGGCTATTTACAGGATCGCCCGTGCGGAAAAAAGTTGCCGTGCCGCTTGGGGTCGCATAGGCGTTATCCATGCCTGCGAAATTCGTATTGATGGGACCGCCGCTGGAGCCCGTCGCCACCACGATACAGTCGTCAATCTGGCCGGGGCTCGACTGAACGTTTAAGTTCAGTATAGGCAGGGAATAGCTTATTGCGTCCCCGAATGTCACGGAGTTCGCTGCGGTGTTCGCAGGAAGAGTGACTACCCCCGGACAAGCCGCCATAGCGTCGACGGAAAGGCCGCACGAAAGTACTGTCAAGGCCGTGAGTAACTTTGCTTTCAGTTGCATGAATTTCTCCCCAAGGATTCGATGGTAATGGTCCAAGGATTTGACGGTAATGCGTCGTCATTTGGTGCAAAGCAATACACGTGCCAAAAATGTAACTATCATAAAATCAGTGACATACAAAGATATCCGAGGGGTGCGCTTACGTAAGTGTAAAAAAATCCGACATGCCTAATATCCTTGCAAGGAAAAGGGCTTATGTATCTAAGTAATTGAATATTATAACATACCTATGGAACCGGTGTGCGAGGCGACCGTAGTAGGCCCGGTTAAGAAGCTCGATTCGTGTAAAGAATTCCGACATTTTGGACGGCGGAAGGCGTGCCCGACCCTTCAAGTTGTGGTCTCGCGCGACGGAAAACTAAAAATTGTCATACTGATCAATAAGATAAATATTAGCGGCAATACCGATGCTCGTATTGCCCTTGTAAAAATTTCCGACGGGCAGGACCCGGAGCACTCGCGAGGCGGCGCTGGCGCTCACGGGCGGTGGGAGCGCTGCGTTCAGCGAAAACGACGCCGTTGATGACCATGGACGAGACCGTCGAGGCGCTGAAGCGCATGGGCAGGCGGAATACTACTCTTCGCACCTGGGGCCAAGGCCGTCCGCCGTCAGTTCCTGCATGGCGAGAAGCCGCTCGCGAAGATAGGCGATCACCTGGCCGCCCTGACCCAGGTGGGAGAACGGATCGGTCACGGTGATTGAGGGTGTCAACCGGTCCCAGGCATGGGTCGCTTGCGCATACATCCTGTGTGAAATGAAGCTTTTCGCTGCCGCGGGTAGCGATTGGACGAGCATTGCGCACGTGTCGGGTTTGTCGTAGGTGTCCAACTCTCCAGATTGAATCAGCACGGGTGATCCTGTGAACGAAATGAAAGCGTAACCCGGTACACGGTTGTGCACCCAGCAAACCGGATAGTTTGCGACATGGGCTGCGGATTCTATCCCACCTGTCGCGGCTCAGGACTTGCCGAGAAATGCGCCGCGGCAAGGCAGCATCCTCGGTCGGGTGAAGAGAACTAGCGTTCCTGCGCAACTTCCGCGGCGATGGTGCGATAGAGCGGGCGGACGATGAAATTGAGGTCGTCGATAATGCCGCTGGGACTCATCATCGAGGGAAGGCGTTGACCTCGGTGTTCGATCGGGCCGCCGATGATTTGCATCTTGACACCCAGTCCTTGCAAATGCTTTACCAGCCGCTCTTCCGTGAGAACGAATAGGGTGTCGATGCCGTTCAGGCGCGCGAGTTCGATGGTGCCGAGATAGAGGCCGGCCAATATGTAGGGAAAGCGCGGACGCACCAGCGAGCCGAAGGTTTCAATAAGGCCCGCCGCGTGCTGTTTTTCGCCCTGACGTTTGCGAAACTCGGCCAGGACTGCGAGTCGCCCAAATTCGCCGATGCTGCGGCGCGGAAGCTTGGCCGGATCGACGATGGAGCGATCCAGCGTGGCGGCACAAGATTTCTCGAACGGCAGCGGATAGAGACGGTCTCCTGGCCGAGTCAGAACGAGACGCGTGCAACCCATGAATTCGCCGATCTGCACGCTGCGTATCAGCAGGTGCAGCGAATGGGGGTCGTACTCGTCGCTCTCTCGCCGATCCGGCCGCTGCGGCTCGTAAGCCAGTTCCTCGCAGTAGACCTGATGGCGTATGCGAAATACCTCGTCCTTCAACGCATCCGAAAATGCCGGGACGATGTCGAAGTACTGCCTGAACGCTTTACCCAGATTGAATATTTCGGGCAGAAACACGGCGCGGTTTCCTGCGGTATCCCGGATGTCGTGATCGCGACGCGCCGAGACGACGCGAGGCGTTATTCAAGTCTTTGCAGGTAGTCCTTGGTGAAGACCCTGTCGGGCAGGTCACGCAGCCTCATGCCCGAGTATTCCAGCACCGACTCCTCACCCTTGCGCAGGGCGTCCTCCATGACCAGCCGAGTCGGCCGCGGCTTGCCGAGCATGGTCTGGAAGTTCTCGTAGCGGGCGGTTTTGAGCAGGCGGTTGGACAGTGAATAGAATTCGGCGCGGTGAGGCCAGTTATTGGACTGCTTCACCCAGTAGATGACCTTGTGATAGGTGACGCCGCGGTCGACGGCGGTCAGTTCCAGGACATGGTATGGTTCGCCATCGATGGTGTCGGTGCGCAGAATCTTCGGCGTGTAGTCGCCGCTGAAGTTCGATCGCGCGAGGTCGCCGTTGGCGACCTGCCCGGTGAGGCGTTGCGCCAGCGCCAGCCGCACCGGCTGCGAGATGCTGGGCATGAATATCCAGAGGTCGCGGCCTTTCATGAGCAAGATCTGGCCGCGTTCGGATGCAGGCTCGGTGATCTGGACCACGGTATTCTCATTGCCCTTGGAGAGGATGCGATACTTCCGGACCTCGGCCGCCTGACCCGCAGCGGCGCTTTCGATCTTCACGTCCACCTGAAACCCCTCCCGGGGGAAGCGTATCTGGTCCGATTTTTCCAGTATACTTCGCGCGAGGTCGTCATCCGCTGCGCAAGCCACGTGCGAAAACTGCCCGGCGAGGGTCAGCACAGCCACGGTCAACACGCGTTTCAAGAATTGTCTTGGCATATCCGGCCGTTAAGTGTCGTTTGCCCTCTGGCCCGCACATTTAGGGAGGTAGACGTGCATGAGCGTCACGAGCGTCGTTCAAATCGAAAAAGTATGCAAAGACTACCAGATGGGCGAGCAGCAAGTCCATGCCCTCAAGAACATCACGCTGAACATCGAGGACGGCGTCTTTCTCGCCATCGCCGGCCCGTCCGGGCAGCGGCAAATCCACGCTGCTCAACCTGATCGGCTGCATCGATACGCCATCGCACAGGCAAGATTTTCATCAACGGGCAAGATGTCACCGGCAGAACTCCCGACCAACTTGCCGAGCTCAGGGCACGGACCATCGGATTCATCTTCCAGACTTTCAACCTGTTGCCCGTGCTCTCGGCGGCGGAGAACGTCGAGTATCCCCTGCTGAGGCTCAAGGAACTGAGCGCAGCCGAGCGCCGTGACAGGGTCGCCAAGTATCTCGGCATCGTCGGCCTGGCGAAGTACGCCGACCGTCGCCCCAACCAGTTGAGTGGCGGCCAGCGGCAGCGGGTGGCGATCGCGCGCGCCCTGGCGACCCACCCCAAGATCGTGCTGGCGGACGAGCCGACCGCCAATCTGGACCACAAAACCGGCTCAGGCATCCTGCAGCTGATGAAAGAGAGCAACCGCTACTACAAGACCACTTTCATCTTTTCCACCCACGATCGGCGCGTCATGGACATGGCGGACCGGCTGGTGCAGGTCGAGGACGGCGAGATCCGCGATGTTCGGCATCAAGGGGGCGGACAAATGGCTGATGGTGAACGAGCGCACGGGCACCATAGAGGACGCGCCGATCGTCGAAGGAAATCTGATCTAGCAGCCTGTCGGACTTGCCGTCATGGACGGTCGGCGTGGACGCTGGGTAGTCGCTCTTGGTTACCCCCGAGCCGACAGGCTGTAATGGGGTAAGGGATTCCATGGCCGATCGTTTGTCCGCTTACGCCGAGTTCTGGCCTTACTACCTGCGAGAGCACGCAAAGCCCGAGACACGGGCGCTGCACTACGTCGGCACCGGATCGGCGCTTTTCTGCGTCGCCTGCATTTTCTTGTTCGAGGACTATCGCTGGATCTTGGCCGCGCTGTTTTCAGGTTACTTGTTCGCCTGGATCGGTCACTTCTTCATCGAGAAGAACCGTCCGGCCACTTTCACCTATCCGCTGTGGTCGCTGGTGAGCGACTTCCGCATGTTCTTCTATTGGATCAGCGGTCGGCTGGGTCGAGAACTCGAGAAGGCCGGAGTGCGCCGGATAAACGGTCCTGACGAGCCAACGTGATTCCGCTTGCGGGTTACGCATCCGCCTCACCCTCTGCTCGATCAAATCCGTACGCAGCGTAGGATTTCACCCTGTTCCGTGCCGCAGAAAAAACAAAAAGAGCAGCCGTCGATTCGACGCTGCTCTTTCTAGCTCTTGTCCGGGCGTGGACCCCGGGGTGGCTCGGCTGAGCCCTGACCAAAAAAAACCCCCTCAATTTGAGGGGGCTCAGATCCTTCTAACTGGCTGGGAGTTAAGCTTTCCGCTTGCGCAAGCCGAAGCCGAAGCCAAGCAGACCCACCCCGAGAAGCGCCAAGCTGGCAGGCTCGGGCACTTCGATGCCTAATTTCCTGGCGTCAAAGTCGCTGTGGGTGACGGCTCCATTCACAAGGCCAGATCCACCTTGAACAGGTCCATTGATCACCGCCTGCACACAGCCATCAGCGATGGGACCCGGATTACCGCAATCCAAACCCGTTGTTATGAACTGATACCCGATGGGTCCAAGTAAATTAAAAAAGGTGCCTTGAAAAGCGTTGGCTGTGAGAAGGGTGATGGCATTGTTTGTGGCGAGAGCCGTGCCATAGTCACCAGCACCAGGTGAATTTTGGACCGCAAACCAGAAGTTATCAGGATCAGCCGTGAACCCATCCACCTGAAACAGCGTGCCCCGGGTTGCCTGATCGACACAGTCAGCCAGGCTGGTGCAGTTGGTTGCTGGGTCGACAGCCGTATCCAGGTTGAGGTCTCTGTCACCACCTGTACCGTCCGTTCCATTGAGGAACATGGCGATCGTTGCACCCCCACCTGCAGCACCCGGTGCGCCCGCAGTAGCGTCGGGATCGGTTCCGAGGGCGAGATAGGCATTCAAACCAAGAGTAGGAGCCCCAAAGAGAAACACTGTCCCAATAGCACCGTTACTGCAAGAAATAGCCACGCCACCGAGCGTACAACCGAGTAACTGTTGTGCCGCCACGCCAGTCAATTGCTGGCCCGCAGGAATCCCATTGACGCCACCGAGGGTAAAGGTCGGGATTTCAAAAACAGCGAGAAAGACGTCACCCACTGTGACATCGCCCGATGTAATTGGCACCGCCGACGGCACGCCGCCTACCTATACGAACGATGAACTCAATGTTATCGTCCTGAAATTGATACACTAGGGCGCTTTGGGCTGACGTCGCTGCAAATGCCAGGCCAAGCGCCAAGCCCACCCCCGATACCAATTTTTTACATTTTTGCATATTCATAAACACTCCCTTTCCTCAATGAATGAACTCTAAATTACAAACCAATCCGACACGTCATCTAAAGCACATCCCGTGCCAGAACAATAAACAACCAATAAACCATATAGTTACCAGATTCCACTCTTTTCAGCGAGATTCGACTGTAAAGTTTTCCGACATCATTCAAGGCGAATCCAGAGCATAATCCGTACCTCGCCAAAAAGTCATTTATAAACATTTAGATATAGGAACGAACCTGATCGCGGTGTCATCGTTGTAAAATTTCCCGACAGATCCACGCTCACACCCGCGCCTGGACAACAATGCAATTTAAACAGATAAATAGGGTTGAAACTTCCTTCGTCGTGCAAAGTGTTAAGTTCTCTTGCGGCACCAGCTCAGGCCTGGCTGGGGCATGCTCGATGTAAAATTTTCCGACAGATCGGATCGCGCAAATCGCATGGTCGACGTCGGTTTTTCAGGAGATCTGTTTAACCAATTGATTATTATGGTCTGGCGTTCAAGCCAGACGCGATAACGGCATTCGAGTGGAACGGGCGCGGGGTGCCTCGCCTACGCCAATACGGGCGAAGAACACCATCCGCTTCGCAAACTCCTCCCCCAGCAACGCTTCAAAATCCGGCTGCAACCCGCGCGGCCAGCGCCCGCACCGAGGTATTGGGAGGTAAATGCCATGCGTTCGCGGTAATACCGGCCGAATATAGCCGGGGTCATTTCGGGCCGTAGCCATTAGCCCCAGCCTTGCCGCTTCCAGCTAGCTAGAAGCGCTGCATGGCCCCTGCCGCTGCCACATGGTCGTCGATCGATACCGGCGCCGCCTTCGCGGTGACCGAACGGTTAGAGTGTCCGCGCCCCGGGTTGGGCGTCAAGGGGCCAGTGGTTGGCCAAGAGCGTTGAGAAGAGATGCACCGCCTGAAGGCGGCGGGTGACGTCTCGGGGATTGCGCCCGCTACGCGGCTGGATCAGGAACACCGTGCGCCGCTGTCTGCGGCCAGCGCGTTGGCAGGCCGAGATCGACTTAGCCCCGGCACATGCCTACCGCTACGAGATCTCAGCGACGCTCATCTCCGGGCAGCGAACGCAAGGGGGGGGCGGCCTCGCGTGCGATGTGCCCCCCGGGTTTCTCCAACTCCTGCCTGTTGGTGCCGAAAATCCAATCGCTAACGGGGATAATGAAATTGTAATTGGCACGGGCCATTTCAGAATGGTGATGGTGAATATAGTGGTGTCGCCACAGGTATTCGATTCCGGGGATAGAGTTGATCCAATGACTCTCGTCGGTATGCGTCGCTACGTGGATAAGCTGCATCAGCAGATAGTAGCCCATGACCGTTGCGATGAATAAAAGAGCGGCATTCTTTCCTACCGTCAGAAATACCAGATAGGCAATGGGAAGAACCACGAACAGTGTCAGCAGATTGAGCACGATCGCCGGGAACACGAGAGCGACATAATCGGGATACTTTCTCAGCCGATACTCGTTCTCATCGAAATAGTTATGGTGGATCATATGTAGCCTCAGCATGAAAGCAGCACCTGGCAAGTTTCTATGCATCGGCCACCGGTGCACTCCATATTCGATGAGATTGGCTATGAAAAAGGTGAATGGGATCGCCAACCATTCGAAGGGACGTACATCCTGCAAATAGAGAGACGGCAGTATCATTCCTCCGACACAAAAAATAGCCGTGTAGAAGATGATCCAGTGGCTCCCGAGTGTCGTCGGCTCACCTAATTCTGCGATGGCCTTTTCTCTTCTTGATGCCATGATTTCCTCCCGCCCCCTCCCGGTATTCCATTCGGCACAGACGGGTCCACTATAAGGCGACGGTTACTGATGCGCAAGGCGGGCTGCACGCCGGCCGAATTGCCGTTCGAGCTCTCTAATATCTGATTTGCTTATCGTTTTTCAGTGCTCGCCACGCTCAATCGCGAGAGGGGAAGGCGCGTGGAACGCGCCCTTGGCGCTTTGCCTGGACCGACGCGGCCGAAAAAAACCAGCCGCCTGGCGCACTCGGTCCCGACCAATGTCTCGAGGCCGGTAGAAACCTGAGCCGCCAGAACCCTTACCGATTCGTTGGCGGTAAACTCGATCGCTTCGCGGTGATACCGTCCAAAGATGACCGGAGTCATCTCGGGCTGCAGCCATAGCCCGAGTCTTGTCACCTCCAGCCAGAATCGCTGCGTCGCGCGCCCACCCGCCACATAGTCGTCGATCGAGACAGGCGTTGCCTTCGCCGCGAGACCGAAGTGTGCGGCGCAGGCCAAACCCGGAATGAGGTCGAGCTGCAAACGGGGCATTATGGTTCCCCCGAGCCAGGTATTGAAAAACTCGACACGGGACCAGCTCTGCATTACCCATTGCATGAGTCTGCTGGTCAACGGATCGACTCCTACCGCCTGATCGGGAACCTTATCTTCACTGAATCGGGCGTTCCATTCGATCACGCTGCGATGCACCTCGTACGCTTCGCGCATGGTCAGGCGAATTTTAGCGTTCCGGAACATGAGAAGAGCGACGCGCCAACGCTCCTGCGGCGTTTCGAACCAGATAATCTCGTGGCTCGGGGCCACGCTCGCTTCGAGCACCGATTTCTGCGCTGCCGTCAACCGGTTGGTGCGGAGCGGCCGGCGCTGGACCGTCCGAACCGTAATAAGGGGGATGAGCAGACTCGGCTGCACCTGTCGGTCGGGGACGAACCGGATATCGAAAGTCGGTTTCTCGTCGGGCATTTCGAGCCTGCGGCTGACCTTGGTGCGCATTCCATGGCCCGTGGCGGCGATGCGCATGGTCTCGAGCAGCGCGCCGAGAGCGATCTGGCTGGGCCGTCCGTCCAGGTCGTACACGCAGTGCTCCCGCGTATCGAATCCGTGAACGACAACTTCGAGATCGCCTTTGATCTCGAAGCGCCATGGCTGGGTGTTATCGCCGCTCGGCGCCCAGCGCGCCAGATCGAGAATCTGCTCGCTGACAAGCATGTTGCTCAACCCACTCCCAGCTGTCGGCTCGCAATCGCCAGGGTTAACCTTTGAATCGGATTGCGGTTTCCCCACGGCCGCCAGGTCTTCACCATCTTGTTTCGATAGGCATCGAAGTGCATGCCGTGCGGTGCGGTAATTGTCGTGCCGCGACGCAACAAGATCTTGAGCGCCTCGGTGGCCGCCATGCCGGCACAGATTTCGCAAGCCATGGGAGTCGACGGCCCCTTGCGAGCCTTGAAATCGACGGCGGCCGGGTCTGCCAGGTAGGCCCGCTGCAGCAACGCCGGCGACAGGCCGATGAGAAAGCGCAGTGCCATTTGATCCTCGGAGCAACCGTCCCAGCGGAAATACTCTTCGAAGGTCATCCCGCCGGGCACGAAATTGAGCACGGCCGCGCCCATGCCCAGCGGCGCGGCCGTGGTGGCCGGAATCCCCCGCCGCGCGCATTCGGGAAATACTATCTTGCGCGCGGAAAAGGCAAAGAAATCGAGCCCGTCGACATACAAATCGACGCCCTCCAGGAAGGCGCCGATATTCTGCTCGTTGACACCTTTATCGAAAACGGTCAGTCGCAACTCTGGATTGATGTCACGCGCCATTTCGGACAGCACTTCGCTCTTCGTGCGGCCGAGGGTGCTGGTCATGGCACCCGCCTGGCGATTGAAATTGGCGATGTCGAAGGTATCGAAATCGGAGATGTGAAAGGCACCGATTCCGAGCCGGGTGAGCGTTAGCAGATGAGCCCCTCCGACGCCGCCGAGACCCGCAATGGCGACGCGTTTGCCGCGCAGCGTCTGTTGCTCCGATGCGGTCACCCAGCCGATGTTGCGCGAAAACGCCTTTTCGTAGCTGAATGCGGATTTCACGGACAGCCTCCCCGAGCGCGACCTATCACTCACCCCAACCTGGCTCCTCGCGTGCTTCGGCTCTCCCCCGAGGGGACGGGGAGTGTCAAGCGAGTTCGGATTTTCATCCGGTTCGCAAGACCGACAATCGCAATCTAGCATCGTTTTGTGGGCGGGTGACATAATTGGTGCTATTCTCGATTGCGCAAGAAAGTGTCACGCTTCCGCACACTGTTGCCGACCGCTGCGACGCGCGGCCCGGGCCTGCGGCCAATTGATAGATGACCGTGCAAACAATCTGGCTCGACTTCTCATTGGCATTGCGCAATGTCCTGCGCCAAAGACGCCGCAGCGCCATCGCCATAGGCGCGGTCGCGTTCGGCATCACGGCCCTGATCGTGGCGAGCGGTTTCATCGAGTGGATATTCATGGACTTTCGCGAGTCTACGATCAACTCGCAACTGGGCCATTTGCAAATCGTGCGGCCAGGCTACCATGACGCCGGCAAAGCCGACCCTTATGCTTTCCTGTTGCCTGATGCGATCCCTCAACTCGAAACCCCCGATGAGCTACGGCGGATCAAGGCGGTTGCCCCGCGCCTGTCCTTCAGTGGTTTGGTCAGCCACGGTGATGCAACCCTTTCGTTTATCGGCGACGGCGTAAGTCCGCAGGACGAAGCCGTCTTCGGCAAAGGGGTGCAAATAACGGCGGGCAAGAACCTTTCGGCGGACCAACCGCTTGCCGTCATCATGGGTGAGGGCCTCGCGCGCAACCTCGGTGTAAAGGTTGGCGATAAAGTGGTGCTGCTCGCTAACACCGCTTCAGGGGGCACCAATGCGGTCGAGCTAACCGTCCTCGGCTTGTTTGCGACGGTCACCAAAGCCTACGATGAGTCCGCTTTACGCGTCCCCATTGCGGCGGCTCGCACACTTCTGCGCACCAAAGGCTCCCACTTATGGGTCGTGCTGCTGAACGAAACCTCCGACACTGACAGCATGCTCGCCAGGTTGCGCAACCAGCTGCAACAGGACAAATTCGAAGTGGTTCCATGGCATCAGCTGGCAGATGTCTACAACAAGACCGCGTCGCTTTTCACCAAACAGATCCAGGGCATCCAGCTCATCATTGCATTGATCATCTTGCTCAGCATCTCCAATACCATGACGATGAGCGTGATCGAGAGAATAAGCGAAATCGGCACTTCCATGGCGCTGGGAATAAAGCGCAGCCGGTATTCTGCGACTGTTCGTGAGCGAAGGGGTGTTGCTGGGCTGCTTTGGCGGGGTGTTGGGGCTGTTGATCGGAGTGGCTTTGGCGGCGGTAATTTCTGCCGTCGGCATACCGATGCCGCCGCCGCCCGGCATGACCCATGGGTTTACCGGCGAGATTCTCGTCACCTGGAGAATCGCACTTGAGGCTTTCCTCCTCGCAGTCGGCACGACCCTGATCGCGAGCGTGTATCCGGCGTGGACTGCGTCCCGCAAGGAGATCGTGGACGCCTTGCGGCACAGTCGCTGAAACACGGACGCCATGGTCGCGGTCGCCCTCCGCAACGTCATTCGCCAGAAGGCGCATACGGCCATGACGCTGGCAGCGATCGTCTTCGGTGTGGCCGGACTTATCCTTGCCGGCGGTTGGGTGAATGACATCTTCGTGCAGTTGGCCGAGGCGCTCATACATTCGCAGTCGGGGCACCTGCAGGTGTACAAGAGCGGTTTCTATCGTCGCCGGCTCGCGTAGTCCGGAGAAATATCTGATCGCCGAACCCGAGCCGATCAAGCAACGTATTACGCGGCCTGGCCGGCGTCGAGAACGTGATGGCTCGTCTCAACTTCTCGGGCCTGCTCAATACCGGCCGCAGCGACCTGCCGATCCTGGGCGAAGGCGTAGAGCCTGGCAAGGAAGCCGAACTCGGCAGTTTCATCACCATTACCGCGGGACGGCAACTCACCGACAAGGATACTTTTGGCGTGCTGGTAGGCCATGGCGTTGCGAAGGGCTCAAATTGAAGCCCGGCGATCGCGTGACGATGCTCGCCAATGCGCTGGAGGGCGCGCTCAACAGCCTGGATCTGGAGGTGATCGGCGTTTTCCGCAGTTTTTCCAACGATTATGACGCACGGGCGGTGAAGATTCCGCTCACCGCGGCTCAGGAACTGCTGGGCACCCAGGGCGCCAACGCGCTCGTCATTACGCTAAAAAAGACGGCGGACACCGATCGGATTGCCACGTCGCTGAAGGAGCAGCTGGGACCGGCAGGCATGGAGGTGAAAACCTGGATCGAGCTGAACGACTTCTACGAAAAGACCGTGGAACTCTACAAGCGCCAGTTCGGATTCCTGCAGTTGATCATCTTGATCATGGTTCTTTTGAGCGTGACCAACAGCGTAAACATGAGCGTATTCGAGCGCGTGGGAGAGTTCGGCACAATGATGGCGCTCGGCAACGGCAGCGGAGACGTATTTCGCTTGATCGTGACCGAAAGTGTCGTGTTGGGCCTCATCGGCGGAACCCTGGGAGTGCTGCTCGGCGTGGCGTTGGCGCTGGTGATCTCGTCCATTGGCATCCCGATGCCGCCTCCGCCGCACGGGAGCGTCGGCTATACGGCCCACGTCAAGATCATTCCGTTATCGCTGCTGATATCCTTTGCCGTCGGCTTCGTAGCTACGGTCCTTGCGGTAATACTCCCGGCAAAACGAGTTACCCGCATTGAGGTTGTCGATGCCTTGCGGCAAAATATCTAGGAGTTTCGAAGTTGGTTTCAGCGCACACTGGCCTGGCGCCGTGGTACCGGCGTATAGTTTTAAGCTCATGCGTCCGGCGCAGTCCGAGGTATCGTCCGAAAGTGTAATACGAATCAGGGGAAATATTATGGCGCGCAGTCTCAGTGTCATCGCTCGTTTCGCCGTCCTGTTCGTCCTCGCCATACCAGCACCGAGTTCGGCCCTTCTATTTGACGCGATCTATGTCATCGGAGACAGCTTGTCCGATCAAGGCAACCTTTTCCAGTGCCACCACCTTGATTCCTGGGCCGTCCGGAGCTTCCCGCGTCCGACCATTACTTCAACGGCCGCTTCTCGAACGGGCCGGTGTATACGGACCTGGTGGCGCAGCGGCTCGACCTCCCGCTTGGGCCATCGCTCCTGGGAGGCAACAACTTCGCATTCGGCGGAGCACGAACCACTTACAACAGAGTAGACGCAGTCCCCCTTAGCGGCCCCTTTCCGACGGGACTATTTCCGTGGTCGCTGAATGCCGAGGTTCAGGCATTTAACGCCCGCGGCGTGCATGACCCCGAATGCGCTGTACATCGTTTTCTCCGGATCCAACGATATCGCAGACATTGTGGCGCTCGGTCTGAATCCCGCAACGGTCATTCCAACCGCGGTCAACGGCATCCTCGCTGCGGTTCAAGCGTTCGCGAACGCCGGAGCAAAGACCGTCGTGGTTCCGAATATTCCCGACCTTGGCCTTACGCCGGCGTTTCGGGTCCTGGGGCCCCGCAGCGACCAACCCTGCCAGCATCCTTTCCGGGCAATTCAACCAGGCGCTCCATGTGGCATTGGATGCATTGGATGCGGCTTTGGCGCTGAACATCATCCAGTTCCAAACGGATGACATATTCAACAGCGTCGTCGCCAATCCGGGCGCAGTTTGGACTGACTAACGTCACGACACCTTGTTACAACGGGTTCGTGCGAACCCAACCCGGCCGGCGTCGAATGCCCGAGATCCGGAGGACTTCGCGTTTTGGGACATAGTGCATCCGACGGCTGCTATTCATGCCATTCTTGCCGATGCCATCATAGCCGCGGTACCCGAACCTTCGACTCTCCCGCTGTTCTTGGCGAGTATGCTGGCGCTCGGCGTGGTGTTTCGGAAGTCATCATTGCTCAAGATTCGGCGGACCGTCGTAGAGTAGCGACGGAAACGCTCGCGAACGGCGCCCGCGCCGGGAATGGCCCGCGCCGAGGGTTCGGCACGTCGTGCTTGAGTTTCTGCGCGATGATCCCGGTCAGAACGAGTAACGCAACTCGGTGTAGACCCGATCGTTGTCGTCGTAGCGGCCGAAGACTCCGATCGGCGGACCGCCAAAAATGTCGGCCCCCAGCGCCAGCCGCCAGTTTTTTTCGAACGTCCAGGTGACTTTCGGCCGGACCAGCCAGTCGCTGCGATTGAGGCTGTGGACGAGCAGCATGCGCCCTTCCACATTGTTCGCAAGCTTGATGGTGTCGAACAGCACGCTCACCCCGCTCTCGTACTTGCGCAGCAAAGTGTCAGGATCGTGGTCGAGGAAGGCACGCTGGAAGAACTGCACGTTCAGCCGCACGTCCTTCGGCAGAGTGAAATCGAGCCCGATCGCCCAGTCGATAGTGTCCTGCTCGACGAGACCATTTGGCTGGGTGATACGGGTCACGTTGAACTGACGGCCGTTGGTGTACACCGCCTCGGCCTTGAGCACCGCGCTTTGGAAATCCTTGGAAACGGTGCCGCCGACCTGGTCGATCTTGTCATGCCGCGCCTGATAGAGGAACACTGGCGCTCCCGGCGCCGGCCCGGGCTGCACAAGCAATCCCGGCGCCGGCCCGGGCAAAACCTGCCGGTAGAAGGTAGGCTGGATGTCAAGGCTGTGATAGTAAAAAGCCGAGAGGTCCCAGCCGCTCTGCAGCGTGGACAGGCGAAACCCATAGTTCGTATTGGAAAGCTTGCGGGACGGGCGATCCTCCCCCAGGAACTGGGAGCCCCCCGGGCCGGTGATCGGATAGGGATAGAAGTCTGCTCCCGTGGCTCCCTTGAATCCCGGGATCCCGGGCGGGACCCCGGGCTTGCCGATGTCGTCGAAACTCGGATACGGAATCCATAGCAGCTCGGCCTTCATGTCCTTCCCGAAGTACTCGGCGCGCGCAGCCCATTGCGGGATACGCAGCATCTGGAGCTCGGGCTCGGGCAGGATGAATTCGCGCAGATCCCTGGCCGACACGACATCGGCTATGAACAGTCCGACCATCTCGCCCCACACCACGTGCTGACGGCCGAGGCGGAACTCCCAATTGCCGCCGGTCGAAACGTCGAGGTAATTCTCGCGGAAGGTAAACTCGTAACGCTGGTCGCGCCGCACGTCGGGCGCGTAGAAATTCGAATGGTCATAGGCAGCGTCGTAGTCGAACCGGCCGCCGATTTTCCATTTCACATGCTCGCTGAACTGCCCTTGGCCGGTCACATCGGCCCGCAGGCGCGCCTTGGACCAATGTTCCGGATCGCGATAGGCGCGTGCCGCCTCACCTTGTACGAAGCCCCTCCACGCGGAGCCCGACTGCGGCTTATCCTTAGCGGGCGCATCGTCGGCAAAAAGTGAATCGCGGGAGGCCGGCTTACCGGGGGTCTCCGGCTTCGGCTTATCCGTTGCGGGCGGATCGTCGAAAAGGGAGTCACGCGTAGCCGGCTTGCTGGGAGTCTGGGCGAGTAGCTGGCGCGCCTCGGAATCCGGCTGCAGCGCTGGCTCAACGTCTTGCCGGGACGCCGCCCGCGTAAGCGGTACCCGTGGCGGTCAACACCATCGCACAGGCAAGCAAGACACCGTGGCGGGCATGTCGCCACGCCGCGGCGCTCTCTCGATCGGCCTGCTTTCGTCTCATTCGAGATTTCCCATACACACTAACCGCTGAGTGCGCGCTTCGCCGAGATGTTCAACTGCGTTGCGGGCTGCACGCCGTCGCCGCCGCCGCAAAAGATCGGAACGACTTTCGCCGGAGGCCTTTTCCCAAAACTACGGGACATCTAAAGTTAATTATTAGCCGGTCGAGATAATGTTATGATTTAACACAAAGTTGTACAAAAGCCCAGTCTTTTCGGGTCAACTTGAGAATGTACGCTTTAGGAATGTTGCCTTTCCGCAACCCCCAAAGGTGCGGCGCAAGCCCGGCGCAGCAAGCACGGCTCGTCGCTCGCTCGATTGTGGTTTCGCAGGAAGGGACCATGCCGTATGACGTTAGAATCCTATTCGTTCTAGCGCTACCGATGCTGCATTGTTACATTAGGCACTCATAAAGGCGGAATTCCGCCCAGCAGCCGCTCGGAGTTGGCGGTCCGACATACTGCTAGAAGATACTAGGATCCCACAGCTATTTGCAACAGCTTGCCATCTTGGCGGCAATCACGGTTGGGCTGAATGCACCCAAAAACCATATTTACCAAGACTTCCAAGGGCGTGCTGGAGGTCAAGAACCGGACCATCCGTCTGCCGCGCGATCTCGGTCTGCTGTTCCTGGCTGTCGATGGCAGATGCACGGTCGCCGAGTTGCCGCAAAAAGCGCGCATGGACGAAGCGAGCCTGGCGCAAGCGCTCGACAAACTTGTAGCCGACGGCTACATCACGATCTCTTTTCAACCTCCCGAAGCAGGCCAGACCACGGCTGGATCCGACGCCGATCTCGATCTCGATTTCACCTCGCCTGCGGCGGTTGTTCAACTCAATAACGAAGCCAAAACGCGCGCCAAGGCAGAAGCCGAAGCCAAAGCGCGCGCTGATGCGGCCGCACACGCGGTAGCCGAAGCGAAAGCGCGCCAGGAGAGCGAAGCGAAGGCGCACGCGCTGGCGCAAGCGAAAGCGAAGCTCGAGACCGAAGCCAAAGCGCGCGCCGAAGCGGCGGCGGCGGCGGCGGCGCAGGCGCGCGCGCGCGCCGAAGCCGATGTCAGGGCGGCGACCGAAACGAAAGCGCGCGCTGAAGCTGAGGCGCGCATGCGTGCGGCGGTTGAAGCCAAGGAGAGGGCGGAAGCCGAAGCCAAAGCGCGCGCCGCAGCCGAAACCAAAGCCAAGCTCGAAGTCGAGGCCGCGATGCAAGCGGAGACGCGCGCGCGTGGCGAAGCCGAGGCGAGCGTCCGCGCCGAAGCCGAAGCGCGCGCGCACGCCGGGGCTGAAGCCCGGGCACGCGAAGCGGTCGAGGCCAAGATGCGCGCGATGGAAGAGGCCCTGCGGCAAGCGGAAGAACGCGCGAAGGCTGAGACCGAAGCGCGCATGCGGGCCGAAGCCGAGGCGCAGGGGCGCGCCGCAGCCGAAGCCAAAGCGCGCGCTGAAGCCGAAGCGCGCGCCAAAGCTGCCGAGGAGGCGATCACGCAGGCGCGCGCGATGGCAGAGGCTGCGTCCGCAGCCAGGGCTGAAGCCGAAGCCCGGGCGAAAGCCGAAGCCGAAGCGCGTGCCGCCGCGGAAGGCCGTCTCAAGGAGCAGGTCGGCGGAGCACATCAGGGGCGAAGCCGACGCGATCGTGAAAGCGGCGGAAGCAGCGCGCCAGGAGGCGCTCGCCAAGGCGGAACAGGCGGAGCGCGCGCTCACCGAGGCCCTGGCCAAAGCCAGGATCGAAGCCGAAGCGCGCGCGCGAGCGGAAGTGCAGGCGAGGGCTGAGGCCGAGCGGAGCGCGCGGGAAGCTGCCGAAAAATTGCAGCGCGAGACCGAGCTGCAGATTGCGCGCGAGGAGGGCGACGCAAAGACGCGCGCCCAGATGAGGGCGCTCGAGGACAACATTCGCACGGCGCGCGAGGAAGCCGAAGCGCGCGCCGCAGCCGAGCGCAAGACGCGCGAGGAAGCCGAAGCGAATGTCGCTACCGAGCGCAAGGCGCGTGAGGAAGCCGAAGCGAACGTCGCCACCGAGCGCAAGGCACGCACCGAAGCCGAAGCGCAAATGGAGCTCGAGCGCCAGTTACGCGACGAAGCGATAAAAAAAGCGTACGAGGAAATGGAGGCGCAACTCGAGGTCGAGCGCCGGTTACGCGCGGAAGCCATTAGAAAGACACGCGAAGAAGCGGAGGCCAAGGCGCGCATCGAAATCGAATCGATGATCCAGGCCGAGCGCAAGGTGCGCGAAAAAGCCGAGGCGAGACTCGAGGCCGAGCGCAAGGCACGGGAAGACGCCGAGCGCAAAGGGCAGCTCGAAATCCAGACCAGGCTCGAAGCCGAGCGCAAGGCGCAGGCGGACGCCGAAGCCAAGGCTGCCGCCGCGGCGGCAGCCAGCGCAGCCGCCGAGAGACTGATGCGCGAGGCCGCCGAAAAGCCCACTGGCGACGCGCACGAACTTCGCGAGTCAGGCCGAAAAAATGGTCGGCACCGCTCGCCGCGCGCATGCGGAAGCGATCGCCAGGGCGCAGGCCGAAATGATGGCGCGCGTGCAGGCCGAGCAGAAGGCTATCGCCGAAAAGCGAGACGCACGCCGTCGCCGAAGACCGCGCCAAGGATGAGACCGTTACGCGAACAAATCGAGGAACGCGATGCGCGCAAGCGCGCCGAGCAGGAAGTCATGGCCAGGCTCGACGCCGAGATGAAGAGCGCGCGAGCAGGCCGAGCTCGAAGCCGATGCCAGGCTGCGCGCCGAAGCACAGAAGCGCGCGGAAGCGATGGCAGCCCGGTACCTGCTGGAGCAGAAGGCGGCCAGAGAGGCTGCCGCCCGGATGAGGCCGCCGGTCAAACGCGGACGCCTGGCGGCGATCGGCGCAATAGTGTTGATTGCGGCCGCGCTCGGCCTGCTGCACATCGTGCCGCTGTCAGGCTATATCGGCGGCATCGAGAAAACGGCTGTCGGATCGGCTGCAGGAACCGGTGAGCATCGGCTCTCTACATTTCGCGCTGTTTCCTTCACCGCACTTAACGCTGGAACGCATCCTCATCGGCAGGGCGCAAGATGCCAAGATCGAGACGGCAACCATTCCCGTATCGCTGGCGCTGTTCCAGGAAAACAAGCACTTCGACGAAGTGCGGCTGTCTGCGGTGACCATCAGATCAGGACGTCCTGCCGCGCATGGCGCGCTGGGTGCAACCGCAAGCCGGCAAGCAAAACCTGCAGATCGACCGCCTCCACTTGAGCGCAGTCAGGCTGACGCTGCGTGATGTCGATTTGCCGAGCTTCGAAGCGACGATCGGGCTTGCCAAAGACGGCACACTTCAAAAGGTGGTCCTGCGCGAGCCTAGGCTGAGCGTCGAGCTGACGCCGGTCAAGGATCAGGGTTGGCAGGCTGGTTTCAAGGCCAGAGGCTGGCGCCCGCCGCTTGGATGGGGATTCGAGTTTACCGACTTGAGCGCCAATGCGCGGATCACGCCCGGGCAGATTGCAGTCGCCAACATCGAGGGCACGCTCTACAACGGATCGATCAAAGGCGACGCGACGATCAAATGGAGCAATCACATCAGTGCCGAGGGCCGGTTCGACTTGAAAGGCGCCGATTGCGTGCAGTTGCTGCAAGCGCTCGGCGCGCGCATTCAATGCCAGCGGCGCGCTCGACACCAGCGTGACGTTTACAAGCGAAGGGCAGAAACCCGCCGAGTTGTTTGCGGCGCCGCGCGTGGCCGCAACGTTTGCGCTGCGCAAAGGCGTGATCAACAACGTCGATGTATTGCGCGCGCTGCAATCACCGGCCCGCGGCGGCAAGACTCCATTCGACGAGATCACGGGTGAAGCGCAGGTCTCGGGTAACCGCATCGCCTACCGCAACCTCGCTCTCAGCTCCGGGCGTATGAAAGCCAACGGCGTCATCGACATCTCGCCCAATGCCGAACTATCGGGACGGATCAATGTGCTGGTGGGGACGCAAACCGTCACCGTCACGCGCGGTACGCTCAACGTCGGCGGTAGCGTGAGAAACCCCGTGCTTACCCCATAGCCGCCTTTCGGACTGAAGCTGCCGTTCGTCTGCGGACGCCTTTGCGTAAGAAGCGTGTCGGAGCAAAGGCCGACACACTCCTCACCGACGGAGATCCGCCAGCAATTCCTTTGCTTCCTTCTCGAACCGTGAACCCGGCGAATCGGCCAGCAATTTCTCCAGTTCCTGTCGCGCTTTCGTACGATCACCCGCTTTGACGAGCGCCTGTGCCAGGTGGTAGCGGGGCTTCGGGAGCTTTGGGCGCGGCCGCCACCGCCTTCTGCAGCAGCTCGACCCCGCGCTTGGTATTGCCCTGCTCGACCAGCATCCAGCCGAGCGTATCGGCGACCGCGGCGTTATCGGGCTCGAGCTTGTAGGCGCGCTCGGCTGTCTCCAATGCGCGTGCATCCTTCACCTGCTGATAGGCCATGGCGAGGTTGTTCAGCAATCAGCGCATTGTCGGGCTGCTTTTTCAACAACCATTCGTATTGCTCGATTGCGTTCTTGTACTTGCCGCTCCTGAGACTGGCCTCGGCGGTGTAAAGCCGCACCGCCGCGTCGTCCGGCGATCCTTTCAGCCACTGCGCCAGGCGCCCTTCGGCTTCCTCCGGCTTCCCGGCTCGCGTGTACGCCGTGTGCAGCTTGATCAGGACGGCGCCGCTCTTTCCCATGCCATAGGCGGTTTCGTACGCCTTGGCGGCCTGGGGGAATTTCTTCTCCGCCATCATGACGTCGCCTTCGAGGACAAAGCCGGCCGGAGACTTCGCGGACTGCTTTTGCACTTGCTGCGCGATCTTCATCGCCGCGGGATAACGCCCCGCACTCAGCTCCAGGGTGGCGAGCGCCATCTGAGCGCTCAATGAAATCGGGCTGCAACGACACCGCTTTGCGCAGCGTGTTCGCCGCTCTCGTCTGGTCGCCATTGGCCGCCTGCGCCATAGCCAGCCGATAGAGGGCGGCCGCCGACTTGGGCTGCAGTGCGACGAGCTTGTTGTAGGTCGCCAGCGCCTGTTCCTTCGCGCCGGTGGCCGAGCTGGATGGCGCCCAGCGTATCGAGCACCTCCGGGTTATCCGGATGTGCCGTCTGCGCCTGCTGTGCGATCTCCAGCGCTTTTTTGCGAATCGCCGGACTGCGCATAGGCGCGCGCCAGCATCAACTGCGGTCGCACCGAACCGGGACTCGCTTTGCGGGCGCGCTCCAGCCAGTCGATCTGCTCTTTCGGCGTGGCGCCGATGCGCGGGGCGAGATTGGCGAGCGCTGAGCAGCGCCTGCTGTATTGTCCTTGTCCTTTTCGAGTATCGCCTCGAGGCGGCGGCGCGCGGCCGCCGGCTTTTTATCCTGCAGATCGAGCTCCGCGAGGTTCGTACGCCGCCGAGACGTAGGTGGGATTCAGCTCGAGCGCATGCTCGCAGGTGCTTGCGCGCGGCTCGCCTCGTCCTTCTTGCCGAGATAGATCGCCGCCTTCAGGTTGTAGGTCAGCGGATTGTTCGGCTGCTTCTTTTCCAGCGATTGCATTGCCTGCAACGCCTGGTCGTAATTCCCGCTCGCAGGTGCGACGTGACCAGCAACATGTCCGCCTGGTACTTGTCGGGATCGAGCTGCACCGCAGACTCCAGATCGGCCAGTGCGCGATCCGTCTCGCCCGAGGCCAGCCGGCTCAGTCCCAGCCCGGTGCGCGCGCCCGCGCTCTTCGGATCGAGCTTCGCCGCCCTTTCGAAATACTGCGCCGCCTTGGCAAACTCGTTGTTCTGCAGGTACACCTCGCCGGCGAGAGCCATCAGCTCGCCGTCTTCCGGCGCCTGCTGGAGGCCGGGTTGCAGCACCTCGATGGCGCGCTGCGTCTGGCCGCTTTTCAGCAGCGACGCAACCAGCAGCTTCCGCGCGTAGAGGTAGCCGGGCACGCGTTCGACGACCCGCGCAAGGTGGCGCCTGCGCCTGGGCGTGCGCCCCCAGAGCTATCCTCGACCGCGCCCGCCAGCAGCACGCTCGGCAGATGGTCCGGCGCCACTTTGAGCGCTTGCAGCACCGCATCGCGCGCAGCGGTGTATTTTTTCTGGCGGAACTCGATCAGGGCGGGCAGGTATTTCGCCTCGGGGTAGGTTGGGAGCGATCTTGCGCAACTGCTCGAGCTGTTTGCGCGCATCGTCGAAGTTGCCGGCTTCGATCTGGATCGACGCTGATGTTCAGGCGGGCGGGAATGTTTTCCGGGCTGATCTCGAGGACCTTCTGGTATGCCGCCGATGCGCCCGCCTGATCGGCCTTGAATCGGGCAAGATCGCCCTTCATCAGCCATGCCTCTACGTTCTTCGGTGCGCTGGCGAGCGCCCGCTCGATCAATTGCGAGGCTTCATCCAGTTTGTTCTCGCTCGCCGCAAGGCGCGCCTGCGCGAGCAGTGCATCGGCGAACTCCGGCTGCTTGGCGAGCGCCTGCTCGAGCAACTCGCGCCCTTCGGGGATGCGACCGAGCCCGATCGACGCCAGCGCGCGCAGTGTCAGGATTTCGGCTTGCACCGCGTCGCCGACACTGGCGTCCAGAGGCACCTGGTCGAGCACTTTCTGGAATTCGGCCCATCATCAGCAGCGACTTGCCGATCTTCACCTTGGCCAGCTCGTAACGCAGATCCATAGCCCTGCGCAACTCTGCTTCGGCCGATTTGAAATCACCGGTGTCGTTGTAGGTCACGCCCAAGGAGATAACGCGCCTCCGCGTTCTCGGGAGACTTCTGCAGCAGGTTCTTCAGATGGATGATCGCGCTCCGGTAATTGCCTTTGTCGCGCTCCTGCTTGGCACTTGCAAGCAGCTGATCGGGCGTCGTTTTGTCTGCGCAACCTGCCCAGAAGCGCGAGACGAGCAGCACCACTACCTGCATTGCGAAGCCCTTGATAATTCTGGATTGACCATGAGTCTCTCTCTTTTTGCCTCGATGTCTAGTCTGGCATGGATTTCCAGTCCGATGCGAGCAGAATGATCCGCGAGCAACGCAAGAATCATTCCCACCCCTTTGATATCCCCGATCTCAGTTATGAAAAACCTTCTCGCCTGATCGACGGCCGCACGGTTGTTTCGGACGTTCGCTAATCGTCGCTGCACTCGCGCCGCGTGTAGTCGTTTTGCACACAGTGCCTCGAGGCACGTCAGTCGTGGAAAATTACCGCAATACGCTTGGCCCGCTAATTGCTTCTCGTCGTGCCGCATGCCGGGGGGTATGGGAGACGGGATGAGAATTCTTTCCAGGGAAAAGTTCAAGGTGCTGGCCGAGAAAAACGGCTGGTCGCCGGCATATGCGGAAGGCTACGTCGATGGTGAATCCTTCCGGCGGCGCGGCAAGCGGCCCCCTAACTACGTTCTGATCGGCATCGACGAGTACTGCCAGGGTTTCCGCGCCGGGTACTTCGAGCGCAAGACGGCGGGTCCCCGCACGATCGCCCCGCGGAACACGAAGCTGTAGAGATTCTGCCGAAGCTGTCGGCAGTGCGTCGGTGTACCCGCGCCGCCAGATCGCGGGCGTGACTTTCTTGGCGGATGAGTTCAACGACGTTGTCATACCCTTCGCCGGCATTAATTCACGGTTCCCGCTGCTGGCGCGCGAGTGTAAAGATCGCTGCCGGCGCGTCAGCTGAAGGCGGCGATTCCAGTCTGCGCGCGCCCGAGTATCAGCGCATGGATGTCGTGCGTGCCTTCGTACGTGTTGACCGTTTCGAGGTTCATGACGTGACGGATCACATGAAACTCGTCGGAAATGCCGTTTCCCCCGTGCATGTCGCGCGCCATGCGCGCGATGTCGAGCGCCTTGCCGCATGAATTGCGTTTGAGCATGGAGACCATTTCCGTCGTGGCGCGGCCCGCGTCGATCAGCCGTCCCAGCCGGAGCGCCGCCTGCAGCCCAAGCGCGATTTCGGTCTGCATGTCCGCAAGCTTCTTCTGTATGAGCTGGTTCGCCGCGAGCGGGCGCCCGAACTGGTTGCGCGCAAGCACGTAGTTGCGCGCCGCGTGCCAGCAGAATTCCGCCGCTCCCAGCGCGCCCCACGCGATGCCGTAGCGCGCCTTGTTCAGGCAGGTGAACGGACCTTTCAGTCCCGACACGCCCGCCAGAAGGTTTTCCTCGGGCACGAAGACCTGGTCCATCACGACTTCGCCCGTGGTCGAAGCGCGCAAGCTGAACTTGCCCTCTATCCGGGGCGCAGCGAGGCCCTTCATGCCTCTCTCCAGGATGAAACCGCGGACGACGGCAGATTCATCCTTCGCCCAGACGAGGAATATGTCGGCGATCGGCGCATTGGTGATCCACATCTTGCTGCCATGAAGCACATAGCCGCCGTCGCGTCGGGTCGCCCGCGTCGCCATGTTCGCCGGATCCGATCCGAAGTTCGGCTCGGTCAGGCCGAAACAGCCGATCCATTCCCCGCTGGCGAGCTTCGGCAGGTATTTCTGCCGCTGGGCCTCGCTGCCAAACTCGTAGATCGGGTACATCACCAGGCTCGATTGCACCGATAACGCGGAACGGTACCCGCTGTCGACGCGTTCCACTTCCCGCGCGACGAGCCCGTAACAAACCTGGTTGACGCCGGCGCAGCCGTAACCCGTCAACGTCGAGCCGAGAAAACCGAGCGCGCCCATTTCGTTCATGATCTCGCGGTCGAACTTCTCGTGGCGATTGGCCTCGATCACGCGCGGCATGAGCTTCTCGTTGCAATAGGAACGCGCGGCGTCCCGCACCATCCGCTCGTCATCGGCGAGCTGATCGTCCAGCAGCAATGGGTCGCTCCACTGGAACGCGGTTCCGGCGGTGGGGTTCGGTGCGGTCACGGGCAGCCTGCCGGACTTACATCAAATTTGCGATTCGTAGCGTCATCGCCGGGGTTTCTAATATAGCAGTGTGCCGGGTCGAGCCCAATCCAAATATGACCATCCCTGTGCACGCGACGACCTCGGGAATGGAAAGTCCGACACACTGCTAGAATTCACGTATTGTATCCCGTTTACATCAGTTGCCGGTTTGCTCCAGCAGCCTTCGCATCGTCACCGCTGACTCCAGCATCACCGTATCTCGTGCGGTCGCCCCAGTATCATGTCTGATGCCGATCTTTCCAAGCTGCGCATAGCGCGCGGCCCCGCCGCCAGTCCGCCGGCGGCGCCACCGTGGCGCCGGCGCGTAACATGGGCGGTGGTCCTGCTCGTCGCGGCGGCGGCCATCGGAATTGCGCTGCATTTCAATGCAGCAATTTCGGTGGAAACCGCCGCCGTCACGAGCGCGTATCCCTCGCAGGCGTACACGCTGCTCAACGCGACCGGGTACGTGGTTGCACAGCGCAAGGCGGCCGTGGCGTCCAAGGCCACCGGCCGCCTGGAATGGCTCGGAGTGCGTGAGGGCAGCCGGGTAAAAGCCAACGAAATTCTGGCACGTCTGGAGAACAAGGACGTGACCGCCGCGCTGGAGCAAGCCGCGGCGAACATCGCGGTGGCGCGCGCCAATCTCGAGCAGGGCATGGCCGAGTTGACCGAAGCCGAGCGCGTGCTCAACCGCTCGCGCGAGCTGTTGGCGAAGAACTTCGTGTCGCAAGCCGCGCACGACACGGCCGTTGCGCGCCACGAGAAGGCAAAAGCGGCAATCAGCGGCTTGAAGGCGGCGATCGCCGTCGCGCAGGCGACACACCGTTCGGCGCAAGTCGCCGTTGACCAGACGCTGATCCGCGCCCCGTTCGAGGGCGTAGTGCTCACGAAGAACGCGAACGTGGGTGACGTGATCACCCCGTTCTCATCGGCGCTCGGTTCGCAGGCGGCGGTGGTCACAATGGCCGACATGTCGACGCTGGAGGTCGAGGCCGACGTGGCGGAATCCAATCTCGCGAAAGTCAAGCCGGAGCAACCGTGCGAAATCCAGCTCGATGCGTTACCGGACGCGCGCTTGCGGGGCGTCCTGCACCGGCTGGTGCCGACCGTGGACCGATCGAAGGCGACCGTCACGGCGAAGATCCGCTTCGTCGACAACGACCCGAGGATCCTGCCGGAGATGGCGGCGAAAGTCGCGTTCCTGACGCAGGAAATGCCGCCCGGCGAGCGCGCGCCGCGCACGGTGGTGCAGCCCGGCGCGATCGTGAGCAGGAACGGGCGACAGGTGGTGTATGCGGTGCGCGACAACAAGGCGGTAGAGGTTACTATCGAAACCGGCGGCAAGTTGGGCGACATGGTCGAGGTAGTGAAAGGAATTCAGGTCGGCGAGAAGGTCGTAGTGAAGCCGCTCGACAAGCTGCGCGACGGCGCGAGGGTTTCACTTCCGTACGAAGTGAAACAGCGCATTCAATGTTTAACTTGATGCTTTATGCGCTATCGTCGAAATCAACAACCTCACCAAATCTTATCGGCGCGGTGAACAGGTCGTGCCGGTGCTGCACGATATTTCCTTCAGCATCGCGGCCGGCGATTTCGTCGCGCTGATGGGTCCTTCCGGTTCGGGGAAGAGCACGCTCCTCAATCTCATCGCAGGGATCGACCAGCCGGACGCCGGAACGCTGCTCGTGAACGGCGTGGACATCACGGCGCTCGGCGAAGCCGCCCTCGCCGAGTGGCGTGCGCAGCATGTCGGATTCATATTTCAGTTCTATAACCTGATGCCCGTGCTGACGGCGTTCGAGAACGTGGAACTGCCGCTTTTGCTCACCCGCCTCTCCGCCCACGATCGCAGAGACCATGTGCAAACCGCGCTGGCGATGGTGGGCCTCACCGACCGCATGGAACACTATCCCGCGGAGCTCTCCGGAGGCCAGCAGCAGCGGGTCGCCATCGCGCGCGCGATCATTACCGACCCCACGATACTCGTGGCGGACGAGCCGACAGGAGACCTCGACCGTGTTTCTGCGGAAGAGGTTCTTACGCTGATCGACCGTCTCAATGCCGAACTCGGCAAGACCGTCATCATGGTGACCCACGACCCGTTTGCCGCGAAGCGCGCGCGCTCGGTCCGGCACCTCGAGAAGGGAGTGCTGCTCGAAGATCGGGATTCAGGAATCAGGATTCAGGATTCAGAGAAGGGCGAGAGCAACGTTACGGGTGCTGTTGAATCCCGAATCCCAAATCCCGAATCCTGACCTTGCATGTACCTGCTGAAGCTCATCCTGCGCAACGCGCTGCGGCACAAGCTGCGCACGGGGCTGACCGTGCTGGGACTCGTTGTGGCGGTGCTCTCTTTCGGATTGCTGCGGACCGTGGTGGATGCGTGGTACGCGGGCGCGAACGCCGCGGCGGCAAACCGCTTGATTACGCGCAACGCGATCTCTCTCGTGTTCTCGCTGCCGGCGAGCTACCACGGACGCATCCGCGGCGTCGAAGGTGTCACGGCCGTGGCGCGCTCCAGCTGGTTCGGCGGCGTCTATCAGGATCCCAAGAAGTTCTTCGCGCAGTTCGCCGTGTCGGACAACTACCTCGACCTCTACCCCGAGTTCGTGCTGCCGGAAGCAGAGCGCCAGGCGTGGCTGCGCGACCGCAAGGGATGCCTGGTCGGGCGGCAGCTTGCGAATATCTACGGGTTCAAAGTGGGCGACGTGCTGCCCCTGCGAGGCACGATCTTTCCCGGAACCTGGGAGTTCGTCGTGCGCGGCATTTTCGACGGCAGCGACGACACGAAGATCACCCGTCACATGCTTTTTCACTGGGACTACTTGAACGAATCGCTGCGCAAGGCCGCGAGACAGCGTGCCGATCAGGTCGGAGTGTATATCGTCGGAATCGACGATGCGGGACGCGTCGCGGCCACCGCGCGCACCATCGACGATATGTTCAGGAATTCCCTGGCCGAGACCCTCACTGAGTCGGAACAGGCGTTCCAGCTTGGATTTATTGCCATGTCGAACGAGATCATCGCCTCGATTCGGCTCGTTTCCTATATCGTGATCCTCATTATCCTGGGGGTAATGGCGAACACGATGGCGATGAGCGCGCGCGAGCGCACCGCCGAGTATGCGACGCTGAAGGCGCTGGGTTTTGGGCCGGGTTTCATCGCCCTGCTGATCTTCGGGGAGTCGCTCGCGATCTGCGCGGCCGGCGGGGGTCTGGGACTCGTTGCGACACCGCCAGCGGCGGCGACCTTCAAGCAGCTTGTCCCCGCCTACTTCCCGATATTCGACGTTTCGCTGGTTACCCTGCAGCTGCAAGCGGCGTGCGCAGCCGCAGTAGGGATCGCTGCGGCGGTAGTACCAGCCGTCCGCGCGTCGCGCGTGCGGATCGTCGAGGGTCTGCGGGCAATAGGATGAGAGCAATGCTTAAGGCTTAATTCTCAATGCTCAATGAACTTCATTCACGACGAGGATGGGGATATGACTCGCGATAATCCGGTACGAGATAAAAGCTACACATTTGCATTGCGCGTGATCGAGACAGTCCGCACGCTGCAGCAACGGAAAGAGTACGTGTTAAGCAATCAGCTGCTACGAGCCGGTACGAGTATCGGGGCGAACATCGAAGAGGCAAGTGCTTCACATAACATTAAACATTGACGTGAAAATCCCGCTCATCTACGTCGCACGTAACCTTTGGGCGCGCCGGCTTACGACCGGGCTCACCGCCGGCGGTCTGGCGCTGGTGGTGTTCGTTTTCGCCACGGTGCTCATGCTGGACGCCGGCTTGAAGCGTACGCTCGTCACCACCGGCGAGCGCGACAACGTGGTGATCATCCGCAAGGGCGCCGAGACCGAGATCCAGAGCGGCGTCTATCGCGAGCAGGCGAGAATCGTCGAGATGCATGCCGCCGTGGCGGCTGGCCCCGGCGGCGAGCGCATGGTATCGAAAGAGACGGTCGTGCTGATCTCGCTTCTGAGAAGCGGGGACGACAAGCCGTCCAACGTCGTTATCCGTGGCACTTCCCCCACAGGGATTGCGCTACGGCCACAGGTAAAGCTGGCGGCCGGGCGGATGTTCCGCCCGGGCACTGCCGAGATCATTGTTGGCAGCAGTATCGCGGCGCGCTTTGACAATACGGCGATCGGCGACAGTCTCCATTTCGCGCAGCGCGGCTGGACCGTCGTCGGCGCTTTCGACGCCGGCGGCAGCGGCTTCGACTCGGAGATCTGGGGCGACGCCGAGCAGCTCATGCAGTCGTTCCGCCGCACGGCCTACTCCTCGATGGTGGTGCGGCTCTCCGACTCCGCGCTCTACGATCGTTTCAAAGCCGATGTGGACGCCGACCCGCGGCTCGCCAACGAGATGAAGCGCGAACAGGTGTTTTACAGCGACCAGTCGCGGGTGCTGTCAAACTTCATCACCATCCTCGGGCTGACGCTGTCGATCATTTTCTCGATCGGGGCGACGATCGGGGCGATGATCACGATGTACGCGTCGGTCGCGAATCGCGTCGGTGAAATCGGGACGTTGCGCGCGCTCGGCTTCAAGCGCCGGGCCGTGTTGGGCGCATTCCTGGTCGAGTCGTTGCTGCTCGCGTTGGCCGGCGGCCTGGCAGGACTGCTGCTTGCCTCTCTCATGCAGCTCGCATCGTTCTCGACCGTGAATTTCCAGACTTTTGCCGATCTCTCGTTTCGCTTCGTACTCACGCCGGCCATTGTCTTGCAGACGTTGCTTTTCGCGCTCGCGATGGGGCTGATCGGCGGTTTTCTGCCCGCGGTGCGAGCCGCGCGGCTCAACATCGTGGACGCTTTGAGGGCGATCTGACGGATGCGCGCAGCCTACCGTCTGCTGTCTTTAGCATGCCTCTATGCAGCTGATGGCGAATAACGACGGCATCATGCTGCCATCGCGGCTGCGCACAGGTCGGCGCTGAGTTCGCTAAATGCATCACGCCATCCCGCATCGCGGTCTTGCCGGTAAACCCGGAAGCCGGGAAACCACGGCGAGTCGGTACCGCGGTCCATCCAGCGCCACTCAGGCGGATTCTGGACCAGCACGCGCGCGTTGAGGCCGAGACCGGCGCGCAAGTGCATGTTGGTGTTGCTGACTCCGATGTACTCGTCGAGAAGCAAGAGCAGCGCCAGCATCTGTTCGAGGTCTTCGTTCAGCGCGCTCAGATCGAGGACGGGACGGCCGATCAAGCCGCGTAACTGCGCGACCTCGCCATCCTCCGGCGCACGCTGGAGTATGGCGATACTGCCCGGCCAGACGGCAACAGCGGTTGCGAGTTCGGCGGGCGCGATTTTCTTCACCAGCGTGCCCTTGCCCATGGCAGGGGCGGCTCCCGCTCGCCAGCTAAGTCCCAGCCACGGGCCCGAACCGGCAGCGGTGAGCCGCGCCTGCACCGCCCGCACGGCATCGTCCAGCGGGCGCAATCGCAGCGGCGGTGGAACGTCGCCTGTCGTCTCGCATCCTGCCAGCAGCGGCAGATCGCCTGCCAGCACGATTTGATCGAAATCCGGCGCTACGTTTCCGGTCTGCAGCAGAGCATCGAACACTCCCGTACGCTGCAACATGCCGGCGAGCTTCGGATTCGGAGCAGCTACCAGCGCTGCCCCGAGCGATTTCAACTTTTCAGCGAACCGCAGGAAAAATATTTCGTCTCCCAGGCCCTGGTCACTCACGATGAGCAGACGCTTGCCCTGCAATTCGAGCGGCATGGAAGCGGAAGGCTTCGGTAGTATTTTCCGAGAGTCGCGCGGATCGCCAATGTACGGTTTGCCCGTTTGCGACTCGACGCGCCATTCATAGTCGCGCCAGCCATCCCCGAGTTTTCCCCGCAGCAGCCTGACGGTAGCCCGATTGAAATGCGCGTCGGCGAATCCGCGGCGTGCATCGATGGCATGTCCATAGTGTTCGATTGCTTCGTCGTAGCGTCCCAGCGCACGCACGGCACAGGCGAAATTGAAGTGCGCCAGGGAGTGGCCTGGGTTGAGCTCGATCGCCCGGCGGTGAAGGGCGATGGCAGCCTCGATCTCTCCGCGTCCGAACAGCAATGCGCCCAGGTGGGTGTGCGCGTCAGCCTGGTTCGGATCCAGCGCAAGCGCCCGGCGGTAGCAGGTGAGGGCGGCTTCGGTGTTGCCCAGCGCCGCGTGGCTTAACCCAAGGTTGTTGTGCAACAAAGCAGCGCCGGGTTTGAGCGAGAGCGCGCGGCGCAATATCTTGATCGCCTCCTGATGGCGTCCTACTGCATGCAACACCGCGCCATAGTCGTTGAGCAGGAACGGGTCGTTCCTGGCGATGCGACTTGCGCGCGCCAGCAGCTCCACCGCCTCATCCAGGCGCCGCAAGCTGAAACAGACCGAGCCGAGGATGCGCAGCGCTTCGGGGCTGTTCGCATCGAGCGCCAGCGCCGCGCGGCAGCGTGCCGCCGCCTCGCCGAGCCGACCTGCGCCAAATTCAACTCTCGCCTCGCCAAGCAGACGGCCGACGGAAAGCGATTTGTCTTCCCACATTGCCATTTCGATCAAGACAAAAGGGGGCCGGCTGAGGTCGTCACCAGAATCCGAACTCGATCTACGGACGTCCGTTCACGGCGCCTTCTTACTTGCTCGATCGTCCCCATGTGGAACCTATATTCTCCGTTCTTGCGATCGGCGTAATAGCGCGCGAGCGCGTCTCGTATCGAGGCAAACGCGATCTGGTCCCACGGGATCTCGGCCTCGGGGAAGAGGCGCACCTCCAGCGTTTCGGCGCCAGCCCTGACATTGGGATCCAAGAGCCGCGCGCGGAACAGGATGTAAACCTGGTTGACGTGGGGAATGTTGTAAAGCGCGTACAGAGGCCCGATCTCGACGCGCGCATTGGCTTCCTCGAGCGTTTCCCTGATCGCGCCGTCGAACGTCGTTTCGCCGTTCTCCATGAAACCTGCGGGCACCGTCCACAGCCCGTACCGCGGCTCGATGGCGCGCCGGCACAGCAGTATCCGGTCCTCCCACTCGACGATGCACCCCACCACCATGCGCGGATTCTGGTAGTGGATGGCCTGGCAGGCGTCGCAGACATGGCGCGCAAGCGAGTCCCCGGGAGGCACGCGCAAGGTCACCCGCGCGCCGCAACTGCTGCAGAATTTCATGGCGCCATACTATACGGTAACATTCAAAGTTCGCGATAGCTCTGCTCTCGCTGGAGACTCGTGACTGGTGACTCGGGACTGACCATCCATGCGACCCGCCCACATCCTCAAGATACTCGACCGGGAATTCGCGAGCACTGGCACGCTCGCCCACACGCCGGTCATGCTGTGGGGACCGCCGGGAGTCGGGAAGTCGCAGATCATAGCGGCCATCGCGCGCAGCCACGTCTGTGCCGTTGATCGATATCCGGCTCTCGCAGATGGAGCCGACCGATCTGCGCGGCGTGCCGTTTCGCAAGGGCGATCTCGTCGAATGGTCCGTTCCCGCGCTGCTGCCGGACGAAGGGCGCCACGGCGCGCGCGGCATCCTGTTTCTCGACGAGATCACCTCCGCATCGCCCACGGTCACGGCGGCCGCGTACCAGCTCATACTCGACCGGCGGCTGGGAGACTACCGGGTGCCGGTGGGCTGGGTCATCTTCGCCGCCGGCAATCGTTACGGCGATCGCGGCGTGACTTACGTCATGCCGACTCCGCTCGCGAACCGCTTCACGCATTACGAAATCGAGCCCAATCTCGATGACTGGGTCGAGTGGGCGCATGCCGCTGTCATCGATCCGAAGGTCATTGCGTTCCTGCGCTTCCGCCCGGACCTCCTGTTCGAATTCGATCCGGCGCACAATCCGGTTGCCTTTCCCAGTCCGCGGTCGTGGGAATACGCGCATCGGGCATTGGTGAAGTTCGGCGATGCGCCCGAGCTGCTGCTCGACGCATTGCAAGCGTGCGTGGGAAAAGCGGCGGGAGTGGAGTTCAAGGCATTCGTGGACAACATCGCCGACCTTCCCGATATCGACGCCATACTGCAGGGAAAGAGCCTGCAGGTGCCGCACGGCATCGATCTTCAGTACGGGGTCGCCGCCGCGCTGGTGCGGCGGGCCGTGCAGGTACGCGAGATGCCGCAGGCTAATCTCGTCTACGGGCATATCCTCAAATACGCAAAGAGCTTTCCGCAGCGTGAGATGGGCGTGATGCTGGTTACCGACCTGCACCGTTCGATCGGCAGACCGCTCATCAACGTGCCCGAGTTCGCCGAATGGGCGGCGAGCATCACGGATCTAATGCTCTACGACCTGAAATTGGCTGCAGCGACTTGAACGCGATCGAAACGAAGCTCGGCGCCGCGCGCACTCGGCTGATCCTCGAGCAGCCTTTCATCGGCGCGCTGGTAATGCACCTGCCCCTCGTCGCGGCCTCCGCCGCATGGTGCGAAACGACCGCGACCGATGCGCGCGCGATCTATTTCAATCCGGACTACATCGCGGGGCTCACCCTGGCGCAAACCCAGTTCGTCCTCGCGCACGAGGCCATGCATTGCGCGCTCGGGCATTTTGCCCGCCGCAGCCACCGCACGCGCAAGCGCTGGGACGTGGCGTGCGACCACGCGGTGAATTTGCTGCTTGTGGGAGAGGGCCTGAAACCGCCGCCGGGCGCGCTCGCCAACCCGGATTTCCGAGGGCTTTCCGCGGAGGAGATCTATCCGCTGATACCGCCCGATACGCCCGAGCGCACGCTCGATCGCCATTTATTCGATGACCGCATGGTTGATGATGGTCGAGGCCCAGGCCATGCACGCTACGCGTTCCGGCCTGAACAGCTCGACGTGGCAAAAGGGATGATCCGGTTGCCTGATAATGAAGCGGAACAAAGTTCCGATCCGTTCGGCGACGCGGGCGTTGAGCGGCGTCGCAGCATCACGCGCGGCGTGCTTCCAGAGGGGGCTCAGGTCGCGCGTGAAGAACTCGTACGGCGCTGGCAGAGCCGCATGGTGTCCGCCGCTCAGCAGACCCGGCTGGCGGGGCGGTTGAACGATAGCTGGCTGCGGAGAATAGCCGGCCTGATCGAGCCGCAGTTGCCCTGGCGGTTTCTGCTGGCGCGTTACCTGATGGGCGTGGCGCGCGACGACTACAGCTTCCAGCGGCCATCGCGCCGCGACGGGGACGCGTTACTGCCGCGGCTGGCAGGCGGCGAGGTGAATCTTTACGTTGCACTCGACGTGAGCGGCTCGATCCGCAACGAGGAGCTCGCGCAGTTCACGAACGAGCTCGATGCGTTGAAGGGGCAAATCCGCGCGCGCGTGACCGTGCACGGATGCGACGAGCGGCTGGTTCCCGAAGGACCATGGACGTTTCAGCCATGGGAGCCCATAGGACTGCCGCCCGCCATCGCAGGCGGGGGGGGCACGAGCTTCCTGCCGGTTTTCGAGTGGATCGTCGCGAGCCGACACCGTCCAGACCTGCTGCTCTACTTCACCGACGCCGAAGGAGAATTCCCGCGCCGCGCGCCCGACTTTCCCGTGATCTGGCTCGTCAAAGGCAACGGGAAAGTGCCGTGGGGGGAGCGGATACAACTAAATTAACCGTGGTATCCACTGCTCGCGATATAGAACTTCCAGGGGTCGAGGGCTTTTCATCAGACCTATGCGGGGGTCAAATACAAAAGGGCATTCTGTTCACGCTTGAGGCCGAATCATTTCCTTTCGTCTTGCTCTGCGGGGTATGGTTGGTCGGGAGAGGGGCCTTCCGCTTGCCTGAAGGGGCTATGGTCGTTCAATTCGTCCAGATAGCGCTCCATGCCGCGTGATTCCCGCGCCAGGAACTGCTCGATCGCCTGCGCGAACTCGGGTCGCGCGAGCCAATGCGTGGAACAGGTCTGTATCGGCATCAAGCCGCGCGCCATCTTGTGCTCCCCTTGCGCACCGCCTTCGAACACGGCGATGCCACGCGCGATGCAGTACTCGATCGTTTGGTAGTAGCAGGTCTCGAAATGCAGCACGGGATGGTACTCCACCGCTCCCCAGTGACGGCCGTAGACTTTCGTGTCATCGCGCACGAGCAGCGATGCCGCGACCGGCTTGCCCGCGTGCTCCGCCACGATCAGGACGAGGTGCCGCGGCAGCGTGGCGCCGATGCGCAGGAAGAACTCGAGGCTGAGGTATGGCGTGCGCCCGCGTTCCCGGTAGGTGTTGCGGTAGCACCGGTTGAAGAACACCCACTCCCGCTCTGCGATCTCCGCCCCCTCGAGCCACCGGAAGGCGATGCCGGCATCCGCAACTTTGCGTCGCTCCTGCCGGATCTTCTTGCGTTTGGCATGGTTCAAGACGCCGAGAAATTCCTCGAAGTCGGCGTAGCCGGGGTTGGACCAGTGAAACTGCACGCCATGCCGCTGCATCATCCCATGCGCACGCATGCGCTCCGCCTGCTCGCGCTGCGGAAAGAGGCAGTGCAGCGACGATACGCGCAGCGACCGCGCGAGCTTGAGCGCTGCGCTGATCAGCCGGTCGCAGTCTGCGTCGGACGCGGCAAGCAGCCGGGAGCCAATGACGGGCGTGAAAGGAATTGCCGACAGGAGCTTGGGATAGTAGGAAACGCCGTGGCGGTAGGTACGCGTCCGCCCACGCCCAGTCGAAGACATACTCGCCATACGAATGGTCCTTGAGATAGAGCGGCATTGCCCCGCAGAGCTCGCCATTCGATCTCAGCAGCACGAACTGAGGCGTCCAGCCGGTTGCCGCCGATGCACAGCCGGACTCGTGCAGCGCCGAGAGAAACTCATGGCTCAGGAACGGATCGCCGCCGGCGAGCCGGTTCCAATCGGGCGCCGGCACACCCGCCAGCGTATCAACGACTTCGATCGAACTCATGATGAGCAGTAAGCAATCAGCAGTGAGCAGTAAGCGGTAAGCAGCGAGCAGTCAAGCGCAGCAATTCACCGCTCACGGTTTACTGCTTACCGCTTACCTTTCGAAGGTGCCCCGATGATATATTAAGATCACTCATGAAAATTGCGATGGCACAGATGAACGCCACGGTCGGCGATCTTGCCGGGAATGCCGCGCGCATCGCTGATTTCACCGAACGGGCGCGGCAGGCGGGCGCCGATCTGGTGGTGACGCCGGAACTGGCGCTGTGTGGATATCCGCCCGAAGACCTGCTCCTGCGGGAGGATTTTATGGAGGCCTGCGAGCGCGCTCTGGCCGACCTCGCAGGCCGCACCAAAGGCATCACCTTGGTCGTGGGCCACCCGCGCGCGGCTGACGGCAAGCGCTACAACTCCGCGTCGGTGATCCAGGAGGGGACGATCGTCGGCGCCTATGACAAGCAGCGTCTGCCGAACTACCTGGTGTTCGACGAAGAGCGCTATTTCGAGCCGGGCGGCATTGTGTGCGTGGCGGGAGTGAGCGGTGTGAAATTCGGGGTCAACATCTGCGAGGACGCTTGGGGACCGGACGGGGCGGCGACGGGGCGCGCACCGCGCATCGGCATCAACATATGCGCCGATTCATGGAATGCCGAAGCGCCGCGGGCGACCCGCGACGCGGGTGCCACGGTGCTGCTGGTGCTCAATGCCTCGCCGTACCATGCGGGCAAACAGGAGATGCGCCGGCAAGTCATGCGCGAGCGGGTCGCAGAGACGAGAATGCCGCTCGTCTACGTCAACCTCGTCGGGGGACAGGATGAGTTGGTATTCGACGGCGGTTCGTTCGTCCTCAATCGGGACGGTGCGCTCACTCATCAGCTGCCCCTGTTTGAAGAGGCGCTCGGACTCGTCACGCTGATCGACGGCGATCCCCAGGCCGGTGAAATCGCGGAGCCCTTGTCGCCCGAGGCGGAAGTCTATGGCGCGTTGATCACCGGCGTGCGCGACTACGTCGCGAAGAATGGTTTTCCGGGAGTGCTCCTGGGATTGTCCGGCGGCATCGATTCGGCGCTGACGCTGGCGATAGCGGTGGATGCACTGGGGGCGGAACGCGTGCGGGCGGTGATGATGCCGTCGCAGTTTACCGCTGACATGAGCCAGGAAGACGCTCGCGCCGAGGCTGCAGTGTTCGGCGTCCGCTACACCGAGATTCCGATCAAGCCGATCTTCGATGCTTTTCAGAAGGCGCTCGCGGCGGAGTTCAAGGGACTTCCCGAGGATGCCACCGAAGAAAATCTGCAGTCGCGCATCCGCGGCACGTTGCTGATGGCGCTCTCCAACAAGACCGGCGCGATCGTGCTGACTACCGGCAACAAGAGCGAGATGGGGACCGGCTACGCCACGCTCTACGGCGACATGGCGGGCGGTTTCGCCGTGTTGAAGGACTTGAATAAGATGATGGTTTACCGCCTTGCGCGCTATCGGAACAAACTTTCGCATGTCATACCCGAGCGCGTGCTCGAGCGCGCGCCTTCGGCCGAGCTGCGTCCCAACCAGACCGACCAGGACAGCCTGCCGTCGTATCCCGTGCTCGACGCGATCATGGAGGCGTATGTCGAAGGCGCTTTGAGCCCGAGGGAGATCATCGCGCATGGGTTCAGCCGCGCCGACGTGGAGCGCGTGGTGCGGCTCACGCGCCTGAGCGAGTACAAACGGCGCCAGGCGCCGGTCGGGATCCGCATCACGCCGCGTGGGTTCGGCAAGGATTGGCGGTTCCCGATCACCAACAAGTTCCGGCATCGGTTCGAATAGCAGCTTGTCAGTCTTTCGTGCCCGACAAGCTGCTAGGAAAACGGCCAATGGGATGAACTGGGACCATCAGACATCCCATTACAGCCTGTCGGCTCGGCGCCAATCACGGCGATCACCTGCGCTTTACCCCCACCGGCCTTCACCGCGAGTCCGACAGGCTGCACCTGTGCTATTCTTGAAGGCAGTAGCGATCGGAGGGACGCTCCCCTCGCGCTCCGTCCCAGGGGGGTTGTTTCGATCCTTTCGAAGCTGCCCCTAAACAGGAAAAAACGCGCACCGATCACGGAGGATCCCCATGAGAAAAATCGAAGCGATATTCAAGCCGTTCAAACTCGATGAAGTGCGCGAGGCGCTCTCGGAAATCGGCGTCAGCGGGTTGACAGTGACCGAAGTCAAAGGCTTCGGCAGGCAGAAGGGTCACACCGAGCTGTATCGCGGCGCGGAGTACGTCGTGGATTTTCTGCCCAAAGTGAAAGTCGAGGTGGTCGTACCCGACAAGCTGCTCGAAAGCGCGATCGACGCGGTCGTGAAAGCGGCACGCACCGGAAAGATCGGAGACGGCAAGATCTTCGTGACGCGGGTCGATCAGGTCATTCGCATCCGTACCGGGGAAACCGACGAAGCGGCGATCTAGATTGGTGAGGCGGGAGGCGTAAGGAGTGAGGGGTCACAACGCGAAGCCTATCCCTCCACCTCACATCTCACCCCTAACTCCTCACGCCCTTGAACAGCACCACCACTGCACCGCCGCCGCCTTCGGTAGGCCGGGCCTGGCAAAAGGCGAGGATCTCGTCGCGCCGCATCAGCCAGTTGGCGACCTTCTGCTTGAGCACCGGCTGACGGTTCTTCGACCGCAATCCTTTGCCGTGGATGATGCGCACGCAGCGCAATCCCTTGCGCGCGCACAGCGCGAGGAATTCCACCAGCAGTTCCCGCGCGTCGGGCACGGTGAAGCCGTGCAGGTCGAGCTCGTCCTGGATCACCCAGTGCCCGCGGCGAAGCTTCCTCAACGTTTGAGCGCCGATGCCGGCACGGACGAAGGTGAGCTCCTCGCCAGTCTCAATCTCGCCATCCCAGGTGAAGTCGGCCAGGCTTTCGCGCAGCGCCGCCTGTTCGTCGTGCCACCTTTGTAGCGGCAGGGGATCCGGCCGGGGACGCTCGAGGGTGGCCCGCGCCGGGCTGCGCAGCGGGGTCACATCCTCGATTGCGCTGCGGAAAAGATCCGCCTCGTCGGTCGGGTGGCCTGGTTTGGGCGTGTGCTTCGGCATGTGCTTCTTGGTTTCCATTGATCATCACGAAACCGGATGACAAATCCGGACGCGCTCGATTGATCATTCATGTTCAAGGAACTCAAATCAACCCGCGGCTCTCCATGTACTTCTGGGCGTCGAGCGCCGCCATGCAGCCGCTGCTCGCGCTGGTGACCGCCTGGCGGTAGACGTGATCCTGCACATCGCCGGCGGCGAACACGCCCGCAACGCTGGTCGCCGTTGCATTGCCCTCCAGCCCGGTGCGCGTGACGATGTAGCCGTTTTTCATATCCAGCTGCCCGGCGAAAATTTCGGTATTGGGCCGATGCCCGATCGCGATGAAGACGCCCTGCAGTTTCCTCTCGGTAACCGTGTCGCTCTTCACGTTTTTCACTTTCATGCCCGTGACGCCGCTATTGTCGCCCACGACTTCATCGAGCACGTGATCCCACAGTATATTCGCCTTGCCGGAGGCCACTTTCTCCTTGAGCTTGTCGACCAGAATTGCCTCCGCCCGGAACTTGTCGCGCCGGTGAACGACGGTGACGTGCTTCGCGATATTCGTGAGATATAGCGCTTCCTCGACCGCCGTATTGCCGCCCCCGACGACGGCGACGTCCTGCTCCTTGTAGAAAAACCCGTCGCAGGTCGCGCAACCGGAAACGCCGCGCCCCATGAATTGCTGCTCCGAAGGCAGCCCGAGGTACATGGCCGAGGCGCCGGTCGCGATGATCAACGCATCGCAGGTATAGGTACCCTGGTCGCCGACCATCGCGAAGGGGGCCTTCTTGAGATTCGCTGTATGCACGTGGTCGAAAATGACTTCGGTGCCGAAACGCTGGGCGTGCTGAAGAAAGCGTTCCATGAGCTCGGGTCCCTGGACACCGGCAGCATCGGCGGGCCAATTGTCCACGTCGGTCGTAGTCATGAGCTGACCGCCTTGAGCGAGGCCGGTGATCAGCGCCGGCTTGAGATTGGCCCGGGCGGCGTAGACCGCCGCAGTATAGCCGGCGGGGCCGGAACCCAGGATCAGTAGGGGGAAATGCCGGGAAGAGGCTGCCATATATCTGAAAATGTAGGTTTATTTGCTGAAAGGGAACACTTTATCAGCCATGGCATCACAGTGTCGAGTATGCCGACCGGGGACCACCTCGTATTGAGCTCTGCCGTTCCAGCATCGTGTACCGGAGGTAAAACACCAGCGCGGTTGAACAGAATGTAGAGTGACAAAATGAGGCGATACTCCCTTATGTTCGCTGGTGGCACCTCAGGGCCGTATCGTTCATTGTGATCTTGGTGCCCTGCTGACGGAATGCCGCCGGCATGGGTGCGCGCCTAAACCCCCGCCCGCTAGCGGGTATGAACGCGCCGCGGGCGAATCATGGCGAATTGCAACGGCGGGTAACACGAGCGTCGCCGGACCGCTGGCGTGACGCCGCGCGGTTGATCTGGCAATATACGGTTGACGAGCCGGCGTTTTTGCGCCGGCTAATAACAGGCAGTCGGGTTGAGGAGCATGCCAGCACAGTTCGCGCTGAATCCGCAGATTCTCAAGAGCGTCCCGCTGTTTTCTTCATTTTCCGATCTGCAGCTCGGTCAGCTGCTGGCTTGCGTCCAGCACCGCAGCTATCCGCGAAACGCTTTCATTCTGCGGGCAGGTGAAGAAACCGACGCTCTTTACATCATCTTGTCGGGCCGCGTAAAGGTTCTGATCCCGGACGAGGAGGGTCACGAGGTGATCCTCTCGATGATAGGCCCGCACGAATTCTTCGGGGAAATGGGGTTGCTCGACGAGCTGCCGCGCTCGGCCAGCGTGGAGACACTCGAGGCGTGCGAAATGCTGCGACTGTCCAAGGCCGGCTTCACCGGTATCCTCAAGGACAACTTCGAACTGGCAATGCTGATCATCAAGAACCTGGTGAAGCGGCTGCGTGATGCGGACCGGAAGATAGAAAGCCTGGCACTCATCGATGTCTACGGCAGGGTCGCGCGCCTCCTCATCGATATGGCGGAAAATGTGGACGGCAAGTGGATAGTGGAACGGGCGCCGCCGAAGCAGGAAATCGCGCGCATGATCGGCGCGTCCCGCGAAATGGTCAGCCGCGTGGTCAAGGACCTCCAGGGGAAGGGGCTCATACGCGCTGACAAGAGGCGAATTCACGTGCTGGACAAGGCTTCCATGCAACGCAGAGCGTCGACCCGTCATTCCGAAAATCGCCAATGACGCGCTGCAAGTGACAACGGTTGCAAGTGACGTGTTACGTCGGGAAGTTGACCAGACGAGAGTTAGTTCAGCGGGTGACGGAATGCATAGTGGGCTGATTGTTAAGGGGTTCTCCACCGAGACGGGACGCTGCGATGAGCAGTTTGTCACCGCGAGGCAAGCTGGGCTGTGGTATAACTTTTGCTCCTGAACCAAGTGGTTTTTGCAGGGGCCCGGCTAAGAGGCCCTTAACATCCAAGGGAGTAGACGATGAGCACATTTCTATCGGTTTTGAAGCAAGCGGCCTTTTTGGTGCTTGCTCTTGCCAGCAGCGCGGTGCTGGCGGCCGCCGGAACGGTCACGCACTTGAGCGGCACGCTCTCTGTGCAGCGGCCGGATGGCAGCGTCCGGATTCTGTCGCAGAAATCGGAAGTCAATCCGGGCGACCTGCTGACGACGCAGCGCGACAGCTATGCGCAGATCGCCTACACCGATGGCAGTTCGATGACGATGCGGCCGGACACTCAGATAAGAATCGAGCAGTACACTTTCGTGCAGGACCGGCCGCAGGAGGACAACAGCTTTCTGCGGCTCGTCAAGGGCGGGCTGCGCACCGTGACCGGTCTGGTGGGCAAACGCGGCAACCAGGATGCCTATAAGATCGGAACCACCACCGCGACCATCGGTATCCGCGGTTCGTCCGGACAATCGTTACTGGAGGACGACGGCACGACTGCCCATGAGACTTATTCGGGCAGCTACCTGATGGAGTTGTTGAAAGATGGGTTGCCCACGGGCATTTCCCTGGAAATTCCCGAGGGGAGGCTTGCGCGGACCACGCTAGACGGGCGGGTGGAGTTCACTACCGATCAGCTATTACAGCAAAAAATGCGGCAGGAGCCGATTTTTCGTATTAGCGGGATCCCCACCAAAGGCGACTCCTCTACCGCAGAGTGTGTAGCAAGATAAGTTGACTTCGCCCTAACAACAAACCCCGCCTAGCGCGGGGTTTGTGTTTTGGGGCCCATGACGCACCGGCGCTGGCACCCGATCCACGGGCTCATTCCTTCGCAATACTTTATCCTCGGCAATCTCCTGGTTTTCCTGAGAAACCGCAGGAGTCGTTGCTCTCGATGGCTTTCGATGTATAATCAGCAAGTTAATCGAGAAACTTCATGCTTGTAGGGGGGAAAGCGATGAGCGGAAGAGCGGCCAAGAATCCGCTGCCGCCGAAAATCGCCTCGCTGGTACAGAGAATCCGGCTGGTTCGCGTTGCTCGCGCTGGCTCTCTACCTCACGCTGGTTCTCTACACGTATCACAAGGCCGATCCGGGCTGGTCGCATAGCGCTAACGTCAGCGTGATCCAAAACGCTGGCGGCAGAGTGGGCGCATGGATCGCCGACGTGATGCTCTATCTTTTCGGGTTGTCGGCGTACTGGTGGGTCGTCTTCTGCGGCTGCACTGGTGTGGTGGAGCTTCCGGCGTATCGAGGTGGTCGAGCAAGGCGACCGCAGATCAAACGCGATTGCCGCCGCCGGATTCGCTCTCGTGCTCATCGCCTCCAGTAGCATCGAAGCAATTCGTTTCTACAGTCTGAAGGCGGTGCTGCCGCTCGCTCCCGGCGGCATTCTGGGCACCGTGATCAAAGAAACGATGGCGCAGAGCCTGGGATACACCGGCGCCACGCTCATCCTATTGATCGTATTCGCGGCCGGCTTGAGCCTGTTTACAGGCGTCTCGTGGCTGACGGTGATCGAGCGGCTGGGTGCGTGGTCCGAGACGGTATACTTCCGCGCTCTGCAGAAGTTGCAGGAACGCGAAGACCGGCGCGCCGGGGAACAAGCGTTAATCAGGCGCGAGGAGGTAGTCGAGGAGAGCAAGAAGAAGCTCGACGTCCACGAGCCGATACGCATCGAGCCTCCGGCGGTGGAGATCGCCAAGTCGCCGCGGGTCGAACGGGAAAAGCAGGTGCCGCTGTTCGAGAACCTTCCGGATTCCCTGCTGCCGCCTCTGAATCTCCTCGATGAGCCGGAGAAGCAGCTCGAGGTCATGAGCACGGAAACGCTCGAGTTCACCTCGCGGCTGATCGAGAAAAAGCTGCTCGATTTCGGGGTCGAGGTGAAAGTGGTGGCGGCCTATCCCGGGCCGGTCATCACCCGCTTTGAAATCGAGCCGGCGGTCGGCGTCAAGGGCAGCCAGGTCATCAATCTGGTGAAAGATCTGGCGCGGGCGCTGTCGGTGGTGAGCATACGCGTTGTCGAGACGATACCCGGCAAGAGCCTGATGGGTCTGGAAATCCCGAATCCGACGCGCCAGATCGTGCGCCTTTCCGAGATCCTGAGCTCGCAGGTTTATGCCGACCAGGCTTCGCCGCTTACGCTTGCGCTCGGCAAGGATATTGCCGGCAATCCGGTCGTAGCCGATCTCGCGCGCATGCCGCACCTGTTGATCGCCGGCACGACCGGTTCCGGCAAGTCCGTGGCGATCAATGCCATGCTGCTTTCCCTGGTGTACAAGTCGCCGCCGGCGCAGGTGCGGCTGATCCTCATCGATCCCAAGATGCTGGAGCTCTCCGTCTACGAGGGTATACCGCACCTTCTGGCGCCGGTCGTCACCGACATGCGCCAGGCGCAGAACGCCTTGACCTGGTGCACCGGCGAGATGGATCGCCGCTACAAGCTCATGAATGCGCTCGGCGTGCGCAACATGGCGGGCTTCAACCAGAAGGTGCGCGACGCGGCGAAGGGGAAAACGCCGATACTCAACCCGTTTGCGCCTAACGCCGGAGACCGCCGAGCCGCTGCACGAAATGTCGCTGATCGTTGTCGTCATCGACGAGCTCGCCGATCTCATGATGGTGGTGGGTAAAAAACTCGAAGAGCTGGTGGCGCGGCTCGCCCAGAAGGCGCGCGCGGCGGGGATCCACCTCGTGCTCGCAACGCAGCGTCCGTCGGTGGACGTGATTACCGGATTGATCAAGGCGAATATTCCGACGCGCATCGCGTTCCAGGTCTCGGCGCGGGTCGACTCGCGCACCATCCTCGACCAGATGGGCGCGGAGGCGCTGCTCGGCCAAGGCGACATGCTCTACCTGCCGCCGGGCACCGGGTTTCCGCTGCGCGTGCACGGGGCATTCTGCGCCGATCACGAGGTGCACAAGGTCGTGGACTACCTGAAGAAGCTGGCACGGCCGCAATACGTCGAGAGCGTGCTCGAGGGCGCCGAACCGGACGCCGAAGGGGAGGGGGCGCTCGAAGGCGTGGACGGCGAGGCGGACGCGTTGTACGACCAGGCGGTCGCCATTGTGCTCAAGACCCGCCGCGCGTCGATCTCGCTCGTCCAGCGCCACCTGCGCATCGGCTACAACCGGGCGGCGCGGCTGATCGAGCAAATGGAGCGCGCGGGGCTGGTTTCCGCGATGCAAACGAACGGCAACCGCGACGTCCTGGCGCCGGCTTCCGCATCCGAAGAACGCTAGTGTCCGTATAGAATTTTCTCGCATTCGCGTGGTCCTAGGCGTGTGTCGGACCTTGTCCCGGGCGGTTTTGCATCTAGCAGCCCGTCAGAGCTTCAAGTCCGACACTGTAGAGTGACGGGACGCGTTTCGTTACATTTTGTTACGGATTGTTGACTCCAATCGCTGCACACTTACCACAATGACTCAAACCGTGAAACGCTTGCTCGGATTCCTGGTCGCCATCGCAGCAGGGGCATCCTTTGCGGCGGAGACCTACAAGTGGGTCGACGAAAAAGGTGTTATCACCTATGGCGAGAAGCCGCCCGCAGGTCGCGCTGCAAGGCCGGTGGACACCACGCCAGTCGGTCCCACCGGCCATGTCGATAGCGGCCTGCAGGACAGATCCGACGCCGGCAAGCGGCGCTCCGCGGAAGATCTGCGGACGCAGCCCGCGCCAGCCGCCGTTCCACCCCAACCGCCGGCTACGGCGCCGGTGCGCGGGATGGCGTTCGATACTTTCATCAGGCTCCAGCCGGGCATGACTGAAGGCGAATTGCTGGTCAGGGCCGGACAGCCGGACCACGAGAGCGTTGAGAATTTCCGCGCCGCCATCGTCAAGACCTACTATTATTTTCCCACGGTGGCGAATCCCTTTACGACCGTGGTGACGGTACGCGGCGGACGCATCGCCAACCTCGACCGAGTGAAGAAGTTCTGATGCGTCGACTCGTATTGATCGTTTTGCTGATATTCCCGGTCGCCGCGTGGAGCGCGAGCGTAGAGGAACTCAAGTCTTATCTGCAGCAGACCACCACGGCGCGGGCGCGGTTTGCTCAGATGGTGCTCGACAAGAACTTGAAGCCGCTGCAGCAGGTAACCGGCACGATGCAGTTCTCGCGCCCCGGCAGGTTTCGGTGGGAATACGACAAGCCCTACGAGCAGACCATAGTCGGCGACGGCACCCGGCTGTGGATTTACGACAAGGACTTGAATCAGGTCACGGTCCGCAAGCTCGACCGTGCCCTCGGCAGCAGCCCGGCGGCGCTCCTGGCGGGCAGCAACGAAATCGAAAAGAGCTACACCCTTGCCGCCGCCGGCGCGCAGGACGGTCTCGAGTGGATCGAAGCCGTGCCGAAGAGCCGCGACACCGCGTTCGAGAAAATCCGTCTCGGATTCAACAAGTCCGCGCTGGAAGCGATGGAGTTGCGCGATCAGTTCGGGCAGGTCACCGTGATCAAGTTTTCGGCTATCGAGCGCAACGCCAAGCTTGCGCCCGAGGCATTCCGCTTTACGCCGCCCAAGGGAGCGGACGTGATCAGTGAATAGGACGGGAAGTAGCCACAGATACACACAGATAAACACGGATAGTTTCAAACCTCAACTCAAGATCATTTCAGCCACGGAAACACACGCGTGTGATTCCGTGGCCAATGCCGTTCGGTTTCATCTGTGTTCATCTGTGTTCATCTGTGGCTTGAATTGCTCTTGAAGCCGTTCCTGGCTCGTGAATGATCCTGAAACAGGCTCCCTGTTCGGCAAGCGAGAGCCGGCCGCGCCTCTCGCGGACCGCCTCCGTCCGCGCACACTGGAAGACTTCGTAGGGCAGGCGCACCTGCTCGGACCGGGCAAGCCGCTGCGGCTGGCATTCGCCGCCCGCAAGCCGCATTCGATGATCCTTTGGGGGCCGCCGGGATCGGGCAAGACCACGCTCGCGCGCCTGCTGGCGAGAGCCTTCGACGCCGAATTCATCGCCATCTCGGCGGTCTTGGCCGGCATCAAGGACATCCGTGACGCAGTGACGAGCGCTGAGCTCACCTTACAGCAGTCCGGCCGCCACACTATCCTGTTCGTGGACGAAGTCCATCGCTTCAACAAGGCGCAGCAAGACGCCTTCCTGCCGCACGTGGAGCGGGGCCTGTTCACCTTCATCGGGGCGACCACCGAGAATCCTTCGTTCGAGGTCAATAGCGCGTTGTTGTCGCGTGCGGCCGTCTACGTGCTGCAGCCGCTTACCGATGAGGAGCTTGCGCAGCTATTCGATCGCGCGCAGCGCCTCGCATTGGATGGGCTGCGTTTTTCGGACGAGGCGCGGCAGGCCCTGACCGGCTCTGCCGACGGCGATGCGCGGCGGCTCTACAACATGCTGGAGCAAATCGGCATCGCCGCGGCCGAAGCGCAGCGTGCCGAAGTTGACGAGCCTTTCGTTCGCGCCGCGCTGGCGCAGCGGTTGCGCCGCTTCGACAAGGGAGGCGATCAGTTTTACGACCAGATCTCGGCGCTGCACAAATCCGTGCGCGGCTCCGCGCCCGACGCCGCCCTGTACTGGCTCACGCGCATGCTCGACGGCGGCGCCGATCCACTCTACATCGGGCGGCGTTTGGTCCGGATGGCGGTCGAGGACATCGGGCTCGCCGATCCGCGTGCCCTGCGTCTTGCGCTCGACGCATGTGAGACATACGAGCGGCTCGGATCACCGGAAGGCGAGCTGGCGCTGGGCCAGGCGGCGCTCTATCTGGCCGTCGCGCCCAAGAGCAACGCTGCGTATCTGGCGTTCGGCGCGGCGCGCGAGCTGGTGCAGAAAGACTCGTCTCGCCCTGTGCCGGAGCACCTGCGCAACGCGCCGACGAGGCTGATGAAGGAGCTGGGCTACGGCCGCGATTATCGCTACGCGCAGGACGAGCCGGAAGGCTATGCCGCTGGAGAGAACTATTTTCCGGCGGGCCTGGAGGAGCGCTTCTACCAACCCACCGACCGGGGTCTGGAAGCGAAGATCCGCGAGCACCTCGAGCACCTGCGCGAGCTCGACAAGTCAGCGGGCAAGGCGAAGAAGAAGTCGTAGCATTGCTGCGACTCGCTGCCAACAGTGGCGAGCCGGTCGAACTCCTGATAAGGTTGCGCGGGAAATCTGCCGGCCCGAACCCATACTCATGCTCGACATTCAACTCTTGCGTACGGACCTTGCCGGTGTGGCGAAGCGTCTCGCCGACCGTGGCATGACGTTCGATACCGCGACGTTCAAGAAACTCGAAGCACAACGCAAAGCGGTGCAGACCGAGACGCAGGAGCTGCAGGCGAAGCGCAATCAACTGTCCAAGCAGATCGGCCAGTCGAAGGGAAAAGGGGAGGATGCATCCGCGCTCATGGCGCAGGTAAACGCCCAGGCCGACCGGCTGAAGGCTTTAGAGCAGGAGCTAGCAGAGGTCCAAAGGAAGCTCGACGATTTCCTGCTCGGTATACCCAACGTGCCGCACGCCAGCGTGCCGGTGGGCACGTCGCCGGAGCAGAACCCGGAGTTGCGCAAGGTCGGGGAGCCGAGGAACTTTGTTTTCCCCGCCAAGGATCACGCGGACCTGGGCGCCGCCCTGGGAATGCTCGATTTCGACACCGCAACCAAAATCAGTCGTGCGCGCTTCGTGCGTGATGAAGGACGGTCTGGCGCGCCTGCACCGCGCGCTCACTCAATTCATGCTCGACGTGCACACCCGCGAGCATGGTTACACCGAGGTTTATGTTCCATATCTGGTGAACGCCGAAAGCATGTTCGGCACTGGCCAGTTCCCCAAGTTTCAGGACGATCAGTTCGCAGTGACGGCGGACGAGCTGTACCTGATCCCGACGGCGGAAGTACCGGTGACCAACATCGTGCGCGATGAGATCGTCGCGCCGGCTGCGCTGCCTCTCAGATTCGTGTGCCATACGCCGTGTTTCCGGCGTGAGGCCGGGTCATACGGCAAGGACACGCGCGGCATGATCCGGCAGCACCAGTTCGAGAAAGTCGAGCTGGTGCAGATCGTTCATCCGCAGAAGTCGTACGAGGCGCTCGAAGAGCTGACCGCCCACGCAGAAGCCATCCTGAAGATACTGGGGCTTCCCTATCGCGTGGTGACGCTGTGCACCGGCGACATGGGGTTTTCGGCCGCCAAGACCTACGATATCGAAGTCTGGCTCCCGGGGCAGAACGCTTACCGCGAGATTTCCTCGTGCAGCAACTTCGAGGCGTTCCAGGCGCGCCGCATGCGCGCCCGCTTTCGCAACGAGAAGGGCAAGCCGGAGCTGGTGCACACGCTGAACGGGTCCGGGCTCGCCGTCGGGCGCACGCTGGTCGCGATACTCGAGAATTTCCAGAACGCGGACGGCAGTGTCGCGGTGCCCGAAGCGCTGCGTCCCTATATGGGCGGGGCGAATGTCATCCGGCCGCAGGACAATGTGACTGCCGATAAAAGCCGATAAGGCGGATCACCGGGAAGCGTGGTGACCTGAAGTGGGCGTGACGCTTTGCCCCACGGCCTATCCCGATCAGCTGAAAGCTGATTTTCCGCATGCCTCCATGTCGGGTTGGGCGCGGCGCTGGTAAAATCGCGCGTCTCTATATTTCGGAGTCAAACGGTCCGAGTCGCGGAGGCATGCGGAGAGGTGCCAGAGTGGTTGAATGGGCCGGTCTCGAAAACCGGAATACGCGCAAGTGTATCGTGGGTTCGAATCCCACCCTCTCCGCCAAACAAAAGGGCCCCTTGTGGGCTCTTTTGTTTGGCGGATGGGGCGTGTGGACGAAACCACTGGTTCGACAACGCGAGGTCCGGGGGACGTCGCGTTGGACGCTCGCCACCGCTGGCTGCTGCGAGTTTGTAAATGCTCGAGACACCGTTTGCTATCGTGAGTTAAGCGAGCGGTCCCGACGCGCTTGCGCGGCGGGATGCGCGGATCGCAGATGCAATGCGAGACGCGCACAATCCCACCCTCTCCGCCAATAAAAAAGCGACCCAGAGTGGTCGCCTTTTTATGAATGAACTGTAAAGGATGGGTCCAGCCAATTGATTGCCCGACCTGCAGCCAGACACTCCACGTAGGGCTTGCACAAGTGACTGCGGGGATGGCGTGGTGGTTCCGGGAGTACGCGAGGGAACAAACTGCCGAGGACCGCGGGCGCTACGAGTCGTCGGAGAATGAGGCGAAGCTAAGACGGTGGGTCGGGGGAGTCCGATACCGGCGGACTTATACCAGCAGCCGGCGCAGATCCATCTTCGCAGCACAAAAAAAGGCCCGCAAGCGGCGGGCCGTAATCCCCCCTCCACAGGTTCGAGCTATTTCTTCTGACGGCTCCAGCCCAAACCATTTGTGCATTGAATATGGGCCTTGGTGGCAAATCGCGCTTCGCCCTGCGCGCCAATCGCTTTACCGGACACGCCAATCCGGTTGATTCAGGAAGTGAGGAGTGCGGCCAGGTGGCCGCACGTCACACTTGGAGGAGAGGGCGATTTAGACGCTCGCCGCCTCATTGTGTTGGCCCCGCTTCGGCGGGGTTTTTCATTTCCAGCAGGGCGCTATCGCCGGTGCACGGCTCAGTGGCGCAATCGGGCAACCGAATGGCGCAGGAGGGAAAGCGCAGTGGATGGCTGGCCCATATAGTTCCCTCTCCGGTGGAACATTCCCGCCATAACAGGAGGAAACTATGAAGGTTGTTGCAGGCATCATCGGAGGGCTATTCCTTGCGGTCATCGGCGCAATTCTTGTCACCGTAACCCTGGCCGCATCACCTACAACAGGAGGCTCGTGGGGCGCAATCAGCTTTTTTGCCTTTTGGGTCGTAGGCCTCGTCGTTGCCATACTCTCGGCGTCCGCGTCGAAGGCATGGAGAAAACTTCTTCTCTCCTCATCCGTGCTGTCGTTCCTGCTTCCGCTATCAGGTCCGATTTACACGGGAGGTTTTATGGCAAAGCACGTCGATACAAACGCCCAATACGCAGAAGCTCAGGCCGCTGGTGCTGCAATCGGTGGTGGCCTTATCTCTGGCTTCATGGGTTTTGTCGGCTTTTTCCTCGGTGTCGTCTTCTTGATAATCAGTCTACTTGTCGGGAGAGATAAACAGGTCGTGTATGTTCAGGCACCGGCACCTACACCGACAAATTAACAACGCTAACGCAGCTCTACTCTGGCCCCGCTCCGGCGGGGCTTTTCTTTTCGAGCAGGCGCTATCGCAGACGTGTGGCTCGGTGGCGCGAGCAGTCAAACGAATGGCGCAGGATGGAAAGCGCAGTGGGGCGCTGGCCCATATAGTTGAACAGTTCGGTCAGCGTTACATGCGGCAGCCGGCGGGGCACTAGCCCATAACCCAAGGAGTTTGAGATGAGAAGAGCATACAAGGATCACCACCTACCGGTATGGCTGATCCACCGCCACCCGGATGGGACGTTTCAAGCGTTTTCGAACACGGTTCGCTTTCTCAAAAACAGCACCGACTCGCGGGATACCGGGTGGAAAGAAGCGAAGGGCACGCTTTTCGATGCGCTGCGGACGATACCCAACAACGTCGTGCGCCTCAATCACGACATGAGGGGCGGCCCCGTGGTCGAGATTTGGCTCGAAGTTCCGGAGTGGACAGAGCCGCCGGCAATAGACTAAAGCACAACGCAAGCATCGCAGAAAAGCCTCGCTTCGGCGGGTTTTTTGCTCTAACGCCTCGGCAGCAGGCTCCCTCTCCGGTGGGACTTTTCGCGCTCTTACATTTCAGGAGATCACGGTAGTGTCTGACAGCCTGAAGAAGATCATTCAGCAGCAAATGGTGCTGCAACGGCTCGACGAGCGGCTACTGATTGCTCTTTTTGCGCCTGCGGTAAGGGAGGGCATCTTCGACCTAGACGATTTGTCGTGGCAACGTTCGGAACGTTCACAAGATGCCGACAAACTGATCGCTCAACTCTTGCCACTTTCGGAGTTCTACCAGCAAATCAATCCGCCGCTGTCCGCCGCTTTGTGGGGTATCTGGAATTCCGTCAGATACTTCAGAAGGCTGCGCTCACTGCTCTCCATCCTCTTCGAACGCAAGGTATCAAATGAAAAGGCCTTTGTTACGGTAAGAGCTTTGGCCGCCGCCGCAGCTATTCAATTTTCGGACGGAACTGCTCCCACAGTGGTCACCTCTGATGCGCTGAACAACCTCGCCGCCTACGAGCGATATGTCGAGGAGACAATTCGGAACTTGTCCAGTCTTGCTGCGCGAGCTGCGGCTCGTTAATGCGAGAGCGCTGGGTCTCACTATCCCTCAATCGCTTCTGGTCGGCGCCGACAAGGTAATCGAGTAACTAACGAGCTGAATGTCTGCAATGGAGGAAACGCGACTGACCGGTACGGCGACAGCCGCAGCTCACGACAGACCGCTATCTGGAAATCTGAGAATTGCCCGCGTGGGGCGGTAGCCGGCCACAACCGGTCATACGTCATTGAGGTTTGCTACACAGAAGCAGGGCTCCGAGCGAACCCGGGCGCAGGTGAGCGTTTGCCGTGCGTATGCCTCGGGGGTAAAGTGCCCGGCAATCACTCGCCCGGTTTGGGGTGAAGGCCGCATTCCGGTGGGAAGGGGGAGTTTGGCGTTAGCAAGGTCCGCCATTGTTCGCGCCCGGAAAGCGTTCTTGCCCCTGCGACTTGCCGACGGGATCGGCAGGAGCCTTGTGCGGGCGGATTGAAGTTCCTGTCACTTCAAGGAGGAAGCCCGATGCCCAGCTACATCATGCTCGTGAATTTCACCGACCAAGGAGTCCGGGGAGTCAAAGATATTCCTGCCAGACAAGACAAGTCGCGAGAAACCGCTACGCAGTTCGGTGTCGAACGCAAGCAGGTCTGGATGACTTTCGGCCCGTATGACTTCGTCCATCTCTACGAGGCACCCAACGACGAAGCCATGGCCAAATTTGTGATGACTCTCGGGTCGTTCGGCAATCTTCGAACGACAGTCATGCGGGCATGGGATGAGTCGGAACACCTGCCACTGATAAGAGAGTTGTCCTGAGCAACCTGTGATTATTCGGGGCAGGCTGGATTTCCTGAGCGGCTGTTGAGGGTCTCCTGCCGTTGCTCGGTAGTGTCCGCTATCGAGGAAGTTGAGCCCCGACCGGGTCGGACGGCAGCCGGCCAAAAGGAGACAGTCGAGCTTCGCCCTAGAATCGCTCCAGAACTGCCGTTCAAGCCTTTCCCACAAATCGCACTGAACCGGCCGTTCGCGAACTGCTGCGGGAAACCACCTGCTTCAATGGTGGCGGTGCAAGCAGCCGACGAGGGACAGGTGATTCCCGCGCTCGCTATCGGCTTGGGCGCGATTGATCCATAAGGTCTACGTCTTTCGAATGTCCCAAGTGCGGCGCGACGATGCGCGTCATCGCGCTGATCGCCGCCGCCGCAGTCATTTGCCGAATTCTCGAACATCTAGGTTGCTGGCGGCCGGATTGACTCGTCTATCCGTTCGGCGCTACCACACTATGTGCATTTGCAGACTCCAACCGGTGGTGCCCTTTTGCGCAGCCGCAGGACGAAGGCCAGCGGGTGCTGCCCGGGTGTGCGGAGTCGCGAGCCGATGGGCTGCAGCTGCAGTGTCGTCTTCACGCTCAGCCAGCGGTCCACTTGGGCATTGATGGCACCCAACGGATCGGTGAGGGCTAGGACGACCTTGTCCGACCAATCGAGCGGGCCCGCCTTGGCGCGAATGTGAGCTCGCCAGGGCGGGAACAGATACTCGCCGACGAGCGACCCGAGCACCGGCGTCACGATCATGTTCTGGATGGACACCGGCTCGGCCAGCGCTCCCGCGCCGTCTGCGACATCGTCCAAGACAATTCGGCTGTTTAGTCCGGTTTTGGCGTAGGGGCGGAGACCTCAGCGGGTAAAAAGGCTGCTCCAGCCGTGCGCCTTGCCTTGGCTGGCGTACATTTAGGCTCCGATATAGGTGAGCTTCTGCGACTGTGTCAGCAGTTCGAAAGCTGCGCTGGTGAGAAACCGGCTCGAGGCCGAGGAAAACCCGATTGACCCCGCAAGGTGGCGCCAGAGCAGGAGCCAGCGGCTGAGTCGCGTCGTGCAGTCACTGCTCAGTTTAGGCTGGCTCCGAATGGGTGTCAGTTTTGCTTCTCGCCGGTAGCCTGAATCTCGACGCGACGATTGGGCAGCAGACAGGCGATCAGGGCGTTACGGTTCTTCGCTTCGCCCTTGGCCTTGCAATCGGCCTGCGTAACCTTGAGATCGGCCTCGCCGCGACCCTCGGTGCGGATGACACCCGCGGGGACGCCTTGGCTCACCATGTGGTCGCGCACTGCGTTAGCCCGCTCCAGCGACAACCGCTGGTTGGAGTCCGGTTTACCGATCGGATCGGTGTACCCCGTAATCATCATCGACGTGACCGTGACGCCCGCGGACCTGAGGTCCTGTACCACTTTCTCGATCCGGCTGCGTCCGGCGTCGGTGAGCGTCGCCTTGGCGAACACGAATGTGCCTTCGCCGGAAAGTTCGATGCGCTGTACCACTGGTTTCTTCGGGGCCGGAGGAGGCGGGGCGGGCTTCACTACCGGCTCGGGTTTTGGCGCGGGTGGAGCGGGCGGGGGCGCTGCGCGCGGCGCTTCTGCGACGCGCGGCGGTGGCCCGAGGGGGATCTGCAGGCCCACGCTGGCGATCCAGTCGCCGAAGCTGCCGCCACTGCCGAAGTTGCCCCTGTTGTCGTCCCAGCGGTAACGCACGTCGCCGGTTAGGCGTCCCCAGGACGAGAACGGCCAGACGAAGCCGACGCCAGCGTTTGCCATGAAGCTCGTCTTGTCGCGGGACGGCGTCGTCGAGCTGCCACTCACCTTATCTTTAATGGCCCCGATTCCGGCGATGAGGTAGGGCTGCACGGTTTCCGATTGCCAATAGCGCAGGCCCAGGCGCCCGGCGAAGAAATAGTGGCCATCGAGCGTTCCGCTCCAGTTCTTGTATTTGCCCGGGCCGCCGCTCTCAGACGAGAGCTCTTCGTACATGGCGCGAAGTTCGACGTTCCAGTTCGGGTGGACGGGTTTGCCGATTGCGAGACCGCCACCCCAGTCGTCGCTGGACCTGCGTCCGGAGTCGGAGAAGATGTAGCTCCCGAATGGCGTGACGTACCAACGATCGTCGAAATATTTTAGGGGTTCGTAAGTGAGTTGACCGTGCGCGACGAGCGGAACGGCGAGCGCAAATGCTGCTGTTAAAGTTCGTCGTCTGAACATCGGATCCCCTTTCAAAACGCGGCGTCGTCTTACGCCCGCCCTGAACTTGCGGTTTAAGGTATCGGATCCCGGTGGAGGCGCATATTGGACTTTAGTGCCATGGTGGCACACGGCCGCGGAATTGTCGTTGGCAAGCAACAAATCTTTAAGAGCCTTGGCGATAGCGCTCTGCGTGCAGCCGCCCTCGCGATAGGCCTCAACAACACCCTCGGCTCGGGGCCTCCGCTGCAACAAGTATTTCACACTTCTATTGCATCTTGGTGACAGTTTCGGCCAATAGCTGCCGGTCCCTGTTACGTTTCAATTTGACGTTTGATCGTCACCCCGTGTCTGCCTGCCGCAAAAGTTCGCTGGACTGCTGCCCTTGCCACAAGCGCGCATAATGGCCGCCTGCCAAGGGAGGGGAATGAACAATCGTCGCAAGCTGGTTATCGCGCTTGGCGCTGGTGCGCTCGCTGGGGCAGGCGCAGTACGCGCGCAGGCGCCGGCAAAAGTGCGCCGGATAGGACTGCTCACGGCAATATCGCCTTCCGAGTCCGCACTCTGGCACCAGGCGTTCCAGCTGGGGCTGCGCGACCTCGGATGGGTCGAGGGCAAGAACATCAGCATCGAGGACCGCTATGCGGAGGGTAGAAACGATCGCCTCCTTGACCTCGCAACCGATCTCGTCCGTCTCAAGGTTGACGTCATCGTCGCTTCCGCTGCCACCGCTGCGCTGGCTGCCCAAAAAGCCACCACGGCTATCCCTATCGTTATGGCGAATGCGGGTGATCCTGTTGCAATCGGGCTGGTTGAGAGCCTGGCGCGGCCCGGCGGCAACGTCACGGGGTCATCCCAAATGACAGCCGAGCTGGCCGGAAAAGGCCTGGAGCTGCTCAAGGAAATGGTTCCCAAGCTCTCCCGTGTGGCGGTGCTCTGGAACCCAGAGGGCGCAGCCTCGATACTATTGGAAGGAACTTCAGCTTCCGGCACGTCAACTGGGAATCCAGCTTCATTTGCTGGAGTACGGAGTCTCAAAGATTTCGACCCAGCGTTCGAAGACGCGACCCGGGCGCGTGCTGGCGCTCTTTTCATCAGGAGCCCCGGTGTTCAATACGAATCTGAAACGGATAGCGGGCTTCGCGGCAAAGAACCGCCTGCCGTCGATACATCACCTTTCGGAATTCGCGGACGCTGGCGGTCTTCTGGCCTATGGACCAGACCGTGCCGACGGTTTCCGGCGCGCCGCCACTTTCGTGGACAAGATCCTCAAGGGCGCGAAACCCAGCGATCTTCCGGTCGAACGGTCAACCAAGTTCGAGCTGGTGATAAACCTGCAGACTGCCAAGGCGCTGGGCATCACGATTCCCCAGCCGGTCCGGTTTCGCGCCGACAGGGTGGTTGAATAAGATCGCGATCACAAAGGAGTCCAGCCGTGAAGATCAAGTTCAGTTCGTCACGCCGTGCGTTGTTGATCGGAGCCAGTGCCTGGCTCGCTCTCGCCCGAGTGGACTTGGGGCGCGCACAGCCGCAAGCCAGGGTATATCGCATCGGCATTCTGGCGTCGGACTCCCTTGAAACGCGTGGCCCGCTGGTTGAAATCTTCATTCGGGCGATGCGCGAATATGGCTACGTCCAAGGCAAGAACATTGTGTTCGAACCGCGCTATGCAAACGGCGATATCGCCCGATTATCCGAATTAGCCAACGAGCTTGTCGGTCGGAATCTGGACGTGATCGTGGTGCCCAACAGCGTGGCTGTACTGGCCGTGGCACGGGCCGCGGAACAGGCAAAGCGTGCCGTACCCATTGTGGCTGCCGCCTGGGGCAACCCGCTCGCCTCCGGCCTCGTCGCAAGCCTCGCCCGTCCGGGTGGCAATGTCACCGGACTATCAAATATCGCAACTGAATTGGCAGGCAAACAACTGCAATTGCTGAAAGAGGCCATCCCGAAGATTTCGCGGATCGCCGTCTTCGTCGACTCGACCTCGAAGACGGCCGCAGCCACTGCAGACGAAGTAGAACGGGCCGCCAAGGCCCTCGGTATGCAGGTATTGTCCGTCGAGCTGAGAAGCGGCGGGGATGTCGAGCAAGTTGAAGGGGCTATGCGTAAATGGAGGGCGGACGCAATGTTCGTGCTGAACAATCCGATAAATTTCAACAGCCGCAAGCTGCTGGTCCAAATTGCCGAGAAAAACCGCCTGCCGGCGATCTACGGAACGGATTCCTACACGGATGCTGGTGGGCTCATAAGCTACGGCTCCGACGATAAGTTCCGCTGGCGGCAGAGCGCGACATTCGTCGATAAAATTCTGAAGGGCACGAAGCCTGGGGATATCCCGGTGGAACTGCCGACCAAGTTCGAGCTAGTGATCAACATGAAAACTGCCAAAGCACTCGGCATCACGATCCCGCAGTCACTGCTGGTGCGCGCGGACAGGGTGATCGAGTAGGACCACGAACGACCGCTTTCTGGAAACGCGACCGGCAGCAACGGGTCGGCTCCGGCACTTGACGACCGGCAGCTATCTGGAAATCTGAGGCTCGCCTGCATCGGGCGTTATCCGGCCAGAAGCGGGCGGGCGCGTATCAAAGCCTGAGGGGTTGGAGCCAAAAACAAATCGGCCCGCAATCGCGCGGGCCGAGTCGTGAGAGCGTTGCAGCGGTTAGTACCGGCTTGCGACGTCGTGCGAATCCGAGTCCCGCGAGACCGAGACCGAGTAGCGCGAGCGTCGCGGGTTCGGGGACCGTCCCTTCGGGCACGACCGTGCCGTTGATTGTTAACGAGTTCACGGTGGTCGAGCCGACCCAGATCGCTCCGCCGTCGGACGTGAAGCGGTTGCCGCTGAGCGTCGCGACGCCCGTCGGGGTGACCGGAGGGTTGGATGCGAGCCAGTTCAGGCCCGAGGTGTCGAAGTCGGCCGCGGAACTCAAGGCCAGCCAGTATTTCTCATCGGCTAGCAGCGTAAACAAGCCGGTCGGCGTGAACGTGAAGTTGTTGATGCCGCCCACGAGCGTCGGCGTGGAGAAGGTGCTCAGCACGGTGGAGCCCGGGATGTCGGGGTTGCCCGAGTCGTCGAGCAGCCGGAGGATCGGCGCCGTCAGCGGGCGGTCGAAGGTATCGAGCCGCAGTCGGAGCACGACCGAATCCAGGGTGTACGCTTGCCCGGGCAGGGTGAAGGCCAAGGCCTTGATCCGCAGCGGGCCCAAGGTCGCGGAGGCGATGTCGTCGTTCGTCTGAGGGAGCGTGGTGAGGATCACATCCGCGCGGACCGATGCGGCTCCCAAGGCCAACCATACCAAGAGCAAGACCAAGAAGCCTCGGTGTCTTGTCTTCATCGATCATCCTCCTCGAGGTGTGGGGAATAGGAACTTCAAGCGCCCCTTTTTACTGTCCGCAACTGTATCAGCAGGCCCAAGAAACAGTCAATCGCGCGGTGCTTGCTCGCATAAGTCAGTCGCAAACTAAGCCACGCAAATCGGCCTACTTTCCCAGTATAGGACATGAGTTCTAACCCACAAACGGAAGTGCGCCGTTGCGCGAGCCGCTCAGCGGCGGCTTTACGGCTTCGTGAGTGACAGCAACGGGTCGGGTGCCGCCTCTGACCAGCGGCAGCTTTGCGGAAATCTGAGGCACTGACTGACATTGGCGTCCACCCACCGGCCGCTATCTGGAAAACTGGGGGCCGGGAATGTGGGACCGGGTACGGCCGATTCTGTTGAAAAACTCTCGAACGGGGGTTTTCACTTGCATTTGCGGGGTCGTCGTACCATCAACCGATCGATGATCGTCGATTGTGGGCCGTCCTGAGAGGTCCAGTTTTCTACGCAATGTGTCGAAAGCTGCCGCGAACGAGTTTTTCAACAAAATAGGCCAAGAGCGGACGTTCGCGCTCAACAACGATTAGCTGGGCCGCTTCGCCTTCGCGAACTGCGTCGCTTCGCGACCGGCGATGCGGCCGAAGGTAATCGTCTCCGAGATCGAGTTGCCGCCGAGGCGGTTCGCACCGTGCACCCCGCCGGTCACTTCGCCCGCGGCGTAGAGGCCGGGGATCGCCTTGCCGTCCTGGCCCAGCACGCGGCAGCGCGCGTCGATCGCGACACCACCCATCGTGTAATGGATCCCGGGGCGGATCTCGATCGCGTAATAGCCCGGGTCCTTGAGGGGGCGCGGCATGTCGGGCCGGCCGAACTCGTCGTCCTTCTTCGCCGCCTGGAACTTGTTGTAGCTCTCGATGGTGGCCGCGAGGTTGGCGCCGTCGGCCCCGATCGCTTTCGCAAGCTCCTGCGGCGTCTTGCCGCTTTTCACCAACTCGAGGTGGAAGTAGCCCTCGATCTGCTTGAGCGACTTGCGGATCGTCTCGTCGAACACCAGAAAGGCGGTCTGTCCGGTCTGCTTGAGGATCGCGGCGCTCGCTGCGTCGCGCGTGGTGAGCTCGTTCATGAACCGCTTACCCGCGCGGTTCACGCAGATCGCGCCGTTGCCGCGCACCGCCTCGGTGATCAGGATCTTGGAGCCGGCGGCCTGCGAGGGATGGATCTGGATCTGCTCCATGTCCACGAGCTTCGCCCCGAACTCGGCCGCGAGGTCCAGTCCGTCGCCCGTCGCGCCGGGCTGGTTGGTGCTCGAGAATGCCGCGTACTCGGGGCGATACTTCTTGACGCGCTCGAGGTTGGCCGAGAAGCCGCCGCAGGCCAGAATGATCGCGGGCGCCTCGATCGAGTACTGCTCCCCCAGCTTGTTATGGACCAGCACGCCCGATATCCCGCCGCCCGGCGTCTCGAGGATCTTCACTACCCTCGAGTTGGTGCGCACGTCCATTCCGCGCTTGATTGCGTTCTGGCGCATCACGTGGATGATGTGATGACCGACGGCGTCGCCGCCGGTCGGCCGGTGGCAGCGGTCCACGCTTGCGCCGCCCATGCGCCCGATGTCGCTCATGTCCGCGCCGATCTTCGTCAGCCAGTCGATCGACGACGAGGAGTTGCGCGCGAGGATCTCGACGAGCTCGGGGTTGGCAAGGTTCTTGCCGCCTTTGAACGTGTCGTCGTACATGATCTTCACCGAGTCGTTGATCGTGCGCTTCTTTTGGAACACGGTCTCGGCGGCGTTCATGCCTCCAGCGGCGAGCTGCGTGTTGCCCCCGGTGATCGGCATTTTCTCGAGCACCACCACCTTCGCCTTCTCGTCGAAGGCGGAGATCGCGGCGGTCAATCCGGCCCCGCCGGAGCCGATGACGATCACACCGGCGCGCTCGTGGCGTGAGGCGGCGAAAGCGTGTGGGCCAGCGAGCATCGCGATGCTGCCGAGCTTGAGGACGTCGCGTCGTTCCATGAGAAGTCTCCTGTCACTTGGCCGCCGCGGGGGCGGCCGCCTTGGCCGCGCCCCCCGGAATCGGCATGACGAAGTTGGTGTGGCAGTGGAGGCAGTAGGGCCGGGACTCCCGGTGTCCCTGGTGGCACACCGTGCAGGCGATCTCGGGCCCGAGGTGCGAGCCGTGCGGGTTGATGTTCGGGTTCTTGAGCTTCGCCTTGGTCGCCGACGCAAGCTTGTCGTAGCCGCCGTGGCAAGTCGCGCATTGCTTGTTGAGTACCGTCTCATTGTCGTCCGGGATCAGCTGCTTCTGGTGGCATGCGCCGCACGACAGGTTCTGCTTGGTCCCGTGAATGGACGCGAGCCATGGCGAGCTCGCCCACGTAACCATCGCCTTGCGCACCCTCTGGCCTGCTCGGCGTCGAGCGCGCCCAGATTGCCCTCATGGCCCATCACCGCGAATCGCTTGCCCGGCGAATACGCGTGGCACGTGGTGCAATCGAGTCCAACCTTGATGTGCTGGCGATGCAGCCGGGAAGCGACCGGGTGCGGCTTCGCCTGTCCGGCCTGCGAGGCATGGCAGGACACGCACTCGGCAATGCTCGCCCCTGTAATTTTCGGGTGCTTCTCCGGAAGCGGAAGTCCCGAAGCATGGCAGCGTTGGCAGTTACCCGGCCCGTCTTTCGGCTTTTGGGCCGCAGCGTCTTTCGCTTGTTGTGCCGCCGCGCTCGCCGTGAACGCGAGCACGAATACGACGCCGGCGGCGAGCGCGACGCACCTGCAAAGGCGGGAATGAAGAGTCATCATTGATTCCTCCCTCCAGCGGGTCGCCCGCCGGTTCGTCACGCGAAACACGTATAGCCTGCGCCGATGACCATGATACTTCAAGTGAAGTCCTCAGTGGCAGGTGGGCGATCCGGGGCCGGTTCGCGCGACCGAGTTGATGTTCGCGTAAGTTGAAGATCATCGAGGAGGTCGAGCGCATTCTCACGCATCTGGGGTTATCGGCTCAACCGCCGCCGCGGATGCCGGCGCGGCGGGTGGATCTGTTTCAAGCGGCTTGATACTCGAACGCGGACGGGGAGCCGATAGGTGGGCTCGGCATGCGCTCGCGCCAGCGTGCGGACCTCGTTCTCCAAGGCGAGCCTGTTCGCCCCCCTGCAAGCCGCTTCGTGCACCTAGCGCATCGCGTTCGGCGGGCGGCGGCCGAACGGCGGCCGGCGCGATGCCGGCTACAGGCCATGCGAAGCGAGCGCAGCCGTTCCAGGCACCTGGACGAATTCCAGGAACAGATCGGTCGCGCGTTGCGCGCCACTGCGCTTCGTGGCGCCGCGGAAAACGGTTTGGGCGAGCACCTCGGAAAGATTGAGAGACACGCCGAGATACAGGTTGCGCTCGCGCAGTGTTCCCGGCGGGTCCCGATAGCCGCGCGTGCCGTAGCCGACGGCGAGCTCGAAATACCGGAGCACGCTGTGCTCGCGCAGCGCGCGTACGCCGCTCGCTTTCGCGGCGAGGAGATAGGTCTGCCCCGAATAGTCGCCCGCCGGATCGAAGTTGCTCGCGTCCGACTTCCGGTACAACAGGCGGAAATCGAGCAGGTTGTCGAGCTCACGATTGCGCTCCATGAGATAACCGAGCCCGACGCCCACGATGTTCATGAAGACATCCTCCCGGCTGAAACGCTGCTGCTTCGAGTAGCCGTCCAGGACCTCGATGCCTATCATGACGCCGAGCGCGGACCATGCCGCGAGCCTGCGCGCGGGTTCCGGCTCGTTGCCGACGGCTTCGAGTGCATGGGTAACCAGTCGCGCGCCCGTGTACAAGAGAACGCGTGGCCCAGCTTGTCCGCGCCGCCGTACGGCGTGTTCTGGCCGAACCACCCTTCTTTCTGAGTGCGAAATTCCCCGGTGAAGCCCTCGTCCCACCATTTCGCGGCGCCGAACGCTCCGACGAGCAGAATGCCACCGCCGATCACCGCGGCGTTTCTCAGGCGCAGTTGCTCCGGGGTCGGCCGATCGGCCTGCCTCGTCTCGTCCGTTGCTGCGGCAGCGGGCTCCCCGGCGCCGCTCGCTGCAGGGGCGAGCGCATAGGCTTCCACGGATCGCGCTGGCGGAGGGCGCAACTGAGCAGCGGCGTCGCGCGCGCCCGCCATGCAGGCGGCCGCGAGCACCAACGGTGCGGCCGCGATGGCCTGTCCATAACGGGTTCGGCTCATGGAAACAGTTCCTCCGGAGCAAGGGTTTCGGCCGGTCCTCGACGATGCGCGTCATCGCGTTGATGGCCGCCCCCGTCATTTGCCGAACTCTCGACATCTAGTCGTAAGTGAGTTGACCGTGCGCGACGAGCGGAACGGCGAGCGCAAATGCGGCTGTTAGAGTACGTTGTCTGAACATCGGGATCCCCTTTCAAAAACGCGGCGTCGTCTTGCCGCCCCACCCTGAACTGTGCAATTTAAGATATCGGATCTCGGTGGAGGCGCGTATTGGCCTTTAGTCCAATAGTGAAACAACGGTTATGCCGGTTACGATGACTGCGCCATTTCGGTGGCAGCCGCCGCATTACTTTCCCCCCCATTCCCTCCCTTAGGTGGTGCGGGTAGTGCGGCGGTCTTTTCACTGCAAGCAATGCGGCAGGCGCACCGCCCGGGCTAGTGCCCCAATTTAATTCGTTCCCCTTCTGAATCGCTTTTGCTGTCGCGTTCGGTGGGCGCGCGATATCTTCGATGGACCTGGCACGAGGAAGGAAGGACCCTACTTCCGTACGTGTTCGAGGTGCTCGGTCTCGACCGGGCGATCCGGTTCGAGCTGGTAATCAACCTGAGAACCGCCAGGGCGCTCTGGCTCACGATCCCGCAGTGGGTCCTGGTGCGGGCGGACCGGGTGATCGAGTAAGAACGCGAATGTCCGCTATGGAGAAGAGCGACTGACCGGTTAGGGTCGATACCGGGCCTACGCCGCTCCCGAAAGCGGTCGGTCGCGGGAGTCGAAACCAGTCACTCGCAGTCATATCAAGTCGCGACTACTACACATCAACTTTGGCTTTGCGGGCGCGCGGCGGTGGCAATCGCCTGTTCTATCTGTTCCGCCTCCACCGGCTTCACCAGGTGCAGATCGAAGCCGGCTTCGAGCGCGCGGCGGCGGTCTTCGTCCTGTCCGTAGCCGGTGAGGGCGATCAACGGGAGCAAGCGGGTTGCCGGGTCTGCGCGGAGGCGGCGGGCGACCTCGTAACCGTCTATGCCGGGGAGGCCGATGTCCACGATCGCAACGTCCGGCTTCTCCGCGATGGCGACGCGCACGCCCTCGATACCGTCGCGCGCCTCCAGCGGCTCGTAGCCGGAGAGCTTCAGCATCAGGCTCAACATGCTGCGCGAGTCTTCATGGTCGTCTACGATCAGCACCCGCCGCCGTCCATCAGGTTTCGGCGTGGATGCGGCCACCGCGCTCTTTCGAGTATCCGGCGCGGCAATCCGCGGAAAGCGCACCGTGAAGGTGCTGCCGCGCCCCGGGCCCGCGCTTACTGCGGAGGCCGAGCCGCCATGCAGCGTCGCGAGACGCCTGACCAAAGCAAGCCCGAGCCCCAGTCCTCCCCGGGCCCGGTCGAGCGACGCGTCACCCTGCACGAATACATCGAATATCTGCGGCAGCAGCCGCTCGGAAATACCGATCCCCGAGTCGCTCACGGTGAGAACCGCTTCGCCACGCTCTGTCTTTGCCTCGATATCGATGCGACCGCCTTCCGGCGTGTACTTCAGCGCATTGACGAGGATATTCATGATGATCTGATCGAGCCGCGTGGCGTCGGCGCTGATCCATGCCGGCTCCCCCTGCACGGTAACCGTGTGCCTTTCGATACGGCCGGCCGCGCGCAGCGTGCTCACGCACCGGCGCAGCGCATCCGCCAAGTCGACGGGCTCGCAGTCGAGCACGATCTTCCCGGTCATCACACGACTGAGGTCGAGCAGATCGTCGACGATGCGGCTCAGATGCTGCGTCTGGCGCGCTATCACTGCGCGCGCGTGGGACGCCTCGTCGCCCGTGCCGCGGGTCTCCAGCACGGACGCCGCGCCGCTGATGGCCGACAGCGGGTTACGCAGCTCGTGGCCCAGCATGGCGAGGAACTCGTCTTTCGCTCGATTCTCCGCCTCGGCGAGCTCCCGCGCGGCCTGCTCGTTCGCCAACAGGCGCGCGCGCTCGATTTCCGCTCTGGCGCGCCCTTCCTTCTCCCGCGAGAGGTTCGCACTGGCTTCCGCAAGCGCGGCGTGAACGCGGTCGATCTCGTCGACGGATGAGGTATGCCGAGGCGGCTTTTCTCCGCGGCCGAGTGCAACGGCGGACTGCGCTGCTTCCGCGATCGAACTGGTGAGTCGGCGTGCGATCAGGAACGCGACGCCAGTCGCGATGCCGAGCGCGCCCAGCAGGCCCAGCGCGGCTACGAGGACGGCACGCCGTGCGGTAGCTTCCAGGGACTGGACAGGCACGCCGATGGCGACGACCCACCCCGAACGCGCCGAGCGGGTGAATACGTCGTAAATATCGATCCCTTCGCGGCTTACGTGGCGGATGGCGCCTTCGGCGGCGTTCTGCACGACATCCCGGAGGATCACCGCTCCCGGCTTGCCGACGAATTCGTCCGCGCGGTGGCTGCGTGCGATGGTGAGGTGGTTGCGATCGAAGATCCCTATGATCCAGTCCGGCGGCGCGCCGCGCTCCGCAAACAGGCGATTGAAGTACTCCGGGAAGAAAGCCTGCGAGAGGACGTAACGGTTCCGGCCGTCGAGCGGCACCGGCACGTCCACCGTCACGACCAGCCGCTTTGTGATCGCGCCGGGATAGAGATTCGACACCGCCGCCTTACCGGCTTCTATCACCCCCCTTATGCGCTCGGGATGGAGGCTCTTGGCGAGCGTGGAACCGAACGGGAACCGCGTGTTGAGAAGCTGCTCGCCATCGGGGTCGAACAGGAGTATCCAGGATTCGGCGGTCGTGCGGGCGTTCCGCGCCTGCTGGTAAAAGCTGGAAAGATCGCTGCTTGCCAGGTAAGCGGAACTCGCCAGCACTCGAAGAGCGCTCTCCGCAGTGGCCAGCTCTTGATCGACTGCAAGCGCGACCACGCGCGCGGTTTCCAGCACGCCACGTCGCGCGGCTGCGCGCTCGGCGTTCAACAGCATGCCCAGGGCGATGGCGGACAGCACCACGACAGGGACCAATATCGCTGCCGCCATCCACGCCAGATGCGCGCGTACTTTCAAGGACAAAGCCTCCCGGGCCTGGCGTCACGCTTCCGGCGATGCTTCATTTTCCAATGGCTGCGACCGCAGGTAACTCGAAAGATTGCGCCAATGAGGGTTGCATGATCTGGACGCATGAAAAAACTAATGGTCGAGCTTACAGGGTCGCACCGGTCGCGTCATCCATGAGCGCGTGTCGTCGTCTAGGTAGGTCAACAGCTTCATCGCGAAGCAGCGAACGACGCGAGGTAGGTCAAAAGCTGTTCGCCTTCCTTCGAGGATTCGTGGCCTTCGTGGTGAGCCTTTTCTGCGCGAAGCCGCGCGCCGCTGCGGTATAGTTGCGGCTGCAGAAATTCACGCGAGGTGCTCGTTTGATCAATGCGGCAATCGTCGGCCTCGGCCGGTGGGGAAAGAACATCGTCAATGCCGTCCAGGGCAAGAGCGAGCGTCTGCGTTTTACACATGGCGTCGTCCGGCGGCCCGACGCAGCGCGAGACTTTGCCGCGCAGCAGGGTCTCGAGCTCACGACGGATTTTGCCGACATGCTCTCGAATCCGGGTGTGCAGGCGGTCGTGCTTACGACGCCGCATACGCTGCATGCCGATCAGGTCGTCGCGGTGGCCGCGGCTGGCAAGGCCGTTTTCTGCGAGAAGCCGCTGGCGCTGAACAGGGCCGATGCCGAGCGAGCGGTTCGAGCTTGCCGGAAAGCCGGCGTGCCGCTAGGCCTGGGGCATGACAAGCGCTTCTTTCCCTCGATGCGCGAGTTGAAGCGCGTAGTGGACGGGGGCGAGCTGGGCGATATCCTCCACGTGGAGGGACACTTCAGCAACGAGAGCACGCGCAATTTCTATGCCGGCTGGAGAGAGCTGCCCGCGGAATCCCCCGGCGGCGGTCTGACCGCGACGGGCATACACCTCCTGGACGCGTTCGTGAATCTGGTCGGTCCGATGCGTCGCGTCTCCGCGCAGTTCATAGAGCACCCTCCGCGTCCGGAGCCGATCGATACGGTGTCATTGCTGCTGGAGTTTGACAACCGCGTAAGCGGCGTGCTGTGTGGAGTGCGGACGACGCCGCAGTTCTGGCGCGTACACGTGTTCGGCACGCAGGGCTCGGCCGAGGCCCTGGAGCAGACGGAGCTCGTTCTGCGCAGATCGGGCGACGCGCCGCAGCGCCTGAGCTTCGAGCCGTTCGACGCCCTGCGCTACGAGCTGGACGCTTTCGCAGACGCCGTTGCCGGCAACGCGCCGTATCCCATACCTGTAGAACAGATGCTGGCGGACATCGCCGCGCTGGAGGCGGCGGTTAAATCGATCGAGACGGGACAGCCTGTCTCGATCGAGGGATGAGGGATGAGGGCGGAAGGATGAGGAAGGTTCGTCCTTCCTTTGTATCAAAAAAAGCGTGGCCCGCAGGCCACGCTTTTCATGCTGCTACCGCTGAACGCGGTCAATTGGTGATCGAATTGTCCTTTGTTTCCCGGACGAAGAGCATCCCGATGACGAGGGTCATGACGGCTATCGCGATCGGGTACCACAAGCCGTAGTAGATATTGCCGGTAGCGGCGACTATCGCAAAGGCGGTCGTGGGCAGGAAGCCGCCGAACCAGCCATTGCCGATGTGATACGGCAGCGACATCGAGGTATAGCGGATGCGCGTCGGGAACATCTCGACCAGCATGGCCGCTATCGGGCCGTAGACCATGGTGACGTAGATCACCAGGATCGTGAGCAGCAGCGTCACCATCACGTAGTTGATCTCGGACGGGTCGGCCTTCGCCGGGTAGCCCGCTTCCTTGATCGCCGCGCCCGCCGCCTTGTTGAACTCCGCGGCGTTGCTGACCTGCAGCACCTTGTTCCCGATCTTCACCTGCGTGGGCGAGCCCGCCGGAGCCGCTTCGTTCGCGTAGTTCACGCTGTTCTTGGCGAGGAAGGACTTGGCGATGTCGCACGAGGTGGTGAATTTCGCCGTGCCTACGGGGTTGAACTGGAAAGAGCAGGCGCTCGGGTCGGCAACCACCGTGACCGGGGCCTTCTGCTGCGCAGCCTCCAGACCGGGATTGGCGTAGTGGGTGAGCGCGTTGAAGATCGGGAAGTAGGTCGCCGCGGCTAGCAGGCAGCCCGCCATGATGATCTTCTTGCGCCCGATCTTGTCCGAGAGCGCGCCGAACAGGATGAAGAACGGCGTGCCGATCACCAGCGACAGCGCGATCAGGATGTTTGCCGTGAAGGCGTCGACCTTGAGCGTTTGCGTGAGGAAGAACAGCGCGTAGAACTGGCCCGTGTACCAGACCACCGCCTGGCCGGCCGTGAGGCCGAGCAGCGCGAGGATGACGATCTTCAGGTTTTTCCACTGGCCGAAGGACTCGGCGATCGGCGCCTTGGAGTGCTTGCCTTCCGCCTTCATCTTCTGGAAGACCGGGGACTCGTTGAGCGACAGCCGTATCCACACCGAAACGCCGAGCAGCACGATCGAGAGCAGGAACGGCACGCGCCAGCCCCAGTCCGCGAACGACTCCTCTCCGACCAGCGTGCGCACGCCCAGGATCACGAGCAGCGACAGGAAGAGACCCAGCGTCGCCGTAGTCTGGATCCAGCTGGTGTAAAGGCCGCGTTTGCCCGGAGGGGCGTGCTCGGCTACGTAAGTCGCCGCGCCGCCGTACTCGCCGCCGAGCGCCAGGCCTTGCAGCATGCGCAACACGATCAGGATGATCGGCGCCGCGATGCCGATAGCCGCGTAGGAAGGCAGCAGGCCCACCACGAAGGTCGACGCGCCCATCAGCAGGATGGTGATGAGGAAGGTGTACTTGCGGCCGACGAGGTCGCCGAGGCGTCCGAACACCAGCGCGCCGAAGGGCCGCACCGCGAATCCCGCGGCGAAGGCCATGAGCGCGAAGATGAAGGCCGCGGTGTCGTTGACTCCGGAAAAGAACTGTTTGGAGATGATCGCCGCGAGCGAGCCGTACAGGTAGAAGTCGTACCACTCGAAGACGGTGCCGAGCGATGAGGCGAAGATCACCTTACGGTGATCCTTGCTGAGCGCGTCCTGCTTCTGCGCCGGGATTGCGATCGAGCCACCACCAGCGCGGATCGCATGGGCTTCCGCGGACATCAGTTTGTTTTCAGACATGGCATCCTCCGCCGAGTAATGGGGCTCGCGGTATGCGTGCCCATGGAAGAGGACTGTAGCGGCGCTCCCTGAAATGTCCCTGACGGCGAACTGACAGTACGCTGACAATGCTTACGGGACTCTGACGGCGAACAGCCTCACCGCAAAGGGCACGAAATCACGAAGGGAGGCGCATAGTATAAAAACCAAAATACTAATTCAGGAGGAAGTGCGGAAGACTTCACCACAAAGGTGCCACTGGTCCACCGTCGTTTATCTATTGGATCGCTACCATTCTGTGCGGCTTGGCGTGCCTGGGCTGTGAAGCTCCTGCCTACGTCGCGTCCTTGCGGTACTCCTCGAGCATGTAGCCGAACCCGCGCACGGTGCGAATCCGGATACCCGCCGGCTCGAGCTTGGTTCGCAATCGCGATACGTACACCTCGATTGCGTTCGGCGTCAGGTCTTCGCCCCAGTTCGCAAGCCCCTGGATGATCGCCTCCTTGCTCAGTACCTTTTCCACCTTGCCGAGGAACACCTCGAGCACCGCCCATTCACGGGCCGAAAGCTCGAGCGGCGCGCCATGCAGGAATGCGCGGCGCGCGCCCGAATCGAACGTCAGGGGCCCGTGCACCAGTTGAGGACTCGCTCGCGCCTGGCCCCGGCGCAGCAAGGCACGCACTCTTGCCACCAGCTCCGACTTGGCAAACGGCTTGGGCAGGTAATCGTCGGCGCCAAGCTCGAGGCCATGGACCTTGTCGCCGACCTCGTCGCGCGCCGTGAGCATCAGGACCGGCACCGAGCCGCCTTTCGCGCGGAGCCTGCGTAACACCTCGAATCCGTCGATGCCGGGAAGCCCGACGTCGAGGATCACCAGATCGAAGGATTCCTGAGCGGTGGCGAGGACGGCGTGCTCGCCGCTCTTCATGACATCCACGGCATGGCCTTCGCTCTCGAGGATGTGTGACAGCCCCACCCCGAGCGAGGCGTCGTCTTCCACGATCAGGATGCGCATGCGAGGAGGCAGGTAACTTGTGACGGTGACTTCGTGACTCGTAACCTGGCTCATCACTGTTCTTGTCACTTGCGACTTGGCGGCGGGCGGCGAGGTGGCGATTCCGCTTTCCCGCGGAAGCGGGAGTCCGGCTGGTTTGGTCGAGTCACGAGTCACGAATCACGAATCACGCAGCATCAATCAACACCGTTGGCCTTGAGGATCGCTTTCGCTGCCGGGCTGGCGAGAAACTTGAAAAATGCCCGCGCGCCTTCCGGGTTGGGGGGATCGACCGCCAGGGCTGCCGCGTAGATAGTGTAGTTCTGGATGTCGGCCGGCAGCGGGCCCACGAGCCGCACGCCCTTGTCGCGCCAGCGCACGATTTCGGTGAGGCCGCCGAAGCCGATTTCCCGTCCCTTGCCGTTCAGGAGATGAGTGAAGCTCTCCTGGGCATCGCGATGGCGCACGGTCTTCGCCTTGATCTCCTCGGCGAGACCCAGTTTCTCCACCAGGCGCTCGACGTAGAGGCCGCTCGAAGCGCGGTTATAGGCGACGGAATCCGCGTCGCGTAGCGAGCGCACGAGCGCTTCGGTGCTCGAGATATCCGGCACCGGGGCGTCCGCCCGCACTGCGACGCCCACACCGACGCGACCGAGCTCGAAGCGGCCGGCGGGACTCGCCTTCCCGATCTCGAAAACCTTTTCCATGGCGGCGGGCGGAACGATGATGATATCGGCGACTTCGCCGGCGGCGAGACGCTTGGGCAGCGCAGGCGCGGTTTCGAAGGTGAGCTTCACCTCATCGCCGCCCTGCTTGCGATACGCCTCGACGAGCGCCTCCAGGGACGAATGCATGGCGCTGGGGCTGATTACCCGGACCTCGCCCGCCTGTGCGGCGATCGCGCACAGGAACATTGCGATCGCCGAAGGCGAAAGGCGAAAGACGAAAGTCGAAAGGAGAAAACGTTGTAAGCAAAGCATGAGCAGCCCTTACTTCCGCTTTCGCCTTCCGCCTTCCGCCTTAAATTCGACACACGTCCTCCCCGCGTCCCAGGTCCCGGTCGGCGTCGGCGAGCAGCCGGTCGAACGTCTCCGGCACGCGGATGATGCGCCCGGGCACGCTCGGGGAGTGCCCCTGCAGCCAGTAGCTGTGGGTCGGGTGCCCGCCGCCCGCGACCACGAGCACGATGTTGTCCGGCTTCTGGCAAATCGGCCAGGGGTCGAGCTCGATGCTCTCGCGCGTCAGCGGGTTGGCGCTGATCTCGATATAGGCCGGCGCACCGGCGCGACGCATGTGAGCCATCGGGATCTTCGAGTTCTCCCACAGGAACTCGCGTATCGAACGCTGGGTCCAGCCGAGCTCGGCCATCCTCCGCGCAACAATCGGCGCGAGCATCATCATGCCCGGCGTGCCTTTTTCCCATCCCGCGAGCGCGGAGAGGTTGGGGGCACGCATAAAGTCCGCCATGCGCCACATGCCGTTCAGCGCATCCTCCTCCGGGGATTCTTTCTTGGCGCCGCGGCGCAGGACGTTGGTGACCCCGCTCGCGAAGACGATCGACACCGAGTTCGTACCCGGCGCGTATCCGTGGCGCTGCGTGGCATGCGGCTCCCATCCCGGCGGCAGGCCATCCTCGTCCTCGGCGAAGACCGCGTTGGTGTAGCGCATGGCGCCGAAGATCGCCATCGTTCCGACGCCCGGCAGGGCGCCGCCCACGTTCTGCTGAAGCAGGCGCAGCGCGCGCCCTATGCTCGCCCCGGCGGGCCGCTGCGGATCCGGACCGAGCAGGCCGAAGCCCGAGTTCAGGCGGATCTGTTTGGCGATCGGGCCGTTGACGATGACGGCGGGGAACGGCCCGCCCGAAGTGGCCTGCAGCTGATCGAAGCCTTCAGCGTCCAGGCACGCGTCCACAGCGGCGACGAGGACCGGCAGGTACTCGGGCCGTCCGCCCGCCATGGCGAGCGCGATGGCGCAGGTCTCGATCGTAGTGATGCCGCCGCGCGGCGGAAACTTGCCGAGCACGTGGGTGCGGGGAAGCGTGGCGCCGTGGAGTATCCAGTCCACGCGCTCTTTCGTTGCCGGCCACAGCGGCAGGCCGTCGCCCCACAGGTTGGTGAGAAGCAGGTTATTGGCCTTGGTAAGCGCATCTTCGTAGGTGACGCCCTCGACCGAGAGCATCTTGGCTGAGCCCGCCGCCTGCGCGAACCCCGATTTCCACCCGGTGAGGCCGTCGTAGACTTCGCGCCTGCGTTCCTTGAGCGGGTTGATGTCGCTGCCCGGGAGGAACATGTTGATCGGGAAGGTAACCATGGCCGCGTCCGGCGCGAGCCCGACACCGGACACGGCGTTCTTCATGACCCCGACGAAATCCGACCGGGTGATCGTGACGGTCGGGATGCCCAGCGTCTCAATCCTAGCGGCTGCACGGCCGCATGCTGTGGCGCAGGCCCCTCAAGCCGCGTTGCCGACGATAACGGCGTCGACGCCGCTCTTCTTCACCTGCCTGGCGGTTTCCTCTTCGCCGATCAGAGCGTTGCCCTGCGGGAAGGCGTCTATCGGCAGGATGGTGATGCCCGGGATGTCCGCCTCGAGCATTTCCTTGAGCATCGGCAGCATGCGGTAGGCCTGCCACTGCTCGTTGCTGACGAAGCCGATGCGCTTGCCTTCGAGCGAGGCGAGCCGCGGCGCGAAAGGCTGCGTCACCTCGAGCACACCGGACGGATCGTGGAATTCGAGCTTTATCATGGAGGCTCCTCCTTGAATGGCCCTATTCTAATGCAGCTACGAGTGTTCCTTCGACATCCTTCAGGACGCACCAGTGACCAGTAACTGGTGACGAGGAAGGGCGTTTGGGCGGATACTGGGCGCAGACGGTCTTGAGACCGCTCTTATTACCACGAGGAGGAGCGTTCATGGTACGGATAGCTGTACTTTTTCCCGGTCGACCTTACTGATCGCTGCGCTCCTCGCGGGCGCGGTCGTGCCCGGGTTTGCGCGCGCGCAGACGGACGCCTACCCGAACAAGCCGATACGCCTGATTGTGCCGTTTCCCCCGGGCGGCAGCGTGGACCTGAATGCACGCCTGTTGTCGGCAAAACTCTCCGAGCTCCTCGGGCAGCAGCTCGTCGTCGATAACCGCAGCGGCGCCTCGGGCATGATCGGCTCGGAGGCGGTGGCGCGCGCCGCGCCCGACGGGTATACGCTGCTCCTGCAAACCGTTACTTTTGTTACGAGCACGATTCTGTACAGCCGTGTCCCGTACGACCCGGTGAGCGATTTCGCGCCGATCTCGCTGCTGTCCAACGTACCCACCGCGGTCGCCGTCCATCCTTCGCTTCCCGTCCGCTCGGTGCGTGAGTTGCTCGCGCTCGCAAAGGCGCGCCCGGGCGAGCTCAACTACGCGTCCTCGGGTATCGGCAGCAACTCCAACATCACCGGCGAGCTGTTCAATCTCCTGGGCAAGACGAACATCGTCGCGGTCCAGTTCAAGGGCGGCGGCCCCGCGCTCCTTGCGGCCGTCAGCGGCGAGTGTCCCATCTCCTTCTCGAACATCTCGGAAACGGCGCGCATGGTCGAGGCCAAACGGTTGCGCGCGCTGGGGGTGAGCAGCCTGAAACGCGCGCCGATCCTGCCGAACGTGCCTACGATTGCGGAAGCCGGACTGCCCGGTTTCGAGTTCCAGGCGTGGCACGGCCTGCTCGCGCCCAAGGGCACTCCGCCGAAACTCGTCGCCTTCCTGAACGAGAAGCTCCGGAGCGCCATGTCCTCCCCGGACCAGGTAAAGCGCTTTCAGGAAAGAGGGATGGACGTCATCACCAACTCCCCGGAAGAGTTCGCGGCCTACCTGAAGAGCGAGGTGGCGAAGTGGGGCAGGGTGGTACGGGAGCGGAACATGAAGGCGGAGTGAGGAAACAGTAGTCGCTGTCGCTTCGTTTCCTCACTAACAGACCATGCAAGCCACTTCAGAACGGCATACGGACAGGATGAACGGGATGAACAGGATCAGAGCGCAGTTACACGTAGATAGGCTGCCAGAGCGCTCTGGATATGCTCGGCGGCATCCTATGGGACCGCTGTGTTTGTCATCCTGTGCATCCTGTTAATCCTGTCAATTTGTCGATCTTCAGCAGCGTCCTTAAACATTCGCCTTCGTCGAATCGATAACTTCCGCGTGCAGCGCCTTCAAGGGCAGCGAAGGTTCGCCCTTGCGCCAGATCAGGGAGGTCGTCGCCCGCGCGGTTTTCGGCGGGAGCGGATAAATCGCAACGCTCGCCGCACCCCGTATCGTTTTCAACACCGACCGCGGCACGATCGCAATGCCGGTTCCGGATGCAACGCATGCCACGATTGCGTGGTACGAGCAGAGCTCGAGCACGTTCTCCGGCGCGATGCCGCCGGTGGCGAGCCAGGCCTGGATCCGGCGCCGGTACGCGCAGCCCAGCGGAAAACTGATGACGGTGTCCGCGCGCACGTCTTCCGCCCGGCGGATCCCTGGATGCGATTTTGACGCGACGACCACGAGCTCCTCCTGGAATGCCGGCATGGCTTCCAGCTGAGGCGTCGGCACGCAGTCGGCGACAAAAGCCCCCTCGATTCTGCGGCTCATCACCGCGTCCACCAGCGCATCGGTGGTGCCCGTAGAGAGCTCCACCCGCACTCCCGGATACTTCCTGTGGTAACGCGATAGCAGCGGCGGCAGGCGGCTTGCGGCCGTGCTCTCCAGCGTGCCCACGCGCAGCACGCCGCGCGGCGCGTCGCCCATGACAGCCGAACGCGCCTGCTCCGAGAGCTGCAGCAGCTGCTCCGCGTACTTGAAGAACAGCTCTCCGGCGGGAGACAGGTAGAGCCGGCGCTTCTCGCGCACGAAGAGCTTCGTGCCGAGCGACGCTTCCAGCTGCTGGATGCGCGTGGTCACGTTGGACTGGACGCGGTGGAGCTTCTTCGCCGCCGCGCCGATCCCGCCTTCGTCCACGACGGCCTTGAAAACCTGCAGGGCGGCGAAATCCATGTTCTCTAGTAAAGAATGAATTCATCATAATTATTCATTTTTAAAGATCAACGTGTCAACCTATGATGGTCCTCGGGAAGTTCATCGAGCTTCACATAACTTCGTTACGTCGCTCGATCCCTCACCCCCAACCTGGCCCCTCGCGTGCTTCGCGCTCTCCCCGAGGAGCGAGGGGAGCGTCGAGCGAGTCCGGATTTGTCATCCGGTTTCGTAATGATCAATGGAAACCCAATGCGCGAGCCAACAGGGCCAGAAGTTGCAATCGCCGGGCTGGCGGCGCTCGCCGTCGCGATGGGGATCGGCCGCTTCGCCTTCACGCCGCTCCTGCCGATGATGCAGGGGGACGCCGGGCTCACCGTCGCGCAGGGCGGTTGGCTGGCGTCGGCCAATTACGTGGGCTACCTGGTCGGGGCGATGTCGGCAACGGCGCTGCGCCTCCCGGCGGTCGCGGCCATACGCGGCGGACTGATCCTCGTCGGCGTCGCAACCCTCGCCATGGGTTTCGAGCATCGCTTCGCCGTCTGGATGGGCTTGCGCGCCGTAGCGGGGATCGCCAATGCGTGGGTAGGAATATTCGTGTTTACGTGGTGCCTGGAGCGGCTCGCGCCGCTCAACCGGCCGTTGTTGAACGGCGTCGTGTTCGCGGGTGTCGGAGCCGGCATCATGACCGTGGGCGCGCTCTGCATCGTGCTAATGCACGCCGCGGTGGGGTCGGGTGAAGCCTGGATTTTCCTTGGCGTGCTCTCGCTCGTGATTGCCGCCGCCGTCTGGGCTACGTTCGGCAGGAACGGCACAAACGGCACGAACAGCGGCGAGGGCGCAGCGAGCATCGTCGGCCATCCGGTTGAGGGCGCGAGGGGATGGGACGCCGAATCCGTGCGCCTGGTGCTTTGCTTTGGAGCGGCCGGCTACGGCTACATCATTCCTGCGACATTTCTTCCGGTCATGGCGCGGCAGGCGATCGATGACCCCGCCATCTTCGGTTGGTCCTGGCCGGTATTCGGCGCGGCTGCGATGGCTACCACTCTCGCAGCGGCGCTGCTCTCCCGCTCCATCGGCACGCGCCGGCTGTGGATGGCGAGCCAGCTCATCATGGCGACAGGAGTGGCGCTCCCCGTCGTCTGGCCCAGTCTTGCAGCGGTCATGCTCGCCGCGCTGTTGGTGGGCGGGACCTTCATGGTGATCACGATGGCGGGCATGCAGGAAGCGCGCGTCGTCGGCGGCCGCAATCCGACGCGCCTCATCGCTGCGATGACTGCGGCTTTTGCGCTCGGGCAGATCGCCGGCCCGGTCAGCGTGAGCTACACGATAACCGCGGGCGGCGATTTTTCCCAGGCGCTCCTCCTCGCGAGCTTCATCCTCGCGGCGGGGGCGTACGGCCTCTCACGCAGCCCGCGCAAGGAAGCCGCGGCGCGGCTGATCGGTTCGCAACTCACGGAAAGGAATACGCGATGAAGCTCTACCTCAACAAGACTTCTCCCTACGCCCGGCTCGCCATGGTGGTCGCCCACGAGAAGGGGCTGGCTCACCGGATCGAGCTCGTCTGGACGGACCCCTGGACGGATGCTGCCGAGTTGCTCGCAGCCAATCCGTTCTCGCGGGTCCCCACCCTGGTGACGGACGACGGACAGCTTGTTGCCGACAGCGCGTGCATCTGTGAATACCTCGACGAAGTGGGGGGCGGGCGCCGGCTGCTGCCGGCTGCCGGCGGCGATCGCCTGCGCGCGCTCAGCATGTACGGGCTCGGGCGGGGCCTGATAGATGCCGCGTTTGGCGTGACGATCGACAGGCGATTCCATGAGTCCGGCGCAAAGCTGGTGCTGGCGGAACGCTGGCTCACTGCCATCAGGCGGGCGCTGGAAAAACTGGACCGTGACGATACGCTATTGCGCCCGACGGAAGCGCCGGATCTGGGCGATCTGGCGATCGGTGTCGGCTTGAGCTACACGGAGTTTCGCCTGCCCGAGGTGCAATGGAAGGCTTTCAACCATCTGCGCGCGTGGCACGAGCGTTTGGCCGCCCGGCCGTCGATGCGCCTCTCGGCGCCGGAGTGAAGTAAGAAATGAGGGGATCAGGGCATGTCCCCGCGCAGCCCAAGGTCTTTGCGCCTGTTAAAAAAAGCCAGAACTGCAAGCACCACGGACTGTCTTTAGTTGCAGAATGCTCGGGGTGCCTTTCCGTCAGCGACCTGCAATGCTTCGTGGCCGGACAGAGGATCACATGATGAACGCAAGTCACCGGCCCGCTGTTTTCGGTGCGCGGATGGCGGGACGCCATGGCATGTCGTGGATCGCCGCGCTGCTTTGGTGCAGTGCCTTTCAGTCGCCGGTGATGGCTCAGGGAACAGACGCGGCGGCAGCCCGGCAGCGCGAAGGTGAGCAGCTCTATCTCAAGATCCACGGCGTGCTCACGCACCCGCGGTGCCTGAACTGCCATCCCAAGGGCGACTCCCCCAGACAAGGCGATGCGGCGCGCGTCCATGTTCCGCCGATCGCGCGAGGGCCGCGTGACGCAGGACCCGTGGGCCTGGAGTGCAGCGCCTGTCACCAGTCGCAAAACAATCCAGCGAGCGGCGTTCCCGGCGCGCCTCAGTGGCATCTCGCCCCGCGGTCCATGGCCTGGGAGGGGCTGTCGGCCGGCGAGCTGTGCCGTGCCATCCTCGACCGGAAAAGAAACGGCAACAAGAGCCTCGAGGCAACGGTGCATCATCTCACCAAGGACGAACTGGTGGACTGGGGCTGGCAACCAGGCACGGACGCGTCCGGCCGGCCCCGTGCGCCCGTACCGATGTCAAAGGATGAATTCGTCAAGACCGTGAACGCCTGGGCCAAGTTGGGCGCGGTCTGCCCCAGGTAACCACCCAACGCGAGGAAGCAGATGGTTGCACTCAACGTGAATGGAAAGGCCTATCAGCTCGACGTAAGCCCCGACATGCCGCTCCTCTGGGCGCTGCGTGACGGCCTCGGGCTCACCGGCACCAAGTACGGCTGCGGCATCGCCCAGTGCGGCGCCTGTACCGTGCACGTGGACGGCAACGCGGTCCGTTCATGCAGCATGCCGGTATCCGCCGCCGCCGGAAAACGCGTCACGACGATCGAGAACGTGGACGGCACACGGGTCGGCAAGGCGGTGCAGTCGTCGTGGGAACGGCTCGATGTCGTCCAATGCGGATACTGCCAGTCCGGCCAGATCATGTCGGCGACCGCGCTGCTCGCGAAAAATCCGAAGCCGACCGATGCCGACATAGATCTCGTCATGTCCGGCAACGTGTGCCGCTGCGCGACCTACGTCAGGATCCGTGCGGCGATCAAGGATGCGGCGAAGAGCCTCGCCTAGGAATCCCGACATATGGATACCCTGAAGAATCCGCAGCGCCGCCTGTTGCTGAAAGCCGGCGCGGCGGCCGGCGCTGGACTCACGCTCGCGTTCTACCTTCCCGGCGGCGACGCGCAAATGTCCGGTCCCGGCAGAACCACGGGCGCGGCCGCAGCGCCGCCGGCTTTTGCGCCGAACGCGTTCGTGCGCATCGGCGCGGACGACACCGTGACCGTTGTCGCCAAGCACGTGGAGATGGGCCAGGGCGCGCATACCGGCCTCGCGACGATCGTCGCGGAGGAGCTCGACGCGGCATGGTCGCAGGTGCGGGTGGAAGGCGCGCCGGCGGATGCGAAGCTCTACAACAACCTGTTGTGGGGACCTGTACAGGGCACCGGCGGCAGCACAGCGATCGGCAACTCGTTCGAGCAGTTGCGCAAGGCCGGTGCGACGGCGCGCGCGATGCTGGTTGCGGCCGCTGCGGACAACTGGAAAGTGCCCGCGAGCGAGATTTCCGTCAGCCGCGGCATGGTCGCTCACAAAAGCGGCCGCAAGGCGAGCTTCGGCGAGCTGGCCGCGAAGGCGGCGACCATGCCCGTTCCGGCTGAAGTCAAACTGAAGGATCCGAAGCAATTTCAGCTGATCGGCAAACGGGCGCCGCGCAAGGACAGCCGCGCGAAGACGAACGGCACGGCGCAATTCACGATAGACGTAAAGCTTCCGGGGATGCTGACCGCCGTGGTCGCGCATCCGCCGCTGTTCGGCGCCAAGTTGAAATCGTTCGATCCCGCCAGAGCGAAGGCGGTGAAGGGCGTGGTGGACGTCGTGCAGATTCCGTCCGGCGTCGCCGTACTGGCGAGCGATTTCTGGTCGGCCCGACAGGGCCGAGAAGCGCTCACGGCACAATGGGACGAAGCGGGCGCCCACCGGCTCGGCTCGCAGCAAATCCTCGCCCAGTACAAGGAGCTTGCCGGCAAGCCGGGCTTGAAGGCGCACGCCAGCGGCGACATCGAGAAGGCGCTCGCCGGCGCGGCGAAAAGACTCGACGCCGCGTTCGAATTTCCCTATCTCGCGCATGCGGCGATGGAGCCGATGAATTGCGTCATGCAGCTGAAGGACGGCGCGTGCGAGGTGTGGAACGGCGAGCAGTTCCAGACCGTAGATCAGGCGAACGTCGCCGGCGTTCTGGGTTTGAAGCCGGAGCAGGTGCGGCTCAACATGCTGTTCGCGGGGGGCAGCTTCGGCCGGCGCGCGAATCCCGCGTCCGATTACCTCGTCGAGACCGCGCATATCGTGAAAGCGATCGGCGGGCGCGCGCCGGTCAGGCTCCAATGGACGCGCGAAGACGATATGCGCGGCGGCTACTACCGGCCGCTCTACTACCATGCGCTGCGCGCCGGGCTCGATGCGACGGGCAAGCTCCTCGCCTGGCAGCACCGCATCGTCGGGCAGTCCATCCTCGCGGGCACGCCGTTCGAGAAGATGATGGTGAAGGACGGGATAGATGCCACCTCCGTCGAGGGCGCATCCAACTTGCCGTACGAGATTCCGCACATGCTGGTCGACCTGCATACGACGAAGATCGGCGTCCCGGTGCAGTGGTGGCGCTCGGTCGGATCCACGCATACGGCGTTTTCGACCGAGACTTTCATCGACGAGCTGGCTGCCGCCGCCGGCAAGGACCCGGTGGTTTTTCGCCGCGCGCTGCTGGCGAAGCATCCCCGGCATCTCGGCGTGCTCAATCTCGCGGCTGAAAAGGCGGGCTGGGGCAAGCCGTTGCCCAAAGGCCAGGCCCGCGGCGTCGCCGTCCACGAGTCATTTAATACGTACGTCGCGCAGGTCGCCGAGGTCACGGTTGGCAAGGACGGGGCGATCAAGGTGGAACGGGTGGTGTGCGCGGTGGACTGCGGCGTTGCGATCAACCCGGACGTGATACGCGCGCAGATGGAGGGCGGGATCGGCTACGGACTATCCGCGGCGCTCCATGGCGCGATCACGCTGAAGGACGGACGCGTCGAGCAGGCCAATTTCCATGACTACGTGCCGCTGCGCATGAACGAGATGCCGCGTGTGGAAGTGTACATCGTCCCGTCCACCGAACAGCCGACCGGAGTCGGCGAACCGGGCGTGCCGCCGGTCGCGCCGGCGGTCGCGAACGCGGTTTACGCCGCGACCACGCAAAGAGTACGAAATCTGCCGTTGCGGCTGACTGTGTGACATCCGGGGCTGCCGGTCCGTCTCACTGTTGCCGGTCTTCCGCAACGCCATTCAGCGCAGCGTTTGTCGTCAGTCGTTATCGTCACTCGTCACTCGACCGCCACCCGGCACGACGCCGAGCGGGTTGATCTTCCCGGGATCACCAACTCCCCGGAAGAGTTCGCCGTCTACCTCAAATGCGAGGTGGTGAAGTGGGGCAGATTGGTACGCGAGAGGAATATGAAGGCGGAGTGACGACTGAAGGAATGAGGAATGAAGGAAAGCTTTATGACACTCAAGAGCCTGGCGCCAATACTACTTACACTTGCCCTTGTGGCCCTACTGTTGGCTCGGTCCGTGAGCGCGGGCGTAATTCCGCTAGGCTCGCCTGCCAGCTTCAGTGCGGGCGCCACGACAATCGATTTCGATGACGTCGCCGCTAGTGCTCTCGCGAATACCCGCTACGCGGGCGAAGGCGTGACATTCTCGCGCGACGATGGTGAAGGGGTTGTCATATTCGATTGGGACGCTCTTGGACGCACGACCGCTTCGTCTCCCAACGTCCTGGGCACCATTTCGGATTTGGCTCTGGGCGCCAATGGCTTTGTCACCCACTTGAACGTAAATTTTTCCAGTACTGTATTCGAGGTGGGCGCATTTTTCGGCAACGATCAGGGATTCGATGGATATACTCAGACTACCCTCACGCTTTTTGATGCTGCAGACGCTGTGCTGGGTTCGCTGGTTCTTGCGACCAACGACAATACCAGCGTTGACCAGTTCCTCGGTCTGCGGAGCGACGTGCCGATCGCCCGCGCGCGGTTCAACAACAACGGCACTGACTTGTCGGTAGTTATCGATGATCTCGTTTTCGGCGGTGCAGCCGCTGCTGCGACCCCCGGTACGCTATTCCTGCTTGTAGGAGGACTAGCCGCTCTCGCCGGCGTGCGTCGGCGGACGATGCATCGGGTGCCGATAAATTGAGGAACGGTCACCGGCCGTTAAGGGAGAAGGTGACGAATATCCACAGAGACTCTCGCCGCTCGGGGCAAGCACGATAGGCGAGCCCGAGGCGTTCGACCACAAGCTCCACTGCGCCACTCTTATTCTGACTTTTCCGATTCTTCCTGCTGGACGCCTATCGGAGTGATCTTCCCGGGCAGCAGGCAGCCCTTGCGCGCGCGATGGAGGATGTGCTTCTTGAGATCCTCGCCGCTCACCTTGCACGGTCGTCTCCTTGCCGGAGCGCGATGTGCCGGCGACGGTGACCGAATTCGCATCGGCGAAGCCCACCGCGACGAGTTTCTCGCCATCGTCCAGGCCCATCAGCGTAATGCCCCGGCCGCGCGCGAGCTCTTTCAGCTCCTCCGCCGGGAACAGCAGCATGCGGCCCTTCTCCGAGAAGCGCGACCGCCATCTCGGACTTGTCGGGCACCTCATTGGGCACTGCAGCGCCGGGCGGATCACTTCGTCGCCTTCCTCGATGCGTCATGAACGCCTTGCCCGCCCGCACGCGCGTCAGCAATTCTTCCGTCTTCGCGATGAAGCCGTAGCCGCCGGAATTGGCGACGAGATAGCGGCGGCCGGGCTGCGCATCCACGACGTGCGCAAGGCGCGCGCCGGGTGCGAGCTCGACGAACGAGGTGAGCGGCACGCCGTCGCCCTTGCCGCCCGGCAGCTCCGCCGCCTCGACGCTGAACGCGCGGCCGGTCGAGTCGATGAGACGCGATGTTGTGCACCGAGCGGGTCTCGAAGATGGCGTACGGCCCGTCGCCGGTCTTGTACGTGAGGCCGGAAAGATCGAGCGCCGTGACCCTGACGCGTGCGCACCCAGCACGTTGCGCGAAACGATGATCGGTGAGCGGCTCGTCCACGACCTGCCGCTCGAATACCGCGCGGCCCGCCTCCTCGATCGTGGTGCGCCGGTCATCGCCGTACTTCTTCGCGTCGTCGCGGATCTCCTTCGTGACGAGCTTCTTCATCTCCGCGTCGCTGCCGAGCAGGCTCTTCAATCTCCTTGCGCTCGCTCCTTCAGCTCCTTCAGCTCGGTCTCGATCCTGATGCCTTCGAGCCGCGCGAGCTGGCGCAGCCGGATTTCCAGGATGTCTTCCGCCTGCATGTCGGTCAGCTTGAAGCGCTTCATCAGCTCGGGCTTGGGCTCGTCCGAGCTCGCGGATCAACTTGATCACCTTGTCGATGTTGAGGAGGACGATGCTGCGGCCTTCGAGGATGTGGATGCGCCGCTCGACCTGCGACAGCCGGAATTTGGTGCGCCGCGTGACGGTCGTGACGCGGAACTGCGACCCATTCGCTCAGGAGCTCGGGCGATGTTCTTGCGCCGCGGACGCCCATCGAGGCCCAGCGCGACCAGGTTTATCGGAGAAGTTCTCCTCGAGGCTCGTGTGCGCGAGCACGAGCCGCATGAACTCGTCGGGATCCTGGCGCGAGGAGCGCGGCTCGAGCACGAGCCGCACCTTGTTCTCCTTGTCCGACTCGTCGTTCACCTTCTCGAGCGCGCCGAGCATGAGCTGCTTCAGGTTGGACTGCGCCGCGCTGACCTTGCCGCCTTTCTCCTTGGCCTTGGGATTGGTGAGCTCCTCGATCTCCGCCATCACGCGCTTGGCCGAAGTGGTCGGCGGCAGCTCGGTGACGACGACCTGCCACTGGCCGCGCGCGAGGTTCTCGACCTTCCATCGCGCACGCGCGCGCAGCGAGCCGCGCCCGGTCGTGTAGGCCTCGAGGATGGCCTGAGCGCGGACTGATGATCTGGCCGCCGCCCGGGAAATCCGGACCCTTGATCGATGCTCCATCAGCGCCTTGGGCGAGGTCTTCGGATGCTTGACGAGCTGGACCGCCGCTTCGGCCACTTCGCGCATGTTGTGCGGCGGCAGCTCGCACGCCATGCCGACCGCGACGCCGGAAGCGCCGTTCAGGAGCAGCATCGGCAGGCGCGCGGGCAGGAGCTTCGGCTCCTGCAGGCGCCCGTCGTAGTTGGCGATGAAATCGACCGTGTCCTGGTCGATCTCGGAGAGCAGCAGGTCGGCGAGCGGCGTCAGCCGCGCTTCGGTGTACCGGTACGCGGCCGCAGAGTCGCCGTCCTGCGTGCCGAAGTTGCCCTGGCCGTCGATCAGCGGATAGCGCAGCGAGAAGTCCTGCGCCATGCGCACGAGCGCATCGTAGGTGGACGCGTCGCCGTGCGGGTGGTACTTGCCGAGCACTTCGCCGACGATGCGCGCGGACTTGGTATGCTGCACGCCTTGCCGCAGCCCCAGCTCGTTCATCGCGTAGAGAATGCGGCGCTGGACGGGTTTCTGGCCGTCCTCGACGTTGGGGATCGCCCGCCCGCGCACTACGCTCATCGCATAGGTGAGATAGCTGCGCTCGGCGAACGCAGCCATGTCGATGAAATCGTCGCCGCTGGTTACCGCGGGCTTCGGTGGCTTGCCGCCTCCGCCGCCTTTTTCATCACGGGCGCGGCCGCCGCCGCCGCGCCGCCGCCGAGCCGTCGGCGTCCCGCCTTTTGCTCCGGCTCCGCTTCCGCCGGGCGCTTTCGTGCCGCCCACAGGCTCAAACAGGTCCAGCGTCGCCTCGTCCGCCTTGCCGCCTCGTCGCTGCGTCTTTGCGTCGGTCATACGTCGGCCTCGACCTCAGTCGCCTTTCTCTTCCATCCAGGCGCAGCGGCTTCTCGGCTTCTCGCTTGGACATGAGCATGTTGAACATCGCGTAGGTCTGTTCGCGGTCCTCGATGCGCACCTGCAGCAGGCGCCGCGTGTCCGGGCACAGCGTCGTCTCCCACAGCTGCTCGGGGTTCATTTCGCCCAGGCCCTTGAAGCGCTGAATCGAGACCGATTCGCTCTTGATGCCGTCGTCGCGCGCGCGGTCGAGGATGGATTTGCGCTCCTCTTCGTCGAGCGCGTAGAGCTTCTTCGGCGGCCGCTTGCCCTGAGCCGGGTATGTCGACCTTGTAGAGCGGCGGGCAGGCGACGTAGATGTGGCCGCGCTCGATCAGCTTCGGAAAATGGCGGTAGAACAGGGTGAGCAGCAGCACCGCGATGTGCGCGCCGTCGACGTCGGCATCGGTCATCGAAGCGATCTTGCCGTAGCGCAGCCCCGAGAGGTCCGGCTCCTCGTTCTCGCCGTGCGGATCCACGCCGATCGCGACCGCGATGTCGTGGATCTCGGCGTTGGAGAACAGCAGCTCGCGCTTCACCTCCCACGAGTTGAGCGCCTTGCCGCGCATCTTGTAGATCGCCTGGAAGCGCTTGTCGCGCGCCTGCTTGGCCGAGCCGCCCGCCGAATCGCCCTCGACGAGGAAGAGCTCGTTTTCACCGAGATCCGTGGATCTCGCAGTCGGTGAGCTTCTCGGGCAGCATCACGACGCTCGAGGATCTTCTTGCGCTCGACCTTCTGCACCGAGCGCGAGCGCTCGACCGCCTGCCTGATGACGAGCTCGGCGATCTTCCGGCCCCAGTCGACGTGCGCTGTTCATCCACAGCTCGAACGGATCGCGCACCATGCTCGGAGACCAGCTTGATCGCGTCGCGGTTGGAAAGTTTTTCCTTGGTCTGCCCGTGGAACTGCGGCTCGAGCACCTTGGCCGACAGGAAGAAGACCGTGCGCGACCACGCGTCGTCGGCGAGCAGCTTGATTCCCGCGCGGCATCATGTTGTGATGCTCGGCGAACGCTTTGATCGCCTCGAACATGCCTTCGCGCAAGCCCGCTTCGTGCGTGCCGCCCGCGGGCGTGGGAATCAGGTTCGCGTACGACTCGCCGATAGCCCTTGCCGTCCTCGACGAACGCGAACGCCCAGCCCGCGCCTTCGCCGACCGCGAAGCCGTTCGCCTCCGTGCACGTACTTCTCGCCGTCGAAGATCGGGCGCGACCGGCTGCGCTTCGCGCGAGCAGCTCCGCCGAGATAGCCCTTCATTCCCTCCGGGTAGGTCCAGGTCTGCGTCGTCGGTTTCCTTCGTGCCTTCGACGTTGAGCGTCACCTTGACGCCCGGGCAGCAGCACGGCCTTGGAGCGGACGATGCGCTCGAGGTCGGTCGAGCGAGATCTTCGGGGAATCGAAGTACTTCTTGTTCGGCCAGATCCGCAAGCGACGTTCCGGTCTCGTTCGCGCGTGGCGCTTGCGGACCCGCTTCAGCTTCTCGCGCAACGACGCCGTTCGCGAAGACGATCGCGATGCACGTCGCCTTCGCGCTTGACCTCGACTTCGAGGCGCTCGGACAGCGCGTTGGTCACCGACACGCCGACGCCGTGCAGCCCGCCCGAGAACTTGTACGCGGCATCCGCTTCGGTCCGCGAGAACTTGGCGCCGGCGTGCAGCTCGGTCAGAACGAGCTGGACCGTCGGGAATCTTCTCTTCCGGATGGATGCCCGACCGGGATGCCGCGGCCGTTGTCGGTGACCGTGACCGAGCCGTCGCGGTGCACGGTCACGTCGATGCGGTCGGCGTGGCCGCCGAATGCCTCGTCGGCCGCGTTGTCGATCGCTTCCTGGATGATGTGCGTGGGATCGGCCGTCCGGGTATACATGCCCGGCAATCGCTGCACCGGCTCGATGCCCCGGAGTTTCTTGACTGAACTCTCGTCGTATTTCTTCGCCGCCATGATCTCCGATCAATTTCTCCGGCAAGCCATTGCCGCCGTCCATTTCCCCTCTACCTCCGGGAGACGGGGAGGGGTGAGGGAGCTCGGAAAGCGGGTAAGACCCGCGTAACGCTTATTCTATCCCTCACATCGTAGAAGTACCAGTCCCTTAACGAAATCACGGAGTTACTTCTGTCATCCTTTGTCCTGCATTGAGTTTTCCGCACCACGATGTGTCCGCATCTTTCTTGTTCATTTGATCATCGCTCAGGGGAACCATCACATTCTCCGCAATCTTTGTGTGCCGAGAGTGGGGCAGGACCTCCAGCTGGCGCGAACCGGTACCCGGCGCGAGGATCCAAAATGGGGTAATGCCATTTTTCCGAGGATGTATGATATCGGCCCCCGCTCGCGTCCGCGCGGGCGGCTCAGAACAGTCCTTTACAGGAGATTCCCTCATGAAGCTTTATTTCGCCCCCGGCGCATGCTCGCTTTCGCCCCACATCGTGCTGCGCGAGTCGGGCTCGACGTTCGACCTCGAGCAGGTCAACAACCAGGAAAAGAAAACCAAATCCGGCACCGACTACTGGACCATCAACCCCAAAGGGCAGGTGCCGGTCCTGGAATTCGACAATGGCGAGCGGCTGACCGAGGGCCCGGTCATCGTGCAGTACATCGCCGACCAGAAGCCCGGCTCGGGACTGGTCCCGCCGGCCGGCACGCCCGAGCGCTACCGCGTGCAGGAATGGCTTAACTTCATCACTTCCGAGCTGCACAAGAGCTTCGGCCCGATCTTCCGGCCGACCACGCCCGACGCCTACAAGGCGATCTCGAAGGAGAACCTTGGCAAGCGCTTCGACTGGCTCGACAAACAGCTCGGCGGGCGCCGGTACCTCATGGGTGACAAGTTCACGGTGGCCGACGCCTACCTCTTCACCGTGCTGAGGTGGTCAGGTCGCGTCGACATCGATCTGGCCAGGTGGCCGAATCTGAAGGCCTATGTCGACCGCGTCGCCGCGCGCCCCAAGGTGCAGGAGGCGATGAAGGCGGAAGGGTTGATTCAATAAACACGCGAAACCGTGACTCGTGTGACGCGCCGGGGCGCGGGGGAAGGGAATGCATCACGATGGCATCGCCGATCGTCACCGTTCACCGCCGATCAAATCGGAATTATATCCTGCCGCTATCCCGATTCGAACGGCCAGCGGGCTGCGCGCCTTGCTTTTGCCCGTGATGGATTTCGCCGCGCCAGCCGCCGGTTTCCCGGCCGCGCTGCTCGATGAATTTCTTGAAGTCTTCCAGGGTGTTTTGCACACGCACGCTGAGTATGCCGAGCGCACCGCCGACGTTTTCTGCCGGTCCTTCCGGCTCATACGCCATGGCGAGATGCACCCGGGTGCGGTCCGGGCCGAGCGGTTCGAACCGTACGGTGCCGGCGTTCTTCGCCCCGGAGATACTCCGCCAGGAAATGCGCTTGTCGGGCTCCTGCTCCGTGATCTCGGCGTCCCATTCCTTGTCCTTGCCCCAGATCTCCGCGTGCCAGTGCACGTGGGTATCGTCGAGCTGCTTGACTGACATGACGCCCACCATGAAGCGTGGGAACTCCTCGAACTGCGTCCACTGGTTGTAAACGGCCCGGAGGGGGGCGTCGACGTCGATCGTCTTCTCGATCCTTTCCATGGTTGCTCCTTAGATAGGGTTAGCGACGGAACTGCAAATTTCGTACCTTCCGTCAGCCACGCGCGGCGGAATTGCTAGCGTGTTCTCGATGCCGGCATTGGCTCACCGATGTGAGACTCTGCGTTTCCGCCGGTGTTCAAAGTTTGTTCGGCCGGAAGACGGCGAACACCTTATCGGAGTTGGTGATCCACGACTCGAGAAACACCGATTGTCGGGCCCGGCGCGCCCCAGCTCGTGCATCGCGCCGGCGAGGCAGAACCAGTTGAGCAGCTCATGGTGCCCGCGGTCCTCCACCTCTTCGAGCGTGGTGTTGCGCCACAGCTCCCAGTCGCCGTTCTTCAGCGCTTCGTAGTAGCGCTTGTCCGCCTCGACGTCCGGGAACAACCCCGAGTGCTTCCGCACCAGGAACGAATGGCTCCAGCTCGACGAAGCGATGATCGCCACGCGCCAGGGGCTGCGTTGTAGCGCACGGGCAATTGCGCCGCCCACCTGGAAGCAGCGCCACGGCTGCGGCGCGGGCGGGTCAAGGTCGATCTCTCCTCCCGATAGCCGCGCGGCTGCCGACGGCGACATGGGCGAGCCATTGGCTGCGATCAGCCAGCGCCCGTACGCGTTCACGGCGAAGGGCACCACCGGATAAGGAAAGCCTTTGCGGTCGTAATCGAGATAGAGCACCGAGTTCGCGAAGGCGTGACCCAGCGGACGGTGCAGCGGCTTGTAGGCATAGGCCACGTCGATGCCTTCCTGCAGCAGGGCGGTCGCCAGGTACTTGCCGCCAGCACGGTGGCCCTTTACCGTGAAGGTCTGCTCTTCGGGCTCGTCCCACGCGTTGCGGCCGCGGCGGTAGCCTTTCCACGGCTGGATGTCCACCGAGTCGTACGCAAGGATGGAGAAGGCGGGCACGCAATCCTCGCGGAAGTTTTCGTCCTGGTCGTCCCCCCAGATGAGCACGAAATCGGGGTTGAAGGCATCGAGCTCAGCGCGGATCTTGCGGAACTGGGCGATCAGGTCCTGGCGGTGCCGGTCGGAGTGTGCCTGCCCCTGGTCGTTGCCCCATTGCTCGCGCATGGTGGGGTGCCAGTTTTCCACCGAACGGAACTGTTCTGCGAGAGCCGGATCCTCCAGGCACTTGAGGATGCGCCCGCTCATGTTTCCCGTGGACGAAAGATTGGGATAGTGCGTAATGCCGAGACCGAGTATCTGGCCCATGACTCATCTCCTTTTCGCGTCGGCTGCTTCCCGTTTAGTGGGACATCCACCTACGACGGGGGGAGCGGGAAGGCTCCAAAAAAATGACGGAGAATGCGCTTCCCGTTCTACTCCGTGACGGGGGGCGTGGGGGGCGCGGGAAGGGCCCTAGCGAATTTGCAGGAAGGGGCCCGCGCCCCGCCACTACTTTTTGCCCGTTCCCCGCCGTCCTTACTGTTGCCGGATTTTACGCCGTCGTTGAGCGGAAACCGCTCAGACCTTGCGCGGCGCGTTCACGGGGCGGCCACTCACGCGGCGGGCGCGATAAACTGGCGATGGCGCGGCGGCGACCGCGTCCACGACCATAACAATCGAGGAGGAGACATGGCAGCCTATCGACTCCAATTCAACGGGGCGTGGTCCCTTTTTTCATCAGGAGTATGTGCCGCCGCGGCGCTGCTTGTCGCGCCGGGCGCGGCGCCGGCCCAGGCCTGGAAGCCCCAGCAGCCGGTGGAGGTCATCATAGGGTCAGCGGCCGGCAGCAGCCCCGACAGCATGGCGCGCTACATTCAGAAGATCTGGCAGGAAAAGCGCCTGGTCGAAGTCCCGACCAATGTCGTGAACCGGGTCGGCGGTGGAAATACGATCGCCTGGAATTTTCTGAGCCAGCGGCAAGGCGACGGGCATTTCATCATGGCATCCAACATCAATCTGTCCGCAGGCCATCTCACGGGCACGACGACCTGGAGTTACCGCGACTTCACATCGCTCGGTATCCTGTTCCACGAGTACATCGCGCTGTCGGTAAGGGTGGACTCACCTATCAAGGACGGCAGGGATCTGCTCGCGCGGCTCAACAAGGATCCGAGCGCGGCGAGCATCTCGGTGTCCTCGGTGGCGGGTGGTGCGAACCACATCGCCGCAGGGCTGGTGTTCAGGACCGCCGGCGTCGACGTCAAGCGGGTGCGGACGGTGGTGTTCGATTCGGCGGGTAAGGTGATGACCGCCACGCTCGGCGGCCACGTGGATGTCGCGGTAACGAGCATGACTGCGGCGACGACGCAACTCAAGGCCGGCAAGGTGCGGGTTCTCGGCGTCACCTCGCCGCGCCGTCTCAGCGGGGAGATGGCGCAGTTTCCAACGTGGCGAGAGCTCGGAGCGGACGTCGATTTCTCGAATTACCGGGGCTTCATCGGCGCCCCGGGACTGAACGCAGGGCAGGTCGCCTACTGGGAAGGCGTACTCGCCGGGCTGGATCGGGACGAGAGCTGGCGGGCATACGTGGACGGCAACCAGCTCGAGCGGCAACTCATGAGCGGCCGCGAAGCGCGCAAGTACATGGACGATCTCGCCGGGCCGCTCAAGACGGTCCTCGGCGATCTGGGGCTGTTGAAGTGAAGAAGTGAAGAGGTGAAGAAAGTGAAGCCACTTCACCGCTTCACTACTTCACTGCTTCACTATATGTATAACGGCTTGCGCCTCCATCGGCCGTCCATAACCGATGCAGTAAGGGCTTTGCCTTTCGTTTGTTCCGGGCGTAGCATGCTTGGCGAGTGCGGGGATGCTGTCAATTCTTTGCGATCGAGGCCTGCCATTCCATACCGTTCCATCAGAATGATCATCGAGCAGCGTGAGGTCGCTTCCTCTCCGGGCGCCATCACGGTGAGCGAGGCCGCGCGCCTCATGAGAGAGAAGCGCGTCGGCGCGGTAGCTGTGGTGGAAGAGGGGAAGCTCATCGGTATTTTCACCGAGCGAGACGCGCTTTTTCGTATCGTCGCGGAAGGCCGCGACCCGCAAACCGTCCGGCTCGCAGAGGTCATGACTCGTAACCCGCAAACCATACATCCGGACAAGCCGTTTGCCGACGCGCTGCACATCATGTACGAGGGCGGTTTTCGGCACGTGCCGGTGGTGGAAGATGGTCGGCCCATCGGGATAATTTCCGCCCGTGACGCGCTCGGCCCGGAGCTGGAAGATTTCGTCTACGAGCTGCTGCGCCAGGAGCAGGGCCGCGACATTCTTGCCTAGCAGCAGCCTGTCGGATTCGATGCCATGAACGATCGGTGTGTCTGCATCTTAGTCGCGCTTGGATATCGTCGAGCCGACAGGCTGAAATGGGGTATTGTCCGCCTAGAACCGATTCGGGACGACAGCAACGGTCGCAACTGTCGGTCAATTTAGCAGCTTGCCGGGCAAAGTCCGGCAAGCTGCTGGAACGAACACCATGAACCACGCCGACCCGAACAGAAATGCCGCGCTGGCGCGCAACGTAGCGGTAGCGCTGCGGTTCAAGAAGTCGCAGGGCACCCAAGAAATGTCCCAGGTGGAGAAGGAAGTTCTCGCGCCCAACTACGACCGGTTGCGGGGCGGTAACTTCCATCTCGCCAGCAATGCCCGGGACCAGGATTTCCCGCACCCCGGCATGTACCTGCGTCCCGCCATTCCCGACCGCGTGGATACCATCGAGGAAGTCATTGCCGAGGGCGGCAGGGTCGGGCTGCTGTTTCGCGTCACCGGCACGCACACCGGAAATTTATTCGGCATTCCTCCGACCGGAAAGAAGATCGACGTTTATGAGGTCGCGCTGCTGCGCATCGTCAACGGCCAGATGGTCGAAGGCTGGTTCATGATGGATGAAACGGCGCTGCTGCAGCAACTCGGCGCGAAAATGCCGCCGCGCAAGGACGGGCAGATCATCGCGCCGCCGTTGCCGACTACGGGAGATGATGCCGATGCATACGCCCAGCGGCTGGCGTCCCAGCCTACGGCCTCGGAGCGGGACCGCAGAAAATTCATCGTGGCCCGTTCCAGAGGAGCCACGCGGTCAAGGGCAGACCAGGCCGCCGATCACCGTGTGCAGCGTTTCGGTTTTCTGCACATGCGCGCTTACTGCCAGGCACGTGGCTTGCGTGATCTGGGACTGGACACTGCGATTCCGGACCGGCGCGACAGGATAGACGTCCTCATGGCGGAGGGCGACCAGGTATGGATGCGTTTCAGCACCAGCGGCACGCACAAGGAAACCCTCTGCGGCCTGCCGCCGACCGGCAAGCGCGTCGGCGTCCCCGTCGTCTCGCTCATGAAATTCAGCGACGGCCAGTGGAACGAAAGCTGGACCTTCGCCGACGAGATGGGGATGCTGCTGCAACTCGGTGCGCCGAACCTGCTGCTCGGATAGGGATGAGGGATGAGGGAGGGCGGGACGAGGGATGAGGGATGACTGCTCACTCCGTCACTTCGTCATCAGACTCTAGCGTCCTTGCCGACCATTGCGTCGGAGCTCTTTACTTCATTCGCGTTCTCGCGGATTTCACGCTGCGGCTTCAAGGATGAGCTGGGTTCGGAAAGCGACGGGTGCGGCGGGCGTGCCCGCCATGCAGCTCGTGACGCCAAGTGTCGGTGAAGCAGCCACAGCGGCAACACGAGAAATGAACCGGGTGCCGCCGCTAGCGCTACGTATCCACACCATTTCGCTATCTGGCGCGGCGATTTTGCCATTTGTTTCTTTCTTGCGGTGATACAAGCTGTTGGAAACGACAGAGCAGCAAGATCGATGCCAGAGCCCAATGGCATCAGCCAAGAACGATCGCAAGCTCGTGCGAGCGGCGTGGGCGAGCTGCCGCCTCTGCCGCAGGGGAGTCTTACCGCCGCCCTGCGTTGAATACAGTCTAAGGAAATCAAAAGGTTAAAACATCAAGGGAGCGGACCCCGGATATCTACTTTGTCAGCCGTGCAGTCCGACCGCGACCGAGCGCCAACGCTGCACTGTCTGGCAGCGCCGACGGCCGCCGGTGAATCCGCAACGACACTGACGCTTTTTCAGCGGTTTTCCTAGTCCTTTTTGTTCTTCAACAGCGCTTCGAGATCCGCAAACGGCCGGTACTTTGCGCGCGATTGCTCGCCATCGGAGACCTGCCCGCCGGCACCGGAGCTATCCAGAAACCGCCGGTGCTCGTTCTCATGACAGTAAGTACAGAGCAACTCCCAGTTGCTGCCGTCCGGCGGGTTGTTGTCGTGATTGTGGTCCCGATGATGGACTTCGAGCAGCTGCAGATTCACGCGGGTGAATTCCCGTGCGCAGCGACCGCAGACCCAGGGATACATCTTCAGCGCCTGCTCGCGATAATCGCCCTCGCGTTGCTCGCGCGCGCGCCTCGCCTCGGCGACGACCCGATCCAGCCGGGCATTACCAGGTTGGGATTTCTTGGGCGTCATGCGCGACTATTCTAGTCGAGCAGAATCCGTCGGCCAAAGGCCCCAGCTTCCCGCCGGTATGCAGAGAACGTTTGTCTGAAGGATGGCCGCGCCCGTCGCGGCAGCACGACAATGCCAGGGAAGGGCCCGCAGGCTACGGAAGGGAAAGCGTTTTTCTGTAGGCCCATGCCGACGCGTTTTCAGCCTTCGGGTCGATACTACGTTACGACGTCACCGTCGCGCTTCCGTGGTTCCTGGTGCGCCGGTATGGCCCCCAGTGGGCACGGCGGTCAGCGCGCGGTGCGCGATGCCAGTGCCGGGCAAGCCATAAGAGCGGCAGGACGACAAATGAGCCCGGTGCCACGAGTACGAGGGCATAGATGTACCACTTCGCCATCTCGCGTGGCGGAATCGTGCTGGCTTTGTTGAGCATCTGAATCTCCGGTTCTGTCTGCGGTCATGGCTGCTCGGAAACCCGGCAACCTGTGGATCAGATTCTTCCGCATTCGGCCTGCGTGGCACATACCCCAGAGGTCCTAACGAGTATCGGTCTTCAGGCCTACGCCCACTATTAAATTCATCGCCCTAATTTTTTGGAACGAGCGCGGTGCTCATACTTGACCCCTAAATTGAATTGCCGCACGCTCCGCAACACAATCCTTTGCCCAAAAGCGGCTTGTAAAGTCGGTAACGAAGTTGCGTAAAGCTCGATAGATCAAACTGGAGAAGTCGAGATGGAGCTGGCATCGACGCTGCGCGTCATCAACAAAGCACAGGTGAAAGAGCTGCCCGGGGTGGTCGAGGGGCAGGTATTGCAGCCGCTGGTGGGGGTTCCCGAGTTCCCCAGCGAACGGATCCGCGTGGCGGTGGCCACGTTCAAGGCGGGCACGCATGAAGAGCTGCATTGGCACGCGATCGAAGTCTTCTATTACGTGATGGCGGGCAGCGCCACCGTTCGGGATTACAACGGCAGGGAATACGAAGTCGGTCCCGGATCCGCGATCTACGCGCCCCCGGGAATCGCCGGCTCGCATGAATGGCAGGTCGGGCCGAACGGCCTGCAGCTATTGTCCATACGCGCCACGCTGGAGGGCCACAAGCGCATGCAGTTCACGGTGGACCGCGAAACCAAGCGGTCATACATCGAGCTGGAAGAGCTGGCGAAGATGGACGGCGTGAGCTTTGGGTCGCATTACGAATCGTGAGTGACTACTGCTTCAAGTCCGAGAAAATCTGACGCGACAGCAGGACGGACACCTGTTCGAAGGACTTGATAGTCAGCTGGGGGGTCTGCGCCAGCTGATCGTATGTGTAAGCCTCGGTGAGCTTAACGCCGTCATTTCGGCAAACGCCTAAACGTCACGGCTGAGCCGCGCGTTGCTTTGAAAGCGTCGGCTCCAGCCGTTTGTTAGCCGCAGTTTGCTTCGTAGGGACGACATCGATTCGGAGGAGCGCCCGCTGCGCTCGTGTCGCAAGTTGAGCGACTGACGTACCATCGGCCGCGACCACACCGGTGTCCGCTCCGGCTTTGAGCAATGCTTTCAGCGTCGATTCCGGAAAGGCGTCGCCTAACTGCGTGGTGCATTGCACTTAGACCGCGACGATCGCGCGCGTTTGGATTCGCTCCTTCCTTCAAAAGCCACTCCGAAAATTTCGCGCGTTGATGCCGCATCGCGTATATGAGCGGAGTTTCGCCGCCGAAGACCTCATCGACCTCTGCGCCGTAGCGGCGGACAAGCTTTGCTGACGCGAGATCGTCCGCATAGACCAATGCGAACATACAATGACTTGGATCGGCCCCAGCCTTCAAGAGAAATGACGCGAGCGGTCTGTTACGACCCCATGCGAGTGCGTACCACAATGCAGTGGCGGGAAATATTTCGCCATCGTCTTTTATCGCTTCTACGGCGTCAATGGGCACCCCAGCCTTGAGAAGAACATTGGCTGTCGCGATTGACGCTGCGCTGTTGTTTTCATTTGAAATGGGTCGGCGGGCGCAATTGTGAAGCAGCGTTCTCCCCGCATCGTCAAGGATCGATACGAACTCCGGCCGCTCGTGAAGTGTGCCAGCGACTTGCTTCGCATCCCAAGTGCGAACCGCTTCGATAAACGGCGTCTTGCTGATCGCTTTCATGGATCTAACTTCCTGTGGCCAACTTGGATTGGTTTTGCTAAAAGTGGCGGTTTGCAAGCCGTCATTTTCCGCTGGCGTGTGTCATCGTTCAACGACATCAGCAAGTTATGTCGTTCATGGCCTAAAAAAGCCGACCTGCGAGTGGAGATTCACAAGCGCCTACGGGTTGCTCCGCCCGCACGCGTCACCCGTCACTGGTCACTCGTCACTCTACTCGTCACCCATCACCATTACCATCACCCATCACGCCTCATTCGGGCTTCACCCCGGCCGCCTTGATGACCTTCGCCCACTTGTCCACTTCCCGGCGCATGAACTGCGAGAATTCCTCGGGCGTTTGAGGCCGCGGTTCCGCGCCCAGCAGGAGCATGTGTTTTTTCAACTCCGTCGTGTTCAGCATCGCTACGAATTCTCGGTTGAGCCGGTCAACGATTGTCTTGGGCGTACCGGCGGGCACGACGATGCCGTACCAAGTGGGAGCATCCACTCCGGGGAGTCCCGCTTCCGCCGTCGTCGGCACTTCGGGCATGCCGGAGAAACGCTTGTGGTAAGCCACCGCCAAGGCGCGCAAACGTCCCGCCTGCACGTGCGGCGCGGCTGCGGGGGGCCCGATCAGCATCATCTGAACCTGGCCAGAGATCACGTCGGTCAGTCCCGCTGCCGAGCTCTTGTAGGGCACGTGCGACATCCGCACGCCCGCGACGAGCTGGAACAGCTCGGCAGTAATGTGGTTGGTCGCGCCCACGCCGCCCGAACCGTAGTTGTACGCGCCGGGCTTGGACTTGAGCAGCGCGATGAAATCCTTGAGCGTGGTGACGGGTAACGTCGCCGGTGTGATGACGAGGTTGGGTATGTCGGCCACGAGCGTGACCGGCGCGAAGTCCCGCAGCGGATCGTACGGCATGTTCCGGATCAGGGTCGCGCTGATCGCCACCCCCGACGAGGGCAGGGAGATCGTGTAGCCGTCGGGCGGCGATTTCGCCAGCAGGTCGAGGCCGATCCTGCCTGCCGCCCCGCCACGGTTGTCCGCTACGACAGGCTGGCCCACCTGGGCCGCCAGCCGCTCTCCCAGTATGCGGCTCAAGACATCCGTAGCGCCGCCCGCGGGGTAGGGGATGATGAAGCGTATCGGCTTGTCGGGGTATGCGCTGCCGGCGGACGGTTTGCCCTGGGCCGCGAAACTCTCCGCCGTGCACGACGACCCGATAACGGACAGCAGTAACAAGACTTGAATGGCCGATCTGCCGTTCATCGTATTTTCTCGTGGGTTGGTGGAAGCCCTCTCAAAAACCGATTTGAGCCACAGATAAACACAGATAAACACAGATATGTCCAAGCAGGCAACTCATCATTCCGGAGAACACAGCGCATCGCGGATGGGAGCGCTTCAGCGTCCAGGAAGTGTTCGATGTTGCGGCGCTTCTATCCGTATTTATCTGTGTGTATCTGTGGCTGAGTCCTCCAGACAGTCGTATTTCGAATCCGTAAGAGAAGCAGCAAGCGGTGTTATTCTACTGCCGTACTCCCGTCCGTCATCGCGTAAACCTCGCCGTAAACAGGATAGGCCGCCGTCATGAGGAAGATCGTCATCGCAGCTGTGAGCTGTCAGCCATGAGCGAGCACAAAGGCGGGCGGGGACCGCGGCGCTGGCACGAGCAGCGCTGGCTGCTGGACGCGACGATACGCGCCGAAAGCATCGACTGGGACCAGCCGCGATCTTTCCAGACCATCAGGCCGATCGGCGCGGAAGCGGCGGGGGAAGTCAACCTGCTGAAGGCGCGCATCCGCAAGTACGAAGACATTGCGCCGGTTTTTGAGGCGGCTGCCGAACGGCACGAGCGCATAGCGCAGGAGGCCCACGCGCGCGGGCACCTCGTTACTGCGAGAGAGGAACACTTCGCAGCGGCCATATTGCTCACGGCGTCGGCGTGGGCGGTGACGGAAGACGACGCCTGGCTGCGCCGGATCTACGATCGCATGAACGAGAACTACGCGGCGTGGATGAAAAATGCGCCGCACCAGGTCGAACGGATCGAGCTGGCGTTCGGCCGCGGGAAGTTTCCCGCCTATTTCCACCTGCCCCGCGGCTACAGCGGCGGCAGGGTACCGACAGTGCTCGCCGTGGGCGGTATGGACACGCGCAAAGAGCTCGTCGTCGCGCAGTATGGCGAGCGCCTGCTGGAGCGCGGGTTCGCGATCCTGGCGGTCGATGGTCCGGGCCGGGGCGAATCGCCGCTGCTCGGCGCGTACGTGACCGAGGACAACTGGATCGAGGCGGGGGATATCCTGGTGAAATTTCTCGCCGGCCGGCCCGAGGTCGACCCGGAGCGCATGGTCGGCTTCGGCCAGAGCTTCGGCTCGTACTGGATGACGCAGGTGGCGGCGACGCAACCGCGGCTCATAGGTGTCGCGACCGTTCTGTGCTGCCACGAGCCCGGCTGCTACACGATATTCGAGGAAGCGAGCCCGTCGTTCAAGCATCGCTTCATGTGGATGACCAACCTGCACGACGAGGCCGAGTTCGACCGCATGGCGGCGAAGATGGACCTGCGCCCGCTCGCCGGAAAAATAAAGATGCCGTGGCTCAACGTGATCGGGGAAAAGGACGAGCTCTCGCCGATCCGGCACACGCTCGGGCTTGCCGCGGAGTGCGGCGGTCCGGCGCCCATTGTCATCTACCAGGGCGAGCGCCACGCCCTCTCGGGGAGCTCGACCGCCACAGTGCTGGGGCCCAAATTCATGAATCTGATCGCCGACTGGCTGTGGGACCGCGTGAACGGCCGCCCCGCCGAGGAATATCTGGAGTACGTTACGGTCGAGGGCCGCGTCGAGAGACGGCCGCATCCGCGACGGACCGTCTGAGGATCTTGATGACCGCCACCGACAACGCATTGATGACCAAAGCGCTCAAGGCGTGGCGCTTCCTTTACAAACGGGGCTACATCGAGGGCTTCGGCCACCTGAGCTTTCGGCTCCCTGGATCCGACCGGTTGCTGCTGACTCGCCATTCCCTGGGCCCCACGGCGACCGCGGATGATTTCATCGTGATGGATTTCGATGGCAGGAAGCTCGACGGCAAAGGAGAGGCGCCCGGCGAATATCCCATCCATCTGGACATTCTCCGGGCCCGGCCCGACGTCGGCAGCGTCATCCACTACCACGGGCTTTATTCCACCGCCTTCACTACCAGCGAGCATGCGCTCAAACCCATCCACCTGATGGGCACGCTTTTTCACGACGGCATACCGGTGTTTCCCGACCCGCGGCTGGTCAGCGACCGGCAGCGCGGCCAGGCGCTCGCCAAGGCGCTCGGACCGCATCGTGCAGTCCAAATGCGGGCGCACGGCGCGGCGATTACCGGCGCCAGTATCGAAGAGGCGGTGGCGGGCGCGTTCCTGTTCGAGGAGAACGCGCGGCGCGCGTGCATCAGCGCGACGCTCGGCAAACCGGTGTGGCTGGATGATCGTATTGCGGCCGAAGCTGGAACGGAACTTATCGAGAACCGCGGCCCTTTTCGCCGCGTCTGGGCTCTAGTGGAAAGCGAAAGCAACGAGACGGGATAGAACTCAGGAACAAGAACTGCGTCTTCGGAGAAGGGTCTGCTTTCAGACGGGATATAGCTTACGAAATTCGACCGAGCGAACGGGGACCGAGAAACACATCCGGTGAATCTAGGCAGTCGCGGGGATTTCGCCACCAATTAGTCGATAACACCGACTGAACTCGGCACCTAAAGATCACGAAGGGCGTGCTTCTCCGTTCTCTTTCGTGATGACCAAGTAAGCAATAAGTCCCGCCTATTTTCCGGTCAAGCGTAACGGGAAGCTCCCGACGCGGAATTCTTGTTATCCCGCGGCGCCAATCTTGGTGCTTACGATAGTCTCGTAATTGCTTTCAGGGTTGAGCAGGTCCCAGCCTGTCATCCAGTCGTGCAGATGCTCGTATTCCTCGCGCGTGTACGGGCGCGGGGCGACGTAACGGAACCGGGGAAGATAGAAATCATCTGCGGTGAGCTGCATGACGTCCGCCGGCACTTCCCGGATCAGGTACTTCAGATAGGGCCGGATGTCCTCGTTGATTTTCCGGACGGCTTTGATGATGGAGCGGTTCACCGCGGCGTACATCTCGGGATCGACGTCGGGGGTAGCGACTTCGGCGCCTTCGTAAAAGGCCTCGCAGATGATCTTGAGCCCTTTTTTCGCGGCGACCGTGATCCACGGCTCCATCAGCGCGGCGGCCTCGACCTTTCCTTCTTCGAGGAAACGCAACCGCTGTCTGGGTCCGCCGACGTGCACGGGCCTCACTTCCTCCTTGCTGTTCATCGAGCCGCCGAGCATGGATAGGGTGATGTAGTGTGAGCCCGCGTGGAAGTTGACGGCGACGGTCTTGCCACGCAGATCCTGCGGCACGTTGCAGGCCGATTCGGGACGCACGACGATGGCCTGCGTGGCGATGGCGGCGCGCTTGCTGACGACCTTGACCTTCGCGGAACTGTCCTGGGTGCGGCGGATCTGGCCCCACTCGCAAGCGCGGTACATGCAGAACTCGCCTTTTTCGATCCCTTCGTGCCAGCCATAGGACCGCACCGTGCGATGGTCTTCGATCGGCCGCTCCGGGACCTCCTTGTCACGGTCGCGGCCCGAGCCGGCGGGAACGAGCTCCACGTCGTATCCTTCCGCCGCGAAGTAGCCTTCCTCTCGTGCCACGTGGTACGGCAAGGAGAATACGGCATTGTTGACCTCGATCCGGGTTTTCTTGAGCGTCATGGAGCGCTTCCTCTCGATACGGAGCAACGCCCTCGAGCGCGGAGCGTTACGGGGTAGTGTACATCCTCTTGCTTGCAACAGGCATCCGGGAGGCCTATACTGACCGCTGTTGGTACGCGCGCAGGAATGGGGTCGCCGCTCCATGATGACCCGCTTCTTTCCGTTCACTAGGAAAAGGGGGAGTCATGAAAAACGACGCGTTCGATCGCCGCAAATTCCTGAAGAGCGCAGTGGCGGGCAGCGCTGCCGCCGCAGTCTCACTGCCGCAATCCGCACCGGCTCAGCAGGGCGCAGCGCCGGCTCAGCAAGGTGCTCCCGCGCCCGCGAGCGCGGCCTATGCATATCTCAACCTGGAAGAGCAGGCTTTCGTCGAGGCCCTCGTCGACCACATGGTGCCGGCTGACGCGCTGTCCCCGAAGGGCACGGACATCGGGATCAACATCTACATCGATCGCGCGCTGGCCGGCGGTTGGGGCAAGGGCGCGCGGCTCTACATGCAGGGGCCCTGGAAGCAGGGCCACCCGAACCAAGGCTATCAGTTGCCGCTGACGCCTGCCGAGCTGTATCGCGTTGGCATTCCGGCGGCCAACGCCTATTGCGTCAAGACCTACGGCAAACCGTTCGACAAGATCACCGAGGCTCAGCGCGAGGAATTTCTACTGGCCTGGCAGACGGGCAAGGTCGCGTTCGAGGGCGGTCCGCCGGCGCGCGTCTTCTTCGCCATGCTCTACCAGAACGTCATGCAGGGCATGTTCGCGGACCCGATCCATGGCGGCAACCGGAACAAGGCGGGCTGGAAGATGATCGGTTTCCCCGGGATCATCGCGGTGCACTATCAGAACGTCGAGAAGTATCGCGACAAGAAATATATCGCCGATATCGTCAGCATCGCTGACATGAGCTGACCGGGAGAAATCACATGGCGACCAAACTGAAGGAAGTCGATGTCGTTGTCGTCGGCCTGGGCTGGACGGGCGGCATACTGTCGAAAGAATTGACCGAAGCCGGACTGAAGGTCGTCGCGCTCGAGCGCGGCGGAATGCGCAACACCGCGAACGATTATTCGCTGCCAGGGGTGCGCGACGGATTCCCCGGGATCATCGCCGTGCACTATCAGAACGTCGAGAAGTTCCGTGACAAGAAATACACGGCCGACGTCATCAGTATCGCCGACATGTGCTGACCGGGAGAAATCACATGGCGACCAAACTGAAGGAAGTCGATGTCGTCGTCGTCGGCCTGGGCTGGACGGGCGGCATACTGTCGAAAGAATTGACCGAAGCCGGACCGAAGGTCGTCGCGCTCGAGCGTGGCGGAATGCGCAACACCGCGAACGACTATTCGCTGCCAGGGGTGCGCGACGAGTTGCGCTACGTGCACCGCCACGATCTCATGCAGAACACGCAGCAGGACACGCTCACGGTCCGCAACAACATCAAGATGGAAGCGCTGCCCATGCGCGCATGCCTTACGCCGGCATGCCCGACGCGCGCGAGCGCGCCGATCTCATCGTCTACATGCAGCAGGTTTTCAAGTAATCAGTCGTTCTGCCCCTGTGGATCGGTTGCGAGGTAGACGAAGAGCGTACGGTCAATCAAGCCGGGCGGCGCGATTCTCCTCAGGTCCACCGCGAAAAAAGGAGTCGTGAACCGCCAGGCGAACGCTTGCTCCGACCCGGAGCTGGTGCGCACCAGGAATTTCACGGTTTCGTTCTCCCGCGCATTCGCCCAACGGGTGTTGGGGTCGATCCTCACCACTCTGTCGGCGTGATCATTGGCCGACATCGACGTTCCCAGCAGCTCCACCCGCGTGTTCGGCTGCGCGAATCCGGGCCCCGGAAGCAAGCTGGCGGTGGCTCCGATGGCGGCAATCCAGAGAATCATGTTTCGTCCCATGGTCCAACTCCTTTCTATCGCAGGTTAGGTGGATACGGGGATAAACAACCTGCGGCCACGAAACATTCCCGTGATGATTCGGAATACGGCATTCACGACGCCTTGCGCAGCGTTTCCCGCGCACTCTCGCCGCGCAACCCGCTCAAGATCGCCAGCGCACGCGACATGGAGAAATCACGCGTTTTTTGATCGAATGCCTTCGGATTGCCCGGCATCATGTAGCCATGCTGGACGCCCGGGAAGATGTGCACTTCGACGTTCTTCATGCGCGACGGCACGGCGCGATAGGCCTCCTGCACCGGAGGCGGCGCCGCGTGATCCTGATCGCCCCAGATGATGCAGACGGGCTGGGTAACGCCGTCGAGCTCCTTGATGTAGTCCAGCATCTGCGTGCCGTGACAGGAGATGCCGGCGTCGTAGCCCAGGCGCTGCGGGCCCAGGATCGCGTAGGGACCGCCGAAGCAGAATCCCATCGTTGCGGCGCGGCCGTTGAATTGCGGCAGCTTGCGCACCTCGGCCAGGGCATCCGCCATGTCGGTTTCGCCGGTTTTTATCACCTGCAGGCGGGGCTGCGAGCGCGACTTCGTCCGGTCGTCGTCGCGGCCGAGCGGCCCCGGCACGGTGCGCCAGAACAGATCGGGCGCCGCGGCGATGTAGCCGTGCGAGGCGAACTCGTCGGCGATCGCGCGCATGTCCTTGTCCACCCCATGTACCGCGGACGCGAGCACGATGGCCGGAACCTTGCCGTCGCCGTCGGGCGTTACCAGGTAGCAATCGAACTCGCCGCCGTTGCTCGAGCGGATTTTGATGTCCTTGCGCATGTTGTGGACTCCTCTGTCTATCGCGTTGAGGGGGCGTTCACCGTACATGAGGACGAACCGGTTGTCCACCGTCAATCTGTCGCATGGCCGGGGGTCACAGCGGCAATCGCGGACGCGATTCATACCGGCGTTCCAGCCGCGAGTGCCGCGCACACGCTTGATGAGGCTCCGCGAGGGATGCATACTGTCTTCGTGTGGCTTGCGGAAGTGTCAAATCTGGGTCACGTAGAGGACCAGATGAAAACGACAAGCCGCAAGAAAAAAATCTTGCGGCGGCCCTCGGGGGAGGGTGACATGACGCTGTCGAGAATCAAAGTCGAGAGACGCCCGGGCCGGCAGGCTGCGCAGCTTCCCGAAAATCCCGGTCCCGTGCTTCATCCTCTCCCGCCGCGTCGGGTTTCCGGTCGTGGGCGTTGGCGCGTCCGCGGGCGGTCTGGAGGCTGTACACGCAGTTGTTGCAGCATTTGCCGCTGGATACGGGCATGGGCTTTGTGCTGGTCCAGCATCTCGATCCGGACCACGCCAGCGCCCTCACTCAGCTTCTGTCCAGGGCCACTGCCATGCCGGTGCTCGAGGTCACCCACAACCTGCGCGTCGAGCCCAACCACGTTTATGTCATTCCGCCCAACACCAATCATGGCCATTGCGGGCGGCAGTTTTGAAACTTCAGCCGCGCGCGCGACACCAGCGGGGCGCATCGATCGATTGATTTCTTTTTCGAATCGCTGGCCCAAGACCAGCACGAGCGGGCCATCGGCGTGATCCTTTCCGGCACCGCTTCGGACGGCACGCTGGGACTGGAGGCGATCAAGGCTGAAGGCGGGATTACTTTTGCCCAGGATGAATCGGCCAAATACGACTCGATGCCGCGCAGCGCCGTTGCAGCGGGCTGCGTGGATTTCGTTCTCTCGCCGGAGAACATCGCCAAGGAACTGGCGCGGATTGCCAAACATCCTTATGTCGGCGGCGAGATGCGGACGCGCACGCCGGAAGAAGTCCACGGAGGCTGAAGCTCGTGCTCGCCGGCGGGCGAGCGCGTCCGCGTCTCCGCAGCGACGACCGTGCCCGCCAGATAGAGCGAAGAGAACAGCTTTCAGCAAAATTCTGCTGCTGTTGCGCAACCACTGCGGTGTGGATTTCTCTCTCTACAAAACCAACACCATCCAGCGGCGCATCAACCGGCGTATGGTGCTGAACAAGCTCAACAACGCTCGAGGCCTACGCGCGGTTTCTGCAGCGGCAACGCCCAGGAACTCGACGCGCTCTATTCGGACGTGCTCATCAGTGTCACCCGTTTTTTCCGCAACCCGGAAGCCTTCGAGGCTTTCGAAGCGCAGCGTTTTTCCCAAACTCCTCCAGGAGCGTCGGGCGATGAACCGTTTCGCGTCTGGGTGGTCGGGCTGTTCCACCGGCCAGGAAGCCTATTCGCATTGCCATGGCCTTCGCGAGAATCTGCCGAGCCAGCCTTGGGCGCGCGCCCGAGCTCCAGATTTTCGCCACGGATCTCAACGAGGCACTGCTGGAAAGGCCCGCGCTCGGTCTCTACCCGAAAACCGCTCGTGCACGATGTTTCGCCCGAACGGTTGCGGCGGTTCTTTGTCGAGGAGGAAGGCGGTTATCGCATCAGCAAGTCTCTGCGCGAGATGGTCGTTTTCGCCCGGCAAAATCTCTTGAGCGACCCGCCTTTCTCGCGCATGGACCTCATCAGTTGCCGCAACCTGCTGATCTATCTCGAAACGGGTTTGCAGAAGAAGATCATGCCGACTTTCCATTACGCTCTCAAGCCGGAGGGATTCTGTTCCTCGGCGCGTCCGAGTCGATTGGCGCCGTTCACCAACCTGTTTGAGCCGGTGGACAAGAAGCACAAAATGTATTTCAAGAAACCCGGACCGACGCCCGCTCTTCAGCTCTGCAGCATTGCCGCGCAGGCATCCGTCGACGAAGAAAGAAATCCGCACTCGCCAAGGCCAGCCGCGGTGCGCTGGAAGGTTTTCCGCCGAAACTCAACGCCCAGCGCGAGGCTGACCGCGTCACGCTCAACCGGTACGCCCCGCCTGGTGTGCTGATCAATGCCGAGCTGTCAAATCCTTCAGTTCCGGGCGATACCGGCGCCTATCTGAAACCGCCCACCGGCCAGGCGAGCTTCAACGTGCTGAAGAGGAGCGAGCTCCTATCTCGTCAAGCCGAGCAAGCTCGAAGATTTGACGGACATGATCCGATGTCTGCGCGATTGGCTTCGGATCAACCATTTCCCGCCTCAGAATCAAGCAGTGAGGAGATGACGAGGGACGACGCCCACGCCAGCTATCACGATCCCTTCTTACTTGTCACGCCCGTCTCCTTGCGCCAGACAGTCGCCAGCCAGGGCTGCCGTTCGCGCGGGAGGCCGGCCGGGCGGTAATAGTGGGTGAGCTCCACGAACCCCGCGGCTGACAGATAGCGGCGCCAGGCTTCAAGATCGTGATACGCGCCGTAGCGCCCGCCGTTCCAGCCCTCCTCGTTGCGGCCGCGCGGATTCGAGGCGAACAGAACGCCGCGGGGCTTCAGGGTCGCGTTCAACGCCCGCAATACCCGGCCCAATTCCTGGCTGGGCACGTGAAACAGCGCCGCGTTGGCGAAAACACCGTCGAAATCGCCGGCGGGCAGATCGAGCTCTAGAAAATCCTGCTCCCACACCTCGCAGCCGCTGTAGTCGCGCGCCATGGCGGCGAATCGGGCAGACCCTTCCAGTCCTCTCGCGCGGTGGCCGAGCTCGGCAAATGTCTTCAAGTCGCGTCCCGGCCCGCAGCCCAGATCGAGTATCGTGTACGGCGGTTCACCCTCGATGTATTGCAGGAGCGCCGCGATGTTCTGGCTCACGTCGTGATCGCGCGTGCCTTCCCAGAAGTCGCCGGCATTCCGCTCGTAATGTTCCAGCGTGAGCTCGGTGATTCTCTTCAGATCCTGTGGATTCAGTTGCATGCTCAGCGACGTTTCAGCAGCCCGTTCGCTTCGCCGCGCGCGCGCAAGCGCTGGCACTGCGTGTCGGACAGCCGGGTATTCTCCGGCGATGATTCTGGCTGCATGAGGTTGCCGGGTTCGTCGCTATGGTCGCCGCTGTCGGACAACAAGTGCACGAGCTCGTGGGCGAGAGCGAGCGGCAGGTCCCGCGCGCCGTATGCGATCCAGACAGTATTCACGAGCTCGCGGCGCGTCGCGGAATTTCCCTGGCCGACCGCCTCCGCGTCGTACGCCGGCTGATTGCGCGTGTCCTCGACGAAGAAAATCGCGGGCTTGGCAACCGTCATCCCGCGCAGTAGTTCTCTGGACACCGGCGTGGAATAGAAACGGAACCGGTCCGGCGCGTCGAGCAGTCGCAGCTCGGCTCCCGAGAACGCAATGCCGCACTGATCGAGCGGGCGCATCGCCTCCCACACTGCCATCGCTATGTCGCCGGGCAGCCAGCGCGTGCCTTGGAAAGTGAACAGGTGCAGAGCCAGATCGTGCGTAGCGCCTTGTGTTCCGGAAAGCCGTTCCCCCGAAATGGAGTGTGTTTCGACCACGCGTGCTGTCTCCGCCGCCAGGACGGGCGCTCCCAGCGCCAGGCTGGCAGAGAACAATGCGTGGCCCAGGAAACGCATTGCGTCACTCGTCACTCGTCACCCGTCACCCGACTTCCAGGTCCGCCCACACACCCGCGTGATCGGAGGGCCAGAGCGATGCGTCGCCGGCGCTCGGCTGATTGAAGCATACGCCGCTTTCGCAGGCACGCACGGCGCTGGATACCCAGACGAAGTCTATGCAGCGGTCCATGCGGGCGCGGCCGGAATGGGAAACCTCGCCATTGCTGTCGGAGAGTGGGGTGAACGCCGTGGGCGCGGTCTGCGTCGGCCGGAAACGTGTCGCCATCAGGGCGGCTGATGGCCGCGCCGTTTGCAGCGGAACGCATACCTCGTTCAACGCCATAACGTCCGGCCGGAGCGCAGCCAACTGCTCGAGGACGAGCTCGCGGCGGGCATCCCAGCGCTTGTGATCCTGCTCCAGATTGAGCGTGGCCGCTCGAAATCGCATCCAGGCCTCTGAGGTGTTAGGGATGAGGGATGAGGGATGAGGTCCACCTACAGATCGTAGCTCTCAGCTTACAGCCCGCGGCTCACCAGGGATAATAGTGACGCAATTGTAGTCAAAGTAACGCATGCTTCGGGGAAGTTCGTTGACACCCATGAACGAGCCTGTGATGCAGGGAAATTCGCATCATTTCGCCACAGAATCATCCTCACCAGCGCCTGCATCCGTACTGGATCGGGCCAGGGAAGCGATTCATCGCGCTTACCGGGTAGATGAAGGACCGCTGGTCGCGATTCTCGCTGAAGCCGCCGCGCTCCTCCCCGAGCAACAAGCGCGGGCAAGCCGGCGCGCTCTCGAGCTGGCCGCTCGCGTGCGCGAGAAGCATCGGACGTCGCTTTCCGCCGAGTCTTTTCTCGGCCGCTATGGATTGGCCAGTCATGAGGGCGTCGTGCTGATGTGCCTGGCTGAAACGCTGCTGCGCGTGCCCGACAAGCGCACGGCGGACGAGTTGATCCGCGACAAGCTCGGGAGGCTTGGGTGGAATGAGGAGAGGCCGGGGGAAGGGCCGCTGCTCCTCAATGCGCCGACGTGGGGACTGCTGCTCACCGGCAAGCTCGTATCGTGGCGCGATGAGCTTACGGACGATCCGCTTTCTCTGATCAAGAACCTGATTGCGCGCGCGGGCGAGCCTGTGGTCCGCGCCGCCGTCAGACAGGCGATGCAAATCATGGCGCGCCAGTTCGTCGTGGGCGAGACCATAAGCGAGGCGCTCGCTAACGTGGAGGCGGCCCGCGGCGCCGGCTACACCCATTCTTTCGATATGCTGGGCGAGGCGGCGCGGACTCGATCCGACGCGGATGATTATTTCAACGCCTACGCTGACGCGATACGCGAGCTGGGCAACGTCGCGCGCGCGGGCGACCCCTACCAGAACCCGGGAATCTCGATCAAGCTCTCCGCTCTACATCCACGGTACGAGCCGCAGAAGGCCGCGCAGGTACTGCAGGAGCTTCTTCCGCGGTTGCACGAGCTCGCTCGCAGCGCCAGCTCCCGCAATCTTTCACTCACCATCGATGCCGAAGAATCCGACCGCCTGATGCTGTCTCTGCGCCTGTTCGAGGAACTCGCAAAGGCCGCGGACCTGCAGGGATGGACCGGGCTCGGCCTTGCCGTTCAGGCGTATCAAAAGCGCGCGCTTCATGTCATCGACTGGCTGAGGGTGCTCGCGTCCTTCCACGGCTGCCGGATCGGCGTGCGTCTCGTGAAGGGTGCTTACTGGGATACCGAGATCAAGGTCGCTCAGCAGAATGGCGTGTCCGATTACCCTGTATTCACCCGCAAGGCGGCGACGGATGTCTCTTACCTGGCCTGCGCGCGGCGCCTGCTGGCCGCGCGATCCGGAATCTATCCGCAGTTTGCGACGCACAACATCGCGACGTTCGCCGCGATACTGGAGCTGGCGGGCGACACGTCGGGCTTCGAATTCCAGAAGCTCTACGGCATGGGCGACGCGCTCTACCAGGACGTGATGGAAGAACAACCCCTCGGGGTACGCTGCCGCGTCTACGCGCCTGTCGGGCGTTATCGCGAGCTCATGCCGTATCTGGTCCGCCGCATACTGGAAAACGGCGCCAACAGCTCGTTCGTGCATCGGATCAGCGATCCGTCGGTTCCCCTGGAGTCGCTGGTGGCCGACCCGATCGCCATGGTCGCCACGCCTTATGTCCGAAACCCGAACGTGCCGCCGCCACCGCGGCTGTTCTTGGACCGAAACAATTCGACGACACTCGATCTTGCAGATGAGATCGTGCAGGAAGAAATCGCTGCGGCAGTCGCCCGCGCGCGACAAGCAACCCCTCATCCGGATACTACGCAAGCGCCTGACCACCTGCGCGTCGTGGTGGAGCCCTGTGACACGCGCCGCATCGTCGGCTCGGTTTCCGAAGCGGAAGACTTGCTGGAAGAGGCGCTTTTCGCGGCCTACGGGAGCGCTGACTCGTGGCGTCTGCAGGCCGTGGATGATCGCGCAGTTTGCCTGGAGCGCGCCGCCGACCTCATGGAAAAGCGCTTTCGCGATCTCGTGGTCCTGTGCGCGCGCGAGGCAGGGAAAACTCAGCCCGACGCCGTGGCGGAAGTGCGGGAGGCCGTAGATTTCTGCCGCTACTATGCGGTGCGCGCGCGGCGGGATCTCGCGACCGTCCGTCTGCCCGGACCCACGGGGGAAGCAAACGCGCTCACCTACCACGGCCGGGGCGTGTTCGCCTGCATCAGCCCGTGGAACTTCCCGCTTGCCATCTTCACGGGCCAGGTCTCCGCCGCCCTGGTGGCGGGCAACGCTGTCGTGGCGAAGCCCGCGGAACAAACGCCGCTCGCCGCATCCGCTGCGGTTGCCATCCTGCACGAGGCCGGCGTCCCGGGCAACGTCCTCAGGCTCGTGCCCGGGCCGGGAGAAACGACCGGTGCGCGGTTGGTGTCCGATGCGCGCATCGCCGGAGTGGTTTTTACGGGATCGGTGGAGACCGCGAGGGCTATCAATGCTGCCCTGGCCGCGCGGCCAGGACCGATCATTCCGTTCATCGCGGAAACCGGCGGGCAGAACGCGATGATCGTCGACTCCTCGGCGCTGCCGGAACAGGTGGTAGCCGATGTCCTCACGTCCGCGTTTCAGAGCGCCGGGCAGCGCTGTTCGTCTTTGCGATTGCTCTTTTTGCAGCAGGATATCGCGCCGCGCGTCGTGAAGTTGCTGCAAGGGGCGATGCACGAGCTCAACCTCGGCGACCCTGCCTTGGCCGGAACCGACGTGGGCCCGGTAATCGACAGCGAGGCGAAGGAACATCTCCTCCAGTACATAGGCAATCTCAAGCGCAAAGGCCGGCTCATCGCCGAAGCCCCGCTCCCGCACGGGCTCGAGCATGGGCATTACGTCGCGCCCGTGGCGGTCGAAATCGGCATAGAGGATATCCCGTCCCGGGAAGTGTTCGGCCCAGGTCCTGCACGTCATGCGGTTCGAGGCCGGAAAACTGGCTGACGTCGTGGATGCCATCAATGGCACCGGGTATGGTTTGACCTTGGGGATCCAGAGCCGCCTCGACCGGCTGGTCGACCAGGTGACGGAGCGCGTGGGCGTCGGCAACACGTACGTCAACCGCAATATGATCGGCGCCGTTGTGGGAGTGCAGCCGTTTGGCGGCGAGCGCCTGTCCGGCACCGGGCCGAAAGCAGGCGGCCCCAACTACCTTCAGCGCTTCGTTGTCGAGCGCACGCTGACGATCAATACCGCCGCGGTTGGCGGCAACACGGCGTTACTCGCCAGCACGGAGTTCTAGCCCGCATGTTTCAGTGGTAAGACGGCTGTGCGGTTTTTCGGGGCGGCATGACTAAGAATTGGCGCCGGAGCATCGGCGGCAAGTAAACCCCCAGGTCAACGTCCGCGTTATGGAACCATGGCTCTCAGTAGCCATCTTAGTTATTCAACCATTTCGAGGAGTCACCATGCACAAGTTAGCAGCAGTTGTCGTCGCCTCAGCCTTTGCTCTCGGTTCAGCCGCGGGCTTTGCCCAGGACGCCGCGAAGAAGAAGGAGGAACTGACCAAGGAAGAGCGTGCGGAAATGCGGAACAGGGCGGAAAAGATGAAGGCAGAGCGTGCGACTCATCCGGCGCCGAGAGTAGAGCGGAGCACTCAATCGGCCACGCCAGGGAAGGCGGCAGCCATGCAGACCGCCGCGTCGAAACCCACTGAACTGACCAAGGAAGAACGGGCCGAATTGCGCAACCGTGCGGAAAAGCTGCAGGCGGAGCGTGCTCGCACCGGCACTCGGTAAGCGTGGGAGTAAAAACCAGAACGAATAGCGCTCGATAGGTCAAAAGGTCAGGGGCGACCTTGCCCTTTTTATTGTCCCCGGCTGCGTTCCCGGTAGCAGCCCGCGGAGGCCAGGTCCATACTCACGCCATGGAAGACGACGACACCCCTATCGGACGGTTGCTTACTCGTCGCGAGTTGCTGGCGTTGATGGGCGCGGCGATGCTCGGTCGCAGCTTTTCCGCCGCGGCGCAGGACAAGCCCTCATGCATCGTGCGGCCGCAGCAGATGGAGGGGCCGTTCTTCGTGGACACGGGCCTGAATCGCTCCGATATCCGGTCGGACCCGGCGACCGGCGCCGTCAAGCCGGGCTTGCCGCTGCAATTGACGTTCCGGGTTTCACGAGTGGACGGAGGCGGGTGTGCACCACTGCCGAACGCGCACGTCGAGCTGTGGCAGTGCGACGCCCTTGGCGTCTATTCGGGCGTCAGGGATCCGGGCGCCGACACGACCGCGCAGAAATTCCTGCGCGGCTATCAGGTGACGGACGCTACAGGCACGGCGCGGTTCACCACGATCTATCCCGGATGGTATCCCGGCAGAACGGTGCACCTGCATTTCACGATACGCGCCGGCCGCTCAGCCGCGCGGCGGGAGGAATTCACCTCCCAGCTCTATTTCGATGACGCGCTGACCGACCGGGTGCTCGCGAACGCCCCGTATGCGAGCCGGGGGCCACGCACGCTCAAAAATGGCGGCGACGGCCTGTACCGGCGGGGCGGGTCGCAACTGCTGCTCGCGGTCCAGGAGCAAGGGCAGGGCATGGCTGCGACATTCGATATCGGAATGCAGTAGCCTGTCGGACTCGCCTGATGAGCGATCGGTACGAATGCGTAGGTAGTCGCTCTTGGCAGCGCCGAAACCGACAGGCTGTAATGGGTGATTGATTAGCCCAAAAATCAGCCCGCGTGCTCCGGCGTTAATCGAAGCCGTGCCGCGTCAAGAAACCGGCGGTCTCAGTGCCTGCGAAACATGCGGGCTTTACGGCGTTCTCTCGGGAAACCGGATGATGAACCCGTCCCGGTTCGGCATCTGCACTTTGGGCAGCGTCTTCGCGTCCATCATGTCGTTCTCGCCGATCAACTTGTTCAGCGCGAGGATGTAGGCGGTCAGCGCGTAGACTTCGTCGTTGGTGAGCGTCCTCGGTTGCTGCCAGGGCATCGCCCGCCGGGTGAAGTCGAAAATGGTCGTGGCGTAGGGCCAGAAATTGGCAATGTGCCGCACCGAATCCATGTTCCTGATCGGCGTACCGCCGACGAGCGCCGCACTGTGCCCGCCTTTGCCGTTTTCGCCGTGGCACGCGACGCATTTTTCCGCGTAGATCTTTGCGCCCTGGGCGGGGGTGCCGCTGCCGGGCGGGAGCCCGGTGCCATCCGGCAGAATGTGGAGGTCCCAGGCCGCGAGGTCGGCCGCGCTGACCGGTTTGCCGAGATTCGGCGACTGCTGGGCGTAAGCGCTCGACGCGAGCGCGAGCATGGCGGAAAGGATCAGAGGCTTACGCGAAAACATGCTTCACCTCGCCGTTACGCTCGATCGCCCAGCTCGTGGGGCCGTTGTAGTGCTGGCTGATAAAGGCCGTCGGGGGCGGTGTTCTCTCGCTCTGGCCACGATGAGACACGATCTGCGCGCGGGTCGGCTGCACGTTGCCGCCCTCGTCCCACGCACGGCTTTGCAATACGGCAGGGCCGCCGTCCCAACGCCATGGCACGCGAAATCGCGTGAAGGCCTTGGAGAGCACGGGCTCCTGGAGCGCCGCCTGCGCCCAGGTCTTGCCGCCATCGGCCGATACCATGACTTTCGAAATTCGCCCGGTACCGGAATAGGCGATGCCGGAAATCTCGTAAAAACCCGGTCCGCCCATTTTCAGTCCGAACGACGGGTGAGTGATGAACGACTTCACCTCCTGCAGGAAGTAGAAGCGGTAGGCCTTGCCGTCCGGCAGGATCGGCGTATAGGTCCTGGATTCATAGTAGGTCATCGCCGGCTGCTCGGTGAGCTGGATGCGCCGCACCCACTTCACGTTCATGTTGCCTTCCCAGCCGGGCAGCAGCAGGCGCATCGGGTAGCCGTTTCCGGGCATCAGCCGCTCGCCGTTCTGGTAGAGCGCGATCATGGCGTCGTCCAAGGCCTTGGTCAGCGGCGTGCTGCGGCTTAAGGCGAGCGAATCCGCGCCTTCGGCGACAATCCATTTCGCTTTCGGATCGATGCCGGTTTCGTCGAGCAAGGTGGAGAGCGGCACCCCCGTGTATTCGGCGCAGGAGACGAGGCCGTGGAGCGCCTGCACGGTGGCCTGGATCGGATCCTTGGCGAACAGGGGCGCGCTGTTACCGCCGCATTCGACGAAGGTCATGCGCGAGACCATGGGGTAGCGGTGGAGCGCATCGAGGGTATAGACCAGCGGCTGCTTCACCAGGCCGTGGATCACCAGACGGTGCTGATCCGGGTCTATGTCCGGGTCACCGGAGTGCGAAATCACGAAATGCAGGGGGTTCGGCGTGAACGTCCCGTTGACGAGATGGTGCGGGGTGCGCGCGTGTTGGGTGCGCGGCTCACCCTTGGGGTTGCTCAGCGTGCGCGTGACTTTTTCCTCGAATCGGGAGCGGGTGCCATAAGAGGGGACGCTGACGCCGGGCAGCTGAGTCCACGGATCGTCTTTGAGCGCCTGCGCGGCGGCGGAGTCGACCAGCGTGTATCCCGCCATCCCCCCCGCCGCGGCTGCGGCGCCCTTTTTCAGAAACGCACGGCGGTCCAGAAGCCCGTTTGCGGCGACTACGGGCGCTTTCAGCCATTCTGGCTTCGAGCGATTGCTGGTCATGGCTCCTCCCTGCTAGTGGTGGGTATTTTGCGAGTAACGTTATGCCTGCCGCGAAATCGACGCAAGCTGTCACTCGCTATCGACAATTTGTACAGCTCCCGGCCGCAACGGCCCCGGCTATCTCCCCGGACCCGCGACATCGCTACGCATGCCGTTAATTTCGTTACATATTTCAGCGGGGTTTCCGTCGACAGGCAGACGCTGGTCGGGCATAATATTTGCTCGCATTCTCCTGCCGAACATGGGAGGTGACGTTTCGGCAGGCCCGCGGGATGAATTCCGGTAACACGCCCGCCTCGCGAGAGGCAGGCGCCCTCCGCAGAACCCCGTAACGACTACCTCCTCCGCCCTAGGGTTTTTAGCACCTGGCCCTAGGGGAAGTACCTGATTTGCGGCGGCGTTCCCGCCGCTTATCATCTGGCAGGCGCGAGGGGCCAGGCACCGCGTAATCTCGCAATGATTGCAGCACTGCATAGCTGGGGGGGACCATGTATAGGTTGTTGTTGAAGCCGAAGCCGCTGAAACTTGGCGCCGCCATACTCGCACTCGCCGCATCGGTGGCGCTCATCTGGTTCACGGTCTATGCACCGGAACGGGGCAAGGACCCACAGGTGACGGCGATGGAAAATGAATCAGCCCGCTTCTTCGCGATCGAGCGCGACATCACCGCTCTCGGCCAGGACGCGAGCACGGGCGCTGCCCGGACTATCGGACTTTCCACCGAATATGCGCTGGTGAGCCTGAAAGATGGCGGCCGCTACTACGTGCGGATAGACACCCAGCGCGCGCTCGTCTCCGAGCTGCTGAAGGACAAGCTCGCGACCCCGGCGCCGACGGTGTTCGCGCTGACCGATGTGCAGCCCCCCGCGCCGCCCCTCACCAGGGTGTACCGGAACCTCAAGGATCCCGTCTGGATCTCGCTGCTCGGTCCGATCCTGATTCTCTACATGCTCTTCCTCATGAATCCCGTCCGCAGCGGTTTCTTCAAGACTGCGCGGAAACCCGATACGCGATTCGTGGACGTGATCGGCGTCGAGGAAGCGAAGGATGCGCTGCAGGACATCGTCGCCTACCTCAAGAATCCCCGGAAATTTTCCGAGCTGGGAGCGAAGCCGCCGAAGGGCATCGTGCTCGAAGGCCACTCCGGGTCCGGCAAGACGCTGCTCGCGCGAGCGGTGGCCGGAGAAGCGGGCGTGCCGTTCATCGCGCTCGCCGGCGGGGACTTCAGCGACATGTTCCTCGGCGTGGGGGTGCGGCGCGTGAAGAAGCTCTTCGCGCTGGCGCGCAAGCAGGCGCCGTGCGTCATCTTCATCGACGAGATCGACGGCCTCGGCAAGCGCTCCGGCAGCAGCTCGGCCGCGGAAACGGAGAACAACCGCATCATCAATACGCTGCTCGTGGAGCTGGACGGCTTCTCTCCGACCTCGGGTATCGTCGTCATGGGCGCCACCAACAACGTGAAGAACCTCGATTCGGCGATGGTCCGGCCCGGCCGTTTCGACCGGATGTGCAATCTCGCGCTACCGAACGTCGACGAGCGGGAGGCGCTATTCGCCTTGTATGCGGGGCAGCTTCGGACCGAAGGGAATGCGGACTTCCGGCAGCTCGCGCGGCTTGCCACCGGGCTCTCGCCCGCGGCGATCGCCAATGCGGTGAATGCGGCAGCGCTGTTCGCCGCGAAGGAAGGCGCGACCGCGGTCAAGCAGGATCATTTCCACCGCGTGCTCGAGCAGCAACTCATGGGCGGCGCAACTTCCGCCGGCCACTCGGCAATGAATATATCGGAACGCCAGCGCATCGCAGTGCACGAGGCGGGTCACGCCCTGATCGCCAAGCTGCTGAATGTCGGCATCGTCGAGAAAGTAAGCATCCTCAAGCGCGGCAGAGCGCTGGGCGTCACGCTTGTCACGGAAAATCACGACGTTACGCTGCAGAGCGAGGCTCAGGTGAGAGCGCGCATGACCATGCTGCTCGGCGGGCGCGGAGCGGAGGCGCTGGTCCTCGATTCGATTTCGACGGGCGCGGCGAACGACCTCGAGCACGTCTCGAACATGGCCTACCGCATGGTGACGGAATTCGGATTCAGCAGGAATATCGGGCCCTTCAGCTATGCCGGTCTCCCGGACCGGGAACGCCGGCTTGCCGAGTATCCCGAAGTGATTGCCGAGGCGCGGGAAATCGCGAAGGCGCTCGAGCGTGAATGCGCCACGCTGCTGCTCGCGAACCGCGCGGCGCTGGAACGGCTGACGGCCGAGTTGCTCGAGCACGAGACGGTCAGTGGCGAGGTGGTCGATGCATGCCTGGCTGCCGCCGTGCAGCCGTCCGGTCCAGCTCAAGGCGCCATGCCGCTGGCGGCGTAGCCGAGCGCGAGGGACGAGGGCGACTGGGGGAAGAAATCTCCAGGAATGAGTGTCGAGTGAAATCTAGCTGGCCTTTTTGTCGGGTGTGCTTGGGGCTCGCAGCATTTCCTCCGAGCCTTCAATTTTCTCGACTTCTACCCCCGCTCTAGCGGCCCAGCTCGCAGCTTCTTCTTCAGTCATCTTCCACTTCGGTATGCGCCGGGCAGCTTCGGAACCAGCGTGCCGATCCGTGACGCACCAAGAATAGACGATCATTGCCGTCATCTCGATTTGTTTCAAATTAACTAGCGGTCAACTTTCCGCTTTTATCCCGTCCTCGTTGGTCGTATTGCCGCTCGCGGCTCCAGAAACGCCACGCAGGTGCAGCCCTCCTCAAAGCACGGGCCGGGGGCATAGGACTCGTGAAGCGCGCAGGGATGGCCGCAGGTCGCGCACATGATGTCGCACGAAGACATGTCCGACCAGTGCCGACAGAGATTCTCCTTACGCGCTCGGCGCACCAGGAAGGGAATCGGTGCGCCCATAATAGTCGGATATTGATTTGAGGGAATCGAAATTAGGTCCGCTAATGGAACCTAATTTCTCGGGATTCAGCTCGCCGCGCTGCTGCTGACCCGGACCGCGTAGCGCGATATGGACGCGCGGCCGCGGGGCACTTGCCTGGGTATAGGGAGGGGCGCACCGTCGCCTTGACATCTGGATGCCACTTATCGCATTGCGCAATGCGTGCTAACGCACAGACGCAGTGCAACTGATCGGCAACAATGCCAGGATCATTCAAGCCCTCTCTTGCCGAGGATCCGTGATTCCGAGTTTGTCCCCAGAGGGATTGGCGCTCCTGGGATTTTTGCATCGCGCCGATCATGGCGGCCCCGAGGCGCCGCAGGGCTTTCAGAAGGGTTACAACGAATTGCTGGCGCTCAAACTTGCCAGCCTTCAAGCCAATGGGGTGAAGATCACGGACAAGGGGGAAGCAACCTTGCGCGATCGCTATTTTCTCGACTGAGATTCTGGCCGTAGCTCATGAGGCGGCCAGCCTGTTGACATGAATCATTGTCTTTCTGCAACTGCCTTTTCCCATTCCCTGCCGTTGAACGGCTGGACGGTCATGCTCTCGACGGTGCCGGGGTCGAGGCAGCGCGCGTTCACGCTGAAGCCGTCGGGATGGGAGCGCGGCACGTAGAACGACTTGACGCCGCACACCGAGCAGAACAGGTGCTTCGCGGTCCGCGTATTGAAGGTGTAAGTGGTGAGGACGTCGCGGCCGCTCACGAGATTGAAGCGGTCAGCCGGGACGATAAGATGCAGGTAGCCTGCCTTGCTGCACATCGAGCAATTGCATTCGGACACGGTGATGCTCGCCGGTGCGATCGCCTCAAATCGCACCCGCCCGCAATGACAACCTCCTGTGTGCTTGACCATGTCTCAAGTTTCTCGCGTTTCGCAGGAGTTAGACAAGCGGGGTAAGATAAGCTAAAGGAGCGCCCATCATGCAATCAGTCCAGAGTCCCGCCGTTCGCGAAACTGTAACCGCCGAGATTCCCTATACGGTCGATACGGGCGAGAAGCTCGTGAACGAGACTTTCGGCCCGAACAATATACGCCGCCGCAAGAACGGCACCGTGGACTCGCGTCCGATGATCATCCGCAACGGGCGCTCGGTTGCAGACGGGTTCTCGCTCGACCGTAACGGGTTCGTTTTCGTCGAGCACAAGACGGCGGTCAAGGATTTCTTCGATCGGCAGCAACTGGAGTCGGTGTACTACCCGGAAGTAGAGCGGTTGATCAAGTCGGCTTCAGGCGCCGAGCGGGTAGTGTTATTCGACCATACGCTGCGCTCGGGAGACGAGTCGGAGCGGGAAGCGCGGCTGATCCGCGAGCCGGTGTTGTCGGCGCACAACGACTACACCGAATGGTCAGGGCCGCAACGCGTGCGGGATCTTCTGCCGGATGAGGCGGAGGCGCTGCTCGAGCACCGCTTCGCAATCATCCAGGTGTGGCGCGCCATCAACCAGCCGATACAGGCCAATCCGCTGGCGCTCGCCGATGCGGCGAGCGTCGCTCCCGAGGACTTGATGGTTGCCGAGCGCCGCTATCCCAACCGCGTCGGCCAGACCTACCGCCTGCGCTACAACCCGGCGCACCGCTGGGTTTACTTTCCGCAGATGCGGCGCGATGAAGCGCTGGTGTTCAAGGTATTCGATTCGGCAAAGGACGGGCGTGCGCGCTTCACGCCGCACACGTCGTTCGAGGATCCCGGCTCGCCGCCGGGTGCGCCGCCGCGGCAGAGCATCGAGGCGCGCGCGCTGGCGTTTTTTGCGCACTGAGTAGCGGCGGGGAACGCCCTAGGCGCCCGGCCCGCCGTTCCAGCGCAGTAAGTTGAGGAATTCCCGCCGCGTCCTGGGCCCGTAGGTGAGGTAATGTGGCTCGGGATGCTCGCGGTACTCGAGACGCTCGCGGGCAATGCGGTCGTCGTACGCCAGCTTGCGCATCAGCTCAGCGCTCACCGGGTACACCTTCGTGGCGTTCAACCCGAAGATCTTGGCCCGCAGCGCCGGGGTGATTTCCGGATAACCGTGCCTCGCGCGCAGCTCGGGTGAGATCTGGAACGTGCGAAACGCCTGAATCTGGTCCTGGGGCGAGCCGTACCAAATCGAGTCGGTGCCCCAGAGCACATTGTCCTCGCCGCAATACCTGAGAAGCTTGCCCAAGGCGTGCGCGGCGCTGTCGGGATCACGCATGAGGAAGCGCCACGTGCTGCCCAGCTCCGCGTAGACATTGCTCCCCGGCTTGACCTCGTTTTCGACGAGCGACCGGATCAGGGTATCGATACCGTCGTCCGCCCCGCGGCCGGCCCGGCTGCGAGCGGCCGCTTCCTCGAATGGGCGCTCGGGATGGCCGGTGACGAATCCCGAGTGGTAAATGAGAAAGGCGACGTCGGGGAAGCGCTTCGCGACGACACCGACGTCGCTGCACTGGCTGTGCTCGTAGGACTGTTTGCCGAACGGCAGGCCCTTGTGCACGCAGATCACCTTGACGCCGAGCGCCCGCGCCTTCTCGATGAAGCGCGTCCCTACGTCATCTGACAGGAAGTAGCCTTTGCCGCCGGGACCGAACTGGGTATAGGTCTTCCAGGCAGAAACGCCCCAGCGCTCCTTCAGCTCGTCCATCCCTTCCAGATCTCCGGCCTGGTTCGGGTTGACGCGGCCATGGAGCAGCAGGCGGTGCGTGCCCTCCATGCGGTCCACGATCCGGCGCACGGCGTCGGCCGTCTGTATGGTGAGAGGCTCGGCTTCGCGCGTGGAGGGCACGAAGGAGAGCACCATCAGGTCGGTGTCGCTGTCGAGGAATACATCCTTCACGAATTCGTCGGGCCCGAGGCAGTTCAAATAACTGCGCTCGCCCGGCTGGTTGGAGAGCCCGCAGCCCGCCTTGGGCGACCACTTGAACGCGTTCGGCGACGCCGTCTTGACCCACGCGCCGGTGGGGTCGACGAAGTGGCCTTGCACGTCGAAGATGAATCCCTTGCGGCCCAGCCTCGCGGCGGCGAGTTGCGAATCGACGGCCGCTTCGGCTTCAATGTCGAACCAGCCGCCGCGCTTGCCTGCTGCCGCGTTGGCCGCGTTGAATGCGAGCAGCGTGCTCGCCGCGCCGCACGCGCTCAGGAGGAAATCGCGGCGGCCGACGCCCAGGCGCTTCGCGTTGCGGGTCGCCGTCTCATGCGCGAGGCGGTTGGCGGCGAGGTTGGCCGGAGAGAGTGCGACGGGCGCGAATTCGCCGTTGGAAGTGGTGTCGAGCTTGACCGGAAGCCGCTCGCCCTCTGGATCGATGCGGTGTCTCATCATTCAAGTATACCCGCTACCCGCCCTATGCCTGGGCCTAGAGCCGCATGCTGCGCGTCGTTGAAGTTCTAACCGCGCAGTTTTTTCCACAGCCGTGCTGCCAAGGATTCCGGCCGGCCGATGCGCAGTCCGTCGCGTAGGGGGGTGAAGCGCCACAGCAGGACAAGCGATCCAGCCAGCAGGGCGAAGGGCAGCACTTTGCGAATCGGTCGCGGTACGGAATGAAATTCGGCGCCGAACGAGAACAGCGCCTTCAGCTTGTCCAGCCCGACCGCTTGCTCCGGGTCGGTCATCTCGGCAACGCTGAGCGTGACGTCGGAGTAATGTTCGACTTCCAGGCGCTTCAACGTCCGCCCCGGTCGCCGGAGCGTCTCGATTGCGCCGGCGATCGAGTCTTGCGCTGCCGTCTCCCGCTCTATCTCCTCTTGCGTGACGCCGAGGTGCTCGGAAAGGAGCCGGTCGCGAAACTTGCGGATGGCGCTGGCGATTTCGGCGCGCCCGCCGGCTTCGATTGCGAGATCGCATTCGGTATCGACGCCCATGGAGCGGTTATTGATGTTCGCGGAGCCGATGCGCAACCATTCATCGTCCACAGCCATCATCTTCGAGTGCACATCGATGCACGTGCCCTCCGGCAGGCCGGGCATCTCGGGGTAGTAGACGTTGAAGCGCCGGTCGGCGTCCGCCTCGCGGAGGCGCTCGACCATCTTGCTTCTCAGCACGCCCATCGTGTACTCCTCCAGCCAGCCGTGACTCAGCAGCCGGGTGACTACCACGATCTCGGGACCTCCCCGTTCCCGGAGGCGCGCCGCAAGGGCCTCGCCGATCGTGTGCGCCGTAAAGTACTGGTTCTCGATATAGATATAGCGCTTTGCGCGCGCGATCATGTCGAGGTAGAGCGCTTCGACTTCGCGCGTTCCCTTATGTGGCTCCGATTCCGGAGCGGTGACGGCGATGGCCACCGGCAGCTTGGTAAGTGACGGCTCGAGATCGGGCGGCCACGGATCCTCCCCAGAGTGGACAGGAGGTATCTCCTTTCCGGTCGACGCCCGCCAGCGCTCGCGCGCGATGCGGCTGAGCTCTCGCGCCGCTTCGCCGTCGACCGCGATCATCAGATCGTGGAACGGCGGATAAGGCTGGTCGGCCACGACCCGGTGGGGATCGCATGGCGTATGGGCGGAGGTGTCCCAGCGCTGGCAGGTAAGGTCGAGCCCGCCACAGAACGCGATCGCATCGTCGATGACGACGATTTTCTGATGATGCGACCCTCCAGGCGGATGCGTGTTGTCGAACTCGAGATGCACGCGGCGATGCGGTTTCCAACCCCATCCCAGCCGCACCTTCACGGGCGCCTCCCGATCCTTGGCGTAGATCATCGGGAAGTCCCAGTCCAGGACGTGAATGTGCAGGCCGCGCCGCCGGCGCGCCAGATAGTTTAGATATTCCCCGAGCTTCGCGCGCGGATCCTTGTTGTCACATTCTGTGTCGAGGCGGCAATTGCTGTTGAAGTCCCATGCGACGACGATGATCGATTGCCGCGCGCGCTCGGCGGCGGCCATGAACATCTTGAAATAATCGTCGCCGTCGACGACGAACGCGACCCTATCCGCATCAGCAACGCGCCGGCAATTGCGGCCCTCCTCGAAGATGCTCTGGAGTGGGCTTGCTAGAGGCATGCGTGATTCAGGCGTTGGTGATGACCTTGACGTTGAATGCTGAGGCATTGGCCGCAAGCGGTTTGTTGCACTAGCAACCTGCGTCAAGCCTGAACTGGCCTGCGTTCTCAATGGCGCCCACCGGTCGCGGAACAGCGTATGCCTACAATTTCGACATATCGGGGCAGACTCGAGTCGCGCGTTTCGGCTGCGCCGCCCAGACTTCCCGAAGAATAAAAGGTAAACGCCGCATCATGTAACGACCGATAAATGCGAGCACGAGACCTATAGTGGAGGCACTCGTCGCACCGCCCCCGGCATCGGATCTGGCTGTAGCTTGCGGCCGGCGTGCGAGCCACATGCCTAATAGGCCTCCCGCCCCCACAACCAGGGCCAACGTAGATGGCCGTGCGAGGGTCGCACGGAACGCAACTCGCACGCTTCGCAAGCTGTCCAGGGTGGCTTGCTTGGATTGCGCAACCCTGAGTTCAGCCGCATAGATCGCATCCAGAGTGGGCGCTCGCGTCATGGCACGGGTGGCTTGACGGGGGATTTACCCGCTACCTGCCGTTGGGTTGCGGAGAAAAGCAGGTGGCGGCTCATGCCGATGCACAGGTAAATCAGAACGGCGCCGGCAACGCAATTCATCACTGCGACCGCGATCACCGCGACTATCGGGGGCACACCGAGTGAAACAGCCCACATCGCAAGCGCGGCCATCAAACCCAGCCATGCCGCTGCAAGGCAAATAGCCGCGATGAACCCCCATGCAACCATCCACATAAGCGCCAGGCCGGCGCGACGGGCCTCCAACGACATCAGTTCGAGGAAATTCGAAAGCACGGCGCGTGCCGACGCAAGCAGGTGCGACAACTCGTCGAGCACGCCGGGCGTCGGCACGCGCGCCTCTGCGCGGCCTTCACCACTTTCCGCCTGGGCGTCATGCATGGCCGCCCCACCGCCCCCCGGAGGCACCGCGCTAGAGAGACAATGGAGGTGCCACGCGTTGCGAATCGCGAACAACATTATTTCAGGATGATGCGGCTCAACAGAAATCCCGCAAGCACGGCAAACCCAAGAGACTTCAGAGGGTTAGCCGAAACGTAACTGCACGTATCCGCAATCAGTTTTTTCTGTGTCGCGGTTAGACTTTCGCCTTGCGCGGTCACCCAGTCGGCTGCCGGTCCGGCAGCGCCGGCGGCCTTGTCCACGGCCTGATGAGCGATGGCCGCGGCCCGGTCGATCGCGGGTCTCGCCTTGCGTGCCGCCTCGTCTGCTGCCCCGGCAATCGAATCGACAGCGGCGTGGGCGCTCGAGGATGCCTTGCCTAAAGTGGCTTCGGTATTGCTCGAAAATCCAGAAGTCGAAGGTGTGTCGTGTGCGGTGGTTTCCATGTGATTCTCCTTTGGTTTAAACAAAGATTACTTTACGGAAAAGGTCTTGGTGCCGGCCGGCTTGTCGTCCATCAGTATCTCCACTTGGTAGTCGCCTACCGGCCATCCATCCGGCTTGCTGACGTGGAATTCGCTGGTGGCAGGACCCGTCGGCTGGATCGTCTGCGTATCTTCCATCACTAAGGCTTGCTGATCGTTCTTTCGGTACGTCCACTTCGCTTTTAGCGTCGCGGTACCGGCGCCGGTCGTAGCGACAGAAGCGTAGATCGTATCTTTCCTGCCAAAGGTGTCGGAAGTTTGTGTAACCTTCCTGTCGGTACCGATTGCGTTGCCCAAAGTGATCGTAGCAACCGTGACACCTGCCGTTGGAGATGGCGGAACTGGCGCGGGTGCCGATGTCGGCGGCGGGACCGGTGCGGGTTTCGGAGCCTCTTCCTTCTTGCCGCAGGCATTGAGCGCCAGGACCAGCGCGGCGAGCATACCGAGTACGTATTTGTTTTGCATTGGCATTCTATCCATCGTTTGAGTTGGAGAGGTCCTCGCGCTAAAGCGGCGGGATCTTTAGCTTCTGGCCGGGATAGATTTTGTCCGGATCTTTGAGGATGTCCCGGTTAGCTTCGTAGATTCGCTTCCACTCGCTGGCGTTGCCATACTCGCGCTTGGCGATCTTCGAGAGACTGTCGCCGGAAACCACTACGTAGATCTTCGTCGCAGTCGAACTCGAGCCGCCTTGCACATTCGAAAAATCCGGCATGTCCTGGCTCATGAGGGCTCCTCGGTATGTTTGAAAAAATGAATCAACACCTTGAATCACGGCGCTTAGAGTAGGCGTTTACGATCGGACGCACCATCACGCGAACTGTGATTTTCTTGTAGGTGTCTCGAAAGACAGTGTAGCGACCGCACTACGCGCGGGTAAGACGATCGGCGGGACAACTTAGATGATTTACGGGCGCGTCCTCGCACCGCTATGTTTGATCGGCATGCGCCAACTCTGACATCATTGCCGGTAGGGGGGCCATATGACGGATAAAACGCTGGGTGCGTACAACATCGCCGACCTGCGGGAAATGGCGCGGCGAAGGTTGCCGAAGGGTGTGTTCGAATTCGTGGATCGCGGCACTGAGGACGAAGTAGCGCTCCATAACAATCGCAGCGCGCTCGCGCGCATCGGGCTGAAGCCGCGCACTCTGGTGAACGTATCCGGGCGCAGTCAGGAGATCACGCTGTTCGGACGCAAGCAACCGATGCCGATCGTCGTCGGACCTACGGGGACGGCGGGCCTGCTCGCGCACGACGGCGAGATCGGCGTGGCGCGGGCCGCCGCCGCCGCGGGGATCCCGTTTACCGTCGCGACCAATTCGATGACCTCGATGGAGGCGATCGCCGAGCGGGCCGGCGGGCGGCTGTGGTTTCAACTCTACATGTGGTCGGAGCGCGCGCTCTCACACAAGATCGTGGAACGCGCGAAGGCGATTGGGTGCGAGGCGCTCATGGTAACGGTGGACGGCGCCGTACCCGGCAACCGGGAGTACAACCGCCGCAACGGGTTCGAGATCCCGATCCATTTCAACGCCCGCAACGTCACCGACGTGCTGAGCCGCCCGCGCTGGCTCGCGCAGGTTTTCCTGCGCCAGTTGCTGACGAACGGCATGCCGCGCTTTGAGAACTACCCGCCCGAGATCATGGACGGCTTGATGGCGCGCACGCTCAAGAAATCCATCCTGAAGAACGACAGCCTGAATTGGAACGACGTGCGGGTGCTGCGCAGGCTGTGGCCGGGGGTACTGATGGTCAAGGGGATACTGCATCCGCAAGACGCCGTCCTGGCCGCTGACAGCGGCGCCGACGCGGTAATCGTTTCGAACCATGGCGGCCGCAATCTGGACAGCTCCATGGCGCCGATCGATATGCTGCCGGAAATCCTGGCTGCGGCGGGCAAACGGCTCACCGTCATGGTGGACAGCGGCTTCAGGCGCGGCGCAGACGTGGTAAAGGCGCTAGCCCTAGGAGCCAGTGCCGTGCTCATCGGCCGTGCCCCCTTGTATGGTGTCGCCGCAGGTGGCGAGGCGGGGGCAGCCCGTGCGATCGCCATATTCCGCGAGGAAATCGACCGTGTGATGGCGTTGCTGGGCGCGCGCGGCATAACGGACCTCGACCGGCGCTTCTTGCATATCGAGCAGAAGTGACGAAACGGCCGATTGGAACCTATCTAAAAAACGAAAAAGCACGACTTAGCCACAGATACACACAGATAAACACGGATGTTGCTCAGGGCGAAGGCCTTGTACGAATTGCTTTATCTGTGTTCATCTGTGTTTATCTGTGGCTTTTGTTTTTGAGGCCACTTCTAGCTACTCGGCTTTTTCTCGAGTGCCTGCTTTACGGCTTTCGGCAAGTTGGTTAGATCGTCTTTCAAAACATAGCCGGCTGCTCCGAGCTTGAGGCATTCGTCCGCCCTCTCGTATCCTGGTGCGCCGGTCACGACGATGAGCGGAATCTCCAGGCCACGCTCTTGCAACAGGGCCAACGCTCGAGACATGCTGAAAAGAGGCAGCGATGAATCCGAGAGGATAAGGTCAGGATTGCTCGCGAGGGCTGCCGTGAATTCCGCCTCGGTGGTTACCCGCGTCGATCGCGGTTCGTACCCGGCTCTGTGCAATTCACGAAGGATGAGTTCGGCATCCGGCAGACGGTCTTCCAGCATAAGAAGGGTCAGTGGAATGCGCATAGCCTCACCGTTCAGGTTCTCCATCGGGCGGAGCTGCGCATCCGGAAGCGGAAATAAAACACACTACCATCACAGCCTCCATTATGCTGAGTGGGACATAAGATAGCACCTGACGGGGGGGCGAGCGCAAGCGATTTCTCTTCATCCGCTTGTAATAAATGTCATAGCCAACAGTATGTTGCGTACGAGTCACGTATAATCCCGGCTTCAAACGGTGCCGCATTACGGGTTGTCCGGGGGAGAAATCAAGGTGCGGAAGTGCATTTGGAGCGTGTTGCTGGTTGCTGCATTGCAGCAAACCGTCCAGGCTGCTGCGACCGACGGATATCCCACCAAACCCATACGCTGGATCATCGATTTTCCCGCGGCCGGGGTATCCGACATCCTTGCCCGCACGGTCGGCCAGAGACTCTCCGAGAACCTGGGCCAGCCCATTGTTTACGACAACCGGCCCGGGGCGAACGGGATCATCGCCAATGAGCTGGTCGCGAAAAGCCCCCCAGATGGCTACACGCTCGGATTCATCAGCCAGCCCTTCTCTCTGCAGCTCACGCAGCATGCCAGGCTCGCATTCGGCCTGGGGGATTTCGCGCCCGTAGCCATGATCGCCGAGTATCCGAGCCTGGTCTTGGTCCACCCGAAAATACCGGCGGATAACCTGAAGGAGTTCGTCGCCTACGCAAAGAAGAAGTCGCCGCCGCCGACGTACGCTTCTTCGGGCGCGGGCGGCGCGCAGCACCTCGCGATGGAGGTGTTCAAGAAGATGGCCGGCTTCGACGCAGTGCACGTGCCGTACAGCGGAAGCGCACCGGGACTGCTCGACGTCATGGCCGGCCGCGTGGACTCGATCTTCGCGAACCTGCCCGGCGCATTGCCGCACATCCGCGCGGGCCGGGTGAAGGCCCTGGCTATAGCCGGAAAGGCGCGCAACCGTGTCATCCCGGACGTGCAGACATTTGCGGAAGCGGGCTGGGCGTTCGACGCACCGGGCTATGCTGGCGCCGTTTTTCCCGCCCGGGTGCCTGCGGCCATCGTCGGCAAGGTGAATGCGGAAATCGTGCGCGTGTTGAGTTTGCCCGAGGTGCAGGAGCGCATCCTCAACGCAGGTTGCGAGGCGCGCTCCAGCACGCCGGAGGCGTTCGCGAAGTTTCTCCGCGAAGACGTAGCGCGCTGGGCGCCGCTCGTCAAGGCGGCGGGTGTGACGTCGCAGAATTGAGAAAGCTTGGCCACGGAATCACACGGAATTTAGGATAAAAAGCGAATCAGCCACAGATACACACAGATAAACACGGATAAATCGAAAAGCAAGAGCCAAGACAGCGATGGACGAATCCGGGCTGGGCAAGAGCGTACTGAAATGATTTTGTTCGTTGTCTGGGCATTTCGTTTTCTGTCCTTTCCGTGTGCTTCCGTGTGTTTCCGTGGCTAAGTCTTCCCGCCCGGCGGTCAAGCCGCTGCTGCCCGTTACGCTGCCGAAAGGCGAAATCCGCTACGCGCCCGGCGTCAAGGCGGGGCGTTGGATTTTTGCAACCGGCCACAAAGGAACGGCCGACCACGTGAGCGGCATGTCGTCCGACGTGCTGCGTCCCGGCCTTCCGTCCTGGGACAGCGCCAAGCACCGCCGCGAGTCCGACCGGATCTTCGCTCAATCTCCGAAACGTCCTGAAGGCGGGCGGCAGCGATGTTCGCAGCATCGCGCGGGTGGACCAGGTCCTACACGGACTACCGCGCAGTGGAGCCATATCATGCCGCGCGCCGCGCAGCGCTCGGAGGCCACATTCCGCCCAGCACCTCCATCCTGCAGCAACGCTTCCTGCTTGCCGGCCAGGAGATCGAAGTGCAGATGGTCGCCGTAGTGCCGGCGAAGGCAATGGAGGTGCGGCACGTCAGCGCAAAGGGACATCAGATCCACGCCAGCTCCGGCTACAGCCTGGCGCTCACGGCGGGAGACTTCGTGTTCATCGCCGGACGGATTGCGGACGCGCTTTCCGTCGGAGACGGGCTCGCCCCCCAAGCACGCCTGCCTGCCGGGCACCTCTGGAAGGGAACCCCCGTCAAGCTCGAAACGGACTTCATCGTCGAGCACAAGATCGAACCGGCGTTGAAGGCTGCGGGATCCTCGCTCGCCGACATCGTGAAATGCCAGGTGTACCTGCGCGACACCGCCGACTTCGCGCCGTTCAACGAGGCGTGGCGCAAGCACTTTCCGAAGCATCTCCCGGCGACGAGCTTGATCCCGATGTCTACCCCGGGACTGGCGATCGAGAGTGCGCGCGTGGAAATCAACACGATCGCGCTGCGCAGCGCCGGCAAGACCCGGGCGCAAGTCGTGAAGGCCGGAGTCATGCCTGCATGGGCGGATCACAGCCAGGCGGTGCGTGCCGGCGATCTTTTGCTCATTTCCGGAATGCTCGCCATAGACCCGAACGGCCTCATCGCAGCGGCCCGGCCCGATCCGGCACAGCCTTTCTTCGGCTCGACCATCCAGGCGCAGATGGACTATCTCCTGACCAACGCGGAAAAGATCTGTCGCGCCGCGGGCACATCGCTCGAGAACACGGTGCGTATCCAGCAGTTTCACACCGACTTGGGCGAGTTCTACGCCGCATATCGGGTGTGGCAGCGGCACTTGCCGGGGCGGTATCTGCCATTCTCGGCGGTCGAGGTGCCGTTTCTTCCGGTGCCGGGTTGCACGGTGCTGCTGGATTTATGGGTCTACGTTCCGTAAGTAACCGGCGGGGAACGGGCCCCTTCCGGCTAGAACCTATCTCAATAGTAGGCACGTGTGCGACGGAGGCGAGGTGGGATGCAGTTCGAGGAGGAGAGTCCGAAGCAATATGTCGATATTGTGAGGGCTCCCGACAAAGAAATGCGCCCAGATCGCCCCGTCCCTACGGGTTGCGGCCAGGACGATCGGCTGCATCGTTGCCCTCCTTGACCATATCGACATACGGCCTGCGTCGGGCGCCTTGCATCCGGTCCGTCCTGGCCACAACGCATCACGCGCCTACTATTGAGATAGGTTCTTCATCGGAGCCTTCCCGTTCCCCCCGTGCCCCCCGTCGCACGATGAATCCTCTTCGCGGGATAGCACATTATCCACACGGAGGCGCTCCAAGTGCGGATTTCCGCCCCGAGTATTTTTTGGTTTTGCATCCGGGACTTCTTTTCTCTCCGGAGGTTCGCCACGCAGTCAGGCGGCTGCTTTCATCCACAGCTCCTGCACAGTAGCCTGTCGAACTACTACATCGCGTAGTGCTGCAACGACATACTTCCTTCTCGCCATTCGCTACTATCGGATGGGGCCGTCATAGGCCGTCACGCTGCCGGCGAGCCAAGGCAACGTACTCACGCGGCAGCCGCGTTGCAAGCGTCCCGTGGATAACAAGGCGTTTCCAGAAAGGTGCCATGGCAACACGGAGGTCTGCTGCAAACCGCGGCGTAAGCGTGTTGGCCAAAGCGCCCACCGGCATCGAGGGCTTTGACGAGATCACGTTTGGGGGGCTGCCCAAGGGGCGGACCACGCTGGTCTGTGGTTTGGCGGGCAGCGGAAAAACGCTGTTCGGCGTCGAATTCCTGGTGCGCGGCGCGGTCGAGTTCGACGAACCCGGCGTGCTGATTGCATTCGAGGAAACGCCCCACGAGCTCGCGCGCAATGTGGCTTCGCTCGGATTCGACCTGAATACCCTGGTGCGGAACCGGAAGCTGGTTGTGGATTACATCAGGATCGACCGCAGCGAGGTGGAAGAAAGCGGCGAGTACGACCTCGAGGGGTTGTTCTTGCGCCTCGGGCTCGCGATCGACAGTATCGGGGCAAAGCGCGTGGTCATCGATACGCTCGAAATCATGTTCTCCGCGCTGCCCAACCAGTTCATCCTGCGCTCCGAGTTGCGGCGGTTGTTCCGGTGGTTGAAGGAACGAGGCGTGACCACGATCGTAACCGCCGAGCGGGGCGAGGGCACGTTGACCCGCCACGGGCTGGAGGAATACGTATCCGATTGCGTGGTCCTGCTGGACAATCGCGTCGTCCAGCAGAATGCCGTTCGGCGGCTGCGCGTGGTGAAGTACCGCGGTTCGGCGCACGGCAGCAGCGAGTATCCGTTCCTGATCGGCGAAGGGGGGTTTTCCGTCCTGCCGTTGTCTTCGATCAAGCTCGAGCACCCGGTTTCGAAAGAACGGCAGTCGACGGGAATTCCCGAGCTCGACCAGATGCTCGAAGGCAAGGGATTCTACAAAGGCAGCACTGTCCTGGTGAGCGGCACGGCGGGTACCGGCAAGAGCAGCCTCGCGGCGTATTTTGCAGACTCGATCTGCCGCTCTGGCAAGCGCTGCCTCTATTTCGCTTTCGAAGAGGGATCGAGCCAGATCGTGCGGAACATGGCCTCGATCGGTCTCAATCTCGGCAAATGGGTGGATCAGAAGCGGCTGATCTTCCATGCATCCCGGCCGACCGAGCAGGGCCTCGAGATGCACCTCGCGATGATGCACCAGCTCGTCAACCAGCACCGGCCCGACGCCGTCATCATCGACCCTGTCACCAATCTGGAAATGATCGGCAACGAGCTCGAGATCAAGGCGATGCTCATGAGACTGGTGGATTTTCTCAAGCAAGCCAGGATCACGTGTATGTTCACCAGCCTCACGAGCGGCGGTGCGGCGCAGGAAGGCACCGTCGTGAATGTCTCCTCGCTCATGGATACCTGGCTGCTGGTACGCGACATCGAGAGCAACGGCGAGCGTAACCGCGGCCTCCACGTGCTCAAGTCGCGGGGCATGGCGCATTCCAACCAGGTCCGGGAATTCATCATCTCCTCCCGGGGGATCAAGCTGATCGCGCCCTACCTCGGCGCGGCGGGATTGCTGACGGGAACGGCGAGGGTCCAGCAGGAGGCGCGCGACCGCGAGGGCGCCAACACGCGCAATCAGGACGAACGCCGGCTGCTGACGACCCTGAAGCGCCCCCAGGGCGCGGTGGAAAAGCAGATCCACGCGCTCCTACTAGACCAAGAAGAACGGGAAGCTGGCTTGTCGTTGAAGCATGCGGAGTCCCGCAAGAAGAACGCGGCCGGCGACCGGGTTGCTTTGGCAACCAGCCGCCGTGCCAATGGCGCGAGAATCTCCAGACAAGGCCGATAGGGAGGGGAATCAACATGCCGCGCTTGAAGTCGAAGAAACGTAGCGCCTCAAGAGGCGAGCCCAACGGCGGCCGGCCGTGGAAACTGCGCCTTTACATCGCGGGTCAGACTTCGCGATCCCTGGCGGCGATCCGCAATCTGGAGCAGATTTGCGAGGAGCACCTCGGTGGTCGCTACCACATAGAGGTCATCGACCTGGTAAAAAACCCACGCCTCGCGCGTGACGACCAGATACTTGCGATACCCACGCTCATACGCAAGATCCCCGTTCCTGCGAGAAAGATTATCGGCGACCTTTCGAATGTCGAGCGCGTACTCGTCGGGCTCGATATGCGCAAAACGTAGCTTTCATAGGCACAGGCATAAATGGCCGCTGACTCGAAGCTGCAGAAACTGACCGAGGAGAACCGGCGCCTAGCCGCGCGGCTCGCGGAAGCGCAGGAGATCCTGCGGGCTTTGCGCAGCGGCGAAGTCGACGCCCTCGTCAGCTCCGGCAACGACGCCGTCTATGCCGTCCAGTTGATCGCGCTCGCGGTCGACCAGGCGGAGACCTACATGGAGTCGCTCGCGCTGTTGCTGCAGCGGCTATGCCATGCGACGGGCTGGGTCTACGGGGAGGCCTGGGCGACTTCCGAGAACCGGCGGGCTCTCCTGCGCACACCGTCTTGGTACGGCGCGGACTCGGATGCCATCCGGTTGCGCGAAGCGGTTGCGGGCGTTGCGAGGAATCCTGCGCTGGACATCATGTTGCAGGCGCTGCGCAGCGGAGCACCGCAGTGGGTCAGGCTCGAAGATCTGAAGCCCAACGAATATACCGCTGCCCTTGAGCGCTGCGGGCTGCAAACGGGGCTGGCGGTCCCCCTGGTCGTGGCCGACCAGGTTACCGCGGTCTTGTCGCTATGGAGGAAAGAACGCGATAGCGACAGTGCTGTCCTCGTGCAGCAAGCGCAGAAGATTCTCGAGCAGGCCGCGCCGTTCGTGCAGCGCAAGCGCGAGGACGAAACCCGCCGGCATACGCTCGAAGCGATGAAGGGCATGGTGCACGAGCGCAGCCGGAAGCTCGCGGAACTGAGCGGGATGCTCGAGCAGCAAAACGCGCAGCGCGAGCGGGCGGAGGCACTGTCCCTCGATCATCAGGCAGCGTCCCGGAAGACGAAACAGGCGATGGAAAAGCAGGCGACGCTCCTGCAATCGATACTGGACAGCATGGACGACGGCGTAGTGGTCACGGATCTTACCGGACGCGTGCTTCAATTCAATCCTGCCGCGCAAAAAATCCTCGGCGATGATCCCGGCGATGCGCCGGTGGATCGCTGGCCGGAGATCTACGGCCTGCACCGGGTCGGCACGCTCCAGCGCCTCGCCGCAAATGACTTGCCGCTGGTGAAAGCGGCGCACGGCGAAGTGACCGAGCGCACCGAGATTTTCGTGCAAAGCAGCGCGCGGGCCGAAGGACGCACCATCGCCATGTCGGCGCGACCCCTCGTAGATCACGAGAATGCGATATATGGCGTCGTGGCGGTGTTCCAGGACATCACGCAGCACAAGCGGGACGAGGCGAGGCGTATCCAGCGCATCGTCGCGCAGCGCGACACGCTCGTGCGCGAGATCCATCACCGGATCAAGAGCAATCTCGCCGGGGTCGTCGCGTTGCTCCGCCAGCACACCGCCGAGCATCCGGAAATGAGGGACATCAACGCCAAGCTCGAAGCCCAGCTCTATACGGTTGCCACCATGCACGGCCTGGAGGCGGTCGGAAACGGCGGCATCAGCCTGCGCAGCCTCATCAAGAGCCTCGGCGAAAACACCCAGTCGCTCTTCGGGAGGAAAGTGAAAGTGGACTACGGCGAGGACCGTCTGGGGAACCTGCGGCTGCGGGAAGCGGAGTCCGTGCCGCTGGCGCTGGCGCTGAACGAGCTCCTCTTAAACGCCCACAAGCACGGCACGGGCGGGCCGCTGGAGATCCGGGCGCTCCGGGAAGGCCAGGGCGTGATCGTGGAAATCGAAAACCAGGTGGAGCCGGACGCCCGCATCCCCAACCTGCGCGCTGCCGCCGACAATGGCGGCGGCCTGAGTCTGGTTCGCGCTCTGCTGCCGCACGAGAAGGCGAGCTTGGACTTCGAGCGCTCCGGCGGCCGGGTATCGGCTATCGTGCATTTGCCGCGCGAAGTCTTCGATACGGCAAATTAGTGTGCTGTCCCGTAAATAACCTGTAAAAGTCCCGAGACAATCGGCGACGCGCCGGAACGTGGAGCAGGGGCCCCGGGCTTCCGGGGATGCGACCGTACAGGCGCGTACAGTCCCGCGCATCGGGCGCGTTCGTCCCGCTCCGGGGTCGCATCCAAGCACACAACGCTTGGAACCTGCTCCGCCCTACGCGGGACACTTTGTCGCAAATCCTCGCCAGGTGTCCAACCTGGCTGCGGTTTGCTTCGCGTCTGGCACCGATTTCGCGATACTTTCAAAGAATGGCGCGAAGACTGCGACATCTCCGGTACAGCGATGGCTTTCGACTTACGCAAGGTTTTTACGGGACAGCACACTAGCGCTGCACGTAACGATGGGCGCCGGCGTAGCGACGCCGCGCTCGTTCATCAACCTACTCCCTCATTCCATACGATCGAGGCTCGCGGTATGCTCCGCAAAATGAAACGCGTGCTTGTGCATGGCATCCTGGCCGCGAGCTTCCTTGCCGGGCCCGGTTGCGCGCAGGAGCCTGCCGTTGCGCCGCCGGCATTGCGGGCGCCGGACGTGCGATACGAGCCGTCGGAGACGGATGTCGTGCAGGCCATGTTGCGGCTGGCGAACGTGACGCCTGGCGACGTGGTGTACGACCTCGGATGCGGGGATGGGCGCATCGTCATCAGCGCGGTGCGCCAGTTCAACAACGCGCGCGGCGTCTGCGTGGACATCGATCCTCAGCGCATCGCTGAAAGCCGGGAGAACGCGCGAATGGCGGGCGTGGCCGACCGCGTCCGGTTCCTGAACCAGGACCTGCTGGCGACCGACATCCGCGACGCGACCGTGGTTATGTTGTTCCTGTCGCCTGAGTTGAACCTCAAGGCGCGCCCCAAGCTCCTGCGCGAGTTGCAGGCCCGGCACCCGCGTCGTCTCGCACTGGCACGACATGGGGGACTGGAAGCCGCAGCAGACCGTTCGGATCACCAGCAACGGTCGCGAGCGGCCGATTTATCTCTGGACGATACCCGAGCGACAGTAGAAAGTTGGCAGTATGGAGTAACCAGGGTGTCAGGAACCTTAGAGTTTAGGGTTCCTGACACCCTAACGATAGCGGATCGCAAGAAATCGGGCCCGGCACCGACTAGCTTGCAAAGAATGTGTTTCTCCTCAGCCTTGCGCGGGGTCGAATGAACATCAACCATTTATGAAATCAGTTCCAGTATTCGGTAGGCTCCTTGTCACTACTGCCAACTAGCTACGGCCAGCTGATTACTGACTTATTTCGGCTGAGGCACGATGCGCAAGTACGGCTTGGGCGCCTTCCAGCCCGCTGGATACTGCTTCTTGGCGTCTTCGTCGTTGACCGAGCCGGCGATGATCACGTCCTGCCCCTGCTTCCAGTTCGCGGGAGTCGCGACCTTGTGCTTCGCCGTGAGCTGTAGCGAATCGAGCACACGCACCACCTCTTCGAAATTGCGGCCGGTGGTCATCGGGTAGAACAGCATGAGCTTGATTTTCTTGTCCGGGCCGATCAGGAACACCGTGCGCACGGTGGCGTTCTCTGCGGCTGTGCGCTTGCCGGGCGTCGCTTCCGCGGGGAGCATGTCGTAGAGCTTCGCCACCTTGAGCTCCGGATCGCCTATCATCGGATAGTTCACGGCAGCGCCCTGCGTTTCCTCGATGTCCTTCGCCCACTTCTTGTGGTCGTCCACCGGGTCGGCGGACAGGCCGATGACCTTGGTGTTGCGCTTGTCGAACTCTTCCTTGATGCGCGCCATGGTGCCCAGTTCGGTGGTGCACACCGGCGTAAAGTCCTTGGGATGCGAAAACAGGATGGCCCATCCGTTCCCGATCCAGTCGTGGAAATTGATCGTCCCTTCCGTTGTTTCGGCCGTAAAGTTCGGCGCTTCATCGCCTATGCGTAATGCCATGGAAGCCTCCATAAGTTCTCGATTGGGGGAGGGCTATTTTAGACCACGAACGGCGGGTCTGGTATTTGCAGCGTGTTACGATTCATCGTGCAATGCGCGCAGCGGCGCGCGCTGACCTGAGGGGGAGCAGCCACATGCCCATCCACAAGGAACATAAGGAGTTTTTCCGTCCCGATCCCGGCAAGGGCTGGGAGACGCCGGCGGGTTATCCGTCCGGGATACAGCAGCAGATACTCGCCGGGGCCCTCGACGAGAAGAACAAGCACGGCCACCGCACGCGCCACCTGCGCTTCGCGCCCGGCGTGTACACGACGGAGCCGTTCGTGCACGATTACTGGGAAGAGGTCTACCTCGTGTCCGGCGACCTCATCGTCGGCAACGACAAGCAGGGCAACGGGGGGGAGAAATTCGGCCCCAATACGTACGCCTGCCGCCCGCCGGGCACTCCGCACGGGCCGTTCAAGTCCGAGAGCGGCTGCCTGCTGGTCGAAGTGCACTATTACGACGAGAAGTAAGACTCGGAATGCGATTCAAGCCACGGATATCACACAGATGAACACAGATCAATAGGGAAACACCTTCAAGACGCTAGCGCAAGACGCAAGCAGAGACGGTGACGTAATCTCTTCCACTGTCCTATCCGTGTTTTCCGTGTGTTTCTGTGGCTGATAAAGGTTTAGTGCATGACGCTGCGCGTCGCGATTCCCGACCTCGTCTCGCCATCGTATTTCCCGGCGATCGCCGCGGTCGAGCTGGGCTTCTTCAAGAAGGAGGGGCTCGATGCGACGATCGAGCTGCTGTTTCCCGTCACCCGGACGTACGAGGAGTTGCGCGACGGCCGGCTCGACTTCGTGGCCGGGCGCCGCGCATGCGCCGCTCTACGCGTTCAGGAACTGGGAGGGATGCAAGCTCCTCGCCGCGCTCGCGCAGCACATGTACTGGTTCCTGGTCCTGCGCAGGGACCTCGAGCGCGAACGCGGCGACCTGGCGCGCGGTGAAGGGGCTGCGCATCGGCGCGGCGCCCGGCCCGGTGGACGGGCTGAAGCGCATGCTCGTCGAGGCGGGAATCGACCCTGAGCGCGATGTGCAGATCGGTCCCGTCCCGGGCACCGCGGGCGCCGGCGTCTCGTTCGGCGTGGCGGCCGCCAAGGCGCTCGCGGAAGGCAAGCTCGACGGCTTCTGGGCGAACGGCATGGGCGCGGAAATCGCGGTGCGCGACGGTATCGGCACGCTGGTGCTCGATGCGCGGCGCGGCGACGGGCCGGCTGCAGCGCGCGACTACACGTTTCCCGCCCTGGTGACCACGCAGCGGAAGATCGACGAGCAGCCGGACGTCGTCGCGGCCGCGGTGCGCGCGTTGTCGCGCGCGCAGCAGGCACTCAAGGGGGAGCCGGAGCGGGCCACGGAAGTGGGCAGGAAACTGTTTCCCGCGACCGAGGCGGGCCTCATTGCCGAGCTCATCGGGCGCGATGCGCCGTTCTACGATCCCGCGATCTCGAAGCGCAGCGTCGATGCGCTGAACGATTTTTCCCGCAACATGGGGCTCCTCTCCGGAGAGGTTGCGTACGAGCAAGTGGTCGCCACGCAGTTCCAGCATCTGTGGACGTGCGCAAGGACGCGATACCGCGAAGGAAGAAACAGCCTGCCACGAGCGCGCAGAGAACACGAAGAATCAAGGCATTCTGGCGATTCGTTCTGGCTTCTGTAGCTGTGACCTCTGCGTTCTTGCGCTCGAGCTTTTCCAATGCTTTGAGCGAACGAGTGCTGATCGCCGGGGGCGGGCCGGTCGGAATGGTGACCGCGCTTGCGCTCGCGCAGCGCGGATTCCCGGTCACGGTTTTCGAGGCCGAGCCGGAAGCCAACCCGGCGCCGCGCGCCGCGACCACCCACTCGGCGACGCTGGAGCTGCTGGCCGATCTCGGGCTTGACCGACGAGGTGATCCGCGCGGGCTGACCGCCCGCAAGTTCCAGTTCCGGGACCGGCAAAGCGGCAAGCTGATCGCGGAGTTCGATCACGAGATCCTGAGGCGAGGACACGCGCTTTCCCATTCGCCGTGCAGTTCGAGCAGCACAAGCTCGCGCGGCTTGCGCGTGGAGCGCCTGCGGGCGTTTCCGGGAGCGGAAGTGCATTTTTCCGCGCGCGTCGCGGCGTGGACGCGCGCGACGACGGCGTTGCCGTCACTGTCGAAACGAAGGAGGGCGCACGGCGTTCCGAGGGCGCATTCCTGGTCGGCGCGGACGGCGGGCGCAGCACGGTGCGAAAGCGCCTCGGCATCGAGTTCGAGGGCTATACCTGGCCCGAGCGCTTCATCGTGCTGACCACGCCGTTCGATTTCGAGGGGGAGCGCGGCTACTGCTACCGCAACTATCTGTCCGATCCCGACGAATGGGCGAATCTCTTCAAGGTCGCGGGCGACGACGGCAGGGGCCAATGGCGCGTGGTCTTTCCCACGCGCAGCGACGAGACCGACGACGGAGCGCTGAGCGACGCCGGCGTGCAGGAGCGGCTCCAGCGCTTCTTTCCGAAGCCGACGCCGTACGAAGTCGTGCACCGCAATCTGTACAAGGTGCACCAGCGCGTCGCCGCGACGTTCCGCAAGGGACGCGTGCTGCTCGCGGGCGATGCCGCGCACGTCAACAATCCGATCGGCGGGCTGGGCTTGAACTGCGGCATACACGACGGTGTAGAGCTGGCGGAGCGCCTTGCCCGGTTCTGCAATGGCGCCGGGGACGACGAGCTCGATCTCTACGACCGCCGGCGCCGGCCGCTCAACATCGAGTTCGTCCAGAGCCAGACGGTCAACAACAAGAAACGGCTCGAGGAGAAGGATCCTGCTGTGCGCGCTGCCAACTTCGAGGAATTACGCCGGACCGCCGCCGACCCCGCCCGCCACCGCCGGTTCCTGCTGCGCACCTCGCTGATCGAAAGCGTGCGGAAGGCGGCGCTTATTACTTGACGCGCCGCTGTGACGAGATACAGGTGACGATTACGGGTGACGAGATACGGGTGACGAGATGCGGGTGAGTTGTTTCATCCATCCCAATCTCATGCTTCGTTGCGATCAACGGCGAACAAGAGACGCCAAACGGCCAAAAGCAGCCGGTCGCACCAAGGCTACAATAGCAATCCAATGTCATGGCTCCGTATCAGCATTACATATGCGGACAGACGACATGAGAGCGCGCACAATGAATCGAGCAGGTATTGCCAATACACCAAGGGAAGGTATCAGATGAGACTGGACATCTTGGTTGCAAGCGCACCGATGATGCTGTTTTGCGCGTCCGTGCTCGGCGCGTCAGCGAAGCTTTCACTTGCTGACGAGACCGCCGCGTTCAAGGCGGCCGGCTACGCGCTCAAGGGCAAGCAATGGCGCGCCTGTAACGACCCCACGCCCTCCTACACGCCCGGGGCAGTCGAGGAAGTGCGCGACGTCAATGGTGACGGCCGACCAGAGGCAGTCATCACCGAAGGCAGCACTTTTTGCCATGGAAATACCGGCGTCGGCTACAGCCTTGTCAGCAAACAGGCTGACGGCAGTTGGAAGCTCATCACTAACGGCACCGGCATCCTCAGTTTTCTGACCACCAAGGGAGTTGGCGGCTGGCCGGACATTGAGATCGGTGGACCGGGATTCTGCTTTCCGGTTGAGCGCTGGAACGGCCAGAAATATGTGTTGCAACGGCATCAATATGAGGGAAAGCCCTGCCGCCGCAAATAGCCAGTCCTGTTTGCAAGATATGCCGCCTAACATGGCGTTCAACCTCGCTCCTTTCAGTCGCTGGACGTTGCAAATGAAGCGGCGCAGCGCCGGTTAGCTCCGCGTTTGAACGTCCGCTTTCCGATAAGCGACCGGCGGGTTTGGGTCGGTTTCTGCCTCGTCGCGAACCGGCCGAGGCTGTGTGAAAACATCTCAGGTTGAGTGCACCGGGACGAGGTCTGAGGCGTTCATTGCTCATCAAGGGGATGGAGACAGGGTGGGCATATGAAGCGATTCATCGAAGGTGAAGACCGAACGCAGATTACCCTGCTACCGGAGTGTCTCGATGACTATATCGCCACGGACAACCCGGTTCGCGCAGTTGATGCCTTTGTTGAAGAACTCGACCTGAAGGCGCTGGGCTTTGCTGGCGCCGACCCAGCGCTGACGGGGCGGCCGGCGTACCACCCGAGGGTGCTGCTCAAGATCTACATCTATGGTTATTTGAACCGCATTGCATCCAGCCGCAGGCTTGAGCGCGAGGCGCAGCGCAACGTTGAACTGATGTGGCTGACTGGTCGACTGGCACCCGACTTCAAAACGATTGCGGACTTCCGCCACGACAACGGCGCTGGTATCTGCAACGTGTGCCGGCGATTCGTGCAGTTGTGCCGGGACCTGAAGCTGTTCACGCAGGCCATCGTGGCCATCGACAGCAGCAAGTTCAAGGCGGTCAACAGCCGAGACCGCAACTTCACCCCAGGCAAAGTCGACAAGCGTCAGCAGCAGATTGACGAAAGCATCCGGCGCTACCTGGAGGCGATGGAGACCGCCGATCGCACTCAGCCGCCCGAGGTCGAAGCCAAGACCGAGCGGCTGCGCGAGAAGATCAGCACCTTACGCGAGCAGATGAGGCGCATGGACACGATTCGCGAGGAGTTGAAGCGGCAGCCCGACGGACAGATCTCACTCACCGACCCGGACGCGCGCTCCATGGTCTCCCAGGCCAAGGGCACCGGGGTTGTCGGATACAACGTTCAGGCAGTCGTGGATGCCCGGCATCACCTGATCGTGGCGCACGAGGTGAGCAACGTCGGCAGCGACCGGGCGCAGCTCACCAAGATGGGGATGGCAGCGAAATCAGCGATGGGCAAAGCACGGCTGCAGGCCGTGGCCGACCGTGGCTACTTCAGCGGCCCCGAGATCAAAGCGTCGATTGAGGCCGGCATCGCGCCGCTGGTGCCCAAGCCGATGACCTCCAATGCCAAGGCAGAGGGTCGTTTCAGCAAGGCGGACTTCATCTACGTCGCCAGGGATGACCAGTACCAATGTCCGGCGGGCGAACGTGCCATTCATCGTTTCACAACGGTCGAGCACGGCCTGACCCTCCACAAATACTGGTCATCGGCTTGCCCGCACTGCCCGCTCAAGACGCAATGCACGACCAGTAGCTATCGACGCATCACACGCTGGGAGCATGAGGCGGTGCTGGAAACTATGCAGCGCCGGCTCGACCGCAGACCCGAAGCAATGACGCTGCGACGACGCACGATCGAGCACGTGTTCGGGACGCTGAAACAGTGGATGGGCTCAACGCACTTCCTGACCCGGGGACTTCAACACGTCAGCACCGAGATGAGCCTGCACGTGCTCGCCTACAACATGAAGCGCGTGATCGGGCTGCTCGGAATGGCCAAATTGATGAGGGCGTTGCGGCTCGCAGGTGCCTGAGGGCGCATATTGAGACGCCTCGGGCGCTCTACCACCGCGCCGGTTACGTCGCAACCTCACAACAGACGCTGTTTGCGCCCCGATCAACCACGACAAACCAATCTACCAAGTGCGTTTCCACACGGGCTCGGCCAAAAGCGGCCACTCGCCAAGCGCTCGACCGCAACCCTGCTTCAGCAGGGTCCCGATGCGAATTTTTTACAACCCCGAAATGTAGTGCTACTCACTTCTGCCCCCTGGGACACGGTTAGAATCGCCTTGTCATAGGAGTCATGGGGGCAGGTAACGCGGTTGGATCGCATGATGACAACACGTCGGAAATTACTCGTCGCGCTCGGAGCAGGCGCGCTCGCGTGGGTAGGCGCGGCACGCGCTCAAGCTCCAGCAAGAGCCGCCCGGATAGGACTGCTCTCGCCATCTTCTCCTTCCATTGCCGCGCTCTGGCTCCAGGCGTTCCGGTCCGGTCTCCGCGACCTCGGATGGATAGAGGGGAAGAACGTTAGCATCGAGTACCGTTACGCGGAGGGCAGCAGCGATCGCCTGCCTGGCCTCGCGGCCGACCTCGTCCGTCTCAAGGTTGACGTCATCGTCGTTTCCAGTGCTCCCGCTGCCGCGGCCGCCAAAAAGGCCACGACGACAATCCCCATCGTTATAGCGGCAGCGGGCGACCCTATTGCGGCCGGGCTGGTTGAGAGCCTGTCGCGGCCCGGCGGCAACATCACGGGGTTGTCCCAGATGACCCACGAGACGACCGGAAAACGGCTGGAGCTGCTCAAGGAGATTGTTCCCAAGCTCTCCCGTGTGGCGGTGCTCTGGAATTCACAAGGAGGAGGCTCGGCACCGAGTTGGCAAGAACTTCAACTCCCGGCACGGCAGTTGGGAATCCAGCTTCATTCGCTGGAAGTACGGAGTCCCAACGATTTCGAGAAAGCGTTCCAAGACGCAATCCGGGCGCGTGCCGGCGCCATTTTCGTCACAGCAGAACCAGTAATTGCCACGAATCTGGAACGGATCGCGGGCCTTGCGGCAAGGAACCACCTGCCGTCGATATTTCAGTGGTCGGAATTCGCGGACGCTGGCGGTCTTGCGGCATATGGGCCGGACCGTGCCGACTTGTACCGGCGCGCCGCTACTTTCGTGGACAAGATCCTCAAGGGCGCAAAACCGGGGGACCTGCCGGTGGAGCAGCCGACCAAGTTCGAGCTGGTGATCAACATGAAGACCGCGAAAGCGCTCGGGATCACGGTTCCGCAGTCAGTCCGGTTTCGCGCCGATCGGGTGATCGACTAAATGGGCGCGAATGGCAGCTCCGGGTGTGCGCCGTGCAAAGGCGGCGCTTTTCCAGTGGGTGCAAGGCCCACCCGGCCACGGCTCCAGCCGGAAGCAACCGGAGCAGCTATGGAGGAAACGAAATGGCTGAAGCCTTCGGATAGCGTGTCACGAAATACGGTGACAGCGCGAGTGTGCAGGCCGTAACGCGAGTGAAGGCCGAGCAAGCCTCGAAAAGGACGATGCGCAGGCCGACCCGACGACCCTATCGGGGAAGGCTGACATGGCCGGGAGATTTGAGCACGGCAGTGCTCCCAGCCGCTGCGCCGGGGTAGTGGCGACAGCAGGTACACAAGGAAAGCGCCCGCAACACGGGAAGCCCCAAGGCGTGATCAGCGATGATCAACCGGAGGCCCGCGAGGGACAGGCCGGGCGCCGTGGGGTGGCGGAGAGGTTCGTAGTCCCGCTGAAGCCGGGTAATGCCGGTGGAGGGAAGGGACCTCAGTTCAGGACAGGCGCAAGACGTGGTGACGGACCTGGAGATTGGGGCAACCCTATCAACTCCGACGAGTGTTCAGAAGCTGCAGAGGGCGCTGCACGCGCAAGAAGGCGTGACGTCTTGTCCGAGAGCCGGATGCGGGAGATCTGCATGTCCGGTTCGATGAGCGGGATGTGGAAACGGAGCTACGGGGAAGTTACTCGGGCACCGCCAGACGAAAGAGGCGGCAACAGACAAACCGAACCTACTGTCACCGCGCCACATCTCGACTCTACCGTAAGCGGACATACCGCGTTAGATCTGACTTAGCCGTTGCCGGCCTCGGGGGGACGATTTATCTGGCACGCCTTCCCAGCTTGGTAGAGCGCGCTGTGCTTCTGAAGCGCGGTGTCTCGCCTATGCGTGCTCCAATGAACAACATCCAAGCTCTGCGAGTTCTTCGATTGTCCGCCTGTTTTTAGTCATCTTGTTCAAATCGCGGTCCCCGCGCTCCACGTGCACTCTTGCCTTGTTTTGTGATCGGCGTATTCATCTCGACGTCGCGGCGCCGTAACTTCGCGGCCTTCGCCCCGGTCTTGAAGTAGTCGCTCTTCGTCGCCGCCGCCGCTTCTTCTGCAAGCTCGGCCGGCCAGTAACCCAGATCGTAACCGTGCCACGGTGGCTCGGGCTTGAGCGCACCGAGCCCGAGACGCTCCCAGATGCGCCTCGCGTTCTCCATGAACTCCCGCTTGGGCAGCGCGATCGGCGCGTAGACGCCCTTCAACGTGGCGTCGATCAGCACCGCGGCGGATTCCCCGCCATCGCGCGGTCCTCTGGGGCCATGGCCGGGATCCTTGCGGTCGAGCACCTTCACGTCGGTACTGGGGCTGGGTCCGATAGCACATCGCCCAGAACAGCGCGTCGCTCATTTCCGGGTCGATGTCCTCGTTGATCGCGACGATCCACTTGCCGGCATAGCGGTGCAGGCTCGCCGCGCCGTAGAGCGCCCGCCAGATCTCGGTCTTGGGCGTATCGCGCCTGAACTGGATGGCGATCAGGGCGATCACGCTGGTCAAGGGCTCGTGCATCGAAACCCGCATGACGCCGCGGATGCCGAGCGTCGTCTGGAGGTAGTTCAGAAACACCGGCTCCATAGCCACCCGGCGGATGGTGCTCGATTCGCTCGGCGTGACCTGGCTGATGAATGAAGTCAGCACCGCTTGGCGGCGCCGGGTGATCGCCGTCACCTCCATGAAAGCGTTGTACTCCTGCAGGTTGACGTAGCCGTGCGATTCACCGAACGGCGCTTCGGGCTCGAGCTCTTCCGTGCTGACGTGGCCCTCAATGACGAACTCGGCTTCGGCCGGCACGAGCAGGTCCACCGTCTTGGCCTTGACCACGTTCATGGGAGAGCCTGCCAAGGCGCCCGCCACCCAGACCTCGTCCAGGTGCTCGGGCATCTTCTGCACCGCGCAATAGGATACGGCAGGGGGCGCGCCCACCACGACGGCACAGGGCATGGGCTTTCCCATCGCCTTGTACTTCTGCCAGTGCACGTAGATACCGGGCCGGATTTCCAGCGATGGATTCATGCCGAGACGGCGCCGCGCCTTGATCTGCCCGCGGTAGTTGCCTGCGTTCTGGATGCCCGTCTCGGGATCCCGGGTGATGTAGTGGCCGGCCGTCAGGTAGGGCCCGTTGTCCCAGCCCGGCGTCGAGATGGGCACCGGGAGTCCGTCGAGGCCTTTGCCGGGAGCGTCGAGGTCCTTGCCGCGGATCACGATCTCGTGACAGGCAGCGGTGGTAACGAGCTTCGGCTCGACCGGTTTGGAAAGCGCCCTGATCCACGCCGGGCCGATCTTGGCGAGCGGCATGTCCATGCCGACGCGGTAGACATCGCGGCTTGCAGCGAGTCCCGCGACCAGCACCGCGGAATCGAATCGGCGCCCGGTCCCGTCGGTCGGTTGCGTAAACAGAAACGCCTTGCGGTTCTTCTCCTCGATGCCGCCGCGAAACTGCCATCGCACCAGCGGATGCATCTCGGTGTCCTTGTTGATCGGTTCGTCCACCACGACGAGCAATCCTTCGCGCGCGAGCCGGCATATGTGGTCGTGCAGATCGGGATAGCTCCGTTTCGGCTCTCCGCGCTTCGGAGAATAGCGGGAAAGGGGATCGCCGAGCGGGATGTGCTTCTGCGTAGATTTCTTCTTCATCGTTGTCGGAGAAGGGTCATGGTGCGGGGGGAACGGGAAGGCCGAGGTTAAGGTGTCAGGAACCCTAAACTCTAAGGTGCGAGGTTAAGGTGTCAGGAACCCTAAACTCTAAGTTCCTGACACCTCACTCCACCTTCATGCCGGTCGCCTTCACGACCTTGGCCCATTTGTCGATCTCGCTGCGAATGTGCGCCGCGAACTGCTCGGGCCCGGCGCCGACCGGTTCCAGGTCGGTGGCGGCGAACCGCTCCTTCACGTCCGGCCGGTTCAACGCCTTGATCGATTCGGAGTGCAGGCGCGCGATGATCTCGGGCGGCGTCTTCGCCGGCACCATCAGGCCGTACCATCCGCTCGCTTCGTACCCCGGCACGCCGACCTCGGCGATCGGCGGAATGTCGGGCGCAACAGGCGAGCGCTTGGCGGTCGTGACGCCAAGCCCGCGTAACCTTCCGGACTTGACGTGCGGGGAGGCTGCGCTGCTTGATGGAAAGCCGACCGAGGTCTCGCCGCTCACCAGCGCGGTCAGGGCGTAGGGGGTGCTGCGGTAGGTCACGTTCGAGAACTTGATCTTGGCCATGCTTTGAAAGAGCTCGGATATCAGGAAGATGCCGGCGCCCGAGGTCGCGACGTTGATCTGTCCCGGACGCGCTCTTGCAAACGCGATCAGTTCCTTCACTGATTTCGCGGGCACCGACGGGTGCACCGTCATCATGAACGAGCCGGACACCAGCCACGACACCGGCGCGAAGTCCCGGGCGAAGTCATAGCCGGGCTTGCTGAACAGGCTCATGCTGACGGCGTTGGCGATGCCGCCGATCACCAGGGTATAGCCGTCGGGTGGCGAGTTGGCGGCAAGCTCGGTGCCGATGTTGCCCGCGGCGCCGGCCCGATTGTCGATCACGACCTGCCGCCCGAGCGCCTCTGAGAGCGGCGGCGCAATGAAGCGCGCCACGATGTCGTTTGTGCTGCCGGCCGCGAACGGCACGATGAGCCGTATCGGCTTTGCAGGGTACTGCGCGTACGCCGGCGCGGCCACCGCCAACCAGATTGCGCATGCGATCGGGCCACTGCGAACTATGGATCTCATGTGTTCCCTCCTCGGGCAGACCATCATCCATGCTTCTTACTGATCATTCGAAACCGGATGACAAATCCGGACTCGCTCGACGCTTCCCTCGCCCCTCGGGAGAAGAGTTGGGGGTGAGGGGTCGAGCGATGTAACGAAGTTACGTAAAGCTCGATAGTTGGGCGTTCAGTATGCCACGAAGCCATCACGGCGCATGCCGCGCAATGAAGTCCAGCGTTACCGTTGCGGTTTCGTCCGGTGCCGTGCCGGCGGCGTGATAGCCGTCGACCGGGATGATGGCGAGCTCCGAGCCGGGTATCGTTTTCTGCCAGGATTCGAACTCGGCTTTGCCGCGGCGCGGCGTATCGGTGCCAATGACGAGCGTCGGGCACTTGATGCGCTTGATGTCTTCACGGATATCGATCGCGCCGACCCAACGCAGGTAAGCGTACGCGGTCGACACGGCGGTTGCGCCCATCATGTCCGACCACCAATCGATGCCGGCCTCGGGCATCCTGCTTCCCATGCGGTCGCGCTGGGTCCGTTTCGCCCAGCTGCGCATGCCGTCGCGTTCCATTTCCTCGAGCCAGCCGGCGGCTTGTGGCGGCGTGACGGGAGAGCAGGATACCGTGATCGTTTTTACAAGCTCGGGGTGAGACACCGCGAGCATCATGACGGGGATGCCGCCGCTCTTCCCGCCCACGACGTGCACGGGTTCTCCCACCGCGAGCTGCTCGATGACGGCAACGATGTCGCCGACGATGACCTCAGTAGTGAGCGGAAAATCCTTGGCTACCGCTCCCGATCGCCCGAATCCCCGCTGATCGTAGCGAATCATGCGGTAGCGGCGGGAGAAGTGCGGAACCCACGCGCGCCACGCCTCGGTGTTCTCGGTGAAACCGTGCACGAAGACGACTATTTCCGGACGTGTCCATGGATCGGAGTGATCGTCGATCTTGTAGAACAGCTTGAAGCCGGGTAGCTCGAGATGCGGCATGATTCTTTCTCTGTGAGCAGTAAGCGGTGAGCAGTGAGCGGGAACTTCCAAATTCAGGCGCTTGTAATTCTACCCCCCACGGCGTACGCGACGCCGCGCCGCTGCGCGCTGCGGTAGACTCATTCTCCGCAAGTTCTGTGTGCCGAATTCGCGGCGCCCTCACGTCCGGAGGTCGAGGCTTTTACTTTAACCTTCGCGATGCCCTAGTAAAATCCCAGCTGCGGATTGGGCAGCGGCGCTATCCGAAGGTCTAAGTCTTATGGGGTGCGTCAGGCGTTCTGGCCGCTTTTTTCCTCAGAGCTTGCGATAAACAAGTACCCAACACTAACCTAACAGCAACGGAAGGCACCGGGAAAGGGAGATGAGGCGTGGAATTCGGACAGACTTTAGCGGAATACGTGAAGAGCGTAATGCTGGACAAGGTTCCCCAGCGGGATATCGAAGTTGCGAAACTGGCCATTCTCGACCAGGTCGGCGTCGCCCTGGCCGGCGTGGGCGAGGACCCGGGGGTCAAGGTGCAGGACATGGTCAACCGGTGCACCGCCAACGAGGCGACGGTGCTGGGTAATCCCAGAAAAACATCCACGTGGCTGGCAGCGCTGGTCAACGGGACCCTGGGGCACACGCTGGACTTCGACGACTGCTCCAGCTTCGGGCATCCGAGCGTGGTGCTGGTGCCGGCGATGCTGGCTACCGGCGAAACGCAAAACCGGAGCGGCCGTGACCTCCTCGAGGCATACATCGCGGGCTACGAGGTCGGCGAAGCGCTATCGCGCATCGTCCCCCGCCGCGCCGACCAGTTCCACGGCTTGCACAGCACGGCCATGTTCGGGCCTCTTACCTCCGCCACCGTGTCCGGCAGGCTGCTGGGTCTCGGCGCGTCGCAGCAGCGCCATGCGTGGGGCATCGCGGCCTCGCAAGCGGGCGGGATCACCGGCAATTTCGGGACCCACACCAAGCCGCTGCATGGCGGCATTGCTTCTCAGGCCGGCGTGATGGCGGCGGAACTGGCCGCCAACGGATTCGAGGCGAACCCCGACGCTCTCGATGCGCCGCTAGGCTACATTCAGGCTGTCGTCGCGGCGAACCGCATGGAGGGTGTGGATGTCGGCAAGGCGACGGCGGGTCTCGGACATTGGCACATCGCGGATACCTGGCGATTGAAAAAATACCCCTGCGGGTACATCGCCCAGGGCGCCATCGACGCCGCACTGCGGTTTCGCGAGCAGACCGGCCTGAAACTCGCGGACCTCACGTCAGTAGACATACGCGTACCGCACCTGCAGCCCTATTTCCGGGTTCGGCCCACGGGGGAATTCTCCGGCAAGTTCGGGTACGAGTACCCCGTGGCGTGCGCGATCCTCGACGGAGAAGTGGTCAAGAAGACTTTCTCGAACGAGGCGTTCAACCGGCCGGAGGTGACGCGCCACCTCGGGAAGTTCAAGACCCTGGAAGATCCGGCGTCGAGCGAGAAGGGGCCGCTAGGAGTGTTGGTGATCGAGGCGAAGGGGAAGACGATCGAGCAGCCCATCGAAATACCGCTCGGCGATGCCAAGCGGCGGGTTCCGCCGGCGTACAGTCGTCGAGAAGTACATCCGCAATGCGTCGGAAGTAATCGGAGAGAAAGTGGCGAAGGAAACGGCGAAGATGCTGCAGGAGATCGAGACCCTGTCCAGCATCCGGCCGGTGCTGGATTTGCTGGCGAAGCGGTAATTCGACCCTTCGTCGCCCATCACTCGCCCTTGATCCCCGCTTCCTTGATGATCACCGCCCATTTCTTGATGTCGGCGCGGATGATCGCGTCGAATTCTGCCGGCGTGTTGCCCACCGGGGCGGCGCCTTCGCCGGTCATCAGCTGGCCGAATTCCGGCGAGCGCACGACTTTCACGATTTCCCGGTGCAGGCGGTCGACCACGGGCTTGGGCGTGCCCGCCGGCGCCAGGATGCCGTTCCAGCCGCGCGCCTCGTAGCCCGGCAGCGTGTCCGAGATCGGCGGCACGTCGGGCAGCACGGCGACGCGCCGCTTCCCGCCGACGCCGAGGGCCCTGATCCGGCCGGCCTTCGCGTGGGGAACGACCGTGCCGGCGGAGCCGATCAGGTAGAAGTGAATCTCGCCGGAGAGCAGGGCCGTCAGCGCCTGCGGCGCTCCCTTGTAGGTGATGTGGGTGATCCGGATGCCCGCCATCGAGCGGAACAATTCCGCCCCGAGCGATCCCATGCTAGTAGGGCCGACGCCGCCATGGTTCAACTGTCCCGGCTTCTCTTTCGCGATGGCAATCAGTTCAGCGACGGATTTCGCAGGAAACTGGGTGCTCACGATGAGCACCGGCCACACCTCGCTTACCATGGTGATGGGCGCGAACGCCGTGACCGTGTCGTAGGGAATGTCGCGAAACAGGCTCTGGTTGACCGGGTGCGAAGGAAACACCATCAGCAGCGTGTAGCCGTCCGGCGCGGACTTGGCGACGATGTGCGAGCCGACGATGCCGCTGGCGCCGGGACGGTTGTCGATGACGACCTGCTGGCCGACGCTGTCGCTCAGCTTTTGCGCCAGGAAGCGTCCGAGGATGTCGGTGATGCCGCCCGCGCCGCTGGGGATGATCATGCGCACCGGGCGCGAGGGATAGCTCTCGGCCGCGCCTGCATTCAGTGCTGTCGCGCACAACATCACCGCAAGGAGGCGTACCGCGACATTCATTGTTTCGCTTCGGACCGGTCAAATCAGACAGGATTATATGTTGAGACTCGTTTGAACCGGCGCGACAAGTGGGGTAAGTTTCAGGCTTGTCCAGATGCAGACCTAAGGAGGACTTGGTGAACAAGGCGGCTGCCGCATCTCTGATGCTGTTCTGCTGCGCCGCGGCAGCCATGTCGGCCCACGCTCAGCAGCTTTCCAGTCGCCCCATACGGTTCATCTCGCCGTATCCGCCGGGCGGGGGCAACGACACGCTGGCACGCATACTCGCCGACAAGGTGGGCGACGGTCTCGGACATCGTGTCATCGTGGACAATCGGCCGGGCGCCAACACGATAGTCGGCACCGAGATAACCGCCAAATCTGCGCCTGACGGGCACACCATCATCCTGCTGCCCACCAGCTTCGTCACCAACCCGAGCTTCTATCGCAAGCTGCCTTACGATACGGAGCGGGATTTCGCGCCGGTCGCCCTCATCGCCCTGTCGCCGCAGATGCTGGTCTCACACCCGTCCGTGCCGGCGAACACGGTCAAGGAGCTGATCGCGCTCGCCAAGGCCAAACCCGGCTCTTTCAGCTATTCCAGTTCGGGCCAGGGCTCGGTCGGGCATCTGGCCGGGATCCTCTTTACGATGATGACGCGGACCGAGCTCGTGCACATCGCCTATAAGGGTACAGCCCAGGCCGTCACCGACCTCCTCGGCGGTCATGTCCCTTTGATGTTTTCGTCCATGCTCAACACGCTGCCTCACGTCCGCGCGGGAAAGCTGCGCATCTACGGCATCACTTCGGCCAAGCGTTCGCCAGCGCTGTCCGACGTGCCCACCATAGGGGAAGCGGGGGTGCCGGGCTATGAATCCTCGCTGTGGTACGGCGTGATCGCGCCGGGCAAGACACCGGCGGCCATCGTCCAGCGTTTCAATGGCGAATTCGGGAAGGCGCTGCGACAGCCCGACGTCGTCGAGAAGCTCGCGAGCCAGGGCGTCGACACGTTCTACAGCACTCCGGAGCAATTCGCCGCGCGGATCAAGGACGAAATCCCGAAATGGGCAAAGGTGATCAGTGCCTCGGGCGTGCGGGCCGAATGATTCGACACTGCCTCTTAGAGGAACACACAGACATGGATACCAAAGTTCGCAAGCTGGCAAAGTCACCACTGCGTGAGCGCGTGAGCGCGGAGGAGTGGGAAATGCGCGTGAATCTCGCCGCGTGTTACCGCCTCGCCGCCCACTTTCGCATGACCGATCTGATCTATACGCATATCTCGGCGCGCGTGCCCGGCCCCGAGCATCATTTCCTCATCAACGCGTTCGGCCAGCTATGGGACGAGATCAGCGCATCCACGCTGGTCAAGGTCACGCTCGACGGAGAGATCGTCGAGGACCCGACCGGCTACGGTTTCAACCGGGCCGGTTACGTGATACACAGCGCCGTGCACCGCGCGCGGCCCGACGTCGCGTGCGTCATGCATACGCATACGGCTGCCGGCATCGCTGTGTCGGCCCAGGAACAGGGGCTGCTGCCCCTGTCCCAGCACGCGATGCGATTCACGAACATTCTCGCCTATCACGATTACGAGGGGCTGGCGCTCGATCTCGACGAGCAGGCCAGGCTCACGCGCGATCTCGGCAGCCACAAGGCGATGATCCTGCGCAATCACGGGCTGCTGGTGTGCGGCTCATCCATCTACGAGACCTTCGACTACATGTATTACCTGGAGCGCGCATGCCAGACGCAGGTGAACGCGATGGCGGGCGGCGCAAAGCTCCGGATTCCGGCTCCCGCCGTAGCGGAGAAAACGGCCGCTCAGTTCAAGGCGCTGCCGTACAAGGCGAGGCAACCAGAGTGGAAGGCGCACCTGCGCATGCTCGACAAGATGGATCCGTCCTATAAAAACTAGTCACTTCTTCTCGCGGGAGCGCGAAAGCAGCCCGCCCCCGGCCATCATCGCCGCATTGATCCAGAACACGGCAGGCAGTCCCAGCGCCGAGCCCACCGCACCGAAAACGATCGGTCCCACCACGCGTACGAGGTTGTTGGCCGTCAACCGCAGGCCGAGCGTCTGGCCCGCGCGCCCTTCGACGATGCGCTCGTACATGAGTATCACCGTGAGCGGCATGCTGATGCCCATGCCGAGACCGAAGAAAAACGAAATTGCGGAGAGCGTCAGCGGATCCTTGCAGAACGGCACCAGCGCGAATCCGACCATGCCGAGGTAAAACGACCCGGCGAGGAGGGTTTCGCCCGGTACCCGCTTGATCAGGCGCGCGAGGAACAGGCGCACGGCGAACGACGCGATGGCGAAGCTCGCCAGGACGGCACCGATTGCCGAGGCCGACAGGCCGATCGAATGCCCGTAGATCGGGATGTAGAACTGGAAGAGATCGGTGCCGAGCTGCACCAGCCCGCTCGTGGCGAGCATGCGCAGCACTGTCCGGTCGGTGAGCGTGCTGAGCCCGACGTCCATGCCATGCGTCGCGTGCGGGTTGCCGGGCGGGAGCAACCGGCCCCAGATCAGGACGAGCACCAGCGCTATCAGTGACAGCGATGCGCCATAAAGACACGCCAGCGCATGCCCTGCGTGGTCGATCGAGACCCCGGCAACTAGCGGACCGACGAAGTTGGTGACGGCCCCGATCAGGCTGAAGTTGCTGAAATTGCGCGGCCGGTCGGCAGGTTTGGAGAGGAGGCCGATGGTGTTTTGCAGCGTGACGTGGAAGAACGCCAACGCGAGACCGCTCAACGACGCGGCGACGTAGAACGCCGTCAGCGTGCGAACGAAGTACGGAAGCGCCAGGGCGCCCGCGCCGCACGCGGCGGCGAAGAGCAGCAGGCGGCGCGCGCCGGCGCGGTCGGCGAGGGCGCCGATCGGCCACGACAGCAACAGGGCGAACAGATAGAACAGCCCGCCCAGCATGCCCACCACGGATGCCGGCGCACCCAGCTCGAGCGCGTAGAGCGTGAGCACGATGCGGGCCACGTTCAAGCCGGTGAAGAGGAGAAAGGTCAGCGCCAGCGAGAGATGGATCGCCACTTGCCGAGTGTAGAGTGTCGAGTATCGAGGGTCGAGGGTAGCCGGGAGTGTCGAGGAGTGAGTGTCGAGTGGAGGAATAACAAAGCGACACGGTTTTCCCTCGACACCCGACACCCGTCACTCGAATCCCGGGACTCGACACTGGGCACACGACACTCGTATCCTGCCGGATGATGCCTCATGCCCGGTAACCACATTGTGGAGATGATACAATGGCTGACGCGATTTCCGCCCCAAATCTGGCGAAGGAGATGATGAAGGCGGGCAAGGTAGTGCTCGGTATGATCGCGCGCCTGGGGCGCTCGGGCGACATCGCCCGTATCGCGAAGACCACCGGTCACGATTTCATCTTCATCGACGGCCAGCACGCGATCTACGATCTGGAAACTACCGCGCACATCGCGCAGGTGGCGCTCGGCATCGGCATCACGCCGCTTGCCCGTGTGCGCAGCGTGGACGACCAGGACGTACAGGTGCTGCTCGACAACGGCGTGATGGGCATAGTGTTCCCGGACGTCAATACCGCGGCCGAAGCACGGCGCGCCGTCGCCAGGGCGAAGTTTCCCCCGGTCGGCAAGCGCTCGGCGTCGGGCAGCTACACGGTCTTCGACTACCGGCCGGTGCCGATCGCGCAGGCGGTGTCCGCCCTCGACGACAGCACCCTGGTGGTGTGCATGATCGAGACGCCCGAAGGCGTGAAGAATGTCGAGGAGATTGCGAAGGTGGACGGCGTGGATGTGCTCCACGTCGGCTCCAATGATCTGCTTACTGCGATGGGCAAACCCGGCGCCTTCGGCGATCCCGAGGCCCTGGCGGCCCTTGATCGCGTGATCAAGGCTGCTGTCGCCAATGGCAAGATACCCGGCGTGGGCGGCGACCGGAACCTCCCGCGCCAGATGGAATACATCCGCAAGGGAGTGCGCTTCCTCACTACCAACAGCGACATGGCTTTCCTCGCGGCCGAGGCAACGCGGGTAACCACTGAGCTGCGCAAAGCGCTGGGAGAGCAGAAGCCGTAGCGGCACGGCCGCCAGTCACGAGTCGGCAGTCACCGGTCACGGGGCACCCGTCACTCATCACCGCAGTTAATGCTGCTCGGCATCTCTCAGGGGCCCTGACTCCACCCTAACCCTTCCCCATGAGGGGAAGAGAAATGCGACTGCTTCGCGGGTGGCGCGCGAAAGCCCGCCGAGGTAGTCGACGTAAGAGTTATGCGACTGCGTCGCGCATGGCCGGAGGGCGGCTCCGGTCCCGGTGACTTTCTTTTGCTCGCCCAAAAGGAAATGGAGCCTATCTCAGCGGCAGGCGCGTGATGCGTTGTGGCCAGGACGGGATGGATGCGAGGCGCGCGGCGCAGGCCATATGTCGATATGGTCAAGCCGGGCAACGAAGCAGGCGCACGTCCTGGCCGCAACCCGGAGGGACGGGGCAATCTGGGCGCATTTCTTTGTCGGGAGCCCTCGCAATATCGACATATTGCTTCGGACTCTCCTCCGCGAACTGCATCCCACATTGCCTCCGTCGCACGCGTGCCTGCCGCTGAGATAGGCTCCGACCAAAGAAAAGGGCGCCCCGGGTTCGACGGTGAAGAGAGGCCGACTGAAGCCGGCCTCAGACTTCACTCCCCTCCGCTGCTCGCCACGACCGGCGGCTGCGGAACTCACTTACCGTGCCTTTCTCAGTACGGTGTTGTGGACGGTCCCCGAGTCACTCGAATACGGACACTCTGGTTCGACAGTCCTTGCCGGCCCTCCGCGCTGCATCGCGTCGGGCATTCGCCGGCTCGAATGTGCGCAGGCACATTCTTCGAATTCCCGCCTCATACCGGCCCTGTCTGCGCTGCTCGGCGTCTCTCACGGGTCCCAAATTCAAAAGCCTTGAAAACCTGGGTACCATCACTCGTCACCCGTCACCCATCACTCGTCTCACCGCCTGCCGACCGCTTCTGCGACATAGGCTGGATATTGCGCGAACGCGAGCCGGTCTTCGTGGCGCGGATCGTTCTCGAGCCTGCATTCGTTGTCGAAGATCATCGTCGCCCGCTCGGTGGCCGTGTACGGTTTCCACTGGGGCAATCGTTCGTGATTCGGATTGCCGGTACGCGCGAAGGCGATCCACGCATCCATCATCCGTTCCATCAGGGCATAGCGTTCAGTGCCGGTGCCGGTCAGCCCACAGGCGAAATCGACCGTGCCGAACACGAAAGGTATGCACAGGGTGTGCGGCGTGCCTAAAAGCCCGTCGAGCACCGGCGTCTTCCACGTCATGTGATACAGATACGCGGGCGCGGCGCCCTGAGCCGCTTTGAGCTCCGCCGCCCGGATCACGCTGCGGCGGTACATATGGTCGCTATGAATGGCCGCGAAGATCTTGCCCGGCGACACGCCCGCGCGCGTGCTGCGATAAGCCTCGATGAGCCGCGTCGCTTCCGCGTCGTTGATATCCACGAAGCGCTTGACGCGCTCGTGCACTTCCTCGGCCGTCAGCGAGAAGTTTTTCGGCTCCTGGGAGAAAGCGAACGTCGCCTCGTCCTCGCAGTTGCCGATGAGGAGCGGGACCTGCGCGGAAGGCGCCGGGGCGGCGGGCGTAAACGGGTGGGACGGCAGCGAGCGTCCATCCACGACGGGCCGGAAGTTGTCGACCTGTCCTCCGGCCTTGATTGCTTCGCGCATGGCATTCAGCAGGCGCTCTGCGGAGATTTCCTGCAACTCCGCCGCGGTGCGGGCGCCGGCCTGTTCCATCAGGCGCTGCGCGCAGCGCGCCGCCGCAGCGGGTTCCGCCATCTTGAGCAGAGACGAAGCGCTCTGGACGATGGCCTTGTGGAACAGTCCCTGCGCGGCCGGCATGGCCATCAGCACCGCAACTTTGGATGCGCCGCCCGACTGGCCGAAGATCGTGACATTGCCGGGATCGCCGCCGAAGGCCTCGATGTTCTGACGCACCCAGTGAAGCGCCAGCACGAGATCGAGCATGCCGGCGTTGCCCGCATCAGCGTAACGTCCCCCGTCCAGGCCGCCGAGGTACAGATGGCCGAAGAGGTTGAGGCGGTGATTCATCGACACGACAACCACATCGCCGCGCCGCGCCAGATTCGTGCCTTCGATTCCGGCTGCGCTGCTCGAGCCCGTGATGAAGCCGCCGCCGTGGATGTACACCATCACCGGACGCTTGCCCTCGTCACTGACCGCCGGCGTAAAGACATTGATGAGCAGGCAGTCTTCGCCGGTGGAGCGGGTATCGCGTATCCATGCGAGGTGAGGCGGCTCGGACGGCCGCTCGTTTTGCGGCGCACGCGGTCCGTACTCGAGCGCGTCACGCACCCCCGCCCACGGCCGAGGCGGGGAGGGCGGCAGCCAGCGGCTACTGCCCGCGGTACTGGCGCCGTAAGGAACACCCTTGAAGGCGCAGATTCCGTCGCGAACCGACCCGCGAACCCTGCCGAATGTCGTCTCGACGACTGCAGATGACCCGGCAGCGGACGTGGCGAGTTCCGGTCGGGTGGCAGTTGCTTCGGTTGCCCCGGCGATTTTCATGATCGAGTGCTGAGCTTGGAACCGGCTGTCACCCAACGGCGGCCTCTGAAACGTCCACGCGAGACTTCAGCCCAATCCTGTCGGCCGCCCTCAACAGCGATACCCCGGATCTTCCCGGTCGAGCTTGCGCAGCAGCGCGGCCCACAACAGTTTGCCGCCCGCGCCGCGGCCGGTGGTGCTGAGCTCCCGCCCCTGCTCGGCGGTGTGATCAACAACTTCCTGGGGGATGAGGTTCGGCTCGGCGCCGCCGGTGAGGGCGGCGAGCTGAAAGCGGCAGGCGCGCTCCAGGCGGTTCATGCGCGCAAACGCCTCGCCGACCGTGGCGCCGACGGTGAGCGTGCCGTGGTTGCGCAGTATCAGCATGCACCCGTCGCCCAAGTCCTCGACGATGCGGGATCGCTCGTCCTCGTTGTCCGCCACGCCTTCGTAGTCGTGATAGCGGACGTCGTTCCAGGCCGTCAGCGCCATCTGCGTAATCGGCAGCAGTCCCTGCTTCTGCGCTGAAACGCCGACGCCGGCGGCCGTGTGGCAATGCATCACGCAATGCGCACTATCCGAGCCCATGTGCACCGCGCTGTGGATTACGAATCCGGCGTGATTTACTTCGTACGGCGATTCGGAAAGCTTGTTGCCTTCGGTATCGACCTTGATCAACGAGGACGCGGTGATTTCCTCGAACAGCATCCCGTACGGATTGAGCAGAAACTGGTCCTCGTGTCCAGGAACCCGCAGCGAAAAATGAGTGCCAAGGAAGTCGGACCAGCCCAAGGCTGCGGCGAGCCGATACGCCGCGGCGAGCTCGCAGCGGGCGTCCCATTCAGGAGCGCCGATCCCACGCGGCAGGCGGTTGGGGCGGATACGGGTGACCGTGGACTTTCTCGTCGGGCTTTTCATGGCTACTCCTGATTGGGGCGCGTAAGGGCACTCATTCTCCCACAGCCGTGAACCATCGACGACAGCGCTCGGTTTGCTCGGATTGGCCCTGCTCGGCTGGCGCACGCGCCGCGCCCAGCAGCGTTAACCAAGGATTGATCAACCCGCGATCGTTGGCAGCAGTAAACCTGCTGGGGCCATTCTGACGCTGCCGGCGGCGCTAGGCGCGCCGCCAGCGAAACGGCGCCCCATCCCGCGCGCCGACTCACCATCCGCCGTGTACGGCGTCGTGCTGAACGCGGCTTTCTTTACCAAGCCACCTTTCCGGGGCGCCGTCCGGGCCGGCCGTTCCCGTATGAACCAAATAAGTAACGCCGGTCCAACCTGCGCGGTGCCCCGTCCCCCGTGCCGCCACCGTGGAAATATAATCTGCGTCATGCGCGCCATACCTGAAAGGATTGTTGCAGAATGCCCATCCGCATAGCCGCGATCGAGGTCGGCCACTGGCACTCCCTGTTCGACGCCGCGTACCTGAAGACCCTCGCGCGAATGCCGGACGTGCAGCTCGTGGGTGTTCAGGATCCCGATTCTGCGATGGCTACGCAGCGCTCCGCGCAGGTAGGCAGTCCGCCCGTATTCACCGACTACCGGGAAATGCTCTCGAGCACCCGGCCGGACTTCGTGCTGGCTCTCGGTCGTCCACAGCACAATGGCCGGAATCGCCCATTTCCTTCTCGACGCGGGCTACCCGTTCCTGATGGAAAAACCGATGGGCCTGAACGCGCTGGAGGTGCGGGGCGTCGCCGACAAGGCGGCCGCTAAGGGCGCATTCGTTGCCGTGCCCCTGTTCCAGCGCTACCACTCTTTCGTGTCGCACGCGCGGCGCATGCTCGCCGAAGGCGCCTTCGGCGCGGTGTCGCATTTCTATTTCCGGTCGAATCGCCCGAGTTCTGCGCGCTATGTTTCCTGGGGATCGCCCTGGATGCTCGATCCGGCGGTCGCGGGCGGCGGCTGTCTGCGCAACCTGGGTACCCACGGTATTGACCTTTTTCTCCTCCTGACCGGGGAGGACGCCCAGGTGACAGGCGCGCAGACGAGCTCGCGAGCACACGCCCAGCCGGTCGAAGACTATGCGACGCTGCTCTTGCGCACGCCGGGCGGGGTGCTGGCCACTATCGAAGTGGGCAACACCTTTCCGGGCCAGGGTGCTGACGGTGAATGGAAGCTCTCGGGGCGCGGCGCGATGCTCGTGCAGCGGGACGGATATGTGCGTTGCGTTACAGCCGCTGGTGAGCAGCAACTCGCGGAGCCGGCGGCCGAGCCGCTTCCGGTCATAGCGATGCGCGACGCGCTGGCGCGCTGGCAGAGCGGCCGGGCACCCGAGACGGGGGTCGAGGACTGTTATCGCGCGATGCGGATAGTCGACCAGGCATACGATATCGCGAGCCGATGATCGCGTCGGCAACTCACGCTACCAAGTGCAGCGACCGACTCACTATCCGCTGTTATCTCCATACTGAAAATCACGCCGCACCTAAGCCGCACCGTTGTGGTGCGCGGGGGGCGAAGCGTTCGGTAGGGCGTTACAGGGACAATTCCTTTGGTACAGCTTTTGCTTCTCCGGTACTATTGTTGTACCGATCGGCGGGCGGATGAACTACGACCGGATGTACCCAGACAGGGCTGGGGAGGCGCGCAGGGAGGGCGACTCATGACTTACTGTATAGGTGTATTGCTCGATAAGGGGATGATTTTCGCCTCGGACTCCCGTACGAATGCCGGCGTGGATAACTTCGCCAAGTTCTGCAAGATGACGGTGTTCGAACGCAGGGGCGACCGCGTGATCGTCTTGTTGAGCTCCGGTAACCTCGCCGGAACCCAGGCCGTGATTGCGGTGCTGAACCAGCGCTGCCTTGCCGGCCATGCATCCCCCAACCTCTGGAGCGCTGGGACGATGTTCGACGTCGCGACGCTGGTCGCGGACGCGATGCGCGATATCGAGCGACGGGACGGGGAGTATCTACAAGGCAACGAAATCGGCTTCAATGCTTCGTTCATCGTCGGTGGACAGATCGGCGGTGAGCGGTTACGGCTGTTCCGGATCTATGCCGAGGGCAACTTCATCGAAGCAGGAATCGACACACCCTACTTTCAGACCGGTGAAACCAAGTACGGCAAGCCGATCATCGATCGCGTGATGACGCGTTCGACCTCGCTCGCAGACGCCGCGAAGTGCGTGCTGGTGTCATTCGATTCGACCATGCGCAGCAACTTGTCGGTGGGCATGCCGATCGACCTGATCTGCTACGAACGAGACAGCCTCGAACTGCAGAAGCGGCGTCGATTCGACGAAGGGGACCCGTATTTCAATGCGCTCAGCCTTGAATGGAGGGAAGGATCGCGCCAGGTTTTTCGACGGTTGCCCGATCTGCTTTGGTAACCGGCCGCCGCGACGGGACGCTTCCTGGTCAATTCTTTCCTCATTACCTGCGAACACGGCGGCAACCGGATACCCGCGCCCTATCGGCGATTGTTTCGGGGCCGGCGAGCACTACTGGAATCCCATCGCGGCTACGATCCCGGTGCGCTGGTCATGGCCAGGGCGCTGGCCACGGCGTTCAGGGCGCCGCTCGTGACCTCGACCATTAGCCGCCTGCTTGTAGACCTCAATCGCTCGATCGGACATCCGCAGGTCTTCTCGGCGGCGACGCGCGGCGTGCCGGCGAAGCTCCGCTCGAAGATCGTCGAACAACACTACCGGCCGTATCGCGGGCAAGTCGAGCGTCTCGTCAGGCAATCGGTGTCGCGCGGCCGGCGCGTGATCCACATTTCGTCGCACAGCTTCACTCCGGAGCTGAACGGCAAGGTGCGGCGCGCCGATGTGGGTTTGCTCTATCACCCCGGCCGACGCCGGGAGGCGGAGTTGTGCGCTCGCTGGAAGGCAGCGCTCGCGGCATCCGCTCCGGAGCTCCGGGTACGCCGCAACTATCCCTACGCCGGCAAAGCGGACGGACTGACCTCCCACTTGCGCCTGCGCTTTCCGCCCGCCGCCTACGTCGGAATTGAACTTGAGGTCAACCAGAGAATCGTATTCACCGCTGGCAGACGCTGGACAGCGCTGCGCGGCGAGCTGATCGATTCGTTACGCGCGGCATGCGCTGGAGACCCATGATGCAAATTCGCGTCGGCTTCGAATTGATCTACGACTGTCCGCAGCCTACTCCGATGATATTCATGCTCAACGTCCACTACACGCGCGTATCCGATCTCGTGCGCCCTGACAACCTGATGGTCGACCCGCCGGTCCCGATAACGGGCTATCGGGACAGCTTCGGCAACTGGTGCACCCGCATCCTTGCGCCTGCGGGCCGCATCCGTGTCACTGCCGACGCTATCGTGAACGACACTGGCGTCCCCGACGCGATCGTTCCGCAGGCGCAACAGCATCCAGTGCAGGACCTGCCCGAGGAAACGCTGATCTTTCTTCTAGGCAGCCGGTATTGCGAAACCGATCGGCTGTCCGGGACGGCGTGGAATCTATTCGGGCAGACGCCAACGGGCTGGGGCCGGGTTCAGGCGATCTGCGACTACGTCCATAGCCACATCACCTTCGGCTATGAGCACGCGCGCATGACACGGACGGCGCTGGAAGCTTTTCAGGAGAGGAGTGGAGTCTGCCGCGACTATGCGCACCTCGCCGTTGCCTTCTGCCGGTGCATGAATATCCCTGCGCGCTACTGCACCGGCTACCTGGGCGATATCGGCGTGCCGCCGCCGTACGGCCCGATGGATTTCGCTGCCTGGTTCGAGGCCTTCCTCGGCGGGCATTGGTATACCTTCGACCCGCGCAACAATATTCCGCGCATCGGCAGGGTCTTGATCGCGCGCGGCCGCGACGCATCCGACGTCGCGATCAGCACCACGTTCGGCCCCAACACGTTGACAAGCTTCAGGGTATGGACCGACGAGGTACGCGCCGGTTGAGTTAAGTAACCTCTTTCGCTGAGCCCGCGAAGAAAGCTCATGGTGCGATGGGGGGGCACGGGGGGAACGGGAAGGCTAAGGTGTCAGGAACCCTAAGCTCTAAGGTTCCTGACACCTTCGGGCCCGTTCCCCGCCGATCCTTAGGCCTCGCCGGCCGGCAGGCGCCGAAGGTCCAGCGTACACGGCGTGTCCGGAGAGGAAGGCTCGGGCTCCGCGTACATGGCCCCGATTCCCGGGCCGTGCGGGACAAACCGGGCATTTCGCCTCTCCTCCGCTTCCGCCGGATTTTCCGGCAGGTGCTCGTAGGCTCGGCCGCCAGGATCGGCAACGTGATAAGCACAGCCGCCGATAGAGCGCCCACTGCGCATATCCACGATGTCGAATACTAGCGGCGCGTGCACGCCGATGGTGGAATGCAGAACCGAGGAAAACAGCCGGGCGCGGTAGCGCACACCAGCGACCAGCTCGCCTTCCGCGCCGGCGGGCTGCAGCGGAACCCGGCGGCCGTTGCATACCACGAGGTGATGCCCGGCGTCCGTCCCGGATAGCTTGACCTGCACGCGATCCAGTGACGCATCCACAGCGCGGGACGTCCCCGACGACGCGGCCGCTTCGCCCAGCACCGGCCAGGGCTCGAGGGCATGCCGCAGGTCGAGCGTGATTTCCCCGCAGACCACCTTGCCGCAAGATGGAAAACGAAAATCGAAGAACGGTGCCAGCCAGTCGGGCTCGAAAAGATAGTTCGCGCGCTTCAGCTCGGAGACGACCTCGCCCAGATCGGCTGCGAGGTAGTGAGGCAGCAAGAAGCGGTCGTGCAGAGCGGCGCCCCATCGCGTCAGCGCGCCCTCATAAGGGGTTCGCCAGAACCGCGCGACGAGCGCGCGCACCAGCAGGTACTGCACCGCGGCCATCCGCTCGTGCGGCGCCATTTCGAATGCCCGCAGCTCGAGCAGGCCGAGCCGCCCGGCCGGGCTGTCGGGGGAAGCGAGCTTGTCGATGCAGAACTCAGCCCGGTGCGTATTGCCGGTGATATCGACCAGCAGGTTGCGCAGCAGGCGATCCAGCGTGGCGGGCGCGGGCGTTTCCGCTTTCTGCAGTCGCGTGAGCTGCTGGAAGGCGATCTCCAGCTCGGAAAGGCTGTCCGCGCGCGCTTCGTCCACGCGCGGGGCCTGGCTCGTCGGCCCGATGTACTGCCCCGAAAACACATACGACAAGGCGGGATGGTTCTGCCAGTAGGTAACCAGGCTCGCCAGCAGGTCGGGACGCCGCAGCAGCGGGCTCTCCTCCGGCGACGCGCCGCCGAGTGTGATGTGGCTGCCGCCGCCCGTGCCGGTCCTGCGCCCGTCGGGCAGCCACTTCTCGGCGGTCAGGCCCACTTTGCGCGCTGCTTCGTAAACCGTGGCGGTGATCGCGCAGAGCGATTCCCAGTCGGCCGCGGGATGCACGTTGACCTCGATCACACCGGGGTCCGGGGTGACCCTGAGGACATGCACGGCGCTATCCGGTGGCGGCTCGTATCCTTCGGGGATGAGGGGCAGTTTCTGGTCGCGCGCTGCTTCCTCGATCGCGGCTACCAGTGAAACATAATCCTCCAGCGCGTCGATCGGCGGCAGAAAGACGCGGAGCCGTCCATCCCGCGCCTCGACACACAATGCCGTTCGGACCACGTCCGCGTCATCAGGCAGGGTGTCGAGCGGTAGCCGGTAGCCGATGGGCGAATCGCCTGCCACCAGGTAAAGGCGCTCGCGCCGCAGCCGCCACCGGCTGCTGCTCCAGGAAACGGCATTGCTGCCTGCGCGGCGCGGGGTCGCCCGCAGCGGCAAAGCGTAGCCCACGACGGCGGCCAGGCCCTGGCGCATCAGCCGCGCCAGGCGCGATCGCTCGCCCGCGTCCCCGAGGTCGCCGCGCAACGGATCGATACCCTCCGGCAGGCGGCTTTCCGCGTCGAGCGCCGGCCAGGGATCTTCATACGCGGGCACGATGAGTTGAGCGGCCAGTCCCAGCTTTGCGGCGAGCGTCTCCATCAGTCGCAGCGCATCTCCGGCGTCGTGCCCCGCATCGGTTTCTTCGTTTGCGATGAGTTGCGGGTCCCGCCACAGGGGCGTTCCATCCTTGCGCCAGATCAAAGCGAGCGCCCATCGCGGCAGCGGTTCACCCGGGTACCACTTGCCCTGCCCGAAGAGCATCAGTCCCGCCGGCGCGAAACGGGCGTGCAGCCGGCGCAGCAGTCTTCCCGCGAGCCGGCGCTTGGGGAGGCCCATCGCTATGTGGTTCCACTCCGGGGCGTCGCCCCCGGAAACCGCGACGAAGGTCGGCTCTCCGCCCTGCGTGAGCCGCACGTCAAGGGCTTCGAAATCGGCGTCCACGCGCCGGGCGAGCGCGTTGATGGCACGCCATTGTGCTTCGGAGTAGGGCGTCACGGCAGGCGCTGCACCGACATCGAGAATTGCATTTGCGAGTTGGACGCCTCGACCGAGCCGGTCACCGGAGCAGCGAGCGCGGGTGTGGCAGTGCGCGCGAGCGGAATGTGGCCTTCCGCGGCGAGCATGCCCGAGGTCGGATCGAAACCGATCCAGCCGGCTCCCGGCATGTAGGCCTCGGCCCAGGCGTGGAGGTCTGCGCTATCGGCCCTGGGCGCGTCGGGAGCGCTGCCCGATAGCTGGATCAGGTAGCCCGACACGAAACGCGCGGCGACGCCGAGATGGCGCAGTATCTGGGTGAGCAGCCAGCTGCTGTCACGGCAGGAGCCGCTCTGCAGTTTGAGCGTGTCCTCGCAGGATTGCACACCGTGTTCCATGCGCGTGACATAGCCGATGTCCCGCTTGACCCGTTCGTTGATGCGCACCAGGAGATCGACCGTGCCGCGGCCTTCGGAACTGTCCGAGGACTGGAAGTCCTTCAGCCAGCGCCGGAGCCGCTCGGTGCTCTCCGCAGTCGCGAGAAAGGGCGCGAGGTCGGGGCGGGCCGCGTCGGGGTAGGTGAGCGGAAATCGCTCCGCGCCGGGGTCGACGAGGAAATCGAACGGGTTGACCGGCGTGAGATCGGCGGTGAGCGCCACGTCGATCTCCAGTAGTGCGATCTTGTCCTGGAATAGCACGCGCGCGACGTGGCTTCCCGCCGCATCGTAGTGCCAATGCATCGTATGCCGTGCCGGCCGTACTGTCAGGGTGTAGGAGGGTACCGGCGTGCGGCAAGCCGGCGCGGGCTTCAACCGGATCTCGTGCGGGCCGAGCGTGACCGGACGGTCGTAGAGGTAGCGGGTGCTATGCCGCAGTGAAACGAGACTGGAACCTATCTCAACCGTAGGCACGTGTGCGACGGAGGCGATGTGGGATGCAGTTGAGATAGGCTCCGGAGGCACGCCGCGGCGCCCGCAGGGGCTTCACGCGGGGGCCGTGATGTCCCAGTCGGGGTCTGGCAACTGCGCGAACACGCGGCGCAGGCCTTCGCCCCACTGCTTGTGGATCATCCCGAAGTACTCATCGCCTTCCTCGATATGGCGCTGGAAGCCCATGCGCAGGCTGTCGCGGTTGTAGATGAGCAGATCGATCGGCAGGCCCACCGAGAGGTTTGAGCGCATGGTGGAGTCGAACGACACCAGCACGCACTTGGTCGCCTCGATGAGGCCGGTGCCGGGCGTGATGACGCGGTCTATCACCGGCTTGCCGTACTTGGCCTCGCCGATCTGGAAGTAGCGCGTTTCTCGGGTGGCCTCGATGAAGTTGCCCTCGGTATAGATATTGAACAGGCGCGGATGCTCGCCGCGGATCTGGCCGCCGACGATGAAGGACGCGCTGCCGTCCACGTTGCTTTGCTGTAAGTACAAGCCGTCCCGCTGCCTGACTTCGCGCAGGGCGTTGCCGGCGAGCTCAGCCACTTCATACATGGACGAGGCGTTCATGATGGTCTTGCTGGACGCGGGATTGCGGGCAGCATGGTCGAGCAGGCTGATCGTGCTCTGCGTCACCGATAGATTCCCCGAGGAAAGGATCACGATCACACGCTCGCTCTCCGTCGCGAATATATGCATCTTGCGATAGCTCGAGACCTGGTCCACGCCGGCATTGGTGCGCGAATCCGACGCGAACACCATCCCGGCGTCCAGCAGGGTTCCCACGCAGTAGGTCATCGGGTGCTAACTCTTATCGGATCGGTCACTGGTCACTTGCGGCGCCACAGCTTATTTTAAACACCACGCGCTGACAAGGCGCTCAGCCCTCGGCGCCCGCTACCCCGATCTGCACCTGCATCTGCTGCTGGGAATAGATCGGCACGAGAAAATGCTTGTTGATCTCCCCGTTGAGCGCCGAGAGCTGGTCGAGCACTCCCATGAGGTACTCGTGGAGCCCGAGGCTGATGATCTGCTCGCTGTGCCCGTTGTGCAGCTGCGCGTTCAATTCATCGGCGAGGCGCTCCGGCTCGCGGGAAGCGTTGTCGCACAGGTCGCGCAGGATCCCGTAGATCTCCTTGGAGCACGCGTGCAGCGAGCGCGGCACGTCATCGCGCAGGATCAGCAGCTCCGCGACCTTGATCGGGGTGATCGCGTCGCGATAGACCTTGCGGTAGGAATCGAAAGCGCTGAGCGAGCGCAGCAGCGCGCCCCACTGATAGTAATCCACGGCGCCGCCCACGTCCGCGACACTCGGCAGCAGGGTGTGGTATTTCACGTCGAGGATGCGCGCGGTGTTGTCGGCGCGCTCCATGAACGTGCCCAGCCGGATGAACTGGTAGGCCTCGTCGCGCAGCATGGTGCCGAAGGTGACGCCGCGGAACTGGTGCGAGCGCATCTTAGCCCAGTCGAAGAATTCGCTCATGCCCTGGGCGATAACGCTTTCGTGATTGCGCCCCTTGATCTCGAGCCACCAGCCGTTGATGTCCTCGTACATCTCGGAAGTGATCGCGCCGCGCACGGTGCGGGCGTTTTCGCGCGCCGACTGGATGCAGGAGTAGATGCTGGAGGGGTTGGCTGGATCGAGCACCATGAAGCGCAACACGCGCTCGGAGGTGAGCGCGCCGGGAAAGCGCTCGTAGTAGGACGTGGCGAGCCCGTTTATGACGAGCGGCACCGCCCATGGGTCGGCCCACGATTGATCTGGGGTGCGGTACGGCAGCAACGACATGCGGTACGTCACATCCAGCACGCGCGCGGTGTTCTCCGCGCGCTCGATATGGCGCGACATCCAGTAGAGGTTGTTTGCGGCGCGACTCAACATACAAGACGGAAGGCGGAAGGCGGAAGGCGGAAGATGAACGGCGGCTTCGCCAACGTACCGACGGCTTTTCTGTCCTTCATCCTTTCTCCTTTCGCCTTTCGCCTTGCTCTTCGAGGACCCAGGTGTCCTTGGTCCCGCCCCCCTGCGAGGAATTGACGACGAGCGAGCCCTCGAGCAGCGCGACGCGGGTGAGCGCGCCGGGCACGACCGAGACGGTCTTGCCGCAGAGCACATAGGGACGCAGGTCGACGTGCCGCGCGGCGATGCCGGTGCCGCAGAACGTGGGACAGGTGGAAAGCCTGAGCGTGGGCTGGGCGATGTAGTTCTCCGGAGTTTTCTGGATGCGCTCGCGGAACGTGACGATCTGGTCGCGGCTCGCGGCGGGCCCGATCAGCATGCCGTAGCCGCCCGAGCCCTGAACTTCCTTGACTACCAGCTCGGGCAGGCGGGCCAGAACGTGCTCGCGGTCCTCCGCCTTGCGCAGCTGCCAGGTCGGAACGTTCTGCAGGATCGGCTCTTCCCCGAGATAGAACCGGATCATTTCGGGAACATAGGCGTAGGTCGCCTTGTCGTCGGCCACTCCGGTGCCGATGGCGTTGGCCAGCGTCACCCGTCCCGCGCGGTAGGCGGCAAAGAGGCCCGGCACGCCGAGGATTGAATCCGGACGGAACGCGAGCGGGTCGAGAAACTCGTCGTCCACGCGGCGGTAGATCACGTCCACGCGCTGCGGGCCGCGGGTCGTGCGCATGTAAACGGTGTCGTCGGCGACGAACAGATCCTGACCTTCGATCAGCTCGATGCCCATATGCAGGGCAAGGTAGGCATGTTCGAAGTACGCACTGTTGTAGGGGCCGGGCGTCAGCACCACCACCGTCGGGTTCATGACGCCCTCGGGCGCCACCGAGCGCAGGTTGTCGAGCAACAGGTCGGTGTAATGATCGACCGGCGCGACCGGCATGAGGGAGAACAGCTCCGGAAACAGCCGCATCATCATCCTGCGGTTTTCCAGCATGTAGGACACGCCGGACGGCGTCCTGAGGTTGTCTTCGAGCACGTAAAACTCATCGGCCCCGGTCTGGACTATGTCCACTCCCGCGACGTGCACGTAGACATCGCCCGGCACGTCGAACCCGTGCATTGCGGGGCAGTAGATCTTGTTGCCCAACACCTGCTCGGCCGGAATCACTCCCGCGCGGATGATGTCCTGGCCGTGGTAGATGTCCTTGAGGAAAGCGTTTAACGCGCGTAACCGCTGGCACGCGCCATCGTTAATCTTTTTCCATGCGCCGGCCTGCATGATGCGCGGGATGATGTCGAAAGGAATGGCACGTTCGACCCCGCCTTCATCCCCGTACACGGCGAAGGTGATGCCCAGGCGCGTGTAGAGCGCGTCAGCTTCGCGCTGCTTCTGCAGCAGATGCTCGACGGCCGTGGTTTCCAGCCACTGCGCGTACGGCCCATAGTGCGGGCGCACGCTGCCGTCCTCCCAGTACATCTCGTTATAGAATGCGCGCCGGTTCACCGTGGTATCTGCTTGACGGGGGCTGTAATCTTTTCCCCTAAGCAACCGTTGTGCCAATAGCCGGCTAACCGAACCCGGGGCGGCTGCCCGGCCGGAACGCGGTGGCATTGCAAGTTTTGTTGAGGACGCTGGTCTTCGCGCCATCTCCAGCCGCACCATAGCAAGGCGGAGACCAACGATACGCCTAAATATGGTGCACGGCCACGGACGGGCGCACTACCCGGTGCCGGCAGCGCGGCGACGGGCGGGTGGACGAATTTGGGAATACTGTTTAATCCAATGACATGGCGCATAAGCCTTCATTGAAGCCGTGGGAAGCGAGGAAAGAGATGACGACAGACAAGAAACTCAAAGTCACCGGCGGCGCGGACGGCACAGTCATAACCTGCGCTTCTTGCAAGGCGTGCTGTTGCAGGCTGGAAGTAATGTTGATGAGCGAGGATGATGTTCCCCGCCATATGATCCAAGAAGACCGGTGGGGAGGACGAGTCATGGCGCGTTTGGACGACGGCTGGTGCGCGGCACTGGATAGGGACACGCTACTCTGCAAGATATACGAGTGCAGGCCGACGATCTGCCGCGACTATCGAGTGGGAGGAAGCGATTGCATCGCGGAACGGTCGCAATTATCGACTATTACAAAACCGGAGGGCAGTTCGGTTTCGCTCGATGCTCCCTTCGGAAAAGGGGCTGGCGGTGAGGGATCGAGCTAGCTAACGAAGTCTCAGTCGAGGCAGAAGCATTTCGCAAGAGCGTCTGTCGGGAATTTTTACACGGCCTCCGGCGTCGGCGCGAAGCGGCAAGCCGCACTGCAACAACGGCGTCAATTCAAATGCTTGGCCATGATGGATGGCATTCTTGTGCCAGAGACAAAGGCCCATTCCGACGCTTTGCGACGGGCCGCCGCCTTTTGCAGATCAGCGCAAGAAAACAACGACAATATATGACAAAGGCGTAACCTAGTACGGTGTATGCTTCATTTTTAGCAACAACAAGAAACAGCCTGGTCTTTCATCACTGGCGGGTGGTTCGGAACGGAAGCTGGTTCTGAACCATGATCTTCGCACCGATAGCGCGTATCGCGGGGAGTGTGTGTGGTTCGAAATCGCTGAAACTACTTGCTGTCCGGAATTCCGCTCGTCACTTTATCAGCCCGCCGGTGCGCTTCTAGCCCGTCGGCGCCATGACTCAACGCCTGGCAGGCAGCGCACCAAGGAAATCCGCGGTGGTAACGATCGGGCAGCTGAAATCAGACGCGAGGCTCTGGAGATCGCGATCGCCGGTGACGAGAAACTGCGCCTTGCCAACCAGTGCGAGCTCCAGAAATGGTTTATCGAAAGGATCGCGGCACGCCGGTATCTTGGGCAAGCGAGCGGGCATGCGGACGGTGGTGCAGAAGGGCAGGTAGTCGCTTAACAGCTCTTCCTGTTCGGCGGCCGACAGCCTGAACTTGGGGTAGGTGAGGCACTCGGATCAGTTCAGCCGCGGTGGCTTGGGAAACCAGAGGCGTGCAAGAACCGGTACGCCAGGCGTGCCGCAACGCGGCCGGCACTCCGCCGCCGAAAACGAGAGCCGATACCACGACATTGGTATCGAGTACGACGCGCGGGGGCACTGCCACGCGTGCACTACCCGATTACTTGCGCTTTCGGGCAACGCGGGCGCCGCGCCGCGCCCATTCCACGGCATCGGCGACGTCCCGCTCGGTGATCGCGAGTTCGGCGAGCTTGGCGCGCACGGCGTCGGCGCGCTGGATGCGCACCGGCGTCAGCACGATCTGCCCGTTGCGGGTTTCGACCTCGAAATACTCGACCGGGCCGATCGCCTCGGTCACGCTCTTGGGCAGGGTGAGCTGGTTCTTGGCGGTGATCTTGGCAAGCATCTCAGACTTGGTCGGAAAGTAAGGAATCCTTACTTTACGCCGATGACGAAGCGAAATCAACTCCCGGGCGAAAGGTGCCGAGGTAACGGCTGCGCTCTCTGCGCGCTTCTCCTGCGACTGCTCGGCATCTCTCAGGGTCGCAAAAACGCGCGGCCGTGCCTTCGGGCTTAGACCAGTGCTTTTCGTCACCCGTCACTCGTCAGTCGTCACTTACTCAGGCTTGATGCCCGCCTTGCGCGCGAGGTCGCCGGCTTCCGCCACCTGCTGGGCGGTGAATTTGTCGAGCTCCTCGGGCGTGCTGTGCGCGGGCTCGATGCCGATGGCGAGCAGGCGGTCGGCGATTTCGGGCAGCTTCAGGACTCGCCCGACCTCGCGGTTCAGCTTGTTGACGACGGCGCGCGGGGTCTTCGCCGGGGCGTACCAAGCGTTCCAGGAATCGTAGCGGAAATTCGGCAGCCCCGACTCGGCGATGGTGGGGATGTCGGGAGTCACGCGCGAACGCTTCACGGTGGAGACTGCGAGCGCGCGCAGCCGGCCTTCCTTGATCAGCCCGATCGAGGAGCCGAACGGCGCCATGAAGAAATGCGAGCGGCCCGCCACGGTGTCGGTGAGCGCTTCCGGTATGCCGCGGTGGGGAATGTGCACCATGTCGACGCCGGCAGTGAACTTGAACAGCTCTCCGCCGAAATGCGTCGCGCTGCCCGCGCCGGCGGAGGCGAAGTTGAGCTGTCCCGGCTTCGCCTTGGCCAGTGCGATCAGCTCTTTCACGGTGCGCACTTCGAGCGTGGCGGGGACCACGAGGTAGTAAGCGGCGTTCGCGGTGAGCGAGACGCCGGCGAAGTCCTTGAGCGGGTGGTAGCCCATGTTGGCGCGCGTGTAGGGCTGGATCGAGTGCGCGGCGGAAACCGACATGAGCGTGTAACCGTCCGGCGTCGAAGTTGCCACGATCCTGCCACCGATCACGCCGCCCGCGCCGGCACGGTTGTCCACGACGACCTGCTGCTGGAAGATTTCGGAGAGCTTGGGCGCGATCAGGCGCGCGACGATATCGGGCTGCCCGCCCGGCGTGAACGGCACAACGACTCGGATCGGCCGGTTCGGATATCCTGCCGGCGTCGCCAGCGCCCTGGGCATGCAGGCCGTGGGGCTGCAGAAAGCACGCCGCATAAAACACTACGGCCACGCGCTTTTTCTTCCGCCTTCATCCTTCCGCCTTTCCATTCCGTCTTCATTCTTCTCCCCTCATTCTTCTCCCGTCTCATCCCTCTCTGCCCGTCATTGCTCCATCGCGCTCGCCGCAAATACCTCTTCGAGCCGTACCAGCCGCGGCGTGAGGCCTTGCTCGTGCGAATAGCGTGCCGCGGTTTCCAGCGTATTGCGGTTCGCCAGTATGCCGTGCCGCACCAGCGGCGCGCGCAACCCCTCCGCTCCCTCGCGCGGAATCAGTCCCGCCGAGATGTGATACTCCACGTGCTCCAGGCGTTCCCGGTCCGCGATATCGTTGGCGCGGTCGAACGCTTTGAGCAGATTGAGGACGGCCCAAGGGTGCTTATCGGCGATTTCTCGCTTGATGACCATGCCGTGGTTGATCGGAAAGATGCCGGTCTTGCGGTAGTAGCGGATGCCTTCGGCGACCGGGTCGGGGAATAGCGGCTTCACCTCCGGATGGTTCCACAGATCCGCGCTGCTGCGGTCCACCAGGTTGCTGTCGACGATGTAGTGGAGCGCAGCGTCGAGCTCGCCCGCAAGCATCATGCCGCCCAGGCTTTTCTCCGGCGGGATCGTGTGTATCGTCACCCCGGGCGGCGCCGTGAAGCCGACGGCGCCCGCGTGGCTGTGGGTAGCTCCGCGCTCCATCCAGAACTCCATGTGCCGGGGCTCGACGCCAAATTCGTGCTGAAGCACCCCGCGCGCCCACAGCGCGGCCGTCTGCTGGTATTCCGGCACGCCGACCCGTTTGCCTTTGAGGTTTGCCGGCGAGTCTATGCCGGCTCCGCGGCGCACCAGGACGGCGGCGTGATAGAACTTCCTGGTGGTGAAAACCGGCACGCCGACCCAGCGGTCATCGCCCCTGGACTTCGCCATGATCAGCGAGGAAAACGACATCTCGGAGACATCGAAATCGGCAAACTTGAGCTGGCGCCAGAACAACTCCGATGGATGCACGCGGTTCGGGATGAGATCGATGCCGTCGGGCTTGACCCTGCCGTCGAAGATCGGCCAGGTGCGCGGATTCGACGCCATGCCGATGCTGAGCTGCAGGTTCATGTTCTCGTCTCCGGGCGTTCCGGTTTTTCCTCCTCCAGCTCGATCCCCGAGGAGTCGAGGAGGTCCTGCCCCACGATGATGGGCGCCTTGAAATGTATGGCGAGCGCGATGGCGTCGGAAGACCGGCTGTCGAAGACCTTCGTGGTTCCCCGGACAACGACCGTCAGGGCCGCGTAGAAGACGCGGTCCTTGAGCGTCACGACGACCTGCGACACCTTGCCGTCGAAACCCTCGAGCACGCTGCGCATCAGGTCGTGCGTAAGGGGCCGCGGTGGTTTCTGGCCGGTCAGCGCTCCCTGAATAGACTCGGCGACGATCGCGTCCACGAAGATCGGAATCGCCTTGCTCCGGATCTTGAGCAAAACGACGGGCCCGACTTGCGAGAGCCGGACCTCGACCTGCTGGACCTGGACCCTTCCAGGTTCCATAGCGGGCTTAGGCTTGGCCTCCGCCGCCTGCGACGCGGCGGGCAGCGCACAAACGAGGCTGAGCCCGGACATGAGGGCGAATCTACCAAGTCGGCACATAGCGTCCTCCAAGGGAATGGTGACTCGTGACTGGTGACTGGTTGGTACGGGAAGGGTGACTGATCGTGCGCGAGTGATCAAGCGCGACCAGCGCCGCGCATGCCCGGGTCTCACCGGTCTTTGTTTTTTCTGGCATTATCCCCGGGGGGCCTCCATATGCCAAAAAGAGACGAGTCACGAGTCCCTCTTACAGGGAGGGCGGCGATGAGCGCACGCTGGACGGCAGCTACCATCATGCTGGCCGGCGCGCTGGCCGCCCCGGCGGCGGCGCTCGCCCAGGCCACGTCGGCTTATCCAGCAAAGTCCATCCGTTTCGTGCTGCCGTTCGCCGCCGGCAGCGCTGTCGACGCGCTGGCGCGCTTTTACGCGCAGAAGATGTCCGAAAGCTGGAAGCAGCAAGTCGTGGTTGACAATCGCACCGGCGCGAACGGCATCATCGGCACGGAGCTCGCCGCCCGCTCGCCGGCCGATGGCTACACGCTCTATCTTGGCAACGTTGCGACCCTTGCGATCAACCCGAACCTGTACGCGAAGCTGCCCTTCGACGTCGTGCGGGATTTTGCGCCGATCTCGCTGGCCGCGGAGATCAACAATTGTCTCGTGGTCCATCCCTCGCTGCCGGTCAAGACGGTGAAGGAGCTCATCGCATTCGCGAAGGCGCGCCCCGGCCAGTTGAACTACGCGTCCGGCGGCGTCGGCAGCGCGCAGCACATCCCCATGGAGATGCTGAAAACCATGACGGGCATGGACATCGTGCACGTCGTCTATAAGGGCCTGACACCTGCTTTTAACGATGTGATGGCCGGACAGGTGCCGATGATGATACCGGGCGTCGTGACCGCTTTGCCGCAGCACCAGGCGGGACGCCTGCGGATCATCGCCACGACCGGCGCGAAGCGCACGAGCGCGACACCGGAGATCCCGACGATCGCCGAGGCCGGCGTGCCCGGTTTCGAATTCGAGTCGTGGACCGGATTTCTCGCTCCCGCCGGCACGCCGCCGGAGGTGATTGCGAGGGTAAACGCCGAGGTCGTGCGTATCACCAAGCTGCCGGAGACAAACGATCGCCTCCCGGGCTTTGCGTGGATCGGCAGCTCACCGCAGGAGTTTGGCAACTACATCAAAACCAACATCGCCCGCATCGGCAAGGTAGTGCGCGAGGCCGGGATCAAGGCTGAGTGAGATTCGCGGTTGGGACGTGGGTTCCGCATGCCGGACTCGTCAAGTGTCAGCGCGTAGCAATGACCGGCCTGTTGCGCCGCAGCAGATCACCTGACGGAAAAGCGGGCCATCCGCTCGTCATGCTCATGCAGTAGGCACGATCTGGGCGCGGTGCTACGATTGCGACAAGAGTTTTTCGTGAAAAAAAGGGACATTTCGAGAAGTCAGCTTTAGCGGGAATCGAGAAGGAGGTATTGCCATGCGCGGCACGCAATTTCTGCTCGTAGCAAGCATCGCTGTTTTGTTCCCGGCCGGAATCGCATCGGCCCAATCACCCCTTGCATTGGCCGGCCAGGTCAGTTCAGCCGAGGAAGGCGCCATGGAAGGGGTCCTCGTCAGCGCAAAGCTGGCCGGCTCGAACAAAACCATCACCGTGGTGAGCGACGAGAAGGGGCGCTACAGCTTCCCCGCGGCGCGCCTGGAACCGGGCAAGTACACGATCACCATCCGCGCCGCTCGGCTACGACCTCGCGGGCTCGCGTCCACCGCCGGAGGTCGCGGCGAAGGCAGCGGCGACTGCCGACCTGAAACTGGTCAAGACCAAGGACCTTGCCGCGCAGCTCACGAACGCCGAATGGCTGCACAGCGCGCCCGGCACACCGCAGCAGAAGCGGCCGCTGCTCTCCTGCGTCGGCTGCCACACGCTCGAGCGCATCATGCGCTCCAAGCATGACGGCGACGGCTTCGTGGCAACGATCCAGCGCATGGGAACCTATGCCAACCAGAGCACGATCATCAATCCGCAGAAACGCCTGACCGGCCGCGATACCGACGTCGTGGGAGAAGAGCGCGCGAAGATCCAGCGGACGCAGTCCGCTTATTTCTCCACCATCAACCTGAACGGGCACTCGGCGTGGGCGTATGATCTCAAGCCTTTCCCGCGTCCCAAGGGCCGCGCGACGCGCGTGGTCATCACCGAGTGGGATCTCCCGCGCCCGACGATACAGCCCCACGACGTGGTGGTCGATTCGAAAGGTGTCGTCTGGTATTGCGATTTCGGCGCGCAGAACATCGGCAAGTTCGATCCGAAGACGGGCAAGGTCACCGAAATCCCGCTGCCGGAGCTCAAGAAGGGCTCACCGCTCGGCACGCTCTCCATCCGCCTGGACCGGGAGGACAACCTGTGGCTAGGCATGATGTACCAGGCGGCGATCGGCAAGCTCGACACCAAGACCGAAAAGCTGCAGGTCTGGAACGTACCCGCGCAGTGGAACCGGCCAAACACCCAGGTCAACATGACCAGCCCGATGAACATCGGCGTCGACGGCAAGATCTGGGCTCAAAACAACGGCTTTGCCGGCGTGCATCGCATGGATTTGAAAACCGGCGCATGGGAAACCTGGGAGCCGTACAAGGACTCGCCCGTCGGGCACAACATCTACGATGTCATCTCCGACTCGCAGAACAACGGGTGGTTCACGAACATCGGCCGGGAGCACATCGGGCGCATCGACGCAAAGACAGGCGAGATCAAGATCTTCGAGACGCCTACCAAGAGTTCGGGGCCGCGCCGCGGGATCATGGATGCGCAGGACCGTATCTGGTTCGGCCAGTACCGGGGCAACCGCATCGCGATGTTCGACACGAAAACCGAGAGCTTCCAGGAATGGGAGGTGCCGACGCCATGGTCGGGCCCCTACGACGTGGCACTGGACAAGAACGGCGAAGCGTGGACCGGCTCCATGCTGAACGACCGCATCGCCCGGCTCAATCCGAAAAACGGACAGTTCGTCGAGTATCTCCTGCCCCGGTTTACCAATATCAGAAGAGTATTCGTCGACAGCTCGACGACACCGGTTACCTTCTGGGTCGGCAGCAACCACGGCGCTTCGCTTATCAAGCTCGAGCCGCTGGACTAGATGGGCGTGACGAGTAGCGCGTCGAGGGGCGGAAGAGGGGCCCCGCTTGCGGGGATCTGACCCCCGGCGGCGCGCAGGCGGTCGACAGGGCGCCGGGAAAATACTGCGTCATCGGCTCAGAGGCCGCACATGACGGGCGGAGGTTGAAAAGCAGGAGCTCTCCTCTCACGCGAAGCCGCGCATCCGATACTCTCGCTGCTCCGGCGTGTTGTGCTAGCGGTTCGCTCTTGGCTCCTCGGCAGGCAAGGAATCGCCGTCACGTCGTGTTGCTGTCCTCTTTAAGTTAGCGTCGCAGGACCGCGTCTACAAGGTCCGATTTCCCTACAGAGGAAATTCGGCTCGCAGCGTAATGGCCGACGCTATCCTGACCAGACAAAACGGCCCGGTGAAACCGCCGGGCCGTTGACTTTGTCTTCTGAACCGCGGGCCTACCGCGCCCCGGCGCGCCGCTGCGGCGTCACCTCGATGATGCGGTTGGTCGCAGTCTGGTGGATCAGCAGGGTGCCTTGCGGCGTCTTGCGTGCATTGCGCACAAGGCCGGCGTAGAGGTTGCCGGACTTGATCGGCCAGCTCTGGAACGTTTCGGTCGCGATGTCGAAACGGACCAGCGCATCGGGCCGCACGCCGGACTCGTTGTACCAGATGGCATCGTCGAGGACCACGATGCCGTAGGGATGCGAACGCGGACCGGAGGGTGAATCCCACTCCTTGATCTCGCCCGACTTCGGGTTGAGACGGCCGAGCCGGCCGCCGCCCGAATTCACGTACCAGATCGTGCCGTCGGGCGCAATATCGAAGCGGCGCACGGTCGTAATCGGCAGCGGGAGCTTGACTTCGGTGATAGCCAGCGTGTCGGGGTGGACCTTCAGCAGGCAGGGGCGCGCATTGCAGGAGACCCACAGCGTGCCTTCTGCATCGAACTTGATGTCGTAAGGTTGCGAGCGCTCCGCAGCGACCTTGGCGAGCTTGATCTCGCCGGTCTCCGGATTGAGGCGGCCCACCATGTTGGCCGCCTGGAAGGTGAAATACACGATGCCCTTCTTGTCGAAGGCGATCGTGTGCGGATCCGTCGCTGCCGGATCGGGCATCTTGTAGACGGTCGCTTTGCCGGTCGCGGGATCGATCCAGCCAATCGAGCCGTTCTTGTTGCCGGAGTACCACGGCCTGCCCTTGGGATCGAGCTCCACAGTGTGCGGCATCGAGTTCGCCGGCAGCGGATATTCCTTGATCTGACCGGTGCGGGGATCCAGCCGCCCGATCAGATTGCCGAATTGGCCGGCGTACCAGATCGAACCGTCGGCAGCCTGGATCGGATCGCGGGTGCGCTGCCCGAGCTGCGGCATCACCCACTCTTTGAACGTGACCTCGAAATTGCCCGGCACCAGCTTCGCCGCGCGCCGATTGTTCGGCGGGAAATTCGTCGCGAGATACTCGATGACCTCGGTCTGCTGCTGTGCGTTGCCGGAGAGGTCGACCATCGCACCGACCAGCTCTCTCCAGTGCTCTCGCGTATAGCCGGAGCTGTTGGGGATCAGCTGGAGCGCGTGGCATCCGGAACACATGCCCTCGACCAGCTGCTTGCCTTTTCCGTCAGGCAGGGGAGGGGGCCCCTTGGCCTTGTCCTGGGCCTCGGCGGCAAGCGGAATGAGCACGAACGCGGCGGCGATCAAAGATGCACTGAATGTCCTGGACATTGCTCTACCCTCAAATCAGGTTGGTGGTAGCCGAACTGTATCAAATGAGTCCGCCCGCCGATACCGGGGAATCCGAGGGCTGGACGCTCCAGGTCCTGCATCGACGATCCGGGCGCCGGATCCGCTCGCGAGATAAGGCAGGCGCCGCCGCCCGTTGAAGCCGCATGGGCGCGGTGCTAGGATTCTCACGAGAAACCACGCATCCGATACTCTCGCGGGCGCGTAGATAGGATCGGGGCGCCGGTTGACCGCGCCACGCTAGCCATGTCCGACCACGAGGAGAGAGTGATGGCGCCGGGTCCGGAACGAATGGTCGCGGTTCACCCGCTGGTCGTCCGAATCACTCATTGGATCAACGCCGTAGCCATCCTGATCATGGTGCTCTCAGGGTGGCGGATCTATAACGCTTCGCCGCTCTTCGGTTTCAAGTTTCCCGCCGAATGGACGCTGGGCGGCTGGCTCGCCGGCGCCCTGCAGTGGCACTTCGCCGCCATGTGGCTCCTCGCCGTCAACGGCGTCGTTTACGTCGCATACGGGATTTTCTCCGGACACTTCCGCCGCAAGCTCCTGCCGGTTTCGCCCGGCGCGGTATTCCGCGACGTCGGGCAAGCGCTGCGCGGCAAGCTCGCGCACGAGGATCTCCGTTTCTACAACGCCGCGCAACGTGCCGCCTACCTGGGAGCGATAGTTGTCGCCGTGGTCCTGATTCTGTCGGGACTGGTGATCTGGAAACCCGTGCAGTTTCAGACGCTGGGCCTCGTCATGGGCGATTACGAAGGCGCGCGCTACGTGCACTTCTTCGCAATGGCGGCGATGTTGCTCTTCGTGGTCGTGCACGTCGCTATGGTGGCGCTCGTGCCGCGGACGTTCCCGAGCATGTTCACCGGCAGAGTGCGTCTCCCCGCTGACGCTGGAAGAGTAAATTCAGCCACGGAATCACACGGAAACACACGGAAAGCACAAACTTAGGGAATCAGCATGCGCGTATGCGAACCGCATGGACGGCAAGATCATGCCCGTACTTCCGAAATGATCTTGTTTGTCGATTGTTGTCTTGGTTGCTGTTCCGTCCGTGTGCTTCCGTGTGTTTCCGTGGCTAATATTGGTTCTCAACGGACTTTCACATGAAACGACTATCTGGCATGGCGAACAGCCTCAAGGACCAGCCTCGCGGGCAGATTGCGCAACTGGAGCGGCGGCTGTTCCTGCGCAAGGGCCTGAGCCTCGGGGCGCTCGCACTGCTTGCGGGATGCAGCGTTACCGACGGCGAGTCCGTGCAAAAGATGCTGTGGGCCATGTCGCGCTGGAACGACCGCGTCCAGGACTGGATCTTCGACCCGAACCGGCTGGCGCCTGAATTCCCGGAAAGCGCGATAACGATGCCATTCCCGTTCAACGCGTTCTACGGAATGGACGAGGTGCCGCAGGTGGACGCTGCGAGCTACAAGCTCGAGCTCTCGGGCCTCATTCGCGAGAAGAGGCCGTGGACGCTGCCCGAGCTCTATGCGCTGCAGCCGCAGGTCTCGCAGATTACGCGTCACATCTGCGTTGAAGGCTGGAGCGCGATCGGCAAGTGGAGCGGCGTGCGCTTCAGCGATTTCCTGCAGCGCATCGGTGCCGACCTCACCGCGAAGTACGTGGGATTCAAGTGCGCGGACAAGTACTCAACCAGCATCGACATGCCGACCGCGCTGCATCCGCAGACCTTGCTGACGTTCCGCTTCGTGGACCAGATTCTGCCGGCCGAGTTCGGTTTTCCGATGAAATTGCGCATGCCGACCAAGCTCGGATTCAAGAATCCCAAGCACATCGCCGCCATCTTCGTCACCAACGAGTATCCGGGCGGCTATTGGGAGGACCAGGGGTATAACTGGTATAGCGGCTCGTAGGCGGAAACGGCGTGACGACTGACGAGTGACGAGTGACGAAAACCAGGAACGGGTTACTTAATGACGCAGCGTTGATTCCTGGACTTTGATACGAGGAGGCAGGACATGAAAAAGCTGATTGCGGTCGTGTTTGCGTGTTGCATGTCGCTCGTCGGGGACGGGGCTTACGCTCAGGAGACGAAGAAGGACGAGACGAAGAAGGACGAGATGAAGAAGGACAAAAAGAAGGATAAGCAGAAGGACATGAAGAAAGAAGAGATGATGAAGGACATGGCCAAAGGCGAAATGATGAAGGACGAGATGAAGAAGGGTGACAAAGGCAAGGGCGGCATGAAGAAAGGCGAGCACGACATGCACAAGGAGGACATGAAGAAGGACAAGAAGAAAGACGACAAGAAATAGAAAAGTCCGGCAACCAGCCCTAAAAAAGCCGGCTTGCCGGCTTTTTTCTGGTTTGACCGTTCGCGCCGCCGGCGCTCACGCGCATCAAATCATGGACTACGCGACGCCGGCCACGGCGCCGGAAGGATGACTGGCGTTGCGCTGGGAATAGCCGGCATCGTTTTTGTTAGTCTCGCGGCCACGGGTTGGGCCGGAAGGCGGAAGGGAGGATAGTCTTCGAGATTCTTGCTTCCGCCTTCCTCATTCACCCTTCCTCATTCACCCTTCCTCTTGGAACCGCGCTCCCATTGAATTCCCGTAGGTGGCGGGTGTCTCTTGAGGTATATTCCAGCAGATTCGATGTTGCCCCAAGACTTTCATCCCGTTCTCCAGCGCTGGTGGAACAGCCGCTTTTCCGAACCTGAAGGGGACGGCAGTCGCGTGCTGCCGCCGACGGAAGCGCAGGTCGAAGGCTGGCGCGCAATCCGGCGCGGCGACAACACCCTGATCGCCGCGCCGACCGGTTCCGGCAAGACGCTGGCCGCCTTCCTTACGGCAATCGACCAGTTGCTGCGGGAGGGCCTCGAACGGGGCGAATTGCCGGATGAGGTGCGCGTCGTCTACGTGTCTCCGCTCAAGGCGCTGTCCGCGGATATCCACAAGAATCTCGCTGAGCCGCGCCGCGAGATCCGCCGCCTGGCCGAGGAATCAGGGTTGCCGCCGGTGCGCGTCACGGCCGCCGTTCGCAGCGGCGACACTCCGCAAAGCGAGCGCGCCGCAATGTTGCGCACGCCGCCCCACATACTCGTCACGACTCCCGAGTCCCTTTACATGCTGCTGACCGCCGAGCGCTCGCGTGAAATGCTCAAGACGGCACGAATCGTGATCGTCGACGAGATTCACGCGGTGCTGGAGTCCCGGCGCGGCGCGCACCTGGCGCTGTCGCTCGAGCGGCTCGACCACGTTTGCGGGCGGCGTCTGCAGCGCATCGGGCTCTCCGCGACGCAACAGCCGATCGAAGAAGTAGCGCGGTTTCTGGTGGGTTCCGGGGCGACCGCGGAGTGCGCGATTCGTAGATCGCGGGCACCAGCGGCGCATGGATCTCGCGATCGAGGTGCCCGGCTCGCCGCTCGAGGCGGTGATGGCCGGGGAAGTCTGGCAGGAGAACTACAACCGGCTGATCGAGCTGATCGAATCGCACCGCACCACCCTTATCATGGTCAATACCCGGCGCCTCGCCGAGCGCATGGCGTTCAACCTGAGCGAGAAGCTCGGCGTGGAGCATGTCGCCGCGCATCACGGCAGCCTGTCAAAGGAAAAGCGTCTCGATGCGGAAGAGCGTCTGCGCAGCGGTCGATTGAAGGTGCTGGTGGCCACCGCGTCGCTCGAACTGGGCATAGACATAGGCCACGTCGATCTCGTCTGCCAGATCTCTTCCCCGCACCGCATCGCATCGCTGCTGCAGCGCGTAGGGCGTTCCGGTCACACCGTGAAGGGCTTGCCGAAAGGGCGCGTCTTTCCAATGACCCGCGACGACCTGATCGAGTGCGCGGCGATGGTGCGCGCCGCCCGGGACGGCGAGCTCGACCGCATCCGTATTCCCGACAAGCCGCTCGACGTGCTCGCGCAGCAGATCGTCGCCGAAACGGCCGCCGAGGAATGGGACGAGGATGCGCTGCTGTCGCTGCTCCGCGGCGCGTATCCGTATCGCGATCTCAATCGCGAAGAGTTCGACGATGTCGTGGCCATGCTCGCGGCCGGCTACACGACCCGCCGCGGCCGGCGTGCCGCGCTGGTCCACCACGACGCCATCAATCGCAAGCTGCGGGCCCGGCGTGGCTCGCGCATGATCGCGATCACCTCGGGTGGGGCGATCCCCGAGGTATTCGACTACCGGGTCGCTGCTCGAGCCCGAAGGGGTGTTCATCGGAACGCTGAACGAGGACTTCGCCATCGAGTCGCTGCCGGGCGATATCTTCCAGCTCGGAAATACGTCATGGCGGATCCTCCGGATCGGCAGCGGCGTCGTGCGGGTGGCCGACGCGCAAGGCCAGCCGCCTTCGATGCCGTTCTGGCTCGGTGAGGCGCCTTCGCGCAGCGACGAGGTGAGCGCGGCCGTCTCCCGGCTGCGCTCCGCCGCAGACGCGCTGCTGCCGGGGCCAGAGCAGCCGCGCGCCGAAGGCGAACTCGAAGGCGCCGTCGCTTGGCTCGCGCAGGACTACGAGCTCTCGCGCTCCGCCGCCGAGCAGGTCGCGGCATATCTGGCCGAGGGGAAGCGGGCACTTGGTGTCGTGCCCAGCGCGCAGACGCTGGTGTTCGAGCGCTTCTTCGATGAAAGCGGCGGGATGCAGCTCGCCGTGCACGCCCCGTTCGGCAGCCGCATCAACCGCGCCTGGGGCCTCGCGCTCAGAAAGAAATTCTGCCAGAGCTTCAACTTCGAGCTCCAGGCCGCCGCTACCGACGAAGGCATCATACTGTCGCTCGGCGCATCGCATTCCTTTCCGCTGACGGACGTATGCCGCTACCTTCATCCGAACACGGTGCGCGAGACGCTGATCCAGGCCGTGCTCGATTCGCCGATTTTCGAGACCCGCTGGCGCTGGAGCACCACGCTGGCACTGGCGGTGCCGCGTAATCGCAATGGCGTGCGGGTGCCGGCGCAGCTGCAACGCATGTACGCGGAGGACCTGCTGCAGGGCGTCTTTCCCGACGCCGCCGCCTGTATAGACAATATCCACGGGGCGCGTGAAGTCCCGGACCATCCGCTCGTCAAGCAGGCGCTGAAGGACGGTCTCGAAGAGGCGATGGATCTGCCGCGGCTCGTGCCTGTGCTGGAGCGCATTTTCAAGGGCGAGGTACGGTGTATCGCGAAGGAAACGCCGGAACCCTCGGTGTTTTGCCACGAATTGCTGAATTCAGCGGTGTACACCTTCCTCGACGACGCGCCTCTGGAGGAGCGCCGCACGCAGGCTGTGTACACGCGCCGCGCCACGGAGCCGCGGAATGTCGACGATCTCGGGGCGCTCGACCCGGCTGCCATACAGCGTACGCGCGACGAGGCCTGGCCGGTTGCCACGACCGCCGACGAGCTGCACGATGGGCTGCTGCTGGCGGGATACATACGTCGCGACGAAATATCCTCGCGTCCGGGCCAGGAGAACTGGCCCGTGCTATTCGGCGAGCTGGTTGCCGCCGGCCGCGCTTTCGAGTCGAACGACTACTGGGTGGCAGTGGAGCGCTTCGAGGAGTTGAATGCGGTCGTGGCGCAATCCGCCGCGCCGGTCATTCCGGAGCGAATACACAAGCAATGGGCGCGTGAAGATGCGGCCCGCGAGCTCATCCGCGGCCGCATGGAAGTGCTGGGACCCGTGACTGCGCGCGAGCTGGCAAACTCGCTTGCGCTCGATGAAACCGATCTGATCGATGGAGCGCTACTGGCGCTGGAGACGGAAGGCCGCATCCTTAGGGGACACTTCAGTCCCCGACTCGCCCCTTCCGCGGTGGGAAGGGACGCTGATATCTCCCCTCTCTCCTCCGTGGGAGAGGGGATGGGGGTGAGCGGTGCTGGAGAAAGCACAATGCCTGAGGACTTGCAATGGTGCGATCGCCGGCTACTCGCCCGCATCCATCGCTACACGCTTGAATCGGCTGCGCGCCGAGGTCGAACCAGTCACAGCCGCCGACTTCATGCGCTTCCTCCTCCATTGGCAGCACGTTACGTCCGACAGTCAGGTGAACGGCGTGGAAGGTCTGGCCGCCGTGATCGAGCAGCTCGATGGCTACGAGCTGGCGGCTGCAGCGTGGGAGCACGACGTGCTGCCGGCGCGCGTTCGCGACTACGGGCCGACGTACATCGATACCCTCTGCATGAGCGGCCGGGTGGCTTGGGGCCGGTTGACGCCCATGGACGCAGCGGGCAAGGCGCCGCTCAAGAGCTCGCCCATCGCGCTCTTGCAGCGAAGCGATGCCGCGTTGTGGAGAGTCCCCGGCGAGCTGCAGGCGGAGGCGCTCACATCGGAGGGACGCGCCGTGCATGAGGCGTTGCGCGCGCGCGGCGCCCTGTTCTTCCACGAGCTGGTGATGGCCACGGGTCTGTTGCGGACCCAGGTCGAGCGCGCGCTCGGGGAGCTGGCGGGTGCCGGTTTGGTGACCGCCGACAGCTTCAGCGGCCTGCGTGCGCTGCTCACGCCGCCGGAAAAACGCAAGAGCTTCTCCGCGCGTCCCAACTCCCGGAGGAGTGCATACGGCGTCGACACGGCGGGGCGCTGGGCGCTGCTCCTGGGGCAGGACGATCCCATCCAGCCACCCGATTCCAGCCGGGACAAAGGAATGACCGAGAAAGAGAGTAACGGTGTCGCTGCGAGCGTAAGAAACCGGGAGGAGGCAAGGACGGAAACTATTGCGCGCACGCTGCTCAAGCGCTACGGCGTCGTGTTCCGCTCCCTCCTGGCACGCGAATCCAGGTTGCCGACGTGGCGCGAGCTCGCGCGGGTCTACCGGAGGCTCGAGGCGCGCGGCGAGATACGCGGCGGACGGTTTGTCTCCGGATTTGGCGGCGAGCAGTTTGCCCTTCCGGACGCGGTGGGCCGGTTGCGCGCCGTGCGCAAGCAGGAGAAGAGCGGCGAGCTCGTCGCGCTCTCCGGCGCCGATCCGCTCAACCTGGTGGGGATCCTTACGCCGGATGGCCGCGTGCCCGCAATCGCGCACAACCGTGTGCTGTTCCGTGACGGGCTCGCCATTGCCGCCCTCGAAGGCGGCGCAGTCCGCCGTCTGGGGGATATCGACCTGGAGGACGAATCGCTGCGAACCTTTCTGTCGCGCCGTTACAGCCTGCACGGTCCCAAGCCCCATTGGCGTACTCCGACCAAGCGCGAGCTCGAGCTGCTGCACAAGAAACGCCGTTCGGCCAGGAGCAGCGAATCGGATTCGGCAGAAGCCAAGCCCCGGTTGCATTGAACCATGATGTGCATCCGTCGATGCCGGCCAAGTCGCTCCGTGAGTTCATCGCGCACGCCAAGGCGAACCCTGGCAAGATCAGTTTCGGTTCTTCCGGCGTCGGCGCTTCGCCTCATCTATCCATCGAGCTGCTTAAGCTCATGACCGGCATCAACATCGTGCACGTACCGTACAAAGGCGCCGCGGCGGCATTGACCGACGTAATGGGCGGGCAGATACCCGCGTCGGAGACGGCAAAGTGGGAGAAAGTGGTGAAAGAAGCGAATCTGGGACCGGATGAGGGAAGGCGAAAGGCGAAAGGCGCAAGGCGGAAGACGAAAGGAGCCATCTCGAGCCGACAGGCCCGAGGTGACGGTGAGCCCCCTACTGCCCGCGGCCGCGCTGTAAGCCCCGTGTAAGCAGACATCGTGGTTCGATGGAGCAGAACCTCCGCCTTCCGTCTCATGCGTTTCGAACGTTTGCGACGCGTCCCTGTCACATCAGCCGCAATCATCGAGAGGATCCCATGCCAAACTCAATCGTTCATTTTGAAATCCCGGCAGACGACATTGAACGGGCGCAAAAATTTTATAGACAAGCCTTCGGCTGGAAGATCAGCGACCCGTGGAAGATGAAGTACTTCTTGGTTGAGACCAAGAAAAAGGGTGAAGACGGCATCAACGGCGGGCTCATGCAGCGCAAGATGCCCGATCAACCCTTCATGAATTACGTCGCAGTGAAATCCATCGATCCCTTCCTCAAGAGAGTAGAGGCGGCGGGCGGCACGATTTGCATGCCGAGGACGGAGATCGGCCCCGATATGGGTTGGATCGCGGCGTTCAAGGATACCGAGGGAAACATGATGGGTCTCCACGAGGCGCCGAAGAAGCCGCCGTCGAAGAAAGCTCCAAAGAAGGCCGCGAAGAAGAAGTGAAGGGGGCTCCAGAAGCCGGAATTCGGAAATAGTCTCTTCCCGCCTTAGGAATTACAATTGAGGAGGAGGTGGGGTGGTGGGAAACGAGACCTCGTGTCGGTTGGCGCCGTGCCTTATGGCAATCGCGGCGGCAGGGCTGATTGCGTCGGCGTGGGCGGTACCGGCCAGCGCGCAGGCACCGGGCGCGAAAGCGACGCCGGAAGAGCAGCAGGCGGCGCGCGCGGCGAAACAGGCCGCCTGGGCCAAGGCGGCCGAGTCGCGGGCGGATTTCGTGGTGCGAGGACTACGCCTTGGCATGACATTGCCGGAGCTCGAGAGCAAGCTCGGTCCGGAGATAGCCGAGATCAGCCCCCAGCGCAAATCGGACTGGAGGGCACCGGCCTACAGCGCATACCAGGAAACGCTGCGGCTTACGGACGGCTCGAAGTTTACCGTCGCCTTCAGTTCGCCCGTCACCGGAAGCGTCGGCGGCATGATCATGTACGAGCAGACGCTGCGCGACGGTCCGCTGCCCGACAAGCTGATGGCCGACCTGACGGCGCGTTACGGCGCACCGGACGAGCGCGGCGCCTCGGGCTGGTGGCTCACCTGGCACTTGAAGAGCCGCATACCGGTGCCCGACAACCTGGGCTCGTTCCTCAAGATCCATTTCCGCACCGGCCAGGACGGCAAGGTCGACTATTTCCGCGCCGTGCTGAACGACTACAAATTCATGATGATGGACGAGCAGAAGGCCGCAGACGCACGGCGCGAGGCCGACCGCCGCGAATCCGACCGTCGGAAATCGGATGCCGTGAAGTTCTGAGTCGCAGACGGACTACAATCCGATCCATGGGCATCGTTCGGTAGATACGCAAGAACAGGAGGCACGACATGGATACGCCGGAGCAGCGGAACGAGATGGTGAAGGGCCTGGAGATGCATACGCGAGCCGTGGTGCTCGACGGACAGCCATTTGCCGCGGCCGGCGCCTACGAGAAGATCGCGGGGACGATACGCTTCGCCGCCGACCCCGCTCACCCCCTGCACCGGAACATTACCGATATCGGGCTCGCGCCAAAGAACGCGGTCGGGCGCGTCGAGTTCGCCGCCGACTTCTATCTCCTGAAGCCGGTGGACATGCGCAAGGGCAACGGCCGTCTGCTGATGGACGTCGCCAACCGCGGACTCAAGGTCACTCTCGGCAGATTCAACAGCACCGGGCGCGTCTCCGATCCGACCACGGCCCAGGACTTCGGCAACGGCTTCCTGATGCGTCACGGTTACACGCTGGCGTGGGTGGGCTGGCAGGCCGACGTGCCGCGTCGCGACGGCATGATGGCGCTCGATGCGCCGCGCGCGCGGGGCGTCACCGGCTTCATCCGCTGCGAGCTACAGCCGAACAGCGCAACGCAGACGCTGCCGCTCGCCGACCGCTACCACATTCCAAACCCGACGGTGGATCTCAACGATCCCCAGGCGCGCGTGACCGTGCGCGAGCACGCCGCCGCCGCCCCGGTCGAGATCCCGCGCGCGGCGTGGCGCTTCTCCGATGCCGGGCACATCGAGATGAAGGAGGGCTTCAAGCCCGGGAATATCTACGATGTCGTTTATCGCTCGGCCGAGCCGCCGGTGGTGGGGCTGGGGTTCCTGGCGGTGCGCGACACTACTGCGTGGCTGCGCTGGGGCGCCGCGGCGAGCGGCAACCCCTGCGCCGGCGCGCTGGAGCGCGCGTATGTTTTCGGCAACTCGCAGAGCGGGCGTTTCCTGCGCCATCTGCTGTTCCTGGGCCTGGACGAGGACGAGCAGGGGCGCATGGTGTTCGACGCGGTGCTGCCGAACGTCGCGGGCGGCAGGCGCGGCGAATTCAACATGCGCCTGGGCCAGCCCTCGTTGAACGCGAAGGAAGCGGCCGGCAGTCTGGCGCCGTTCGACTACGAGGCGCTGCTCGCGCGCCAGCGCGCCCGCGGGCGCGTGCCGCGCATCTTCGCGGTCAATACTTCCGCCGAGTACTGGCGCGGCGACGCTTCCCTCATCCACACCGACGTCGACGGTCGCCGCGACATCGCGCCGCCGGACTTCGTGCGCGTCTATCACCTTGCCGGCACGCAGCACATGCCGGGCGCTCTGCCGCCCCCGCCGGCCGATCCCACCAGCGGGGGCCGCGGCGCCAATCGCTTCAACGTCGTGGATTACGCGCCGCTGCTGCGCGCCGCGCTGGTGAACCTCGACCGCTGGGTGAGCGAGGGAGTCGAGCCGCCCGCGAGCGCCTACCCGCGCCTGTCCGACGGAACCGCCGTCGAGGCGGAGTCCACCGCGCCGTACTTCCGCTCGCTGACTGGCGCGCGCTTTCCCGAACGCATCGTGCGGCCGCACAAGCTTGACTTCGGGCCCGAGTTCGAGCGCGGCATCCCCACCTACCCGGCGAAGGTCGGCGCTGCTTACCGTACCTACGTGCCGGCGATCGACTCCGACGGCAACGAGGTGACGGGCATACGGCCGCCCGAGCTGCTGGCACCGCTCGCCACCTATTGCGGTTGGAACCCGCGCCATTCCGGGCAGGGCGGCGCAGGCGACGTCATGTCGATGATAGGCTCGACGTTGCCGTTCCCGCGCACGCGAGCGGAGCGCGAAAAGAGCGGCGATCCCCGGAAGTCGATCGAAGAGCGCTATCCGTCGCGGGAGGCATACCTCGAGCGCGTGCGCGAAGAAACGCAGCGGCTCGTCGCCGCGCGGTACGTGCTCGCCGAGGACGTCGAGGCGATCGTCGAGCGCGCGGGGCAGGTGTGGGACTGGGTTCAAACGCAAAGCTGAACCGCCAAGGTGATATCAATGGATCCGGATTTCAATCCGAGTATCACGCCATATCCGAATGGCCCCTATTATGTGAATGACGTCACCAGCTTTGCGAACCAGCGTGGCCCGATCCGGACTCGGCCGACGATGATGCTTTGTCGATGTGGCGCCTCGGCGAACAAGCCCTTCTGCGACGGGACGCACGTCAAGATCGGGTTCTCTTCCGCGAAGCTAAAGGGTCCCGTGGAGAACAAGCGCGACGACTATGCGCTGACCTACTCCGTCGCTGGTCTTGAATATCATGCGCCGGAGAGTAGCGTTGCGATCTTCATTATGCCGAACGGACCGTATGTGGTGACGGGGGCACCAGAGCTGCGTAACACGACCCGGGAGGAAGGTGCTCCAACGGAGCGCTTTGCGCTGTGTCGGTGCGGCGGATCGAACAACAAGCCTTTCTGCGACGGCTCACACCGGCAGATCGGATTCAAGGACGAAAAGAATTGAGTCTCATGTCAAAGCGGCATTGTCTTCTCGCCCCGTCTGGCGCGAGTTGGTCGTAGCGCCGCCGTCTCGGCCAGAGCGCCGACGCCCGACACCGCTCGACGCCGGTGTGCTTTCGCTCGCGCCGGCGGCCCGGGGTACCGATCTGGACCGCCGCGGTGGCCGCGTTTTTCAAGACGCAGGGACTGGCCCTGCCGTTCTAGACATTTTTCTCCGCCAGATCGCCGATGATCGGCAGCTTGAATTGTTCTCCCTGATAGGCTTTCACCATCAGCAGTATCCACAGCACCACCTGCGCTATGCCCAGAACGGGGAACAGCATCCACCCGATGAAGGGGATGAATCCGAGGAACAGGAACAGCATAGTCAGCCCGCCGAAGGTGATTATCGATTGCATCGCGTGGAATCGGACAAATTTGTTGTCTTTCTCGATCAGGAAAAAAATCAGCCCGGTGATCCAGCCCGCCAGATAGCAAAGCATTCCAGCGACGTTCTGATTCATTCCCGTGGAAGTTGTTTTGATCTCATTAGCCATGGCATTTTTCCCCCTGTGTTGGGAACGGTCGCAATCCCATTATTCGTGAAACATGCGGGCTACTCCATCGCACGAACCTCCGTCCCGGCGGCGATTTCCATCTCCGTAAGCGCGATCACTTCTTGCGGCGTGAACCCCGGCGCCACTGCGTCGAGCACGAACTTGCCGCCGTCCCAGCGCAATACCGATAGGTCGGTCACGACGTAGCTCACGCAGCCTTTTCCAGTGAGGGGATAGGAGCATTGCTTGCGCAGCTTCGGGCGGCCCTTGCTGTCGCTGTGCTCCATCACGATGATGAGGTCGCCTTTCCCCGAGAGCAGGTCCATCGCACCGCCGATGCCACCGCGCTTCGCGTCCGCCGTGCTCCAGTTCGCGACGCTGCCCGTCTCGTCGACTTCGTACGCGCCGAGTATCACCGTGTGGATGTGCCCGCCGCGCGCCATCTCGAACGACGTGACGCTGTCGAAGAATGACGCGCCGGGTGTCAGCGCAACGTACTGGCCCGCAGCATTGAAGATGTCGGCATCGATCTCGTGCTCTTCCGTGAGCATGCGGCCATAGCCGAGGACGCCATTTTCGGCGTGCAGGATCACGTCGCGATCCTTGAAGTAGTTCGAGACCATCGTCGGGATGCCGACCCCCAGGTTGACGTAGGTGCCTTCCTTCACGAGCTTCGCCGCGTTCTTGGCGATGCCCTGGCGCGTCAGGGCGGGCTTGTCGTTGTAGAGCCGCGGCTTGTCCGCCGGACGGCGTTCCGGGCGCTTCCAGAGCTTGCCTTCCTTCGGCTGCGTGGTCTTCACGACGCGCTTCACGAAGATGCCTGGAAGATCGACGAGCTCCGGGGGGATTCCGCCCGGCTCGACGATCTCGTCGACCTCGACGATCGCGCACTTGGCCGCCTTGGCGAAGCTCGGATTGAAGTTCTGGTTGCCTCCCCGAAATTGGACGTTGCCGAGGCGATCGGCGCGATAACCGCGGCAGAAGGCGTAGTCGAGGCGGATCGCGTGCTCGAGCACGTACTGCTTTCCGTCGAACTCGCGGTGCTCGCGGCCTTTGACGAGGTCGGTGCCGACGCTCGTCGGCGAATAGAAGGCGGGGATGCCTGCGCCGCCGGCGCGGCAGCGCTCGACGAGGATCCCCTGGGGCACGAGCTCGACCTCGAGCTCACCCGTGTTGATCTGTTCTTCGCTTGCAGTTGGGCTCCCCGGTCGCACTGAGAACGCAGCCACCAGCTTTTTCACTTGCTTGTTCTCCGCGAGGATCTGTCCGCGCGTAGCTCCGGAATCGCCTAGAGAATTGCACACGAGCGTGAGGTTCTTCGTGCCTTTCGCGCGCAGCGCGAGGATGAGGCTGTTCGCGAAACCGTGCGCCACGCTGAAACCCGCAATAGCGACGGTCGACCCGTCGGTCACGTCGGCGATTGCTTGCTCCGGCGATGCAACAATTTTATCCATGGCTTTCTCCCGAGATCGATCCTGGTGGATGCTCGCACCGGCGCGCTATTTTGCAATGAGTCCGGCGGCCTTGGCCACCCTGGAAAACACTTCCATATCCGCGCGAAGTGCCTGGTCGAATTCCTCCGGCGTGCTCCTGACGACATTGAAGTCTACCGACTGCAGCCGTTCCTTCACTTCAGGGAGATCGAGGATGCGTCCAACCTCCTTGTTGAGTTGATGGACGATGGCGCGCGGCGTCCGGGACGGCGCCAGCACGCCTTGCGACCCATCCCGGCCCCAGTTGGGCAGCACCTCTGCGCTGGTGGGCACGTGCGGCAGCAGCGGCGAGCGCTGGGGCGTGGTTACCACGAGGGGCAGCAACTTGCCGTCCCTGATGAAGGGCAGTGCGGGTCCCAAGCCGCCAACGCCGAAGTGGATGCGCCCGGCGACGATCTCGAGCAGAAATTCCGGCTGGCCCTTGAACCCGACGTGCTTGGCGTCGATGCCGGCGGCGAGCTTGAACCTTTCCGCGCTCATGTGCGTGGAGCTGCCGGCCCCGGCGGAGCCGAAGAGGATCCTGCCGGGCTGGGCGTGAGCGAGCGCGATCAGCTCTTTCACCGATTTGACGCCGAGGGAGGGCGTCACGTTGAGGACGGTGGTGCTGTATCCGATCTGCGCGACGCCCGTGAAATCCTTGCGCGGGTCGTGACGGCAGATTCTCGCGTATCGCCGCGCCCACCGCGAAGCCGGGCGATGCGAGGAGCAGGGTGTAACCGTCCGGGGCGGCCTTGGCGACGACGGAAGCGCCGAGCATCCCACCCGCGCCGGATCGGTTTTCCACCACCACGGGCTGTTTCAAGCCGTCGCTCAGCTTCGGCGCGATCAGGCGCGCCAGAGTGTCTTGCGTGCCTCCGGCGCTGGAGGGCACCACGATGCGGATCGGTTTCACCGGGTATTTGGGCGGTGTCTGCGCGCGGCCGGGTGCGGCGGAGGCAAGCGCGGTGGCGATAACGGCTACGAACGCGAGGCCGTGCCAGGAACGCATCACGGGATTTCCTTTCCTGCCCATGTATAAGATGCCGTAAAGCGCAAGTCAACGCTGATCGAACAGCACATTGACGCTGTGCCAGAGAGAGGCTTACCTTGGTCAATAGAATTTCATCGAACCATGAAAAACCTGGGGGCCAAACGGCAGGCAGGACTTTTCTCAGTTTGCCGACACCAAATAGAGGAACCTGCCGTTGAAGCGTTTCGGTATCGGCTTGCTCTGTGGCATCGCTGGCTACATTGTTGTCGCCGTCGCAGGCTACTTTCCCGTACTCCAGTTTTCTTCGAATCGGCACGATCGCGAGCTCGAAGCGGCGATGACAAGCGCTTTCTTATTTGGACCGATCGGGGCGGTCCTGGCATTCATTGTTGGCATAATCGCAAGCGGCCGGCACTCGGCGAAATCTGATGTCGACGGCCAGCATTGATTGGCACCTATGACGGGCGCCCTGCAAGCCATTGGCTCATTAATGAAATTGACTTCCGCCGCCACCATTCTTGGGCTCTCATGGGCCGTCGGTTCCGCGGTGGCTGGCGCCCCGATCCCGGTGGATGCACAAGAGGTGATAAAAACCATCAGTTCTGCCGCCGCTCGACACGATTTTGCTACCCTCGACAAGCTCATGGTCCGCGAATTTACCTGGAGCTTCGGCGGCGATCGCGACGCACGTCAGGCACTGGACGCCTGGCGCACTAAGCGAGACTACTTAACGCAACTGCATCGGGTAACCAGCCGCAAATGTGGGTTCATCACAAAGAGAGTTATCGAATGCCCCGTCAAAGCAGGCACGAGTCATCGCGCGGGCTTTGAGCGCACCACGCACGGGTGGCGCATGACCTACTTCGTGGCAGGCGACTAACGACGCCATTGACCTCATATCGAAACAAGATTGTCGAGAGCCGCAAGCTCAACTTGGCGTCAACCTTTGCGATGCTCGACGCCAAAATCCAGGGCTCCTTCGCTCCTATTTGAGTACGACTTCCTTTGCGCGTTCCTCGCTCGTGGCGGGGTCGAAGCCGTGTCGGCCATAAATGGCCGCGGCGGCGTCGCTCCGCATGAATTCCATCCACGCGGCCGCAGCTTTCGGCCGCAGCGCCGACTTGATTCTGGCGATCGCGAGACTGTCGATCGTATTGCCCTCGCGCGGAAGCTGCACGTAGTCGAAGACGCCGGGAAACCGCACTTTCAGATACTCGCCGAAGTGGTAGGTACATGGGCGCCACGTCGGCTAGCTGATCGGCAATGAACTGGGGATTTTCGCGGTGGTGCACGTAATCCGGAGTGAGCGTGTTGGATTTGGCCAGCACTGTCTTCGAAAGGCCCGCTCCGCCTTGTGCATCGATCGTCGAAGAATAGCTGTCGTACGAGGCAGCCTCGCGCGCCGGCGACGATATCGCGACGCGGACTTCCGGGCGCGCGAGGTCATTCACGCCGTTGATGCGCAGGGGATTCCCTGCCCGCACCAGCAGCACGCTGCCGCGGTTGCTCGCGTACGGAGTGTAGCGGTCGATCAGGCCGAGCTTGAACAATCGCTGTTGCTGCCGCGGGCCGGTCATGAAGACGTCGGGCCACAACCGGGCCGGACTCACCTCGAGCCAGTAATTGCCCAGCACCAGAAGGCCCGATTCCATCGCCTCGATCAGCTTGCCCGGCGGCAGCGTGGCGTAGAAGATGTTCTCCGCCGGCAGTCCCTTCCATTGCGGCTGCAACGCGATCCACTTCCGGAATTCCCGGGTGAGGTCCGGCAGGGCGCGGTACTGGTTGCCCGCCATGAAGACAACCAGATCGGGATTCGCGACGCTGCCGTGCAGGTCGATCACGTAGTTCGATTTAGCCGGCTGAAAACGGGTGGCACCGGGTGGCAGATCGCGGGGCAGCTCCTCGGGCCAGGAGAGGCTGCGGTCCACACGCGTCAGCACGCTCTCCGCGCGGCCCGGAGCGATCGCCGCTGACAGAGCCATCGCCACGCACATTGCAGCGAGCAGAACAGGCCACCGTTTCATATCTCATTCCTTTCGGTCAAGACGGGACAGGCACATCGCGATTCTATGCGGCCGCGGAAACCGGTCTTTCCCTGATTTTAGGATTTTCGTATACAGTCACGTGAGAACGGTTGTCATCTGTCGCTTATCACCCATCACTCATCACGCATCACCGCATCATGCGCGTCGGCCTGTTTGTAACCTGCCTGGTGGATCTGATGCGCCCGCGCATCGGGTTTGCGGCGCTGAAGCTCCTCGAGGCGGCGGGCTGCGAGGTCGTCGTGCCGGAAACTCAGACCTGCTGCGGGCAGCCCGGATACAACTCGGGCGATCGCGCGACGGCCCGGGCGCTCGCGCGCAAAGTGCTCGACGAGTTTTCGCAGTTCGAGTAAGTGGTTGCGCCATCCGGCTCCTGTGCGGGCATGATACGCACGCACTATCCGGAGCTTCTGAGCGAAGCGCCGGATGAACTTGAGCGGGTGCGCAATCTATGCGGGCGTATGTACGAGCTGACAGATTTCCTGGTGAATGTCGCCAAGGTCGGCGTCGTCCCAGGAAATCTAATTGGAACCATTACCTATCATGACTCTTGCGCAGGGTTGCGGGAATTGTCAGTCAAGAGTCAGCCTCGTCAGCTTCTCGCGAAAGTCCCGGGATTGAGGCTGAAAGAGATGGAGGAGGCGGAAACCTGCTGCGGCTTTGGGGGCGCGTTTGCCGTTAAATTCGGCGAGATTTCCACGCATATCGCCGAGCGCAAATGCGCCAACATCGCCGCGAGCGGCGCGGAGGCTGTGGTGCTGGGAGATCTTGGGTGCATGCTCCACATCGAAGGGCGCCTGCGCCGCCGCGGGGACATGAAGACGAAGGTCCTGCACGTCGCCGAAGTCCTCGCCGGTGGTGAAAATGAGCCACAGATACACACAGATAAACACGGATAGATAGAACACAGCTGAGAGCTTTCAGCTGTGAGCGGGCAGCTGACTTCAAGATCGTTTGCCACGGAATCACACGGAAACACATGGAAGATGAGGCGGCTTGAACTATCTGTGTGTATTTGTGTATATCTGTGGCTGAATGCTCTTGTTGCTTTTTCGATTCACGGCTCACGGTTCACGGATCACGTCTTATGAAGATTGCAGTGATGGGCTCCGGCGGCGTCGGCGGTTTTTTCGGCGGGCGGCTCGCGCACGCAGGTGCCGACGTTACGTTCATTGCCCGCGGTGCCCATCTCGAGGCGATGCGGGAGCATGGACTGCTGATCGAAAACGAGCCGCAGGGCGATATACGCCTCAAGAACGTCAAGGCGACTGACGATCCAGCGACGATCGGACCAGTAGATCTAGTGCTGATTGGGGTGAAGCTGTGGGGCATGGATGCCGCGGTGCGTTCGATCAAGCCGGTCGTGGGGCCGCAAACGGCGGTGCTCTCGCTGCAAAACGGCGTCATCAAGGACGACATCCTGCGCCGCGAATTCGACGAACGCGCAGTGATGGGCGGTGTCGGCTACGTGGCAACGCACATTGCGCGCCCGGGCGTGATCCATCAGACGGGCACCCTGCAGCGGATGGTGTTCGGAGAGTACGACGGGCGGCGCTCGGCGCGCGCGCAGGAGCTGCTCGCTGCTGCGCTGAAGGCGGGCATACAGGCGGAGCTGTCCAGCGATGTCCGAAGATCGATCTGGGAGAAATACGTGTTCCTGGTCGGACTGTCCGGCACGACGGCGACGGTGCGCATGGCGATCGGGCCGATACGCAAGAATGCGCAAACGCGCGCATTCTTATATGAACTCATGAAGGAAGTCGTGGACGTCGGGCGCGCTCACGGCGTCGCGCTCCCGGAAGACTACGCCGAGCAGCGCCTCGCGTTTGCCGACACAGTGCCGGCCGACATGACCTCATCGCTGCACCACGACCTGGAACAAGGCAATCCGCTCGAAGTGGAATGGCTGTCGGGCGGCGTGGTGAAGCTCGGGGAGCATGTCGGTGTGCCGACGCCCGCGAACCGGGCGGTGTGGGATGTGTTGGCGCTGCATGCTGCCGGAAACCAGCCATAGATGCACACGCATGAAGATCAACATTCGTGCGGCCGAACCGGGCGACTATAAGGCCATTCGAAAGATATTCGATAGTCCGCGAGCCGTCGCCGGTACGCTTCAGATCCCGTACACATCCGTGAAGACGTGGCGTGAACTAATGTCCAATCAGCCGCCGAACGCTCGGATCCTGCTCGCGGAGGTGAATGGCAAGATCGTCGGCCACGTCGGCATTCATCCGGTACCTCGTTCTCGAAGAGCGCACGCTGCGACGCTCGGTATGGCGATCCGCGATGAATGGCAGGGTCGGGGGATCGGAACCGCGCTCTTGCGGGAAGCGATCATGCTTGCGGATGACTGGCTTCACCTCCTGAGGCTGGAGCTCACTGTGTACACCGACAACAAGGCCGGTGTTCGCCTCTATCGGAAATTCGGATTCCTGATCGAGGGCACCCATCGGCTTTATGCGCTGCGGGAGGGGACGTACGTGGACGCGTATTCGATGGCGCGCATACATCCAAAGCCGCCGAAGCCGGCGACGAAGCGAATCGGACCGACGGTCGGAAAAGCTGAAACGCCAAGGACGCGGAGGAAGAGAAAAGCTATACCGCCAAGGCCGCGAAGAGGAACGGCAATTTAGTAGCACATGATTTCTCTTTGCGCTTTGCGTTGAGGCTTTCTAGTGATGTAGTTGCGTGCGTGATGCCCAAACTTACTGTCCGGAATATCCGTGCCGTCGGCGTGACAG